>JAFFTF010000001.1 GCA_022803075.1 Micrococcales bacterium 31B
GGCTCGCTACGAAGACCTCGGGATCGCGGGCTTGGGTGACGCGGATCGGTCCGGTCGTCCGCGGCTTCTCGATCATGCGGCCATCGTGGCGGCGACGTTGACCGCGCCACCGAAGAAGTATGGGGTGACGCACTGGTCGTCGCGCCTGCTCGCCTCGCATTTGAAGATCGGGAACGCGACTGTCGCCAGGGTATGGCGGGAGTACGGGGTCCAGCCGTGGGAGGCGGAGACGTTTAAGTTTTCCACCGACCCCGAACTGGTCGGTAAGGTCACCGACGTTGTCGGCCTCTATCTCGCGCCGCCAGAGAACGCGGTCGTGCTCTGCGTGGACGAGAAGTCCCAGATCCAGGCACTAGACCGCACCGCGCCGGTGCTGCCGATGCGTATCGGAGACGCGGAGAAACGCACACGACTACAAACGTCATGGCACCACGACCCTATTCGCGGCATTGGACATCGCGACCGGGCACGTCACCGGGGCCGTGAAGCCGAAGCACCGTCGGCAGGAGTTCCTCGCCTTCCTGCGGCAGATCGACCGCGCCTACCCGCAGCAGGACCTGCACCTCGTGATGGACAACTACGCCGCCCACAGAACCCCGGAAGTGAAGGCCTGGCTGGAAAAGAACCCTCGGTTCCATGTCCACTTCACCCCAACATCGGGATCGTGGCTGAACCTCGTCGAGGTCTGGTTTGGAATCATCGACAAGCAAGCCATCCGCCGCGGCATCTTCACCAGCGTGAAAGACCTCAACGCGAAAATTCGTCAATTCATCACCGGCTGGAACAACCGCAAACACCCCTTCATCTGGACCAAGACCCCAGAACAAATCCTCGCAAAAGCCAACCGCCAACCAACTTCAGAAACGCGACACTAGGTTGCAACCGGTATCTGTCCAACTCAGCGTTGGGCCTCCGAATGGCCTGGGAATCCACGTTCAACTACTTCGTGACGTGGACGTCATGCGCACGATCGCCCATCGCCCCCATGCTCCCCCGCCACCCCCCAATTGACGGTTTCGCGCAATCCCGTTGGTGAGGCGCGCCCCGGCGCGGCAGACTGTGGCCCTGTTCTTAATGCCGAGCAAGGGAGCTCTCATGGCGATCATCGATGGTCTCAAACCCGCCCGCGCGAGTCGCCTCGACGCGTTCTTGCGTGGGGTCGAGCGCGCGGGTAATGCCCTGCCCCACCCGTTTTGGTTGTTCTGGATCCTGTTCGGCATCGTCGCGGTGCTCTCCGCGATCCTGTCGGCGGCGGGAGTGAGCGTCATCGACCCCGGCACGCAGGAGGCCGTGAGCGTCACGAACGCGCTCTCCATCTCGTCGCTGCGCGATCTCTTTCTCGGCGCCGAAGATGCCTTCACGGGCTTCGGCCCGCTCGCGACCGTCATGATCGTGATGCTGGGCGTTGCGGTCGCCGAACAGTCGGGCATGTTTGCGAGCGTCGCGCGCCGCGCGCTCTCCAACGTGTCGCCCCAGTACGTGACGCTCGCGGTGGCCCTCGGCGGCGTGCTCGGCAAGTTTCTCTCCGATTCGGCCTACGTGGTGCTGATTCCCCTGGGTGCCATCGCGTTTCGCGCGGTGGGCCGCTCGCCGCTCATGGGCATGATCGTGGCGTTCGTGTCGATCAACGCCGCGGGCGACGCGAACCCGCTGATCGCGCCGGGCGACGTGGTGTTCGCGAAGCTCGCGACCGAGGCGGCCCAGCTGGTCGACCCGGCGGTCACGGTGCGCCCCACCGACAACATGTACTTCACGACCGTCTCGGCGTTCGTGCTGGCCGCGACCATAACGTTCGTGGTGGAGCGCATCCTGCGCCGCCGCGAGTCGGCCCTCGTGGTCGACGAGGATTTCGATGCTGCCATGGCGAGCAAGGAGACCCAGTCGGCCCTCGACCCCGCGGTGGAGCAGCGCGCCCTGCGCCGCACGGGCCTCGCGGCGCTCGCGTTCGTCGCCGTGCTCGCGGCGCTCTTGATCTGGCCGGGTTCGCCTCTGCGTGGCCCCGAGGGCGAGTTCTTGGAGTCGCCGTTCATGGACGGCATCGCGTTCGTTTTTCTCGCCCTGTTCTTGCTGCTGGGCGGCGTGTTCGCGCACGCGGTTGGCAAGATCAAAGATTCGGCGTCGATACCTCAATTCATGGCCGAGGGCCTGCGGTCGATCGCTCCCGTGCTGGTGCTGTTCTTCGCGGTCTCGCAGTTTCTCGCGCTGTTTAGGTACACCAACATCAGCACGGTGGTGGCGGTCTCGGGGTCAGACCTGATCGGCCACCTGGGCCTGCCGACGCTCGTGGTGTTCACGATCGTGCTGGTCGCGGTGGCGTGCATGAACCTGCTGATCACCTCGGGTCAGGCGCTGTGGGCGCTGGTCTCGCCCATTCTGATCCCCATGTTCATGTTGCTCGGCACCAACCCGGCCACGACGATGGCGCTCTACCGCATCGCCGATTCGGTCACCAACTCGATCACGCCCATGTCGACGTCGTTCATGCTGTGCGTCGGCTACCTGCAAACCCTGAACCGCAAGGCGGGCATCGGCACCCTGGTTTCGTTCACGCTGCCGATCGCCACGGTGATGATGGTGGTCTGGTACCTGCTGTTCCTGGTCTGGTGGGCCGTGGGCATTCCGCTCGGCCCGGGCTCGCCCGTGCGGTAACCAGACATTTTTCCGGACGCCCCGCGGGCCCGCTGGCGCCGGACGCCCCGCGGGCCCGTTGCCCCGCACTTGAACTAGCGTGATGGAGGCGCGTGCTTACCTCGGGCAGACGTGGCACGAGGATGTCCCGCGGACGCGAGAGTCAACCATACGGTGCGAGTGGTCTCATCGACGCAGTACCAAAGGCGGGCTGATGAAGCAAGATCCGCCTGCCACTGTGGGAGTTCACGCCCGTGAATAATGCGTTGGCCAAGGCTTCCCTTGAGCGGCTTGAGTGTGTCCGAGCGCTTCAGGGGGTCCCTTTTTAGACCTTGGAGTACCTCCGCAGTTGTGCCCCTAAATTGCCGCATGAGCTCAGGGAGGTGGAGAGATTCCTTCGTGGCATATCGCAGTGTCCATTCCAACTCGGCCGCTGGGGGTGGAACCTCATCACCACGCCGGGGTTTCGCGTTCACTCGAGGCCGTCGAGTTCGATGTTCAGAGGCTCAACAATCTCGCCCGCCAGAGTGCTGGCTAGGTCAGGATCTGACCAGATTTCGGCCGTGTTTTGCCAGTCTTCGAGCAGGTGCTCGAAGGCAGCGTATCGGCCTACTGATGCACAGGCCCGCAATGTGATCGTGGTCTCTTGGGCAAATTTGCGAGCCTCGGCTGTAGGTAGAAAGGCGACCCAAGGTAGCGACTTCATGAGGGCATTGACCAGTGCGTCGAGCATCGTGGCGTCTTCGGCAAGCACTGCCAGAGCGGAACCTAAGTACTCAAAAGCGATCGCCTGTGCTTGGGCTCTATGCTTCGTCTCCAACACCCACGTGGGCCGGTCTGCTCGCTGAACCAGATAAATGACGTGGTCAGTGGCCTCCGCCTCAACCAAGTGCTGATTGTAATTTTGAATGAACCTACTGATGGGCAGGGTGATGGCCATGTAATTATTCTACGTAATTAGTTGCGTAGAATCTATATGGCTTGAGATCAGGACCCCGCACACACACGCAAAGGCGCCCCGCAGCCATACTCGGCTGCGGGGCGCCACGCATTGCGCGACCGTGAACTACAGGGTCGCAGCCTTGGGGTTGTAGTCCTCGGGCAGCGGCTCGGGGCGCACGGCGGTCGACGCGATGTCCACAAACGCGCCGGTCGTGCCCGATTCGATGAGCGAGCACATCACGTCGACCACGTGGAACGCGAGCTCGCCGGTGACGCGGTGCGGTCGGCCCGCGCGGATGGCGCGGGCCATGTCGAGCACGCCCTGGCCACGCTCGGCGAACGTCTCCGACTCCTGGCTGCCGCCGGGCAGCACGGTCGAATCCTCGTGCCCGCGCGTCACCGTGATGTCGCCGATGAACATGTTGGGGTCGGGCAGGGCCATGGTGCCCTCGGTGCCCGTGACCTCGGTGAAGCCCATGCGCACGAGGCGCGACTCGAACGACATGATGAGCTGCGCCGAGGCGCCGCTCTCGAACTGCAGCAGGCCGCCCACGTGAGTCGGCACCTCGACGGGAAACTCGGTGCCCTCCTTGGGGCCCGAGCCGACCGTGCGCGTTTCGAACGCAGTGTTGGTCACGGCCGCGACGCGTGCGACGGGGCCGAACACCTGCACGAGCTGCGTGAGGTAGTAGGGGCCCATGTCGAACAGGGGCCCGGCCCCGTTCAAGAAGAAGAACTCGGGCGACGGGTGCCAGGCCTCGGGGCCGGGGTTTTGCATGAGGCACAGTGCAGTGAGCGGACGCCCGATTTCCCCGTTTTCGAGCAGGCGGCGGCTGATCTGGTGGCCCTGACCGAGGAACGTGTCGGGGGCGCAACCCACGCGCAGGCCCGTGTCGGCCGCGGTCTGCAGCAGCGCGCGTCCGCTCTCCTGGTCGAGAGACATGGGCTTTTCGCTGAACACGTGCTTGCCCGCGTTGAGAATCTGCTGCGAGACCTCCACGTGTACGGCGGGGATGGTCAGGTTGATGACGATTTCAATGTCGTCGACGGCGAGCAGCTCTTCGGTCGACCCCGAGCCGGGAACGCCGTACTTCGCGGCGGCCTCGGCGGCGCGCTCAGCGTCGATGTCGGCGATGAACAGCACCTTCAGATCGGGAAACTGCGTGAGGCTGTTGAGGTACTGCTGCGAGATGTTGCCCGCGCCGATGAGGCCGACGCCGACCGGGCCCGAGCCGACGGGCGCGAAAGTTTCAGTCATGATGAGCCTTACTTGGTGAGGTACGCGAACGAGTCGGCGACGGCGTCGAACATGTCGACGCTCGAGTCGTCGAGCTCGACGACGAACCGCACGATGTTGTCGGGGGTGGGAGCGTGCAGGATCGCCTCGATGGGCAGGCTGCCCGAGCCCACGGCGGTCTGGTTCTTGGTGTCGGTCGACCCGTCGCCGTCCTTGATGTGCAAGAACCGCACGCGGTCGCCGAGCTTCGCGACGAGCGCGACGGGGTCTGCGCCGCCGACCTGCGCCCAGTACGTGTCGACCTCGAGTACGACGGCGGGGTCGAGCTTCGAGGCAAGGTATTCGAGAGCGGTGACGCCGTCGATCTCGTTGCTGATCTCCCACGCGTGGTTGTGGTAGCCCACGGTGATGCCGTACTCGGCGCCCTTGGCGGCGGCGGCGTTGAGGTTCGCGGCGATCTTTTCGACCTCGGCGGTGTCGCTCCACAGCGCGGGGGGAGTGAACGGGTCGATCACGTAAGTGATACCGAGGTCTTTGGCGGTTTGGAACACGAGGTCTTGGTCGTCGTGGCTCAGGAGGTTGATGTGGGCCGAGTCGGCGGCGAGGCCGTGCTTCTCGAACGCCGCCTTCAGTTCGGCGGCCTGGGCCACGAAGTGGTAGGGCTCGACGTGCGTGTAGCCGATCGAAGCCACGCGCGCGAGCGTGGCGTCGAGGTCGGCGCCGATGGCGTCGCGCAGGGTGTACAGCTGGACGGCAAGGCGGTCTTTATGGTGGCTCATGATTCGCTTTCGTCATCGAAGAGTGGGGCATCGGCGCGGGGGCCGTGGGACCAGCCTAGCCCTAGCCTCGTCAGAAATCTACCAATTGGTAGCTTTTGCTTCTCAATCCGTTCCACCGTGGGCGGTTTCGCCGCGCCCGCCGTGAATTCACTACACTCATTCCGGACGCCCCCGTGGCCCGTACCAGCCTACCGTTGCCTGCCAGCGCACCACCGTGGCGTCCCCCCAGAATTTCTCACCCAGAAGGAGGCCCGTGCGCGCAACCCAGTACCCAGCTTTCAAATCGGGACTCGCGATCGGCCTGGCCACGGGCCTCTACGGCGTCTCCTTCGGCGCGCTCTCCATCGCCGCGGGCCTGAACCTGTGGCAGACCCAGGCGCTCAGCCTGCTCATGTTCACGGGCGGCAGCCAGTTCGCGTTCATCGGCGTGCTGGCCGGCGGGGGCGGGGGCGGCGCGGCGCTCGCGGCCGCCTCCCTGCTCGGCGTGCGCAATGCGATCTACGGGCTGCAGATGAACGTGCTCACGAAGCCGTCTCGCGCCCTGCTGCCCCTCGCGGCGCACGTCACGATCGACGAATCCACCGCGAATGGCAGCGCCCCCGAGACGCTTCGCGGTCGCCGCATCGGCTTCTGGGCCGCGGGGCTCGCCGTGTTTGTGCTGTGGAACCTGCTCACCTTCGCGGGTGCCCTGCTGGGCGACGCCATCGGCGACCCGCGCACCTACGGACTCGACGGAGCGGCCGTCGCGGCCTTTCTGGGCCTCCTCTGGCCCCGGCTGAAGCGCCGCGAGGCGCAGGCCGTGGGCGTCGCCGCCGCGGTGGTATCGCTGCTCGTGCTGCCCGTCGTGCCCTCGGGCGTGCCGATCATCGTTGCCGCCGTCGTCGCGATCTGCCTCGGGCTCACGTTGCGGCCCCGCGAGGAGGCCTCCGAATGAGTCTCACCGCCTGGGTGCTTCTCGCGTGCGCCGTCGCGTATGCCACGAAGCTCGTGGGGTACATCGTGCCCGCACGGGTGCTCGACAATCCGCGCATCCTGCGCGTGAGCTCGCTGGTCACGGTCGGCCTGCTGGCCTCCCTCGTCGCGGTCAACGCGTTCGGTTCGGGTCAGGCCCTCGTGCTGGACGCACGTGTGGCAGCCCTGGCAGCCGCAGCCATCGCGCTCGCGTGCCGCGCCCCCTACATCGTGGTGGTGATCATCGGCGCGCTCGTCGCGGCCGGGGTGCGGGCGCTCGGCTGGGGTTAGTCGCCGCATCGTCTAACTGCGTTGGTGACCGCCGAAAAGTGTTGCCGAAAAAATCAGGTGCCCGAGGCTCGCAACGCCACGAGGCCCACCTCGTACGTTGCGTCTGGGGCAGCCACGACCTTGAAAGTGACGGGCGAGTGCGACGCGTCGAAGATGGGTGTAACGCCAGCTTTCACGAAGTCGCCGCTGCCGCAGGGCCCCCAGATGGCGCCCCTCGACTCGCCGTGAGAGTCGAAGACCTCCAGTTGGAAGTCGCCCGTGCCCTTGCACGTGATCCAAAACTTCACGCGCTGAAAATCCTGCAAGTCGGGTAGCGAGCGAGTCTGACTACCCCGTGAGGTCAGAAGCAAGAGAGGGGCGATGTCAAAGGTGGCAGCAGGCTCGACAATGACAGGCTGCGCCTGCGTCATCAATGACTCCCTGTCGGCTTCGCTCAGGGCGGCTTCAAACTCGGCAACGGTGGTCATCGACGTGCCCTGGCCATGTGGCTGCGAGCCCGGGTCGAGCGTGGTGCAACTCGCGAGAAGCGCGGTCGTGACCAGCGCCAATGCACCCGTTAAAGCTCTTCTTCGCCTCTTGGACGGATTCTAAGTGACACGCCCCATCGCTGTGCCGGTTTCGGAGGCTTCGAGGCAAAAACGGGGCACAAAAAACGGGGCGGCACGCGTTAACGTGCCGCCCCGGCGTCCGCAATATATATGCGGCGTGGCTTGGGCTTAGAGGCCTTCGAGCCAGGTGAGCCAGTTGTTGGTCCACTCGGCGATTTCGCTCTTCTGCTCGTCGCTCAACTCGCCGCCGATGGTCGTGCCGTAGTCGGCGTCAAAGAACGGGTTGCCCACGCGCGAGAACGCGTCACGCACGTGCACGTGGTGGAACTTGCCCTGCGAGGGGCCGATCGAGGCGCCGGCCGTGGCGAGGGGCTTGTCGGCGAACGAGGATTCGCCCCAGGGGCGGCTGATCCAGTCGATGCCGTTCTTGAGGGGGCCGGGAATGCCGTAGTTGTAGTCGGGCGAGACGAAGAGTACGGCGTCCTGCGCCTCGACGACGTCCTTCTGGGCCTTCACGACGGCCGGGAAGTCGGCCTCGAGATCCTGGTTGAAGAGGGGGAACTCCGAGATCTGCACCTCGGTGAACGAGGCGCGGTCGCCCGCGGCTTCCTTGATGGCGTCAGCGAGCTGACGGTTAATCGACTCCTTGCGGAGGCTGCCGACGATGAGGGCGATCTTCTTGCTCATGGTGACCTTTCGATGAATCACAAAGTGTGCTTAGTTGAAAATTCTACTACCCCGGTGTGGCTATGTGCAACCGTATGGAATTGCGCAAATATCACTCAGCGTAGGGGAATAAACAGCGCCTGTCGTGGCGAGAGCCGCCCGGTGTCGCTCGGACGGCGGCAAAAAATGACCCCCGCCGAAGCGAGGGTCATTAGTTGAGGTCTTAGTACCAGTTCACGGCGACCGAGTGCGACCAGGCGGCACAGGGCGAACCGTAGCGGTCCTTGATGTAGCCGAGGCCCCAGCGGATCTGCGTCGCGGGGTTGGTCAGGTAGTCAGCGCCGGCTGTAGCCATCTTCGAGGCGGGCAGCGACTGGGGGATGCCGTAGGCGCCCGACGAGGGGTTCATCGCGCGGTAGTTCCAGCCCGATTCCTTCTGCCACAGGCTGTCGAGGCACGAGAACTGCGAATCGGCCCAGCCGTAGCTCGCGAGCATCGAGCGGGCAATCGAGCGCGGGTCACCCGTGGCGGCCTGCGCGACGACCGTCACCGAGGGCGAGGGCATGCCAGCCGCAACCCACTCGTTGAAGGTGATGTTGCGCGACACGAGGGGGCTCTTGTACGCAATGGTGGGCGAGATGTTCGTCTTCGAGAACGAATCGCCGGGGATCCGCTTCGCAACCTGGGGAGCCGGAGCGCCGTCCTTGATCCACTGCTGCAGCGAAATGGTAAAACCCTTGCCGCCGGCGAGGTCGGTGAAGTAACCAATCTCGTTCGACCACGAGAGCTTCATGTAGCCCTGGTTCGCGATGGTGCCCACGGCGGGCATGCCAGCGTTCACGTATTCGTTCCAGGTCACGACGCGCTGCGCGCCATCGGGGGCGCGGAAGAACACCTGAGCGCTGTTCGGGAACTTGAAGACGTTGGTGCCGGGGATGAACGCCGTGTTGCGGGGCGCGGCGTAACCGAGCGCCTTCCAGTCGTTCATCGTCAGCTTGTTGATGGTCCACGACGAGGCGCTGGTGTTCCACTTGACGACGTTGTACAGCGTCGAGGACCAGCTGTACTTGACGACGTTCACGGGAGCGTTCTTGAAGGCGGGCTGGCCGAGCGCGATGAACTGGTTCAGCGTGAGCTGCGTGGCAACGCCGCTCTTCACCGAGTAGATGGCGCCGTTGTACGGCGTGCGGTAGTAGCCGTCGGCCACGAGGGCCTGAGCGGCGGAGATTTCGGCGGTCGTGGTGACGCCGGTGGTGGCGGCGTCTGCCGCGACGGGGGCGGCGGCGGTGGCAATGGCGGTGCCTGCGAATGCGGAGATTGCCGCGAGACCGAAGCCTGCTGCGCGGCGCGAAGCGATGAGAGTCTTGGTGGGGGTGGCCACTAGGGTCGTACCTTTCCTTGCGCTGGCGAGGGGGGAAGCCGTTCTAATTACGGAGTCGCCTGCTGCGTACACGTTCCTAAGTAGTGTGCGCAGGGGGTGTTGGGATTCTCTACGCCGCTACGCGCTTTTTGACGCCGCTTTAAGGTGCCAGATCTGCTCCGATAATGTGACCGCCGCAACTTCTGAACTGGGCCGATTCGCCGTGGCCTGCGACAGCGAGGGCGAATAGTTACCGTGTGGTGTTTTGTGTGATTCTGTGTGAAACAGGCCTCTTTGCCATCTCTTGCCTTGAATGCTGTCATCTTTACCATTGGATCCGTGGGGTTAGGTGGGTATGGCCGCGCTTGCGCCCGAATTGCGCCAACGCCCGCGCGGGTGTATGGAGCTTGCCAGTCCAGCGGGCCGACACCTACCGTTGACCCATGCCCACATCGCAGCACACCCTCGTCGCGCACGTCCCCGGCAGCAAGTCGCTCACGGCCCGCGCGCTCTTTCTCGCCGCCGCCGCCCGCGGCACAACGCGCCTGGTCAGTCCCCTCGTGAGCGCCGACACCGTGGCGTTTCGCGACTCCCTGCGCGCAGTGGGGTACGAGGTCATGGAGGACGCCGCGGACCTCCTGATCGCGGGCACCGGCGCTGGCCCCACCCGCTCCGGTCGCGCCTGGTGCCACGACGCGGGTACGGCCGCACGGTTCCTGCCCGCCCTGTTTGCGGCGGGTACCGGAGAATTTGTGGTCGACGCGTCCGAGCAAATGCGCGCCCGGCCCATGGCGCCCCTCGTGACCGCACTGCGCGATCTCGGGGTCGACCTCGACACCGCGCCCGGCGACCGACTGCCCTTCACCCTGCGCGCCGCGGGCGTGCGCGGCGCGCACCTCACGATGGACGCCGGCACCTCCTCGCAGTTTCTCACCGCCCTCTGCCTGCTCGGCCCGCTCACGAGTGAGGGCCTGTCGATCAGCGTCAGTGACATTGTCTCAGTGCCCTACGTCGACATGACTCTCGCGATGATGCGCGACTTCGGCGCCGAGGCCACGCGCGACGGCATGGAGATCAGCATCGGCCCCACGCCCTACACGGCGCGCGAATACGTGGTCGAGGCCGACGCCTCCACCGCGTCATACTTCTTCGCCGCCGCAGCGATCACGGGCCGCACTATTACCGTGCCGAATCTCGGCACGGGATCCCTGCAGGGCGATGTCGCGTTCGCCACCGAGGTGCTACCCCGGCTCGGCTGCGCGGTCGAGGCCACCGCCGCCGAGATCACTGTGACCGGCCCGGCTCGGCTCACCGCGCCCGGTGAGGTCAACATGCGCGACATCAGCGACACCATGATGTCCCTGGCGGCGCTCGCCCCGTTCTGCGACGGCCCCACCCGCATCGTCGACGTCGCCAACTGCCGGGTCAAAGAGTCCGACCGCATCTGGGCCATGGAATCCAACCTGCGGCGCGCGGGCGTCGAGGTCACCTCCGGCCCCGACTGGATTCAGATTCACCCCGGCACCCCGGGCCCCCTCGAGGTCGAAACGTTCCACGACCATCGCATCGCCATGAGTTTCGGCGTGGCCGCGCTCGCCCAGCCGCGCGGGGCCGTGACCTACGACCAGCCCGAGTGCGTGGCCAAGACGTTCCCCGAGTTTCACGAAGTGTTCGCGGCCCTGCGCGACGAACTCGAGGTCTAGAGCGCGCCGAGAGCCGTCCGCCTACCACGGCGAGGGCTGGTAATCCTTCAAGAAGCAGCCGTACAGATCGACCCCCGCCTCGCCCTGCACGATCGGGTCATACACGCGCGCCGCTCCATCGACGAGATCGAGGGGGGCATGAAAGCCCTCCTCGTGCAGGCGCATCTTGGTGGGGTGCGGGCGCTCGTCGGTGATCCAGCCCGTGTCGACCGCCGTCATGAGAATGCGGTCGGTCGCGAACATCTCCTCGCTCGACGTGCGCGTGAGCATATTCAGCGCGGCCTTCGCCATGTTCGTGTGCGGATGACCGGGGCCCTTGTAGCGGCGCGAGAACTGGCCCTCCATGGCCGAGACATTCACGATGTACTTGCGGCGCGCGGGCGACGCGGCCAGCGCGGCCCGCAGTCGCGACACCAAGATAAACGGCGCGGTCATGTTGCACAGCTGCACCTCCAGCATTTCGAGCGGAGACACCTCCTGCACGTGATTAACCCACGAGTTCTTGGTGGCGAGGTCGGGCACGAGCCCGCCCGCGTCAATCGCGGTGCCTGCGTTCATGCGCTCTAGCGACGTGGAGCCACCCGTCAGCGCGAGACCAGTGAGGGTGGACGCCGAGAATCCTCCCTGGCCCGACGCGCCCGCCTGGTGCACCGCAATCGTCGACGCGAGCGGTGAATCGGGGTGCGCTGGGTCGAGGTGCACGGCGTGCTGTTCCTCGAGGGCACCTGCCAGGGCGGCAGGGTGGGCGTCCGAAATGTGCCCGAAGGTCAGAATCTCGGGGAGGGTGCCCGAGGGGAGGTCCTCGAGTTCTGCCGCCGCGAGCGGGGCGTAGGCGCCCTCGGAGCGGCGCACGGTTTGCGCGGCATTATTGATCAGGATGTCGAGCGGGCCGGCCGCGGCCACCTCGTCGGCGAGGGCCACCACCTGGGCGGGGTCGCGCAGGTCGATGCCGACAATGACGAGGCGGTCGATCCAGTCGGCAGAGTCTTCCATGGCCTTGAAGCGGCGCGCCGCGTCCCGCGGAAACCGCGTCGTGATGGTGAGGTGCGCCCCGTCGCGCAGCAGGCGCAGTGCGATGTACATGCCGATCTTCGCGCGCCCGCCCGTGAGCAGCGCGCGGCGACCCGTGAGGTCGGTCGCGGCGTCGCGGCGCGAGTGCGAATCGGCCGCGCAGGTGGGGCACAACTGATGGTAGAACGCGTCGACCAGCGTAAACGGCTGCTTGCAGATGTAGCAGCCGATAGGTTTTTGGTACTCTCCCGCGGTCGGCCCCGCAGTGGCCGTCGAGATGAGCAGGCCCTCGGTTTCGTCGTCGATGCGCAGCGGGTTGCCCGTCGCGGTGCGCGCAATGACGGCCTCGTCGGCCTCCCGCACGCGCGCCTTGGCGATCTTCTTGCGGTCGCGCTTGGCCTGCTTGAACAGGTGACCCGTGGCGAGTCGGAGGATGCGCGCCTCCTCCGAGTCGGGGTGCAGGGTGCGCGAATGGTCGAGCACGCGGTAGAACGCCTCGAGGTCGGTATCCGGCAGGCCGGGCAGCGAATCGAGGCGCGGGGGAGTGTTGGGCTTGGTCATGAAACTTTCACGGGAACGGGGGGCGCGGAGCGCGCCGATTGGGCGGGCGAACCGCGCGCAAATTTGCAGTACCAGGGTACCTTGGGCGGTAACGTAAGCGCATGACCGAACAAGCGCAGCCGACCACCCGATTTTCCACCAACCCCCGCATCACCGCAGGTACGCCGTTTGCGGCGTGGACGTTCCCCGTCTCACACGTGATCGAGAACTACACCGTCGAGTTGGGCTACGGGAGCGTCAGCGCCCTGTATGCCGCTCCCCAAGGCGAAGATGGCAAAGAGGTCGATCTCGCGCAGGCTCGGGGCGAGGTGCTGCTCGTGCATGGGTACACGGGCAGCAAAGAGGACTTCATGAAGGTGATCCCGCTGCTCGCCAAGGCCGGGTACTCGGTGTGGGCCTACACGCAGCGCGGCTGCCCGGGCTCCGAAACCGCCGAAACGTACGCCCTGGAGGACTTCGCGCAGGACGTCTGCGAGTTCGCCAACGTGGTGCGCCTGGAGCGCCCGCACCTGCTGGGGCATAGCTTCGGCGGAGTGGTTGCGACGCATGCGGTTGTCAGTGCGGTGCAGCGCTACCGGGAGCGGCGATTCGCCTCGCTCGTGCAGTTCTGCACGGGCCCGCACGGGTGGGCCGGACGCTGCGATGAGACGTTGGCCGTGCTGGCCGGGGGCACCGTGGGCAGCATGTTTGGAGACGACAGTGTGCTCACGGGCAAAGACCCGCAGGCCGCCTGGGATTACCGCCGCGGCCAGGAGCAAAACGTCGAACAGTTGGTCGCGGGCGCGCACATCTTGACCGAACACGAGGACATCACTGCGGCGCTCGGCGCGACGGGCACGCCCGTCTGCGTCATGTTCGGCGAGGACGATGACGCGTGGCCGCAGGACTGGCAGCGCGCCACCGCCGCGACACTCGGCGCGCCCGTCGTGGTGATCGCGGGCGCGGGCCACTGCCCCAACACCGATAACCCGCGCGCCACCGTCGCCGAGCTCGTGTCTTTTTACGAGTCGGTGGAGGCCCCTTAAGGGTGCGGAGCGCGAGGCGTGGCGCAAAGAAGCGGCCCCTGCCGTCAAACAGGGGCCGCTTCAAGAGCATTCAACACTGAAGAGGTGATTCAGAACATCGTTAGTGCTCGGGTTCTCGTCGGACTCAGGCGACCTTCGCCAGGTAATGACCCTCGCGGAGACTCCCAAATGTTCGACGGGAAGTGACACAATGTTACTACGCCGTAACGCATATTCATTAGGTCCCGAACCTATTTTTACCTCACCGTGATGATTACGCACTCACCATGAAGAGAGGATCAGAGGTCGGCTGCGCCGAACCCTTTGACGGTTCGAGCGTTACGGCCCAAGCGCCCCCATGGAAGTCCTTGACCATGGCAAACGAGCCGTCCGCCGCGGGCGTCATCATGCCCTGCGACACCATCGTGGAACCCGTGATCTCCCACAGTTGATACGCCGTGCCCGGGGTCGGCGCCTTGAGGCCACCGCCCATTAACATCACCTGCTGACCGGTCACGACGGCCACCACATGACCTCCGCCGGCAATGTTGGTGTTCGCGATCTTTGAGGTCGGATTGGCCAGCATGCCCATGAGGTCGTCCTCCATGTTCGAGGCAGCGGACGCCTGCGCCACACGCGCCTCGGCCGCGCTCAACTGCGTGCCGAGGTCTGCGGCGCGCTGGTGCTGCACGGCGCCGTAGCTCACGGCGCCCACCACTGCGGCGGCTGCCACGAGCCCAGCACCCCAACGGCGCCACGCACCGACGGGGCGACTCGGCGGCACCGGGCCACCCGCGCGTCCGGCATCGAGAGTGGCCGCGAAACCGGGCGACACGCTGGGCGCCGCCTGGGGCGTGCGGGCCACCGCGGCCAGCACAGAGTCGCGCAGGCCCGCGGGCGGAGTCGCCGCGGCGCCGCCGCCGAGCAAAGCAGCAGTCTCCAGGAGCGAGCGCACCTCAGTGCGGCACGTGGCGCAGTCTTCGAGGTGGTTCTCGAAGCGGCGCCGCTCGACCTCGTCGAGGGCGTCCACCGCGTAGGCGCCGGTCAACAGGTGAATATCGTCGATAGGCTGCGTCATGCTGCCACCCCCATGCAGTCGCGCAAGCGGATCAGGCCGTCGCGGATTCTCGTCTTGATAGTTCCCAGCGCGGTGCCTGTGAGGCGCGCCACCTCGGGATACGAATAGCCACCAAAATACGAGAGCTTGATGGCCTCTCGTTGCAATTCGGTGAGCGTCTCGAGGCAGCGCGTCACGCGCTCGCCGTCGAGAGTGCGTTCGACGGCCTCTGTCACAGAGTCGTAGGAGACCTCGACCTGTGCGGCGTAGTCCGCGTCGCGGTCGCGTTGTGCCTGCACCGAGCGCACGCGATCGATGGCCCTGCGGTGCGCGAGGGTCAGCAACCACGCACGCACTGAGCCCCGTTCGGAGTCGAATCGGCTGGCGGTGCGCCACGCCTCGACGAAGACCTCCTGAGTCACCTCGGCCGCATGATCGGGGTCTCGCAGTACAGCGCGGCAGGTGCCGAAAACGGCCGCCGAGAATTGGTCATACAGGGCTGCGAACGCGGCCTGATCGCCTCGAACAATGTCCGCCATGAGCGCCTCGGGAGGCGTTGGGCGTGCGGGGTCAAAGTCGGGCGAGGGGAGCGGTACTGGTCGCACGGTGCCTCCTCATCTTGCGGCGAGGCCCGAGGGGCGCGCCGCTACTGGTGAATCTGGTGAAGGTTCGGCGCGGGTGGCGTCGCGGATTGCTCTCGGCGCGAAGTGGCGGCGGCTAAAAGCGGGTGTAACCCGTGTCGGAGATGTAGAAGCCGTGGCGCGTGGCGAAGTCGACGCAGATGATGCCGAAACTCTCGCTCACGCAGTTCACTTGCACGCCATCCGTTTGCGAAGATTCGCCGTACTTAATCGCGACCGGAGCGGGGTTGGGGAACGTGTTGGGTGGGCTGCAGCGCAACTCGGGGGCCTCGGCGCCCTTGAAGGCGATCACGCGCACCTGGGTGGCCGGGTCGGGGCAGTAGCCCAGGCTGGGCAGGGGCAGGGCGCCCGCGGAGATACCGCAGAACTGGTTTGCCGGATTGGTGAAATCGCACAGCACCTTGCCGGTCGAATCGAGGAACACGGCGGCCGTGACCGGCTTCGAGCTGTTGAACCGTCGCGAGGCTTCGTCAAAGTTCTTCGGGGCCGGCAATTCGAGGCCCACGGCGGTGGGGCTCGTGGCCGGGGTGGTCACCGGCGGGGTGGCCGCCGGGGTGGTGCCGGTGTCGGTCGTGCCGGGTGTGGTCGCTGGCGGGGTGGTCGCTGGCGGGGTGGACGCCGGGGTGGTGCCGGTGTCGGTCGCGCCCGGGGTGGTCGCTGCCGGGGTGGACGCGCCCGGGGTGGTCGCGGTGTCGGTGGCGCCCGGGGTGGTCGCCGGCGGGGTGGTCGCCGGCGGGGTGGTCGCGCCGGTACTTGACCCCGCTGACGTCGAACTGCTCGAACCCAACTGCGGCGGTGCCACCTGCGCGGGCGTCGAACACGCACCAAGGCTCATGGCCACCAGGGCGGCGAGAGCAAGGGCGGGCAGGAGCGCGCGCTTCGGGCGGCGCACGGCGGCGCCGTCACCCTGGTGAGCGGCGCGGCGGTCAACGAGCGGCAGGCGATCGAAAAACATACCTCATTCAAACACGAACCCGGGCGCTATCGCCGTCCTGGTTGCAGGGGTGAGCAGGCCGAGCGGCTCACCCGTCGCCGCGCATCGAGAGAACGTAGACTGAGACGCATGGCAATCATGGTGACCGGCGGAGCCGGCTATATAGGTGCGCATGTCGTGCGACTTCTGCAAGAACGCGGCGACGAGGTAATCGTGGTCGACGATCTCTCGTCGGGGGTGCGCGAGAACGTCGGCGAATCGCGACTCGTCGAGATGAACCTCGCGGCGGCCGACACCCCGGCTGCCCTTGCAGAATTGATGCGCGAGACGGGCACGACCGCGGTCGTGCACTTCGGGGCGCTCAAGCAGGTTGGCGAGTCGGTGGAACAACCCCTGCGCTATTACGACACGAACATCGGCGGCTTCTCGAACCTGCTCGCGGCGATGCAGACGGCTGGCGTCGACCAACTCGTGTTTTCCTCCTCGGCGGCGACCTACGGGATCCTCGACGTCGAGTACCTCACCGAAGACCTCATCACGCGCCCGACCAGCCCCTACGGCGAAACCAAGCTCATCAACGAATGGATGATGCAGGCGCAGATCAAGGCCGCGGGCCTCAAGGGAGTGGCCCTGCGCTACTTTAACGTCGCGGGGGCGGGCTGGGACGACCTCGGCGACCGCGCGACCCTCAACCTGATACCCCTCGTGCTGCGCGCGATCGACCACGGTAAAGACGCCCAGATCTTTGGTGATGACTACAACACGCCCGACGGAACGTGCCAGCGCGACTACGTGCACGTGCTTGACCTCGCCGAGGCACACCTCGCGGCCCTCGAATACCTGGGCCGCGACGAGCTCCCCTACGATGTGTTCAACGTGGGCACCGGAACGGGCACCTCGGTGAAGCAGATCATCTCTGAGATCGAACGCGTCAAGGGCGTCGACACGAACGCGCAGATTCAGCCGCGCCGCGGCGGCGACCCCGACCGGCTCGTGTGCAGCCCCGAGCGCATTGAAAAGACCCTGGGCTGGAAGGCCACCCGCACGCTCGCCGAGTCGGTCGAGTCGGCCGTGTCGGCCTGGACTCCTCGCGATTAGTCACCAGTTMCCCCGCCACTCGGCCCGGGCCTGCTCACGAGGGACCGGGCCGACGCGCGTCCGAGAGATACGCGCCACGCTTTCATTCAGTGAAAATGGGCACGTGGCGCGTCGGGGCCACGCCCCTAGACTGTCGGCAATTGAGCGCGCGAGCGCCGACACCTACACCGACGCAATGGAGCGAAACCCCGTGACTCATCACCAAACCGCCCCCCTCAGCACGCAGGTCACGATCATGGGCGCGGGCCCCGCGGGTCTCATGCTGTCGCACCTGCTGGCCCAGGCCGGTATCGAGTCGATCGTGCTTGAGATCCGCAGCCACCAACAGATCGCCGAGACCGTGCGCGCCGGGATCCTCGAGCACGAGACCGTGAACCTGCTCGTCGATTCGGGGGTCAGCGACCGTGTGCTGCGCGAAGGCGACCGCCACGACGGCATCGAGTTGCGCTATAACGGCGAAAGCCACCGCATTGATTTTCAGACCCTGGTGGGCGAATCTGTGTGGCTTTACCCCCAGACCGACGTGTTTCTCGATCTCGCGGCCCGCCGCGAGGCCGACGGCGGAGACGTGCGCTACAGCGTCAGCGAGACCGAGGTTGACGACGTGCTGGGTCGGCCACGGGTGCGATTCACGGACGCCTCGGGGCAGCGTTTCGAGATCACGAGCGATTTTCTGGTGGGCGCGGACGGCTCGCGCAGCCAGTGCCGCCGACTCGTTCCCGAGGCGGAACGCACGCAGTACTTTCACGAGTACCCCTTCGCGTGGTTTGGCATTCTCGCCGAGGCACCACGCAGTTCGGACGAGCTGATCTACGCCAACTCGGAGCACGGCTTCGCCCTCATCAGCCAGCGCACCGAGACCGTGCAGCGCATGTACTTTCAATGCGACCCCACGGAGGACGCCTCGACCTGGAGTGATGAGCAGATCTGGGAGCAGTTTCGACTGCGCGTCAATGGCAATGGCTTCGCCGTCAAGGAGGGGCCCGTGATCGAGAAGATGGTGCTGCCGTTCCGCAGCTTCGTGCAGGCGCCCATGCGTTACGGCAACATGTTTCTCGCCGGCGACTCGGCCCACACCGTGCCTCCCACGGGCGCCAAGGGGCTCAACCTCGCGGTGCAGGACGTCAAGGTGCTCTTCGAGGCGCTCGACGCGCACTACTCGAGCGGCACGTCGGCGCTGCTTGACGGGTACTCGGAGCGAGCCCTCGACCGCGTGTGGAAGGCGCAGCATTTTTCGTACTGGATGACGTCGATGCTGCACCAGTTGCCCGGGGCCTCGGAGTTCGAGCGTGCTCGGCAACTGGGTGAATTGAACTCGGTGGTGAGCTCGCGGCACGGCAGCGCCTACCTGGCCGAGGCCTACACGGGCTGGCCTGCGCGGGGCTAGGCCATGCCTCGTAGCCAGGCCGCGTCGGGCACGTCAGTCACCTCGCGCGCTCAGCGTGCTGGGCGTTTTTGATGCCCAGCACGCGAGCCTCACCCTCTCGGAGATCGCTCGCCGCAGCGGCCTGCCTCTCGCGACGTGTCACCGGCTCGTCGCCGAACTCGTGACGTGGGGCGCTTTGCAGCGGGGGGCCTCGCAGCGATAAGTGATCGGGCACCGCGTCTGGTCGCTGGGGTTGCTCGCGCCCGTGCAGCGTCCGTTGCGATCTGTCGCGGCGCCCTACATGCAGGATGTTCTTTTCGCGACGCGTCACGTCGTGAATCTCTTCGCGCTCGAAGGCACGCGCGCCGCGCTGCTCGAACGCATGGCGGGCACCGCCGTGGATCGGCCCGTGGCCCGGGTCGGCGAACGTATGTACCTGCACACCAGCGCGGGCGGAAAGGTGTTGCTCGCGTACTCCGACGGCGGCCTATTCGAACGGGTGATTGCCGATCTGCCGCGCGAAACACGCCACTCCATCACGGAGCCAGGGCGGCTGCACGCGGAACTCGTCGCGGTGCGCGAGAACGGGTTCGCCACCTCGAGCGAGGAGCACGCACTCGGCACCTCGGGCCTGGCCGTGCCCGTCGCCGACGCCGGCGGCCGCATCATCGCGGCCCTCGGCATCGTTATCATCGGCACCCCCCGCGACTCAGAGCGGGTCGTGCCCGCCCTGCAGGTCGCGGCAGCGGGAATCTCGCGGGAACTGGCCCCCGCGCGTCCGACTCGACCGCCGGGGCCTAAGCGAGCCGCGCCGCGGTGCGCGACAACGCGAACACCTGACCCGGTTGCGCGACCGTGACGGTGCCCGCATACTCGCGGCTTGCCTGATTGGCCCATTCGGCGTCGGTTGCGACCCCCGCGAGGTGCGAGAGCACGAGGTGGGGCATGCCCGCACGGGCCGCCACCCGCCCCGCACCTGTCGGCGTGGTGTGCGATTGAGCCTGATGGCGCACGAACTCGGGGGCAAAGTCGTTGGCCTCGTAGAACGCGAGGTTGACGGCCTCGTGAATAAGCAAGTCGGCACCGCGCGCGAGGGTCACGAGATTCTCGCACTCGGCGGTGTCTCCCTACAGCACGACCGCGCCGTGCGCGCTGTCGATGCGGAACGCGAAGGCGGGGAACACCGGGGGATGCGCGACGAGGGTCGCGGTCACGGTGATGCGTTCGTCGCGGTACACCTCGAACGGCTGCATCGCAGGGGTGTGATGACCGGAAGCGACCCGGGCCACCGTCTCGGGCAGTGCGATGTCGTCGGCGCGCACGAGTTCGCGCAGGCCGGCCGTGTGCGCGGCGCGCGTGACACCTAGGCCGAAATCTACCAAGTAATGAACGCCGTCGACCTCGATAGCGGTCGCGATACCAGGTCGGTCGCTGCGAATAGCGGGGCCCGCCGCAGTGCCCAGGGTGAGCACGCGCATACCTGACCCAGCGGCGTCCTGGTCGGTACGGGCCGGGGTACGGGCGGTGGAGGTGGTAGTCATGGGGAGCCAATCGTGAGGGCGGCGCGCCGCGGCGGGTTTCGGACCAGCATGCCTGGAGCCACCCGGCGGGCGGCAGCCACACCTTCTATTTGAATGGAAACCTCTCGTTGTAGTCCCGCGAGCCCACCCCTAGGGTCTCTGTGACGCTGCCATGGCGGCAGCGCCTCCAACTATGTGGGAGTTTTCCATGTCTCAGATTCATGTGGAGGCTGTGACGATCCCGGGTGAAGATGCCCGCGATCCGCGCTTCTGGACCGCAACGAAGCGGAACCGCTACGCCTGGACCATCACCGTGATGATGTTGCTGCACATGATGCTCAGCTGGGCCGATAAGGCCGTGCTTGGCCTCGCGGCCATGCCCATCATGAGGGACCTCAACATCACGCCAGAACAGTTCGGCCTCGTCGGCAGCGGCATGTTCTTGACGTTTGGCCTCGCCCAACTTTTCGCAGCACCCATTGCCAACCGCCTCCCGACTCGGTGGATCTTGCTCGTCTTGTGCCTCATGTGGTCGGTAGCGCAGGTGCCCATTCTGCTGTTCGCAACCTTGCCAGCCCTGTGGCTGAGCCGCTTGTTGCTCGGCGCCGGCGAAGGTCCCCTCGCCCCCGTCATGATGCACGGCCTGTTCAAATGGTTCCCCGCGAAGCGCGGCGCGCTGCCCACCTCGATCGCGTCCGCGGGCGTCACTCTCGGTACCGTGGCATTCGCGCCAGTCCTCATGTGGATGATCACGACCTTCGGATGGCGATCAGCCTTTATCGCCGTTGCCGTCATCGGTGTCGTGTGGTCAATCATGTGGCTGATCATCGGCAAAGAAGGCCCCTACACGTCGCGCCAAGCCTAACTCGACATGCTGGAGCGTGACCAGGGCGTCCGGGTCGAGACGGGCCCCGCACCCCGGGCCGCACTCGAACCCCGCCTGTCGTACTGGCGCATCATGAGCCGCCCCAGTTTCTATGTCGCGGGGCTCACCGCCTTCTTTGGCTATTGGACCTTCACCCTGGCCATCGCGTGGGCACCCGCATACTTCGAGAAGGGGCTCGGCTTCTCTACCCAGGCCGCGGGCAGTTTGATTGTGCTGCCCTCCGCGTGGGGTGCGATCTGCACCATCGGACTCTGCACACTCGCTCAGCGTCTCGTGTTGCGCGGCGTCGACAGCCGCTACGCACTGGGTTGGATGCTCGGTGCCACGGCCGCCTTCACGGGTCTGACTCTGCTGCTCGCGACCCTCGACCTGCCCATGGCCCTTAAGATCACGCTGCTGACGTTCGGCTTCGGTACGGCTCCCGCCCTGTTCGCGCTCAGCCGTCTGGTGGTGGTCGAGCTGACGACGGTGGCGCGGCGCGGCGCGGTACTCAGTTACTCAAACGCCATTCTCACGACCGGTGGCGTGTTCGCTCCCGCCGTCGCAGGGTTCTTGATCGGCGGTGCGTCGTCCGAGATCGCGGGCTACAACCTCTCGTTTGTCGTCACGGCCGTGCTCGCCCTCGCTCATACCCGCGTTCGCGCTCGTAAGCACGTAAGGCGAGGGCGCTGCGCACATGGGCCTCTGTCTCGTCGTCGAGAGCTTCGCTCAGGTCTTTGTCGGCGCTCGCCGAAACCAGAAAGTACAGGGCCGAGAACAGGCCGAGGAACACCGCGACGCGCACTCCCTCGCTATAGATGGTGAAGGTGCTGCCGAGGACCGTCGCCTGGGTGATCACCGTTGGTTCGCTGCCGAGCCAGGCGCTCGCCGTCTCGGGAGTGATGGCCAAGTAACCAAACACCGTGAAGAAGATGGTGACCACTACGGTCACCAGCAGCGCGACCAACACACGGCCCATCACTGCGACAACTCGCACGTTGAACCGCTCTATCCACGTCAGTTCTTCGTGCCTCAGCATCTCGGGCCGCAGGCGTTCGAATTGGTACGCCTGGCCCTGAGCGACGTTGGTGCGGCGCATGGCCAGCCACGCGCGCACCTGCAGGCCGAAACGAACGCCGCTCGTGCGGCGGCGTTCGCGCAGCGTGGGGAGGGCGGCGCCCAGCTCATGGAGGCTGCCAAAGTGGCCCGCGGCGTCCGTGCTGAATCGCGCGCGACGGATCACGAACCCGAGAATCAACCCCCCAAACAGCAAGAGGGCGAGCGTGAAGTTCGCGGCCGGCAGGCGGCCCACCGACTGCCAGGTCTCGGCGGCGAGAAAGAAGAAGAAGACCGCGATCAGTAGGAGCGGCAAAATGGCGACGAATCTGCCCTGCTCCTTGTACGCGATGCGCACGAACCAGCGCAGCGAAAACAGCAGCATACGCCCCACCGCGAGGATGGAGAGGGCGATGGACGCGGCGATCACAACAACCGAGACCCAGGCGGGTATCGGCACGAGGTAGATCAGCTGCGTGAAGACCTCCACGTTCAGGCGACCCTCGTGTTCCACGATGAGACCCTGCTCGAGGAGGGTCGCGTACCGGTCAATAACGGCCAGAAAGAGAAAAGCCGAGAGGGTGAGGTTGAGCGTGACGTACCATCCCACGGCGCCGAGCAGCAGGGGCACGCCGCGACGAGCCCAGTGCGAGGGGCGGGCGTAACCGTCGACGAAGGCCGGAAACCCGTTGTGGTGCAGCCACTTTTCGCTCAGTGAGTAGGGCCTGCGCCAGCGGGGGCGAGAGGGTGCGGGCATACACCCAATTATGCAGACTTTGCCGTGAAGGTGGCTCCCGCACTGGCCACCACGACGAGCACCATCGCACCGGCGGCGAGCAGGGTCATGTGCTGCGCCAGCAGGAGTGCGCCCATGAGGCTCGCGAGGGCCGGTTCGAGGGGCAGCAGCAGGCTGAAGGTCTGCTTCGGCAGGATGCTGAGGGTCTTGATTTCAAGGGCGAAGGGAATCACGGCGGCGAGCAGGGCCACGCCGAGACCCGCGGCGAGCAGCCCCCATGAGGGCGGTGCCTGCAGGATGCCGACGAGGCCGAACGGCAGCAGCACGATTGCGGCACACAGGTACACCCCGACGAGTCCGCCGCGCGGCGGTTCGCGGCGTGAATAGCGCGAGCCCGTGATGATGTAGAGCGCCCAGAAGGCGCCCGCGCCGAGGGCCGCGAGCACGCCGATGGGGTCGAGGCTGGAGCCCTCGAGCCCGTGTGAGGTGAGGCTGAGCAGGGCGACGCCGGAGAGGCCGAGCACGACCCAGACGTAGTCGAGCGCGCGCCGCGCCGAAAACAGGGCCAGCGCGAGTGGACCCGCGAACTCTATGGTGACGGCGACGCCGAGGGGAATCCGCGCGATGGCCTCGTAGAAGAGTCCGTTCATGAGGGCGAGGCTCACGCCGAGCATGGCCATGTTCTTCCATTGTGCCCGGCTCCAGCGGTGCATCTGGGGTCGCATGACGGCCGCGAGGATCAGGCCCGCGAGGCCGAGGCGCAGCAGGGAGGTGCCGAGAGCACCCGCCTGATCGAACAGGGTCGAGGCGAGCGCGTTACCGAATTGCAGGCTCACCATCGCCGTGATGAGCAGGGCAACGGGGAACACGATGCTATTGCGCGTGCGGCGCGAGAGGCCGAACAGGGCAGCGCCAGAGCGCGTGTCGCCGGCGCGGCGCACGAAGCCCGAAACGCGGCGGTGGGGGGCGGAGGTCGAGGTCACCCATGCATCATGGCATGTCAAATATTGATGCGTCTATCTAACATTTCTTGTAATAATGACTAAGAATCACTAAACATCCTAAGGGCTACACATGCTGGACCTACACCGCCTGCGCTTGCTGCGCGACCTCAGCCAACTGGGCACCATTTCTTCGGTCGCGGCATCCCTCGGATACACCGCGTCGGCCGTTTCGCAGCACCTCGCTACCCTCGAAAAGGAGGTCGGTATCAAGTTGCTGGAACCGCACGGCCGGCGCGTCCGCCTGACCCCGCAGGGCGAGATTTTGGTGCGGCACGCCGAGGGCATCCTGGCCTCGGTGGAGGCCGCCGAGGCCGAGCTGCAATCGTCTCAAGACGAGGTCGTAGGCACTTTTCGGCTCGCGTGCTTTCAGTCTGCCGCGATGGCTCTCGTGCCGGACGCCGTCAAGTTTTTGCACGACCGCCACCCGCGCTTGCGGCTCGAGTTTGCCGCGATCGAGTGCCTCGAAGCGCTTGAGGCGGTACAGTCGCGAGAATTCGACATCGTGATCGTCGAGGACCTGCCCGGCGGCGCCATGCCGCGGCCCGCGGGGTTGCAGTTTTCGCGCATCATGCAAGACGAGTTGGTGATCGCCGTGGGGCCGCTCGAAGCCGACGACCCGACCGACCGTGCCGTGAGTGCCGTGAGTGCCGTGAGTACCGTGAGTACTGAGCGTCTGGCCGCGGCACGCTGGGTGCTCGAGCCCGAGGGCACCCTGTCGCGGGCCTCGACGATCGACCTGTGCCGTGACCTGGGCTTTGAGCCCGATGCCCCGTTCGAGTCGACCGACATGATGATGCATATGCGACTATTCGCAACGGGTCAGGCCGTGGGCATCTTGCCGCGACTTGCGCTCATGCACTCGCAGGTGCCGCTGCGGGTGGCCTCGTTCCCGGGTGGCCCATTGATGCGCACCATCTATGCGGCGACGCGCGCGGGTTCGCTGTTGCACCCCGCGATTGCCTCGACCATCGACGCCCTACGTTTGGCCGCCGCGGGTTTGGGCATGGACGCTCCGGCGGCCCGTCGGCAGGGCGCACCCGAGTAACCACGGTGCCGATTGGGGCCAGCCTCGATTTCGATCGGCGCGCCAGGAGTGGTGCCGTACACCGGGCTCCGAGGGCCACGAGTTTGTGTGGCCTACCAATCCACCTGGGCCGGCCGACGCCCTCGTGGGCATGCGACATGATGAGGTGGAGGTTCGACCCAGTGCGAACCCCGACCGGCTGCGTGGTCTCGGGTTTCGTCTGGAAAGACGTCAACATCAGCAGTTTCATGGAGGCTGACGAGCGGAAGGTGGGCTACAACCTCGAGCGCATGGACGCTGGCTGGCGTCAGAACACCGGCGTCACTGGTGATTTCTGCGCGGTTGCGGTGTTTGACCTGCTCCTCGCCGGTTCGCCGGTGGCATCGGGTCGGCTCGCCCAGGGCGATGGGTTCATCGTTGCTCCCAGCGCGGATGGTGCGGTGGCGAGCGTCCAAGTGCGGTACGTGAACGCTCACGGGGCCGCCATCGGCAACATGGTGAACCAGCATTCGAGCGCTTCGGCAGCACGCGCTAGCCGCGCACTGCGTGCAACGAAGCGCACGGAAACACAAAGGGGTGCCGACCCCGGGAGAACTCCCGAGGGCGGCACCCTTCGCGTTTCGCTTACTGCTCTATGAGCGGCCAGCTGCTGCCGCGTAGGCGTTGGCGATGGCATTCTGCTCGTGCAAGGGCAGCGTGGCCAGAGTTGCCGCGCTATGCGCTGCCGAGGCTGCGAGCGCCACCTGATTGTCGGCGTTCAGCGCACCGGTGATCTCGAAGTAGGCGTCGCCTACGAGGAGGGACTCACCCGAGGCGGTGTCGGCGCTGCCGTGTTCGATGACCACGTTGCCGTTGTTGGCAACGGGGGTGTTGGCGAACGCCGTGTTCAGCGACGTCACGCCGTGGTCAGCGAGGGTCGAAATCTCGCTGGCCTGTGCCACGTGGTCGTTGTTGGCATCAACCCAGACGTTCAGGCCATCGAGTTCGGCACCGCTGACGACGCCGTCGCCGTTGGTGTCTAGGGCTGCGAGTTGAGCGAAGCCAGCGCCGAGCGACCCACCGAAGAGGTTGTCGATGCTCGTGATGGTGCCGTCAGCGTTGGGGCGAACGAGGAACCCGTCACCGTCTGCTGCCCAGCCCGAGGCAACGCCCGAGCCCGTTCCGAGCAGATCGAAGGTGGCGCCTTCGGGCTGGTCGGCTGCCGATGAGGTGTCGATCATGCCGTTGCCGTTCAGATCAAGCACCAGCGGTGACATGAACTGTCCGCACATTTCCGCGAAGTTCAGGGACTGGTCGCCGGTGATCGTGAACTGCTTCGTCAGCGACTCGACATGCCAGGTCGTGCTGCTCCAGTAGTTGGCGACGGTCGTAATGATGTTGCCGCCCACCATGAAGACATAGGTCGGATCGCCCGAGTTCACCAACTTGGTGAGGCGCAGTTGGTACGCGCCGTCAGGAACGTCGGAGAATCCGAACTGCCCACCGTGGTTAATCGTGGTGGTCTGCAGGACAGCCTTCTCGGTGTCCATGAGTTCCACCTTGAAGCCCTCGGTGAGGGGGCTGCAGGTGAGACCCGTCAACGAGCCGCCCGGTTGGCGCAGACCCGCGTCGACGCGCTCGAGATTCATGCCGGGTGCCAGGTCAAACGGGGTCGTCCAGCCCGTGTCGAGGACGTCGCCGCGGAGATCGGAATCACCGAAGCCGAATGGAGTCCAACCGGCCGGGTACTGGGCCTCGTTGAAGTCGACAAGGATGCGGCCGCACAGTTCGCCGGGCACGGTGAACTTGTAGAAGCCGTTGGCATCCGTGGTCTGGGCGGGCACGTCAAGCAAGGTGCCAGGGTAGTCATTTTGACCCGTGGTCAGCCCGCGCAAGGCGACATTCACGCCGGGGACCTTCTCTTCACCCGAGTCCATGATGCCGTTCTTGTTGGCGTCCTTCCACACATAACCCGAAACAGTGCACTGTGCGACGGGTTTGTCGACGACCACCGTCTCCCACGGGTTGTCCGGGTTGTTCTCCTATACCACGGGGGTCGCGCCGGGGCGCACCTTCACCGTGTTCAGGTGCTTGCCAACCAGTGCGTCGGCGCCAGCCCAGATGGTCTGATAGACGACAAACGTGTGACCCTCGGAGCCTGCGGGCACCGGAATGGTGACCGTTTCGCTGCCGTTGGGGCTGCTGGGGGCAAAGATTTTCGCTGCGGTCCAGTTCACGAGCTGGCCCGAGGTCTTGTCGAAGAGCTGCGTTTGGAGAACATAGATCGTGCCAACATGGAGGCCCGTGTAGTGGACGACATCCTGGATGACGCCGCCCGAAGCGACCACCTTGTCACCGTCCGCCTTGTCGGTGGCGATGGTCGAAACGGTGGCACCGGTGGTCGTATTGGACACCACAATCGGGTCACCCGTAGGAGCGGGGGCCACGGTGCTATTGAGCGCGTCAACGTCGATGGCGCGACGAGCGTCCGTGAGGTCTTTGTAGGTAGTCACGGGCACGGCTCCGGGCTTAACGGTGCCGGGGTCGGTTCTCGTGCCGGTCACGTCGCTGGGGAGGAAGAACGCCGAGGTGACGACGACGGTCTTGCCCTCCATGTCGGGAGTAACCGGGATCCGTGCGATGAAATGACCGACACTGGTGGCGCTGGTCTCGATGGCCGTGACGACGCTGTTGCCCAACTGCTCGCCCGTGGCCTGGTCGACAACCGTCGAGCGGATAAAGACCTGTTGGCCAACGTTAGCCGCCTGGTAGCTGGTGGTCTCCACGATGTAGCCCTTGGCGGGTGCCGTTTCGGCACCATTGGAGCCTGCCAACGAGGTGGCCGTGATGGTGAACGAGGGAGCCGTGCTCGTGGCCGTAGGCGTGGTGTCCGCCGTAGCGGCGTCTGCCTGCTGCGAGGCAACGGTCACGGCAGTTCCCGTGCCGGCCAGGGCGAGCGTGGCGCCAATGGCAAGGAGGCCTGCCGTGCGCCGGGATCTTGTCATGAAATGCGAGCTGCGTGGTGCGCTCGAGGAAGTCTGAGGCATCGAGGCTTATTCATCGGGTCTTCGGGCGCTGTCGCTCGAAGCTGTAGCTGGGTGCCGCGTGATCGCTGAGAGCTGAACTCCAGCGCGGGGTGTCGCGCATAAAAAGAACGGCCTTCTGTACAAGCTGTTGACGGATTCGACGATCTGCACTGCAGTCGCTCCCGATGTCGTCCGCACCCTCCTTACCCAAGTCACCTCACCAGCATGGACCCTCCGCCTAGTGCCTAAACAGGTCACTAGGCAAACATAAACCCGCAGGTCAAAGACCTATGCCTTCAAAAAAGAATGGAGGGTGAACCAAGTCAGGTCCCACTCTCCACGCTCACCACGTTCCTCACCGCAACAATCATCACCTCCGGAACACCCGTCACAACCACCGGCCCGCGAGCCCATAAATTGGCCCTTGACCAGCAAGTTCAACTCGCCCTGCTCTCGCTACGCACCAACCTCACCCAACACACACTCGCACTCATCTACTGCGTCAGCCAGCCCACCGTCAGCGGCATCATCAACCGCATCACCCTGTTGATCGCCCACCACCTACGCCACAACGTCCCCACCGTCTACGACCTCAACCCCCGTCAAACACACATCATCGACGGCACCGTGCTACCTTGCTGGTCCTGGAAACACACCCCCACTCTCTACTCCGGCAAGCACCACACCACAGGAATAAACGTGCAGGTAGCATGCGATACCACCGGAAAACTCCTCTGGGTCAGCGACCCCCTCACAGGCAACATCCACGACTCCAAGGCCATCCGCGAACACGGCCTACTTGGCCACATCGACCCTCAAAACGTCATCGCAGACAAGGGCTACGTTGGCCTCGGTGCCATCACCCCAATCAAGAAAATGCCACGGCAACACCTCCGCGACGACCAGAAGTGGTTCAACAGAAAGATCAACCAGATCCGCTACGTCGTGGAACGCTGCATCGCCAACCTCAAAACCTGGCGCACACTCCACACCGACTACCGAAGACCACTTCACACATTCCCCGTCACGCTCAACGAAATCCTCGGACTCATATTCCACCTTCAAAACAACGCCGATGAATAAGCCTCATAGTGAGCCATTCTCTCTGTGAGGTCGGGGCGGAATCTTCGCCGACAAGAATAATGGCACGGTGCTGAATTCTTCACAATTGTCACTGCAGGTGACAATACTGCGATAATCACGTAACTTTTGGTCAGTCGAGCGAATCTTCTGTGGTCATGGCCGAGTTGGGGATCGGCTGTTCACCGGCGATTGGTGACTTAAGGCGTGCCAGGGGTTGCGCGCAGTGGCGGGCCGGGTGTGGTCGGGGTCTCGCGTGGCTCAAAGGTTAGTAACGCAGTGTCACGATGGGACCCCTCCTGAACGCTTCCTTATATCTTATTGTTATTATTTGTTACCCAGCTACGCCTACGCAACACGCCGCCGCGAGCCGCCGACGCATAAGGAACGCGTTAAGATCCGCACCGCTCGCATCAAGAAGCCGTAAAGATGCTCGAATCACCCGTCGGCGAAGGTATAAAACGGTCCCGCAATCGTTTCCACGGCCCCCGGGCCACTGCGAAAGGTCCGTTATCCATGGACATCGTGATGTGGGTGATCCTGTTTGCCGCGAGCCTTGGGCTCCTCGGCTACCTGGTGATTAGCCTGATCCACCCCGAAAAGTGGTGACTCATGCAGCTCACCTGGACCTCACTCCTCGCCCAACTTGGCGTCCTCGTCGTCGCCCTCGGCCTGGCCTACCGGCCGCTGGGGGTCTACCTGGCCCACGCGGCGTCCTCGCCCCACCACCTGCGCGCCGAACGCGGGCTCTACCGCATAGCGGGGGTGGACGCCGATGCCCCCCAAACCGCACGCACCTACCTGCGCAGCGTGCTGGCGTTTTCCCTCGTGAGCATAGTGGCCCTGTGGGGGCTGCAACTGCTGCAGGGCATTCTGCCCGGCCCCCTGCGGACGGCGGGGGACGGCAGCCTGCTCGGGGGCGTCGACCCGTACATCGCGCTCAACACGGCGATTTCGTTCGTCACCAACACGAACTGGCAGACCTACGTTCCCGAGCAGACCGTCGGCATCTTCGTGCAGATGGCACTGTTGGCCGTGCAAAACTTTCTCTCGGCGGCCGTGGGCATCTGCGTGTGCATCGCCCTGATTCGCGGCATCACTCGCGACCGCGCCGCCGACCTCGGCAACTTCTGGGTTGACCTCGCGCGCATCACGCTACGCGTGCTGCTACCCGGGGCGATCCTCTTCGCCGTGGTGCTGCTGATCGCGGGAGTACCCCAAACCTGGGGCGCTTCCACCTACGTCAACGATGCGCTCGGCGTCACGCAGGCCGTTCCCGGCGGCCCGGTCGCGAGTCAGGAGGCCATCAAAATACTCGGCACCAACGGCGGCGGCTACTTCAATGCCAACTCGGTACACCCCCTCGAAAACCCCAACGCCATCACCAGCTGGCTGCAGGTGTTCATGATCCTCGTGATTCCGTTCGCCCTGCCCAGCGCCTACGGTCGGCTCGCGGGTGATGCCCGGCAGGGCCTTACCCTCGCGGGCGTCATGGGCGCACTCTGGCTTGGCCTCACACTCGCCCTCGCAGTTGCGGTCGGCAGCGTCACGGGCGAGGGCTTCGAGCAGCGCTTCGGGCCCGCCGCCTCGGCCCTGTTCGCGAGCGCCACGACGCTCACCTCCACCGGAGCGGTCAACGTCGCGCACGATTCGCTGCCCCCGCTCGCGGGAGGGCTCGTCATGCTCAACATGATGCTGGGCGAGGTCGCACCCGGCGGAGTCGGCTCGGGTCTCTACGGCATGCTGATTCTCGCCCTCATCGCGGTGTTCATCGCGGGTCTCATGGTGGGTCGCACCCCCGAGTTCGTGGGCAAGCGCATCGGCCCCGGCGAAATGAAACTCGCGGCGCTCTACATTCTCGTCACCCCCACGCTCGTGCTCGTGCTGACCGCGCTCACCGTGTTGCTGCCGGACCAGCTCGCGCAGGCCCCCGCCTCCGGCCCGCACCAGTTCAGCGAGGTGCTCTACGCGTTCACCTCTACCTCGAATAACAATGGTTCCGCCTTCGGCGGCATCACCACGAGCGGGCCCTTTCTCGCGGTAGCGACCTCGCTCGCGATGCTGCTTGGCCGGTTTGTTCCGATCGCGCTGGTGCTGATTTTGGCCGGACGCCTCGGTGCCCAGCAACGCGTTCCGGCCAGCGTGGGCACCGTGCCGACGCACGGGCCGTTGTTCGGCGGGCTCCTGCTCATCGTGACCGTGATCCTCACGGCCCTCAGCTACTTTCCGGCGCTTGCGCTCGGCCCCCTCGCGGAAGGACTCACGCGATGAAACTCCACGCCCTGCGGGCCGCGCTGCCGCTCGCCCTGAAAAAACTGCACCCACGCGACATGATTCATTCGCCCGTCATGTTTGTGGTGCTGATCGGATCTGCCCTGTGCACCCTGATCTGCTTCGCGCGGCCCTCGGGCTTCAGCATCGCGGTGACCGTGTGGCTGTGGTTGACCGTCCTGTTTGGCACGCTCTCGGAGGCGATCGCCGAGGGCCGCGGCAAAGCCCAGGCCGACTCGCTGCGGGCCAGCCGCGTGGGCCTCACGGCGCGGCGCGTGGGCGGGGCAGCCAGCCCGGCCACCGGAGCGTCCCCCCAAACCCCCGGCGCCACCGCGAAAGCACCCGTTGCGCTGCTCGCCGAGGCCGTGGTGCCCGCGACCGAGCTGAAAAAGGGCGATCTCGTGGTGTGCGAGGCGGGTGACGTGATTCCGAGCGACGGCGAAATTGTCGAGGGGCTCGCCAGCGTCGACGAATCGACCATCACGGGCGAATCGGCGCCCGTGATTCGCGAATCGGGCGGCGACCGTAGCTCGGTGACGGGTGGCACCCGCGTGCTCTCTGACCGCGTCGTCGTGCGCATCACCGCCGAACCCGGTGAGACGTTTATCGACCGCATGATCAAGCTGGTCGAGGGCGCCGTGCGGCAGAAAACCCCCAACGAGATCGCCCTGCACGTGCTGCTGGTCTCGCTGACCATCGTGTTCTTGATCGTCACCATGACGTTGGCGCCGTTCGCTCAGCAGTTCGACGCGACGCCCTCGCCGATCGTGCTGGTGGCGCTGCTGGTGTGCCTGATTCCCACCACGATCGGGGCGCTCGTGCCGTCGATCGGCATCGCGGGCATGGACCGCCTCGTGCAGCACAACGTGCTCGCGACCTCGGGCCGCGCCGTCGAAACGGCGGGCGACATCACCACGTTGCTGCTCGACAAGACCGGCACGATCACGTTCGGCAACCGCCGCGCCGTCGTCTTCGTGACCGCTCCCGGGGTGACCGAGCCTGCCCTCATCGAGGCCGCGCGCCTCGCGTCGCTCGCCGACGAAACCCCCGAGGGACGCTCCGTCATCGAGCTGGCAGCGCCCGGCTCCGACCCCGCGGCCGAGCTGGCCGGCCTGGTGCGTCTCGAGCGGCAGCTCGAGGTGATCGAGTTCAGCGCCACCACCCGAATGAGCGGACTCGACCTCGGCGACCATCAGATTCGCAAGGGCGCCACCTCCGCAGTGGTGGCGTATGTCGAGGCCGGCGGCGGGAGCGTGCCGCGAGAGGTGATCGCCGCCGCCGAGGAGATCTCAGCGCAGGGCGGCACCCCGCTGCCCGTCGCCGAGACCCGCGACGGCGTCACCCGCGCTCTCGGGGTGATTCACCTCGCAGACGTGGTCAAGCCCGGCATGCGTGAGCGGTTCGCCGAACTGCGTGCGATGGGCATCAAGACCATCATGGTGACGGGAGACAACCCCATTACGGCGCGAGCCATCGCCGTCGAGGCGGGGGTCGACGACTTCATCGCCGAGGCGACACCCGAGGATAAGCTCGACGTGATCAAGCGCGAGCAGGGCGAGGGGCGACTGGTCGCCATGACCGGTGACGGCACCAACGATGCCCCCGCGCTCGCGGCCGCCGACGTGGGCGTGGCCATGAACTCCGGCACCCCCGCCGCGAAGGAGGCCGCCAACATGGTCGACCTCGACTCCGACCCCACGAAGCTCATCGACATCGTCGGCATCGGCAAGCAGTTGCTCATCACGCGCGGCGCGCTCACGACGTTCTCGATCGCGAACGACGTGGCCAAGTACTTCGCGATCGTGCCCGCGCTGTTCACCGCGGCGTTCCCGGGTCTGGGCCTGCTGAACCTCATGGGCCTCGCCACCTCGAGCTCTGCGATTCTCTCGGCGGTGATCTTCAATGCGCTCATCATCATCGCGCTGGTGCCGCTCGCCCTGAAGGGCGTGAAATACCGCGCCGTCTCGGCCGCGCAGGCGCTCTCGCGCAATCTGCTGATCTACGGTCTCGGTGGCCTGATCGCCCCGTTTATCGGCATCAAGGTCATCGACCTGCTGATTTCTCATCTGCCGGGTATAGCGTAAGGACCCTCATGAACGTTCGCATGTTTGCACGACAGGCGGGGGTCGCCGCGCGCCTGCTGCTCGCCCTGACCCTCCTGCTCGGCGTCGCCTACCCCGCGCTGATCTGGGCCATCGGCCGCGCCGTACCGAGCGCGGGCGAGATTACCGACGCCTCGGGGCGGCCAGTGGCGACCCGGCTCCTCGTACAGATGAGCCCCGAGATCGCCGCGCACCCCGCGTGGTTTCATGCCCGCCCCAGCGCCGTCGAGTGGGCGAGCACCACGTCGGGGGCCAGCAACGCGGCCGTCGCCGGGGCCGAGACCCAGGCCGAGGCCGCGCAGGCACGGGCCGACGTGGCGTCCGCAGAGGGCGCCGACCCGGCCGCCGTGCCCGCCGACGCCTACACGGCGAGCGGCTCGGGCCTCGACCCCGATATTTCGGTCGAGTACGCGAATCTGCAGGTGCCGCGCATCGCGGCGGCGCGGGGGGTCGCGGACGCCGAGGTGGCGGCGCTGGTTGCCCGGCACACGTCGGGTGGGCTGCTGGCCTTTCTGGGCCAGCCGTCGGTGAATGTGACGGCCCTCAATGTCGACCTCGCGTCGCTCGGCACTCTCTCTTCGGGCTCGTCGGGCGGCGACGGCTAATGGGTTCGCGCGGCACGCTCAGGGTGTTTCTCGGCGCCGCCCCTGGGGTCGGTAAGACCTTCGCCATGCTCGAGGAGGCGCACCGACTCGCGCGACAGGTCGGCGCCGACGTGGTGGTGGGGATAGTGCTCGACCACGGCCGCGCAGAAACAGCGCGACTCGTCGACGGTCTCGAGGTGGTGCCGCTGCGGCGCATCGAATACCGCGGGGCCGGTTTCGACGAGCTCGATGTCGAGGCCGTGCTGGAGCGCAGGCCCGCGTGGGTGCTTGTCGACGAGTACGCGCACAGCAATGTGCCGGGCATGGAGCGTGAGAAGCGCTGGCAAGACGTTGAGGTGTTGATCGACGCGGGCATCAACGTGCTGACCACCATGAACGTGCAGCACTTGGATTCGCTGACCGACGCGGTCGCGAAGATTACGGGTGTGCGGCAGGCCGAAACCGTGCCCGATGAGGTGGTGCGACGAGCCGACGACATCGAGCTCGTAGACATTCCGCCCGCGCTGCTGCGGCAGCGACTCAGCGACGGCCGCGTCTACCGCAGCGACAAGATCGACGCCGCGCTGCACAACTACTTTCGGCTCGGCAATCTCACGGCCCTGCGCGAGCTCGCGCTGCTGTGGCTCGCCGACCGCGTCGACGAGGGCCTCGAACGCTACCGCGCTGAACAGGGCATCTCGCAGACCTGGCCCGCTCGCGAGCGAGTGGTCGTGGGCCTCACGGGCGGGCCCGAGGGTGAACAGCTGCTGCGGCGCGCGGCGCGCATCATGAAGCGCGTGAACGGCGCCGACCTACTTGCGGTGCATGTGCGGGCGAGCGACGGCGTGGCCAGCGAATCGCCGCGGGCGCTCGCGGCACAGCGCAGCCTCGTGAAGGACCTCGGCGGCAGTTTTCACATTGTCGCGAGCGAAGACCCGGCGGGTGGGCTGCTGGAGTTCGCGCGGGGAGTCAATGCGACCCAGGTGGTCGTGGGCGTGTCGCGGCGCGGCCGCTTCGCTCGACTGCTGCGCATGAGCACGGGCTCGCGCGTGGTGCGCGAATCGGGCGACATCGACGTGCACATGGTGACCCACGATTACGCGGCCCGGGCGGTGCGGGCGCTCGACCGCCGCGATCTTGGCTCCACGCGGTTGCTCGCGGGCTATGCGCTCGCCGTGGTGCTGCCGGCGTTCATTCAGGTGTCGCTGCATCTGCTGCACACCTCCAACGTGGCCTCGGCCATGCTGCTGCAGCTGTCGGGGGCCGTGGTGGTCTCGCTGCTCGGTGGCGTGTGGCCCGCCGTGGTGGGTGCCCTCTGGTCGACCCTGCTGGTGAACTTCTACTCGACCCCTCCGGTGGGCACGCTCACCATTGCCGACCCGCAAAACCTGCTGGCGTTGATCGTGTTCGTGAGCGTCTCGGTGGCGGTCGCGAACGTGGTCGATCACGCGGCGCGACGCACGCGCGAGGCGGCCATCGCCCGCGCCGAGGCGACGACACTCAGCGACCTTGCCCGCACGGCGGCCCGCGCCGATGACCCCGTGGGGACGTTGCTACGCGAGGCCCTGCACGTGTTTCGCGTGAGGGGAGCGGGCCTGTACCGCGTGGACCCACGCTCGGGGGAACTCACGCCCCTCGCAACGACGGGTGAGGTCTCGGTCGTCGGCGACGAGTCGGTCGAATCGAGCGCCGAGCAGATTGACGAGTCGCTGCGGCTGATTGTGTTCGGACGCGAGGTCCAGGCGTATGAGCGTCGCCTCCTCAGCATTTTTGGGGTACACCTGGGCGTGCATTACGGGGTGCAGGTGAAACGCGCGGGAGGGGCGTTGGGAGGCACTACCCCCGCCCCTGCGCCCGGCCCTGTGCCCCGCTCTGCTCCGTAATCACGCGAGCCAGGCGCCGCACGGCCTCGGAGGCCACCTCGGCGTCCACAAAAGAAAACGCCAGACGCAACTCACGGGTGCCGGGAGCGGTGGCGCTCGCACCCGCCCCCGAACCGTCACCCGCGTAGAAGGCGGTGCCCGGAATGAACGCCACTTGCGCCTCAATGGCGGGCTGCATGAGCGCATCGCTCGACACCGCGACGTAGTCGCCGAGCCGTACCCAGGTGAAGAACCCGCCCTCGGGCGTCGTCCACGAGGTGCCCTCCGGCATGTGCTCCGCGAGCGCGGCCAGCAGCGAGTCGCGGCGCTCCCGATACACTTCGATGTACTTGCGCAATTGGCTTCGCCAGTCAAACGCGCGGATGTACTCCTCGGCAATCAACTGTGACAGCACGGGCGGGCAGATCGCGGTGGCCTCCTCGGCGAGCAGCAGTCGAGCCTTCACTGCGGGCGGCGCCACCACCCAGCCCACGCGCAGGCCGGGAGCGAAAATCTTCGAAAAAGACCCCAGGTAAAGCACGTTTTCTGGGTCGAGCGAGTACAGCGAGGGCAGGGGTTCGCCGTCGTAACGCAGCAGCCCGTACGGGTTGTCTTCGACGATCAGCACCCCGAACTCGCGCGCGAGGGCCACCACCTCGGGGCGGCGCTCCGCCGCGAGGGTGAGCCCCGTCGGGTTATGAAAATTGGGGATCGTATACAGGAACGCGATGCGGCGACCGGCCGCCCGCGCGTCCTGCAACACGCGCCGCAGGCCCTCAACCACGAGGCCGCCCTCGTCAGTGGGTACGTGCGCAACCTCGGCCTGCAGGCCCCCGAACACGCTCAGTGCACCCACGTAGGTGGGCGCCTCGGCGAGTACGAGGTCACCCGGGTTGACGAACAGCGAACCCACCAATTGCAGGGCCATCTGCGAGCCGCTCGTGACGAGCACGCGGTCGGGGTCGGTCGCGATGCCCTCGGCGCCCATCACCTCGGTAATGAGCTGCTGCAACTCGGAGGTGCCCTCGCTCGACCCGTACTGCAAAGCGTCGAGGCCGCGCTCACGGATCACGCGCGCCGAAAACTCGGCAATCGCCTCGAGGTCGAGGGCTTCCAGCGCGGGGTTGCCGCCCGCGAGTGACAGAATGCCGGGTTGCATCGACGTCTCGAACACCTGGCGAATGGGCGACGGCGCGAAACTCGCGGCGCGGTCCGAGTAGTGCGAGAGGTGGGGGTCTGGGGTGGTGGTCACGCGGGTTCCTTGAGACGACGGGTTAAAGCGGATGTCTGAGGCCAACTGGGGCCAACTGGGGCCAACTGAGGTCAACTGAGGCCAACTAGGACAGGCTAGTGCCGGTGCCCAGGCGGGGTGCGACGGCTTGGGTGTCATGCGCGAGCAGTGCGATTTCGAGCGCCAGCCGCCGCTCGCGATCGTCGAGCGCGCCCACAATCTGTTCAATCTTACGGAGCCGAGCGCGCACCGTGTGACGGTGCACCCCCAGCGAGCGGGCCGCGCCGTCGCCGCTGTAGCGCGCTTCGAAGTACGCGCGCAGGGTCTTGAGCAGCGAAAAGTCGGCATCGTCGGCGGCCACGAGGGGGGCCAGCAGGCCCAGCGAAAATGACGTGAGCGGTTCGTGGTGGGTGAGCAGCGCGCCGAGATCACCGGCCTTCGCGGGGTTGCCTTCGCCCCCGCCCGTGAGGTGTTCGGTGGCCGCGCGCTGCAGCTCATCGCGCGCCGCCCGCAGCGAGAGCGAGACCGCTCCGAGCCGGGTCGGCATTCCGCAGACCATGCGGGCAGATTCGGGTAGCGGTTGGGCCGCATACTCGGACGCCGCGGTGTCCGGCAGCACCGCCGCCACCAGACCCGGGGCGATTTCGCAGTGCGCGACCTCGGGGTAGCGAGCGACGAGCGTCGCGGGTGAGAGTCCCGGCGGCAACTGCGTCAGGGCGACCAGGAAAGCCCCCTCGGGCGCGGACCAGGCGCGCCCCACCTCGGCCGGGAGGGACGCTGCCAGGGGGGCCGCGCTTGCGTCCTCAATGATGGCCGCGAGCAGCCCGGCCACGATGGGTTGGGTCACCGCCAGGGCCGCCACGGCCTGTGCGTGGCGCCGCTCCATGTCGAGCGAGACCAGAGAGGCAAGGCTTGCCGTGACCAGTCGAAACGGCTGCGGCAGGGGCTCGGCGTGGTGCACCAGCAGGAGGCCTCGCGTTCCCCCGATGCCCACGGCCTGAGATTCAATGCGGTGGCCCTCGAAGTCGAGCGTCGCGGCCCGCGTCGCGGTGGCGGTGCCCAGCCGCGAGTGCGCGTAGGTTTTGAGCACGGCGCTGTTGGGGCCGCTGAGCGCGAGGGGCGCCCCGCCGAGGTCCACGATGAGGCCCGACGTGTGGGTCTGCAGGCAGTAGGCGTTCACCATGCGCTCGAGGGGTGGGCTTTGTGCGGCGCTCGCGGTGAGCATGCGCTGCGCATTCAGGGCGCGCTCCAAGTTGCCGGCCTCGGCTGCGCTGCGGGCCCGCACGAAGGCCTTCGAAATCGCGACGAAGGGTGTGCCGCGGGGGACCCCGAGCAGGGTGAAGTCGAGGTCTCGGGCCGCCGCGAGGAGGGCCGCGGGCATGCGTTGGTGGCGCAGTTCGGGGCCGAGCCCGACGCCGAGCGCCGTGACGCGCGCACTTCGCAACCTCGTGAGGTAGGCGCGCCACGAGGGTTCGTCGTCGGGCAGCAGCAGGCCGATGGTGAGCAGCAACTCTTCGCCTTCTAGCCACGGCGTGGGGTTTTCGAGTTCGCTGACGAGCACGGCCTGGACTGGCTGCGTGAGCCGGCGTGACTCGGGGAGCGGGGGCCACGCGTGGCCGAGCCCGAGGGCGGGGTCACGCACTAGCGTGCCGAGGGTGACCGGGGCGGTCATGACACCCCCTTTATACAATGTGGCGATATTGCAGGCTCAAACTATACGCTTTGTATAGCAGGTGGCGCAGGACACTCCACGTAGGCTTGACCTCCGTGTCACTCGCTTTCATCGCAGAAAGGCAGCTATGACTCACGCAGACACAGCACCCGCAGCAGCAGGCTCCAACGCCAGCGCACCCATCGGACAGCAGGACTGCACCCAGGTGCCCCGATTTGCCGGCCCGCCCACCTTTGGCCTGTTGCCCCGTATCGACCAGGTCGAGGCCGAGCGCGGCCCCGGCAGCGTCGACGTGAAGATCCTCGGCGTTCCCTACGACGCCGGCGTCAGCTACCGCAGCGGGGCTCGCTTTGGCCCCGCCCACGTGCGCGCCTCGTCGCGACTCCTGCGCCCCTACAATCAGGCCACTGACGTGTTCCCCTTCGCCACCCAGCAGGTGGCAGACTGCGGAGACCTCGGCGTCAACCCCTTCAACATCGACGAGGCCATCGCTACCATCGAGAAGGCGGCTGACGACCTCCGGGCCGACGGAGCCAAACTGCTCACCATCGGCGGCGATCACACCATCGCCCTGCCTATGCTGCGCAGCCTCGCCCGCGACCACGGCAAGATTGCCGTCTTGCACTTCGATGCGCACCTCGACACGTGGGACACCTATTTCGGCGCCCCCTACACGCACGGCACTCCGTTCCGCCGCGCCAGCGAGGAGGGCCTACTCGACCTCGAACGCTGCATGCACATCGGCATCCGCGGCCCCCTCTACGGCAAGCAAGACCTCGAAGACGACGCCGTGCTCGGGTTCCAGATCGTGCGCAGCGACGACTATCAATTCAAGGGCATCGCGCATGTCATCGAGAAGATGCGCACTCGCCTCGGCGACGCCCCCGTCTACGTGTCGGTCGACATCGACGTGCTCGACCCCGCGCACGCACCCGGTACCGGCACCCCCGAAGCCGGCGGCGTCACGAGCCGCGAACTCCTCAACTCGATCCGTGGCCTCACGGGCCTCAACATCGTCGGCGCCGAAATCGTCGAAGTGGCGCCCGCCTATGACCACGCCGAACTGACGGGACTCGCGGCCGCGCAGGTCGGTTACGAGATTCTCTCCGTACTCGCCGCCAACCAAGCCGGGGCGACCGCGCCCGCGGGCCCCGTGGCGTCCGATCTGATTCCGAAGGCGGAATAACGCATGGAAATTGCAGTCATTGTCATCTACCTGGCCGCCATGGTCGGTATCGGCTTCTGGGGTCGCGCCCGCGCCCGCAGTGAGTCGGACTTTCTGGTCGCGGGCCGCCGCCTCGGCCCCCTCTTGTACTCGGGCACCATGGCCGCCGTCGTACTCGGCGGCGCATCCACGATCGGCGGCGTCGGCCTCGGCTACCAGCACGGCATCTCGGGCATGTGGCTCGTCGTCGCGATCGGCGTGGGCATCTGCGTGCTCTCGCTCGCGTTCGCGGGCAAGATCCAGCGGCTCGGCGTGTACACCGTGACGCAGATGCTCGAGCTGCGGTACGGCCGCGGCGGCAACCTCGTAAGCGGCATCATCATGATGTTCTACGCCCTGTTTTTGGCCACGACGTCGACGGTCGCCTACGGCACCATCTTCAAGGCGCTGTTCGGCTTTGACACGATTCCCTCGGTGCTGCTGGGCGGCGGCATCGTGATCGCCTATTCGATTCTCGGCGGCATGTGGTCGATTACGCTCACGGACTTCGTACAGTTCGTGATCAAGACGATCGGCATCTTCTTGATTCTGCTGCCCGTCGTGATCTCGAAGGCCGGCGGGTTCGGCGCCATGCAGTCGACCCTCGACCCCTCCTACTTCTCGCTCACCTCCATCGGTGGCGACATGATCATCACGTACTTCGTGATCTACGGCTTCGGCCTGCTGATCGGCCAGGACATCTGGCAGCGCGTGTTTACGGCCCGGACGCCAGAGGTGGCCCGTTGGGGCGGCCTCACCGCGGGCGTATATTGCCTCGCCTACGGCGCCGCGGGCGCCCTCGTGGGCACGGCCGCCAAGGTGCTGCTGCCCAACGTCGATGCCAAGGACGACGTGTTTGCCCAGGTGGTCGAGCTCTCGCTGCACCCGATTCTCGCGGGCCTCGTGCTCGCCGCGGCGCTGTCGGCCGTCATGTCCACCTCCTCGGGCTGCCTCATCGCGAGTGCCACCGTGGCCAACAAGGACGTCGTCTCGACGATCTTCAAGCGCAGCGCGGGCGACGCCCAGGCCGAGGTGCAGAAGAACCGCATCTACATTCTGGTGATGGGCGTGGCGATGCTGATTCTCGCGTGCGTGCTGCCTGACGTCATCTCGGCCCTCACGGTCGCATACAACATCCTGGTGGGCGGCCTGTTGATCGCCATTCTGGGCGGCCTCGTGTGGAAGCGCGGCACCCTCGCCGGTGCCCTCGCCTCGATGGCGGTGGGCGCGGTCGTCACGGTCGTCTCGATGATCATCATGGGCCTGCTCGCGAACCAGCCCATCTATTACGGCCTGCTTTCGAGCCTCGTCGTGTACGTGGTGGTCTCGCTGCTGACGAAGCCCACGGACCCCGCGATTCTGGCCGAATGGGACCGACGCGTGCGGCACGGCGTCCGCGAAGATGAAATGGTGAACCCGGCCCACTGAGCGCCGGCGCGCCGCATGAGCAGCGCATGAGTGACAGGCAAAGGCGGGATACCCCACGAGGGGTATCCCGCCTTTGATGTGTTACGAGATTTCGCGAGTCAGCGAAATCGCGATTACTTCTCGGGCAGCGGCGTGGTGCCGCCGATGTCCTCCTTCGGAATCGCCAGTTGCAGTTTGCCGCTGACGGGGGCGGCCTCGACGATCTCGTCCTGACCGTAGACCGGCTCCACCTGTGTGCCATCCGATGGCAGCTGGCCCGGCGCGGCGGGAGCCGCGGGCTTACCCTTGACCGGCTTGCCCGCCACCGAGAGGGTGACGAGGGTGTCGTAGGGGCTGCCGTCGAAGCGAACCAGACCGAGATACTCGCCCGCGGGCAACTTAAACCACGAGAGCGTCATGTCGCTAGTTTCGCCGTTGGCGGTTTGCAGCGGGTTCGGGGTGAGATCGGCATTGCCGAGATCGGTGGTGAGGGCGGCGTACCCGACCTGCGCCGTGCTCGCCGCGTTGTCCGCGGTGGAGTACAGCTGCACCGTCACCGTGTACACGCCCGGCGCCGGCTGGGTGAGAATCACCGCCTCGTCAGCGCTGGGAGTAGCAGCGGTGTAGACGGCGCCGCTCGGTGCCTTCACCTGCATGTCCCAGTCGTCGGTCTTATCGCTCGCGGTCACGATGAAGCGGGCGTACGAGGCGCCCTCGGGAACCGTCATGGTGTAGGAACGGACGCTGGGGGCACCCTCGGCGGCCTCGAAGCCGGTCGGCGCGTTATTCGCCGAGACCGTGGTGCTCTTGGCGAGGCCCGTGAGGGTTGCCGCCTTGTCTCCATCGGTGCCGCTCGTCACGGGGAACGTGGTCGAACCCGTGGCGGGCTGGGCGCCGAGCGCCAGCGAGAACGGTGCCTGCACCGCGATCGGTTGGATTGCCACGGGCAGGCGCACGACCTTCCCCTTGCCCTCAACCGTGAGGTCACCAAACGCGTACTTGCCGAGCGGAGCGCTGCCGTTGGTGATCGTATACGTGACGGTGCGCTGCTCACCGGGGGCGTTGAAGCTCAAAATGCTGGGCGTCACCTTGATGTTGACGCCGGGCACGTTGGCCTTGGCCTGGTACACGCCGGCTTCGAGGGCCGTGAAGGTGCGCTTCACGGTCACGGTGCCGGTGAGCGAGCCCAGCGCGAGCGAGGGCACGTTGGCGTCTCGAGCGATGGTGGGCGTGGTGCCCGAGATGCCGACGTCAAGCCCCTGGCCCGCGAGGAAATTCAGGTAGTCCTGATTCGACATTTGCACCGTGAGCCCGGGTGCGAAGATGCTCGCGGGAGCGATCTGGCCGGCGCCCACGTTGAACGGCGTGGTCTCGGCCGAACCGTCGGCGTTCTTCGCGGGCTGAGCCGTGGTCGTCATGGCCGACTTCACCATCGACGGGGTCCACGTGGGGTTCTTGGAGAGCAACAGCGCGCCGAAACCCGCGATATGCGGTGACGCCATCGACGTGCCCGAGAGCATGCCGAAGAGGTTTCCGTCGGCACCAACGGGCGAGACGCCCGCCAGCACGTTGACGCCGGGGGCCGCAATGTCGGGCTTGAGCAGGTCGCCTGTGGTGGCAACCAGCGGGCCGCGCGACGAGAAGTCGGCCACCTGGGGCAGGGGGAGCGGCGGGAGTCCCGTAGTGTCTCCTACCTCAATGGCTGCGGTGAGGGCAGCGTTGGCGGCCATGTGCTGCTTGAGCGTGACCCCCTCGGCAACATCAATGTGAACGGTGGGCACCGAGTGCAGGTCGGAGTCGAGTGAACCGACCGTGACGTTGACCAGCACCATACCCACGGCCCCGGCCTCGAGGGCCACCTTCGACTTTTCGACGCGGTCGTTCACGCCGCGGTCGCAGACAAGGATCTTGCCCTTCGCCTTCGCGGGGTCGATGGTGCCCAGCTTGCACAGGGCGGCGTCGGCCGCCGTGGCCCCGGCCGCTGCGGCGTCCTGAGCCAGTATCAGCGAGGTCTGTGGGACGGCCGTGCTGATCTGCGAGACGCCGCGAAGTTTGGTGCCGTCCGAGAGGGCGACGGTGCCCATCACCTGATTAGTCCACGTGGTCGCGGCGACCGAGGTCATCCAAGGGGCGCCGTGTACCACGGTGCTCGCGGTGGGGCCGCTGTTGCCGGCCGACGCGGAGACGAAAACCCCCGCCGAGACGGCCGAAAGGAACGCGAGCGAGACGGGGTCGGTGGTGACCGACGTGCTGCCCGAGATCGAGTAATTCAGCACGTCCACCCCGTCGATGATCGCCTGGTTGATTGCGTCGATGGACGAACTGGAATAGCAGCCGCCCGTGTCCGGGTCGGTGTCCTCCCAGCAGACCTTGTAGATGGCGAGCTTGGCGCCGGGGGCGACGCCCGCGGAGGGCCCGTAGTCGCGGCCGTTCACGACCGCATTCTTCACGTTGTTGCCCGCGGCGGTGGACGCCGTGTGGGTTCCATGGCTGTCGATGTCGACCGGAGACAGCACCTCTTGCGGCGCGCGATCGGATTCGGGCACGGACGCGGTGAAAGCGTCGTCAAAGTAGCGAGCCGAAATGACCTTCGTGTTGCAGGCGCTGCCGTCGAAGTCTTGGCCGACCTCGCAGGCACCCTCGAAGGTCGATCCGTCCGCCTTGAGCATGGCGATTACGCCGGGCGACTTCAGATAGGGCACGCCCACCTGGGGCTTGGCACCCGCAGCGAGGCGCTTTGCTTTGGAGCCCTCAAAGTAGGGACTCTCGGGCCAGTACCCGGTGTCGATAACGCCGACCACGGTGCCCGCGCCGGCCGCCGCCTGGCTTCCAAACTGGGTCTGCCAGACGCCCGTCTTTCCCCGCATGCCGAGGAAGTCGACACTCGATTCGGTGGGCGAGTTTTGCGTGTCGGGCACGACCATCAACACATCGGGCTTGGCGGCGAGCGCCACGGCCTGCGTGGTGTCGAGGGTCGCCACGAACCCGTTGAGCGCCGTCGTGAAGTTCTGCTCGACAGTGACGCCGAGCGGGGCCGCCGCCTTTTGTTGGGCGTCGCGCAGGTAGGAGTCGTACTTCAGGGCGGCCGACTGTTCGGCGTCGAACTTTTTGCCCTGCAAGGGCTTGGTCGGCGCGAGGCCCGCGACGCCGCCGCCGTAGGCGACGGTGGGCTGGCCCGTCATGACGACGATGTAGCGGCCCTCGTGGTAATCCTTGGGGTTGACGCTTTTGAGGCTGGGGTTCGCCGTGTCGGGGTTAATCTCTTGGATGGGGTTTGGCGTGTCTGCGCTGGCTGCGGGGAGCGTGCCGAGCGTACCGGTGAGCGCTAAGGCGCCGACACCGAGGAGTGTGGCGACACGCCGCAGCGCGGGAGCGCCGGGTGATCGCCGGGAAAACAATCGTTGCGAGCGCAAGATTTCCACCTTTCTTGGGGCGCTGCGGCTTTGCGGCGCCTGTTGGTCTGGTGACTGGCCGGCGTCGTGCGCCGGATCGTCGGGGATACGCATCGACGCGGATCCCTACCGGCCGGTCGCCCGATGGTGTGGGAGGCCGACGGTCCTCTTGCGAGGAGGTGAGGCGGCGGGCGGAGCAAGGTGTAGGGTGCCTGCGCCAGCCCGCCGCGCCACGACGAAACCGAAGAAAGTAACGGAATCGTCGCGTTGGGTAGTCTACCGAGGGCCATGTCGGCCAGCAGGCGTATGGTCTTATCTTTGCCAGTCATTGCACTTTTGGTACACAAGTATCACTCGTGGCCGCCGGGATGCGGCGAGGTCGTGGGTCGGTGGGCCCGACTATGCCGCCGCGGTCGTCGCGTGTGGCCGCAACACCGCCAGGAGGGCGGCCGAGACGGCGGCCAGGGCGGCCAGCGCGAGGGCCGCGGCGGTCCAGCCCCACCCGCCATAGACGAGGCCCGCGGCCCAGCCGATGACCGAGGAGCCTACGTAGGTGCACAGGGTGTACGTGGCGCTGGCCTGCGCCGACGCCCCGCGCGCCGCCGCGGGCGCCCAACTGCTAATGACGGCATGTGCCGCGAAGTAGCCACCCACCATGAGGCACAGGCCCAGCAGGATCAGCGCGATGGAGTTGGCGAGCGTCAGCAGCACGCCCGCGGCCAGGAGGGTGATGCCGCAAAGGGCCACCGGCAGGCGTCCGAGACGCGTGGCCGCGACCCCGCCGAGGCGCGACGTGTAAGTGCCGACCAGGTACGAGAGGTACAGCAGCGAGGACAGCGCGACGGGCAGCGCGAACGGCGGGGCCTCGAGGCGGAACCCCACGAAGTTAAACACCGCCACGAACACGCCCATGAGAAAGAAGCCCTGCACGTAGAGGCCCCACAGTCGCGGCGAGCCGAGCGCCTTGGCGAGCAGGCTGCGCGTCGCGGGCACGGGCAGCCCCTCGCGCTTGCGTTGCCGCATGGTTTTAAAGCCCTGTGCTCGGGGGGCCAGCATGACGAACACGGCCGCCGCCGCGAGCGCCACGAGACCCTCGATCAGCATCGCGATGCGCCAGTCGGCCACATAGGTGACGGCTCCGGGGATCAACCGACCGAAGAGGCCGCCGAGGGTCGTGCCCGAGACGTAAGTGCCGGTCGCGAGTGCGGCGTGGCGGGGGCTGACCTCCTCGCTGATGTAGACGACCGCCGCGGCGGGCAGGGCGCCCAGCGCGAGCCCCTCAAGCAGGCGCAGCGCGAGCATGGCCTCGAAGGTGGGGGCGAACGGCTGGGCGATGAACAGCAGCGAGGCGATGACGACGGCGATCACCATCGAGCGCACGCGGCCGATGCGGTCGGCCACGAAGGCCCAGGGCAGCACGCTCGCGGCGACGCCGATGGTCGCGGCCGAGATGGCTAGCGACGCCGAGGCGGGCGAGATGCCATACGAACTCGAGATGGCGGGCAGCAAGCCCTGCAGCGAGTAGAGCTGGCCGAAGGTCGCAACGCCCGCGGCGAAGAGGGCAATGACGAGGCGTCGGTACGCGCGGCTGCCGCGCTCGTGGCCCGTGAACGCGCCGCCTACCGTGGGCGCGCTGGGGGTGCCGGACGCCGCGGTGGGCGGGGCTGGGCGCGCGGGTGCGGTGGCGTGAGCGAGGGTGGGCACCTCGGAGGTAACGGGCATAGCAGCACTGTAGGTCTCACGCTATTCATGCGTCCAATGATCGATTAGGCTCTATTTATTGCAAAAATGCATGAGTGGCCGGACTCATGCTCCTATCCTTGGGGAGTCACCGTGAACGTGCCCGCTGAGCCTGCCGCCCGTCCTGATAGCCCCGCCGGCCTCGCCCACACCCTCGCGGGCCCCCTGCGCATCTTCACGGCCGTGGCCCGCCTCGAACACGTGAGCGCCGCCGCCGACGACCTCGCCCTCCCGCAAAGCACCGTCACTCGCACCATTCAACGCATCGAAACCGCCGCTGGCACGCCCCTGTTCGACCGCATCGGCCGTCGCCTGCGCCTCACGAGCGCGGGGCGGGCACTCGCGGATGCCACCACGGGAGCCTCAACTACCATCGACGCGGCCTGCGCGCGCCACCACCGCGACAGCGACCTCGAGCGCGGCCTCGTGCGGCTCGCGTTCTTGCACTCCCTCGGCAGCCCGCAAGTGCCGCTGCTCGTGGCCGAGTTTCGCGAACGTTACCCGCTCGCCCGCTTTGACCTGCGTCAACACACCCACCGTGGCTGCGTCGACCTGCTGGAGAGCGGGGCCGTCGACCTGGCCCTGCTCGCGCCCCCGCCCGAAGGCCCGGGCCTGGTCACGCGCGTGCTGTACCGCCAGCCGCTCTGCCTCGCCGTGCACCCAACGCACCCGTTCGCAGCGCGGGGCCGGGTCCGCATGGGCGAACTGCTCGACGACGACTTCGTCAGCTTCGCGCGCGGCATCGGACTGCGCGAGTACACGCAGCGGCTCGCGGCGGCGAGCGGGTTCTCGCCGCGCATCGTCTGCCAGACGCAGGACGCCGATACGGCCCGCGGGCTGGTCGCGGCCGGTCTCGGGGTGGCGGTGGTGCCCTCGCGCTCGGAGGTCGCGCACCGCAATACCGCGCGGCTGCCCGACGTGATCGAACTCGAACTCGAAGACGCGGGCGCCGTGCGCGAGATGGCCCTCGTGTGGCGAGCCGACGGCGCACTGGCACCCATGGCGAGTGCGCTGCGCGACCTCGTGCTTGCCGCTGGGGCCGAGATCATGGGCTTCCAGCCCGCCCAGCCCGCCCAACTCGCCCAGCCCGCTGCCCCTCCACCTAGGCGTTCGTCGTGACCCGCCCGCCCACGCGGCCCCCGAGCTGAGGCTGCCAGCGCACGTGCACGGCGTCCGGCAATTCGCTGGTTCGCAACAGCGAAAGGCGCGGCCGAATCGCGTCGGTGCGGGCCGACGGCGGCTTGCGGCGCCCCGCCGCGAACTGCTGCGGCCACTGGACGCCCGGGCCCCGATACTCCTGGTCGGCGGCGGCGTGCAGGGTCCACTGCGGGTCGTACAGGTGGGTGCGGCCCAGCGCGCACAGGTCGGCGCGCCCGGCCAGCAGGATGGAGTTCACGTCGTCGTACGACGAGATCGCGCCCACCGCGAGCACGCTCACTCCCGCGGGCGTCGCGACCCGCTGGCGAATGGCGTCGGCGAACGGGGTCTGATAGCTGCGTCCGTACGCGGGCCGCTCGTCTTTGACCACCTGACCCGACGAGATGTCGAGCAGGTCGACCCCCGCGGCGACGAACGCCTCGGCGATGGCGATGGCCTCGTCGAGGGTGTTGCCGCCGTCGTGCCAGTCGGACGCAGAGATGCGCACGCCGAGGGGCCCCGACCAGGCCTCCCGCACGGCGGCGAACACCTCAAGCGGGAACCGCAGGCGATTCTCCAGCGACCCCCCGTACTCGTCGTCGCGCAGATTGGCGAGCGGAGACAGGAACGACGAGAGCAGGTAGCCGTGGGCCGCGTGCACCTCGAGCAGGTCAAACCCGGCCGCCTCGGCACGCCGCGCGGCCGCGACAAACTCGTCGCGCACGGCCTCCATCTCTGCCCGCGTCATGGCGCGCGGCGTGGGGCTGCCCGCGCCGTAGGGCACGGCCGACGGGCCGATCACCTCCCAGCCGCCCGATTCGAGCGGAACGTCGATGCCCTCCCACATCACGCGCGTGGAACCCTTGCGCCCCGAGTGCCCGATCTGCACGCCGATCTTCGCCTGCGAATGCTCGTGCACGAACTCGGTGATGCGTCGCCACGCCGACACCTGATCATCGCGGTAGAGGCCCGCGCAGCCGGGGGTGATGCGGCCCGTGGCCGACACGCACACCATCTCGGTCATGACCAGGCCCGCTCCGCCCATGGCCTTCGAGCCCAGGTGGGTGAGGTGAAAATCGCCGGGCACCCCATCGAGAGACGAGTACATGTCCATCGGCGATACGACGATGCGGTTTGCGAGCGTCAGGCCGCGCAACGTGTGCGGCTGAAACATCGCGGGGCTCTGCGCGTCGGCGCCGGGAGCGGGAACGGCCGCGGCGAACGCAGCATTGATGCGACGCGCGAACTCACCATCGCGCACCTTGACGTTGTCGTAGGTGATGCGGCGCGAGCGCGTCAGCAGGTTAAAGCAGAACTGCGTGGTCTCCTGATCGGCGTACATGCCGATGTTCTCGAACCATTCGAGCGAGGCCTGCGCCGCGCGCTGCGTCGACTCGACGACGGGCCGGCGCTCCTCCTCATACGCGGCGAGGCTCGCGTCGAGCGAGGAGTGCTCGTGCAGGCAGGCGGCGAGCGCGAGCGCGTCCTCCATCGCGAGCTTCGTGCCCGAGCCGATCGAGAAGTGGGCAGTGTGGGCGGCGTCGCCGAGCAGCACGACATTGCCGTGCCGCCACGATGCGTTGCGCACGGTCGTGAAGTTCAGCCACTTGGAGTTGTTGCTGAGCACCTCGTGCCCGTCGAGTTCCGCCGCGAAGATGTCGCGAATCCTCTCAATTGCGAACTCGTCCGAGACGCCCGGGGGGAAGGCCTCGCCCGCGGTGCGGTCGAACCCGGCGGCGCTCCACACCTCGGGGCTCATCTCGACGATGAACGTCGAACCCTCGGCCGAGTAGGGGTAGCCGTGAATTTGCATCACGCCCCATTCGGTGTGCTTCACGAAGAACTTGAACGCCTCGAACACCTGGTCGGTGCCGAGCCACATGTACTTGTTGCGGCGCACATCGAGGCTCGGGCCGAACGCGTCGGCGTACTGCGCGCGCACCGCCGAGTTGACGCCGTCGCACGCGAGCACCAGGTCGTACTCGCTCGAGAGCTCGTCGACGGGCGGGGCGAGGGTCGAAAAGCGCAGGTCAACGCCGAGGTCGGCGCAGCGCCGTTGCAGCAGCAGCAGGAGTTCCTTGCGACTCATGGCGGCGAAGCCCTGCCCACCCACCGTGTGCAGATGCTCGCGCACGTGGATGTCGATGTCGGTCCACCGGGCGAACTGGCTGCTCATGGCGTCGGCCACGACGGGGTCCGCGCTGCCGATACCACCGAGGGTTTCGTCGCTGAACACGACGCCGAAGCCGAACGTGTCGGTCGCGGCATTGCGCTCCCAGACGGTGATCTCGTGGCTCGCGTCGAGTTGCTTCATGAGGGCCGAGAAGTAGAGCCCGCCCGGGCCTCCGCCAATCACTGCGATTTTCATGGGGTGACCTCCTGGTGGGCGCGGTTGCGGTGGGTGTGCCCGGACGCTCCGGTGGCCGGGTCGGGCTGGTCGGGCTGGCTGGGCTGCGGTGGCGTGGCCATCTCGTCGCGCAGCACCTGGCGCAGCCTGAAATGCTGTAGCTTGCCGCTCGGGTTGCGAGGCAGCTCGGTCACGAACCTCACCTCGCGCGGGTACTTATAGGGCGCGATCTGCTGCTTCACGAAGTCCTGCAGGGTCTTCGCGAGGTCCGCGTCGCCCTCGCAGCCCTCGCTCGGCACGACGAACGCGCACACGATCGCGCCGCGTTCCGGGTCGGGGCGGGCGACGACGGCGACCTCCGCGACGGCGTCGTGCTCGATCAGCGCCGACTCCACCTCGGGCGCCGCGATGTTGTACCCGGACGACACGATCATGTCGTCGCTGCGGGCCTGGTAGAAGAAGTAACCGTGCTCGTCGCGCACGAACGTATCGCCCGTGACGTTCCAGCCGTTCACCACGTAGTTGCCCTGGCGTTCGTCGTTGAGGTAGCGGCAGCCGGTGGGGCCGATCACCGCGAGACGCCCGGGGGTGTTCGGTGGGGCCTCGTTGCCGTCGGCGTCGAGAATGGTCGCCCGAAAACCTGGGATGGCAACGCCCGTCGCGCCGGGCTTGATCTCGGCCCCCGCCGCCGAGATGAAGATGTGCAGCATCTCGGTGGCGCCGATGCCGTTGATGAGTTTGAGCCCGGTCTCGTCGTAGACGTGCAGCCAGGCTTCGCGCGACAGGTGTTCGCCGGCCGACACGGCCTGGCGTAAGCCGCGCAGAAGCTCGGCGCCGCCCTGCTTGAGGATCGCGCGGTAGGCCGTGGGGGCGGTGAAGAGGATCGTCGCGCCCGCGGCATGGGCCAGCTCGGCCAGCTCGAGGGGGGTGGCGCGCTCGGTGAGCAGAGCGGCGGCCCCGAACCGCAGGGGGAACACCACGAGCGCGCCGAGCCCAAACGTGAACGCGAACGGCGCCGAGCAGGCGAACACGTCATCGGGCAGGGGCTTCAGCACGTAGCGCGCGAACGTGTCGGCGTTGGCGAGAATGTCGCGGTGAAAATGCATCGTAATCTTGGGCACCCCGGTGGTGCCCGAGGTGGGGCCGAGCAGCGCCACGTCGTCGGCGGCGGTCGCTACCGGCTCGAACTCGCCGCTCTTGGCGGCGCAGCGGGCCTCGAGCGAATCCGGCGCGTCCACCCCGCTCCCGTACGCGACGAGGGTGGGGGCGGACGCTCCGGGGGCCGGGCTGCCAGCGTCGCTGGCGCTGGTGCAGGCCACGCGGGCGTCCTCAAGAAAACGCGCGTCGCACAGCATGACCTGGGGTTTGGTGAGCTCGCACAGCACGCGCACCTCACCGGCCCGCAAGACCGGCATGGTGGTCACCACGACCGCGCCGGCCTTGAGCACCCCGAGCCACGCCGCGACGGTCCAGGGGGTGTTGGGGGCGCGCAGCATGACGCGATTGCCGGGCACGATGCCGAGGTCCTCGGTGAGCACCTGCGCCACCTGGTTGGAGCGTCGCTGCAGGTCGGCGTAGGTCCAGCGCTCGCCGCCGGGGGTGAGTAGGGCCGGGCGCTCCCCGCCGAACTGGGCGACGGCGGCGTCGAGCAGCGCGGCGCCCGCGTTGAGTCGGTCGGGGTAGCGCAGCTCGGGCAGGGTGAACTCGAAGGTGGGCCACTGCTCCGCCGGGGGCAGGTGGTCTCGGGTAAAGGTGTCCGCGTGGGCGGAGGGGCTCAGGTTCATCGTTGATCCTTCGTCGTGAGCGAGTGGTGGTGCGAACTAGCCGCGGATCATGCCTTCTTGGGCGACCGTCGCGAGCAGGGTGCCGTCGCGCGCGTAGAAGCGGCCCGTGTTGAGGCCGCGATTGCTCTGCACGCTCACCGCCTCCTGGGCGTACAGCACCCAGTCGTCGAGGCGACCGTCGCGGTGAAACCACAGGGAATGATCGAGGCTCGCGGTGGCGAGCCCGGGGCTCGACCAGGTGAGCCCGCGGGCGCGCAGCGCGGGTTCGAGAATCGTGTAGTCGCACACGTAGGCGAGCGCTTCGCGGTGAACCGCTGGGTCGTCGCCGAGAGCGTCGAACGCGCGAATCCACACGGCCTGCGCGGCCGGGCGCTCGCCGGTCCGCGCATCGCTGCCGTTGAGATACAGGGGCTCGGGCACGTGGCGCATGTCGAAGCTGCGGCCCGCCGACCAGTACTCCGCGGCGGCGCCGTCGTGCCCGCGCAGAACGTCGGCCGCGCTGCGCAGCGATTCCGGGTCGAGCGCGAGGGGGGCGGAGTTGCCGGGGACGGCCGGGGCGTCCGCGCTGAATTGGGGCCCCGATTCGGGCACCTGAAAGGATGCCAGCCCGGCGAAGATGGTCTTGCCGCCCTGGTAGGCGCGCACCCCGCGCGTCGAGTAGCCGCGCCCGTCACGCAGGGTTTCGACCTCGTAGCGCACGACCTCGCCGATGGCGGCGGGCCGCATGAAAAAACTGTGCATCGAGTGCACGGTGCGGTCGGCCTCGACCGAGCGTTGCAGCGCCGCGAGCGACTGCGCCACGAGGTCGCCGCCATAGGCCTTGGGCCAGGGCACGTACTGAGTGGTGGCCTCGAAGGCGAGGTCAAAGTGCTGGGGGGCGACGGGGGTGAGCGCCACGGCGTCGCGAAAGCGCTGGGCCGTGACCGCGTGCGGCGGGGAGTCGGGGCCGGGTGCGGGGTTCATGCGCGGCGGTACCCTTCGAGGCTGTCGTCGGGCACGTCGTCGAGGTTCACGACGATGTTCTCGGGCGTGCGCGTGGTGAGCCACACGAGGTCTTCAGTGACCGACATGTTGGCCTCGACGTGCGGCATGAACGGCGGCACGAACACCCAGTCGCCCTCGGTCATGTCGAGGTATTGGCTGTAGTTTTCGCCGAAGTAAATGCGGCCGTGGCCGCTCAGCACGTAGCCGCCGGTCTCGGCCTCGCCGTGGTGGTGGGGGAGCGAGCGGTAGCCGGGGGTGTTGGAGACGCGACCGAACCAGATTTTCGTCGCGGGGGTGTGCTGAATCGAGACGCCCGAGACGCGCACGCAGTCGCCGGACTGTGCGGTGTTGGTGTCTTCGTCGCCCGCGCGCGTCACGACCGGCACGACCTGGCCGTCGGGGCCCGCGTAGGCCAAGTTGTCTCCTTCGAGGAGGTAGGGCGTGAGGGTGGGCTGGGCGGTGGTTTCCATGGCTACTCCTTCAATCGGGTGCATCACGCGAGGCGGATGCGGTTGGTGAGGGTGCCGAGACCCTCAATGTGGGTTTCAAGCAGGTCGCCGTCGGCGAGGTAGCGCTGCGGTTGCATGCCCATGCCGACGCCGCCCGGGGTGCCCGTGAGTACGACGTCGCCGGGGCGCAGCGTGGTGAACTGCGAGATGTAGGAGACGAGGCGGGCCGGGCCGAAGACGAGGGTGGCGGTGTTGGCATGTTGCACGCGTTCGCCGTTGACCTCGCACGAAATGTCGAAGCCGTGGTCGGGCGCGAATTCGTCGGCGGTGACGAGGTGGGGGCCGAGTGGCGTGGTGGCGTCGTGGGCCTTGCCCTGCAGCCATTGCAGGGTGCGGTTTTGCCAGTCACGCAGCGAAATGTCGTTGGAGACGGTGTAGCCCGCGATGGCCGCCTGCGCGGTGGCCTCGTCGGCGCGGGAGATTTCGCGGCCGATCACGAGGGCCAGTTCGGCCTCCCAGTCGACGCGGTCGCTGCCCCTGACCGTGATGTCGTCGCGGGCCCCCGTGAGGGTGTCGGCGTACTTGGCGAACAGGGTGGGGTATTCGGGCAGGTCGCGGCCCATTTCCCGGATGTGCTCGGCGTAGTTCAGGCCGCAGCAGATGACCTTGCCCGCGCGGGGGGTGAGCGGAGCGAACTGGGCTGCGTCGGCCGCGATCAGGCGGTGCGGGGTGTGGGGGGTGCTGGGGTCGTGCGGTTCGTGGGGGCCGGACGCCAGGGCGGCCGCGCTGGCCTCGCGCCACCCGACCCGCGTGAGCAGGGTGCCCACGTCGGGTGCGTCGAGCGTGAGGTAGTGGCCGTCGTCGGTCTGCACGGCCGCGACGGTGGCGGGCGCGGCGGGGGTGCCGGGCGCGGCGGGGGKGCCGGGCGTGCCCGCTGCGTTGTCGCTGCGCACGGTGGCGATTTTCATGCGGCCCCTTTGCTGCGTGAGTTGCGGTGACGCGCGTGCGGCGGCGCCGCATTGCGCGATTCGTGTATATCCACTTGGTGACGACCGTAAGATATATTCAATACCGAAGTCAAGCCCTCGGCGCCCGTTTGCACCGGATGGGCGCCGACCGGGCACCGAAACCCCCAGGAGCAGTCATGGCACATCAGATCATTAATCCCGCAAGCCTCCCTCAGCCCTCGGGCTACGCCCACGGCGTGCGCGCCGGGCAGACCGTGTACCTCGGGGGGCAGACCGCCCTCGACCGCGACATGCAGATCGTGCCGGGCGGCATCGTGGAGCAGTTTCGCCAGGCATTCTCGAACGTGCTGGTGACGCTGGCCGAGGCGGGCGGCAAGCCGTCCGACCTGGTGAACGTGACGATCTACCTCACCGATGTGGACGATTACATCGCGCACGGCCGCGACATCGGGCGCGTGTGGCGCGAGATGGCGGGCTACGACTACCCCGCGACGGCCGGCATCGGCGTGACGCGCCTGTGGCAAAAGGAGGCCCTGATTGAGATTCAGGGCATCGCCGTGCTCGAAGGCTAGCTGGCGATGCGAAGGCTAGGTGGCGATGAGGGTGCGGCCCGCGAGCAGGGCCGCAGCGTAGGCCCGCGAGCGGGGGGCAAGCAGCGCGTGAAGTTCGTGGAACGTCTCGCTCGCGGCGAACCCGTGCCAGGCCTCCGGCAGGTATTCGCGGGGTAGCGACGGGGCAATGTAGGGAAACCTGCGCCAACTGGTCAGCAGGGGCACGTAATCGGTGAAGGCCTCTCGGTTCAGCGCGGCGGAGGGGCTGCAACTGCCCAGGCGTTCGCGCCAGCTCTCGACGAGCGGGCCGTACTGCTCTTGAAACGAGGCGAACTCGGCATCGATGGAGTCAAGGTCCCACCAGGTCGCGACCTTGGCGCGCATCCTGTCGAGGTGGCCGGGCCGGTCGGGTTCGTCCACGGAGTGCCCGGCGAAGAACTCGACGTAGTGGTCGAGTTCGAGTTCGCGCAGCCGCTCCCGCACGCTCGCGTGCGCCGTGGCGGGCGCAATCCAAACGCCCGAGGTGAGGTAGCCGAAGCCGAAACTGCTCAGCGTATTGCGCAGCACGTGCCGCTTCGAGCGCAGCGATTCGGGCACGGAGAAGATCGCGAGCACCCAGCCGTCGCTGACTTTGGGGTGGGGCGTGGCGAAGATGCGGGTGTCGCCCTCCGCGAAGAGGGCCGAAACCGTGGGGGAGAGTGAATAATGGGCGGCCCCGCCCACCTTGAGGCTTTGCAATACGTCTTTGGCCTTGAGTCGCGACACTGCCGTGCGCACGCCGGGGGCGTCGTGGCCGAGTTCGCCGAGCATCTCGATGAGGGCCGAGACGGGGAGGGCCTGGCTCGGTTCGCGGCAGTACAGGCCGAAGATGGTGAGGATTAACTGGTGATGCCTCACATTGCTATCGAGGACCATGGCTTCTCGCTTCGCCGGTGGGTAGGTGGTCGGTGCGCGCGCGCAGCGTCGCGAGTATATCGCTGGGCCAGGAGGCGGACGCCGCGGCCCCCGGGGGCACGTGCACCGTCACGATCGCGCCGTCGGCCACTCGCGTGCCAGGCGCCGCCGCGAGGCGGGTCTCAAACCGCAAGGTGAGGGAGCGGCCGCGCAGATGCTCGACCCACAGCACGGTTTCGACCTCGTCGCCAAAGTGAATGGGCGCGCGATAGTTGACCTCCTGCCGCACGCGGGGGGCCGCGGGAAAATAATGCCGGAGGCCCAAGCCGAGAAAGAGCTCGGATTCGGCCGCCTCGGCCCAGCGCAGAATCAGCGAATTGTGATGGTGGCCTGAGGCGTCGGTATCCACCCACTCCACCCGGCGCGAAATGCGTGCGTGGCTAATGCCGTGCAGGTCGCGGTCGGGGTCGACGCGGCGCGTGGAGGCGAGGGTGGGGGAGTTCGTCATGGGTGCCTTTGGTCGACTCAACAATTTCCTAGATCATAGTCAAAAACATTACGGTCGTCACGAAATTGAATTATGATTAGCGCAGTGCGGGACCGCGAGTGGTTCGCAAGGCCTCCTTCACGGCCCGCTTGAAGATCAACCTGCCGAGCCCGTCGGCGTGCCCAACGTAGCGCACAGAAGGAACAGACATGCACCCTATTAAACGTCCAGATCACTTTAAGCTGGGTCTCTTTTCGAGCAACTGTTCAGGCGGCCTTGCCGTCACCAAGATCGACGAGCGCTGGGGTGCCACCTGGCCCGAGAACTTGCGGATGGCCAAGCTCGCCGACCAGGTGGGCATCGACTTCCTGCTGCCCATCGCCCGCTGGATCGGCTACAAGGGCGACACGAACTTTCACGGTCACGTGCTCGAACCGATTCCCTGGGCGGCAGGGCTCCTCGCGGCCACCGAGCGCATCTCGGTGTTTGCCACGATCCACACGGCGTTCAATCATCCCCTCGTCACGGCCAAGCAAATGGCGACCCTCGACGCCATTGCCCCCGGGCGCGCTGGAATCAACGTCGTCGCGGGGTGGAACAAGCCCGAGTACGAGGCGATGGGCGTCGACATGGCCGACGCGCACGACGATCGCTACGGGTTCGCCCAGGAGTGGTTTGACGTGGTCAAGCAGGCGTGGGAGCGCGAAGGCATCTACGACGTCAACGGCAAATACTTCACGCTGCAGCATGTCGAGGCCGAACCCCGACCCGCCCCCGGCAACATTCCCGTGCTGAACGCGGGGTCGTCCACCCAGGGCCGCGACTGGGCGGCCCGCAACTCCGACTTCGTCTTCACCATTACACCGAGTGCCGAGGCGGGCGCCGATATCGTGACCGGGGTCAAGGCCAACGCGCGCGACGCGTATTCGCGCGACGTGGGCGTCCTGACCCTCGGCCACGTGGTGTGCCGCCCGACCCGCGCGGAGGCCGAGGATTTCATGCAGTATTACGCGGTCGACAATGCCGACTGGGGCGCCGTCGACTACCTCATGCAGCTACAGGGCATGCATGCGCAGTCGTTTACACCCGAAATGCTCGCGACCCTGCGCGGTCGCTTCGCCTCGGGCCACGGCTCCGTGCCGATCGTGGGCACACCCGACGAGGTGGCGGCCGAGATCGCGAAGTTCCACGCGGCCGGTTTCGACGGCATGACCCTCGCGTTCGTCGACTACGCGGGCGAACTCGAGTACTTCGCCCAGGAGGTGCTGCCGCGCCTCGAAGCCATGGGCATCCGGCAGCCCGTCGCGAGCGCGTAAACTTTCGACCCATTCCCCCTGCGCAACAGCAGGCCTCAGCCTAGGAGCCCTATATGTCCACCCTTGCAGCCCTCACCGCAGCGCTCGCCGACGGTTCGGTGACGGTACTCGATCTCACGACGCCCCTCAGCGGCGACACGCCCATCTTGAACCTGCCGCAGCCGTTCGCGAACACCGTGGGCCTCAGCCTCAGCGAAGTCAGCAATTTTGACGATAACGGCCCCGGCTGGGCGTGGAACGACATCACGGTCGGCGAGCATGCGGGCACCCACCTGGACGCCCCGGTGCACTGGATCACCGGCCGCGACGGCAAGTCGGTCGATGCGATCGAGCCCGCCCGACTGGTCGGCCCGGCCATCGTGATCGACAAGTCCGCCGAGGTGGCCGAGAACCCCGACTTCGTGCTCGAACCCGAGCATTTTGAGGCGTGGGAGGCCGAGCATGGCCCGCTGCCCGCGAACTGCTGGGTGCTGTTCCGCACGGGGTGGAGCGCGCGGGGCGCCAGCGCCGAGACGTTCCTGAACGCCGACGAGCAGGGCCCGCACACTCCGGGCATCTCGGTGGCGGGCGCCCAGTGGCTTGCGGGTAACGCGAGCGTGAGCGGCTTCGGCGTCGAAACCGTCGGCATCGACGCGGGTCAGGCGGCGACGTTCGACCCCATGTTCCCCGCCCATCACTTCTTGCTGGGCGCCGACAAGTACGGCCTCACGTCGCTGCGCAACCTCGATCAGGTGCCCGTCACGGGCGCGACCCTCGTCGTGAGCCCCCTGCCCATCGTGGGCGGGACGGGCAGCCCCACCCGGGCGCTGGCGCTGGTGGAGAACGCGTGAGCGGTGCGGGGGCAGCCAGCCCAGGCCCCGCGGCGTCCGGACCCGTAAAAATCGCGACCCTCGTGGGTCGAGTGCTGGCGCGACTCGGCGCGGGCCACGTGTTCGGAGTGGTGGGCAGCGGCAATTTCGAGGTCACCAACGCGCTGCGTGAGGCGGGAGTGCCGTTCACGGCCACCCGGCACGAGGCCGGAGCGGCGACCGCGGCCGACGCGTATTCGCGCATGTCGGGAGGGCTCGGCATCGCCACCACGCACCAGGGTTGCGGGCTCACCAACGCCGTCACGGGTATCGGCGAGGCGGCCAAGAGCCGCACGCCGCTGCTGGTGGTGACGGCGGACGCGCAGGCCGCGGCTATTCGGTCGAACTTCAAGATTGATCAGGACGCCCTGGCGCGCAGCGTGGGCGCGGTGGCCGAGCGGGTGCACAGCCCCGAGAGTGCCGTGGCCGACGTGGTGCGAGCGTATCGCACGGCCATGAACGAGCGGCGCACGGTGGTGCTGAGCCTGCCGCTCGACGTGCAGGCGGCGGTGGCCTCGGAGGCTGCCCTCGCGGCGGCCGAGGCGGCGGTGTGCCCCCCGGCGGGTGCGCTGCGGCCATCCGAGCAGGCGGTGGCCGAGTTCGTTGAGATGCTGCGCGAGGCGGAGCGGCCCGTGTTCGTGGCGGGGCGCGGCGCGCGAGGGGCGGGGCCCGAGATTGCGGCGCTCGCGGCGAGCGCGGGTGCCCTGCTGGCGACGTCGGCGGTGGCGAAGGGGCTGTTCGAGGGCGAGGAGTTCAACCTCGGCATTTCGGGCGGGTTCAGTTCTCCGCTGACTGCCGAACTGATCGGCGCTGCCGACCTGATCGTCGGCTGGGGTTGCGCCCTGAATATGTGGACGATGCGCCATGGTGCGCTGATCGGGCCGCGCACGCGCGTGGTGCAGGTCGACGTTGAGGATGCCGCCCTGGGCGCGAATCGACCCATTGACCTGGGCGTATTGGGTGACTCGGCGCTCGTGGCACGCGACGCGATCAGCGTCATGAGCACGGCAGCGACGCTCGGGGCGGCACTCGAAGCCGCGGCGGGCCCGTTTGAGGCGCGTACTGACCGCAAGTACCGCACGCCCGAGGTGGGCGCGCGCCTTGCGGCGATGAGCCGCTGGCGTGACGTGCCGATTACCGACCTCTCGACGAGCGGCGCCGACGCTCGCATCGACCCGCGCGTGCTGAGCCGAGAGGTGGACGCCCTACTGCCGAGTGCGCGCATCGTTTCGATCGATTCGGGCAACTTCATGGGGTATCCGAGCCAGTACTTCGAGGTGCCCGATCACCACGGCTTCTGCTTCACTCAGGCGTTTCAGGCCATTGGCCTGGGGCTGTACACGGCGCTCGGGGCGGCCTACGCGCAGCCCGAGCGGCTGCCCGTGCTGGGTGTCGGCGACGGCGGGTTTCTCATGGCGGTCGCCGAGATGGAGACCATCGTGCGCGCGGGCGTGCCGCTCGTGTGCGTGGTGTACAACGATGCGGCGTATGGCGCCGAGGTGCATCACTTCGAGGGCGCGGACCATGCCACCGTCACGTTCCCCGAAACCGACATCGCGGCTATCGCCCGCGGGTTTGGGGCGGACGCCGTGACGGTACGTTCGGTTGACGACCTGGCGCCCCTGCGTGGCTGGGTTTCGCGCTACCTCGGGGGAGACCCCGTGCCGCCGTTCGTGATCGACGCGAAGATCGCGTCGGACGGCGGGTCGTGGTGGCTGGCGGAGGCGTTCAAGGGGCACTGAGGTTGGGGCGGGCTAGTTAGAGTGCGGAGGCAGTTTGTTTTCGCTGCCGACCCTTCCCGATCGTAAAACCTGTGAGGTGGGGAGTAGGTTCTCGATACCGACGGAACGACACTCCGTGTCATCGAGACAGCAAAGGCCGCGATCATGACCACACTCCTTGCACCCACGACTCCCACCGCAGCGCGCCGCAGCGCCTTCGCCCTCGGCGTCGACGTGTCAGCCGCGCAGTCGGCCACCGAGGCACTCACCCTCGCGGGGCTCGACTGGCAGACTCGCATCATCGCGCCCGAGGCGGTCACTATGACCTCGGCAGACGGTGTCACCGAGGCGGCCATGCCGGAGCATCTGAACTTTGCTGTGCGCAGCGACACGAGCGCCGTGCTCGGGGTCGTGGGGCGCCGGTACATTCCCGTGCAGAATTCTCAGATGGCAGAGGTCGCAGACTACGCACGGGGCCTCGGCGGTTTTCTCACCCGCGCCGGGTCGTTCGCCGGAGGCTCGCGTGTCTTCATGGACCTGCAGTTTCCAGACCTCGATGTGAAGGTGGCCCACATGGGCAGCGAGATAGACCATGTCGTCATGGGGTTGCGCCTGACGAACGCTCACGACGGCACCGGACAATTCGTAGCCACTGTCACGGGTCGGCGGCTTGCGTGCCTGAATGGCATGGTGGTGCCGGTTCAAGGGCTCTCGCACACGTTCAAGATCCGCCACACGGCGAGCGCCATCGGCTTGTTGGGTGAGGCCGAGCGCTCCATCGCGGGCCTCATGAGTTATGTGGTGTCGTTCGCCAAGACCGCGTACTTACTGCTGGATACCCCCATGTCGGCCCGCGAGTTCGGACACTTTATCGACGAACTGTACCCGGCGCCGGTCGGCGATATCTCGGACCGCGAACTCGGGCTGCTGAAAGCGCGGCGTCTCGACCTGAGTTGGCTTTTTACGGAGGCTGAGACCAACGCGATCGGTCGCGGCACCGCCTGGGGTGCGCTCAACGCCGTGACGGAGTATGTGGATTGGGTGGCGCCACTGCGCGCCATGCGGGTGCGTGAGGCGGCCGTGGCAAGGGCGATGCGGCAGTTCAACGGCCTGGGCCAGGAGGCCAAAGATCGGGCGACGCGACTGCTGCTCGCTTTCTCTGGCGGCGACTGAGGCGAAAACCCGCGATGCCGGTTTCGGGGGCTGCTGCCCCGCGAAACCGGCAGCGTGCGGTCAGGACAGCGTGATGGCATAGACCGTGGAGGTAGGTATCCAGTGCCACGTCCTAGGGCCATCGCTGATGCAGCGAGAGTTCAGGGATAAGCTGACGCGGTAACCGGCGGTGTAGATGTAATCGACGTTATAGAGCCGCACGTTGAGCGTGCCAGTACCAACCCAGCACGTCGATAGGTCTGAATGAACCACCACCGAGCCGACCGTGTTGCAAGGAACCCGATGCAGAGTTCCGCCCTGGGCGTCTGTGGTGCTCGCGTGTGCCGCCGTGGCTGTCGCCCCGAAGAGAGCAGCCGTGAGCGCGGCGGCACCGAGAATCCTCATTGTCTTTGACATTTTTCCCCCTGAATTGTTGTGAAATGCGCGCAACAATATGACCCCTTTAGGGCTGAAATTATTGCTCGATGGGTGATTTCAGGTTCGCGTATTAACTGCCTGACTAAGGTGCGGGCTGCGGGACCGAAAAGTCGCCGCCATCGCAACGTCGAGCGTTTTGCGCTACCTACGGTTTGCCGTGTGTGACGCCTGCAAGAGTTGCTACAGTGGTCGCTGGCAGGAGTAAGGCCCGTACGGATCACCCGGGTTGCACGGGCGCAAATAGGCCACGACCGTCGCATTGTCGCTATCGATCGTGCCAGCCGCGGTGGACACCCCTCCCGCGCCTAAAATCATCGCGCTCGCAGCGGCGATGGCCCCTAGGCAAACAATTACCTTTTTCATGATTCCCTCAAATCACGTAAAAGCGTCGGCGATCGGCGCTTGCGAAGAGACTACTCCTCAATAGTCGGCGGCAAAAGAGAAATGCGTAATTTCTTCGGCATCTACATTCGTAGTTTGATGCTATCTATTGCAATGGCCTGGGGGAACAGGTGCGGAATTGATCGAAAAATCTTCGGGCGCCGAGGCGTTGGTTCGTACAAGGCGGCAGGCCGCGCGCATCGACGCGCCAACCGACTCCACTCGGCCAACCGCCTGCGAGGCCGCAGCGACGACCCCAGTTAGGCGTGCGCCCTCCGGGCCTGGGGGCGCAGGCTCACCCACAGCACGGCATTGGCCAGGCCGCTCAGAAACACGAGCGGGAAAGCGAAGGTGAAACCCGCGTCTACGATCCCCCCGCTCACGAGGGGAGCGCCCGAAAAGAAAACGGCAATGCTGGCGAGGACGAGACCGACGGCGAGAGCGAGGGTCACGAGTGCAAGCCACTGCATCGAGCGTGCTACGACGCGTCGCGCGGGCGGCACGGCGTCGAGGGAGTGAGCCCGAAGCAGCGAGCGTCGACGAAATTCGAGGGTCACCATCGCCGCCATCACCAGCAGCGGCACGACCGCCATCACGTTCACATAGATCGTGGGATCGAGCCAGCCGAAGGCGAGAGGCAGACCCCACCACGTGACCAGCACGAGGAAAACCGCGAGAAGTGCGCTCCAGGCGATAGAACGTTGGCCTGCGATCATGGCGAACCTACTTTCAGTGGTGTCTTCTGAGTGTAGGTGGCCTCGCCGCCCCGCGCACAAGATACGAAAGCGGGCCGACGACGCTAGCCCGCAACTGCTCGGGAGCCCCTACGCCGGCAGCGCCGCGCTCCAGCGGGCCAACACGTCGGCCGCACCTCCGCTGGAAAGGGCCGCCCGCGCGTCCTCGCAGGCCACCCCCAGTCGTTCCAGAATCGGCTGCTCGACCAGCGTCACGTCGAGCGAGAGGCGATACGCCGCGAGGGCCGCCCCCGCATTCAGCACGATCGCGTGCCGCGCGGGGTGCTCCTCGCCCGCGAGAATCGCGCGGGCCACCACCGCGTTCTCGGCGGGAGTACCTCCGAGCACGTCGGCCATCTCGCCGCGCGGCATGCCGAGATCAACGGCGTCGATCTCGTGCACGTGAATCTGGCCGCGGCTCACCTCATGCAACGAGTTCGAACCGAGATTGGTAAGCTTGTCGATGCCGAACTCGTCTTGCACCACAAAAGCCGTCGCGCCGCGCTGCTGGAACACGCCCGCGATCACGTCAATGGGTTGACCGGCGGCAACGCCCATGCACGTGGCATTGGGGCGCGCGGGGTTGCACAGCGGCCCCAGCATGTTGAACACGGTCGGCACGCCCAACTCGCCGCGCACGGGGGCCACGAACCTAAAACTCGGGTGGTACGCCGCGGCATGCAGGTAGGCGATGCCAACCTCGGCAAACACCTCGGCCACGCGCTCGGCGGGCGCCGCGATATTGACCCCCAACTCGGTGAGCAAGTCGCTCGCCCCCGACGCCGACGACGCGCCCTTGTTGCCGTGCTTGATGACGGGCACTCCCGCCGCCGCGGCCACGAGAATCGCCACCGACGAAATGTTCATGACCCCCCAGGGGTCGCCGCCCGTGCCCACGATGTCGACGGCGTCCGGCCCTATAGCCACCGGCATGGCGGCCTCGAGCGCGGCATTGCGCAGGCCGATCACCTCATCCGACGTGGCACCCTTGGCCTGCAAACCCATGAGAAACGCGCCCATCTGCGCGGGCGTCGCCTCGTTACGCATGATCTGCTGCATGGCCCACTTCGCCGACGAGGGGCGCAGCGATTCGCGGCGTTGCAGGCTGGTCAGTACGGTGCTCCAAGTATCCATTGCCATGGCGCGAACGTATCACCGTGTCGCGCGGCACAACAACTGGCCCGGCGGCTTCTGGACGCGCGGCCGCCTCCCTGGCACCTCCCGCCCAGAAACGCCCTCCCGAGACGGTGCGAGCCTACGTGAGCAGCCGGTACGTCGACGATTCGGGGTCGATGCGCTCGATCACCAGGTTCGCCGCATCCATGCGTGCCAGCAGCGGGTCGAGGTCCTCGGCGCGGCCCAGTTCGATGCCCACGAGTGCGGGGCCCGAATCGCGATTGCTGCGCTTGACGTATTCGAACAGTGCGATGTCGTCGTCGGGGCCCAGGACGTCGTCGAGAAACCGCCGCAACGCTCCCGGCTCCTGCGGAAAGTTGACGATGAAGTAGTGCTTGAGCCCCACATGCACGAGCGAGCGTTCCACGACTTCGCTGTAGCGAGAGATGTCATTGTTGCCGCCCGAAACGATCACCACGACGTCGGTGTCGGGCTCGAACGTGAGGCCGCCCTCGGCGAGGGCTGCCGCGGCGAGGGCGCCAGCGGGTTCCGCGATAATGCCCTCTACCTGGTACAACTCGAGCATCTGGGTGCACACCGCGCCCGTGGACACCTGGCAGGTTTCGAGCCGCTTGAACCCCCGCACATGGGCGAACGTGCGCGTGCCGATCACCCCAACCGACGCGCCGTCCACGAACGTATCGAGGTCGGCGAGCGGCACGGGCCGCCCGGCGTCGAGCGCCGCCGCGAGCGACGCCGCACCCTCCGGCTCCGCCCCGATCAGGCGCACCGCATCGGCGCCGGTCGTCTCACACGTCGCGAGCCAGGCCGCCATGCCGCTGATCAGGCCGCCACCGCCCACCGGCACCACCAGGGCGTCCGGCACCCCCACCAGATCGTCCACGATCTCCAGCAAGACCGTGCCCTGGCCCGCGATGATGCGATCGTCGTCGAAGGCCGGCACCATCACGGCGCCCGTCTCCTCGGCGTTGGCGCGAGCGACGGCCGCGCACTCGTCAAACGACTCACCCGCCATGATGAGCTCGACGTGATCGCCGCCGAGCGCACGGATGCGGTCGCGCTTTTGGCGAGGCGTGGTACCCGGCACGAAGATGCGACCCTTCACGTCAAGAACGCGGCACGCCGAGGCCACCCCCTGCGCGTGATTGCCCGCGGAGGCCGTGACGACCCCCGCCGCACGCTCCGCCTCGGTCAGCGACGACATCAGCGTGAAGGCCCCGCGAATCTTGTACGAGCGCACCGACTGCAGGTCTTCGCGCTTGAGCCACACACGCGCCCCCGTCAGCGCACTCAGCCGTTCGCAGCGTTGCAGCGGAGTGTGCCGCACCACGTCACGCAGTAACTCTGCAGCGCGTTCGACGTCCGCCGCCGTGATCAGGCCGTCTGTCATGCCCGCGTCTCCTACTGGCCGAAGCCCCGCCCGAAGTCATCGGCCGTGGGAAAGTCGTCGTCCGCGGCGTGATCGCGGCGGGGAAACTCCTCGGTGACGGTGACCGTCTGGTCGTCTGATTCGTCGTCGCCCACGGCCACCACGAGCGCCGTTGCTATCGCCGCGACCCCCTCGTTGCGGCCCGTCAGCCCGAGGCCGTCCGTCGTGGTGCCCGCGACATTGACGGGCGCGCCGCACGCCTCAGAGAGCACGCGCTCCGACTCGGCGCGTCGCGAACCCACCTTGGGCGCGTTGCCGACCACTTGAATGGAGATGTTGCCGATCTCGAAACCGGCGGCGCGCACGCGGCGCGCGGCCTCCTCTAGCAGGGTGGCGCCAGGTGCGCCCGCCCAGGTCGGTTCGCACGTGCCGAAGTGCTTGCCCACGTCGCCGAGACCGGCGGCGGCGAAAATCGCATCGCACGCGGCATGAGCGGCGACGTCAGCATCGCTGTGCCCCTCGAGGCCGGTGACCCCGGGCCAGAACAGGCCAGCGAGCCACATTTCGCGTCCGGACTGGGGGTCTGCAAACGCGTGCACGTCGAAACCGGTGCCCACGCGGGGAATGTTCATGTTGGCGCTCATGGTCTGTGTCTGGCCGATCCGAGAAGTGAGGATTAGGGGGCGAGCAGGGCGGAGAACGCCGAGGCGAGCTCCTCCGGGGTGGTGGCGGCGAGCGCCGGAGCGGCAGCCTCGGCGTCGCCGACGGCGCCGAGGATCGCCTGCAGAGTGTCCACTTGGTCGAGCGAGTTCTGCACGAGGATCATCACCACGAGCCGAGCCGCGACCGTGCGGCTCGCCGAACCCATCTCCATAAACTCTACGGGCTGCGGCAGCACCGCGAGACCGATCGCGGGCCGCAGAACATGCGATGCGTCGGTGTGTGGCAGCGCGCACGGCACCGCCGAGGGGATACCCGTGGGGTGCTGGCGCTCCCGGGCCACCAGTGCTCGGGGCAGGCTCGGACGCGCGTACCCCGCGTTCACTGCGAGGCACCCCAAGTGGTCGAGCAGGGCCTCGCGCGGCGAGGCAGCGCCGTAGATCTGTTCGCCGAACTCGCCCGCGAAGGCGACGCTGGGAAGGGCCAGGGCGGCGTCCACCCGCAGGTCGGCGCCCAGCGGGCTCATTCGGCGGTCTCCCGCAGGTGGGCCGCGACGGCGTCGAGCACCTGCTGCTCGCCGATGCCCGTGAGCAGCGGCAGGCCCGCAACGATGGGGGTGGTGACGCTCGATGGCACCTCGGCGGTCGCGACAATCACGGCCGCGCTCTCGTACGCGGGCAGGTCGGCCACCTTGACGGGCACCACGTGGGCGTCGATGCCCTGGCCCGCGAGGTACTCCGTGACCTTCTTCGCGACCACAAAGGAGGTGGCGGCACCGCTACCACAGACCACCACCACGGTCTGCGCCGCGCCGGGCTTCTGCTGGGGTGCTGCGTCGCTCGTCATGTTTCTCCCTCGGCTGGAACACACTGGAACACACGTTGCCTCTATTATGACGAATGCGCTTGTCGCAGGGCCCGTCGTATCGAATGGCTGCCACGAGGGGTGGCGGGCGATGCGAACTCCGCAGGCCGCGGGCCTTTCGGGCCGTATGCTTACGGGATGCACCCGAATCGAGATCGCGGCACCCGCGCGGCGACGGCCGCCGCCGTCGTACTCGCGGGTGGCAGCGGCACGCGCGTGGGCGCGGCAGTTAATAAGGTGTTCTTACCCCTCGCGGGGCGCTCCATCGCGGCTTGGGCGCTCAATGCCTTCGCGGCCCTGCCGGAGATCGGGGTGCTCGTTTTTGTTGTGCGCGCCGAGGATCGCGCCGCCGCCGAGAGGCTGGTCGCGCGCGAGGTCAAGGGCCGCAGGGTCGAGATCATTCACGGGGGCGATTCGCGCCAGGCGAGCGAGATGAGCGCGCTGCGCCACCTCGCGCCCCGCATTCACCGCGGCGAGGTCGATTCGGTGCTGCTGCACGATGCTGCGCGGCCGTTCGCGTCGTCGGGGCTGATCATGGCGGTATTGCAGTCCGCTCGCGAGTCGGGCGCGGTGATACCGGCGGTGCGGGCAAACGACCTGGTCAAGCTCGATGGCGGCAAGCCTGATTGGGAGGCCTCGGAGGTGCGCATGGTGCGGGCGCAGACCCCGCAGGGTTTCGCAGCGGCGCCCCTGCTGCGCGCGTACGAGCGGGCCGCGCGCGACGGTTTTGAGGGCACTGACACGGCGGCCTGCGTTGAGGAGTACACGGACCTGGCGGTGCGCTGGGTGGCGGGTGAGGCGACGAACCTGAAAGTGACCTTTGCACAAGATTTACTTCTAGCTCAGGAAATTGTGCAAGCCTTGGGATTACGCAGTGAAAGCCGCGCTTAGCACGAGGGTGGGGTCCCATGAGCATTGAGCACTCGCAATTGCGGTGCGCCGCGTGCAACGAAATGACCAACCACACCGTGGTGTACGCGGGTCGGCTCGCGGCGATGGTGGTGTGTGGGGGTTGCGGCGCGAGCACGCGGCTGGATGTCTCGCACGAGTACCTGCCCGACCTGAAGCACCGCATCGCCACCAAGCCGATGCGGCTGCGGGAACGTCTACGGCAAGACCCTGGCGAACTTGCCCGCTCCCTGCCGCGCCGCACCGCGAGCAAGCCGCTCCGATTGCTGGGTGAAATGCGCGCGGTGTGGGATTCGCGCAAGAAGCATTAGGCCCAGATCAGGTCGCCGATGGCTGGCCGGGGGTCCCCACGTGAGCCGGGTGGCCGGAGGCACGGCGGGCTAAGCGTGCGCCTCGTGGAGTTCGAGCGTGGAGTCGAAATCTCGACCGCTGGAGCCTGCCTCGGCCTCGAGTTCTGGGCTCGCTGCGCCCTGCCGCGCGACGCGTTCGAGCCAGTTCTGCACTCCCGAAATGTGCGAGGTGGCGAGGGCCTGGGCGAGGGGAATGTCGTGCGCCTCGATGGCGTCGACTATCGCGCTGTGTTCGGCGATGGTGCGTGCGCACGCGTCTTGTTGTGTGAGTCCGCGCCACACGCGGGCCCGCACGGTGGGCAGTGCGATCGAGTCGATCAGTGAGACCAACACCTGATTGCCGCTGCACGCGGCGATGGCGCGGTGAAACGCTATGTCGTGGTCGACGAGTTCGGTGACGTCGGTGGTGGTGGAGTCCTGCTCCGACATCTCGCGTAGACGTATGACGTCTTGCGGGCTCGCGTGTTGGGCCGCCAATGCGGTTGCGGCGGGTTCGAGGATCCGCCGCACGCCCAAAAAGTCGAGCACCGACGAGTCTTGGTGAAAGTCGAGCAGGAACGTCATGGAGTCGAGCAGCACCTCGGGTTGCAGGCTCGTCACGTAGGTGCCGTCGCCTCGGCGCACCTCGAGGATGCGTACGAGGGAAAGTGCTCGCACTGCCTCGCGCAACGAGGAGCGCGAGACCCCAAACTCGGTAGCGAGGTCGGCCTCGCGGGGGAGACGGTCGCCGGGCTTCAGGTGGCCCGACGTAATCATGGTCTTGATCTTTTCGATGGCGTCGTCGGTTACGGCCATGGTGTCTCCCGGGTGGTGCGATGGATGGGCAGCGCGACGGTGGAGTGCGTCGAAGAGACGAAGCGCGGATTCCAAAATACCCCGAGACAAGCGCCTCAGGTCTGATCTTTGTCAAATCTCGTGCCGCCGTGGATTGCTCTCGAAACTTTTCGTGTATCAAGTGCTTGACACAGCCGGGTTCGACGCGTGTACCATCTGGATGGTACACGGATGGAGCCGCACCACAGAGCGGCCCAGCGAACGAAAGGCAGAAAGCCATGTTTGGAACCCCCCTCGCCGCCCTCGCGCTTCTCTGCGCCCTCGCGGCCCTCCTCGCGCACCGCGCAGGCGGACGCCCACCCAGCAACGGTGCACTGCCGCCCGGAGCCGCTGCCGTTCGCGCCGAAGTCTTTGCCCTCGTCATGCGATTTTGCGTGGGCGGCTGCGCGAGCCTCGCAACCCTCGCGGTGCTTATTGGACTGCATGCCCGGGAGCCGGGCTGGTTAGGGCTGCCGCTCGCGATCGCGCCGGCGGCAGCGGGCCTCGTCTTTCTCGTCGTGTATTGCGTGCTCTTCGCCGCTCGCCGCCCCGCCCGGCCCCGCGATGCCGTCACCACCGCTAGTCTGAGCGCCCGCACCGCATCGAGCGTGGGCGGAGCGCGCCCGCTGCTCACCGCACTGCTTCCGGCCGCTGCAGTCGTGGCACTGCTCGCCCACACCACCGCCACCGCGTCCCCCGATGAACTTGGTCTTATGCGCAACGTTAGTCCCGTGCCTGGGAGCTCTCGGGGACCGTACCCGGGGTCGTATTACTCTGCGCCCCTGCTGACCCTCATGCTGCTCGTGGTGATCGCCACCGTGTGCGCCCTCTGGCTCATCGCCCGTAGGCCCAGCCTGCAAGGCAATGGCTGGGAGGCAGCGGACGCCGCGTGGCGCGCTGGCCTCGCCACCTGCGTTGGCGAGGTGGTGGGAGGGGGCCTCATGCTGCAATTCGCGGGGCTCGGAGTGTTCTCGATTCTGCTCATCGTGCCTCGACCCGAGATCGCCGCGGGTGCTCTCGTTGCCGTCGCGTGCGGGGGCGTCTACCTTGTCGCGAGCGGATTCATCCGCTGCGGCCGTCTCGTGCGCCGCACCCTCGACGCCGCCAGCGGGGTCACGTACGCCGCCGGGCTGCCAGCGGCACCCAAGGCGCCCACGGGCCCCGCGGCGTCCGATACCCCAGCGAGGCACGCATGATTACCCTCGACCAGACCCACCCGACGCCCCCGTTTGAGCAGATCAGGGCTCAAATTGCAGCGCAGATTACCAGCGGAGCTCTGGCGGAGGGGCAGCGTCTCCCGTCGATTCGCCAACTCGCGGCAGACCTGCGCGTCGCGGCCGGCACCGTCGCTCGCGCCTACACCGAACTCGAGTCGGCGGGGCTCATCTCGACCAGTCGGGCTCGCGGCACGCGCGTCAACGCGGTCGCCCGCGAGCTCACCGAGGTGAGCGCCGAGGCAACCCGGTTCGCGAGGGCCGCTCGCCGTCACGGGGTATCTCTCGACGACGCAGTGGCGACCCTCCGCGCGGCCTGGGCGGCCGACTCGCCCCTCGCAGGGTAGCGTGAAAGCATGTTCACGTTGGAGGAGGCCCTGGCGGCCCTGGAGGAGTGGGGCGGCCCCGAGCCGCACTGGTCCGAAGGCGCGGCCGCCACGGCGCCTCACAGCGCATCGCTGCAGGCCGCGCGCTTTTTCTGGTGGCAGACTGCGGCGGGGACCCTCGACGCCGTGCACTACGTGCAGTCCACCCGCGACCCGGTCATGGCCGACGCAGCCTTCGCCGGCGCCAACGCCCTGCTACACCGCGGCGGCCTCGAACGCCGCCCGTCGTTGCCCCCCAGCGACGAGCGCCCGCGCTTCGAGAACCAGGTGCGCGAACAGGGGTGGTTTCAATGGGAGCGCGGGGGAGCCTGGCATTACGGCCCGCTCGGCCCGGGCCTCCCGGCGGTGGGGTCGGACGCTCAGGTGGCCTGGTTGGCATACGGCTCCCACCTGCGCGAAACATGCCGCAACTATGTGGCGTTCGAGCCGTTCGGCCGCATCGTGGCGATACCCGAGATCGAGCGCGAGCCCCGCCGCCGCGAGGTGGTCGTCAACGTGCTGCGTGATGTGCTGGCCAAGCGCCCCACCCGCGCCGACCAGGGCGAGGCCCCCGCGGCACGCGAGACGAGCCTGCGCGACGCGCTGCGCGCCGAGGCCGATACCTTTCACGCCATTGCCGAACTCGAACACGACGACGGCGAGGTGTCGCTCGCTCGACACCTCGCCGACCAGGCCCTCGAGGCGTACAAGCGTCTCTAACCGGCGGGGCGACTACGCCTTGACGCTCAGCGTGATCATCATGCCGGCCTCACCGTGATACACGTTGTGGCAGTGCACCATCCATTCGCCCACCTCGGGGTCGAGATCGATCTGACGCGACTCCATTGGCTTCAGCAGCAGAGTGTCTTTGCGCAGGCCCGAATCCACCAGCTCGAAGGCCGGGCCGTGCAGGTGCAGGGGATGCACCATGGTCGTCGTGTTCTTCACGTTCAGGCGCAGCCGCTCCCCGGCGGTCGCCACGAGCGGCGCATTCTCGCCGAACGGCTTGCCGTTCATGCTCCACGCGTAGGGCATCATCTGTCCGTCGAGGGTGAGGTCCAACGTCGCGGCCGGCGCCTTGGTGGGCAGCCGCGTGCCGGCCGCGGGTTTCAGGGCGGCGCCTTCCAGCACGGGGCCGGCCAACTCGGCCACGGGGGCGTCCGGGCTCGGGGCCGACCCGGTACCCGTGCGGACGATCGCAAAGGCCCGCCCCGGTTTGCCCACCACCTGCGCAACGAGGGGAAACACCCCCGAGCCGAGCGTCACCGTGGCGTCGAATCGCTCGCCCATGCCGATGTAGAACGCGCCCGCCTCGGTGGGCTCGACCGCGTGGCCATCGGAGTGCGTGACCGTGAGGCGGTGACCGCCGAGGGCGAGGGCGAAGATCGTGTCGGCGCCCGCATTTATGACGCGCAGGCGCACCCGTTGGCCTGGTTTGGCCTCGAAGGTCGTGGGCGCGGTGGGGGTCTTGCCGTTAATCAGGTAGTGCGGGTACTGCACGTCGCCCGCGTCGCCATAGGGGTTGGCGATGGTCGAAACGCTGGGTGCCGGGGTGGTGGTCGCACTGCCGTGGCCCATGCTGCCGTGGTCCATGCCGCTGTGGTCCATGCCCGCCATGCCGCTGCCGTCCAGCAGCCCCGCGAGCACGGCGTCGGGGTCGGTGCCCGTGCCATCAATCCAGTCGTCGAGCACCACCACCCACTCCGCGTCGTACGCGCCGGGCTCGTCGGGGTCTTCGATGATCAGCGGGGCATACAGACCCCGGTCGAGCTGCGTGCCCACGTGTGGATGAAAGAAGTAGGTGCCCGGGTCGGGCGCCGTGAACTCGTATACGTACTTGTGGCCAGCCCCGATGGCGTCCTGCGTGAGACCGGGAACCCCGTCGGCCGCGTTGCGGAGCCGCACCCCATGCCAGTGCACTGAGGTGTCGGCGCTCAGTTGGTTATCCACGTTCACGCGCAGAAAATCACCCGCCGTGGCCCGCAGCGTCACACCCGGCACCTCGCCGCCGTACGCCCAGGTCTGCACCTCCGCGCCGCCGAGATCCCACACGCCCGCCTTCGGGGTGAGGGACGCCTCGACCACCCGCTGGCCGGGAGACGGCGAGATGGCGGGGGCCGGGCCGAGCGACGCGCTGGGAGCGCCCGATCCGGGCATCGTGGAATGGTCCATCGTGGAATGGTCCATGCTCGCCATGTCACCCGCGCCGGAGGCGGATCCGCCCGCCTCGGCGCCGTGGCCCGAGTGCGAACCCGAGCACCCCGCGAGCGCCGTCGCGCCCACCACGGTGAGACCGCCCAGCAGGGCTCGACGCGATACCACGAGGCCCGAACGACGGGTCGAAAATTGTGAAAAACTCATGGTCATGAGCCTAGTTGCGGTACCTTGCGAGGCTCCATCGAGAGTCTGAAGGTTTCGTTAAGAAACTGGGCCGTCGCCTCGTCACTCGCGACGGGGAGCGCGCGGCGCCGCCGTGTGGGGCAAGATGGCCGCATGGAGTCAGCCGCCCGCATTCTCATTGTCGACGACGAGCGCGACCTCGCCGCCCTGCTACGCACCTATCTCGAGCGGGCGGGCTACCAGGTCACCACCCTGCACACCGGACCCGAGGCGCGCGGCTACCTGCGCGACACCGCATGCGACGTGGTGATTCTCGACCTCGGGCTCCCCGGCCTCGACGGGCTCGAAGTCTGCCGCGACCTGCGCACCCACAGTGACTGCTACGTGCTCATGCTGACCGCACGTACCGACGAAATCGACCGTATCGTAGGCCTCTCCGTCGGTGCCGACGACTACATCACCAAACCGTTCAGCCCGCGCGAGGTGGTCGCGCGCGTTCAGGCCGTGCTGCGGCGGCCCCGCAACCCCGCGCCCGGCCTCGACGCCGTGACCTTTGGTGCCCTTGCGGTCAACCATGCGGCGCGCCGGGTCACGCTCGCGGGTGCCCCCGTCGACCTCACCCGCACCGAGTTCGACATTCTCGCGACGCTCACCGCGTCGCCTCACCTCGCCTTTTCGCGGCGCCGCCTCATTGACGAGGTGTGGGACACCGACTGGGTCGGCGACGAGCACGTCGTTGACGTGCACGTCGCGCGCATCCGTCGCAAGCTCGGCGACGATCCGGCCGCACCCACGTACATCGATACTGTGCGCGGGGTCGGCTATCGCATGGTGGCGTCATGAGCGCGCCGCGCGCCACGCTACGGACGCGACTGTGGCTGGCTCAGGCCGCCATCGTGGCGGTGGGCAGCCTCGTAGCGGCCCTCGTCGCGGCCCTCGTCGGGCCGCCCCTCTTTCACGATCACCTGCTGCAGGCGGGCCTCACCCTGGACGCAACTGGCCTCCATCACGTTGAACGGGCGTATGCGGACGCCGGAGTGGTCGCGCTCGCAGCGGGCTTCGTGATCGCCCTGGCGGCCGGCTTCGGCGTCAGTTGGTACTTCGCGCGCCGCCTCACGAGGCCACTCCACGAACTCGATCTGGTGGCCGGCCGACTGGCCCAGGGCGACTACTCGGCCCGCATGGCGTCCACGGCCCTCAGCAGCGAATTGCAGCGCGTGACCGACGCTGTCAACGGTATGGCCGAGCGACTGGGGGCCACGGAGGCCACGCGCCGCCGACTGCTCACCGACCTCGCCCACGAGATGCGCACGCCCCTCGCGACGCTCTCCGCCTATCTCGACGGCCTCGACGAAGGCCTGATCGGGTGGGACGCCCAGTCGGCCCGGGTGCTGCGCGAACATACGGTTCGGCTCGTGCGACTTTCCGACGACATGGGGGAGGCGTCGCGGGCCGAGGAGGACCGGCTCGACCTCGACCTGCGCCCCGTCGATGCGCGGGCGCTGGCGGATGAGGCGTGCGCCGCCATGCGCGCGGCGTATGTGGCGAAAGGTGTGCGGCTCAGCGTCGATGGGGCGAGCGTAACGCTGCGCGCGGACGCGCAGCGCCTGGGGCAGGTGTTGGGAAACCTATTGAGCAACGCGCTGCGGCACACGCCTGCGGGCGGCAGGGTGAGCGTGCGGGTGCGCGACCTGGGCAGCCGCGCAGAGATCGAGGTGCGGGATACGGGCGAGGGCATCGCCGCAGAGCACCTACCGCACGTGTTTGAGCGGTTTTACCGCGGCGACTCGGCGCGTGATCGCGACCATGGAGGGAGTGGCATCGGTCTCACCATTGCCCGGGGAATTGTACGCTCAAGCGGAGGTGACCTCACGGTGCGTAGCGATGGGCTGGAATGTGGTGCGACTCTCATTCTTTCGCTGCCCGTTGACTCGTGAAGGCTCCGCAACAAAACCTGCAGATCGACTGGGGGGATCGATACTGCATTGTTATATGTTTCGAGGTTGTTATGAAATTGCGGTCACATAACACGACCCTTGCCACGTGACCTTACCTCTGGTTAGCGTTCACGCAACAGACAGAAGTTGCTCAGGGGGAACAATGTTGCGACGCATCTCGCGATTTTTTGCGCTCATGTTCATGGTCACCGGAATCGTAGCCGTCATGGCGGTGGCTGCCGCTTGGATCGCGGGAGTGCCGCTGACCGAACGAGCGGCAGCCTGGGGCATGCCTCAGGTTCCGGTTCAGGCCCAGGCTAGCGGGGCCTGGAACACGACCACCACGGCGCGCGCGGCTTCAGGTGCGGCACCCGCCGTGAGCGCGCTCGCGTCCGACAGGGCCGCTGCAGCGTCGGCATCGGCCGCTGCCTCCGCTTCGGCGAGCCAGGCCGCCAAGCCGTCCGCTTCGGCGAGCCAAACCGTAAAGCCGTCTGCTTCGGCGAGCCAGGCCGGAAGGCCGTCGGCGGGCTCCACGACGAAGTCTGATAACCAGTCGGGCTCCAAGCAGACCGGCGCGCAGGGTAACCAGGACTCCACCGATGACGACACGCCCTCCTCGCTGCCGATCAGCAGTAACGTGCCCGAGGGTGTGAAGCCTCCCAAGGCACCTATCATCCCGATTCCCATCGAAGGCCCGGATCCCACCCCGAGCGACAGCAGCGAGCCGACGACGTCTCCCTCGCCGAGCGACAGCAGCGAGCCGACGACGTCTCCCTCGCCGAGCGACAGCAGCGAGCCGACCGTACCGGTGCAGCCCGAGGGCTACGTCGTGCCCACCACCGGGCCCGACTGCACGAAGGTCAAGTGCGTGGCCCTGACCTTTGATGATGGCCCGAACCGGGAGCACACCCCCGTGGTGCTCGACGAGTTGAAGCAGCACGATGCCAAGGCGACGTTCTTCATCCTGGGCCAAAACATTGCGGGCAACGAGTCGATCGTTAAGCGCGCGGCTGCCGAGGGCCACGAGGTGGGCATCCACACGTGGACCCACCCGCAGCTCAGCACCCTGAAGGCCGCTGAGGTCGAGGACGAGGTCGTGAAGACCCGCGACGAACTGGTCTCGATCACGGGCACCCACATCAACTGGATGCGCCCGCCCTACGGCGATCTCGGCGGCGAATCGCAGGCCGTTGTTAAGGACCTGGGTCTGCCGGCCGCGTTCTGGGATGTCGACTCGCTTGACTGGGAAGACCAGGACCCCGAGGTCAGCAAGCTGCGGATCCTCGACGAGGTGAAGCCCGGTTCGATCGTGCTCATGCACGACGTGCACCCCTACGCGCCTGAGCTGTTGCCGAGCCTGCTCGACGAACTCGAGGCGCAGGGCTACCACTTCGTGACGGTCTCCGAGTTGCTCGCCGGTAAGGACATCTACGCGGGCGGCGGCTACACGCACAGCGGCGGCTACGCGGGCGAGTAGCACGTAGTACCCGAGGGGCGGCACCGGATTACTTCCGGTGCAGCCCCTCTCCGTTTCGGTAGAAATTACGCGATCACCCGCTTCGCGATGACAGCGCGGTCGACGCGTGGCACCGCGTGCCTGAGGGACGCCTCGGCGGCCCGCGCGATTGCCTCGGCCTCCCTGAGCGCCATATCGGGAAGCGCTAAGGTCGCCTCGGCGAGAACGATGTGACCCGACCAGCGCCGGCGCACGGCGTCCACGCTCACGACCCCGGGCGCGGCGGCGAGGGCGGATTCGGCAGCGGCAGTCAGCTCGGGCTCGATGCCATCCAGCAGGCGGCGGCCCACCGACCTCAGGGTGCTGACAAGTAGGGCGAGGATCAGGGCCGAGACGCCGAGGCCCACGAGGGGGTCGAGCAGGGGGATGCCGAGCAGCGCGCCAACGCCGCCCACAACCACCGCGAGTGATGCAAGACCGTCTGTTCTCGCGTGCACCCCGTCGGCGACGAGGGCTGCCGAGCCGATGCGGCGGCCCACGCGAATGCGATACAGCGCAACAATTTCGTTGCCCGCGAAGCCCACGATGCCCGCCGCAATCACCCACGCGGCGTGGTCGAGGGGGCGTGGCGAGGCCAGGCGGTCGATCGATTGCCAGGCTGCCGTGACCGCGGAGTGCGCGATGACGACCACGACAAAGAGGCCCGCCAGGTCTTTCGCCCGAAGAAAACCATAAGTGTAGCGGCGCGTCGGGGGTCGGCGAGCAAGGCGACAGAACCGGAGGCCAGGTAGATCGCGAACTGCAGGATGGTGGTCGCGAGGAGCACGACGAGGCTGATCTTGAGTGTGGTGATGCCCTCGCGGCTGCCGGTGAGTGCGTCGTCAATAGAGTCGGCGGTGTCGTGCGAGTAGGGGGTCAAGGCGTGCTTGATGCGGGAGAGGAACGCGCCGTCGTGGCCGTGCGTGTGGCCGTGCGTGTGCTCGTGCTCGTGCATGTGACCGTGCCCGTCGCCGTGCCCGTGCGTGCTCACTGCGTTGCCTCGGTCGCAAGATGGTGATGGGGCTAGCCCCCGAGCGCGTGTTCGGCCTGGTAAACGGCGTCGTGCACGAGTTGCGCAGCGTGTTCGTTTTCGAGCCGGTACATGACGCGTTGCGCGTCTTGCCGAGTGGTGACCATGCGCGCCATGCGCATCTTGGCGAGGTGTTGTGAGACACCCGCGGGAGACTTGCCGACGATCTCGGCCAGCTCATTGACCGAGAGCTCTCCATCGCGGCGCAGGGCCATGACGATGCGCACGCGAGTCGCATCGGCGAGCATGGCGAAGACCTCGACAGCGAGTTCGACGAAGGGGCTCGCGGGGTCCAATCCGCACGATTGCTTATCTGCATTCATGCGTAGATAAAAGCAAGCTTCGCTGTGATCGAAGTCGCTGGGCGGGTGAGGGCGTAATGAGGTAATAGTTGCAGATGGCGAGCCCTTTGCGCGTTTTTACCTATCTTTTGCATTTATCGGACTTACAACTTACTCTTGAAGTGCCGGGCTGACGAATAAGTGCAGGCCCATGACTACGGGGGATAAATTGAAGCGTAAAGTCTCGCACGCCAGTCTGCGTCGTTTCTTAGTTACTGCCGCCGCCACGACGGCACTCGCAACCCTTGCCGCCTGCAGCACTAGTCTCGAAACCACTGGCGCTGCCGCGACTCGGCCCGGCGCCATTGCTCTGCCCTCGCCCACGGCCGACGCGCCCGCGCCCGGGTCCACCGAGACCACGGCCGACGCGCCCGCGCCCGGGGCCACCGAGACCACGGCCGACGCGCCCGCGCCCGGGTCCACCGAGACCACGGCCGACGCGCCCGCGCCCGGGTCCACCGAGACCACGGCCGACGCGCCCGGGTCCACCGCGCCGACCGAGCTCGCCCAAGCCCTCGCAGACAGGATGCAAAACCTGCGCGATGAAGCCCGCAACGAGGCCGCCAAAGCTTCGGACGATTCCGGCGGTGCCCGGGCTGTAGCCGACGACGATGATGACGAGCCGGAAGCCTCCGCAGGCATCGCCCCCGACGCTCTGGTGCCTGCGGAGGAACTCGCGCCCTCCGTCGCGAAGATCGAGCCCGAGGTTGTCGCCCCGGCGCCAAGCGAGCCGACCCTGCCAGTGGCCCCCGCGGCGTCCGAACCCCCAGCCCCGCCCGCGGGTGGCGTGGACTGCAGCGTCTCCAAGTGCATCGCGCTAACCTTCGACGATGGCCCGAGCAAGTACACCCCGGGCGTGCTCGACACGCTTAAGGCTCGCAATGCCAAGGCAACGTTCTTCGTGCTCGGGCAGGCCGTGGAGCGCAATCCCGGCACGGCTCGCCGTATCGTGAACGAGGGTAGCGAGATCGCCGTGCACACCTGGAACCACCCGCAGCTCAGCAAGATCGGCGCGGCGAAGGTCGAATGGCAGCTGACGTCGACGCGCGACGCCATTCAGCGCGCTACGGGCGTCACGCCCGCGTGGATGCGCCCGCCGTACGGTGACATCGGCGGTTCGGCACGCCAGGCCACCGCGAGGGTCGGCTACCCCGTCGCGCTGTGGAACGTCGACACTCTCGACTGGCAAAATCGCAGCGCAGCTACGACCAAGCGCCGCGCGCTGGCGGGGGCCAAGCCCGGCGCGATCATTCTGATGCACGACATTCACCCGTACGCGCCGCAGATGCTGCCCGAGCTGATCGACGAGCTGCACGACCGCGGTTATCACCTTGTCACCATGTCTGAGCTTATGCGGGGCAAGCATGTGCAGCCGGGGGTCAGCTACACGCGGCGCTAATGCACGCGCGATTTATTCGGACGCCAGGGCGGTACCGCTGATTGCGGACCGCCCTGTGGCGTGCGTGGGGTGCAGGGGCGGTGCCAGCATCCGGCGAGAGCGCTGTCGGGAGGCCTACCGGCTCAAAAGCACGCAGAGTAACTGAAGGTGTCATATGTGTTACACGCAGCAAAATAGGTAGAGGGTGAGTCTGTAGTTATCAATTAACAAGTGGTCCCTCCATGCGTCGTCGAGGGCCTCACCCTCAACCAAGGGAGAGCATCCATGTCACGCAATCGCTTCATTCGCCGCCGCGCCCTTTCGCATTCGTGGCGCCAGGGCGTCCACCCCGAGGGCGACCACCTGGCGCGCGGCCGCGAGAACCTGGAGCGCACGCTTGCGGCGGCCACGGTATTCGGCCTCGCCTCGGCGGGCCTCGTGGGCCTCAACCTGGCCGCTCCGACGGGGGCTAGGGCCGAATATGCCCTCTCTGGCATGGAATTCCTCGGCGCAACCTATCACGGTGCCTGGGTCAAGCAGATCTAACACATGAACTGGCGCAAAGCCACAAATCTCGCGACCTCCGACGATCTCGGTTACACGCCGCTGCTGGAGCGCACCGTGGTCAAGGTGGGCACCACCTTGCGCATGGAGCCCACCCCCGGCTACGTCGTGACCGCGACCGCGACCGCCCTCGGCGGCCAAAACGCACCGGGGTCGCTAGGCATCACCTCGTGCGGCGGCACCAGCGACGTGCTCACCAACGTGGTCACCCAAAACCCCGCAAACATAGGCGGGCCGAGCACTTTATGGCAATCAAACCTCTGGACCGGCGGCTATGCCTCGAACGATAACGCCAGCTTCTTCACGGGCAACACGCAGTTGCCGTCACCGGGCAACCTGGTGCCCTTCAATGGTGCCGGCAACCTTTCGGCGACCCTCAGCTTCAGCGCGACGCTCAACGGCGAGCCCGCGCCCGTAGACCTCGTCGTCACGGACGGCGAAAGTCTTTCGGCCCGCGAGTCTATGGTGATCACCACGAACGGCACGGCCTGGGAGCCGATCGATAATGCCGACAACGCCGCGGGCACCCGACCCATGTGGACCAGCACGGTCAACGCCGGTTTCGGTAGTCAAAACTTCGGTGCTTTCATCACCATTGCCGGCCTGGGCGATCCCGGCGAGCATCTGCGCGTGCCCCTTGCCGTGTCGAAAAACGTCACGACCGTCAACGTCAATCTGAAATCCGGCTGGACCCAAGACGTCTACGCTCAAATCGCGCTGCTCTACTCGGCAGACGCCGGCAGCGCACCCGCAAGCTATGGAACCGCCTGGGCGCAACAGAAGTACCAGCCCAAGGTCGGCACGAACGCGATGCAGTCCGACCTGGCGGCGGCAGACTACCCCGCTCTGGTGAACACGAATCCGCACTGCCTCGGCACCGTTCGCCCCGACGTCGAACCGTCCTTCTGGCCACGATTCTGGGGCTCGGACAGCGTTCCGAGCGAGCAGTTTCGCAAAGTCAACGACGAATCGGTCGCGGACCTCGTCGACGGCGGGAAGTTCCCGCAGGTCCGCACCTGCTCCACGAACTACACTTTCACGCTCAACGCCACCGCTGCGGACGGCGTGCCCGTGGCAGGCTGGATCGACTTCAACATGAGCGGTGCCTTCGACCCCGGTGAGCGCCTGCAGTCCACCGTGCAGGGCGGCAAGGTGAATTTCAGTTTTGCTGGGCAGAAGTTGCCCGCCGGCACCACTGGAATCGGCTCGCGCTTCTGGCTGTCCTCAGATGTGAACGCCATTCAACAACCCACAGGCACCCCGGTCGACGGTTCGGTGCAAGACCACCTGATCCCCGTGCAGATCGAGTGCACCACCGCCACCGGTACGGGGCAACAGGGCTCGCCCGCAACCGTGCAGGGAGCCGACGCGTTCCCTGGTGGAGATCTCACCGGAGCGTCCTACTCTCTCGGTGCCAACCCGGACGGCACGCCCCTGCTCGCAGCCCCCGCCTTGGACGCGAGCGGCGCCGAAGTGGGCGCGTACACCGTCGATCCGGCAACCGGCGTGCTGACCTTTATACCGACTAACCCCAACTACATTGGCAGCCTGAGCCGGTGAAGCTCGTGGCAGACCTCGCGGGTACCGTGTACGAGGCGGACGCGCAGGCGACGATTTCGGCCGTGGCGGGCGAGCCGCAGCCAGATTCGCCCACCGCCTTTGCGGGCGAACCCACCACGATCAATGTTCTCGCGAACGATACCGCCGTCGCCCCGTGGGATCCGTCGACCGTCGCGTTCCCGACGGCGGGCCAGCCTGCGGGTGCGACAGTCAGCACCGATGGCAAGACCCTCAGCGTGCCGAACGTAGGCACCTACGAGGTGCAGCCCGACGGCACGATCGTATTCACGCCCGCCGACGGATACTCCGGCACCGCGCCGGACGTCACCTACGAGGTCAAGGACGTCAACGGCACCCCCGCGACCGGTACGCTCGCGGTGACGGTCGTAGAGGGCTCCACCGCCACTGGCTCTGGTAATCAGGGGGACGCCGTGGCGGTACCGTTGGCACCGGAGGGCACCGACCCAGCCACCCTCGCCTACAAGTTTGGCCCCGACGGGCTGCCGCCGATTCGACCCTGTCGGACGACGGGTTGACGCTGACGGTGCCTGGTGAGGGTGTGTGGGTCATCGATCCCGCTACGGGCGAGGCGACGTTCACCCCGGACCCTGGGCTCGACAAGGACCCGACCCCGGTGCCGTTTGTGGTGACCACCCAGGCTGGCGAGCCCGTCGCGAAGGGGGTTGCCTCGGTGGACTATCCGGACGTAGACAATCCACCCGCCGGAGCCGGAGCGCAGGGTGCGCCGGTGTCGGTGGTGCCGGTGTTTGATGCGTCGACGGTGGCGTCGAGTACGACGTTTGCGGGTGTTGATCCGGCGTTGCAGCCTCAAGGTGCGGTGGTGAGTGATGATGGGAAGTCGCTGAGCGTGCCGGGTGAGGGTACGTGGGTGATTGACCCGGTCACGGGCGCGTTGACGTTTACTCCGTTGCCGGAGTTTACGGGTGATCCGCAGCCGGTCGCGTTCACGGCCAGTGATGCGGCGGGTAGCGGAGCCGGCCACAGCGACGGTCAACTATCCCGACGTGCCCGATAGGGTCAACGGTTCCGGTGCCCCCGGTGCCCCCGTGACCCTACCGATCGAACTCGAGCAGGGCATGGACCCGGCGTCCCTGCAGTTCCCAACCGCCGGGCAGCCCGAGGGTGCCACGGTGAGCGATGCCAGCAAGACACTCACGGTGCCCGGCGAGGGCGTGTGGACGGTGGACCCGGTCAAGGGTGCGCTCACGTTCACGCCCGAGGCGGGTTTCAAGGGTGACCCCACTCCCGCGCTCTTCGAGGTGGCCGACGTCAACGGGGCCTACTCCAAGCCGGGCATGGCCAGCGTGGACTACCCGAATTGCGTCGACGAGATGCGCAGCGGTGACCAGGGAGATCCCGTCTCGTGGAACATGCGGCTGGAGAGCGACATCGTGCTGGATAGCGTTCACTTCACGGCCTACGGTCAACCCGAGGGTGCCGCGCTGTCGGCAGATGGCAAGACCCTCACCGTTCCAGGTGACGGCGTATGGCGGCTTGAAGTGAAGGATGATGCGGCCGGCGGGGCACAGGCCATCACCGCCGACGCTACTTTCGTGACCTTCACACCCGAGAACGCCGAGGTGGTGCGCCCCGCGTCGGTGAACTACACCAGGGCAAACGACGCGGGTGCACTCGCCGTGCCAGCGCAGTTGACCGTCGTCTACCCAGACGTGCGGGACGTACCGCCGATCCTCGGCACGCCCGGCGTACCCGTCACGATCACTCTCAACATCGCCGAGAACATCGAACCGACGTCGATCTTCTTCCCGTTCAGCGGTCAGCCGGCAGGCGCGATCGTGGCTGCCGACCGCAAGTCAATCACCGTGCCGAATGAGGGTACGTGGAGCGTGAACGCAGGGGGTACCGTGACGTTCACCCCGCAGGCTGGATTCGCCGGAAACCCCGCTGCGGTGAGTTACGCGGGCCTCGACCGGCAGGGCAACGAGGCCGCCCCGGCCACAATGGACGTCGTGTACCAGCCCCTAACGCAGCCGACGCCCGCGTCGGGCGATCAAGGCGCGGTGGTTTCGGTTCCGCTCAGGCTGGCGGACGGGGTCACACCGTCAATGCTGGACTTCGTGTGGACCACGGCGCCCCAGGGAGCGGTGATTTCGCCGGACGGCATGACAATGACGGTCCCGGGCCAGGGCGTGTGGACTATCGACCCGGCCACGGGCGCCGTCTCGTTCGCTCCCGAGCCGACCTTCCAGGGCGATCCCACCCCCCGTGCAGGTCGCGATGACCGACGGGGCGGGCACCCTCTCCGCGCCCGTCACCATCACGGTGACGTATCCGGACGTGCGCGACGCGTCCGGCACCATGGCGGCCCCGGGCCAGGCGGTGAAGATTCCGCTCGCGCTCGACGCCGACATGGACCCGACCAGCGTGTTTTTCCCCGCCGCGGGACAGCCTCGTAACGCCGTGGTCAGCCCCGACGGAAGTTCGCTGACGGTGCCCGGACAGGGCGTGTGGACGGTAAACCCGGTCACGGGCGAGCTCACGTTCACTCCGGCCGCTGGCTTCACGGGCCAGCCCGACCCCGTGAAGTTCTCGGCGTTGGACAAGTATGGCAATGTTGCCCAGGCGGGCACCGCCAGCGTCAAGCTCGGCTACGCTCCGCCTAGCGCGACGGGCACCACCCCGAACCGGCCATTGCTGCCGACCTGCTTGGCCCGCACCGGCACGGAGGCGTGGGGCATCGGTGGCCTCGCGACGCTCCTCGCGGGTATCGGCGCCGCCCTGCACCTCGGCTCGCGCCGCAGGCGCAAGTAGGTAACGTTTAACGGGGGCGGGCTGCCAGCCCGCCCCCTCGCGCGTCCGGCCCCCTAGTGCCGTCGCTTGAAACGGGCCCGCTGGCCGCGGCTGCGCTGCTTCCACACGCGCAGTTCTTCTTGCCGGGCGTGGTAATCGGTGCGGCGAATCTGGTACGCGACCTCACGCTGGGCGCGACGCCAGCGCGCGAAGCGATCCTCGTCGAGGTGGCCGGTTGCAATCGCCGCGTGCACGGCGCAACCCGCGTCGCGCTCGTGCGCGCAGTCGGCGAAGCGGCACCGCGTCGCGAACTCCAGCACGTCGGCGTAGGCCTCGTCGACGCTGGATTCGGACCCGAGCAGGTCGAGCGAGCGCACCCCGGGCACGTCGAGGATAGCTCCGCCGCCCGGCACCGCGTAGAGGCGGCGGGTCGTCGTGGTGTGGCGGCCCTGGCCGTCGGCCCGCACCTCACGGGTGGTCTCGTCGGTGCCGAGCAGGGCGTTGAGCAGCGAGGTCTTGCCCGCACCCGACGCGCCGAGCATGGTGGCAGTGGTGCCGGGGGCAAGGAGTCGACGCAGCTCAGCGAGGCCGCGGCCATCGACAACGCTCGTCACGTGGGTGTCAATGCCGAGCGCCGCGAGCGCCACCTCGGCGAGCGCGCCCTCGACGTCTGGGCACGCGTCGGCCTTGGTGAGCACGAGCACGGGGGTCGCGCCTGACTCCCGCGCGAGTATCCGCATGCGTTCGATGGCGCCCGGGCTCGGCGCGTGGTCGATCGGTTCGGCGATCAGGATGGTATCGATGTTGGCCGCGATCACCTGGGTGCCGCGGCCGTCCGGCGAGGGGCGGGCGAGGGTGGTGCGGCGCGCGCCGACCCGCACGATCTGGGCAGATTCGCGGGTGACCGCGACCCAGTCGCCCGCCACGGGGGTCACGTCGCGCTGGGCAGAGAGGCCCACGTTCAGCTCGGCGAGCGCAGAGGGCTCGGCCAGCAGGACGTCGGCGCTCGCGCCGTGCATAATGACGACGCGCGCGAGGCGGGTGCCGGGCTCGTCGAGCAGCCCGGCATCGTCGCCGTCGGCCCAGCCGAGCGCTGCGGGGGGTTCAGAGTTCATGTGTGCTTTCGTGGGGGTGTCGGCGCGAACGCAACCGACGCACTCACTTCACCACCGCTCGGGTGAGAGCACCAAGCGATTTTCTTGTCCACCCTTTTTTTTGGCCGGACGCGCGGGTGGCCCGGCGGCCGGTTCGCTCCCGCCCCGTCGCCCCCGCGCCGTGCCCCTTTCCTTTGTCACGGCGCGCGAAAACGCCGGGTCGCCCGCTAACGGGCCACCCGGCGTCCGGCTCTCGCTACAGCAGGCCGCTGGACCGACCCACCTGCCAGTAGATGCCGCCCCCGATCATGCCGCCGTCTACGGGCACGTCGGCGGCGTTGATGAAGGAGGCATCGGGGCCGAGCAGGAACGCCACGACGGTGGCGAACTCGGCGGGGTCGGCGCCGCCGTCGAGGGGCGTGGCGGCCTGGTTGGCGTCATGAAACTTCACGGCTGTTTCGGTGCCGTGCACGGCGTTGGCCGTGTGAATCATGGGCGTTTCGACGAGGCCCGGGCACACCGAATTGGCGCGGATGTTGCGTGGGGCCAGTTCGATGGCAGTGGCCTTCGTGAGACCCAGCAGACCGTACTTGCTCGTGCAGTAGGCGGCGCTGAAGTAACCCGTGAGGCCCGCGACCGACGAGATGTTGACGATCGCGCCGCCGTCTCGCAGCAGCGGGGCTAGGGCGCGCGTGCCGAGGTAGGCGCCGTTGAGGTTAACCCCCATGAGGCGGTTCCATTCCTCGGGCGTAGTTTGCGTGACCGTCTTGCGTAGGGTCACGCCCGCGTTGTTTACCGGCACGCCCGTGCTTTCGACGGCGTCGGCGACGAGTTGCCAGCCGGCCTCGGTCGAGATGTCGGCGACGATCGTCACGAGCCGATCCGTGCCCGCCGCCGCCACGAGGTCGGCCCAGTGCTCGGAGTCCGCGGGGTGAATGTCGACCGCGAGAACGGTGGCGCCCGCCGCGAGCAGGTGCAGCACCTCGGCGGCGCCCTGGCCGCGCGCTCCGCCCGTGACGACGACTGCCTTGCCGGGCCAGTATGCGGCGCTTGACTTATTAGGCATGGGCCGCGCCTCCATCGACGAAGAGGGTCTGACCGGTGACGTACGACGCGGCGTCCGAGGTGAGGAACACCATCATGTTGGCGATGTCGGAGGGCTCGTCGAGGCGGCGCAGGGGAGTCTTGCCCACGTAGGTCATAAAGTTCTCGGGGTCTTCGTGCATCCACGCGCTCATGGGGGTGCGGATGTAACCGGGGGCGATGGCGTTGACGCGGATGCCGAGCGGCCCCCATTCGACGGCCAGGCAGCTCGTGAGATGCGCGATGCCCGCCTTGGCCGGGGCGTAGTCGGCGCAGTTGGGGCGTGCCTTGAGGCCAGCGTAGCTCGACAGGTTGACGATGGACCCGCCGCCCTGCTCTGCCATGACGCGACCTACGGCCTGAGCGGCGAAAAATGCTGCCGTGAGGTTGATGCCGAAGGTCTTGTTCCACGTGGCGAGGTCGAGATCGAGGGCGGGCTTGCGGTCCATGAAGCCGGCATTATTGACCCACACGTCGATGCGGCCGTGGTCGGCAACGATGCTCTGTACGGTGGCCGCGATGGCCTCGGTGTTGAGCAGGTCGGTCACGCGGTAGTCGACGCCGCTGGTGCCTTCGCCGTCGGCGGGGATGGCGAGGTCGAGGCCGATCACGCGGGCGCCCTGGGCCTCGAAGGCTGCCACGGCGGCGCCGCCGATGCCGCCGCGAGCGCCGGTGACGACGACAACCTTGCCGACGAGATCGGGGTACACAGCCCGCGATTCGGGGGCGGCGGAGGGGGTGGTGAGGGTGGTTTGGGTGAGGGTCGAGGTAGTCATGAGTGGGTTCCTAAAGGGTGAAAGGGTTTAGATCTGGTCGAGGGGCAACTTGGCGGTTTCGCGGATGATCACGGCGGCGATGACGGCGAGCAGGCCGAGGAACATCACGAAGACCGAGTACACCCAACTGAGGCCGAGGGTGCCGAGCCACGTGCTGAGTTAGGGTGCCGTGCCGCCGAAGATGGCGACCGTCAGCGAGGAGACGAGGCCAACGCCGCGGGCGCGGGCCGCCGTGGGAACCTGCTCGGTGAGCAGCGCCGGGCAGATCGCGGCGAGCATGGCCCACACGAACAGGCCGAGGCCTTGCGAGACGAAGAGGGTCCAGGTTCGGCGCCGAGCAGCGGGTTCACCGGGAACACGACGTCCATGACGCCGATGCCGTAGACGGCCATGAGCTTCTTGCGGCCCCAGCGGTCCGCGAGCATTCCGAAGATGGGCAGCCAGAAGAGGCACAGCAGTTGGGCGCAGAGGCTCGCGACGTATGCACCCGTGGGGTCCATGCCCTTGACTGAGATGGCGGTGGCGGGGGCGAAGGTGACCCACGTGTAGTACGTGGCGTCGGTGGCGGCGCAGATGAGAATGATGCGGCCCGCGAACTTCAGCATGTCGCGCGTCGACATGCGGGGCGAGGCGTCGTCGGTGTTGTCGGCCTCTTCAAACACGTGCGATTCGGAGGCGCTGCGGCGCAGGAACAGGGCGTAGATGCCGAGCAGGGCGCCCACGGCGAAGCCTACGCGCCAGCCGTACGCCTCCATGGCGGTGTCGCCGAAGTACCAGGTGAGACCGGCGGCGAGGGCCGTGGCGGCCATGACGCCGATGGTGACGCTCACGAACACCGTGCTGGACCAAAGACCCCGACGCTCCGGTGGTGCGATCTCGGCGACGTACGTGTACGCGACACCACTTTCGCCGCCGTGGGCGAGGCCCTGGGCGAGCCGAAGCACGAGCAGCAGCACGGAGGCCACGGCTCCCACTTGATCGTAGGTCGGCACGAGGGCGACGCCGAGGCTCGTGAGGGCCAGCATCGACATCGTGAGGATCAGCGTGAACTTGCGGCCCTTGCGGTCACCGAGGGCGCCGAATAGCCAACCACCGACGGGGCGGGCAATAAAGCCGCCTGCGAACACCGCGAGGGTGGAGGGCAGGGCCGAGGTCTGATCGGTCGTGTCGAATAGGTTCGAGGCCAGGTACACCGAAAAGGTGCCGTAGAGGGTCCAGTCGAACCATTCGAGGGCGTTGCCGACGGCGGCGGCGCGCAAGGACTTTTGCGCGACTCCAGGTCGACTGTGGTGGCTGTGGAGGTGTGCTCGGGTGACTTCTCTGTCGGGGTGGTGATCATGATGACTCCTGTGTCAGTGATGCTGTATGAAGGGGCTACTTGGCCGCGAGGTGCTGAGTGAACCAGTCGGCGGCGGCGCCGCTCGAGCGATCGAAGTGGCTCGTGTAGGCCGTGTAGTGGCCGCCGTCGAGCAGTTCAAACTGCTTGGGTTCGAGTGCCTGGTTAAAGGCGGTCAGTTGCAGGTCGGTGGGGGTCTGACCGTCGTCGGAGGCGACGATCATGAGCAGTGGGGTGGGGCTGATGCGGGCGATGTAGGCGCCGGGTTCGTACATGCGCGCCACCTCGAGCGAGCGGAGCGTGACCTCGTTGCGCCATGTGGGGCAGCGTTCGCCCTCGCTCGACATGAATTCGTAGGAATCCTGCTGGGGGTAGGCGACGTTCGCGGTGAGGTCGGCGCTCACGGTTTGGATGGTGCCCGCGGGCTCCCCGTGAAAGCGGGCCTCGCGGTCGGCCTCGAGCGCTTGGCGCACGAGCTTGGCCTGCACGTGAAGTGGTCGATCTCTTGGCGGGGCAGGCCGTCGCTGGCGCCGAGGTTGCGAAAGTCGAAGGTGATGACGACGTGGCCGCGGTTGGCGATCACCGCCGCATATTCGGCGAGGCTGCCGCCCTGTGCCACCATGGACCAGCCGTGGCCCATGACGACGGCGGGCAGGGGGCCGTCGAAGCCTGCGGGTACGAACTTGGTACCGCGGATCACGTCGCCGTCGACGGTGAACTCGATGGATTCAGCGGTGCCATGAATGGATTCCCGCGCGGGGCTAGCGATTGCCAAGATGAGACTTCCTTGTTCTCTCCTGCCGTTGTGCTGCCTTATCGGTGTGCACATATCGAGTTTTCCGTATGAAGGCGGCGGGAAAAACGGCCAATCGGCGATGGATCGATCGGCGAGGCCGATTGATCGGCGGCGGGGCTTACCAAGCCCGCACGGCACACTCAGGGAGCACCATGAACCTCAAGGCACTCGAATGCTTCTTCGCCCTCGCGCGCGAACTCCACTTCGGGCGCGCCGCCGAGAGCCTCTACATGGGGCAGTCGTCGCTCTCTGAGTCCATCAAGGCCCTCGAACACAAACTGGGCGGCACGCTGTTCGTGCGCAGCAGCCGCCGCGTCGAACTTACCGACTTCGGACGTCAGGCTCTCGACCTGCTCGAGCCCCGCTACCGAGAACGAGCGGGCGCGCTTGACACCTGCAGACGCATCGCCTCGGGGGAGCGAGACAAGCTGAAGATCGGGTTTCTCGGGGGAGGGTTCTACGAGCTGCACACGCCGTTCGTGCGTGAGTTCCGCGAGACGTTCCCCGCAGTGGAGCTGCTCGTCACTGAACTCTCCTATCGCACCCACTTTCGCGCCGTCGCCGAGGGCCAGGTCGACCTCGCGCTCTGTCGCCTGCCCGTGGGCTGGCCCGGCCTCACTCGCGGCCCCATTCTGCTGCAAGACCAGCGCCTGTTATGCGTGCCGAACGACCACCCCCTGGCGTCCGTCGGAGTAGTTGACCCCGAACAACTCGCGACGGTGAAGCTGTGCCGGACACCTACGCGCGTCGTCACCGAAGAGTGGGAGAACTACCATTTTCCGCGGCAAACCCCGCAGGTCAGCCCATTGCCTCGGGCCCCATCATCGAGACGGTGCGCGAGGGCGTCTCGGCGGTCAGCGCCGGCGAGGGCTGCCCCATGATCACGCGCCGCGCCGTGCAGTATTTTCAAACCCCCGACGTCACATTCGTTGAAATCGACCTGCCGCCGATGCCCAGCGCGCTCGTGCGCCGCGCCACCGACCAGCGACCCTTGCTGGCCTCAACGCAGGCACTGCTTTACCGCATCGCACAGCGTCTCGGCACGGCACCCGTGCTACCGCGCGGCACCGAATTTCAGGCACGGGAGCGCCCCTAAGCCTGCGGCCCGCCGTCGCGCGTCCGGGCGACCTACCGAGCGGCACGCTCGCGGCACCACGTATCGGGAGCGCGGCCGGAGCGCGCCCCTGCCGACTCTGCGCGAGCTGTGGTAATCGGTCCCGCGCCGCACCATTACAGCGTTAGGGTCGAGGCATGAGCGAATCCACAAAGCCCCAGACCCTGTCCGCCCTCCCCACCCCTCCGCCTCGACCCGCCGCGCATGGCGTGCACGTCGCGAACGGACTGCCCGCCGGGTATACGACCCTCACGCCGTTCATCGTCGTGCCGCGTGCCCGCGAGGCACTCGAGTTCTACCAGCAAGTATTCGGCGCACGTCTCGTCGACAGCACCGAGATGGGCGGCCTCATCGTGCACGCCGAGCTCGATTTCGGCACGGGCCGCCTGCAACTCGGCGAGCCCAACCCCGACTACGGCTTGAGCGAACAGACCAATAGCGAGGGCGTCTGCTACTCGCTCGCACTGTACTGCCCCGATGTCGACGCGGCGGTTGAACGCGCGGTCGCGGCGGGTGCCGAACTGCGTGAGCCGACCACCGACTTCGTCTCGGGCGACAGGTTTGCTTCGGTACACGATCCGTTTGGGGTGCGCTGGAACATCATGACCCGGGTTGAAGACGTCAGCGAAGAGGAGAGCGCCCGCCGCGTCGCCGAGTGGGCCTCGTCGATGCAGATGGGGCACGAAACCGACCTCGCCTAGACCCCGCGGCCAGCGGCAACACCGTTCACCCTGCGTTATCTTTCATGCACTAGGCTTATTGCGCCCGCGGACGGTGGTGAACGAGCTACCCGCCTCGGGCCCGCACGCCGAGGAGCCACATTGACCATCGCGCACATCTTGAGCCACCCCGCTGGGGTGCCAGCACCGCGCACCCTGGTCGACATCGTTCGGGCCACCGCGGCCGCGCATCCGCAGGCCCCAGCCCTTGATGATGGCCGCGAACCCCTCACGTACACTCAGTTTCTCGTGGCCGCCGAGCGCATGGCCCGCGAGCTCGCCGCCCTGGGTGTGCGCGGCGGAGACAAGGTGGGCGTGCGCATCTCGAGCGGCACCAACCGCCTGTACGTTGCCATTCTCGGCACGCTGCTCGCGGGCGCTGCCTATGTGCCGGTCGACGCCGACGACCCGCAGGAACGCGCCGATCTGGTCTTTGGCCAGGCGCAGATCACGGCCCTCATTTCGGACGCCGGGGTGGCCCGTACCAGCCCCGCCCCCGGGGCGTCCGGTACCACACCGGACGCCGGGGTGGCCCGTACCAGCCCCGCCCCCGGAGCGTCCGGCCCGACCCACCGTGCCGACGTGGCCGTCGACGGCGGCGAGCCCGCCCCAGACCCGGCACCAGACGCAGCCCCCGAACCCCCCACCCTCGACGACGACGCGTGGGTGATCTTCACGTCGGGCAGCACGGGCCTGCCCAAGGGGGTGGCGGTTACGCACCGCAACGCGGCCGCGTTCGTCGACGCCGAGGCGCTCATGTTCCTGCAGGCCGAGCCGCTCGCCCCGGGCGACCGCGTGCTGGCGGGGCTCAGCGTCGCGTTCGACGCGAGCTGCGAAGAAATGTGGCTCGCGTGGCGGTACGGCGCGTGCCTCGTGCCCGCCCCGCGGGCGCTCGTCAAGACGGGTGTGGACCTCGGCCCGTGGCTGATCGAGCAGAACATCACGGCCATCTCGACGGTGCCAACCCTCGCGTCGCTGTGGCCCAGCGAGGCCCTCGACCGCGTGCGCCTGCTGATCTTCGGCGGCGAGGCGTGCCCGCCCGAACTGGTGGAGCGCCTTGCATTGCCGGGTCGCGAGGTGTGGAACACCTACGGCCCCACCGAGGCGACGGTGGTGGCGTGCGGCGCGCAGATGTTCCCCGGTGAGCCCGTACGCATCGGCCTGCCGCTCGCGGGGTGGGACCTCGCGGTGGTGGACGCCGAGGGAAACCCCGTCGGCGAAGGGCAACAGGGCGAGCTCATCATTGGTGGCGTGGGCCTCGCGCGCTACCTCGACCCCATCAAGGACGCCGAGAAGTACGCGCCGATGCCGAGCCTCGGCTGGGAGCGCGCCTACCGCAGCGGCGACCTCGTGGTGTTCGACCGCGAGGGTCTGCTGTTTCTGGGCCGCGCCGACGATCAGGTGAAGGTCGGCGGGCGCCGCATCGAGCTGGGTGAGGTGGATGCCGCGCTGCTCACGCTGCCCGGAGTCACGGGCGCCGCCGCCGCCGTGCGCAAGACCGCCAAGGGCACGCCGATTCTCGTGGGGTACCTCGTCTTCGAGACGGGCCAGTCCCTCGACACGAAGGCGGCCCGCGCGCACCTCGCGGAGCATCTGCCCGCTGCGCTGATTCCCCTTCTGCATCAGGTGGACGACATACCCACGCGCACCTCGGGAAAGGTCGACCGCGACGCGCTGATCTGGCCGCTGCCGGGTGCCCCGACGAGCCCCGGCGGCGTGCCCGCCGAGCCGCTCACGGGAGAGCTCGCCTGGCTGGCCGAGCAGTGGGAGGCCGCCCTCGGTGCAGAGGTGAACGGCCCAGACGACGATTTTTTCGCGTCGGGAGGCGGCAGCCTCGTAGCCGCCCAGCTGGTATCGCTGCTGCGCACGCGGTTTCCCGATGTCGTGGTCGCCGACATCTACGACCACCCGCGCCTCGGTGACCTCGCCAAGCGCTTGAAGAAGCTCGCGCCCAAGCGGGCCGTGACGGTGCAGGTTGACCGCAAGGTGCGGCCCGTGCCCGCGAGCACGGGCTGGTGGCAGGCTCTGCTGAGCGTGCCGCTCGCGACCATCGCTGGCCTTCGCTGGCTCACGTGGCTCGGCCTCACCATCAATGTGTTGACGACTTTTGGCTGGGTCTCGTGGATGCAGCCCGTCTCGTGGTGGTGGGTGCTCGCGGGCCTCGCGCTCTTCGTGAGCGCGCCTGGCCGCATGCTGCTCAGCATCGTCGGTGCGCGCCTCGTGTTGCGCGGCCTGCAACCAGGCGCCTACCCCCGCGGCGGCAGCGTGCACCTTCGGGTGTGGTTTTGCGAGCGGCTCGTCGATGTCACGGGCGCGGTCACGCTTGCCTCGGCCCCGTGGATCACGCGCTACGCCCGCGCCCTCGGAGCAACCGTCGGCCGCCACGTTGACCTGCATTCCCTGCCGCCCGTGACGGGCCTCATCACTCTCGAAGACGGGTGTTCGATAGAGCCCGAGGTGGACCTCTCGGGCCACTGGGTCGACGGCGACACCTTCTATGTGGGCCGCCTGCGCATCGGGGCGGACGCCGTGGTGGGCGGCCGCTCGACCCTCCTCCCTGGCAGCGAGATCGGGCGCGGCGCCCACGTGAGCGCGGGATCCTGCGTGCACGGCACCGTCAAGGCGGGGCGCCTCGCAGCCGGGTCGCCCGCGCGGCGCGGGGGCAAGGCGCGCTTTAACTATCCGCCCATGGCCCCGCCGAACCGCCCCTATTGGGCCCTGCTGTATTCGCTGTCGTCGATTCCGCTACTGGGCGTGCCCGTGCTCGCGATCGTTGCGGGCGGGCTCGTGCTGAGCACGGGTCTGCGCAGTTCGCACGACATGGCCTCGGCGGTCGGCTACACGCTGCTGTGGCTCGTGCCCGCGGCGCTCGTCGCGTTCATAGTGTTTGCCCTGCTCACCGTCGTGTGCGTGCGGCTGCTCGGACTGGGCTTGCGCGAGGGGCATCACGCCGTGCGCTCCCGCACCGGCTGGCAGGTGTGGGCCACGGAGCGGCTGCTCGACAACGCGAGAACGGTACTGTTCCCTCTTTACGCGAGCATGCTGACCCCCACCTGGCTGCGCTGGCTCGGGGCGAAGGTGGGTCAGGGGGTCGAGGCGTCCACGGTGCTGCTGCTGCCCGCGATGACCACGATCGGCGACGGGGCCTTTCTCGCCGACGACACCATGATCGCGTCGTATGAGCTCGGCGGCGGCTGGATGCGGATCGAGCGCGCCAAGGTCGGCAAGCGGGCCTTTCTCGGTAATTCGGGCATGACTGCTCCCGGACGCGCGGTTCCCAAGAATGGCCTCGTCGCCGTCCTTTCCGCCGCCCCCGAGAGCGCCAAGAAGGGCACCAGCTGGCTGGGCTCCCCGCCCGTCAAGCTGCGGCGCGTGGTCGCCGACGAGGTGGATGCTTCGCGCACGTTCGAGCCGCCGAAGCGACTGCGGTTCGCGCGCGCCGGGTTCGAAGTGCTGCGCGGGAGCGCGGTGATCGCGACGACTGGCATCGCAATTGCCGTGATCGCGGGCCTGCACGGCCTCGCCGAGGCCACCTCGTTTGGAGTGGCGGGGTTGCTGAGCGGCCTCGTCGTGATCGCGGCCGGGTGGCTTGCCGCTCTGCTGACGACGGCCATGAAGTGGCTGTGCGTGGGGGTGATTCGCGCGGTGGAGCACCCGCTGTGGTCGCCGTTCGTGTGGCGCAATGAGCTGCAAGACACGTTCGTTGAGATGGTGGCGGCACCGTGGTTTTCGCATGCCGCAGCCGGCACCCCGGCGCTTAACCTGTGGCTGCGCTCGCTCGGTGCGAAGATCGGGCGCGGAGTCTGGTGCGAGTCGTATTGGCTGCCCGAGGCCGACCTGGTGACCCTCGGCGATGCCGCGACGGTGAACCGCGGCTGCGTCGTGCAGACGCATCTGTTTCACGACCGCATCATGAGCCTCGATACGGTGACTCTTGAGGAGGGCGCCACGCTCGGGCCGCACAGCGTGATCTTGCCTGCGGCGGCGCTGGGAGCGAACAGCGTGGCGGGCCCGGCCTCGCTCGTCATGCGGGGCGAATCCGTGCCACCGCACAGCTCGTGGACGGGAAATCCGATTACCCCCTGGCAGCGATAGGTGCCACACTGGTAGCCGCATGAAAAGAGAACCTAAGGGACATTCGCAGGCGCCATACCCCGGTGCGACCTCGAGTAACGATCCATACGTGCCGGGCCACGGCAACGGCGGCTATCGCGTGAGCCGCTACGAACTCGACCTCGAATACCGCGTGAGCAGTAATCGCCTGGCGGGCAAGGCGACGCTATTCGCGGTGGCGACGCACCCCCTCTCGCGCTTCACGCTCGACCTCGCGACGCCGTTCAAGGTGGCGCGCGTGAGCGTCAACCGGGCCCGTGCGGCGAAGTATGCCCTCAAGGCCAACAAGCTCACCGTCACCCCGGCGAAGCCAATCGAGGCGGGGCAGCCGTTCCACATCGACGTGGCGTACTCGGGCAACCCCGTGCCCCTGCGCGGCAACTGGGGCGCGGTCGGGTGGGAGGAACTCACCAACGGCGCCCTCGCGACCAATCAGCCCTACGGCGCGCCCAGTTGGTTTCCCTGCAACGACACCCTCACCGACAAGGCCAGTTACGAGATCGCGGTGACCACCGATTCTCCGTACGCGGTGATGGCCAATGGCGTGCTCACCGACCGCACGACTCGCAGTTCGCTCACGCGCTGGGTGTTCGATCAGGTGGAGCCCATGTCGACGTATCTGGCCTCGGTGACGATAGGCCAGAGCGAGTTCGTAAAGATGCCAGGCACGAAGGTCAAGCAGCGGGCGATCGTGCCGCCCTCGCTGCTCGCCCCGTTCAAGCACGATTTCGCGCGCCAGGACCGCATGATGAGCCTCTTCATCGAGCTGTTTGGTCCCTACCCGTTTTCGCGGTATGCGGTCGTGGTGACCGACGATGAGTTGGAGATACCGCTCGAAGCGCAGGGTTTTTCGATCTTCGGGCGCAACCACGTGACGGGAGCGCGCGACTGGGCGGAGGAGCGTCTCGTCGCCCACGAGCTCGCGCATCAGTGGTTTGGCAACTCGCTGACCATCTCGTCGTGGAGCGACATCTGGCTCAATGAGGGCTTCGCCTGCTATGCCGAGTGGCTCGCGAGCGAGAGGCTGGGTCGCGAGAGCGCCCACGAGATGGCGGTGCGCTACCACGCGCGGTTAAGCGCCCTGCCGCAGGACCTCGTGCTCGCGGCCCCGGGGCGCGAGCTCATGTTCGATGATCGCGTCTACAAGCGCGGCGCCCTGCTGCTGCACGCCCTGCGCCGCGAATTGGGCGATGCCGCGTTCTTTGAGGCGGTGCGGGCGTGGTGCGCGCGGCATCGCCACGGTCTCGTCAGCACGGAGTCGTTCGAGGCACACATGGAACGCTGTGCCCCCGCGTCGCTGCGGGCATTCTTCACGGCGTGGCTGCACGAGGCGGCGCTGCCCCCGCTGGGGTGATTCGTGGCCCCGCTCCCTGGGGCTGACCTGCCAGGCCGGACGCACGCGCGTCCGGCCTGGTTGCGTCTCGCGACTGGTTGCGATTCGATGCATTGCTTAAAGTGACGATAGCTAGCTCATTGTGTAGATTGGTGGGGGCGCGGTTTTTTGCTGAGTTTCTATTGCCCCGCGCCGCCCGAGCCCACCCGCTCGGCACCGAGTGGCCGCTTGCAGTCAGTCGAATTGATCCCACTACGACTTCTGGAGAATGATGAAAAATCCATCGCCTTCCCCCGCGCGCTCTGAGCGCCGATGGCCGCGCCGCGCCCTGTCTGCGGCCACGAGTTTCGTGACCTTGGCCGCGCTGACCGTTCCCCTCGCGGGCAGTCCACAGGTCGCCAGGGCCGGTGTGCCCCTACCCGCGGAGTGCTCGGCCGCGTTCTACGGGAGTTCGGGTTCCACGTTTATTTCGTGGGATTCGGCGGGCGCCAACCCCATCACGTGGAACTCGGGCCACCAACTCGGCGACGTTGCCGTCACCAACGACAATCGCGTCTACGGCATCGACCTGTCCTCAACTCCCTTGTACGAGTTCGGAACCCGCGGCTCACCGCAGCAGAACAGCATCATACGAACCATTACCATGTCAGGGATCGGCTACAACTGGAACTCGCTCTCCGCGCTGCCCGACGGGACGCTGCTCACGGGTGCAAAAGGAATCCAGGCCATCTATCAGATCAACCCCGCAACCGGAGTCGTCTCGAAGTACAAAGACACGCCCGGTTACTCCCCGGCTGGTGACTTCCTGCCCATGCCCAACGGCGACATACTCATGCTCGCGGAGGGGTCATTTGGGTCCAGCGGGTTCGGCCTGGTCCGTCTCAAGCCGGACGGCCGCATCGTTCCCGTCGGGGCCCTGAGTACCGCCCAGTACGCCAGGCCTTGGGGTGCGGCGCGCAACAACGGCAGTTACTACATCGGCTTCGAAGGTGGCGTGGTAGCAAGACTTGGCTACGTCCCGCTGTTCCAGAACACATCGACACTGCCAGTCACCGAGGCGTTCCGCTACACCGGTTCAATATGGGGCCTCGCGGCCCTCGGTGAATCTGACCCGGGCTGCGACCCCGGCGCGCAGGCCGATGAGGCGACGACCCCGCAAAACACGCCCGTCGAGTTGCGCTCGGAGGCCAACGACCGCGGCAACGATTGGGATGTCACCTCGGTGCAGTTTGTGACCGCGCCCGGCACCACCGGGCCGACGCTCACTATTCCCGGCGAGGGCACGTGGACCGTGAATTCCACGACCGGCGACACGACGTTCACCCCCGAGCCGAACTTCGTGGGTACGACGACGCCCATCGTGTACACCATTAACAAGATAGGCGGCGGCGAGCTCTATTCGGCGCAGCAGACCGTGGCGGTCACCGCCACAGTCACTCCCGATCTCTCCGGCATCCAAACCGCGCCGACCGTCGCCCAGGGGCAGACGGCCACCGTTCCGCTATCCGATGCCAAACTCGGCGCCACGGGTGCCACGATTGCGAAGACCGAACTCATTGACCCCACTACGGGACAACCCACAGACACGGTGACCCTGCCCGGCGAGGGTGTGTGGACGGTGAACGCCGACGGTGACGCGGTGTTCACTCCCGACCCCACCTTCACGGGTACCACGACCCCCGTGACCGCGCGCGTCACCGACTCCAACGGACTGTCGTCAGAGGCGCCCCTCACCGCCACCGTGACGCCCGTGGTGTCAAACCCGCCCAGTGGCTCGGGTGACCAGGGTCAGCCCGCTACGGTCAAGACCGGCCTGGGGCCAACCATGGACGCCTCCACCGTGGCGTTCCCCGAGGCGGGTCAGCCCGCGGGTGCGACGGTCAGCGATGATGGTAAGTCGTTGACGGTGCCGAACGAGGGGACCTGGACGGTCACCCCTGACGGTGATTTGGTGTTCACTCCGGTTGCGGGCTTCACGGGCAATCCGACTCCCGTCGCCTTCACGGCGAAGGATACGGCGGGTAATACGTCCCCGCCCGCGACGGCGACCGTGGTGTATCCCAATGTCGAGGATGCGGTGAGTGGTCAGGCGGCGCTTGGCCAGCCGATCGTAGTCGACACCCAGCTCAGCGACGCGATGGACCCGGCGAGCGTGAAATACCCGAGTGAGGGTCAGCCCGCGGGCTCTACGGTCAGTGATGACGGTAAAACGCTCACGGTGCCCGATGAGGGCGAGTGGACGGTCAACGGCGACGGTGACCTCGTGTTCACGCCCGAGCCTAATTTCGTGGGCAGTCCCACTCCCGTGAAGTTCACGGCGGACGATAAGGCCGGTAACACGGCCCTACCCGGCACGGCCACGGCACAGTACCCCGTGGTGCCGGATACGGTGACGGGTAGTGCGGCGTCGGGGCAGCCCGCGACGATCGACACCAACCTGGGCACGAATATGGATCCGGCTTCGGTGGTGTACCCGACTGAGGGTCAGCCTGCGGGGTCGACGGTCTCGTCTGATGGTAAGACCGTGACGGTGCCCGGTGAGGGCGAGTGGACGGTGAACYCCGAGGGTGACCTGGTGTTCACGCCGGAGGCTACGTTTACGGGGACCCCCACGCCGGTGAAGTTCACGGCGAGCGACACGGCGGGTAACGCCGCGTTGCCGGGGACGGCCACCGCGACGTACCCGGACGTGATGGACGAGGTTTCCGCCGCCGGGGTGCCGGGTGCACCCACAGTCATCGACACGAAGCTGGCCGCCAATATGGACCCGGCGAGCGTGGTGTACCCGAGTGAGGGTCAGCCCGCTGGTGCGACGGTCAGCGATGATGGCAAGACGCTGACGGTGCCGAACGAGGGGACCTGGACGGTCACCCCTGACGGTGATTTGCTGTTCACTCCGGACGCCGCGTTTACGGGGACTCCCACGCCGGTGAAGTTCACGGCGGATGACACGGCGGGCAATACCTCGACGCCGGGCACGGCGACAGCCGTGTATCCGGATGTGGCGGATACGGTGCCGGGTACGGCGCCGCAGGGTGCTCCGGCGACGGTGGACACTGCCTTGACTGCAAACATGGACCCGGCGAGCGTGGTGTTCCCCACTGCGGGTCAGCCCGCGGGCTCTACGGTCAGTGATGACGGTAAAACGCTCACGGTGCCCGATGAGGGCGAGTGGACGGTCAACGGCGACGGTGACCTCGTGTTCACGCCAGAGTCGACGTTCACGGGCGATCCGACCCCGGTGAAGTTCACGGCCTCGGATGGCGAGGGTGTTGCGGCGTTGCCGGCGACAGCGTCGGTGGATTACCCGGATGTGCCGGATACGGTGACGGGTAGTGCGGCGTCGGGGCAGCCCGCGACGATCGACACCAACCTGGGCACGAATATGGATCCGGCTTCGGTGGTGTACCCGACTGAGGGTCAGCCTGCGGGGTCGACGGTCTCGTCTGATGGTAAGACCGTGACGGTGCCCGGTGAGGGCGAGTGGACGGTGAACCCCGAGGGTGACCTGGTGTTCACGCCGGAGGCTACGTTTACGGGGACCCCCACGCCGGTGAAGTTCACGGCGAGCGACACGGCGGGTAACGCCGCGTTGCCGGGGACGGCCACCGCGACGTACCCGGTGGTCAGCGACGCGAGTGGCTTCACGGGCGACCAGGGCGGTCCGGCGACGGTCGACACGAACCTCGGTGCGAATATGGACCCGGCTTCTGTGGTGTTCCCGAGTGAGGGTCAGCCCGCGGGTGCGACGGTCAGCGATGATGGTAAGTCGTTGACGGTGCCGAACGAGGGGACCTGGACGGTCACCCCTGACGGTGATTTGGTGTTCACTCCGGTTGCGGGCTTCACGGGCAATCCGACTCCCGTCGCCTTCACGGCGAAGGATACGGCGGGTAATACGTCCCCGCCCGCGACGGCGACCGTGGTGTATCCCAATGTCGAGGATGCGGTCAGTGGTCAGGCGGCGCTTGGCCAGCCGATCGTGGTCGACACCCAGCTCAGCGACGCGATGGACCCGGCGAGCGTGAAATACCCGAGTGAGGGTCAACCTGCGGGGTCGACGGTCAGCTCGGATGGTAAGACGCTCACGGTGCCCGGTGAGGGTGTGTGGACGGTCAACGGCGACGGTGATCTGGTGTTCACTCCCGAGCCTAATTTCGTGGGCAGTCCCACTCCCGTGAAGTTCACGGCGGACGATAAGGCCGGTAACACGGCCCTCCCCGGCACGGCCACGGCCCTGTATCCCGTGGTGGGCGACACCCCTGCGGGCAGCGGAAACCAGGGCCAACCCGTTACGCTGACTCCGGTGCTCGGTGCGAATATGGACCCCACGAGCGTCCAGTTCCCGACGGATGGCCAGCCGAATGGTGCCACGGCCAGCCCCGACGGTAAGACGCTCACGGTGCCCGGGGAGGGTACGTGGACTGTTAACCCCGACGGCACGGTGACCTTCACGCCCGAACCGAGCTTCACGGGAGATCCGACCCCTATCAAGATCACCGCGAAAGACAACCTGGGCAACGTGTCGGCGCCCGGAACGCTCTCGGTGGTCTACCCCGACGTGCTAGACAGCATGGTCGGCGGGGGTACTCCGGGTGGGCCGGCCACGGTCGACACCGACCTCGGTGCCACCATGGATCCGGCGAGCGTCAAGTTCCCCACCGAGGGCCAGCCTGCGGGTGCGACGGTCTCGACCGATGGTAAGACGTTGACGGTGCCGAATGAGGGTGTCTGGACGGTCACCCCCGACGGTGACCTGGTGTTCACCCCGGATGCCGCGTTCACGGGCAACCCCAGCCCCGTGCAGGTGACGGCGGCCGATATGGCCGGCAACACCTCGCTGCCGGGCACGGCGCGAGTGGTCTATCCCGAGGTCACGTCGGCCGCCGGGAAGGGCAATCAGGGTTCCGTGGTGACGGTGGAGACCCGGCTCGGTGAGACGATGAACCCCGCGTCGGTGGCGTTCTCGACCACGGGCCAACCCAAGGGCGCGGTGCCCAGCTCGGACGGTAAGACGCTCACGATACCCGGTGAGGGTACGTGGACGGTGAACGCCGACGGCAACCTCGTGTTCACTCCCGTAGACAACTTCGACGGCGATGCGAGTCCCGTGCTATTCGGCGCGTCGGACCGCTTTGGCAACGTGTCGAAGCCGTCGAGCGCGAGCGTGGATTACCCGAACGTGTACGACGTGGTGGGTGAGACGACTCCGCTCGGCCAGACGGGTTGGGTAGACCCGAAGACCGACCCCAACATGGACTTCACGACCACCACGTTCCCGGCGGCGGGGCAACCAGCGGGCGCTATTGTGGCCGCGGATGGCCGTTCGATGGTGGTGCCCGGTGAGGGCGTGTGGACCATCGACACCACAACGGGTCGCATGAGCTTCACCCCCGAAATGACCGCCTCGGGTGGTTCGGGTGGCTTGACGCTCGTGGCGGTGCAGGCGTTTAGGGGCACCCCGACGCCGGTCTCGTACACCATGCGTGACACCGCGGGCTTCACGGCGCTGCCGGCGACGGCTCGGGTTCCTTACCCCGATGTCTTCGATGCGACGGGCACCTCGAACGGTGACGGCCTGCCCGTCACGGTGAAGACGAACCTGGCCGACAACATGGACAGGGGCAGCGTGCGGTTCCCGACCGCGGGTCAGCCCGCAGGAGCCGTAGTCTCGGCGGACGGCAAGACGCTCACGATCCCGAACCAGGGTGTGTGGACGGTGCAGCCAAACGGCGACCTGCTGTTCACCCCGCAGCCCGGATTCCGGGGCGTGCCCTCACCGGTCCTATGGCAAGCGAACGATGTCAAGGGCAACCCGGCCGACCCCGCGCGGGCCACCGTGAAGCTGGCGAACCCCGCGACCGCAGGCAATCCGGGCGCGCAGGCCCCGGGCGCAGGCACTCCGGGCGCGCAGGCCCCGGGCGCAGGCAACGGACGCATTCTGCCGACGTGGCTCGCACGCACGGGTAGCAACCTCGCCCCCGTGGGTGGCGCAGCGCTACTCCTGGCGGGCCTCGGGTTCGCGTTGCGGGTGATCTCGCGCCGCAAGAAGTAATCCAACCGCCCGGGTCCTCCGGGTGCATGCCAGGCCGGACGCACGCGCGTCCGGCCTGGCTGCGTCTCCTCCCGGGCAGGTGGGGGGCGTTATGTTCCCTTCGGGAAAATAATTGCGCGATTTACTTGCGCGGCGGGAAAGTAACTCATATAGTTTCACGTATGGAAACTAATTCTTATGCGGCGGCCCGCGAGGCCCTCGAAGCCGTGACCGCCGCCCGCCGCTCCCTCGCCGACCGCGTCTACACCCCCTGGTGGTATCACTCCGCCCTCGGGCTGCTCCTCGCCGCCTCCGTGCTCGGCTGCGGCGGGGTGATCCTGGGGCAGTACGGATACCTCCTCACGTTCGCGGTGGTGCTCGGCAGTTTTGGCCCCATGAAGCTCTACACGCGGATCACGGGAGTGCAGCTCACGAGCGCGTCGGCCTCCCTGGTCGGTAGAGCCGCAGCCTGGATGCTGTGGGGAATGGTGGCTGCCTACGGGGTTGGCTGCCTGGCCGCATTCATCCTGGCCCGAGACCTGGGCTGGACCTGGGTCGCGTGGGTTGCCGCCGGTGAGGTCTTCGTCGCCGCCATTGTGTTCGGCCGCGCCTACGACTACCAGTTGCGTCGCCACCTGCGGAGCGAAAACGCATGAGCCGCGCCCGCCCCGCCGAAAGTGCACCCGAGAGCCAGGCCGAGCCGGCTGCCCCCGCGGCCCTCGCGCTTGACCCCCTGATTCACGAGATCCCCCGACTGCGCATGTGCGCGGCCCTCGCCGAAACCGAGGCACTCGAATCGCGCGCCCTGCGCGAACTCGCCGATGTCAGCGACTCCGCGCTCAGCAAGCATCTGAAGCGCCTCGCCGAGGCCGGCTATGTCGAACAAAAACTGGGCGCCCCCCAGGGGCGCGGGCGGCCCAGCACGTGGGTGACGCTGACACCCGTCGGCCGCGCCGCCTTCGCGGGTCATATCGCCGCACTGAAGGGAATGCTCTATTCGCGGCGGGCATAACCACTGCAACGCACACTCTCGGCCGCCCGTTGCTAGGGTGAAACCATGTCAGCCCAGCCCGCCACGCAGCCCACCGCCACCCCACCTGCCCACCCCGCCACCGCGACGTCCGAAACCGAGACCAAGCCAGGCAAGCCCCGTAAGCCCGGGGCGGGCATGCCGCTGAACGACTACCGGGTGCATCGGTACGTCAATGCGTTCTGTCCCCACTGTCACGAGGAGAATCCCGAGTGCGACCTCGCCGACGTGCGACGTCTCTCCGGGTGGCTCGCGGTGCGGGGCGAGCGCGTCTACCTCGAACGCGGCTGCCCCGACCACGGCCGCATCAGCACCCTCTACGACGAGAACGCCGAGATTCTCACCTACCTCGAACAGTGGACCGCCCCCACCAAGGTGCACGCCCCCGACCACGCGACGAACTTTAGGCCCGTACCCTCGGCCTACGAGTACGGACTGCCCGCCATGCAAACGCAGCACACGTGCATCCTGCTGCAAGACATCACCGACCACTGCAACCTCAAATGCCCCACGTGCTTCGCCGAATCCAGCCCCGCCGCGCAGGCCGTGGCCCCGCTCGCCGAGGTGCTGGCCTCGGTCGATGACCGCCTCGCGAAAGAGAACCACCGCATCGACGTGCTGATGCTCTCGGGCGGCGAACCCACCCTCTACCCGTGGCTCGAACAGTTGCTGGAACAGCTCGTCGCGCGCCCCATCGTGCGGATCCTGCTGAACTCCAACGGCCTGCGCATCGCCCAGGACGACGCCCTCGTGCGCGTGCTGAAGCGACACCGCGAGCGGGTCGAGGTGTACCTGCAGTACGACGGCGACAGCGCCGAGGCCTCCACGTTTCACCGCGGCGCCGACATTCGGCGCTTCAAGCAGCGCGCCCTCGACCGGCTCAGCGAGGCGGGAGTGTTCACCACCCTCACGATGACCGCCGCGCTCGGCGTGAACGACCACGAGATCGGCGCCGTGATCGAGCGGGCGCTTGCCACTCCCTTCGTCGGCGGGGTCACGATCCAACCCGTGTTCGGTTCGGGGCGTTCCTCGGCTATCGATCCGGGCGACCGGCTCACGCACACGGGGGTGCTCGCGCGGCTCGAGGGGCAAACGCGCGGGCTCGTCACCTGGCGCGACCTCACGGCCCTGCCGTGCAGCCACCCGCACTGCTGCTCGGTGGGGTACCTGCTGCAAGACGACAGCGGCACGTGGCGTTCGCTCACGGCCCTGATCGGCCACGAGCGCCTCAAGGCCCTGCTCGACCTGCAGCCCGATCTGATCGCCAATCGCATCGCCGATTCGAACCTCAACCAGGCGATCCGCGAGGCCGTCAAGACCTCGCTGCTCGACCTGCTGAGCGAGCAGTCCTCGCTCTCGCACCCCTCCATGACCGACATCTGGCGCGACCTTTGCCAGGCCTGCGACCTGGGTATCGGCACGCTTACGACCCTCGCGGCGTCCAAACTGCCCGGTCAGCATCAGCGCCTGCGCACGCTGCTGGCGAAGCGCATCAAGCGCATCACGATCAAGCCGTTCATGGACATCAACACCATGATCGAGGAGCGACTGACGCAGTGCTGCGTCCATGTGGCCACCGTCAACGCCGAGACCAGTGCGCATCAGTGCGCGCCGTTTTGCGCCGTGCAGGCGTGGGCCCCCCTCGCGCGCGGAAAGCTCTCAACCGCGACCGGTCGCCGCGAACTGCCCGTGGTGGTCCGGTCATGAGTGGGTGGCACGGCCTGAACCAGCGCGACGACAGCGTGCCCGCGCCCGTCGACCCCCTGCGCCTGTGCGTGCACACGACGGTCGCACTCATCGCGTGCGTGGCCGGGCCGCTCGCGGTGTGCGCGTTCGCGCTGGTGGCGATTCGCGGCTACGTGCGGGCGCGCCGCGCGGGCCTCGTGAGCTCGCGGTGCATCCTCGGTGATACGCGCGCCGTCATCACGTACCTCGTGGTTGTCGCGGTGCTTGCGCTCGCCGCGACGCCGTTGTGGGTGAAGTTTTGGCTCTTCGTGTGGGGCGGCTGATGTACCCCACCCTGCACGATGTCGCCGCGTGGTTGCCGCGCTTCGACACCCACTCGTTCTTCGTGGCGGTGGGCATGGCCGCGGGTGTGGCCGTGTTCATGGTCGAGAAGCGCCGCCGCAACATGCGCGACGAGCGCCTGCTCTACATCGTGCTCGGCGCGGTGGTGGGCGCGGCCCTCATGGCGCGCCTAGGCACGTGGGCCCAGCACCTCGACCCCACCCAAAATCTGAGCGTGATCGACCAGCTCGCGCGCGGCAACGCGTCCATCTTGAGCGCGCTGCTCGGCGCGTGGGTCGGGGCGCACGTCGCCAAACGCGTGACGCGCTACCCCGGCTCCACGGGCGACCTGTTCGCCCCCGCGGTTGCCCTCGCGATGGCGATCGGCCGGTTCGCATGTTTCTTTACCGAACGGCCCGGCACGCCCACGGGGGCGTCCTGGGGTGTCATTTTGGACGCTCCGGCGGCCGCGTATACGCAGTCGCCCGCCGGGGTGCCGCTGCACCCGAGCTTTCTCTACGAGGTGGCGTTTCACGCGGTCGCGTTCTGCCTGCTGTGGTTCTGGCTGCGGCGCGCGCCCATCGCGCAGGGGCAGCTGCTGACCCTGTACATCGCAGCGTACGGGGTGTTTCGGTTCGGCGTGGAGTTCGTGCGCGGCAATGAGGTGGTGTGGGAGGGCCTCACCCGCCCGCAACTGTTTCTGCTGGTCACGGTGCCGTTGCTGCTCGTGCGCATCGCGTGGCTGGCGCGCTCGGGGCGGCTTGTCGTGCGCGGCGGGCAGCGCCAGGTCGCGTAGTGGCTCGCCGCTCTCCGTGCGTGCGGGCCTACACCAGGGCGCGAGTCACCTTGTAGCCGAACGCGGGGTGGTCGGTGCGCACGTGCTGCTGACCTGCCCCGTAAAACGATTCGCGCAAGGTAGAGCCCTCGTAGGCCGTGCGGTAGCGTCCGCGGGCCTGCAATTCGGGCACCACGAGGTCGATGAAATCCTCGAACGACCCGGGAGTCGTGGCATACGCGAGGTTGAATCCATCGATGTCGGTTTCGTCAAGAAACGCCTCGAGTTGGTCGGCGACCGTCTTGGGGGATCCCACGAACAGGGGCCCGACGCCGCCAATCGCCACGAGCTCGGCGACCTTGCGGGGCGTCCACTGCTGTGCCGCGTCGTCTTGCGTGAACGTTTGCAGTGCGGAGTGAATCGCCTCGTTCTGCTCCATCTGTAGTACCTCGTCGAGGCCGTACTTGGAGAGGTCTACGCCGGTCCAGCCGGCAAACAGGGTGAGCGCCGATTCGTGCGATACGTAGCGACGGTATTCGACCTCCTTGGCGCGCGCGTCCGCGTCGGTCTCGGCGACGATCACGGTGACGAGGGCGAAGAACTTCACAGACTGCGGGTCGCGGCCCTCCGCAGCCGCGGCCTCGCGGATCGCCGCAACGTGTGGGGTGATGAGGCCCGCGCGAGGCGCCGCGACAAAGATGCCCTCGGCATGCCGCGCAGCGAATGCGCGCCCCTTCGACGAGAAACCGGCCTGGTAGATGACTGGGGTCCGCTGTGGGCTGGGCTCGCACAGGTGAACGCCCGGCACGGTGAAATGCTCGCCCGCATGCTCAATGGCGTGCACCTTAGTCGGGTCCGCGTAGACGCCCGTCGCGCTGTCCTTGACCACCGCGTCGTCCTCCCAGGAGGACTCCCACAGCTTGTAGCAGACCTCAAGAAACTCGTTCGCCACGTCGTAGCGTCGGTCGTGTGAAACCTGCTGGTCCAGCCCGAGGTTACGGGCCGCCGAATCGAGGTAGGAGGTCACAATGTTCCAGGCCACGCGCCCTCCCGTGAGGTGATCGAGGGTCGAGAAGTCGCGCGCCAGCAGGTAGGGCTTGGCGTACGTGGTAGACACCGTCACGCCAAAGCCGAGGTGCTCGGTTACTGCCGCCATCGCCGAGATCGCGAGTCGCGGATCGCCCACGGGCACTTGCGTACCCGTTTTCACGGCCGTCTCGGGGCCGCCCTGGTAAACGTCGTAGATGCCCACGACATCGGCGATGAACATGCCCTCGAACAGGCCGCGTTCGAGCAGGCGCGCGAGGTCGGTCCAATACTTCACGGTGTTGTATTCGGTCGCGCGGTCGCCGGGCAAGCGCCAGAGCCCGGGGCTTTGATGCACGACACAGGTCATGTCGAAGGCATTGAGGCGAATCAGTTTGGGTGCCATGAGGGTTTCCTTTCGGGGGCGGACGCACGCGGCGTCCGTTTTCGGGTCCGTGCGGTGACCGGCTACTTCACGCTGCCGTGGGTAAGGCCAGCGACGAGGTACTTCTGGAGTACGCCGGCGACGACGTACATGGGTGCAACGGCGACTAGTGCGGCCGCGGCCTGCTGCCCAAACTGCACGGTGCGGTCGCCTTGGAACAGCGACAACCCCACCGAGATGGGCTGCGACGCGACCGTGTTGGTGAGCGATACCGCGAACAAGAACTCGTTATACGCGAGAAATGCGCAGATCAAACCCACCGCGACGAGGCCTGGGCTAAGAAGTGGGATCACGATGCGATGGAGGGTGCCGAGGGGCCCGAGACCGTCGAGGGCTGCGGCCTCTTCCAAATCGAGGGGCACGCGCCGCACGAACGAGTCGAGCAGCCACACCGCGACGGGGACGTTGGCGAGCCCGCTGACGAGAGCGAGCCCCCACACAGTGTCGAGCAGTCCCACGCTGCGCAGCCCGAAATACAGGGGCAGCACAGCGACAATGGGTGGCGCGCAATAACTGGCGAGGATCCACGCACCCAAGTGGTGGCCCCGGCGTCCGGCCCGTGCCGTGTAGTACGCGGCGGGCACCGCCACCGCGAAGGTGACGAGTACGGACAGCGCCGTGAGTAGCCAAGAGTTGCCGAGCATGCGGGCTAGCGGGATCGTTTCGAACACGCGCGAGAAGTTCTGCCACACAAACTCGCGGGGCCACAGTGAACCGCTTAGCACGTCGTCATTGGAACGCACCGACAGTGAAATCAGGTACGCGAGCGGCACGGCGACCGCAACGGCAACCAGCGCCACGACAGCGCGTGATGTCTTCACACCCAGGCCGTGCATTAGTCCTCCACTCTCAGCGCGCGGGCTCGCGCGAACTGCAAGATGCCCACTACAACGGTGACCACGAGGCACAACATGAGTGTCATGGCTGCGGCCTGACCGATCTGAAATGAACCGCGAAACGCCTTGCGGTAGATCGCGAACGGAGCCAGCAGGCTCGCCACCCCCGGGCCACCCTGGGTGACCACGAAGATCAGGTCGAAAACCTTGAGGCCGAGCACCGTCTTGATGAGTGCCACTGAAAGCAGGGCGGGCGAGAGCAATGGCAACGCAATGTGTGTGAAGCCGCGCCACGCGCTGGCCCCGTCGAGGGCAGCGGCCTCGAAAATCTCGACATCGAGGCCGAGCAGCGAGGCGTACACGAGCAGGGCCACGAAGGGGGTCCACTGCCAGGTATCGACCACGAGCAGGCTCGCGAACGCGCTGACGGGGGAGCCGAGCGGGTTGAACTGCTCGACCCCCAGGGGTGCGAGCAGGCTGGCGAACCAGCCACCCTCGGGGGCGAGCAGGAGCTTCCAGAGGGTGCCGACAATCACGGGCGGGGTGATGAGCGGCAGCAGGAGCAGCACCCCCACGAGGCCGAGGCCGCCGCGGCGTTCCCCGCGCGAGCGCAGCGCCAAAGCGATCAGGGTACCGAGCGCCATCTGCAGGGCTGCGCCGAGCACCGCGAACAGCACCGACTTCCACAGCGAGTCGCCGAAGCCGAGCGATGCCGCGGCCTTCGTGAAATTGTCGAGCCCCACCCACGCGCGCAGGGGACGCGCGAGCGAGGATTGCGTCAACGCGAGAGCGACGAGGTAGACGGTGGGAACGGCGAGCATCACCACGAGCGAAATCGCGGCGGGCACGCCGAGAATCAGCGGCACGCGCCGCCCTGGAGCGACGCTCACGCCGATTCCCAGGCGGTCTGAGCGTTCTCGAGCGATTGCTGCACGCTCTGCTTGCCCTGAATGGCGAGCGCCAGCTGGTCGGTGAGGTCTTGCAATTGCTGGGGTGCGGCCGCCGTGCTCGGCCAGACGAGGGGAGCCCCGCCCAGGCCGTCGCGAATCGCCTGCGTCACGGCGGGCGCGCCTACGGCCTGTGCGAACTCGGCAGAGTTCAGGACGCTCGCGCGGGCTGGGTCGATTCCCGAGCCCGCAAACGTGGCCTGCGCCTGGTTCATGACGATGCTCGTGGCCCACTGCACGAATGCAGCCGCAGCCTCGGGCTGGGCGCTTCCGGTCGAGACGCCGAGGCCGAAACCCGAGTTCAGCGCCGTGCGCGGAGTGGTGTTGGCACCGCCCACGGGCAGGGGCACGGCGGTCCACTTGTCGACGATCTGAGATGTTCCGGGGTCCTGACTCTTCAGCGACATGTCGGTCCACGTGTCGAGCATCGCGCCCTTGCCGCCAAGCCAGGCGGCATTGGCCTGGTCGAAGCCCGTCTGCAGCACCGTGGGGTAGGCGCTCGGGGCGACCTTCACGAGGTGATCAAGGGCGGCCACGGCCGCGGGGCTGACCAGTTGCGGGGCACCCGAGGCGTCCACCAATTCTCCGCCGTACCCGGCGAGTCTGTTGATAAAGGAGCACCCCAATATCATCGGCACCTGCTGACCCGGGACGATCGCGCCGAACACCGCGCCGCGCGAATCCTGCGTGATTTTCGCGGCAGCCTCGTCATAGGCGTCCCACGTTCCCGGCACCTCGACGCCGTACTTCTCGAACACCTCAGTGTTGACGAATAACAGGTGCGTGTCGCCGTCGTAGGGCAAGCCATAGCGGCGACCGTCCTGCAGCGTATACGGGTCGTAGATGGAGGGAAGAAAATCGTCGGGACGCACGTCGGCCGCGATCGCGGGCGCGGCGAGCCAGTCGGTGAGGTCGACGAGGGCGTTCGCGTCGACGAGGCTGCCGAGGCCAAAGTAGAAGTAGTCAAAAACGTCGAAGGTGCCCGCGCCGGACTGCGCGTCCAGAATCTGCTTGCTCGTGAGCTGGTCGTAGGGAATCGCGGTGGTCGTGAGCGTGCCGCCAAACTCGCTTGCGAACGCCGGGCCCAGCACCTTGGTGAACGCGAGCGCATGAGGCTGATTCACCATCGCGTTCAGCGTGACGCCGCGCAGGAGGTCCCCCGGCGGGGTGGCGCTGGCCTGGAGGGCGGCCGCGGTGCCCCCCGAACCGCAGGCAGCCAGCGCGGGCAGCGCGAATCCGGTGGTGGTGGCGGCGAGGCCGAGTCGGAGCAGGGTGCGACGGGTGATAGACATGAGCGGAGCTTTCGTGAGGCTTAGGTATAGAGGCTGAACGCGACGTGGGTGCCGTTGACGAAGTGGTCTCCCACCTCGCGTTTCTTGTAGGCGACCGGGTCGTGCAGGGAGTGAGTGCGCACGTTGCGCCAGAACCGGTCGAAGCCGTAGCGGTTCGCGGTGGAGCGGGCGCCCGTAACCTCGAAGATGGCAGAGGTGACGGCGAGCGAGGTGTCGCTCGAGAACACTTTGAGGGCGGCAACGACGGCGGCGAGTTCTCCGCGTTCGTGCCACGTGAGTTGGCTACCGCGGGCTTCGGCGGCGTCAACACGTTCGCCCGTCTGCCAGGCGAGGGCCTCGCCGGCGAGCACTCGCGAGTGCAGGTCGCCGTAGGTTGCGAGCACGTAGGGGTCGGCAGTGGCGGAGTCGACATCGCTCAGTACCCAGGGCCTTGAACTGGTGCGGGTGTATTCGCTGGCGAGGTCGAGGGCTCCGCGTGCGACCCCGAGGTAGAGGGCGCCGAAGAGGTATTGAATGACGGGGCCGACAAGGCTGCCGTACGCGCCGATCACGTCGAGGTTGAGCGTGCCGATCACGGCCTCGGGGCCCACCTCGATCTGCTCGAAGGTGACCGTGCCGCTTGCCGTGAGGCGCTGGCCGAGGTTGTCCCAGTTGCCGTGGGGCCGGACGCCCGGGTGGCTCGTTGGCACCACCACATTCCATCCGTGCCCGTCGTGGTCGGAGACGCCGCCGCAGATGATGATGTCGGCGACCGAACTACCGGTGGCGAAATTCTTGGTGCCCGCGAGGGTGAATCCGCCATCGCTGCGGCGATTCAAGGTGAGTTCGGGGTCGGTGGGGTTCACCGCGTCCGCCCAGATCAGCCGCTCGCTGAGGGTGCGTTGGTACCAGTGCTGCTGGGTTTCGGGGCTCGCTATCCAGCGCAGCACGTTGAGGTTGACCAGATGATAGAGGAATAGTTGCGCGATGCTCGCGTCGGCCTGGGCGATGATGTGCACAACGCGGGCGGCGGTGGCCCAGGAGTTGCCGGGGCCGCCGTGCTCGGTGGGCACAAGCAGGGCGAAGAGCCCGGAGTCGCGCAATAGGTCGAGTTCGGCGTGGGGTTCGGCGTTAGCACGGTCGCGTTCGAGGGCGTCGCGGGCGAGTTCGTCACGCACGCGCTCGGCGGTGGCGAGCCAGTGCTGCGGGTCGTGTGCGTGGTGTGGGTCGATTGTCATTTGTGGGCTCCGGCAAGGTCATGTGAGCTGGTTGCGGGGGTGGCCGACGCGGTGGTCGAGTCTGTGGAACCGGCGGGCGCGGCGGGGCTGGCTCCGATGCCCCACACGAACGGGGGAATCGCATCATTCACGACGTGGTCGCCCACGATGCGTGCCTTAAAGACGCGCGGATTATGCGAGGCCGCCGTGCGGGCATTGCGCCAGTGTCGGTCGAGGGCGAGCTTGGTTGAGGTGCCGGAGGCTCCCAGGGCGTCGTTAACTGCCCCCGTGGCTCGCTCGGCGAGCGGCCAGATTGCCACCTGCGCGACGGCACTGTGCAGTTCGGCGGCCTCGTTGCTGCGGCGGTCCGCCGCAAGCGCCGCGCGGACGGCCTCGGGCAGTCGCTCTGTATCGAAGTCGCCGGCTGCCGCGGCCACCGTGTACCGCCACGCGTCCCGGATCCCGTGCTCGGCGGCGTCCGCATTGAGGGCGAGCGCGGCTGCGAAAGCGTCATCGAGCGCGACGGCCACGGGATGAATCAGGGCAGAAGCGGCATAGGCCGCTGCCGCCGCCTCGCCGATTACCTGCAAAATCTGGGGGTCTTCACGAAACAGGGGAGCGTTGCCGTGCGAGAAAATACGGGCGCGACCGCGCACGGATTCGGCGGCCTCATGGACGGCAGCCTGTGCCGCACCCGCCTGCACGATCAGTAAGAACCACTGGTAGAGGGCGGTCTGGTAGCGAAACCGCGAGGCGAACGGCGTCACCTCCGCGACCGTGGCGTCCTTGTAGGTGGCCGTGCCGGAGCCGGTGGTGCGCTGCCCGAAGCCGTCCCAGTCGTCCTCGATGCTCACCCCCGATGCGGTGTTGACTACGGCAATCACATGCTCTCCGGTCTCGGCGTCCTGCGCATAGGTGTCGATCCACTCAGCGAAAATGCTGCCCGTTGAGTAGTACTTGGTGCCGGTCACGCGGGGGCCAGCTGGAGTGTAGCGGACCTTCGTGATGACGTCGCCGAGTGCCACCGCACCGATCTCGGTCCAGCCGTTGCCCACGATCTCGCCCGCGACAAACCGCTCGCACCACGCGACGCGCGACGCGTCGTCGGCGGTCGTGAGGCGGTCTTCGACGAAGGCGAAGTGGCCGCGCAGGGCTTGCACGAGGTTGGTGTCGGCGGTCGCGAGTTCGAGTAGCACGGTGGCGGTTTCGGCAAGAGTAAGACCGAAACCGCCCAGGTCGCGGGGCACTCGCAGCGCTCCGAACGATGCCGCCGTGAGGGCGCGAATCTCATCTCGTGGCAATCTGCGAGTGGTCTCACGCTCGATCGCGCCCGCGGCAATGTCGGCAAAGAGTGGGCGAAATGCTGCGAGGGCGCGCGTGAGGTTCGCGCCTTCCGGGCCGGGCTGGGGGTGCAGGGAAGTGGTCATGGAAATCCTTTTCTCACGGGGATTCCATGGTGACCATGGGCGGGGGTCTGGGGCACGCGCGAGTGACCCCACACGGCAGCATGTGTCGGGGGGTGGCGCCGCGTCACACGCGAGTTCACAAGCGCGTCACAGTTTCGAACCGGCCCTCTGTTTGATTACCTCGGGGCGACCTGGAACGATGATGCGGTGATTACTACACCCCCCCATAAAATGAACGGCGACCTCACGCCGAAGTCTGGAAGCGCCACGTATGCACGGCTGCGTGGCGGTAACTACGACATCATCGTCGCCCTGTTCTGCGGCATCCTCATCATTTCTAATATCAGCGCCACCAAGTTGATCCAGTTCGGCGACTTCGACCTCGGCTGGTTTGGCCAGGGCATCGTCACCGACGGCGGCGGCCTGCTGTTCCCCCTCGCGTACGTGCTCGGCGACGTACTCTCCGAGGTGTATGGCCTGAAGGCCGCGCGCCGAGCCATCATCACGGGCTTTGCCCTTTCCATTCTCGCGTCGCTGTCGTTCTGGCTCGTGATCCAGGCTCCCGCGATCGACCCCGCCGTGCAGTCCAGCTTCGAGATGATCCTCGGTTTTGTGCCGCGCATTGTGCTCGCCTCCATGGCGGGCTACCTGGTCGGCCAGTTCCTCAACGCCTTCGTGCTCGTCAAGATGAAGGAGCGCGCGGGCGAGCAAAAGTTGTGGGCCCGCCTCGTGGGGTCGACCGTCGTCGGCGAGTTCTTCGACACCATGATCTTCTGCCTCGTCGCCTTCGGCGGCACGATCGACACCGCCACGATGATCAACTACATCATCGTCGGCTACCTCTACAAGTGCCTCGTGGAGTTCGTGTTCCTGCCCGTAACCTACCTCGTGATCGGCGCGATTAAGCGCCGTGAACCCGAGTACCGCACCTAAACTGACATGGTGCCACGCGGCGTCCGGCCAGCAGCCGGGCCCGCGAAATACCACGGGGCGCATAGCGCCCGACCGCTCGAGGGGGAGCCATGACCACGCCGCCGCCGCAGTACCCGCAGTATCCGCCGCCCCCGCCGCCGGTGCCCGCAGGGTACCCCGGCGCGGTCGAACCACCCCGCAAACGGTGGCCGGCCTGGCTCGGAGTGCTGGTGGGAATGGTGGCCATGCCGCTGTCGTTCTTTCTGTCGGGTCTGCTCTCTGGCTTTGTCCTCCAAGGCGGGCCGGGGTCCTCAGTGGTTGGAAGCTTATTCTCCGCGTTGTTTCTCTGGCCGATCGTGGCGGGCGCGGTCCTGATGATTTGGTGGCGCACGCGCCGCTTCGGCGCGGGCCTCATCATCGGCAACCTGCTCGGCTACGTGGTCTTTCTCGGCGTCTGCATTGCGATCTTTGCCAGCGGCGCGGCCTAGGCCGACGTCGCGAAAGCGGGCCACGTGAGCCCAAAAGGCCTCAACGCCCAGAGGGGGGTAGCATGCCACCCACGCCCGACACGCCCGGGCCGACCGGCTCCCGCCATCACGCCGCAGCGGGTGTCTTCGTCGGCCTGGTCGGCTTCGCCGCGAACGCCTATCTTTCGTTAGGCGTGCTGAGTTTATTGCATGTTGCCAATTCGGGTTTAAGCATGTGGATGCCCGTCACCACGGCGGCAGGTCTGGGCTGGCCGTGCGTTCTGGCGGTCGCTCTCATGCTGTGGCCGCGCTCGCGCCGCTTCGGTGCGGGCCTGCTGATCGGCTACGCCGCCGCCTACCTGATCTTTGTGGGAGTCTGCACCTCCCTCACGGTCATGTCGCCCTACTGACCACGAACGTCAACCCTGACGAGGAGCCATGACCCGTTCGCATCCCGGCATCGACCCGACGGTCTTGCGCCCCATGGCGGCAGGAGCCGCCGCGGGGGCAGCCGTCTCGGCGGCCATGTTCCTCGTGCTTCCCATGCTGCACATCAACCTGAACTTGCTTCTGCAGCCCGACTTGCCCACCATGCCCGTCGAACTCGTGTACTGGGCTGCGCCCGCCATGTTGGGCGGGCTGCTCATGCTGGCGAGGCGCCCGCGCTGGTTTGGGGCGGGCTTGGTGGCGGGGTACTTCGCGTTCGTTGGCGTCACCAGTGTCGTGCACCTCGTGGCCGTCGCGTTCGGGGCCGAGGTGGGTTTCTAAGCGGCTGCCGCACGCGCGCGTCCAGTTTTTATACCGGACGCCCGCGTGGCCCGCTGGCCCCCTAGAAACCGTGCTTGCGCGCCGCGCTGAGCAGGACGTCGGCGGCGACCTCGAGACCCTCGATGCGGCCGAGCGAGACGTCCTCGTGTTCGATGTTGACCATCATGTCGGGGTCGATCTCGTGCAGCGCCAGCAGCCATTCGGCCCAGAAGTCGACGTCGTGGCCGCGGCCGAGAGCCACGAAATCCCAGGCGGCGGGCTTGGGCCACTCGTTGACCCATTCGTCGCCGCCGAGATTGGTGCGGTTCTCGCTGGGGTCGAGTTTGCGGAACCGATTGTCGAGTACGCCGTAGATCGAGGCGGTGTCGGGGTTCACCAGGACGTCCTTCGCGGCGGCGTGAAAGACCAGGTCGCCGAGGTGGCGGGTGACGGCAACGGGGTCCATCTGCTGCCAGAACAGGTGCGAGGCGTCGAGCTCGACGCCGACGTGGGTGGCGCCAGTGCGCCCGATCAGTTCGTGCATGCCCTGCGGGTTGAACACGATGTTTTGGGGGTGCAGCTCGAGGGCCACCTTGACGTCGTGATCGCGTGCCAGCGCGTCGAGTTCGCGCCACAGTGTTGCGGCAACGTCGAACTGGTAGTTGAGGTCGTCGAGCGAGGCGGAGTTCCAGGCGTTGACGATCCAGTTGGGGCGCGTGCCACCGGGTTCGGCGGCGGGCAGTCCCGACATGGTGACCACGCGGTGCTGGCCGAGGCGCTGCGCGAGGCGAATCGAGCGGCGAATGTCTTCGGCGTGCTTCTCGCCGATCACCGGGTTGGGGTGCAGGGGGTTGCCGTTGCAGTTCAGGCCCGCGATATCCACCCCGGTACCCTCGAAGAGGCCGAGGTAGTCATCGCGTGCGGTGTCGCTCGTGAGGATCTCGTCGAAGGTGGGAACGTGTACGGGTGGCAGGAACCCTCCCGAGTTGATTTCGATGCCGGTGAGGCCGAGGCCTGCGATGACGGCTAGGGCTTCGGGGAGCGGGCGGTCGTGCAGGATTGCGTTGTAGACGCCAAATTTCATGGTGGTCCTAACTGGGGGGATTGCGGTGAGATGAGAGGGCCGACTAGAGCGCGGCGGCGAGCGCCGGGCTGAACGCGGGTACCGTGACGGAGGCTCCGCCTCGCGCGGCGGATTCGGCGACGGCGCCGAGGAGTTCCATGTTGTGCACGCCGTCTGCGAAGGTAGCGCAGCGGGGCAGTGACTGGGATTCGCTGAGCCCGGCGACCTCTTCGAGGAACGCACGCGCCTGGAACACGAAGTAGTCGTTCTGCCCGAACCCGACGCACGGGGCGTCCATGGGTTGACCGGCCGCGAGGTAGGGGTGATCGGGGCCGAGGATCACGCGGCGGTAGCCGTTTTGGGGTGCCCGGTCGTCATGCAGGAACAGTTCGATCTCGGCGGGGTTGCGCTGGTCGTAGCGGGCGCCACCCTTTTCACAGAACACCTCGAAGGCGAGGCCGTTGGGGTGACCCGCTGCGACGCGCGAGACCTCGAACTGGCCCACACCCTGTGCGAAGGTGGCCGAGAAGGCCGCATAGTCGTCGTTCTCCACGGGAGCGGTTTCGTCGCTCACGGCGACGAGCCCGTGCCCCATGGTCGCGCCGAGCGGCTTGGGGCGCTCGGTGATGACGGTCGAGAGTCGGCCACCGCTGACCTCGCTGATGTCTCCGCACAGGAACTCGCCGATGTAGCTGAGGTGGCTGCCGACATCGCCGAGCGCTCCCGAACCGGGGCCACCCTGATAGCGCCACGAGATAGGTGCCTGCGGGTTGCAGCCGTAGTCGGTAAAGTAGCGGCCGCTGAAGTGCAGCACGCGACCGAGGGTGCCGTCGGTGATGAGGTCGCGGATGTAGGCGATCGCGGGGGAGCGGCGGTAGGTGAAGCCGATGCGTGCCAGCTTGCCCTGAGCTTCGGCGGCCTGGGCCGCGGCAAGCATCGAGCGCGCGTCGTCGAGGCTGTCGCTGAGCGGCTTCTCGCACAGCACGTGCTTGCCTGCGGCGAGCAGGCCCTCGACGGCTTCGCGGTGCAGGGAGTTGGCGATCACGACGCTGACCACATCGATGTCGTCGGCCTCCGCGATGGCCTGCCAGGACGAGTCGGTGCGTTCGTAGCCGAAGCGGCGGGCGGCGAGGGTGCCGAACTCGGCGTTGACATCGCCAATCGAGACGAGACGGATCTCGGGGAGGGTCGAGGCGTACAGGGTGGACGCGCTGCGGTAGGCGGCGGCGTGGGCCTTGCCGGCCATGCCCGCGCCGATAACGGCGACGCCGAGCGAGGTGGGGGTGGGGGTGGTCATCGGTTTCTCCTCTGAAACGGCTACGCGAGCGAACCTGCGAGATGGGTTTTGGAGCGCTCCATTGGAGCGCTACAATAGACACCATACCGATCCGGCATTTGTCCTGTCAAAGGGTTGAAGGAGAAAACTTGTGGCCCGCTCAAAACGCCCCACCATCTACGACGTCGCCGAGCGCGCGGGCGTCTCCAAATCTCTCGTCTCGCTCGTGCTGCAGGGCTCACCCAAGGTCAGCGACGCCCGCCGCGAGGCCGTCCAACGCGCTATTGAGGACCTCGACTACCGACCCAGCCGCGCGGCGTCCACGCTCGCCAGCAGCGGCACCCAAAACATCGGCGTTGTCATCGACGACTTTCGCAATACCTGGTACGTCGACCTCCTCGCGGGAATGCGCGAAGTGCTCGACGACTCGGGCTACCACGTCACCGTCGCCGACAACGAACTGAACTCCCACCTTGGCCAATCACCCATCGACGCGTTCCTCGCCGCCCAGGTCGAGGGCCTCGTCATCGCGGGCGAACCCGACCTCGCCCGCGAGCGCCCGCTCCCCGTGCCCGCCGTCGTCGCGGGTGCCCGCATCGGCGACGTGCCCGGCGCCGACTTTGTCGCGAGCGACGATCGCGCGGGTGGAGTGCTCGCCGCGCGCCACCTCGTCGACCTCGGCCACCGCCGCATCGCGCACCTCTCGGGCCGCGGCGGCGTGGCCGCCCTGCGCGCGACGGGGTATCGCGAGGCCATGCGGGCAGCAGGGCTCCCCGCCCTCGTCTACGGCGAAACCCGCGACACGAGTGAGGCCAGCGGCTACGCCTCAACCCTCGACCTGCTCGCAGAGCACCCCGACGTGACGGCCATCTTCGCCGCCAACGACCCCATGGCTGTGGGCGCCCTCGCGGGCTTGCGCCGCGGCGGCCATGCGGCCCCCGAGCGAGTCTCCGTCATGGGCTATGACGATTCGCCGCTCGCCCGCATGCACTTTCTCGCCCTCACCACCGTTGATGACCGCAGCCACGAGGTTGGGCGCGAGGCCGCGCGGCTCCTGCTCGAGCGCATCGGAAACCCGCGCAAAAAACCGGCCGACCTGCGCGTCCAACCAGAACTGGTGGTGCGCAGCTCGACCGGCTCGCTGGCTGACTAGGCCTGATACTGGGCGATGATCGACTCGATGCGCGTGAGCACCTCGCCGCTCAGTTCCAGGTGATCCGCGGCCCGCACGTTATCGTCCAGTTGGGCCACCGACGACGCGCCGATGATCGCCGACGTGACCTCGGTATGACGCAGCACCCACGCGAGCGCGAGCTGTGCGACACTCTGGCCGCGGGCCACGGCAATGTCATTGAGATCGGACGCCAGCTGGCGTGCCTTGGCCGTCTCGGCCACCTCGGCCTTCAAGAAGTGATTGGTGGCCGCGCGCGAATCTTCGGGCACTCCGTCGAGGTAGCGGTTGGTGAGCAGGCCCTGCGCGAGCGGCGAAAATACGACGCAGCCCACTCCGAGCTCGCCGAGCGTTTCGAGCAGACCGTCCTCGGGGTCGCGGCGCAGCATCGAATACGCGGGCTGGTGTAGGGCCAGCGGCACGCCGAGGTCACCGAGAATCCGGTGCGCCTCGCGGGTCTGCTGCGGGTCATAGTTGGAGACACCGACATAGAGGGCCTTGCCCTGCTGCACGGCGCTCGCCAAAGCCCCCATCGTCTCTTCGAGCGGGGTCTCGGGGTCGAACCGGTGCGAGTAGAAGACGTCCACGTAGTCGACACCGAGTCGCGCGAGCGACTGATCGAGCGAACTCAGCAGGTACTTTCGCGAGCCCCACTCGCCGTAGGGGCCGGGCCACATGTAGTACCCGGCCTTCGAGGTGATGATCATTTCGTCGCGGTAGGGGGCGAAGTCGCTGCGCAAGATCTCGCCGAAGTTCTCTTCGGCGGCGCCCGCGGGAGGGCCGTAGTTGTTGGCGAGGTCAAAGTGCGTGACGCCCAGATCGAAGGCCCGGCGCACGATGGCGCGCTGTGTCTCGAGGGGCTTCGAATCTCCGAAATTGTGCCACAGGCCGAGGCTCAGGGGAGGTAGGCGCAAACCGCTGCGACCTGCGCGGCGGTAGGTGGCGGCGTCGTAACGTTCGGGATTGGCTATGTAATCGCTCATGGTGCAAGTCTCTCACCCGCGACGGTCCGAGTTTGCCGTTCGGCCGAGCTGCCGAACCCGCGGCGGCAACCAAGTCAGTGGGGCACCACGGCCGAGACGATGAAGTACATGAGGCACGCCACGATGCCCGCGCCGGGAATAGTGAGCACCCAGGCGCCGACGATGCGGCGAACCACGCCATAGCGCACGGCGCTGCGGCGCTTGGTGGCACCCGCGCCCATGATCGCGGCCGTGATGCTCTGGGTCGTGGAGATCGGGGCGCTGAAGGCGAACGCGGTCGTGTACAGCACGCTCGACGCGACGGCCTCCGCCGCGAACCCGCGCGCGGGGTCGAGTTCGATCAGCTTGCCACCCAGGGTGCGAATGATGCGCCAGCCGCCAAAGTAGGTGCCGAGCGAGATGGCGCCAGCGGCCGCGAGCTTGACCCACAGGGGAATCCCCATGCCGATGTGAAACCCTCCGGCAACGAGAGCGATCACGATGACGCCCATGGTTTTTTGGGCATCCTGCAAGCCGTGGCCGAGGGCCATGGCCGCGGCCGAAATGGTTTGTGCGATGCGGAACCCGCGATTGGTGGGGCCGGGCCTGCGATGCCGAAAGATCCAGAGGATCGCCGCCATCACGAGGTAGGCGAGGATGAACCCCACGACGGGGGAGACGACCATCGGGATCGCGACCTTCTCGAGGATCACGCTCCACTTGACCTGCGAGAGCGATGCCACGCCGGCGCCCATGAGGCCGCCGATCAGGGCGTGGGACGACGAGGTGGGCAGGCCCTTCCACCACGTGAAGACGTTCCACAAAATGGCCCCCACCAGGGCGGAGAGCACGATCAACAGGCCGTGCAGTCCCGTGAGTCCGCCCACGATGCCGCTGCCGATGGTCTCGGCCACGCCGACACCGAGCATGGCGCCGATGAGGTTACACACGGCCGCCATGAGCAGGGCCACGCGGGGGCTCAGGGCCCGCGTCGTGACCGAGGTCGCGATCGCATTCGCGGCGTCGTGAAACCCATTGGTGAAGTCAAAACCTAGCGCGAGCACCACCACGATCAGGCACAGTGCCAGTTCGAGACTCACCGGTCAGTTCTCCTTGACGCTAATGGCCTCGATGGTTTGGGCGACGACCTCGAAGCCCTTGGCAACAGACTCGAGCGACGAAAACAGATCTCGGTGCTTGAAGATCGTGACGGTGTCGGTAGTGGTTTCGAACAGCGCAGCATTCAGTCGGCGTAGCAGTTTGCGCGCCTGGTTTTCGACACGATTAATTTCGACAATCACGTCGTGCAGTTCACCCCAACGCGGCATCGTGGCGATGGCCTGCGACGTGAGTTCGGCGCCGCGCTGCAGCAGTTCGACAAACTGCACGAGGTCGGGGCTCACATCGGTATAGCCGTACACCAGGATCAGGTCACCGGCCTCTTCCATGTGGTCCATGCAGTCGTCGAGTCGTTGCGACAGTTCGTATATGTCGTCGCGGTCGAACGGGGTGATGAAGACCGAGGAGAGTCGGCGGCGGATGCTGTGGGCGGCCTCGTCGGCGGCCTGTTCGGCGTCGTGCAACTGATCGGCGACCGAGCCGCGCGACTCCGGTGATGTGCCGAGCAACTCTGCTAAGTGATTAGCGCCCTTTTCAAGGTGCTGGGCCTGCGCTGCGAAGAGTTCAAAGAATGAATCTTCACGGGGAGTCATGCGAAACCGCATGGCTTCCTCCTCGTGCGTCAGAGCCGCCATGACGTGTGGCGACCGCTCGGTATCGGGTTGTTGGGGGGCTATCTGGTGTGAGGTGTGCCGGGCCGGGAGCGCCTGACGGCGCGAAGGCCGCTCTAAGCGGCAAATGTTGGAGCCCGGGGCTGCCGCGACCCGGCACACCGGTAAAGCCTACGAGATCAACAGTGCCTACACCTAATCGCTGCGTACACCTGCGCGTAAAGAATTGGTCATGCCCCGTTCACTCCCCGTCGCACCGTCGAAGGCAGCGCCGGGCACCGTATAACCAAACGGGTGGTGCCGAAGTCCCACCGCCAGAAGTCAACTAATGCAACTGCCCAGCACGCCACTGCCTGGCTGAATGCTGCAATGACTCCCCAATGCGCACCAGGTTCGCCCGCTGCTGCTCGAGCGAAGGCGCGCCCCCGCCCCCGCGCGCACTCGGCACGTCCAGCAGTTCCGCCGCCTCAAGCCTCGCCTCGCCAAACGCCACCACGAGGCACAACGCCGCAGCCCGCTCGAGCGCAATGGCGAAATCACCCGTGAAAGCCCCCCGCAAGATCTGATCGATGGTCGCGCTCACCTCGCCGGGCCCCGGAGGCACCTCGACCCCGGCCAATACGTCGAGAACGGGGGCGACCTCGCGTCCGGCCGCAAAGCTCTGCGCAATCAGATGCGGGTTCGACTGCACCATGGTGTGCACCGTGAACAGCCTCCACATGGCACCCGGCAGCGACACGGGCGCGCACACCGACCACATCTCGGCGATCAGGTCGATGCCCTCATCGCGGACGAGCCGCACGATGCGCTCGATCACCTCGGGGTCGGGCCGCTCGCTCGCGTCGCGCAGCAGCGCCGCGGCAGCGGAATGCGCCATCGCGTTGCGTTCGGCCGGGTCGAGAGAGGGGTCGCCGGGCACCTGCTCGGCAAAGGCGGGGCTGAGCGAGGCCGGACGACGAAAGCGGTGCTGTGTAGACATCGAAACCATTGTGCTCCCTGGCGGCGAAAACTGCGCAACCGACCTGGCCGCGAGGCCCGCAGCGTGCGTGATCGCGATACATAACGGAACGCCCCGCACCAATATTCCACGCCCCGCTACCGTTGGGTAAATGACCGCTTCCGAACCTGCCCGCTGCACCGTTGCCGAGCACGAGGCGAACGTGGCGTCCGCCCTTGCGCCCGTGCTGGCAGCCCGGACGCCCGGGCCCTCCTTCACCGCCTGGCCCACCCTGACTGCGCCCCTCGTCGCGCGCGTGCACGCCCCCGGTTTCGAGGCCTCCGCGATGGACGGTTTCGCGGTGCGTGCGGCCGAGGTGCTGGCCGCCCCGCCGGGCACGGCCTTTGCGGCCCAGGCGCCCGTGTTCGCCGAGGTGCAGGAGCCGCAGGTGCTGGAGGTGGGGCGCGTCGCGCCGATCATGACGGGCGCACCGCTGCCCGTCGGCGCCGACGCCGTCGTGCCTATCGAGCTGACCAACGCCGCCGAGGCGCCCCGGGGCGCCGCGCTCGACCGGGTGGAGTTCACCGCCGCAGCGCTCGAACGGCTGTACGTGGGGCGGCACGTGCGCTCGCGCGGAGAGGAGTACTCGGCTGGCGACGAGTTGCTGCCCGCGGGCACGACGCTGCGGGCCGCGGGCCTCGCCCTCGCCGTGAGCGCGGGGGCCGATGTCTCGCGCGACTGGCCCGAGGCCCTGGCCGCCTGGCTGCACGAGGTGCGCGGTGGCGCGGCCCCGCGCGTCGGGATCCTGGTTACGGGCGCCGAACTGGTGCCCCTGCCGCGCGGGGAGGTCACGCCCACGACCCCCGGCTTCGGCGGCGTGTTCGAGAGCAATTCGACGATGCTCTCGGCGCTCGTTGCGGGCGAGGGTCTGCTGCCCGACGCCCTGCACGTGAGTGACGACCGTGCGGAATGCGAGCGCGCCCTGCTCGAGCTCGCACGGCGCAACGACGTCGTGCTGACCACGGGTGGCGCCAGTCAGGGGGCCGCCGAGGTGGTGCGCGACTGCCTCGAGGAGGGTCGGCTGCCGCACCCCCGCGTGGGTACTTCGACGTTCGTGCGCGTGGCGATGCAGCCCGGCAGCCCGCAGGGGCTCGGCGCGCTCGACGTGCTGGGTGTGGCGAATCGCCCGGTGCCCGTGGTGCACCTGCCCGGCACTCCCATCGGCGCGTTCGTCGGGTTCGATCGGTTCGTGCGCCCGAGCCTCGACCGCTGGCGCAGCGCCTGGGGAGCGGCGGGGCTAGCGGTGAGCGGGGCGCTGGCCGGGGCACAGCCCGGGCAGGGAGACCTGCTGGCCGAGTCCGAGTGGCGCGGCGACGGCCCGAGGCTGCGCGCCACCTATCGCGGCCCCGACATCGAGGCACGCCGCGGGTCGCAGCAGATTTATCGGGGCGTCGCCAGCGCCGTACCCGGCGAGCCGGGCCGCCTCGAGGTGCGGCAGGCACACGGCGCCCACCTGCTGGGGCTCGCCCGCGCGAACTGCCTGTTTGACTGCCCCGTGGGGTCGGACGCCCTGGTGGCGGGGTCGCGCGTCGGCCTGCGCTGGCTGCCCTAGCGGGTTGGTTGACCGCGGGTTAGTTGACCGCGGTTAGTTGTCTCCCGGCCCGAGCCGGCCCGCGTGCGTGTAGACGTTCATGCGCTGCCCCCGCACGAACCCGATCAGGGTGAGGCCCAGTTCGTCGGCGAGATCCACCGCGAGGGAGGACGGCGCGCTCACGGCGGCGAGGACGGGGATCCCCGCCATACAGGCCTTTTGAGTGAGCTCGAACGAGGCGCGGCCGCTCACCATGAGCACGTGCCCGGCGAGGGGCAGCAGGTCGCGCTGCGCCGCCCAGCCGATGACCTTGTCGACCGCGTTGTGTCGGCCCACGTCCTCGCGCACGACGAGGGCATCCCCCGCGTAGGTGAAGAGGCCCGCCGCGTGCAGCCCGCCCGTGCGATCGAAGGCGGCCTGCGCCTCCCGCAGCGCGTCGGGTAGGCTCGCCACCACCGCGGGTTCGAGCCCGGCCTGTTCGAGCCCGGCCCCACCGAGGGGGTATTCGCTGCGGGTGCGGATATTGTCGATGGAGGCCTTGCCGCACACACCGCACGATGACGTGGTGTAAAAGTTGCGGCTCACGTCGACGCTTGGCGCGGGCACGCCCGCCCGCAGCGCAATGTCGAGCACGTTGTAGGTGTTTTCGGGCATGCCGAACTCGTCATCAACCACGGCTCCCGCGCAGTAGCGCGCGGTATGGATGTCGGCAGCAGAGCGGATCATCCCCTCGGTCAGCAAGAACCCGTGAGCGAGGTCGATGTCGTGGCCGGGGGTGCGCATCGTGACGGCGAGCGGGGCACCGCCGACCCTGATTTCGAGGGGCTCCTCGACGCTCACCTGGTCGATGCGTTCGCGTCGACTGGGGGCGGAGAGGTCAAGCGTCAGGATCTTGCGACGTGCGGTGATACGGCCCATGGGCATAATCTACGGCACAATGTGCGCATGGATGCGGCAGTGATATTCGTGGGCGGTCGTGGCTCGCGCCTCGGCGGCGTATTCAAGCCCGGGCTCGTTCGCGAGGGCGAAACGCTGCTCGTGCGCACCGTGCGGGCGCTGCTAGACAGCGAGCGGATTCTGACGGAGCAGCGCGCCGCCCCCGGGTGGGGTCCGATTGTGCTGCAGGGCATCGCGGCCGTGCCCGCCGACGTGCGTGACCTGGTCGAGACCGCTGCCAGACCGGCGCCGCGCGTGCTGGCACGGGCCGACGGGGCGTCCGGGGCGTCCGACCTGTCGAGTGGCGCTCTGGCAACCCCGCCACGGGGCCCGCTCGCGGCACTGCGTGACGCCGCACGACTGCTGCCCGGGGCGGGGCGCGTGCTGCTGCTAGCGGGCGACCTCGCCGCCGTCACTGCCCGAGACCTCGCCGAGCTGCGGGCTCCCCTCGCGCGGCCCACCCGGCTAGTAACCGACCCCGGCGGTCGCGACCAGTACCTCTTTGCACTCTGGGACGCCGCGGCCCTGCACGACGCCCTCGCCGGGCTGCCCCCCGGGGCGGCGAGCCTGCGTGCCCTCTACGCGCGGGCCGACGAACGCGCGAGCATCGAGCGGATGCGCTGCGCCGAAGCCTCGACCGCAGACATCGACGAACCCAGCGACGCGGCCCGCTGGGGCATATCGTGGCACCATGACTGACTCACCCGCGCCCCTCAGCGAAGCCCAAAAACTAGAAACCCTCGCCGCCCTCACCCGCCACCTCGCCGCCGAGGTGGGCACGCGGCCCCTCGACGCGGCCGAGGTCGCGAGGGTGCTGAACCTCGCGGGGGAGGCCGCCCACGGCATCATGCGGCCCGCGGCGCCCGTGGCCACCCTGGCCCTCGGGATGCTGCTGGGTGCGGCGGGTGAGCTTCCAGCCGGTGAGTTGGACGCGCGTGTGGCCCGCCTACGCGACGCCCTCGATTCGTTTGACCCCTCGTGAACCAGGCTTGAAACCCGCTTGAGCCCCAGCTAGGGGGCGTCCACCGAGAGGTCGAGCGTGTAGGCGTCGCCGCGATACGTGTGCTCGCCGAGTTCGATGGCGGCGCCGTAGGTGTCGCGGGCGAGGCGCACGAGCGTGAGCGCGGCACTGCCGCGCCGCACGCGCAAAAGTTCGGCCTCGTGGGGTGTGACCAGGCGGGCCGTGATGTGTTGCTCCGCCTGCGACACGGTTACTCCCTGCGCCGCGAGGAGGTCGTAGAGGCCGCAGGTTTCGAGGTCGGAGGTTTTGAACGTGGCGCGCTCGGCCGGCAGCCAGTTGCGCATGACGGCCAGTGGCTCGGCGTCGGCGAGCCGCACGCGCTCGATAAACAGCAGGTCGGCCTTCGCGGGGGCGCCCAGGCGCTCGGCGCGCACCGGGTCAACCACCCAATCATGCCGCAGCAGGTTGGTGCGCACCTGGCGTCCGCAATTCAAGAGGTCGGCGTGCAGGCTAGTCAGGCCAATGCGCCGCGAAAAATTGGGGTTCGCAACCTCGGTGCCTACCCCGCGGCGGCGCACCAGCAGCCCCTTCGCCACCAACTCATTGACGGCGCGCGCGACCGTGGGCCGCGACAACCCCAGGCGCTGGGCCAGGTCGACCTCGTTCTCGATGCGGTCGCCGGGCCGCATCTGGTGAGTGCGGATGGCGTTTTCGATTTGCTCCGCGAGCTGGAAGAACAGGGGTACGGGGCTCTTGCGATTCGTTTCGAGCCGCAACGCGGCGGGGGATGATTCCTCCAAGGCGGCTCCTCGATTCGGGCTAAGTAGTCGGCGTCAACCCTACGCGAAAACGGGGCGCGCCACCGTGAAGGTGGCGCGCCCCGCCGGTGCGTGGCCGCCTATTCCGCGCCGCGCGCCTGCTGCAACTCGTGGGTCAGCTCCGAGAGCTCGGCGCCACCCGCCATGAGGCCCGTGAGCTCTTCGAGCGTGATGTCGGCCTTCTTGTGGTAGCCGATCGACTTGCCTCGCTTGAGCACCATGAATTGGTCGCCGACGGGGTAGGCGTGGTGCGGATTATGCGTAATGAAGATGACGCCGAGGCCGCGGTTTCGCGCTTGCAAGATGTAGCGCAGCACGACGCCCGACTGCTTCACGCCGAGGGCCGCGGTGGGCTCGTCGAGAATCAGAACCTTGGCACCGAAGTGCACCGCGCGCGCGATGGCGACGCACTGCCGCTCGCCACCCGAGAGGGTGCCGATGGGCTGCTCGACGTCGCGCAAAATGATGCCCATGTCGGCGAGTTCCTTGCGGGTGATCTCTTTCATCTTCTCGACGTCGAGACCAAAGCCCTTCTTGATCTCGCTGCCGAGAAAGAAGTTGCGCCAGATCGGCATGAGGGGCACGACGGCGAGGTCCTGATAGACGGCGGAGATGCCGCAGTCGAGCGCCTCGCGGGGGCTCTTGAAGGTGCGCTCCTGCCCCATGACGGCGAACGTGCCTTCGGAGTGCTCGTGGCGGCCCGCGATGATCTTGATGAGCGTCGATTTGCCGGCGCCGTTGTCGCCGAGCACGCAGGTCACGCGACCGTTAATGACGTCCATGGTCACGCCGCGCAGGGCGTGCACCGCACCGTAAGACTTGCCCACGTCGCGCAGCGAGACGAGGGTGGTCTCGCCGGGGGCGAGGGTCGAATTGGGGTCATCGGCAATAAAGGTTTCGCCCGAGCCCTCGGTGTTGTCGTAGAGTTTCATGTTTAACCCTTCTCCGCGCGCTTCTTGACCTGGAGGTTCACGATGGTGGCGAGCAACAGCAGGCCGCCGAGGAAGAACTTAAAGAGGTCGGGGTTCCATTCTGCGTAAACGATGCCGGCCTGCACCATGCCGAAGATGAGGGCGCCGATCGCGCCACCGATGGCCGAGCCGTAGCCGCCCGTCAGCAGACACCCGCCGACAACCGCCGCGATGATGTAGAAGAACTCGTTGCCGACGCCCTGGCCGGACTGCACGACGCCGTTCTGCGAGAGCATCTGGAACATGCCGAGCAGCCAGCCGCAGAAGCCAACGCCCATGAACAGGCCAATCTTGGTGGCGTTGACGGGCACACCCACGGCGCGGGCCGCGTCCGAGTTGCCGCCGACCGCGAAGATCCAGTTGCCCACGTTGGTGCGCAGCAAGATGTACGTGCCGACCGCCACGAGCAGGAGCCAGTAGATAACGGTGATCTTGATGTCGATGCCGCCGACCGTGAACGAGCTGCCGAACACGGCGCGCGCCGAGGTGAAGCCCTCCATGTCGCTCACCTTGGGCGACGAAACCGAGCCGCTGACGAGGCGAGTGATGGCGAGATTGAGGCCCGCGAGCATGAGGAACGAGCCGAGCGTCACGACGAAGCTGGGCAGGCCGGTCTTGATCAGCAGCCAGCCGTTGAAGGCGCCGACCGCGAGGGCGAACACGAGCGAGAGGATCACCGAGACCCACACGTTGCTCGTGAAATACCAGCCGAACAGCGAGGCGAACAGTGCCGACGAGTACACACCCACGCCCGCCGAGAGGTCGAATTCGCCGCCGATCATGAGCAGTGAGACGCCGACGGCCATGATGCCGTAGGTCGAGGCGAGGTAGAGAATGTTGGCGATCGCGCCGGGGGACGTGAACGTCGGCGAGGCGACGATAGCGAAGAGGATGAAGATGGCTACCGCGCCAATCAGCGAGCCCGTTTCGGGGCGGCTGAAGAGCAGTGAGAGGGGGCCCTTCTTGACGAGGCGATCATCGACCTCGGGTTTCTTCGCAGCGGACTGCGGGGGTTGGGTGGCGACGCTCATGGTTAGCGCACTCCTTGCTCTGCGCCCGCCATGACGCCTGCGACGTTGGACTGGTCGATGATGGTGGGGCCGGTCAACGTGGGCAGGCCGCCGCCGATCTCGAAGCCACCGTTCTTGTAGAGCCACACGGCGTCGACGCCGAGGTAGCCCTGCAGCCAGGGCTGCTGGTCGACGGCGAGTGTGAGTCCGCCGTCCTGAATCAACTTGCCGAGATCGGCGTTCATGTCGAACGAGCTGTACTTGCCGGTGTAGCCGGCCGACTTGCCGGCCTCGATGGCCTTGAGCGTGTAAGGGGCGCCGAGGGCGGTCACCATGTCGATGGTCTTGTCGCTTTGCAGCTTGGCGGTGATCTTGGAGGTGACGTCGGCGTCGTCGGCGCCATTGACGTAGAGAATCTCCGTCTCGCCGCTGAACTTGTTCTTGACGCCCTGGCAGCGGGCTTCGAGACCGATGTGGCCCTGTTCTTGAATGACGCAGAGGTCCTTCTTGACGCCCAGGCTGTTGAACTGTTCGCCGACGGCCTCACCGGCCACGACCTCGTCTGAACCGAAGTAGGCGTTGGCGCCGTATTCCTTCCATTCCGCGCTGCCGGCGTTGATCACCATGACGGGGATGTTCGCCGCGCGGGCCTTGCCGATCACGTCTTTAAGAGCCTCGGGCTTGGCGAGCGTGACGACGATGCCGTCGACCTTCTGGTCGATCGCGGTCTGCACGAGGCTGGCCTGCTTGGAGGCTTCGGGGTCGCTCGAGTAGAGCAGGTCGACGTTGTCTTTCGCAGCCCCGGCCTCGGCACCCTTGCGCACGTAATCCCAGAACGTGTCGCCGGGGGCAGCGTGGGTGATGAGCGCGACCTTGATGCGGGGCGTGTTGGCCGTGCCCGCGTTGGCAACGGCCGCGGCGGAGGCCTCGGCGGCGCGGCGACCGCCGGTGGCTGAGCAACCCGCGAGGGCGAGCGCGGGCACCAGAATAAGGGCGGTCAGCAGTCGTTTTGCGCGTGGAAAGCGATTCACGTGTGTCTCCATCCGTAGTCCTTGCCGCGGAACTCGTCGCCGGGCAAGTAAATAAGGTTAGTTACAAAGTCGGACTTTGTAATGGCGGTCTCGGTGCTGCAGTGTCTGCAGGTGTGGAGCCGAGGCTGCATCGGCGGTGATGACGACGCTGGCTGTGATCGGCAGGGCAGTCACCGTTGACCAGTGGTCTTATTCTTTGTGAGCGCAGGCACAATGTCAAGCATTTGTCTTAACAAAGTGTCCTCTTTTTTGATTTTGTCTGTACAAATGGACGCTCCGGGGCCGCGTGGGCAGGTCAGGGCCGGTTTCTGTGGGTTAGCCCGGCCCAGCCGAATCGGGCCCAGCCGGCCCAGCCGGCCACCGGGATCGCTGACCCTGCGGTGCGCACCGCGCCCCACCCCGACCCGCCGCGACTACGAAAGTTCGACGACCCGACCCGTCCGGGCCGACTCCTCGCACGCGTCCGCGAGCGCGAGGGCGAGCCTGCCGTCGGCGAAGGAAGGGCTGGGGGTGGCCCCGGCGCGGATCGTGGCCACCAGGGCGTCCAACTCGCCGCGATACGCGGCCGCGTAGCGTTCGAGGAAGAAGGGCTGGTAGGCGTCGGCCTCCTCGGTCGTGGTGGCCGTGTACTTGCGCACCGTGGTGGGGGCGACGTTGCTAGCGGCGAGCATGCCCTCGCTGCCGAACGCTTCGAGCCGCTGGTCATAGCCGTAGGCCGCGTGGCGAGAGTTGGTGATGGTGATCTGCTCGCCGCGCTCGCCGCGCAAGACGATGACTGCAGAATCGAAGTCGCCCGCGGCCGCGATGTAGTCGCAGTGCAGGTTGCTGCCCGTGGCGAAGACCGAGACGATCTCGGGTACGAAGAAGCGCGCCATGTCGAGGTCATGGATGCTCATATCGCGGAAGATGCCGCCCGATACCGCGATGTACGCCTCGGGGGCGGGGGCGGGGTCGCGGCTCACGATGGAGAGCTGTTCGAGGGCGCCGATCTCGCCCGCCTCGATGCGGCGCTTGATGGCCCCGAAGTGGGGGTCGAAGCGGCGGTTGAAACCCATCATGACGGGCGTGGTGGTGCCGCTGATGGCGGCCTCGCAGTCGCGCACGCGCGCCATGTCGAGGTCGATCGGCTTTTCGCACAGTGCTGCAACGCCGTGCTCCACGGCGGCGCGGATCAGGTCGCAGTGCGTGTTGGTGGGGGAGCCGATGACGACGGCGTCGAGGCTCGTGTCGGCGAACACCTCCTCGGCCGTGGCGACCACCCGCGCGGTGCCGCCGGTCGCTGCGGCGAGGGCCTGCGCTCCGTCGATAAAGGGGTCTGCGATGTAGGCCAGTTCGAGGTCGGGATGTTGGGCAATGTTGTGGGCGTGGACCTGACCGATGCGGCCAGAGCCAAAGAGTGCGACGCGGAGCGGTGCGGTGTTCATGGGTCTCCCGGGCTGAAGTCGAATGCCGGACCAGTCTTTCATGTGGTTAGACGCGCCGTCGGGTCTACTCGCAACCCTAAGTAAAGGATCGTCGCGAGTATCGCAAGGGTCGGACCCGCCCCCTCGAACCCGAATAGGCTGGCGCCATGACTGACAACATCGTGCACTCAGACGAACCGGGCCTTGACGAGGGTAAACCGAGCAGCCTTCCGGGTGAAGTACTCGGCGGCCACGAGGGCCATTCCGGCGCCGCCGCACCGTGGCCGATCGGCATGAAGGCGATCACCTTCTTCGTGGCGTCGCGCGAGGCGTCGAGAGACTTTTATGCGGGGGTTCTTGGCCTGAGCCCCATTCACGAGGACGACGCCTCGGCGGTGTTCTCGATCGGTGGCCTGCTCATCAATCTGCTCGAACGCGGCAATGAGGTGGAGTTCATCGCCCCCACGACGGCGGGTGCGCACGGTTCGGCGCCGCTCATGGTGCCGAGTGTCGTAGCAGCGGACGTCGACGCCGCGGCCGCCCACGCCGAACAGCACGGTGCCCGCATCGTCAATGGTCCCGAGACGAAGTCATGGGGGGTGCGCAGCGCCGTGATTGCCGACCCCGACGGCCACCTCTGGGAGATCTGCGACTAGGGCTCGCGCGCTTTGGGCACAAGGTCGGGCGGCGGCGCGCACTCAGTACAGTGGTGAAGCGGCCGTTTAGCCGCGCCGTTCAACGCACGCAACTGTGCCCTCGCCCCAGGAGTTCCCATGGCCCGCACCCACATTTCGTCCGGCTCGCCCTTCGAGGCTCAAGTTGGTTATTCCCGCGCCGTCGTCACCGACGGCGCCGTACACGTCTCGGGCACGTGCGCCCCGGGCGAGACGGCTGCCGAGCAGGCCGCCGCCATTTTGCAGACCATCGTTGCGGCGCTCACCGAGGCGGGTGCCGGGGCGGCAGACGTCGTGCGCACGCGCATCTACCTCACCAACATCGCCGATTTTGAGGCGGTTGGGGCCGAGCATGCGAAGGTGTTCGGCGACGCCCGACCCGCGACAACGGCGGTGGGCGTCGCCGCTCTCGTCAAGCCCGAATTTCTGGTAGAGATCGAGGCGGACGCGGTGCTGCCTCAGCGCCCGAGCATTCAGGGGCGCGTCACGCTGTCGTAGTAACTCGAGATTCGCGAGATTCACGTCGCATCGGCGCGGGCCCGGGGGCCTGACTTGCCGATATGAATCGGACGCGCGCGGCCTGGCATCCCTGCCGGGCCGCGCTGGTTTGCTCCAGAAGTTATGTGGCGCCCGGCACCGCAAAAGTTACTCAATGTTGCGACAGGAAACTTGAGGGTGACTTTTTGAGCTCAAAAGTGCTGAAATTCGGAACTCCCGCGCCGCTCTGCTCACGCGCTAACTTATGTAACGGCAGCGCGATAATTGGGAATGGAGCCGGCGCCCGCCGCCAAACTAGCAGGCTGGGGGCCGCAGGGTGTTCCGCAGATCTGGCGGGCACGTGACGCAAATTAACATTGTGGTGTATAGACGCAGCCCCGCTATCGGCCTAATATCGAACACAAGCGCCGGGGGCGGCGCCCACTCAACCTGGAACTACACCTGCGCAAATCTCACATACGTGTTCCGAAACTAGTCGAGCATGAGACCGACAAGCGTCGGGTGCCGCAGTCAACCAGATGAGACAAAACGAGGAACAATCCGGAGATTTATCCAAGTTGAGTGGAATAAGCGCTGTAAGTGAGTTGGAAGTTTATGGTCTTTGCACATTCGATTGACACGATGCCCGTGAACGACCCTGACGTGCCCACGGCACTGTTTCGGGTACGAGTCGCCGACATACACCGCCTGAGCCCACGCTTCATTCGGCTCACCTTCGACGGTGCCGACCTGGCCAACTTCGCCTACGACGGCGCTGACCAGAGGGTACGTCTCCTGCTGCCTAATCCTCAATCGGGCGAACTGGTGTTGCCTGACGGCCCGAACTGGCGTCAAGGCTGGCTCGATCTGCCCCACCACGTGCGCCCCATCGTGCGCACCTACACCATCCGCGGCTACCGCTCTAAGTCGCGTGAGATGGACATCGACTTCGTGGTGCACGACAACCAGGGCCCCGTGTCAGCGTTCGTGCAAGACGCCCACATTGGTGACGAGGTGGGCCTGATCGGCCCCAATGGCCGCTACTCCGGCAAGCGTGGGGGCTTCGAGTTCGCACCGCCGTCGAAATCCTGCCAACTGCTGCTGGTCGGCGACGAAACCTCGGTGCCCGCCGTGGGCGCCATCATCGAGCGGCTGCCGTGGGACGCGCGTGGCCTGGTCCTGCTAGAGGTTCCCCAGGCCCACGACGCGCTCGATTTTCGCGCTCCCTCGGGCCTCGAGGTTCGCTGGCTGCCGCGCGAAGTGGGAGCCATCAAGTACCCCCGCGGCGCCCAACTGCTGCAGGCGCTGCGCGGCGTCATGCCGAGCCTGTTCCCCAACGGCAACCGGTACCGCGACACGTTGCCCTACATCGATGTCGACGAACACCTGCTGTGGGACGTCCCGAACAACACGCAACGCCCGCGGCGTGCCACCCTCTACACCTGGGTCGCCACCGAGGCGAGGGTGCTCGACGTGTTGCGCAGGTACCTCGTGAGCGAACACGGCATCGACCGGCGCACGACCGCCTTCATGGGGTACTGGCGTGACGGCATCGCCTCCCACGACGTCTCCATTCGGTTCCGCGACGAAGAGAGCCGGGCCACCGCCTGCTAGGTGCCGCTTGCCGTGCTCGTCACGCGTGCGGCGGGCGCGGCGAGTCGCCGTGGGCGGGCTTAACCTGGCTTGCGGCCTCGGCTCGCTTCACGATCGCCACGTCTTCAAAACTCGCAGGCCGTTCCGACCCCAGGGCGCGCCGCGTAAACCAATGCGACACGATGAGCGACAACACGGTCACGGCGACGATAATCAGCGTGGTCAGAACAATGGGGGGCATGGCTCCAGTATCCCACGGTGGTTCACGAGGCCGCGACGCGCCATGGCGGCGCAGCGTAGCGGCGTGTACGCCTCACAGTCCGCGGTGATCCAGCCAGTCAAGAATCTCCCGCACATAGCGCTCCCGCACCGGCTGCCGCGACAGCGACAGGTCGTGCAGACCGCCCGCAACTTCCACGTGCGTCGTCTCGCGACCCAGTCGCGAGATATACCGCGCAATGGTGGGCAACTCCAACACGATGTCGCAATCGGGTTCGGCGCGGGCGGCTGGAACGCTGCGGTCCGAGGTCAAGGCCAGCACCGGAGCGTCCAGGTCCAGGCCCTCGCGCACCCGACGCTGGCCTGCTCGAATGGCGCGCAGCCACGCGAGCAGGGGAGGGAACCCGCCGAGCGGTTTGAGGCGCAGGTCGAAATCCCACTCGCCCCCGGTGCTGCGATGGATGCTGCGGCCGTAAGCGAGCTGGCCTTCGCGCTGGGCGGGCATACGGGGCAGCAGTGACGCGGCCACGCGCACTATCTGCGTCAGCGGACCCCGGTCGAACCACGTGCCCTGCAGTTCGAGCCACGCCGAGTTCAGCACGAGCCCGTCGACGCCCCCAAGACCCCGACGCTGCCGGGCATCGAGCCACAGCGGGGCGAGCAGCCCACCCGCGGAGTGGCCCAGTACGACCACGCGACGCACCGGGGCGTCCGCTCGTAACAACGCCAGGGCGAGATCGAGCTCCTCGTAGTATTCGGCCAGGTCAAAGCAGAAATTTGGGGTCTGCCCCGCGCGCAGGGAGCGGCCATATTTGCGAAGGTCTAGCGCGTAAAACCGGTAGCCGCGGGCGATCCAGGCGGCGGCGTGATGCACCTGGAAGAAGTAGTCGGTGAAACCGTGCACGTACAGCACGGCGGGCTGCGGGGGTGTCGTCGCCTCGTGTTCGGGCAGCCTGTTGCGCACGAGCGTCGCCACGGCGTCGCCTTCGTAGTCGGGTTTGAGCCGCAGGGTGAGGGCCTCCCAGTCCGGCCCCAAGATGTCGTCCTGCCATCCGTCTCGCACATATGCCACCATGGCCCCATCTAAGCATGAGCGGGCACGTCACGAGGGGCCGGTCGTCCGTATGGTGGCGGACGCCCGGCCCCTCCTGAGCTATTCTGTGCGGTTTCGCGTGGCCCGCATCAGGCCTTCGCGATGGTTAGCTCTCGCCCGATCCCGGGTTATTGCCGTCCGAGGGGTCCTGCTTGTGCCGGTGCTTGTCGAACGGGGCGAGTGGGTCCGCCATGGGGCGGTTGGCCACGGTCGGCACGGCGCCCGTGTAGCCAGCGCGGGCTTCCGCGATGGCGCGAATGCGGTCGCGCTGCAGGTACCAGCCGATGATCAGCAGCACGCCGATCACGGGAACGGCGCCGAGGGTCCAGAGGCCAGACGTGCCGTCCATGAACAACAGCACGAGCACGGCGGCGAGGAACACGAGGGTGAGCCACGACGTGACCGGTGCGCCGGGCATGCGGAAGTCGGGGCGCTTCACCTTGCCCTGCTTGGCGAGCTGCATCAATTTCATCTGGCAGACGATGATGAACGCCCAGGTAGAGATGATGCCGAGTGACGCAAAGCCGAGGGCGGTCTCGAACGCTCCCTCGGGCAGCAGGTAGTTCAGGCCCACGCCCAGCAGGCCGATGCCGGCCGTCAGCAGGATGCCCGGGTAGGGCACGCCGCCCTTTGACATCTTCTGCATGCTCGCAGGGGCAGAGCCCGCTATCGACATCGAGCGCAGAATGCGGCCCGTCGAGTAGAGGCCCGCGTTCAGCGAAGACAGCGCCGCGGTCAGCACAACGAAATTCATGACATTGGCGGTCCAACTGACGCCCAACTTGTCGAAGAAGGTCACGAACGGGCTTTCGCCGGCCTGGTATTCGGTGTAGGGAAGCAGCAGGGAGAGCAGAATGGTCGAGCCGACATAAAACACGGCGATACGCACGATCACCGAGTTGATGGCACGCGGCATGATCTTCTCGGGGTTCTCGGTCTCACCGGCGGCGGTGCCCACAAGTTCCACCGAGGCGTAGGCGAACACAACGCCGCTGGTCAGCACGAGGGCGGGGAGCACGCCGTTCGGGAACAGGCCGCCATTGTCGGTAATCACCGACAGGCCCGTGGTCGCTCCATCCAGGTCAAAGCGGCCACCGAGCACGATCAGGGCGACCGTGAGGAACGCGAGAATCGCGACGACCTTCACCAGGGCGAACCAGAACTCGAGCTCGCCGAAGATCTTCACGCTGATGAGGTTCGCGCACAGCACCACGACGAGCGAAATGAGCGCTAGCACCCACATGGGAGTCGACTCGAAGGTTGACCAGAAGTGCAGGTAGGTCGCGGCGGCGGTGGCGTCCACGATGCCGGTCGCCGCCCAGTTAACGAAGTACATCCACCCCGCCACGTAGGCCGATTTCTCGCCGTAGAACTCACGCGCGTACGAGACGAACGAGCCGGAGGAGGGGCGGTGCAGCACGAGTTCGCCGAGCGCACGCAAGATGAAGAATACGAAGATGCCGCACACCAGGTAAATGACGAACAGCGCCGGGCCCGCATCGTGCAGGCGTTTGCCGGCGCCCAGGAACAGGCCCGTCCCGATGGCGCCGCCGATGGCGATCATCTGCACTTGGCGGTTCTTAAGACCCTTGTGATAGCCCTCCTGCTCGGCGTCGAGCACGCTTTGGGCAGCGTTCAATTGATCAGTCACAGGATTACTCCTAGGTTCGAGTAGAGTCGCCCAGCGCCACTGCGAAGTTTGTGGCTTCGTTCGGCTCCGCTCGGGCGGATGCAACATGCGTGTTGCGAAGCGATGCTGCCCTGCATCGTTGCGTGTCAACGCTGCACAAGCGAATACATACTACTCAATGCCGCGCAGATTTCAATGCCTTCATTATTTAGCGCGCGCATGGCCGCTGACTTCACGGCCCATGGTGCGAGGCAGCCGCATCAGATCGAGCGTTCCGATCGCTGCCAGGACTGCGAGAATAATAAATGCGATATGAAAGTCGATAACTCCCGGCGCGTTCGCATCGCCCTGAGTGATAGCGGCGGAGATGCTCACCGTCAGCGCCGCGAGTCCGATGCCAAGGGTGGCATTCACCTGAAAAACGAGCGAAGAGAGAGTGTTTGCATCAGTCATGTGCTCCGGCTCGACGTCGACCAGGGATCCGGTGTTCAGGGCCGTAAACTGCATGGATCTGCAGGCGCCCGAGAACACAATCAGGGGAATCGCGAGCCACACGGCGGTGTCTTTTTGCAGCAGGGCCATGAGGGCGAAGCCTAGCGCGACCAGGGAGCCGTTGGTGACGAGAATGGTGTAAAAGCCAAACTTTCGCAGCAGCCACGTGGTGGCCGGCTTGATGCCCAAATTGCCTGCAAAAAGAGCCAAGAGGTAGAGGCCCGCCGTGAATCCATCAAAACCGAAGCCGATTTGGTACATGAGGGGAAGCAGCAGGGGCACCGCGCCGATCGTGATCCTGAAGAGGCTGCCCCCGCGCATTCCCACCATGAAGGTGCGCACCTCGAGGACGTCTAGGGCAAAGAGCGGGTGCTCGGCGCGGCGCAGGTGTTTCACGCCGAGCCAGGAGGTAAGCGCGCACGTTAGCAGCAGGCCCGTGACGATGGCATAGTTGGCCCGGCCGTGGGCCACGTATTCCATGGCTACGATCAGGGCGATGAGCGAGGTGGCGGCGTAGGCAAACCCCGGCCAGTCGAACGGCGCGTGCCGGGTCTTGCGCCCGTGGACGAGATAGAGCGAGGCCCCCAGGGCGATGGCGCCTAGCGGCACGTTGATGAAGAAGATCCAGTGCCACGACCACGTCTGCGAGATGAGTCCCCCCAGGGGCGGTCCAAGTATCGGTGCGGCGAGTCCGGGCCAGGTGATGATGGCAACGAGGGTGATGAGGTCTTTCTTTTTGCTATTGCGCAGTACGAGAAGTCGACCCACCGGCACCATGAGGGCGCCCCCAACGCCCTGGATCACGCGCGCCGCGACAAACATCCATAGTGAGGTGCTGAGCCCGCACAGCAGGGAGGCGAGCGTGAAAATGACGATGGCGCCCGTGAAGGTGCGCCGCGCGCCGAGTCGATCGGTGATCCACCCGCTGAGCGGCACGAACACGGCGATGGAGAGCAGATACGTGCTGATGCCGACCGTGAGGCTCGTGGGTGCCACGCCGAAATCCGCAGCCATGTAGGGCAGAGCGGTCGTGATGATGGTGGCGTCGAGGAGCTCGATGAAGAAGGTGCCCGCCACGAGAAACGCGATGGCGCGCGGCGAGCGCACGGGCAGGTCGCGATTATTCATGCGGGACGCCTCGGTGGTCGGTGATCGGTCCGCACCACTGTAGCCGATTTAAACGTTTTTACGGCCGGTGCAGTCGGCTTACGGTCGGGCGCCCCCCATGCTCGCGTTCGCGCACAATGGGCTCTTGCGCCGCCGCGATGGGGGGTTCGAGGGGGTCTTGACGGGGGGTGGAATCGTCGGCACTCTCGCCATCGTCAAGGGCGGGAGGTTCGACAAGCAGAGCCGCATCGAGCGGGGTCGAGCGTTTGAGCATGGCGAGCGCGATGGGCCCCAGTTCGTGATGCAGGGCCACGCTCAGCAGCCGACCCACGGGCTTGCCCAGCGCGCGTGCATCGGTCGCGTCGGGCAGGTGCACGGCCGCGCCCGCGACGGGCAGCGAATGCCCCGAGCCATCCAGGTGCAGCAGGGCCATGCGGCGCGGCGGCTGACCCAGGTTAAACACCTTCGCGACGGTCTCCTGGCCGCGATAGCAGCCCTTGTCGAAGTGCACGGCGGTGCGGGTCCAGTCGAGCTCGTGCGGAAGAGTGCGGGCATCGGTATCTGCGCCGAGTCGGGGGCGCCAGGCCTCGATGCGCAGCGCAGTGGCCGCCCACGTGCCAGCCCAGGTGAAGCCGTCAGGGAGGGTCAGGGCGTCCGCGCGGGGCACGATGCCGACGGCGTGTGGCCGTGCCAGGCCGGGATGCTCGGTCGCGGCTGCATAGGTCGCTCCGCCGGGCGCGATGCCCGGCCACGGATCTACCCAAACGGGGCACCCCGCAAGGCCCGAGGCAGCCAGCACCGCGGCGACCGCCGCGGGCGTCCCCGAAAGTCCGGCATACTCTGCGCTGAGGTCTTCGAGGGTCACCTCGGCCCGAAATCGCATGCGTTCGAGCCAGGCCAGCAAGGGGTGCGGGTCGCTCTGCACGTAGTCGCCCGCCGCGGTGGTGGGTTCTGCGAGCACCCACACCGAGTCGGAGTCGGCGACCGCGCGCAGGGAATGCTCGACCTGGCCCTGGGGACTCAGGATCAGCGCCTCGGTGCTGTCGCCGGCGGCGAGGGGCAGCATCAGTTGCGACGTAATGGCATTCAGCCACGTGAGGCGGTCGGGCCCTGAGACGCGCAGCACCCGGTCGGCGGTGCGCACCACGGCGGTGCCGGCCGCGAGGTGACGCTGTTCGATAAGGGGCGACCCGTAATGCCACGGCACCCCCGCGTCGGGCGTGCCCGAGGGGGCGGGCACGGCGTCGCTCACGGCGCTCATGCTCGGTTCAGCAAGATCGAGAGATAAGGCGTGGTCTCGCCATCGACCACGTGCTCTTGCACCCACAGCAAAGAACCATTGACCAGGCCATACATGCGGCGCTCGGGCCGTGGCTGCGTGCCGGATTCGGTGCGAGCGACATGCACCGAGGCCAACTCGATGCGCGGGCCGCGGGCGGCGCCGTCGAGCGCGCTGACATAACCCTGCGGATTCGACAGGACCACCTCGAGGGTCGTCTCTTTCAGGTTCGGGTCTGCGCCGGGATCGGTAAGAATCAGGGGTTGCGTACCCGTTGCCCGCCAGTACCCCGTCTCGGTGCTGAGCAACGCGCGCGGGGCCTCGTCGACGGATTCTTCGGCGCCCGCCTCGGGGTCGTCGAAAGGCGACTTGGGTTTGGGAGCGGGCGCGTCGAGCACAAATGTGGTGCACTCATATCGCAGAGCCGCCGTGCCGTCCTGCAGTGTGACGGGGCTGAACGAGACGTCTTGCACGATGCGCCGCCCACCATCGGGCAACTGCACGGCTCCGTCGTCACCTGACCATGTGCCGACCAGATAGGCGACCGGGTAGAGGCTGGGGTCGAGATTGTCGTCAAGGACAATCGGCATGTTTAGCGGTGGCCCTTCATGAGGCGATGCACGACGTAGTAGGCGAACCAGGCGACGGTTACGGCGACGCCGGCGATGAGGGCGATAAAGATGGCTTCGAGCATGCCAATAGTCTAGCGACGTGCGCACGCCGACGGGCTGGTAGGGCCGAGTTGGGAGACAGTGGGGCAGAGATCACGTGCCCTCGAAGGGGGGGCGGACGCTCCGGTGGTTACGTCAGCGCGTACGCCGCGATAAAGACGAGAATCGAGGCGACGCCCAGTTGGCCCGTGCTGAGCGCGAGCGATTCAGGAAAAGACAGGTGCTTGGGCTGACGGGCCCGCAGGGCCTCAATGACGGTCGCCGAGGTGGCGCCCGAGGGTAGGGGGAGCGGGCCCTTGGCAATAAGGCTCGTCAGCACCACGCTCGTGGCGTGCGCAGCGACGCCGAGCATGACGCCGAGCACGGCAATCATGTAATTAAACGGCGCAGAAACCATGACCATGGGCGCGACTGCGGCCACGGCGCCTCCACCGAGAGCCGCTGCTGCAAACCGGGCAGTCGTCGGCAGGGGCGCCGCGACCGCAAGCAACGCGAAGGCTGTGGCCGCGGCGCACGCGATGGCGAGTTCACCGTGGCGCATCACGAGCACCCACCCGGGGACGAGGAGCGCGACACAGAGGGCTGCAACCGTCGATGAGATCGACTCGGTAATGCGCTCGCGAGAGCGGCGCAGCATCTGGGTCAAAAAGGCCAGCACGACACCGAGAGCGCCGATCAGCGTCAGGTAGTGCGCCGTATCGTCGATGTCGGCGTACAAGAAGGCCCCCGCCGAGAGGCCAGCCACGAGGGTAACCACCGCGACCGAGGACTTGCGAGCTGGCAACTTGACGCGACCGAGCCACGACCAGGCCATCGCCACCGTGAGGATCACGCACAGTGCGGCAGTCACGATAGGCATGCGCACTAGCGCGCCAACGCAAATAATGAGGCTAAGCACGGCGCCAGCGCCCAGGCGGTACGAACCTGCCACGCCCCATCTCCTCTGAATCCACGAACAACTACGTAATTATCTCCTGGTACGCTACCCCCAGCCTGAACGATTTTTCATGGCGGACGCGCCAGCATGCCTTTCTAGTTCTCTCTATTCTGGTGGCTAGAAACGCGTCGCTTAAAAACTCGCCTGTTTGCACACTGATGAACTCGGCCCGAAAGAGGTGTCCATGCAACTGCTGCTCCTCTCTCAGTCCGCCGCCTCGTCCACGCAGGTATTGCCCGCGCTCGAATTGTTACCGCACACCGTCAAAATTTTGCCGTGCGACTCCTCCGCGGTATTGAATGCGCCGCCCGTCGATGCCGTTCTAGTGGATGCGACGCGCGACCTCATGACCGCACGAGCTGTGTGTCGTGCGCTCGCGACGGCGGGGCTAGAGACTCCCGTGATCGCGGTCGTCACCGAGGGCGGGCTCGCCGTGGTGCAGGGGGATTGGGGCCTGCGCGACTTCATGGTCGCTACGGCGGGGCCTGCCGAGATCGATGCCAGGCTGCGGGTGGCGAAGTCCGCCGTGGCGGGCGACGATCAGGGAGCGAACGAGATCGAAGTGGGTGACGTGCTGATCGATGAGAACGCCTACACGGTGCGATTGCGCGGCGAGGCACTGGATCTGACCTACAAGGAGTTCGAGTTGCTGCGCTATTTGGCGCAGTCGGCGGGTCGCGTCATGACGCGTGCGCAACTTCTGCAGGAGGTGTGGGGCTACGACTACTTCGGTGGTACTCGCACCGTTGACGTGCACGTACGGCGTCTGCGCGCCAAGTTAGGGCCCGAATGCGAGAACCTGATCGCGACGGTGCGCAACGTAGGATATCGCTTCGACGGCAAGTAATTGCCGCTAAGTTGTGCTCTAGGCGCGCTCTGAGGTCGACGCAGGTCATCACCGGTCATCACAGGACGACGCAGCGCCGCCCGATAGGTGTTCGGTCAGCCGTGAGTTGCGAAAGTGGCAGGAGCCAAAGTGTCTGAAAAAGGCAAGGTCAAGCGCGCCAAGGCAGAGAAACGCGCGAAACCAGCCAAGGCAGAGAAACGCGCGAAGCCAGCCAAGGCAGAGAAACCCGCGAAGCCAGCCAAGGCAGCGAAACCCGCGAAGCCAGCCAAGGCAGCGAAACCCGCGAAGCCAGCCAAGGCAGAGAAACGCGCGAAACCAGCCAAGGCAGAGAAACCCGCGAAACCAGCCAAGGCAGCGAAACCCGCCAAGGCAGCCAAGGCAGCCAAGGCGGCGAAGCCAGCCAAGGCAGAGAAGCGCGCGAAACCAGCCAAGGCTGCGAAACCCGCGAAACCAGCCAAGGCTGCGAAACCCGCCAAGGCAGCCAAGGCAGCCAAGGCGGCGAAGCCCACGAAGGCGAACCTGGCAACCGGGCCAGGCGCGCGTCCGACTCTCTATCGGGAGAGCCACGGGGGCCGCCCGGGCCTCGCCGCGCGAGTAGCGAAGGCGCACGCCAAGGCGGCGGCGCACGATGGCGTGGAGCCCCTCAATCAAGACGGCCTGTGGGCGCTCGAGGCGTGGTCAGAGCGACCCCCGGCCGACCCCGATCACCTCGCGCACGAATCGGCGAGCGACGAGGACCTGCCGCTGGTGCCGGTTGCAGATACCGTTCACGCCGTGATTCGCACGCGCTGGCAATCGGGAGGGGTCGCTGCGTATGGCCAGGCGCGGTGCTCGCGCGGGGCGGCGGTCATCGAGCTTTTCGTGGCGCCAAAGTATCGTCGCCGCGGGTTGGGGCGGGCGGTGCTGCGCGCGCTGCTGAAGGAGTTGCGGCACGCGGGGGCGCCCGAGGTGAGTCTGTGGGCGCATGGCAATCTGCCCGAAGCGCAGGCGTTTTTGGACGCCGCGGGGTGGGCCGCGCGCCGCACCCTCTTTCGCATGTTGCGTTCGGGCATCGCGCCCATTGATCTGCCGTTGCCGCGGGGTTACGCGTCGCGCACGCTGGCGGAGGCGATCGGTTCTCGAGACGTCGTGGCCGCGCTCGAGGGGGGCGGCGACGCCGCGAGGGTGATTGATGGCTTGTTGGCGGTGAATGCGGCGGCGTTTGCGGATCATCCCGAGCAGGGGGCGTTGGACCGTGCGGGGTTCGTGCAGCGAGCGAGCGAATCGTGGTTCAGCGCCGATGCGGTTTTTCTCGTGTGTCGCGTTGCCATCGAGCCAGAGATGCCCGCCGCATACAACCGTATTGTCGGTTTTCATTGGGTCAAGCGTGAGCCCGACTCGGCGCTCGCGGAGGTCTACGTTGTCGGCATTCCGCCCGAGGCGCAGGGCCGCGGGCTTGCCAAGCCCCTCACCGCACTCGGCGTCGATCACGCCATCGCGCAGGGAGCGGCGGGGGTCGAACTCTACGTCGACGAGGGCAACCCCCGGGCTGTGGCCACCTATTCGGCGCTCGGTTTCTCGGTAGCCTTCGCAGACGCCCAGTACGCCCCCCTGGCACCTAGCCTCCCCTCGCCCTCGCTCTCCTGACCTGCTGCGGAGCCCGAGCGAGCGATTCGTGAACGCCCCGTGAACGCTCCCAAAATTATTCCTCGGCGACCGCCGAGAACGTCCGAATGTTATTGACTCGTAGCACTGCTGCGGCCGACCTGACACGATGGAGCCATGACAACGCATCCCACCGATCACGCACTCCCGGGCCATGTCTCCTCGCGCAGTTCCCGGGCCACCGACACGGGTCTGATCAAGGTGCGTCGCATGGCACCCCACCATCAGGCCGAACTGCCCGAGGGGCGGTTCCTCGAGCGCGAGATCTCGTGGCTGGCCTTTAATGAGCGCGTGCTCGAAATGGCGGAGGACGACGGCTTTCCCCTGCTCGAACGCGCCCGGTTCCTCTCGATTTTCGCGTCGAACCTCGACGAGTTCTTCATGGTGCGCGTCGCGGGCCTAACCCGTCGCATTCACGCGGGAATGGCCGTCACGGGTGCCTCGGGCATCCCGCCGCGCCAGGTGCTCGAGATGATCTCCACCAAAGCGCACGCGCTCGTCGAGCGCCACTCCCGCTGCTTTCTCGATGAGGTGCAGCCGAGCCTCGCCCGCGACGCCGCCGTCGACTTCATGCACTGGGACCAACTCGAAGAAGAGGCGCAGCATCACCTGCAGGGCTGGTTCGAGGAGCACGTGTTCCCAGTGCTGACCCCCCTCGCGGTGGACCCGGCCCACCCGTTCCCGTACATTTCCGGCCTCTCCCTGAACCTAGCCGTGATGGTGCGCAACCCCGTGACGCAGGCAGACCACTTCGCCCGCGTCAAGGTGCCCGATTCACTGCCGCGCTTCGTCGCCGTGCCCAAGCTCGAAAACAGTGCAGATGAGGCCGCCAACCACCGCACGCGGTTCGTCGCGCTCGAAGAGGTCATCTCGTCGCAGCTTAACCAGCTGTTTCCAGGCATGGAGGTCGTCGCTCGCCACGCGTTCCGCGTGACCCGCAACGAAGACCTCGAGGTCGAAGAAGACGACGCCGAAAACCTGCTGCAGGCACTCGAAAAAGAACTGCTGCGCCGCCGCTTCGGTGCCCCCGTGCGCCTCGAACTGAGCGCCGATATGTCGCCCGACCTGCGCGCGTTCCTGGTGCGCGAACTGGGCGTCGCACCGAGCGAGGTCTACGAGGTGCAGGGCCCCCTGAACCTGCGTGCGCTCGGCGAGATCGCCGATCTCGACATGCCACACCTGCAGTTCAAGCGCTACGTGCCGACCACGCACCGCCACCTCAACGAGGTCGAGACCGCGCGGCCCAGCGACGTCTTCGCGTCCATTCGCCAGCGCGACATCTTGCTGCACCACCCCTACGACTCGTTCTCCACGTCGGTGCAGGCGTTCCTCGAACAGGCCGCCAACGATCCGCGCGTGCTTGCCATCAAACAGACTCTGTACCGCACGTCGGGCGACAGCCCTATCGTCGATGCCCTGATTGACGCGGCCGAGGCAGGCAAGCAGGTGCTGGCCCTGGTCGAAATCAAGGCGCGCTTCGATGAGCAGGCCAACATCTCGTGGGCACGCAAACTCGAGCACGCGGGCGTCCACGTCGTTTACGGCATCGTGGGCCTCAAAACCCACTGCAAGTTGTCGATGGTGGTGCGCGAAGAAGAAGACGGCTCCCTCAAGCGGTACTGCCACGTCGGCACGGGCAATTACCACCCCAAGACCGCACGACTCTACGAAGATCTGGGCCTACTGACCTGTGACGATCAGGTCGGTGAAGATCTCGGACGCCTCTTTAACCAGCTCTCCGGGTACGCCCCGAAGACAGCGTTCCGGCGATTGCTGGTGGCGCCCCGCTCCCTGCGCGTGGGCCTCATCGATCGCATTGACCAGGAGATCGCGCACAAGCAGGCCGGCCGACCGGCCGGGGTGCGGATCAAGGTCAACTCGATGGTCGACGAGCAGCTGATTGACGCTTTGTACCGCGCTTCGCAGGCCGGGGTCGACGTCGACGTGATTGTGCGTGGCATCTGTGCGCTGCGCCCCGGCGTCGAGGGACTGAGCGAGAACATTCGAGTGCGGTCGCTGCTCGGGCGCTTTCTCGAACACTCCCGCGCGTTCTATTTCGAGGGCGGCGGCAACCCGGTGGTTTACATTGGCTCGGCTGACATGATGCACCGCAACCTCGATCGCCGAGTCGAAGCACTCGTGCGCCTGCGCGACCCACGCCACGTGGCCGAGGTCAAAGAACTGCTCGACCTGTGCACCTCCGACGACTCCGCGGCCTGGCGGCTCAACGCGGACGGTGAGTGGCAGCGCCGATACCTTGATGAGCAGGGCGATCGTCTGCTTGACGTGCAGTCTTACCTCATCAGCCGACGCGGTCGAGGCGGGCAGCGGGCTCCTCGCTCATGAGCCCAACGAAGACGCGCGACGCCGTGATCGCCGCGGGTTGTATTGTGTGGCGCGCTCGTAAGGGAACGATCGAAGTGCTGCTGGTGCACATGGTGCGCGACGATGTGTGGGCCTGGCCCAAGGGCAAGGTAGACCCGGGCGAGCATCTGGTGGTGTGCGCCCAGCGGGAGGTGCGCGAAGAAACGGGGTACCTCGTAAACCTCGCTCAGCCCCTACCGGGTGCCGTCTACACGCTGCCCGACGGCCGCCGCAAGGTCGTGCATTACTGGTCGGCGCAGGTGCGTGCACGCGTCCGCGACCGGCCCCAGAACATGCGCGAAATCGACGAGATTGCCTGGGTCACTCTCGATGAGGCCGACGCGAAGCTCACGCGCCGCAGCGATCAAACCCAACTTGACGCGGTGCGACGCATGCACGAAAAGGGCACGCTCGTGACCAGCCCGATCGTGATCCAACGGCATGCGCAGGCGCGCCCCCGCAAGAAGTGGGCCAAGGGGGAGGAGACGCGCCCCCTCACCGCCAAGGGGCGCGGCCAGGCGAAGGATCTCGTCAAGGTGCTCTCCGTGTACGGCGTGGGCGATGTCGTCACGAGCCCCTGGGCGCGCTGCACCCTGACGGTGGAGCCCTACGTCAAGGCATCGGCGGCGGACCTGCGCACGATGGAACGCCTCACCGAGGCCGCCCATGCCGAGAATCCGGGCAAGGTGGCCAACTCGATTGGCCGCTTCATCGAGCGCGCCAAGCCGGTGATCATCTGCCTGCACCGGCCCGTGCTGCCGACCGTGATCGAGAAGGTGCGCGAATACTGCGATCGCTCCGTAGTGCTCGACCTGCCGCGGCGCGATCCCTACCTCGCGGCGGGCGAAATGCTCGTGGCTCATGTGACCCGCGAGGGTCGGGTCACCGCCATCGAGCGCCACTCCGCGTAATCGCGCTGGCCACGGCACTGCAGTGGTTTTTGACTTTATCCATCTATGGGTCAAACTGGTGTGCCCTGGAATACACTTCTGGCACATCCTCCGTAGAGATAAAGGACTCTCATGCGTTTACGTAAGTTTTTCGCGGCCTCCGTGGCTGGCCTGATCACGGCCTCCATGCTCGCCGCGTGCGGGGCTGGCCGGACCGACACTGCAGACGGTTCGTCAACCGGCTCCGCGGCAGGCACCGCCGCCACCGCGGGCACGATCAAGATTGGCACCACCGACAAGGTCGTCGCGCTGGACCCGGCAGGCAGTTATGACAATGGGTCGAACATGGTTCAGACTCAGATCTACCAGTACCTTCTCACGGCGCCCGCGGGCGGCGGCGAGCCCGTTCCCGACGCGGCCGAGAAGTGCGAGTTTACCGACTCCGGCAAGACCTTCACCTGCACGATGAAGGAGGGCCTGAAGTTCACGAACGGAGACGACCTCACGGCAGAAGACGCCGCGTTCTCGTTCAAGCGCATTGTCGACATCAACGATGAGAACGGTCCCTCCTCGCTGCTGGCCAACATGGAAAGCGTCGAAGCCAAAGACGCGAAGACGGTTGTGTTCACGCTCAAGACAGCAAACGATCAGACGTTCCCGGCGATCCTCACGACCGTCGCGGGCCCCATCGTCGACTCGAAGGTGTTCCCCGCCGACAAGTTGCTTGAAGACACCAAGGTGGTGGGTTCCGGCCCCTACTCGATCAAGTCGTACCAGCCCAATAAGTTGCTGGAACTGACCCCGAATGCCGACTATCCCGGGACGGACGGCAAGGTGGCCAACGGCGGTGTGGTGCTGCAATACTTCGCCAACTCGACCAACCTCGCGCTCGCCGTGAAGCAGGGCGACGTCGACGTGGCGTGGCGTTCGCTCGACTCGCAAACCCTCGAAAAGTACCGCACCGACTCGTCGGTCAAAGTATGGGAGGGCCCCGGTGGCGAACTGCGCTACATCGTGTTCAACCTCAAGACCATGCCCGGTGACACCGAGGACCAAAAGCTTGCGATTCGCCGCGCGGTCGCGTACTCGGTTAACCGCCAGGAACTCAGCGACAAGATCTACAAGGGCGACTTCGCGCCCGCGTACTCCATGGTGGCGTCGAGTTTGGAGGGCGCCACGACGCCGTTCAAGACCGAGTTCGGTGAGGCGCCCGACACCGCCAAGGCCAAGGCTGAACTCGAAAAGGCCGGCGTGACGGTGCCCGCGACGGTCAACTTGCAGTACAACCCCGACCACTACGGCCCGGGTTCCGCGAACGAGTACGGCGAGGTCAAGCGGCAGCTCGAGGCCTCGGGTCTGTTCAAGGTCAACCTGCAGTCCACCGAATGGACCACGTACAACAAGGAGCGCAAGCAGGACGCCTACCCGGTCTACCAGTTGGGTTGGTTCCCCGATTTCTCGGACGCTGACAACTACCTCAGCCCGTTCCTGGTGGAAGACAACTTCGTGGGCTCGCACTATTGTGACTCCGGCGCCACCAACCGTCCGTGCGACATTGACGGCATGAACGCCCTGCTGCAAACCGAGCTCACGGCCACGGGCGACGCTCGCACCCAGGCACTCGCCGCGGTGCAAGAAAAGCTCGCCACGGGTCAGCTGCCCTACCTGCCCCTGCTCGAAGGCAAGCAGTTCGCGGTCAGCACCCCCGACGTGAAGGGCGTTGACCAGACGCTCGACTCGTCGTTCAAGTTCCGGTTCTGGCTCCTCTCCAAGTAACTCCAAAGGGCCGCCCGACACACCAGGTCGGGCGGCTTTTTATGCCCCCGCAACCCGGGAGGCTTACCACCACCTGGACGCCCGCGCGTCCCCCTTTGAAAGGCCGTTCATGAGTTCCGCTGCCGCGCGCTCAGGCTCGCTGCCTCGCTACTTGCTCACCAGATTGCTGCTGATGGTCCCCATGGTGTGGATCCTCATCACGCTGGTGTTCTTCCTGATGCGAGTGATCGGTAACCCGATCGAAGCCGCCATGGGCGGGCGACTGCCCGCCGACGAAATCGCCAAACGCGTCCACGAGGCCGGCTACGACCGGCCCGTCATCGTGCAATACGTCGAATACCTCGGCCAGATCGTGCGCGGAGACTTCGGCGTGGCGGTCACCGACAATCTGCCCGTCACCGAGATTCTGCGCGTCAACGGCGCGGCAACCCTCGAACTCACCTTCTGGGCGTTCCTGATCGCCGTGGCCGTGGGCGTGCCGCTCGGTCGCGTCGCGGCTCGCCATCGCGACAGGTGGCCAGACGTGCTGCTGCGCATCTCGGGAGTGCTGTTCTATGCCGCGCCCGTATTCTTCGTGGGCCTGCTGGCGAAGCTGGTGTTCGGCGTCTGGCTGGAGTGGCTGCCCATCTCGGGCCGCGCCGATCCCGAGGTCGAACTCGCCATTCAAAATGTCGCCCCCAACACGCACATCTACATCATCAACGCGATTCTGTATGGCGAGCCCGCGTACATTGTCGACGTCTTGCTGCACACGATCCTGCCCGCGGTCACGCTGGGCCTGCTGACGGCAGGCATCTTCTTGCGCCTCGTGCGCACCAACCTGCTGCAAACGATGAACGCCGACTATGTGGAGGCGGCGCGGGCCCGCGGTATCCCCGAGGGCCAGGTGGTGCGCAAGCACGCGTTCAAGAATGCGCTCGTTCCGGTCGTCACCGTGATGGGCCTGCAGGCTGCGATCATGCTCGGCGGCGCGATTCTCACCGAGACCACGTTCGAGTGGCAGGGCCTCGGCTTTCAGCTCGCGAAGTACCTCACCGCCCGCGATTTCGTGGCCGTGCAGGGAATCGTCACGCTGATCGCGATTATCGTCGTGGTCGCGAGCTTCCTGATCGACGTAATCACCGCGCTGATCGACCCGAGAGTGAGGTTCTGATGGCTACGCCTACGCAGAAAGGCGCCGCGGCCCCGTCGCGCGCGAAAAAGCAGACTGGCCTGTGGGCCGCGATTCGTCAGACCTCGGGCGTGCAGCGCGCCATGCTGCTCACGGGCGTCGTGATCGTCGCTCTCTTCGTCGTGATGGCGCTCGGCGCGCAATGGATCGCACCGTTCTACTTCACCGACGACGGCAGCGCGAACGGCGGCGCGGCGTGGGGCACGGGCCTCGAACCGAACTCCGTCAATTGGTTTGGCACCACCACGGGCCAGGGCCTCGACGTGTTCTCGCAGGTGATCTACGGGGCCCGCACGGCGGTGCTGGTGATCGTGCTGGCCGTCGTGCTCGCCTTCATCATCGGCGTGCCGCTCGGCCTCGTCTCGGGCTACGTGGGTGGCTGGTTCGACCGCATCGCCGTGCTGATCAGCGACGCGCTGTTCTCGTTCCCCTCACTGCTGCTCGCGATCGTCGTGTCGATTTCGCTCACGGGAGGCAACTCGTCGCAGGCGGGCGGCATCCTCTCGGCGGCCATCTCGCTCACGGTCGTGTATTTTCCGCAGTACTTTCGCGTCGTGCGCAACGCGACCATCTCGGCGCGCGAAACCACGTATGTCGAGGCGGCGCGCGCGCTCGGGGCGGGCAAGGTCCGCATCATGCGCCGCTATGTGCTGGGCAACGTGATCCAGTCGGTGCCGATCATCGCGACCGTGAATGCGGGCGATGCCCTGCTGACCCTCGCGGGCCTCGGCTTCTTGGGCTTCGGCATCGAACCCACGAGCGCCTCCGAGTGGGGCTATCAGCTGAACCAGGCGCTCTCCGACATGGCGACGGGAGTGTGGTGGACCGGCATGTTCCCGGGCCTCGCCATCGTCCTGCTTGTGCTGGGCATCTCGCTGATCGGCGAATCCCTCAACGACGTGCTGAACCCCCTGCTGCGTGCGCGCCGCCTCACCCGCGTGGTGATGCCGGGCCGCGGCGGCCAGGGCCGCCCGAAGGAGGGCCCCCAATGACCACGACAGCTGACGCGCCCCGGGCCACCGAGGCGTCCGCACCCGTACTCGACGTGCGCGACCTGCGCCTGTGGTACGCGGGCGGTGCCGGGCCCATTAAGGCCGTGGACGGCGTGAGCTTCACGCTGCGCCGCGGCGAGGTGATGGGCCTGGTGGGGGAGTCGGGGTGTGGCAAGTCCACGCTCGGGCGCGCCCTGCTGGGCCTGCGACCCGAGTCGTCGGGCCTTGACGGCGAGATTAATTTTGGCGGACGCAACCTGGCCCCCCTGGCACCCAAGCAGTGGCCTTCCCTGCGTGGCGCGGGCCTCGGCATGATCTTTCAGGAGCCGATGACGCGTCTCGACCCGCTCATGAAGGTGCGCGACCATTTCAGGCGGGCGATTCGCGCGCACGAGAAGGTGAGCGTCGCGGAGGCGGACGCGCGGGCGCTGGAGGCGCTGCGCGCGATGGGCATTCCGCCGTCGCGGTACGCGAATTACCCGCACGAGTTCTCGGGCGGCATGCGTCAGCGCATCATGATCGCGCTCGCGCTGTCGCTGCGGCCACAATTCGTGGTGGCCGACGAGCCCACCACGGCGCTCGACGTGCTGGTGGAGGCGCAGATTGTACGCATTCTCGCCGACATCAAGCAGACGTTCGCCCCCGCGATGATTCTCGTGACGCACAACCTTGGCATCGTGGGCCAGGCCTGTGACAAGGTGGCGGTCATGTACGCGGGGCGCATAGTCGAGCAGGGCACGGTGCAGGAGGTCTTTACGAACCCGCAGCATCCGTACACGCAGAAGCTGTTGGGCGCGACGATTTCGCTGTCGACTACCGAACTGGTGTCGATACCCGGCGCGCCGCCGGACCTCGTGCACCCGCCGTCGGGGTGCCGCTTCAGGCCGCGCTGCGATCAGGCGATGTCGGTGTGTGCCGAGCGGCAGCCCGTGCCGGTGACTCTCGCGAGCGGCGTCAGCGCCGAATGTCACCTCACGCAAAGAGATCACTTAAGTGCGGCCGAGCGTGCGCCGCTGGTGCAGGAGGTGAGTGATGTCGACGAAGCTTAATCTCAGTAAGGGCAGCGCGTCCACGTCGGGTGCGGCCCCGCAGCCGCTCGTCACGGTCGATAACGTGTCGGTGCATTTCGCGCTCGGTTCGGGTGCGCTCGCGCGGCTGTTCGGGCGGTCCTCGGGGGTCGTGAAGGCCCTCGACGAGGTGTCGCTCGAGATCGCGCCGGGTGAGGTGGTGGGTCTCGTGGGTGAATCCGGCTCGGGCAAGTCGACCCTCGGTCGCGCGCTGCTGGGCATGGCACCCGTGAAGTCGGGCGCGATTCGCTACCGGGATCGCGACATTACGGGCCTCGGCGAGAGTGCCATGAAGCCCCTGCGCAAGAAGCTGCAGATGGTGTTTCAAGATCCGGCGGCTGCGCTGAACCCCACGATGACCATCTTCGAGGCCATCGAGGATGGCCTGATCGTGCACGGAGTTGGCGCGGCCGAGCGGCCCGCCCGCGTGCACGACGCGATGGAACGCGTGGGCCTCGCGCCCGTGGAGCGGTTCGCCTCGAAGTACCCGAGCGAGCTCTCGGGCGGTCAGAAGCAGCGCGCCGTGATCGCGCGTTCGGTGGCGCTTGACCCCGAGCTGATCGTCGCCGACGAGCCGATTTCTATGCTCGACATGTCGGTGCGTGCGAAGGTGCTCGACCTGATGAGCGGCCTGCGCGACGACAAGGGCATTTCGTTCCTGTACATCACGCACGATCTCGCCTCGGCGCGGTTCTTCTGCGACCGCATCGCCATCATGTACCTCGGCCGCATCGTGGAGACCGGCCCGGTGGCGGAGATCTTCGCGAACCCGCAGCACCCCTACACGCGGGCGCTGCTGTCGGCGGTGCCCGACGTCTCCAAACTGGGTGCGCCCGACGACGCGCTGCCGCGGGGCGAGATTCCCGACGCCGCGCGACCGCCCGCTGGATGTGCCTTTCACCCGCGCTGCCCCGTCGCGTTTGCGGCGTGCGGCTGGGAGGGGCGCGACCTCAAGGTGGTGTTGGAGGAGCGCTGGGTGTCGCTCGAGGTCGAGGAGTATCAGCGCGAACTGGAGTTGTTTGGCGACCTCGGCGCGGTGACCACGGTAGGTGGGGTCTCGCGCGTGTCGGTGAAGGACTCGGCGGCGGCGCTCACGGTGCTGCACGCCATGCGCGACGCGGGCGAGCCGTTCTTCGCGGGAGTGCGCGAGATGCGTGCCGAGGGCTCGCACGTGGTGATCGAGTTCGTGGAGAGTTCGCGCCCAGATTTGCTGCCGGTCAGCGTCGTTGGCACCTCCGGTAGGGCGGACGCCTCGGGGGTGCGGGTGGCCTGTCACCTCGCGCAGCAGGGGGCAGGGTAGGGCGCGGCTGCAGGCGACTGAGAAGGAGAGATGTGCGCCGACGCGTCGCGGTGCACTGCCCTCAACATGGGAGCAGCCACGGGCCCGGCACCTTGCCGGTGAAGCGGTGGACTATACCGCGCCCGTGGCTGTCGGGTGGCCGCCTCGCGCTTTGCTCAACGCGGTGCAGCGACGAAACCTTCAACAGTCCGTTTCGGGGCTCGCACTAGCGTGCGGCCACCTCCTGAGTCCCTAGCAAAATCATGTCTAGGACCACCTCCTTTCGGCGTAGGGCATCAGCGTACTCCCGCGCCGACACCGATCTCAACCAATTTTTGACCTGCATTTTTTGCGCGACTGCGTGGGTCTTGAACCCGCCAGGCGGGCGGCCTGAGAGAGAGTAGAGTCATGACCGCAGCACGCACCCAACCAGCCAACGCAGCCGACGCTGCCAGCCCGGCCCCCGCGGCGTCCGGCCCCCCACGCCCCCGGCCCTCGCAGCGCTCGCACGTGCCGTCGTTCGAGGTGGTGAACATCTTGAACCGCGTGAACGACCTGCGCCACGCGGGCCACGAGGTGCTCAGCATGTGCGCGGGAGAGCCCTCCACGGGGGCGCCCGGCCCCGTTAAGCGCCGCCTCGCGGCACTCATGAGCGAGGTCAACCCGCTCGGCTACACGGCCAGTTTTGGTATCACGCCCCTGCGCGAACGCCTCGCGCAGCACTATCTCGACTGGTACGGGGTGCGCGTGCCGACCGAGCGCATCGCCGTGACCACGGGCTCCTCCGGGGCTTTCGCGGCCGTGTTTCTCGCGGCCTTCAACCCGGGCGACCGCGTTGCCCTCGCGCGGCCCGGCTACCCCGCGTACCGCAACATCCTGGAGGCGCTCGGCTGCGTAGTGGTCGACATCGACTGCGGCCCCGAGACACGCTTTCAACCCACGCCCGCACTGCTCGACCGGGCCCTCACCGAGCACGGCGAGCTGCACGGATTAATCGTCGCGAGCCCCGCCAACCCGACGGGCACGATGGTCACGCGCGAACAACTCGCGGCGCTGGGCGAGTGGTGCGATGCGCACGCGGTGAGGCTCGTCAGCGACGAGATCTATCACGGCCTCGTGTACGGCGACGAGCCCGCCACCTGCGCCCTGGAGGTGGCCCCGAATGCCATCGTGATCAGCAGCTTTAGCAAATATTGGGGCATGACGGGCTGGCGGCTGGGGTGGAGCATACTGCCCGAAGACCTCGTGCCCGGGGTCGACGCTCTAGCCGGCAACATCGCGCTGTGCGCTCCCGTGCCCGCCCAGATAGCGGCCGTGGAGGCCTTCACCCCCGAGGCCTACGCCGAATGCGAGGCCAACCTCGCGGCCTACCGTCGGCAGCGCGCGCTGCTGCTCGACACGGCGCCCGCCCTCGGCTGGCGCGACCTCGCCCCCGCGGACGGCGCGTTCTACTTCTATGGGCGACTCAGCGAGGAGCAGCTCGCGCGCCACGGCGGCACGTCGATGCAATGGTGCGCCGACCTGCTCGCCGAGCACGGGGTGGCCATGACGCCCGGGTTTGACTTCGACCGGCGCCTCGGCCACGAGACCGTGCGCCTCTCGTTCGCGTGCACCGAAGATGTGCTGGCACGCTCGCTCACGCGAATCCTCGAGTTCCAATCGTGAGCGGTCAGCCCGGGCGCCGCGTGGGCAGCGGGGCAATTGACCGCGGCGACCCCGTATAGGCTGGTGATCACCACCACACGCACAAAGGCCAGCCATGCCCCACGAACCGTCCCCCCTGCTCACGCAGCTCGCCGCGCAACTCACCGAACCCGAACGCGCGAGCGAACGGCCCCTCGACCTGCACGCGCTCGCGAGCGACGCCTCCCACTTCGCCCTCACCCCGCGCGCGGTCGTCCGCGCCGCCGACGCCACCGAGGTGGCCCGCATCCTTGCAGCTTGCAGCGCGGCGGGCACGCCCGTCACGTTCCGCTCCGGCGGCACGAGCCTTTCGGGGCAGGCCGTGACCGAATCCGTGCTGGTCGACGTGCGGCGGCACTTTCAAGCCGTCGAGGTGCTTGACGAGGGGGCCCGCGTTCGCGTCGAACCCGGCTGCGTGCTGGCCCGCGCCAACGCGCGGCTCGCCCCCCACGGGCGCAAGATCGGCCCCGACCCCGCGAGCGAGTCGGCCTGCACCATCGGCGGGGTTATCTCAAACAATTCGAGCGGCATGGCCTGCGGCGTCGCCGACAACAGCTACCACACCCTGCACGCGCTGCGCTTCGTGCTGCCGAGCGGCACCGTGGTCGACACGGCCCTGCCCGACGCCGACGCTCGCCTCCGCCACGACGAGCCCGAACTGCACGCGGGTCTCGCCCGCTTGCGCGACCGCGTGCGGGCGAACCCCGCCTCGGTCGCCACCCTCACCGCGCAGTTCGCCATGAAAAACACCATGGGTTACTCCCTGAACGCCCTGCTCGACTTCGACGAACCCGCGCAGATACTCGCCCACCTCGTCGTCGGCGCCGAGGGCACCCTCGCCTTCGTGGCCTCGGCGACCTTCAACACCGTGCCCCTGCGCAGCCACCTCGCGACCGCACTGGCGGTCTTCGACTCGACCGCGGCGGCCACCGACGCCCTGCCCGGACTCGTCGCGACGGGCGCCGCCACGCTCGAGCTCATGGACGCGACCTCGCTGCGCGTGGGCCAGCGCGCCCCCGACGCCCCCGCCCTGATCCGCGACCTCGACGTGCGCCGCCACGCGGCGCTGCTGATCGAGTATCGCGCCGACGACGCGAGCGGTCTCGACGCCTACACGGCGGACTTTGCCCGGGAGGCGAACCGGCTGGGCCTGCCCCGCGGCGTCCAGCTCTCGGCCGACCCGCGGCTGCGCGCCGACCTCTGGCACCTGCGCAAGGGCCTCTACGCGATGGTCGCGGGCGCGCGGCCCACCGGCACGACGGCGCTGCTCGAAGACGTCGTCGTGCCCGTCGAGAAGCTGAGTTCCACGTGCGACCGGCTCGGCGCGATGTTCGACCGCTACGGCTACGAGGATTGCGTGATCTTCGGTCACGCCAAGGACGGCAACATCCACTTCATGCTCACCGACCGCTTTGTGGGTGACGGCCTCGACCGTTACGCGGCGTTCACCGAAGACATGGTCGACCTCGTGCTCGCGGCGGGCGGCTCCCTCAAGGCCGAGCACGGCACGGGCCGCGTCATGGCACCGTACGTGCGCCGCCAGTTTGGCGACGAACTCTACGACGTGATGGTGCAGATCAAGGCGCTGTGCGACCCGAGCGGCATCCTGAATCCGGGGGTGATTCTGACCGAGGACGCCACCGCTCACCTCAAGCACATCAAGGCCTGGCCGACCGTCGAACCCGAGGTGGACCGCTGCGTCGAGTGCGGGTACTGCGAGCCCGTCTGCCCGAGCCGCAACCTCACCCTCACCCCGCGGCAGCGCATCGTCGCAGATCGCGCGATGCAGCGCGCCCGGGCCGCGGGCGACACCGCGCTGCTCGCCGACCTGAGCCGCGACTACGACTATGCGGGGCTCGACACATGCGCCGTCGATGGCCTCTGCCAGAGCGCCTGCCCCGTCAGCATCAACACGGGAGACCTCGTGAAGCGACTGCGGGGCGAGGGCCGCGGCCCCGTCGAGCGGGCCGCGGCGAAGGCTGTGGGGACGCGCTGGTCCGCCGTGGGCGGCGTCGCCTCCCTGGCCCTCAGCGCGGCCACGAAACTGCCCGCGCCGCTCGTGACGGGCCCCAATGCGCTGGCCCGGCGCCTGCTCGGGGCCGAGGTGGTGCCGCAGTGGAGCGCCGACCTGCCGGGCGGCGGGGCCTCGCGCGCGCGTCCGCAACCCCAGGGCGTACCCGATGTGGTGTACCTGCCCGCGTGCATCGGGCGCATGTTCGGCGCGGCTCCGGGCCACGATGCGGTGCAGGATTCGTTTCTGGCGCTGTGCGAGCGCGTGGGGATCACGGCTCAGGTGCCCGAGGGAATCGACGCGCTGTGCTGCGGCACCCCCGCGGCGTCGAAGGGCTACGCCGAGGCGGCACGTGCCATGCGCGAGCTCGCGCTGACGAGCCTGCTGCGGGCGAGCCTCGGGGGAGCCGTGCCCGTGGTGTGCGACGCGTCCTCATGCACGGAGGCCCTGGTCAGCGCAGCGGGGGAGGCCGGCCCTGAGGGTGTTCCCGCGCTGCGGGTGATCGATGTCGTGCAATACACCGCCGAGCACGTGCTGCCGCGACTCCGCGAGCACGCGCCGCAGAGCTCAGCAACCGATGCTCGCCTCGACCGGCTCGTGCTGCACCCCACGTGTTCGTCGCAGAAGCTGGGCATCGCCGCTCACCTGCGGGAGGTCGCGCAGGCGGCGGCCCGCGAGGTGGTGATACCCGACGACTGGGGCTGCTGTGCGTTCGCGGGAGACCGCGGCATGCTGCACCCCGAACTCACGGCGGCGGCGACCGCTCCCGAGGCTGCCGCCATTGCAAGGCTCGACGCAGCGGCTGCCCCGGGCGCCGTGGGGTACGCGAGTTGCAGCCGCACGTGCGAGATCGGCCTGAGCCGCGCCACGGGTGCCGAGTACGTGCATGTCATCACGGCCCTCGAAGAGGCGACCCGGCCCGCGCGGGTCTGAGCCGGCGGCGCCAGCGGGCCCGCGCGCGTCCGGCCCCCTACCCCGGCAGGCGGTACACCGAAACGTGGCTCGCAGATTCGCCCGTGAACTCCGCGCCGGACCAGTCGGCCCAGCGTGACTCGAGGGTGAAACCCGCGAGCCGCGCCATGAGGTCGAGCTCGCTGGGCCAAATGTACCGGTGGGGAGTGCGCGCGATGCTGGCCTCGCGCGAGCCGGTCACGTTCGGGTCGAAGCGCACGTGGTGCGAGACGAGGTGCTGGCGCAGCGTGTCGACGGTGTCGACGAGCAGGTAGCCGGGCTCGCTGACCTCGACCGTGCCGCCGCGCCCTGGCGCGAGCGCGCGCAGTTGCGGCACCCAGAGCTCGATCACGAAGCAGCCTCCGGGCGCGAGATGGCGGGCGGCGTTGCGAAAGCATTCCACCTGCTCGTCCTGGCTGAGTAGGTTCGCAATCGTGTTAAAGACGAGGTAGGTGAGCGAGAACCCCTCGCCCGCCGAGGCGGTGGCCATGTCGCCCGCGACCACGGGCAGGCGCTCGGGCCCGACCTTCTCGCGCAGTCGCTCGATCATGGCGGTCGAGAGCTCGATGCCGTGCACCTCCACGCCGGCGCCGGCGAGGGGGATCGCGACGCGGCCCGTGCCGATGGCGAACTCGACGGCGCGGCCCCCGGCGGCGAGCCGCGCGAGGGTGCGCACGGTGGGTTTGAGCACGGCGTCGCTGAACATGCCCTCGCCCGGAGTGTCATAGGAGCGCGCGGCGGCGGCGTCCCAGAGGCGGTTTTGGTCGATCATGCGCCCAGCGTGGCAGCCGTGGGTGCGCGCCACAACTCTTTTTCGGGCTTTTCGGGCTTTTTAGGGTCGGACGCGCGTGTGGTCGGGTCACGCGACACCCCCCGCTGGCGCGACCCCATGGCTTGCGTCACGCAGTTCGGGGCGCCCCATGTTATCTGCGTCTCACGTCGCTGGCCAGCGGGTTTGCAACTACTCGGGAATGTTCACCTGTTGTTCACCATGGCCACTATGGCCCTTCACTGTGCCTCCTTACCGTTGGAGACGGCAAGTTCTCGTGTTTCATCGCGCCCACAAGGCGTTCACCACACCGAAGAGGTACCCGTGAAGGTTCGTAAGTTTTCGTACGCAGCAGCCGCTATGACCCTGGGCGCAGCCCTCACCCTGACCGCGTGCGGTTCCGACAACGCAACCGGTGCCGCCGGTGGAACGGGCAGCGCGGGGGGTTCCGCGGCGGCCGCCTCGGGCCTCTCGGGCCAGCTGGCGGGTGCCGGGTCGAGCGCCCAGGGCTCCGCGCAGGAGGCGTGGATGGCGGGCTTCGGCGCGTCGAACCCCGACCTGCAGATCTCGTATGACCCCGTGGGCTCGGGTGGCGGCGTCACCAACTTCACCGGCGGCGGCGTGCTGTTCGCCGGCACCGATTCGCCGCTCTCAGAAGAGCAGACCGCGGCCGCGACGGCGCGCTGCTTCGATGGCGACGTCGTCGAGGTGCCGAACTACATCTCGCCCATCGCCGTGGTGTACAAGATCGACGGCGTCTCGGACCTGCAGCTCTCGCCCGAGGTGCTCGCGAGCATCTTCAAGGGCGACATCAAGAACTGGAACGACCCGAAGATCGCCGCCGACAACCCGAGCAAGCCGCTGCCGGATTTGGCGATTGTTCCCGTGCACCGCTCGGATGAGTCGGGCACCACCAAGAACTTCACCGACTACCTGAACAAGGCCGCCGCCTCGGTGTGGACCACCGAGGGCGACAACGCGTTCCCCATTCAAGGTGGCCAGTCGGGCAAGGGCACCCAGGGCATGATCCAGACGGTCAGCGGCGGCAACGGCACCATCGGCTACGCCGACGAGTCGCAGGTCGGCCAGACCAGCGTCGCGAAGATCAAGGTGGGCGACGCGTACGTGGAGCCCTCCGCTGAGGCTGCCGCTAAGGTCGTCGAGGTGTCGCCGCGCGCCGAGGGCCTGGGTGCCTCGCAGATCGTGATCAAGCTCGATCGCACCACGACCGAAGCGGGCGCCTACCCCATCGTGCTGGTCTCCTACCTCGCCACCTGCGCGACGTTCGATAACCAGGCCGATGCTGACAACGTCAAGGGCTACCTCGGGTACGTTCTCTCCACCGAGGGCCAGGAGGCCGCTGCCGCGGCGGCTGGCAGCGCCCCCCTCTCGGCCGCCCTCAGCGCGGATGTCGCTGCGGTGGTCGAGAAGATCTCGGTCAAGGGTTAATCGTCCATGAGCAGCGTGACCGAAACGGCTGCGGGGCTCGCGACCGCGAGCCGCGCCAAAGCCTATGTGCGCCCCGGCGACCGCATCTTTGGCGGCACCACGAAGGCGGCGGCTATCACCATCCTCGCCGCACTCGCCGCGGTGGCGGCGTTCCTGCTGTGGAAGTCGTGGCCAGCCATTACGGCAAACGGGGAGGCACTGCAGGCCGGTTTGGGCGGTTTTCGTTCCGACAGCCTCGCCGCCTACGTCGGCCCCCTGGTCTTCGGCACGCTGCTCTCGGCGGTGCTCGCGCTCATTCTGGCCGTTCCGACGGCCATTGGCATCGCGCTGTTCATCACGCACTATGCCCCGCGGCGCCTCGCCCAGACCTTGGGCTACATCATCGACCTGCTCGCGGCGATACCGTCCGTAGTGTATGGCCTGTGGGGCGCGATCACGCTGATCCCCATGGTCGACGGCACCTACCGCTGGCTGACCGACAACCTCGGGTTCATCCCGCTGTTTGCCAACTATTCGGCCCCGGGCCGCAACATGATGTCGTGCGCGATTGTGCTGGCCGTCATGTGTCTGCCGATCATCACCGCCATTGCGCGCGAGGTGTTCCTGCAGACTCCCCGCCTGCACGAAGAGGCGGCGCTCGCCCTGGGCGCAACGCGCTGGGAGGTCATTCGACTCTCGGTGCTGCCGTTCGGCCGGTCGGGCCTCGTGTCGGCCACGATGCTGGCCCTCGGCCGCGCCCTCGGCGAAACCATGGCCGTTGCCATGATCCTCTCGCCGGGCGTGCTGTACTCGCTCAACATTTTGCAGGCCGGCCAGCAGCAGACCATCGCGGGCAATATTGCCCTGCAGTTCGCCGAGGCGAACACCATGGGCGTTTCGACGCTCATCACCACGGGTCTGGTGCTGTTCGTGATCACGCTCGTCATCAACATGGCGGCCCGCTGGATCGTAGCCCGCCGTTCTGAATTCTCGGGGGCTTAACTATGGCATTAGATACCGCGTCGCGCGCCGAGCAGGACTTCCTCGACGTCATACCCTCCGAGCATCGGTTCCCCCGGTGGGTGCCGCTCGCCGCACTGGCGGCGTCGTTCGCCATCGCGTTCCTCGTGATGCTGTCCACCGGTTCGGCGGGCAACATCGCGGGCACCGTGGTGCTCGGTGTCATCACCTACGGCGTGCTTTTCACGGTTGCCTCGCGCATCTACGAGGGCCCGCGATGGGCGAAGGACCGCCTCGCCACCACCCTCGTGGTGACGGCGTTCGGCCTCGCAATCGCTCCGCTCGTCAGCCTGCTGGTGACCACCATTTCTAACGGTATTCACCGTCTCAACGTCGACTTCTTGACGTACTCGATGAATGGCGTGTTCGGCGGTATGGACGCCGGCGGTGCCTATCACGCCATCATGGGCACGCTGCTGATCACCCTCGGCGCGACCGTAATCTCGGTGCCGATCGGCATGTTCACGGCCATCTATCTCATCGAGTACGCGGGCAAATCGAAACTCGGATTCTGGGTGCGGTTCTTCGTGGACGTGATGACGGGCATCCCCTCCATCGTGGCGGGCCTCTTTGCCTACGCGATCTTTGCCCTGATCTTTGGCCCCGCCGTGCGCATGGGCCTGATCGGCTCGGTCGCCCTCGCGGTGCTCATGATCCCCACCGTGGTGCGTTCGAGCGAAGAGATGCTGAAACTGGTGCCCAACGAACTGCGCGAGGCCGCCTACGCCCTGGGCGTGCCGAAGTGGATCACCATCGTCAAGGTGGTGCTCCCCACGGCGCTCGCGGGCCTGGTCACGGGCGTGACCCTCGCCATCGCTCGCGTGATCGGCGAGACCGCTCCTCTGCTCGTGACGGTCGGTTTCATCTCGCAGATCAACCTCAACCTGTTTGACGGTCGCATGACCACGCTGCCCACGTTTGTGTACAACCAGTACACCGCGGGCATCGCGCCGTGCCGCGCCGGAGTCGAGAACTGCATCGCCACGATTAACTACGACCGGGCCTGGGCCGCGGCGCTGACGCTTATCATTGTCGTCATGCTGCTCAACATTGCTGCTCGGGTCATCGCGAAGGTGTTCTCACCCAAGGTCGGCCACTAATGGCCGCCTCCCTGTCTTCCACCGATTTTCCCCCCAGCAAGGATTCCGTAGCCATGGCACAGCGCATTGATGTCACCGATCTGAACATCTATTACGACAAGTTCCTTGCGGTGCAGGACATCAACATGTCGATCGAACCCAAGAGCGTGACTGCCTTCATCGGCCCCTCGGGCTGCGGCAAATCGACGTTCCTGCGCACGCTGAACCGCATGCACGAGGTGATTCCCCGCGCCCGCGTCGAGGGCAAGGTGATCATGGACGGCCAGAACCTGTACCGTTCGGGCGTTGACCCCGTCTCGGTGCGCCGCAAGGTGGGCATGGTGTTCCAGCGTCCCAACCCGTTCCCCACGATGAGCATTGCCGAGAACGTGCTCGCGGGTGTGCGCCTGAATAATAAGCGCATCTCGCGCAAGGACGCCGACGACCTCGTGGAGGCGTCGCTGACGGGCGCTAACCTGTGGAACGAAGTCAAGGACCGCCTCGACAAGCCCGGTCACGGCCTCTCGGGCGGCCAGCAGCAGCGACTGTGCATCGCGCGCGCTATCGCCGTGAAGCCCCAGGTGTTGCTCATGGACGAGCCGTGTTCCGCGCTCGACCCCATCTCGACCCTCGCGGTGGAAGACCTCATTGAGGAACTCAAGAACCAGTACACGATCGTGATCGTCACGCACAACATGCAGCAGGCCGCGCGTGTCTCGGACCGCACCGCGTTCTTCAACATTGCGGGCACCGGTAAGCCCGGCCGCCTGATCGAGATGAACGATACCGTCACAATGTTCTCGAACCCGACCGAGAAGGCCACCGAAGACTACATCTCTGGTCGATTCGGTTAAGCCAACCCGTGTGTGAAGGCCGCCCCTTGGGGCGGCCTTTCTTGTTGGTGCCGAGGGGTTGCCTTGGCGGTAGGGGGCCGGACGCCGCGTGGCCCGCGGGCACCTCCCGGCAGGCCTCACCGGGGCGCGAATCCGAGGCTCTCAGGATTTTGACATGTTTGTGATCTGCCCCCACGAAAGTAGCCAGTGCTCATCGAAAAGCCGCAGGTCAAATAGTTGCGGCTGGACACCATAGGCAAATATCGCAGCTTCAATTGACTACTATCGCAGCACTTCAAGCTGCGCGGTCGGGCCGCTTACTTTACTTTTCAAGTAAGCGTTCTCGTTTCGGATGGGAGAGCCACTCCACAACGAAAGGTCACTTCCCTCATGTCACTCGCTCGCCGCAAGCTGCTCTCGATGCCCGTCCTGCTGGGCTCCGCTGCCCCCCTCGTGCTCACCGGTTGCTCGGTCGGTGCAGCTGACAACTCGTCGGTTCCCGCCGCAGCACCCGCGACCACCGGCGCCACGCAGCAGGCGCTGCCGCTCGGCCCCGCCGCCGAAGGTAGCCACCGTTGGCCGAAGAGACCGCGCAGATGGAAGCCCTCTACCAGGAGGCCATGGCCGCCGGCGGTAAGGTGACCGTCTGGGCCGACGGCGACGCCGCCAGCCGTCAGGACGCCGTCGTCGCGGCCTTCGAGCAGCGGTTCCCCGAGATCGAACTCAACCTCGTCGTCGACCTCTCGAAGTTCCACAACCTGCGCATCGAAGACGCCCTCGCGGGCGAGCTCGAACTGCCCGACGTGGCCCAGCTGCAGACCACGTTCGACTACGACCGCTGAAGCGACCAGGGCGTGCTGCTGCCGCTGACCCCCGAGGGCCTCGACGACCAAAAGGTCGGCTACGCGCACCCCGAGGGCAACTACGTCACCTCGCTGGTCTACTCGTTCCGCCCCACGTTCGCCGCCGCAAGCTCAGCGAAGCGCCCACGTCGTACCTCGACTTTCTGAAGCCCGAGTACGCCGACGGCAAGCTCGCCCTCACCTACCCCCACGACGACGACGGAGTGCTGTACGTCTACGACAAGCTGCGCCAAAAGCACGGCCAGCAGTTCCTCGAGCAGCTGCGCGACCAAAACCCCGAATGGATCCGCGGCACCGCCGTTCCCACGTTCATGGTCGGCGCCGAGAACACCGAAACCCTCGGCAACCTGACGGGCTCGCCCGTTGCCGACAAGGCCACGGCGTTCATCCCCTCGGGCGACGACACGTTCGTCAGCCGGAACCAGCGCGCGGCCGTCTTCAAGGAGTCGCCGAACACGTCCGCGGGCGAACTCTACATCGCGTGGGTGACGTCGAAGGAGTTCCAGTCCACGATGACCGGCTGGAACACCCGCACCGACCTGGCGCCGGGTTCGGGCCTGCCCGAGTTGAGCGAGATTCCCGGCACCGACCCGGTCGACTTCATCAACTGGATGGCGGACCGCGAAAACGTCGCCACGGTGCGCGACGAAATGGCCGCGATCTTCGGCCCCGTCGAGGGCGAATCGCCGCTGCTCGACCCCGCGCAGCTCGAGTTCCTGCAGATCGACCCGGCGCGCGCCATCGCCGAGCCCGAGCCCACGGACCCCATTCTCTAGTGAGCCCCGGTCCGGCTTGCGCCGGTCTCAAGCGACACGAGATCCGCTGATTCTTGCGGACGCCCCCGTGCCCCGCTGGTAGGTCTGCCAACCTGCCAGCGGGGTTTCGTGCGTCCGGGCCCAAGGCGCGGCCCGTCGTCACGGTCTGTAGTATCGACCTGACGTGCCCGCCGCGGCGGCGGGCGAGGCGAAAGGGAGCGATGCAGTCAGGACGCAGGCCGTCGATGCACGATGTGGCGCGAGAGGCGGGGGTCTCGTACCAGACCGTCTCGCGCGTGCTCAACGAGCCCGACCTCGTGAGGGCCACGACGCGCGAGCGCGTGCAGGCGGCCATCGACGAGCTGGGCTTTCATCGCAACCTCAACGCTCGCGCGCTAAAGACCGCCAAGAGCTCGCTAATCGGATTGATTCACACGGGGTCGAGCGCGTTCGGCCCTGCGTCGATCGTGAATGCGATAGGGCGCGCGGCCCAGACGGCGCACCTCTCGACGCTCACGACCATCCTCGACGCGGAGCATCCGGAGCGCGCCGCGACAAGCCTTAGATTTCTCGCGGAACACATGGTGCAGGGCATCGCAGTGGTGTCGGCCCAGGAGTGGATCGCGGAGGCTATCGCCCAACACATCGGCGGGCTGCCCGTGCTGTTCGTGACCGCCGATACCTCGGTGCGGGTGCCGCAACGACATGCGACGGTGGACCAGGCGCGGGGGATGGAACTGCTGGTTGAGCACCTCCGGGAGCGCGGCAGGCGGCGCATCGCGCACATCGCGGGGCCGGGGGATTGGTTCGACGCGCGCGTGCGCGAGGCGGAGTGGCGGCGGCTCGTAAGCCCCGAGGAACGCGAGATGCTCGTGCGGGGTTCGTGGTCGGCGGACGACGGGTTCGCCGCGATGCAGCAGGTGCTCGCGCACTTCGAGGTGGACGCCGTGGTGGCCGCGAATGACGCGATGGCGCTGGGCGCCGTGCGGGCGCTGCAGGCGGCCGGCCTGTCGGTGCCCGGGGATGTCGCGGTGGTCGGGTTCGATGACGTGCCGGGTGCTGCCTACTTTGCTCCGGGGCTGACGACGATCCGCCAGCCGTTTGAGGAACTCGGCGCGGCGGTGGTGGCGGCCCTGGCGGGGGAGGCGGGCGATTCGGGGCACGCGATTGCTCCGATTGCGCCGCACCTGGTGGTACGGGCGTCCTCGTAGCGCGGCGCGGAAAAGCCGCGGAAAATTGTCGCGGCGATGCTTGACAGTGAATTATGTGAACGTTTACATTTGAGCCCAAGCAAGAATGTGAACGTTGACATTGAAGTCAGCTTTAGAGGAGGCATCGTGGCCGAACCAGCCGAAAGCTACGTCATCGGCGTCGATTACGGCACCCTGTCGGGCCGAGCCGTCGTCGTGCGCGTCGCCGATGGGGCAGAGCTCGCGAGCGCCGTACACCCCTACGCGCATGCGGTGATGTCCCAGACGCTCACGGCCGGCGACCACCAGGCGCTACCCCCCGAATGGGCCCTGCAAAACCCGGGCGACTATGTGGATGTGCTACGCCACGCCATACCCGAGGCGTTGCGCGCGGCGGGCATCGACCCCGCCCACGTCATCGGCGTCGGCACCGACTTCACCGCCTGCACCATGGTCCCCACCACCGCCGACGGCACGCCCCTGTGCGACCTGCCCGAGTACGCGGCTCGCCCCCACGCCTACGTCAAGCTGTGGCGCCACCACGCCGCTCAGGGCCAGGCAGACCGCATCAACGAGCTCGCCCACTCCCGCCGCGAACCGTGGGTGGCCCGCTATGGCGGCCTCATCTCCAGCGAATGGGAGTTCGCCAAGGGCCTCCAGTTGCTCGAAGAAGACCCCGAACTCTACGGCGTCATGCGCCACTGGGTCGAAGCCGCCGACTGGATCGTCTGGCAACTCACGGGCACCTACGTGCGCAACGCGTGCACCGCGGGCTACAAGGGCATACTGCAAGACGGCGCCTACCCCTCCCCCGAGTTCTGCGCGGCCCTCAACCCCGAGTTCGAAACCTTCGTCGCCGACAAGCTGGCACACCCCATCGGCCAGCTCGCCGCCCCCGCCGGAACCCTGAGTGCCGAGGCCGCCGCCTGGACCGGCCTGCCCGAGGGCATCACCGTCGCGGTCGGCAACGTCGACGCCCACGTCACCGTGCCCGCCGCGAACGCGGTGCAACCCGGCTCGCTCGTCGCGATCATGGGCACCTCCACGTGCCACGTCATGAACGGCGAGATCCTCGCCGAGGTACCCGGCATGTGCGGGGTCGTCGACGGCGGCATCACGAGCGGCCTCTGGGGCTACGAGGCCGGCCAGAGCGGAGTGGGCGACATCTTCGGCTGGTTCGTCGACACGAGCGTGCCCCCCGAGTACGCCGTCGCCGCCGCCGAGCGAGGGCTGGGCCTGCACGAATACCTGACCACCCTCGCGTCCGAGCAGGCCATCGGCGAGCACGGGCTGATCGCCCTCGACTGGCATTCGGGCAACCGCTCGGTGCTCGTCGACCACGACCTCTCGGGCCTGATCATCGGCCAGACGCTCGCCACGAAGCCCGAAGACCAATACCGCGCCCTGCTCGAAGCCACGGCGTTCGGCACGCGCCGCATCATCGAGGAGTTCCGCGCCTCGGGAGTGCCCGTGCGCGAATTCGTCGTGGCCGGCGGCCTGCTCAAAAACGCCCTGCTCATGCAGATTTACGCCGACGTCACGGGCCTGCCACTCTCGACCATCACCTCGGAGCAGGGCCCCGCGCTGGGCTCGGCGATCCATGCGGCAGTCGCCGCGGGAGCCTACCCCGACATCGTGGCCGCGAGCGCGGCCATGGGCGGACGCACGGTGGGCGCGTACCAGCCGATTCCCGAGAACGTGGCGCGCTACGACGCGCTTTACGCCGAGTACCTGACCCTGCACGATTACTTTGGGCGCGGCGGCAACGAGGTCATGCATCGGCTGAAGGCCCTGCGCGCCGAGGCGCGCGCGAGCCGCACGGGCGCCGCCCCCGCCCGGCCCGCCCCCGCCACCCAGGAGGCCATCCATGCCTAACAACCTCACGGCCGGCCCCGCCGCCGAAACTGCCACCGAAACCGCTACCGAGGTACCCAACGCGGCGGCCAAGGCCAGCCCGGCCCCGCGGCGCGTCCTCGCCGAACTGCCCGACGCCACCCAGGCGGCCGTGCGGGCCACGCGCGAGAACGTGGCGGCCCTGCACGCCGAGCTGCCGCGCTGGGGCCTCGTAGTGTGGACGGCGGGAAACGTCTCGGAGCGCGTGCCCGGCACCGACCTGTTCGTCATTAAACCGTCGGGGGTCTCCTACGATGACCTCGCGGCCGACGCGATGGTCGTGTGCGACCTCGACGGCGCGAAGATCGACGACGGCACCCCCGAGAGTCTCACCCCGAGCTCCGACACGGCCGCGCACGCCTACGTGTACCGCCATCTCGAGCACGTCGGCGGCGTCGTGCACACGCACTCCACCTACGCGACCGCGTGGGCCGCGCGCGGCGAGGCGATCCCGTGCGTGCTCACCATGATGGGCGACGAGTTCGGCGGTGAGATTCCCGTCGGCCCCTTCGCGTTGATCGGCGACGACTCGATCGGCCAGGGCATCGTCGAGACCCTGCGGGGCTCACGCTCACCGGCCGTGCTCATGCAAAACCACGGCCCGTTCACGATCGGCCGCGATGCGCGCGCCGCCGTCAAGGCCGCCGTCATGTGCGAGGAGGTCGCCCGCACCGTGCACATCTCGCGCCAACTGGGCGAGCCCCTCGCGATACCCGCAGCGCAGATCGACAGCCTGTACGAGCGCTACACAAACGTTTACGGCCAGCACTAACCCGCCCCGCAACCACAAGGACCTCATATGCAGAACCCCTACGCCAGCAGTTACGTCTGGTTTCTCACCGGCAGCCAAGACCTCTACGGCCCCGAGGTGCTCGACCAGGTGGCACAGAACTCGGCCGAGATCGTGGCCGCGCTCAATGCGAGCGGCGACCTCGCCGCCGAGGTCGTCGCCCAGCCCACGCTGAAAGACCGCGACGCCATTCGCCGCACCATGCTCGCCGCGAACGCCGACGAGAACTGCCTCGGCGTGATCGTCTGGATGCACACGTTCTCGCCCGCAAAGATGTGGATTCAGGGCCTCAACGCGCTCGACAAGCCCATGCTGCACCTGCACACGCAGGCGAACGTGGGGATCCCGTGGGAGTCCATCGACATGGACTTCATGAACCTCAACCAGGCCGCGCACGGCGACCGCGAGTTCGCCTACATGGCCACGCGGCTCGGCACCAAGCGCGCCGTCGTGGTCGGCCACGTGAGCGACGCCCGCGTGCGCCGCGAGATCGACGACTGGGTGCGCGTCGCCGCGGGCCGCGCCGCCCTGCGCTCGATGCGCCTCGCGCGCTTCGGCGACAACATGCGCAACGTGGCCGTCACCGAGGGCGACAAGACGGAGGCCGAGGCGGTATTCGGGGTCAGCGTCAACACGTGGGGCGTCAACGAACTGGTCGAGGTTGTCGACGCGGTCTCGGACGCCGCGGTGGGCGCGCTGGTTGCCGAGTACGAGACCCTCTACGACGTGGTGCCCGAGCTGCGCCGCGGGGGAGATCGCCACGAATCGCTGCGCTACGGGGCGCGCCTCGAACTGGGCCTGCGCGCCTTCTTGGAAGGCGGCGGATTCACGGCCTTCACCACCAACTTTGAAGACCTCGGTGGGCTGCGCCAGTTGCCGGGCCTCGCGGTGCAGCGACTTATGGCGGACGGCTACGGGTTCGGCGCCGAGGGCGACTGGAAAACCGCCGTGCTGGTGCGCGCCGCCAAGGTGATGGGCTTCGGCCGCCCCGGCGGCGCGAGCCTCATGGAGGACTACACCTACCATCTCGACCCCGGCAACGAACTGATTCTCGGTGCCCACATGCTCGAGGTCTGCCCCACCCTGTCGAGCGCCAAGGCCCGCCTCGAGATCCACCCCCTCGGTATCGGCGACCGCGAAGACCCCGTGCGTCTCGTGTTCACGGCCGACCCCGGCCCCGCCGTGGTCGTGTCGCTCGCCGACATGGGCGACCGCTTCCGCCTCACGGCCAACACCGTCACCAACGTCGACCTGCCCCACGACATGCCGCGGCTGCCAGTGGGTCGGGCCCTCTGGGCGTCCGAACCCGACTTCGCGACGGCCACGACCTGCTGGCTGCTCGCGGGCGGCGCGCACCACACGTGCATGTCGACCAACGTCTCGATCGACATGTGGCGGGCGCTTGCGGACGCCACGGGCGTCGAGTTGGCCGAGATTGGCCCCGATACCAGCGTGGCCGGGTTCCGCCGCGAGCTGCGGGCGAGCGCCGCGTATCACCGTTTCGTGACGAATTTTTAAGGTAAGCCGTCGCGATCACCAGACTCCGCGCGGCCCGATCGAGAGGGAGCGGGCCGCGCGGGCCTTAAGGATTGACCGGTGCGAAGACGCACCAGAGGAGGTTCAATGATGAATCCGCCAGATATTCTCGGCGCTGCCGTGACGCGCCGCTCGCTGCTGCGCGGCGCGCTGCTCGGTGCCGGCGCCCTCGCCGGGGCGGGTGCGCTCTCGGGCTGCGGTCGATTTGGCACCGCGAATACCCAGGATGTGCAACTGTGGCACCTGTTTACGGGCGGCGACGGCGGCGCGTTCATGGAGATCACCGCCGCCGTCGAGGCCCAAAACCCCGGCCTCGCCATCGAGACCACCGTCCTCTCGTGGGGCGGCCCGTATTACACGAAGCTTGCCATGGCCTCCGTGGGCGGACGCGGCCCCGACCTCGCCGTGATGCACGCGTCGCGGCTCGCGGGCTATGCCCCCGGCGGGCTCATCGAGCCGTGGGATTTCGACCGCCTCGCCGAGCACGGCGTCGCCGAGGCCGACATCTCGCCCCTGCTGAAGGACTACTGCACGGTGGGCGGCAAGCAGTTCGCCATTCCCATGGATTTTCACCCCACGGTGCTGTTCTACAACACCGATGTGTGCGCCGAGGCGGGGGTGCTCGATGCCGATGGCAAGCTCACGGGTGTCGACTCGGCCGAGGGGTTTCGCGACGTGCTCGCCAAGGTGCAGAAGGTCACTGGCCAGCAGGGCCTCGCGTACGGGTACAACAATGACGGCGCGCAGGTCTCGCGCATTTTCTGGACGATGTACAAGCAACTGGGTGGCGAGATCGACCTTGTGATCGGTCGCGACACCGATCTGAATCTCGACATCGCCGAGCAAGCCATCGCGTACGTGCAGGGGCTGCTCGACAACACGCTCGCGCTGCAAACTAACGATGGTGGAGCCGCGATTGCGCAGTTCAGCACGGGCCGCGCCGGGCTGCTCTGGAGCGGAGTGTGGGAGGTCAACACGTTCAAGAAGGCGGGCCTCAACTTCGACGTCATGCCGATGCCGAAGTTCTTCGACAAGCCGGGCACCTTCGGCGACTGTCACTCGCTGATTTTGCCCACGCACCTGAGCCGCGACGACGCCCGCGTCGACCGCGCCTACCAGGTCACTGCGGGGTTCCTCAAGAACTCGCTGACCTGGGCGGACGGCGGTCACATTCCCGCCTATACGCCCGTCACGAAGACCCCCGAGTACGCGGCTCTGCTGCCGCAGGCCCACTACGCGAGCGCCGTGGACGCGCCCGTGTTCGAACCCACCGCGTGGTTTTCGGGCTCCGCCTCGAACCTCCAGGCGCGCATGAGCGGCGCCGTCGAACCCGCCTGGCTGCACGGCGGCGACCCCGCTGTCGCAGCGAAGGCCGTACAAACCGCCCTCAACACGTTGCTGCACGCGACCCAACCGGCCTAAGGAGCATCATGGCAACCCTCACCCCACGCAAGGTGTCGCGCCAGGCCGTGGACCGCGCGTCCGGCCCCCACCTGCGCAAAATACCCGACCGCGGCTGGATGTTCTATCTGCCGTTCGCCGTGGTCGCCCTGCTGTTTCTCGTGATTCCCACCCTGTGGGGGTTCGGGCTGTCGTTCACCGAGCGCTCCCTCATGGGGCGCGGCGGGTTCGTGGGCCTCGCGAACTACGCGGAGGCGTTCGGCGACGCCGAAATGTGGCGCACGCTCGGCAACACGCTGCTGTTCACGGGCCTGTCGACCGTGCCGCTGGTCGTGCTGCCACTCATCATGGCGGTGCTCGTCTACCTGGGCCTGCCCGGGCAGTGGCTGTACCGGTTCGCATTTTTCGCGCCGTTCCTGCTGCCCGTCACCGTGGTCGTGCAGGTGTGGGGCTGGCTGTTTCAACCCGACTTCGGCTTCATCAACTTCTGGCTCGACCGGCTCGGCCTCGAAAAGATCGGCTGGCTCACCGATTCGAGCATGGCGATGCTGTCAATCGTCATCATCACAACCTGGTGGACGGTCGGCTTCAACTTCTTGCTGTACCTCTCGGCGCTGCAGTCGATTCCCGACCAGCTGCTCGAGGCCGGTTCGATCGACGGGGCGGGCACGTGGCGCACCCTGTGGTCCCTGATTCTGCCGCAGTTGCGCGGAACGACCGTGCTGGTCACGATTCTGCAGGTGCTCGCGTCGATGAAGGTGTTCGACCAGATGTTCATCGTCTACAACGGCGGCGCAGGCCCCTCGGGCAGCACCCGGCCGATTCTGCAGTACATATACGACTCGGGGTTCGTGGACTACCGCGTGGGTTACGCCGCCGCCATGTCGTACATCTTCTTTGCCATCATCATCGTCGCGACCCTGGTGATCCAGGGCGTGCAGCGCTACGCAACGCGAGGAGCCCGCACTCATGGCTAATTCCCTGCTCACCCCCGCATCGGTTGATTCGCTAGATTCTGGGGACGCCCCGCGCCCTCCCTCCGGCAACGCGTTCAGTCGGGCTGCGGCCCGGCGACGCGTCGCGGCCGCAGAGGTCACGCGCACGCGGCGCCTGCTGCTCGGCAACTCGAAGGGGCTGCGCATCTCGGCGTTCATCGTGCTGGCCCTGTTCGTGATCGCGTGGCTGCTGCCGTTCCTGTGGGCGATCAACACCTCGCTCAAGACGGAACTGCAGGCCCAGGCGGTGCCCCTGACGTGGTTTCCCGAGGGCGGACTCACGCTGACCCAATACGAGACGGTGCTGGGCCACGGCTCCATCGTGGTGTGGCTCGGCAACACCGTGGTCATCTCGCTCGTGGTCACGGTGCTGACCACGCTGATCTGCGCCATGGCGGCGTACTCGTTTTCGTTCACGCGGTTTCGCGGTCAAAAATTTCTGTTCGCCGCCACCATCGCATTGATCGCGGTGCCGGGCCAGATTCTCGTGGTGCCCCTGTTTCAAGAAATGCTCGCGATTCAGGCGGTGGACACGTTCGCGGGCATCATCTTGCCGCAGCTGATCGCGCCCGCCATGGTCTTCATCTTCAAGCGGTTCTTCGACCAGGTGCCGCACGAACTGATCGACTCGGCTCGTATCGACGGAGCCCACCACGGGCGCATCTTCTGGAGCATCGTGCTCCCGATCTCGCGGCCCATCACGGTTGCCGTGGCGATCTTCGTGTTCATCGGCGCGTGGAACAACTTCATGTGGCCGTTTATCGTCACGAACGTGCCCGCTCTGATGACGCTGCCCGTGGGTCTCGCGACCGTGAAAGACGCCTATGGCGTGGTCTACGCGCAGGGCATGGCCTCGGCCATGATCGCCGCCGTGCCGCTCATGATCGTGTTCGTGTTCTTTCAACGCCACATCGTGAAGGCCGTGGCGACGACCGGCATGGGTGGCATGTAGTCCACCGGCTACGATGTGACCCATGGCCACCCCCCACGACTCGCGCGTCGCGACGATGAAAGACGTCGCCGCGCACGCGGGCGTCTCGCTGAAGACCGTCTCGAACGTCGTGAACGACTACCTACACGTCTCCGATTCGGTGCGCGAACGGGTCAAACGCTCGATTGCCGAGTTGAACTATCGGCCCCGCGCGGCCGCCCAAGAACTGCGCAAGGGGTCGAGCGGGGTCATCACCCTCGCGATCCCCGACCTGCGCTTCTCGTACTTCGCCGAGCTCGCCCAGCTGTTCATCGAGCGGGCCGACGCGCGCGGCCTTACGGTGCTGCTGCGCACGTTCGTGCAGCGGGGCGAGACCGAGCGCGAGGTGCTGTCGGGGTATCCGCTGCGCATCGGCGACGGCGTCATCTTTAACCCGCTGGATCTGCCCCTGGCCGACCTGCGTACCCGCCCGGCGTCCGGCCTGCCCATGGTGTTTATCGGCGAACACGTCGATGCCGGTCAGGTGCCCGACGGCACCGACGCCGTGCTGATCGACAACGCCGCCGCCACCCGCGACATCACGGCGCTGCTGCTCGCGCGGGGGCGCCGCGTCGCGTTCGTCGGGGCCATACCGGCGCAGGAACACGGGTCGGCGACGCAGCGGCTCGCGGGTTTTCTGGACGCCACGGGTGGCGGGGTGGTCATCGACGTGGCCGGTTGGCAGCGTGCCGACGGGGCGCTCGCGGCCGAGCGCGTGCTGCGCGAGCACCCTGAGGTGAACGGTCTCGTGTGCGCGAACGACCAGTTGGCCCTCGGGGCGCTGGACGCGCTCGCGGCACGCGGGCTGCGCGTGCCGCGAGACATGGCGGTGGTGGGCTACGACAATCTGGAGGCGGCGGAGCACGCGCACCCCCCGCTCACGACAATCGCGCCCGATCGGGTGAACCTCGTTGATCACGCGCTGGGTTTTCTCGTGGAGCGCATGAGCGGCTACGACGGGCCGGGTCGCGTGCACGAGGTGCCGTACGCCGTGGTCGAGCGGTCGAGCCACTAGGCCCGTGGCTTGTTCCGTCGGAGCCGAGACGCGACGTCTAATCTCGAGGCGTCGGCAGGCTCGCCCGCCCCTGCTGCGTGAGGTGCCCGACCTCCACGATGCGATCGGCCGCCTCGGCGACCACCGGGTCGTGGGTCACGAGCACGATGGCCGAGTCGCGGCACACGTCGAACAACAGGGCGAGTATCTCGTCGCGCAGCTCCGCGTCGAGCGCACCGGTGGGCTCGTCGGCGAGCAGCAACGCGGGCGCGGCCACGACGGCGCGCGCGATGGCGACGCGCTGTTGCTCGCCGCCCGAGAGCTGACCGGGTCGGTGCGTCGCTCGTGGCGCGAGGTCCACTCGCGCCAGTGCCATTAGCGCGCGCTCGCGCGCGACGTCGCGCGCCTCGCCCCGCAGCAGAAGCGGCAACTCGACGTTCTCGACCGCCGTGTAGCGGGGCAGCAGCCGGAAATCCTGGTACACCTGGGCGATGTTGGCCATGCGATGGCGGGCGCGGTCGTCCTCCGTGAGGGGGCCGAGATCAACCCCCGCGACCGCTACCGTGCCGCCCGTGGGGGTCAGTCGGCCAGAGGCGAGATGCAGGAGGGTTGACTTGCCGCTACCCGAGCGCCCCACGAGGGCGACGCGCTCGCGCGACTCCACACTGAAGGTGACGTGCTGCAGCACGGGCGGGGCGGCGTTGCGGCCGCGAGAAAAGTGAAACGACACGTCCTGGAAGGCGAGTACGGGGGAGTTCATGAGGGTACCGGGGCCTTTCGGCGGGCGCGTGAGCGCGGGGCGGGCGAGGGTTTAAACAGGGGAGCGGCGGGAAACCGCACGCGGCGGGCGAGGCGCGCCGAAGTGAGCAGGCAAGAGATTCCGAAGACGAGGCCAACGAGCCACACCTGCAGCGGCTGCGTGTAAAAGTGGGCGAATACCGAAAGGGCGGCCCGCGCCGTCCAGGCCGACAGGGCTGACATGAGGAGCACCACGGCGGCCAGCAGTGCAAAGAATGCCGAGCGCAGGGTTTGGCGAGGGCAGCCCAGGTCGAAGAGCAGTAGGGCGGGGTCGTTCAGGTCGTGCCGCAGCCGCCAGGCCATACGGGCGTAGACCAGGAGCCACAGTCCGAGGCCGACCGCCATGACGGGCAGCAGGAGACCGCTGACCTGCGGCGCCGTCGCTGCGAGCACGGTGTGCCAGACACGCTGGGCGTGTGACTGAGGGGGTTGGGCGGGCTGGGTCAGTTGGGCCTGCTGGGCGGCTTGGCTGACCTCGAAGGCCACGGCGTGCGGGTCGGGGTTGGGGGACGCCTCGACCACGCGTGGGCAGAGCCCCTGCCGGAGGGCGATCAGGCCCGTTGCGAAGCCGTTGTCGACGTCGTGATAGGGCCGGGTCAGGCCGCTCACCGTGACCGTGCAACGTTGCGCCGGGGTCGTACCGGTGCCGATGAGGGTTACCGACTCGCCCACGCTCACGCCGATCGCCGCGGCACTCGCCTCGTCGAGCAGCACCGCATCGGGAGCCACGCGGCCCGCGGCGAGGGTGCCGCTCGCGAGGCTGGCAAAGTTGGCGCTCGCTGAATCGGGGTAGGTCCAGGTCACGGGCTGCGCTGCGTGCGTGAGGTCTGCGGCCGGCTCGCCGGTTGCGCGTGCATTCACGACGTTGAGGCCGCCCCAGCTGGTGATCGTGAGCGCCGCGCTCGGCCCGGCCGCTTGCGTCGGGCCTTCCGGACGGTCGGCGGTGGCCGCCGCGGTGCGCGAGGAGTAGTTCAGCCCCGCCTCAAACGCAATACTGTCGACGAAGATCTGGCTCACGAGCAGCAGCAGCAGGGCCACGAGGGTTCCCGTGATCGCGGTGGTGGCGGCGTCCACGGCGAGGCGAGGCCAGCGAACGTTTCGCAGGAGGGCCGATCCGGCCGCCAGCTCCCGCTTCATGGCGTCGCCTTCGCTACAACCCGTCGCGCCGACTGCACCGCGGTCACGCCGCACGCGACGACCGCGAAGGCGACGGCGCCCCACCAGGCGGGCACGAGCTCTAGCGGCAGCGTGGGCGCGACGATCTGCAGCGAGTAGGCCAGGTAGCCGAGCCCGCCTCCCGCCACGAGGGCAAACATCACGCAGGTCAGGGCGGCCCCCGCGAGGGTGCGGCGCAACGTGGCGGCGCCGACCCCGAGGTCGTGGAACAGTGCCGCGCGAGCCGAGAACTCCTGCGCAAGGGCGAGGGTTTCGCGCACCGCAATCCCCAGGAGAGCGAGCAGGGCGATCGCGCTCACGGCGAAGATGAGCCCGAGATTCGCTCTAGATTGCTGTTCGGCGGTGGTCAGAAGGTCGGCCACCGGGGTGGCCGCGAAGGGTTGAGCGTAGCCGCTGTGGCTGAGCCCCTCCGCCCACGGTGACGTGTTGAGCACGTCGGTCACCCGCCAGGGCTCGGCGTCGGTCAGCACCTGGGTCGGCGCGAGGGCCGAGGCCTCTACCTCTCCGGCCAGCGCGGCGGCGGGCACCTGCGCGAGGCCCTTGAACCCGGTCTCGCGCACGCCGTAGACACCGCGAATGGTGAGCGACACGAACTTCTCGGGGCCTACGCGCACCTCGACCGTGTCTCCCGGGCGCGCATGCAGCGCGGCCGCGATGTCGCTGCTCACGTCCATCCAGCGCGGGCCTACGGGCGCCGCCGCGGCTGCGAGCGTGGCGGGCGGCATGAAGGTCATGGACTGATCGGCGTCGCTGTTCGACATGACGAGCATTTCGGTCATGTCGATTGAACCCGTCGGGCTGCGGAGTTCGGTCAGCATGATCGACATGAGTGCCACACGGGCGCCCCCGAGGCTTTGGCTCAACGCTGCGGCGTCGCTCGCGGAGGCCACAACGGGTGCCTCGGTGCGGGCGGCAGTGTGACGGTACGCCGCAGTGTCGAGCGCGTACTGTGCGGGAAAGATCATTCCGAGGGCGAGCGTGAGGCCGGCGGTGAGGGCTACCACCACCGCCAGCCTCACGAGGTCACCGCGCATGCTGCGGACCACTTCGAGGGTCGGACGCCATCGTGTCTGGGTTGTCATCTTCTGCTGATTTCGTTCGTGGCCGCAGCGGCAGTCGTTAGGAAATGGAGATTCGGCGGGAGGCGTTGGTGTCGGCTTGGTGGCCGCTACCGGTGCCCGCGTGGAAGAACTTTGATCCAACTCTTCCGGCGACTGCGCTGCCCTTGACCGTCACGTGTTTGCCACCCCAGAACGACTCACTGCCGCTAACCATCCACTGGGTTGAGTGCTGCCAGGAGTCGTAGACCTGTTTGTACGTGGTGCTGCTCAAATGGGCATCGTACGAGTCGACTCGAGGCTGCTGGAACGTCGTGGGGAACGAATTCACGTAGTAGCCGGTCACGGGCAGCGGCAGGCCGAGAACGCGTGCGGTGTACTTAATGTCAGCCGTGCCTGAAACGCGGGTGCCGCGAGGAGCGCTGTCACGGCTCGTGATGGCTTTGGTGACAATGCCCCAGTTGGTATTACCGCCGATGCTGATTGAGGTGCCCGCGTGAGCCGGGACGGCCGAGGCCAACGAGAGGGCGACGGCACCCAGAACTGCGTATGAGCCAAGCCGGATTCGGGTTGCGAAAGTAGACATGGAAACTCCCTTGTTTCACGAAGTGTTGTGGCGATTGTCCACGCGACGGTGCGAGGTTTTCGCCGCCGGTGTTTCCCGGCGAGTCACACCGTAGCACCGGGGACCGGGCGCCACAAGAGTTTACTTTCAAATACTTGCTTGCGTAAGTATTCGGTGTATTTTCCACCGACCGTGTGCAAGGCGCGCCTTTCGGAGGCGATCGGGCGGAGCTCCACCTCATTGCGTCGCGAGGCGTCGAAATTTGCATTATTATCAGCGGTTTCTCAGGCAGGTTTCATATGTTGCTTGGCACTGCTCGGTTGGCGCCGACTGCGGGTGCCGCGACGACGAGCCGCTGCGCACAGCCGCCGGACTAGCGTCTGAGAGGGCGCATCCATGGCGACGCTACGTAAACCGAGGGGCAAGTACCAGCGCTTCGGCATTCGGGCGGCCGGTCTTCCGGGTACCATTCTTGAGTCGAGCCGAGGCATGTTGCTCCGAACATATGAAACTCTGTTCGACTCGACATTCCCTTTGGGCTAGTACGCGAAGAGGCCGCCACAACCATGACGGGTTGTGGCGGCCTCGTGGGCGCGCGGTTACTTCGCGGCGAGCTGCGCCACGTTCCACGACATTGCGGGCAGGTCTAGCGTCAGCACGCCGTCCTCCAGCGTGTAGTTCTGCGCGTCGACGGCGGCCACGTTATCGGGGTCGTCGGCAGTGTTGATCGCGAGCGGGTCTTCGTGCGTCAGTGTCTTCGACAGTGTGACCGCGAGGTCGGCATCGAACGAGCGCAGGTCGACGCGCACGGTCTGGGCGGAGGACTGCGAGCGATTCACAGCGAAGACAGCAAGTGTGGCCGTCTCGGCGTCCCAGGTGGCGACCGCGTCCACCTCATTCACGATGCCGTACTTGGCGGTCTCGTAGGTGTCGCTCGCGACGCGCACATCGAGCACCTCGCCGCGCGCGAGCGCCGAGGTGAGCGCGAACGGGTCGAACGTGGTCTGCTTCCAGGCGCGGCCCCCGGGCTCGGTCATGATCGGTGCGATCACGTTGACGAGCTGGGCGAGCGAGGCCGAGGCCACGCGGTCGCTGTTGCGCAGCAGCGAGATCAGCAGAGACCCGAAGACCACGGCGTCGAGCGCCGAGTAGCGGTCCTCGAGCAGCACGGGCGCCACGGGCCAGTCGTCGCCCGTGGGCGGCTTGGAGGGCTCGCGGTTGAGGTACCACACGTTCCACTCGTCGTAGCTGACCATGATCTTCTTGTCGCTCTTCTTGGTGGCGGCAATGTAGTCGGCGGTCGCGGTGACGGAGGCGACGAAGCGGTCCATGTCGACCGCGGAGGCGAGGAACGAGCCCGCGTCGTCGTCCTGGTTGTTGTAGTACGAGTGCGCCGAGATCATGTCGACGACGTCGAAGGTGTGTTCGAGCACCTTCGCCTCCCACGCACCGAAGGTGGGCATGCCGCGACCCGAGGAGCCGCACACCACGAGTTCAAGGCCGGGTTCTTCCATGCGCAGGGCGCGTGCCGTGGCTGCCGCCAGCTTGCCGTAGTCGTCGGCGCTCTTCGCGCCGATCTGCCACGGGCCGTCCATCTCGTTACCGAGGCACCACCACATGATCTTGTAGGGGTCGGGCGAACCGTTGGCGGCGCGGTAGTCCGACCAGTGCGTGCCCTGGGGGGCGTTGCTGTATTCGAGCACGTCGAGCGCCTCCTGCACGCCGCGCGTGCCCAGGTTGACGGCCATCATGGGTTCGGCGTCGAGGTGGCGCATCCAGGTCATGAACTCGTCGAGGCCGAACGTGTTCGGCTCGGTCGAGTGCCACGCGAGGTCGTGGCGCACGGGACGCTGGTCGACGGGGCCCACGCCGTCCTCCCACTTGTAGCCCGAGACGAAGTTGCCGCCCGGGTAGCGCACCGAGCTGATGCCGAGTTCTTTGACGAGCTCCAGCACGTCGGCGCGAAAGCCGTCGGCGTCGGCGGTGGGGTGCTCGGGTTCGAAGATGCCGGTGTAGACGCAGCGCCCCAGGTGCTCGACGAACGCGCCAAAGGTGCGGCGACGCACGGGCGCGACGGTGAAGCGGGGGTCGAGGGTCAGGCTGGCCTGGTGGGCGGGCTGGGCTGAGGTCGTCATGGGTCTCCCTGTTACGGTTTACAACGATGTAAATTGCGGTCGAGCACCAATTTATATCGTTGTACATTTGGTGTCAAGGAAGCCCGGCGGGGGTATCAGCGGTCGCTACGCGGCGGGTGTCAGGTGTCGGGTGTCAGGCGTCGGTGGCGAGCAGGTCGCGATTGAATCGGGGCGAGCCCATGGCGTAGCCACAGGCCGCGACGAAGATGAGGCTCGCTGCGAGCGCGATGCTGGGCGCGAGCGCCACGCTCGCGAGGTTCATGTAGAGGCGCCCGAACACGGCCTGGCAGATCATGGCGGAGAGGCTGCCGATGGTCAGCGAGATGAGGCCGGGTATCAGCAGCGGCGCCGTGAGTTGACACAGGGAGGCTAGGCGCAGAGTGCGTGGTCTCATGCCTAGCGCCTGCTGCGACGCGATGCTGCGCGCCATCTCCCAGCGGATCTCGATGAGCACGAAGAGCAGGCACATGAAGAGAATGCCGAAGCCGAGAATCGTGCCCCCGTTGACGGCGCCCGCCCCGGCGTTGAGGTTGTAGTAGCCCTCCTCGTTCTTCACACCGTAATTCAAGGGCCAATCTTTAACTATCTTGTGGATCGCGTCCATGGTTTTGGCGAGCCGGTTGTCTTCGGTATACACAGTGACGGCAAAGCTCATGTCGGCTGCCGAGAGAATCCATTGACCCTGATCCAACGGTAATTTCAGGTCGGTTATGGCGTGGGAGGTGCCCAGGGGGGCAGGTAAGGTCACGGTGCGCGTTGACCCGTCGAGTTGCTTCACCTGCAGGGAGGGCGGCAGGTTTGCACCCTGCACTCCCCTTTGAGGCTCCTCGCGGCAACCCTCGACAAGGTACGTGTCGGCGTGGCCCGGCGCAGGGCATGCGAAGGTCGACACCGTATGGAATTCGGGCGTCATGTAGATCGCATCAACATGCGCGGTGCTGAGCCGCATCAATTCTTGCCGCTGTGCGAGCGAGAGGTCGCCGGTGATATTGAAGGTTTGCCACCCTGCATCGTTAGCGGTGTCGCGTGCGAAGGCTGAGAGCATGCCTCCGGCGAAGCTGGAGACCATAAGAGCGCAGGCGACTGCAGCAGTTAACGTGGTGACGCGTGATGCATGATGATGCGCAAGCCGCATGCCCATTTTCACGGGGACCATGCCCTGCAGTCGCTCAGCAACGCGACGGAGGCCGCTCAGGAGGTAGGGGTTAAGCAGCAGCAGCCCGACGAGGCCCGCGAGCGCGGAAGACATGGAGTAGATAATGAAGTTGTCGCCCGCCTGATATTCGGGTACCTGGCTCATGAGCGAAGGCAGCGAAACCGCCGTGAAACCCGCTGCGGCCAGCAGCAGGCCGCCCCCGGCCAGTACGCGGAACGCGTCCACCCAGCGATTCCGACGTGAGGGTTGGGATGACTTGCCTAGCGCCCGACGCATGTGGCGGGCGCTGCCAGCGGCGATCAGGCCCAGGGTGACGGCGGCCAACGCGACATAAACCCCTGTGGGCAGCAAGGCCTGCTGCGGAAACCACGCGACACCGAGCCAGGCGTTCTCGCCGAATCGTGATTGAACGGCCGAAAAAATGACGTACGCGACCGCGAGGGAGACGATACCCACCGCGGTCATTTCGGCGGCGAAGATTCGGGCGCAGCGATTCGCGGCGAGCCCAATCTTCACCAATCGCTGGTAGCGGCCGCGGCGACTGCGGGCAGAAAAGCCCAAGCAGATGGAGGCGAACAGGAGGGCGGGCGCCAGAGTAAAGAGGGCGAGGCTCGCGTACGTTTGAGACGTGTTTGTGGGAAGTGAGGCAGTGCCCGAAGGGTCGCCGAAGCCAACAAGACGTTGTGCATCGAAATGTTCAGCGGTACGCGTGTACGAGTAGAGTTCGCGTGGTGACACGAGGCCCTCGGGGCTAATCGGGGTCGCGTCCACGATGCCGAGTTCGAATCCGACCGTTTTGTCGCGCTGAAGCACTTTGAGCAGTGCGGGCGAGACAATGCTGTGCCCAGGCTCGGGCCAGGCGCTGAGGCCCGGCGGCGGCTTCACCCCCGAGAGGTCGCCGCCAACTGTCACGCTATGCCACGGTACTGTTTCTGCCTGGCGTACACTACCCCACGCGAAGGCCGCTCCCGTGTCTGTGGTGACAATGGGGGTGCGGGCTATGTCGGTGGCCTCCGCGCGGGCCAGGGCAGTGGGTACGGCAAGGCACAGGAGCACGCTGGCGAGGGCTATCGCTAGCCCCGCGACCATGAGGGCGATGCGCAAAATGTCGCGGGGGCCGGCGCCCGCGATGAGGCGCAGGCCGAGACGGATGTCGCGAATCACGGCGCGCTGCTCTCGATGCGCCCGTCTACGAGGCGAATGATGCGTTGCGCGCGCTCGGCCACGATTGGGTCATGTGTCACCACCACGAGTGCCGCATCTACGTGCTGGGTCGCATCGATGAGCGTGTCGAGCACCGTGTCGGAGTTTTTGCTGTCAAGAGCGCCCGTGGGCTCGTCGGCGAAAACCACGGAGGGCTTATGTGCTACCGCACGAGCCACTGCCGCGCGTTGGCGCTGACCGCCGGAGACTTGGTGCGGCTTGCGGTCGGCGCACTCGGCGAGGCCCAGGCGATCGATGAGCTCGTTCACTCGCGCTCGCAGGGCACCGCGCCGCACTCCCGTTAACTCGAGGGGCAGCGCAATGTTTTGGCGCAGGGTGAATTCGGGCACCAACTCTGCGTTCTGGAAGACGAAGCCCACATGATGCAGGCGCCATGAGGCTATTTGGTCGGTCGTGAGCTTCGTGAAGTCAACGAGTTCACCATCGACCACGACGGTGAACTCGTTGACGGTGGGCACGAGTAGCCCCGACAGGCAGTGCATCAGGGTGGTCTTGCCGGAGCCCGACGCGCCCACGATGGCAACAAACTCACCGGCCCCAATGGAGACGTCGAGGCCGTCGAGCACAATCACGCTGTTCGTGTAACTCAGCGAGAGCGCGGAAGTTCTAATCACAAGTGTTGCTCTGCCTTGTCGAAACGGACGAAATTCTCACCTCGGAATTTTCCTTGCGAAAAGTTTTTCTTCGCAATCCGCGACGATGGGCCGACCGCGGCACAATTTAACTCGCAGACCGCTGGCCCAAAGCGTGTCGCCGGGATAGATTATCTTGCTGATTTGTGCTGAAATTGTACCGCCCGGTGATGCCAGTCGGCCGAGGCGTATGTAGCCGTAGCCCTGTTGAGTGCCCTCGAGATTTGCGGCCTGGCCATTCCAAACGGAAAATTTTCCGTAAACACACACGCCCGTCTGGACTGTTGTGCCGGGAATGGGGCAGTCGTAACGATAAGTGCCCGAAAAGTTTGCCCCCTCATTCCGATTGAGGTAAATGGCGCCGGTTTCGTTCGTCGGGCCAGCGTTTACACTGGCGTAACCTGCTGCAGCGCCGAATCCAAGCGTTGTTGCCAGAATTGCAGTCACCAAGATGGGTTGGTTGAAAATTTCACCAGAGTCTCCTTCGACTTATGGATTGACGTGATTAAAGCCTACTCATCGGGGGGGGCTTGTCCACGCGAATTCGTGATCTCACGGAAAGTCTGAGAAGATTTCACGTCGACCTCATCGCATGCTCAATTATTAGCAGGGGAGTGTGCCATTGCGAAAGTTATCTGGGTGCGCGTGGGTCGAAGGTGCTGCTGTCGGCGCACAATTTTGTCCAGTCGGCGTCCTTATGGTGAGTAGGCCTCAACGCGAGCACAGGGCTCACTACAGTTCGATCGACGAGTGCGTCGGCACTTCGACGAGGCCGAAATCAAGCCTGGCACGCAACCCCAACGCCGCGCAGTCCTTCGAAAATTAGCCCTTGACGCCGCGCAGCATGATGCGAATGACCATGCGCCCTAGCACCTGTATCACGACCCACGCCGCGAGCCCGATGCCGCCGACCCCCATCAGCAGCACACCCAGCGCGGCCCGCTGCCCGTCCGGTGTCGCTGCAGAGTTCGCCGTCACCGCGAGCACCAGGCCAGCCATCACGAGCAGGGCCGCCACCACCAAGAAGATCGTCGAGACCAGGGGGCTCATCACGCGAGGCATCGGCTCCGAGGCAGCCGCGCTCGGGGCGGCACCGCTCTCGGACGCCTCGGGGGCCTCGTGGGTTGCGCGCGGCTCGGCAGGCTCGTGGGAGGGGATGCTCATAGCAGCATTCAATCAGATGTCGGCCCGAACCACCCTGCCGACCGCGCCCGTCGTGACGAAGCCCGCGCTCGTGAGGCTTCTAGACACCGTCGGGCGGCAGCACATCCTCGCGGCGAATCTGCGCGAGGGCACTGCGCGCGAACACCGCCCCGACCTTCGTTACGCGCACCCGCACCCGATCTTGCCCACCCGCGAACGGCTCCGGCTCGAGAGCGATGACGCCGAGCAGCACGAGGGTATCGACGAGCGGCCGCGCCATCGAACGCACCACGGCGAAGTCGAGATCCCAACTGTTCTTCGAGGTCCAGCCCAGCATTTGCAGCCCAAAGCGCAGCGACAGCAGATACGAATCCACGTCGCGATGTTCCTGCACTGCCACCTCGAGCAGCAGCAACATGGCGGCGTCGCGCTCCACCTGCTGCTCGAAGAGCCCCACCACATTGCCGACCAGCAACTGCCACAGGTGCATGGGGTCGCGCAGCACGCGCTCGCCGAGCTCGGTGCGCCGCAGCACATGGCCCTGGCGCTGTACCAAGCCCAACTGCTCGCACATGCCGCGCGCCAGCCCGAACGGCCCCGCGAGCGATTCGCGAACGCGCTCGTCGCGCTCCGAAAGCCCGGCCCCGGCGGCCTCGGTCGCACCGGCAGGCTTATCCCCGGTGACGGTGGGCGCAGTCACCTCGACAGCGGGCTCATCCTCCACGGCACCCGCCCCGGTCACGGTCTCCGGCGCACCCTGCGATGCGCTCGTGGCAGCGCCCCCGACCACGGGTTCGGGCCAGACGCCCGGCAGCGCGGCCACCGTGGCGTCCGGCTCCCTCTCGGGCCGGGCCCGAGCGGGAGGCCGCGGGTACCCACTGCGTGCGCCGAGCTCCAGGTCGCGCAGGGCGCGGGCCACGAAGGCGGGTGGCAAGTAGTCGGCCGAGGTGAGTCGCATGCCCTCGGTGCCTACCCCGTTCACGAGGTACAGCAGCGGGCCCACGATGCGCAGGGCCGCATCGGTGGTGAGCAGGCCCGGAGCGCCCAACTCGACCCGTTCGAGGCGAGCGCGAAACTCCGGTTGGATGCCGGGCATCATGCGCGTGGCCAGCAGGGCGATGCCGCCCTCCGAGGGCGCCTCGTTGCCCGGACGCACGAAGATGCGCTTGATCTCGCGGTTCGCATGCGTTACGTCGAAGTCGGTGGGGTTGAACTTGCGCCACGGGTCGGTCGCGCCCGTGGCCCACGCGAGCAGTTCGGTCATGTCGTGGCCCTGCTGCGTGCGCTGCGAGGCGGACGAGCCCGCCAGCAGGGGCCCGGGCTCGTTCAGCGTGGCGAGCAGGTCGTGATAATTGTCGATGCCGCCGGAGTCTTCGAGCGGCCCGCTGCGGTCACCGCTCACCACCCACGCGGGCGACCTGCCGGAACCCAGCAGCGCGCCACTGCGAGACTCCTCCAAGTGAATCCGGTGCACCCACTGATCGTCAAAGTCATACTCGTAAAACAGCAGGCCATTGGCCTCTGCGAGCGCCTGGCCGAGGGTCGCGGTGGTCTCTACGCGGCGCTCGCAGGTGGTGAGGGTCGGCGCGGACCGCGGCAGATGATCCGACCCGCCCGACCCGGCTGACAAGTCCGGCCCGGCCGACCCGGCCAGCCCGCCCGGCCCGCCCGACGCATCCGGCCCCCCCGACGAGGGGTGCGGTGCCAGCCCGGCCACCGAGGCGTCCGACCCGGCCCCGCCCTCAAGCCGAGCCCGCACCTCATCAGTGCGGTCGGCGAACTTCGCCGCAAACTTGCCGCTAAACGCGGCATGCGGGGGCGGCGTGTGGGGCGGCTGCGTTATGGGCTCCACCTGGGGGTGCAGCCGTCGCGGCGCCTCGCGCACGACCCGCAGGGCGGCGGCGTCCTCGCCCACGCGGTCCAGGCCGGGGCGCGACAAGAACTTGCCGCTGCGCCGATGCCAGTCGTAATTACGCAGGTGCACATCGTGGCCCTCGTGGGTGTCCTCGTGCGGCGGCCTGGGCGCGGCGTTCACTTGGCCTTCCGATAGCCAATCGATGCAGTGAGCCGGGCCCTGGCCGGGGCCCAGCAGGGGGTTCACGGTCGTAAAGCGGTGGCCGTGCGCGTCGCGCCACCCGAACGCGCGCTGCAGCACGAGGTGCATGTCGTCGAGTCGGGTGTCGGCCTCTACCTCGAGGAGCCGCCAGATGAGTGGTTTGCTGTTTTCCAGGGAGACGCGCACCTTTAAGAGGGCGCGCGCATTCGACCCGGAATCACCATCAACCATGCGCTCATTGTTTCGTGAATGCTAGTGCCCGGTGGCGTAAACGCAACATCTCTTCAAAAAAGCAACCGGCCGCGTAGGTCCCCGCGGGCCGCTTAGCCCGCCGCCGAGACCGCTGCTGAAATCTTTTCGAGGTAGGTGGGCAGCATGTAGGGAATCGACAGACTCGACGGCGCCGAGGCCGCCATCGCGAGGTCCGCCCCCACCATGGCGGCGAACGCCCCCGACTTCACCTGGGGCATGGCTGCGATGAGGGGGTTCGCCGTGAACGCCGCGAGGGCGTCCTCCGTGTCGAAGAACGCGATCAGAATGTCGCTCGCGAGGCTCGACACCTGCTCGTAGCTGAGGTCGAAGTAAAACGCGTCGTCTTGGGGTGCAAGCTCGCCCACGCTCGGGGCCAGGGTGAGGCCGAGGTCGGTCACAAACCGCACGCGGGCGTCGGTGTCCTTGTAGACACTGAGCTGGCCATCGGTGAACGTCGCACAATAGGCGAACGTACGCCCCGCAATCTCGGGGTGTTTCGCCGCCTCGGTGGTCATGTACGCCACGGTCTTGTCGATCAGGGCCGTCGCTTCGGCGGACTTGCCGAGCGCCTGCCCCGCGAGCGTGATGACCTCGCGCCAATCGGTGGCGTAGGGTGCGTCGGGGTAGGCCACGACCTTCGTGAATTTGCTGAGCGTCGCGTAGTCCTCCGCCGTGAGGCCCGAATACCCCGCGAGCACCACATCGGGCTTGAGCGCCGCGATGGCCTCAAAGGGTATCGACTGCGAGTCGTCGAGCAGCGTCGGCAGGGTCTTGCCGTCGAGTGCGGTCTTGTCCCACGCGAGCACGCCGTCGCTGTTGGCGCCCCACGCAAACTTCGGCATGCCCACGGGCACGGCGCCGAGCGCGATCGCGGCGTCCTGGTTCATCCACGAGAGGGTCACCACCCGCTGCGGCGGGCTATCGAGGGTGACGCTGCCGAGGGCACTCTGCAGGGTCACGGGAAAACCCTCGGACGCGCCGGCGGCAGCGCTGGCAGCGCCGCCTCCGGTGGTAGGGGCTGCCGAGTTGGAGCAGGCCGCGAGCACCGCGCCGAGGGCGGCGGTCGCGCTCGAGGCGACGAAGGTTTGCAATACGAGGCGGCGTGAGAGTGGCATGGGTTCCTTGCGGGGGAGTGCGCCTGGCGGCGACTTGGGTACACTTCAGGAGCGCTAAGGATACCCTAATTTTCTGGGAGTGCGCGGTACTCGAGCACGGGCCGACCACTCACCCCATAGCGCGGGGAGACCTGCAAAACCCCCTGCTCCGAGAGGTACTCCAGGTAACGCCGCGCGCTGACGCGCGACATGCCGAGCGCGTCCGCCACCTCCTGAGCCGTGAACACCCGGCCCGCCCCCTGGGCGAACGCCTCCACCCGCTGCAGGGTAGGTGCCGACAGCCCCTTCGGCGGGCTGGTCCTGCCCGCGGCGCCGCCCCGCAGGCCCGCGTCCCCCTCGTTCAGCCCGAGGGCCGCGTCGATCTGCTCCTGAGCGAGCGAACGCGCCGAGCGCGGCACGGTGGTCGCCAGCCGCTGCTGCAAGGCGAGCAACCGACGCTGCAGATCCTGCGGCGTGAACGGCTTGACGAGATAGTCGCGCACCCCGAGGGCCTGCGCGGCGCGCACGGTTGCCGCGTCATCCGAGGCCGTCAGCATCACGACATCCACGAACCTCGAGTGCGCGCGCAGCCTTTGCAAGAGTTCGATGCCGCTGAGGTCGGGCAAGAACATGTCGAGCAAGATGAGGTCTACCTGATGCTCGGCGAGATACGTGAGGGCGGCAAGACCTGTGTGCGCTCGACCCACCGCCTGCATGCCGGGTAGGTTCGCCACCACGTGCGCGTGCAGGTCGGCGATGTCGGGGTCGTCATCGACGATAAAAACTCTCACGGACTCATTCGCTCTCACTGACTCTGCCACGCTCATAACCGCTGCCTGAACGCGGGTCCCGGCAGCAGCACCTCAAATTCTGCCCCACCCAGGGCGCCCTCTCCGAAACGCAGCTCGCCGCCGCGCCGCTCCACGATCTGCGCGACGAGCGCCAGCCCGACGCCGCGATCCCCGTGCTTGGTCGAGACTCCGCGCCGCAACACGTCGAGGTCCGGCTCTACGCCCGGCCCGTCGTCCGCCACCGCGATATGCAGTTCTTGATCGTCGCCGAACACCCCCACGCTCACGCTCTCTCCCGCCTCCAAAGCGTTGCTGATGAGGTTCGAGAGCACCGTCACCTCGTCGTCGCCGATCGTAAAGGTGAGGCCCGTGGCGTCCGATTCGGGGTCCAGCTCGAGCCGCTTGCCGCCCTCGCGCGCGAGCGCCCGTTTCGCCGCGAGCACCGCGTCGAGCAGGGGTTCTCCCATGATTTCACCGTCCTGGGGCGCACCTCGCGCGGCCCCCGGCAGCTGCGCGATGTACTGCTGCGCCGCATCGGGCCGGCCCTGCATCAGCAGCCCCTGAATCACGTGCATGCGGTTCGCGAACTCGTGCGTGTTGGCCCGCAGCATCTCCGCCGCGCTGCGCTGACTCGTGAGCTCGGCCACGAGGGGAGCCACCTGGGTCGGTTCGATCCCGTAAATGCGGCGCCGAATCACGTACGAACTCGCGGTCGCCGCGATGAAACCCACCACGAGGGCGCCGCCCACCGCGATGGCGAGGTTGCCGACATCGCGCGACTCCTGCTGCACCAACTCGCTCTCCAGCAGCCCCGCCGACACCATGCCAATCACGCGATTACCCTCGCTGACCGGCACCTTCACGCGAAACGTGCGCCCCACCTCGCCGTCCTCCGTGCCCACAAACACCTCACCGCGCAGCGGCATGGTGGGGTCGGTCGAGACCCGCTGGCCCACATTGCCCGCCTCGGGGTGCGTGAGCCGCAGGCCCTGCGGGTTCGCCACCACGATGTAGTCCATTCCGCTGGCCACGCGAATCGCCTCCACCGTCTCGCCAAGGTTGCCCACGATCGGCGAAGCCGGGTCCACGGTTTGGGGAAAAGCCGCCAGCGCATTTTTTACGGACGCGAGCGAGGCCACGCTGGTTGCGACGCCCTGGATCCGCTGCTCCGCCGCGGTTTGCCAGTGATTGCGCTGCACGATCCACGCGAACACTCCAATCGGAGCGGCCACGAGCGCGACCACCAGGGCGTGCGCGAGCAACAACTGAGCCGACTTCGAGGGGGCGCGGCGCAAGGGTACTCCTGATTTCTGACCGGGGCGGACCACCCCAGTATCGGTCACGTTGCGCCGCCCCGCCGCCCCCTACTCGCGACCACAAGCTACACAATGTTCTTTACGACCGAAACTGGTGGCCCGCGCGTCCGGCCCCTAGGTTGAAGCGACGACACCAAACGAAGAGGTTTTCATGTCCGCTTTTTCACGCAGGCGACTCCTGCACTTCGGGGTCGGGGTCGGCGCCGCCGCACTCGGCACGGGAGCCATCGCCAGCTCCATCGGCTCCAGCGGTGACGGCAGCGCCCGCTCCAAGATCACCCTCATCGCACCCGCTTCGCCCGGCGGCGGCTGGGACGGATTCGCCCGCGAAAGCCAACAGGCCATGCGCACCGGCGGCATCGTCAACAACGCCCAGGTGGTGAACGTGCCCGGCGCAGGCGGCACCATCGGCCTCGGCCAATTCGTCACGCTCACCGGCCAGCACGACACGCTGCTCGTGACGGGCGCAGTCATGGTCGGCGCGATCATCCTCGGCGGCTCGCCGACCACGCTGAACGACGTCACGCCCATCGCGCGCCTCGCCGACGACTACGACGCCCTGGTGGTGCCCAAGGACAGCCCCATTCAGACCCTCGCCGACCTCGCCGCGGCGTGGCAGGCCGACCCCACGGGCTTCTCGTTCGCGGGCGGTTCGCTGGGCTCCAACGATCAGTTGCTGTGCGGCATGCTCGGCCGCGAATTGGGGCTCAACCCCGCCGACCTGAACTACGTCGCCTACTCGGGCGGCGGCGAAGCCCTCGGTTCGATGCTCGCCAACACCACGAGCGCGGGCATGCTCGGCTTCAACGAGGTCAAAGATCAGGTCGAGGCGGGCAGCCTGCGCGCCCTCGCCGTCTCCAGCCCCGAACGCATTGAAGGCGTCGACATCCCCACCTTCATCGAGGGCGGCTACCAGATCGAGCTGGGCAACTGGCGCGGCTTCGTCGCCGCCCCCGGCGTCACCCAAGAGAACATCGACGAATTCGTCGCCATCCTCACCGAAATGCGCGCCACCGCCGAATGGCAGGACGCGCTCACCCGCAACAGCTGGACCGACAGTTTCATCGTCGGCGACGAGTTCACCGCCTTCGTGCGCGAACAAGAAGAACTCATCGGCGGTCTCTTGAAGGAGTTTGAACTATGAGCGCGGCGCGAGCCTATTTCAAGGGACGCAGCGAGGTGGGCGTGGCAGCATTGCTCGCCGCCATCGGCGTCCTCCTCGCCATCGGCACTTTCACCATGGACGTCGCGGGCGACGAGGGCATCGGCCCCCAGTTCTTCCCGTATCTCGTCGCGGCCCTGCTCGTGGGCGTCGGCATCGCGCTCGGCGCGCAGGTGCTGCTGCGCCGGGGCGCCCCCGCGCGCGAGGACGACCTCGTGCCCACCAACGAGTTCTCGACCGACATGCTCGAAGACCTCGCGGGCGAGCACCACCATGCCGACGGGGCCGGGGGAGCAGGGGGGACGCGCGCGTCCGGCCCTGGCACCGCCACCCTCCCCGCCCGTGAGAAGACCTACGCGACCCACACCGACTGGCGCACCGTCGGCCTCGTCGTGGCTGGCCTCGCGGCCTTCGCGGCGCTGCTGAACGTGCTGGGGTTCGTGCTCGCCGCGGCGGGCCTGTTCTGGCTCGTGTGCTTCGCATTCGGGTCGAAGCGACCGATCTTCGACATCGCCGTCGGCGTGATCGTGTCGTCCATCTTGCAACTGGCCTTCGGGCTCGGTCTGGGCCTCGCCCTGCCTGCCGGGTTCTTCGGCGTGATCTTTGGAGGGGGAGCCTAAATGGACCAGCTCGTACACCTCATGGGGGGCTTCGCGGGAGCCCTCACCCCCATGAATCTCCTGTGGGTATTGATTGGCGCCGTGCTCGGCACCGCGGTCGGCGTGTTGCCCGGCCTCGGCTCGTCGATGGCCGTGGCGCTGCTGCTGCCCATCACGTTCACCCTCGACCCGACGGCGGCGTTCATCATGTTCGCGGGCGTCTACTTCGGCGGCCTGTTCGGTGACTCCACGGGCGGCATCCTGATGAATACGCCCGGCAACTCGACCGCCATCGCCTCGGCCATGGAGGGGCACCGTATGGCCAAGGACGGCCGCGCGGCCCAGGCGCTCGCGACCGCGGCCCTCGGCGCGTTCATCGGCGGCATTCTCGCCACCACGCTGGTCGTGTTCTTCGCGCCGAGTCTCGTGAAGCTCGCGACGATCTTCGGCCCCGCAGAGTATTTTGCGCTCGCGGTGTTTGCTTTTCTCGCGATCTCCTCGGTGGTCTCAGAGTCCATCGTCAAGGGCCTCGCGGCGCTCGCAATCGGTCTGGCCCTCGGCCTCGTCGGCATCGACGGGCCGAGCGGAACGCAGCGGTTCACGATGGGCATACCGCAGTTGTTCGACGGCATCTCGATCGTCATCATCACGGTGGGTCTGCTGGCGCTCGGCGAGGTGCTGCACGTGGCCTCTCGCATTCACCGCGACGCCGCGCCATTCGACGTGCGCACGGGCCGCAGGCCGTTCCTCTCGCGCGCCGAGTTTGTGCGGGCCCTGCCCGCGTGGCTGCGCGGCACCGCCTTTGGCTTGCCGTTCGGCATCATTCCGGCGGGCGGCTCCGAGGTGCCCACGTTCCTTGCCTACGGCACCGAGAAGAAGCTCGCGGAGCGCAGCGGAAACAAGACGTTCGGCCGCGAGGGCGAGATCCGCGGTGTCGCGGCCCCCGAGGCGGCGTCGAACGCGACGGCCGGCACGGCCATGGGTGCCCTGCTCGCGCTGGGTCTGCCCACGTCGGCAACGGCGGCCATCATGCTCGCGGCGTTTCAGCAGTATGGCCTGCAGCCTGGCCCGCTGTTGTTCGAGCGCTCGAGCGAACTCGTGTGGACCCTGCTCGCGTCGCTGTTCATCGGCCTCGTCGTGCTCGTGGGCCTCAACATGCCATTCGCGGCCCTGTGGGCGAAGCTGCTGTTCATTCCGCGGCACTACCTCTATGCGGGCATCACGGTGTTTTCGGTTCTCGGCGTGTACGCCATCGCCGCGTCGACGATCGACCTGTGGATCGTCATCGTGATGGGCCTGATCGGCTTCATGATGCGCCGCTTCGACATTCCGCTCGCTCCCGTCATGATCGCCGTGGTGCTGGGCACGCTCGCCGAGACCGAGCTGCGCCGCGCGCTCGCGGTGTCGGAGGGCGACCCGGCGATCCTCGTGTCGAGCCCGTTCACGATCATCATGTACATCCTGCTGGCCGGGCTGGTGACGTTCTCGCTCGTGCAGCACGCTCGGCATCGCCGCTCGGCGCGCGAGCAGGCCGCGCTCGAGAAGGCGTCGGTGTAGGGGGCATCCAGACCGGACGCCTCGGGCGGCGGGTTGGCACACTACGTGCCGACCCGCCGCCCCGTTTAAACTTTGAAAGCCATGAGCCGCGCTCGAAATGTGAACTTTGCACGTGAAGAAAAGTGTGTGATTCCCTGTAAATGCTGGGATTGCGCGAGTCTATGCGCCAATTCTGAGGGCGCGTTGTTAGGTTAGGCGCATGAAGCCGACACGTACGTTTTCACGTAATCTTTCCACGCGACGCGGCGCGCGCATGCTCGCCGTAACCGGTCTCGCCTTCGCGGCAACCCTTGGCCTCGCGGCCTGCTCTGGTTCGTCCACGGCGACCAGCGCTGCCTCCGACGCCATGTCCTCGCTCACCACGGCGGCCTCGCCGAGTGCCGCCGCGCCATCCGCGAGCGGTTCGGCCGCAGCCTCGGGCGCCGCTTCGGGCGAAGCATCCGGTGCAGCCGCGGCCGCAGCCTCGGGTGCCGCTTCGGGCGAAGCCTCTGGTGCAGCCTCGGGTAATGCTTCCGGCGATGCCTCCGGTGCAGCGTCTGGCGATGCCTCCGGTAACGCTTCCGGCGATGCCTCGGGTACTGCTTCGGGCGGCACGCCCGCCACGGGACCCGCCAGCGGTTCCGGCAGCGGCTCGAGCGGCAGCGGCTCGGGAGGCGGCGCCCCGGCGAGCACCCCCCAGCCCACGGTCACGGTGACCGAGACCGTGACTCCCAACGCCTCGGCCTCCCAGGGTGCCGCGACCTCGACCGCCGCACCCACATCCGGTTCGACCACGAGCCCCGCTGCGGCCGGCGCGGGCTACACCGTGAAGGAGGGCGACTCCTTCTGGAGCATCGCTCAGGCCAACGGCGTCGATGTGTACAAACTGGCCGAAGCCAACGGCAAGACGATCGACAGCCTTCTGCTGCCTGGCGACTCCTTGAAGATGCCCGCGAAGTAGTCGAGAAGCCCCCAGCACAAAACGCCAGCGAATCACGCGACGGCACCACCCGGCGTCCTTCGCCCCACGACAACAGGCCCACGCACCGAGCGGTGCGTGGGCCTGCGTATTCCCCGGCCTGCTGCGTTTTTACGCCGCCTTGAGCGCGTCGCGCCACTTCACGCGGGCGCCCGAGCGCAACACGGAGTTGCGGTAGACCCGAGCGCCGAACCACAGCACCACGGGCACAAACACGAGCGCGAGCACGATCGACACTGCGATCTCCCAGGTCTCCGCGTACCCCATGCCGATGCGCACGGGCATCAAGAACGGCGAGAACACCGGGATCATGGAGCCGATCTTGCCCACCAGAGCGTCCCCCTGCGGCAGCACCGAAATCGCGTAAATGTAGGGCAACATCATGAGCATGTTGAACGGCATCATGACCGAGCCCACGTCCTCGAGTCGCGAGACCAGCGATGCCGCTGCTCCCAACATGATCGAGAAGATCGAGTAGCCGATCAGGTAGTACACGATCAGCCACACGATGCTTGTGCCAAGGCTGAAACTGAGTTCGGTGCCGCTGACGGTGATGCCGATGTACACGCCGACGGCGACGGTCACAATCTGCACGGTGCCAACGATGCAGAGGCCCAGCAGCTTGCCCGCGAGCAGTGTCGTGGGCTTGATGGTCGACAGAATAATTTCAACCACGCGGCTCGATTTTTCCTCGACGACTCCCGTGGCGACCATGCTGCCCGTCGTCATGATGGCGACGAAGATGAAGATGCCCGTCGCGATGCCCACGATGTATTGGCCGGGATCTTGAATGCGCCGGTCATTGCCAATATCTTGCGTCGTGACAACCGCGTTGGCGAGGCTCGAGGCCACGGAGGCGGGGTCACCTCCGAGTTGCGTGATTTGGTCATTCAGGACGCGCTGTTGGTTGGCCTGGGTCAAGATGCCCACTAATTGCGAGTCGGGTTCGCCGTTGGCAAAGATCGTGATTGCGGTGCCGTTGACCTGTACGAATGCGTCGGCGTTGCCGTCCGTCACCGACTGTTTGGCGGCGACGTCGGCGGCCGTGGTCACCGTGACGTCGGTGCCGATAGCGCGCAGCTGAGTGGCGGTCGCCTGCACGAGGGCCTCGTCGGCGCTCGTCGCGACGATGCGCATGCTGTGATCTTGAGAGTCGGTTACCGCCTTCAACACAATCGGGCCGGCAAGGGTGAGTACGAACATGATGATGCACGTGACAATGTAGGCGCGCGACCGCATCTTCGATGTCATCTCGCGCTGGGCGACAAGCCAGACAGTGTTCATGCCGCGCTTCCTTCCGTGATGGTTTGAGAGACCACGTTGCGGTACAACTCGGTGAGAGGTGGCAGGTAGAGACCGAACTGCGTGACGGTACCGGCCGCCATGGCGGCGTGCAGCAGATCTTGAGACGAGATGCCCTGCAATTCGACCGTGTGCTGGGTTCCCTGCGCCGTGTGGCGGGAATCGTGCACGACCACCTTGGTGGCGCCTAGCCAGGGCGTCTCTGGGCCCTGCACGGTTACGCGCCAGAGTTCGGTGGTGCCGCGCCGCAGTTCCTCGGTGGAGCCGACGGCGATGGTCTCGCCGCCCCTCACGATGCACACGCGGTCGCACAGCCGCTCGACCAGCTCGAGCTGATGGCTCGAGAACAGCACCGCAACGCCGCACTGGGTGCGTTCGCGCAGCACGTCGCTCATGACGTCCACCGCTACGGGGTCGAGGCCACTAAAGGGCTCGTCGAGAACGAGCAGGTCGGGGTCGTGCACAAGCGCTGCCGCCAGTTGTACGCGCTGTTGATTGCCGAGTGAAAGCTTTTGCACCGTGTCGCCGCGGCGTTCGGCGATGCCGAGTCGCTCGGTCCACTCCTCCATGCGTTGTTTGGCGAGCGTGGCGGAGAGGCCATGGAGGCGGGCAAGGTAGACGAGCTGTTCGCCGACTTTCATCGACGGGTACAGGCCACGTTCTTCGGGCATGTACCCGATGCGGCTGCGGGCCGCATCGTCGATGGGACGCCCGCCCCACGTGACCGTGCCGCTGTCGGCTGCGAGCACGCCCAGTGCGATGCGCATCGTGGTGGTCTTGCCGGCGCCGTTCGAGCCGACGAAGCCAAACATTTGACCCGCGCCCACGGTGAATGTCATGTTGTTGAGGGCCCGCGTGGAGCCGAAAGTTTTGTGAAGACCGGCAATAACGAGGTCGCCGCCGACGCCGGTGTGGGCGGCGTCCACCTGCAGGGAAGTGAGTGTCATGGGAGTCCCCTTCTAGTTGACGCCCCATGTAATCACGCTGCGAACCTCCCGAGCTTGAACTTTCGTCGGTAAACGCGGTGCCGCAGGTCTAGTTCTCCGCGCGCCCGTTAGCCCGTCTGCGGAATCTGCAGCGACTGGGTCTGCGTGGCCTCGGGGTTACTCGCCTCGGTGGCGACGCTCGTGCCCGCTGGGGTGGCCGTGGCGGAAGCCGAGTAGGCCGGTCCGGTCTGTGGCGTGACGGTGGGTGCGGGGCTCGTTGCCGGGTTGGTCGCGGTGCTGCGGGCGCTGCTCGTCGGCGGGCTCGTAGGCGCCGCTGTCGCTGCGGGGCTGGCGGGCGACCCTGCGGTTCTCGCGGGAGCGGGCGCGACCGTCGCGGGGCCGGGACCTTCGGTGGTCGAGGCGGTTGAGGAGCCCGTGCCCGCGGTGGTGCCACCCGCCGCGGCCGTGCCGGTCGCAGGGCCCGTGGAGGTGGTCGCGGGGCCGGGGGCCGCGGTGGCACTCGGCCCGGCGGGGCCGGTTACGGGGGTTGTGCCCGTGGGGCCGGCGCTGGTTCCCGGTGACATAGAGACGTCGCCGTTCGAGGCGGTGCCCGAGTCTTCCGCCGTGATGACGATGCGGTTCACGTCGCTGAGGCTCGAGACGGCGCGACCGCTCGCATCGTACGTGGCTACCTGAATGTCGTGACTGCCCTCGGTGAGGATCTTGCCGAGCTGGTCGGCAGGGACCTTCCACGTACCGTCATCTTCGACGGGAACCTTCGCAACCAACTTGCCGTTGTCAAAAATGCCGATCACGCTACCCGGTTCGGCGTCGCTGCCATGCATCTGAGGCAGTTGGCTCTTCGGGTACTCCTTGACGCTCGCGGGGTCGTCCGCTTCGGCGACGGGCGCGGTCGACACGGCTCCGCCTGTCGTGCCCGCGGCCTTAGTGACGCTCTCCTCGGGGCCGCCGAACAGGTTCAGCGGTTGGAAGACGCTACAGGCCGAGAGGGACGCGGCAAGGGCAAGGGCCCCGGTCACACTGGCCCACGAGCGGCGCATTCCTGCGCTGCGGTGTAAGGTCACGATTCGACTCCCAAACTGATGGCATAACGAGCACACCCCGAGGGGGCTTAACTCGATACTATTCTGAATTAGCGACCATTGCAGCGCCGCCCGGTGTGGGCTTGGACGCTCCGGGGGCGGCAGGCAGCGTCCGTTCCGTGCCTGGAAGGCCCTCGGCTTGTCTATGCTGACAGTCATGAGTTCTGAACGGCCGGTGACTTCCCCCGCCGACACGCGCTACGGGAGCGCCCCCGTGGTCGCGGGCATGGTGAGTGCCATCGTGGGCTTCACCAGTAGTTTCGCGGTGCTCCTGACGGGACTGACGGCCGTTGGCGCGAGCACGCAGCAGGCGGCAGCGGGCCTATTTTGGACAAGTCTGCTGATGGGCGCTGGCTGCGTCCTCTTCTCGTGGCGCCGTCGTCAACCCATCACGATGGCCTGGTCGACACCCGGCGCGGCGCTGCTCGCGGGCGCGGCCGCCCCCCAGCTGGGGTGGGCGGGAGCCGTGTTCGCGTTCGCCGTCGCCGGTTTGCTGATCGCCGCGACGGGTCTCATCGGCCCCCTGGGCAGCCTCGTGGCGAAGATCCCCGCCCCCATCGCGAACGCCATGCTGGCTGGCGTTCTGCTGACCCTGTGCGTCGCGCCTGCGAGGGCATTCATGGAGTCGCCCGCCGTGATCGCTCCCGTCGCCATCACGTGGTTGCTTATGCAGCGGTTCAGCCCCCGCTGGGCGGTCCCGGCCGCCCTCGCGATGGCTGTCTTGGTGAGCATCGCCTCGGGTTCGTTCCACGACTTGCGCCTGCCCCTGCTGCCGGAGTTCTCGTGGCAGATGCCTCGACTCGACGTAGCCGCCGTGCTTTCACTCGCCCTGCCCCTCTACCTTGTCACCATGACCAGCCAGAACATCACGGGTCTCGCCGTCATGAACTCGTTCGGCTATCGCGTTAAACCTCGGGGCCCACTGCTCTACACGGGCCTCGCGACCACCGTCGCGGCGCCCCTCGGCGTGTGCATGCTGAATCTCTCCGCGATTGCCGCCGCGCTCGCGGCTGGCCCCGAGGCACACCCCGACCCACGCAAGCGCTGGGTAGCCGGCGTCAGCACGGGAGTCACTTACCTCGCCATGGGGCTGTTCGCGCCGCTGATTGCGGCTCTCGCGGTGCGCACCCCTGCGGGGATTCTCGAGTCCATTGCGGGCCTCGCGCTGCTCGCGTCGTTTGGCGGAGCCGTGGCCGGCGCACTGGGCGCGGGCATCCAAGGAGGCGACCACGCGTCCCCCGATGCCCACACGCGAACGGCGGCGATCCTGACTCTGGTGGTCGCGGCGTCCGGTATTCACTTCTTTGGTATTGGTGCGGCCCTGTGGTCCCTCATGGCGGGCATCGCGTATCTCGCAGTGTTGCGCATGCCGCGTCGCCACGGCAAAGCTGCGTAGCATGTCAAGGGTCCGCAGGTACGTCGCGGTCCCGCCCTGGGGGCGGCAGCAGTCACACTTCAAGGAACGCGCATGAGCAGGCGAACCCGCACCCTCGGTTTTTATGTGATCGCGGTGGTGTTGTGCCTGATTATCGTGCTGCGGCCGGTGACGATGGGCAACGCAGGCCCGCTCGTTTTGCAGTGGATGGCGTACGCGGCGCTCGTCATGATCGCCTTGCGTGGCGCAGCCGAACTGTTTCTGAAGGTGCGGCCCGACGATAAGCGCGAAAACGGGGGCATCGTGCGCCCCCATGACGCTGACGAAAACTGGCCCCACCGCTCGAAGTAGCGTGGGGCCAGAGATCGCGTCATCGGGTGAGAACTAACGCACGGGCATCTCGCCCTGAACGGTGCTCGGCGTGAGCCGCACGATGACGGATTTCGAGGTCGGAGTGTTGGACGTGTCGGCCGTGGAGTGCAACGGAATCAGCACATTTGTCTCGGGGAAGTAGGCCGCCACGCAGCCCTCCTTGGTGTCGAACGCGACCACACGGAACGCAGGCGCGACTCGTTCCTCGAGCGCACCATCGGTCTCTACCAGGTCGGCAACCTGCAAGATCGAGGTTCCGCGCCCGTCGGCCCCCGCGGGCCACAACGAGGTGATGTCCACCAGGTCTCCGTCACGAAGGCTGAGGCGGTCGAGGTCGGCAGGGTTGACGAAGACAACCCGGCGGCCATCTTTGATGCCTCGGTAGCGGTCGTTCATGCCGTAGATGGTGGTGTTGTACTGATCGTGCGAGCGTACGGTCTGTAACAGCAGATGGCCCTCGGGCACGCGCAGTACGTCCACCGCATTCACCGTGAAGTTGGCCTTGCCGGTGTGGGTATTGAACGTGCGCGAGTCTCGCGGCGCGTTGGGCAGTGAGAACCCGCCCTTGTCGGTTACGCGCTCATTGAAGTCTTCGAAGCCCGGGATCACTCGCGAGATTGACCCTCGAATCACGGCGTAGTCTTCGCGCATGTCTCGCCACGAGGGCCCCGCAGGCAGATCACCGACGGTGCGGCGGGCGATCTCGCACACGATGGCAACCTCGCTCAGCACCTCTTCGCCGACCGGCGGCAGGTTGCCCCGCGAGGCGTGCACCATTCCCATCGAATCTTCGACGGTCACGAACTGCTTGCCCGTGAGCTGCAGGTCGATCTCGGTGCGGCCGTGGGTAGGCAAGATCAATGCCGTGCGCCCCGTGATCGCGTGAGAATTGTTGAGTTTAGTCGAGACATGTACCGTGAGGGCGCAGTTCTCGAGGGCCTCCTCGGTCGCGCGAGAGTCGGGGGTGGCGCGCACGAAGTTGCCTCCCATGCCGATAAACACCTTGTCCCGGGACTCTCGCATGGCGGTGATGGCCTCGACCACGTCGTAGCCGTATTCGCGAGGGCTCGTGATTCCGTGCTCGGCGTCTACGGCAGCGAGGAACCCCTCGGTGGGCTTTTCGAAGATGCCCATGGTGCGGTCGCCCTGCACGTTGGAGTGGCCGCGCACCGGACATACGCCCGCGCCGGGCTTGCCGATGTTGCCCTGCAACAGAAGCACGTTGACAACCTCGCGGATAGTGGGCACCGAGTTCTTGTGCTGGGTGAGGCCCATGGCCCAGCACACGATGGTCTTGCGCGATGCGATGAAGCGCTGCGCGACGGTCTCGATTTCACCGCGGCTGAGCCCCGAGGAGGCCTCGATGTCGTCCCACGAGGTCGCGCGCACCGCAGCGAGATAGTCGTCGAAGCCGAGCGTGTGTTTTTCGATGAAGTCGCGGTCGAGGACCGGCGGGTGGCCCTTCGCCTCAGCGGCATCATCTGCTGCGATGAGGCAGGCCGCGATCCCGCGGAAGAATGCGAGGTCACCGCCGAGACGAATGTGGCAGAACTGGTCGGTGATCTTCGTGCCCTCGCCGATGATGCCGCGTACCTTTTGGGGGTTCTTGAAGCGCATCAGGCCCGGTTCGGGCAGGGGGTTCACGGAGACGACGGAGCCTCCGTTGTGTTTATTGATTTCGAGGGCGCTCAGCATGCGCGGGTGATTTGTGCCGGGGTTTTGGCCGGCTACTACAACGAGTTCGGCTGTTTCGACGTCTTCGAGAGTGACGGTGCCCTTGCCGACGCCGATCGTCTCGGTGAGTGCGCTGCCCGAGGATTCGTGGCACATATTGGAACAGTCGGGCATGTTATTGGTGCCGAGCGCGCGAGCGAGCAGTTGGTACGCATACGCGGCCTCATTGCTGGTGCGGCCGCTCGTGTAAAAGATCGCGTCGTGCGGCGAGGCGAGGGCGTTGAGGTGTTCGGCAATGAGGTCAAGGGCCTCCGACCACGAGGTCTCCTCGTAGTGGGTGGAACCCTCGCGCAGCAGCATGGGCTGCTGAATGCGGCCCTGTTGACCCAGCCAGAAGTCGGAGCGCTCGCGCAGGTCGGCCACGCTGTGCTGAGCGAAGAATGCCGGCGTCACGCGCCGTGTGGTGGCTTCTTCCGCGACGGCCTTGGCGCCGTTTTCACAGAACTCCGCCGTGTGCGTGTGTTTGGGCTCCGGCCAGGCGCAACCGGGGCAGTCGAAACCGTCGGGCTGGTTGACCTTTAGCAGGGTCAGTAAAGTGCGCTTGGGGCCCATCTGCTCGATGCCGATTTTGAGCGAGTTGGTAATCGCGGGTACGCCGGTGGCCCAGTCGTGTGGATGCTCGATTTCGAGGCCGATGTCGCCTCCGAGCTCGGTGCTGACCTGGTGTGGTGCTGCGGTGCGGGCGTCGGTCGTGGACGTTTCGTTCGTGGCTTGTGACATGGTGCCTCCGTGAGTCGGTTTTCGAGGTAAGTCTAGTGCGGCCACCCTGGCCCGGGGTCGAGAATCGCCGTTCCGACAGTCCTCGGGCCGCCGGTGCAGCGAACCTAAAAGTTCTCCGCAGGAGCCAAAGGGGTCCGCACGCCCACCGCACTCGCCCGCACCGCTGACTTGTGGCTATGTGCACGACAAAATTGGGCAAACATCTGATATGAAGCGGCGCGCATGTGGTGAAGATGGCACTTTTGCGGGTTTTTTCTGATACTTTCTGCACTGTTCCGATGTAAACATCCGATCTAGCAGGGCTGAGATCGGAGAAATTTTCGCTTTCGTCTGTCTCGGTCCTGCGGCAGGCAGCACTCCCGCAGTTTGCCCGGGTCGCATCGCCGCGACCCCCAGTAGTAAGGGGTAACTCTTGGCCACCGCCGCATCGACGCTCCGCGCCCAGGATCTTGGCCCTGCCGCCGCTCCTCGTCGGATCAAACTCTCGCGTGGCGACAGGGCCCTCAACATCGTCATTATTTCGGTGCTGGGCCTCTTCGGCCTGCTGATTTTGTACCCGCTGCTCTACGTCGTCGCCGCGTCATTTAGTGACCCAACGGCCGTCAACGCGGGCAGTGTGTATCTCTGGCCCGTGGGGTTCAGCATTGATGCCTACGACGCCGTCTTTAGGTACCCGACCGTCACCCATGCGTTCCTGATGTCGCTGCTGTACGTGTCCCTGTCGATTATCTTCGGTTGCTTCCTCACCATTTGCGGCGGCTACGCGCTATCGCGCAAAGACCTGCCCGGCCGTGGCCCCATCATGCTGGCCCTCGCGTTCACCCTGATGTTCAGCGGCGGCGTGATACCCAGTTATCTGGTCGTGCGCAGCCTGGGGCTGCTCGACACGGTGTGGAGCATGGTCATCCCCGGCGCGATGAGCGTCTGGCAGCTCATCATCACGCGTACCTATTACCAGGTGCGGATCCCCGATGAATTGCTCGAATGCGCCCGCCTCGATGGGTGCAACGACCTGGCATTCTTTCGCCGCATTGTGCTTCCGCTCTCCGCGCCGATCATCGCGGTGAACGCCCTGCTCTACGGCGTGGGCACCTGGAACGGTTACTTCAGCGCGCTCATTTACCTGAGCGATCAAAGCCTGTATCCCCTCCAGCTGGTGCTGCGCGGCATCTTGCTTCAAGGTCAGATGGACCCGACCAAGATGCAGGGAATGGACCCGCAACAACTCCAGCGCATGCAAGACCTCTCGAACCAACTGAAGTACGCGCTCATCGTGCTCGCGAGTATCCCCCCGCTCATCGCCTACCCGTTCGTCCAGAAGCATTTCCAACAGGGAATGATGGTCGGCTCGCTGAAGGGCTAGTTCCGTGACTCTTGAATCTTCCGTTTCTTCCCCGGCTGCGTCCGGGTCGCGCTCGGACGCCTCGGTGGCCGGGTTGGCAAAGCCGCCCCGCCGCGGGCGTGCGTCACGAGAAGGCCTGCGCCGCAAGGGCCTCGGCCGCCGCATGCGCGAATCGTGGCAGTTATATCTGCTGGTGTTGCTGCCGCTCGTGTGGGTCGTGACCTTCGCCTACGTGCCGATGTATATGGGCATTCAGACTGCATTTCGCAATTACAGCCCCGCGCTCGGCATTGAGGGCTCGCCGTGGGTTGGCTTTCAGCACTTTGAGGCATTCATTCACAGCTATCAGTTCCCCCAACTGATGCGGAACACTCTCACGCTTAACCTGGTGGAACTCTTCGTCACGTTCCCCGCACCGATTATCCTGGCGCTCGCCCTGAATGCGGTGCGTCTCAAGATTTACGCCCGCATCGTGCAGGTCGTGACCTATGCCCCCAACTTCATTTCCATGGTGCTGGTCGTCGGCATGATGACACTCATGCTGAACCCGACCATCGGTGTGATTCCGAAAATCTTGGAGGCCACCCTCGGTTCGAGCCCCAATTTTTTCGGCTCGACCGCGTGGTTTATTCCCCTCTTTGTGGGGTCGAGCGTATGGCAATCGACGGGCTTCGGCGCGATCATCTATCTCGCGGCGCTGTCGGGAATCAACCCGGAACTCCACGAGGCCGCTCGCGTCGACGGGGCGAGTCGGTTGCGGCGCATCTGGCACATCGACCTGCCCGGGATCCGACCCATCATGGTCATCATGCTGATCCTGGGCGTGGGCAGCATCATGAACACGAGCTTTGAGAAAGTGCTGCTGCTGCAAAACCCCGTAAACATGGACGTCTCTCAGGTCATTGATACCTACGTCTATCAAATCGCTCTGCAGGCACCGTTGCCGCAGTTCTCTTACGCCGCGGCAATCGGTCTTTTCAAGGCCGTCATCGCCCTGGTCATGGTGTTGCTGGCGAATGCGTTCGCACGCAAGTACTCGAATAGCGGGCTCTTTTAGGCCCTTGACCACACGTTCAATTCGTTCGACACATTTTAGGGAGTGACCATGGAAAACATAGAAGAGCGCCGCCTCGAGTTGATTCACGACACCGTGAACGGCCACGTGAGCCGCAGGAGTTTCACTCGGCGCGCGGTCCTCATGGGCATCGGGGCGGGCACCATCGCGGCGGTGCTGGCGGCCTGTTCGGGCGGCGGCGGCGGGGCCAGTGGCACCTTCACTGGAACGAGCGGGGGCACCAAGGGCAAGGAGTACACCCTGACTCCCGACTACCAGCCCGGTTCAGCCGCGCTTGAAGTCCAGCTGGGCGCCGAGCAGGAGGGGCCCCTATACCCCGACGGCTATGTCGGGCCTAAATATCGCGCCATCGAGAAGTTCGGCGACGGCACCACTGAGTTCACGATCGCCACCGTGACTCCTCTCGGCATGAAGTGGGAGACGAACGGCTTCGCGAAGTTTCTCGAAGAAACCACGGGCGTCAAGGTCAAGTACGTGTCGGTGCCCTTTGGCAACGATCCCGCCGAGGTGCAGACCAAGTTCAACACCATGATCGCCGGCGGTGACTTGCCCGATGCCTTCATGCTAGGTGCGAAGTGGATGGGCGGCCTGTCGCCCTCGCAGGCCTACGCCTACGGGCAGCAGGGCCTGTTCTTGCCGCTCGACGAGATGATCGACAAGTACGCCCCGACACTCAAAGAGACGACCAGCCAACTCGAGAGCTTCGACCGATTGATGCGTTCGCCTGACGGAAAAGTCTATGGATTCCCAGCCGTGAACGACTGCTTCCACTGCAAGGCCGCGCAGCAGCGCGCCTGGATCAACACCGACTGGCTCGCCAAGGTGGGCATGAAGACGCCGACCACGACCGCCGAGTTCGAGGCGGTGTTGCAAGCGTTCAAGGATAAGGCGCCCGGTGGCGCCCGTGCGGTTCCTGCCTCGGGAGCAAAGAAGGACGGTCTGATTGACTTCCTTATGGGCTCTTTTGTGTACTCCACGTCGGGTTCCTCAGAGCCTTGGTTCTCGCTGCAGGATGGCAAGGCGACCTTCACGCCCACCAGTGAGGGCTACCGCAAGGGCCTGACCTGGATCCGCAGCCTGTTCGACAAGGGCCTTATCGACCCCAACTGCTTCACTCAGGATTCGGATGCGCTCGTGAAACTGGGTGACAGCGCCGACGGCCCCCAATTCGGCTTGGCGGTCGGCGGCACCCGGGGCGCCTTCATCACGGGCGCCCCGACGGAGCCTAAGCCCAAGATTTTCCAGAGTCAGCCTCTGCTCGCGGGCCCCGATGGCACCACGATTTGCACGTGGGACTACAACCAGGCGGGCAACGCGAACGTGGTCGTACTGACGAACCAGTGCAAGGACCCAGCCACTCTGGTGCGCTGGTGCGACGCTCAGATGGACCTCTTCATGACCCTGCAACAGACTCGCGGCGAACGGGGTAAAGATTGGGACTGGTCGAAGGCCGGTGAAAAGGGCATCAACAGCAAGCAGGCTCTGTACACGATGATCCCTCAGCCACCCAACGACGACCCCGCCGCACAGTTTGCGTGGTCGTGGTGGGAGTGGGCGCCCATGAGCAAGCACAACGATGTCCGTCTCGCCGAGGCGGTTGCCGAGGGCTCAACGAGTGTCGAACCGGAGATCTACCAGATCGCCGTCGAGGCGCAAAAGCACGCCATGCCGCGCGAGGAACAGTTGCCGATTCTCAGTTATGAGACGGCCGATGCCACGAGTGTCGCCACGTTCCAGACAAACATCGGCAACTACATGTGGCAGAGCCTCGCCAAGTTCTGCACCGGAGACGCAGACCCCAGCCAGGACGCGGATTGGAACGCGTTCCTGGACGGCCTCAAGTCGCAGCAAGTGGACCAGTACACCCAGATCGTGCAGTCGGCGTACGACAAGATGTCTGCCGCCTAAACGGCCACCGCCGTCGGCACGCTCAGCCACTCGCTGAGCGTGCTCACGGGAATCTGGAGCCTTTGTGCGACCTCCACTTCGAGGCGGGCTCCGGGGGAACCTTCCCAGCCAGGCAGCAGCACGACCACATCGCTCGCGCAGACGTCGGTGAGTGAGCGCCGCATGTATTCTTCCCATTCCAGGCCGGCGGGCTGACGCGCGGGGTTAAGCGCGCGGCAGCCGCGGGCTTCGACGGCTGCTGCGGCTCGGTGAAAGGCAGGGCGGTTGAACTCTGGCAGTCCCGACATCGGCCCGGAAATCATGACCGTAGACCGGGTGCCGGGCGTCGCCCTGGTGGATTCGACGGGGTGTGAGTGCATGGTGGCCTCCTGAATGCCTGATTCGTGCCCGATTAACGACTGTGTTCATACCCGAGGAGCACCCGAATGGGGGACACCACGGGTGTCGCTCAGGGCATGGCACCACCCTGACAGAGCTCTCCTAGGTTTTTGAACGCGCCCTCGCCAGAAAGGACCCTCCCATGGCCACTTCGCCCAGCCCCAGCCCCAGCCCCAGCCCCAGCCCCAGCCCCAGCCCCAGCCCCAGCCCCAGCCCCAGCAGCCTCAATGCTGACCTGAATGCTGTCCCACCGCTTCCCGAGTTAGCCCCCTTTCACCCACGTTTCGAGCGCTCGGCCTGGTTTCGGGACGCGCGGTTTGGCCTGTTCCTGCATTGGGGCGCGTACGCTGTGCCCGCGCGGGGGGAGTGGGTGCGGTCTGTGGAACGCATCGGCCTCGAGGAGTACCAGCAGTATGTCGATGCATTCCAACCGGACTCCTTCGACCCTCGGGCGTGGGCCGCGTCCGCCAAGGCGGCCGGGATGCGCTACGCCGTTCTGACGGCCAAGCATCACGATGGCTTCGCGCTCTTCGCCAGCGAGTTTTCCGACTACACCACCCAGCACACCCTGGGGCGCGACTTTGTGCGGGAATACCTGGAGGCTTTCAGAGAAGCAGGCCTCCAGGTCGGACTGTACTTTTCTGTCATTGATTGGAGCCGCGAGGACTATCCGCACTTTGGTGATCTGCACCATCCGATGCGCGATAACGAAGCGTTCCGCGATCATCGCGCTGACCTCGATACGTATGTCGAATATATGCATGGCCAGGTGCGAGAATTATGCACCAACTACGGCAAACTCGATATTTTGTGGTTCGACTTTAGCTACGGCGAGATGAGCAATGAGACCTGGCGCGCCACCGAGCTGATTCGAGAGGTGAGAAGCCTGCAGCCGGGAGTGATCGTCGACAACCGCCTCGAAACCAGCGCCGAGGCACACGGCAGTTTGCTGACCGATTCACCGCGTGAATATTGCGGTGACTTCGTGTCGCCCGAGCAACTGATTCCCCCGCAGGGAATCCTCTGCGACGACGGTTCTCCGGCTCCGTGGGAAGCCTGTATCACCCTCAATAATCACTGGGGTTACGCGCGCGATGACGCAGACTATAAAAGTGCCGACATGGTGATTCGCAAAATCATCGAGTGTGCGGCCAAGGGAGGTAACCTCCTGCTGAATGTCGGTCCCGATGAGCGCGGCAGGTTCACTGCGCAAAGTGAGGAATGCCTGCGGCGCGTTGGGGACTGGATGCGGGACCACGGCGAAGCCATCTATGGCACCCGCGAGGCGGGGCTGGAGAAACCGGAGTGGGGTTACTACACTCGCCGCGGCGATACCGTGTACGCGCACATTCTCTTGCCCTCCATTGGACCCTTGGCTCTCACGGGAGGGCTGCACATGTCGCAGATCGAATGCGTGAGCCTGGTGGGAGATGACGGAATTGTGAAACTTTCGCAGGACTGGGTGACCAAAGCATATGAGGGGACACCGTATCTCCAGTTCGGTCAGAATCCCAGTTTCACGTACCCGCTGCCGAACTCGATTGCCACCGTTGTGCGGATCGACCTGCGCAGAGTAGCGTCCCCGAGGGCGTAAGTCGCTTGACATTTGCGCGAAATGCTCCGTCGAAGCAGGTATTTAGTAAGAGTTTCGTTGCGGTCCATTTCATTGCGGCAACCTCTATATGCAAAATTGAGTGCAACGGGGTAGAGTGAATATCCGGTGCTGCGACGTAGGGGGTGCGCGTCAACAATAACGTGCATTGCGACCAGTTAAGTTTCGAGATTTCATAGCCCGAAAGGCAGATGTGACTCCCAACGAATCCCATCGGCACTCCACGCGTTCCCGACCCGAGTGGTTGAACGATGTGAACCGCGTGCGTCAGGGCAACATCGCCCTGTGTGCCAACGCATTACGAACCCTCGGCGTGGCCACGATCACCGAGATCGCCCACTACACCGAGTTGTCTCGGCCCACGGTCAAAGAACGCTTGCTCACCTTGGTGGAACTCGGCCTCGCGCGTCCGGCGGGCCTCAGCACATCAACGCACGCGAGCTCTGGTCGTCCCGCGAACCAGTTTGCTTTCAACGCGAGTGCGGCCTTCGTGGTCGGCGTCGAACTTTCGCGCCACCAGGAGCGCATCCTGGTCAGTGACCTCGAAGGCAAGATCGTGCGGCGCTACCATACCGACTTCACTGACCTTCGCTCGGGTGAGGAACGATTTAGCCACCTGATGGCGACGCTAGGCGGCGTCTTCGACGACATGTCGGAGTCACACAACACGTGCCTCGGCATCGGGCTGGCGCTGCCCGGCATCATCTCATTGCAAAGCGGCGTCAAGATGTCGCCCCTGTTTCCCGATCACGAGGGCATCGACATCGCCGAGCGATTCAGCGAGCACTTTCAGGTTCCCGTGGTCGTCGAAAATGACATCAAGTCTGCAGCCCTCGCCGAGACCACGATTGGCGTTTCGCGCGGCATGCGCACGGCAGGTTTCGTGTACACCTGGCATGAGATGGCGGCCGCCCTCGTGATCAACGGTCGCCTGCACCGCGGGTTCCGCAACGCCGCGGGCGAGATTAACCTGATGCGTAGTGTCGCCCCCACGGACGACCAGCCGGAAGAATGGAACAATCCCCACATAGCGCTGGCGACCTTTGACCGTGCGGTCGAGGGCGACGAGGGCGCCAAGCAGGTGATGGAAGGATTCCTGGACAAGTTAGCGCGTCAACTGACGGGCTACATTCTCGCGCTCGATCCCGAGATGGTGGTGCTTGGGGGTGGCCTGGCACTCAACCGCTACGTGGCCGACAACGTGCGCCGCAAGGTGCAAGAAGAGTTGCGCTTGCCCATGGACTTCCGCATCGAAACCACCAAACTCGGCGTCGACGGCCCCGCGCTGGGCGTGCTGCACTTGGCGTTTACTTCGGCCATTGCCGAGATCTTCGGTGAGAAGAACGCAGCCGTGCCCGTGCCGAGTTTCGGCCTCAACCGTGACACCCACGCGGGTGACGACCCGGAACGGTAACCACTAGTCCCTAGTAATCTTAGGGTTATGACGACGCTGCGCCCCCTGATTGCCCCCCAGTCCGTTGACGGTCTGCCGGGTCTGACGGCGGCGCAGCGTCGTCGTTTCGCCCGCCACCTGCGCTTGCCTGAGATCGATGAAGCGGGCCAGCGTCGCCTGCTGGCCGCTCGGGTGGCGCTGGTGGGGGCAGGTGGGCTGGGTTCGCCCCTCGCCCTCTACTTGGCTGCCGCCGGGGTCGGAACCCTCGGCGTGATCGATGACGACGTGGTTGAAGAATCTAACTTGCAGCGACAGATCGCGCACGCGCACACGTCCGAGGGGTGCCTGAAGGTCGATTCGGTGGCCGAGAGCGTGCACCGCATCAGTCCCGACACCGTCGTTGAATGCCATCCGGTCCGGCTCGAACGCGCCAATGCCGTCGAGATCTTGTCGCGCTATGACCTCGTCATCGATGGCAGCGATAACTTCGCTACGCGCTACCTTGTCGACGAAGCCGCCGCACGCCTGCGCATTCCCCTCGTGTGGGGTGCCGTGCTCGCGTTTGACGGGCAGGTCAGCGTTTTTTGGGAACGCGACATTGAACCGGGCGCCCCCGAATCTAGGGGGCCGGACGCGAGCGCGGCCACGCTGGCAGGGGGCGGGCCGGTCGACTGGTGGCCCGAGCGTCCGGGAGTCACCTACCGCGACCTACACCCGGAACCCCCCAAATTGCCGGTGCAAAACTGCGCGGAGGCGGGCGTGCTAGGGGCCTTGTGTGGGCAGGTGGGTAGTTTGATGGCGATCCAGGCGGTGCAGTTGATCTGCGGTTTCGGCAAGCCCCTGCTGGGGAGCGTCGCGGTCATTGACGCGCTTGGAACGAACTTCGACACGGTGCCGGTGCGCCGCACGCGCCGCGCGGTGGCCCCGCGCTACATGGCGCAAACAAGCCCCCGCGAGGAGGTCGGTCCCGCGAGCCTGCCCCTGAACGTGGGCGCCGCGGACCTCGCCGAGCTGCTCGCGGCACGAGAGCGGGGAGACATCGCGTTTCAACTGGTCGATATTCGTGAGGAACACGAATGGCAGGCGGGGGTGATTGAGGGAGCGGAGTTGATCCCGATGAACGTCATCGCGGAGCATCCGGAACTGTTGGACGAGACTGGCCCCGTGATCTTGACCTGTGCGGCCGGGGTGCGCAGCGTGGCGCTGATCGACTATCTGCAGGTACGCGCCCCGTACCTGCGGCTATCGCACCTGTACGTGGGAATGCAGGGTTGGCCCGGCCCGCGAGTGCCCGCCCAGCTCTCATGAGTGGGCTAGCACCGAGGTTAGAGCACGCTGCTAAGAAACCCTTTCAGGCGATCTGACTGGGGGTTGACGATGACCTCGCGCGGGTCTCCCTGCTCAACGACCACGCCATCGTCCATGAAGATGAGCCGGTCGCCCACCTCGCGAGCGAAGCCAATTTCGTGGGTCACCACCATCATGGTCATGCCGGTGCTGGCGAGGTCTTTCATCACCTGCAGCACTTCACCGACGAGCTCGGGGTCCAGCGCCGAAGTGGGTTCGTCAAACAGCATGATGTCTGGCTTCATTGCGAGGGCCCGGGCGATGGCCACTCGCTGCTGTTGACCACCCGAGAGTTGCGAGGGGTAGTGGTGGGCGCGCGACTCGAGGCCAACGCGCTTCAGGAGTTCGAGGCCCGCACTGCGCGCCTCGTCGCGGCTAACGCCGCGGACCTGAACGGGGGCCTCTATGAGGTTTTCGAGGGCCGTGAGGTGCGGGAACAGATTGAAGCGCTGAAACACCATGCCGATGTTGCTGCGTTGCTTCGCGATCTCCTTCTCGGGCAGATGGGCGAGGCCGCCGCCGGGCAGGCGCCGATAGCCCATGAGCTGACCGTCGACGTGCACTTCACCTGCGCTCACGGTTTCGAGCACGTTGACGCAGCGCAGTAGCGTGGACTTACCGCTGCCCGAAGGCCCGATGATGACGCACACCTCGCCACGGGCGACGCTCAGGTCGATGCCCTTCAAGACGTGCGTATGGCCGAACTTCTTGTGCAGGTCTGTGATGACGACCTGGCTGTCTGCTGCGCTCATTTGCCCGCCTCGGTTGCGCCGGTGGTGATCTGGGTGCGTGCCGCGCTGGTGCCGCCGACGCCGCGCCCGTAATACTTCTCGAGGTAGCTCTGGCCGACCATGAGGATGCTCGTGATGATGAGGTACCAGACCGCGGCCACCATGAGGAGGGGGATCGTCTCGAAGAGGCGGCTGGCGATGTCGCCGGTCACGCTCGTGAGTTCGATTGTGAGGGGCACTGCGGTCACGAGGGAGGTGGTCTTCAGCATGCTGATGAGTTCATTGCCGGTGGGGGGCACGATGACGCGCATGGCCTGGGGCAGCACGATGCGCATGAGAATCTTGCGCGGGGGCATGCCGAGCGCCGTGGCGGCCTCATGTTGGCCGCGGTCGACGCTGTTGAGACCGGCTCGCATGATCTCGGCGAGGTAAGCGGCCTCGTTGAGGGCGAGGCCGAGAATCGCGCACACTACCGACGTGAAGACGACATCAGAGTTGAACGTGAAAAACGCAGGCCCGAAAGGTATGCCGATACTGAGCTGCTGGTAGAGGGCAGGTATCAGCCCCCAAAATACGAGCTGCGTGTAGACGGGGGTGCCGCGAAAGAACCAGATATAAAACCACGAGACCGCTTGCAGCACGACATTGGCGCTGCCTCGCATGACGGCCAGCGTCAGCGCCAGGACGGTGGCGATGGCCATCGCGGCGACCGTGAGGATCAGGGTCCAGACGACGCTCAGCAGCACTTCGGGGCGCGAGAAGTAGAACCACATGCGGGGCCAGTTGAACGCCTGGTTTGTCACCAGGGCATTGATAGCCATCGCGGCGAGAATGATGACGACGACGGCCGCCGCCCAGGTCAGCGGGCGAGGCACGGGCCGTGCCTTGAGGTCACCGGGGTACGGTCTACCGAAAGTCCGGGTGGGTTCGCTCATGAGTGGTCTCCGCGATCTATCGCATCGTAGGGGCAAGTGACGAGAAACCGCCCCGATCCGCTGTCGGGCTCGGGGCGGTGCTCTCACCAGTGTTTAACTCGTGGGGTTCAGGTCGGCGGTGGTGACTGCGCCCTCCGCAACGCCCCACTTTTCGAGGATCTTGCCGTAGCTGCCGTCGTCGATCATTTCTTGCAGGGCCGTTTGGACGGCCTGGCTGAGTTCGGCGTCGTCCTTGGGCAGGGCGATGCCCTGCGCCGACACGTCGGTGGATTCACCGAGTTGTTCGAGCTTGCCGGCGGTTTGAGCGACGGCGTAGCCGATGATGGGGGAGTCGGCGAACATGATGTCGACGTTGCCGCCCACGAGGTTGGTGGTGGCGTCGGCCTGGGCGGGGTAGCGCTTGATATCGATGGCCGGCTTGCCCGCGTCGGTGCATGCCTTGGAGGCCTCGGCAGACATGTCATCTTCAATGGTGCCGGTTTGCACGGCCATCTTGACGCCGCAGAGATTCGCCGCGTCGATGTTCTTGGGGTTGCCCGCGGCGACCGCGTAGCCGATGCCGGCCTGGAAGTACTTGACGAAGTTGACCTGCTGCGCGCGCTCGGGGGTAATCGTGAACGATGAAATGCCCGCAGCGTACTTGGTGCCGATGCCGCCGAGGATGCTGTCAAAGCTCGCGGTGGTCACCTCCGCCTTGAGGCCCATCTTGGCGGCGATGCCCTGTGCGATTTCGACGTCGTAACCGGTGGGCTTGCCATCTTCGCCGATGAACTCGGCCGGGGCATACGTGGTGTCGGAGGCGAACACGATGGTGCCGGCCTTCTTAATGGACTCGAGTTGCGAAGCCCCGGCGGAGGTGGCGGCGGAACTTCCGCCCGCAGCTCCTGGATCGGAGGCCTGGCAGCCGGTGAGGGCGAGGGCGGCGAGGGCCGCGACGGCCGCGAGGGAACGTGGTGAGCGACGCATGGCGTCTCCTTCAAGTGTGTTTGAAAATCGGGCGGCTGGCTCTTTTGTGCGGTTCATGCCCCGACCGTGGACCGGGGCGGGCCTACAAGCCGCCAAGATGCTTCATTGTAGGGCACGTCACGCGACTATCCGCCCGCGAACGGGGGCATGACGTCGAGACGGCACGCCGGGCGCAGCGGTGCATCCGGCGTCGTGACGGCCACGCCGTCGACAAGAAAGGTGCTGCGGTCGAGCACAGCGTCGAAGTCGGGCTTGTTAATCACCGTGCGCAGCAGTGCCACGGTGGTCAGCAGGGTAGCCTTCTCGGGCACCTGCAGGGTCACCTGGCGTGTGTCGGCAGCGGCGGCTGCACCCGCGAAGAGGTGAACGTCGCAGGTTTGGGTGAGGTGTGTGGCCACTGTTGTTATCCCCCGATGGCGCTCATGGGTCGGTCTGGTTGCGTAAAGGATGCCGTATTGACGCGGTGCCCGGCCCACTTAGTCCACATGGCGCCGCGCCAGAGGTCCGCGATCTCCCGGTCGTTGGCACCCTCGCGCAGGGGGGTGAGCAGGTCGGTCTCGCTGCGCGCGAATAGACAGTTGCGCACGCGGCCCTCGGCGGTGAGCCGGGTGCGCGTGCAATCGGCGCAGAAGTTCTCGGTAATGGAGGCGATGATGCCAACTCGACCGAGCTCGCGTCCGGCCTGAGCAACGCGAAAAAGTTGCGCGGGGGCTCCGAGCCGGGGTTCGTCGTCGGGAGTGAGCGTAAAACGCTGTTCGAGTTGGGCGCGAATGGACGCCGCCGTGATGAGGTTGGCGCGGTCCCAGACGTGGTCCGCGTCGAGCGGCATCTGCTCGATGAACCGCAGTTGGTAGCCGCGTTCGAGGCACCAACCCAGCAGGTCGGCGGCCTGGGTGTCGTTGACCCCGGGCAGCAGGACGGCATTGATCTTGACGGGGGCGCGGTGGGAGCGTTGGCCGGCGGGGAGGTGTTCGTGCGCGGCGCGGACGCCCTCGAGCACCCGGGGCAGCAAGGGGCGGCGCGTCAGCTTCGTAAACGTGTCGGGGTCGACGCTGTCGAGGCTCACGTTGACGCGGCTGAGGCCCGCTGCAACCAGCGCGGGCATGCGCGCACTGAGGCCGATGGCGTTGGTGGTGAGCGAGATGTCGAGCGAGGGGTCGAGGGCCCGGGCGTCGGCGATGATGTCGGTGAGGTCGTGTCGCAGTAGCGGTTCGCCGCCCGTGAAGCGCACGCTCGTCACGCCGAGGTCTCGAGTGGCGATGCTGAGCAGTCGCGCGATCTCATCTCGCTGCATGAGTGCGGAGCGCTCAAGCCATTGCAGGCCCTCGGCGGGCATGCAGTAAGTGCAGCGCAGGTTGCACTGATCGGTGAGTGAAACCCGTAGGTCGGTGGCGATGCGTCCGTGCTGGTCGAGCAGGGTGTCGGTGGGCGGACGCGGGGGTGCCTGGGTGGGCGCGTCGGCCAGCGCATCGCGGCGATAGGTGGGCATACCCAGGTTCACGGTCACCTGGACAGAATACTGTGCGCTGGGGGGGAGTGGGGCCGCCGCGAGGCGAGACGCAGATCGTCGGATTAGCCTTGAGAGCAATCGAAGTTCCAGAAAAGTGATGCGGGCGACATGTAAAGGTATACACTCTCGCTAAGAGTCGCGCTTATCGGACGTTTGTCCGAGTAGCCGCGGGAGGTTCGTCCCGTGGCGGAGGCGAGATTTTCACCCGATCGGTGGAACATCGCAGTTCGAGATCGCATTCCCGAATCTCGGCCTCGCGCACTCACACATGTAAAAACGCAACGCTGCGCCTACCTCGCGGCGGCTTCCCCTGTGAAAGGCTATTTGTGCGGAAAGTGTCACCGCCAGGACCCCAAGGCGGCTATCGACGATGCTGAAGTACCTCGGAGGGCGAGCGCTTCGCTATCTCGTCATGATTTGGCTGGCGACCTCCATTACCTACCTGCTTGCAGTTTCAACATTTAATCCGGGTCAGCGCATGAGTGAGCGCACTCCGAAGCCCACTCAAGAAATGATTCAAACGCAGTTGAGCGCCTACGGGCTCGATCCGACGCAGAACGCCTTCGAGCGATACTGGAATTGGATGACTGGGGTCCTCACGCGGTTCGACTGGGGGCGGAGTCCCTCGGGCGGTCCCATTACGGACCAATTCCTCACCCGAGCCGAAGTGAGCATTCGCCTCATGCTCGTCGCGGTGGTGCTATCCATTCTGATTGGCGTTTCGCTGGGCGTTTTCACGGCCTCGCGCCAATACAAATTATCGGATCGGGCCATCACGGGGTTCAGTTATCTGACCTTCATTCTTCCCGCCCCTGCGGCATATCTCATCGTGCAGAATCTGGCACTCTCTATTAATGAGGCCTCGGGCAAGACCTGGCTTTATGTGACGAGCCCTTACGAGCCGAACCTGCATGGCTGGGATCACTTCGTGTCGATCTTGACGCACCTCGTGGTGCCGACGGTGGCGCTCATCTTGGTGCAATTCGCTTCCTACCAGGTGGGCCAGCGTCAATACCTACTCGACAACCTGAACCAAGACTTCGTGCGCATGGCCCGTGCCACGGGCCTGCGCAAACACGTTGCCATACGTCGCCACGCCCTGCGCGTGTCGTTCATACCCACGGCACAATCCATTGCGTTTAGCATTCCCGGTGCCTTTCTCGGTGCCATTTTGGCGGAGATAACTTTTAACTGGAACGGCATCGGCAGGTGGACTCTCGACTCAATGGTGCAGCAGGACGTCAATGCAGCGGCGGCCATTTCTGCCTACGGAAGTTTGGCATTCGCGATTGGTGCGGTCATGGCAGATGTGGCAACCGTCCTGGTTGATCCGCGAACTCGAGGAAGGGCAGGCATTCGATGAGTGACAAGGCCACACCGCAGCAGTCAACTGTCGATTCCATCGATGATTTCGAGGCCGCGTATGCCGCTTTCAAGCCGGTGAATAAGCGCCGACTGATTGTGCGCCGCTTCTTCCGTAATCGGGGCGCCGCCATCGGATTTTTCGTGCTCGTCGCGGTCATACTGATCGCGTTCCTGGCACCCACGATCCTGGAACGGCTGCACGCCTCAAACCCTGCGATTCCTTACTATCACCCGACTGACGACCTCGACTTCTTAGCGCTCGCAGCGCCGCCCAGCGGATTCCACTGGCTGGGCACTAATCAAGCGGGTGCTGACCTGTTCTCCATGCTGCTGGTAGGCATGCAGAAGTCGCTAATACTTGGGTTTGCCGTAGGCCTCGCGACCGCGACTATCGCTGCGGTCATGGGCGCCTCGCTGGCGTACTTCGGCGGATGGTTCGACCGAGTCGGAATGTGGGTTCTCGAACTCCTCATCATGGTTCCCTCTCTCGTCATCGTCGCCATTGTCATGAATGGGCGTAGCGCCGGGCTCGTGGCGCTCGCCATCATCTTGATAATTTTCGGCTGGATGGGACCAGCGCGTCTGATCCGCGCCCTGTCGTTTCAGCAGATCGACCGAGAGTACGTGAAGTCAGCCCGCTATTCGGGGGTGCACCCCTTTCGGATCGTGTTCCGTCACGTGGTTCCCAACATAGGCTCGTACCTGGTGCTGAATATCAGCATGGGCATCTGGGCTGCTGTGCTTTCCGAGGTCGCCTTCTCGTACTTGGGTATTGGCGTGCGGGTACCTGACACTTCTCTCGGCGTGTTGATCCAGGCGGCATCCGGTGCGATGCAATCTTATCCCTGGATGTTCTGGGCACCCCTGGTGGCACTTACGCTGATCACGGGCCCACTGGCGCTCATGAACGACGGGCTGCGTGACGCGCTCGATCCGACCTCGCTGGCAGGAGGCAAGGGATGACCCTTAACGTAGAAAACCCAGAGGGCGCCGTCGCTCCGGGCACCACCGCTCCGGTGCTCTCGGTGCGCGACCTGAACGTGTACTTTCCCTCGGAATCTGGTCGCGTGCACGCGGTGCGCGGGGTCAATTTCGATCTCATGCCTGGCAAGGTGCTCGGCATCGTCGGCGAATCGGGTTCGGGCAAATCGGTGACCTCCCTCGCCATCATGGGGCTCCTGGTGGAGTCGGCTCGCGTCGAGGGCTCCATTTCCTTGCAGGGTAAGGAACTCCTGGGCAAGACCGACAAGCAGCTCAGCGCCGTGCGCGGCAAAGACATCGCGATGATCTTTCAGGACCCGCTGTCGTCTCTGTCTCCCGTATACACGGTGGGGCGGCAACTCAGCGACGCCCTACTCATTCACAACCCAGAGATGACCAAGGCTGCCGTGCAGGAGCGCTCGATCGAGTTGTTGCGGCTCGTGGGCATTCCCTCCCCGGCTGAGCGGCTGCGCGCCTACCCGCATGAGTTCTCCGGTGGCATGCGCCAGCGCGTGATGATCGCCATCGCGATCTGCAACAACCCGAAGGTGATCATCGCCGACGAGCCCACCACGGCCCTCGATGTGACGATTCAGGCGCAGATCTTGTCTCTGCTGGGCGACATTCAGAAGAAGACCGGCGCCGCAGTCATCATGATCACTCACGACTTGGGCGTGATCGCCGGAATGGCCGACGATGTGCTTGTCATGTACGCGGGTCGGCCCGTCGAGACGGCAGGGGTGCACGAGATCTTTGCACGACCGCGCATGCCGTATACCGTGGGCCTACTGGGCTCGATTCCGCGCGTCGATGAACGCTCAAAGCACGCCCTCGTGCCGATCGAGGGCGCCCCGCCCAACCTGATCAAGGAACCCACGGGGTGTCCGTTCTCCCCGCGCTGCCCCATCAGCACGGCAGAGTGCGAGGAGGGCGAGCCCACCTTGGAACCGCTCGGTCCGGACGCCGCGGGGGCGGGCCACCGGGTCGCGTGCCGACGCGTCGACGTGGTCAACGCGGCATCCGTGCCCCAAGAGATCTACGGGGTCAAAGAGCTCAAGCACTCCGCTATCGAGCGCGTGCCGCGCGAGCAGCGCGAAACCTATCTCGAACTGAAGAACGTGAAGAAGTACTTTCCGCTCACCAAGGGAGGCGTGTTCCGGCGAGTCATCGGCGAGGTGCGCGCCGCCGACGACATCACCTTCGATGTGCGGGAGGGTGAGTGCCTGTCGATCGTGGGTGAGTCGGGGTCGGGAAAGACCACCACGCTGCTTGAGGTGATGGAGTTCGATAAGAAGCAGTCCGGCGAGATCATCATGCACGGTCTCAGCAATCACACCGCGCGCAGCGCGGCTCTCGAACGGGAGTTGCGTAAGACCGTACAGATCGTGTTCCAAGACCCCATGGGTGCGCTTGACCCGCGCTTCACGGTGTACGAAATTATTGCCGAGCCCATGCAGAACGCGGGTTACGACAACGAGAAAATCAAGCGACGCATCTTCGAACTCATGCGGATTGTTGGACTGCAGCCCGACCACGTGAATCGATTCCCGGTGCAGTTCTCGGGCGGTCAGCGGCAGCGCATTGGAATCGCCCGGGCGCTTGCGTTGCAGCCTAAATTGGTGGTGCTGGACGAGCCGGTCTCGGCGCTGGACGTCTCCGTGCAGGCGGGTGTCATCAACCTCTTGCACGACCTGAAAACTCGGCTAAATCTCTCGTATCTGATGGTGGCCCACGACCTCTCGGTGGTGCGGCATCTTTCGGATCGTGTGGCCGTCATGTATCTCGGCCGCCTCGTAGAGGTGGGCGATGTCGATGAGGTCTTCGACAACCCCCAGCATCCCTACACGAAGGCCCTGCTGTCGGCGATCCCCACGCCAGATCCCGACCTGGAACGAACCCGTGAGCGGATCCTCCTGGAAGGGGACCTGCCCACTCCGCTCGAGGCGCCGGTGGGATGCAATTTTGCTTCCCGCTGCCCGCTCTACAAGGCACTGCCACTTGAGAAGAAGCATCAGTGCGATGCCACGAATCCGCAACTACTAGAACTTAAGCGCGGGGCACAATCAGTCGCGTGCTTCCACGTGGAGAGCGCCGCAAGCGCAGTTAGCACAGGAGGAAAATGATGAAACGTCGCGAATTTGGAGCAGCCCTCGGTCTGCTCGCCCTAGGGAGCATCGGCCTGAGCGCCTGCACGGCATCGGGTGACCAAACCGGCTCGGGTGGGTCCGGCACGAGCGGCGGCACGCAGTCAGCGGCCACGACGGGCACGGATCTCAACTCACTCATGAGTTACAACCCACAGGAGCCAGATGCGCTCGACGATGGGGGAACGATCCAACTCTCGCTGAACGGACTCGGAGAAAACTTCAACACGTTCTGTAATGCAGGTAACGACGTGGACTCGGCTGCGTTGTTCTACCCCATGCATTCGGCCGCTGTCTGGACCCTCACCGCGGAGGGCGAGTACGTGCTCGACGAGAACTACTGCCTCGATGCCAAGGACGCGATGGTCGACGGCAAGCAGGTCATTACCTACACCTTGAACCCCAAGGCAGTGTGGAACGACGGTACGCCGATCGACTACAAGACCTTCGAGAACATGGCCGCCGTGCTGAGCGGCAAGGACGAGGCCTATAGCCTGCCGTCGTCGGCAGGTTACGAGGACATCGAGAGCGTGGCAAAGGGCAAGGACGATTTTGAGGTCGTCGTCACGATGGCCAAGGTGTACGAGCCTTACCAAGAACTCTTCACACAGGCGGGTTCGAGCACTGGCCCCGCCCTGCTGCATCCGGCAGTGAACACTCCCGCTCTCTTCAACGAAGGGTTCGTCAATGACATGAAGATGGATTGGCGTGCCGGTCCGTTCATTCTCGATAATTTCGACAAGACGGCGCAGGTGATCACCCTCAAGCGCAACGACAAGTGGTGGGGTGACGCCCCGAAGCTCGAGAAGATCGTTTTCCGCGCCATGCCGTCCAGCGCCGTGCAGACTGCGTTTAATAATGGCCAGATTGACCTGGCCTCCGTCAGTACCAAAGCGCGACGGGACCAGGTGAAACTGAACGACGCGACCGACGAAATTCGCAAGGGCCAAAACTTGAGCGTGTTTGGGCGTCTGTTCAATTCCAAATCGGAGGCATTGACGGATGCAGCGGTACGGAAGGCCATCTTCCAGGCGACAGACCGTGCTGGCCTCGTTAAGGTGCAGTACAACGGCGTCGACTGGACCGAGCCGCTGCCGAAGAGCTGGTACCAGATGGGCTTCCTCGAGGGCGTCACAGACAACTATCCAGCTCAATTCGACCAGGCAGCCGCGAAGAAGACACTGGAAGACGCTGGCTACGCCCTGGGCAGCGACGGGTTCTATGCAAAGGATGGCAAGCAGGCTGGGTTCAAGTTGGCTATCTACAACGATGACGCCACGAATGCGGCGGTCAACCAGGCGTGGCAGCAGCAGTTGAAGCAGGCCGGCATCAACATGGTGTTCGACAATCGCAACCCCGACAACTTCGGTACCGACCTCGAGGCGGGCCAGTTCGACGCGGTCAACATCGGATACTCGCAAGGTGCGGACCCGGGCTCGGCTCCGAAGCAGTACTTGCTTTCGACGGGTGAGGGCAACTACACGGGTGGTGGTGACGCCGAGTTGGACAAGAGGATTCTCGAGGTCAACAGCATCGCCGACAAGGCCGAGCGCATTGCGGCGGCCAACCAGCTCGAGAAGGAGTGGGGGGCCAAGTACTTTGGGTACATGGCCATTCAAAACGGCCCGAACTTCGTGGCCATTCGCAAGGGGCTGGCCAACTATGGTCCCAAGTTGTTCCTCACGACCGACTGGACCAAGGTCGGCTGGATGAAGGGCACCAAGCAGGACTAGGCACACGTCGCGTGCGGCGACACCGCCGCACGCGACCGTTGCCTGCAACAATCGCCAACGTGACAGGGCGGGCCTCCCGAAAGGGAGGCCCGCCCTGTCACGTGCGTTGCGCTTATGCGGCGTTCATCGACGCGACCGTGCGGGGCGTCGGGTAGCCGAGCTGTGCCCATTCGTCGAACGAGAGCGCGTTATGGAACTCGGCGTCACCCACGTACACCGTGCTCTGGCCGGCCACCTTGAAGATGTTCATGCCCACGTAGTCCTGCACGAAGCGGGGGTAGCCGAGCGCCGCCCACTGGGCAAACGTCAACTTGGTGGTGGAGTTCGACGACTTCACGAAGAGTTCGTCTCCGCTGCCGTACTTGATAACCGCGACTCCGGGCACCGTCTTCGCGACGGTCGGCTTGGGCGCGCCTGCGGCGAGCCAGCCCTGCAGCGAGAGCTTTTGGGCGGTCGTGGTGCGCGTGGAATCCCACGTGGTCACGGCGAAGACATCCGAGGAGCCCGCGAGCTGCCGGAACGACTGCTTCGCGCCGCCCCACGTCGAGAACTTGCCGCCGTAGACAGAGGCGAACTCGGCGGGGAGCACCCGGTTCACCGATGCGATCTTGGCGCAGCCGGCGACATCGCCCGCGGTGTAGACCACCTGGTAGATGGCGTCACCCACGCCCGTGCTGTAGGCCTTGGCGTCGATGCCAGGGGTGTAGCACGGTGCTGTTGCGGTGTTGCTGCTCGCCTGCGCGGGGCTGGCTGCGACGAGCAGACCCAGGGCCGTGAGGGCGATGGCGGTGGAGGTTGCGAGCAACTTTTTCATGATGAACCTCTTGTGAGGACGAAGGGTGGATTGGTTAAATTTGATTTTTGCAACCTTTTGGTTTCGCCCGTTTTTGTGGGCGATTTCTTGTCGCAGGTCAAAGTTAGGGTAATGCAATGTAAAAATCAAGCGGCTGGGCCGCGAAGTGCTGCATGTTTGCGAAAGTGTTATACATCACATTCTGGCGCGCTGCGAAAGGGGCGGCGACGGGCCCGACTGGTGCCGCCTGCGGCCGTAGATTCACCGTCCAGGTGCCTCGCATTCGCGCGAGCTAGAGTGTGAGCATGTATTCACCGGCGACCACATCCAAGGCGACCCGCGGCACCCCCCGGGGAGCCTCCCGCCCCGCCCTGCTGCGCAGCCTCGCCCTGCCCGTGCTCGGACTCACCCTGCTCGCGCCGGGGCTGACCGCGTGCCAGCCCACCGGAGCGTCCGGAGCCGCCAGTGCCAGCGCAGAAAACAGCGTCACCGAGGTGCAGCTGTTCGCCGCCCAGTCCCTCGTCGACGTCATGCCGAAACTCATCACGGCCTACCAAGACACCCGCCCGGGGGTCCGCGTCGTCGCATCGTTCGGGGGCAGCGGCACCCTTGCCGCCCAGATCAACGAGGGCGCACCCGCAGACATCTTTCTCGCCGCCGACACCACCTCCAGCCGGAGCATCACCCGTGCTCTGGCGACCTCCACCCTCATCGCATCCAACCGGCTCGTGCTCGTCGTGCCCAGCGACAACCCCGCAGGCATCAAGAGCGCAGCCGACCTACCCGGAACCCGCGTGGCCCTCTGCGCCGCGACCGTACCCTGCGGGCGCAGCGCCGCCACGTTCCTTCGCGACGAGAACGTCTCGCTGACCGGCGCCAGCGAAGAAACCGACGTGCGCTCCGTGCTCGCCAAGGTCACGAGCGGCCAGGCCGACGCGGGTTTCGTCTACGCCACCGACGCCAGCGCGGCAGGCACCGCCGTGCGTAGTCTCGAGCTGCCCCACGCGCCGGTGAACCATTACGAGGCGAGCGTCGTGGCTGATACTGCGTCAGCGCAACGTAGTGAGGCCACGGCCTTCGTGCGCTGGCTCGCGGGCGACGAGGCGCAGTCCATCCTGTCTGCCGCGGGCTTTTCAGCCCCGTGACCCGCGCACCTGCCTGGATGTGGGCCGCCGCCCTCGTCGTGGCGCTCGCGCTCTTCGGCCCCCTCGTCGCACTCCTCGCCTACGGCTTCACGGGCTCCGCATGGAGCACGCTCGATCCCGGCCTCGTTGGCGCCGCCGTGCGCGTCTCGCTGCCCACCTCGCTGCTCGCAACCCTCATCTGTTGCGTTGCGGGCATACCCCTTGCCTACCTGCTGGCGCGCGGCCGCGGCACCCACGTGGTCGCCCTGCGCATCATCACCCTGCTGCCGCTCGTGATGCCACCCGTCGTGGCCGGCGTGGCCCTCCTCAAATTTTGGGGACGCCAGGGTGCCCTCGGTGACCTGCTCACCACCGTTGGCATCTCGCTCGCTTTCACCCCGGCTGCCGTGGTGCTCGCCCAGGTGTTTGTCTCCCTGCCGTTCATGGTGATCACCGCCGAGGCGGCGTTTCGCTCCCTCGACCACCGGGTCGAATGGATCGCCGCCGCCCTCGGCGCCTCCCCATGGAGACGCTTTCGCGACATCAGCCTTCCGCTCGCGGCCCGGGGTCTGACCGCCGGTGGCCTGCTGTGCTTCGCACGCGCCCTCGGTGAGTTCGGCGCGACCATGATGTTTGCTGGCAGCGTCGAGGGTGTCACTCGTACGCTCCCCGTTCAGATCGCACTCAGCGTGAACAGCGCGCAACCCGACTCCGCAGTCGGCCTCGCGTTGATCTTGCTGGCCCTCTGCGCCGCGCTCGTCGGCGTGCTCAACATTTTGCAGGGAGGAGCAATCCGTGGCGTTCGCCGCCGCGAATCACTCATATGAACTCGTTTCAGGCTTCTCAGTCAGGCGCCCCGTCGCGCCCCCGCACGGCGAAAACACGGCGCGCTCAGGCGGCGTGGGCCGCACTGGCGGGTGTCGTCGCTGCGGGCATCACCTTCGGGCTGGGTGACGTGCTGGCGTACTTCATCGCGCCCGCCGGTCGACCCGTGACCGCGGTCGGTGAAGGAGTCATTAAGATCCTGCCCGCGCCCCTGATCGACTTCGCCAAAACCACGTTCGGCACGGCCGACAAGCCAGTGCTGATTGGCACGATCATCGCGATTGCCCTCGCGCTGGCCGCCCTCGCGGGCGTCATGGCGTTGACCCGCCGAGCGGTCGGCTACGGCATCGTCGCGGTGCTCATCGCGGCCGGCGTGGTCGCGACCGTCACCCGAGCTGACGCCACGATCGGCACCCCGTTCCCCGTGCTCATCGGCGGTGCGGTGGGGCTCGCGGTCTTCGGGTACCTGATTCGTCGCCTCGTTGACTACGGGTCCGAGGTGGCGGCCACTCAGGTTGGTGGCGTGACGAGTGGTTCCGCGCATGCCGGGGACGCGGAAACCCAAGGGACGCTGCTGGCGGGCCACGCGGCGTCCGGGATGCCTGCGGCGGCCGCTAGCCGCCGCAGGTTCCTTACCGCAGTGGGCGTGACGGCAGCGGTGGCGGCCATCGCGACCGTTGCCGGCCAGGCCCTCAATGCCGCCGGCGCTAAGGTGGCCGCGGTGCGCGAGGCACTCAAACTGCCCGCCCCCAGCGTGCCGGCGCCCCCCGTTCCCGCCGCGGCGCGCATGGACCTGCCCGGTCAGTCCCCCTACTTCAGCCCCAACAACGGCTTCTACCGCATCGACACCTCCCTGTCGCCGCCGCAGATCGACCCCGCGGAGTGGACCCTCAAGATCACCGGCATGGTCGACACGCCCCTCGAAATTACGTACGCCGAACTCCTTGAACTGCCCCTCGAAGAGCACGTGGTCACGCTTGCGTGCGTGTCGAACCCCGTCGGCGGCGACCTCGTCGGCAACGCGACCTGGCTCGGGTATCCGATCCGCGAACTGCTGAAGCGTGCGGGAGTGCAGGCCGGCGCCGACATGGTGCTGCAAACCTCCCACGACGGCTGGACCTGCGGCACGCCGGTCGAGGCGCTCACCGACGACCGCCCTGCACTCCTCGCCGTCGCCATGAACGGCGAACCCCTGCCCGTCGAACACGGGTTCCCCGTGCGCTCCGTCGTGCCCGGACTGTATGGATACGTCTCGGCCACGAAATGGGTCACCGAAATGCGACTCACCACCTTTGACCGCGACCAAGGCTACTGGACGCCGCTGGGCTGGGACGCGCTCGGGCCCATCAAGACGCAATCACGCATCGACACCCCCACGCTCAGCAAGCCACCCGCCGCGGGCGCCGTCACCATCGCGGGAGTCGCCTGGCACCAGGGCGTCGGCATCTCCAAGGTGGAGGTCAAGGTGAATGGCGGAGACTGGGTCGAGGCAACCCTCGCCGAAGAACTGACCGTCAACTCCTGGCTGCAATGGAAGTACGACACGACCCTCGAGGCGGGCCTCACGACCGTCAGCGTGCGCGCCACCAACAAGAACGGCGAAACGCAGACCGAGCAGCGCTCCAACCCAGACCCCAACGGAGCGACAGGCTGGCACACCGTGCAGTTCACCGTGACCGCGTAGCGTCGCTTGGGAGTCCTGCGCCAGGTGAGCGCCCCGGGCCCTAGGATGAACACAGTCACGAAGGAGCCCACGCCATGAACTCGCCCGTCTCGGTCGCGGAACACCGCGATGCGGTTTGCGCCCTCCTGGCCCCCGCGCTAGGCGCGCGCGGGCAGCGGTTGAGCCTGCCCCTCGCGGACGCCGTGGGTCACGTGTTGGCGGAATCGCTCGCGAACCCCCTGGATTCGCCGCCCTTCGACAACTCCCAGATGGACGGCTACGCCGTGAACCTCGCCGACGCGCGGGCCGCGGCCTCCCTACGCGTCGGCGCGACCATCGCCGCCGGCGCCGAACCGGGTCGACTGCCCCCCGGCACCGCGGCGCCCATCATGACCGGCGCCCCCATTCCCGAGGGCGCCAACGCCGTGGTTCCCATCGAGCGCTGCACCCCCGATCGCTTTGACGACACCCTCGACCGCGTGGCCTTTGACGCGGCATGGTTACACGACGCCCACGACGGCATCTTCGTCCGGCCGCGGGGCAGCGACCTCCAGGCGGGCAAAACCCTCGTGCCGGGCAGCACGCGATTGGGCGCCGCACAGATCGGCGTGATCGCGGGCGCCGGGTTCACGCATGTCACGGTGCGCCGACCCTTACGCGTCGGCATCATCTCGAGCGGCGACGAGCTCGTTGCCCCGGGAAACCCCCTGGCCAGCGGCAAAATCTACGACGCCAACACGCACATGCTGAGTGCCGCGGTGCGCGAGACCGGCGCTGAGGTCGCCTTCACGCTGCACGTTCCCGACGGGGTGGGTGATTTCTGGTCGCTCTGGCGCTCCGGGGCTGCGCCCTGCGACCTCCTCATCACCAGCGCGGGGGTATCCCAGGGCGCGTTCGAGGTGATCAAATCGGTGTTTGCCGACTGCACCTTTTACTCCGTTGGCATGCAACCGGGCGGTCCGCAGGGTCTGGGGCGGCTGCGTCCGGACGCCGCGGGGGCTGAGTGGGCCTTCGCGGCCCCGATTCCCGTGCTCAATTTTCCGGGCAACCCCGTGAGCGCGCTCATTTCATTCGAAATGTTCCTGCGGCCCCTGCTGTGCGAGGCCCAGGGGTTGAGCCCCATGCGGGTGAGCACCCTGTTGCCCATCGCGCAGGCGGTTGAATCTCCCCCCAAGCATCAGGTGCGCCGCGCGCGAGTGCTGCGAGCCGGGGGTCGGCCAATCTCGGTGGCGCTAATGGGCGGTCCCTCCTCACACTTGCTGCACTCCTACTCGGTCTCGGATGCCCTCGTGCACCTGCCGCCCGAGGTCACCCATGTCCGCGCGGGGGACCCCGTCGAAACCTGGTTCTTGGAAAGGGTCTTTGCATGACAGAGCGCCTCACCCACGTGCGCGCCGACGGCAGCGCACACATGGTGGACGTCACCGATAAGGCCACCACCTCTCGGGTCGCGGAGGCCGAGGGGTTCGTGCGCACTCGTGCAGATGTGCTCGACCTGCTGCTCGCGGGCGAACTACCCAAGGGCGAGACCCTCGGCGTGGCGCGCATCGCAGGCATTCAGGGCGCCAAGATGACCCCCATGCTGGTGCCGCTGTGTCACCCGCTGCCGCTCAGCGGGGTCACCGTCGAGATCGAACCCGAGGTAGGCGGGCCGCACGGCGATGACGGTTCGGCGCGGCTGCGGGTCAGCGCGCGCGTCAAAACCCGGGGCGTGACCGGGGTCGAAATGGAGGCCCTGACCGCAGTCAGCGTCGCGTGCCTGACGCTGTTTGACATGCTCAAGGCCGTCGACAAGTACGCGATCATCGAGGGAATCCGGGTGCTGGCGAAGTCCGGCGGCAAGAGCGGGGATTGGCGGCGATGACGGACGAGGCAGGGGGCGCCAGCGTGCACGGCGTCGAAGTGCGCGTCATCGTCGCGTCGACGCGGGCCGCCCGCGGGCACTATGAAGACCGCACGGGCCCCGTGCTCGTCGACTGGGCGCGTTCGCGAGGCTACGCGTGCCCCGAGCCTCGCGTGGTCGAGGACGGCGAGCCCGTGGGGGCGGCGCTGCGCGAGGCTCTCGCCGCGTCCTGCACCGTGATCCTCACGACCGGAGGCACCGGCGTCACCCCGAGCGACCGCACGCCCGACGAGACGGCGCCGCTCGTGGAGACCCGCATACCCGGAATCGTCGAGGCGATTCGCGCCCGCGGCGCACGCACCGTGCCCACCGCCTGGCTGTCGCGCGGCGAGGCGGGCCTCGCGACGGGTCCGACCGGTCGCCGCACACTGATCGTCAACCTGCCGGGGTCGCGCGGCGGCGTGCGAGACGGCATCGCCGTACTGGACGACCTGCTGCCGCACCTACTAGCCCAACTCGACGGGGGAGACCATGACCCAGCCTGAACCGATCACGCCCCACACTGCGTCCCACGCGGAACCCTCCCGAGTGGTCTGGGCGGTAGTGAGCGCCGAGTCCATCTCCGTCGAACAAGCCGAGACCTACCTCAGCAGCGAGGCGCTCGCCGCTTCGGGCGCACTCGTGACGTTCGCGGGCGTCGTTCGCAATCATGACCATGGCAAGGGCGTTGAACGTCTCCACTACGAGGCGCACCCCTCCGCGGCGATCGCGATCACGGAGGTCGCCCACAGTGTCGCATCGCGATTCACGGGTCGCGACCGGGTCGAGATCGCGGTGGCCCACCGGGTCGGCGACCTGCAGATCGGCGATGCCGCCCTGGTGGCCGTGGTCGCGTCGCCGCACCGCAAGGCTGCGTTCGAGGCGTGCGCCCTGCTCGTCGACGACGTCAAGCGCCGGGTACCCATCTGGAAGCACCAGCACTTCAGCGATGGCACCGACGAGTGGGTGCACGCCATTGGCTAGTGCGCAACGCCGAGGTGAATTGCCGCGTTGGCACCCCCTGCGCCGCATGCAACGCGACCTTCGTCGCACCCTCGCGGTGTCGGAGGACGGGCGCGACCCCGAGTGGGTCGACCAGCTCGCCCACGGCACCGACCGGGGCTACCTCCCGGCCGACGGCGCCGTGTGGTCCGTCCATTCGCACGTGGCGACCGTCATCGGCGGGATCCGCGCTCTGCTCATGCAGGCGCTGCACCCCGGCGCCATGGCGGGCGTCGCCGAGCACTCGAACTATCGCAGCGACCCCCTCGCACGGCTCTCCGGCACCATTCGCTGGATGATGACCGTAACGTTCGCCGACACCGCCGGCGCGAGGCGCGTCTGCGAGTACGTGAGGCACCTGCACGAGCCCGTGGTGGGCGATTTCGAGGGCCCGCGTGGCGAGCACCTACGCTATTCAGCCAATGACGCCTCCCTCGCACGCTGGGTGCATGTGGCCTTCGCCGACTCGTTCCTCGCGGTGCATCTCGCCTACGGCCCGCGCGGAGATGCGCGCACCGCCGGGTTCGCCGACCGCTACGTCGATGAATGGGCCATCGCGGGCACCCTCATGGGCGCCGCCGAACCGCCGCGGTCACGCGCCGAGCTGGATGCGTACATCGACGACCTGACGGCATCGGGTGTGTTGCGGTGCGACGAGCGGACGCGCGAGGTGGTGCATTTTCTGCGCAAGCCACCGTTGGCGCCGAGCCTAGGCTTCGGCTACCAGGTGCTGTTTCGCGCGGCCGTGGCGACGCTGCGTCCGGAACACCGGCGCATGTTGGGGCTGGAGCACCGTGGGGGAACCGTCGTGCGCTGGACCACTCGGCCGCTGCTCGCGCTGGTTCGCTGCTTGCTGGCGGGCGAAAGTGGTAGCGCCCGTGCCGCCCGCGCCCGCCACGCCCGGCTCGACGCGGAGGGCCGCTAGGGGCGGGTGGCCGCGTGGGCGGGTGCGGCCAGTTGCCGTAGGCGCTGCTTACCAGATCTTCCACCAGGGACGTTTGCGCGGCGCGGGGGGCTGCGGTGCGTCATCTGGCAAGGATTGTGAGTGCGCGGGGGTGGCCTCGAGGTTCGCGTCCCCGGTGTGCTCTGTGTGCTCTGTGTGCTCTGTGTGCTCTGTGTGCTCTGTGAATGGTGCGGGACTCATCTCTGAGTCTGTGCGCTCGCCGGTTTGAGCGTCGAGAGCGATGCCAGTGGCGTCCCCCTGCCGCTCCGAGATCGCCGTGGGGGAGTCGGGCGAGACGAATGATTCAACCTGCTGGGCCGCCCTGCGACCGGATCTGCGAGTACCCGCCGACCTCGAACCGGTCTCGGCACCCGGGCCACCGTCCGCGGTCGATCCATCTTCTGCGCCCGATCTGCGCGGCCCCGCGTGTTTGCCCGCGGTGGTGGTTCCCCCGGCGAGCACTCCGTCGGGGCCGAGCACGATGCCGTCTTCGATGTGCTCGACGAGGGGCCTGACGATGATGGGCCCGGTCATCGCCACGGAATCCAGGCCGTGGCGCTCAGATTCGACCGTCACGATCTCCTGCACCCACGGCACGGCAGAGGCGCCGCACACCGCGCGCAGGCGCTCGACGGCATCGAGCTCCAATTCGATTTGTTCCAACTCGCGATACGTTGCCGCAATGTCGCGCAACACCTCGGCCACCACTAATTCGAGATCGCGAGTTGAGGGGACGCCGATGTACTCGACGGCCCGCTCGAAGTAATTCAACGCGACGGGGTAATCGCCTGAGCGCTTGACCGTCAGCCCCGAATAATGCTGGGCGCGGGCAACCCAAAAGCGCACCTCGGCGTCCGGAGATGCGGACCACCGGGCCACCAGGGCCCGATAGGCGCGCAGTTCATCGCCCGGGCGGTTCAACTGATCGAGCGTGAGCGCCATGCGAAACACCGCGCGCGCCACAGCCTTTTGCTCGGTGCCGGGCCCGAATCGATCAATCAGGGCGCGGGCGGCCTCGAGGGAACGCTCGTGTTCCTCCGCAGCGCGGAGTGACGCGTGCGCGAGACTGTAACCCTCGGCGAGCAGGGCCTCGTCGCCGGGTTCTACAGCCTCGTAGGGCAACACCGATTCGATCAGCGAGAGGGCGGCATGCGGGCGGCGCGTGTCCAAGGCGCGCTCGGCTGAGCTTATCTTGCTGCGCAGTTCGTCGCGTAACTCGGGAGTCAGCGGACTGCGCGCGGCGGCCTCCGGGCTGGGTGCCTGCAGGCGGGCCGCGGCGAGGCGTCGATTGGATTCGGAGGTCTCCAGCATCGCCTCGACGGCCGGTAGGCGCACCGTGAAGGCATGCGAGAACGCCGGATGCTCGACCGGAATCGGCTCGCCCGTGTCCTCGTCAAGGGGCGCATCAACAACGGTGGCCGAGTGTGCCGAAATGGCCGTGGCCTCGGGGTAAAGACCCAAGATTGCCGTATCTCGAGCGTAGCCGCGGTACGAGTCGAGCACCTCGGTGAAGATCTCCAACGCACGCTCGGCGTTGCCGCGCTGCTCAAGTTCGATGTAGCCCGTGTTGAGGCTCGCCGCGGTGAAGAGCTTGCGCGAGTAGGCGAGGTCGTCTGCGACATCGCGTGTCAGCGCGCACGTGTTGCGATAGTCGGCGAGCGCGCCCGCATAGTCGCCGAGATCGGACGCCAGGTGGCCCGCGAAATAGGCGGCGGTTGCGCTGGTGCGGCGCAGATTGGGCTCATGCGCCGAGCGGCCGTGATCAATCACCTGTCGGAACAGCTCGAGGGCGACCTGAGGTTTCGTCTCGCGCACCGCCACTCCTTGCAGGCCCATCACCTGTGCAATCAAGAAGTCAAACTGAGGACCATAGTCTGCGGCCCCATCGCGCGTAGCGGCGAGCGCCAGATACGCGAGCACCCTGTCGTAGGCGCCCGCGCGGGCGTCAGGGTCGAGCTGAGTCTCCACGACGCGCAGCAGGGCGTGACCCGTCTGGATGACGACTCGGGGGTCCGTGGCGGGGATGCCGAGGTCAACTCTGTTCTCGGCGTCGGCCAAGAGTGCGTGCCACTCAGTGTTATCCATCGAATCGTTAGCCCCTCTGCTACGAATCGGGTCAGTCCTGGTCATGCAGCCGCGCGCGCTTATGCGCGGGCAGCGACACCTCGCCGACAATGGGATTGGATTGATGCGTGCCCTTCATGCCCACATACAGGCTGAAGAGGTTCATGAACACGGCGCGCCGATTGCGGTGGCCGATGAGCGTCATCACGTGCACGGCGAGCCACGCGAGCCACCCAATGGTGCCCTTTAGCATGATGCCGTTGGGCAATTCGGCGACGGCCGCGCGACGGCCGATCGTGGCCATAATGCCCTTGTCGTGGTACGCGAACGGCTCCAACTCGGTATCGCCCGCAATCAACTTGAGGACCTGCGCCGCCGCGTGGCGGCCTCCCTGGATCGCGACCTGCGCCAATTGCGGCAGGGCATCTTTGGCGGTGCCGCAGATGTCTCCCGCGGCGAAAATGTTGGCGTGACCCTCGACCTGCTGGGTGCCCGTGACGAGGATCCGTCCGCCTTGCCCCTGCGGAAGGTTCCAATTCTTGACGTGCTCTGGAGCGGTGACACCAGCGGCCCACACCGTGAGGTCCGACCGAATCTCGGTGCCGTCGGTGAGCGTCACGCCGGTCTCGGTGACCGTCTCGACGCCTGCGCCGAACCGCAATTGCACGCCGCGGTCGGTGAGTGCCTTCGCCGAGAAGGCGCGCAGTTTCTCGCTAAACGGCTTCAGCACCTCGTCGCCCCGCTGCACGATCATGATGTTGAACGCGTCGTCTTCCAGCTCGGGGTACACGGCGCGCAGCTCGCCGCGGGCGAGATCAGCGAGGGCGCCCGCCACTTCGACACCCGTGGCGCCGCCCCCCACGACGACGACGTTGCATTGCAGGCGGCCGTTGCGGCGCGCCATTTGTTCGAGGCCCGAGAAGATGTGATCGCGGATCGCCATTGCCTGCGTGCGCGTATACATGGCCATCGAGTGTTGTTCTGCCCCCGGAACCCCCATGTAATTGGTGGTCACTCCGGTGGTCACAATGAGGAAGTCGTACCCGAGGCTCGTGCCGTCGGCGAACTCCACTCGGTTCTCCTGCGGGTGGATCGTCTGCATCTCAGCGTGGCGGAATCTCAGGTTGCGCTGGCCTAGGCGGAGACCGCGCAAAAACATGGTCACGTCGCCCGGGTTCAGGCCCGCGGTAGCGACCTGGTACAACAGGGGCTGGAAGGTCTTATAGACGTTGCGATCAACGAGCGTGACCTTGACCCGCTGCCGCTTGAAGGCGCGCGCCGCAGCCACGCCACCGAATCCACCACCGATGATGACCACGTGAGGGACGCGGTTTGTGCTCGCCATGTGTTGACCTCTTGTTGTCGTGCGGTTTCAGTTATGGAGCTGCCCAAGGGCCCGTGCGAGTCTATGTTGAACGCACGAGGGATGTCACTTTATGAGTGCCCCTGCAGACTACCCGGGGTTTCGCCCAGGTACGCGAGAATGGGCACGACGCTGGACTGGACCCGCGCGCGTCCGGACGCCCCACGATATGAATTCGATGCCCGCGGGCGGATATGCAGCAGGGGCGCCGCCCGCTGGTGGCGGCCGGCGCCCCGAAGGACACTGCGTGAGGTAGTCGTGGGGCCTAGTGGGCGCCGACCGACTCGAGGTCGCTATCTTTCGAAGCCTTCGGCGCTGCGGCGCCGCGGATCGACGTTTGCTTCACGAATAGCGCGATCACGAGACCGACCAGAGCGATGAAGATGGCAACCGTAAATACCGACGTGATGCCGTTGGTCATGGCGACCTTAATCGCGTTCTGCATCGCGGTGGGCAGGCCCGTCATCTGATCGGGCTGCATGGTGGCGAGGCTGGTACCGCCTCCGACCGCCGCGCCCGCCCCGGCGAATCCGTCGGTGACGGCGTTGGTGAAGATCGAGCCGAACACCGTCACGCCGATGGCGCCGCCGAGCGTGCGCATGAGCGTGGCGCTGCCGGTCGCCGAGCCCATGTCCTTCAGGGGCACCGAGTTCTGTGCGATGAGTGTGGTCATCTGCATCAGGAAGCCCATGCCCAGACCCAGCGCGAAGAGATAGGCCGCGAGGGTGAAGGGGCCGCTCGTGGTTTCCAGCCGCGTGAACAGGTAGAACGAGACGGCCATGAGCGCCATGCCGATCACCGGGAACCACTTGAAGTGGCCCGTCTTGCCCATGATGCGACCGGCCACTTGAGTCGTAGCCATGAGGCCGAAGAACATCGAGATCAGCCACAGGCCGGATTCGGTGGCCGACTGGCCCTGCACGAACTGCTGGAACTGGGGCAGGAACGTGATGGCGCCGAACAGGGCCACGCCCGTGACCAGGGCCATCGAGACGCTGAGGGTGAAGTTGAGGTTCTTGTAGTGCGCGAGGGGCATGATGGGCTCCTCGGCGCGGGTCTCGGCCCAGATGAAGAGAGCCACGAGCACGGGGAACGCGACGATCATCGCGACGATGGTGGCCGACGACCAGGCGAACTCGGTGCCACCCCACGTGATCATGAGGACGAGGTCCACGATGGCGAGGCTCAGCAGGGCCGCGCCCAGGTAGTCGACCTTGGCCTGCGTCTTGGTTTCGGCAATGTTCATGGTGCGCATGATCAAGAAGATGGCGACGGCGCCGAGCGGCAGGTTCACGTAGAAGATCCAGTGCCACGAGATGTGCTGGGTGAGGAACCCGCCGACGACGGGGCCCGCGATCATCGAGAGTGGCATGACGGCGAACATGTACCCGGAGTACTTGGCGCGGTCCTTCATGGGGATGATGATGCCGATGATCGACAGCACGAGCACCATGAGGCCGCCGCCGCCGATGCCCTGGATCGCGCGGAACGCGATGAGCTGGCCCATGTTTTGCGAGAGGCCGCACAGTGCGGAGCCCACCAGGAAGATGACGATCGCAACGATGAACATCTTCTTGCGGCCGAACATGTCGCCGAACTTGCCCCACAGGGGAGTGAAGACGGCGGTGGCCAGGATGTACGAGGTGGTGACCCAGGCGAGGTGGTCGAGGCCGCCGAGGTCGCCGACGATGGTGGGCAGCGCGGGCGCGACGATGGTGTTGTCGAGCTGCGCGAGGAGCATGGTGACGATGAGGCCAGCCATGATCTTGAGAATTTGCTTGTGTTCGAGTTCGGGGGGTGCTTCGACTGCCACGAGAATCCTTGATGTGTAAGGGTGATGCTAAGGGCAACTTTGGTGGGCTTGCTTACCGGTCGGTAATCTGGCCGCTCCAGATATGCTAACCTACCGATAGGTAAGTGACAAACTTTTTTAGTGCGAGGTGGATCATAGTGACCGCAGAAACCATTGCGGCGAGTGCCGCGAGCCCTGCTGAGCAGGGCGCTTCGCCTCGCCGGGGCGCCAAGGGCAGCGCCGAAGGCGCCAGCGACCACGGGAGCAGCACCCGCGAACGCGCCATGAACATCGCCATGCGCAACTTCACCGAACGCGGCTATGATGCGACCAGCATGCGCGAGATTGCCGAAGAGCTTGGCGTCTCGAAGGCAGCGCTCTACTACCACTTCACGAGCAAAGAAGACATCGTGCGCAGCCTGCTCGACGGCTACATTGCGGATCTCAACGCACTGGATGCGCGCGTCGAGGCGGGCATGACCTTCACCGAACTGCTGGATGCCTGGCGAGAGTTCACCCTCGCCCGCGGCCTGCGCATCGCGCGATTCAACATGGTGAACCAGGCCGTCTTGAAGAACTTTGGTGTCAACAAGAGCATGGGCCGCGAACGCCTCAACGGCATGCTCGCCAAGCTCGCCCCCGCGGATTTTCCGGACGCCAGCATGGTGCGTTTGCGCCTCGCGTTCTTTATGGTCTCCATCGTCGTCTTCGTTCGCGAGGGCCTCGACCTGAGCGAGGCGGAAATTCTCGCCGAGGCGCACAGCATGGCTCTCGAAACGATCCACGGGCTCGGGCTGCGCTAAGGGCCACCGTGGCGAACCGGTCGCGCGGCACCGAAGCGTCCAATGTGGCCCCCGGACGGCCGCCGATCAAAACCCTGGGCCACCCCACGTAGGGTGTTCCCATGAAGTTGCTGCACACCTCCGACTGGCACCTCGGCCGCACCCTACACGGCCACGACCTGCACTCCTTTCACGCGGCGTTCTTCGAGTTTCTGACCGAACTTGTGGTTCGCGAAGGCGTCGACGCCGTGCTCGTGGCGGGCGACATCTACGACCGTGCCGTGCCCGGCGCCGAGTCGGTACGGCTGCTCGACTCCGCCCTGCACAAGCTCTGCGCGGTCACCACCGTCGTGCTGACGAGCGGCAACCACGACTCACCCCAGCGGCTGGGCTTCGCGGCAGGGCTGCTGCACGAACGCCTGCGCATTTGCACTCGCGTCGAAGGCCTCGCCGCACCCGTGATTCTGCACGATCCGAACGGCGGTGAAGTATGCGTCTACGCGCTGCCTTACCTTGAACCCGACATCGTGCGACCCGCGTTCGCGGCTGATGGTTTTGAAGAGCCCGAACTCGAACGCTCGCACGAGGCGGTGCTCGCCGCCGCCATGCGGCGAGTGCGCGCCGACCTCGCGGGGCGTCCCGGAGCCCGCTCCGTCGTGCTCGCGCATGCCTTCGTGGTCGGCGGTAAGGCCAACGAAACCAGCGACTCGGAACGTGACATCCGCGTCGGCGGCGTCGACGCGGTGCCCAGCGGTGTCTTTGCCGGGGTGGACTACGTCGCCCTCGGCCATCTCCACGGGGCCCAGGACGTCGACGGGGGCGATACCCGCCTGCGCTACTCGGGCTCACCCCTCGCGTTCTCGTTTTCGGAGCGGCACCACACCAAGTCAGTCACGCTACTCGACCTCCCGCCCCAGGGCGAGCTCACCGTGCGGGCCGTGCCCTGCCCGGGCCTGCGCCCGCTCAGCGAAGTCACCGGCCACCTCGACGAACTGCTCGGCGCGGCATACGACGACCAGGCGGAACACTGGGTGAAGGCCACCGTCACCGACGCGAAACGGCCACCCGATGCCGTCCAGCGACTACGCGCGCGGTTTCCCTACCTCGTGCACACCCAGTTCGCACCCGAGGGCTACGACGCAGCCGCGCGCTCCGCGGGTATCGTCACGAGCGAGGCCGACCCGCGCGCCGTCACCGCCGATTTCGTGCACTACGTCACCGGCCAGTACGCCGACGCGAGCGAACGAGATCTTATTGGCAGCGTGCACGACGAGGCACGCGTGCAGGCAGGTCTGGACTCATGAGACTCCTGCAACTGAACCTCTGCGGCGTGGGCCCCTTCGCGACCCTGCAATCCCTTGACCTCGCCACCGTGGGCCAGACGGGGCTGTTCCTGCTCGAGGGCCCCACCGGCAGTGGCAAGTCCACCCTCATCGACGCCATGGTGTTCGCCCTCTACGGCCACGTGGCCTCCTCCACGAGCGAAGAAACCCGCATGGTCAGCACGCACCGGCAACGCGACCAGGTGCCGTACGTCGACCTCACTTTCGAGCTGACCTCGGGCGTGTACCGAATCGTGCGCACCCCCAAGTTTGACCGAGAGAAGAAACGCGGAGAAGGCACCACCCTCGTTAATCAGACGGCCAAACTCTGGCGCCTGCCGCAGTTCACAACCGCTCCAACCTGCCGCGAAGACGAACCCCCGGGCGCCGTCAGCCTCTCTACGAGGGCATCCGAGGTCGGCAGCGAGGTGACCCGACTCATCGGCCTGAACCGCGAGCAATTCGTGCAAACGGTCGTGCTGCCGCAGGGTGAGTTCGCGACGTTCCTGCACGCTCCGGGAGAAAAACGCCGCGAACTGCTGCAACACATCTTCGGCACGCAGCACTACGAGGCCATGCAGGCAATATTTAGCGCGCGCGGTAAGCAAGCCGAGGCCGACACCCTGGCATCCCAGGAGAGCCTCAAAACCGCCGCGGTCGTGCTGGGACGTGCCACCGAAGCGTCCGATACCGATGCCGCGCACCTCGAGGCCGCTGCGCGCGAACTCGACCTGGCCACCCTCACCCAGGGAGGCGGCGATCTGGTCGCGGCCGCGCAACGTCGCGCAGACACGGCAGAGGCGGCGGCCGCGACCGCGAGCGCCACCGAATCGGACGCTCGTGTGGCCCGTGATCGCCTCGCCGCGCAGGTAGAGGCCTTCTCCACGTGGCGAGCGGCCACGCAGCGGGTCGCGAGTCTAGAGGAGCGCCGCCCGTCCGTGGACGCCCAGCGCACTGCTGTCGCCCTGGCGAGGCGAGCCGCGCACGTCGCCACCGCCCACACCCAGCTCGAACTGGCGAGGGGTAAGTTACGGGCCACCGAGGCTTCCTGGGGGGAGGCCGTCACGCGAGCCGTCTCGGCGGGGCAGCTCGAGTTGCGCGCGCCTGGGGCGACCGATCAGTCCGCGGGCGGAGCGGGCTCTGCCAGCGAGGCGGGCGAAGCGGATGCCTCCCGCGAGGTGGGCGGTCAGGTCGCCGCCGTGGCACTCAGCGAGCACCTCACCCCCGATGCCGACCTGCTCGGGCGCCTCAACGCGCTCGCCGAGGCCTACGTCGCGGCCATCTCGCGCCGCGCGCGGCTCGTGGCCCTCGAACGCGAGCTCCCCGCGCGGCTCGCAGCGTGGGAGCGTGAAGCGGCGGCGCTGGCGGAGTCCCGCCGTGACATCGAGGCCTTCGCCGCAACGCTCGGCGAACGCACGGCTCAGCGCGAGGCCCTAGACCTCGAACTCACGCACTCCAAAGCAGCCGCCGCCGGTCTTGACGCGGCAAACACCGCACATCAGGCCGCCGTCGAACGCCAGCGCAAAGTCGAAGCCCACGCTGCTCTCACCCGCAACCTGGAGGCCGCGGTGGCCGCTCAACGCACCGCCGAAGCCACGAACGCAAAGGCACAACGCGCGCGGGACGATCTCACCGCGAGGCGCCTGCGCTACGTCGCGGGTGAGCTCGCTCCCCACCTTCGAGACGACGAGCCCTGCCCCCTGTGCGGCTCGCTCGAACACCCCAATCCCGCCGGCGACGGAGACAAAGCCGTCGACCTGAAGACGGTCAATGCGGCCCAACGCGCCGCAGAAACCGCATTCGCCGCAGCGGAGACGGCACGAGGCAACACAGAACGACTTCACCTCGAAAGTTCGCAGGCTGAGGCAGAACTCGGCGACGACACGGCCGACTCTGTCTCGGCGCTCGTGGCGGCCACCGCCGCCACGCTGCACGCGGTGCGCGCCGCGATGACGCGACGGGACACCCTTGACGCCACCCTGCGTGAGCACGATCTGCTCACGCTTAGCCTGCGCGAACAGCACGAAAAGCGCGTGCAGGCCGCCACTCGCGAGGCCACTCGCCTCGAATCCCAACGCGAGAATCTCACCCATGATCAGGCCGAAGTCTCCGGGCCCGTCACGCAGGCGACACTGCAAGCCGCCGACGAGGCGGCGAACGCGGTTGCCAAGGCTCTCGCGACGGAATGCCGCCACGTGATCGAGGCGGCCGCCGCAGTCTCCACCGCCATCCGGCACACCGACTCCGAGGCTGCCGCGCAGGGTTTTGCCACCGTGGCGGACGGCCTCGCCGCGCACTGGCAGACCGAGCGCCTCGACCGAGCAACGGAGGCGATCACGGAGTTCGATCGCGATCTCACTGCGGCCGTCACCCGACTCAACGATTCGAAGTGCGTAGACATCGCAGGGGTGTTCGAGACGTGGCGTGCGACCAACGGCGCGACCGCCGCCACGCTCGGCGAGGTGGCGGAGGCACCCGACGACGCCGATATCGCTGCCTTTGAACTCTCCTTGACCGCTGCTCACGCGGAGCGCACGCAGGCTCACGACGAGGCCCTGGCTCGCTATTCAGAACTGCGTGACCGCTCCGCACAGGCCAACAAGACCCGTGCCGATGCGGTGCGCGAGAATGCGTCGATGCAAGCTGCCATCGCGCTCCACGGTGCCCGCGTGGCCGCCGCGCGTCCGCTGATCCGGCTCAAGGCGCTCGCCGAAGGCAAAGAAGGTAACCAACGCAAAATGACTCTTTCCACGTACGTGTTACTGCAACGTTTCGAGCGCGTTGTCGCAGCCGCCAATGTGCGCCTCGCGGGCATGCTGTATGGCCGCTACCACCTCGAAAGTCACGAATCGAAAGAAGGAAAATCCCGCAGCCACAACCTCGGCCTCGGTCTCGCCGTCCGCGACCTCCACACCGATACGACGCGCGCACCCAAAACGCTTTCGGGGGGAGAAACCTTTTGTGTCTCCCTAGCGCTCGCCTTGGGCCTCGCCGACACGGTCAGCGAGGAGGCGGGGGGCATCGCACTCGACACGCTCTTCATTGATGAGGGGTTCGGCTCCCTCGACCACGAGGCGCTAGAGCAAGTGCAACGCGAGCTGGACCGCTTGCGCGCGGCGGGCAGGTGTGTCGGCGTCGTCAGCCACGTCGAAGACATGAAGCAGAGCATCGCCGAGAAGATCTCGGTGCGACGCGGACGTCACGGCACCTCCACGGTCACCGTATGCGCGTGAGGGGTGGCGAATAGTCGCAGGGGTCGCGCCCGAGCGCTCCTACCGCGTCGGGATCAGGGCACAAAACATTGCCTCGAGCGCTAGAAGCGGTGCGACGTTCGCGGCGATGCGCCGCCGCGCGGCAGACATCGCCTCGATGTGACGCAACGTGGCCTCGGGGGAGCGCGATTGCGCCAACTGCTCAAGCGTCGACGCGAGGTCACCGTTGATGAGGTCAATGGTGCTCGCCACTCCGCACTGCAGCAAGAGCACGTCCCTCATCAGCGACGACATGTCGCTGAGGGCACGGTCCAGCACGTCGCGTGTGTGTCGCGTTGAGCGTCGCTTCTGGTCGTCTTCCAACTGTTTGATCTGGGAGCGCAGCGCGGGAGGAATTGTCGAGGCTTCCTCCAGCCCCAGAGTTCGCAGCAGGGCGGCTCGTTCGCGCAGATTTCGTTCCTCGGCTCCAGCCTTGGCGTCTTCAGTGGCGATCTTCAGCAACTCGTCGGCGCGCAGTACCGCGTCACCGGGGGTATGCACCCGCGCGGGTAGAGACAGTACGTGCAGCCGAGTGTCTCGGGCTGCCTCCGAGCGCGCGAGCCTGCGCGCAATGCCAATGTGCGAGGCCGCCGCTCGAGCCGCGAGCAGCGCCGCCTCGGGTGCGATGCCATCGCGACGCACGAGGAGCTCTGCCACCTCACGAGGATTAGGAGTTCCGAGCGACACCTGACGACAGCGAGAACGCACCGTCTGGGCGAGGTCCTCGGGCGACGGGGCGCATAGCAGCCAGACGGTGCGCGGTGGCGGTTCTTCGATAGATTTCAGCAGGACGTTGAAGGTGCCCGCACTCATGCGGTCGGCGTCCTCCATGAGGATGAGTCGCCAGCGACCCTGCGACGGCGACCGTTGCGCCACTTGGATGAGTGCCCTCACCTCGTCTTTGCTGATGGTCAAGAGTTCGGTGGCCACGATGCTGACATCGGGGTGAGTGCCTGCGAGAGTCGTGGTGCAGTTCTGGCACTCCCCGCAGCCGGCCTCGGGACTGCCCGAATAGTCGCACTGCAGGGCCGCCGCGAATGCGCGTGCCGCGTTGGATCGTCCCGACCCGGGCGGCCCCGTGATCAACCATGCGTGCGACATCGCGTCGCGACCCGAGGCCGCCCGCGACAGCATTCCGACGGCACGCGACTGACCCACGATGTCGTGCCAGACGCCACGCTGCATCAGCGGGTCCATTCCTCGCTGTGCACGCAGCTAAAGCCCAGCAACTGCGCGGCGCGTTCGCGTATGCGCTGGTGCAGCAATCGGGCGTCCTCATCGGCGTTGAGAATGAGGTAGGACGCAGGGTCGGCCTCTGCCAGCGTCAGAAACGCTTGGCGCACGCCCTCGTGAAACGTGAGGGATTCCTGTTCGAGTCGGTCGAGTCCGCGCCCCTGCTGTCGTTCGAGGCCGACGCCGGGGTCGATGTCGAGGAGTACCGTGAGGTTCGGTTCGAGTCGATCGGTTGCCCAGAGGGAGATCTTGCGAACTTCTTTGACGCCGAGGCCACGGCCGAACCCCTGATAGGCCGCCGACGAGTCAATGTAGCGATCACACAGCACCACCTTGTTGGCATCAAGAGCGGGGCGCACGACCTCGGCTACGTGTTGCGCGCGATCCGCCGCGTACAGGAGCGCCTCGGCTCGGGCAGTCATCGAATCGCCATGCAGCAGGAGGTCGCGGATGCTCGCGCCGAGGCGGGTGCCACCCGGCTGGCGGGTCTCTTCGACCTGCACGTTTTGCTCTCGCAGCCACTGGGCGAGGAGGCCAACCTGGGTTGACTTTCCGGCGCCGTCGCCGCCTTCGAAAACAATAAACGCGCTCATCTGTCCTCCGCCGGGCTTGCGCCCATATCGTTGTGATCCGCAGTGCACTCTAGGCGGATACCCGAGGCCGGGCTGTTCAGCTTCGCGGACCGAACAGTCGCTCCAACTACATCGTCGCGTATGCGCCGTGCTCGCGCATCTTTCGCCTGAGCCCAACATTGAACTCAGCGATCTTTCAGTCGAACACTGCCATACTGTAAAAAATTCGACCTTCTCGCCGCTTTGGGGAATCCATGTATGACGTTCACGCTGCCTCGAGCGGATTCTCCGTTCTGTCGTTGCTGCACCCCGTTGAGTTGTTGCAGGGCCTCGGCAGTTTCGTGTTGCTGGGCGTTTTCGTCATCATCGTGATCGAATCGGGGGTGTTGTTCCCCTTCTTGCCCGGCGACTCGCTGCTTTTTACGGCGGCCGTGGCGCACTCCCAGTTGGGTTTCAGTTTTGGGGCTCTCCTGGCCGTCGGCATCGTTGCCGCCATTGTGGGCGACTTCGTGGGCTATTGGCTGGGTTCGCGGTTCGGCCGCAGGCTGTTTACCCCGAACGCTCGGGTGCTGAAGACAAGGCACCTGGACGCGGCGGAGGTGTTCTTTGCCAAGTACGGCGCGCGAGCCATTTTCTTGGCGAGGTTCGTGCCGATCGTGCGCACGTTCGTTCCGCTCGCCGCAGGTATCTCGCGCTATGACCGGCGCCGGTTTGCCGTGTGGAATGTCGTGAGCGCATTCGCCTGGGTGGCGTCGATGGTGGTCGCGGGGGCTCTGCTCGGCGGCATCCCCTTCGTCGCGAAGAACATCGATGCGATCTGCATGGCACTGATCGCGATCACGGTGATCCCTGGCCTGATCCATATGTATCGCCGCTCGCGTGCGGAGAAAGCGGCGGAATGATTCGCTTGACTCGTGGCGTGGCCGCATGACTCGTGTGCAATGTGCCCATTCTTGTCCCCGGCCTCCTGACGGTGCGGTACAAATAGTGACAGAGCCGCGATGGCTATCGCGGCCACCTGGTCGGTGCGGCACTGTGTCAACGTGGAGACTTATCACGCCGAAATGACCCGGGTCGTACCCCTGAGACGCAATATCACGTACATCTCTCGTGATCGAATCGATGCATGAGGAGTTCAAGGTGCCAACCACCGCCATTTTGGGATCAAATCAATACGGCAAAGCCGAAGTTCACGTCGTTAAGGTCAAGCGAGACACGGCGCGCCACGAAATCTCCGACCTCACGGTGACGTCGCAGTTGCGCGGGGATTTCGCGGCCGCCCACACCGCAGGCGACAACGCTCACGTCGTTGCCACTGATACGCAAAAGAACACGATCTTCGCATTCGCGCGCGACGGTATGGACGTGCCCGAAGAGTTCTTGATACGGCTCTCGGATCACTTCACCGCGGAGTTTGACTGGGTATCGGGTGGTCGCTGGGAGGCCCAGGCGGCGACGTGGGCGCGGATACCAGTGCAGGGGGCCGAGCATGATCACGCGTTTTACCGGGAGGGCAGCGAGACGCGCACCGCAGTCGTCGTCCGGGATGCCGACACGATCAGTGTCATCGCGGGGTTGACCGACTTGGTGGTGCTGAAGTCTACGGAGTCCGAGTTTGTGGGGTTCCCCCGCGATAAGTACACGACGCTGGCCGAGGCGACCGACCGCATTCTGGCGACCACCGTAACCGCGCGTTGGCGCTTCGCGGACGTCGCGCCGGGAGCACCGCGACCCGACTACGACGCAAGTTACGCGGCGGTGCGCGCCGCGCTGCTGGAGACGTTCGCCAGCAAGCACTCTAAGGCCCTGCAAACCACTCTGTTTGAAATGGGCGAGGCGGCATTGGCTGCAGAGCCCGGCCTCGAGGAGATCAAGTTTTCGCTGCCCAATAAGCATCACTTCACCGTGGACCTGACGCCGTTCGGCCTGGACAACCCGAACGAGGTGTTTTACGCCGCCGATCGGCCCTATGGGCTGATCGAAGCGACGGTGCTGCGGGAGGGTGTTGGGGAAGGTCACGCTGCCTGGTCGGGCATTGCGGGTTTCTGCTGACGAGATTACAGGGGCCTTGCGGGCGGCACGGGGAATGGGGTTCTGCCTAAAGTGATCGTTGGCAGTCGGCGATGATCGGTGCGACCCGCTCGGTTCGGTTGCCGGGATCGATAGGCACCGGCTGGTTGACGTGCGTGGTTTAGTACGATCTTCCCGAGTGTCATCGAGCACGGTGGTTGTACCTACCTGGTGACCCCGGGCGCTCGCGCGCGCGACACCGCAACCCACGACGAGTTATACCTTACGAGAGAGGACACCATGCCCACCTATCAGTTCGCCCCCGCGGGGCTCCCGCCCCAGACGGATGTGATGCGTTCGAGCGCCATAGTGACTGAGGCCTACACGGTCATTCCGGCGAGCGTGAACCGCGACATTGTGACTGGACCTCTGCCCTATTGGGAGTCCACGCGCACGTGGATCATTAACCGGCCCGTTGCGGGCGGTGCAACGACCTTCGCGCAGTACCTTGTCGAGGTGGCGCCCGGAGGTGGCTCTGACCGACCAGAAGAGCAGCCCGAGGTGGAGTCTTTTATCTTTCTCATGAATGGAGCCCTGACGGTCACCATTGAGGGCACGGAGCATCAGCTCACGCCGGGTGGCTTCGCGTTTTTGCCGCCTGGGTGCCAGTACACGGTGCGTAATGGCGGCGGGGAACCCGCGCAGTTCTCGTGGTTGCGTAAGCGCTATCAGTGGATAGATGGGCACACGCCTCAACCCGTGGTGGGCAATGAGCAGGACCTGCCCGCCAAGGCCATGGAGGGCACGGACGGCAAGTGGGCGACGACGCGAATGCTCGACCCGGACGACATGACCTTTGACATGCACTGCAACATCGTGACGTTCCAGCCGGGCGCGTGTATTCCCTTTCTCGAGACTCATGTCATGGAGCACGGCTTGTACGTGTTGGAGGGCAAGGGAGTGTACAACCTCAACAACGACTGGGTTGAGGTGGAGGCCGGTGACTATATGTCCCTGCGTGCGTTCTGCCCGCAGGCGTGCTACGCCGGTGGTCCGGGCCCGTTCCGTTACCTGCTCTACAAGGACGTAAATCGCCAGATCATGCTGTGAGGTGATGTCTGTCGGGGCGGCCGTGGCGAGAGGGTGAGGGTTATGTGTGCTCGATATGTGGTGGCTCGGGCGACGCGCGATTTGGTGGCGTCGATGGGTTTGCTTGACGATTCGGGCAGCCCCTTGCAGGTTGAAGAGCGTTACGACGTGCGCCCCACCGCGGGCGTGCCGGTGCTGGTGGACGCCGTGCGTAAGGACGCAGGGTCCACCAGTCCGCAGCGTACCTGTGCGTTTGCGCGGTGGTCGCTGACCCCGCCGTTTTCTCGGGAACTGAAGACTCGGTACGCCACGTTCAATGCACGCAGCGAGACGGTCACCCAGAAGCCATCGTTTCGTCATGCGGTGCCCGGGCAGCGGGCGATCTTGCCGGCTGACGGCTACTTCGAGTGGCTCACCGAATCTGACGGCACGAAGCGTCCGTTCTACATTCATGCTGGGTGGGGTGCGCCGGGTGCGCCGGGTGCGCCCGGTGCGATGAACGCTCCGCTGCTGTTCGCGGGGTTGTATTCCTGGTGGAAGGACCGCGAGGCCAACGAGTGGGTGTTGACCGCGACCATGTTGACGCGCTCTGCCGTTGGCGACGTTGCTGACATTCATGACCGAACGCCGATGCTGATCGCCCCGGAGGACGTGGCGGAGTGGCTTGACCCCGGCACAGTCGGTACGCAGGGGTTGATCGATGACTTTGCCGCTCGCAGCGCGACGTGGGGGAAGGCCTTGCAGTTTCATGAGGTGGCCCCTTTGCGCGGTGCGGGTGGGGAACACTGGCTGCGACCCCGGGAGTGCGGGACTGTGTGACTGCTATGCGGAGGCATAGTGGTCCTCCTCCAGGTGGGCTGCCGCGCTGCGCGCCTCTTGCCAGGTACGCCAGAGTTCTTTGAGGTCCCAGGCTTCACTCGCTTGGATCGATACCCCCTTGGCGCCCGTGCGTCGGATGGTGCCCTTGATCGCCATGAGCCGTGTGTTGAACAGATAGGGGCCGCTGGCCTCCTGGGCTTCGTTGAAGAACGTGGCGTCGGAGCAGCCGGTGCCGTCGTCGAGGCTGATGAAGACGACGCGCTTGCCGGACTTCATGGGTGGGGTTTGTGTCGCCACGCGCACCCCCGCCACGACGACCTCGGTGTGGGGCCGAAGCGTGTTGAGCGCCTCGGCGGGTGTGACGCCCATGTCGGTGAGCATGGGCCGATAGGTTTCAATCAGGTGCTGGTTCAGTTCGGTGCCGAGATATTCGAGTTCATGCGCTGTTCGTTCCTCAGCCGAGACGGGTGGGGCGATAGGGATGGGTTCGTCGAATTCGAAGAGAGAAGATTCCTGTGTGAGCGGCGGGCGCGAGGTCGGCTTCGGCACGCTGATCAGATTGCGCACGACTGCCATCACGCTGCCGCGTTCGACCTCCGGGCCGAACAGGGAGTCGAAGGCCCCCAGGGCGCCGAGTCGGTGCATCATGTCGCGTGGCGGGGACACGCGGGTGTAGAAGTCTCGGACGCCGGTGAAGGGCTGTTCCGCTGCGATGCGTTTGAGCGTGGCTTCGGTGATGCCGCGGACGTCTTTGAAGGCACTGCGGATGCCAAGGTCGCCCGCGCGGGTCGGTTCGCCGAGAGGGGTTTCGACGAGCCGCTCGACGTAGTAGTCGGTGCGGCTCAGATTAATATCGACGGGCAGCACTGGAACCTGGAGCCGACGGGCTTCGGCGACGAGTAGGCGGCGGGGGTACATGCCTGGGTCATGTTGCAAAAGCCCGCACAGAAACTCAGCGGGATAGTGGGTTTTGAGCCAGGCAGTCTCATAGGTGGTGTGGGCGAACGCCGCGGCGTGGGCCTTGCAAAAGCCGAAGGACCCAAACCCGGCTACGACCTGCCAGATGCGCTCGATGTCGGCGTCGTTAAAGCGCCTCCGCCCGTGCTCGTCGAGGTTCGCGGCGGTTTCAGTGCGGAACCGGCGTTCAACCTCCTCAAGGTGGCTACCCATGATGCGTCTCAGCGCGTCGGCCTCGGAGAGTGACACTCCCATGCAGGTGTGCAGGATACGCATGATGTGTTCGTGATAGATGACGACGCTGCCTGAATCGCGCAGAAACCCGGCGAAACTGGGGTGGAGATAGTCGGGGCTGCCCACGCCAAGGCGCAGGTTGATGAAGGGCTTAATCATGTCGCCCTTCATGGGGCCGGGCCGGAACAGGCTGATGTCAGCGATGAGGTCATCGAACTCGACGGGTTGCAGTTTGCCGACCAACTCGCGTTGGCCCGGCGATTCGATTTGGAACATGCCGATCGTGTGCGTGGTGCAGATCGTCTCGTAGGTGGCTTTGTCGTCGAGCGGCACGGCGGAAAGATCGATGTGGCCGTCGGGTTTGAGATAGTGCGCGTCGCGGGGCAGGCCCGCGCTGAGACCCGCAGCGGGGCCGTGCACGCGTGCGATCTGATCGAGAGAGTACGAGATTGATGACTGCATGCGCACGCCCAGGATGTCGAGCTTGAGTAGGCCCATGTCGTTGATGTCGTCCTTACCGAACTGCGACATGGGTATTTTGAGTCCGCTTGGCTGCACGGGGGTGGTGCTCAACAGGTCTTGGTTGCCGAGGATGACACCGCACGGGTGCATGCTGAGGTGTCGGGGTAGCCGGTCGATCTTGTGGGCGGAGTCGAGCAGCATCTGAATCTTGGGGTTGTCCTCCATCAGGTCGAGAATTGCGCGCAGTTCGGGGCGTTCCCTCAGCATGCTGGTGACATTGCTGGCGTTGAGGCGGTGTACGTTCTTCGCGATCATGTCGATCAGGTCTTCACCCATGCCGAGGGCCAGGCCAGCGTCACGAATCGCCCCGCGTGCCCGGTAGCGATTTTGCATGGATAGCAGGGTCACGCGTTCTGAGCCGTAACGTTTGAAGATGGCGTTGTAGATGTCGTGTCGGCGTGCGGATTCAACATCAATGTCAATGTCGGGCAGGGTCTCGCGGGCGATCCCGAGAAACCGCTCGAAGAGGAGGTCGTGTTCGAGGGGGTCAACGTGGGAGATGCCCAAGAGGTAGACGACGAGAGACCCGACCGCGGAGCCCCGGGCCTGGTGGCGAACCCCCATCTTGCTGATGAGTTCGGAGACGTCCGCAACGGTGAGGAAGTAGGTCTCGAAACTAAAATTGCGGATCACGTCGAGTTCTTTGCCGAGCCGCTCGCGCACACGCTGAATCTGCTGGGGGTCGGCTCTGAAGTACTTGTTAGTGATGGCCCCGTAGGTGCGCCCCGAGAGAATCTCGTAGGGGCTTTGGGTGCCTCGGCGTCCGCCCCCGATGCCGAGGGCTGCGAGTTCGGGCACCTTAGCTTGCTGCCACTGTAGGTCGGCCTCGGGGTCAAGTGCGCAGCGGGCGGCGATGTCGGCCGTGGTCGTAATGAGATCGACCGCAGTGTGCGCGGGGACCCCCGCGTGGTTGACGATGCGGCGTGCGACAGTCTCCATCTTGCCGGGAGGTTTGAGCCAGGCCTGACCGGAGGCGAGCGGGCCCGCGAGGTGGGGGCGCAGTTCGTCGAGCGAGAGCAGCCTGCCGGCGGAATACACGAGGTCTGCCGTCGCTGCGTCACCGGGTTCGAGCAGACGTACCGAGTTGGTGAGCACCGCCTCGGTTTCGCTGCTGACTGCCAGTTCGAGGAGCGCCGCGGCGTGCTGCAGGGAATGCGCGCTGTGTGGCCGCGTGAAAAGGCACGAAACTTCAAGGGCGATCGCATGAGGCAGGAGGCTCCGCCAGCGTTTGAGGAGGCGCACGGCGTACTCGTGCTTGCCGAGGAGTAGTGCCTCGCCCACATCGGAGCCGGGCCCGAGGAGCACCGTGGCGTAGGGCTGACCTTCTGCTCCGAGCAGGAACGCGGGTAGGCGGCTCTGGTCGATGACGGGCCTTGCGGCTTCGCTGCCGCGCTGGGGCTCGGAGCGGGACCCGGAGTGGGGATTGGGGCCGGACGCGGAGCGAGGTGGCGGGGCGTGGAGTGCGGAGACCACGCGGCACAGTGACGCCCAGCCTGAGCCGCGGTTGTGGCCGTGCGCGAGCACGGTCACGGAGCCCAGGTGTGCGGGGGAGGAGCCGAGGCCGGGCGAGCGGACCAGCATCTCTACACCCACCACGGGTTTGATGCCGAGGCGTAGGCAGGCCGCCACGTGACGGACCGAACCGTAGAGGCCGTCGCGATCAGTGAGGCTCGCGACCTCCGCGCCCCAGGAGGCTTGGGCGGCGGCAAGGTTCTCGGGCCATGTCGACCCGAAGTGGGCCGAGAATGCCGAGGCTACGTGGAGGTGCGTGAAAGGTGAGGTGGTGGACACCGGGCGCTCCCTTCACTGTGCCGCTGCGACCCTCGCGGCGATCGAACATATGTTCGATTTTAGGGAGGATGCTCGCTTCATGCAAGCGGGCCTTCGGGGAAAATCTCTTCGAGCACCTCCCAGGTTCCGTCGGTGCGCCGAGTGGCGTCGATGCAGCGCTCGCGTCGCGTGCGCTGCCCGGGCAGGGGGATCAGTCGCAGTCGCCAGGCGATGATGTCGATGCCGCCTGGGTCGACGCTTTCGGCCCTCCACCAGGCGGTATGCCAGATCCATTCGAGCGGAATGTCGCCACAGAGGTACTCGATGTCGTCCCACAGTACGCGGTCGGGGGTGCCGTGTGCCGTAGTGAGCACGTGTAGGGGCGGACGCACGGGCCCCTCCTGCCCGCGCCTGCCAGCGCTGGTGGGTGTGGCGGGGTCGTGCGACCCGCGATCGGCCTCTTGCGTCATGCTCCCTCTCCCGCTACAGTCGAACACATGTTCGATTGCGATGTGTTCGATGGTAGGCCGGCGAAGGGCGCCGCACAAGCTGGCAGGTGCGGGCGCACGCAAAGACGCCGTCCAGCACCGAGAGGTGCGGGACGGCGTCAGGAGTTGACTGAGCGGCTCGCGCGATATTTAGATCGTGGCGGCGTCGATGACGAATCGGTAGCGCACGTCGGAGGCCACTACGCGGTCGTAGGCCTCGTTGATGCTTTCGGCCGAGATCACTTCAATTTCGGGCGTGATGTTGTGTTCGGCGCAGAAATCCAGCATCTCTTGGGTTTCTTCGATGCCGCCGATCATGGAGCCGGCGAGCGACTTGCGCCCCCCGATCAAAGAAAAGGCCGAGTAGGTATCGGGGTTCTCGGGAGCGCCGACGAGGACAAGCGAGCCATTGCGCTTGACGAGCGAAAGGGTCGCGTTGATGTCGATGTTGGCTGCCACGGTGTTGATGATCATATCGAACGATCCGGCCAGTGTGGTGAACGTTTCGGGGTCGCTCGTGGCGTAGAACTCCTTGGCGCCAAAGCGCAGTCCGTCTTCGAGTTTCGAGAGCGACTGGCTGAGCACGGTCACGTCGGCGCCCATGGCGGCTGCGATCTTGACGGCCATGTGGCCGAGCCCGCCCATACCGACCACGGCTACCCGCTTGCCGGGGCCAGCGTTCCAATGCTTCAAGGGAGAGTACACCGTGATGCCGGCACACAGCAGGGGTGCGGCCTTGTCCAGGGGCAGGGACGCGGGGATCTTCAGCGCGTAGTTTTCGTCGACCACGTGGCCCTGCGCGTAGCCTCCCTGGGCCACCTCGCCGCTGTAGTGCGTGGCGTTATAGGTGCCCACCATGCCCTTTTCGCAGTATTGCTGGTCACCCTCGCGGCAGGCCGCGCACTCGCGGCACGAGTCGACGAAGCAGCCGACCCCCACCAGGTCACCGACCTGGTGCAAGGTGACTCCGTTGCCTACGGCGCTGACGACGCCCGCGATTTCGTGACCGGGTACCAGCGGGTAGTTGGCTGGGCCCCATTCGTCGCGCACGGTGTGAATGTCACTGTGGCAGATGCCTGCGTACTTAACGTCTATGTAGATATCGTGTTCGCCCAGTTCGCGGCGTTCGATCTGCATCTTTTCGAGTGGTGCTTTGCCTGCGGGTGCGCCCCAGGCGGATACGGTGGTGGCCATGATGCTCCTCATTGCAATTCATTGCGTAACGCTTATACGTTAATCGTTTCAAAACGATTCCTGCAGAAACGCATCGCGCAGTGGCCGGTTGCGAGGGCAAAATTCGCAGAGTGTGAACAGCTCTTGACGCCAGATTCGCAGAGGTGATGGCTCAGGTGGCTCGCGTCGCCGTGCTCAGAGCCCACCGCTGTTGGGGGGCGCCGCTGACGGGTGCGAGAAGCAGAGGAGCCGAGGGCAAGCCGGCCGTGAGGGCGGTGCCCGTGAGCGCAGACTGCAAGACAATGCCTCCGCTCACGGGGCCAAGTGACTCGAACTGCTGCGCACGCGCATCGCGACACGCCGCGAACGTGAGCGTCGCACCGTTCGGCTTGGTGACCGCCGTGAGGCAGAGCCCGGCACGGGATCGCACGCGCAGGGAGTTACCGGGCGAGGCCACGGGCTCCAGGGTGAACATCGAGGTTGAGGTGGGCTTCTCCCGACTCACCGGGGCGCCCTGTTCCGTCGCTAACCACTGCCTTTGGCCGAGATTGAGTAGACCCACCGGAATATCGGGGCCGGGGAGGGAATGCACACCCGTGGGGTTGAGGTCGGAGGCCGCAGTCACCACCGAGGACAGCACGCCCTCGGAGGGAAACTCCGGCACGGTGGTCGTGCCGGAGCCGTGCGCGAGGTGGGAGCCCTCGCTATCGTCGACCGCATCACTGAGGTTGGCCATCAGCCCGCCTACCGCAGGTGGGTCCAAGAGCCACCCCGGTCGGGCATCAGAAAGCGCGGCGACACCAACCACGGCGCCTGCCAAAACTAATGCTGCCAGCGCTGCCGCGACAACGCGACGAGGCTTCGAGGTGCTCATCAATCGCATCGTCCTACCTGCACTAACGGATTCACGCCTACCCTGGTGTGTGCGGAACCCGACGTACAAGATAACCCCTTGAAAGGGGGTTTCGCGCATTCGGTGGAATGAGGAGACTATGAGCGACAAAAACCAGCCCCGGCTTGACCTATTTGCAGCGCGCGTTGACTATGCCCAGAGTTTCGATGAAAGTGACCTTGCCCCGAACCCGCTGGAACAGTTCTTGCGCTGGTACGCGGAGGCCGAGGCGTCCGACCAGATCATTGAGCCTCAAGCCATGATCGCGAGCACGGCGGGTACGGACGGCCCCACCTCGCGAACGGTGCTGTGCAAGTCGGTTACCGCGGAGGGCTTCGCGTTCGCCACTAACTACGAATCGCAAAAGGGGCAAGATATTGCGGCCGACCCGCGCATCAGCCTGCTGTTTCCTTGGCACGCGCTACAGCGGCAAGTGATCGTACGTGGGGTGGCCGAGCGCGGCCCCGCCGAGGCGAGTGACGAGTACTTTGCCCAGCGGCCCTACCGTTCGCAAGTGTCCGCCGTGATCAGCGAGCAGTCCCGCCCGATCGAGAGTCGTGACCTCCTGCATCAACGATGGAACGAATACGAAGCCGAACTGGCGCAACGGGGGAGCGCGCCGCAGCGGCCGGAGACCTGGGGCTTCTACCTCGTGCGGCCCACCCGCGTGGAGTTTTGGGCGGGGAGCCGGTCGCGGCTGCATGATCGCCTGGTTTATACGCCGACGGGGGTAATTGCTGAGGTCAACTGCGCTAATCCGCCGCTTGACGATGACCGGGCCTGGGGAATGCACAGGCTGCAACCGTAGTTATAAGGCAAAATGAACTAGGCGCCAGGGCAAGGGGCCGCCCGCTTATCCCAGGAGGAATCTGTGACTGATCTGATCGACACCACGGAAATGTACCTGCGCACGATTTTGGAACTCGAAGAAGAGGGCGTGGTCCCGCTTCGAGCCCGAATTGCCGAGCGCCTCGGGCACTCCGGTCCCACGGTGTCGCAGACGGTGGCGCGCATGGAGCGCGACAATCTCCTAGTAGTGAGCGGCGACCGTCACCTCGAACTCACGGGCGATGGTCGAGTCAAGGCGACCCGCGTGATGCGCAAGCACCGACTCGCGGAGCGCCTGCTCACCGATGTGATCGGGCTCGAATGGGAGTACGTGCATGAGGAGGCTTGTCGCTGGGAACACGTGATGAGCGAGCGTGTCGAGCGCCGTTTGGTCGAACTCTTAGGGCACCCCACGGAGTCGCCCTACGGCACCCCGATTCCGGGACTGCAAGAACTGGGCGCGCAAAATCGCGAAGAGTTGTTCTTGGACGGCGTGGTCACCCTGATTACTGCGGCGCGTTCCATGGGGCCCGTGGAGGCCACCGTGCGTCGGCTCGGCGAGCCCGTGCAGACCGATACGCAAACGCTGTCGATCTTGCGCGCTCATGGCATCACGCCGGGCTCTCCCGTCACGGTCGCTCGCCCGGGAGCGGTGCTCCAGGTCACCACCGACGCGGGCACACTCGACATCAGTGACGACGATGCCTCGCACATTTTCGTGAAGGTGCATTAAGACCGGGCGGGCAGACGCGAACCGGGTCGGCGCGAACCGCGCCGGGTCACAAAGAGAGGCGTCCGCTCGTCTTCAGCCACCGGGAACGTTTCGTTCACCGAACGTCCAGAATGATCCCAGGCAGCGCGCAAGGCAGTACGAGCCAGTGCTAAGCCTTGGGGGGCACAGTGGTCTCACAATCGCTCGTCGCGAACATGCGAGGCGGGCCATCGCACGTGAGGAACCATCATGACCACGACCGCCACCAGCAGCATCAGCAAAAACGCCATCACGTCGCCTCGGTTCTCGCTGCGGCGCGGCGTCTTCGCGCCCCTCGCGCTCACCGCGGCGCTAAGCCTCGGCGCGCTCGGTGTCGCCGGAGCCGGGCACCACACCCCCTTCGCCGCGGGCGCGCAGGTGGCGACCGTCAGCACCGCCGCGTCGAGCGCTGTGGCGGCAGGTGTCTCCGAATCGGTGACCTATACCTCTGTGATTGCGGGCCGAGCTCGTAACTCATAGCTAAGGCGCCGTCACTCACGACAGGAAAACTCGCCGGGCTTGGCCTAGAGTGGAGACACCAACCTTGAGAGGTGTTCCATGGTCACCGACGACGGCAAGAAAATCCGCTCCACGCGCCGCACCCTCGCCCTTGCCACGGTTCTGACCGCGGCGGTTGCCGGGGTCGTAACGACAGGCATCGTATTCACGGGTGCAAGCGCCAGCGCGGCGATCGACGCTCGCAGCGCAGCACAGATGCCCAGCGCCTTAACGCAGCCAGGATATTACTCGCTCGCGTACTCCCCAGACATTTGGTACTACTCCGGTACGGGCTCGCCCTATCACGTGAGTTTCGCGCAGTGGAAGGCTGCCGGATACCCCAAGCCGATCCCAGCCCCGACACAGTATGGGCAGGTGCCAGGCGACGGGCAAATCTGGGCGCAGACCCAGTTTGGCAGCGGCAACGCGTCGCTCTTGGTGAGCCCAATGACGTTCAACACCTGGGCAAAGGCCGGATACCCCAAGCCCACGGTCACCGACCCGACACCCGCGTTCGCGCGCAATGTCGTGCAGTGGGACGGGTCGTCGGACGTGTACTACGCATCCGCCACTGCCGCGGAGCCGTGGAAGAAAATTACCTTCGCAACCTGGCAGCAGCTCGGCTCACCGACCCCGCTGAACCTGGTCGATCAGGCCGTGACCAAGTTGAAGTGGTCAGATACCGTGTCGCAGATGAGTTCGCTCAGCGCCGGCCAGGGAGTGGTCCTGAGTTTCGCGGCCTGGGCTCATCTCGGGGCGCCGACGCCTACCGAGGTGGCTGGCTACGTAGGGCAACGCTTCTGCACCCGAGGGGGCTCCGATGTCTACTACTACGGGGGCGGCATCAACGGCATTAAGCTCACGTTCCAGCAGTGGGTAGCAGCGGGTGCCCCTTCGCCGACACGCTGTTAAATAACATGAAATAAAGTCAAAAATGTGAAGTGCCGTGCGGCGCACATTCTTGACCATCGCAGCGCTGGCTCCGCCCGGCGGCAGCACACTTCGCCACGTGATTGCTGAGGCCTCGCTTCGCTCACTTCTTAAAATGGCGCCTGCGCTACCGAGCAGGCCAACTCGACCTAAAGCAGCAGTTCAGCGCCATACATTGGCGTGTACCGTCGCAGCCTGGCCGCGGCTTCCCCGGGCGCAGACCCCGATCGACGCGGGAGCGCAGGTTCGCGAGCCCGTCCGGCGACCCTTCATCGCGCGTGAGGGGGGAATTGACATCACATCATCATGTGTTAAATTGTCAGGGTCTGGTGTGATGAAGCCCCGTTCAGCAAGTTCTTAACATGCTCTCGAGCGCTCATTACCGTCGAAACTGAGTTCACATCGAGGTGACTACACGTGAAGCAACGACGTTCACGCGCTCTTCCCCGCATCATTACCGGTGCCGTCATTCTGGTGCTCGCCATCGCCATGGTGCTCAGCACGAAGGTGCTATCGGCGGCCGAAGTCGCGGCGCTGAACCCAGCCCCCTTCAGCGCTGAAGCGTACGCCAAAGAACAATTGCCGGTCATCACGACCTACGTCGAGGCGAACGCGAAAGACCTGCCCGCCGTGGTGACGGCCGTGGAGGCCGACGAAAATGCGGCGGGGGAGACGCTGGGAAAGAAGGCCCCCGGAGCGTCCAACGCCGTGATCCCCGTGAAGACCACGGGCAGCGTGGTAGAAGTTAACGCGAACTTTGTGAAGTTAAAGGTCGAGGGTGTTGCCGACAGCAACACGGTATACGTCGCGATTGGCCAGTCCCTGCAGGGAACGGCATACCGTGACGCCACGGGCGAGGTCCAGTTCGGCGACTTTGCCAACCAAACCGACTACCAGGCTGCGGCCAACTCGCTCAAGACCACGGTGCTCGGTAGCGTGGTGACGCCCCTGAAGAGCGCACAGCCCGGCCAGACCGTCACTGTCAGTGGGCTCTACATCGCGGGCTTTGGAGCCGACGCGACCTACATCATTCACCCCGTCGCGGCCACGGTGAGCTAACCGCCATGGAGACGAAAACGCAAGCAGAGACCACCATCGGTGACGTCGTACTGCGCGCAGTCGACGTGACGAAGACATTTGGCGCCACTCAGGCCCTTAAGGGAGTGAACCTGGAGGCCCGCGCAGGCAAGGTCACCGTGCTGTTCGGCGAGAACGGTGCCGGAAAATCAACGCTCATGAAGATCCTCGCGGGAGTGCAAAAGCCCACGTCAGGGCACCTTGAAGTGTTCGGAGAGCAACTAGAACTGTCAAGCACCACCGAGGCCGTCGAGAAGGGCATCTCGATCATCCACCAGGAACTCAACCTGTGCCCCAACCTCTCCGTGCGCGACAACATCTTCCTCGGCCGCGAGCAGACCACGGGTTTGGGCACGGTGAATTACCGGGCACAGTCCAAGGTCGTCGCCGACGTCATGAAGTACCTCGAAGAGAACATCTCGCCCGATACCCTCATCTCCGACCTGCGCATCGGCCAGCAGCAGATCGTCGAAATCGCACGAGCCCTCTCCACCAACGCACGCATCCTCATCATGGACGAGCCGACCTCCGCGCTGAGCGCCCACGAGGTCGAGGTGCTGTTCAAGGTGATTCGTGAACTGACGAGCAACGGCGTCGCCATCATCTATATCTCGCATCACCTCGAAGAGGCCATCGAAATTTCCGACTACGCCGTCGTGTTCCGCAACGGTGAACTCGTGGCCACCGAGGATTCGAAAAATATCGACCTGCCCTGGGTGGTGCGCCAAATGGTCGGCCAGGACGCCGACTACGACTTCCGAGACGCCGAGCGCAACTACGGTGACGTCTTGCTCGACGTCAGGAACGCCCAGGTCGTCGACGAAAACGGGCGCGAACGCCTCGCGGTCAACGACATCTCGCTCACCGTTAAAGCGGGAGAAGTGGTGTGTCTCTTCGGACTCATGGGTGCGGGCCGCACCGAACTCGTCGAGGCCATCGCGGGCCGCACCAGATTCGCGGGCGGCAGCGTCCACCTGGGCGATCTCTCCCTCAACAAGCTCAGCATTGAAGAGCGCATTGAAGCGGGGCTCGTGCTCGTACCCGAGGACCGCCAACGCGATGGCCTGGTGCAGTCGATGTCGGTGGGGCAAAACATCACCCTCTCGAGCATGCTGAACCTCGCCAAGCGCCTGATCGTGGGCCGTGGCGCCGAAAAATCGGCGATCAAGCAGTCGATTCAAGACGTGAGGGTCAAGACCCAGACCCCCGAGCATCCCATCGGTTCCCTGTCGGGAGGTAACCAGCAGAAGGTCGTCATCGCGAAGACCCTCCTCACCAAGCCCAAGGTGCTGGTCCTCGATGAGCCGACCCGAGGCATCGACGTGGGTGCCAAGGGAGAGATCTTTTCACTGCTCTTTGAGCAGGCCAAGGAGGGCCTGGGCGTCCTCTATGTCACCAGCGAAATCAGCGAAGCAATCACTGCCTCCCATCGAATCGTGGTGCTGGCCAAGGGCCGCATCGTCAAAGAATTCGATCCGCGCACTTGCACTCGCGAAGACGTCATGGCAGCCACCGGCGGCGCGTGACCTGCCTCCCCCACCTTCCCTCAAACCACTACAGGAGACGTACCGTGAGCGACACCGCGAAGGCGGCAGCAGGCGCAGCCGTTCCGAAGAAAATCAACCTCGACAAGGTGCTCCTCGAGGGCCGCGCCCTTATCGCCCTTGTCATTATCGTGATTGTGTTTTCGCTGCTCAGCCCCAACTACTTGCAACCCGACAACCTCATCATCATGACCCGCCACGTCGCGATGAATGCGATCTTGGCTATCGGCATGCTGCTGGTGATTCTGAACGGGGGCATCGACCTCTCAGTGGGCTCGATCGTGGGTCTGTCTGGCGTTTTCGCGGGCTACATGCTGGAGGGCATGCACATCGGCGGCATCGACATGTTCCTCTACCCGCAGGTGTGGGTGGTGATGGTCTTGTCGGTCCTGTTGGGTGCCCTGCTGGGCTGGCTCAATGGCATATTCGTCACGAGATTCAAGGTCGCACCGTTCATCGCGACCCTCGGCATGATGTACGTCGCGCGCGGTATCGCGCTGCTCATCACGAACGGTTCGCCGTTCTCCGCACTGGCCGGCGATGCCAAGTACGGCAATACGGGGTTCCTCACCTTCCTCAAGAGCTCACCTCTGGGCCTGCCCATGCCCGTTTGGGCCATGATCGTGATCGCACTGATCTTCTCGTTCGTGCTCACCAAGACCCCGTTTGGCCGCTGGCTGTACGCCACTGGCGGCAACGAACGTGCCTCCGAACTGTCGGGCGTTCCCGTGCAGCGCGTCAAGATCTGGATCTATCTGCTGTCGGGCGCGTGCGCGGCCGTGGTGGGCCTACTGCTGACGGGCGACCTGTCCTCCGCCACCCCCAACGGCGGCCAGTTCTATGAACTCAACGCCATTGCCGCCGTGGTGATCGGTGGTGCGGCCCTCTCGGGTGGTCGCGGCACCATCCGCGGCACCCTGATCGGCGCATTCGTGATCGGGTTCCTCGTGGACGGCCTCGTCATCGTCGGAGTTTCCGATTTCTGGCAGCAGATCATCAAGGGCGCCGTCATCATCTTCGCCGTGGCCCTCGACCAAATGCAGCAGCGCATTCAGCAAAGCCGCAACGCCCGGGCTGCCGTGGCCGCGGCGGCACCGGTTGCGCCCGCCGCTTCGGCAGCGAAGTAAGTCACCTCAAATTCACCCCTCACAACAAAGAAGTCGCTTTAGAAAGGCAACATAATGTCGATGAATCGTCGCAGTTTCTTCTCCGTTTCGGCCGCAGTTACGGCCACCATCGCGGGCCTCAGCGCCTGCTCATCGAGCTCGGACGCCGGGTCCGGCGCATCCAGTTCGGCCTCCTCGGGTGGAGCCGCAGGCGGCACGATCTCGGTAATCACCGTTGACCTCGCGAACCCCTACTGGCAGACCGAGGCGGACGCCGCCAAGGCTGCGATCACTGAGGCGGGTTACACGCCGGAGGTCAACGCTCACGGCAACGATCCCGACAAGCAAAACCAGCTGATCGACAGCGCCATCACCAACAAGGTGAAGGCGATCATCCTCGACCCGGCCGGCGCCGACCAGTCGGTGGCCGCCGTCGAGAAGGCGCTGGCCGCGGGCATTCCGTGCTTCCTGGTCAACGCCGAAATCTCGAAGCAGGGCGTCGCGAAGGTGCAGATCGTCTCGAACAACGCACAGGGTGCCACGATTGGTGCCGAAGCGTGGGCTGAGGCCATGGGCGGCAAGGGCGAGTACGTCGAACTGTTCGGCGCGCCCACCGACAACAACGCTCAGGTGCGTTCGGATGGTTACGCGGGCGTCCTCTCGGGCTACCCCGACCTGAAGAAGCTCGGCCAGGAGACCGCCAACTGGGACCGCGCGACGGGCAAGACCAAGATGGAAGGCCTCCTCGCGGCCCACCCCAACCTGACTGGCGTGATCTCGGGCAATGACGAAATGGCGCTCGGTGCGATTCAGGCCATCGAAGCCGCAGGCAAGATGGCGCAGATCAAGGTGCTCGGCTTCGACGGCAGCCCCGACGCCGTGCAGGCGGTCAAGGATGGCAAGCTCGTCGCAACCGTCTTGCAGCCGATCGTGACGGGCACCCAGCAGGCCGTGGCAGACGCGGCAAAGTTCATCGAAACGGGCGAGGCGCCCGCCACCGAGAAGGTCAGCATCGACTGCGTGCTCATCAACAAGGACAACGCCGACAAGGTCACGGCGCCATTCACCCTCTCGGCGTAGTTCCGGGGGCACTTTAGGGGCGGACGCGCGGTCCACGCGTCCCAGCGTCCGCCCCTCGGGTTTGCAGATGGGGGATACATGCAGATGAATATAAGCGCACGTCACCGGGCCATCGCGGACCTGGTGACGGAGGCAGGCACGGTCAGCGCCGCTCAGCTGGCAGAGAAGTTTGGTGTCTCGCTCATGACCGTGCACCGCGACCTCGATGCGTTGCAGGCGACTGGTGTGCTGCGCAAAGAACGGGGCGGTGCCACGGCGATGCCGAGCAATGTCTTCGAGGCGAGGCTTACGTATCGCAAGTCGAGTAACACGACGGCAAAGTCGAAGATGGCCGAGGCGGCGCTCGCGCTCGTCGAGCCGGGCATGTCGTTGCTGGTGGATGACTCGAGTTCGGTGCTCGGCGTGGTCGATCACTTGGCCGATAAGGCACCCGTGCATGTCGCCACGTTCTCTCTGGGGGTGCTCTCGTCGCTGCGCGAGGTCAGCGGAATCAAGAAGATCGGCATTGGCGGTGACTACAGCGAGGTTTACGACGCGTTTCTCGGGTCGAGCACGCTCGAAACGATTTCATCGCTGTACGCAGATATTTCGTTCATGTCGGGTTCGGGCGTGACGGGCGCCTGCCTGTATCACCAGGAGGACAGCGTCGCGGCCGTCAAGCGCGCGATGCTTGAGGTGTCGCAGCGGCGCTATGTACTGCTCGATTCGACGAAGTTTGAGCGTACGGCCCTGCATAAGGTGGCGCCGTTGGCCCAGTTTGATGGGGTGATCACAGATTTATCGGACGCAGCGTTGGTGCAGCAATTGCGCAACGAGGGGGTCACGCTGCTTCAGGTGTAGGCCCGAGCGGTGTCGCGTGGTCGGAGTTCATGAGATCAGGGCGGGAACCCCAGTGGGGTTCCCGCCCTGATCTGTTGCCGACGCCTGCACGGCGCACGATTGGTGCCCTCGATTGGATTCGAACCAACGACACCCACTTTAGGAGAGTGGTGCTCTATCCGCTGAGCTACGAAGGCGCACGAAAATATTCTAGGGCGAAGTGGGTAGAGCGTCAGGTGGGTCTCGTGGGCTAGGCGGCCGTAGCCCGGCACGCGAGGGCGCCACGCGGGACGGCGCGTTGTGGGCGCCACGCGGGGGCGGCGCGTCGAGGGCGCCACGCGGGGGCGGCGCGTCGTGGGCGGGACGGAGCGCGGGGCCGCGCGTCCGCAAGGCAGAGCCTGCCGCAAACATCCGATGTCTGACTGGCGGCGCCCGGTGCGAAGCCGCTCAAAAGCAGGGGGCGCGGCATTCTGCGTTTATCTGTGTTTTGAGAGTGGCTGGCATGCGGTTCAGGCCATTGGGGGCTTGCATTTAGAGTGCGCGCGACTGCGAAGGCCGGGTTCAGGTGACGTTCTAGGGGTTGGCGGCGGTTCGGCGGGTCTCGAGGTTCAGTGCGGCAGCCGACATGGCGGGCTACGTGGTGGCCGACACGGCTAAGTTTGGGCTGGCTCGCGCTCGGCGGACGCTCAGTGCGGCAACCTTGCGCGCAGGAATTTTTCAGCAAGCCTATAAGGTGCGTCACAGTAAAAGCGATGCTTTGCGCGGGAGTCGGCATAAAACGCTCTTGAACTGGGCTTTTGATTGATAGTTAAATATTCAAAGTTTGGTAACTCGGCTTGACTTGTCGGACAAGCAGGGCGCAATATGGGTGACGACGGAGCGCGCCGCTTGCCCCCTGCGTGGCGCGCTCTGTCTATTTTTTTTGCCGACGGGTCGGCTCTGCAAGTCGTTCGGATCGCAATGTGGCGCTCGGTGGGCACTCTCGACGGCCGCAAAAATACCCTTAGAAGTTCGCTAGCCTTCCCTGTGGCGGCCCGCGGCCCGTGCGGTGAAAATCGTGACGCTCGACTCGCGCAGTGTCTGACTTTCTTTGGTTTTTATTTTTGAAGTAGGAGAAATCCCCTGCCGCCAAGCGCAGGGCTCGGCAGGGGCGCTGATATGAAGATCGATTTCAAATCCCCGCGCGGGGAAGGACGTCGGATGGCCATTCGGTTATCGAACAACCCGCCATTGCTGAGGGCGGGTCGGGCGCGGGCCGGCAAAGGTCGGGGGCGGCCCGAGGGCGGCGCGGATTGGCCGCCGGACGTTGCGCGAGAGCTGCGCATGCGCGGATGGACTGCGCGCCAGCTATGACCACCCGTGCGAAACGTCCGTGTTCGTGGTCCCTGTGCTCGGAAACCCTATGCGCGACGATCGAAGGGCCCGTCACCGGCGCAATTGCGGCGTCAGGCGCATTCGCCTCGACTGGGCGATGCTCGGAAAGTTACCTGCCTCACGATGCTGCAAAAGTTTCGTCCGAATCACGATGCGATGTGGTCGAGAGAAAAGCACCACCAGCGCGTACTGTTATGGAGGCAAACATCGCGTGACGCGATGTGCCTACACTCCCCGCGCGCCGCGCACGGCGCGTTGCGGTCGCAGCCCGCATCGAGCGTTCTCACGCGAACCAGCGCGGAGCATCCACATCACGAAGCAACAGGTGGCACTGAATGTCAGACAGCGCGCAGCAACTGAGCCGCGAGGACCTCGTCGCCCAGGCCATATCATCGTGGCGCGACGAATTTGAAGTATTGACGGACGTCCCATCGCTGCGACAGCACATTCGCGCGGGCTTCCCCTACCTCGACATCACCACGTCGCACCCCGCAGGTCTCGCCAAGCTCATGGCACAGGGTACCGCTCGACTCAGCGAAGTAGTGCGTGAGGCTGCAGCTCAAACGGAGGCCCGTCACGCGGCGGCCGAGATTCACCAAGCAGCCACGCATTGGGCTCAGGAATACGGGCTGTTCACCACCTACCTCAGCATTGGCGAAGCCACCTGGGTGCCGCTTGACGGTCGCGAATCGCCCGTCATGCCCGTCTTGGTACGCGCCGCAGAACTCAGCAATCTTGGTGCTGCCCGCCACGACCTAAACATTGCCCTACATTCGGCCGTCGAGGTCAACCCCGAACTGCTGCGGGCACTCCACGACGTAGGCATACATCTCGACCCCGAAGAGTTGGTCGAAATGACCCAGGGTTCGTTCGGCCTCGACCCTCTCCCCGCCATTAACGCCCTGCGAGCCCTCGGCGAACCCCTGCCCGGGTTCACCGTGCGCCAGCGACTGGTGCTCACCAACATCGTCGATGTGGGACAGGCGCTACTCGATGAACTCTCGACAGGCGCTTACCGTCTGCAGCGTCACCCCGTGATCGCGGCCATCGCCGGAGACACGAAGGCCCGCCACGAGGTGCGGGCCAAGACCGAACCGCTTGATCATGCGACGCTGCGCGAACTCGAAGACCACCTCATTGTCGATGCCGACCCCGATGCCGCGAGGGCCCTGAATCTCGCGCGCGCGGGCTCGCACGTCGCCATCACGGCCCCTCGCGGTACCCAGCGCGTCGAAACCATCCTGAACCTCGTCGCAACCCAAATTGCGGCAGGCAAGAAGGTGCTGCTGGTGTCCCCGCAACGGAGCACGCTCGAAGATCTGCACCGCCGCGCGGCTGAGCTCGATCTCGACCGCCTCCTACTCGACCTGGGGCCGACCCCTCAGTCGCAACTGGAGGCACGCGCGTCGCTCGCGGAGTCCCTTGCCGAGGCGGACTACGATGTCGACGTACCGCCCGAGCCCCTGGCTGAGCTGCATCGATGCGCCAAGTTGCTCAATGACCACGCCCGTGCCGTGCGCACGGTGAACGCCGAGATCGGCGTCTCGCTGCTCGACTGTTTAGAGGCGCTCGCGCGCCTTACCGCCGCAGAGGACGCCCCCTCGTCTCAGGTGATCATCCACGACCAGCACGTGCCGGGAGTCTCCCGCCAGCGTGCCCAGTTGGTCCGCCTCTTGCTGAGAGCGAGTGAGCTGGGTGCCTTCGAAGGCACCATCAAGCCCTCGCCCTGGGACGGGTCGACGGTGCGCAGCGCGGCCGACACCGACAACGCCCTGGTCGCCCTGCGGGCCTTGCAGGGCCAGCACCTACCGCAGGTGCGTCAAGTGATTGAGGAGAATGGGCCGAGCCTTGGGCTCGCCCCCGTGGAAACCCTCGCCGACCTTGAAGAGCGACTCGACCTCGTAGACTCCCTGCGCGATACCCTTATGGGAGTGCGCGACGAGGCTTTCGCGCAGGACCCGCACGACCTGATCGCCGCCACGGCAACCAAGGAATGGCGCCAGGAGCGCGGCATCGATCAATCCATGTTCTTGCGCCGCAAACTCGTGCGGCAGGCGCAGGCCCTCGCGATGCCCGGCGCAGAGGCTGACCTGCACGTGCGCTTGCTGGAAGTGAGTGCCCTGAGGGAGCGCTGGCGAGCGTTCAGCACCGACGGCAGTACCCCTCGACTTCCGCACGGGCTGGGGCATTCGCGCGCCGCGTTTGAAGTGTGCCTCGTGGCACTGCGCAATCTCGCGGGGATTCTGCCGCAGCACGACGATGGCGGCGGCTTTAAGCACATGACCTTTGACGAGATCGACGGGCTGATTGCTGGCCTCCTCGCCGAACAAGAATCGCTCGTGACTCTCACCGAACGCAATGAGTTGGTGGCCCGGCTCGACCAGGCGGGCCTGCGCCCGCTCTGTGAGGATTTCCGGACGCGGTCCGTGTCGGCTGATCGCATTGACGCAGAGTTCACGCTCGTGTGGTGGTCCAGCGCGATGCAATACATTGTCGGGCGCGAGGAAAGCCTCGAGGTGTTCACGAGTCGCGACCTCATTATGCAGGTAGCGCACGATTTCCGGACGCTCGATGAGCAGCACATCAAGAATGGCAAGTTCCGGGTCTTGCAGACGGCTCGCACGTTGCTGCGTGCTGCGATAGAGGAGCACGGTCAGCTCGACGAGTCGGGGCGTCGCACGCTGTTGAGCCTGCAACGAACCTCTTTGCGCGATCTGCTCGTGCGGTTCGCACCTGTGCTGACTGCGGTGCGACCGTGCTGGCTCGTGTCTCCCTATCTGGTGCCGCAGCTGGTTCCGACGCGCGTCATCGGCCAACTCGAGAAGCCCATGTTTGATGTTGTGATTCTCGCTGACGTCGGCCAAATGTCAGACGCGGCCGCGGTCGCCGCGATGTCGCGCGCTCATCAAGTGATTGCGATTGGTGACCCGCATCAGGTGGTGCCGGGGCATCTCAATCGTCGAGTTGCCGCGCGCAGCGCCCTCGACACGTGCCGAGAGATATTGCCGCACATCGCGCTGACCCGCAGCAATGTGACCCGCTCAGGTAGCGTGCAGGAGTTCGTGCAGAGCCACCTGTTCGCTGGTGAAATGAGTTGTGTGCCGAGCCCGTTCACGGGTGATGCGGACCAAATCATGTTCGTCAACGATCGCGGTGGCGCACAGATCTCGCCGGACGGTGTGGTCGAATCGAGCCAGTCGGAACTCCAACTGCTGGGTTCCATCATCCTGCAGCACGCCAAGTACTTTTCCGATAAGTCGCTCGCGGTGGTGACGTTCACGGAGTCGCACGCCGCCCGCGTCATGGAGCACGTGTTGCATCGAGTGGCCCTGCGAGGAGATGTGGCACCGTTCTTCGACCCCTCTCGGCCGGAGCCCTTCGTGGTGGTGGCCGCGGCGCACGCCGGGAGCCTCGAGCGGGATTCGGTGATCGTGTCGGTGGGCTTCACAAAGTCTCCGCATCGTCGAGTGGTGTACCGCATGGGGCCCCTTACCAGCGAAAATGGTAGAGAGGCGCTCGCGGTGGCGCTCACGCGAGCGCGGGCCAACACCCTGGTCATCTCTGCTTTGCGGGGCTCCGACCTCGACCCTGAGAAAATTAGGTACCGGGGCCTGGCCGACCTCAAGACTTTCTTGGAGTTCATGGAGCTGCGCTACGCTCCAGACCCGGTGGACGAGCCCGCCGCGCCCGACGGGGCCGAGGGCGCGCCCGCTGTACCGACCGACGCGCCAGCAGACGCCTTGGGCGACAACGATCCCACTGTGGCCCGGACCGAGGACGCCGGCGCCGACGCTGGTACGGAGGCCAACGAAGCGTCCGCCTCAGAAACCCCAGAAACCCGACAAACCCCGGAAACCCCGGAAACCCCGGAAACCCCAGCCGATGTCGCCGCCCCCGGGCTGCACGAGCCGGTCGTCGCGGAACCGGTGGCGGCGCCCACGGCGCGCGAAGACATCAGCACGACCGCGCACCGCGTGCGGAGCGGTTCGCGCTCGCCGCACCTCTCAGACCTCGACCCCCTGCTAAGCGAGGTCGCGGACCGGCTGTGGTTCGCGGGCCTCATCGTCGAAACCGAATTCGGCGAGGGCGACGAGCGCATCGCCCTCGCGCTGGGCTCGCAGCGCGTGCCCGGGCGCATGCTCGTGGCAGTTGAGCCGGATACGCGCGTGCGTCCGCTCAGCCGCAGCGTGCGGGAGCGTGATCGCCTGCGGCTCGAACGGCTCGAGAGGGCCGGCTGGCAGGTCGAACGACTGTGGGCGTGGCCGCTGTTCCTCGACCCCAAGGGCGAGGCGGAACGATTGCGTGCGCTCGTGGAGTCGCTCGCCGACGACGTGTTGGCTCCGCCGGCCCCGCCCGAGCCGTTGCCCGCACCGGTGGTGGTGCAGCAGGTTCCGGATCGCGGGCCCAAGCCCATGGTGCCCGACAACACGCCGCTGTCCGAACTCAGCGAGGGCCTGTGGGACCGCATGCTGCAGTGGATCATGAAAGACGAGGTGCCGCGCCTCGAGGAGGAACTCGCCAACGAATTGCGCCGCGAAATGGGCTTCACCAAGCGAGGCGTACACATTGACATCTCGGTTTATTCGACGATTCGCCGCTATCAGGCGAGCCTCGATGACGAAGCGCAGAGGACGCCCCCTTATGTCTAATCGAGACGACGAGGCGGACGGCGGGCACAAGGGCGCGAGCGCTCCTGGGCCGCGTCGGCCCGTCGTGTCGTCGCTAACGGGCAGGCCCATGGAGTTGGACGCAGACGACCCGCGGGGCCCCCGCACCAAGCCGGCCTCGGGCGGCGGAAACGATGCGCGGTTGCTGCGAGACGTGCCCCCGCACTGGGGCCGGCAGTAACTACGCGTCGGGCTTGCGGGCTTGTGCCAGGGTCCAGGCCTCGGCGAGGCTCGCCGCGGTCATCATGCGAAGACCCACTGGGGCTTTCGGGACGCCATTTTTGTCGGCTGGCACGATCGCATACTTAAAGCCGAGGCGGGCAGCCTCGCTGAGGCGTCGTTCCAGGGCAGTGACCGGGCGCAGTTCACCCGCGAGCCCCACCTCTCCGAAGGTCACCAGTTCGGCCTTGAGCGGCCAGTCGGCTGCGGCGGAGGCCACCGCGAGCGCGGCGGGGAGGTCTACGGCGGGTTCGCTGATGCGAGCACCGCCGACGGTGGCGACGTACACGTCGGAGGTGCCGAGGGGAACACCGACTCGGCGCTGGGCGACGGCGAGCAGCATCGCGACGCGAGACGAGTCGAGGCCGCTGGTGGCGCGGCGTGGGTTGCTGAGCGTCGAGGGCGCGACGAGTGCCTGGATCTCGGTGACGAGGGGGCGGCGGCCTTCGACGGTGACGGTGACGCACGTGCCCGGCACCTGCACGGTGCTCTGCGAGAGAAACAGCCCGGACGGGTCGGGCAACCCCTCGATGCCGCTATCGGAGAGGTCGAAGCAGCCAACCTCGTCGGTGGGCCCGTAGCGGTTCTTCACGGCGCGCACGAGCCGCAGCCGTGAGTGGCGGTCGCCCTCGAATTGGCAGACGACGTCGACCAGGTGTTCGAGCACGCGCGGACCGGCGATGTTGCCGTCCTTCGTGACGTGCCCGACCAGCAGGGTGGCCATGTTGCGGGCCTTGGCGGCCTTGATGAGGCTCGCCGCGACCTGCCGCACTTGTGAGACGCCGCCCGCGGAGCCCTCGACCTCGGCGGCCGCGATGGTTTGCACGGAGTCGACGATGCACAGCGCCGGGGATTGCTGTTCTATGTGCCCGAGCACGGTGGCGAGGTCGCTCTCGGCGGCGAGGAAGAGCGAGTCGGCGAGGGCGCCGACGCGGTCGGCCCGCAGGCGCACCTGTGCGGCGGATTCTTCACCGGTCACGTACAGCACGGCCTGCCCCGCGCGGGCGAACGTGGCCGCCACCTCGAGCAGGAGGGTGGATTTGCCGACGCCGGGTTCGCCCGCGAGCAGCACCACGGCACCGGGCACGATGCCGCCGCCGAGCACGCGGTCGAACTCGCCGACCCCGGTACTGACGGCGTGGGCTGCGACGGCGCTGACCTCGCCGATGGGTTGTGCGGGGGTGACCACGCGTGCGGGGGCGACGTCGCGGGGATGGGTGGTGCCGATTTCTTCTAGCGTTCCCCAGGCCTGGCATTCGCCGCAGCGGCCGACCCACTTGGTGGCTCCCCAGCCGCACTCGGAGCAGCGAAAACCCGCGGGCTTGGCCTTGGCGGGGCCTTTTGCGGACGCGCGCGGCGCCGGGCTGGCCGGGGCCGCACCGGTGGCCCTGGGGCTGGGAGCGCTGGGGGGTGTGTTGCGGCGCGCCGCGGCGGGAGAACTCATGGTTACACCGTAGCCAGGGTCTCCCAGATTTTAGAATCCGGCCTTTAGAATCCGGTGGGGGGCGTGGCGGCGCCGGGTGGCAGACTGGAACGCGTACGGCCCCGATGACGCGCAACGCTGTGCCCCCCGTGGGGAGGCGCTGGCGGGCGCCATGGGGCACACGAGCCGAAGGAACGTCACATGACCGCACCGCAGTCAGCCCAACGCACTGCCCAGCCGACCCCCTCGAACCCGGCTGCCAGCGCGGCCACCGAGGCGTCCGGCCCGGCTACCGAGGTGCACGAGATCGTGACGATCAGCATGATCGGGGTCGGCAATATGGGCGGGGCGATTGCGCAGGGCCTGATCGCCGCGGGTGTCGATCCGCAGCACCTGGTGGTGGTGGGCAGCACTCCCGAGTCCACGGAACGGGTGGCCGCGAAGTTTGGGGCCCGAGCGGGGACGGCGGCCGAGGCCGCGGCGTGCGACGCCGTGATCTTGGGGGTCAAGCCGGCGGGGGTCGTGCCGTTGCTCGAGTCGATAGCGCCGTCGCTCGGTGCCGAGAGCATTGTGGTTTCGCTCGCCGCGGGGGTGAGCCTGAAGAAGATGGAGCACGTCGCGCCGACGGCTCACATCGTGCGCGCCATGCCCAATACACCCGTATTGGTGCGGCGCGGTGCGACCGCACTGTCGGCCGGACGCCACGTCACGGCAGCCCACATGACCGCCATCAAACACCTACTCGAACCCACGGGTCTCGTCATTGAGGTCGCCGAAAAAGACATGGACGCCGTTGTCGCGGTCTCCGGCTCCGGCCCCGCCTACATCTTCCACATGATCGACGCCATGGCCGAAGCCGGGGTTCGCCTCGGCCTCACCCGACAGGTAGCGCTCGACCTCGCCGTCGCCACGGTCGAGGGCGCCGGCACGCAACTGCGCGAAACCGGCATGCACCCCGCGCTCGCCCGCGAAATGGTGACGAGCCCCGGGGGCACGACGGCCCAGGCGCTCGCCGTGCTGGACCGCCAGGTGTTCCGTGGCATCGTCGGGGACGCCATGGAGGCCGCGGCCCAGCGCTCCCACGAACTGGGCAAGAACTAACTAGGGGCGCTGGCTGAACCGCTCCAGCAGTTCGGTGTGCCCCGAGACGATCAAGATGTCGTACGAGCTCACCTTGGTCTCCGGCACGGCGTAGGTAAAATCGCGCCCCGGAGACTTCACGCCGATTACCGTGACCCCGTACTTCTTACGAATGTCGGACTGCGCGAGGGTGAAGCCGATCGCCTCCTTCGGCGGATGCATCTTCACAATGGCGAAGCCGTCCTCAAACTCGATGAAGTCGAGCAACTTACCGCGCACGAGGTGGGCGACTCGGTTACCCGCGTCTTTCTCGGGGAACACCACGTGATGCGCCCCGATGCGCTCGAGAATCTTGCCGTGCGAAATCGTCATGGCCTTGGCCCAGATGTTCGGGTGACCGACGTCCACGAGGTTCGCGGTGATCAACACGCTGGCCTCGATCGACGTGCCCACCGCCACGATGGCCGACGAGAAGTCGAGCGCCCCCACCTGCGTCAGCGCGTCCATATTGGTTGCGTCCGCCTCCACCACGTGCGTGAGTTGGCCCGAGTATTCCTGCACGAGCCGCGGGTTGGTGTCCATGGCCAGCACGTCACTACCGAGCAACTCGGCCTTCAGCGCAATGGAGGAACCGAAGCGTCCCAGGCCAACGACCAAGATGGCGCTGTCTGAATTTTGCCTCACGGCCGTGACCTCGATTTCATGACGAGCGCGCGAGCCCGCGCGGAGAACTGATGCCCCAGACTAGCCCACAATGGGGCTCTCCTCGGGCAGCCTAATCACTCGCCGCCGATCGCGCAGGGCGAGCGCTGCCGAGAGCGTCATGGTGCCGATGCGACCCAGCATCATGAGGGCGATCAGCACCCACTTCGCCGATTCCGGCAGCGTCGGGGTGATGCCCACAGAGAGCCCCACGGTCGCGAACGCCGACAGCGTTTCGAACAACACCACGTCGAGCGAGAGGCCCGTGATTTCGAGCAGCGCGAGCGTCGCCGCGAACACCATCGTGGCGCCGATGAAGAGCACCGAGATGGCCTGGCGCACCGTCGAGGCGGGAATGCGGCGGTTGAACACTTCGACGTCACGGTCGCCGCGAGCCTCGGCGATGATGGCGAGGGCCAACAGGGCGAGGGTGGTGACCTTAATGCCGCCCGCCGTCGAGCCCGAGCCGCCGCCCACAAACATCATCGCGTCCAGCAGCAGCCAGGTGCCCTCATGAGCGTGCGCGAGGTCGATTAAGCTAAAGCCGCCCGAGCGCGGCATGATGGCGCTGAAAAAGATAATGTTGATCTTCTCACCGACGCCGCGGGGGCCCAGGGTTGCCTGGTTGTTCCACTCCATAAGGCCAAAACCGATGACGGTCATGAGCACGAGTATCGACGTCGTCGCGAGGGTAATTTTGGTGTGCAGGGTCCACTTTTGCGGAGTGCGCCAGCGCTTGGCGAGCACGAGCACGACGGGAAAACCGAGCGAGCCGATGAACACCGACAGGGCAATCGGTACCGCCACCCAGGGGTCGCCCGAGTACTGGGCGAAACCCTCCACCTCGGGAACGAAGCCCGCGTTGTTGAAGGCCGATACCCCGTAGAAAATGGCGTGCCACGCGCCCTCGCCGAACGATTCGCCGAGCATCCACAGTCGGGGTAGCAAGACGATCGCCGTGACCAGTTCGCCGAGGGTCGAGGTGATGACGATCGTCGAAATGACGCTACGCACCTCGGAGAGTCGCTCGGCGCGCGTCTCGCTGGCCGTGATGAGTCGCTGCGTGAGGCCCATGCGCCGTGACACCGTAAGCCCGAGCATCGAGGCGAGGGTCAGCACGCCGAGGCCGCCGACCTTGATAGCCACGAGAATAATCACGAGCCCCAGGGGAGACCAGGCCGTTGCGGTGTCGACCGTGGTCAGGCCCGTCACGGTCACGGCGGAGACGGCCGTGAAGGCGGCGTCGACCACGCGAATGTCGTGCCCGGCGGCATGGGCTGCGGGTATGCACAGCAGGGCAGAAATCACGACGATCACGGCGACAAACACGAGCGTCGCGAGGCGCGCGGGTGAACTGCGGGCCAGGCTTTTGACAATGCGACGGCCGGCGCGCAGCCAGACATCGCCGCGGATCCGGTTCTCCTGGTCGAATTCCTCGGCCGAGGGTGGTCTATTGGACCGGGAGGGCGCCAAGCGGCGTGGCTGCTTGGGTGGGTCACTGGTCTCGCTCAAGCGTCCTCCCTTCGTGTTCGTGACGCGCTGAACACTATATTGTCAGCGCGGTGGGCAGCGAAACGTTAACGTTGCCGTATGAAACCCGCCGTTCAGGTGTCGTGGGATGAGGGCCTCACGGCGTATGACTTTGGCCCTGGCCACCCCATGACTCCCATTCGCACCCTGTTGACGGCGCAGCTCTCGCAGGCGCTCGGCCTGTTCGATGCCGAAAACGTGCGGCTTTGCCCCACAGAGCCCGCTCCCGACGACCTCCTGCTCACCGTGCATACGGCCGAGTACATCGCGGCGGTCAAGGCCTGTTCCCTACCCGGCGCCGCCCCCAACCCGGCCTTTGGCCTGGGGGAGGAGGACAACCCGATCTTTGAGAACATGCATACCGCCGCCGCCAAACTGGTCGCGGGCACCGTGGCAGGGTGCGAGGCCGTGATGCAGGGCAGCGCACTGCGCGCGGTGAACTTCTGCGGTGGCATGCATCACGCGATGCCGGGCAAGGCCTCTGGGTTTTGCATCTACAACGACATCGCGGTGGGCATCCAGCGAATGCTCGACCTCGGAGCGAAAAAGATCGTCTACGTAGACATCGACGCCCACCATGGGGACGGGGTCGAACACATCTTCTGGAACGATCCGCGCGTCGTCACCGTCTCCATTCACGAGAGCGGCCGCACTCTGTTCCCCGGCACCGGATTCGCGCATGAGACGGGGGGTGCCAGCGCCGAGGGCAGCGCCATTAACGTCGCGCTGCCTGCGGGTACGCCGGACGCAGGGTGGTTGCGTGCCATCTCAGCCATCGTTCCCGCCGTGGTGGCGGACGTGCGCCCTGACGTGCTGTTCACGCAGCACGGCTGCGACACCCACGTCAATGATCCGCTGGCCAATCTGCGGGTATCCGTGGACGCACAACGCGAGGCCATGCTGATGATGCGTCAACTCGCCGATCGCGAGTGCGGCGGGCGCTGGGTGGCTGTCGGCGGCGGGGGCTACGACGCGCTGGCCGTGGTGCCGCGCACGTTTAGCCACCTCGTGGCCGTGGCGTCGGGCCAGGATGTGCCCGTCACCCGCGGCCTGCCGAGCGGATGGATCGACCGGGTCCGCGAGGAGTACGGAGCGGAGGCTCCCCGCTCGATGGGCGACGGGGCGACCGTCTGGTTCAAGCCCTGGGAGTCCGGCTATGACCCGAGCGACGAGATAGACCGCGCCATTATGGCGACCCGCCGCGAGGCGTTCCCGCACTTAGGGCTTGATCCGTGGTTTGACTAGCGTCGTGGGCGGTCAGTGAGCGAAACATCACTGTGACGCACGGTACCTTGCGCGCAGGGGGCAAGAATCCGTGCGGTGGCCTGACGGTGAACACTGTATGATTAATCGCCGAAGGGAATCGTGGAGCCTGCATTAGGGGCCGCGCACAAGCCCCGCCAAATGCGTATATTCGCAGGTAACAGGAGGAACTACATGGGTTCAGTAATTAAGAAGCGACGCAAGCGCATGGCGAAGAAGAAGCACCGCAAACTGCTTCGTAAGACCCGCCACCAGCGTCGCAATAAGAAGTAACGTACTTCTTCGCAATTCGTGAAGGCCCGCCGCGCGCCGCAGATCCATGGTTCTGCAGGCACGCGGCGGGCCTTTGTCGTGGCGCCACAGAATCTACAGGGTCGCCAGGACCCGCCGGGCCGAAGTCGACCGCCTAGCGCGAGAGCAGAGAGCGCAGCACCTTATACGCGAGCCAGCCCCCGCCGGTCAGCGAGGCGGCCCGCACGCCGCGGCCGAGCGCCATCCGCCGATTGCGAAAATCCAGGATGCTCCACCCCTTGGCCGTCGCATGCCGACGCAGTTTGCGGTCGGGGTTGATCGCCGTGGGGTGGCCCACGGTCTGCAACATATAGATGTCATTCGACGAATCGCCGTAGGCAAAGCAGTCCTCGAGGTCGAAACCGCGGGCTTCGGCGAGCCGCGCCACGGCCACCCCCTTGGCCTTACCGTGCATCAGGTCGCCCTCGAGGGCGCCCGTGTAGACGCCGTCCACGGTTTCGGCCAGCGTGCCGATCGCGCCCGTCACGCCGAGACGCTCGGCAATCACGCTGGCGACCTCGCGGGGGGTGGCGGTCACGAGCCACACCTCGTCGCCCAACTCGAGGTGGCGACTCAGCAGGGCCTGCGTACCCGGCCAAATGCGGCCGTGAATCACGGTGTCGTAGACTTCCTCGCCAATTGCCGAGATCTCGGCGGCCGTGCGACCCGCAACGATCGAGAGCGCGCGGCGGCGGACATCGGCGATGGTGCGTTCGGTCTCTCCGACAATCTGGTATTTCAACTGCTGAATCGAATAGCGCAGAATGTCACGATTGGAAATAATGCCGCGCTGTTTGAGCCCCACCGCGAGGGCGAAAATACTGGCCCCTCGGATCACGGTGTTATCCACGTCAAAGAATGCCGCGCGCTTCGCGGGGCCGCTGCGTTCTGGGGACATACCCTTAGTTAACCAGCATTAGCCCCGGGAGCCTTTCTGCACTGCCGAATCGCTCGAAAAGTCGCGACCAGCCTCACCACCGCGCCCAGCAGGGGCCGCGAGATAAGGAACCTCCATGACGGATGCGGACCAGGTACCGGACGCCGCGCGCGTCCGTCTCATGTCGCGACCCGGCTGCCACCTGTGCGAGACCGCCCGCGCGGCCCTGGAACGCGTGGTGCGCGACGCGGCCCCCGAGGAACGCGTGCACGAGATAGACATCACTCAGCACCCCGAGCTGATGCAACGCTACAGTCACGAAGTCCCGGTGGTCGTGATCGATGGCCAGCCCATCTGCGTTTTTACGGTCGACGCGAAGAAGGTGCGGTCCGCGCTCCGCCACGGACCCGCCGGGCGGAGGCGATGGTGGCGGGCCTAAGATAAGGAACATCAGATCTGTGACCGCGGGCGGCGTCGCCGCGGCACTCGAGAGCGATAGGGGGCCAGTATGCACGGTCACTACGACGCGGCCCCGCAGCCCGAGCCAGCCGCCCTCGCCCCCGCCACGGTGCAGCGCATGCCCCAATATCTGCGCGCCCTCGGCGACCTCGAGAACCAAGGCGCGCGCACGGTATCTTCTGAGGTGCTTGCAGACCTTATCGGCGTGAACTCCAGCATGGTGCGCAAAGACCTGTCGCTGCTCGGCTTCACGGGCACGCGCGGCCGCGGCTACCCCGTGGCCACCCTCGCCAGTCAACTCGAAGAGGCGCTTGGCCTCACACAATCGCGCAGCATCGCCATCGTGGGCATTGGCCATTTGGGTACCGCCCTCGCCAACCACCCCGGCTTCATCACCCGCAGCTTCTCCATCGGCGGGCTGTTCGACGTGAACCCCGCGGTCGTGGGAACGACCGTGGCCGGGTCGCGAGTGCGTCACTTCGAAGATCTCGAATCGGTGGTTCAGGGTGCCTTGCCAGACATTGGCGTCGTGGCGACGCCGCCCAACGCGGCGCAATACGTCATCGATCGCCTCGTCACAGTGGGGGTGCGCTCGATCCTCTGCTTTGCCAGCACCACCGTGCAGGTGCCACCCCAGGTAAATCTGCGCAGCGTTGATCTTTCGCACGAGTTACAGATACTCGCCTTCTACAATCGCTCCTTCAAGGCGGGTTCATAAACTAGTCACGTGCCCCGGCAAGCGGGCATAATGGCTGTTCGGGCACATCTCCACAGCAAATGAGGGCACATGGCGTCGGTCGAGTGGCTTGACGAAGACCAACAGAAGATCTGGCGCAACTACATTCGGGTCACCGGAATGGTTGGCGAACACCTAGGTTTGGCACTCGAACATCCTGCCTGCGACGGTATGAACCTGCCCGAGTATGAACTGCTTGTGCGACTCTCTGAGGCACCCGAGCAAACCCTGCGCATGAGCGACCTGGCGAATGATCTGGTGTACTCGCGATCACGCACGACGCACGCGGTGCGCCGCATGGAACAGCGCGGCTGGGTCGAGCGGCGCCCCTGCCCCGACGATGGCCGCGGCATCCAGTGCACCCTCACGTCCGGTGGCCTCGCGGCGCTGCAGGCGGCCGCGCCCGTGCATGTGCGCAGCGTGCGCGAGTCGGTCGTCGACCTCCTGGAACCCGATCAGTACCGCGCGCTCGGCGCGATCCTGGAGACCATGGTGGAACGCCTCGAACTCTTGCAGGCCGAGCGCAGCGAGGCCCGAAAGGCTGCGGACTAAGGTCCCCCCGCTCGGCTGCACGGCCGCCATTACCACGCTGGGGGCGCAAGATGACGGCAAAACGTGCCCCGCGCGCGTCCAGGAGGCACAAATCTGGGCGATGCATTCAGGCGCGTTTGCAACAATGGGGCCATGTCTCGAACCATCGTTCACCTGATGCGGCACGGCGAAGTGCACAACCCCGAGGGCGTACTGTACGGTCGCCTGCCGAACTATCGACTCTCCGAGCTGGGGCATCGCATGGCCGAGCGGGTGGCCGAGCATTTGAGCGGTGCGCTGGGGGAGCCTCGCCGCGACGTGGTCGCCGTGATTGCCTCGCCCCTCGAGCGCGCTCAGCAGACCGCCACTCCGGTCGCGGCGGCATTCGGCGTCGAACTTGGCACCGACGACCGCATTATCGAGGCAGCCAACCACTTTGAGGGCTTCACGTTTGGCAAGGGCAAGGGCAGGCTCACAAATCCGCAGCACTGGCCGCACCTGTGGAACCCCTTCCGCCCCTCGTGGGGGGAGCCCTACCAGGAGCAGGTCGATCGCGTCATGCAGGCCGTCCACGCCGCGCGTGAGCTCGCGGAGGGTCACGAGGCCGTGCTGGTGTCGCATCAGCTGCCCATCTGGGCCACGCGCCTCGCCGCCGAGGGGCGTCGCCTGTGGCATGACCCTCGTCAACGTGAGTGCACCCTCGCGTCGCTCACGTCGTTCACCTTTCGCGATGACACGTTAACCGGTGTGAGCTACCGCGAGCCCGCACGCGACCTGCTGCCGGCCAAGCCCGGGGTGTCGGGGGCATGACCGGTTCGGCACCTGGGCGCTCGCGTCGGGGCGTCTTGCGGACGCTCGCGGGGGCCGGTCTCGTGGTACCCATCGCGGGCCTCGTGGCCGCGTGCGGGGGCAACTCTGACCTTTCTGCGCAGTACAACGCGGGTGACAACAAGGGTTACGTCGCGGGCGACGGCAGCGTGCTCGTGTTCGCCGTGGCCGAGCGCGGGGCCCCTATCGAGCTCAAGGCCACCGCGTTCGACGGCAGCGCGGTCGACTTCGCGGCCTGGCGGGGCCAGGTCGTCGTCATGAACATGTGGTACGCGACGTGCCCACCGTGCCGCCGCGAGGCGCCCGACCTGGTGTCGGTCGCGACCGAGTTCATGCCGAAGGGCGTGCGCTTCATCGGGCTGAACACGCGCGACGGCGCGGGTGAGGCCAGCGCGTTCGAGAAGAAGTTTGGGATTCCCTACCCCTCCATGCCGGATACGCAGGGTCAGGTGACCAACGCCCTCGGCGAACAGCATCGCAACGGGCTGATTGCGACGCCGACGACGTGGGTCTTGGATGCCGAGGGTCGCCTCGCCGCCATCTTTAGCGGGGCCGCCGAGGGCAGCACGCTGAAGGGTGTCGTCGAAGACGTCGCGGCCGGAAAGAACGTCTAGTGGGCGCTGCCTTCGCCAATGCGGTGCTGTCGGGGCCGATGCTGCTGGCGATCCCGGTCGCCCTCATCGCGGGCATCGTCGCCTTCGCGTCTCCCTGCGTGCTGCCCCTCGTGCCGGGCTACCTCAGTTACGTGACGGGCCTCAGCGGGGTTTCGCTCGCGCGCCGCTCGCGGGGCCGCATGCTGCTCGGTACGACCCTGTTCGTGCTCGGCTTCACCGTCGTGTTCGTCGGTTTTGGCATGCTGTTCGGTTCACTGGGCGGCCTCGTAAAGGTGCACAGCGAGCTCATCATGCGCGTCGCGGGTGTGCTGGTCATCGCCATGGGCTGCATGTTTCTCGGCTGGATTCCCGGCGTGAGCAGCAATTTTTTGAACGGCAAGCGGCCCGCGCCCGGCCTCGTGGGCGCCCCCGTGCTGGGCTTCGTGTTCGGCCTCTCGTGGGCGCCGTGCATCGGGCCCACGCTCGCGGCGGTGCTGATTCTCTCGGCGCAGTCGAGCGAGCTCTCGCGCGGCGCGACCCTCGCTTTCGCGTATTGCCTCGGGCTTGGCCTGCCGTTCATCCTCGTCGCCCTGGCCTTCGAACGCGGCATGCGCGCCGTGACGTGGCTCGGGCGCCACAAGGCGGTGCTGACCCGCTTGGGTGGGGGGCTGCTCATCGTGATGGGGGTTCTGCTGGTCTCGGGCCTATGGCTGCGGTGGACATCGTACTTGCAGGGCACCATCGCCTTTTTCGAGCCGGTCGTGTAGCGACCTGCACGAGTGACAGAACGGAAATTACACGAATCCCATGGGAACACCACCTAGCTCCCCTGAACCCGACGAGACCACCGCGGCCGCGTCCGGCCGGTCGGCCCCGGAGGCAGTCGCCGCTGCCGCCCGCGCTCCGGGTGGCGCGAGCGTCCAGCAGGCCAAGGCCGAGGCAGAATTGCCGAGCCTCGGATTCATGGGTTGGTTGCGGTTCTTGTGGCGCCAGCTCACCTCGATGCAGACGGCGCTGTTCTTGCTGTTGCTGCTGGCCATCGGCGCGCTGCCGGGCTCCTATTTTCCGCAGCGCAATCAGGACCCCTCGAAGACCACGGCATACCTAGAAAGCCACGGCGACTGGGCCACCTGGCTCGACAAGATCGGTTTCTTCGACGTCTATTCGAGCCCGTGGTTTTCGGCGATTTACCTGCTGCTGTTTGCCTCGCTGATCGGTTGCGTGGTGCCCCGCGCGATCCATCACTTCAAGTCGGTGCGCTCGCGCCCACCGCGCACGCCGTCGCGGCTCGCGCGGTTTGCTCACTACCGCCGGTGGGAACTCGACGCAGATCGCGTCGCCGCCGCGGGCGGTTTCGAGGGCGACGCCTTTACCGCGGCGGCCTCTGCGGCCCTGCGTAAGCGCCGGTATCGAGTGGATCGCCACGAACGGGTCACCCCGCACGGCACCGAGTATTCGGTGTCAGCCGAACGCGGCTACCTGCGCGAGACCGGCAACCTCGTCTTTCACCTCGCGCTCGTGGGCGTGCTGTGCTCCATCGCGTTCGGCTACCTGTTCAGTTACAAGGGTCAGGTGATCATCGTCGAGGGCGAGGGTTTCTCGAACAACATCGCCAACTACGATTCATTTAGCCCCGGCCCCTGGGTCGATACGTCGACGCTGCCGAACTTCCAGATCGTGCTCAACGCTCTGCATGTCGCGTATGAACAGCAGGACGTCTACAAGTTGGGCGAGGCCCGCAGCTTCGACGCGGACCTCACGGTGTCGCTCCCGGGGCAGAATTCTTTCCAGCAAAACGTCCTCGTCAACAACCCACTGCGCCTGGACGGGGTAAACGCGTACCTGCTTGGCAACGGCTACGCCCTCGACGTCACCTACACCGACGGCTCCGGCCACGTCTTCGAATCGCAAACCGTGTCGGTGCCGCTCGACGCCAACTACACCTCCAACTACGTCAACAAACAGCCGGACGCCTCGCCCAGCAGTATCGCCTTGACCGGCCTTTTCATGCCGACGGGCACGCTCGAAACCATGCCACCGCAATCGCAGTACCCCGACCTGTTGAACCCGCTGCTGTTGCTCACGGCCTACACGGGTGACCTCAGTGAGGAGTCGGGCCAGCCGAGCAACGTGTACCTCGTAGACACCAGCAAACTCGACAGCGTGCTGGCCGCCAACGGTGACATCGCCCGATTCGCGATGACCCCGGGGCAGACCATCACGCTGCCGAACGGACTGGGCACGGTGACGTTCAACGGCGCCAAACGCTACGCGGCGTTTGACATCAAGTATGACCCCGCTGGTCAGGCGGCCCTGATCTTCATGTTCGTCTCCATCGCGGGCCTGATCACCTCGATCTTCGTGCCGCGCCGGCGGATGTGGTTCAAGGTCGTTCCCCTCGCGGGCGGCGCGTTCGCACTCGAAGCGGCGGCGCTCGCTCGCAGCGAGGATCCCTCGCTCGAGACCGCACTCGACGACATGGCGGAGCGCCTCGGGCTCGGCGTTGGGGCTATAGGCCTGATGGGCGTGGCCGATGGCATGGATAATAAGAGCAACGCACAGACGCGGGGCGAGGCCGACGGGGCCGGACCCTCCAAGGAGCAGTAATGGAAGTCAACCTGGAACTCGCCAACCTGGGCAATCTGCTCATGTTCGGCGCGGGCATCATGTACCTGTTCTCGCTCGTCTTCACGGGTGTGGACCTCATCCAAATGGCGAATCGCCGCGGTGAAGCGCGCATAGAGGAGGCCACGCGCGAGCGTGAACTGGTGGGAGCGGCGACGCAGTCCGGCGGGGCCACGATTGCGGGGCTTGGCGCCACGCTCAAGGTCTCGACCCATGATCGCCGCTTCGAGGGAGGCACGAAACGCGAGCAGCGCCAACTCGCGAGCGTCGGCCTCATCTTTATGGCCATTGGTTTCGCCGTTCACGTGGCCTCCGCGAGCCTGCGGGGTGCCTCGGTTCACCGCGTGCCCTGGGGCAACATGTTCGAGTTCTCGCTCACCGGCTCGTGCGTGCTGGTGGGTCTATTCCTCATCATCAACCTGTTCAAAGACATTCGCTACCTCGCACCGTTCGTCGGGGCTAGCGCCTTCTTCACCCTGCTGGTGGGGTGGCTGTTCTTTTACGTGGCGCCCTCGGGCCTCGTGCCGTCGCTGCAAAACACGTGGTGGCTGCGCACGCACGTGTCGATCGCCATCCTCAGCTCGGGTCTGCTGGCCGTGGGCGGCATGGTTGCCCTCATGCAGATCTTGCAGCATCGCCGCGAGGCGAAGGGCGATTCGCCCCTGACGTTCCTGCGCGCCATGCCGAGCGCGAAGGCGCTCGAGGGCTTCGCCTACCGGCTGCACTCCATTGGCTTCGTGACCTGGACGTTTACGGTGGTCTTCGGAGCCATCTGGGCCGAGAAGGCGTGGGGCACGTACTGGTCATGGGACCCCAAGGAAGTCTGGTCGTTCGTGATCTGGGTGGTCTACGCGGCCTATCTGCATGCGCGCACGACGCGGGGCTGGCGCGGTGAGCGTGCCGCGTACTTTGCGCTCGCGGGCTTCACGTGCATTATTTTGAACTTCACCGTGGTGAATTACGTGTTCAGCGGCATGCACTCCTACGCGGGAGGCTAAAACACGCACAGGCTCGCAACCTGCGCACTGTATCGCGCACCATATCGCGCACCATATCGCGCACTGTGGAATGCCTGCGCTGGTTGCCTAGTTGCGTGCGGCCTGGTCGCCGTCGCGGTCTTCGTCTGTGCTGCGTTCGGGCTGCTCCGTGGACCCCGAGGAGTCTGACTTCTCGGTAGTACCCTCAGCGGCGCCAGCCTTCCGACCCGGCGCGTCGACGGGCGGCTGCTGCCATACCGGGGGCAGTGGTACGGGAGGCGTAGGCGGAACCGACGGGCCCGGCACGGGGCCCGGCTGCGGCTTGCGCGTACGCAACGACGCGAGGAAGTCCGGATCGTCATCGGGAGCCACCTGGCGTGGGCTCGGCTTATACTCGCGCACCTTGCCAAAATACAACCACGCCGCCGTGCCCACGATGGGCACGATCACGGCGATCACGGCCCACGTGGACTTCGACATATAACGGCACCGATGCGCGGGCGTGTTGATGATGTCGGTGATGCCGTAAACGGACATCCCCAACCACAACAGAATGAACAATGCGCGTGCCATATGACCAGCCTATACGGTGTCACTCCGTTGGCAAAAGCCAGAATTGCAGCAAATCGCGCCGCGGGCTCTCCTGGTTGTCGAGTCTTGTCACGGCGGGACCTAAGCCGCAGCGCGCCACGCGCCGCACAGTATCCTGAACCCGTGGCTTTTCTTCTCTACGCAGTCCTGCGGCTGCTCGCGTTCGGTATCCCCTTCGTTGTGATCTACTGGCTCGGCGGGGGCCTTTGGCTGTCGCTCGGACTCGCGGCCCTGATCGGCGTGATGCTGTCGTATCTGCTGTTGCATCGACTGCGCAGCCGTGCGCTGGAGCAGTTTGGGGCCCGCGTCCACGCGCGGGATGCCGGGGCGCCCGGGGCAGACGATGAAGACATGCACGCCGAGGACGCGGTGATCGACCGCGCCGGGCAGGCAGACGAGCCCGGTCAGCCGTCGCGCGACCGGTAGCGGCTGCCTATAGCCGCGCGCCAATCTGCAACGCGACGAGCAGTAATAACGCATAGACGAGTTCCAGGCGACCCGTGCCACCGAGGACAGCGATGAGGTCTCGACCACGGGCGCCCGAGAGTACGAGTCGCACGGGAGCCACGGCGAGGGGCGCACACAGCAACGTGAACCACGCGAGGGGGTGGGCCGCCGCGATCACGATCGCCGCCGCGAAGGCGACGCCCACGAGAGCGACATAGAGGGTGCGCGTGCCGCGATCCCCGAGTCGCACCGCGAGCGTGATCTTGCCGCTCACCCGGTCGGTGGGAATATCGCGCAGGTTATTGGCCACCAGAATGGCGCATGCGAGTGCCCCGACGCCCACCGAGGCCGCAACGGCCGCCAGCGTGAGGGACCCCCGCTGCGTGTACGTCGTGCCGAGCACCGCGACCAGCCCAAAGAACACGAAAACGAAGACTTCGCCGAGGCCCAAGTACCCGTAGGGCCGGCGGCCTCCCGTGTAAAACCACGCCGCCGCGATCGCCGCCGCGCCCACCAGCACGAGCCACCACTGGCCCGAGAGCGCGACCAGGGCAAGACCAAAGACGGCACCCACGCCGAGCGAGAGTAACGCCGCGCGTTTGACCGCGGCGGGCTCCGCAGCGCGCGAACCGGTGAGGCGAAAGGGGCCCACCCGATCATCGTCCGTGCCGCGAATACCGTCGGAGTAATCGTTCGCGTAGTTCACCCCGACCTGCAGGGCCAGGGCCAGGCCCAGGGCGAGCAGGGCCAGGCCCACATGTGCGTCCTCAAGAGCGGCGCCCGTGCCCGCGGCGACCGGGGCCACGGCGGCGGGAAGTGTGCGCGGGCGTGCGCCTGCGATCCATTGCTGCAGAGTGGCCATGGTGTCCTTGACAAACGGGGGCCGCGAGGGCCGGGTGCAGAGGTGGCGACGTTCGCCCCGGAAATCTTACGCGAGCCGGCGCTCGGCCCAGGCTGCTGCCTCGCGCCGGTCCACTTTTCCGGACGCCAGCACGGGCAGCGCCTCGATCGGCACGAGATCTCGCGGCGCGCTCGCGGCATCAATCTCCGCGAGCACCCGTTGCCGCGCCCGACCCAGCAACTCGGGAACGGGGGGAGCCGCGGCATCCAGCACGGCCACCGCGACGACCCGCTGGCCCCACTGGGCGTCCGGGATGCCGATGACCGCGACATCGAGGATGCCGGGCAGGGCCGCGAGCGCCGCCTCGACCCGTTGCGGCACGACGTTGCTGCCGCCGCTGATGATGATGTCGTCGAGGCGGCCGTGCACATGCAGTCGGCCGTTTGCGTCGATCTCGCCAGCGTCATTGGTGGGCAGCCAGCGGCCGTCCTGGAGCACGATGCAGGGGTCGACGAAGCCGTAGTGGGCGCCCACTTCGCCCTCCGCGGTCAATTGGGAAATGTAGCCGTCGAGCAGCATGGGCCCGGCGAGATGCACGCGGCCCTCGACGATAGACACGCGCGCACCGGGCAGGCTCGTGCCGTCGTAGACGCMCCCGCCGCTGGATTCGCTGCTGCCGTAGGTGGTGACGCACGTGACGCCGAGGTCTTTCGCGCGATCCAGCAACGCGGGCGGCGTCGCGGCACCGCCGACGAGAATTGCAGTGAACGAGCGCAACAGCGCCAGGGCTCGCAGGCCGACCGGGCCCTCCGCGCTGAGCAGCCGCGTGAGTTGGGTGGGCACGAGCGAGGTGAACAGCGGCACGGAAACGTCGGTACTTTGCAGTTCGCTGGCGGCGGCCACGAACGACTCGGCCGTGAAGGATTCGCGCTGGTCGAGAAACACGGGTGGCGCGTCGGCGAGGGCGCTGCGAAAGAGAATCTGCAGGCCCGCGATGTGGTCGGCGGGGAGCGTAAACAGCCAGCGGCCCGCGCCAGTCGCGCCGGCCGGGTGGGCGCCAGGCTCTTGCAGGCCGGACGCCGCCGCCCCCGGGGTCAGGTACGCCGCGCTGGCGCGGGCACTCGCGGTGAGCGCGACGAGGGTGAGGCACACATACTTGGGCACCCCCGTGCTGCCCGAGGTCTCTACGACGAGCGCGACGGGGTTCGGCGCGTGGAGGAGGGCCCAGCGGGCGTCCTCGGGCATGTCGCGCCGGGAGGTGAGCAGGGTCTCTGCGCTGTGCCCGCGGCGGTCTGCCGCGATGGCGTGGCGCAGGGCCTGATAGATCTTGTGGGCGGCTTCGGGGGAGCCATCCCAAATGATGTGCTTCATAGGGGTCTCGGTGTCGTGGGGCGGTGCTCCACCGCGTCAGCTGACGTGGGGGTAGGGGCTCCAGTCGGGTTCGCGCTTACCCAAAAAGGCATCGCGGCCCTCGACGGCCTCGTCGGTCAGGTAGGCGAGGCGCGTCGCCTCGCCTGCGAACACTTGCTGACCCATGAGTCCATCGTCGACCAGATTGAACGCGAATTTGAGCATGCGCACGGCCTGGGGTGACTTGCGGGCGATGGTCGCGGCCCAGCGCAGGCCTTCCGATTCGAGGTCGGCGTGGGGCACGGACGCGTTGATGGCGCCCCAGCGCTCCGCGGTCTCGGCGTCGTAGGTCTCGGCCAGGAAGAATATTTCGCGGGCCTTCTTCTGGCCCACCTGGCGCGCCAGGTAGGCGCTCCCGTAGCCGCCGTCGAAACTGCCCACGTCGGCGTCCGTTTGTTTGAAGCGGGCGTGTTCGCGCGAGGCCAGGGTCAGGTCGGCGATGACGTGCAAACTGTGCCCCCCGCCGGCGGCCCACCCGGGCACCAATGCGATCACGATCTTGGGCATCGTGCGGATGAGTCGCTGCACCTCGAGGATGTGGAGCCGGCCCGCGCGGCTCGCGTCCACCCGCTCGGCGTGGTCGACTCCGCGCTCAGCGGCCTCCTGGGCGTGCTCCGATTCATACTGGTAACCGCTGCGGCCGCGGATGCGCTGGTCGCCGCCGCTGCAAAAAGACCACACGCCGTCGCGTGGGCTGGGGCCGTTGCCTGTCAGCAGGATCACCCCGACATCGGGGCTGAGGCGAGCGTGGTCGAGCGCCCGGTAGAGCTCGTCGACCGTGTGCGGACGGAACGCGTTGCGCACCTCCGGCCGGTTGAACGCGATGCGCACGGTGGGTAGGTCGGCGATGACCGCCCCGGACTCGTCTCGCGTGACGGCACGATGATAGGTGATGTCGGTGAATTCGAAGCCCGTGACGTCGCGCCAACGCGAGGGGTCGAAGACATCGCTGACGGGCTGGGGCAGAGATGTGGTACTCACGCAGCCACTTTACGCCCAGAGGCCGCGACTGCACGCCCTCTCTCACGCGCACGGTGTCACACTAGGGCATGGCCCCATTGTCGTCACCGCCCCCTACCGCCGCCGCATCGACGGGCCCCGCCCTCGCGGCCCTGCAAGCCAGTTTCGATGTCGTTCCCGGTTATCTGAACGCCGCCACGAGTGGGGTTTTGCCTCTGCCGGCCCGCGAGGCCTTTCATCGACTGGTGGACGAATCGGCCGCGGGCACCCTCGACATCGCCGCGGTCGAGGCGGCGGTCACGCGCAGTCGCGAGTTGTGGGCTCGGTTGCACCACACGACGGGGGACCGCGTCGCGATCGGGTCGAGCCTGTCGCCGATGGTGGCGGTGGTCGCCAATAGCCTGCCGCCGGGGTCCGAGGTGATCGTCGCGCATAATGACTTCTCGTCGATGGTGGAACCCTTTCGGCACGTGCCGGGGCTAACCGTGCGGTGCGTGTACGACGATCGCCTCGCGACGTCGATTACCGCCGAGACTCGTCTCGTGGCGTACTCGCTCACGCAGTCACGCAACGGTCATGTCGCGAATTGGCAGGAGATTGGCGCTGCCGCCGCGGCGCACGGGGCACAGGTTTTATGCGACATTACGCAGTCCAGCGGGTGGCTCGACGTCGATGTGAATCAGTTCGATATCACGGTCTGCAATGCGTATAAATGGCTGTGTTTGCCGCGCTCGACGGGCTTCATGACTCTGAATCCGAGTTCGGATCTCGCCTGGCTGCGGCCGGTGTCGGCGGCCTGGTATGCCTGCGATGACATGTTTGGGTCGTGCTACGGGCCCCACATTCAGCTGTCGGCCACCGCCAAGCGATTTGACGTGTCACCCAATTGGCTGCTGTGGCCGCCCGCGGCGATCATTTTGGAGTTGTTCGTCGCGGCCTTTGAGGAGGACCCGGCGGCGATAGCGCGCCACAATTGTGAACTTGCGAACGCGTTGCGGGACGCTCTGGGCCAGCCCCGCCCCGCGGCGTCCGGCTCGCACCTGTGTCATCCGTTCGTGACAATTGCCGACCCCGACGGCAGCGTGGAGCGGCGATTGCGAGAGGCCGGGTTGCGGGTGGCCGCGCGCAATGGCGCGGTGAGGATCACATTCCATATCTGGAACACGATGGGCGACGTCCATGCCGTCGTCGCGGCGCTAAATGTTTCGCCATCTTGAAAACTTTGATAGTTACATTAGGGTTGAGCTCGGTCCCGCAATTTCTAGGGTTATCATGATGGGGAACTGGGCGCGTGAGGAATTTTTGTCACAGGATTCTCCCGCTTCACGAAATGCTTCGGCGCTGCATTTTTTGCCGTAAGTCTCACCACATTTCGTTCTGGTCAGCACCGCTTGGGGTGGCATGTGTGGGCCAGTCTCGCCGCAGGTTAACTGCGAACGAGACGATTCGATTGTTGGAATTCAACGGTGCCGTGGCACGCCTTAGGTTTGAAAGTTTCGTACGCAGATGACCCCCTCAAACGCACCTTCCGTTCCCAAGCAACAACGCTCTGTGGCGCGCCGCGAAGCGATCATCAACGCGGCCCTGGCCCTCATCCGCGAGCAGGGAGTCCACGCCGCCACGCACCGCGCCGTCGCGATCCGAGCCGGAGTGCCACTGGCGGCGACCACCTACTATTTCGCAAAGCGCGACGACCTCTTGGCCGCCGCTATCGAAGTCGACATGAACATCTGGATCGACCGATTGCGCTCGCCCCTGCAAGAGAACGCCGACCTCAAGGCGCGCGCGCGGCACTGCGTCGACATCGTGCTGCCCAAGCCGCCGCACGGCATCGAAGACAATGTCAGCGTGCGGCTCTCCTACGAGATGCTGACGAGCGTGGGTCGCTGGCCCATCGTCGCCGACGTGATCGCCAATACTCGCGGCGAGGTCGATAGCGCCCTGGTGAAGGTGTTGCCCGAGGGGTCGCCCATTCAGCCCGGCCTGTTGCTTGCCGTCATTGACGGTGCCGTGGTCTCGGGTCTCGCCGAGAACCGCGAGATTCGTGACTATGCCGTGCAGCAGGCGCTGGCGTTGCTGCAAACGGTGCATCCCGAACTGGCCTAAGCGCCGCGCGCGACATTGTCGCCCGGTGCGATCCGCCACCGCGTGGGCGGGGGCATCGCGGTAGAGTCTTCACATGCTGAATCCGCTTGCGGACCTTGACGTTCACGTCTATTCCATACCCCTGCGCACGCGCTTTCGGGGCATCACCACTCGCGAGGGAGTCCTGTTCCACGGCCCCGGGGGTTGGGCCGAGTTCTCGCCGTTTTGGGATTACGACGCCGCAGAATCGGCGGCTTGGTTGCGGTGCGCGCTCGAGGCGGCCGGCTCGCCGTGGGTTTTGGGTCCGGACGCCCGGGTCACCATCCCCATGAACGTCACCGTTCCCGCCGTGGCAGGGGAGCGCGCGTGGGGCATCGTCGCCGACTCGGGTGGCTGCCGCACCGCCAAGGTCAAGGTCGCGGAGCCGGGTCAGTCACTGGACGATGAAATCGAACGACTCGAAGCGGTGCGCGATGCGCTCGGCCCCGACGGGCTGATTCGCATCGATGCCAATGCGGGCTGGACCCTCGAGGAGGCGCTCGTCGCACTGCCAGCTCTGGATACGGCCGCTGGCGGTCTCGACTATGCCGAACAGCCCTGCGCCCGGGTCGAGGACCTCGCGACCCTGCGGCGTCGTGGCGACGTGCGCATCGCGGCCGACGAATCTATTCGGCGCGCGAACGACCCCCTACGCGTCGCGCGGCTCGAGGCCGCCGACCTGGTGGTCCTCAAGGTGCAGCCACTCGGCGGCATCGGACAGGCTCTCGAGATCGCGGATGCCTGTGGCCTACCCGCCATCGTGTCGTCCGCCCTGGAGACCTCCCTGGGTATCGCGATGGGACTGCGCCTCGCGGCCGTGTTGCCGCAGCTAGCGGGAGCGTGCGGTCTGGCGACGGTGCACCTGCTGGAGGGCGATGTGGTGGACGCGCCGCTGCTGCCGCTAGGCGGCGTCATCGCCGTGCCGCCCGCGACGGGTGAGGCGGCGCTGGCCCCGAACCCCGCGCTGCTGGAGCATCACGCGGCGACACCCGCGCGGCGCGAGGCCTGGCTGCGACGCCTGGACGAGGTGTGCCATGCGCTCGTGTGACACCTCCCCAGCTGTGCCCGACTCCGGTTCCGGCGCCGTCGAGGTTGCCTTCACCCTGCTCAGCCACCTCGCCGCCGAGGGACTGCGGCATGTCGTGATCGCCCCCGGATCCCGCAGTGGCCCGCTCGTGTATGCCGCAGCTCGCCTCGAACGCGCGGGCCTGCTCACCTGCCATGTGCGCGTCGACGAACGGGTCGCGGCCTTCACCGCGCTCGGCCTCGCCAAGGCGAGCGTGCTGGCGGGGGCCGCGCGACCCTCCGCCGTGATCGCCACCTCAGGTACCGCGGTCGCGCACTTTCACGCGGCGCTGCTCGAGGCAGATGCCTCCGACCTGCCACTGCTCGCCATCACCGCGGACCGTCCCTTCGAGTTGCTCGGTGTGGGCTCGAATCAAACCACTCGTCAGGGCGGCATCTACGGGTCCGCCGTGCGACGCTGCTTCGAGATTCCCGCGGCGACGGCCCATGCGGCCACGGCCACCGAGCTGGCGCACGCTGCCGACGTGGGGCGGCGCGCGTCCGCCCTGGCCGTCGGCTGGGGTGCGGGCCTGCCCGGCCCCGTGCACGTCAATGTGGCCTTTCGCGAGCCCCTGACCCCGCGGGCCGGGGGTGTGTTCGCGGGAGCCGCGGAGACCGAGGCGCTGACCTTGCCGCCACCGATGACTCACCCCGCGATGGCGCCCCTGCCGACGCTGGTGCCGCGTGGCCCGCGCACGGTGGTGGTCGCGGGCGACCTCTCGGACCCGGCACAGGCGCGCGCCGCGGCCGCGCTCGCGCACGAGGGCGGCTACCCGCTGCTGGCCGAGCCGAGTTCGCTGCTGCGCACGCAGGCCGCGGTGGGCGATTACTGCTCGGCGCTCGAGGCGGGGTTCAGCGAGGCCCTGCCGGCGCCCGAGCGGGTGATCGTCGCGGGGCATCCGACCCTGTCGCGGCCCGTGCTGCGGACGCTCCTGGGGTGCGGCGCCGAAATTATCGTGCAGTCCGGTCGTGCGGAGTGGTTCGACGTGACGCGCTCGGCGACACTCGTGGCGCCATGGTTGCGCTTGGAGCCGGGGGCGCCGAGCGCTACGGACGTGCGGTTCTTGACCCAGTGGCGCACGGCCTGCGCCCCGCCCGGGCCGGCTCCCCAGCCCCTTGCGGCCGCCGCCGTGGCGGTCTGGGCGGCCACCCGCCCCGGCGATGCCCTCGTGATGGGGGCGTCCTCGGCCATTCGCGACCTGGAGCGCTGGGCGCCGCCCGCACCCGAGGGCGCGATTCACGTCGCGCAGCGTGGCCTCGCGGGCATCGACGGCACGGTCTCGGTCGCCGCGGGCTTAGCGCTCAGTGGGGAGTTCTCCCGAGTGCGTTGCGTGCTCGGCGACATTACGCTGGTTCACGACCTCAACGCACTGCTCGTTGGCCCCCGCGAGCGCGCAGTGGACGTGGACGTGGTAGTGGTCAACGATGGTGGGGGGCGGATTTTCGGTGGGCTGGAGCACGCGGCCGCGGAACCCGCCCTCGTGGAACGGTTCTTCGTGACACCGCACGGCGCCGATTTTGCGGCGCTTGCGCGGGGCTTCGGCGCCGAATATGTGAGTTGTGCATCTCCCGAGGCTCTCGCTAAGGCCCTCGCCCCACGCCCCGACAGGGGGGCTGGGCTGCGGATTCTCGAAATGCGTGGCTAAGAGCCTGGGCGTGCTTTCAGGCCGCGGGCGTGGTGTCCAGGAAACCTACAAGAACATTCCAGTCGCACCCTAATGCGATGCGGTTTAGTTTGGGCATGACGAAAGGCGGAGAATCATGAGCGATGTCAATACCCCCCACGGTGCCGACGACTCGGCACGCCCCGGGCTGCCCTCAACCTCGGGCGGTGCACCGAATGAGCGCACTCCGGTGCAGTCAGTGTCGGCGACGTCCGCGCCGACGTCGGCCGCGACGTCTGGAGAGGACACCGACGTCTACACGCCGGTCACAGCTGACGCGCTGACGCAGACCCGCGAATACGTGCCTGGCCACTGGTCCCAGGCTCAGCCCAGCTCGCAGGCCCCGATCGCGAACCAGGCACCCAACGCGAACCTGAACCCGCAGTACGGTGGTCAACCTGCCACACCCGGCCAGCCTGGCGTCCACAACTCCCAGCAAGCCTCCCAGCAGGGCCACTATGGCGCGCACGCCCAGCAGAACCCGCAGCAGGTCTCCCCGCAGGGCCACTTCGGCGCCCAGCACGGCAGTTACTACGGCACGCAGCAGGCGCCCGCGCACGCTGACGCGCAGGGTAACTATTCGGGCCAGGCCCTCGTCATGCAACCCCTCCAGGGCGGCGGCGACAATCGGTTCAGTTCCAATGCCACGACCCCGGGCTATCCGCTGCTGCCCGGGACTAGCCTCGCTGGCTACCCGGCCCCGCCCGCGCGCAAGAAGCGCAAGACGCCCACGTGGGGTGGCATGGTGGGCGTCGCCGCGATCGTCGGTGTGCTGGCCGGTGGTGGCGGTGCCTACGCGGTCAACTCCCTCGACGGCAACGGCACGTCTAGCGTGGCCGTGTTCGATTCGAGTGCGCCCGCCGTCGCCCCGGTCGCCAACTCGACGTCTCAAAACCCGCAGTGGCAGGCGGTCGCCTCGACCGTGGGTAAGTCCGTGGTGGCCATCTACATGTCGGGCTCCGACCCCACGTCCGGCCGCACCGGCTCGGGCAGCGGAACCGGCGTCGTCATCGATCCGAAGGGCTACGTCGTCACCAACAGTCACGTCGCCGATGCCTTCGGCTCCAGCACGAAACTGCAGGTGGTGCTCGAGGATGGCCGCGCCTACGATGCGACCATGGTCGGCAACGACCCCTCTACCGACCTTGCGGTGATCCAGATCACCAATCCGCCGAGTGATCTCAGTGCGGCGTCGCTGGGCACCTCTGATTCGGTGAAGGTCGGCGACTCGGTGATGGCCATTGGCACGCCCCTCGACCTGCGCAACACGTTCACCACCGGTATCGTGAGCGCCCTCCACCGCCCGAACGAGGCCCTCGACGGCTCGTTCACAAGCGCCGTGCAGACCGATGCCGCCATCAACCCCGGCAACTCCGGTGGCCCGCTTGTCAACGCCCAAGGCCAGGTCATCGGCATTAACTCGGCGATTGCTGCCCTGTCGAGTTCAGCGTCAGAGGCGGGAAGCATCGGTCTTGGTTTCGCGATTCCCGTCGACACGGTCAAGATGATCGCTCAGCAGCTCATCGAGAACGGATCGGCACAGCACTCATTCCTCGGCGTATCGGTCAACTCGACCACGGCGGACCTCAGCGACGGTTCGTCGATTCTCGGCGCGGGCGTCAACGAGGTGCAGTCGAACACGCCGGCATCCGACGCGGGAATCGCGCGGGGCGATGTCATCACTCAGGTCGACGGGGTGCCCGTGAGTGAATCTATCGGCCTCAACGCCGAGATTCGCTCGCACGCCGTGGGCTCCACGGTCCAGATCACCCTGATTCGAGACGGCGCCGAGAGGACCGTTGAAGTCACTCTCGCGGCTGCGAGCACCTCGCAGTAACCACGTAGCGCCGTGACCTCGCTCAGGGTGACAGGGGCCGAACCACGCTGGTTCGGCCCCTGTCGCGATTCAGCACCACGCGGCGTCCGCAACCGGTATCTTGGCCGCGCCCGCCTGACTGCCTGACCGCCCGCCCCGACTGCAAGAACCGGACGCGCGGTTCCTCAGTTACCGCCCAGTGCCCGCACCATGGGCTGCAGCTTCGCGATGGTTTCGAGGTATTCGGACTGCGGATCAGACTCGGCCATGATGCCCCCGCCCGCAAACAGTCGCGCCGATGACCCGTCGGAGGCCACACGCGCCGTGCGCAGGGCGATGGCCCACTCGCCGTCGCCCGCCGCATCAAGCCATCCCACGGGGCCTGAGTAGCGGTCGCGGTCCATTCCCTCCTCGGCCTCGATCACATCGAATGCCGTCGCGGTGGGGGTGCCACAAATGGCGGCGGAGGGGTGCAGCATGCCCGCGAGGGCGAGGCTCGAGTACCGGCCCTGCTCGACGGAAGCGTTGATCTCGGTGGCGAGATGCGCAACATTGGGCAGCTGCAGGATGTAAGGCGAGTCCGGGGCATCGTGGCATTCGCCGATGCGGTCCAGCACGTCGCGCACAGAGCGCACGGCGTACTCGTGTTCGAGCAGGTCCTTCGTTGAGCGGCGCAGAATCTCGCGGCGGCGGGCATCGTCTCCCGGGTGCCCCGACTGCGGCTGGGTCCCCGCGAGCACGCGCGAATGCACGGTGCCGCCGCGCTGGCGCAACAGCATTTCGGGGGTGGCGCCCACCATGCCGTCGATGCTAAACGTCCAGGTAGTGGGGTAGCTCGAACTCAGTCGGCGCACCGCGTAGCGCGCATCGAAACCGCCCGGCGAGGTGGCGCGCACGCTTCGCGCGATCACCACCTTGTGCACGGGTTCGGGGCCGTGCGCGCGAATCCGATCGCGCACCCTGGCGACGAGCGTGTGATGAGCAGAACTCGGCTGCTCGTCCTCAAACTCGACGAGACCCGGCTCGCGCGGAGGGGCGGCCAGGTCGGGCACTCGCACCGGACCGAGGGCCGCGACGCAGTCGGCCAGCGGCAGGCCCGCGCGATGCGCGTCGTCGTCGGGGGTAAGAATGTCGGTGCGCCACAGGGTGTCGTCGCGGCGGCCAAAGACCACGCGCGGGACGATCAGCACGCCGCCCGCGGGGGAGTGCGGCGAGAAGGCAAAAGAGCCGAATGCGATCAGGCCGGTGCCGCGTTCGCGCACCTCGTCATGGCATTCGGCCGCGCTCGCGAGGTCGTTCCACCACGTGTCGGCCGCCGTGAATTGCTGGTCGGCGGGAGTGTCGAGCCGGGCCGCTTCGCCCCAGGCCACCATGCCATCGCCGTCACGCAACCAGGCCAGGGCCGAGGCGTCCGGCAAGAGTCGCGCAAGTTCGGAGGGTACGCGGGCCGCAGCATCGCCCACGATGCGACGGGTCACGGCACGCAGGTGAAGTGGCGCTAATGCGGGCGCGTTCGCGGCGGTCACGCGCGGGATGATTGACGTCACCCCAATAGGGTACGACAAGGCCCCACGCGGGCCAGCGGCGTTGGTCCCGGGCAGGTCGCGCAAATGTGAGGTTTGCGTCGCAGGTGGGCGGCCCGCCGCCCGGGAATGCAGCGGGCCATAAGCTAATCTGGCACGGTAAGTTGCACAGTAATGAGGGTGATTCATGTCGGATTTCGATCGCGAATATTCGGTCGCGATGCGGCGACGAGCCCTGTGGGGGGGCCCCCTCGCGGCAGTGCAGGCGCTTATTGGCGGTTACCTACTGTGCGTGATCGTCGTGGTGTTGGGTTTCGTGCTGAGCCTTTCGGGTGGTGTGCCTGTGCCGGAGACGCTGCGTTCGAGCGTGAGCGTGTGGTTGGCCGGTCATGGCGCGGGCTACGAGCGCGGCGAGGTCTCGACCACGTTGATTCCCCTCTTGCTGCTTGGCGCGTTCATCGTGCTCACCTTTCGGGCGGCCCGCCGCGCGGGCCGAGCGGCTGAGCTTTTCACCGATCGCGGTCAGCCCCGCGACGGTACTGCGCGCGATGCGCTCCTGATCGTGCTCACTTACGCCATCACCTATACGACGGTGCTCGCGCTGATCACCCCGGTCACCCTGACCGCCTCGGACGCCCCCGACATCGGGCGCGGCGTCGCCCTCGCGGGCATCATGAGCGTGCTGGTCAGCATCGCCGGGGTGCTCGATTCGGGCCGCGGCAAGGGTGCGCCCGACTGGTACACCCTGCTGCGCCAGACCCTGAGTTGGGAGTATGCATTGGGCCTGCGCGCGGGACGACACATGCTGCTGTGGCTCGCGATCTTGGCCTCGCTCGTGCTCGTGATCGACCTGGCCGTGACCGCGCCGGAGCAGCTCGACCTGCTGCGTGCCCTGAACCCGGGCTGGGCCGGCATTACTGCGCTCGTCGCGGGCACCCTCCTGTTCGCGCCCAACCTTATTGTCTGGACGCTCGCGGCCATCTCAGGCCCCGGATTCTCCTTTGGCACTGAGACCAGTTTTGGGATCCAAGGCGTGACCTCGAACGTATTGCCCGCGATTCCCGTGCTGGCCGCTCTGCCGGCGGAGGGCAGCGGTGGGGGCTGGTGGCTGGCCCTGGCTGCGGTGCCCGCCGTGGCCGGCGCCGTGGGCGCGGTGTACGCCGTGCGGGATTCGCGCAATGCCGCGACCCTGTGGCACGTCGCGATGGCGATTCTCACGGGCGCGCTGTTCGCGGGCTCCGTTGTGGCGGTCGTCGTTTATCTCTCGAGCGGCGGCCTGCTGGGCGGTGCGCTCTCGCAGATTGGGGCCAACGCGTGGGCCGTGGGCGGCATGGTGGCTCTCGAAACCTCGGTCGGAGGCCTGGCGCTGCTGGGGGTGGCCGTGACGGGTTGGGTGCCTCCACTGCGCGACATGCTGCAGGGTCTCGTGTTCGAGGGGTCGACGCGGCGCCCGCGCCGGGTGCGCACGCTGACGGCGACGAGCCTCGATGTGGACGGCGGGCTCGATCGGGTGATCGGCGACGACGGAGAGATTGGCTCCGCGGCCCGGGAACAGGAACCCGACTTCGAAGACTTCTACGACGATGGCGAAGAACGCGAGCTCAATGCCATGGAGACCACCGCGTTGACCCAGGCACAGGCGATTGTGCTGACGCAGGGAAGCGGGGCGGCGGCGTCTGAATCGAGCACCGCAACCGGCGCCGGACCCGAGAGCCCCGCCGGCGAGCCCGACGCGGAGCCCGCAGGATTCGGCGGCCCGCGCGTGACCAGTGCGAAGTACGACCTGACGGGGGTCGCGAGCGCCCGCAGCGAGGATTCGATCGCGGCAGAAGTGTTGGGATTGACCACGACTCAGATGAAACAAGAACACGCCGAACGTCAGTTCCAGCGCGAGGAATAGTCACATATCGTGACGTGGACGCGCCGCCGTGCGCCGCGGCCCACCTGCTTAACTGGAGGGGTGAGTTTGAGTTTTCCCGCACTTGCTACCGCAGGGCCGGCCCGCGTCGTCGTCCTTATTTCCGGCTCCGGCAGCAACTTGCTGGCGCTCCTCGAGGCCGCTCGCAGCGAGGGTTCTCCCCTCGAGATCGTCGCCGTGGTCGCTGATCGTGACTGTTCCGGATTGCAGCACGCGCTCGACTACGGCGTGCCCACACACGTCATCAATTTTGCCGACTTTGCGTCGCGCGACGCGTGGGACGCATCGCTGCTGACGTGCATTACCGCCGCGGAGCCGGACCTCATCGTGTGCGCGGGGTTCATGCGGGTGATCGGCCCCGAACTGCCCGAGTTGTATCGCGGCGCCATCATCAACACGCATCCGGCGCTGCTGCCCGCTTTCCCGGGGGCGCATGGGGCCCGCGACGCGCTCACCCACGGCGTCAAGGTCTCGGGAGTGACGGTGCACGTTGTGGACGCGGGGCTCGACACCGGGCCGATTTTGGCCCAGGCGGCCGTGCCCGTGTTGCGCGACGACACCCCCGACACGTTGCAGGAACGCATCAAGGGCGTGGAACGCGAACTCTTGGTGAACACCGTCGCCGCGGTCGCCGTGCACGGCTATTCGCTCGAGGGTCGTGTCGCACACCTGAACCTCCCCACCGCGTAAACCCCGTTGGACCTGATTTTTGAATGAAACCCACCCGGTCAAACAAAGGAATATCGTGACCGATCTGCGCAAGCCCATCCGCCGTGCCCTCATCTCCGTGTACGACAAGACCGGCCTGGAGGACCTCGCCCGCGGTCTCGACGCCGCCGGTGTCTCGATCGTGTCCACCGGGTCGACCGCGGCCCGCATCGCCGATCTGGGCATTGAGGTGACGCCCGTCGAGCAGGTGACAGGGTTTCCTGAGTGCCTCGACGGTCGAGTGAAGACCCTGCACCCTTTCGTGCACGCGGGGATCCTGGCCGACCTGCGCCTCGAATCGCATGCCGGATTTCTTACCGAGCAGGGCATCCAGCCCTTTGATCTCGTGGTGGTGAATCTCTACCCGTTCGCGGCGACGGTGGCGTCGGGTGCGGCGCCGGATGACATTGTCGAACAAATCGACATCGGCGGCCCCGCCATGGTGCGGTCGGCCGCGAAGAATCATCCCTCGGTGGCAGTGTGTGTTTCACCCGCCGCCTATCAGGCGCTGTTGACGGCCCTGGGGGCCGGCGGCACAACCCTCGAGCAGCGCAAGCGGCTCGCCGCCGCGGCCTATGCGCACACGGCGGCCTACGATGTCGCGGTGGCGAACTGGTTTGCGACGCGCTATGCCTACGCCGATCTGGAGGAGGCCGAGGGCGTGCTCTCCGAGTCGTACGGCTCGTCGGCGGGCGAGTTCGGCGTGTTCTTTGGGCAGACGTTTACGCGCAGCGACGTGCTGCGATACGGCGAGAACTCCCATCAGGGGGCCGCCTCCTATATTGCGGACGCCGCGACGGCCACGGGGGCACCGGCCGCCGCCGTGGGCATCGCGGGGGCGCAACAGCTGCACGGCAAGGCGATGTCGTTTAACAACTTCGTGGATGGGGACGCGGCCCGTCGCGCGGCTTTTGATCACGCGGGACCGGCGGTGGCGATCATCAAGCACGCTAACCCCTGCGGCATTGCGGTCGGCGAGAGCATCGCGGCCGCGCACGCGGCGGCGCATGCGTGCGACCCGGTGTCGGCGTTTGGTGGGGTGATCGCTGCCAACCGTGAGGTCGACGCCGAGATGGCGCGACAGGTGGCCGAGGTATTCACCGAGGTTATTATCGCCCCTGGTTTCACTGCCGAGGCGCTCGAGGTCTTGACGGCTAAGAAGAACCTGCGCGTGCTGGTGGCTCCCGCCCCCGAGGTGGCCGCGGGGGTCGAGACGCGCCCCGTCTCGGGCGGCGTGCTGGTCCAGCAGAGCGACGCGATTGATGCCGTGCAGCGTGACGAGTCGGGAGAGGTGTCGGGTGGCGACGCCGTCGACACGTGGACCCTGGTGGCGGGCGAGGCCGCGGACCCGGCCACGCTGGCGTCCCTCGAGTTTGCGTGGCGCGCGGTGCGTGCCGTGAAGTCCAATGCGATCCTGTTGGCGCGAGATGGCGCGTCGGTGGGCGTGGGCATGGGGCAGGTGAACCGCGTGGATTCGTGCCGGTTGGCGGTCGAGCGTGCGGGCGCCGAGCGTGCTCGTGGGGCGGTCGCGGCGTCGGACGCGTTCTTCCCGTTTGCGGACGGCCTGCAGGTCCTGCTGGATGCCGGGGTGGCTGCCGTGGTTGCGCCGGGTGGGTCGGTGCGCGATGCTGAGGTTATTGCGGCTGCCGAAGCCGCGGGCGTGGCCCTGTATTTCACGGGCACGAGGCATTTCGCACACTGACCTCGTGGTTGTGGTGGGCGGTAAAGGAGCGGGTCGTGAGGGCGATTATCTACGCGACGCCGTGGGGGCGTTTTCGGGCGGGGTGCAAGAGGCAGTGGCCGATCATTGTCACCTCGTGTGGCTTTGCCCTCGCGGGACTCTTGGTGTTTTCAGACAACAGCCGCCTGGCGTGCCTGGTGACGGTGTTGACGTTGCTCGTGGCGGCCGCATTGCGCCTCGCCTTGCCTCGTGAGGCACTGGGTGTGCTCGTAGTGCGGTCTCGCGCCACGGACGTCGCGCTGCTGCTGCTTTGGGCTGTGACCTTGGCAGGTGTGGCTTTGCCGCCGCCAAATTTATGGGCGCATTGAGCGAGACATTTCGTCGACTCCAGAAGTTTCCCGGATCGCCTGTGAGGTTTTACTGGAAGTTTCAACTAGGTTTTATTCACGTTGTATCTTAGAGTGATACCGCTGCAATATTCAAAAACTGCCTCGGCATCCCCTACAGGAGACAGACTCTTATGCATGCCACCGCCCATCCCGCCTTGCTCATTGCTCGTGTAGTGGTTGGCGTGTTGCTCATCGTGCACGGCGTTCAAAAGATCACGGGAGGCCTCACAGGCTTCTTCGGCTACGTCGAATCGCTCGGCGTTCCGGCCCCCTCGTTCTTCGGCAGCCTGATTGTGGCCGGCGAGTTCGGCCTCGGCCTCGCCCTCATCTTGGGCGTCTTCACGCGCCTCGCCGGTGCCCTGCTGGCCGTCATGTTCCTCTCCATTGCGCTGGTTGCCCAGTGGACCGAAGGACTCGCGGCCGAAACCGGTATCGCCGGCGAACTGGACGTCACCTATATTCTGCTTGGCCTCGTGTTCCTCGGCACGGGAGCAGGAAAGTTCGGCATCGACAAGGTGCTGGCCAAGCGCGCGGGCGCGCTCGCTCGCCTCGCCTAAGCCTGCCTGGCCCTCGGCCTCGCAAATTCTTGACGGGCTGTCCGCTACGCGTAATTCGGCGCAGCGGGCAGCCCGTAAAACTGTTCGAGGGTGTAAATCTTGCGGGCCACCATCTCGGCGGCCACCTCCCTACCGACATAGCGCAGGTGCCACGGCTCGTAGTCGTAACCCGTAATGGCCCCCTGCTCTAGCCCATAGCGCACGCAAAACCCAAACTCGAACGCGTGCGCCTCAACCCAGCGTGCCGCATTCGTCTCGGCGAAGCACGCGCTCAACACGCAGCCCTGGTCGCCCGCCACATCGAACGCAAAGCCCGTCTGGTGCTCGCTGTAGCCGGGCCGCGCGCTGCGAATCAGCGTCTGTTCCGGGCCGCTGGTCTGCTGGTACCCCTCGAAGAGACTCACCTGATACGCATAGGTGCGAAATCCGCTCACGGCCAGCAGAGTCACACCCTGGCTCGCGGCCGCGACAAACATGGCCTCCGCGTCGGCCCGGATCGAATCGCGGATGGTGATACCTCGCCACTGGACGAGATCCGGCGGAGAGTAGTCGAGTGGCACCAGGGGGCGCAGTTTATTGACGACCACGTCCAGGCGCAGCGGAGCGGCCTGGTCGCCCGGCGCGATGATGACGTTGCCGCCCCAGAATCGTTGCCGCCGGCCGTCCACCCAGGGCTCCACCTCAGAGGTGGGGTACCCAATCAGGTTATGCACCGTGAGCCAACGCGCCTCGACATCTGCGGGCACCAAAAAGGCGCCCTGAGAACTCGCGTAGAGGGTGCCGTTCGCGCAGGCTCTCGATGCGAGGCCCTCGCTCAGATGCTTGACGTCGCCCACGGGTGCGCCCGGGTCGGGCAGCGCCCCAAGGCGCGCCTCGATCATCGCCTCGAGTGAGGTCGGCGGGCCCGGCGGTGTGGTCGGCGTCGCGGGCGGCGGGGTCGGGGTAGACCTCGTGGACGCCGTGGGGCTCGCAGCGGGGTCACCTCCCGTTTGGCACGCGGCCACCGGACCGGCCGCGCCCAGGACGGCGAGAGCGCGCAGGGCAGCGCGGCGGCCAAGCGTCATGATTCTCCTAATGCGATCAGCCTGGACGGGGGGCTGGAACGCGGTGAGGGATGCCGTGGCGACGCCACGAGATGTGTCTTTACCATGATCACTATGGAGGCTCCCACCGGCGCAACGCCGCTCGTGATTCATGAGGTGTTCGACTTTGCCATGCGCATTGGCGAGGTCAAACTGGCCAATGGCGCGGGCGCTGCCGAAGTTACTGCAACTATGCTAGCGATAGCGCGCTCGGCAGGCATTAGCCACGTCGATGCGGATGTCACCTTCAGCACTCTCGCGTTGTCGCATTTGCCCAGCAAGTTGTCCTCACCTATCACGCGCATGCGCATGGTCACGAACCGGGGCACGAACTATTACCTCATCACCGAGGCCGATGCGATTGCGGCCGCGTTCGTGCGCAACGAGGTGCGCATCTCGGCGGCACAGAATCGAGTGACGCAGTTGCTGCGGCGCAACCTCGGCGTGGCGAACCCTAAGATCATGGTGGGCGGTGCCATGGTCGGCATCGGTGTGGCGTGGCTGTTCGGCGGAGACCTCGTGGTGGTGGCGACGGCTGCCGTTGCGGCACTCGTCATGCAGTTGCTGGGCGGCCTGTTGGCGCGCGCCCAGTGGCCCACGTTCTTTGTTCAAGTCGCGTGCGGTGTGGTCGGCCCCCTGCTCGCCGTTCTCGTGCATGCCCTGGATCCCACAGTGAATACGTCGCTGATCGTCGCGGTGTCGATTGTCGCGCTCTTGGCGGGCCTCACGACGGTGTCGGCGGTGCAGGATGCCGTGGGCGGCTGGTACGTGACCGCGGCGGGGCGCGGCTTTGAGGCGCTCATGCTGACCGTGGGCGTGATCGGGGGCGTTTCGGGAGGCATCGCGCTCGCGAATGCGCTGGGCATCTTCATGGTGACCGCCCCCTATCAGATTCCCACCTTTTCAAACCTCGCCCAGTTGGCCGCGTGTGGTGCCATCACGAGTGCGGGTTTCGTGTTGTGGTGCGATGCCCCCCGCCGCAGTTGGTTGGTCGCGGGCGCTTTGGGTGCCCTGTGCATCCTGACGTACACCGCCCTCGGTGCGGCGGGCATACCTACTACCTGGGCGAATGCGGTGGCCGCGGCGACGTCGGGGGTGCTGGCTAGCGTGGCTAGTCGTTTGTTGGGTTTGGCGCCGATCGTCCTCATCACGCCGGCCCTCGTGCCGCTGTTGCCGGGCTACATGTTGTTCCGGGGGCTCTCGCTGCTGGCGCAGTCGGATAATTCGGGGATCATCATCTTGATCAGCGCGAGTAGTATTGCGATCTCGCTCGCGGCGGGCGCGGTGTTCGGTCAGTTCGCGTCAGCTCCGCTCGTCAATGCCCTGCCCAAGGGCGCCACCCGCCTGAACCTGCCGTCACTCTCGCAGCCCTTTTCGTCGTTGCGTATGCGCAGAATGCAAAGGTCGCAGCGTCGGCCGCTGCGCCGTCGCCGAAGAGATGATCTTTGAAGCTTCACTCAGTGGAGTGTGTCGCCTGTCACGGGCTCCTCTGTGCGAAAGTAGAGTGTTCAGACGGTGAGGAGACGAGATGAGGCGAGGCTCGAACCTGCCAGCGTTGGCGGGCTTCAACGAGACGGTGGTATTCGATTACATTCGCCGCAGCATGCAGGGCATTTCACGAGTGGAGATCGCTCAGCATACGGGGCTTTCGGCGCAGACCGTGTCCAACGTGTGCCGCCGCCTGGTCGATCGCAACATGGTGGTCGAGACGCGGGGCGAGCCCCAGGGTAAGGGCAAGCCGCGGGTCATGCTCACTGTGAACCCCTCCCACGGCTATGCCGTGGGGCTGCACCTTGATCCGCTGCGCACCGCGTGGGCCCTCTACGACATGGCGGGCGAGCCCGTGCGCAGCGGCCGGGCCCCCACGGCCTTCACGGAGCGACCCGATCACTTCATGGATTGGGTGTGCGGCGAGATTGAGGGCATGATTCGGGACGCCCGGGTGGCTCGTGAGCAGATTTTGGGACTGGGCGTCGCCGCTCCGGGCCCGTTGGATCGCGAGCACGGCATCATGCTGACACCGCCTCTGTTCTATAACTGGCGAAACGTGCGGCTCGCTGCGGGCCTCGAATCGCGTCTCGGGTTGCCGACGCAGCTGGACCGAGATGGTCCGGCCTCGGCCGTGGGCACCCTGTGGTGGGGTGGTCGAGACGGCGCCGCCGAGGGGGCGGAACGTTCCAGCGGCACGCTGTCGGGAGCGTTCATTTATGTGGGCGCGGGAATAGGCGCTGGCATTGTGCTGAACGGCGAGGTGTATCGCGGGCGGGCCTCCACGGCGGGCGAGATTGGACACCTGACGCTCGTGACTCCCCGCTCACGCGCCGAAGATTTGCCCCCGCAGTCGATGGATAGCGGTCTCGGTCCTCCCGAGCTGGTGCACTGTGCGATGGAGCGGGGCCTCGTGTCGGCCGACACGGACCTGGGGGACCCACACGCCGTAGATAGCGGCGTCCGCGAGGTGTTGCTGCGCGCCGAGCAGGGTGATGTCGCCGCGGTGGCGCTGCGCGATGCGTACGTCGAAACATTGGCGCGGTTGGGCCTGGGGCTGGTCAATTTGCTGGAATTGCAGCAGGTGACGTACGGCGGTCCGCGCATCTCCTGGGTGGCTGAGGCCGTGAAGCGGCGGCTGGAGCAGATGCTCGCCGTACATCACGAGGCCCGCGCCTCGCATCGGGTGGCGGTTTTGGTGTCGCAGGATAGTAAGTTTGACGCTGTACGGGGTGCTGCGGCGCTCGTCTTCAGCGAGCAGTATGCCCCGCAGTCGCATCATCTCTTGGTGACGATGGAGGGGGCGTAATGCTGGCTCGACAACGACAGCAGTTGATCTTGCAGGAGATCAGCCGCAATGGAGCAGTGCGTGTAAGCGAACTGACCGAGCGCTACAACGTGTCGGACATGACGATTCGTCGCGACCTCGACGCGCTGGAACGCGACGGCCTCGTGACGAAGGTTCACGGGGGCGCCACCTTGCCCGTCGGTCGCAGCGCGGAGGAGATCAGCTTCACCGAGAAGCTGCGTCAGCGCCAAGAAGAGAAGCAGTCCATCGGTGTCGCTGCCGCGACGTTGATCGCGCCGGGCATGTCGGTGTGCATCTCGGGGGGCACTACGACGTGGGCCGCCGCGAACTACTTGCGCGAGATAGAGAATCTCACCATCATCACCAATTCCACGTCGGTGGCCGATGTCTTGTGCGAGAACCCCGTGGTGCGCCAGACCGTCCTGCTGACGGGCGGCGAGCGCACCCCCTCGCACACCCTCGTGGGGCCGGTGGCTGACAAGATGCTGGCGAGTTATCGCGCCGATGTATGCCTGATCGGGGCGCATGGCATTAGCCCCGATCACGGGCTGACCACCCCGAATGTGGCGGAGGCCCGCACCAATGAGGTCATGATCGAGTCGTCGAGTCAGTTGATCGTGTTGTGTGACTCGTCGAAGTGGGGCATGGTCGGTCTGGTGCGATTTGCGACGTTGGAAGACCTCGACGTGCTCGTGACCGATCACTGCACGCCGTCGATGTACGAGGCACTCGAGGGCAAGGTGCGGCGGATCGTGGTGAGCGAGGCGCCCGAGGGAGCGCACGGCCTGGTGCGGGTCATGCAGGGGGAGGACGCCAGGGTGGCACCGGATTCGCGCTGGTCGCGGTATCACGCCCCAGCGCGGCCACCCGCCAGCGAGGTAGATGCGGGAACGGGCCCCGCGGCGTCCCCAATAAAACGTTGAAAAATGTTTGAATTGATGTTCGATTACGTTGTAGCATGAGGGAAACGCTCGCTTGATCCAGAGGAACCCACATGACTCAGCCGGTCATTCACCGCTACACCAAGCCGCTCGCCGACGGTCGCACCCTGCTGTTCTTTGACGATTCGGCACCCTTTAGCGAGGGCCGGCGTCGTGACGGCGACGACCTGCGCGACCTGCCCGCCCAGGGCCCCGCAGGGCTCATGCGGCTCGACCAGCTGACGGGGGAGTGGGTCTCCATGGCCCCGCATCGCAACGCGCGCGCCTTCATGCCCCCCGCCGACGAGTGCCCGCTCTGCCCCACTGGGCGCGGCACGGTACCGAGCGAGATCCCGACCGAGGACTATGACGTGGTGGCCTTTGGCAATCGCAGCGCGAGTTTCACGGCGCCCGCGCCGGAGGGCCTCGCACCGACGGTCGGCGGCGACCTGTTTGAGCAGCGCCCCGCCCTCGGCCACTGCGAGGTGATGTGCTTTACGAGCGATCACGAGGCGAGCCTCGGCAGTCTGCCGGTGAGTCGGCTGCGCACCGTGATCGAGGCGTGGGCCGACCGCACCGAGGCCATCAATGGCATGGAGGGCGTCGAGCAGGTGTTCTGCTTCGAGAACCGCGGCAAGGAGATCGGGGTGACGTTGCAGCACCCGCACGGTCAGATCTACGGGTACCCGTTTCTCACGCCACGCACCCGCACGATGCTGGAGCGCGCGGCCGCGTACCGGGCGACGACCGGCCGGAGGCTGCTCGACGACATCGTGGCGGCCGAGATCGAGGCGGGGGAGCGCATCATTATCGCCTCGGAGCACTGGGTCGCGTATGTGCCCGCGGCGGCACGCTGGCCCGTCGAGATCCACCTCGCGCCGCGTCGCTGCGTCCCCGACCTGGCGGCACTCACGGCGGACGAGCGCGATGACCTCGCGGTCGTGTACAAAGAGATCCTGCAGCGAGCGGATCGCTACTACGTGCGCGAGGGCGGTGAGTCGGTGCCCCTGCCATACATCGCGGCGTGGCATCAGGCCCCAGTGCGCGAACTGCGCGAGGAGGCGCGACTGCACCTGCAGTTGTTCTCCGTTCTGCGCGGAGTTGACCGCGTGAAATACCTCGCGGGCAGCGAATCCGCGATGGGGGCGTTCGTCTCCGATACGACTCCCGAAAAGATTGCCGCACGATTGAGAGAGGTTGCCAGTGTCTAGTCTTACGTTCAGCGAGGCTTCGCCTCGGGAGGCCTGCCTCGATGCCGTGCGGGCTGGTTTCGCCGCCACCTTTGGTGGTCAGGCCGAGGGAGTGTTTTCCGCGCCGGGGCGGGTCAACCTCATCGGCGAGCACGTGGATTATCAGGCGGGCTGGTGCGTGCCGATGGCGATCTCGCAGCGCGCCTATGTCGCGGCGAGGCGTACCCACGATGACCGCCTGAGACTCGCCTCGTCGTACGCCGAGGGCGTCGTGGAGGTGCGGGTGAGCACCCTGCAGCCGGCTGACCTTACGGGCGTATGGGCCGCCTACCTCGCGGGGGTGCCGTGGGCGCTGCGCGACGCGCACCCCCTGCCCCCCGGCGCGGGTCTCGAAATCTACCTGTATTCGGAGGTTCCGGCCGGCGCCGGCCTCTCGTCGAGCGCGGCCATCGAATGCGCCACGGCCCTCGCCTTCAATCACCTCTTCGGCCTCGGGGCCAGCGACCTCGACCTCATTCGCGCGGCGATCTCCGCCGAGAATGATTTCGTGGGCGCCTCCACCGGCGGCCTGGACCAGTCGGCATCGGTGTTATGCCGCGAGGGCCATGCGTTGCTGCTGGACTGCCGCGACACGTCCACGCAGCAGGTGCCGTGGAACCTCGCCGACCAGGGTCTCGCCCTGCTCGTGATCGACACGCGCTCACCGCATTCGCTCAGCGACGGCCAATACAACAATCGGCGCGCCGCGAGTGAGCTCGGCGCCGAGCTGCTCGGGGTGACAACCCTGCGCGACTATGTCGATGCGGGGGGTGGCGCCGCAGCGGCCGCTGCGGCCGTGATGCAGGCGGCCCCGGCCGCACGAGCCGATGAGCTGGCCCGCCGCGTGCGGCACATCGTGAGCGAGATGGAACGCACCCGAGCGTTCGCAACCCTCCTCCAAGCGGGCAGCGTACGTGAGAATTTGGGACGCCTCGGTGAACTGTTGAATGCGTCGCACGAGTCCCTGCGCCACGACTACGAGGTCACCTGCATCGAGCTGGACGTCGCGGTCGACGCGGCCCGCGCGTCCGGTGCCCACGGGGCCCGCATGACGGGCGGCGGATTCGGAGGCTCGGCCATTGCCCTGGTGGAATCCGATGCCGCACTGACCGTGGCGCAGCAGGTCGCAAAAGCCTATGCCGACCACTCTCTCGCGGCGCCCCAGTTTTTCGTGGTGGCACCGGCCGAGGGGGCTCGGCGCGAGGACTAGGCAGAATCTCCCGGAGCGGCCAGCCAGGCTTCGACATCTCCCAGCGCCGTGGCGAGGGCCTCCGAGTCGAGCCGTGATGCCAGCAGGGAACGGCGCGCCAACTCGGCCAGCTCGGCGTCCAAAAACCCCACCGACCGCGCGGTTTCGTACTGTGCGAGCAGCCGCGAACCGAAGATGAGTGGGTCGTCCGCACCCAACGCTATGCGGGCGCCCGCGTCGAAGAGCTGACGCAGGGGCACCTGCTCGGCGCTGGCATAGACGCCGAGTGCGACATTGGAGGCGGGGCATACCTCGAGGGCGATACCGTCGGCGACCACCCGTTCGAGCAGTCGCGGATCCTCGGCGAGGCGCACGCCGTGGCCCAACCGATCGGGCCGCAGCGCGACCAACACCTGATGGATGTGGTCGGTGCCCAAGAGCTCGCCCGCGTGTGGAACGCTGAGCAGGTCCGCCCGGCGAGCAATCTGAAACGCGTGCGCAAACTCGCTGGTGTCTCCGCGACGCTCGTCGTTGGAGAGCCCAAACCCGATGACGGAATCGGAGCCCGCGTGCTGCGCGGCGAGGCGGGCGAGGATGCGTGCGTCCAGCGGGTGGCGCATGCGGGAGGCCGCCACGATGACCCCGACCGATATGCCATGGCGGTGGGCCGCGAGGCGCGCCTCGTCGAGCACAATCTCGATGGCGGGCGTGATGCCTCCGACGAAGGGCGCATACGCGGTCGGGTCCACCTGGATCTCGAGGCGCCGCGAGCCCTCGGCGGCGTCATCGGCGACGGCCTCGTCCACGATGCGTCGCATGATGCGTTCGCTGCGCACGACGGCTCGCGCGGAATCATAGTTGCGTTGAAAACGAAACCAGCCCCGGTCTGCGTCGTCGAGTTGCAGGTCCGTGCCCTCTCGCAGGGCAGTGGGGAGGCGGACTCCCTGCGCATCGGCGCAGTCTCGCAGAGTCTGTAGGCGCATGGAGCCCGTGAAATGCAGATGTAAGTGTGCTTTGGGGAGCGTGCGCAGGTCTCGGCTGCCAGGCGGGGGAGCGCTGCTCCCGGGCGTGCGGGACATCATGACTCCAGGTTACACACCGTGACGCGACGCCGCGCGCCGCCCCCCGAGGAGGCAGCGCGCGGCGGCGACATGATTCACCCGCCGCTCAGGCGAGCAACTTCTGCAGGCGACCGATGCCCTCCGCGATGTCGGCATCGGAGGTTGCGTACGAGAAGCGCAGGTATCCACCGGGGCCGAACGCCTCGCCGGGAACCGCGGCCACCTCGGCCTCTTCGAGCAGCAACTCGGCCAACTCGGCGCTCGTGGCGGCAGTGCGACCGTTAATGTCGCGACCCAGCAGGCCGGTCACGTCGGCGTACACGTAAAACGCGCCGGTGGGGGTGGGGCACTCGACTCCATCGATCTCGTTCAGCATCGACACGATCAACTGGCGGCGGCGATCAAACGCGGTCGCCATCTCGGCCACGGCCGACAGGTCGCCCTGCACGGCGGTCAAGGCCGCGTACTGCGCGACATTATTGACGTTCGAGGTGAGGTGCGACTGCAGGTTCGAGGCGGCCTTGATGACGTCGGCGGGGCCGATCATCCAGCCCACCCGCCAGCCGGTCATCGCGTAGGTCTTCGCCACGCCGTTCAGCAGGATGCAGGTGTCTTTGAGGGCCGGAACCGCGGCGAGAATGCTCACGAACTCGGTGCCGTCATAGACGTGGTGCTGGTAGATCTCGTCGCTGATGACCCAGATGCCGTGGGCGAGCGCCCATTCGCCGATTGCGGTGATCTGCTCGCGAGAATAGGTGGCACCCGTGGGGTTGGAGGGCGAGCACAGCAGCAAGGCCTTCGTGCGTTCGGTGCGAGCCGATTCGAGTTGTTCGACGCTGACGAGGTAGCCCTGGTCTGCGCCCGCAAAGACCTCCACGGGGGTCGCGCCCGCCAGCTTGGCGGCCTCGGGGTAGGTGGTCCAGTACGGGGCGGGCAGCAACAGCTCGTCACCGGGGCCGAGTACCGCCGCGAAGGCCTGGTACACGGCCTGCTTGCCGCCGTTGGTGACCAGCACCTGGGCGGCGTCCACGGTCACCTGATTGTCGCGCAGGGTCTTGTCAGCGATGGCCTGGCGCAGGGCGGGGAGGCCGGCTGCGGGCGTGTACCGGTGTGCGGCGGGGTTGGAGCAGGCCGCAATGGCCGCGTCCACGATGTACTGCGGGGTTGGAAAATCGGGTTCGCCGCCCGCGAAGACGATGACGGGTCGGCCCTCGGCCTTCAACGTCTTGGCTTTCGCGTCGACCTTAAGCGTCGCGGACTCGGCGATGGCCGCGATGCGCGTGCTGAGTCGCTGCGGGCCCGTCGGGGTGCCGGACGCCGCGGTGGCGGGGTTGGTTGGCTGAGGCTGGGTTTGCGGGGCTTCGTTCACGGCACTCATTTTGTCAGATGCAGCACTATTGACCGCAGCGAATTCGACCTGCGAGAAAACTATGAGTATGATCTTCCGTAGCGGAAATCCGCAGTCGATGCGGCGCGCCTTCAAGTGGCTCCGTGGCGGCACGGCAGCGACCTCCTTTACGAGGGTCGCGAAGTGTTCGCTAGGAGGCAGATCGGTGGCGCGGTGGTGAACCCTCCCGTAGGGTGAAACGGTCAGTCGACTTAGGGTAGTGGCGCAATTGGTAGCGCAGCGGTCTCCAAAACCGCAGGTTGCAGGTTCGAGTCCTGTCTGCCCTGCTCGACAGGCCTAGCGAATGATTCATTTGCCGGGCTTTTCGTTTAGATACAAGCATGTAAAGGTGGCCACCGAATGAGCGAAAATGCGGTAACCGTGGGCGGCCAGAAGCAGGTTGACAAGAAGCGGGGCCTGTTCGCCCGCGTTGCGTTGTTCGTCCGCCAGGTCGTCGAAGAGCTTCGCAAGGTGGTTCGCCCCACCCCGAAGGAACTCACGAACTACAGCATCGTGGTGCTGGTGTTCCTGCTCGTCTTCATGCTCGCTGTGTTCGGCATCGACTACGGTCTCAATGCCCTCGCGGGCTTCGCCTTCACCAACTAAGTTCATGCCGGGCGCAGGGCGCCCGCAGTCATTTATTGAAAGAGTTCGCAACGTGTCTGACGCGTCCAACGCACCTGAAGATCTCGAAACGCCCTTCGCCGCCGATTCCGACGCCGCCGCAGGTGACGTCGCGGACTCGGGCGCCGCAGCAGGCACCGTGGTGCCCGACCAGGCTCCTTTCTCCGCGGCCGTCGACGAGGCCGAAGCGTCGGATGCCAGCGAAACCGTTGAGAGCACGGACGCCGCCGCCGAAGCTCCCTTGGACTTCTCGGACATCGAGATCCCCGACTCGACGCCCGCCGCTGAAGACGCCATCGTGTCCGACTCCGGTTCGGTATTCGCGGAGGCCGCTGACGAGGAGGCCGACGTGGTTGTGGCCACCGAGGCGTCCGAACTGACCGCCGACGCCGAGGCCGAACTGGGCTCGGAGGCCACCGACGAAGACCCCGCCGAGGGTGACGCTGATGCAGAGCCCGAGGTCGACCCGGTCGAAGAACTGCGCCGCGAACTGCTGGTGCAAGACGGCGACTGGTTCGTGATCCACTCCTACGCGGGCTACGAGAACCGCGTCAAGCTGAACCTCAGTACGCGTATTCAGACGCAGTCGATGGAAGATTTCATCTTCCAGATCGAGGTTCCCATGGAGGACGTCACCGAGATCAAGAACGGCCAGCCGAAGGCCGTTCGCCGCGTGCGGATTCCCGGCTACGTGCTCGTACGCATGGAACTCACCGATGAATCCTGGGGTGTAGTTCGCCACACGCCCGGCGTCACCGGTTTCGTGGGCAACGCTCACGCGCCCGTGCCGCTGCGCCTTGACGAGGTCGTTTCCATGCTAGCCCCCGCCCGCGTGGCCGAACAGAAGGTCGCCGCGGCGCCCAAGAAGCGCAAGGCCCCGGTCGCCACGACTGTCTTCGAGATCGGTGAGGCTGTTACTGTTATGGACGGCCCCTTCGAGACGATGGACGCCACGGTGGTCGAGATTACGCCCGAGCAGCACAAGCTGCGCGTACTCGTGAACCTCTTTGGCCGCGAAACCCCGGTCGAATTGAACTACAGCCAGGTCGCCAAGATCCAGTAGTTCCCCAAGATTTGATGCGCTCACTCAGATGGGCGCATTCAAAGTGGGAGAGAGCAGCAACGCCCTCGCCCGAACCACAACACATTTAAGGAATACTCATGCCTCCCAAGAAGAAGGTCTCCGGCTACATCAAGCTGCAGATCAAGGCTGGCGCCGCTACTCCTGCACCCCCGATTGGTCCCGCACTGGGTGCCAAGGGTGTCAACATCATGGAGTTCTGCAAGGCGTACAACGCTGCCACCGAAAGCCAGCGCGGCAACATCATCCCCGTGGAAATCACGGTGTACGAAGACCGCTCCTTCACCTTCATCACGAAGACGCCTCCGGCTGCTGAACTGATCAAGAAGGCCGCCGGCGTACCCAAGGGCTCGGCGACCCCTCACACGGTCAAGGTGGCCGCCATCACCGACGCGCAGGTTCGTGAAATCGCGCAGACGAAGATGGAAGATTTGAACGCAAACGACATCGATGCGGCCGCGAAGATCATCGCCGGCACCGCTCGCTCGATGGGCATTAAGGTGGAGGGCTAACATGGCTACCAAGGCACAGAAGGCTGCTGCACTGAAGATCGACCGCGACGAGCTGTACTCGCCGTTGCAGGCCGTCCGCCTCGCGAAAGAAACCTCCTCGTCGAAGTTTGACGCCACGGTTGAGGTTGCCCTCCGCCTCGGCGTTGACCCCCGCAAGGCCGACCAGATGGTGCGCGGCACCGTCAACCTGCCACACGGCACCGGTAAGGTCGCGCGCGTTGTCGTCATCGCCAACGGTGAAAAGGCCGAAGCGGCCCTCGCCGCGGGCGCGGACGAGGTCGGCGGCGACGACCTGATCGCCAAGATCGCGGGCGGCTGGCTCGAGTTTGATTCGCTCGTCGTTACCCCCGACCTCATGGGCAAGGTAGGCCGCCTCGGCCGCGTGCTCGGCCCCCGTGGCCTTATGCCCAACCCCAAGACGGGCACGGTGACCATGGACGTCGCCAAGGCCGTTGAGGAGATCAAGGGCGGCAAGATCGAGTTCCGCGTCGACAAGCACGCGAACCTGCACTTCATCATCGGCAAGGCCTCGTTCAGCGAAGCCCAGTTGGTGGAAAACTACGGCGCAGCGCTCGAAGAGGTGCTGCGACTGAAGCCCGCGTCGTCGAAGGGCCGCTACGTGCAAAAGGGCACCATCGCCACCACGATGGGCCTCGGCATCCCCGTCGACATTTCGCTCACGCGAAACCTGCTCGAAGAGGCATAAGCCTCAGTTCACGCACTAACGCGCCGCACCCGAATCCCGGGTGCGGCGCGTTTGCTATGCCCGGCGTATCGAAAATGGTCATCGAAACCAGATGAAAGTGGATTCCGTTTGAGCTGCATCACACACCTTCTCCATCACCCAAAGTTACTATTTTTGCAACTCGCTTACTCGCGGTCACGGTGGTGAAATCCTCCTTGCGTGTTATTAAATTGTGATTGATGACCTGCGAAAACGCGCTTCCTGCGGTTATGTTCGCAGACATGGCCCGAGAGGTACTGCCGCACCCGAATCCAACTAGACCCGCCCCCAGTGCCCACATATAGTAACGAGAGGCAGTGAGCCCTTTTTGTGCTGCCTCCACCAGCCCAGCCGCGCCCGCGGCGCAACGCGCATCACGTAAGTACTAAGAGTGAGACATTGATGAGTTTCGACAGGACTGCTAAACCTGCCCGAACGGTAACGCCCGCGAAAGCCCACGGCCGCCGCGCAGCGTCAAAGCGCTTTTCGACCCGTACTCTCACCGCTCTGTCGGTGTTGACGTTGGCGACGGCCGGCGCGGTGGGCCTCATTGTCTCGCCTCAGGCAGAAGCGGTGGACCTCGCGACCGAGGGCATCGCGTTCGAAGCAGACTTCCAGAACGTGTCGGCCCCCGACACCCTCCTGCGCGGCTTTGCGGACTCGCAGGGCAACACGTTGATGGGGGATGCTTACTGGAACGGCACCCGCGCGGGCACCTGCAACGGCGTACTGGTGCAGGGCAACTACGATGGCGGCGCGATCGACGCCTGGAACTGTAACCCGGCGGAGGCAACCTCCGAAGAGGCCGCTCAGGCCAATGCCGCAGCCTACTATGGTATGCAGAAATTGGCACGTGGACTGCAACTGTTTGCCAATGAGCAGGACGGCACCCGCATCAAACTGAGCGAGAACAACGCCTTGGCCCACCTCACGTTCGGCGCCGACGCCGCGGCCGGTGAGACGCTGCTGCTGGGCAGCAATGAGACCGGCGTTAAGGTCACGGAGGGCCACTATTACGCGCTGCAGGTGGATTACGCAGCCTACTGCGACGCATCCGCGCCTCGCATCGAACTCTGGCTCGATGGCAAGCGCGTCAGCGAAGCCATAGACATCTGCGCCGTGCAGGGTGGGGCCACGGCCTCGGCGACTTATGCCTCCCATGCAGAACTCAACCCGGCCGACCATGCGGAGCTCGTCTCCGCGGCGGGGGACGGCGCGGACGCCTACAACGACCGGGGCGTGACCGTCGTGCGCCTCACCTCGCAGGTAGTGGTCAGCGCAGCCGACGCCATGCGCGTCGAGGTGCGCAACGCCAATACCGCAAGCGTTGGCAATGAGGGTGCGATCGACAACGTTCAACTTGTCGACGTGACTCCCTCCGTGTCTGCAAAGTTTGCCAACCCCACGATGGTCGCGGGCGCCAGCACGACGCTCACCTATGACATCGCCAATAGCGTTGATAATGCGGCCAAAGAGGGTTGGAGCTTTACGCACACCCTGCCCGCGGGGCTGGTTGTGGCAGACCCCAATGGGGCGTCCGTGACGTGCGTCGACCCCGGTCAGCGGGCCACCACCGCGAGCGACAGCATCAGCGTGACGGCCACCCCGGGCAGCGGTACGGTCACCGTCAGCGGCGATCTCAGCGCCGCTACGGCCACCTGTTCGGTGAGCGTGGCGGTAACTGCCGCAACGGCAGGCACGTACGCTCTCGCGGCTGACGACCTGACGGGAGACGTCGTGAATGCCGTGGAGGCGAGCAGCCTCGAGGTCACCGCGGCTCCCACGACGGAGGAGGCGCCAACGAGCCCCGCGGCGTCCGCAACCGAAACCCCCGCAACGGAAACCCCCACCGCGCAGCCAAACCCAACCACGCAGCCCGCTGAGTCTGCCAGCCCCAGCGCGACCGCAACGCCGGCTCCCACGGCAACCCCTGCCCAGAGCCCGGACGCCCCCGCGGCCCCCGTGGCAGGGCAGCCCACAGATACCGACATCGTGGCCGACCCCGTGCGCCCCGGCGAGGCCTCGACCGCGACCATGGTGCCCGGAGCGGACCCCGCGAGCGTGGCTCTGGTGCCGACCAGCGGGGCGACTGACGTCGCCGCAGATAAGCGCTCCTTCACCGACCCCGCGACCGGCGTGCGCTTCACGGTGGCAGCCGAATCAGGCAACATCACGGCGACCCCGCCCGCGGCCTTCTCGGGCATCGTTCCCGTGATTGGCTACACCGCGAAGACCACCGCGGGTACGGCCTTCACGGGCACGGCAACGTTCCCGAATGGGGTGGGGCCGCTGCTGCGTTCCGTCTCGATGGCGGGCACCGCCGACGTCGACCGCAGCACCGTGTTCCCGGCTCCGTCGGGCATTCAGGCCGGGACGATGAGCCTCCTTACGGTCGACGGCGCCGCCGTCAAGACCCTCACCATCGAGGGCATGGCCACCTACGTGGTCAATGCCGACGGGTCGGTAACCGCCACGCGGGCCACGGGTTTCACTGGTGTGCTGAGTAGCGTTCCGTTTCGCGCTCAAGGTGCCGGCAGCGTGCCGGTCGACGGTCTCGTAACCTTCGATAGCCTAAACGCTCGCGAGATTGCTCCCGCCGTCGCCCCGGCCACGGCGAGCCGATTCACGCCGAGCCCCGCCATTGACCCCACTACGGTCACCCTGGTGCCTCCGACGGGGGCTACTTCCGTCGCCGCCGATGGAAAGTCCTATGCCTCCGCGGAAGGCGTGACGTACGCTGTCGATCCGGCGAGTGGCGTCATCAACGTTCGAACGCCGGGGGGCTACGCAGGGCCCGCACCGAGCGCACAGTACAAATCCACCATTACGGGCGGCGGCAACGTCAGCAGCACCGTGTTCTTCCCGCTGCGCGACTACAACCTGTCGGCTCCCGCCGCGGCAGCCGGTGACATTTCCACCAGCCCCGCTCCTCAGGGACTGCTGCCGAGCAGCATCCGGGTCATAGACCCGAACGCGGGAATCGGCGTCACCGCCTTTGATGATGTTGCCAATGGCGTGAGTTACAGTGTCGATTCAAACACCGGCCAGGTGACGGCGGTACCGCGCGACAACCGCGTGTACACCATCCCCTCGGTCACGTACTACGGCGCCAGCGCAGATGGCACGCGCGCGACCGGTGTGATTCGGTTTAGTGTTTCCGGCACCGAGACGGTAGCTCCGGAGGTGCGCGCGGGCAGCAACAGCGTCGCCCCCGCCCCGGACGGCATCATTACCCGCACCTTGCGTCTGATTAACCCAGAGACTCGTCAGCAGGTGCGCAGCTTCACCGACCCCTCCACGGGCATCGTGTACTACGTGGCTCCCGACAACTCGGGCCAGATCTACACCCAGGTGCCTGCGGGGTACCGAGGCGTGACGCCGAGCATTGGCTACAGTGCCTTCACAAATTCGTTTGACCTCTTCCAGGGCGTGGCCAAGTTCCCCACCACGAACGTGGACGTCTTCGCGCCCGCTGCGCCGCTGGGAGACGGAGGCACGGCCCCGATGCCACAATTCGCTATCGCCTCGACCCTCAAACTGGTGGCATCATCGGACGCCACCGACGTCTCCGCGGACGGTCGTGCCTACACCTCCGCCGACGGTGTGCGTTACCAAATCCGTCCAAACGGGACGTTCACCGCCACCCCGCCCGAGGGGTACTCCGTCGTCATTCCGGCTGCGCAATACGTGGGGCAGAGCGCCGGCAACTCCGACTTCAGCGGCTTCGCCCGGTTCCCAGCCATGGGTGTCAACATTCAGGCGGACCTTGGCAACGATCCCCAAAACCCGCAATCGACGCTCCAGTTGTTCGTCGGCGCAAACCCCTCGTCGATGACCATCAAGGACCCGGTGACTGGTGTCGTCGGCAAGGGCCCGTACACGAATCAGGACGGCCGCGTTCGCTATTCCATCGAAGCCGCCACGGGCGCTGTCAGGGCCGAAGCCATCTCCGATACCTTCAATCTCGTCAAGCCCGCCATCGAGTACGCGGCCCAAACCCAGGACGGTACGCCTGTCTCGGGTCTCGCGCGGTTCCCCCTGCAACGCTACGATGTTTCGGCACCTGTCTCCACGGGCTCCTTCTCTTCGACGGCCGAGCCACGCTCGGACGTGGTGCCCGAATCCGTCAAAGTTTGGGCCGGTGCAGGAGACTTCCTCACCGATAGCAACTTTGCCCAGTCCGCCACGATCAATGCAATGCAGTACTCCGTGAATGCCGAAGGAGCCGTGACCATTACGGTGCCCTCGGGCCACACGGGTGAGCGGCCGCGAATCGCGTACCTGGGGTACACGGTCGACGGCACGCGAGTGGTCGGCTGGGCGAACTTCCCCATTACCACGGACCGCATGACCGCCATACCCGGGCCCATGGGCCAGCGGCTGGAGACTGGGCCCGCCATCGACTTAATTCATTCGTCGATGCAGTTCGTGCCGCCCGTTGGCTCGATCAATGTCGCCGCAGATCGTCGGTCCTTTGAAGATCCGTCAACCCGCATCACATACTCGTTCTCCGACCGCGGCACCGTGATTGCGACGCCGCCCCCGGGCTACGTCGGTGCGGTCCCCTCCGTCATGACCTCGGCGACGAGGGAGTCGACTGGCGCATTCGTTCCATTTGTCACTCGGTTCCCCAACTCAGACCTCAAGATCCACACCACTCAAGTGGGTCCGTTCAACGAGGTGACCACGGCAGTCATCAAGGGAATCGACCTCGGCACGTTTGCTTTTGTGATTCCTGAAGGCGCCACCAGCGTGCGTCCGGACCACAAGGAGTACTCGATCACCGGTCCCTCCGGCGGTACGGTTCGCTACCTTCTGAATACCGATGGCAGCGTCACCATGACGCCGCCGAGTGACAATATGGGCCCTGTGCCGACGGCCCACTTCACGGCCGTGACCACAGATGGCGTGCAGCCTGTGACGGGCAGCCTGATCTTCGACGTCGTCGATGCCTTTGTGGTGGCGCCGCACGAGGTACCCGGGGCGCCGAGTTCAACCTCGGCGTTGACCGGTGTCAACGCCGATTCGATCCGTTTCGTGATTCCCGCGGGTGCCACTGAGGTTGGGGCCGACCAGCGCTCCTTTACCGACCCCAACACGTTGATTAGGTTCACAGTGTCGGCGGGGGGCGAGATCGTCGCCACGCCGCCCGGTGACTACCTAGATGCCAAGCCTCCCGTTGCCTTCACGGCACGCTCGGCGGACCCGACCGACCCCGCCCAGGTCACTGGCATGGCGATGTTCAACGCCAGGGACGTCCGTATGTTCAGCGCATTTGCAAACCTTGGCCAGGCTACCGTTGCGCCCGGACCGAGCCGCACCGTGCCTACCACGCTGACGTTTGATGTGGACCCTGCAGCGGGGGGAACGCTGTCGGCAGACAAGCGCACGTATACGAGCGCCGATGGGGTGCGGTACGTGATCGAGCAGCAGGGGCAGGTCACGGTCACGCCGCCGGCAAATTACGCCAAGCTCATTGAGCCGATCAACTTTAGGGGCCAGCAATTGGGCCTCAGCGACAATCCGGATTACTGGTCTGAGGTCGTCGGCACCTACGTGTTCCGCACTGACAACTACAACTTGGTGTCCGAGCCCAGTGCCATAGGCGAGGCAACAGTGCCCGTCACGACCAGCCTCTTTGCGCCCGCGAGTAATTGCGCCGCGAAGACCGACGAGGGGGGCTGGCTGTGCCTCATCGACCCGGCTAGCGGTGGCCTGACCAACGATTTCACCGACGCGACCACCCAGGTTCGCTACACGGTTGACTCCACGGGCCACGTTGTGGCCACCCCGCCGACCGGTTGGACGGGGCTGATCCCGCCCGTGCGTTACCACTCGGTCACCGACAACGGTCTCTCCGTCGTCCTTGGCCAGGTGGCATTCAGCGTCAAGGATTACGACGTCGAGGCTAGCCCCGTATTGGTCGGCGTGCCATCGCGCATCCCGGCACTTGATGGGGTCGATCCGGCCTCGCTCGAGTTCATCGGCGCTGACGGCCGCGTGCTGGGATCCACCTACACGGACCCGGAGTCGGGAGTTCAGTACGAGCTCCAGCCCAATGGCTCGGTCATCGCGACGCAGCCCGAGAACTTCCAGGGTTTGATTTCGGCACTCCAGTATCGGGCGAAGTCTGACACGGGTGCGATCGTTTCCGGCACCCTGTTCTTCCCGCGCGGCGACCTTGCACTCACGGCCGAACCCGTGCAAATTGGTGCCCCCGCGACCACCCCGGTGCCACAGGTGGCCGCCTGTGCGGCTCCTTCGCCGACGTCTCCCGTCGTGAGCGGCGACGCAACTGACGCTGCCAACGCCACCAACGCGGCGTCCGCACCGACTACCGCGGCAACGTGCGACACGACGAACCGGTTTGCCCTGATCGACCCGGTCACTGGCGGCGAGGTGGACACCTACACCGACTCCGAGACCCAGGTCGTTTACCAGGTCAACGCGGACGACAGCGTCACGGCCACCCCACCCGCGGGCTATCTGGGCGCCGTTCCGGCGGCGCAGTTCGCCATGATTGCGGAGGACGGAACGCACAACTACGGTGTGGCGCGGTTCCCCGTCAAGGGCCTCGTGACTGTGGGTCCTGGCGGCACCGGAGGAGAGCCGCAGACGGCACCGAAACTCGACGGTATCGACGCGGCGACCATGGAGTTCATCCTGCCCGAGGGTGCGCAGCAGGCCACCCCGGATCGTCGCCACTACCTCAGCGCCGACGGCTTGGTGCAGTATGACCTGCTCGATTCGGGTGCGATCACCGCGACGCCGCAGAGAGGCTTCGTGGGTCCTATCCCGGGCGCCAACTGGCAAGCACGTGCGGAGGATGAGACCCCGCTGTACGGCGAGGCTCGATTCCCGTTCACGAACCAGGTGCAGGCCTGTGTCGCTCGAGGCCAGGGCGTGCAGGGAACGGTTGACATCATGGCCAATGGTTCGTTCAAGGACCTCACCGTTCAGCCCACGACCACGGTTCTGATCGATCCAGCCACGAGTCGGCCGACGACTGCGCGCACGGTGACGAGCGTTGACGGTCTCGTGACGTATTCGCTGAACAACTCCGGTTTCATCAGCGCGTCGACCGAGAACTCCGAGGTCGACATTCAGCCGGTCGGCTTCATGGTCTTCGACGCCAACAAGTCGCCCTACTCAGGTGTCGTGGACTTCGTCTCCAACGCGGAGTGCAGCTTGCAGTACCGCATTTACGAGAACCGCACGGTGGTATCTAATACGGACAAGACCACGCTCGTCGCGTGGAACCTGGCCGCCGAGAGCCGCTACTCGGTTTACCTGATGAGTGACCCCGTGCTGGTCACGGAGTTCACCACGGACAAGACGGGCGCCGCCCGCATCGACGTGCAGGTGCCCGTCGGCACCGCTCCGGGCCTGCACCATTGGGTCGTGCGCGACGAGGACGGCGAGTTGGTCGGTTCGTTGCCCGTGCAGTTGCTGGGTCAAGAGGGCGTCGTCAGCGGGGTCTTGCCCGATGGTGTCGCGCTGCCGGGAGTCGTGCCCGTGCAAAACCCAGTCCAGTCTCCGCTGGGCGGCGGCACCATCATCGTGGGCCAGCCGACGTACATTCAGGTACCCGGTCAGGTCGTGCAGGGTCAGTACCGCCCGCGCACGATTGAGGCTGGCGTGCCCGGCATGCTGGCTGCGACGGGTGTTGACGCCACGTCGGGCCTGTTACTGGGTGGCCTTGCGTTGCTCTTCGGCGCCGGTCTCGTGGTGGTGTCTCGACGCCAGCGGCGCGAGTCGAAGCAGTAAGGCGCACGCGTCGAACTACGGCGCACCGTCGCGCGAGGGGCCCACGAGGAGTCGTGGGCCCCTCGTGCGTTGTGGCTGGTGTTGGGTTTCCCCCAGGGAATCCAGGGATTCGGCGATAACCGCCAGAGGCTCGGCGAGGGAGCGAGAGGGGATGTAGCGAGGCTCACGGCGCGAGGATTTTGTGCGCGTTCTCGACCTCGGTATAGTTGAACTACCGAAGACCGCCGGTTACCCGTGTGCCATCACACGAGTCTAAGGGTCTACGCGTTCGACGATTTCGTCGCATGAGTAGGCGACCTGCGCAGGTGAGTACAGCGAATCGCATTTTATGCCTACGCCCACGCCATCTGCGCTGGGCGTTTTTTTATGCAGCGAAAAGGGTGCGTGTGACCTACAGGGCGGCCTCACTACGAAGGGAGGGCCCATGGCTAGGCCAGATAAAGCAGCAGCAGTTGCTGAGATTGCGGAAGACTTCCGCAACGCCAATGCAGCTGTTCTGACTGAATACCGCGGCCTCACCGTTGCGCAGATCAAGACGTTGCGTCGTTCGCTCGGTGGTAACGCGAAGTATGCCGTGGTGAAGAACACCCTTGCCGAAATCGCTGCTAAGGAAGCTGGCGTCGAAGCATTCGACGGTCAGTACTCCGGCCCAACGGCAATCGCATTCGTCAACGGCGATGTCGTTGAGTCTGCGAAGGCACTGCGTGACTTTGCTAAGGCAAACAAAGAACTCGTCATCAAGGCCGGCTACTTCGATGGCCAAGCGCTGTCGGCTGCCGAGATCGCGAAGATTGCTGATCTTGAGAGCCGCGAGGTTCTCTTGGCCAAGGCTGCTGGCGCTATGAAGGCGTCGCTGTCGAAGGCTGTTTACGTCTTTGCCGCACCGCTGTCGAAGACCGTTCGCACGGTCGACGCACTGCGTGCCAAGCAAGACGCATAAGGCCTTTGGCCTCTATCAATCCAAGGAGTCGGTGCCAAACGGTGCCGCTCGCCCCCGTGAACTGCGCACACTCCGCGCACTCGCCCTTATGGAAAGGTGGCCATCATGGCTAAGCTTACCCCCGAAGAGCTCATCGAAGCTTTCAAGGAACTGTCGCTCATCGAACTGTCGGACTTCGTGAAGAAGTTCGAAGAGGTCTTCGAAGTTACCGCAGCTGCCCCCGTGGCCGTTGCAGCTGCTGGCGCTCCGGCTGCCGGTGGCGGCGAAGAAGCTGCTGAAAAGGACGAATTCGACGTCGTCCTCGAGTCGGCTGGCTCGGCGAAGATTGCCGTGATTAAGGAAGTTCGTGCGATCACGTCGCTCGGCCTGAAGGAAGCCAAGGACCTCGTGGACGGCGCCCCCAAGCCCGTTCTCGAGAAGGTTGCCAAGGATGCCGCTGAGAAGGCTAAGGCTCAGCTCGAAGGCGCCGGCGCCACGGTTACCCTCAAGTAATTGTGGCCCGCTGACGCGGGTTGTTCTGGGGCCCACCCTCCGTACGGAGGGTGGGCCCCAGTCGCATTTGCGGCGAATACGCCGTAGTCACGGCGTGTCGAGACTGCCAAACTTGACGAGGGGCGCATAAAGGTGGATATTTGACGCACGCGAGCAATGCATCCCGAGCGGTAGCAGCCCGGCGCCACGAGGCGCTGGCGTGCACTGAGTAGGGGTGAGGCCCTGCGCCTCGGCCGCGAACTGAATATGATGCTCCATGCAGGCATATGGCGGCCGCAGGTGGGCAATCGTGCGACAATCGCGCGATTTGCTTCCGGCGACCCAATTCGTTATGCTGGCTATTTGCGCTACCTGTGCGCTTTTTTGCAACCCTCCTTGAACTTGACCGTCCTTCATCACTAACGGTTTCACCTGCGATAACACCATTTTTTGGTGCCCGTTGAACGATTAGTGAGTGGTGCGGCGGATGGCGGCAATGCCACAGGCCAGCGTCCGCGAGACTCACTCCCTACGAGTGGTTTTCGTTCGACACAAACACATAGATGGTTGCGTTCGGGGGAGAGTAGATGAAGGCTCCGCTCCCAGCGTGTTCATCCGCCCGCAGGCTTGTGGAAGGAAACCTCATTGGCTGCCTCGAGCACCGCTCACGACCCCATTGCACTCCGCACGGCATCAAACCGTGTGTCATTCGCCAAAATCGGCGAACCCCTAGAAGTACCAGACCTGCTGGCGCTTCAAACTAAGAGTTTCGACTGGCTCCTCGGCAACGAGCGCTGGCAGGAACGCGTCGCGGAGGCTCAGGCCGCCGGTCGCGACGACATCCCGGAACTTTCCGGCCTTGCCGAAATTTTCGAGGAGATCTCTCCCATCGAGGACTTCTCCGAATCCATGTCACTGTCGTTCCGTGACCACAGTTTCGAGGCTCCGAAATACACGATCGACCAGTGCAAGGAAAAGGACCTCACCTACTCCGCGCCGCTGTACGTGATCGCAGAGTTCATGAACGGCACCACGGGTGAAATCAAGACCCAGACCGTCTTCATGGGCGACTTCCCCCTGATGACCGACAAGGGCACCTTCATCATTAACGGCACCGAGCGTGTCGTGGTGTCGCAGTTGGTGCGTTCGCCGGGCGTCTACTTTGAACGCTCGTCCGATAAGACCAGCGACAAGGACATCTTCTCGGCGAAGATCATCCCATCGCGCGGCGCCTGGCTGGAATTCGAAATCGACAAGCGTGACATCGTTGGCGTGCGCGTGGACCGCAAGCGTAAGCAGTCCGTCACGGTTCTGCTGCAGGCACTGGGCATGAGCGAGGCTGAGATCCTTGAGGAGTTCGGTCAGTTCGAATCGATGCGCACCACCCTCGAAAAGGACCGCATCAACAACCAAGATGATGCCCTGATCGACATCTACCGCAAGTTGCGCCCGGGCGAACCGCCGACGCGCGACGCCGCGCAGAACCTCTTGAACGGTCTGTACTTCAACCCCAAGCGATACGATCTCGCCAAGGTGGGTCGCTACAAGATCAACAAGAAGCTCGGTGTGGAGGCTGCCCTCGCCGACAGCACCCTGTCGATCGACGACATCAAAGCCACCGTGAAGTACCTGGTGGCTCTGCATGCTCAGGACAAAACGCTGAAGGCCGCTTCGGGCAAGACTGTTCACCTTGAGGTGGACGACATTGACCACTTCGGCAACCGCCGCATCCGCGCGGTAGGCGAGTTGATTCAGAACCAGGTTCGCACGGGTCTTTCGCGCATGGAGCGTGTTGTGCGCGAGCGCATGACGACCCAGGACGTCGAGGCCATTACGCCCCTGACCCTGATCAATATCCGCCCCGTGGTGGCCTCGATCAAGGAGTTCTTCGGCACCTCGCAGCTGTCGCAGTTCATGGACCAGAACAACCCCCTGGCCGGCCTGACGCATAAGCGTCGACTCTCCGCGCTGGGTCCCGGTGGTCTGTCGCGCGACCGTGCTGGCATGGAAGTTCGCGACGTTCACCCGTCGCACTACGGCCGCATGTGCCCCATCGAAACCCCTGAAGGCCCGAACATTGGTCTGATCGGCTCTCTGGCAACCTTCGCTCGCATCAACTCATTTGGTTTCGTAGAGACGCCGTACCGTAAGGTGCAAGACGGCCGTCTCACGGGCGAGATCGAATACTTGACGGCCGACGACGAAGATCGTCACGTCATCGCACAGGCCAACGCGCCCCTCTCGGAAGACGGGTCTGAATTCGTCGAGGACCACGTTCTCGTGCGTACTCGCGGCGGCGACGTGGACTTCGTCCCCAAGGAAGACGTCGACTACATGGACGTCTCGGCTCGTCAGATGGTGTCCGTGGCCACGGCCATGATTCCGTTCCTCGAGCACGACGACGCTAACCGAGCACTCATGGGCTCGAACATGCAGCGCCAGGCCGTGCCACTCGTACAGACCGAGGCTCCCCTCGTCGGCACGGGCATGGAGCGCCGCGCCGCCGTGGACGCGGGTGACGTCATCGTCGCCGAGAAGCCGGGTGTCGTGCACGAGGTCAGCGCGGACGTGATCACGATCGCGCATGACGATGGCACCTACAAGAGCTACCCGCTCGCGAAGTTCGACCGCTCCAACGCGGGAACGTGCTATAACCAGCGCGTGCTGGCCAACGAGGGCGATCGCGTCGAAAAGAACTCGGTTCTGGCCGACGGTCCGTCCACCGACAACGGCGAACTCGCACTCGGGCGCAACCTGCTCGTCGCGTTCATGTCGTGGGAGGGCCACAACTACGAGGACGCCATCATCCTCTCGCAGCGACTCGTACAGGACGACGTTCTCTCGTCGATCCACATCGAGGAGCACGAGGTCGACGCGCGCGACACGAAGCTGGGCGCCGAAGAGATCACGCGCGACATCCCGAACGTGGGCGACGACGTGTTGGCTGATCTCGACGAGCGCGGCATCATTCGTGTCGGCGCCGAGGTCGAGCCCGGTGACATTCTCGTCGGCAAGGTAACGCCCAAGGGTGAAACTGAGTTGACCCCAGAGGAGCGCTTGCTGCGCGCCATTTTCGGCGAAAAGGCACGCGAAGTGCGCGACACGTCGCTCAAGGTGCCCCACGGTGAGTCGGGAACCGTCATCGCGGTGAAGGTCTTTGATCGCAATGACGACGAGGGCGATGCACTGCCTCCGGGCGTGAATCAGTTGGTTCGCGTCTATGTGGCGCAGAAGCGCAAGATCACCGACGGTGACAAGCTCGCTGGTCGCCACGGCAACAAGGGCGTCATCTCCAAGATCCTCCCTGTCGAAGACATGCCGTTCCTCGAAGACGGTACGCCCGTCGACATCGTCTTGAACCCGCTCGGTGTGCCGGGCCGCATGAACGTCGGTCAGGTGTTGGAGACGCACCTCGGTTGGGTCGCTAAGCAGGGCTGGGACGTCTCGTCGGCGCTGGAGTGGGCCAAGAACCTGCCCGAGAACTCGCTGCATGGCGAGCCGGGCACTCCCGTCGCGGCGCCTGTGTTCGATGGCTTGCACGCCAACGAACTCGTGGGTCTGATCGACAACACTGTGCCGAACCGCGATGGGCAGCGCATGATGCAGTCCTCGGGTAAGGCGCAATTGTTCGACGGACGCTCCGGTGAGCCGTTCCCGTACCCCGTGTCGATCGGCTACATGTACATCTTGAAGTTGCACCACTTGGTCGACGACAAGATTCACGCGCGTTCGACGGGCCCCTACTCGATGATTACTCAGCAGCCCCTGGGCGGTAAGGCCCAGTTCGGCGGCCAGCGTTTCGGCGAGATGGAAGTGTGGGCCCTCGAGGCCTATGGTGCCGCGTATGCCCTGCAGGAACTCCTCACCATCAAGTCCGATGACGTGACGGGCCGTGTCAAGGTCTACGAGGCGATCGTCAAGGGTGAAAACATTCCCGAGCCGGGTATCCCCGAGTCGTTCAAGGTGCTGATCAAGGAAATGCAGTCTCTCTGCTTGAACGTAGAGGTGCTTTCCAAAGACGGCCAGCCCATCGAAATGCGCGACAGCGATGAAGAGGTCTTCCGAGCTGCCGACGAGTTGGGCATTGACCTTTCACGTCGTCCCAACGAGGGCAACCTGACCATCGGAGAGGTCTGACGGGTGCCTGTGCGGTCGGTTCGCCGACCGCCGCCCCTCACACCCCATCACACGCGAAACTGAAATAAGCGAGAGAAGGAACCTGTGCTCGACGTCAACTACTTCGACGAACTGAGGATTGGTCTGGCGACCGCGGATGAAATCCGCAATTGGTCGCACGGCGAGGTTAAGAAGCCGGAAACCATTAATTACCGCACGCTCAAGCCCGAAAAGGACGGCCTGTTCTGCGAAAAGATCTTTGGACCTACGCGCGACTGGGAGTGCTACTGCGGTAAGTACAAGCGCGTCCGTTTCAAGGGCATTGTCTGTGAGCGCTGTGGCGTTGAAGTTACTCGTGCCAAGGTGCGCCGTGAGCGCATGGGCCACGTGGAACTCGCCGCCCCGGTGACCCACATTTGGTACTTCAAGGGCGTCCCCTCGCGCCTTGGCTACCTGCTTGACCTGGCGCCGAAGGACCTCGAAAAGGTCATTTACTTCGCGGCGTACATGATTACGAGCGTTGACGAGGAGGCTCGCCACGAGGATCTCCCCAACCTGCAGGCGGCCATCGACAACGAAAAGAAGGAACTCGAGAATCGTCGCGACAGCGAGATCAACGCGCGTGCAAATCGCGCCGAGACCGATCTGAAGGCGCTCGAAGACGAAGGCGCGAAGGCTGACATCAAGCGCAAGACCCGCGAATCCGCGGAGCGCGAGATGTCGAACATCCGCAAGCGTTTCGACGCCGAGCTGGATCGTCTCGAAAATGTGTGGAACCGCTTCAAGAACCTCAAGGTCGCCGACCTCGAGGGCGACGAGGCGCTGTACCGCGACATGAAGGACCGGTTCGGTATCTACTTCGAGGGTGGAATGGGCGCCGCGGCGATCCAAAAGCGCCTCGAAACCTTCGATCTCGATGCCGAAGCCGAGATGCTCAAAGAGGTCATCGCGACCGGTAAGGGTCAGAAGAAGACCCGCGCCCTCAAGCGCCTCAAGGTGGTGAGCGCGTTCATTAACTCGAACAACTCGCCGCTGGGTATGGTCCTGGACTGCATTCCCGTGATCCCGCCGGACCTGCGCCCCATGGTGCAGCTGGACGGTGGCCGCTTCGCGACCTCCGACCTCAATGACCTCTACCGTCGCGTCATCAACCGCAACAACCGCCTCAAGCGTCTGCTTGATCTCGGCGCGCCCGAGATCATCGTGAACAACGAGAAGCGCATGCTGCAAGAGGCTGTCGATTCGCTGTTTGATAACGGACGCCGCGGTCGCCCGGTTACCGGCCCCGGCAACCGTCCCCTCAAGTCGATTTCCGACATGCTGAAGGGCAAGCAGGGTCGTTTCCGCCAGAACCTGCTCGGCAAGCGCGTCGACTACTCGGGCCGTTCGGTCATCGTCGTGGGCCCGCAGCTGAAGCTGCACCAGTGTGGTCTGCCCAAGCAAATGGCGCTCGAACTCTTCAAGCCGTTCGTCATGAAGCGACTGGTAGATCTGCAGCATGCGCAGAACATCAAGTCGGCGAAGCGCATGGTCGAGCGTTCGCAGGGGCAGGTGTGGGACGTCCTCGAAGAGGTCATCACCGAGCACCCCGTGTTGCTCAACCGCGCGCCTACGCTGCACCGCTTGGGCATTCAGGCGTTTGAACCCCAGCTCGTTGAGGGTAAGGCCATTCACCTGCACCCGCTCGTGTGTGGTGCGTTCAACGCCGACTTCGACGGCGACCAGATGGCGGTTCACCTGCCCCTGTCGGCCGAGGCGCAGGCCGAAGCCCGCGTTTTGATGCTCTCGAGCAACAACATCTTGAAGCCCTCCGACGGACGCCCCGTGACCATGCCCTCGCAGGACATGATTATTGGTCTGTTCCACCTCACCTCGTTCAAGCCCGAGGCGACAGGGCACGGCCAGGCTTACTCGAGCGTGGCCGAGGCGATCATGGCATTCGATGCAGGTCACCTGGACCTCAACGCGCCGATCACCTTGAAGTTCGACGAGCTCGTGCCGCCCCGCGGCTGGGAAGCCCCCGAGGGTTACGAGGAAGGTCAGCCGATCATTCTCGAAACCACCTTGGGTCGCGCCATCTTCAATGAGGCCCTGCCCATGACCTACCCGTTCGTGGAGAAGGTGGTTGGTAAGAAGGAACTCGAGTCGATCGTCAATGAACTCGCCGAGAGCTACCCCAAGGTAGAGGTCGCCGAGTCGCTGGATGCGCTCAAGGCGGCAGGCTTCCGCTGGGCCACCCGTTCGGGTGTCTCCATCGCCATCTCGGATGTCGTGTCTCCCGCCTCGAAGGCCGAGATCATCGAGCGTTTTGAGACGCGTGCGGCCGAAGTGCAGAACGACTTCGACATGGGCAAGAAGACCGAAACCGAGCGCAACACGGAACTCATTGAGATCTGGACCGAAGCGACCAACGAGGTTGACGCCGCCATGCGGACCAACTTCCCGGCCGACAACTCGGTGTTCCGCATGGTGACCTCGGGCGCTCGTGGTAACTGGATGCAGGTGCGTCAGATCGCCGGTATGCGCGGCCTGGTGCAGAACCCGAAGGGCGAGATCATTCCGCGCCCCATCATCTCGAACTACCGCGAGGGCCTGTCGGTGCTCGAGTACTTCATCGCCACTCACGGTGCCCGTAAGGGTCTTGCCGATACGGCTCTGCGTACCGCTGAGTCGGGTTACCTGACCCGTCGTCTCGTTGACGTGTCGCAGGATGTCATCGTTCGCGAAGACGACTGTGGTACGAAGCGTGGTCTGACGCTGCCCATCGGAGTGGACGATGAGTCGGGCGAACTGGTGCTGTCACCTAACGTCGAGACTAGCGTGTATGCGCGTACCCTCGCGGGCGAGGTCAGGGGTGCCGATGACACCCTGCTGGCCGAGGCCGGAGCGGACGTTGGCGACCTGCTGATCGCAGAGTTCGTGTCGAAGGGTGTACGCGAGGCGCGTATTCGTTCCGTGCTGACCTGTGAGTCGAAGGTGGGCACCTGTGCGGCGTGCTACGGTCGCTCGCTGGCGACCGGTAAGCTGGTTGACATTGGTGAGGCCGTCGGCATTATCGCGGCTCAGTCGATTGGCGAGCCGGGCACGCAGCTTACCATGCGTACCTTCCACACCGGTGGTGTGGCGGGCGCGGACGGCGACATCACGCACGGTCTGCCCCGTGTTCAGGAGCTCTTCGAGGCGCGTACCCCGAAGGGCCACGCGCCCATCGCTGAAGCCTCGGGCCGCGTGAACCTGGATGACTCGGAGAAGATGCTCAAGATTACGCTGACGCCCGACGACGGCAGCGAAGAACTGCAGTACGTCGTGTCGAAGCGTTCGGCGCTGCTCGTCACGGATGGTCAGCACGTCGAGGTGGGCACCCAGTTCATCAAGGGTTCCGTGGATCCCAAGCAGGTGCTGCGCATTCTTGGCCCCCGCGCGGTGCAAAAGCACCTGGTGGACGAGGTGCAGCGGGTGTACCGCTCGCAGGGCGTGGAAATTCACGACAAGCACATCGAGGTCATCGTGCGCCAGATGCTGCGCCGTGTGACCGTCATCGAGTCGGGCGATTCCGAACTGCTGCCGGGTGAGCTCACCGAGCGTGCCCGCTTCGAGACGGAAAACCGTCGCGTGGTCACTGAGGGTGGCAAGCCCGCCAACGGTCGCCCCGAACTGATGGGCATCACGAAGGCGTCGCTCGCGACCGAGTCGTGGTTGTCGGCTGCGTCGTTCCAGGAGACTACTCGTGTGCTCACCGAGGCGGCTATGAACCGTCGCAGTGACTCGCTCGTGGGTCTGAAGGAGAACGTCATCATCGGTAAGTTGATCCCGGCTGGTACCGGCCTCGACACCTACCGCAACGTGAACGTCGAGCCCACTGAAGAGGCCAAGCAGAGCCTGTACTCGGTGCCCGATTACACGGAGATTGACTATGGTCCGTTCGGCGGCGCATTCAGTCCCACCACGGGTCTTGACGATTTTGACTACGACTTCGGTGACGACTTTAAGTAGTTCGCGTTGAGTAGTTGACGCACCCGGCGGCGGCGGAAGGTTGATTCCTTCCGCCGCCGTCGTGTTTAGTGCCCTGTACTGGACGAATTTCTCACCGCAGGCAGGCCACCTGGATATGCTTAGGCTCGAACTTTTAGTTTTGTACGGTGCTAGACAAAAGCGCCGCCGGGCACAACGATGGAGCGGCCGAAGACGATGGGGCAGACGGGTCAGCGCAGGGCGGCAACCGGTCCAGGCGGGCTCTTGCGAGTAATTCGCGACCTCGGACCCTGCTCGCGTGCCGAGCTGGTCAACCAGACGGGGCTCGCGCGAGCCACGATTGAAGACCGGCTAACGCGGCTCGTCGACGCCGGCTACGTCGTGGCTGCGCAGAGTGCGAGTGGTACTGGACGCCCGGCTCAGAAGTTTCGCTTCAACGACGACTCCGGGGTCTTCATCGTCGCCGACGTGGGCAGCACGCATACGCGGGTTGGGGTGACCTCCTTGAACTGCGAGTTGCTGGGCACCCGGGAGGTTCCCTTGCCCCTGGACGCCGGGGCGCGCACCCTATTTGCGTCGGTGGCGGAGTCCGCCATGGAGTTACTGGGTGACCTGGGCCTTGCCGCGAGTGCGGTGCGTGGTTTCGGTGGTGGCACCCCGGGCGCCATCGACACGGCGGGAACCCACTTCATGCCCCGCGATGGTTGGGGAGAGGAAGACCTCATTCGTCTGCTGCGCGACGAACTATCGCTGCGCGGTCTCGGCGGGTTTCCTCTCGAACTGGACCGCGACGCAAACATCATGACGCTCGGAGAGATGCGCACGTCGTTTCCCCATATACGGGACATGCTCGTGGTCAAGGTGGGCATGGCCGTGAGTTGTGGCATCGCCGCCAACGGCGTGCTACTGCGCGGGGCGCACGGTTTCGCGGGGGACATCGCGCATCGACCCCTGGCGGCGGATGATGTGCCGCCCACCGAGACGCGGTGCCGCTGCGGGCTTGAAAACTGTGCGGAACCCATGATGAGCGGGGCAGGAATCGCCGCGGAGCTGCGGGGCTATGGTCACGAGTTCACGACGAGTAGGCAGATTCGCACCTTGGCGGGCACGGGTGACGCACTGGCGCAGGCTGTGTTGGGTCGTGCAGCGCGGCGTCTGGGCATCGTCATCTCGGGAGCGGTACGCACGCTGAATCCAGAACTCATCGTGATCGGGGGTAACCTCGCCGATCAAAATAGCAGTCTGATTGAAATGGTTCGCGCGGCGATTCTAGAGAATTCGCACCCCCTCGTGACGGCGGGCCTGTCGATTGTGGGTTCGAGCATTACGGTCGACGCGGGAATGCTGGGTGCCGCGCACCTGATTCGCGACGCTTTGCTCGAGCCACGGGCCGTTGACCTGCGTCTGAACCGAGGCGAAGGCTGGTTATAACCCTTTTGTTCAATGCTGAACAAAAGAGTGGGTGCCCGACTATAGTGGTGGCAACGGCGTCCGGCCGTTTCGCCCCGCGGGCGCCCTCCACATTCGGCGCTTCGTACGATCACTCGTTGGCTCGCAGTGTCGGGCAATTTCGTGGCGCCGGATCGCCTGCTGGAATTGACGCACGAGGGAAGGCCATGGCCATTGAGTGAAAACCCAACTCTGTGGGGGGTGCCTTCCAGCGTGGAGGAACCCGTCGTGAAGTATTCCGCGGTGGATATCGCTGCAGTGACGGCCAACGAGGCGGCCTTGAAGACTTTCTTGCACGGGCTGCCTGCAGTCGATCAGGTGGGCACCGACGAGCGAGCAGCCCAGTTGGGCACGCGCTCCATCAAGACCACCGCCAAGTCGTGGGGCATCGACCTGGCTATTTCCATGATCGACCTGACGACCCTGGAGGGGCAGGATACTCCGGGCAAGGTGCAAGACCTGTGTCGCAAGGCCATGCACCCCGACCCGGCGGACCCGAGCACTCCGCGCGTCGCGGCCGTGTGCGTTTATCCCGACCTGGTGTCGGTGGCCAAGCACACTCTCGGCGACAGCGGCATTCGCGTGGCGAGCGTCGCCACGTCGTTCCCGTCGGGCCGCGCAGCGCTCGAGGTGAAACTGGCGGACGTACGTCATGCGGTCGCAGAGGGTGCCGATGAGGTGGACATGGTGATCGACCGCGGTGCGTTCCTGGCCGGATACTACGGTGCGGTCTTCGACGAGGTGGTCAAGGTGAAGGAGGCCTGCGGAGACGCCCACCTCAAGGTCATTTTGGAGACCGGCGAGCTCAGCACCTATGACAATGTGCGCCGGGCGGCGTGGCTCGCCATGTTGGGTGGCGCCGACTTCATCAAGACGTCGACCGGTAAGATTCAGCCCGCCGCGACGCCGCCCGTGTCGATCGTGATGCTGCAAGCGGTCCGGGACTTCAAGCGTTCGACGGGTATGCAGGTCGGCTATAAGCCTGCGGGCGGCATCAAGACCACCAAGGACGCCCTGAAGAGCCTCGTGCTCGTTAATGAGATCACGGGCTCGGACTGGCTGAGCCCAGACTGGTTCCGGTTGGGCGCGTCGAGTCTGCTCAACGACCTGCTGATGCAGCGCACCAAACTCGAAACTGGCCGGTACAGCGGTCCCGACTACTTCACGATCGACTAGGGAGTCACGTTGTTTGAATATGCTCCGGCACCGGAGTCCACGGCGGTCGTCACGATCCGACCCGAAAATCACCTGTTCATCGACGGCGCCTTCGTGGAAGGAACGGGCGGCAGTTTCGCGACGCTGAACCCGGCGACCGAGGAACATCTCGCGACAATCACGGAAGCCTCGGAGTCGGACGTTGATCGGGCGGTAGCCGCCGCACGCCGTGCCTATACGAACGTATGGGGCTCGATGCCGGGCTCCGAACGCGCCAAGTACCTATACCGCATCGCCCGCATCGTGCAAGAACGCGCCCGCGAGTTTGCCGTGCTCGAGACGCTCGACAACGGAAAGCCCATCAAGGAGTCGCGCGACATCGACATTCCCCTCGTCGCCGCGCACTTCTTCTACTACGCGGGTTGGGCGGACAAACTCGAATACGCAGGATTCGGCCCCTCGCCCAAGCCGCTCGGCGTCGTGGGCCAGGTGATCCCCTGGAACTTTCCCCTGCTCATGCTCGCGTGGAAGATCGCTCCCGCCCTCGCCGCGGGCAACACGGTCGTGCTCAAACCCGCCGAGACCACATCGCTCAGCGCCCTGCTCTTCGCAGAGGTCTGTCAGGAGGCCGACCTGCCCGCGGGCGTGGTCAATATCGTGACGGGCCACGGCAGCGTGGGCCGCGCGCTCGTCGAGCACGGCGATGTCAATAAGGTCGCGTTCACGGGTTCGACCGAGGTCGGCAAGTCCATCGCCCGCGCCCTCGCAGGCACCGACAAACGGCTCACCCTCGAACTCGGCGGCAAGGGCGCAAACATCGTGTTCGAAGACGCCCCGCTCGACCAGGCCATTGAAGGCATCGTAAATGGCATCTTCTTCAATCAGGGGCACGTTTGCTGTGCGGGCTCCCGACTCCTGGTGCAGGAGAGCGCCGTCGATGAGGTGCTGTACCTCCTGAAGTTGCGCATGTCGCTGCTGCGTGTCGGCGACCCACTCGACAAGAACACCGATATCGGGGCGATCAACTCGGCAGATCAACTCGCGAAGATTCACGATCTCAACGAGTCGGGCGTCGCCGAGGGCCTCGAGTTGTGGCAGCCCGCCTGCGCCCTGCCCTCGCGCGGGTACTGGGTTGCGCCCACCCTCTTTACGAACGTGACCCAAGCCAACCGCATCGCCCGCGAAGAGATATTTGGCCCGGTCCTGTCTGTGCTGACGTTCCGCACCCCGAGCGAGGCGGTCGCGAAGGCAAACAACACTGCCTACGGGTTGTCGGCGGGCGTGTGGACCGACAAGGGGTCGCGCATGCTGTGGATGGCGAATCGCTTGCGGGCCGGAGTCGTGTGGGCCAATACTTTCAATAAATTCGACCCCACCAGCCCGTTTGGCGGGTTCAAAGAGTCCGGTTTCGGACGCGAGGGTGGCCGCCATGGCCTGGAGGCCTACCTTGCGTAGGGGTGGCCGCAAGGCGCGCGCCCGTGACCGTAACTCGAGCGTCGCATCCCCCTGTTCACACCTCCGAGTCAGCGAAGGAACGCCATCATGACACCCCGAGCACCACGCAAGGCTGCGGCCGCGGCGGACCAGCCCAAGCGCGCGGCGACCCAGCAGCGGGCCACCCCGGCGTCCAAGAATGCGGCCCCGGGTGCCGCCCGCGTGGGCGTACGCAAAACGTACAAGCTGTTTATCGGGGGCGCGTTCCCCCGCAGCGAAAGCGGGAGGAGTTACATGGTGAAGGACGCCTCGGGGGCCTCGCTGGCCAATGCTGCACAGGGTTCGCGCAAGGACGCCCGCGACGCGGTGGTGGCCGCCCGTGCGGCATTCTCGGGGTGGTCCCAGCGCACGGCCTATAACCGTTCGCAGATCCTGTATCGCATCGCGGAGATGCTGGAGGACCGCCGTGAGCAGTTCGCCGCGGCCGTGGCGGCGGGGGAGGGTTGCTCGCGAGACGCCGCAGCGGGCCAGGTATCGGCCGCCATCGACCGCATGGTCTGGTACGCGGGCTGGCCCGACAAATTGGCCCAGGTGCTGGGCGCGACGAATCCCGTGCAGGGTCCGTACTTCAACGTGTCGACCCCCCAGCCGACCGGTGTGGTCGCGGTGATCGCCCCGGCGGCGTCCTCCCTGCTTGGGTTGGTCAGCGTGGTGGCGCCCGCCCTCGCAGCGGGAAACACGGTCGTGGTGGTGGCCTCGGGCGAGCGGCCCTTGCCCGCGATTAACCTCGCGGAGGCCCTCGCGACTAGCGATGTGCCGGGTGGCGTCGTCAACATCCTGACCGGGGACTATCGCGAGATCGCACCCACCCTGGCCGCGCACATGGACGTGAACGCCCTCGACCTGACGGGGGTTTCGGACGCCTCGTTGGCCCGTGATTGCGAGGTCGCGGCGGTGGAAAATGTGAAGCGATGCCTGCGTCCGGGCGCTTTCGGGGACGACGACTTTGAGCGAGTGCCGGGGATTCGTCGCATGGAGGCACTGCTAGAGACACGGACGGTGTGGCATCCGGTGGGGGTGTAGCCGCGTCACCGATGAGACGTACGCGACCCCGCGTTGTATTGAGTGGACCACGGCCTTCGGGTACGCTTGAGAGGTTGTCATTCTGCGCTGGTCATAGTTCTATGCCCGCAGCGCGGCGCTCGCGACTCGCGAGAGACAACATTGAGCGGCCCGAGTGGCCCGCCGAACTGACCATGGCTTACGGCGCTTCGTGCGTGAGATGAGCGGGCGATCAGTTCATCGGGTTGTTCTGCCTGCTCTGACACGGACAATCCATCTATTACGGAGACGTAGTGCCTACTATTCAGCAGTTGGTGCGCAAGGGCCGTGCAGACAAGGCTTCCAAGACGAAGACCCCTGCGCTTAAGGGTAGCCCTCAGCGCCGCGGCGTTTGCACCCGCGTGTACACCACCACCCCCAAGAAGCCGAACTCGGCCCTTCGCAAGATCGCACGTGTGCGTCTGTCGAGCGGCATCGAAGTTACCGCGTACATTCCCGGCGTCGGCCACAACCTTCAGGAACACTCCATCGTGCTCGTGCGCGGCGGCCGTGTGAAGGACCTCCCCGGCGTTCGCTACAAGATCATTCGTGGCTCGCTTGACACGCAGGGCGTGAAGAACCGCAAGCAGGCTCGCAGCCGTTACGGTGCCAAGAAGGAGAAGAGCTAATGCCTCGTAAGGGTCCCGCACCCAAGCGTCCCCTCGTGGTCGATCCCGTTTACGGTTCGCCCCTGGTTACGCAGTTGATCAACAAGATCCTGCTGGACGGCAAGAAGTCCATCGCTGAGTCGATCGTTTACGGCGCCCTCGAGGGTGTTCGTGCCAAGAATGGCGCCGACCCGGTGGTGACGCTGAAGAAGGCCATCGACAACGTGAAGCCCGCCCTCGAGGTGCGTTCGCGCCGCGTCGGTGGTGCGACCTACCAGGTCCCCATTGAGGTGCGCGCCGGTCGCTCGACCACGCTCGCGCTGCGCTGGCTGGTTGGTTACTCGCGTGCTCGCCGTGAGCACACGATGACCGAGCGCCTGATGAACGAGATTCTCGATGCCTCGAACGGCCTGGGTGCCGCAGTGAAGCGTCGCGAAGATACGCACAAGATGGCCGAGTCGAACCGCGCCTTCGCTCACTACCGCTGGTAATTCAGCGTTAGTGCTTTTACCGTGGAGATGCGATGCGTTCACGCATCGCACCACCCGCATTGCACTTAAACCACAAAGAAAGGCTGTGGCCTCGTGGCACTTGACGTGCTGACTGACCTGAACAAGGTCCGCAACATTGGCATCATGGCACACATTGATGCCGGCAAAACGACCACCACGGAACGCATTCTGTTCTACACGGGTGTGAACTACAAGATCGGCGAAACGCACGACGGTGCTTCGACGATGGACTGGATGGAGCAGGAGCAGGAGCGCGGCATTACGATCACGTCGGCCGCCACCACGTGCTACTGGAAAGACAACCAGATCAACATCATTGATACCCCGGGTCACGTGGACTTCACCGTTGAGGTTGAGCGCTCGTTGCGCGTCCTCGACGGTGCCGTCGCCGTGTTCGACGGTAAAGAAGGTGTGGAGCCTCAGTCGGAGACGGTGTGGCGCCAGGCCGATAAGTACGACGTGCCGCGTATCTGCTTCGTCAACAAGATGGACAAGCTCGGCGCTGATTTTTACTTCACGGTAAAGACCATCGTTGACCGCTTGGGTGCTAAGCCCCTCGTGATCCAGCTGCCGATTGGCTCGGAGAACGACTTCCGCGGCATCGTCGACCTCGTCGAGATGAAGGCCTACGAATGGCCGGACCCCGAGAAGAAGGGTCAGGACCAAACCGAGGTTCCGATTCCTGCCGATCTCCAGGACCGCGTTGACGAATACCGCTCTAAGCTGCTCGAAGACGTTGCCGAGGCGACCGAAGAGCTCATGGAGAAGTACCTCGAAGAGGGCGATCTTTCGGTTGCCGACCTCCAGGCCGGTATCCGCGAGCTGACCACCACGAGCCAGGCTTACCCCGTGCTGTGTGGTTCGGCGTTCAAGAACAAGGGCGTGCAGCCCATGCTCGACGCCGTGATCGCCTACCTCCCCTCGCCCCTCGACGTGCCCGACATGGTCGGCCACAAGGTGGGCGACGAGGAGACCGAGGTCGTGCGCAAGGCCGACGCGAGCGAGCCGTTCTCGGCCCTCGCGTTCAAGGTTGCGGCTCACCCGTTCTTCGGTGAACTGACCTACGTGCGTGTGTACTCGGGCAAGGTTGCTACCGGTGCTCAGGTCATTAACTCGGTTAAGGGCAAGAAGGAGCGCATCGGAAAGCTGTTCCAGATGCACTCGAACAAGGAAAACCCGGTAGAAGAGGCCATTGCTGGTCACATCTACGCCTTCATTGGCTTGAAGGACACCACCACGGGCGAAACCCTGTGCGATGCGGCTAACCCCGTCGTGCTCGAGTCGATGAGCTTCCCCGACCCGGTTATCTCGGTGTCGATCGAGCCCAAGACCAAGGGTGACCAGGAAAAGCTGTCGCTGGCTATTCAGAAGCTGGCGAAGGAAGACCCCACGTTCCGCGTTTCGCTGAACGAGGAGACCGGCCAGACCGTTATCGAAGGCATGGGCGAACTGCACCTCGACATCCTCGTCGACCGCATGCGTCGCGAGTTCAAGGTTGAGGCCAACATTGGTAAGCCCCAGGTTGCCTACCGCGAAACCATTCGCAAGTCGATCGACAAGGCCGAGTACACGCACAAGAAGCAGACCGGTGGCTCCGGCCAGTACGCCAAGGTGCAGGTTAGCTTTGCTCCTCTGGTGGATGCCGAAGAAGGCGTGTTCTACGAATTCGTCAATGGTGTGACCGGCGGCCGCGTGCCGCGCGAGTACATCCCGTCGGTGGACGCCGGTATCCAGGACGCCATGCAGCACGGCACCCTGGCCGGTTACCCGCTGGTGGGCATCAAGGCCACCCTCACCGATGGTGGCTACCACGATGTTGACTCGTCCGAAATGGCGTTCAAGATCGCGGGCTCGATGGTCCTGAAGGAATACGTCAAGCGCTGTGACCCGGTGCTGCTCGAGCCCATGATGGCGGTCGAGGTGCGTACTCCTGAGGAGTACATGGGCGACGTCATTGGCGATCTGAACTCGCGTCGCGGTCAGATTCAGTCGATGGAAGATGCGAGCGGTGTCAAGGTCGTTCGTGCGCTCGTACCGCTGAGCGAAATGTTCGGCTACGTGGGTGACTTGCGTTCCAAGACGCAGGGTCGCGCCATGTACTCGATGACATTCGACAGCTACGCCGAGGTTCCCCGGAACGTTTCCGAGGAAATCATCGCAAAGACCCGCGGCGAGTAGCGCCATCGGGTACCCCCGTAATTAAGTTCATAACAGTAGAAGCCAAGAACTGCCATTCACATACCGCCATAAACGGTAGTATTGGCATGTTTGGTAAATACCCAGGCCCCCAGGAGGACCACAGTGGCAAAGGCAAAGTTCGAGCGGACTAAGCCACACGTTAACGTCGGCACGATTGGCCACGTTGACCACGGAAAGACGACCCTGACCGCAGCTATCTCGAAGGTGCTGTACGACAAGTACCCCGATGTCAACGAGAAGCGCGACTTCGCGTCGATCGACAACGCTCCTGAAGAGCGTCAGCGCGGTATCACCATCAACATCTCGCACATTGAGTACGAGACGGACAAGCGTCACTACGCCCACGTTGATGCCCCCGGCCACGCCGACTACATCAAGAACATGATCACCGGTGCTGCCCAGATGGACGGCGCAATCCTCGTGGTTGCCGCGACCGATGGTCCCATGGCCCAGACGCGCGAGCACGTGCTGCTGGCCCGCCAGGTTGGTGTTCCCTACCTGCTGGTTGCACTGAACAAGTCGGACATGGTCGACGACGAGGAAATCCTCGAACTCGTCGAAATGGAAGTTCGTGAACTCCTCTCGTCGCAGGAATTCGATGGCGACAACGCCCCCGTTATCCGCGTCTCGGGCCTGAAGGCCCTCGAGGGTGACCCCGAGTGGGTCAAGTCGGTTGAAGACCTGATGGAAGCCGTTGATAACAGCGTTCCGGACCCGGTCCGCGACATGGACAAGCCCTTCCTCATGCCGATCGAAGACGTTTTCACGATCACCGGTCGTGGCACCGTTGTCACCGGCAAGGCAGAGCGCGGCAAGCTCGCCATCAACTCCGAAGTGGAAATCCTCGGCATCCGTGCGGCTCAGAAGACGACCGTCACGGGCATCGAAATGTTCCACAAGTCGATGGACGAAGCCTGGGCTGGCGAGAACTGTGGTCTCCTGCTCCGCGGCATCAAGCGCGAAGACGTTGAGCGTGGCCAGGTTGTTGTGAAGCCCGGCTCGATCACTCCCCACACGGAGTTTGAGGCGCAGGCGTACATCCTGTCGAAGGACGAGGGTGGCCGTCACAACCCCTTCTACACCAACTACCGTCCCCAGTTCTACTTCCGCACGACGGACGTAACCGGTGTCATCACGCTGCCCGAGGGCACCGAGATGGTCATGCCTGGTGACTCGACCGAAATGTCGGTGACGCTGATTCAGCCCATCGCCATGGAAGAGGGCCTCGGCTTCGCCATCCGCGAGGGTGGCCGCACCGTGGGTTCGGGCCGCGTTACGAAGGTCACCAAGTAACTGGTGCCTTAGCGCAAAACTTCGAAGGACCCCCGCACGAGAGTGCGGGGGTCCTTTGTCGTCTCGGGGCATTTGTCGTCTCGGGGAATTTGTCGTTTCTGGGCATTTGTCGTCTCTGGTCCCTTTCGGTCCCTCGGGGCATTCTCGGGCGCGCGGGTGGCTGGGAATCGCGTCGGGCCTGAGCGTGCCGCCGGCTGCCCCCGCGACCGGTCGCGTAGGCTGCACCTAAGCCTGTCCGTACGGGTTTCGGTGCGCCGGAGGGGTGCGGGCTGCCTCTCGCAACTGGAAGTCCGTTTGACCATTTCTGACACATAGAGGCTAAAGATGCTCACCTTTGAGCATTTGATGCTAGATTTTAAGCACTGAACCTCGGTGGCCACCGGCCCCCGGCTTCGGGCGATCAAACTTCAGCGCGTGCAGAAAAGCGTCGAGAACCAATGGAGGTTTGCAATGAATAAGGATTTTGAAGAGGCCGTATCTCGCCTCTCCCGCAGGTCGATGCTGCGCGGTGGTGCGTTTGCGCTGGGAGCAGCCTTCACGGCGCCCATCTTGGCGTCGTGCGCGACGTCGGGTGGCTCGGGCGGAGGGGCCTCCTCGGGCCCCATCTCGGCCGGCGGCACCGTCGCCACCACCTCGACGTCCGGTGCACCCGCACTCGACCCCAAGAATCCGTTCGGTATCGAATCGGGTTCCACCTCGGAGATCGTCATCTTCAACGGTGGCTTCGGCGACCAGTACGGCAAGGACGCCGCTGGCTTCGTGGAGGCCCTGGGCTCCGGCGTCAAGTACACCGTGACCTCAACCGTTGACATCCAACCGCAGTTGCAGCCCCGAATCCTGGCCGGCGATCCGCCGGACTGCTTCGACAACTCCGGCGCCCAAAACATCCCCATGAAGACGCTCATCGACGCGGGAGCCCTCGAGCCCCTCGATGACATCCTGACGGCTCCGGCCATGGGCTTTGACGGCATGACCGTCAGCGAGACCCTGATCGACCCGCAGTTACTCTCGGTTGGCCTGTACAACAACAAGATGTACGCGATGAACTTCGTGCTCTCGGTCTATGGCGTCTACTACTCGAAGAAGATGTTTGACGACAACGGCTGGACCGCCCCGAAGACGTGGGACGAGATGATCGCCCTCGCCCCCAAGGCCAAGGAAAAGAACATCTACATGTTCAGCTTTGGCGGCCAAAACGCCTCGACGTACTTCGCCGAAATGTGTATCACGATGGCCACCAAGACGGCGGGCAAGGAGGTCCTGGAAGGGCTTGAGGCGCTCAACCCTGACGCGTGGAGCCACCCCGCGCTGCAGCAGGCGTTCGGCTACCTCGACCAACTCATCAAGGGCGGGTACATTCACCCGGGCGACACGGGCATCAAGCACACCGAGGCGCAGGCCGAGTGGGTCAAGGGCGAGTCCGTCTTCTACCCCTCGGGTTCGTGGATCGCCAACGAAATGCGCGACGTCACGCCCGCCGACTACGCCATGGTGGGCATGCCCGTGCCTGCCATGACGACGAGCGACGCGATGCCCTACGAGGCGCTGCACGCGGGCGCGGGAGAGCCCTATGTCGTGCCCGCCAAGGGTAAGAACGTCGCCGCCGGCAAGGAGTTCATCCGGGCCTTGCTCAGCAAGGAGGGCGCGGCCAACTTCGTCAAGCTGACCGACAATCCCACGATCGTGAAGGTCGAACTGCCCGCCGATGCGAGTGAGTTCGCCAAGGGTGTCAGCGCCATGGCGGCCGCCGCCGGTGCCAACACGTTCAACTGGCAGTACTCGCAGCTGAACGGTCTGAATAAAGACGAGATCGGCGCGTGGACCCCGTTCCTTGCGGGGCAGTCCGACGTCGCCACGTTGACCAAGCAGCTGCAAGACATCATGAACAAAGCGAAGGGCTAGTTCATACGACTCCCGGTGGGGCCGGATGCGCGTCATCCGGCCCCTTCTGGTGAGGTGGCGAACAAGCCAACGGCGGGTGCGGGCGTCCGAAAAAATGCAGGCGGACGCCTTGCGGGCACAGATTCAGGGACGCAGCCCCGGGCGCGTCGAAACGATCGATTCAGGTGAACAATGACATCCACAGTGACCAAGGGCCGGGGGAGCACGACAGACGCGCCCACGCAACGCATCAAGCAATGGACCGCCGAGCGCATCACCTTCGTGAGCCTCAGCGTTGGAGTGCCGTCCGTGCTGTTCCTCGTGCTGGTGGCCTGGCCACTGGTGCAGTCGGTGCAACTTTCCTTCACCGATTGGAACGGTTACACGACCGGCTTCAATTGGGTCGGGTTTGTCAATTACACAGATCTCTTCGCCGATTCGCAGTTTCGGCAGGCCCTCTTAAACAACGTCCTGCTGCTGATCGTGCTGCCGATCTTCACCATCGCCGTGAGCTTGACGCTCGCCATCCTGATCACGATCGGCGGCCCCACCACGGGAAACGTGCGCGGCATCAAGGGCGCCGGCTTCTACCGGGTCGTATCGTTCTTCCCCTACGTGATCCCCGCGGTCGTCATCGGTGTGCTGTTCCAGCAGATCTTCAAGGCCAACAACGGCTTGCTCAACGGCATCCTCAGCCTGTCCGGCATCAAGGTGACCTTCGACTGGCTGGGCGAGGCCAACACCGTGCTCTGGACGGTCGCCTTCGCGATGGCGTGGTCGGTGATCGGCTTCTACATGGTGCTCTTCATCGCGGCCATTAAGGCGATTCCCGCGGAAATTCTCGAAGCGCTCCGCATCGACGGTGCGGGTCGCTGGACCACGGCCCTGCAGATCTTGCCGCTGATCCGCGACAACGTTAAGACCGCTTACGTCTACATCGGGTTCATGGCCCTCGACGCGTTCACCATCGTGGCCACCCTGACACCGAGCGGCGGCATCAATAACCGCTCCGAAGTGGTCGCGCACTACCTGCTGTTTCAGTACTCGCAGAAGGCCGAGGTGGGTTACGCGAGCGCCATGGGTGTCGTGCTCGCCGCCGTCACCATGCTGTTCGCCCTGATCACGCTGTCGCGCGGTAACAAAGACAAGGTGGAAATGTGAGCATCGATATCTCTACCCCCGCCACGGGCCAGGCGCCGTTCGCCGCACCCGCACCGCGCCGCCCCTCCCTGACCGGCTCCGACAAAGCCATCGGCACGATCACCCACGTCCTCCTCATCGTGTGGGCCCTGATCGTCGTGGTCCCCATGCTGTGGACCCTGTACTCCTCGTTCAAGACGTCCCAGGAGATCGTGCTCTCCCCGTGGGGAGTGCCGGAGAGCCTGCGGTTCGATAACTATTCCCGCGCCTGGACCACGGCAAAGATCGGCGATTTCTTCTTTAATACTGTGCTCGTGGTCGGCCTCGCGCTGATCATCAACATGGTGCTGGGTTCGATGTGCGCCTATGTGCTGGCGCGCTACAAGTTCGCGGGCCGACGCGTCATCTACTACGTATTTATTGCAGGACTCACGTTCCCGATCTTCCTCGCCGTGATTCCCCTCTTCTTCACGCTGAAGGGCATCGGACTGCAGGGCAGTTACGCGGGTCTGATCCTCACCTACGTGGCCTTCGCACTGCCATTCACCGTGTTCTTCTTGTACTCATTCTTCCTGACCCTTCCCCAGGAGATTCAGGAGGCCGCTGCCATCGACGGCGCAGGCGATTTCAAGACATTCTTCCTCATCATGCTGCCCATGGCGAAGAACGGCATCGTCTCGGTGACGATCTTCAACTTCCTGGGCCTGTGGAACCAGTACCTCCTGCCGCTCGTGTTGAACACCGACAGCAGCAAGTACGTGCTCAGCCAGGGCGTCGCCAGCATGGCCGCCCAGCAGGGCTATTCCACCGACTGGGGCGGGCTGTTCGCGGCAATCATCATCACGATCGTGCCCGTGCTCGTGTTCTACCTGGTATTCCAGCGCCAGCTGCAGGGAGGCGTCTCCCAGGGCACGATGAAGTAGCCCGCGGGCCACGCGGCGTCCGGCATCAAGCAACGCGAAGGGCGGTCCTCCGAGGAGGACCGCCCTTGTGCACATCACGTGGAATCGATGGGCCTACTTCTCGCCCTCGCTGTCGAAGAATGTCTTCGTAAACTCGTTCTCGTAGCCGGTGCCCTTGGCACGCTCAAAGGAGCGGCGGATCTCCGCCTCCGCGGATTCGCGACCCTCCCAGTGCGCTCCCTCGACGCTCTTGCCGGGCTCGAGGTCCTTGTACACCTCGAAGAAGTGCTGGATCTCGAGGCGGTGGAACTCCGAGATGTCATTCAGTTCTTGACGCCGACGCTGGCGGTGGTCCTTCACGGGAACGCCGACGATCTTGTCGTCGCCTCCGGCTTCGTCGCGCATGCGGAACATGCCGAGTGGGCGCACGGTAATCATGCAACCGGGGAACGTGGGCTCCTCTAGCAGCACGAGGCAATCGAGCGGATCGCCGTCCTCGCCCAACGTGCCCTCGATGTATCCGTAATCGTCGGGGTAGCGAGTCGACGTGAACAACATGCGGTCAAGGTAGATGCGGTTCGAATCGTGATCGACCTCGTATTTGTTGCGTTGACCCTTGGGGATTTCAATGAGTACGTCGAATTCCACTGGTGTGCTCCATCGCTCGGGGACGCGGGGGATTCCGCTGCCACACAGTTTCTCGCACTCGCTGGGGCCGCGGCGCGAGGATGCCCAAATCTGCTGTGTGAGATTCGGCTCCAGGCCGGATTCGTCTACCGTAGAAGTGTGAGTACACCGCCCGCCGCAGCCCCCCCACCGCGCGAGCCGGCGGCAGCCACCCGCTCGCGCCTGGCCACTCTCGGCGCGTCACTCCTGGTGCTGGTGCTGGTCGCGGGCTACCTCGTCGCCGACGCCTACGACAAGGTGCCGGGTTTTCTCACCCTGACCCCCCGCTACACGAGCCTCACCGCGTATCCCAGTCAGGCACTCGCCCAGACTCCAGCAGTAGCGAGCCCCGTGGGGCTCGCGACCTTCGCCGCCGACGTCCCCCTGCCCACCCAGGCTGGCATCGAGGCCGCTCTCGCCGGCCCCCTCGCGCAGCCAATTTTGGGTGGCACCGTGGCGGTGAGCGTCTACGACGCTCTGACCGGACGCCAGGTCTATAGCCGGGCAGGTTCCGTACCGGTGGCCCCGGCGTCCGCCACCAAACTCCTCACCGCCACCGCCGCACTGCACACGCTCGGGCCCGACACGAGACTCGTGACGGACACCCTGCTCTCGGGTGACCAGGTGTGGTTGCGAGCCGGTGGCGACGTCACGCTCGACTTGATCTCCGCGACACCCAACTCGCCGCTCACCCACGCGACACTCGCCGACCTCGCCTCCCAGACGGCCGTGGCCCTGCGCGCCGCGGGAAAGACCAGCGTCTCGGTTGCACTCGACGACACTCTTTTCAGCGGACCCACCCAGTTGCCCACGTGGGAGCCGTCGTTTTTCGAGACGGGCATCGTAGCCCCGGTCACCCCCATCGCCGTCAACATCGGTCGCCTGCAGCCCATCGAATACAGCCCGCGCGAGGCCGACCCCGCACTCGCGGCGGGCGATGCCTTCGTGGCGGCGCTCGTCGCCCAGGGCATTACTGTCGGCGGCTCGGTCACTCGTGCGGCCACGCCCCAGGGAGCGCTGCCCCTCGCGGCCGTGCAGTCGGCACCGATCGTTGACCTCGTCGACTACATGTTGAAGACCAGTGACAACACGATCGCCGAAGTTCTCGCGCACCTCGTGGCCATTAAACGTGGGCTACCGGGCGACTTTGCGAACGGCGGGCCCGCGGTCGTCGCCGCTCTCACGGAACTCGCTCCGCGACTCGGACTCACCATGACGGGCGTGAGCCTCGCCGACGGCAGCGGCCTCTCCAATCTGAACCGCATCAGCCCGGACCTGCTCTCGCAGCTCGTACTCGCTTCGTATCGTCGCGTCGCACCCGAGTCGGCAAGCATTGTCGAGGCCCTGCCGCAGGCCGCGCTGAGTGGAACCCTGTCGGGCAGGTTCCTCGCCCCCGGACCAAACGACACGGCGGGAGTGCTCCGCGCCAAGACCGGTACCTTGCGCCACATCCTCGCCCTGAGCGGATACGTGCCCGACCGCGACGGTCGGGTGCTCGTGTTCAGCATCGTAAACACGTCGCTGCCCGACAATGTGTTCCCCGAGGGGCAGGCCGCAATGGATAACATTGCCGCGGCGCTCGCAAACTGCGGGTGTGGCGGCTGATGCGCGGCGCACTCTCGGGTTTTGCCGTCATCGTCGTCATCATCACCGTGGGCTACGTGCTCGGGCGAACCGGCACCCTGGGGCCCTCCGCCCGCCACGTGCTGTCACGCCTGACGTTTCTCGTGGGCACACCCGCCCTTCTGTTCACGCAGGTGATGGATTCTTCGCTGGGGGACATCTTCAGCGCGGGCCTGCTGGTCACGATCGCGTCGACCGTGCTGATGTGCGCGATCTTCCTCGTGATTGCCCTGTTCGTGCTGCGCCGCAATGTCGTCGAGGCCGTCGTGGGCGCCCTCTGTTCGAGCTATGCCAACGCGGGCAACCTGGGCATCCCCATCGCCACCTACATGCTCGGGACGGCGGCTTTCCTCGTGCCGATTCAGCTCTTTCAAATGGTCGTCATGGCACCCGTGGCCCTCTTCGTCATGGACTTCCAGAAGCGCCGTCACAGTCACCGCGCCCAGCCCGACCCGGAGCAGGCAGCGCGGGACCGGGCGTCCACCCTCAAGCGCAGGCTGGCACTGCTCAACCCCATCAGCGTGGCGTCGCTGCTCGCCATCGTCTTGGCTCTGCTCAGCCTGCGACCGCCGGAAGAGGTCATGGAGCCCCTGCACCTGTTGGCGCATATGACGGTGCCGTGCGCGCTCATCGCGTTCGGCATCTCGATCGCGGAACGCGGCAAGGGGGAGGCACACCCAGCGTATCGCGGAGACGTCGTGCTGATCGTTGCGCTGAAGTCGGTGCTGCACCCCATCGTCGCCGGTCTGGCCGCGGCGTACCTCTTTCACCTGAGCGGGGCCTCCCTCATGATGGTCGTCATGATCGCGGCGTTCCCTACTGCGCAGAACGTCTGGGTCTACGCCTCTCAGTACGCGAGCGTCGCGCCGCGCGTTCCGGGGCTGGCCCGGGACGCCGCGATGGCCACCACCGTGATGACACTGCCCGCCCTGCTGGTGGCCTCGTGGGTGATTCTGTGACGGATGACGGGGCCTGGGCGGAGGCCAAGCGAGCCGGCAGTCGACTCGCACGCATTGCGCCGGGGCGCGCGACGTTCGATGACGTGCTGCACCTGCGCGATACTGTGCACGCATCGGCGGAGCGCGCCGCGGAGCTCTTGCCCGCACTGACGGGCCTCGACATCGAATTCGTGGCCCCGGTGGCGGCCGTGACGCGAGAGCGCTGGGTGCGCGCAACCCTGACCAGCCTCGCGCCGCACCTGAGTGGGTGGGACGTGGACGCCCGGGGGTGGCCCTGGCTGCGTTCGGCCCGTGCCCGCGCGGTCGAGGTGAGCCTGGGCGCGGGCTTCGCCGTGGCGAGCCGCCGGGTGTTGGCCACCTTCGATCCGCTCGCGGGGGAGACGGGGCGGCTCCTGGTCATCGCCCCCAATGTGCTGCAACGACAGGCGACCGCCGGGGTGAGCCTGGCCGACCTCTGCCTGTGGATCAGCCTGCACGAGCAAACGCACCAGGCGCAGTTCCGTGCGAGCAACTGGTTGCGGGGTTTCCTTCCGCTCGCGCTCGATGTGCTGTCTGCGGCGTTGGAGGAGGGGGCGGCACGGCGCGGGGCGCTAACCGAAGTACCTGGCTGCGGGACCGACTGTCGCGCCCGCAACGCGGCCGCCGACGAGCGCTCAAACGCAAGTGGCCTGCTGCGGAGCATGCCGGATGCCGAACTGCGACACGCGGCGTCCCACGTGCTGGCCGTGATGGCGCTGCTCGAGGGCCACGCCACGCACGTCATGAACGCGATTCGCCCGCGCGACCTGCCGAGCATCGGTCACCTGCGCCGCACGCAGTCACCGGCCCGCGAGCCGTCGCCCCTGCAACGACTGCTATGGCGCCTGCTCGGCCTCGACGAGAAGCAGGCGCAGTATCGCGACGGAGAACGATTCGTGCAGGTGGTGGTTCGAGAGTCGTCGCTCGGAGAACTCAATCGGGTGTGGCTCGATGCCGCCGCGCTGCCGAATCTCCACGAGATCGCGGAGCCCGAGGCGTGGCTGCGTCGCATGGGGGTGTCACGTGGTGCTTGATCCGCAACGTGCCGCAGTGCGGCGGGGGCTCATGACCGCGCTGCGCGAGCTGACAGTCGAGACCCCGGGCGGGGAACCCGCGCTGATCCTGATCGCGTGCAGCGGGGGAGCGGACTCGCTGGCCCTGGCCGCCGCGGCCGCGTTCGTACAGACGAGCCGCGAGTTCGAGGGGCGCGTGCGGTGCGGCGCCGTGATTGTGGACCACGGACTGCAGGCGGGTTCGGGCGCGGTCGCTGCCCGCGCTGCCGAGCAGTGCGTTCGGCTCGGGCTCGGCCCTGTGCGCGTGATCGCGGCCGAGATCTCGGACACCGCCGCCCCCGCCGCGCGGTCGGGTGGCCTTGAGGCGGTGGCCCGCCGGGGCCGCTACTCGGCCCTGCTCACCGCCGCGCGAGAACTGGGCGCGTGGGCGGTGTGCACAGGGCACACGGCCGATGATCAGGCCGAGACGGTGCTGCTGGCGCTCGCGCGGGGGGCCGGGCTGACGGCACTGCGGGGCATGCGCGAGCGGCAACCACTGGCCGGAGTGGTCACCGGTGGAACGCATGATGACGCTGCCAGCCCGCTCCTCGTGCGTCCACTCTTGGGAGCGACCCGAGCCGACACCGAGGCCGCCTGCCGCGCCGAGGGGCTGGAACCTTGGCATGACCCGATGAATGACGATGCCTCGCTGCGGCGCGTCAGGGTTCGACGCGACCTGCTGCCCTTGGCCGAACAGAGCCTGGGGCCGGGCTTTGCCGCGGCCCTGGCTCGCACGGCGCGGCGCGTCGCGGCCGATCAGGATGCACTCGACGCCCTCGCTGACGCCGAATTTGCCGCTCGCGCCGTGACCCGTAGAGACCGCGGTGACGGCATCGCTGTGCCCGTTGCGGGCTTGGCAACCCTGCCGCTCGCGATTCGCACGCGCCTGTGGTTGCGCGCGGCCCGCCAGGCGGGCAGCGGGGGTGAATTGAGCGAGCGCCATCTGCTCGCGGTCGACGCGCTCGTCTCGAACTGGCACGGTCAGGGTCTCACAAACCTGCCGGGAGGGGTGGCGGTCTGGCGCGAGTGTGAAAAAATTAGGTTTCACGGCGTGAGGGGCCGCCCCGGGCCTGAGTAGCCCGCACCTCCAGCCGCCACCACCAACTCAGGAGCACACGTGTCCGAAACCGCCGCTCAGCGCACCACGCCCGGCACCGACCTCACGATCACGTCGTCGGATTTCACCAAGATTCATTTCACGCACGAACAGATTCAGGCGCGGCTCGCCGAGATCGGCGCGCAGATCGACAGTGACTACGCGGCAAACCCGCCGCTGTTCGTGGGAGTGCTGAAGGGCGCCGTCATGGCGATGGCCGACCTCCAGCGCAACGTGACGTTGCCCATCGAGACCGACTGGATGGCCGTGTCGAGTTACGGCTCGGGCACCAAGTCTTCGGGCGTCGTGCGCATCTTGAAAGACCTTGAGGCTGACCTGTTGGGCCGCGACGTGCTGATCGTCGAAGACATCATCGACTCGGGCCTGACCCTGTCGTGGCTACTGTCGAACCTCAAATCGCGTGGCGCGAAGTCGGTCGAGATCTGCACCATACTGCGTAAGCCCGAGGCCGCCAAGGTGACCATCGACGTGAAGTACGTGGGCTTCGACATCTCCAACGACTTCGTCGTCGGCTACGGCCTCGACTACGCCGAGCGCTACCGCAACCTGCCGTTTATTGCGGTGCTCGCCCCGCACGTATACAGCGAATAGTTCACACGTGCCCGCCCCCGAGCGTGGCGGCGGGCACTTAGGGGAACTCGCGGCAGCGGCGAGTCGTTAGTCGAGCGCAACCCGTGACATGCGGTGGTGCGCTCGAGATGCACAGCGGCGATGTTCACCGGTAGAGAGTTGTGCTGCGACGCCGGCCAAACGGCCGTATCGTAAAAAGCACGGCCTAGACCGGTTTTCGTATGCTGTTGAGGCGCTGGAAGTATCAGGCAGCCGTCTCGAACGTAGCCCGGAGCACCGTGGCAAACCGGTGTTGCTAACGCCAACACCAGCAATGCAGGAAAGGTACGGGCCAGACCCGTTTTTTCATGAAATTCAACAATATTGTCCGCAAGCCCGGCCCCTGGGTGGTCCTGGTTCTGCTGGCCGTCATTTTGGGCGTGACCTTTTTCGGTGGCTCGGGCTTCAAAGAGGTAGACACGAGCGTCGGCCTGAAATATCTGGCGGACGACAAGGTCAGAGAAGCTGTCATGGTGGACGGCGACCAGCGCGTCGACCTCACGTTGAAGGCGCCGGATGGCAACAACGGCGACCAGGTACAGTTCTACTACGTTGAGCAGCGCGGGGAACAGGTCGTGGCGGCCATCGACGGCGCCAACCTACCCACCTTTAATGATGAGGTGCCGCGCCAGAGCGTGCTCATGAGCATCCTCTCGGGCCTGATTCCGTTCCTGCTGATCATCGGCGTGTTTTGGCTGTTCATGGCGTTTGGGCCGGCTGGTGGTGGCGGTCGCGCCATGCAGTTTGGCAAGTCTCGCGCCAAGTTGGTGAGCAAAGAGACGCCGAAGGTCACGTTCGATGATGTCGCGGGTGCCGACGAGGCCGTCGAAGAACTCGGCGAAATCAAAGACTTCCTCATGGAACCCGAGCGCTTCAAGAAGGTGGGTGCCAAGATTCCTCGCGGTGCGCTCCTTTATGGTCCACCCGGCACCGGCAAGACCCTGCTCGCGCGGGCCGTCGCGGGCGAGGCCAATGTGCCGTTCTATTCGATCTCAGGCTCAGACTTCGTCGAGATGTTCGTGGGCGTCGGTGCCTCGCGCGTGCGCGACCTGTTCCAGCAGGCCAAGGAGAACCCCGCGGCAATCATCTTTGTCGACGAAATCGACGCGGTCGGTCGTCACCGCGGTTCTGGCATGGGAGGCGGCCACGATGAGCGCGAGCAGACCCTGAACCAGTTGCTGGTTGAAATGGACGGCTTCGATGGTAAGTCGAACGTCATTTTGATCGCCGCTACCAACCGGCCCGACGTGCTCGACCCGGCCCTCCTGCGCCCCGGTCGTTTCGATCGCCAGATCGCGGTGGAGGCCCCGGACCTTGAGGGCCGCAAGAAGATTCTGCGGGTTCACGCGAAGGGCAAGCCGTTCGCGGAGAACGTTGACCTCGATTCCCTTGCCCAGCGCTCGCCGGGCTTCACGGGCGCCGACCTCGCCAATGTGCTGAACGAAGCAGCTCTGCTCACCGCGCGTTCGGGCAACTACTTCATCGATAACCGGGCACTGGACGAGGCCATTGACCGCTGCATTGCGGGACCGCAGAAGCGCACGCGGCTCATGAACGACCGCGAAAAGACCATCACGGCCTACCATGAGGGGGGTCACGCCCTGGTCGCGGCGGCCCTGCGCAACACCGACCCGGTCACGAAGATCACCATCCTGCCGCGTGGCCGAGCACTCGGTTACACCATGGTGATGCCCACCCAAGACAAGTACTCGACCACTCGTCACGAGCTGCTGGATCAACTCGCGTACGCCATGGGCGGCCGCGTGGCCGAAGAACTGGTGTTCCACGATCCCTCGACGGGCGCGTCGAACGACATTGAAAAGGCGACGGCCACGGCCCGCAAAATGGTCATGCAATACGGCATGAGCGAGCGCGTCGGCGCGGTTCGCCTCACGGGCGATTCGATGGGCGACATGTATGCGCGCGGTGGCTCGTCGGGCCGCGATTATTCAGATGACGTGGCGGCCCTGGTGGACGAAGAGGTGCGCGCCCTGATCGATCAGGCACACACCGAGGCGTGGGAGATCCTGCGCGAGAATCGCCTTGTCTTGGACGCCCTGGTGGTCGAGTTGCTCGAGCGCGAAACCTTGAATCAGGATGCCATCGCGGAGATTTTCAAGGACGTCCGCAAGCGGGCTCCGCGCCCCGTGTGGCAATCCAATGAGTTGCGAGTGCCGTCTTCGCAGCCGCCGATCGGACTGTCGTCTGGACCGGCGCCCTCTGGGCAGCCCGAAATAGTGACGCCCAGCCGTCTGCAGCGCATGGCACAGGCGGGTGGTGTGCCCGCTTTGACGGCCGCGCCGCACGCCGTGGATCTCGCCAAGGGTGAGCAGGGGCAGGTCGAGCAGACCGCTCCTCAGCAGGTTCTGGATCAGCAGGTTCTGGATCAGCAGACCCAGGGGCAGCAGACCCAGGGCCAGGGCCAGGGTCAGCAAGGTCAAGGCCAGGGTCAACAGGCCCAGCCGACCCAGGCTCCCACCGAAATGGCTGCACCCCCGGCACCGCCCGAGTCGGGCGCTGCGCACGATGAAACCGACCCGCGCTGGTCCCCGTGGAAAGACAACCAGTGACCGACGCCGAGATGACCGTCGACCAGCCTCGAATCGAGGCGGCAGTGCGCGAGATTTTACTCGCCGTGGGGGAGGACCCCGAACGCGAGGGACTGCGCGATACGCCGGCCCGAGTGGCGCGTGCCTACGCCGAATTGTTCGCGGGTCTGCACAAAGACCCGCGCGAGATCCTGGCCACGACGTTCGACATCGCGCATCAAGAGATGGTGCTCGTCAAAGATATCGACGTGTATTCGACGTGCGAGCATCACCTCGTGCCGTTCCATGGTCGCGCCCACGTCGGCTACATTCCCGGCGTCGAGGGCAAGGTGACGGGCCTGTCAAAGGTGGCCCGTCTCGTCGAGGCGTATTCTCGCCGACCGCAGGTGCAGGAGCGACTCACTTCGCAGGTGGCGGACGCCATGTACGAGGTGCTCGGAGCGCATGGTGTCATTGTCGTGATCGAGTGCGAGCACCTGTGCATGTCCATGCGGGGCGTGCGGAACACGGGTGCGCGCACCCTAACCTCCGCCGTGCGCGGCTCGTTCCTCGACCCGGCCACGCGCGCCGAGGCGATGAGCCACATCGTGAGCAGGTGACGCATGGTGCTGCCTGAGTGGTTTGTCGATCTACACCCGGGCGGTCTCGCGCAAGCCGAAGGCGCTCGAACCTTGGTGATGGGCATTGTGAACGTCACCCCCGACTCCTTTAGCGATGGCGGACGCTGGGCGGGCCCGGACGCCGCGGTGGCCCGCGGGCTGCATCTGCACGCTCTCGGCGCCGACCTGGTCGACGTCGGTGGAGAGTCGACGCGACCGGGAGCGAAGCGCGTGGACGAGGCCGAGGAGATGCTGAGGGTCATACCCGTCGTGCGCGAACTCGCCGACCGCGGCGTGGCCGTCAGCATCGACACCATGCGAGCAGGTGTGGCGGCGGCTGCGGTGGAGGCGGGCGCCCTCGTCGTGAACGACGTCTCGGGAGGCCTGGCCGACCCTGAAATGGCAAGCACGGTCGCGGCGCTGCGCGTGGGCGGTCGCCAGCCCCTCTACGTCGCGATGCACTGGCGCGCGCATTCTCCCGATATGGATGCCCACGACCGCTATCACGATGTGGTCGCCGACGTGCGTTGCGAGCTGCAGGCGCGGCTCGAGGCGCTTTGTGGCGACGGTGTGCAGCGAGAGCGCATCATCGTGGATCCGGGCCTCGGTTTCGCCAAGGCAGGCGAGAACAACTGGCCGCTGCTACGAGACCTCGGGGCGCTGCAGTCCCTGGGCTGCCCGGTCTTGATCGGTGCCTCGCGCAAGCGATTTCTATCCGGCGTGAGCGCGGGCGAGGGGCCCACGGCCCGCGACGCCGCCACCGCCGCCGTCACGGCCATCGTAGCGGCGCGGGGGGTCTGGGCGGTGCGCGTGCACGAAGTGGAGGCCAACGTCGCCGCAGTGCGCGTCGCGGCCCTCGCGGGGGTCGCCCCATGAMCCCCACCGCCGTACCTCAGCCACCCCTCCAGCCAGACCCCGGCGCGCCCCTCCTGGGCTCCGACGGGACGCCCCTCGACCGCATCGCCGTGACCGGTATCAGCGCGCATGCGTTCCACGGCGTATTCGAGCACGAGAAGCGCGAGGGCCAGACCTTCCGCGCCGATGTGGTGATCCACTGCGACACGCGCGCGGCAGCCGCGAGCGACGACCTGGCCGACACGGTCGACTACGGCACGCTGGGCAGCGCCGTTCACGAAGCGCTCGGCGGAGAGCCCGTCAACCTCATCGAGGCGCTCGCGGAACGCATCGCGGGGGTGTGCCTCGCCCGGGCGGGCGTGCTCGCGGTCGATGTGACCATTCACAAGCCGCAGGCGCCCCTGACCGTACCGTTTGGCAACGTTTCGCTCACCATTCGACGCAGCCAGGCCGCGCCGCCGCGCGACACGGAGCCCGTAGTGATGCGGGCCGTGCTGTCACTCGGCAGTAATCTCGGCGCCCCCGAGGCCTACCTACAATCCGCGCTGACGTTGCTCGCCGCGCACCCCGACGTCACCGTCGTGGGCGTCTCGGGCCTCTATGACTCCGAGCCGTGGGGCGGTCACCTGCGCCCCCACGTGAACGAGGAGCCGCCCTACGTCAATTGTGTCGCGCTCATCGAGACCACGCTCGACCCCGAGCGGCTGCTCGATCTGACGCAGGCACTCGAGTCGAGACACGACCGCACGCGAGACGTGCGCTGGGGCTCGCGCACCCTAGACATCGACATCGTGCACGCCACCCAGGCTGCGTCCGGTGCCGTCACCCACGCGACCGAACGCTTGACCCTGCCGCATCCGCACGCCGCGGAGCGTGCCTTCGTGCTCGTGCCCTGGCTCGAGGTCGAACCGGGCGCCGAACTCGCGGGGGTGCCCCTGGCCGACCACCTCGCTCGCCTCGACCCGAGCGCGGTGGCCACGGGCGTCCATCGCCGACCGCACCCCGGATTCGTGGTGCCGACCGCATGAAACCCACCAAAATATCGACCCTCGTGCTGTGGTGTCTCGGCAGCCTCGTGGTGTGCGGCGGGCTGTCTCGCATCGCGGTGAGCGCCGGCATCACGGTTCCCACGACACCCTGGCTCACAGGGGCCGTCATTCTCACGTTCGCGCTCTACCTGGTGCTCAGTGGCCTGCCGATCCGGGCCCGGCTGCATGGCACGAAGAAAGAGCCGATCGACGCCCTCGCGGCGGCGCGGCTCGTGCGCATGGTGAAGGCGTCGAGCCTGGGCGGGGCGGTCCTCGCGGGGCTCTACGGGAGCCAGCTGGTGCTGGCACTCGCGATGTGGAGTATCGAGGCGCAGCGCGCCAAGGGTTTATGGGGCGCGGCGACCGCCCTGTGTGCCATCGTGTTGGTGATCGCCGCGCTCGTCGTCGAGAAGTGGTGCACGCTGCCGCCCGATGAGTTTGGCGGCGAGGACGCGGAGTTGGAGGGCGCGGCATGACGCATGGGCACGAACGAGACGGACGCCTCGGTATCGGGGTCATCGGCGCGGGGCGGGTTGGCCCGGTGCTGGCGTCGGTTTTTCGCTCGGTGGGGCACGCGGTGATTGGCATTCATGCCCGGTCCGCGCCCTCGCGCGAGCGGGTGGAGGACCTCGTGCCGGGTGTGCCGTGCATCAGCATTGAGGACATCGTCGAGCGCAGCGAACTGGTGGTGCTGGCGGTGCCCGACGATGAGTTGGAGCCCCTCGTGCGGAGGCTCGCGGCGGAGCAGCGCTGGCATGCGGGCCAGTTGGTGGCTCATGTTTCAGGCCGTTACGGGGTGGGAGTCTTGGCGGCCGCCCAGGAACAGGGCGCTATCCCGCTGGCCTTGCACCCCGCGATGACCTTCTCGGGCACCCACCTGGATGTCGCGCGGCTGCAGGGGTGCCCCTTCGGCGTGACGGCCCCCGCGATCGCGTTGCCCATCGTGCAGGCGCTCGCGATCGAACTGGGGGGCGAACCCGTCGTCATTGCCGAGGGTGACCGCAGCCTGTATCACGCCGCGCTCTCGCATGGAGCAAACCACCTGGTCACACTCGTGGCGCAGGCGCGGGATGCGCTCCGCGCGATGGGGGTGGACCAGCCCGGTACACTGCTGGGGCCGCTGCTGCATGCTGCGCTCGACGCCGCGCTCGCGGAGGGAGACCAGGCCCTCACGGGCCCCGTGCGACGCGGTGACGTGGGCACGGTGCGCGCGCATTTGGCGGCACTCAGCCACCTGGGCGACGCCCCCGGGTCCGAGACTCCGCTCGCAGAGGTGGCGGGCACTTACGCGGCGCTCATGGGCGCGACGGCGCGTCGCTGCGCCGCGGCGGGGTTTATTTCGGACGCCCGGGCGGCCGAGCTGACGCACCTGGCTGCCCCCGCGGCGTCCGGGAATCACGGAGAGGCCACGCAAACCGATGACTGAGCTCACCACCCCGGTGGTCCTGCACACGCTGACCGAGGTGAACACGTGGCGCGCCGCCGCGCAGGGCAGCGTGGGCGTGGTGATGACCATGGGCGCCCTCCACGAGGGGCACGTTTCGCTCGTGCGCCAGGCCCGCGAACGGACCGAGCGCGTGCTCGTCACGATTTTTGTCAATCCCTTGCAGTTCGGCCCCCACGAGGACTATGACCGTTACCCGCGCACCTTGGACGCGGACCTCACCGCCGTCGCCGGTCTCGCGGATGCGGTGTTTGCGCCGAGCGCGGCCGACATGTACCCCGGGGGCGCGAGTGAGACGCTCGTGCGGGCGGGCCGGATTGGGGCGAACTTTGAGGGTCGGCTGCGGCCGGGCCACTTTGACGGCATGTTGACGGTGGTGCTGAAACTGCTGCACGTCACGCAACCCGACGCGGCGTGGTTTGGTCGCAAGGACGCCCAGCAGCTCGCGCTGATTCGCCGCATGGTGCTCGATTTCAATGTGCCGGTCGACGTGGTCGGTGCCCCCATCGTGCGCGACGCGGAGGGCATGGCCCTGTCGAGCCGCAACCGGTACCTGTCACCCGCCGAGCGCGTTGCGGGGCTGCGCCTATCGCGGTCGGTGAGAGCGGCGCAACGGGCGGCGACGCGCTCGCGATCGGGCTATGTCGTGGACGCCAATTTCATCCGTGGGGTGGCTTGGGGCGAGTTGGAGGCGCCCGGGCTCGACGTGCCGTTCGAGATCGACTATGCCGAGCTGGTGAACCCCGACACGTTTGAGGTGATTAACGCCGCCTATCAGGGCGAGGCCCTGTACGTCGTGGCTGTTCGCGTGGGGTCCACGCGATTGTTGGACAATGGAACGCTCGTGATGGGTGCGCGGGCAGGCGATACCCTTAATGGGTGACTGAGCAAACTCCCGCAGCCCCCGCCGCACCCGTACCCGCAGATGACGTGCCCGAGCAGCTGAAGGTGCGCCGTGAGAAGCGCGACCGGATGCTCGCGGAGGGCATTGATCCGTACCCCGTGGCGGTTCCCGTGACGACAACCATTGCCGCAGTGCGCTCTGAGCACGGCGAACTCGAGCCCGGTGTCGTCACCGAGGTCGAGGTCGGCATCGCGGGTCGCGTGATCTACCAGCGCAACACGGGCAAGCTCTGTTTCGCGACCCTGCAAGACGGCGAGGGCACGCGCATCCAGATTATGTTCTCCCTGGCAGACGTGGGGGAGGAGTCGCTGGCGCGGCTCAAGGCTGAGGTGGACATGGGGGACCACCTGTTCGTGCGGGGCCTCGTGGGCACCTCGCGTCGCGGAGAGTTGTCTGTTTTCGCGCGCGAGTGGCGCATTGCCGCGAAGTCGCTGCGCCCGCTGCCGGTACTGCACACCGACCTGAGCGAAGAGACCCGTGTGCGGCAGCGCTACGTCGACCTGATCGTGAACGATGAGGCGCGCACCATGGTCCGTACCCGCGCAGCCGTAGTGCGCTCGCTGCGCGATTCGTTCCACCGCCGCGGGTACCTCGAGGTCGAGACCCCCATGCTGCAATCTGTGGCGTCAGGCGCGGCCGCGCGGCCCTTCTCGACCCACATGAATGCGTTCGACATGGAACTCTACTTGCGCATCGCGCCCGAGTTGTTCCTGAAGCGTGCGGTCGTGGGCGGTGTGGACCGCGTGTTTGAAATTAACCGCAACTTTCGTAACGAGGGCGCCGATAGTTCGCACTCCCCGGAATTCGCAATGTTGGAAGCATATGAGGCGTACGGGGACTACAACAGCATTGGCAGGCTGACCCAAGAATTGATTCAGGAGGCCACGCTGGCGGCCACCGGTTCGCTCGTCGTGACGCTGCCCGACGGCAGTGAGTACGATTTCTCGGGCGAGTGGCCCAAGATTTCGATGTACGACAGCCTCGCGCAGTCAGTGGGCGAGGAGATCACTCCGGAGACGAGCGTTGACGCGTTGAAGGCGCTCGCGCGCAGGCTGGGGCTCGATCTGGATGCGCCCAAGTTTGGTCACGGCAAGGTGATCGAAGAATTGTGGGAGCACACGGTGGGTGCAACGCTCTCGGCTCCGTCTTTCGTCGTGGACTTCCCCGTGGAGACCTCGCCGCTGACTCGCCAGCATCGTACGCGGGCGGGCGTGGTGGAGAAGTGGGACCTCTACGTGCGTGGCTTCGAGTTGGCAACTGGATACTCGGAACTCGTGGATCCGGTGGTGCAGCGTGAGCGCTTCGAGTCGCAGGCTCGCCTCGCGGCCCTGGGCGATGATGAGGCCATGCCGATTGACGAAGATTTCCTCACGGCAATGGAGTTTGCCATGCCGCCGAGTGGCGGCATGGGCATGGGCCTGGACCGGCTACTTATGGCAATTACGGGCAAAGGTATCCGCGAAACTATACTGTTTCCGCTGGTGAAGCCCCAGATTTAGGAGTGAATGCACGTGGAGTATCTGTACGCGCTGGCGCCGCCGATTGGGGTGGGCCTGGTTTTCTGGTTCACGATTCGCTCTATCATTCGCGCGGACCGCAAGGAGCGCATGGAGCAAGCCGCATTTGACGCGCTCGAGGCGTCAAAAAAAGAGAGTCGGCCATAGTTCGATAAACGAGGTTGATTTTCCGGAGTTATTCGCTAAATTAATAGTAATAACTCGAATAAGAGGAGAAATCATGGCCTCCAAGGTTACGGTCCAATTGATCGACGATATCGATGGAAGTACGCCCGCCGAGACGATGCAGTTCGGTCTTGACGGTGTGCAGTACGAAATTGACCTCTCTGATGACCATACGCAAGAACTGCGTACGATCATGGAGAAATGGGTGCGCAACGCGCGCCGGGTGGGTCGGGTGAGTTCCCGCAAGGCCGCTAGTGCCTCTACGGCAGACTCCACCGCCATTCGCGCGTGGGCGAAGGCAAACGGCTATTTGATCTCGGACCGCGGTCGAGTGTCCGCGGATATCCGTGAGGCTTATGCCAAGGCGAACTAAAAGATCCCAGGTCGCGAGCCTCCACGGTCGCTTCGTGGTGCATGTTTGAGTGTGGCTGTTCACCTGACCCAGCCATTTTCACTATATGTGTATATAAATAATCCGGTCGTTCGCTGCGACACCGGGTAGGTGCCGCCATGCCTTCGCTTTCGGACCTATTTCGCGGAGCAATTCGGGCGTCGGGGTCCGCTTTTAAAGTCCACGTCGCGATACCAGGCGTATCAAAGTCGACGCCGTGCGTCGATACCATCGCCTTGTCGCGGGCGGCTCAGCCGAACGACAGTGCCCCACAATCATTCGCTGCAGGGGCCGCGCCAGGCACGAACCAATCGACTGTATTAATCGCGTGCGGACCGATCTGTCAGGGCACCGATTCGCCACCACACGTCGCGCTCATTATTTTCATGCAGAATTATGAGGTCCTCGCCCGAGTTGAACGCGTCCGGTGGGCAGGTCATCGGCTCCACGGCTAGGCCCAGTCGCGTCGTGCTGGGGTCATCGGTGTCCGCGGTATGCACTTGCACCCACCGGCACTCCCGATCCCACTCCATTTCGGTGCCCGTGCGATGCGCCGGGTCCCACACGGACGCGCGGGTCCGACCGTTGGCCTCCCAGTTCAACCCCGTGTACGCGTGATCAAGAAACTTGGTGCCGATCTCGCGAGCTGCCCCGTTGGCATCCGGCTGAAAATCGAAACTCGCATCATCGAACACCGAGACGAGCTCTTGCGGCAGCAGTCGCTCGGTGGTGTATAGCACTCGGCTCGCGGGGAGCGAAAAAACCCACTCGTTGAGCGGCGAATCCCCCGCCACCAGGTAAGGGTGCGGGCACACGCCAAACGGCGCGTCCAGCGCGCCCATATTGCGCGCCGCGACGGTCGTGTGGAGGCCGTCGGCCTTCAGGGAGTACGTGACCGTCAGGTAGACGTCGAAGGGGTAACCCTTCGGGTCGGCGAGGTACCGGCGCAGCGTTACGTCGGTACCGCTGTGCTGCACGCACTCGAAGTTCTCGAAGCAGACGAGACCGTGTAGTGCGGTGCGGCGGCCTGGCTCCGTGATCGGTACGGTGTACTCGACGTCCTGGTAGGAGTATTTGCCGTCGGCCAGGCGATTCGGCCACGGCGCCACGAGCGCGCCGCGGTACGCGGGCATCGGCTCGTCCTCGGCATAGCCCACAATCAGCGCGCGCCCCTCGAACTCGAGGCTGCGCACTCCCGCGCCCTGCTGCACGATAATCGCGCTGTAACCGTGTCCGTAGAGGTGATACTGAGTGCCGGTGGCGCCCTGGGACGTGTGGGGCAACTGTGCGTTCATGGGGCTCCTTCGACCGCTGAGACTCGCGGCGTGGCTAGGCGACGATGACGACGTCGAGCGTGCGCGGCCCGTGTACGCCTTCGACTCGATTGAACTCGATGTCGCTCGTGGCGCTCGGGCCCGAGATCATCGTAATCGGACGCGTGATATCGATCGCGGCAACACCCGCAGGTACCGTGTGGACAATGTCGCTTACGAACACAATGCAGACGTGATGGTCGGGGACGAGTGAGATGGCGCGGCGACCCTGCGTGGGGCCGGCATCGAGAATGATCGTTCCCGTCTGCGCAATGGCAAGCGTGGACCCGGTAATGACGGCGTCCATTGCGTCGAGTTGGTCCGCCGTGAAACGCGTGGAGCCGTCACGGTGCACCGTGGCTGCCAGACGGGCCACCCAGGCGTCCGGGGCGCCCTCGGGCACCACGACGGAGCCCGCGGCGGCCAGCACCCGGGCCACCACGGAGGCAATCTCGCCCTCTTCGCACCGGTGAACGCGCGCCTTGTAGTCCTCCAGCCGGTCTACCAGGATCTCGACCCGCTGCTCGGGAGTGCAGTCCGTCTCGGCGGCGTGCGCCGCCCCGAAGTACTCGCGTCGCACGGGCGCGTCGGCGGGGCGCGGCGCCCCCGCCGAGTGGGGAGTGGCTTTCACCGTGGGCTCGTCGAGCGCCAGGCGCAGTCGTGCGAGAATCTCCTCTTTGGCCGTCAGGTGGGGTGTGCGGCTCATGCGGTGTCCTTGGGGGTGGTGGGGGTACGGGGGGTGCCGGACGCCTCCGGTGGTTCCGTTGGCTGCGTCAGACCCGGTGAGATGCCGTCGCGGCCGTGCTGCTGCTTCCACCAGTTGCGGAACGTCTGCCTGGGCGGCGCGGGCAGGTCTCGCGACTGGGTCCACAGCGCGCCGGGGAACGGCAGCCGTGAAATTTTCTCGTCGCGGGCCACCGCGCGCCCCACACGGGCGGCACTGCCCGCGGCGGCAAACCACGAGGGGTGTCGCATGACCTGACTGGCGGCCTTCATGGCGAGGCCCTGGGGGTCCAGCGGGCCCGCCTGCTCCACCTCGCGATTGCGCAGGTGTACGAGGATCGAGGGGATGTCGATCTTCACGGGGCACACGTCGTAACACGCGCCGCATAGCGACGACGCGAAGGGCAGCGATGCATTCGGGTCGTCGGCGCCGGTGGTTCCCGTCAACTGGGGTGAGAGGATCGCGCCGATCGGGCCGGGGTAGACCGAGCCATAGGCGCGACCCCCTGCTCGTTCGTACACGGGGCACACGTTGAGGCAGGCCGAGCAGCGGATGCAATGCAGCGCGGCGCGCCCCACTTCGTCGGCCAGGGTGGCGCTACGGCCGTTATCGAGCAGGACCAGGTGCACGTTGCGGGGGCCGTCTTCGGGCATGACGCCGGTCCACAGGGAGGTGTACGGATTCATTCGCTCGCCGGTCGACGACCGCGGCAGGAGTTGCAGGAACACTTCGAGGTCGCGCTGGGTAGGCAGGATCTTCTCGATGCCCATGACCGTGATAAGAGTTTCGGGCAGTGTCAGGCACATGCGCCCGTTGCCCTCCGATTCGACCACGCCCAGCGTTCCCGTCTCGGCGACGGCAAAGTTGGTGCCCGAAATCGCGACCTTGGCCCGCAGGAACTTTGCGCGCAGATGTTCGCGGGCAGCCATCGCTAGCACGCGGGGCTCGTCGGTAATGGAGTCGTCGACGTGCTCCATCTCGCGAATGAAGATCTCTCGAATCTCCGCGCGGCTGCGGTGGATCGCTGGAACGAGGATGTGGCTGGGCATGTCGTGCCCGAGCTGCACGATGAGTTCCGCGAGGTCGGTCTCGTAGGCGGCGATTCCCTCCTTTTCGAGGTATTCGTTGAGGGCAATCTCCTGGGTTGCCATCGACTTGATCTTGACCACCTCGTCGACACCCTGCTCGCGGACCAGCGCGGTTACGATGCGGCAGGCCTCGTCGGCGTCGCGAGCCCAATGCACGGTGCCGCCGTTCTGGGTGACCTTCTCTTCGAGCTGTAGCAGCAGTTCGGGCAGTCGATTCATGACATCGGTCTTGATGTCGCTGCCCGCTGTGCGCAGGGCCTGCCAGTCCGGGGCCTCGTCCACGACGGCCTGGCGCTTGCCGCGAATGATGCCGGTGGCGTGGCCGAGGTTGCGCCGCAGCTGGTCGTTTTTCAGCTCTATCGCGGCCTGCTGGGGAAACTTCTTGTCGCCGCGCAGGTGGTTCTCGCCTGCCGCCGTGGCGGGCCGGACGCTCGGGATCCCCAGATTCACGGTGTGGCTCACTTGGCTGCTCCCATCGTGGTGATGCTCTGTCCGCGGTCGGCAAGGTCGAGCTGGTGCTCTCGGGTGGAGGCGAGGATCTCGGCGAGGTGAACGGTCACCGGGCCGGGCAGTCCGGCGGCCGCAACCTGCACTCGTTCGGAGTTCGTGGCGCGTGCGCGCTGGGAGAGGCCGCCTCCGATGTGCATGAGGCACGAGGAGTCGCTCGCGCTCGCGACCGACGCGCCGGTACCGCAGATGTTGTCGAGTTTGTCGTCGAGCATGGCGGTTGAGGTATCGGCGTTCTTGAGGGCAAAGGTGCCGCCGAAGCCACAGCACTGGTCGGCACCGGGAAGTTCGACGAGTTCGAGCCCTTCGACGGCCCGTAGCAGGCTGAGAGGGCGTTCGCCGACGCCAAGCATGCGCAGCGAGTGGCAGGTCGGATGGTAGGTGACGGTGTGGGGAAAGTACGCGCCCACGTCAGTGACGCCCGCGACGTCGACAAGGAACTCGCTGAGTTCGTAGGTTTTGGCGGCCACCAATTGGGCGTCCTGCGCGAGCCGCGGGCGGCCCAGTCGCTCTGCGACCATGGCGTGTTGGTGGCGCACGGAGCCGACGCAGGAGCCCGAGGGTGCGACGATGGCGTCGCAGTGAGAGAGGGCGTCGGCGAAGGTGCGCGTGTGGTGTTCGATGACGGGCCGCGCCTCGCTGAAGTAGCCCGTATTGACGTGCATCTGGCCGCAGCAGGTTTGCTGGGGTGGCAGGATCACGTCGTGACCGAGTCGGTTGAGGACGCGGACGGTGGCTTCGGCCACGCGTGGGTACAGGGTGTCGGCGAGGCATGTCGACATGAGTGCAATGCGCATAGTGGTGGCGTTTCGAGTGGTGGTGTGGCGCTGCATGCGAATGCGACGCACTGTGGTCTGACCACATGATAGCCCGCGACTGCGCCCAGAGGTGACAAACTAGATAGAGTCGCCGATATATGTCGGAACCAGCAGCGTAGGAGGGCCATGCGAGCTCACGAGACCGTGGTGCGATACATCGAGAAGCAACTCGCGAGCGGCGAGCTCGCGCTCGAGAGTCGTCTGCCCTCGGAACGAGAACTGGCCGAGCACCTGGGCGTCGGTCGCTCGTCAGTGCGCGAGGCGATTCGCGTGCTCGAAGCGATGGGAGTCATCCGCACGGCCGTCGGCTCGGGACCTCATGCGGGGGCCTTCGTCGTCGCCGAGCCGACCGCGGCCATTGCCTCCACCCTGCGCATGCACCTCGCGACAAATCACTGGCCGGTGTCTGAACTCATCGGCATGCGCCTCATGATCGAAACGTGGGCCCTCGCGACCGCGAGCCAGTTGCCCCATGATGCTCCACATCGAGCGGTGTCGTTGCGCCGAGCGAGCGAACTGCTGGAGGCGATGGACGCGCCTGACCTGCCCAGGGCCACCTTTCAAGAGTTCGATGCCGAGTTCCACGCCTGCTTCGTGAGCGCGTGCAACAACTCCCTGATCGTCGCGAGCATGAATGGACTGCGCGGTGCCATCAACTCCTACGTGCTGGACGCCCTCGGCCGGCACGAGGAGTGGCCGCGGATTCGCGAGCGGCTCGCCCGCGAGCACCACGAAATCTTTGAGGCGGTGCTGCGAGGTGAACCCGAGGAGGCCCGACTGCGCGGCATGGCGCACATCGAGGGTTTCTACCGCGACTTCGTGACGGACTTTCCTCCGGCCTAATCCGTCGTCACGCTCACTGACGCAAACAGCCCGCCCCAGCAGGGCGGGCTGCGCTGGTCGCTGGTCTACTTGTGGACGACAACCTTCGTGCCGATCGGCGCGAAGTCGTAGACGATCTTCGCCTGGTCCTCGGGCAGATTCAGGCAGCCATGACTGCCGTCCTTGGCCGTATCGACCTGTGTACCGTATTCGGTGCGCCAGTATGCGCCGTGGGTCGCGATGCCGCCGTTGAAGTAGGTCGCCCAGCGCACGTTCGGCGTCTTGTAGTAAGTGCCGTCTTCTTTCGAGCCGCCCTCCATCGTCTGGATGGTGGTCTTGTAGTACACCTTGTAGGTGCCGGTGGGAGTCTCCCAGCCCTCCTTGCCCGACACGGTGTCATAGGTGTGAATCACGCGGTCATCGCTGTGCAGCAAGACCTTCTGCGTGGTCAGGTCGATCTCGACGTAACGGTCCGGGTCCAGGTTGGTGGCCTTGACCGTGAACTTCGAGGGCTTCATGGTGGCCTCAATTGGCGCGGCCTGGCCGGCCTTCAACTGCTCTGCGATGGTAGCGGTGAGCGTCGCAGTCTGCGTGGCGTCATAGGTACTGCCATCCACTCCCTTTTGCGCGATCTTCTCTTTTTTCGTCGTGGGGCTGGTCCACACCAATTGGTTCACCTGCTTGACCTCCAGGCCGGGTGCGACCTCATCGGTCACCCACTTGGTGATGGCCTCGGTGTCGTACGTGGTGGTCACGGCCTGGGACTTCTCGTCGAAGGCGGCGTGGATCCAGGACGCGACGGTGGCCGGGTCGGCCGTGACCTTTTTGTCTCCAGCACTCACGGTGATGGGTAGGGCGATGCGCGCGTTGAGGTCCTTGGCGGCGGCCTGCGCTTCGCCTGAGGTGAAATCGGCCTCGACGGTCGTGAGTTTCAAGTCAATAGGCGGCGGGGTCGTGGCGTTGACGTAGTCGTGCAACAGCCTTTCTGCCTGCTTGGTGTCGATATTGGTACCGGTCGTGCTCGTTCCCGCCACGAACTGCGTGGTCGCCGGGTCGAGCGTCAGGGTTGCATTAGTTGGCATCTTGACGAGCGCGCCGAAGGTGTTATCGACAAAACTTTGCAGCGTCGCCTTGTCGAAGGTCGAGACGAGGGGCACGTTCACTTCGTTCCAGACCTCGAGGCGCGTGACCCCGGTCGACTGCGAGGCCGACGAGATTGCGTGCTGGGCCGTGGCCTTGGCGTCTACCTTGACTCCCAGCGAAGCCAGGGGAACCGAAACCTGCTGGTCGCCCGCGATCACGGTGGCCTTCAGGTCGGCAGTTTGCGCCGAAATGCTACGTTCGAGTTCCGCTGCATTGGCCACGCCCACCTTCGTGCCGGCGACCACGGTGTTGGGGAGAGTGTGCGATGTGAAATACCAATTGCTGCCCACGATGCCGCCGACGCCGACCACTGCGAGAGTCACCAAGAGCGTTGTGATGATCGCGCCCAGGCGACGCGAACGGCGCGACGGAGTCACTGCCGTCGTTGTTCCCGTCGGCGGGTTGTCCATAGTCGACATTTCGCTCCCTCAAGTTGTGCTGGGGCCTGCAGTTGTTGTGGACGCCCCCGTGGCCCGCGAGCATTTCGCCCGCCTTGGTGCCGCATTGGTGGTGTTGCGCCTCGGGACAGCGTAATACGTCTGGAGTCCTGCTGCATTTCTCCCCGTGCATACAGCGCGTGATACTGCTCGCGCCGACGCTGTGCATGAACCCCAGCATGCGCTCATGGCGTGCCTCAGACTGACCGCTCGGGTCAGGAGCCGATGGCTGCGGCCGCCGCTGAGGCTCGGCCATGTCGGCTCGCCCAAACCGGCTTCTGCATACGGCTAGACCAAACCGAAATGGTGAGCCAATTTTACCGCCGTGCGCTCGTCGATCACCAGTTCAGTGATGAGCCCGACCTCGAGCGCCGCGACCGTTCCGAGGACCTTGGACGCGCCCACGACGACGCAGACTCGGCGCGTAATGTGCCGCAGCGCCTCGGGTGGGCAGCCCGAGGAGCGCGCGTTGACTTCGATGCCCTCGCTGCTGCCGTCGAGCCTCAGAAAGTAGGTGCAGACGTCGCCGACGACTCGGTGACGCATGAGCGTGTGGTAGTCGGCGGGCTCCAGATAACCGCTCGCGTGAACGTGTGACGGAATGCCACTGCGAAAAGCGCCGATGGAAAAGACCGCCAGGTCCGCCCGCCGCTGCAGATCCAAGATGCGTTGGATGGAGCGTTCCCTCCACATGGCGTCCTTGGTGGCGGCGAAGTCGAAAAATGCCGGCACGGGAAACTGATGCACGGTGGCGTTGTAGGCGGCTCCAAAGCGGCTGAGAATGTCGCTCGCGTATTCGATGCCCGTCGAATGGTGGCTGCCCGCCCCATTGAGCTGTACCACGTGGCAACCGCTCACCTCGCGCGATGACAAGTGCTTGGAGACGGCAGAGACGGTGGTGCCCCACGCTGTCGCAATGACGCAGTCGGTGGTCACCTGGTCGGAGACCACCAGCGCGGCAACGCGTGCTACGCGATCAAGGATGGTCGCGGCGTCCGTGGCCTCTGCGAGGGGTACGACATGAACCGAAATGCCGAGTCGCTGAGCGAGAGTCAACTGCACGTGCGGCGGGCGCAGGTTGGGAGAGCGCAACTTGATTTCGACGATTCCCGTTTCGCGCGCGTACTTGAGGTAGCGGGAGACGGTGGAGCGTGACGTGCGTAGCTCGCGCGCGATGGTCTCCATCTTCATGTGGTCCAGGTAATACATTTGTGCAGCTGCGAGCGCATTTTGGGACCGAATTGCCTCGGATTCCGCCATGACTCCTGCGCCTTTCGACCCACGTTGCACATACGTGCATCATCTTTGCACCAATCGTGCGAAGTCGCAACAATGGCATTGCCTGCCCGGCATTGCATACCGCAAACGTTAAATCCGCTTCAAAGTCGAGCGGAATCGCGCTGACGTGGGGTGCCGGTGGATGGTACGGATGTACAACAGACAAGTCAGTGAAGAAGGTCACCATGGTCGCCAAGGCTCCAGCCCACCTTTCCTCCGAGACCCGCAGCGAAGCTCTGCGAGCCCTCGCGGCAAAACCCCTCGACGTGCTGGTCGTCGGGGGCGGCGTCACAGGTGCCGGTTGCGCCCTGGACGCGGCGACGCGCGGCTTGAGGACTGGCCTGGTCGAGTCACGCGACTGGGCCAGCGGCACGTCGTCACGTTCCTCTAAGCTCATGCACGGCGGCTTGCGCTACCTGGAAATGCTCGACTTCAAACTGGTGCTCGAGGCCCTGCACGAGCGCGACCTCCTCATCAAGACCACCGCCCCTCACCTGGTGCGCCCCGTCGCGTTTCTCTACCCTCTGCAACAGCACTGGGAGCGGGCCTATGTCGGCGCCGGCATTGCCCTCTACGACGCCATGGCCACGCGATTCGGGCATGAGCGTGGGGTGCCGTTCCACAAGCACATCAGCGGGCCCAAACTTGCCAAGGTTTTTCCCGGTATGTCTCCCGAGGCTGCCATCGGCGCCATTCAATACTGGGACGCCCAGATGGATGACGCTCGTTTCGTGCAGATGCTGGTGCGCACCGCGGTTCAGTACGGTGCGCACGCGGCCAGCCGCACCGAGGTGATCGAATACCTCCGCGAAGACGGCTCCGTCAGCGGTGCCCGCGTGCGGGACCTGGAGACCGGCGAGGAGATCGACATTCGCGCCAAGGTCGTCATCAGCGCCACGGGAGTGTGGACCGAAGCAAACCAGAAACTTGCCGGAGCCGAGAGTGGGCTCCAGGTGCGGGCCTCGAAGGGTGTGCACTTCACCGTCGCCCGCGACAAGATCCAGGCCGTGCCCAATACCGGCATCATTTCAAAGACCGAAAAATCGGTGCTGTTCATCATCCCCTGGGACACCTTTTGGCTGATCGGGACCACCGACTCCCCGTGGAACGAGGCCGTGGACGCCCCCGTGGCCACCGACACGGACATCGAGTACCTGCTCGAACACGCGAATGCCGTGCTGAAGGACAAACTCGTTCGCGACGACATCCTCGGCGTGTATTCCGGCCTCCGCCCGCTGCTGCAACCCGTGGCGAAGGACGAAAACGCCACCACTAAGGTGTCGCGCGAACACACCGTCATGGAACCCACCCCGGGCCTCGTCTCGATCGCAGGCGGAAAATATACGACCTACCGCGTGATGGCGGAAGACGCCGTCGACTTCGCGATCAGGAACACGCATCCCGACCGCACGTGCATCACGGAGACGCTCGGGCTCGCGGGTGCCGAGGGCCTTGCCGCCGTGAAGAACCGAGCCGCTGAGTTCAAGAGCGCCTACGGTTGGGACGAGGCACGCTGGCAGCGGCTCCTGTTCCGGTACGGCTCGCGCGTGACCGAAATCGCCGACAGCATTGACGACGACGTGACGCTCAACGTTCCCCTCGGCGGCGCCCCCAACTATCTGCGCGCCGAAGCACTCTACGCCGCCACCCACGAGGGTGCCTTACACCTCGACGACGTGTTGGAACGTCGCATTCGGTTGAATTTCGAGACCAAGGACCGCGGAGTATCCGCGGCCCGCGAGGTAGCCGACCTCATCGCCTCCCCCCTGGGGTGGGATGCAGAGCGCCTGGAACGGGAAGTCGCAGACTTCACGCGCCATGTGGAGGCCACCCTGGCCGCAGAAACGGTGGCCACCGATGCGGAGGCAGTTTCGACGCTTCGCGCGTCCGGCACCTACTAAATCTGCCGCGTCGCGGCAGTAGTTCTCATGTCATGACGTGAGCGCACAGGGCGCTCACGCAATGAGTCCTACCTACTCAACCCTGCCTGTCAGACAAAGTCGTCCACAAGGAGCCCATAATGGGAGAAATTTTCATCTCAGAACTCATCGGCAGCGCCGTGCTTATCTTGCTCGGCGGTGGCGTTGTCGCCAACGTGTTGCTGCCCAAAACCGGGGGCAGCGGCGGCGGCACACTCATGATCAACTGGGGCTGGGGCCTCGCCGTCTTCGGAGGCGTCTACGCCGCCTACAAGTCGGGTGGCCACCTCAACCCCGCGGTGACCTTCGCCCTCGCCCTCAACGGCACCACCCCCTGGGACCAGGTACCCGTGTACTTCGCCGGCGAATTCATCGGCTGCTTCATCGGCGCCATTCTCGTGTGGGCCGCGTACAAACCGCACTTTGATGCCTCAGACGATGGAGCCGCGAAGCGTGGCGTCTTCTGCACCGCCCCAGGCATCCGAAATCTGCCCTGGAACCTCGTCACCGAGATCATCGCGACCATCGTTCTCGTGCTGTGGGTGCTCGTTTCGGGCTACTCCACCACGGGGCTCGGCCCCGCGGGCGTCGCACTCCTCGTAGTCGGCATCGGCGCCTCGCTCGGTGGACCCACGGGCTACGCCATTAACCCCGCTCGTGACCTCGCTCCGCGACTCGCGCACGCCGTCTTGCCCATTAAGAACAAGGCCGACGGAAACTGGGGCTACGCCTGGTGCCCGTAGTGGGCCCCATGATCGGCGCGCTGATCGCGTACCTGATCTTCAAGATCATGCCCACCATGCCGCCCCTGCCCACCGTGTAGCCTGGCCGCACGGCCACAGACCTCACATCGCACTCGACGTGCCACGACACCGCAGAATTCAAAGGAGATACTCATGTCAGAAAAATACGTAGTCGCCATCGATCAGGGCACCACCAGCACCCGCGCCATCCTCTTCAATCATGCAGGCGAAATCGTTTCGGTAGGCCAGCTCGAACACGAGCAGATTTTCCCCCAGGCCGGTTGGGTCGAACACGACGCCAAGGAGATCTGGAGCAACACCCGCGAGGTGATCGGTCAGGCCCTCTCGAAGGCCAACGTGACGCGCCACGACATCGACTCGATCGGAATCACCAACCAGCGCGAAACCACGGTCGTATGGAACAAGACAACGGGCGAGCCCGTGTACAACGCCATCGTGTGGCAAGACACCCGCACTCAACCCATCGTGGACCGACTGGCAGCGGACGGTGGCGTAGACCGGTTCCGCGAAACCGTCGGCCTGCCCCTGAACCCTTACTTCAGCGGCACCAAGATCGTCTGGATCTTGGAAAACGTCGAGGGAGCTCGAGCCGCCGCCGAGGCCGGTGAACTGCTGTTCGGCACCACTGACTCGTGGCTGACGTGGAACCTCACGGGCGGCGTCAAGGGCGGCGTCCACATCACCGACGTCACTAACGCGTCCCGCACCCTATTCATGGACCTCAAGACCCTCGACTGGGACGACAGCATCCTGGCGGCCTTCGGGGTGCCTCGTTCCATGCTGCCGACCATCAAGTCCTCCTCCGAGATCTACGGCCAGGCCGAAACCAACTCCCTGCTGCGCGAGGTTCCCATCGCGGGCATCCTCGGCGACCAGCAGGCCGCCACGTTCGGCCAGGCGGCCTTCAAGGCGGGCGAAGCCAAGAACACGTATGGCACGGGCTGCTTCTTGATCTTCAACACGGGCGAGGAGATCGTGCAATCGAAGAACGGCCTGCTCACCACGGTGGCATACCGCCTCGGCGAGGGCGCGCCGGTCTATGCCCTCGAGGGCTCGGTCGCGGTCGCGGGGTCACTGATTCAGTGGTTGCGTGACAACATCGGTCTGGTGGCCAGCGCTCCCGAGATTGAACAGTTGGCAGCGAGTGTCTCCGATAATGGCGGCGCCTACTTTGTGCCCGCCTTCTCGGGCCTGTTTGCCCCGCACTGGCGGGCGGACGCACGCGGCGCCCTCGTCGGCCTCACCCGCTTCGTCAACAAGGGCCACATCGCACGCGCCGCCCTCGAGGCCACCGCGTTCCAGACGCGCGAAGTGCTTGACGCCGTGAACGCGGACTCGGGGGTCCCCCTCGCGGAACTGAAGGTCGACGGCGGCATGGTGGCCAACGAGATGCTGATGCAGTTCCAGGCCGACGTGCTCGACGTTCCCGTGGTCCGCCCCCAGGTCGCCGAAACGACCGCGCTGGGTGCGGCCTACGCCGCGGGCCTCGCCACCGGATTCTGGAAGGACCTCGACGAACTCAGCGCCAACTGGGCCGAAGACAAGACGTGGACCCCCAATATCGACGCGAACGAGCGTGACCGCACCCTGCGGTTGTGGAAGAAGGCCGTCACCAAGACCCTGGACTGGGTCGACGAGGACGTCAAATAGTCGTTCGGGACACCACAAAGCAAAGGTCCCCCCGTACCGCGCTGGTACGGGGGGACCTGGCGTCCACTACAAAAGCAAGAGCGCGTCGCCTAAGCGTCGTGGTTATGTTCGACGATCGCGACCAGATCGGCGATCACCTCGGCCGCGACGGCCGGGTCGAGTTCAGCACCGTTGCGGTCGACGGAGAGCGCGGGGGCGATCACGACGCGCTCCCCGTGCTGCACGCCCAGCGCGAGCACCGACAGCAGCGAGGCGGCATTGACGGTCTTGCCGGAGGGACCGGTGATCTGCACGGCGAAGGGGGCAGCCGCAGCCGCGGCAACAAAGACCGATGCGGGGCGGGCGTGTAAGCCCACGGCCGAAGCAACCACGGCCTCCCTGGCATTGAGGGCGGTTGGGGTCGTCATGTGCGCGGCGCCTTTCGAAATAACTTCATCGTTTGCACCAGAATAGTGGCGCAAGGCCCGCCACGGTGAGAGTCTTTCGTCACGTTGCGGTTAGCCACGAGTCCGGTAACGGCGCGAGGGTGGGCCCGCAATGCGGACCCACCCTCGAATCAGTCGTGGCGAGAGAGCCGAACAGCCTAGGCCGTCAGCCCCAATGAGCGCTCGCTGTGCGCGACCACCTCGGCCGCCGCAGCGTGGTCCTGTGCGAGCGAGGCACCGAGGTGCGGGATGAACTCTCTCAACGCGGGCGCCCACTGCTCGAAGCGGTCACCGAAGCAATCCTGCAGCACATCGAGCATGGCCTTGGCGGCCACCGAAGCGCCCGGCGAGGCACCCAGGAGGCCCGCGAGCGAACCATCGGCGGCGGAGATGATCTGAGTGCCGAACTGCAACACGCCACCCTTACGCTGGTCGGGGGCGATCACCTGCACGCGCTGGCCCGCGTGAAGGAGTTCCCAATCCTCGTCGCGAGCGTCGGGAATGAACTTGCGCAGGGCCTGTACGCGATCGGCGTGCGACTGGGCCACCTGCTTGATGAGGTACTGCGTGAGCGGCATGTTGTTCGCGCCGACGCCCAGCATGGACTTCAGGTTATTCGGCAGCACCGACAGGGGCAGGTCAAGCAGCGACCCGGTCTTCAAGAACTTGGGCGAGAAACCTGCGTAGGGGCCGAACAGCAGGGCCTTTTCGCCGTCGATCACGCGCGTATCGAGGTGCGGGTCCGACATCGGCGGGGCGCCCACGGCGGGCTGGCCGTACACCTTAGAGGAATGCTTGGCGATGATGTCGGGGTTGGTGCAGCGCAGGAACTGACCGGAGACGGGGAACCCGCCATAGCCCTTGGCTTCGGGAATCCCGCTCTTTTGCAGCAGCGGCAGCGAGCCACCACCGGCGCCGACAAACACGAACGGTGCGGTCAAGACCGACTTCGCGCGCGTGTTTTCATCGCGCACCATGACACCCCAGCGGCCGTTCGCGAGGCGCTTGAGTTTGGTGACGGCCACGCCCGTGCGCAGGTCGAGCGAGTCGCCGAGGCCCGCAAACATTTGGCGAGTGAGCGCACCGAAGTTCACGTCGGTGCCCGCCGAGGAGAAGGTGGCGGCCATTGGCTGCGCGGCGTCACGGTTCTCGGTCACGAGCGGGATCCACTGCTTGATCTGCTCGTGATCGCTGGAGAACTGCATGCCCTGGAACAAGGGATGGCGTTCGAGGGCGGCGTGGCGCTCCTTCAAGAACTGCACGCCGTCTTCGCCGAATGTCAGCGAGCAGTGCGGCACCGCCGAGATGAACTGAGCGGGATCGCGCAGCCAGCCCTTGTCGACGAGGCTCGACCAAAACTGACGCGAGACGAAGAAGCCCTCGGCGACGCTCTCGGCCTTCGAGATGTTCACCGTGCCGTCGGCACCCCGCGGCGTGTAGTTCAGCTCGCAGAGGGCGCTGTGGCCCGTGCCCGCGTTGTTCCACGCGTCGGAACTTTCGAGGCCAACGTCGGTGAGGCGCTCGAGCACGACGATGTTCCAATCGGGCTCGGCGATCCGAAGCATGGTCGCGAGCGTGGCGTTGATAATGCCACCGCCGATCAGAATGGCATCGGGGTGCTGCGTGGGCTGTGCGTCGCCGGTCATGGCTACCTTCCAGTGCGAGTGCGCTCTCGCCGCTTGGTGGGCGCGCCCTCCAATGGGTGCCCAGACTTACGAGATTCCTCAAATACCTTACGCCGGGGCCTCTCGGTCGTTGCACCAAAATTCACGAAAAGAGAGTCAATGCAACGCGTGCCACACTTGGCCGTCGCGGTCCCGCGGTAACCCGCTCAGGGCTGCGTGTGCGCCCAATCGGGGACGCCCGCGGGCTGCCGTTCCAGCCGCTCTCGCCCCGCGCTCGGTGGGCCCGTATACCCGGACGCCCCGGAGGCTGGTTTGGGGCGGAGGTGCCAGCGGGCAGCCGGCAGGCGTCCGGACGTGTCACCGGAGGCCGCCGCGCGCCTAACGCCCATAGTGAACACTGCAATATCGATACGCTGTCGCGGCGTTATCGGACGTAGCATCGCATATAAGAAGTGAGGAGTCTTTCATGTTTGAACGGTTTACCGATAGGGCCCGGCGCGTAGTCGTCCTGGGCCAAGAAGAAGCGCGCCGCCTGAACCACAACTACATCGGAACCGAGCACCTTCTCCTCGGCATGATTCATGAGGGTGAGGGCATCGCGGCCAAGGCCCTCGAAGCCATGGGCATCACGCTCGAACTGATGCGCGAGCAGGTGCAGGAGTCGCTCGGGCAGGGCCAGCACCCGCCGTCGGGCCACATTCCCTTCACGCCGCGCGCCAAGAAGGTACTCGAACTTTCGCTGCGCGAGGGCCTGCAACTGGGCCACACGTTCATCGGCACGGAACACATCCTGCTCGGTATCCTGCGCGAGGGCGAGGGCGTGGCGGCCCAGTCGCTCGTCAAGCTCGGGGCCGATCTGGCGCAGGTGCGCCAGCAGGTGCTGCAGATGATCAGCGGCCACCAGGGCAAAGAGACGGTGTCGCAGGGCGGGCCCGCCGAGGGTGTGCCCGCGGGTTCCCTCGTGCTCGACCAGTACGGCCGCAACCTCACGAAGGCCGCGCGCGACGGCAAGCTGGACCCCGTGATCGGCCGCGGTAAAGAGGTCGAGCGCGTCATGCAGATCCTCTCGCGCCGCACCAAGAACAACCCCGTTCTTATCGGCGAGCCCGGCGTCGGCAAGACCGCCGTCGTCGAGGGCCTCGCGCAGGACATCGTGCGCGGCGACGTGCCCGAAACCCTCAAAGACAAGCAACTCTACACCCTCGACCTGGGCTCCCTCGTGGCGGGCTCGCGCTACCGCGGTGACTTCGAGGACCGTCTGAAGAAGGTCCTAAAGGAGATCAAGACCCGCGGTGACATCGTGCTGTTCATCGATGAGATTCACACGCTCGTGGGCGCCGGCGCGGCCGAGGGTGCCATTGATGCGGCGTCCATCCTTAAGCCCATGCTGGCTCGCGGTGAACTGCAAACCATTGGAGCGACCACGCTCGATGAGTACCGCAAGCACATTGAAAAGGACCCGGCCCTCGAGCGCCGCTTCCAGCCGATCCAGGTCAATGAGCCCACGGTGGCCCACACCATCGAGATTTTGAAGGGTGTGCGCGATCGCTACGAGGCTCACCACCGCGTCTCGATCACGGACGGCGCCATCGTGGCGGCGGCCCAGCTCGCTGACCGTTACGTCAACGACCGGTTCCTCCCTGACAAGGCCATCGACCTGATCGACGAGGCCGGCGCTCGCCTGCGCATTCGTCGCATGACGGCTCCGCCGGAGCTCAAGGCGTTTGATAAGCAGATCGACGAGGTGCGTCGCAACAAGGAGTCGGCGATTGACGCGCAGGACTTCGAACTCGCCGCGCGGCTGCGTGACGAAGAGGGCCAGCTGATTCAGCAGCGGGCCGACCGCGAGAAGTCGTGGAAGAGCGGCGACATGGACATCGTGGCCGAGGTGAACGAAGAGCTCATCGCCGAGGTATTGGCGGCGGCCACCGGTATTCCGGTCTTTAAGCTCACCGAAGAAGAGTCTGCGCGCCTCATCAACATGGAGGCCGAACTGCACAAGCGGGTGGTCGGCCAGGACGAGGCGATCAAGGCCGTCTCGCAGTCGATCCGGCGTACCCGCGCGGGCCTCAAAGACCCCAAGCGTCCCGGCGGCTCGTTCATCTTTGCTGGCCCCACTGGCGTCGGCAAGACGGAACTTGCGAAGGCGCTCGCCGAGTTCCTGTTCGACGACGAGGGCGCACTGATTACCCTCGACATGTCGGAATACTCCGAGAAGCACACGGCATCGCGACTGTTCGGTGCACCCCCCGGCTTCGTCGGCTACGACGAGGGCGGCCAGCTCACGGAGAAGGTCCGCCGCAAGCCGTTCTCGGTGGTGCTCTTCGACGAGGTCGAGAAGGCTCACGGCGACATCTTCAACGCCTTGTTGCAGATCCTGGAAGACGGTCGCCTGACCGACTCGCAGGGCCGCGTGGTGGACTTCAAGAACACCATCATCATCATGACCACCAACCTCGGCACGCGCGACATCGCTCGGGGAGTCAACACCGGATTCCAGGCAGGTGGACCGCTCGCCACGAACTACGAGCGCATGAAGGGCAAGGTCAACGATGAGTTGAAGCAGCACTTCCGCCCCGAGTTCTTGAATCGCGTGGACGACACCATCGTGTTCCCGCAGCTCACGCAGCCCGAGATCATCGAGATCGTTGACCTGTTCATCGGCCGTCTCGAGAAGCGGCTGCAAGACCGCGGCATGGAGATCGAGGTCTCCGAGTCCGCCAAGTTGCTGCTGGCCGAGCGGGGTTACGATCCCGTGCTGGGCGCGCGCCCGCTGCGTCGCGCGATTCAGCGCGATATCGAGGACGTCCTCAGCGAGAAGATTCTGTTCGCCGAGGTCCGCTCCGGCCAGACGATCGTGATTGATTCGCAGGGCGAGGGTCTGCTCGGTGAGTTCACCTTCACGACCCGCGAGACGGACTTGGTGATCGACGCCGAGATCGTTGAGGATTCCGTGAGCGAATCCGCCTAATTCAGCACGTTGGAAGGCCCCACCGGTCAAGGAGCGGTGGGGTCTTCTCATACCCAAACCGAGGCCGTCGCGGGCGGGCGGCGGAGGAGCGCAATGGACTTTCTGAATCGCTTGCTGCACATCTTTGACGGCATCAATGGCGCCATAGTGCACGCGGCCAACGCCTGGTGGGCGATGCCGCTCACGGGATTCTTCATCGTGTGCGATGCCTTCTTTCCCGTCGTGCCCTCGGAGTCGCTCATGGTGTCTTTCGCGTCTCTCACCAGGCAGACCGGCAGTGGGGTGGAGGTCAACCTGTGGCTGCTCTTCGTCGTGGGTGGCCTGGCAGCGGCGCTGGGCGACAACATCAGTTACTTCATCGGTCGCGCCGTTGGGGTCGAGCGGTTCCGCTTCACCCGAGAGGGTAAGGGACGCCGCGCGATTGAGTTTGCGCGCAAGCACCTGAACCGGCGTGCCACGGTGTTGATCCTGACCGCCCGCTACATTCCCTTCGGCCGCACCGCCGTCACCATGACGGCGGGGGCCACGGGCTTTGACTGGCGTCGCTTTCTCGGCCTCAGCATTCTTGCGGGATTTTCGTGGTCGGGGTATTCCATTGCGATCGGAACCATCGCCTCGAGCTGGGTGCATGGGAACCCCCTGCTGGGCATCGTCATCGCCCTGGTCTTTGCGGCCCTCCTCAGCGTCATCGTCGACCGGATTATCGCCGCTGCCCATCGTTGGCACGACGCGCGGGAGGCGAGTCATCACGCGGACGATGCCTAAGGGGTGCCCGCATGCACGTGACGTCACGCGTGCCGTTCATCTCGGGTATGTTGGTGCGGTGAATCCAGCGAACCTGACCAACTCCAGCGTGGCCCCGGGAGCGCGCACGCAGGGCCAACCCGACCCCGCGGCGTCCCCCCAAACAGCCGACCAGATCACGGTGCGACCCGCGCGGCCAGCGGACGTGCGCAGCATCGCCGCCCTCGTCGAACCTTTAGCGGTGCGCGGCATCCTGCTCGCGAAAGACCCCGTCGGGTATTACGAGGCCGTGCAGGAGTTTCTCGTTGCGGAGGACGCCGCGGGGGAGATCGTTGGCTGCGGCGCCCTGCACGTGATGTGGGAGGACCTCGCCGAGGTGCGCACCCTCGCTGCGAGCGACGCCTGGAGGGGCCGCGGCGTGGGGCACCGCATCGTCTCGGGGCTGATCGAGCGGGCCAAGGTGCTGGGCCTGCGCCGCGTGTTCTGCCTGACGTTTGAGGTGGATTTCTTCACCCGCCACGGTTTCGAGGAGATCGACTCGACCCCCGTTGACCCCGATGTTTATGTCGAACTGCTGCGTTCGGCGGATGTGGGCGTCGCGGAGTTCTTGGACCTCGCGCGCGTCAAGCCGAACACCCTGGGCAATACCCGCATGCTGCTCACCATCGAGGCCTAAGCCACCGTTTCGGGAGGTTATCCGGCCGGTAGCGCGACCCGCTCGAGCGCTCCCGGCGACCTCACGAGGGTGCACAGCCCGTCCGCCGCGAGGGAGTCAAGGCACACCTCGAACTGTGCTTCACGGGCGGTGCGCTGGGCTGTCGGGTGTTCCTCGGCGAGGCCGTTGAGGGTGAGACGTCGCAGGTCGTCGCGGGCCAGGGGGCCGTCGGCGTTTCGCAGATGGCCCATGATGGCCCCCCGCATCTGGCGATCCGTGCCCACCCATTTTTGCGTGGAGACGGGCCGGGGCGCGTTGTCGGGTTGGCCGCCTTGATACCAGGCACAGGCGGACGCGAGGGGGCAGCGTTGGCAGTGGGCCTTGCGTGCCGTGCAGACGAGGGCGCCGATTTCCATGATGGCGGCGTTCCACTGCACGGCCACGGCGGGCTCTTCGGGCAGGAGGGCCGCCGCGAGTTCGCGCTCGACGGCGCTGTAGTTCTTGGCGGCGTGCGCGAGGCCCGCTGCGGCGCGGGCCTCGACGCGGCGTACGTTGACGTCTACGACGAGGCTGCGGTGACCGAAGGCGAACCCCGCGACGGCCGCCGCCGTATATTCGCCGATGCCGGGGAGTGAGCGCAGCGTGGTTTCGCTCTCGGGCACGAGCCCGCCGTGATCGCGGACGATGGCTGCGGCGCATTGTTGCAGGCGCAGGGCGCGTCGCGGGTAGCCTAGGCGATCCCAGGCGCGCAGGACGTCGCCGGTTTCGGCGGCGGCGAGATCGCTGGGGGAGGGCCACCGGCGCATCCAGTGTTCCCAGACGGGTTGCACGCGCGCGACGGGGGTTTGCTGCAGCATCACTTCGCTCACCAAAACGCCCCAGGGCGTGCAGTCGGGTCGCCGCCAGGGTAAGTCACGCGCAGTAGTGGCGAACCACTGCGTGGCTAATTCACATAGCGAATTGCGCATCGTAAATACGTTCATTCTTGCTACGGATCTATTCTCCCGCTAATTTCTAACATTACTCTCAGCTCTTTGATGTCGCTTTGGAGGAGCGCTGCACAAAAAGCAGTAGGGGTCGGGTAAACCCGACCCCTACGCAGAGGCTAACGACTACGCGCGCGACTTCAAGAGGTCGCGAATGTCGGTCAGCAGGTCCTCCGCCGTGGCGGGGGCGTCTTCATCTGCGGCCGGCTTATTGCGGTCCATGAACGCCTTAGCCTTCTCATAGGGAACTACGATGGCAAAGTAGATCACGGCTGCCGTGATGAGGAACGTGATGATTGCGGTGATAAAGCCGCCGATGTTCACGAACGTCTTGGCGTTGTCCGAGATGATCTGGAAGCCCAGGCCGAGGCTCATCCCGCCGCCACCGGCCGATGCGATGATCGGGTCGATGATGGTCGTCGTGAATGCGCCAACGAGGGCGGTGAACGCGCCGCCGATGGCAACGGCAACGGCAAGCTCAACGAGGTTGCCGCGCATGATGAAGTCTTTAAAGCCCTTCATAGTTTTGCACCTTAACAGTCAGGGGAATGTGTTGGATGTTTGTTGGTCCGGGACCAAAACAACCCTAATCATACTCAGGTCTGGAATAAATGCCAGATTTACGGCGCACGCTTCGGAGGTTTTTATGACGATGCTGCTAGCGGTTCCATTTTCGGGAGAAAACAGGGCGTCCGCGGAATCTTCCGCGCCGGTATTGCTAAATAACACAATGACGGGAGCCGCGCAGCTCGAAACTGTTTGTGCAGGTGAACCTGGTGGAAACGCCAATTTCAGGTGACTTCCAGGGTGTAACGTTCGGGCAAACTCGGCGCTTGGCAGTGACACGTACGTGATCGCTTCTCCGTGTGACATATGCCTTATGTCCGCCTGTACGTCGAGCTTCGTCAGGGGCAGCCCCGCGTCCACATCGCGGGCGGTCAGCCGACCTGTGAGCTGGGCGAGGTCGCGTACCACCGTGTCTGGAAGGGAACCCGGCGCAAAGTCGACCCACGTGAGGTCGTGTTCCGTGATGACATGCCCGGGCGCGAGGCCGACGCGTGCGACCGGAATCCGCAGCGTGGGAGGCTCGGCGGGGGAGAACAGTGCGAGAGCCAGGGTAGCGGCGGCCGTGAGGAGACCGGCGATGGCCACCGCGCGCAGCCAGCGCGGTGGGCGAGGGCGTTGCTTAAGGCGCGAGCGAAAGTGGCCCCCGAGACCGCCGGAGGCTTGCGGGAGAAAAGTAGGCATGCGCCGACGTTAAAGGCGCGGGGCCCCAGGCTCCACGCCGGAACTGTGGGCGTGGAGAACGCGACGAGCCGGACGCGAAGTGCGCCCGAGGAGTGTGTGAGCGAGCGCCTTACCGGCGGCGCGTGAAAGGGCGCGTTATGCGGCGGCCTGGGGGCTGGCCTGGGCGGGAGCGGTCGTCGAGGTCGACACCTTCGGGGCTGCGGGCGCAGCGGAGGAGGCAGCCGCTCCAGAGTCTGCGCTCGACGTGGCGCTGGAGTCTGCGCTCGAAGTGGCGCTCGCCTTCTCCGAATCGCTCGCGGCGAGCAGGGAGCCACTGGACTTCGAACCGCGAGCATCGTTGCGGTAAAAGCCCGAGCCCTTGAAGACCACGCCCACCGAGTTGAACACCTTGCGCAGGGAGCCCTCGCACTCGGGGCAGACCGTGAGCGAATCTTCGCTAAACGACTGGTACTGCTCGAAGCGGTGGTCGCAGGCCTTGCAGGCATACACGTACGTGGGCATGGCGTCTCCAAGAAGATGAACGTGAGCGGGATTCCCGCGTGGTGGGCCCGAGCCTGCCCTAGCGGGCTGGCACTCTTGGGCGTTGAGTGCCAGTTTACGCGCGCGCGCCCTGGTTCTCAATCGACCACGTCACACCCGCCGCGTGAGAATCGCTACGCGCCGGTGGGGGGCGGACAGCCCTCGCTGGGCGCCCCGCTCGGCAACCGCACCGAAGGGGCGCCTTCTGCGACCCTAGTTGGCCTGAGTCACCGCGCATAGCCCGCCACCCGTGGCTATCCAGTCGATGGGCTCGTCGTGGTCGCCCACCGGCAACTCACGAAACACCTCGTGCGGATGAACCACCGCGATGCGCAGGCAGCGCGGGATCACCTGCAACACGCGATCGTAATACCCACCGCCCTGGCCCAAGCGCCGACCGCCCATGGTCGCGGCCAGGGCTGGGAGGAGGATGGCCGCGAGAGGCGGTAGGTCGCGCGTCCGGACGCCCTGACCCCCCGCTGCCGGGCCAAAACCCGGCCGGTCGGAGGCCCGCAGGTGATCGCCGGGTGAGTATTCAACCCAATCCAGCTCGGTGTCGTTGAGGTAGCGCGGCACGTAAATGGTGACCTCGGGTCGCTCCGCCAGCAGGGTCTCGAGGAGCGGCGAGACGTCGGGCTCGAGCGAGGTCGGCGCAAAGGCCGCGATGCACTGCGATGTGGACTCGGTCAGCAGGTCGTTCAGGAGAGGCAATAACACGCGCTGCAGCATGAGGGCCTGTGCCGCGCGGTTCGCGACCCCGTTCGCATTCTCGTAGGCCTCACGCCGCACCTCCCGAATCTTGCGGCGCAGCGAGGCCTTGGCCTGCCTCAGGTCACTCGCACTCATACCTCAACTATGACGGAGCCGAACCGGCTATGACACAAGTTGTCCGAATCGCCGCAGCAGGCGAAGCCCGTGTCGCTGGGCGCCGGCCAGGCACCGCCAGGCGTGTAGCGCCCAAAACAGCCGGTACCATGCGTAACCTGTACCCATGAGCCAAACCCACGCCCCCACGAAAGCCGTGATTCCCGCCGCTGGCCTCGGTACGAGGTTCCTGCCCGCCACCAAGGCCATGCCGAAGGAGATGCTCGCGGTCATCGACACGCCGGCGATCGAGTTCGTCGTGCGTGAGGCGGCCGACGCCGGGCTCGATGACGTGCTGCTGATCACCAGCCGCACCAAAAAGTCCATTGAGGACCACTTCGATGCCGTGCCCGACCTGGAGGCGGCCCTCGCGGCCAAGGGCGACACGGCGAAGGTCGACCTCGTGCGCGCCTCCTCGAACATCGCAACGGTGCACTCGGTGCGCCAGCAAAACCCCGCGGGTCTTGGGCATGCTGTGCTCTGCGCGGCGCAGCACGTGGGCAACGAGCCTTTTGCCGTGTTGCTGGGAGATGACCTCATTGATGAGCGCGACAAACTGCTACGAGAAATGCTCGACGTGCAGGGCCAGTTTGGCGGCAGCGTCATCGCGCTCATGGAGGTGGACCCCGCACAGTCGCATCTCTATGGCTGCGCTGCCGTGACGCCGACCGACCGCGACGGTGTCGTGCGGGTCAACGACCTGGTAGAGAAGCCCGCGCCCGGCACCGCTCCCAGCAATTACGCCGTCATTGGCCGCTATGTGCTCGACCCGGCGGTATTCGACGTGCTGCGCGAGACGCCTCCCGGCAAGGGCAACGAGATTCAGCTGACCGACGCATTGCTGACCCTGGCCAACCTGCCCGCCGAACAGGGCGGCACTGTATATGGCGTGGTGTTCACGGGGCGCCGCTACGACACCGGTGACAAGCTCGGATACCTGCAGGCGGTCGTGCAATTGGCGAGCGAGCGCGAAGACCTCGGGCCTGCTTTCACGGGTTGGCTGCGCGAGTTCAGCGCGGGACTGCCCCAGGCCTAAGGTCGGCATGCTTGCGCAATGGCCCGTCGTGCTCGACGAGGGAGACGTGCGGCTCCGCCCGTTTCGTCGGCGTGACCGAGGCACGTGGGAGAGGTTGCGGGCACTCAACGCGGACTGGTTACGGCCCTGGGAGCCCACGCCGCCGCATCCCAATGTGCTGCCAGATTCGTATCTCGGCAAGCTGCGAGCTTTAAATCGTCAGGCCCGCAGGGGTTCGACCTTCGCCTTCGCGGTGGAGTACCAGGGCAACCTGGTGGGCCAGGTGACCTTCGCGAACATCGTGTACGGCTCGGTGCAGGGTGCCGTCGTGGGGTACTGGGTGAGCCAGCACGTGGCGGGACGCGGCGTGATTCCCACGGCCGTGGCGATGGGTGTCGACTACTGCCTGTTGGAGTTGGGTCTGCATCGAATAGAGGCGAACATTCGGCCCGAGAACCTGCCCTCCCGGCGGGTGGTCGAGAAGTTGGGATTCCGGCCCGAGGGGGTGCGGGAGCGATTCTTGCATATCGACGGCGAGTGGCGGGATCATCTTTCGTTCGCGCTCACGCGCGAGGACGCACCCGGGGGAGTGCTGCAGCTGGTCCGCAAGCGGGAGCAGCGACACGTGCCCTAAATAAGTTGAGGGCCGGGATGTTCCCTTAGTCTGGTGAGGTGGAAGGCGCGTGGGCACTTTTGATTCCCAGTAGCAGCGTGATTGTGGTGCTGCTTGTGGTGGTCGTGCTCGGCGTTATGCTTGCGCGCATGGTGCGTCACGCACCATCCCCCGAGGAACGAGCAGCCGCAGAGGCGCGGCGGGCCGTTGCCGAGGCGGGCCGCGCATCACGTCGCAATGGAGAGGCCGAGGCACTGAATACGGTGAGCACAATGTCGAGTCACGAGGTGTCGGTGCTGGGCCCCCGCCGATCTCCCGCGAGCATCAAGGCAGCTGCACAGTCGCGTAATGCACGTCGGCTGCGCGCGACCTCGCTGATCGTCCTGCTGGTTATTACGGTAGGCCTGATTCCGTTCGCCGCGCTCCAGATGCTGCCGTGGGTGGCGCCGCTGGTGCCCGCGGCGGCGCTCGTCGGTCTCGTGGTGGCCCTGCGCAAGTCGGACGTGCGGCATCGAGTGCGTCTGCGTCAGGCGTATGAACTGCAAAAACTCGTGGTGGAGACGCAACGAGCGCACCGAGTGCGTGCCGAGCGCGAGACCCGCGAGGTGCTCGACCGAGCGGCCGCCGCTGCGGCCGCGGCCACCGGAAACGGCAGCCGAGCGAAGCACGCTAGACCACAACCGCACAGCCCGCGCGGAGCCGAACTGCTCGAACGGGCGGCAACGCACTCCGACGCGCTCGAATCCGATGCCAAGGTTGACCTCGCGAGCCTGGCGGATGCAGCGAGCGACCGTGGCGAGGCCGTCGACGCAACGGCTGCGCCTCGCACGGCGGGGTCGGCCCCCACCCCTGGCGTTGGCGAGCCGGACGCGCGGTCGGTGGGTCTGGCAGCCCCGGCCCCCGTGGCAGTAGACCGGGCCTGGCTGGCACCGCTCCCCCCGTCGCGTTATGCGCAGCAAAAGCGGCCCGTAGGGTATGCCACAGTATTGGATGCGACGGAGACCGCCGCGATGCGCGTGCAGGAATCCGCCGATGCGGAAGCGGTGCAGGTTGCGGTAGCCCTTCCGCGACCGGCCGACGTGGGCGGGGCTGGCAACCCGGCCGCGCGCGCGTCCCTCGATGTCACGCAGTTGTTGCGGCAGCGGCGGGCCAACGCGTCGTAGAAACCGCACGTCTCGCTGGCGCGCTGTCAACGATGTAGGCCGCTTACGGGGCCACCAGGGTGGTTTCGAAGTTGTACATGCTGGCGCGGTAGGCGAGGCGTCCGAACTCGATGAACTGGCCCGAATTGTCGTAGACGCGGCGTTCCATGGTCAGCACCGATGCCCCCGGCTCTTCGTGGAACATGGCGTTCTCGGCATCGGTCGCGGGGCGCGCGCCGATCTTCTGGTGGGCCACCTGGGGCTGGACGCCGATGGCGCGCATGCTCTCGTATAGGCCGTGTGCCTTGAGGTCTGCCTCGCTGGGGGCCAACTCGGCGGGTACGTAGTTGACCATGTAGGCGAGGGGTTCGTCGTCGGCGAAGCGCAGGCGGCGGAGCGTGAGAAAGTCCGCGCCCTCATCGACGCCGATGAGTTCGGCGAGCTCGGCGGTGAGCGGGCCAATCTCGTAGGAGAGCAGGTCGGTGCGGGGGTGCTGGCCGAGCGCGACGAGGTCGTCGTTGAGCGAGCTGAGTTGGAGCCCGCGGCTGACGGGTCGGCTGCGGTGCTCGACCACTTGAGTGCCGATGCCGCGACGGCGCACGATGAGGCCCTTGTCGACGAGCGCTTTGATGGCCTGGCGGGTCGTCGGCCGCGAGAGGCCGAGGCGGCTCGTGAGCGAGGTTTCGTTTTCGAGGCGCGCGCCCGGCGCGAGGGTGCCGTCTAGGATCGCCCCTTCGATGACCTGCGCTAATTGGAAGTAAAGGGGGACCGGGCTGCTGCGGTCGAGCTTGATGGGCAGTTCGATGGGACGCGCCTGCGCGTCACGCTCGAGTGCCTCGGTGGATGCTGACATGGATGCTCCTTTGCTCTCTGTCATCGTACATCTCACCACGGTTTTGACATAAAGATCAAATGTCTAGACAAAGTCCGGTTTGGTCGTATAGAGTCGGTACACACAAGGACGTGAGTGCCCCGACAACAACTCCCGAAACGCGGGCACACACCAAGCAGAAAGCGGTAGCGACGTGTCACAAGCCCCAGAAATCATCGCCATCGGCCGTAGCGGTGTCGACATTTACCCGCTGCAGGTTGGCCGTGGCCTCGAAGACGTAGAAACGTTCGGCAAGTTCCTGGGCGGTTCGCCGTGCAACGTCACCGTCGCCGCAGCCCGCCTCGGGCGCAACGCGGCCCTGATCAGCGGCGTCGGCGCAGACCCGTTCGGCCGCTACGTGCGCCGCGAGCTCAGCCGTCTCGGAGTCTCAGACGCCATGCTCGTCGAAAATAACGAATACGCGACCCCGGTGACCTTCTGCGAGATCTTTCCGCCCGACGACTTCCCCCTGTATTTCTACCGCAAGCCGACGGTGCCGGACATGCAGATCCGCCCCGAGCACCTTGATCTCGAGGCCATCGCCGCCGCCGACCTGTTCTGGTACACCGTCACGGGACTGTCGGAAGAGCCCTCGCGGTCGGCGCACTTTGCCGCCCTTGAGGCCCGCGCCCGCAAGCACTTCACCGTCGCAGACCTCGACTACCGCCCCATGTTTTGGCAAGACCCGGCCGAGGCCCGCGCCCAGGTACAAAAGTCCCTGCAATATGCCACGGTCGCTGTCGGCAACAAAGAAGAGTGCGAGGTTGCGGTGGGTGAAACCGACCCCGAGCGGGCCGCCGACGCACTGCTCGAGCTGGGCGTCCAGATCGCCATTGTGAAGCAGGGCCCCAAAGGGGTGCTCGGCAAGACGCGCACCGAACGCGTCGAGGTGCCGCCGACGCCCGTTGACGTGGTCAACGGTCTCGGTGCCGGTGACTCCTTCGGCGGTTCCCTCGCCCACGGCCTGCTGGCCGGCTGGGACCTCAAGACCATCCTCGAACGCGCCAACGCTGCCGGCGCGATCGTCGCGGGCCGCCTCGAATGCTCGACCGCGATGCCCACCTCCGCAGAAATCGATGACCTCATCGCGGGCCGCAACACCGCGCGCGACAGCGACAAGAACCTCACCGCGGGAGCTTCAGCATGAACTTCGTAAACACCTATGACGAGCTGATGGAGGTGCGGGCTACGCAGCCCGAGCGCATCACCGAACTGCTCGCCTCCCGCCGCCGCCGCCCCTTCGTCGGCGAGGACGGCAAGCTGATGCTTGTCGCGGCAGACCATCCCGCGCGCGGAGCCCTCGCGGTCGGCGCGAACCCCACCGCCATGGCCGACCGCTTCGACCTGCTCGATCGCATGCGCGCGGCGCTCGCTAACCCCGGCGTCGACGGTGTGCTCGCGACGAGCGAGATCCTCGAAGATCTGCTGCTGCTCGGCGCCTTGGAAGACAAGGTCGTGGTCGCCTCCATGAATCGCGGCGGGCTCGCCGGGTCGAGTTTCGAGCTTGACGACCGACTGACCGGTGCCGATGTGCGCGACGTCGTAGACTCGCGCTGGGACTCCCTGAAAATGCTCACGCGCATCGATCTCGCCGACGAGGGCACGGTAAAAACTCTCGAACTGTGCGCCCGGGTCGTGAACGAGTGCAACCGCGAGAAGGTGATTGCGATGGTCGAGCCGTTCATGTCGAGCCGCGTGGCCACCGAGGGTGGCTCCAAGGTCACCAACGATCTCAGCCTCGAGGCCGTGCAGAAGTCGATCGCCATCGCGTCGGGCCTCGCCGGTAGCAGCGCCTACACCTGGCTGAAATTGCCCGCTATCCCCAACATGGCCGAGGTCATGCGGGCCACGACGCTGCCCGCCCTGCTGCTCGGCGGAGATCCCGTCGGCGAAGACCCCGAGGTGACGCGCGAGCGCTGGAGTCAGGCACTCGCGATCCCCCAGGTGCGTGGCCTCGTGGTCGGCCGCACCCTCCTTTACCCCCACGACGATGACGTCCAGGCCGCTGTGGCCCACGCCGTCGCGCTGATCGGACGATAGGACCCTCATGGCTCATCTGGTAGTACGCGACGGAGACACCACCGCGGGCCCGTGGCACCTCGACATTACGCCGCAGGTCGCCGGGTGGACCCACTCGACCCTGCGCATCCTGCACCTCGCGGCTGGCGAAACGGCCACGCTAGACACGGGCGAGAGCGAATTCATGGTGCTCGCCCTGGAAGGCTCCTGCCGCGCCACCTGCGGTGGCACCACCCATGAGATTCTCGGCCGCGAGAACGTCTTCGCCGGGCCGAGCGACTTCGTCTACGTGCCGCGGGACGCCTCGGTTGAGGTGACATCGGACGCCGGGGGGCGCTTTGCCTGCGTCGGCGCGTTGGCCCGTACCCAACGCGAGTTTCAGTATCGCCCGGCGTCCTTCGTTCCCCTAGAACTGCGCGGCGCCGGGCAGTCGACCCGCCAGGTGCGCAATTTCGGCGCGGCCGGCACGTTCGACGACTGCGATTCGCTGATCGCCGTGGAGGTCATCACGCCCGGCGGCAATTGGTCGAGCTACCCCGCGCACAAGCATGACGAGGCTCGCTACGAGACCCTCCCCGACGGTTCGACCGTGTGCCGAGAGAGCGAACTCGAGGAGATCTACTACTACGAGATTGCCCCCGGTCCGCAGGGGCAGCCCGGCTTCGGTGTGCACTTCACCTCGAGTTCCGAGAAAGAAATCGACATCAAGGCCGAGGTGCGCAACGGCGACACCGTGCTCGTCCCACACGGTTGGCACGGACCCTGCGTCGCGGCTCCCGGCCACGACATGTATTACCTCAACGTCATGGCTGGCCCCGACGAAAACCGCTCGTGGTGCATCTCCGACCACCCCGACCAGGCATGGATTCGCTCCACCTGGGCGGGCCAACCCACCGATCCCCGCCTCAACACTCACTAGGATTCAGGACACAAGACATGGTTCAACTCACGGTTTCGCAGGCCGTCGTCACGTTCCTCGCGCGGCAGTACGTCGAGCGCGACGGGGTCCGCACCCAATTCTTTGCCGGCTGCTTCGGCATCTTCGGCCATGGTAACGTCGCCGGTCTCGGCCAGGCGTTGCTGCAGGCAGAGGTCTCCGACCTCGAAGCGGGCCGCCCGGCCTCGCTGCCCTACGTGCTCGCCCGCAACGAGCAGGCCATGGTGCACAGCGCCGTTGCCTACGCGCGGCACAAGGATCGCCTGCAGGCGTGGGCGGTGACGGCGTCGATCGGACCCGGCTCAGCCAACATGCTCACCGGCGCGGCCCTCGCGACCATCAATCGCCTCCCCGTTCTGCTGCTGCCCAGCGACACGTTCGCAACCCGCGTCGCGGACCCCGTGCTGCAGCAACTCGAGCAGCCCTACGGCGGCGACCTGACGGTCAACGACTCGTTCCGCCCCCTATCGCGGTTCTTCGATCGGGTGACGCGCCCCGAGCAGTTGCCCGCGGCGCTGCTCGGTGCGATGCGCGTGCTCACCGACCCCGTGGAGACGGGCTGCGCGACCATCGCTATACCCCAGGACGTTCAGGCAGAAGCCTTCGATTGGCCCGAGGAACTCTTCGCCGAGCGCACGTGGTACGTGGCTCGCCCCGTACCCGAGACGGCCGCACTGGACCGCGCCGTGGCGCTCATCAAGAGCGCGCGTCGACCCGTCATCGTGTCGGGCGGCGGCACCATCTACTCGCAGGCCAACGCCGAGTTGCAGGCCTTCGCGGAGGCCACGGGAATCCCCGTGGGAGAGACGCAGGCGGGCAAGGGCTCGCTGGCTTTCGACCACGCGCAGTCGCTCGGTGCGATCGGCTCCACCGGCACGACGGCGGCCAACGCGTGCGCCCGCGAGGCCGACCTGATCATCGGCATTGGCACGCGGTACTCGGACTTCACGACGGCGTCGCGCACCCAGTTCCAAAACCCCGACGTGAAGTTCTTGAACATCAACGTGGCGGGTCAGGACGCAGTCAAGCACTCGGGCCTCTCGCTCATAGCGGACGCGCGGGAGGCCCTGGTGGCACTCCAAGGCCGGCTGGCCGGGTACACGATTGACGGCGACTACGCCGAGTTCATTGCCGCCGAGAAGCAGCGTTGGGAGGCCACCGTCGACTCCGTGTGCCATCCGCAGCAGCCGAACCGTGGTCGTGGCGGCAGTCTCACCCAAAACGAGGTGATCGGGATCGTCAACAGCGTGACCGACCCCCGCGATGTGGTGGTCTGCGCGGCGGGCTCGATGCCCGGTGACCTGCATAAGCTGTGGCGGGCTCGCGACCGCAAGAACTACCACGTGGAGTACGGCTTCTCGTGCATGGGTTATGAAATCGCGGGCGGCCTCGGCATCAAGATGGCGGCGATCTCCGACGCCCACGCGGGAGCCTATGATCGCGACGTTGTCGTGATGGTGGGCGACGGCTCGTACCTCATGATGGCGACCGAGCTAGCCACCGCGGTGCAGGAGGGCATCAAGATCATTACGGTGCTCGTTCAAAATCATGGATTCGCATCGATTGGTGCCCTGTCGGAGTCGCTCGGGTCCCAACGTTTCGGTACGCAGTACCGCAAGCGTGACGACGCCGGCCGCCTCGAAGGGGAGCACCTGCCCACTGATCTGGCCGCGAATGCTGCCAGCTTTGGCGTCCGGGTGATCAAGACCCAAACCGCGGCGGAGTTTGAGGCCGCGATGCGCGAGGCCAAGGCCGCAACCGAAAGTGTTGTGGTGTACGTCGAGACGGATCTCTTCGACGATGCGCCGACCAGCGAGTCGTGGTGGGACGTGCCGGTTTCGCAGGTGTCGACGCTTGAGTCGACGCAGCGGGCCTACACCACCTACACGTCGTGGAAAGACAAGCAGAAGGCGTACCTGACGCCGACTGTAGCCCCCACCGCCTAAGTTTTTGACACGTCACGCGATGGGCCGGGCGGTCGGCCATCTACGCGGGCAGCAGACCACGCCGCCGCGGCGGCAACACGAAGGAAGAATGATGACTGTTTTGAATCACTGGATCAATGGCGCCGAGGTGGCGGGCACGTCGGGTAAGACGGCGGATGTCACGAACCCCGCCACGGGCGGGGTCACGGCGACGCTGTCGCTCGCGGGCCAGGCCGAGTTGGATGCGGCGCTCAAGGCCGCCGCGGGGGCGTTCCCCGCCTGGCGCGACACGTCGCTGGCGAAGCGAACCCAGATCCTGTTTGCGTTCCGCGAGCTGTTGAACGCACGCAAGGAAGAACTCGCGGCGCTCATCACCGCCGAGCACGGCAAGGTGCTCTCGGATGCACTGGGCGAGGTGTCGCGTGGGCTTGAGGTGGTCGAGTTTGCGTGCGGGATTTCGCACCTGCTGAAGGGCGGTTTTACCGAGAACGCCTCGACCAAGGTGGACGTGCACTCTGTGCGGCAGCCGCTCGGCCCCGTCGCGATCATCAGCCCGTTTAACTTCCCGGCCATGGTGCCGATGTGGTTCTTCCCCGTGGCCATTGCCTCGGGTAATACGGTCGTATTGAAGCCCTCGGAGAAGGTGCCCTCGGCGGCTCTGTGGATGGCGCGCCTGTGGCAGGAAGCCGGACTGCCCGACGGCGTGTTCAACGTGCTCAACGGCGACAAGTTCGCCGTGGACGGCCTGCTCGACGCCCCCGAAATCAAGTCGGTGTCGTTCGTCGGCTCGACGCCCATTGCCCAGTACGTCTACCAGCGCGGCACCGCCGCCGGTAAGCGCGTGCAGGCCCTCGGCGGCGCGAAGAACCACATGATCGTGCTCCCCGACGCGGACCTCGACCTCGCGGCCGACCAGGCCATCAACGCGGGGTTCGGCTCCGCCGGCGAGCGCTGCATGGCCATCTCGGCGGTGCTCGCGGTCGGCAGCATCGGCGACGAACTCGTCCAAAAGATCAAAGAGCGTGCCGTCGCACTGCGCACCGGCGACGGCACCCGCGGCTGCGATATGGGCCCGCTCGTCACCCAGGTGGCCCAGGACCGCGTGACCGGCTACATTGACGCGGGCGAAGCCGCCGGCGCGACCCTCGTGGTCGACGGCCGCCAGGGCGAGTTCGACGCCGACGGCAACGGCTTCTTCGTCGGCCCCACCCTGTTCGACAACGTCACCACCGACATGAGCATCTACACCGACGAAATCTTCGGTCCCGTGCTCTCGGTCGTGCGCATCGATTCGTTCGACGAGGCCATTGCCCTCATCAACGCGAACCCCTACGGCAACGGCACCGCCATTTTCACCAACGACGGTGGCGCTGCCCGCAAGTTCCAAAACGAGGTCGAGGTCGGCATGATCGGCATCAATGTGCCCGTGCCCGTGCCCATGGCGTACTACTCGTTCGGCGGCTGGAAGAACTCGCTCTTCGGCGACAGCCACGCTCACGGCACCGAGGGCGTGCACTTCTTCACCCGCGGCAAGGTCGTCACGTCGCGCTGGCTCGACCCCTCGCACGGTGGCATCAACCTCGGGTTCCCGCAGAACGCGTAACGAGAGCGGCAACGTAGTAGTCGCACGTAAACGGTCCGGTTCGCTCGCGAACCGGACCGTTTACGTGGCTCTATGCCTGCTGCATGCGCAGGAAGTTGCCCGCGGGATCCTCAAACTCGCAATTGGTGGCCCCGTACGGCTGGGCCGTCGGCGCCTGGCGGATCGTGGCCCCACTCGCCTCGATGCGGGCGAAATCGGCGTCCAGGTCGGTCGACGCGAACTCCACGGCTGGGTAACCCTCCTTCACGATCTGCTCGGCCGAGCCCGGGTAGAGCACCACCGTGGCGGCAAGGCCCGGGGCCCCCAGCGTGATCCAGCGCATGTCGTTAAAGTCCACATCGGCGCGCACCTCGAAGCCCAGGACGTCGCGATAAAACGCGATGGCCCGCTCGCCATCGGTGTGGGGGACGAAGGTACTGAGTAGAGAAATAGTCATGGCGCAAGTTTAGGGCGCGTGGCCACGCGCCGTGGGCGGCTCCGGCAACCCTCCCCGCCCCGCCGATAGCATACGTGCATGCAGTCGTCGCCCTTCGCCCCCCCAAGCCGCGCCGCGTCACGACCCGGCGAGCCCGGTGCCCCCGCGCTCCCCAACGCGCTTCCCCATTCAGCGCTCGCGGACGCCCTGAGCGCTATCGACGCCGCATTTGTCGCGCGCGTGGCCGACACGGCACCGTCCACGTGTTACGGCATCGCTCGCGGTCACGAACCCCTAGCGCACGGCGGCGCCGGCGCCGTGCGACTCGGCCCGGACGGCAGCGCCGAAGGCTACGGCCCAGAACCCACCACCGCCTACCGCATCGCCTCGTGCACCAAGTCATTCATCGCCGCGAGCATTCTCTTACTGCGCGACCGCGGCCTGCTGGCCCTCGACGACGACGTGCGCCAGTACGTGCCCGAGGCGCGTTTCGTGGCGAAGCCCGGCGCCATGTCGGTCACCGAGAACCGCACGCCAACCCCTGGCCCCGTGGTCCTGCCCCAACCCGACACCGCGACCAAGCCGGTGCCGCTGGCAGTGGGAACCGAGGCGTCCGCGAGCCCCGAAACCCCGGGCCACGCGGGGCCCCTAGGCGGAGACGGTTTCGTGCCCACGGGGGAGCGCATCACCCTGCGCCACCTGCTCACGATGGGTGCGGGCCTACCCACCGACAACCCCTGGGGCGACCGCCAAGAATCGCAGACGGACGCCGAGTTCACCGCCCTGCTCAAGGCGGGCGTGCCTCTCGCGACCGCGCCCGGCACCCACTACGACTACTCGAATCTCGGTTACGCCCTGCTCGGCCGCGTCATCGAACGCGTGGCCGAACGCAGTTGCCTAGAGTTCGTGAGCGGGGAGTTTCTCGCGGTGCTTGACCTCAATGGCACGGCCTTCGACGCGCCCACGCTGCGCGCCTGGCATGAAGATGGAGACGTGCAGGTGGCCGAGGGCTTCACGCGCCGCGGCGACACGTGGGAGCATCAGCCCCACAGCGGTCCCGGCGCGTTCTCGCCGATTGGCGGGCTGTTCAGCGGCACCGCCGACCTTCTCACGTGGGCCGCGTACCTCACCGAGGCGTTCGACCCCCACGCGCACGAGCGTGGGCCGCTCTCCAAGGCGAGCCGCCGCGAAATGCAAACCACCCAGCGGCTGCGGCACGCCGGCGGGGCGCTGCCCGCGACGGGGTACGGGTTCGGCCTGGTGACGCTCGACGACCCGCACTATGGCCCCGTCGCGATGCACGCGGGCGGGTACCCCGGGTTCTCGGCTCACATGGCGTGGCAGGTGGAGACGGGGCTCGCCGTGGTCGCGTTCGAAAACGGCACCGGAGCACGCGTGGGCCTCGCGGTCATCGACGCGCTGCAGCGAGTGCTGCAGGCCGAATACGCGAGCGACGCGCCCCTCACCGGCTCGGGTGCCGAAGCCCGATTGGGCCTCGCGGGGCGGGTCAGCATGACCCAGCCCGCCCCGTGGTCCGAAACCCTGAACGCCGCGAGCGCCTTCGACGCCGCGGTGCGGGCCGGCAGTCTCGCCGAGTGCGAGAACCTCGTGGCCATGAACTTCGCGCTCGACAAACCGTTCCTCCTGCGCGATAGCGAGCTGGCTGGGGTGCTGGCGGGTCTCGAACTTTCGGACGCTCCGGGGGCTGGCCTGGCCTTTCAGCCCGGCACCCTGCCGAACGCGGCCACGTGGCGAATCCCCGCCACGGGCGCGTCCGGCAGTGTCAACCTCGAATGCCACTTGAGCCTTTCGCCGACCGTCCCGCCGCTCGTGCAGGAGTTCACGGTCACGCTGGTTTAGGGGCGTAGCGTCACGGCGATGCTGCGACCCGCGAGGCCCGCGACGTCGAGAGTTAAGACGAGGTCGCTGCGATCGTAGCGCGAACGCACGCGGCCGGCGTCGGCGGGGTCGATGGCAGCCACGCGCCGGCGCCCCACTCCGCGCAGGCGGACCGTCACGCTGGCCGCGGCCTGCGTGGGGTCGGCGATGGCCACGCGATAATTCGCGCCCTCCCTGCGGGTCACCACGGCGACCGGCGCGTCGGCCGAGACCGACCCGGCCGTTCCGGCGCGCCACAACACCGTGCCCACCGTGTCACCCACGCGCACCGACTGCGCGATGGCATCGTTACGCACGACCTGCGTGTACTGCGCGAGGGACGCGCTCTCGGCGCGAGTGACTCGCGCATCGGCGCCGGGCAGCAGCACATACGCATAGCGGCCGGGGGCGGCCGCGGTGACCGGGCCATGGTCGAGGGTGAGGGTCGCATACTCGCGGGTCACGGGCTCGGCGGTGCCGCCCGTGTTGACGTTCTTCCAAGCGCCCGTGCGCGGCGCGCGGGTGGCGGTCGCCTCGCCCTCGAGCAGTAGATAGCCGCCGACTCCCGAGACCTGCGCCCACGCAGTGAACGGAGCGGACCCACCCGACGCGACCGCCCCGGCGTCCGTTTCGAGCACGGCGCCGGCCGCACCCAGGTTGCGCTGCTCCAGGGTGGTGGTGACGGCCCGGCCCGAGGCGGTGCGCACGTCGCTGCCGAGGGCGACCACGCGGTCCTCAAGCAGCAGCCAGGCCTTGCGCGCCGTGAGACCCGTGCCGCCCGGGGCCACGAGGTGCTGCGCCACGAGACCGCAGTCGCCGAGGCTCGCGCCGCCGGTGAACTCGTTGGCGGGGGTTTTGGCGCCCCATTCGCCCTCCACCTTCGGCGGCAGCGGGGTGGCGTCGACCGTGGTGCCGGGCAGCCGCGTGAGGTCGGCGGTGGCCCAAAACTCGTCGTCCCAGTGGTTGTTATCGGCCGCGTACAGGTAGGTGACGCCGTCGCCCACGTGGTAGCCGAGGTTATTCTCGCCATTGCCGCACTCGTACCAGGCGGTGCGACGGCTGGAAAGCCCGAGGGAAAGGGCCCACCGCGTGCCCGCGGCGCTGCGGCCCCGGTAGACCGAGCGGTCCATCGCGGCGAACAGGTGGTGCCCCGTGGGTTCCGGCAGGGGGGTCGTGGTCGAATCGAGCAGGCTGGCGAACAGGGCCAGCCGCGGCAGGCTGGCCGTCGCGAGGGGATCGCGGTAGGTCGTGCGTTCGAGCCAGCCCCTCACGAGCGCCGACCAGCGGGCCGCGCGGGCCTCGTCGACGCTGCGGGCGAGCCACAGCACCGACTCGGCGGTCATGAGGCCGTTGTCGACGCCGCGCTCGGCGGTGCGGGAGATGGCGCGGCCGCGCACGGCGTCCATCATGTGCCCATTGACGATGAACGGCGCGAACGAACCCTCGACCGCGTCGAGCAGGTTCGATTGGGTGGGGTCGGAGACGGCGTAGGCAGAGGCGCCGAGCAGCGAGAAGAGCTTCGCGAGGCCGCCGAGCAGCACGACCCCGTACGTGCCGGTGTAGGGCACGGTGGAATGCTGCACGAACGAGCCGTCCACGGTGAATCCGTCGCCCGAGGTGACGTACTGCCAGACGTCGCTGAGCGCCGCGATGGCCTCGCTGAGCTTCGCCGTGTCGCCCGCGACGATGGAGCTGATGATGAGCGACTGGCAGATGTCGACCCGGTTGGCTCCGGTCGACGGCTTCGCCGGGTCGGGGTTCGGCCCGGGCACGAAGTGGCGCATCGCGGCGGTGTAGTTTGCGAGGTCGGCGGCGTCGACGTGGGGCTTAACGACGGCGAGGGTGTCGGCGAGGGCGCGCGGCGCGCCGATCTGCCAGCTCCACCAATTGCCGAAGGGGGCCTGGTCGGCGTTGTAGACGAGGCGGTGGGCATCGGCAAGGCCGTCGAGCACGTGCGCCAGCAGGACGGCGTCGTTAGCGTGCGCAGACCCGGGGGTCGCCCACGCGGCGGCCATTTGGGCGAGTCGCTTGTAGGTGGTGACCACCGCGGGGTCGAGGCTCAGGTCGGCGTCGGTGAAGACGGCGCCGCGCGTTCCGGGAGAGGGGGAGAGGAGGTCAACCGAGGCGGTGACTGCCGCGTCGAGCAGGCCGAGGGCGCCCGCGAATCGAGGGTCCGCCGCGGAGATCGCCGCGCGACCCGTGAGTTGGTCTATCCAGCGTTCCCGGAGCGTTTCGAGATCGTCGGCGGTCGCCGTGGTGGCGGCGCGGGCGGCCGTGGCGAAGCTGGGGGCAAGGCCCGCGATGACGGCGAGAGCGCCGCCGGCGCGCAGCACGTGGCGACGGGAGAGGGAGGGAGAGGGATGCATGGTGGTGTGTCGTCGGTACGCCGCTGGACCGACTGTCCTTGTCGTGAGGGGTGGCGTCGGCTGTTCCCTGGCCCGCGGCGGCAGCGCCGCAGCCGTTGGAAAGCGCTTTCAGTTAAGCCCGGAAAGGGCATTCCGGCAAGCGAGTTGGCATAATTTGTGCCAAATTTTTCCGGACGCCCGGGCCCTCCTCCCAGCCTCGCCACGAGACACGCGCCCCACGACACTCGCCCCACCACACGACAAGCGGGGCGGCCCGAAAAGCCGCCCCGCGTGCGTCCGCAATGACGCCCTACCAGATGCGTACCCGCTGCTCGGGAGCCGTGTACAACGCGTCGCCCTCGCGCACCTCGAACTCCTCGTAGAACGCGTCGAGATTGGTCACGATGCCGTTGCAGCGGAACTCCGCCGGCGAATGCGGGTCGATGGAGAGCAGTCGCATCGCTTCTTCCGGGCGCCACGTCGTGCGCCACACCTGCGCCCACCCCAGGAACACGCGCTGACGGCCCGTGTAGCCCTCCAGTACGGGGGCCTGCGCACCGCCGAGGGCCAGGTCGTACGCCTTGAGCGCGATACCCAGGCCGCCCAGGTCGCCAATGTTTTCACCGATCGTGAGGGCGCCATTGACGTGGGGGAGGTCGTCTCCGGGCTCAGCCGCATCGGAGAGCACCCGCGGCACAAATGCGTCGTACTGAGCGATCAGCGCCCCCGTGCGCTGCTCGAAGGCCTCGCGGTCCGCCGCGGTCCACCAGTCCTGCAGGTTGCCCTCGCCGTCGTAGCGCGAACCCTGATCGTCGAAACCGTGGCCGATCTCGTGCCCGATCACCGCGCCGATGCCACCGTAGTTGACCGCGTCGTCGGCCTCCGCATTAAAGAACGGCGGCTGCAGAATCGCCGCAGGAAACACGATGCTGTTGGCCGTGGGCGAGTAGTAGGCGTTCACCGTCTGCGGCGTCATGTGCCACAGTTCCTTCTGAATCGGCTTGCCCAACAGGTCGAGGTTGCGCCGCGTGGCGTCCTCGCCCGCCCGCACCACATTGCCCACGAGGTCGCTGGGGTCAATGACGAGCAGCGAATAGTCGCGCCACTGCCGCGGGTAACCCACGTACGGCGTGAACTTGCCGAGCTTTTCGAGGGCCTTCTCGCGGGTCTCCTCGGTCATCCAGGTCTGCTCCTGGATCGAGACTCGATAGGCCTCGATCAGGTTGGCGACGAGAACATCCATCTTGGCCTTGTGCGACTCGGGAAAATGCTTCGCGACGTAGATCTGCCCGAGTGCATCGCCGAGGCTGCCCTCGCACAACTCGACCCCGCGCTTCCAGCGCTCGCGAATCTCGGGAGCGCCCGTCAGGGTGCGGCCGAAGAAGTCAAAGTTGGCCTCGACCAGGGCGTCGTTAAGAAAGGGAGCGAGCGAATGCACCACGTGAAAGCGCAGCCAGGCCTTGATCGCATCGAGGTTCGCGGCGGTCCACACCTCGCCCAGGCCGTCGAAGAAGGACGGCATGCCGAGGCACACCTCGCCGGTGAGATCGAACGGCGGTGCGAAGCCCTGCATCCAGCGATCCACGCTGAACGTGGTGGCCCGCGACTGCGCGTCTTGCCACGTCGTGAGGTTGTACGTCTTGGCCGCCTCGCGGCTCTCGACGGCGGTCCAGTGGTGGCTTGCCAGGGCGGTCTCGAAGTTGACGATGAGGTCCGCCTGGGCTGCGGCGTCGGCGCCCTGGGCAGCGCCCGCGGCCTCGAGCAGGGCCGCCACCGACTGGCGATAGGACGCCAGCGTGTCTGCGTGGGCTGCCTCGTGGTAGTAGGCCTCGTCGGGGAGGCCGAGCCCTCCCTGGTAGGCATAGGTGAGGTAGCGCGTGGTGTCGCCCTTGTCTTCGTAGACAAACACCGAGAACAATGCCGCCAGTTGCTGACGCTGCAGGCGACCCAGCGTGAGGGCCGCCGAGTCGAGCGAGTCGATGGAGTCGATCTCGGCCAGCAGCGGCTGGAGCGGGGTGAGGCCGGCGGCCTCGATGGCGGCGGTGTCCATGAATGAGCGGTACAGGTCGGCAATCTGCTGTTCACTGCTGCCCGGGGTGTGGCCCGCCGCCGCCGCGAGGCCCTCGATGATGGCTCGCACATCAATCTCGGACTGGTCGCGCAGGTCGTGGAACGCACCATCGCGGGCGCGGTCCTCGGGGATCACGTGATCGCGTACCCACCTGCCATTCACGTGCATGAAAAGATCGTCCTGGGCGCGGATCTTGGCGTCAAAATGATCGAAAATAATACCGGAGGCCATTGACATTTAATACTCTCTATTTCTGCGAAGTTATGATGTGCGGTAATTTTCTCAGTTTTAGGTAGGCCCGCTGTTTATAAGCGAGGCTCGGCGGCTGTTAAGTAAATGCACTAAATCCGGTCAAGGCGCGGCCGATCAACAATTGCTGAACCGACGCGGTGCCTTCATAGGTGTGCACTGCCTCCATGTCCGCCAGGTGCCTGATCACGTGATTCTCGAGCAGGATCCCGTTCCCGCCCAGGAGGTCCCGGGTGTCCGATAAAAGGGCCCTTGCTAGCCGCGTGCATTCGAGCTTGCACAGGGAGGCCTGCGTGCCCGTGAGGCGGCCCGCCCCGTCGAGGTCGGCGGCGCGTCGCAGCATGAGCTGCATGTGCGAGACGCTCGCGGCCATGTCAGCCAGTCGCGCCTGCACCAGTTGAAACCCGCCGAGAGGCTTGCCGAACTGAACCCGCTGCTTGGCGTAGGCGAGCGCCGCATCGAAACCGGCGATCGCGTGGCCCAGAGCGGCCCAGGCCACCCCCAGTCGCGTCGCCTGCAGCACCGCGGCCGTGTCTTTGAATGAGGTGGCACCGGGTAGCCGCAAGGAGGCGGGGATCCGCACGTCTGCGAGGGTGATCTCGGCCTGGTGAATGGCCCGCAATGACACCTTGCCGGTGATCACCGTTGCCTGGTAGCCGGGAGTCTCCTGGGGCACGATGAAGCCGCCCACCTGCCCGTCCTCCATGCGAGCCCACACCACGCTGATGCCGCCGCTCGCACCGTTGCCGATCCACTTCTTGCGGCCCGAGAGCACGTAGGAGTCGCCGTCTCGCCGCGCCGTGGTTTCGAGCGAGACACTGTCGGAGCCGTGCTCTGGCTCGGTCAGGGCGAAGGCGCCGAACAACTCGCCCGCCGCCATACGGGGCAAATAGGTGGCGCGCTGTTCGTCGCTGCCGTGCATCTGGATCGAGCGCATGGCGAGACCGCCCTGCACGCCCACGATGGTGGAGAGGGAGCCGTCGCCGCGGGCGAGTTCCATTTCCATGAGCCCCACGGCCAGCGGCGACGCGGCCGGTTGGGTTGGGGTGGCGACGCCATCGCGAAGGAGGTCGAGGGCGCCCAGGCGGGGCAGCCATTCGACGGGGTAGCGGGCCGACTCCCAGGCCTCATTGATGGTAGGCAGCACCTCGTCCGTCACGAACTGGCGGGCCGCGCGCCACCACACCCGGTCGGAATCGGGTACGTCGCTGAAAACCTCGAAGAGGTCGGTGTCTAGGGGGTCTTCCAGGGTGTACGGTGCGGTCGCCATGCCTCAGCCTCACTGCTCGCGAACAAGGGTCGCCCTAGTTTATCGGTGCAGGCAGGCCGCGTCTTGGATAACGCTGTTGGTGAAAATGAGGGCTCGATGTGGCCCTGCGGTCTCGGGCGCGCCTGGGCTAGACGGGCGCTGCTGCCACTACGAGCACTCCCGCGACGAACACGACGAGCGTGACGCCGGGGCCGAAATACGCAAGGGGCGAGGCGAGCCGTTGACGCGGTGACTTTTCTTGCAGCATGAAGCCGATCAGGGTGACGCCGAAGAGCAGCACGATGATGGCCGCGGCCATCTGCCACTGCTCGCCGACGAGCAGGGTGGCGCCGACGGCCCACAGGGCCGTGAGGAGGTGTTCGAACGCGCGTCGCAGTGTGATGCTGTGGCCGCTGACGCCGAGGGTGAGCACGTATTCCACCTGGTTTTGTGACCAGGCACTCGGCCTTTGCATGGCTCGGCGCGAGGTGAACTCCGTGGTGGCGAGCGCGAGCAGCTGACCGGCGGCCACGCCGAGGGCCAGCCAGATAACGTTCGACTTCAGCCAGGACGCGAACACCAGGCTAAACACGGCGATGACCGCCACGCGCAGCACTTCTTGGGTGACGGCGCCGGTCAGGGCGAGGGGTAACGAGGGGCGTCGGCCCTGCAGCCGACGCCGCGTTGCAGCAAACGTAAACGCACTGCTCGCGATGTATTGCAAGAGGCCCAAGCCGACGCCTAGGCCCCACGTGGCGAAGTCGCCGGGGACGAACGCGGCGAGCGTCAGAAACGAGATCAGCACGGCCGCAGGGAGCGCCAGTGTGAGGATCGCGTAGCCGCTACCCAACTGCCGCACAATCTCCGCACCCGAGTACGGGGTGTGATCGTGAGAGTCATCTCCGCAGCAGGCGCTGGAATCAGTGGATTTCACGGTTGAATCGCTACTCAAAGTAGTCCGCTCGGCTCGGCCCGCAGGCTATTAACGGATGGCTGGTCCCCCCTAGATTACCAGCGGGCGAGGCCTCGCCCCCGGGCCCAGAGTCCGCCCTCGGGCCGGGCGAGAGTCATTCGCCTCACAGAAGCTCACCTCGCGGCGCCAATCCCGCCGAACTGGCCGCTTTCAGCGCGGGTGATCGGGCGGTGCCGTAGCGACAGGGCGCGGGGCCGCCGTCGCGGATCACGTGCTTATCTGTTGCTAGCGGCAGCTATGTTGACGCGTTTCCCAGGGTTGGCGGGCTGGATGCGGCCTACTCTTCGACCCCGTACGGCCCGAAAATTGCAACTATTGCTGCCGTCTCGGGGCGCGCATAGGGCAGTGGCAATGACGAATGGGCTATTGGTCTCGCAATAGTTACGATTATTCCATCCCTTTAATGATTCGCCGAGGAAATACTGCGAACATTGAGCAGGGAAAGTGCTTTGCCGCATTCGGCGCACTTCATATAATCAATCACGTACCGAGAATGGATTGGGTACGAGCAATTCCTGGTCAAAGCGGCCGCCGCGGGGAGCAGTTTTAGCAACCCCAATGGAGCCGCCCCGACGAGATTGAACTCCGTCGACGGCGTTGAATTAGTTTCTAGCTCCGAGCGAACGGACGCAAATTGAAACGGTGCGAAGCCTCAATCGAGGGTTCGGCCGCGACAGGCAGTGAAGTTTTGGTGGCACGGTGAGGAGGGCAGTCACATGGAACGCATTCCGAAAAGGAGTCGAGGGCTAGGGGCAGTGCTCGGCGGCGTCGTAGGCGATGTGCTTGGGGTCCCGTACTCCTACACGGCGGTGCCCGCGCAAAATCGCGTGCTGGGCATGTCGGGAGGGGGCGTCCATGGATTAAGGCCGGGGTACTGGACGTCCTGCAGCGACCTGTCGCTGATAGTCGGGCTCGTGGCCAGCAAGGCGCAGCCCGCGGAGCCCTTTGGCCGCCAATCCCACCTCGACGACATCTCGCAACTGTGGTTCGAGTGGCATCGCGGCGGCAAAGAACCCAGCGTCCTAGTGGGTCGCGTGCTGCAGTGTGCGGCGGTTTTTGCTCAGGACGAGGATGTCTTGGTGCCCCGCGCGCTGCACTTGCAGCGGGCGGCGGCGCAGTGCTACTCCCAGAGCTATCGCGCCGACTGCAGCGGCTCTCTCACGCGCGCACACATGGTTGCCGTCGCGACGTTGGATCAGAGCATCGAGCAGGCGGTGCTGGTCACGCGCCAGATTCACTCGCTTACGCACGTCGATCCGGATGCCGGGGAGGCCGTGGTGCTATGGACCCTCATGGTGCGCGAGGCGTGCCTCGAAGGCACCTGTGAGCCGCGCAATTGGCTCGCCTTCGTGCCGGACGATCGTCGCGACCTGTGGCGTGACCGCATCGAAGCGGCCGAGCTGAGCGCGCCGCGAATGTTCGGTCAAGACGACTGGTCGGTGCATGCATTTCAAAGTGCCTGGTCGGCGGTGTTTCACAGTGCCATGCGCGGGGCGTGGAGCCCCGAGGAGCGGACCGCGGCGTTTACGCGCAGCATGCACAGTGCGGTGAGTTTTTCGACTGACTGTGAGGTTGTGGCCTCCATCGCCGGGGGGTTGGCCGGGGCCCTCTTCGGTCTGGACGCCATTAACCCGCGTTGGCTGCGTGCCCTCCACGGGTGGCCGGGGTGGAGCGGGGGAGACATCATGTCGCTGGCTGAGCGCATGATGCACCTGTCGTCGGCGGCCGATAGGGCCTCCCTCGTGGAGGCGAGGCCGTCGGTCTAGCCGCCAAGGGGTCTGAGCGCGGCGGACCGACGAGAAGCGCCGGGCCGGTACATGCCACCGGCCCGGCGCTGTCGTCTGCGGGTGCTTGCAGCGTAGACCGACAGAGCCCACTCAGCGCAGCGCGGCCGCGCCCCGGGCGGCGGCCTCGACGGCGCCTCGGTCTCCCTGCACGATGAGGGTGTCGACGACCGAACCGCGGTAGCGCTCCATGCGTTCCGCGATGCGTTCGGGAGGGCCGATGAGGGTGAGCCGATCGACCATGGCCGTCGGCACGGCGGCTGCCGCTCCCTTCCGGTCGCCGGCCAGGTAGCGCTCCTGGATGGCCGCGCACTCCGCTTCGAAGCCGAGGCGGGCGACCGCGTCGGCGTGGAAGTTGGCTCCCTGTGCCCCCATGCCGCCCACGTAGAGGGCAATCAGGGGTCGCATGGCGTCGGCGGCGGCGTCAAGGGTGGGGGCCGACGCGGCGTACACCGACGCGACGACCTCGAAGGTGTTGCGCTGGCGCCGCGCTCCGGGTGTCGCGAAGCCAAGGTCGAGGCGCTCGCGAAAGTAGACGTCGAAGTCGGGGTCGTAGAAGGCGGCGAGCCAGCCGTCGGCGATTTCTGCCGCGAGGGAGATGTTTGCGGGGCCCTCCGCCGCGAGGTAGATGGGGAGGTCGGTGCGCAGGGGATGGACGGTGCTGCGCAGCGCCTTGCCGTGGGTGGAGCCGGGAACGGGCAGGGGATACGCGGGGCCGTCATTGGTGACGGGGGCATCGCGGGCGATGATCTCCCGCACAATACGAATGTATTCTCGTGTGCGGGCGAGGGGTTTCGCGAAGGGCTGCCCGTACCACCCCTCGACCACTTGCGGCCCTGACACCCCCAGGCCCAGCACGAAGCGGCCCCCGCTCAGGTGATCGAGCGTGAGGGCGGCCATGGCGGTCGCGGCCGGGGTGCGGGCCGAAAGTTGCGCGATGTTGGTGCCGAGCCGCACTCGTTGAGTGGCGGCTCCCCACCACGCGAGCGGTGTAAGCGCATCTGAACCGTAGGCCTCGCTGGTCCACACGGAGTCGATAAGGCCTTGTTCGGCGAATGCATCTGCAATGCGAAAAAGGTCGGCGGCCTGGGGCGGCGGACCCGCGCTCCAGTACCCGGCGCTGACTGCAATCTTCATGCCCACCAGCCTAGATGTGTCTGTGCGCCGTCGCAGCGGGAAAAGAAAATCCGAGCCGGCCTGACTAGTCAAAACCTAGCGGGAGCCGACTCGGATGATCGAGAGAGCGGGCGACGAGAATCGAACTCGCGTAATCAGTTTGGAAGACTGAGGCTTTACCATTAAGCTACGCCCGCAGAAGGGTTGCTGCGCCCGTCGCCGCGACCGAGGGCCGGACGCGCGGGTGCCGCGTGGCGCTGTACGGTGACGTTGCGCTTCGGGGGAGGCCCGGAACACTCGCCGCCCTCGCAACCTGCTCGGGCCGTTCAGCACTGTACATACTAAGCGCAGACCCGGGGGCGAAGCCAAATCCGGCCGCGTGGCGGCGCCATGGCCATGAGGAACGCGTCACGTGTGCGTCCCTGTAGTGCGGGTTTATGCGACGGGCGAAACCGCATCTGCGAACTGATTCGTCGCAGCACCGGCCATGCGACTAGAATTGGTGCGAACTGCGCCCACTGGCGCACCTAAGTTTTACCCATCGGCATGGAGCGGTGAATCGCGCATGCCCCCAACCACCTGGAGTGCGTGTAGTGAAGAGCGCCATCGAGAACCTCAGCTCGACGCGGACGAAGATCTCGTTCGAAGTTCCCTTTGAAGAGTTGCAGCCGAGCATTGACGCTGCCCGTAAAGAAATCGGACAGCAGATCACGGTTCCCGGTTTCCGCAAGGGCAAGGTGCCCGCACGCATCATCGAGCAGCGCGTGGGCCTGCCCGCGATCATGGAACGCGCCATCAACAATGGCCTGGACGAGTTCTACCGCAGCGCGCTCGAAGAGCACAGCGTGGTTCCCCTGGGTTCGCCCGATGTCGACGTGACCAAGGTGCCCGGCCTCGTAGCGACCGACAAGAGTGACCTCATTTTCACGATCGAGGTCGATGTTCGCCCCGAGATCGAACTGCCCTCGCTCGAGGGTCGCAAGGTTGCCGTCGAACTCGACGAGGACGACGAAAACGTTGACGAGGCGGCCGACAAGCTGCTCGACGAACTGCGTGCGCGCTTTGCGACGCTGAAGACCGTTGAGCGCCCCGCCAAGGACGGCGATTTCGTCTCGATCGACCTGAACGCACGCATCGGCGATGACCAGATCGACGCCGTGGAAGGCGTCTCCTTCGAGATCGGCTCGAAGAACATGCTTGACGGCCTCGACGAGGCCCTCGAGGGCCTCAGCGCGGGCGAAGAGACCACCTTCGATTCGACCCTCATGGGCGGCGCTCGCCAGGGTGAGACGGCCACCATCAAGGTCAAGGTGCAGTCGGTCAAGGAGCGCGAGCTGCCCGAGGTTGACGAAGACTTTGTCGAACTGGCGAGCGAATTCTCGACGGTCGACGAGCTGAAGGAAGACCTCAAGGTGCAGGCACAGCGCACCATCGAATACCAGATTGGTTACAAGGCCCGCGTGGCTTTCGTTGACGCCCTGGTCGAAGAACTTGACCCCCAGGTGCCCGCGGCGTTCCTCGAAGACTCCGTCAAGCGCACGCTGGAGCAGCAGCACCAGCATGAGCACACCCCTGAACAAGACGAAGAGGTTCGCGAGGCCGTTGCCAAGAGCATCCGCACGAGCTTTGTGCTCGACGCGCTGACCGCCGAGATCGGCGAGCAGCCCCAGCCCGCTCACATCTCGCAGTACCTCGAGGCCATGGCCGCGAGCTCGGGAATGAACTCGCAGCAGTTCATTCAGATGCTGATGCAGTCGAACCGCGTCGAGGACTTCATGGCGGACGCCGCCAAGGAGCGGGCCATTACGCTTGCACTGCGCAAGGCCGAGCTGGTTGACGCCAAGGGCGCCAAGATTGAGCTCCCGAGCCTGTTCGAAGAGCCCGAAGGCGTGCAGTTGGCCGACGGTGCCGACGAGGCGTCCGAGGACGAGGGCGCAGAAGAGGCGGTCGAGGCGGCCGAGCCCGCCAAGAAGCCCGCCCGCAAGAAGAAGGCAGACGTCGAAGACGAAGGCGCCAGCGCGTAATTTCGCGTGCGCCCACGGCGGGCCGACCCCTTGAGGGTCGGCCCGCTTTGGCATTCCCGCGCAATCCGGGCATTCCGTGAAATCGGGCGCGTTGATCTGCGCCGCTGGCGAACAGGGGCATTAACGGGCGCGGTGCGAGGTTTACTCAACATATAGTCAGTACGAGAACGCGCAGGCCGCTCCGATCGGGCCCAATACGTAACGGGCACGAGCGAATCCGGGCGCCGCGGCGACTGTGCGGCGGGCCAGCCCGCACACTGTCGACTGTGCAGTTTCCATCGCGTATGAAGGAGAAATACATGAGCATGCACCCACTCAGCGGGGCTGCGACCGAGGTGGTGTCGCGCGGGGATCTGCCCGGTGGCGGCCTAGAAGATTCGATCTACAATCGCCTGCTGAAGGAACGCATCATTTGGCTGGGTTCGGACGTGCGGGACGACAACGCCAATGCCATCTGCGCACAGATGCTGCTGCTCGCCGCCGAAGACCCCGAGAAGGACATCTGGCTATACATCAACTCGCCGGGCGGTTCCGTCACGGCGGGCATGGCCATCTACGACACGATGCAGTTCGTCAAGCCTGACGTCTGCACCGTGGCCATGGGCCTCGCGGCGTCGATGGGCCAGTTCTTGCTCGCCTCGGGCGCCAAGGGTAAGCGCTACGCAACTCCGTACGCGCGCATCATGATGCACCAGCCCTCGGGCGGCATCGGCGGCACGGCCACCGACATTCGCATTCAGGCCGAGCTGATTCTGCATATGAAGAAGCAGATGCAGGAACTCACCGCGCAACAGACCGGCAAGACGGTCGACCAGATCAACGCTGACGCCGATCGCGACCGCTGGTTCACTGCGGAGGAAGCTCTCGAGTACGGCTTCATCGACAAGGTCATCGCGACCGCAGCGGATACCCAGGCTTAAGGGAGGCCCCTCATGAACGTTGACCCCACTCGCACCTACGGCACCTTGGGACGCCAGATTCACCAGTTTGGTGGCGTCGCCCCCGAATCGCCGTCCAGCCGCTACATCCTGCCCTCCTTCGAGGAGCGCACGGCGTACGGCTTCAAGCGCCAAGACCCTTACGCGAAGTTGTTCGAGGACCGCATCGTGTTTCTCGGCGTCCAGGTGGACGACGCCTCAGCAGACGACGTCATGGCGCAGTTGCTCGTGTTGGAGTCGCAGGACCCCGACCGCGACATCACGCTCTACATCAACTCGCCCGGCGGCTCCTTCACGGCGCTCACGGCGATTTACGACACCATGCAGTACATTAAGCCGCACATCACCACCGTGTGCCTGGGCCAGGCTGCCTCGGCCGCGGCGATCCTGCTGGCGGCCGGAGAACCCGGCAAGCGCCTCGCGTTGCCCAACGCGCGCGTCTTGATTCACCAGCCCGCCCTGGGCGGCGGCGACCGGGGTCAGGCGTCGGACATCGAGATTCAGGCGAACGAAGTCTCGCGCATGCGCGAATGGCTTGAACAGACCCTCGCGGCACACACGGGCCAGGAGGTTGAGAAGGTGCGCAAGGACATCGAGCGCGACAACATCTTGACCGCCGACCAGGCGCATGCTTACGGCATCGTTGACCAGGTCATTGCGTCGCGCAAGGTACCGGCGATCGCAGCGAAGTAACGGCGTGGGCGATCGAAGGCTGGCTTCGGTCGCCCATGGTGTTCTTCGTGAAATCTGACCTAATACTTTCACGATCTGTCACACTGGTGCGAGTCGCAGGGGGTCTCACCGAGCCGTAGATTTGCAGGCGGGAAGAGTTGTTCTAAGTGTGTGAATAAAGGTCCCAGGTAGAATGAGATGTCAACTGTTGCAGTCTACGCAGGGCGATTATGAAAATCGCCTCGGTTGTCATGCGACACGGCTGGACATTGAACCTTCACGGGCTCGGCAAAAGCAGTACATTCTAGGTAGGCGCATCAGATGTTGCGCACGGCGGCTGCAGGGCCGGAAAGCGAGGTGACCGCATGGCACGCATGGGTGAGACTGCGGACCTGCTGAAGTGTTCCTTCTGCGGTAAGACCCAGAAGCAAGTCAAAAAACTGATTGCTGGTCCGGGCGTATACATCTGCGATGAATGCATCGAATTGTGCAACGAGATCATCGAAGAGGAACTCGCGGAATCCAAAGAAGTGGGCATGACCAGCCTGCCAAAGCCCCGCGAGATTTTCGATTTCCTCGAGCAGTACATCATCGGCCAGGAGGGTGCTAAGCGCTCCCTCGCCGTGGCCGTCTACAACCATTACAAGCGTATTCGGGCCGCCGAGAGCACCAAATCCGACGGCATTGAGATCGCCAAGTCGAACATCCTCATGATCGGCCCCACGGGCTGCGGCAAGACCTATCTCGCGCAGACCCTCGCCAAGATGCTGAACGTGCCGTTCGCGATCGCCGACGCCACCGCTCTCACCGAGGCGGGTTACGTGGGCGAGGACGTCGAAAACATCTTGCTGAAGTTGATTCAGGCGGCCGACTACGACGTGAAGAAGGCCGAGACCGGCATCGTCTACATCGACGAAATCGACAAGGTCGCCCGCAAGAGCGAGAACCCTTCCATCACTCGGGACGTCTCCGGTGAGGGCGTGCAGCAGGCCCTGCTCAAGATCCTTGAGGGCACCACTGCGGCTGTGCCGCCGCAAGGCGGGCGCAAGCACCCACATCAAGAGCTGATCCAGATCGACACGACGAAGGTGCTGTTCATCGTGGCCGGCGCGTTCGCGGGTCTCGAAGACATCATTACGTCTCGCAGCGGGCGCCGTGGCATCGGCTTCGGCTCGCCGCTGCGTTCCGCCAAGGACGACCAAGACGTCTTCAACGAGGTCTTGCCTGAAGACCTCCTCAAGTTCGGCTTGATCCCCGAGTTCATTGGCCGACTGCCCGTGATCACGGCGGTCGGCAATCTCGACCAAGACGCCCTCGTACGCATCCTGACCGAACCGCGCAACGCGCTCACCAAGCAGTATCAACACATGTTTGAGATCGACGGCGTCGAACTCGAATTCGAGGAGGCCTCCATCAAGGCCATCGCCGACCAGGCAATCCTGCGCGGCACGGGTGCCCGCGGGCTGCGCGCGATCCTCGAAGAGGTGCTGCAGGGCGTGATGTTTGAGATCCCCAGCCGCGAGGACGTCGCGAAGGTGGTCATCACAGAGCAAGTGGTGATGGAACACGTGGCGCCCACGTTGATACCCCGGGGCCGCGCCACGACGACGCGCCGCAACGGCGATCGCCGCGAGAAGTCGGCCTAAAGATTAAACCAGGCAAGGGGCGGAAGGATCACTCGATCCTTCCGCCCCTTGCACGTTGGCGCCGCTCGAGGCGGCCGCCCGACGCGAGCCTTAGGGCAGCGTGGTCGGGCTCAAGACGCTATTGCTGACCACGGGGCACCCCTCAGGCATTTCAATACCAAAAAGGGTCTGCAGGGCCTGGGTGTATTCGTGTGGCTGACCACCGATCGCCACCTCGCGAGCCCGCACCGCAGGGGTATGCAACAGGGCACCCGCTAGGCGACGCAGGGACTTCTCGACCTCGAGCGCCGTGTTCTCGTCGCACGAGGCGCGCACCCGGGCCACCTCATCGTCCATCACGTCGTAGACGTGGGTGCGCAGCGCGACCACGGCGGGAGCGAGGGCACGTGCCGCGGACTCCTGCTCGAAGTCATGGGCGGCCGACACCACGATGCCGTGGGCCTCGCCCATGAGACTGCCGGCCTCCTGGGCAACGGCGGCCTCGCGAACCGCCTCAAGATCAATCACCGTCACGCCGCGCACGGCCGCCACCTCGGGCGACACATCGCGGGGGAGCGCCAGGTCGACGATGGGCAGGGGAGCGGTACGTCCGGCGGCCGACCGCAGCGCCATGACGGCGGCAACGTGATCGTGATCAAGCAGGGTTCCATGCACTCCCGAGCTCGCGACCACCACGTCGCAGTCTTGCAGCGCGGCACCGAGTTCCGTCACGACCTCGACATCGTGGGATGCGGCGAACTCGCGCGCGCGATCACTGCCCGAGGCTGAGAACACGCTCACCCGCTCGCAGCCCTGAGCGCGCAACGCGGCCAGGGCCACGCGTGCATACGCGCCCGTGCCGAGCAGGAGCACGTGCTTGTCGGCGAGTGAACCCAGTTGAGCGGCCGTGATGTCGAGCGCCACGGCGACAATGCTGCGACCCGAAGCGCCGAGGTTGGTGTTGCTCGACACCCGGCGCGACACCCGCGAGGCCGTTTGAAAGAGGCGTTCGAGCAGCGGGGTGGTCGAGCGATCGTCCTGCGCCCGGGCAAGGGCCAGCCGCACCTGCCCGGCAATCTCGGCCTCGCCAAGCACCATGGAGTCCAGCCCCGAGGCAACCGAGAACAAGTGCTCGATCGCGGCGGTGCCGAAGCGAACCTCGAGCCAGCCCGTGACGGTCGCCAGGTCGAGGCCCGTGGTGCTCGCCACGGCGGCCGTGACCGCGCCCACGGAGTCGTGAAATTCGGTGGCGTCGAGGTAGATCTCGAGGCGATTACAGGTCGCCAGCACGACGAATCCACGGGTCGACCCGGGTTGCCGATTAATCTCTGCGGTGAGGTTTGCAGCACCGCTGGTCAAGCGTTCGAGTGCGCCGATCTCGAGGTGGTGGTGAGAGGCGCCGATAAAAATCAACATGGTGACCTTATTTTAGCCGCGAGAGGGCCCTGGCCACCGGGCCCTTAGTCATTTCGAGGGGGGTGTCATGCGAGTCACGTCGTGCGAATGGTAAATACGTCTCACTTAGGACTATTGGCGTCGAATTGAATGGGCGCTGCTGCCACGATGTACGCATGAGTTTGCCCGAAAGTCACCCCCTGCGCGACGGCCGGACGTCCACGTCCGCGCTTGTCCGCGCATACTCCGGTGAGCGCCCCGCGACCCCGCCGATCTGGTTCATGCGACAGGCCGGTCGCTCGCTGCCGGAGTACAAGCAGGTGCGCGCGGGTGTTGGCATGCTCGAATCGTGTCTCATGCCGGAACTGACGTGCGAGATCACGCTGCAGCCGGTGCGCCGTCACGGGGTTGACGCCGCCATCTTCTTCTCCGACATCGTGGTGCCGGCCAAGATCGCGGGAGTCGGCGTCGACATCAAGCCGGGTGTCGGCCCCGTCGTAGAACAGCCCATCCGCACCCTGGCCGACGTGGAGGCGCTGCCGCGGCTCACCCTCGACGACCTGGCTCCCATCTCGCAGGCCGTGCGACTGATCACCGACGAACTGGGAACCACCCCACTGATTGGTTTCGCAGGAGCCCCCTTCACCGTGGCGTCCTATCTCATCGAGGGCAAGCCCTCGAAAGAACACCTCATCACGCGGGCCCTCATGCACTCCGCGCCCGAGGTGTGGAACGCGCTGCTCGCGTGGACGGCCGAGACCTCGGGGCTGTTCCTGCGCGCTCAGGCTCTGGCCGGAGCGAGCGTCGTGCAACTGTTTGACTCGTGGGCGGGTGGCCTCTCGCGCCGCGACTACGAAACGTTTGTCGCCCCGCACAGCGCCGCCACCCTCGCGCACGTGAGCGACCTGGGCATTCGCCGCTCTCACTTCGGGGTGAATACGGGCGAACTGCTGGGCGCCATGCACGCGGTGGGTGCCGACGTCGTGGGCGTGGACCACCGCATTTCGTTGGCGGAAGCGTCTCGGAGGCTCGGCAGCAACGTGCCTGTGCAGGGCAACATCGACCCCGCGCTGCTGCGCGCTCCGTGGGAGGTTCTTGAACGCCATGTGCTCGAGGTGCTCGACTCGGGCCTCGCGGCGCCGGCACATATCGTGAACCTGGGGCACGGTGTTCCGCCCGACACCGACCCCACGGTACTCACGCGCATCGTTGAATTGGTTCACGCCCGCACGTAGGGCACAGTCCGGGGAACTCGAAGGGTGATGCCATGCAGTTAGGCGATGCCAAAGTTGTCGTCGTCGGCGGGGGGATAGCCGGCCTCGTGGCCGCGCGGGAATTCGCGAAGGCGGGTTGCCGCGTCGCGGTGTACGAAGCAGAAGAAACCTGCGGTGGAGCGGTGAAGCTCCATTCGTTCGCGGGCATTCCCGTGGACGCGGGTGCCGAGTCGATCGCCACCGCGCACGCCGCGGCGCACGAACTCCTGGCTGAACTTCGCATGAGCGAGCGCATCGTGAAGCCCCTCGCGGCGCCGGCCTGGCTCGTAAACCCCAGCGGTGCGAACCCGCTGCCCAGCGGAGGGATCTGGGGTATCCCGCCGCACCCCCTGGCCGAGGACGTCGTCAATATCATCGGCCGCGAGGCCGCGCTGGTGGCGGCGCGCGACCTGATCGAACCGCTCAGTTTGGAACAGCGCGAGCGATTCGCCGACCCCGACCTCTCACTCGGTGAGCTGGTGGCGTCGCGACTCGGTGACGTGGTGCTCGCGAGGCTGGTTTCGCCCGTCGTGATGGGAGTGCACTCGGCGCACCCGGACGACCTGCAGGCGGACCTCCTGGCACCGGGGCTGCGCGAACAGTGCCTCGAATCCGGAGGCTTGCAAGCAGCGGTGCAGGCCCTGCTCGCGAGGCGCGCGGCGTCCGCCCCCACAACGGCCGGCGCCGCGGTCATGGGCCTGCGGGGCGGGGTCGGCACCCTAAGCGAGCGGCTCGTCGACAACATTATTGATCTCGGGGGCACCGTGGTCACCAACTCAGTGGTGACCGGGCTCACCCAGCGCACCACGACGGGACGCACGCGTCGGCCCCGGTATCGCGTCACCGTCAAGGGCTACCTTGATTCGGGCCTCACGCGCGGTTTCGAGGCGGGCGGCGGGCGCATTCGCTTCGACAACGATGCGTCGTACGCGGTCACCCTGGTGGAGGCCGATGTCGTGTTCTTTGCGGTGCCGCCCAACATCGCGCAGCCCATCGTGCACGACGTTGCGCCGCGGGCCGCCAAGGTATTCGAGGCGGAGCCCCCGGCCACGGTGGTGCACCTCGCGACCCTGCTGGTCGAGGCGCCCGCGTGGGATGCGGCGCCCCGCGGGACGGGTGCCCTCGTGGCGGCCGGCGTGCCCGGGGTGACCGCGAAGGCCCTGACGCATCAGAGCGCCAAGTGGGGCTGGCTCGCCGACGATCTGCGGGAACTCGTGGGGCCGGGGCATCACCTCGTGCGGCTCTCGTACCGCGACGAACCGGGCTCCGTCACGAGCGTGCTGCGCGAGGCTGAAGCCATTCTCGGGCCCCGCGGCAGCGACGCGAACCCCCTCGCCTTCACGACCCTCACGTGGGCCGAGCAGCAGGCGGTGCGCTACCCCGGGCACGCGCGCGCCGTCGCGAAGGCCCGCAAGCGGCTCGCCGCCGAGAGTCAGGGTGCGGATCATCTTGCCGTCATCGGTGCCTGGGCCGCGGGCTCGGGGATCGGCCCTGTGATCGGAGACGCCGTCGCCGAGTCGCGACGCGTGCTCGATCTGCTTGCGCAGGCCTAGGACTTTAGCCGCTACTGCAGGGCCCCGGGCCAGGCGCGTTAAGCTCGCCACGGTGCCGCGTACGAGCGCGAGAGGCGAACGACTGGCAACTGGGGCAGTATTAAGAGTATGCCTGAATTGAATGACTCCACGCGCAGCGCCCGCCCCGTCACCGAGGCGATGGCCCTGCCCAAGCCCGTCCGCCTGGCGACGCGAGGCAGCGCCCTCGCCATGACCCAGTCGCAGCAGGTCGCGGACTTCTTGGAGCGAGAGTCGGGCTCCTGGTTCGAACTCGTCGAGATCAAGACTGAGGGCGACGTGAACCTGCGCCCCCTCGAGCAGATCGGCGGCACGGGCGTGTTCGTGGTGGCCGTGCGCGAGGCCGTGCGCTCGGCGCGTGCCGACATCGCCGTGCACTCGCTCAAAGACCTGCCCACGGCAGCGGCCGAGGGCATCTCCATCGCGGCGATACCGACCCGCGAAGACCCCCGCGACGTGCTCTGCGCGCGCGACGGCCTCACCTTCTCGGACCTTCCGCAGGGCGCCACCGTGGGCACGGGCTCGCCGCGCCGCGCCGCGCAACTGCGACTGCTGCGACCCGACCTGAACATCGTGGGCATTCGCGGCAACGTCGACACGCGGCTTGCCAAAGTGACCTCGGGTGAGTTGGACGCCGTGGTGCTGGCGGCAGCCGGTTTGCACCGGTTGGGTCGCCAGGCCCACATCACCCACTACTTCGAGCCGAGTGAGCTGCTGCCCGCCCCCGGGCAGGGTGCCCTCGCGGTGGAGGCCCGCGCCGTGGATCTCGCGCGAGACTCGGCCGATAACGAGGCGCAGCCCGCGCAGGCGCTGATCGTCAAGGCCCTGCGCAGCCTGAATGACCCCCGCACGCACATTGCCGTGATGGCCGAGCGCGCGCTGCTGGCGGGTCTCGAGGCCGGGTGCTCGGCGCCGGTCGGGGCGTATGCCTCCTACGAGGAGCGCGAGGAGGGCCCCATGCTTGTGCTCGACGCGATCGTCGTGGACCCCGCCACGAGCGCCGCAATCCGCGGCCGCGGCGAACTCGATGCCTCAGCCTTTGCCAAGGACGCTCACGACGTGCACACGGGTGCCATCGCAACCCTGAACGCCATGATCGCCGAGGCCAACCTACTCGGCCGCAGCGTCGCGGGGGACATGCTCGAACAGGGCGCGGCCGGTTTCCTGCAGTAGGCCCAGGCGAGCGCCACGCGGCTGCCCGAGTCAGTCCAGGCGCGGGTCGCGTTAGCTATACGTCTGCAGCTCTTCGCCGGGGGCGAGCGTAAACCCGACCCCGCGGGCGTCCGCAATCTGTGCCAGCCGCTCGACCAGCGCCGCGAGGGCGGGGGTGGGGGCAGTGTGCGCGGTGAGGGGCGCGCCAGCGGGCCACTCGGCGTCCAGTGCGGTCACGTCGATGGCCTGGCTCAAGATGCCCACGGCCGCGGAGACGATGCCGAGCTCGCCCCACGGTAGGTCGCTCACGGCGTCGAGGGCGGACTGCGCCTGTGCCAAACTCACCGCGCTGGGGAACACCTGCACCCGTTCGAGGTCGCGCGCGGGCAGTCCCAGGTGCGCGAGCACGCTCGCGGTGGCGAGCGTGGAATACAGTTCGACCCGCTCGCGCGAGGCGCTGAGGGCGACACCCAGCGCCGAATCTGGGTGTGTGTCGACGTAGCGCTGCAGCATGCTCGCCACCCGAGACACGTCCGGGTGCGGCGGCGCGGCGTAGCGGCGCGGCGGCTCGGCGCGGCGCACCGGCGAGGCGGAGGTGGGGGAGCCGTCAGCGTGCATGATTCCAGCCTAAGAGGGTCGCGCCAGCGCGGCGCGGCGACGCGCGATGCGGCCCGCAAAACCGCACCGCATCGAAGTGGTGTGCCGGAAATCGCCAGGAAATGCGCACTCTGTGGCCGTCGCCTGCGGTTAACTGTCACAGTGAGTTCAAGCTTGAGCGGTCGCCGTGTGTTGATTTTGCGCGATCCCCGTCGCTGCGGGGACCTCGTCGCCTTGCTCCATGAGGAGGGGGCGGAAACGACGTGCATCCCGGTTTCGCGCAATGAGGTGCTGCCCCCGCCCGCCCCGGGGCTCGAGGTTGATGTCGAATCTGCGCGCATCTGGCTCGTGACGAGCGTCAACGCCGTGTTGGCCCTGGACGCCTCGGTGCGTCCGGGACCGGGCGCCCGCGCCTACGCGGTCGGCGACGCCACGCGCCGCGCACTGGCTCACCGGTATCCGGGCCTGACCGTGCAGGTGCCCGAGGGGGCCACGTCGGGCGCAGCTGTGGCGACCGCGATGATCCAGCGTGAGCGCCCCGTCCGCGTGTACTTTCCGTGCGCCGAGGCCATCCGCGAGGACGCCCCCCGGCTGTTGGCAGGGGCCGGCTTCGACGTGCAGCGGCACGTGGTGTATCGCACGGTGCCGAATCGGCAGGCGGCGCCAGCCGTGGACGCCGCGTTCACACCACCACCGGACGCCCTGGTGGTGGCGGCGCCTTCGTCCGTGCGGCACCTGGCCGAGATGGTCTCTCCCTTTCGCTGGGAGCGCGTTGTGACATGTGCCTGGGGGGCGACCACGGCGTCGGCGGTGAGCGAACAGTATGAAAAAATGGTTCCGTTCCCGACCCCTCCCATCGTGTTGCGGGCGCCCAGCCCCACGGCTAAGAGCGTGGTGAGCACGTTGCTCGCGCACTTCGACGCGGCGTCCTAACCTCCCGTCCCGCGTGACCGTTCGTTGTCTCGAACTCGAACCCCCTACCGAAGGTGAATTGTGAAACCAGTCATCCGGCCCCGTCGACTTCGCACCACTCCGGCAATGCGGCGTCTCGTGGCGGAGCATCGCCTGCACCCCAGCGCGCTGATCCTGCCCGTGTTTGTGCGCGAAGGAATCACGGAGCCGAAGCCGCTGCCTTCGATGCCCGGCGTGGCCCAGCACAGTCTCGCCTCGCTGCGCGAGGCAGCCCGCGAGGCCCGCGACCTGGGCCTGGGCGGCATCATGCTGTTCGGCGTGCCCGAGACGCGAGACGCCACGGGTTCGGCGAGCCTCTCCCCCGACGGCATCTTGAACCGTGGTCTCGCCGAGGTGCGCGACGAAGTGGGGGATGACCTCGTCGTGATGAGCGACCTGTGTCTGGACGAGTTCACGGACCACGGCCACTGCGGCGTGCTCGACGCCCGCGGCCGCGTCGACAATGACGCGACCCTTGAGGTGTACGCACGCATGGGCGTCGCGCAGGCTCAGGCGGGAGCGCATGTCGTGGGACCAAGCGGAATGATGGACGGCCAGATCGCGGCGATTCGAGCCGCGCTGGATACCGCAGCCCTCGAGGACGTCAGCATTCTCGCCTACGCGGCCAAATATGCGTCCGCCTTCTATGGCCCCTTTCGCGACGCCGTCGAGAGCGAGCTGCAGGGCGACCGCAAGACCTATCAGCAGGACCCCGCGAACCGCCGCGAATCGCTGCGTGAGGTGCGCCTGGACCTTGAGGAGGGCGCCGACGTGGTGATGGTGAAGCCCGCCCTGGGGTTCCTCGATGTGCTCGCGGATGTCGCGGCCGTGGCCGATGTGCCGGTCGCGGCCTACCAAGTGAGCGGTGAATACGCCATGGTGGAGGCCGCCGCCGCGAACGGCTGGATCAACCGCGAGGCGGCGATCACGGAGTCGCTGCTGTCGATTCACCGCGCGGGCGCCAACCTGATTCTCTCGTACTGGGCCGTCGAAGTGGCCCGTGACCTGCTCTGATACTTGAACTCCACGCTAAGGAACCTTGTGAACATCCAACCCGCACCCGCCTCGCAGGCACTCTTCGACCGTGCGCTCGCCGTGACGCCGGGCGGCGTGAACTCGCCCGTGCGCGCCTTTCAGGCCGTGGGTGGCACGCCCCGCTTCATGGTCAGCGGTGACGGCCCGTATATCACCGATGCGGACGGCCGCACGTATGTGGACCTGGTGGGTTCGTGGGGGCCGATGATCTTGGGGCATCGTCGCGCCGAGGTGATTGACGCGATTCAGGCGGCCGTTGCGCGCGGGACCTCGTTTGGTACCCCCGGTGAGGGCGAGGTGGCGCTGGGCGAGGAGATCGTGGCGCGCATCCAGCCCGTCGAACAGGTGCGTCTCGTGTCGAGCGGCACGGAGGCCACCATGAGTGCGATTCGCCTCGCACGAGGCTTTACGGGGCGCACCAAGGTCGTCAAGTTCATCGGCTGCTATCACGGTCACGTGGACGCGCTGCTGGCGGCGGCGGGTTCGGGGGTTGCCACGCTTGCGCTGCCGGATTCGTCGGGAGTTTCGGCCTCCACCACGGCCGACACCATCGTGTTGCCCTACAACAATCTCGCGGCGGTCGAGGCCGCCTTCGCCGCACACGGCGACGACATCGCGTGCATCATCACGGAGGCCGCCGCGGCCAACATGGGCGTCGTGCCCCCCGCGCCGGGCTTCAACAAGGCGCTGCACGACATCGCCCACCGGCACGGCGCGCTGTTCATCTCCGACGAGGTCATGACCGGGTTTCGCGTGAGCCGCGCCGGCTGGTACGGCCTCGAGGCCGCCACCGACGCTACTTGGGCCCCCGACCTGCTCACCTTCGGCAAGGTCATGGGTGGCGGCCTCCCCGCTGCGGCCTTCGGCGGTCGCCGCGAGATCATGCAGCACCTCGCTCCCGCGGGCTCCGTGTACCAGGCCGGCACCCTCTCGGGTAACCCCATCGCGACCGTCGCGGGAGTCACCACGCTGCGACTCCTCGACGACGCCGTCTATGCGCGACTGAACGACACCGCCGCCGCCGTCCAAAAGATCGTGAGCGACGCGCTCGCGGCCGAGGGCGTCGCACACCAGGTCGCCGTCGCCGGTAACCTCTTCAGCTTCTTCTTCACGGACGCACCCGTCACCCAGTACGCCGAGGCCAAGGCCCAGGAGGCGTTCCGCTTCGGGGCGTTCTTCCACGAGATGCTCAACCAGGGCGTCTACCTACCCCCGTCGGCCTTCGAGGCCTGGTTCGTCTCGAACGCGCACGGCGACGCCGAACTCGAGCGCATCGCCGCTGCCGTTCCTGCCGCTGCCAAGGCGGCAGCCGCGGCGTCCGCCCCCTAAACCCCCTCCCAGCACAAGGATTCCGATGACCGAAACCACCACTCAGGTGCCCGCCGAACTGCTGCGCCTTAGGCACTCGATCGACAATATCGACGCCTCACTCATTTACATGCTCGCCGAACGCTTCAAATGCACGCAGCGAGTGGGCGTACTCAAGGCGACCACGGGGCTCCCCGCGAGCGACCCCGCCCGCGAGGCTCGCCAGGTCGAACGCATGCGTCGACTGTGCGACGAATCGGGGCTCGACCCGGTGTTCGCCGAGAAGTTTCTCGCGTTCGTCGTCAAAGAAGTGATTCGACACCACGAGGAGATCGCCGACGAGCTCGCCTAGGCCAGCACTGACGACAGCGGGCGGCAGTTCGTTGAACTGCCACCCGCTCGTGCGCCGAGGCGCCGTTACTTCTGCTTGACCGGGGGCTCGCCCAGCTCGACTGCCGTGAGGGCGGGGACGCCCGTACCCTCCGTGGCCTCGAACGTCAGGCTGGTGGCGCGGCCCGCGGCGCGCAGGTCGGCCTCGTGGCGAGTGAGGGCCTCGAGGTCGGCCGGTGCGGCCGCAAGGGTCGCCGCGATGATTTCGGTCTTTTGCGACACCTTGGCCTCCGATTTGGCCTTGCGCAGCGCGGCCAGTGCCAGACCCGTGAGCGTGAGCTCGGCGAACGTGCCGTCACCGGCCGCGGCGGCAATGGGGGCGGCGACGGGCCAGGTCTGGCGGTGCACCGAACCCTCGCGCCACCACGACCACACCTCTTCGGTCGCGAACGGCAGGAACGGCGCGAACAGGCGCAGCATGGTCTGCAGCGCGATGGCGAGCGCCGCCCGCGCCGACGCCGCCTCGGCCTCGCCGAAACCGCCGTACGCTCTGTCTTTGATGAGCTCGAGATAGTCGTCGCAGAACGCCCAGAAGAACGATTCGCTGACCTCGAGTGCGCGCGAGTACTCGTAGTCCGAGAACGCCTGGGTGGCGCGTTCGACCACCTCGGCGAGGCCCGCGAGCATGGCCCGGTCGAGAGCCACGGTCACGAGTGCGGGGTCTGCCGCGAGCACGCCCGCCGGGTCGGCGGGGGCCGAGCCCCACGACAGCGCGAACTTTGATGCGTTGAGGATCTTAATGGCGAGGCGGCGGCCGATCTTCATCTGGCCCTCGTCGAACGCCGTGTCGCCGCCGAGCTTGGCCGAGGCCGCCCAGTAGCGCACCGCGTCGGTGCCGTGCGTGTCGAGCAGGCCGACCGGCGTCATGGCGTTGCCCGTCGATTTGCCCATCTTCTTGCGGTCGGGGTCGAGGATCCAGCCCGAGATGCCCGCGTCTGACCACGGCAGCGTGTGGTTCTCGTGGTGGGCACGCACGACCGTCGCAAACAGCCACGTGCGGATGATGTCGTGCGCCTGGGGGCGCAGGTCGAAGGGGAATACCCGCCCGAACAGGTCGGCATCGCGCTCCCAGCCGCCCGCGATCTGCGGGGTCAGCGACGACGTGGCCCACGTGTCCATCACGTCGGGGTCGCCCACGAAACCGCCGGGCTGGCCGCGCTGCGACTCGTCGAAGCCGTCCGGCGCCTGCGACTGCGGGTCTACGGGCAGCTGGGCCTCGGTCGGCGTGAGCACCGTGTCGTAATCCACCTCGCCGTGCTCGTCGAGGCCGTACCACACGGGGAACGGCACTCCAAAGAAGCGCTGCCGAGAAATCAGCCAGTCGCCGTTGAGCCCGCTCACCCAGTTCTCATAGCGCGAGCCCATGAAGCCCGGATGCCACGCGATGTCGCGGCCTCGCGCGATCAACTTGTCGCGCAGGGAGTCGTCGCGACCGCCGTTGGTGATGTACCACTGTCGGCTCGCCACGATCTCGAGGGGCTTGTCGCCCTTTTCGTAGAACTTCACGGGGTGGGTGATCTTCGTCGGTTCGCCCACGAGGTCGCCCGACTCTTGCAGCCATTCCACCACCTTGGCCTTGGCGCTGAAAACCGTGAGACCCGCGAGGTCGGCGTAACGCGCGGCGGCCTCGGGGGAGAAGCCTTCGGGGGCATCGGGCAGCAGGCGGCCGTCGCGGCCGATGATGGCGCGAGTGGGTAGGTTGAGTTCGCGCCACCACGTGACGTCGGTGGTGTCGCCGAAGGTGCAGATCATGGCGATGCCCGCTCCCTTATCGGGCTGGGCCAGCGCGTGCGCCTTGACGGGCACCTCGACTCTGAACAGCGGCGAGGTCACGGTCTTGCCGAACAGCGGCTGGTAGCGCTCATCGTCGGGGTGTGCCACGAGGGCCACACACGCGGGCAGCAGCTCGGGGCGCGTCGTTTCGATGTAGACGGGCTCGTCGCCGTTCCAGAAGGAGATGCGGTGATACGCCGAAGGTTGCTCTTGGTCAACCAGTTCGGCCTGCGCCACGGCGGTGCGGAATGTGACGTCCCACAGGGTGGGGGCCTCGAGCTGGTAGGCCTCGCCGCGCTGCAGGTTGCGCAGGAAGGCGCGCTGGCTGGCCGCCTGGGCGTCCGGAGCGATGGTCTGGTAGGTGTGCGACCAGTCGACCGACAGGCCGAGGCGGCGGAAGGTCTCTTCGAACGCCTTCTCGTCTTCGCTGGTCAGGCGCAGGCATAGTTCGACGAAGTTCTGGCGGCTGATGGGCACCTGGTCGGCGGGCTTGACGGGCTTGTCGCCCCCCTCGCGCGGCGGCGTGTAGTTCTCGATATACGCCGCCGAGGGGTCGCAGCGCACCCCGTAGTAGTTTTGCACGCGACGCTCCGTGGGCAGGCCGTTGTCGTCCCAGCCCATGGGGTAGAACACGTGCTTGCCCGACATGCGCTTGAATCGCGCGATGACATCGGTTTGGGTGTAGCTGAAAACGTGGCCGACATGCAGCGAACCGGACGCCGTGGGGGGCGGGGTGTCGATCGAGTAGACGTCGTTGCGGGTGGCGGTGCGGTCAAAGGTGTAGGTGCCCTGCTCAGACCAGGTCGAATCCCACTTCGATTCGAGTCCGTCGAGCGACACCTTGTCAGGGATGCGCGAGTTTTCAGTCATGCCTTTATTGTTTCACGCGCCCCCCAGACATTTCCCGCGCGCGCGTGCGATCTGGGACTCGGGGGCGGCGCGTACGCCGGGGCTGGGCGGCGCTTTGGGGCGGCGCGTACGCCTTGGCCGGGCGGCGCACGGGTTCGGCGCACAGGTGCGGCCGCCACTACGCTAGGGGGGTGAAGTTTTCGCCCCTGCCCGTGCGAAACGGGCTCAACGCCGTGCGCGTGGTGCTGCCGCAGCACGCCGACGCTCCCACCCAAACCGACGGCACTGCCGCCCCCCACCGCAGCCCCCGGCCCGCCGCTGCCCGCTGGCCCACCGTGGCGTCCTACCTCTATGAGCGGTTTCCCGACCAGGCCGAGCAGACCCGCGCCAAAATCGAGGCCCGCGAGGTCGTGCTGATCTCGGGTGACCCCATCACCACGACCACGCCCTACCAGGTGGGACTCGCGGTGTGGTTTTATCGCGACCCCCTGCCGGAGCCCGTGGTGCCGTTCGAGTGCAAGGTGCTGCACCGCGACGAGAACCTGCTTGTCGTGGATAAGCCGCACTTTCTGGCGACCCTGCCCCGCGGTGCGTTCGTGACACAATCGGCCGTCGTGCGGCTGCGCCAGCAGTTCGATCTGCCCGATCTCACTCCCGTGCACCGCCTCGACCGGGTCACCGCGGGAGTGCTCGTGTTTACCGTGCGGCCGCAGGTGCGCGGCGCCTACCAACTGCTGTTTCAACGCAGGCAGGTCGCGAAGCAGTACGCGGCAATCGCGGCCATCGACGCGGCGCTCGAGCTGCCGCGCGTGCACCGCACTCGCATCGAAAAGAAGCGCGGAGAATTGCGGGCCCGTGAGGTCGAGGGCCCTGCCAACACCGAGACCCTGATTCACCTGGACGCGCGCGTGGCCGGGTCGGACGCCGCGGGCCGCCCCCTCGGCAGGTACCACCTCGAGCCGCACACCGGAAAGACCCACCAACTGCGGCTGCACCTCGCGGGGCTGGGGATCCCCATCGTCAACGACGACCTGTACCCCGAGGTGACCCGCGATTCACTGACGGATTACACGCGGCCGCTGCAGTTGCTCGCGCGCAGGCTCGAGTTTGTGGACCCGTTGAGCGGGCGGCCGACCGTGTTTGAATCGGGACTGCGGCTCGACGGCGACGTGCCCGCGTAGCGCCTTAGCGCAGCAGGGCGACGAGCTCGTCGATGGCGGCGGGGGAGGTCACGAGGCGGTGACCCGCGTCGTACACGCTGGACTGTGTGCTGGGGCTCGCGAGGGATTGCTGGGCCCGCAGGTGGACCTCGTCGGCACCCGTGGCCGCTAGGATCTTCCGCACATTGTGGGCGCGCACCCCGCCCCCGACGAGCACGGCGATGCGGCCCGCAGCGCGTTCGCGCAGGGCGGCCAGCGTGGGCAGGTTGTCGGCCGCTCCACCCGGGCCGCCCGAGGTGAGCACGCGATCGATGCCGAGGGCGATGAGCTGTTCGAGGGCTTCGCCGAGGTCCGGGGTTTGGTCGAAGGCCTTGTGGCACGCCGTCGTGAAGGCCCCGCACGCGCGGTGAAGCTGGGTGAGGGCGGGGAGGTCGAGGGTGCCCGAGGGGGTGAGGGCGCCGAACACGAAACCGACGCGCTTCGTGGCCTGTGCGGCCTCGATACCGCGGCGCTTGGCGTGCGCGGCGGTGGCGGCGCGCATGGCCGCGATGTCGCGGCACATGGCGTCGATCTCGCGCCGCGAGTACACGAAATCGCCTCCGCGCTGCCGGATCAGCACCTGAATGCCCAGGTTGTGGCTCGAGTCGAGGGACTCTTCGAACGTGCCGAGGCTCGGGGTGAGGCCCCCGTCTATGAGGGCGGAACACAGTTCGATGCGGTCCGCTCCGTGTGCCTCGGCGATGGCCACCCCGTCGGCGTCGTCGAGACAGATTTCAAGCAGGGTCATGGCGGCTCCGTTGCTGCGGTGTGGGGGGATCGTTCACCAGTGTAACGAGGGCATGAAAAAACCCCGGGCAATCGAATCGCCCGGGGTCTCGGTGAAGTCAAGTCGTGATGGTGACTAGCTGGTGGGCCAGATGACGGCCTGCGCCAGGGTCACTTCGCCGCCGTTCGATGCGGCGGTGGCCGAGCCGTGCAGCACGTAGCCTTCGGCCAGGGCCTCGGAGACGCGCTCGCAGAATTCTGCGTTGTCGGCGCCCGTGATGAGGCGGTAGCGCTGCTTGCTGGCGGGGATGGCCTTAACCCACGGCGGAATGCTCGAGGGGGTCAGCGTGACTTTACCGGTGATGGAAGGGGTGTTTTCGCTCATGGGTATACCTTGGCAAGGCTGCGGGCTTTGCGCAACACGTAATTTATGCAGAGGAGCCCCCGAAGTGGAGGTTTGCAGGTCTCGAGGGGAGGCCGAAGGGATCCGCCAGGGCCGTGGATTCGGTAATCGCGCCGTTCGGGCGCTCGCGATGCTCCTATGCTCACGGCGTAAGCCTTCGAACATTGCAGCTTCATAACGCTAGCACTCAGCACCCGGAGTGCTACACAGAGTTACTTTCTCTGTGGCGGTGGTAACCCATCCCACGTGGTCGATGGTCGCGCGTCCCGGTCGCGACCCGTAAACTGGTGGCAACGCAACGACCCGGCCATCACCGGCGAGCACCTGGAAGAACAGCGACCGTGATTGTCGCGGGCCCGCCCAGTAGAACCAGGCGGGACCAGCCCGAAACAGCTGACGAATGAGCGGCGCCCCCCGTGGGCGCAAGCGTGGTGGTACCGCGGCTTCGGCCGTCCTCGCATGACACCAATGAACCGTTTGTACCTGCTCTTCACTGCGAGGCATGATGGCGTATCCCCTGGGTGGCGGCACCCTGACAGCGAACCCCAACTTTCCCGACCTCGAACGCAAGATCCTCGCGTTTTGGTCCAACGATGACACCTTCGCGGCCAGCGTCGAACTGCGCAGCGCGGGCGACTGCGGCGACAACGAGTACGTGTTCTACGACGGCCCTCCCTTCGCCAATGGCCTGCCCCACTACGGGCACCTGCTCACGGGGTACGTCAAAGACGTGATCCCGCGGTTCCAGACCATGCTCGGCCGCCGTGTGGAACGCCGCTTCGGCTGGGACACCCACGGTCTGCCTGCCGAACTCGAAGCCATGAAGCAGCTCGGCATGGTCGAAAAGGCCGAAATCGAAAGTATGGGCATCGCCCAGTTCAACGCCGAGGCCCGCAACAGCGTGTTGCGCTACACCAAGGAATGGGAGGAGTACGTCAACTCCCAGGCCCGCTGGGTCGACTTCGGCAACGACTACAAGACCCTCGACCTCACCTACATGGAATCGGTGATCTGGGCGTTCAAGCAGCTCTACGACAAGGGCCTCGCGTACGAGGGGTACTCCGTTCTGCCCTACTGCTGGGTCGACGAGACGCCGCTGTCGAACCACGAACTGCGCATGGACGAAGACGTCTACCAAAACCGTCAAGACCAGACCGTGACGGTCACGTTCCCCCTCACCGGCGAGCGCGCCGCGGCCAACGGGCTCACGGGCGTCCGGGCCCTCGCCTGGACCACCACGCCCTGGACCCTCCCCACCAACGCCGCCCTCGCCGTCGGCCCCGACATCACCTACGTCGTCGTGCCGGTCGGGCCGCTCGGCACGAGCGCCGTGGCGGCGGGCTCGGACGCTCCGGGGGCGCCGTTCCTGCTCGCCGAGGACCTGCTGGCGGGGTACGCGAAAGACCTCGGCTACGAGTCGCCCGAGGCGGCGGCCTCCGCAATCACCGCACGTCACCGCGGCGCCGACCTCGCCGACATCACCTACGAACCGCTGTTCGACTACTTCGTCGACGAAAAGTACGGCAATGACAAGGCGTGGCGCGTGCTCGTCGCCGACTACGTTTCGACCACCGACGGTACCGGCATCGTGCACCAGGCACCCGCCTACGGCGAGGAAGACCAGAAGGTCTGCGCCGCCGCCGGCATCCCCACCGTCATCAGTGTCGACGACGGTGCGAAGTTCATCGGCGCCGTCACCGATTTCGCGGGCCAGCAGGTGTTTGAGGCGAACAAGCCGATCACGCAGAAACTGCGCGCCGAGGGCCGACTGGTGCGCCAGGCGTCCTATGAGCACTCCTACCCGCACTGCTGGCGCTGCCGCAACCCCCTCATCTACAAGGCGGTCGGTTCGTGGTTCGTGCGCGTCACCGAGTTCCGCGACCGCATGGTCGAGTTGAATCAAGAGATCCAGTGGGTGCCGGGCAACGTCAAGGACGGCCAGTTCGGCACGTGGATCGCGAACGCCCGCGACTGGGCCATCTCGCGCAATCGCTACTGGGGTTCGCCCATCCCCGTGTGGAAGTCAGATAACCCCGATTACCCCCGCATCGACGTGTACGGTTCGCTCGATGAACTGCGCGCCGACTTCGGCGTCGAGGTCACCGACCTGCACCGCCCCTTTATCGACGAGTTCACGCGACCGAACCCGGACGATCCGACGGGAGCGTCGACGATGCGGCGCGTGACCGACGTGCTCGACTGCTGGTTTGAGTCGGGCTCTATGCCGTTCGCCCAGGTGCACTACCCCTTCGAAAACAAGGAATGGTTCGACACCCACAACCCCGCCGACTTCGTGGTGGAGTACATCGGTCAGTCGCGCGGCTGGTTCTACACGCTGCACATCCTCGCCACGGCACTGTTTGACCGCCCGGCGTTCAAGACGTCGCTCGCGCACGGCATCGTGCTCGGCAACGACGGCAACAAGATGTCGAAGTCGCTGCGCAACTACCCCGATGTGCGCGAGGTGTTCGATCGCGACGGCGCCGACGCCATGCGGTGGTTCCTGATCTCCTCGTCCATTCTGCGCGGCGGCAACCTCGTGGTGACCGAGCAGAACATTCGCGACGCCGTGCGCCAGGTGCTGATCCCCCTGTGGAACGTCTACTACTTCTTCGGTCTCTACGCCAACACGGCGCAGGGCGGCGAGGGCTACCGCGCCGAGTTCACGCCGAACCCCGGCGCCGCGGCCCACGTGCTCGACCGCTACCTGTTGGCCAAAACCGGCGAGGTCGTGACGGCCGTGAAAACGCGCCTCGAGGCCTACGACATCGCGGGGGCCTGCGCCGACGTGCGCGACTACCTCGATGTGCTGAGCAACTGGTACGTGCGCGGCACCCGCGACCGCTTCTGGGGCGGGGAGAGCGACGACTCGAAGGCCGCGTTTAACACCCTCTACACGGCCCTCGAAACGCTCTGTCGCGTGGCCGCGCCCCTCCTGCCCATGGTCGGCGAGGAGATCTGGAAGGGCCTCACGGGCGGTCGCTCGGTGCACCTCACCGATTACCCCGACGCTACCCAATTCGCTCCCGAGGCAGAGCTGATCGCCGCGATGGACCGCGTGCGCGAGACCGTCTCGGCGGCCCTCTCGCTGCGCAAGGCCCACAAGTTGCGGGCCCGCCTGCCGCTCGCAGAGCTCACGGTGGTCGGACGCGGCGTGGCCGCGTTGGCAGACCACGTGCAGATCCTGCGCGATGAGCTGAACGTCAAGTCGGTGAAACTCGTCGACCTGGACGAGGACGGAGTCGACCAGGCGGCGCTGGGCGTCACCCAGCGGCTCACCGTCAACGCTCGCGCCGCCGGTCCCCGACTCGGCAAGAATGTGCAGGCCGTGATCAAGGCGTCGAAGAGCGGCAACTGGTCGGTCGATGGCGACGTCGTCACGTGCGGAGAGTTCACCCTCGAAGCGCACGAGTACACCCTCGAGCTGGTGGCCGCCGAGGCGGACTCCTCCGATGCGATCGCGGTGCTCGGAGACGGCGGATTCGTCGTGCTCGACACGGCCGTCACGCCCGAGCTCGCCGCCGAGGGCGCCGCCCGCGACGTGATCCGCGCCGTGCAGCAGGCTCGCCGCGACGCCGACTTCGATGTGGCAGACCGCATCAGCCTCGCGCTCACCGCCGACGCCGACACGGCCGCTGCCCTGGAGACCCACCGCGAACTGGTGGCCGAGGCAACGCTGGCGACGCAGTATGCCGTGACCGCGGCGTCCGACCAACCCGACGGGGCGACGCCCGTGGGCGAGGCCGGTTTCGTCGCGATCAGCGTGGAGAAAAACCGATGAGCGCCCCCGAGGAGTTCGCGGACTTTGACCGCGTTTATCAAGAACTCTTGCTGCGCGCCCCCGAGAGCCAGATTGAGCCCACCCTCGATCGGGTTGCGCGAGCCGTCGAACTCATGGGGCACCCCGAGCGCGCCTACCGCGTAATTCACGTGACGGGCACCAACGGCAAGACCTCCACCGCGAGGCTGATCGAACGGCTGCTGCGCGAGCACGACCTGCGGACGGGGCGGTTCACTAGCCCCCACCTGCACGTGCCCACGGAGCGCATCTCGATCGACGGCAACCCCATCGACGAGTCGGATTTCGTGCGGGCCTGGGACGACATCGCGCCGTTTGTCGAGATGGTCGACACCGAATCGGCCGCCACCGGCGGACCGCGCATGACCTTCTTCGAAGTGCTGACGCTCATGGGTTTTGCGGCCTTCGCCGACGCGCCCGTGGACGTCGCCGTGATCGAGGTGGGGCTCGGTGGCGAGTGGGATTCGACGAACGTCGTGCAGCCCGATGTCACCGTGATTACGCCGATTGGGCTCGACCACCAGTCGTGGCTCGGCTCGACTCCCGCCGCGATTGCCCGCACGAAGGGCGGCATTATCAAGCCCGATTCGGTGAGCGTGCAGGCGCAACAGAGCGACCCCGACGCCGCCCTGGTGCTGAGCCAACGAGCCGCCGAGGTGGGCTCTCCGCTGCTGCGAGAGGGTCTCGAATACGGGGTCACGAGCCGCACCCCCGCCGTCGGCGGCCAGCTCATCAGCGTGCAAACACTGGCGGGTACCTATGACGACATCTTCTTGTCGCTGTACGGCGCGCACCAGGCGCAAAATGCCGCGGCGGCGATAGCTGCCGTGGAGGCGTTTATCGGATCAGCCGGCGACCCCCTCGCGCGCGAGCTGGTGGAGGCGGCGTTCGCCGACGTGTCGTCGCCGGGGCGACTCGAAGTGGTGCGCAACTCGCCGACGCTCGTGGTCGACGCGGCGCATAATCCCGCGGGCGCCGAGGTGCTCGTGGAGGCCGTGCGCGAGGCGTTCCAGTTCACCTACACGGTGGGAATCTTCGGCGCGCTCGACGACAAGGACGCCGAGACCATGCTGGGCATCCTCGAACCACTCTTCGACGAGGTGGTGATCACCCAGTCAACGTCGCCCCGCGCGATCCCCGCCGACGTGCTCGCCGAACTCGCGCGCGACGTGTTCGGCGACGACGACCGTGTGCACGCGGCGCAGCGCCTCGACGATGCGATTCAGCTCGCCGTGGACCGTGCCGAACTGAGCGGGCAGGGCATGGGCGGTGTGGTCGCCACCGGGTCGGTGACGATCGCGGGTGAGGTCAAACTCTTGCTGGGAAGGGCGGGCTGATGAGCGAGGCAACCACGGCGGGGCAGTACAAGCCGCCGCGTTCGGTCAAGGTGATCTTCTCGTCGTCCGTGCTGATGTGCGAGGCGTTCGTGGTGTTCTTTTCGACCCTGGTGGCCTACGGGCTCGGCGATCACTCGCGCATCGTCGTGTGGATCGTGGGCCTGGCGCTCGCGATCGTCCTCGTGGGGGCGTGCGCGACGCTGAAGCGGTCTTGGGGCTTCCTATTGGGGCATGTGCTGCAGGCCGCGATCATCGCTCTCGGCTTTCTCGTGCCCGCGATGTTCGTCGTGGGTATCGCGTTCGCGGCGCTCTGGGCGTTCGGCGTCTACCAGGGAGCGCGCATGGATCGCGAGCGCAGGGCGTGGGACGCCCAGGTGCTCGCCGAGACGGGCGAACTGCCGTTTAATGATGAGGATTTGCCGAAGAGCATGTTGTAGGGCGGGGTGCTCACCGGGTGCCCCGCACCTGCGGAGCGGGGCGCCCGCCGCGAGCCAATGCTGAAGCGTCACGCGGCCCGTGAACGTGGGCCGAAGTAGTAGACAACGGAGGAGTCCCGCGTGCGAGCGAACGCGTCACCCGGGAACCGTTGATATCGCGCCGGATCGGGAMCCCGGCGTCCCGCCACTGGGCAAACGTGCAGAGCCTGGCCGGGCCCGACACCCCCGGCGCCCCCGCTTACTCGCAGCCCATGCCGTCTCCATCACGATCTAGCTTCGTGCTGTAGCCCGGCTGGCCCTTGCGAATCGGCGCCGCCCCCGCCTTTCGCACTGCATCGCAATTCTTGTAGTACACAGAACTCGGCGCCTGCTCCACGACGGCAGCGGCGGGCGGCGGCGCGTATGCCGGCTCCGAAGAGACGGGCGCGGCGCTGGTCGGCTGCGGGGCCACGGGGGCCTGCGTCGCCGGGGGAGCGGCAGCCAGCGGTGCGCCAGCCTCCGCCTCGCGCCCGCCAAGCGGAGCGGTGCCCGCATCCTCCACCACGCGCCCACCGTCACAGGCGCTGAGAATGCGGACCATGGCGTCCTTCTCGGCCGCCGTCACCGCGAGGCCGTACTTGCTCTTCACGGCGATCTGGCGCGAGACGTACTCACAGCGGAACGCCGTGTTGCGCGGCAGCCACGTGGCGGCGTCGCCGTCGCCCTTTTGCTGATTCGACGGGCCGTCGACCGCGAGGAGGTTCAGCGGGTCGGAGCCGAACTGAGCTCGCGTGCCCGCATCCCACTGCTGCGCGCCCATCTGCCACGCGTTCGACAGCGAGACGACGTGGTCGATCTGCACCGCGGTGCTCGTCTCGCTGCCGCGCACGAACGGAATGGTCGCGCCCGTGTAGGGGTCGTTCAGCGTGCCCGTGAGCACGAGGCAGCCCCGGGTGCCAGCCTTGAGGGTGAACTCGGTGAGGTCGCGGCGCAGGGTGTCATTGCGGGCGTCGCAACCATTGCGGTCCGTGTCGGTCCAGATGGCAAAGAGGGCCCGGTCGTAACCGGTGCGTGCCGCGCGGCCCTTCACGGCGAGCGGCGCGAGCTGCGCGAGGGCCGTGCCCGCCCGCGAATCCGAACCGGACGCCCCGCCCCCTCCCCCCGCACCCCCGGCGCTGGCTGCGTCCGAGTTGGGGGTGGGTGCTGGCGTCAGAGTCGCGGCGGGACCACTCGTCACCTCCGCACTTGGTGTCTCACGCGCGGGCGCCGGGGTGGTGGGGTCGGCGCTCGGGGTTGCGCTGGTGGTGGGGTCGGCGCTCGGGGCCGCGCTGGCCGTGGGGGCCGAACTTGCTGCCCCATCGGGGGTCGCGCCCGCGGTGGAGGAGGCGGGTTCGGCGGGCGCCGCGGCGGTCGAGCTGTCTCCGCACTGGGCAATCAAGACGAGGGCGGCTACGGTGCCGCCGATCCACGCCAGTGCGCGCCTCTTCTTGTGGGTCGGCTTCGACTTCGTAAAAGCGGGCGAGGTTGGGCTGGTGCGACGTGCCACTCGGAGTCCTTGGGCGGAGGGGAAGGGGTAAGGTTGCCAAGCGCGACCTGCGTGAGCCACGGTGCAGCGCACTGCATATCAACCTACTGCCTCCATAATAAAGTGGTACGGGCGTTTGGCAACACCAAAACGCCCGCGCAACTTATAGAAATGGGTTCCGTTTTGGCGCGACCCGGCCGTGGCCTGGTGCTCCAAGTCGCCGTTCATGTGGAAATCGCGGTAGTTGCGGGGCCGGTGGGACTCGCCAACCCCCCGCGTTGCCGCTCGAAGCGGCGCGAGCGCGACAACCCGCCAAGCGGGTGCGCCGCCCGGTAAAGATACGGGCGCCGGGCGACGGCACGGTTGCGCCTAAGATGGGCGCATGAGCATTGAACGCACCCTGATCCTGATCAAGCCCGACGGTGTCCGTCGCGGCCTCACCGGCCTGATCCTCGCTCGCATCGAGGCGAAGGGCTACAGCGTCGTCGCCCTCGAACAGCGCGCAGCTACGCCCGAACTGCTCGCGCAGCACTACGCCGAGCACGAGGGCAAACCGTTCTACGAGCCCCTGGTCGAGTTCATGCTCTCGGGCCCGCTCGTCGCGATCGTGGCCGAGGGCCAGCGTGTCATCGAGGGATTCCGCTCCCTCGCGGGCACGACCGACCCGACCTCGGCGGCGCCCGGCACGATCCGCGGCGACCTGGGCCGCGACTGGGGCCTGAAGGTGGCCCAGAATCTCGTGCATGGTTCCGATTCCCCCGAATCCGCCGCCCGCGAGATCGGCCTGTGGTTCCCGAACCTCTAATTTTCTAGCGGACGCCCGCCGGGCCCGGCGGGCCGCGCAGCCCGCGCTGGCTGCGCAACCAACTGGGGCCCGGGCGTCCGGCCTGACAACTCACCACCGAAACACGTGTATCTCAAGACCCTCACCCTGCGCGGCTTCAAGTCGTTCGCCTCGGCCACCACGCTGCATTTCGAGCCCGGCATTACCGCGGTCGTCGGACCCAACGGCTCGGGCAAGTCGAACGTGGTGGATGCGCTCGCGTGGGTGATGGGGGAGCAGGGCGCCAAGTCGCTGCGCGGCGGCAAAATGGAGGACGTCATCTTCGCGGGGACGTCGGGTCGCGCCCCGCTCGGTCGCGCCGAGGTGGCCCTCACCATCGACAACTCGGACGGCGTGCTGCCGATCGATTACACCGAGGTGACCATCTCCCGCACGATGTTTCGCGGGGGGTCGAGCGAGTACGCGATCAACGGCAGCCAGGTGCGCCTGCTCGATGTGCAAGAGCTGCTGAGCGATTCGGGCCTCGGCAAAGAGATGCACGTCATCGTCGGGCAGGGTCGCCTCGACGCGATCTTGCAGGCGACCCCCGAGGAGCGCCGCGGCTTCATCGAGGAGGCGGCGGGCGTGCTCAAGCACCGGCGTCGCCGCGAGAAGGCCGTGCGCAAGCTCGACTCCATGCAGGGCAATTGGCATCGCCTCAACGATCTCGCGGGCGAGATGCGCCGCCAGCTCGGCCCCCTCTCGCGGCAGGCCGCGGCGGCGCAGCGTGCGATGCGAGTGCAGGCCGAGGTTCGCGATGCCAAGGCTCGGTTGCTCGCCGATGACCTGGCCCAGGCGTCGGCCCGATTGCAACAGTCTCAGGCCGATGACTCGGCCCTGCAGCGGCGGCTCGCCGCAGCCGAAGCGCGCCACGCGACGCTCAGTGCAGACCTGGCCGCAGCCGAGAGCGTGCAGCGGGGGGCGAGCCCCCGTGCCGCGCGAGCGACGGCGACGTTTCACGCCCTCGACGCGCTGGCGGAGCGACTGCGCGGCACCCAAAACGTGGCGACGGAACGCGCCCGACTCCTGCATTCGCGGCAGGCCACGCTGCCGCAGCGCCTGGAGCGCGACCCCGCGGTGCTCGAGGCGAACCTCGAACGCGCCCAGGCCGAGGCGGCGGCCGCGACGGTCGAGTTGGAGACGCTGCTGTCAAGGCTTGCGCAGGTCAGCGCCGAACGGGAGGCCGCCGAGGCCGCGCACCGCGCCGAAGACAAGCGGGTCTCCGCGATGCAGCGGGCCGAGGCGGATCGCCGCGAGCGGGTGGCTCAGCTGGCGGGCAAGGTCGCGGCGCGTACCTCGCGGGTCGAGGCCACCGAGGCCGAAATTGAGCGGCTCGGCAGCATCGTGGCCGATGCCGAGCAACGGGCGGCCGCGGCGTCCGCAGATTTCGAACGACTGCGTGCAGAGGTGGAGCAGGTCGCCCCGCAGGATGCCTCGCGTGAGGCTGCCTACGAGACGGCGGCGCTCGAGCTCGAGACCTTGAGCGCTCAGATCGAGCAACTCGGCCGCGAGGAGCGCGCGTGCCACGCCGACACCGCGACGCTCGCGGCCCGCAAGGCGGCGCTCGAGCGTTCGCTTGCCCGCAAGGACGCGGCGCAGGTGGTGCTCGACGCGGCCGAGCGCGCGCGGTCCGGGCGGGGTGACGCGACGCTCGCGGGGGTGCTCGGGCCGCTCGCGCAATTTGCCCGCGTCGAACCCGGCTACGAGACCGCGGTCGCAGCGGCGCTCGCGAACTACGCCAATGCCATCGTCGTGGAATCCCCCGAGACTGCAGCCGCGGCCATCGGTCACGCGCGCGAGCACGAGCAGGGCCAGGTGTCCATGCTGCTGGCGGGGCCAGAGGGGTCGGACGCCGCGTGCCTCCCTGGCACCGACCCCACCGCACCCGCCATCCCAGACCTGCCCGCGACCCCAGACCTGCCCGGCGCGACCGCGGCCCTCGCCGTGGTGACGATCGCCCCAGCACTCGCACAGACCCTCGCGGCGCTCCTGGCCGACGTCGTAATCGTGGACGACGTCTTGAGCGCGGCCCGTGTGGTCCGCGAGCACCCCACGTTGACGGTGGTGACCCTCGATGGGGCGCTCCTTTCGGTACGGTCGGCGCAGGGCGGTTCGCTCAGCGCGCCGACACTCTTAGAGATCGCGGCCGAGGTTGACCAGGCCGACCGCGAACTTCAGCGCGCCCACACCGCCGAGATCGCCGTGCAAGAACGACTCGCGACCCTTACCCAGCGCCACAAGGAACAACAGGTCGACGTCAATAACGCGCTAGATGAACTCCGTCAACACGACGCCGAGCACGCCGAACGCTCGCGGGTGCTGGCCGAGGGTGGCGCCGTGGCGCGCGCGGCGCAGGCGGAGGCCGAGCGGGCGACGACGAGACTGGGCCAGGCGCGCGAGGCACACGCGCGCGAGGTCGCGCAGTGCGTCGAGGCGGAGGCCGCGCACGCGGCGGCCGTCGAGACGGCGGCGGCCGAGTCGCTGGGCGACATTGAGGACGATCGCCATGTGCTCGCGGAGCGGGCTTCAGGCGCCCGTGCCGCGGAGACCGAGGCGAGGCTCGCCCTGCGCACGGCGGAGGAGCGCGCCCGCTCCACGGAACAGCGGGTCGGCGCCATGCGCAACACCCTGCGACAAGAAATGCTGCTGCGGAATGCGGCCGCGGCGCAGGCCGAGCGCACGGCGCGCCAGATAGTCACCGCGGAGCGGGTCGCGGGTGCGGCGGCCGAGGTGCTCGACGCGCTGCGGCTCTCGCTCGCGGCCGCCGAAGGTGAACGCGCCGAGGCACTCGCGGAGCAAACTGCCGCAGACGCCTACGTGTCCACGTTGCGGGACGAACATCGAGGACTCAGCGAAGAAATTTCGCAGCTGAGCAGCGTGGCCCATCGCGACGAGCTGGCGCGGGCGGAGTTGCGCATGAGATTCGCGCAGCTCGAGGAACACGCGCATTCACAATTCGGAGTCGGCGCGGATGCCCTCGTTGACGAGTTCGGACCGCACCTGCCGGTGCCCTCGACCGACCCGGACGCGACGCCCAACGAGGCCCGCCCGTACGTGCGCGCCGAGCAGGAGGCGCGGCTGCAACGGGCCGAACGCGACCTCGCGCGCATCGGCACGGTCAACCCCCTCGCGCTCGAAGAGTTCACCGCCATGGAGGAACGCCACCAGTACCTCACCGGGCAGCTCGAAGACCTGCAAAAGTCGCGTCTGGATCTCGAAGAGATCATCGCAGAGATCGATCGCCAGGTGCAGGAGGTGTTTGCCGCAGCGTTTGCCGATACCGCGCGCGAGTTCGTCGGTGTGTTCGAGCGCTTGTTCCCCGGCGGCGCGGGGTCGTTAATCTTGACCGACCCCGAGAACATGCTGACCACGGGCATCGAGGTGGAGGCCCGCCCCGCCGGCAAGCGAGTGAAGCGGCTCAGCCTGCTGAGCGGAGGCGAACGCTCACTGGCGGCCGTCGCGATCCTCGTCGCGATCTTTAAGGCCCGACCGAGCCCGTTCTATGTGATGGATGAAGTGGAGGCGGCCCTCGATGATGTCAATCTGGGTCGCCTGATCGGCATCTTCAAGGAGCTGCAAGAATCCTCACAGCTGATCGTCATCACCCACCAGAAGCGCACCATGGAGGTCGCCGACGCGCTCTATGGAGTCACGATGCAACGCGACGGCATCTCGGCCGTCATCTCGCAGCGCATCGCGAGCCGCGCCGAGGCCGAGCAGTAAGCCCGGCTCCGCTCAGTCCCGCCGCGCGACCACCGCAATCCAAAAGCCAACTGGTGCAGCTGCCCTTTGCGGTGTCCCCATCGCGGCGGCGAGGACCGCTCGACACGAGTCGGCGGGGCGGTGCCGCGGCGGGGTGTGGTTTTTACTACAAATGCATTTAGTGAGGTTCGTTAGGGCAAGTTTCAAATTGCGCGAGGGTCAAGAACCGATGAAGATAGGTGGCATGACCACCCTCATTGTTTTCGCCATTGTGTGCTTGGGCCTCTCGGTTTTGATCGTCGCCGGCATCGCGTTGTCGAGCATCAATCGGGGCGAGGCCGTGTTCAACGACCACCGGATTCCTCGCAAGGCCCGACGCGTCACCGAGACGGACGAACTGTTCGCGGCCGACACGGCCGACTCCGGCCTGAAGTAGCCAAACCGGCCCCCGCGCGTCCGCTACCCTCACGTACCGGCCGCTGCCCACGGGCCACCGGGGCGTCCGTCGCCGCCCATGAAATCGCGCCCGGATCGCACCCGCAACCTGGTTAGATGGTGGCGTGGAGACGTTCCAAAATACCTATTACCTCATCATCGCCGGCCTCGTGCTGCTCGCGGTCGTCGCGACTATTGGCGTGGGGCTCTATCGCCGCCGCTCGGCGCGCGAACTCGAAGCCACCTTGCGCGAGTCGCTGCCCAGTACTAGTGGGGATTCCTTCGCGGACGACGTGGCCGCCATCGGCAGCGCGCAGCCCGCTGACGCCGAACCCAACGCGCCGCCCGCCCCCACCCTCACGATCGAACGACCCGAATCGCTCGCGGGGCGCATGGTGCGCCTGCGCGCCCGCCTCGCGCGCGGCAATGCCTTCGGCCGCGGCCTGCTCAGCCTGCTCAGCAAGGACCGCATCGACGAAGAGACCTGGGACGAGATCGAAGAGACGCTCTTGCTCGCCGACATCGGGGCCGACGCCACCGACGAACTCATGGCGGTGCTGCGCGATCGCGTGCGCGTCATGGCCACGCACGAGCCCGAGCAGGTGCGAGCCATGCTGAGCGAAGAGCTCCTGCGCATCATCGACCCGTCGCTCGATCGCAGTATTGCGAGCGACCCCGTGCTGAACGACGCCGGCGAGACCGTGCCGAGCGTCATCATGATGGTCGGCGTCAACGGCACCGGCAAGACCACCACGTGCGGCAAGCTCGCCCGCGTGCTGGTCGCTCAAGATAAGGACGTCGTACTCGGGGCGGCCGATACGTTCCGCGCCGCCGCGGCGGAGCAGCTCGCGACCTGGGGCGAGCGCGTGGGCGTCGTCACCGTGCGCTCCGACAAGGACGGCGCCGACCCCGCGTCCGTAGCCTTCGATGCCGTCAAGACCGGTGTCGACGAGGGCGCCGATGTCGTTCTGGTCGACACCGCGGGTCGACTGCAAAACAAGGCCGGTCTGATGGATGAGCTCAGTAAGGTCAAGCGCGTCGCCACGAAGGCGCTCGGCGGGGCCGAGATGCAGGAGGTGCTGCTCGTGCTTGACGCGACAACGGGCCAAAACGGCCTGCGTCAGGCCGCCGTGTTCTCCGAGGCGGTGCAGATCACGGGCATCGTGCTGACGAAGCTCGACGGCACCGCCAAGGGCGGAATCGTCGTAGCGGTGCAGCACACCCTCGGCGTGCCCGTCAAACTCGTCGGCCTCGGCGAGGGCGTCGACGACCTCGCGCCCTTCGACCCGAAAGAATTCGTCAACGCTCTGATCAGCGGCTAAAGACCGCCGCGGCGGAGACGCCAGGGCCCCCGGGCGGCTGTGTTCCACAGTCGTAACCTGGGGGCCCTTTTTGTAACGTGGTCGAAACACGCGGCACGACCGCACGAAATCCTGCGCGCGCACACTCGAAGCATCGGACGTGACGTAAAGGAGTCACCATGTTTGCATTCGCAGCCGCGCCCGAGCAGTTCACGCTCGACACCGGCAACACCGCCTGGATCCTCATCTCGGCCTCCCTCGTACTACTCATGACGCCGGGGCTCGCCTTCTTTTACGGGGGCATGGTGCGCGCCAAGAGCGTGCTCAACATGATGATGATGAGCTTCTCCGCCATGGCCGTCGTCACCGTCGTGTGGGTGTTGCTCGGGTACGGTCTCGCCTTCGGGCCGAGCGCACAGGGCAGCCTCGTGGGCAACCCGTTCGCCCACTTTGGCCTCGAGGGTTTGGCGGACGCCGATTCCCTCCTTGCCGCGAACGGCGTGCCGGCCCTCGTGGCCGTGGGGTTTCAGGCCACGTTCGCGATCATCACGCTCGCGATCATCTCGGGCGCCGTGGCCGATCGCATCAAGTTCGGCACGTGGCTCGTATTCTCTGCGATCTGGTCGCTGCTGGCCTATGCGCCAATGGCGCACATGGTGTGGGGCGGTGGCCTCCTCAGCCACGACGGCATCTTCTCGAGCCTCGCAGCCCCCATCGACTTCGCGGGCGGCACGGTAGTGCACATTAATGCGGGCGTTGCGGGCCTGGTGCTCGCCCTCATGGTCGGTAACCGCCGGGGCTTTCGACGCGACCCCATGCGCCCCCACAACCTGCCCTTCGTGATGCTCGGCGCCGGCCTGCTGTGGTTCGGCTGGTTCGGTTTCAACGCGGGCAGCGCGGGCGCAGCGAACGGCACCGCGGGTCTCGCCTGGGTCAACACGCTGGCCGCCGCCGCGGCGGCGATGCTCGGCTGGTTTCTCTATGAAAAGGTGCGCCACGGCCACATCACGTCGCTCGGTGCCGCCTCGGGCGCCGTCGCCGGCCTGGTCGCGATCACGCCCGCCGCGGGCGCTCTGAACCCCTGGACCTCGATCGTGTTGGGCGTCATCACGGGCGTTGCGTGCGCGGCCGCAGTGAGCCTCAAATACCGCTTCAACGTCGACGATTCGCTCGATGTGGTGGGTATCCACCTGGTCGGCGGGCTCGTGGGCACCGTGCTGATCGGGTTCCTCGCGAGCGACGGCGGCCTGTTCTTCGGCGGCGGCATCGCCTTGCTCGTGGTGCAGGTGCTCGTGGCCCTCGCCGCAGTGGTCTTCTCAGGCGCCGTCACGTGGGTCGTAGCCCGCATTCTCCAGGCGACAATGGGGTGGAGGATCCCCGACGCCGACGAACTACGCGGCATCGACGTGGCCGAACACGCCGAATCCGCTTACGAACTGGCGGCGTCCGCGGCCTCGACCGTGTCCCGAACGGAGAAATGATCATGAAACTTATTACCGCCATCATTCAGCCCCACAAGCTCGACGACGTGAAGGTCGCGCTCGAACACTTCGGGGTGCTCGGCCTCACGGTCAGCGAGGCCGCGGGGCATGGCCGCCAGAAGGGCCACACCGAGGTGTATCGAGGCGCGGAGTACACCGTCGATGTCGTGCCCAAGGTGCGCATCGAGGTGTTGGTCGATGACGCCGACGCCTCGCCGCTCATCGACGTGATTGTGCGCGCGGCCCACACGGGCCGCATCGGAGACGGCAAGGTGTGGAGCCAAACCGTCGACGAGGTGGTGCGAGTGCGCACGGGTGACCGTGGCAGCCTCGCCCTCTAAGAGACCTGCGGTGCCATTCGATGAATGACATGTCCAATGCCGCGGGGCCAGGGCTCCCGAACCCCATACTCCGGGTTCGGGAGCCCCACCTTGCGGTCGGCGCCGAGTTCGCAAACGACCAGAGCGCACGGGCGGCCCGCGAGCGGCGCAGCGACGCCGTCGCCGAGTGGCTCGCGCACACCTTCGCGACCGCCATCGGCTCCCTCACATCTCGCGCACCCCAGGACGCACGGGCCGGCGAGGATACCCAGCCCCCTGTGCCGTCCGGAATTGCCCTCGCCGCGGTGGGTTCGCTGGGGCGGCGCGAACTGGGCCCGCGCTCCGACCTTGATCTGGTGCTGCTGCACGACGGCAGCACGCTCAGTCCCGCGGCCCTCGCGGAGCTCGCGGACGCCCTGTGGTACCCCATCTGGGACGCCCACTGGCACCTCGACCACGCGGTGCGCACGGTGGCGCAATGCCTCGACACCGCCCGCAGCGACGTGATCGCTGCCGTCTCCCTGCTCGACCTCCGGCTCATCGCGGGGGATGCGCGGCTCGTCGACGACGCGCGCGCCGCGATCTTCGGAGTGTGGAGGCGCAGCGCCCACGTGCAGGCCCAGCGCCTGATTGAGAGTCTGGTGGAGCGCGAGGCAAGCGCCGGCGACCTGGCCACGTCGAGCGAGCCCGACCTCAAGTCGGCGCGCGGCGGGCTGCGCGATGCCACGAATTTGCAGGCCCTGACCGCGACGTGGCTGGCCGACCGCCCCCGCGGGGAGGCCGACCGCGCGCAGAGCTTCTTGCTGCGCGTGCGCGACGCCGTGCACCACGTGACGAACCGGCCCACGGTGCGGCTCGTGCGTGCCGACCGGGCGGACGTGGCCCGGCTCTGCGGGTTTGCCGACGTCGACGACCTGCTCACCGAGGTCTCGGCGGCGGGCCGCGTGCTGGCCTATGCCGTCGACACGACGGCGCGGCGCGCGCTGCGTGCGAACCCCCGCGGACGCCGGCTCAGCAAGGGATTCGGGATCTCGCGGCGGCCCACCCTGACGCCGCTCGGCGGCGCCCTCGTCGAGCACGCGGGCGAGATTTCTCGGGACGCCGCGGCGCTGGGTCGGCACGACCCCCTGCTGGGGCTGCGGGTGGGGGCGGCGGCGGCCCGCACGGGTCTCGCAATTTCACCCGAGACGCTCGATCAGGCGGCGGCGGCTCCCGCGCTACCGGAGCCCTGGCCCGAAGAAGCCCGCGACCTGCTGCACATTCTGTTGGGGTGCGGCCAGCGACTCATTGGGGTGTGGGAGGCCCTCGACCAACACGGAGTGACCGCCCGCTGGTTTCCCGAGTGGGACGGCATTCGCAACCGGCCCCATCATGCCGCCGTGCATCGCTACACGGTGGACCGGCATTCGCTGGAGACCGTCGCGGCGGCCGCGGCCCTGGTCGACCGGGTAGAGCGCCCCGGAGTGCTGCTCTTCAGTGCGCTCGTGCACGATATTGGCAAGCGCCGCGGTCAGCGCGACCATAGCGCCGAGGGGGCTCCGCTCGCGGCGCGTATGGCGCGGCGCGTGGGCTTTGGCCCCGACGACGTCGACACCGTGGAGATGCTCGTGCGCGAACACCTGACGCTCTCGGACCTCGCGACGCGCCGGGACCCCGCCGCGGCCGGTACGCGTGCCGAGCTGGCCCGGGCGGTCGGCTGGCGTCCGGACCGACTCGATCTCTTGCGGGCCCTCACCGAGGCGGACGCGCGGGGCACGGGTGGGCAGGGTTGGTCGGCCTGGCGCGCGCACCTCGTGGACGACCTCGTGTGGCGCGTGCGCGAGGACCTCGCGCAGCACCGCGCGTAGGGTACGCCCGTGGCGGAACGCGACCGCGGCGGGGGGTGTGGGCGGGAGCACCGTACGGTTCGCGGTAGTCTTGACCGTGAAAACCAGTACCGGCCGCGATGCCCCCTGCCGTCTTCGCGTAGTCGCTCGCGCCGCGTGTATGGGCCGCCTGCGCGGCCCGCATGAACCGAACAAAGGATGACGAGTGTTCGCCTCTCTGTCTGATCGCATTACCGCCTCACTGAAGAACCTGCGCGGCAAGGGCCGCCTCTCGGAGTCGGACGTCGACGGCACGATTCGAGAGATTCGTCGCGCCCTGCTCGACGCCGACGTCGCCGTTCCCGCGGTGCGTGAGTTCACGAGCAAGGTGCGCGAGGCGGCACTCGGCGAAGAGGTCTCGAAGGCGCTGAACCCCGGCCAGCAGGTCGTCAAGATCGTGCACGCCGAATTGGTGACGATGCTCGGCGGGGCAACGGGTTCGTTGAACTTCTCGAAGCATCCGCCCACCGTCATCATGCTGGCCGGCCTCCAGGGTGCCGGCAAGACTACGCTCGCGGGCAAGTTGGCGCGCTGGCTCAAAGAACAGGGCCACACCCCCCTGCTGGTGGCGTGCGACCTGCAGCGCCCCAACGCCGTCAACCAGCTGCAGATCGTGGGCGAGCGGGCGGGCGTGCCCGTTGCCGCTCCGTTCGCGGGCAATGGCGTGGGCGACCCCGTCGAGGCCGCCGAATTTGGCATTCAGCAGGGCTGCGACAACCTGCATTCGGTCGTGATCGTCGATACCGCGGGTCGCCTCGGCATTGATGCCGAGATGATGCAGCAGGCCATCGATATTCGCGACGCCGTCGAGCCCGACGACATTCTCTTCGTGGTGGATTCGATGATTGGTCAGGACGCCGTCAACACGGCCGAGGCCTTCCGCGACGGCGTTGGGTTTACGGGCGTCGTGCTGTCGAAGCTCGACGGTGACACTCGCGGTGGCGCGGCGCTGTCGATTCAGCACGTGACCGGAGCGCCGATCCTGTTCGCCTCGACGGGCGAAAAGCTCGAAGAGTTCGAGGTGTTCCACCCGGACCGCATGGCGAGCCGGATCCTCGACATGGGCGACGTGATGAGCCTGATCGAGCAGGCCGAGCGCGCGTTCGACGAAGACGAAGCCGCCGAATTGGCGCGCAAGATGCAGTCGAACGAGGACTTCACGCTCGACGATTTCTTGCAGCAGATGCAGTCCATCCGCAAGATGGGCAGCCTCAAGAAAATGATGGGCATGCTGCCCGGCATGGCCCAGATGCGCGACCAGCTCGCCAACTTTGACGAGCGCGAGATCGACCGCGTCGAAGCCATCGTGCGGTCCATGACCCCCGCCGAGCGTCAAAACCCCAAGATCATTAACGGTTCGCGCCGGTCGCGCATCGCCAAGGGTTGCGGACGCAGCGTCAGCGAAGTCAACCAGATGCTGGAGCGCTTCGGCCAGGCGCAGCAGATGATGCGCGCCATGAAGGGTGGGGGCGGCATGCCCGGCATGCCCGGCATGCCCGGTGCCCCCGGCATGGGGCACGGCAAGAAGTCGCGGGGCCGCATGGCACCGCCCCCGCAGTCCAAGGGCAAAAAGTCGAAGTCGGGTAACCCTGCGAAGCGGGCGGCCGAGGAGCGCGAGGCGGCGGCCAAGGCCAGCGCCCGGGCGGCGGCCCCGGGGGCCGCGTTTGGCGGCAACCAGATGCCCGACCTGCCCCCAGACTTCGACCCCTCGCAGTTGCAGGGCGGTCTCGGCGCTCTGTTCGGCAAGAAGTAATTCGAGTTCCCGCGCGGCGCGAACGAGCGACACGCGCACGTGTGTGAGAGGTGACCCGTGGCCGAATCCATCCTGGTGACAGGCTCCATCGCGCGAAGCGCCCGGCGCGGCGACGCGGGCCTCGAGTTCGAGATCGCGGAGCGCGCCTACGTGCATGAGGGGCGCATCTACGGCGCGGAGCCGGAAGGCTTCGGCGCCGAGGGCGTCAGCGAGATCGAGGGCTACGCGATACCCGGCCTTGCCGACCTGCACTGCCACGTGGGCCTCGACGAGAGCGGGGCAACCGACCACGCGCTCGCGATTCAGCAGGCCACCACCGACCGTGACACGGGAGTGCTCTTGCAGCGCGACGCGGGCTCGCCCCTCGACACGCGATTCGTGCAGGAACGCGCAGACCTGCCCCGGCTCGTCCGGTGCGGCCGCCACCTCGCCAGGCCCAAGCGTTACCTGCGCAATTACGCGTGGGAGATCGAGCCGGAGGCCCTCGTCGAGTACGCCGTCGCCCAGGTCGCGGCGGGAGACGGCTGGGTCAAACTGGTGGGCGACTGGATCGACCGAGAGGCGGGCGACCTCAAGGCCTGCTGGCCGACCGAGGCGCTTACGGTCGCCATCGATGCGGTACACGCGGCGGGCGGGCGCGTGACCGCGCATTGTTTCAGTCACGAATCCCTTCCGGGCCTCCTCGAGGCCGGCATCGACTGCGTCGAGCACGCGACCGGTCTCACAGCCGAGACGATTCCGTTGTTCGCCGAGCACGGCGTGGCCATCGTGCCGACCCTCGTCAACATCGGGCAGTTTCTGGATTACGCCGAGGCAGGTCACCGGTTTCCCGCCTACGCGGCGCACATGCGCACGCTGCACGCGCACCGCTACGAGACCATCGCCGCTGCTCACGCGGCCGGAGTGCAGATTTTCGCGGGCACCGACGCCGGCGGGGTGCTGCCCCACGGCATCATCGCGAGTGAACTCGCAGAACTGCACCGTGCGGGTCTCAGCGCGGCCGAGGTGTTGGCGGCGGCGGCGTTCGATGCCCGCACGTATCTCGGCTTCGACACGCTCACGGACGGTGCGTCCGCCGACCTGGTGGTGTACTCCACCAACCCCCAAGACGACGTGCGCGCCTACGAGGAGCCCCGGGCCGTGGTCCTGCGCGGCCAGCGCGTGAGGTAGGCCGATGCGAATGGGGGAGCGGCGGCGTCCGGCCCCAACCCGCGGCGGCCCACAACGCGGCCTCGCTAGAGATCGGCGAGGGTCAGCACCACGAGGGCGACGTTGAGCGCGACGATGACCGCCGCGATACCCCACGCGAGCACCCGCACGACGGGGCCGTTGCGCAGGGCGCCCATGACGGACGCCGAATCGGTCACCCGCAGCAGCGGAATCAGCGCGAACGGAATGCCGAGCGACAGCACCACCTGGCTCATCACGAGCGCCTGGGTGGGCTCGACTCCGACCGCGAGAATCACGAGGGCGGGCACCATCGTGAGCACGCGGCGCGCGAGCACGGGCACGCGCCGCAGCAGGAGTCCCTCCATGATGGTCGCGCCCGCGTAGCACCCCACCGAGGTGGAGGCGAGGCCGCTCGCCAGCAGGCCCACGCCGAAGATGATGCCAACCGCGGCGCCCAACTGTTCGGTCATGGCGGCGTGCGCGCCCTCGATGGTGTCGGTTCCCGGCAGACCATAGAGGGAGTGCGCGGCGACCACCAGCAGGCCAATGTTGACAATCGAGGCAAGGCCGAGGGCCACCCCGATGTCGATCTTGGTGGCGCGCAGGGTCTCGCGCAGGCGCTGCACGGTGGGCCTACCGTGGCGGTCGCGCGCGAGGGCGGAGTGCAGGTAAATCGCGTGGGGCATGACGGTTGCGCCGAGCATGCTCGCCGCGAGCAGGACGCTACCGGTGCCGTCGAAGCGCGGCACGAGGCCGGTCGCAACGTCGCGCAGGGGAGCCGGAGAGATGATGAGCCCCGCGAGGAATCCCGCGGTGATGGTGAGCAACAGCGCCGTGATGACGGTCTCGAAGAGGCGCTGCCGCCGCCCGCCCTGAATCATCAAGATCAGGGTCGAAATCAGCCCCACGATCAGGCCTCCCCACAGCAGCGGAAGCCCGAAAAGGAGGTTGAGGGCGATGGCGCCGCCGATCACCTCTGCGAGATCGGTGGCCATCGCGATGAGTTCGGCCTGCACCCAGTAGGCGCGGCGGGTGGGGGCGGAGTACCGCTGGCCCAGCACCTGTGGGAGGCTGGCGCCCGTCACGAGGCCCAGCTTGGCGGAGAGGTACTGCACGAGCATGGCCATGAGGCTCGCGAGCACGAGCACCCAGATCAACAGGTAGCCGTATTCGGCGCCGCTGCTCATGTTTGCGGCGACGTTGCCGGGGTCAACATAGGCGATGGCGGCGACAAACGCGGGGCCCATGAGGACGAGGGAATGCAGCGGACGCCGCGTGGCCCGCGGGCTGGGTGTGGGTGTCGTCGCGGTCATGGATTCCTTGGCGCGGCAGGGGCAAGAGTGACTGGTCTGTCAGCGTGCGGCGTGGCCGCGACAGCCCCCGCGCCGACCTTTGAACTTTACCGCGAACGCTGCCCGCACCCCTTGCCGAAGGTCCCCGGCCGATACGGTGTGGCCAGGGGCACAGGCACGGGCGTGTGTTCGTCGCAATTCTCTGGCAGAATGGGACGGTATGTGTTCGCGCGGTCCCTCTGCCCGTGAGCGCACCCCGAAGTTCGTAGCAGCCATTACCCCACGGGAATGCTCCAACTTCCCCCTTTCTATGTAGAACACAGGAGTGACCACAAAAGTGGCAGTCAAGATTCGTTTGAAGCGCCTCGGCAAGATCCGGGCACCGTACTACCGCATCGTCGTGGCTGATTCGCGCACAAAGCGCGATGGTCGAGCCATCGAAGAAATCGGCAAGTACCACCCCACCGAAGAGCCCTCGTTCATCGAGGTCAAGAGCGACCGTGCGCAGTACTGGCTGAGCGTGGGCGCGCAGCCCACCGAGCAGGTCCTCGCGATCCTCAAGATCACGGGCGATTGGCAGAAGTTCAAGGGTCTCCCCGGCACCGAGGGCACCCTGCGTGTCAAGGGCGAGAAGGCTGCGCCCAGCGTCGCCATCGACGAGGCGCACAAGGCCGCCGCTCAGGTTCGTGAGGGCGCCGCCAAGGCCGCCGCCGCGAAGCAGGCCGAAGAGGCCGCCGCTCCCGCCGAAGAGGCCGCCGCCGAATCGGCTGAGGCCCCCGCTGCAGAAGCCACCGAAGAGGCATAATGAGCGCCAACGCCGAAGCCCTGGAACACCTGGTTCGTAACCTGGTGGACAACCCCGACGACGTAGATGTCCGCGAGCAAAAACTGCGCCGCGGGGCTCTACTGCAGGTCCGGGTGAACCCCGAGGACCTGGGGCGTGTGATCGGTCGCTCCGGTCGCACCGCCAAGGCTTTGCGCACTGTCGTCACGGCCATCGCCGACGGCGAATCGGTGCGAGTTGACATCGTTGACGTCGACCGCCGCTAGCGCGCGCAGACAACACGCTATGAGCGGCCCGAGCCCGGGAGGGCCGGGCCGCTTTCGCATTGCCGGTGCGGCAGCGCTCCCGACGTGCCCGCCGCCACCCGCCACCACCCGACACAGAAGGACACCATGCTAGTCACGATCGGCACGATGGGCCGCGCCCACGGCCTGCGCGGTGAGGTCTCGGTCATCCTGCGCACCGACAGCCCCGAGGACCGCTTCGTGCGGGGCACCCAGTTCACCAATTCCCTCGCCAACCCGGCGACCCTCACGGTCGTGAAGGCCCGCGTGGCGAGCGAACGCTGGTACGTGCAATTCAAAGAGGTCACCGACCGCACGGGCGCGGAATCGTTGAACGGGGGCATCCTCACCCTCGAGGTCGACCTCGAGGACGAGAACGAGGCTGACCCCGACGCGTGGTATCCCGAACAGCTCGAGGGCCTTGAGGTGGTCACCACCTCGGGCCAGCGCCTCGGCACCGTGACCGGAGTCGAATCGTACCCGGCCCAAGACCTGCTCGTCATAGACGAGCCCGGCAATCCCGAACCCGTGCTGCTGCCGCTCGTCGAACGACTCGTGCCCGAGGTGGACATCGACGGCGGCCGCGTGGTGGTGAGCCCGCCCGGCGGCCTGTTTGCAGCGCTGCCTGCCGAGGGTGCCGAGCAGTAGTATGCGTCTTGACGTCTTCACCATTTTTCCCGAGTACCTGCAGCCCCTTGGGCTCTCCCTGTTGGGCAAGGCCCGCGAGGAGGGGTTGATCGCCCTGAGCGTGCACGACCTGCGCGAGCACGCTCACGACCGGCATCGCACCGTCGACGATGCGCCGCTCGGGGGCGGCGCGGGCATGGTCATGAAGCCTGAGCCGTGGGGTCGGGCCCTGGACGCCTGGGTGGCCAAGACCCAGCCCGGCCCCGCTGCCAGCGCGGCGGGGGAGGCCGGGGAGGTAGCCGCGCGTCCGGTCTTAATTGTGCCGTCGCCGGCGGGGGCCCGATTCGATCAGGAGATGGCCTACGAGCTGGCGGCCCTGCCCGCGCTGGGGTTTGCGTGCGGGCGTTACGAGGGCATCGACGAGCGGGTGCTCGATTACGCGCGCGAAGACCTGGGGCTCGACGTGCGACCCGTGTCGATCGGGGACTACGTGCTGAACGGCGGCGAGGTCGCGGTGCTGGCGATGATCGAGGCCATCGTGCGGCTGCTGCCGGGAGTGATCGGTAACGCGGCGAGCCTCGACGAGGAGTCGCACACGGGTGGCCTGCTGGAATACCCCGTGTACACGCGGCCCGCGGTGTGGAACCGGCATTCGGCACCCGAGGTTTTGCTGAGCGGTCACCACGCGAAGGTGGCGAGGTGGCGGCGCGATCAGCAGCTGCTGCGCACGTGCGCGCGTCGGCCCGACCTAATCGAGGCGCTCGACCCGCAGGCGCTCGATAAGGCGGATCGCGCGGTGTTGCGCGAGCAGGGTTTCGCGATCCGCGATGGGCGCGTCGTGCGCAGCACTGGTACCGACGGGTAGGGTGCCGAAAGCTACACTGACTGCGCTTGGAGCCCGCTTGCGCGGGAACGTACACTGGTCGGGCGTGTGTTTTGATGCTGCCATAGGGGCGTTGGACGCGAGGTTTGCCTCACGCGCACCGGGATCGAGTCCGATCCCCTCGAAGCCCGGCACGTTTCGTGCCAGAGTAATGCGGCTGACCTGTGGCAGTCGTTGGAGTGAAAACCATGCAGAAGCTTGATTTTGTCACTGAGTCGCAGTTGCGCCAGGACATCCCCGTCCTCCGCTCGGGCGACCTGGTCAAGGTGCACGTGAAGGTCGTCGAAGGCAACCGTTCGCGTATCCAGGTGTTCCAGGGTCACGTCATCGCGATCCACGGCAAGGGCATTGGCGAGACCTTCACGGTCCGCAAGGTGTCGTTCGGCGTGGGCGTGGAGCGTAAGTTCCCCGTGCACGCACCCACGATCGAAAAGGTCGAGGTCATGAGCCACGGTGACGTGCGCCGCGCGAAGCTCTACTACCTGCGCGAACTGAGCGGCAAGGCCGCGAAGATCCGCGAAAAGCGCGAAATCTAAGTATTAGATCTTTGGCTGTCTTCAAACGACGGTGGGTCCAGCGGGTGCTGGTATCCGCCGTCGTTTGTGTTTTGCTCGCGGTGCTGGGCCTGCGCTTGTTCGTGGTGACCCCCTTTGTGGTGCCCAGCGCGTCGATGCAGCCGCTGCTGGTTCCGGGGGACCGCCTGCTCGTGTACACCGTGGGTTCGGAGTCGGTGCAGCGCGGGGAGGTCATCGTGTTCGATGGCCGCGACTCCTTCGCCCCGTATAAGGGCGGAGAGCATTACTTCGTCAAGCGGGTGATCGGCGTCGCCGGAGACCGGGTGACCTGCTGCGGGGCGGACGGGCGGCTGCTCATCAATGGGGTGCCGCTCGACGAGCCCTATCTCGGGCGCGCCATCACGGCGGCCAACCCGGCCAGCGGCACGAAGTTCGACGTTCAGGTGCCCGAGGGGCGACTGTGGTTGTTGGGTGACAACCGCACGAACAGCGAGGATTCGCGCGCGTATTTGGGCGCCCCCGGCGGGGGATTCGTGGCCGTCGAGCGGGTGACGGGCGACGCGCGGGCCGTGTATTGGCCGCGTGACCGCGCGCGCTGGCTGCCGTAGCGCGGCGGGCGGCGTCGCGCATGGCGGATGGGCGGCGGATGGGTGGCGCGGACTTCGGCGCGAAAACCCACTGCAAATGTGTGAGCATAGAAGGGTCCCCAAGACGGTGAAAAGGCAGGCCAGTGGACCACGAGACGCCGGGTACCACCAGCTCGGGCGCTAGCGACGCGCCCAGCGGTGATGCTGTCGCGCCCGTTTCGGGGGTGCGCACCGTCGTGTCGGACGCCGAGGTGGCCGGGCCCCCGGGCGGCCGTCGGCAGCGCCGGGCCGCGGAGCGCGGTCGGGGCGAGATCCACCTCGGTCACATTGAAACTTTTGACGATGAGCCGCTCGCGCGCAAGGCCGCCGCCCAGCGGGGAGTGTGGGGCGCGGTCGCGCGCTGGTTTGGCTCGGGCACTCCCGAGGTGGTCGACGAGTCGGACGCCTCGCTCAGGTCACGGTCGATCTTCGCCCCCGAGGTGGGGGCTCCCGGCGACGTTCGCGCGGGTCACACCGGCGATGCGGGCGACGCCGGAAGGTCGGTGGATGTCGGCGCGGCGTACGATGTCGCGAGCCGACTGGAGGAGCGCACCAGGCGACTACGCGCCTTGCCGCGGGCAACGGCGGTTGCGTCGCCTGTCGAGACGCCTGTCGAGACGACTGGGGTTGAGGCGCCGGAGGTTGAGGCGCCGGTTGCGGAGGCGGAGGATGAGGCGCCGGTTGCGGAGGCGACCGTCGATTTCGCCGTGGAGCCCGCGGTGGTCGAGGTGGAGGCACCCGGGGTGGTCGAGGTGCAGCCCGTCGAGGTGGATGCACCCGAAGTGGGTGCGGTGCAGCCCGTCGAAGTGGATGCACCTGAGGCCACGACTTCGCGGCTAGATTCGCCACCTGCGGAGCCAGACGCCGAGACCAGCATCGCCCCCCGAAGCCATGGTCGTCGCGCCCGACGCACCGACTTTGGGGGTACTCCCGAACCCGAACCGCTCATTGAGCCCGCCGACTCGCCCGAGGCGGCCCCTCCGGTCGAGCACGTTGCGCCTGCCGAGACTGTTGCCGCCGTCGACACCGTCGCTGCTGACACCGTCGCGCCCGGCGACACCGTCACTGCCGACACTGTTGCCCCCGCCGACACCGTCGCGCCCGCCGAAACCGTCGCGCCCGACACTGTTAGCTCCGTCGAAACCGTCGCTGCCGACCCGCCAGCGGTGCCCGCGGTGCCAACGCGCCCCGGGGCGTCCACCCTCAGCACCTCGACCGCGGCGCCCCCGACCGCCGTGCCCCCGCGCGACGGCGCGCCCCTGTACCGCGAGGGCATCGCGTACGGCACGCTAGCGCTGCGACCGGAGATGCTGGGCCTTCTGCGTGCCGCGAACGAGGTGGGCACCACCGCAGAGATAAATGACTTGGTGCCGGCCACCCGCAATCTCGAGGGGCTCGCCGACCAACGCCGTGCGCGCAGGGCCGCAGCCGCGAGCGGCGATGCCCGCGATCATCACGCCCTGGCCGCGACCGTGCTTCCCGCCACCCGCCGTGCCCGGATTCGTCTCGAACGCGAACTTGAAGCGGCCCGCCAGGCACATGAACGGGCAGACCGACAGGTTGACGATCAGTTGACCCGCGTGGACAGCGTCGTCGAGACGCTCGACGCACCCGTGCTCGATGGCGCCCGTGCCCCCGCCGACGGGAGAGCCCCCGCCGATAGGTCCGACACGGCGAAGCGGGCCGCCGAGCGTCGCCGCGCCGCTGCCCCCCAGGTGCGTCGCCGATTCGAGTTTGGACGACAGCTCGCGGAGATCGCCGCGGTGGTCGTCGTGGGCATCGTTCTCTCGATGCTGGCCAAGGCCTTCGTCGTGCAGTCGTTCACTATTCCCTCGCAGTCCATGGAGAACACGCTCGCCATTGGCGACCGCATCGTCGTCTCGAAGTTCACGCCCCGCTTCTTCGACCTGAAGCGTGGTGAGGTCGTCGTCTTCAGAGACGTCGACGGCTGGGAGGAACACGCACGGCAATCGGGCCCCACGACCACAACGACTCCCGCGCCCACGGGCATCGCCGGTTTCCTCAATTGGGCGGGGCAGCAGATCGGCGTCGTGCCCGAAACCGACACCACCTACATCATCAAGCGCATCATTGGCCTACCGGGAGACACCGTCGAATGCTGCACCGCGAGCGGAGCAACCGTCGTCAACGGCACCGCGGTCGACGAGTCGTTCCTCAAGCCCGGCACCATCAAAGACCAGGTCTATTTCAAGGTCACGGTGGAGCCCGGGCATGTCTGGGTCGAGGGCGACAATCGGGGCGAATCCTTCGACTCGCGCTTCAATCAGGAGTGGACCGGAGGCGGGCAGGTCGAGATTTCCAACGTCGTCGGCCTCGCGAAGTGGATCATCTACCCGACCAGCAATTTTGGCTCGATAGACGATCAACGCACGGCGTTCAGCGCGATCCTTGCACCCGGCGCGAACCCGCAACCCGAGACTGTGCTGACCGAGGCTCCACCAGACCCGCAGGACTCGGCCGTGGGGCAGAACGCAGAGGAGCCCACGCTAGGTGCGACGCCCTCGTCGAGCGCAACCTCGACAAGCGCGACGACCTCGACGGGGCCGCCGAATCCCGACGCGACGCCCACGCCCACCCCCAGCTCTGTCACTCCCTCGGCGCCACGCACCACCGCCATCATCGTGCCGCCCGCCTCGGTGGTTCCGCTCACGCTGCCGCCGAACACCGGCTAGGTGAGTGACCAGCACGGCCTACACTGAAGCCATGTCGCAGCCGCACGCCGAACTCGAAAGTGAACTGCTGGGGGCGGTGCGCGAGCCCGACGCCCAGGTCAACTCGACCGTGGAGCCCCTCGTCATCGGCCTCGACGAGGTGGGGCGCGGCGCGCTCGCGGGGCCCGTCGTCGTGGGGGCCTGCGCCGTCAGCCGCACTACGCTTGCGGTGCCCGCACCCCAGGGGCTGAACGATTCGAAGCTCGTGAGCGAGTTGACCCGCGAATGGCTCGAACCCGAGATCCACGCGTGGAGCGTGGCCGCCGCCGTGGGGGTCGCCGAGGCGCACGAGATTGACGCCTGGGGCATCATCGCGGCCCTGCGCCTCGCGGGGGAACGCGCCCTGGGCAGGCTCGCGCAGTCGGGCCACGCGGCATCCGCCATTATCTTGGATGGCAAGCACAATTGGTTGCATGCGCCGCGCGACTTGTTTGCCCCGGAGCCCGCCTACGATACCGACCAGATTCCCGTCACGATGCGCATCAAGGCAGATCAGACGTGTGTGAGCGTCGCTGCGGCGAGCATCGTTGCGAAGGTGTGGCGAGATCGAGAGATGCAACGCCTTGCGGCGCTCCCGGAGTTTGCCGAGTACGGTTTCGCGGGCCACAAGGGCTACGGAGCGGCGACTCACCTCGAGGCGCTGCGACGACTCGGGCCCACCACCCAGCACCGGCGCTCGTGGAACCTGCCCACCCCGACCGCGTGAGTCATATCGCGGTGACCCTCGTGAGCGTCGCAGCTGCGTGGCGTGGCGTAGTCTTAGGGGGTTCACCTAGCCGGATGAGAATTGATGAGCGCTGAAGATTTAGAAAACTACGAGACGGAACAAGAGCTCGCGCTGTATCGCGAGTACCGCGACGTGGTTCCTCTGTTTAGTTATGTGGTCGAGACCGAGCGCCGCTTTTATCTCGCGAATGGCGTCGACCTGAAGGTTCACAACGTCGGCAGCGAGGTCTTTTTCGAACTCACACTGCAAGACGCCTGGGTGTGGGACACCTACCGCAATGCGCGGTTCGTGCGTAACGTGCGCGTGCTCACCTATAAAGACGTGAATATCGAAGAGATCGCGAAGAGCGATCTGCAGTTGCCCGAGGGCGGGCTGAACTAGCCGCGCGGGTCAGGTCGGGTTGGACGCCGCGGGCCGCGTTGGGTCGGCTGCTAGCGTTCCAGCGGGGTGGCGCCGCGATGCTTTGCCGTGAGCGCGACGTACCTGACCGCATTCTGCCGGCAGCCCTCAACCTCGTCGGCGGTGAGTTCGCGGCGAACCTTGCCGGGCACCCCGGCCACCAGCGACCGCGGTGGAACCACGGTGCCCTCAAGGATCAAGGCGTTGGCCGCGATCAAGGAGCCCTCCCCGATCACGGCCCCGTTCAGCACCGTCGCGTTCATGCCGATCAGGGCGCCGTCGCCGATGGTGCAGCCGTGTAGGACAGCGCTGTGCCCGACGCTTACGTCGTCGCCGACGCGCGCGGGAAACCCCGGATCGGCGTGGATCACCGCGTTGTCTTGCAGGTTGCTGCCGCGCCCGACGCTGATGTCTTCGGTGTCGGCGCGGATCACGGCGCCGTAGAAGATGCCGGTCTCGGGGCCGACCGTGGCGCGGCCGATAACGGTCGCGGTGGGGGCCACCCATGCGGTGTCGTCGATGCGGGGTGAGTGGCCGTCGAGGCTCACAAGGTTTGGTGACACGGGGGATCCTTTGCTCGGTGGTTGCTCGTGGGGGCACTGGGGCTGGTGGCGAGCACTGTGTTGGGCTCGTCTGAATTGCCACTGTACTGGCCTGTGGGTGCGCTCGCGAGCATCCGCGAACGTCGGTGACCCGCGCCTCACCCGCTCCCCACCAGATCTCTGTCCGCACTCTGCCCGCGACGACTCGCTACCCGCGGGCCCACTCCGACGCGCGACTCGCCACCCTCCCCACCGCCGCGCGGGCGTCGGCCCCTGCGCGTGCCCCCGGTCGCGATGCTCGTCGCGGAGGTAAGCACATGAACAGTCAATCCAAGCAGCGTGAAACCCGTGAGGGCGCGCCGCCGACCGACCCGCGCCGCATCATCGGAGCCCTCGGCGAAGAACTCGCCGCCCAATTACTGTGGCGGCGCGGGTGGGACATTCTCGAGCGCAACTGGCGCACCGCCCGCGGGGAGATCGACCTGATCGTGCGCCGTCGCACCACCATCGCGGCCGTCGAGGTCAAGACGAGGCGCACGCATGACTTCGGGCATCCGAGCGAGGCCGTCACGGCCGTGAAACTCCAGCGGCTGCGCCAACTGGTCTCCGCGTGGGCGCACGAGCGTCAACCCCCGCACGTCGACACCCTGCGCGTCGATGTGGTGGCCGTGACCTGGTCTCCGCAGCGCACCCTCGCCGAGCTCGAACACCTTGCCACCACCCAGGCCGTTGCGCAGGGCGTGGCGCCGGCGGGCCTCACGCTCGAACACATTGAGGGGGCCTGGCGATGAGCATCGGGCGCACGAGCGGAATTTCGCTCATTGGCCTGCGCGGCGAGCTGGTCGAGGTGGAGGCCGACATTTCGTCGGGCCTGCCCGCGTTCAGTCTGGTGGGGTTGCCCGACTCCTCCCTCTTGCAAGCGCGCGAGCGTGTGCGGTCGGCGTGCTCGAACTCGGGGGTGCCGGTGCCGCAGCGGCGCATTACCGTGAACCTGTCGCCCGCGAGTCTGCCTAAGCGCGGTTCGAGCTTCGATGTGTCGATCGCATTGGCGGTGCTGGCCGCGGCCGACCTGGTGAGCGCGCGTCACCTCGAGCCGTGGATGCTGCTGGGAGAGCTCGGTCTCGACGGGGCGATTCGCCCCCTGCGCGGGATCCTGCCTGCGGTGTTGGCCGCTCGCGAGCACGGGTTTCGCCGCGTGTTGGTGCCCGCGGCGAATCTTGTGGAGGCCGCGCTCGTGTCGGGCCTCGAGGTGGCCTCGGCGGCGCACCTTGGCGAGGTGATTGAGCGTTTTGGCGGACGCCCCGGGAGCCGGGTTGGCCCTCCAGCGGGCCCGCGCTCCGGTGGCGGGCACCAGTCGGCAGGCGACGACGGGCCGAAGGCCGGTGCCAACGGGCCGCCGGCCGAGAGAGGTGACCCTGCCAGCGGGGGCGCCGCGGCGTCCGGCCCCCACACCCTTGGAGTGCGACCCGCGCCCAGAGCGCACGACCTCGACATGGCCGACGTCGTGGGGCAAGACGTGCCTCGCTTCGCCCTCGAAGCGGCCGCGGCCGGCGGCCACCACATCTTGATGAAGGGACCGCCGGGCTCGGGCAAGACGATGCTCGCCGCGCGGCTCTGCGGGCTCTTGCCGAGCCTGCCCGAGAAGGCCGCGCTCGAAGTGACCGCGGTGCATTCGCTGAGCGGCACCTACGAGCCCGGCTCGGGCCTCATGACGCGCCCACCGTACGAGGATCCGCACCACACGGCGTCCCTCGCCGCGATTGTCGGGGGAGGCAATGGCATCCCTCAGCCAGGGGCCGCGAGCCGCGCCCACCGCGGAGTGCTGTTTCTCGACGAGGCACCCGAGTTTGCCCGCACCGTGCTCGATGGACTGCGCCAACCCCTCGAGAACGGCCAGCTCACGCTGCACCGGGCCGCCGGAATCGCCGAATATCCGGCGCGGTTTCAGCTCGTCATGGCCGCGAATCCGTGCCCCTGTGGGCTCGCGAGCGCCACCGACTCGCTGTGCACGTGCTCGAGCCTCGACCAGCGGCGGTACGCCTCGAAGATCTCGGGGCCCATTCTCGACCGCATTGACGTGCGTATCACTGTGGCCAAGGTTGCGGCCAGCGAGATCCGTTCGGGGGAGGTGGGGGAGTCCACCGCCGTGATCGCGGCCCGCGTGCGAGACGCGAGGGCGCGGCAGGCGCGCAGGCTGGCCGGCACGCCCTGGACCACCAACGCCGAGGTGCCCGGCCGCTTTCTCCGTCACGACCTGCGGCTGCCGTCGGCGTCGCTGATCGACATCGACCGCGGCATCGAGACGGGGCGCCTCTCGCTGCGCGGCTACGATCGCGTGCTGCGGGTGGCGTGGTCGCTCGCAGACCTCGACGGCACCGAACAACCCACCCGACAGCACGTGAGCCAGGCGCTCACACTGCGCGAAGGAGCCTGACATGCACCCGACCCCGCCCGAGACCGACCCGGCCCGCGTAGAACTGGCCAGCTCCACCAGCCCCACCGGCCCCACCAGCCCCTCCAGCCCGGCCAGCCCCGCCGGCGCGTCCGGCCCGCTCCGCCGCGAACGCGAGGCTCGCTTGGTGTGGAACCATCTCGCCGAGGGCGAGGACCCTCTGGCGTGGGTGCTGATCCACGCCCTCGGTGCCGCCGACGCGCTCTCCACCATCTCGCGGGGAGGCACGCAGCGAGGGGTGGCCGCCGTGCGTGCGGCCCTCGAAGCACACTGCGACAGCGAAGCCGCAGCCCGCGCCATCTCTGGTGCCCGCGACCTCGTGGAGGCCCGTGTCGAGAGGTGGGTGAATCGCGTCGCGCAGTTCGATGGGTCAGCCGTTCGACAGCACGCGGCGGCTTACGGGGCGCGGCTCGTGATCCCCACAGACCCCGGCTGGTCTCCGCTGCTCGACGACCTCGGCACGCGTGCCCCGCTCGCCCTGTGGGTCGTGGGCGACGCCGAACCGGCCGATGTCATGCGCTCGGTCGCCCTCGTGGGCTCGCGTGCCTCCACCCACTACGGCGAGGCCGTGGCCCGCGACGTGGCGGTGGGACTGGTCGAGCGGGGCTGGTGCGTCGTGAGCGGCGGCGCCTACGGCATCGACGCGCAGGCGCATCGCGGGGCGCTCGCGGCCATGCCCGGGGCGCACGACGCTGCCGTGCCCACGGTCGCGGTGCTCGCGGGCGGGGTTGACGTGCTCTACCCCCGCGGCAACTCCGAACTGCTGCGCAGGGTGGCCCGCCACGGGGCGCTGTTCTCGGAGACCCCGCTCGGCGGCGAACCCATGCGGCATCGCTTTCTCAAACGCAATCGCCTGATTGCGGCCCTCGCGGGCGCCACGGTGGTGGTCGAAGCGAGCCATCGCTCGGGCGCCCTCTCCACGGCGCGCCACGCGCTCGACCTGCTGCGCCCCCTGGGCGCCGTGCCCGGGCCGGTCACCTCGCTGGCGTCGGTGGGCTGCCACGGCCTGCTGCGGGAGGGCCGGGCTGTGTGCGTCACGAACGCCGCCGAGGTCACCGAACTCGTGCAGTTGCAACCCGAGCTGCTGACGCGCGCCGAGGCCCTGGCGGCAGCGTCGGCGCAGGCCCCCGCGCGGGGCTCCGCGGCAGACCGCCCGTCGGTCTCGGCAGAGGCCGCCCGCGCCCGCTGGGACGCCCTCGACGACATCGAACTGCGCATCGTGGACCACCTCTCGTCGCGCACGTACGCGAAGGTGGGCCGACTCGCCGCAGCCACGGGACTTCGCGAGATCGATGTCGCGGCGGTGCTCGCGCGTCTCGAGATGCATGAACACGTGATTGCGCGCGACGGCGCGTACCGCAGAGCCAGGTCGTTTGACCATTCGTGACCTGCGTTGCACCCCGTCCACATTGCTTCCGGCCCCAGCGGGAGGCACCTCGACGCGCAAGAATGGGACCCCTAGACAAGTTTTCGTGACACTCGAGGTGCGGGCATGCAAGCAGGCGTTCGGCAGCGCACGCTGCGCGGTGCGCTCGCGGCCCTGATCGCGACCGGATTCGCCCTCGCGTCGCACGGGGCAGCCGACGGTGCCATGCCGTCCTGGGGCGCCGCGGGAGTCGTGCTCGCCGTGAGCGTTCCCCTGTGCATAATCCTCGCGGGCCGCCACCTAGCCCTGCCGCGACTCTTCGCCTCCGTGCTGCTCAGCCAGGCGGGCTACCATGTGGCCTTTGCGCTGGTCGGAACCCAAGCCACCGGTGGTGCGCTACCCCTGGGGCACCACGCGGACGCCGCCGCCCTCCCTGGCAGCGTCACGGCCAGCCCGCCCCTGGCCGGGGCCACGGGCTCGGCCCTCGTCGCGGGCGCTCACGCGTTCGAACCTTCCATGCTTGCCGCCCACCTCGGGGCCGCGCTCGCGACCATTGCGCTGCTGTATCGCGGCGAACGCGCGCTGCTGAAGGTCGTGGCCGCCGCGCGCCTCGTCGCGCGGCCCGCGTGGGCTTGGCTCCGCGCGACCCTGCTCGGCGTTTACCCCGGCACGACGACGCTAGGGGCTCCCACTTTCATCGCCGGGGTATCCCGGGCCCCAGCCCGCCGAGACTGGTGCGCGCGTGCCCCGCAGCGGGGTCCTCCGGTGGGGTTATTGCGCGCGCCGGGTCACGTCCCGGCGCGCGCGAATGACACCCACACCTTCTCTACCCCCACCTAAGGACTCCTATGATCCATTCCCTATTCGCCCAAGCCACGCGCGTCACCGCGCGAAACGCCGGCTCCACCCCACGCACACCCCTGCCGGGCCGCGTGCTCGCCGTGCTGCTCGCGACGGTGTTCTCCCTGTTCGTGCTCACGAGCGCTCCCTGGCAGGCGAGTGCTCACGACAACCTCGTGAGCAGCGACCCTGCGCCCAACGCCGTGCTCACGGCGGCACCCGAGCGCATCTCGCTCGCGTTCAGCGCCAACATTCTCGAGCTGGGCAGTGCCATCGAAGTCAAGGATGCCGCGGGCACGCTTTGGAACAGCGACGACCTGCGCGTGGCCGGCCCCGTGTTGTCGATTTCGGTCAAAGCAGACATGCCGTCGGGCGCGTACACTGCGGTCTGGCGCGCTGTGTCGTCAGACGGGCACCCCATTACGGGCGAGGTTCCCTTCACGGTGAACCTCGCGGCTCCGCCCGCCGACCCAACCGCAGAGGCCACCAACACGGCCGCCACGGCGGTGGGTACAGCGGCGCCCACGGGAACGAGCACGTCACCCGAGTCGCTGGCCGAGACCACCTCGGCCACCGCCTCGGTCAGCATCACGGCCACCGCGCCCGCGGATGAGGCCACCCCCGCTGCCGAACCCACGGCGTCCGAGCCCACCACCTATGCCCCGGGGGCGGTCGCGTCTGGCGCGGGAGTCATGCCCGACAATCCCAGCGCGGTGGCCAGCGAGAACACCGCAACCAACGCCGATCAGGGCAGCGGCATGAGCAGCCCCATCCTGTATGCCGTCCTCGGCGCCCTGGTGATCCTCACACTCGTTCTCGTGGTGAAGTGGGTGCGGCGCTCGCGGTCTTAGTCCGCTGACGGGACCAATACCGACGGGGGCCCGGTGCGCGCCGGGCCCCGCGTCTGCGCGCCGCGTGTGGCACCGTGGAAGGGTGCACATCTTTGACGACGTGGTGAGCGACTACGAGCACTACCTCCGCGTGCAGCGGGGCCGCTCGGAGCACACCGTGCGCGCGTATTGCGCCGATGCCCGCAGCGTCCTGGAATACGCGGCTAGTCACCACGACGACCTGCCGCCAAGCTCCGAGGCACCTCAGCATGGTGCCCGCCTGGTCCTGGGCACCCTTTCAATTGGCACCCTGCGCGCGTGGCTGGCCGACCTCGCGAGCACCGGTGCGGCCCGCCGCAGCCTGGCGCGCCGCGCGGCCGCCGCCCGCTCATTCACGCGGTGGGCGCACCGCGCGGGTTTGGTCGCCGCCGACCCGGGGGTGCGCCTCGTCGCCCCGCGACCCGAGCGCTATCTGCCGCACGTGCTGCGCCAGGGTGACGTGAACGACCTGTTGCACGAAGCCGAAACGCGAGCGGCAGACGTGGACCCCCTCGCCGTGCGCGATGTCTGTGCCCTCGAACTGCTCTACGGCGCGGGACTCCGCGTGGCCGAACTGTGTGGCCTCGACCTGCGCGATGTCGACCTCGAGCGCCGCACCCTGCGCGTCCTGGGCAAGGGCGGCAAGGAGCGCACCGTACCGTTCGGCCGACCCGCCGCCGACGCGGTCGCAACCTACCTGGACGCCTCGCGCCCCGTCCTGGCAGGTGCGGCGAGCGGCACCGCCCTCCTGCTGGGCGCGCGCGGTGGGCGGCTGGGCCCGAGAGCCGTGCGCACCCTGCTCGATCGCATCGCCGCGGTCACCGGAGCGGGCGGCGCGGCGCGGCGCGTCAGCCCGCACACCCTGCGGCACAGCGCCGCCACTCACCTCGTGGAGGGTGGGGCTGACCTGCGCAGCGTGCAGGAGATTCTCGGGCATTCGACTCTGGCGACGACCCAGCTCTACACGCACGTCAGTTCGGAGCGTTTGCGAGCCAGTTTTGAGCAGGCACACCCGCGCGCGTGAACCGCACCTAACCGCACCTCGCCGCACCTAACCGCAACTAACCGCACCGCACCGCACCGTCCGTCATCGGTGACGAGTGACCCCACGTTAGCCCCCGCCCCGCTGCCCGCCGAGCGGTAGGAGCCGAACGGGCTCCGCGGCGTCCGCCAGAAAGAGCAGCGGATTCACGTACTCGCCGTCGAGGCGTAAGCCCAGGTGAAAGCACGCGGTGGCGCCGCAATGGGCGACCCGCCCCGGCTCCCAGACGCGCGCAACCACCTGACCAGCGGCGACGGTGCTGCCTCGGGGCACCAGGGCGTCCACGGGTTCGAAACTCGTGATGAGGCCGTTGCCGTGGTCGATGCTGAGCACCCCGCGACCCGCCAGCATGCCCGCGAAGCGCACGGTGCCGGCCGCGGGAGCCGTGAGGTCGCCGCTGGCGCCGAGGTCGACGCCGCGATGGCCCGGCAGCCAATTCTGGGCCGGTTTGTCGAAGGCGCGCAGCACGGGCACGGGGCCCGGGGTCGGCCACGCGAGCCGCCGCGAGGGGGCGGGCGTCTCGGTTGTACCCACGGGCGCCGCCGCTGTGAATACGGGGCCAGTCTGGGCGGACGCGGCCGGGGCTGGGAGGGCCGGTGAGCCGCCGAGGAGCAGGGTGAGGAGCAGGGTGAGGAGCGACGCCGTGATGGCGGGGAGCGCGCGTTGGAGAGTCATGATTCACTTCAGCACCGGTGGCGCGATGGCGATGACTCGAGCCTGCGCCTGTCGACGGAAGTGCGACTCGTCGGCGGCGGGCAACCCCACGAAATGTGATGGGTCACTCTCTCAGGCGACCGCTGCCCGGTGTCGCCCGGCCTCAGCGCCCGGTAGACTAGATGCGGCAGTCGACTGTGTCGGCTGACTTCGCGTGCCCTTTGATTCATGTCGCGACACGGCCCTGTGGTCGATAGTCGCAGATCTGGCGCAAGTATCGGTCATTCCCCCAACACCTGGTGGGGGAGTGTGCGTTGCGCACGGGCACCAGGGGCCTTCGGGCCAGGTAACTGATAATTCGGCATGTGCGGCCAACCCGCCATGCCACTGTGAAAGGTAATCATGGCTGTTGTAACCATGCGCCAGCTGCTCGAGAGTGGTGTCCACTACGGTCACCAGACTCGCCGCTGGAACCCCAAGAACCGTCGCTTCATCTTCACGGAGCGCAACGGCATCCACGTCATCGACCTGGCTAAGTCGCTCGGTCACATCGACATCGCGTTCGACTTCGTGAAGCAGACCGTGTCTCACGGCGGCTCGATCCTGTTCGTCGGCACGAAGAAGCAGGCGCAGGAGCCCATCGCCGAGCAGGCCTCGCGCGTCGGCATGCCCTACGTGAACCACCGTTGGCTCGGTGGCATGCTCACCAACTTCAACACGGTGAACAAGCGCCTCCAGCGCATGAAAGAGCTCGAACTGCTCGACTTCGACGATGTGGCCGGTTCGGGCCGCACGAAGAAAGAGCTCCTCGTGCTGCGCCGCGAAAAGGACAAGCTGACCCGTACCCTCGGCGGCATCCGCGACATGGCCAAGGTTCCCTCGGCCGTGTTCGTGGTGGACACGAAGAAGGAACACCTCGCGATCGACGAGGCGAAGAAGCTGCGCATCCCCGTGGTCGCGATCCTCGACACCAACTGCGATCCCGACGAGATCGACTACAAAATCCCCGGCAATGACGACGCGATCCGCGCCGTTGCGCTGCTGACCCGCGTGGTCGCTGACGCCGTCGCGGCCGGTCTGCAGGAGCGTCACGCGCGTCCCGTCCAGGGCGAGCAGAACGTTTCGGCCGTAGAGCCCCTCGCCGAATGGGAACTCGAACTGCTGAAGCAGAACGAATCCGCTGACGCCGCTCCCGCCGCTGAGGCGGCCGCCGATGCAGCACCCGCTGCCGAGGAGGCCCCCGCTGTCGAGGCTGCTGCCGAAGAGGCTCCTGCCGCTGAGGTTGTGGCCGAAGAGGCCGCTGCTGAAGCACCCGCTGCCGAATAAGCTGTCAACCTCGTACCTGGAGACATAAACATGGCAAATTACACCGCTGCCGACATCAAGGCCCTGCGCGAGAAGACCGGCGCAGGCATGCTTGACGTCAAGAAGGCTCTCGATGAGGCCGAAGGCAACATGGAAAAGGCCGTCGAGATCATTCGCGTTAAGGGCCTGAAGGGCATCGCCAAGCGCGAAGGCCGTTCGGCCTCGGACGGCCTCGTGGCCGCTTCGATTGACGAAGCGAATGGCGTCAAGGTCGGCACCATTCTCGAACTCAACTGCGAGACTGACTTCGTCGCCAAGGGCGAAAAGTTCGTGACCCTCGGCAACACCGCCATCGCTGCGGCCGTCGCCTCGGGCGCCACCACCGCCGAAGAGCTCAACGCTGCAGACGTGGCTGAGGGCGGCACGTTCCAGGCCGTCATCGAGAACGCTGGCGCTACGCTCGGCGAAAAGATCGAGGTTCGTCGCATCGCTCGCGTTGAGGGCGAAGTAGTCGAAAACTACATGCACCGCACCAACAAAGACCTGCCCCCGCAGGTCGGCGTGCTGGTTGCCACCGACGCCGCGGGCGCAGACGTCGCGCGCGATGTTGCCATGCACATCGCCGCGTACTCGCCCACGTTCCTCAGCCGCGAAGACGTTCCCGCCGAGGTGGTGGAGAACGAGCGTCGCGTGGCCGAAGAAACGGCTCGCAATGAAGGTAAGCCCGAGGCTGCCCTCGCGAAGATCGTCGACGGTCGCATGAATGGCTTCTTCAAGGAGAACTGCCTGCTCGATCAGGCGTTTGCCAAGGATCCCAAGCAGACCGTCGGTGCCGTTGTGAACGCGGCCGGCGCTACGGTGAAGGGCTTTGTGCGCTTCAAGGTCGGCGTCTAACCGCCACCTGCTGACCAGGCGGCCCCCGGGTGTACCCGGGGGCCGCCTTTTGGTACATCCAGCGCCGCTCCCGACCCGCGGGCACTTTTGGCCACATGCTGCCGCGCCGCCGGGTCAGGGGCGGAACGCCCCGTTAGACTGAATGCGGTCACGATGCGGCCGCCACCGGCCTGCGGGTCGAGGGCGCCGACGTGCGTATTGCACTCTTTCCTCATCGCAAGGAGATTTCATGTCGGAAGACGCCAACAAAAACGCCCGCCGAGTTTTGCTCAAGCTCTCCGGAGAAGCCTTCGGCAACGGCAAGGTAGGCGTCGACCCCAAGGTGGTAGCGCGATTTGCGGGTGAGATCGCCGCGGCTGTGAAACAGGGCGTGCAGGTCTGCATCGTCAATGGTGGCGGCAACTTTTTTCGAGGCGCACAGTTGCAAGAAGAAGGCATGGAACGACGCCGCGCGGATTACATGGGCATGCTCGGGACCGTCATGAACTCGCTCGCGCTGCAAGACTTCTTGGAACAGGCGGGCGTCACGACGCGAGTGCAGACCGCTATCCACATGGGGCAGGTCGCCGAGCCGTACATTCCGCAGAAGGCGATTCGCCACCTAGAAAAGGGCCGCGTGGTCATCTTTAGTGCGGGCGCCGGTATGCCGTACTTCTCAACCGACACGGTCGCGGTGCAGCGCGCGCTCGAGATTGGCTGCTCCGAGGTGCTGATGGGCAAGAACGGCGTAGACGGCGTCTACACGGCCGACCCCAAAAAAGATCCCAACGCGACCAAGATCGAATCCATTTCTTATGCCGACGCGCTCTCGCGGGGCCTGAAGGTCGTCGACGCCACGGCGTTCAGCCTGTGCATGGAGAACGCCATGTCCATGCACGTGTTCGGCATGGACGAGCCCGGCGACGTGACGCGGGCGATCCTGGGCGAACGGCTCGGCACCCTCGTGCACGGCTAGTCCACGACTTTTCTCCGCCTATCGGGCGGTTGCTACGCTCACGTGGCAGCATTGACAATACCTAGAGAAAGTAAACCCATGCCAGACGAAATCCTGCTCGAAGCCGAAGAGAAAATGGAAAAGGCCGTTGAGAACGCCAAGGAGCAGTTCTCGACGATCCGCACCGGCCGCGCCACGGCCGCTATGTTCGCAAAAATCGTCGTGGACTACTACGGTGCCCCCACGCCGATTCAACAGGTCGCCTCGTTCCAGTTTCCCGAGGCGCGCACGGTGGTCGTGACGCCCTACGACAAGTCGGCGATGTCATCGCTCGAAGAGGCACTGCGCAACTCTGACCTGGGCGTTAACCCTTCGAATAACGGTGATGTGCTGCGCATTGTGTTGCCTGCGCTGACCGAAGAACGCCGCAAAGACTACGTGAAGCTCGCGCGCGGCAAGGCCGAAGACGCTCGCATCTCGGTACGCAACATTCGTCGCAGCGCCAAAGATGGCATCGACAAGATGGTCAAGGATAAGGAGATCGGCGAGGACGAAGGCGCGCGCGCCGAGAAGGAACTCGAGTCGATCACGAAGAAGTATGTAGAGGCGATCGACGCCGTGCTGCATCACAAAGAATCCGAGCTGCTTGAGGTCTAATGACGAATCCGGAACGCGCCGCACAACCCGATGACTCGTCGTCGGTCGCTGCGGCGCGCCCTCGGGGTCGCCGCGCGGCCCTTGGGGGCCCGGACGCCTCGGGTGGCCCGGTTCCCCCCGCCCCCGCCCCCGTCCCCGCCGCCGACGCTGCCCAGCCCGCCCCCGAGGCCGGTCGCGCTGAGACCGCAGCCGACGCTGCCCAGCCCGCCCCCGAGGCGTCCGCCTCTCACCCCGGAGGCGAAGGCCTGACCGAGGCGACGGCTACTTTCACGCTGCGCCCCGCGTCGACGGCGGGCAGCGGGAACGGCGGCGCGACCGACGCGGCCCCCGATGGCGGGCCCGCAGGCAGCGGAGAACCCACCTCCCAGAGCACGACGGCCGTGCGCGTGCGTTCCCGGCCCGCAGGTACGGGGCCGATGGCAGCGGTGGATGCGCCTACGACGGCGACCGTGACCTCCGGGCAGGCCGCCCTGAAGGCGATGCAGCAAAAGTTTTCGAGCGCCGAGAACCCGACCCCTCGCGCCGGCCGTAACCTCTTTCAGGCCATCGGCGTGGGCGTGCTGCTCGGCGCCCTCGTGCTGTGCAGCCTGCTGATCATTCCGCAGATCTTTATGGCCGTGATTATTTTGGCGGTCGGCGCGGCACTGTGGGAGGTGCGCTCGGCTCTCATGCACCGCCAGGTCATGGTGCCGCTGCTGCCCACCTCGATCGGTGCCCTCGCCATTGTGATAAGCGCCGCGCTCAACGGCCCCGAAGGGGTGCTCGTGGCGCTGGCCGGTTCGGTCGTGGCGCTCGTCGCCTGGAGGGCCGTCGATGGCGGCGGCACGAAGGCACTGCGCGACATCTTGTCGGGTGTGCTGGTGCTGTTTTGGGTGCCGTTCATGGCGAGTTTCGCCGTATTCATGCTGCTTGATCCCAACGGGGCGCAGCGGGTGCTCGTGTTCTTGCTCGTGCCCATTGCCAACGACACCGTGGGCTATATCGTGGGGTCGCGACTGGGCAAGCATCCGATGCTGCCGAGCGTGAGCCCCAAGAAGAGCTGGGAGGGCTTCGTGGGCTCCCTGCTTGGCGGCACCGGCATCGCGGTCGCCTCCACCATGCTGCTGCTCGATGCACCCTACTGGGTGGGCCTGATCATGGGGCCGCTCGTGGTTCTGGTCGCCACCATGGGCGACCTGTGCGAATCTTTAATAAAGCGCGACCTGGGTGTCAAAGACATGGGCACCCTCCTGCCGGGCCACGGCGGCGTGATGGATCGACTCGATTCGATTTTGCTGGTGGCACCGTTGATGTACTTCCTGATGGACATCCTGATTTGATGGCAATAATGACTGACAGCCCGCAGCCCGAGAACCCTGAGAACACCGAAATCAACGAACCGGACAAGGCCGCTGAGGGGCCCGCTACGGCCGTGCCCGTCATCATCGGCAATCGGCCCTTGGCGCCCGGCGAACTGCAGATGCGCGCCCCGCGCCGAGGCAAGCCGCCCGTTCACCTGGCCGACCTCACGGCGACCGAGCGCACCGAGCACCTGAAGTCTCTCGGCCACCAGGGCTTTCGCGCGAAGCAGTTGAGCAAGCACTACTTCGAGCACTTCACGACTGACCCGGAGCAGATGACCGACCTGCCCGCGGCGCAGCGCGCAGAGATCACGGCGGTGGTGTTCCCGAAGCTGCTGACCGAGGTGTCGGTGCAGTTGGCGGACCAGGGCCGCACCGTGAAGACGCTGTGGCGACTGCATGATGGTTCGCTCGTCGAATCCGTGCTCATGCGCTACAAGGACCGCACGACGATCTGTGTCTCTAGCCAGGCCGGCTGCGGAATGAACTGCCCCTTCTGTGCGACTGGCCAAGCGGGCCTGACGCGCAACATGTCGACGGCGGAGATCATTGAGCAGGTGCGCATCGCGAACCAGCAACTGGCTGCGGGCCAGGTCGCCGGCGGGCCGGGTCGCGTCACGAACCTCGTGTTCATGGGCATGGGCGAACCCATGGCGAACTACAAGGCCGTGGCGGCCTCCGTGCGCCGCCTGACCGACTCACGCCCCGATGGTTTTGGCATGTCGGCCCGCAACGTCACGGTGTCCACGGTGGGGCTCCTGCCCGCGATCGAGAAGCTCACTCAGGAGGGGATTCCCTGCACGCTGGCCATCAGCATCCACGCTCCCGACAATGAGTTGCGAGACGAGCTGGTGCCGATCAATCAGCGCTACAAAATTGACGACGTGCTCGACGCGGCGCGCACGTACTTCGACACCACGGGTCGCCGCGTGAGCATTGAGTATGCGCTGATTCGTGACATCAACGATCAGGCGTGGCGCGCCGACCTCCTGGGGCGGATGCTCACCGCGCGCGGGGGAGCGGGGTGGATACATGTGAATCCGATTCCCCTGAACCCCGTGCCGAACTCCAAGTGGACCGCCTCGGACCCGCGGGTGGAGGAGGAGTTCGTGGAGACCCTGCGGTCCTACGGAATCTCCACGACCGTGCGAGACACGCGAGGCAGTGACATCGACGGGGCGTGCGGCCAGTTGGCCGCGACCATCGTAGAGGACGCCCGGCACCGCGAGGATCGTGAGGCACGCGTGGGTCGGGTCGAATTGATCGCGGCCGCGCCGCATCTCGAGGGCAACTCGCGCGGATAATATATGCAGCACGGGCGGCGCGTGTCGCGGTGTCGCGGGCCACAATGGCGTCCGCGCTTGGTGGCGCCCCGTAAACTGGTGGTTGACTTAGAAGCTGGGCGCTGTGGAGCCATGTGGGTGGCGCGCGGCGTTATGAGGAGACATGAGAATGCTGGACAACGTCTTTCAACGCGTGCCGCGACTGCAGCAGGGGTATCACCCCGAGGACGTTGACGCATTTCTTGAGCGGGCTCGCGGGGCCTTCGATTCGCGTCACAAGGGTGGCGAGACGATGAGCCCCGAGCAGATTCGCGCGACCGTTTTTCGTGTGAAGCGTGGCGGCTACCGCACGGCTCAGGTGGATGCCGTGCTCGACCGCATTGAGGACGCGTTTGCGGCGCACGAGCGCGAGCAGGCGCTGAATCGGGGCACCGAGAAAGATCTGATGCAGTCGATCAGCGAGAAGGCGAAGCGCGCTCTGCCGCGTCTCGAGCGTCCCGCAGGGGAGCGCTTTAAGCGCGCGGCCGTGTTCCATATTGCGTATGAGGTGTCGGCGGTCGATGAGTTCTGCGATCGGTTGTACTCCTATTTCACGTCGGGTGCGCCCATGTCGGTCGATGAGGTGCGCCGGGTGGCGTTCCCGCGAGTGCATGGGCGCAAAGGGTACGACGAGGCGACCGTGGACGTCTTTCTTGAGTTCGTCGTCGAGGTGATGGTGCGCGTTCGCTAGTCGGGCGGTGCCCTCCAAGAATGTGAGTTACGCAGCAGTCGTACCAATCGTTCGCCGCTGGCCTGCAAGACTGCAAATTCGTTGCCACAGTCGTGCAAAAAATTGCGAACTAACGGTTGCGGACGGGCCCGTGCGGGGGTTGAATAGTTGAGTATTAAATTAACTCGCGTTCAACGATAGGTCTTCCCGTGGTACATAACATCGTCCATGAGCAAGCCAAGAAGGGTCGCATGACCCGCAAGCGCCTCATTCTCATCCTCGTCGCGGCTGCGATCGTCGCCGCTGGCCTCGTATTCGCGGGCACTCGCATCTACGCCAGCACCCTCACCGCCGACGAGCAGTTCGCCGCCCAGGGTGCCGCGGGTGCGAGTATCGCAGCAGCAGACGCGACGGGCACCTGGAGCGTCGCGACCGACAGCAACGCCGGCTACCGCGTGGGCGAGGTCCTGGCTGGCCAGCAAGTCACCGTCACCGGCCGCACCACCGAGGTCACGGGTACCGTGTCGATCGCCGACTCGAAGATCGAATCCGGCACCATCACGGTGAACCTCACCAACGTCGCCACCGACGATGAGGGCCGCGACGAGCAGTTCCGCAGCCTCGTGATCGACACGGCGGCAAACCCCGAGGCCACCTTCGTCCTCACCTCGCCCGTCGACCTCGGCGACCTCACCGGCACCGCCACGGACATCGCCGCTACCGGCGACCTCACGATCAAGGGAGTCACCCAGAGCGTCGACGTCACGCTCAAGGCGGCAGCCCTCAGCGCCACCTCGGTCAGCGTCTCGGTGGACATCCCGCTCACCTGGACCGACTTCGGCGTCACGCCGCCGGACCTCGGCTTCGTCAAGGTCGAGAACACGGGCAGCATCGAAGCCCTGTTGACGCTCAACAAGCAGTAACCCATCACGAGCACTGACTATCGCGTGGCCGTGAGCCACACCGCCAGAAGCACCAGCGCGCCTCGCATTTCTGTGGGGCGCGCTGTCGTGTTGCCGGGACGGGGCCGAGCTGCAGGCGGGCCACGCGGCGTCCATAATAAGAATGGCGTTGCCCGGACCGCGCGGATGGCCCACCAGGCGTTGTGGGGGAACCCTGATCGGGGCCGATCCACTACACTGTCATGCGGCCCGTGCACCACGGACACCCGCCCAATCATGCCTTCGTCCGCCCGTTTCGCCGCCCGGCCACCAGCGCCCCGCGAGCAGGCCGATCACGAACCGACCTCCGCGAAGGAGCCACGATGAATGACCCCAAGTTTATGCACCAGGACCCTGGAATCCAGCGACTCATCGTGGCCGCCCGGCGCAGTCAGTCGCGGCGCGTGTCGCGCCGCTCGGCTCTCGCCCTCGCGGGTGGTGGCTCACTCGCCGCCCTGCTCGCGGCCTGCGGCACCGGTGGCGCGGGCACCTCGACGAACGCGACTCCCGGCGCCACCGCGATCGCCTCCCTCAAACCGGCCGCGACCACGGCACTCAACGTGGCCAACTGGACCCAATACATCGACCAAAACGACGACGGCTCCGAGTTCCCCACCCTCGCGGCGTTCGAAAAGGCCAACGGCGTCACGGTCGAATACTCCGAAGACATCAACGACAACAACGAATATTGGGGCAAGATCCAAGGCCAGCTCGCGCAGGGCCAAGACATCGGCGAAGACCTTATCGTGGTCACCGAATGGCTGGTCAGCCGCATGATCGCCCTCGGCTACGGGCTCGAACCCGACCCGCAGGCGATACCCCTCACGCGTAACGTCGTCGACTCGCTGAAAGACCCGGCCTTCGACCCCGGCCGCAAGCACTCCGTGACCTGGCAGGCGGGCTTCACGGGCCTCGCCTACAACAAGGAGGCATACCCGCAGGGCATCAAAACCCTCGACGACCTGTGGGCCCCCGCGCTCAAGGGAAAAGTCGAGGTGTTCTACGAAATGCGCGACACCATGGGCCTGATTCTGCGCTCACAGGGCGTCGACATCTCCGGCACGTGGGGCCAGGCCGAGTTCGACAAGGGCCTTGAGGTGCTCGAGACGAACATCAAGAACGGCCAGATTCGCCAGGTTAAGGGCAACGACTACAAACAAGACCTGATCACCGGCGACGCCGTCGCCACGATGGCCTGGTCGGGCGACATCACCCAGATCAACGCCGAGAACGGCGACAAGTGGGCCTTCGTGATGCCCGAGTCGGGCGGCACCATCTGGTCCGACAACATGGTGATACCTCGGGCCGCTCCCAACGCGCTCAACGCTCAAAAGTTCATGGACTACTACTATCAGCCCGAGGTCGCAGCCCAGGTCGCCGCCTATGTGCAGTTCATCTGCCCGGTCCAGGGCGCCCGCGAGGCGATGGCGTCCGTCGACCCCTCGCTGGTCGACAACGAGTTGATCTTCCCGAGCGACGAAACCCTGCGCAGCGTGCAGCTGTTCCGGCCCCTCGCGGCCGCCGAAGAAACCTCGTTCAACAAGGGCTTCGCGGCCGTGGTTGGGGCTTGATGGCCGCGTTCTGGGGCCGGTCGCGGTCCCGCACGACCCGTTCCGGCGCGGACGCTCCGGTGGCCCGCCCGCCCGCCACCTCCGAGAATGCGGCCTCCCGCAGCCTCGTTCTCAACCGCGTCACGAAGCGATTCGAGAGTTTTGTCGCGGTTGACGACCTCTCGCTCACCGTTCCGGGAGGTTCGTTCTTCGCGCTGCTCGGCCCCTCGGGCTGCGGCAAGACGACGACCCTGCGTATGGTGGCAGGCCTCGAACTGCCCGATGCGGGCTCCATCAGCATCGGCCCGGACGACATCACACTCGCGGACCCGCACCGCCGACCCGTCAACACGGTCTTTCAGTCGTACGCATTGTTTCCGCACCTCGACATCCTCGAAAACGTGGCCTTCGGGCTGCGTCGCCGCCGGGTGCGAGGCGCCGAGGCGCTCGCGATGCAGGCCCTCGACATGGTGGAGCTCGCGCACGTGGCGCGCCGCCGCCCCCATCAGCTCTCGGGCGGTCAGCAGCAGCGCATCGCCCTGGCCCGCGCCGTGGTCAACGAACCCGACGTCCTGCTGCTCGACGAACCGCTCGGCGCCCTCGACCTCAAACTGCGTCGGCAAATGCAGGTCGAGTTGAAGCGCATTCAGGCCTCGCTCGGCCTCACCTTCGTGCACGTCACGCACGATCAGGAGGAGGCCATGACCATGGCCGATACGGTGGCCGTCATGAATCAGGGCCGCATCGAGCAAATGGGCGCCCCCGCCGAGCTCTACGAACTGCCGCACACCGCATTCGTCGCAAATTTTCTCGGGCAGTCAAACCTCATGCGTGGTCGCATCGTGGGCCGCGAGCTGAGCCTCACCACCGTGGGTCAACACGACCTGGTCGTGCGGGTGCAGGGCGCCACGGTGCGCGTTCCCGAGGAGCGCTCGGTGGTCACCTCGGGCGAGATCGTGGTCGGCGTGCGTCCCGAAAAGGCGCGGCTCGTGCGCGAAGGCGAAACCGTCGCGGCTCAAGAGAATGCCATCGTCTCGGGAAATCTCATCGACGCCTCGTTTGCGGGTGTCTCCACGCAATACATGGTGGCCTTCGAGGACCTCGGCACCATGACCGTGTTCTCGCAAAACCTCGACGGCCATGTGCTGCGACCCGGCGCCGCGACAAGCGTGGCCTGGGCCGCGCAACACACCTTTGGCCTCGCGCCGGACCAAGACCTGCGCGCGGGCATCACCGAGGCGACGGGGGAACAGGCGGAGCTCCTGCGCGAGCAGTTGGACCTCGACGGCGCGAGCGACGCCGTGGGGTCATGACGGGCGCCGGGCCCGAGAGCGGTTCGCAACCGAGCGCGGCGGGACTGCGCTCCCGGCAGCGTCGACGCGCGCGCCGGGCCTACTGGCTGATCGCCCCGGGCCTGATCTACCTCGCGGTGTTCTTCGTCGCGCCGCTCGCCTCTCTCGTCTCGACCTCGCTGTACGTTCCCGTGCCGGGCGGCCAATTCGGTCAATTCATGCCCGCCTTCAACGTAGCCAACTACGCCCAGGCGATCGTGGGCGACGCCAACTGGGTGCCGCTGCTGCGCAGTTTCGCCTACGCGGGAATCGCCACCGTGGCGACTCTATTGATCGGGTTTCCCATGGCGTACCTGATCGCGGTGCGGTTGCGCGGACGCCCCCTGGCCCAGGGAATCCTGCTGGTACTGCTGATTGCGCCCTTCTTCACGAGCTTCATCCTGCGCACGATTGCGTGGAAGCAGATCCTCGCCGACGAGGGATTCGTTGTGCAGGCGCTGCGCGCCCTCGCCCTGCTGCCCGCCGATGGGCACCTCACGGCGACCCCGTTTGCCGTAGTCGCGGGCATCACGTACAACTTCCTCGCCTTCATGGCCCTGCCCATTTACGCGGCGCTCGAACGCCTCGACCCGCGACTGCTGGAGGCCGCGAGTGATCTCTACGCATCGCGCACCACCGTGTTCCGCACCGTCGTGTGGCCGCTCGCCCGGCCGGGTGTCGTGGCGGGCACTCTGCTGACCTTCATCCCCGCCGTGGGCGACTACGTGAACGCGGTGCTGCTCGGCAACCCGACCACCAACATGATCGGGCAGGTGATCGACTCCAGTTTCATGCGCACGGGCGACTATCCCACGGCGGCCGTGCTCTCGCTGCTGCTGATGGCCTCCATCGTGGGGGTCGTGACGCTGTACGTGCGACGCGCGGGCACGGAGGACCTCGTATGAGCGCGCGGATGCGCCGCCCCGTGCGGCCGGGACTCTGGCTCGTGCCGCTGCTCGCGGCGGGCGGTTTCGTGTTCCTCCTGCTGCCCATCGCGTACACGGTCGCCTTCTCGTTCAACGACGGCGGGCGTAACAATCTCACGTGGCGCGGATTCACGTGGGAGAACTGGGCCAACCCCTGCGCCAACCCCGCCGTGTGCGAGGCCCTGGGCAACTCCCTGCTGGTGGGTGGCGTGTCGACCCTCGCGGCGACGGCGCTCGGCACGCTCATGGCGATCGGCCTCGTGCGCTATCGGTTTCGCGCGCGTGGACTCGTGAACTATCTCGTGTTCTTGCCCATGGCTACCCCCGAGGTGGTGATGGGGTCTTCGCTGCTGGCCCAGTTTCTCGCCCTCGGCCAGAACCCCGGCTTCGTCACCGTACTGCTGGCGCACATTCTGTTTTGCCTCTCGTTCGTTGTGGTGACCGTCAAGGCGCGCGTGGCGGGGCTGAACCCGCAGATCGAGGAGGCCGCCGCCGACCTCTACGCGTCGCGCGCGGCGGTGTTCTGGCGCGTGACGTTCCCCATGTTGTTGCCGGGAATTCTATCGGCGGCCCTATTGGCCTTCGCCCTCTCCATCGACGACTTCATCATCACCAACTTCAACGCCGGCAGCTTCGACACGTTCCCCAAGTTCGTCTATGTGGCGGCGCAGCGAGGGGTCCCCGCTACGGCAAATGTCGTGGGCACGGCACTTTTCGTGATCGCATTGGTCGTCGTGGTGGCGCAGCAAGTGGTGGCGGCGCAACGACGCAGGGCCCTCGCGTCCCAAAGGTAACCGCAGAGTCGGACGACCGGCCTCGCTGCCAAAATCTTCACTCAAGCCGCAGGCGAGGATACGACAGAGCTCAGAGAACTGGGTGACAATGAGGGAGTGACTGTGCGCAAGATTTGCCTCCTTGGCTCGACCGGTTCCGTGGGTACCCAGGCGATCGAGGTCTGCCTCGAACACCCCGAGCGGTTCTCGGTGGTGGCGCTCGCGTCTGGCGGGGGCAACCTCGACCTGCTCGCCGAGCAGGCTGTCGCGACCCGGCCCGCGCTCGTGGCCGTGGCCCGGGAGGGTCTGCTCGATCAGCTGCGCGAGGCCATCGCCCGCCGCGACCCCGCGTACTCCCCGCAGCTCGTGGAGGGCATGCAGGGCATCTTGGAGGCCGCGGTCGTGAGCTGTGATGTGGTGCTCAACGGCATCACCGGTTCGATCGGCCTGGAGCCGACCCTCGCGGCGCTCGGGGCGGGCCGCACGTTAGCCCTGGCCAACAAGGAATCGCTGATTATTGGCGGACGCCTCGTGACCGACTTGGCCCGGCCCGGCCAGATCGTGCCCGTGGACAGTGAACATTGCGCCCTGGCCCAGTGCCTGCAGCCCGGCCAGTTTGCCCGCGGCGCGCGGCCGGGCGACGCCCTCGCCGGGCCGGATGTGAAGCGACTCGTGCTCACGGCGAGCGGCGGCCCCTTTCGCGGGCGTTCGCGGGCCGAGCTCGAGACGGTAGACGTCGCGGCGGCGCTGAATCACCCCACGTGGTCGATGGGCCCCGTCATCACCACCAACTCGGCGACGCTCGTCAATAAGGCGCTCGAAGTGATCGAGGCGCACCTCCTCTTTGGCGTTCCCTATGACCGCATCGATGTCGTGGTGCATCCGCAGTCTCTCGTGCACTCGATGGTCGAATACGTGGATGGCACCACGATGGTGCAGGCCAGCCCGCCGAGCATGAAGTTGCCGATCGCGTGGGCCCTCGGGTTCCCCGATCGTGTGCCGGGTGCGATCCCCGGCTGCGATTGGACGCGGGCGTCCACCTGGACCTTCGAACCGCTCGACGAGACCGTGTTCGAGGCCGTCGCGCTCGCGCGCACCTACGGCGCGCAGGGCGGCGTCCAGCCCGCCCTGTTTAACGCCGCCAACGAGGTGGCCGTGCAGGCGTTCTTCGACGGCCGCGGCACGTTCCTCGGCATTCTCGACACCATCAAGGCGGTCTGCGACGACCCCGCGCGGCCCCAAGCGGAGCAGAACCTCACGCTGGAGGCCGTGCTCGCGGCCGATGCGTGGGCACGGCAGGCCGCGGCGCGTATCGTGGACGCCTCGGGTGGCGCGTTGGTTGCCCCCGCGGCGGGGGAGGCACGCTAATGGAGGCCACGCTCGCATTCATCCTAGGCATCGTGATCTTCGTGGTCGGCCTGGGGCTGTCCATCGCCCTGCACGAGCTCGGCCACCTGATTCCCGCCAAGCGGTTCAACGTCAAGGTGACGCAGTACATGGTGGGGTTTGGCCCCACGCTGTTCTCGCGTCGGCGGGGAGAAACCGAATACGGCATTAAGGCGATCCCCTTCGGTGGATACATTCGCATGATCGGCATGTATCTGCCGCGCAAAGGCGAATCCGAAGACACCATCCGTAACGACTCGACGGGCTTCGCGCAGCAATTGAGCCGCGACGGGGAGACACTCGGTGGCGAAGTGATCGGCCCCGAGGACCGCCACCGCACGTTCGTGGGTCTCGCGTGGTACAAGAAGATCGTCATCATGTTGTCCGGCCCGCTCATGAACTTCGTGCTCGCCGTCGTCTTTACGATGTTCGCGCTGGTGGGCATCGGCACCCCCCAGCTGACCAATCAGAATCTGGTGGGCAGTGTCTCGCAGTGCGTGATCACCGAGACCGGCTCCGCCTCCACCACGTCGGGCTGCACCGCGGAGTCGACACCGGCGCCCGCCCTCGCGGCGGGAATCCAGCCGGGGGACCGCATCGTCTCCATCAATGCCGTACCGGTCACGGAGTTCAGTGACATCTCGGCCGTCGTGAAGCCCCTGGGCGGGCAGACGGTGCCGATCGTGGTGGAACGCAACGGGGAGCGCCTGACCCTCAGCATCACGCCCGTCCAGTTCACACGGCCGACCAGCGCCGAGCCGAATGCGCCGCTCGAAACCTCCGGGTTCCTCGGGGTGGGCGCGTACTTCGACTATGTGCGTTCCTCTCCGGGCGAGGTCACGTCGATCATGTGGATGCAGTTCAGTGCGACCGCCGAGAGCATCATCAATCTGCCTCATCGCATGGTCGATGTCGCGCAAACGACGTTCTCGGGTGAAGACCGTGACCCCAACGGGCCGATCGGCATCGTGGGGGTCGCGCGATTCTCGGGTGAGATCGTGCAGGCCGAGGTGCCGGGATTCGACACCAAAGAGAAGGCCGCCACCATCTTACAGGTGCTCGCCTCACTCAATATGGCGCTCTTCGCGTTCAATCTGGTGCCGCTGCTGCCCCTCGACGGCGGCCACGTGCTCGCGGCCGTGATCGACGGGGTGCGGGGCGTGTTTGCCAAGATGCGTCGCAGGGCGGCGCCCCGTCCGTTCGACATTTCGCGGCTGATGCCGCTGACCGTCGTGGTGTTCCTCCTGATTGCGAGCATGAGCGTGATGCTCGTGATTGCCGACGTGTTTAACCCCATCTCACTGTTCGGTTGAAGTCGCGGGGAGTAGCCTGGAGTCATCGCCTAAGTGATACGGGGATGCGTGATGGTTTGTCGTGAGGGGCGTGGCGAAGGCGCTCGCGTGTCGCGCCGAGGGGTCTTGCGTCGGCTGCATGGGCTGCTTGGCCTCGTCGGAGTCGCGCATCTGCCCATAGTCGCTGGGTGTTCGCAAAGCCCGGAGGCACAGTTCGCGGAGCACGAGGTCACTCCGGCCGGATACTTCGTACACCCCGACACGTCGTCCAAATTGGTGTTGGTTGCGACCGTTGGCGTGCTCGACACGTTCAAGAGCGCACGGGTAGTCTCCGAGAGCGACACCGAGGTGACGGTCGAAATGCTGCTCTCCACCGAAATCCCCGCGGGCAACACGGCGGTCCCGGAGATCGGCTACGTCTTGACACCGGTCGTTGACTTGGGCGCGGCCCTGGGAGGCCGTTCGGTGAGAGACTCCAGCGGGGCAGACGTTCCCCTCGCCCCGGAGTTGGAGAGAGCCGCCTACGAGCCCGGTCAGACGGCCCCGCCGAAGCGTTAGCGCCGGTCCCACGTGGGGCCCGGGCCCCGCGGACGCACTGCAAAGATGACGCGGCCACGCATGGACCGACCGGCCGCCGCGGCCCCGCACGGGGCATAATATTCACGTGAATACATCAAAGCCCGTCAGCCTCGGTATGCCCAGCATTAAAGAAGGGGCGCCGGTGCTCGCGCCCCGGCGTCCCACTCGCCAGATTCAGGTGGGCCGAGTCGGAGTCGGCAGCCAGCACCCCGTCAGCGTGCAGTCGATGACCACGACGCAGACCACCGACATCAACGGCACCCTGCAGCAGATCGCCGAACTCACGGCGTCGGGTTGCGATATCGTGCGGGTTGCCTGCCCCACCCAGGATGATGCCGACGTCTTGCATATCATCGCGAAGAAGTCGCAGATTCCCGTGATCGCCGACATTCACTTTCAGCCCAAGTATGTCTTTGCCGCCATCGAGGCGGGCTGCGCGGCCGTGCGCGTGAACCCCGGCAATATTCGAAAGTTCGACGACCAGGTCAAGGAAATCGCGAAGGCCGCCACCGACCATGGCACGTCAATTCGCATTGGTGTGAACGCCGGCAGCCTCGACAAGCGCCTCCTCGAAAAGTACGGCAAGGCCACCCCCGAGGCACTCGTCGAGTCGGCGGTGTGGGAGGCCTCGCTGTTCGAGGAACACGGTTTCAGGGATTTCAAGATCTCGGTCAAGCACAACGACCCCGTCGTCATGGTGCGCGCCTACGAGTTGCTCGCTGAGCGTGGCGACTGGCCCCTGCACCTCGGCGTCACCGAGGCGGGCCCCGCGTTCCAGGGCACCATCAAGTCGGCGACGGCCTTCGGCGCGCTGCTCGCGAAAGGAATCGGCGACACGATTCGCGTTTCACTCTCGGCACCGCCCGTCGAGGAGGTCAAGGTGGGCCTCCAGATCCTGCAGTCACTCAACCTGCGCCCCCGCAAGCTCGAGATCGTGTCGTGCCCGTCGTGCGGCCGCGCCCAGGTGGACGTCTACACCCTGGCGGAGCGCGTCACCGCGGGCCTCGAGGGCATGGAGGTGCCCCTGCGGGTCGCCGTGATGGGCTGCGTCGTCAACGGCCCCGGGGAGGCCCGCGAGGCCGACCTAGGCGTCGCCTCGGGCAATGGCAAGGGCCAAATCTTTGTTAAGGGCGAAGTCATCAAGACCGTGCCCGAAAGCGAGATCGTCGAGACCCTGATCGAGGAGGCCATGCGTCTCGCCGATGACATGAGCGCCGAAGACAAGGCGGCCGCGGTAGCTGCCGGCTCCGGGCCCGAGGTGACGGTCGGCTAACCGGATTGTTTCTCAGCCCCTCTCCCGTTCGAGCGCTGCGGCCCGATCACATTCCCGCGGCGCTCGCCATCTGCGCCCAAAACCCCGTCCTGCATGTGCTTCCCGCCGCCCGCCTCGAAGAGGTGGGCAGCCACATTAGCCGCGAGTTCCTCGGGTACTTCGAGGACGGCGAATTGCGCGCACTGTGCTGGGCCGGCGCTAACCTGACCCCCGTGCAGGCCACCGAGCGGGCCCTCGAGGCCTTCACCAAGGTGTGCATTAAGTCGGGCCGCCGCTCCACCTCGATCGTGGGCGAGGCGAGCGCCGTGCGCTTCATGTGGGAGCGGCTCGAACGCCACTGGACCACCCCCCTCGAATGCCGCTGGTCGCAACCCATGCTGCTCGCCTCCGCACCGTACGCGGGTGCCGTGGACCGCGGCGTCCGCACCCCCGACCCGGCCGAGGTGGACGACCTGTTTCACGCGTTCGTGTCGATGTTCATCGAAGAGGTCGGCTACTCGCCGGTCGCAGCCGACGGCGGCGCGTACTACCGCGAGCGGGTGCGCTCGATGATGCGCGCGCGCCGCTCGTTCGTGCGATCTGCCCCGGGCAGCGGGGTGGTCGATTTCAAGGCCGAGGTGGGGGCGCTCGCGAACGGGGTTGCGCAGATTCACGGGGTGTGGGTGCGTCCGGACGCTCGTGGTCAAGGTCTCGCGACCCGTTGCCTGGGCGCCGTGCTGAATCTCTGCCTGGGAATGCACGCGCCCCACGTGACCCTCTATGTCAATGATTACAATCTTCCCGCCCGCAAACTGTACGCAAAGTTGGGTTTCGCCCAGGTGGAGGAGTTCGCCACCATATTGTTCTGAGTGCCCGGGAGGGGGCCGAGCGGCGGAACCTTTTTCGCCATGTTGCGAGTTATGCAGTGGTTCGATACGGCCAGGCCAGCAGAGTTTTTTGCGTCTGCACAGCCGCGGGGGGCAGGCGATCGCGTGCTCACCGATGGCATCTCCAGTCGCAGTAACCGGGGCCAGGCAGTAATCTCGTTTTATACGTAAATCGGCTGGCCACGCGCGAGCCGCCGCCTGAGTTGGAGTGGAGCCCATATGTCTACGTTGCAGGAGGTTTTTCCTGATGACGTTCTTCGAGATTTCGACCTATTGCTCGGCACCGGGTTGGAGCAGGCAAAGCGAGAGTTACAGGCGAAGGGGCAACTGAAGTTCTTCGCGGTGGTGATGTCTCTCGAGGGCGAAGTGCAGATCGCCAACGTGGAGATGGAGGACGGCGAAGATCCGTATCTCGTCGCGGTGGAATTCGTCGAGGGCCTGAAGGAACACCGCGACAAGTTGCGGGCAATCGGTCTGGTTGCCACGGTGAAAGACCCCGCGACCCAGCACGTGGCCGTGCGCTGCGACCTCGAGTTTCCCGGTGGCAAGGCCGTCTCCTACATCTCGCCCTATCAGATGAAGAAGCGCCGCCTCACCTATGAGGATCCCATCATGCTGCCGTTCGAGCCGGTGGTCTGGCACGACTAATGCGTGACGAATCCGGCGTGGTACCCGATGCGGTACAGGCCGACTTTGACGACCTCATCACCGCTTGCTTTGACCTCGCGCAAATGCGACTCGACACCGCGGGTACCACCGGCACCTATGCCGTGCTGAAGCCCGCCTCGGGCGAACTGATGGCGCTGGAACCCAGCCCGGGGCAGGTGCGGGCCGCGCGCGCGTCCGGCCCCACCCAGCTTACTGAGGCGGACGCCGCCGAGGCCGCGCTGATTGCGGAGGTGCGGGGGGTCGCGGCGGGGTATCGCGCCGCGGGCGTGGTGTCACAGATTGAGGCGTGGGGAGCGACGCTCGTGCGCCTTGACCTGGAGCACCGCGATGGCATCTGGCAGACCCTGCTGCTGCCTTTCGTGAGGGACGACAGCGGCGTGGAGTTCGGTGATCTGCAGAACACCCCAGGTGTGCAGCGCATCTGGGGCCTCGCGCCGATCACGCCCTGAAAATTGAGTGGGCCCCAGCGGCGCATCTCAGTACTCTAGAAGCACCCTTGCGCCGCACGTCAGACCCGCGTCGCGCACCCGTCCACAACCGGAGGCGTTCCATGCCCTTGCGCATGTCCACCTACTTTCTCACCACCCTGCGCGACAACCCCAACGACGCAGAGGTCGCGAGCCACCAGCTGCTCGTTCGGGCGGGCTACATCCGCCGCGCGGCGCCCGGCGTCTATACCTGGCTGCCGCTGGGCCTGCGCGTATTGCGCAAACTCGAGGCCATCGTGCGCGAAGAAATGGACACCATCGCCCACGAACTGCATTTTCCGGCGCTGCTGCCGCGCGAGCCTTATGAGGCCACGAATCGATGGACCGAGTACGGTGACAACCTGTTTCGTCTGAAGGACCGCAAGGGCAACGACTATCTGCTCGCGCCGACGCACGAGGAGATGTTCGCCCTCGCGGTGAAGGACCTCTTCTCGTCCTACAAAGAGTTGCCCATCAACCTTTACCAGGTGCAGACCAAATACCGCGATGAGGCGCGACCCCGTGCGGGCCTGCTGCGCGGCCGTGAGTTCATCATGAAGGATTCCTACTCCTTCGACGTTGGCGATGCGGGTCTCGACGTCTCGTACCAACAACACCGCGACGTCTACCTGCGCACCTTCGCGCGCCTCGGCCTCGAGGTTGTCACGTGCGCCGCGACGAGCGGAGCCATGGGTGGCTCGCGCTCGGAGGAGTTCTTGCACCCCACCGAGGTGGGCGAAGACACGTTCGTGCGCTCGCCGGGCGGGTACGCCGCGAACGTGGAGGCCGTGCAGACGGTGGTGCCGCAGGCGCCTTCGGCTGAGGCCGTGGCCGCGATTCCCGCCCTCGAGGTGCGCGAGACCCCCGGCGCGTCCACGATTGCGGCGCTGGTTGACTACTCCAACGAGCACTTCGGGGGTGGCTTCACTGCAGCCGACACGCTCAAGGCCTACGTGTGCTGGGTCGTGCAGCCGACGGGCGAGCGCGAGCCGCTGCTGATTGGGATCCCGGGAGACCGCGAAGTGGATGAGAAGCGCCTCGAAGCCGCCCTCGCACCGGCCGAGCCTGCGGCGTTCACCGAGGAGGACTTCAAGAAGTTCCCGCAGCTCGTGAAGGGCTACATTGGCCCCCATGGTCACGGCGAGAAGTCCGCCTCGGGCATTCGCTCAGTCGTGGACCCCCGGGTCGTGGACGGTACGCAGTGGATCGCGGGCGCCAACGAGGCGGGCAAGCACGCCTATCACCTCGTGGCGGGACGTGACTTCGTAGCGGACGGCGTCATCGACGTGGCCGAGGTGCAAGAGGGCGACCCCGCCCCAGACGGCAGTGGCCCGCTCAGCCTCGACCGGGGCATTGAGGTGGGGCACATCTTCCAGCTCGGACGCAAGTATGCGGAGGCTGTCGGCCTGAAGGTGCTTGACGAGAACGGCAAGCAGGTAACGGTCACGATGGGTTCGTACGGCCTGGGGATTTCGCGCGTGCTGGCGTGCATCGCCGAGGCGAATAACGACCAGTTCGGACTGGCGTGGCCGAAGCACGTGGCGCCCCTCGACGTGCATATCGTGGTGGCCTCGAAGGACGAGGCGGCGTTCGCCGCGGCGGAGTCGCTAGCGGCCGAGTTGGAGGCGGCAGGCCTCGAGGTGCTCTACGACGACCGTTTCAAGGTGAGCCCAGGCGTCAAGTTCAAGGATGCCGAGTTGATCGGGATTCCCACCATAGTGGTGATCGGTAAGTCGCTCGCCGACGGCAGCATCGAGATCAAGGACCGCAAGATCGGCGAGAAACGCAGCGTGCCGGTGTCGGAGGCGGCCACCGAGGTGATAGCGCAAGCGCGCGCATGACGTGTGGTCTGCTGCCGTTGGCGGTTGACGCGGCGCAGTCGATGATGGGGGCCGTACCTGCGGGTGCGGCCCTTGTCGCGACTCCCCTCGCGCCCGCCGCGGAGTCGGTGTGGTTTCCGCCGGATCTGGCGCTCGGCTCCCTTGCGCTCGTGATTGTGGCCGGTTTCGCGGCGGGTTTCGTGGACGCCGTGGTGGGCGGTGGCGGGTTGATCCAACTCCCAGCGTTGCTTCTCGTGCCTGGGCTGGGGCCCGTGCAGGCCATGGCAACTAATAAGTTGGGTTCGATTTGCGGCACGATCACGTCATCCATCACATACTATCGCCGCTCGCACCCGGACCTGCGGCGGGCCGTGCCCATGGCGGCGGTGGCGCTCCTGGGTTCGGTTGGCGGTGCGCTCGTGGCTTCGCACCTACCTGCCTCGGTGCTCGTACCGATCGTGCTGGTGGCCCTGGTGGTCGTCTTGGCCTATACGATCGCGCGGCCTCGCGCGGGTGCGGATCATGCCGTGAAGTTGGAGGGTGCGGCGTTGCTCGCCGCGGCGTGTGCGCTGGGCGCGGTGATTGGCTTCTACGACGGCATGGCGGGGCCGGGCACGGGCTCGTTTCTCGTATTCGGTCTCGTGGCGCTGTTGGGGTACGCGTTCGTGCAGGCCAGCGCGACGGCAAAGATCGTCAACGCCGCGACGAACCTGGGTGCGCTGCTGATCTTTGTGCCACAGGGCTACGTCATGTGGGGTCTCGGTCTGGCGCTCGGCGCGGCCAACCTCGTGGGCGGTTATCTCGGCGCGCGGCTGGCCATCACCAAGGGCAGTGGCTTCGTGCGCGTCGCGTTCATTGTGGTCGCGTCGGCACTGCTCGTGAAGTTGGGGTGGCAGGAATGGCAGGCGCTGGTCGCCTAGCCGGACGGCAGTCCGGGCCACGGCAGAGCACACGGCAGAGCACACGGCAGAGCACACGGCAGAGCACACGGCAGAGCACACGGCAGGGCACACGGCAGGGCACACGGCAGGGCAACGGTGGGGCGGCGTGCTTGTCGCGCGTCGCCCCACTGTGGCCAGACCTCCGCGGTTACTGACCCATGTCGGGATTCATCGCGATGCTGGAGAACGTGGCGCCCCAGGGGTCACGCAGCACGGCGAACGTGCCGTACTCGATCTCGGTGGGTTCCACGAGCACCTCGCCCCCCGCCGCCGTCGTCTTGGAGACGACGTCGTTGATGTTCTCGCACGCGATGTAGATCATCCAGTGGTCTGGGACGCCCTCGGGCACGACCTCTGAGTGGTCGAACACGCCGCCCGAGAATGTGCCCTCGGCCGCGTCGGGGGTCGCGAACATGGTCATGGGCGGCACGCCCTCGAGGTAGGTGAAGCCCAGCACCTTGGAGTAGAACGGTTTGACGCGCTCGGGGTCGCGGGTCGACATCTCGCACCACACCATGCTGTTGGTGCCGATCTTCTCGAAACCCTGGTGCTGGTTGGGCTGCCAGAGGCCGAAGAAGGCCTCGCCGTCGTTGCCGATGGCCATGCTACCCGAGTCGCCGATCACCATGGCGGGCTCGAAGGCGTTGCTGCCGCCAGCCTCGGTGATGGCCGCCATGGTGGCTTCGATGTCGGTGGTCTTGAAGTAGAGGGTCCAACAGTCGGGGGCACCCTCTTGGCCGGGCATCTTGGGGCCGATGCCCGCCACCATCTTGCCCTCGCTGGAGGCCATGTTGTAATGGCCGAAGTCTTCGCCGGTGTCTGCGAACTCCCACCCGAACAGGTCGCCGTAAAACTTCAGGGCGCCGGGCAGGTCGGAGGTCGAGAGGTCCATCCAGATCGGCGAGCCGTTGGTAAATTCCATGATCAGTTCTCCTTTGTTGAGATCGGCGACAACCTATCAACGGTGACCCAGGTTTATGAATGCTTTGCGAGAATGTGTGCCGACTGTTCACTCGATCCGGGCGTCGCGGCGTCCCGGCGATCGGAGATAATGGGCTCATGTTCTCGCCCGCGCCCGCAGCCCGCGCTGGTATCGCGGTCTCTACTGGCGCCTCGTTTCCGTCTCCAACTACGCCTCTCCGGGCGGCGGGTGACCCCCGATGAAGGCCTGGGTGTTTCTCGCGATCGCCATTGTCACCGAGGTATCGGGCTCACTCTCTCTCAAGGCGGCCCAGTCGCACCCCGCATGGTACGCCGCGGTCGTCGTGGGCTATGTCGTGGCGTTTGCCTGTCTTGCCGTGGTGCTGCGCCTGGGCATGCCGCTCGGTGTTGCATACGGGGTATGGGGCGCCTCGGGTGTGGCCCTGACCGCTGCGTTCTCGTCGTGGCTGTTCGGTGAGACATTTACCCCCCTCATGCTCCTGGGGGTCGTCTTGATTATTGGCGGTGTACTTGCGGTCGAGGTGGGCTCGCAGCGCTCCAGGGCGAAGGAGGACATCTAGTGGGGTGGCTCTTTCTCGCGGCTGCCATCGCTTTCGAGGTGGCGGGCACCTTGACTTTGCGGGTCGCATCGCACGGCAAGGCCTGGGCCTACGCGATCGTGGTGCCGGCCTATGTGCTGGCCTTTGCCATGCTGGCTCAGACACTGACGCATGGAGTGGGTCTGGGCGTCGCTTACGGTGTGTGGTCCGCGGTGGGGGTTGCCCTGACTGCGGTGGCCAGTAAGTACCTATTCCGAGAGCCGTTCAACGCGGTGATGGCGCTCGGCATCGTGTGCATCATGGGCGGCGTGCTGCTGATCGAGGTCGGCGGCGTCCACTAGCGGTACACCGGCCGGGGCTCCGTGTGGCGACCATTACGTCGCGAAGCCGCGCCGAAACCTGGTGCGCACGGTCACGGGGGCGCTAGGGTAGTGCGCAACGGTTCGTCTGACATTTAACATTTCGTACATGGGTGAACCGGCTGACGCAAAGGAGCACACATGAGCGACACGTACATCATCGCGGGCGCACGCACCCCCATCGGCCGTTACGGCGGCGCCCTCTCGGCAGTGCGCCCCGATGACCTTGCGGCCCTCGTGATTGGCGAAGCGGTCAAGCGCTCGGGCGTCACGCCCACCGAAATCGACGAGGTCATTTTCGGCGCAGCCAACCAGGCGGGCGAGGACAACCGTAATGTGGCGCGCATGGGCACCCTGCTCGCGGGCCTGCCGCAGGAGATTCCCGGCTTCACGGTAAACCGACTCTGCGCCTCGGGCATGACCGCCCTCGCGACGGGCCGCCAGATGATCGCGGCGGGCGACGCAGACATTGTCATTGCGGGCGGGGTCGAATCGATGTCGCGAGCCCCCTGGGTGCAAGAGAAGCCCACCAAGGCGTTCGCAGGCCCCGGCAAGTCCTTTGATACCTCCATCGGGTGGCGCTTCACCAACCCCGCCTTCGGGGCGGAAATCACCCTGTCGATGCCGCAGACGGCCCAAGAGATCGCCAATCGCCAAGGCCTCACTCGCGAAGAGTTAGACGAGTTTGCCCTCGCGAGCCACCAGAACGCCCTCAAGGCCATTGCCGCAGGCCACTTCGCCGACGAAATTGTTCCCGTGGTCGCAGGCAAGCGCCGCGACGGTAGTGAGATCATCGTCGACACCGATGAGGGCCCCCGCGCCGAGACCTCGCTCGAGGTCCTCGCCAAACTGCGCCCGGTCACTCAGGCAGGAGCCAACCACCCGGCGGTCATCACCGCGGGCAATGCGTCGAGTTTGAACGACGGTGCCGCGGCGCTGATTCTCGCGTCGGCCGAGGCCGTCGAGAGGCTGGGGCTGAAGCCCCGTGCGCGCATTGTCGCGAGCGCAAACGCCGGTCTCGAACCGGCGGTCATGGGCCTCGGCCCCGTGCCTGCCACCGCCAAGGCGCTGTCGCGCGCCGGGTGGGCTATCGGCGACCTCGACGCCGTCGAACTCAACGAGGCCTTCGCGGCGCAGGCCATCGGCTGCATTCGCGGCATGGGCGTCGACCCCGCCATCGTGAACACGAGCGGCGGAGCGATCGCACTGGGTCACCCCCTCGGGTGCTCGGGAGCGCGCATCGTGCTGACGCTGCTCGGGCGCCTCGAGCGCGACGGCGGCACCAAGGGCCTCGCCACGATGTGTGTGGGCGTGGGCCAGGGCACCGCGATGCTGATCGAGCGCGTGTAGTAACCACGCCGACGGCGCGCCGGTCGGCGCACAGCGAGGACGGTCCTGCGATGTCGCGGGCCGTCCTCGCGTCGTAGACGGCCCGCGATTCTCAGGGCCAGCAAGGCGGACGCGGCGGGCCCGCACTCCCTGCCTACGGCGCGGTGCTGGGTGGCCCGCACACCTCGCAGGCAACGCCCGCGGTGGACGTTTCAAGACCGGGCAGGGGACTGCCCACGCCGCCGACCGCAAGCTGGGCGGTCGCGGTCTGCGCCAGCGCCGCGACGGCCGTGGCGCGCCAGGTTTCGGGGGATTGCGGGTCGGGGGCAACGGCTAGCGGCAGCACAGTCGCCGAGGTGGTGCCCGCTGCGGGAGGCGCAGCGTCCGTGGCCTCGGGGGAGGGCGCGCTCCCCGCGATAACCGCTGCCTGCTTGGCGGCGAGCATCTCGAGCAGCGCGGAGAGTCCCGAGTTCGCTGTCGCGAGGTCCAGAGGCCTCGCTACGGCGGCCGTGAACTCATAGTCGGGAACCCGGGTGACGGGCGTTAGCCCGCGCTGCGCCGCAGCCAGGGCCCAGGACTCGCCGGCCTCGCCCCAACCGGCGGCCGCCGCGAGAACGGGGGGCTGTTGCTCGGGGGCAAATCGCGCGGCGCTCACCTCCGCGTAGAACTGCAGCATGAAGTAGGTCTGGGCCAGATCGTTGGCTGCCGCGCCCAGGGGGTCAGCACCCGGGCTCGTGGCCGGGCCGGTGGCCGGGCTCGTGGTCGGGCCGCTGAGCGGCTCGGCGGCGACCCCCGCCGCGATGGCGCTCGACTCGGCAGCCGTGAGCGGCGACGCGGGTGCCACAGGGGTAACGGGTGCCGTCGGGGTAGCGCCCGCCGCAACCGACGGCACCCCGAGTGCGGCCTGCAGCGCCGCACAACGCGCCGCGACGGAGGCATAGAGGGCCGCGTCCGGTCCCGGGGCGAGACGAGCGGCAGTAGCGAAAATGAGGGACGCGCGGGCGGCCCGGGCCTGCACCGCAGCCGCCGAGGGGGTGGCGGCCGCGCTCGCCGGGTTCGCGCCCTCGCTGGCGGCGGCGCCCGTCTCGAACAGGCGGGCGGGCGTGGTAGCGGGTGCGCTCTCACCCACGGGGGCATTCGTTTCGCTCGCTCCCCGCTGCGGCCCCAGGTAGTGCGCCGCGAGCGTGAATGCCCCGGTGGCCGTGTCGAACGCCGCACCGCGCGCGGGAGGCAGCGGGCCTGCCGCGAGCTCTGTCGCGCGCAGCGAGGTGAGGTCTGCTCGGAGGCCCTCGATCTCCGACAGCAGCGACTGTCGCAAGAGTTCACCGTCGCGGGCACTCTGACTCGAGGCGGATTCCGCCGCGCCCAGCCTCAATGTTTCGCCGCCCACCGCGAGGCTGCCGTCCGCCCCGCAGGCCGCCAGGCCACTCACGAGGAGTGCCACCGCCAGCGCCACTGCGCCGCGCGGAAGGAGGCGGAACCTGCCCGGGAGGGCGCGGAGCGTCCGACCCTCGGGCTGGCCGCGACGCGGGGAGGGGGAAGTGCAAAGGCTCACCCCAGCATCATGCCATGCACCCCCGACAAGGCCCCAGCCAGGCGCGCAGCCACGGCTTCGCATCCTGCGACACGGTGCGAAGTCACGCGCCGGACCGGATACCATGAACTGTTCATCATCGACTGAATTGCCTAGGAGGCGCGCGTGGCACCTGCCACCACTGAGGAGCGACTAACCGAGTTGTTGGGCCCCGCCGTGGCGCCCACGGGGCTCGTGTTGGACGATGTCACGATCATGCCCGCGGGTGCCCGCTCGGTCGTACGTGTGATCGTTGATCTCGACGAGGACGAGATCGGCTCTGCCGACTTGGACCTGTTATCTGAGGCCGCTCAGTTGGTATCGAGCGCGCTCGACGACAGTGACATTTTCGACTCCGTAGATTCGTACGTGCTCGAGGTCAGCACCCCCGGAGTCGACCGAGTGCTTCGCGAACCACGACACTTCAAGCGGGCCCGTACTCGCCTCGTCCAGTTCGCCATGGCCGATGGCAGCGAGGTCAAGGGCCGACTGCACGACGTGAGCGCTGAGGGTTGCGAGGTCTCCAAGATCACGGGCGGCGTCAAGGGCCGTCCCACCAAGGAGCATCCCCCCGCTATGATCGCGTGGAGCGACATTGTGAGCGGCCAGGTTCAGGTCGAGTTCAATCGCATCGACGAGGCCGAACTCGGGCCCGAAATAGACGACGACGCCGAATCCTTGGCTGAGGGTGACGGCACGCTGGCGGAGTCAGACTCCGCCGCCACGAAGGAGAACTGAATATGGACATCGATATGAGCGCACTGCGCGAGTTGGAGCGCGCGCGGGAGATTCCGCTCGACGAACTCATTCGCGTGATCGAGGCGGCCCTGCTGACGGCATACCGTCACACGGAGGGCTCGGCAGACTTCGCGCGCGTCGAGATTCATCGCAAGACGGGTCACGTCGTGGTGTGGGCGGGTCAAAAAAACGCCGAGACCGGCGAGGTGCACGAGTTCGATGACACCCCCGAGGGCTTCGGGCGCGTGGCGGCATCCACGGCCAGGCAGATCATTTTGCAGCGCTTGCGCGATGCTGACGACGACAACGTGCTGGGCGAGTTTGCGGGCAAGACCGACGACATCGTGGCTGGCCGCATCGTGCAGGGCCGCGACCCGCGCATGGTGCACCTCGACCTTGGCACGGTCGAGGCATTGCTGCCGCCGCAGGAGCAGGTGCCCGGCGAAACCTACGAGCACAATCAGCGCATTCGCGCCTATGTCGTGGACGCGCGCCGCGGCAATAAGGGTCCGGCGATCACCGTGTCGCGCACGCACCCCAACTTCGTGAAGCGACTGTTCGCGCTCGAGGTGCCCGAAGTGGCCGACGGCAGCGTCGAGATCGTGTCGGTGGCGCGTGAGTCGGGCCACCGCACCAAGATCTCGGTGCGAGCTGCGGTGCCCGGGCTCAATGCCAAGGGCGCCTGCATCGGTCCCATGGGTCAGCGCGTGCGAGCCGTCATGAGCGAGTTGAACGGCGAGAAGATCGACATCGTTGACTTCGACGATGATCCGGGCCGGTACGTGGCCTCCGCTCTGTCTCCCGCCAAGGTGAGTGAAGTCACCCATGTCGACTACAAGACCAAGTCGGTGCGGGTCGTGGTGCCCGCGTTCCAGCTCTCGTTGGCGATCGGCAAGGAGGGCCAAAATGCCCGCCTCGCCGCGCGACTGACCGGCTGGCGCATCGACATTCTCTCCGATGAGAGCCCCCAGGCCGAATAGCCCGCGAGGTTCATTGCGCTGCAGATAGTGGCGCATTCAACGTGTGATTCGGCTAATTCATGAAAGATTCGCAGAGCAACACCGGTAGACTTGACGTGGCGCTTTTGCGCCAGGTGGCGAACGCCCCGTCAACTCCGGTGCCCACGGCATCGCAACCCGCCCAGCGGGAGCGGCCTCATCCACACGTTACGCACGGTCTCGAGCCGAGCGCTGAACGCGAGGCCACGACGGAGCGAAGGTCGCCGCAACGTACCTGTGTGGGTTGCCGTCACGTCGACTCGCGTCAGGCGCTTCAGCGCCTGGTCGCTAGTTCCCGTGACCCGGCCGCCGCGGTACGGCTCGATGATCGGGCCGTGCTACCCGGTCGCGGGGTGTGGTTACACCCCCAATCCGCATGTGTCTCTCTGGCCCTGCGCCGCAGGGCGCTGCAACGCGGCTTGCAACTAGCCCCTTCCGCCGATCTCACCGAGGTCGAGCGGTGGTGTGCCCAGTTGGAGGCTCGCGCGGCACACCGATGAGAGTCGCGACAGGTGTCAGGCCCCGGCCGAACCATGCGTGTGGTGAACCGTTCACCGCACGTTCCACTCGGAAGAAACAGGTCAGTTCACATGGACATCCGATGAGTACTCAGCGATGAGCACTAAACCTTTACCGTAATGGTTCGCAACTCTTGTTTTGGTTGCGGACCCGAACAGGAGAATTGTGGCAAAAATCCGCGTACATGAGCTCGCCAAGCAGCTGAATGTGCCGAGCAAAACCGTGCTCGAAAAGCTTAAAGAGCTCGGAGAATACGTCGGCTCGCCCTCGTCTAGCATCGAGGCGCCCGTAGAGCGCAAATTGCGTGAAGCGTTCCCCCAGGCTGCTGCCGGCGAGGCAGCACCGGCACGCGCTGCTGCGCCCAAGGCGTCCGGCCCCAAGCCCGGCGCCAAGCCAGCACAGGCGCCGTCTCCGGCTCCCGAGGCTGCACCCGCGCCCGCCGTGCCCGCGCCGCTCGAAGACCCCTTCGCTGCGGCACCCGCAAAGCCCCAGCCGCGCCGCCCCGAGGCGCGCGCCGAGGCCCAGCCCGAGGCTGCGCCCCGTCCTGAGCCGGCGCCCGCCGCCGCTCCCCGCGCCGAGCAGACTCGCACTGCCGCGGCCCGTCCAGGGGGTGCACCGCGCCCCGGTGCGCCGCGCCCCGGCAATAACCCCTTCTCGTCGCAGCAGGGCATGGGCCGACCCCGCCCCGCGGGCGGCTCTGGTGGCGCCCCTCGCCCCGGCAACAATCCCTTCGCCGCTCAGCAGGGCATGGGTCGGCCGCAGGCCGAGCGACCCGAGCGTAACGGCGGCGAACGCGGCGGCGAGCGCGTGGCGGGCATGCCGCGTCCGGGTGCTCCCCGGCCCGGAGCTCCGCGTCCCGGCGCTCCCCGCCCCAACCCCGGTCAGATGCCGAACCGCGCCCCCGCGGGCGGCGGTCGTCCCGGTCCCGGTGGCGCTGGTCGTCCCGCGGGCGCAGGGCGCCCCGGTGGCGCCGGTCGCCCGGGTGGCGCCGGTGCCGGTGCTGGTGCCGCTCCCGGTTCGGGTGGCGGTTTCGGCGGCGGTGGCGGACGCCCCGGTGGCGGCGGTGGCGGTCGCGGCCGCGGCGGCACCCAAGGTGCGTTTGGTCGTTCGGGTGGCAAGCCCGTCAAGGGCCGCAAGTCGAAGCGCGCGAAACGTCAAGAGTTTGAGCAGCAGCAAGCGCCCATGATCGGCGGCGTGTCGGTACCTCAGGGTGACGGCGAGACGCAGGTGCGATTGCGACGCGGTGCTACGCTGACCGACTTCGCCGAGAAGATTGACGCGAACCCCGCGTCGCTCGTGACGGTGCTGATTCACCTCGGTGAAATGGCCACGGCAACGCAGTCGCTCGATCAGGACACCTTCGAGGCGCTCGGCGCCGAGCTGGGCTACAAGATCGAGATCGTGAGCCCTGAGGACGAAGAGCGCGAGTTGCTCGATCAGTTCAACATCAACCTCGATGATGAGCTCGCGAGCGAAACCGAAGACGACCTGCAGGCGCGACCGCCCGTGGTCACCGTCATGGGTCACGTCGACCACGGTAAGACTCGACTGCTCGACGCGATTCGTAACGCCAACGTGATCGAGGGTGAAGCCGGCGGCATTACCCAGCACATCGGTGCCTACCAGATCGTCTCCAACCTGGACGGCGAAGAACGCCCGATCACCTTCATCGACACCCCCGGCCACGAGGCGTTTACCGCCATGCGTGCCCGTGGTGCACAGGTCACCGACATCGCGATCCTCGTGGTCGCCGCCGATGACGGCGTCATGCCCCAGACGATTGAGGCCCTCAACCACGCGCAGGCCGCTGGCGTGCCGATCGTGGTGGCGGTCAACAAGATCGATAAGGAAGACGCGAACCCCGACAAGATCCGTCAGCAGCTCACCGAGTACAACTTGGTGGCCGAGGAATGGGGCGGCGACGTTCAGTTCGTCGACGTGTCGGCTCGTCAGAACCTCAACATCGACAAGTTGCTGGAAGCCGTCCTGCTGACGGCCGACGCGGCGCTTGAACTCACGGCGAATCCCAACAAGGACGCGCGCGGTGTCGCCATCGAAGCGCACCTCGACCGTGGCCGCGGCCCCGTCGCGACCGTGCTGGTGCAGTCGGGTACACTGCGGGTCGGCGACGCCATCGTGGCGGGAACGGGCTACGGCCGCGTTCGTGCCATGCTCGACGAGCACGGCAACAACGTCACCGAGGCCGGGCCCTCGCGGCCCGTCCAGGTGCTCGGCCTCACGGCCGTCCCGGGTGCCGGTGACTCGTTCATCGTGGCTCAGGACGACCGCACCGCTCGCCAAATCGCCGAGAAGCGAGAGGCCGCTCAGCGTGCCGCTCAGCTCGCGTCGCAGCGCAAGCGCGTCACGCTCGAAGACTTCACCAAGGTGCTCGAAGAGGGCAAGATCGAAACGCTCAACCTTATTCTCAAGGGCGACGTTGCGGGTTCGGTCGAAGCACTCGAAGACGCCCTGTTGCAGATCGACGTGGGCGACGAGGTCAACCTGCGCGTCATCCACCGCGGCGTGGGTGCCATCACCCAGAACGACGTCAACCTGGCGACGGTCGACTCGGCTGTCATCATCGGCTTCAACGTGCGTTACGCCGAGCGGGTCGAAGAGTTGGCCGAGCGCGAGGGCGTCGACGTGCGCTTCTACTCGGTCATCTACTCGGCGATCGACGACATCGAGCAGGCCCTGAAGGGCATGCTCAAGCCCGAGTACGAAGAGGTCAAGCTGGGCACCGCCGAGGTGCTGCAGGTCTTCAAGTCCTCGAAGTTTGGCTCGATCGCGGGCTCGCTCGTGCGCGACGGAGAGATCAAGCGCAACTCGAGTGCTCGCCTGCTGCGCGACGGTGTCGTCGCAGCGGAGAACATTGCTGTCGAGTCGCTGCGTCGCGAGAAGGACGATGTCACCACGGTGCGCACGGGCTTCGAGTGCGGTATCGGTCTCGGCTCATTCAACGACATCAAGGTCGGCGACTTCATCGAGACCTACGAGATGCAAGAGAAGCCGCGCGTCTAGCGGGTACTCACGAGGGGCCAGGTGCACAACGTGCGCCTGGCCCCTTATGCGTGCCAGGGGCATTTGGCGGGTACGGCGACACGGATTCGATACAGTGCAGCATGCTGATTCACCATCTCGCCTTGGCCGCAGACTGGAGCGCCGCCGCCGCCGTGGGGGAGTACTGCGTGTCGACCCTCGGCCGCAGCCTGGATGACGAGGGCTTCATTCATCTGTCAAACGGCCCCGAGCAGTATCTGGGGGTCGCGCGCAGGTTCTATGCCGCGGTGCGTGAGCCCCTCGTGCTGCTCGCGGTAGATACCGAAATCTTGGACGCCCGGGGGGCCATTTGGCGCTTCGAAACGGTGCCGGGGGCGGGCGACTTCCCCCACCTGTACGGGCCCCTGCTACCTTCGGACGTGGTGGGCGTGCACCCGACTCATTGGGTTCACGGCGAGCTGCACGTCGACCCTGCGGTGGGCTCCGGGTGAACTCCTGTGGCCCAACGCACCACCCGTTGTGTGAACGGGTGACTTGGTGAGGCGGCCTGCTGCCCTTACTATATTTTTCAAGAAGAACATGCTCCGGGGTCGGTGAAAGTCCGAACCGGCGGTGACAGTCCGCGACCCGCAAGGCCTCTGGCCGAGCGGTTGATCTGGTGAAACTCCAGAACCGACAGTTAAAGTCTGGATGGGAGGCAGCATGTGGTGTCGGCGTACCCGTCGTGCACCGTGCGGTGCGTTGGCGCGCGCCGTCGGGATCGCACGCACGGACTCAGCGGTGCACGGTTAGCGTGTCTCGCTACGTTCGGCATCCCTGTGTCGTCCCCCTAATCTCTCGGAGCACCGATGCCCCGAGAGGAGACCCGTGGAGACCCACCCTGGCGTTACCGAGCGGTCCCGCCCACACCTAGAGCCGGGCGATTGGGGCCCGCCGCCGCCTGATCACGAGGCCCACCTCGATCACGCCGCCCGATTGGCCCGGCGGGGTCCCCGCTTCGACGATAATCCCCGCGTAGGCTGCGTCCTGGTCGGCGCTGACGGCTTCGTGCTCGCAACGGGCTACCACCGTGGCGCCGGCACCCCACACGCGGAGGCCGACGCGTTAGCTAGGGCCAGGGCGTCCGGCCTGGATACCCGCGGTGCGACGGCCTATGTCACGCTCGAGCCCTGCAATCATGAGGGTCGCACACCCTCGTGCGCGCGCGCCCTGATCGCTGCGAGGGTCGGCCTTGTCGTGTTTGCCCACTATGATCCGAACCCGCTGGCCGCGCGGGGCGGGGAAACCCTGCGCTCCGCGGGGATCCCGGCCACCCGGGTCGCGCACGCCGAGTCGAGCTCGCTGCTCGACGAGTGGCTCGTGCAGCGTGCGGGCCGGCCCTGGGTGACGCTGAAGATCGCGTCAAGCCTCGACGGTCGCGTCGCGGCCGCCGACGGCACATCGCAGTGGATCACGGGGGCGAGGGCCCGGGCGGACGCCCATCTGCGACGTTCGCGGCACGATGCCATTGCCGTCGGCATGGGCACGGTGCTCGCCGACGACCCGGCGCTGACGGCCCGCGATGCCGACGGAGGCTTACTGGATTCCCAACCCAGGCCCGTGATTTTTGGGCGCCGCGCGATACCGGTGGACGCGCGCGTCCGCCAACACCCGCTGCCCCTGCTGCATCTCCCGGGCACGCACCTCGCGGCCGACCTCTTCACCCTGCACCGCCAGGGTGTGCGCGGCCTGTTCGTCGAGGGCGGCGCTCAACTCGCGACCTCACTGCTCGCCCAAGGGCTCGTCGATGAGGTGCTGATTTATGCGGCGCCCGTGCTGTTGGGTGGGCCGCGATCGTGGCTGGGGGACGCGCGCGTGCCGACGTTGGCCGCGGCACCCCGGCTGCAATTTCACGAGATTTTACCGCTCGGGAAGGACGTGCTGCTGCGCGCCCGCCCCGCGCAGACATCCGCAGCGTGGGCGCCCACGACGGACGCCCCTCACAAGGAGGACCCATGTTCACCGGTTTAGTTCAAGAGCTCGGCTCCGTGCGGGCAATCGCCCCCGCGGGGGATGGCCTGCGCCTCACGCTCGCGGCCGCGGTCGTGCTGCGCGACGTGCGCCACGGGGATTCGATCGCCGTGAATGGCGTGTGCCTCACGGTGGTGGAGCATTCGAGCACGCAGTTCAGTGTCGATGTCATGCGACAGACCGTCGCGGTGACCGGGGTGGGGGCGCTCTCGGTGGGGTCCGCGGTGAACCTGGAGGCGGCCGCGAGGTTTGGCGATCGCATCGGCGGACACATCGTGCAGGGCCACGTGGATGCAACGGCGCGGGTGTTGGGCGTGACGCCGGGGGACCAGTGGACGGTCGTGCGCATTGAGCTCCCGGCCGAGCAGGCACCGCTCGTGGTGGACAAGGGTTCGATCGCGGTCGACGGGGTGTCGCTGACGGTGAGCGCTGTGAGCCCAGTGAGCCCAGGGCCGGCAGCGGGCGGCGCGTGGTTCGAGGTGTGTCTGATCCCGGAGACCCTGCGAGCCACCACCCTCGGCCGGGTCAGCCCCGGTGACCGCGTCAACCTCGAAACGGACGTGCTCGCCCGGCACCTGGCACGCCTGCAGGCATTCGCAGGAGCGGGGGTGGCGGCATGAACGAGATGGCCTCGCTCACCCCCCTGCCCGAGGTGTTTGCCGCGCTTCGCCGGGGCCTGCCCGTGCTGGTCACCGACGACGAGGGGCGCGAAAACGAGGGAGATGCGATCCTCGCCGCCGAGCTCGCGACTCCTGCCTGGATCGCCTGGATGGTGCGGCACACGAGCGGGTACCTGTGCGCCCCGATGCCGCCCGAGGTCGCGGATCGCCTCGACCTGCCCCTCATGGTCGAGCACAACGAGGATTCGCTGAGCACGGCGTACACCGTCACGGTCGACGCCGCACAGGGTGTCACGACGGGCATCTCGGCTTCGGACCGGGCCCGCACCCTGCGAGTGCTGGCGGATGCCCAGTCGGCGCCCACCGACCTGATTCGACCGGGGCACATCGTGCCGCTGCGGGCGCGGCCCGGCGGCGTCCTGGAGCGCCCCGGTCACACCGAGGCGGCGGTCGATCTCATGCGCCTCGCGGGCCTTGCTCCCGTGGGCGTGATCGGCGAGTTGGTGCGCGACGAGGACGGCGAGATGATGCGTTTCGCCGAGGTGCAGCGGTGCGGCGCCGAACAGGGACTGCCCGTCACTACGGTTGCGGCGATCGCGCGGCACGTGAGCGAGCACGGCTACCCGGCCGCGGCGACCCACCCCGCGCCGACCACGCCGACCGGCCCCGCGCCGACAACGGCCACCCACCCCGCGCCGACAACGGCCACCCACCCCGCGCCGACAACGGCCACCCACCCCGCGCCGACCACGCCGACCGGCCCCGCGTCCACCCGGGTGCGTCGCGCCGCGACCACGCTCGTCCCGACCACGCGGGGAACCGCGCGGATGCTGGGATTCGTTGATCGCGCGTCCGGCCATGAGCACGTGGCCATCGACTTTCGCCCCGAGGCCGTATCGGGGTCGACCCGCGCGGCGACCACAGGCGCCTCGGCGACGCTCGTGCGCGTGCACTCCGAATGTCTCACGGGCGAGATCCTGGGCTCCCTGAAATGCGAATGCGGCCCCCAGCTCGAGGTGGCGCTCGACGTGCTCGCGCGCGAGGGCGGGGTTCTCGTCTATCTGCGCGGGCACGAGGGCCGCGGCATCGGCCTCGTCAATAAGCTGCGCGCTTATGCGCTGCAACAGGAGGGCCTCGACACTCTCGATGCCAACCTGGCCCTCGGGCTGCCCGCCGACGCGCGAGACTTCACGGCGGCGGGAGAGATGCTCGCGGACCTCGGCATCACCCGAGCTCGCGTGTTGACCAACAACCCCGTGAAACTCGAACACCTCACCGCATCCGGCATTGAGGTCGTTGAGCGAGTGCCCCTTAACGTCGGCCAGGTGGGCGATAACCTCGCCTATCTCGCCGCCAAGCGCGACCGCATGGGTCACCTCATCGCGTTCGCACCCACCCCCAACCCACGGCACTACCCCCTGCAGGAGACCTCATGAGCCGCCACGGCGCCCCCACACTGACCCCCACCCACAGCGCAGCAGGCGAGCGCGTCGTGATCGTCGCGTCGTCCTGGCATGACACGATCATGAACGGCCTCATCGCGGGAGCGCAGCGCGTACTCGACGAGGCGGGGGTGGCGCACCGCCTCGTGCGCGCCCCCGGCAGCTTCGAACTGCCAGTAATCTCGCAGGCGGCTCTGGCCGGCGGCGCCGATGCGGTCGTGGCCCTCGGCGTCATCATTCGCGGGGGCACTCCGCACTTCGAGTACGTCTCCGACGCTACCACGCAGGGCATCCTGCGGGTCAGCCTGGACGCCGGTCGGCCCGTCGGCTTCGGCGTGCTCACCTGCGACAATGAGCAGCAGGCGCTGGACCGCGCGGGCCTTCACGGCTCGGTCGAAGACAAGGGTGCGGAGGCGGCGGAGGCCGCCCTCGTGGCGCTCGCGGCCGTTCGTGACCTGCACCCCGCCCCCGCGGCGTCCGCTGAAACCGCCGCCTAAAAACAGCCTCGAACGTGGGAAAATGAACACATGGTAGATAACGCACGTGCCCGTAAGATGGCCGACCGCATCAAGCAGGTCGTGGCCGAATCCCTCGACAAGCGAGTGAAGGACCCCCGACTCGGCTTTATTACGGTCACCGATGTGCAGATGACCGGCGACCTGCAGCACGCCGCGATTTACTACACCGTGTACGGCGACACGAAGTCGCAAGAAGACACCGCCGCGGCCCTGCGCAGCGCGACGGGCATGCTGCGCACCGAGGTCGGCAGGAGCCTCGGTGTGCGCCTCACGCCGAGCCTTACGTTCCACGCCGACGCCCTGCCCGAGGCGGCGCAGCACATGACCGAGTTGCTCAGCCAGGCGCGCGAGCAGGACGCCGAGGTGGCCCGCCTGGCCGCCGAGGCCACGTTCGCGGGCGAATCGGACCCGTACAAGAAGCCCGCCGCGCACGACGCCGAGGGCGAGTGAACTGCGCGCCCGACGGTCTCTTGATCGTCGACAAGGCGGGGGGAATGAGCAGTCATGATGTCGTGGCGCGCGTGCGGCGCCTCGCCGCCACTCGCAAGGTGGGGCACGCGGGCACCTTGGACCCCATGGCCACGGGCGTCTTGGTGCTGGGCATCAACCGCGCCACGAAGCTACTCACCTACCTGGTGGGCTGCGACAAGACGTACGAGGCGACTATGCGTCTCGGCCAGGGCACCATCACCGACGACGCCGAGGGCGAGATTCTGGAGCGACCCGGCTTCGTCCCCCCGGCAGACCGCGACCTCGTAGAACTGCTGCGCGAGCACATCGCTCCCCTCACGGGCAACATCTTGCAGGTGCCGAGCAGCGTTTCGGCGATCAAGGTCAACGGTGAGCGCAGCTATGCCCGCGTGCGTGCGGGCGAGCAGGTGGCGCTCGTGCCACGGCCGGTGCTGGTGCGGCGATTCGAGGTGCGCGACGCGCGCGTGACCAGCGCCGACGGCGTACCCGTGGTGGACGTCGACGTGGTCGTAGAGTGCTCGTCGGGCACGTACATTCGGGCGCTGGCGCGCGACCTCGGGGCTGCGCTCGGTGCGGGCGGGCACCTCACGAGGCTGCGCCGCACGGAGGTGGGGCGTTTCACGGTGAGTGGGGCTCAGACCCTGCTCGAGTTGGGCTGTGCGCGCAGCGCCGAGGAGGCCGGGGCCAGCGTGCCACCGGAGCGTCCGGACCCGGGCGACCTGCCGATCGTGCCGATGGCCGACGCGGCCCGCACGATGTTCGCGACGCGCGACCTCGCGGCCGCCGAGGTCACGGCGCTCGGCTATGGCCAGCCGATCGCGCCGAGTGGGGGGCCGGACGCCGTGGTGGCCGGGTTTGCACCCGACGGCCGCCTGGTGGCGTTGCTGGAAGACCACAGGCTGGCGGGCCCCGGGGGTAAGTTGCTGCGGGCGAAGCCGACCCTGAACTTTGGGGCGATGGGGTAGTTGTCAGTGGCGGTGCTTGCGGGCCCTCTGGCCTCGCTGGTCGTCACACGGCGCGCAGGCGCACGCCCTCCGAAAACACGGTCGCGGGGGAGAGAGCCTCGTAATAGATGTTGACGGCGACCACGATGCCATCGACCGAGTCGAGCATGGTGACCCCGTGCAGGTCGAGGGCGCCGCTGCCGTCGGCCGCATTGCCGCACGCACGCCACACGGTGCACTGCCCATTTTCGTCGCCGAATTGCTGAATCATGTCGTTGCGCCAGTCGGGGTAGCGTCGCTGAATTTCGCGGAGCACACCGCGGTATTGACCTACGCTGCGGTATTGCAGTGACCCATTGAAAGACACATTCAAGTCTGAAGCGATGCCCCGGGGAGTGGGGGCGAAGTCATCGTAGGTCTCGGCGACTAGTTCGGCCCAAGCTGCCAGGGCTGCTTCCGCGTGGTCCATGATGTGACCTTCGTTCTGTCGGGACAACGGTTAGGTGGGTTAACGTCGGATCCATTTTACCCGGCGACGGGCCACAGACTCACGCCGGAAGCGAAGGCCGTCTTGGGAGATTCGGCTTCATAGTAGGAGCGCACCGTGTGCACGACTCCGTCGACCGAGTCGAGCAGCGTGACCCCGTGCAGGTCAAGGGTGAGTCCGCTGCCGTCATGGGATTTGCCGGACGCTCGCCAGACCGTACACTGCCCGTTCTCGTCCCCGAACGCCTGAAAGATGTCGTTCTCCCAGTTGGGAAACCGTCGCTTGACTTCGCGCCAGACGCGGCGTAGTTCACCGACACTGCGATACATGAGAATGCCGTTCATGTACACGTTCAGGTCGGGGGCGATGCCCGACGGCGTGCTGGAGTGCTCGTTGTAGGTTTCATCTACGAGCTCGGCCCAGGCAGCGAGCGCTGCCTCCACGTGATTCATGGGGGACCTTCCTTGGGGTATGGAGGGGACTAGATGGCGACGGGCCGGAGCCCGAAACTCGAGGCGAAGGTGGCCCCATCGCTTCCCGACTCGAAGTAGAAATTCACCGATCGCACGACCCCCTGGTCGGATTCGAGCATGGTCACCCCGTGCATGTCGAGTTGCTGGCTGCTGCCGTCGCCGGCGGTTCCCGTGGCCCGCCACACGATGCACTGACCGTTTTCATCTCCAAAGGCTTGGATGAAGTCGTTTTTCCAGTCGGGGTAGCGCCGCTGGAGTTCACGCCACATGCTGCGGCATTCGCCGATGCTGCGGTACATGAGCACGCCGTTGATGTATACCTCGAGGTCGGAGGCGATATTGCGCGGCGTGGGCACAGTGTCGTCGTATAAGCTCGGCACCAGCGTGAGCCAGGCTTCCAGCGCATCATCTGAAAACGTCATCGTGAGGTCTCCTTCGCTGAAGTCAGTGAGTGGCTCGGTTACTGACCCACGGCCCGCGAACGCGCACGGTTGCGTCGCTTCGCCGCACTATTTTGTATGCCGCCGATGCTGCGCAAGAGAGTTTGTGAGTCGAAAACGTGACGCACGGTGGCGATCGCGGAGCCTTCTATGGTGAGGATGCTCACGCCGTACACGATGCCGTCGGAGTCTTCGCCCAGGCTGGCCTCGGGGATGGTCCATTCGATGGCGCGATGCTGTTCGGTCCGGATGTCTCTGGTGACGTTGACAACTACGTGGGGGTATTGACTATGGAATTCGTCCTGCATCTCCAGGTATTCGTCGCGGGTCTCCCCGCAGGATTCACCGTTGACGAGGACGTTCACATCCCACGCGAGGCACTCGACGTCGGAGGCAGTACCCCGGCCGACAATCAGCTCGTCCCATGTTGTCCACAGGTCATGCGACGTGTTCATTGTGAAAACTCCTTGGTGTGCCACGCCATGCGGCGTGACGACGTGATGGTGTCGATCCGCGGCCCGCAACTGCCAGGTGAGAGTCTCAGGACAGACAACGCCCCTTTAATGCGACGATGGGATATGGTGCGTGGCTGCGCGTGAGCGCCACTACGCACCGAATCGACTGAACCAAAGCCAGACTGCGACGGGGCGACCTGCTCAGACGCCCCTTGGTTTCGGTGTTTATGACCGGAAAATCCCTTTATACAGTACCAGTTTTCGTTACCATCTCGGGTTCTTAGCAGGCGCCTGAGCGCTAATATAACCCGTATCGACAGCCCGTCACTAAGAAAGTTTTGACAGCGTGCAATTATGGAAGTGCCTCGGTGGCGTCCCGTTTGGCTTTGGCCCCTCTGTGGTCACTATTGGAAACTTCGACGGGGTCCATTTGGGGCATCGCGAAGTGCTCGGGAGTATCGTGGAAACGGCCAGGTCGACCGATATGAAGGCCGTGGCTGTTACTTTCAAACCGCATCCGCTGGCCGTGCTGAGGCCTCAGTCGGCTCCCGATCAGATTACGTCTTTTGAAGACAAAGTTAAGCTGCTAAATTCAACGGGAATAGATGCATTGTTAGTGGAAAGGTTCGACCTGAATCTTGCCCAATTGAGTCCCGAAGACTTTGTGCGTCGGTACTTCGTTGAATATCTCGGAGCGCGTGAAGTCGTGGTCGGCAGGGACGTGCGATTCGGCCACAAGAACGTGGGAGATATCAGCACGATGATGGCGCTCGGCGAGAAGTACGACTTCGCCGTGGTGCCTCTCGACGACGTCACCGGCACCGCCGTGGGTGCAGGCCACGAGACGGCCCTGCAGCCTCGCCGCTGGTCCTCCACGTGGGTGCGCGAGGCGTTGGCCGCGGGCGACGTCGAGACGGCAGCGAAGGTGCTCGGTCGGCCGCACCGCGTATCGGGCGAGGTCGTGCATGGGTTCAAGCGCGGCCGCGACCTGGGGTTCCCCACCGCGAACCTGCAAAGCAAACCCGACGGCATGGTGCCTCGCGACGGGGTGTATGCCGGACTCCTGACGGTTGAACCGCATAGCGGCGACGCGCCGGGCTTCAGCGATGCCCTCACCAGCGAGGAGGCAAAGGCGATTACGGTGCCCGCGGCGTCCGAAACTGCTGAGCCGCAACGGTGGCTCGCCGCCATCAGCGTGGGCACAAACCCAACCTTCCAGGGCGTCGCCCGCACCGTGGAGGCCTACGTGCTGGACGGGCAGGGCGTCAGTGAGGCCGATCTGGACCTGTATGGCAAGTATGTTCGACTCGAGTTTGTCGCCCAGATCCGACCCATGCTCAAGTTCTCGGGGCTCGACGAGTTGATCGACCGCATGCGGCGCGACGTCACCGAGTCGCGCGACGTACTCACGCGCTTCCTCTCTGCGCAGTGACGCGTGCTCGACCGGGCGTAAGTAATCACACAGGTCGCGGGTTCGTGATGGCGGCAGGGGATTGCTAGACTTGTGAGGCCGTTCGATCGGCCGCGGTCCGTCATGCCCTTGGCAGGGTTGGCATTCGAAGAGCTTGCACACACAGGGTGCTTGCGCCGCGCAACGGATTCTTAAGGAGAACGCCGTGCCACTGACTCCCGACATCAAGTCGCAAATTATCGCCGAGTACGGAAACAGCGAAGGTGACACGGGTTCGCCCGAGGTTCAGATCGCCCTGCTGTCGTTCCGCATTAAAGAACTGACCGAGCACCTGCGCTTCCACAAGCACGATCACCACTCGCGTCGTGGTCTGATGCTGCTGGTCGGTCGCCGCAAGCGTCTCCTCGGCTACCTGCGTTCGGTTGAAATCGACCGCTACCGCAAGATCATCGAGCGCCTCGGCATCCGCCGCTAATCTCGCGCCGCGATCCGCAAAGCGTCGAGGGCCCCTTCGGTTTTAACCGAAGGGGCCCTCGTTTGCGTGAGGGCCAGCGGGCCACGGGGGCGTCCGCTGACCGCAAGCCCGCATAACTGCCAATCCCGCAACCCCGCCAACCCCGCATAACTTTGACCACATTTACGCTGGGTTGCGACGGCATCACATCGCATTCATGAAAAGATAGAGCGGACGCCGTTCGCGGTTTGGCGCACGTGCGCTTCGACGAGCAGCGTCGCTCTGCGCCGCATAGGCGCATACCGGCTGCGCGAATATTGGCGCGGCCACTCACCCACCGAATCGTCGCGGCGCTGCCGCGCGGGTCCTCGGTAGTGGCCTTCCGGCGTGACGATACGCTCCGGCGGGCCTCGATCGATGACCAGCCAGGCTCTGCAGCGCCCGACGGTCCACGCATAAAAGGAGAACGCCCACATGACGGGTGTCGAAGTCATTTCAACAGAAGCCATTATTGACAACGGTCGCTTCGGTAAGCGCACCATTCGTTTTGAGACGGGCCGCCTGGCCCAGCAGGCCGCAGGCTGCGTGTCTGTCTACCTCGACGAAGAAACTCTGCTGCTCTCGGCCACGACGGTCGGCAAGCAGCCCAAAGACCAGTTCGATTTCTTCCCGCTCACGATCGACATCGAAGAGCGCATGTACGCGGCCGGCAAGATCCCCGGCTCGTTCTTCCGCCGCGAAGGTCGCCCCTCGACCGAGGCCATCCTCGCGTGCCGTCTGGTAGACCGCCCCCTGCGCCCCGGCTTCGTCAAGGGACTGCGCAATGAGGTGCAGGTCGTCGGCACGGTTCTCGCGATCCACCCCGACGACGCCTACGACGTCATCGCCATCAACGGCGCCTCGGCGTCCACCCAGATCTCGGGCTTGCCCTTCACCGGCCCCATGGGTGGCGTGCGCGTTGCCCTCATCGACGGCCAGTGGGTGGCCTTCCCCCGCTACAGCGAACTCGAAAAGGCCGTGTTCAACATGGTCGTGGCCGGTCGCATTGTCGACACGGCTGACGGTTCCGACGTCGCCATCATGATGGTCGAGGCCGAGGCCACCGACAACTCGTGGAACCTCATCAAGAACGAGGGCGCGATCGCCCCCACCGAGGAGGTCGTGGCCCAGGGCCTCGAAGCCGCCAAGCCCTTCATCCGCGCCCTGTGCGAGGCACAGCTTGAACTCGCCAAGCGCGCGGCCAAGCCCGTGCGCGAGTTCCCGCTGTTCCTCGACTACCTCGATGACGTGTACGACGTCGTGGCCGAGAAGGCCACCGACCGACTGCGCGATGCGATGAACATCGCGGGCAAGCAGGAGCGCGACGACGCCACCGAGGCCCTCAAGGACGCCATCAAGGCCGAACTGGCAGAGCAGTTCGAAGGTCGCGAGAAGGAAGTCTCGGCAGCGTTCCGTTCGCTGACCAAGGCGCTCGTGCGTCAGAAGGTCCTTACCGACGGTGTCCGCATCGACGGTCGCGGCCTGGCCGACATCCGCCGGCTCTCCGCCGAGGTTGAGGTCCTGCCCCGCGTGCACGGCTCGGCCCTGTTCGAGCGCGGCGAGACGCAGATTCTTGGCGTCACCACGCTGAACATGCTGCGCATGGAGCAGCAGCTTGACACGCTGTCGCCGATCACGTCGAAGCGCTACATGCACAACTACAACTTCCCGCCCTTCTCGACCGGTGAAACCGGCCGCGTGGGCAGCCCCAAGCGCCGCGAAATCGGTCACGGTGCGCTCGCCGAGCGTGCCCTCGTGCCCGTGCTGCCCACGCGCGAAGAGTTCCCCTACGCCATTCGCCAGGTCTCGGAGGCCCTCGGCTCGAACGGTTCGACCTCGATGGGCTCCGTGTGCGCCTCTACCCTCTCGCTGCTCAACGCCGGTGTGCCCCTGCGCGCTCCGGTCGCGGGCATCGCAATGGGTCTCATCAGCGACACGGTCGACGGTGAAACGCGTTACGCGGCCCTGACTGACATCCTCGGCGCCGAAGATGCCTTCGGCGACATGGACTTCAAAGTGGCCGGCACGAGCGAGTTCGTGACCGCCATCCAGCTCGACACCAAGCTCGACGGCATCCCGGCCTCGGTGCTGGCCGGTGCGCTGACGCAGGCCCGCGATGCGAGACTGCACATCCTCGGCGTGCTTGCCGAGGCCATCGACGTGCCCGACGAGCTGAGCGAACACGCCCCGCGCGTGATCGCCGTGAAGATCCCCGTCGAGAAGATCGGTGAGGTCATCGGGCCCAAGGGCAAGATGATCAACCAGATCCAGGAAGACACGGGGGCCGACCTCTCGATCGAGGACGACGGCACGGTCTACATCGGCGCTACCAACGGCGCGTCGGCCGAGGCAGCCCGTGCGGCCGTCAACGCCATCGCGAACCCGACGATGCCCGAGGTCGGCGAACGGTTCCTCGGCACCGTCGTCAAGACCACGACGTTCGGCGCGTTCGTGTCGCTCTCGCCCGGCAAGGACGGCCTGCTGCACATTTCGCAGGTGCGTCGCCTTGCTGGCGGCAAGCGCATTTACAGCGTCGATGACGTGCTCCCCGTCGGAACCCGGATCCAGGTCGAACTCGCCGAAGTTGACCCCCGCGGCAAGCTCAACCTGCACGCCGTCATTGAGGGCGAAGAAGCAGCGGAAGGCGCCGACAACTAGGCATGCCTACCCAATTTCCACTCACCGCTCACGCGGACGACCGGGAATTGATCCTCTCCGGGCAGGATGGCGACGCTTTGGTGCGTCGTTCCATCCTGCCCGGTGGCGTTCGGGTGCTCACCGAAACGGATCCCAGCATCCGCTCGGTGAGCCTCGGCGCGTGGATTCCCGTGGGCAGCGCCGACGAGACCGGCGGCCACTTCGGCTCAACCCACTTTCTCGAACACCTCCTGTTTAAGGGCACGCGCACGCGCAGTGCCCTCGACATAGCGCAGGCCTTCGATGAGGTCGGCGGCGAACATAACGCTGCCACCGGCAAGGAATACACCTGCTACTACTCGCGCACGCGCAGCGCGGACCTGCCCATGGCCGTCGACATCATCACGGACATGATCGCGAACTCGACCATCACCGACGCGGCCTTTGACATGGAACGCGGCGTGATCCTCGAAGAAATCGCCATGAATGACGACGATCCGGCGGACGTCGCGCACGAAAAGTTCAACGAGCTGGTCTTCGGCGAGCATCCCCTGGGTCGCCCCATTGGCGGCACCCCCGAAGCCATCGAAAGCGTCTCCCGAGATGCCGTCTGGGAGCACTACGTCGAAAATTATCGGCCCGCCACCCTGACCGTCGCGGCCGCGGGCGACCTCGACCACGACTCGTTGTGCGAACTGGTTGCCGAGCGGCTGACGGCCGCCGGCTGGGATCTCGACCCGGCCGCGACCCCCGCTCCCCGCCGCCCCGCGGCAGGCTCTGGCCTGCCCGTGTACGCGCCCACCGGAGCGTCCATTCACCTCGACCGACCCCTCGAACAGGCCAACCTGATCGTAGGCGGGCCGGGCCTCGCCACCGAGGACGAGCGCCGGTACGTGCTCACCGTGTTCACGTCGATCTTCGGCGGGGGCATGTCGTCGCGCCTGTTCCAGGAGGTGCGCGAAGAACGGGGGCTGGCCTACTCCGTGTACTTCTTCAATCAGAGCCACGCCGAGGGCGGAGCGTTCGGCATGTACGCCGGCTGCACCCCCGGCAAGGTCGCCGACGTCGAACGCCTGCTGTGGAGTGAACTCGACAAACTCGCCCACGACGGCCTCGACGAGGACGAACTGCGCCGCGGCATCGGCCACGTCACGGGCAGCCTGGTCCTGGGGCTCGAGGACACCGGCTCACGCATGTCGCGCCTCGGGCGCAGCGAGCTCATGTTCGGTGCGTTCCTCACCGTCGACGAAGTACTCGATCGCATCGAATCGGTCACCTGCGAGGAGGTGCAGTCGCTCGCGCAGCACTTCGCCGCGCAGGAACGCTCGCGCATCCTGGTCGGCCCCGGTCGGCTCAACGACCTCTAACTAGGCGGCAGGCAAAGGCCGCCCGACGCCGCCGCGGCGGCACTAGGAGAAAACATGACGGACATCAAAGTGGCAGTGCTGGGCGCTCGGGGCCGTATGGGCACCGCGAGCGTGAAGGCCATTGAGGACGCCCCGGGGCTCGAGTTGGTTGCGGCCCTCGGCCGAGGCGATTCCCTGGACGACGCCGCGGGCGCCGACGTGCTCGTCGACTTCACGGTGCCCGAGGTGACCGAGGCCAACGTGCTCTGGGCGATCGAGCGTGGGATTCACTGCGTGGTCGGTACCACCGGCTGGGACGCCGAGTCGCTGGGCCGAGTGTCGGCGGCCCTCGAGCAGCACCCCGAGGTGGGCGTGCTGATCGCCCCGAACTTCGCTCTCGGCGCGGTGCTCGCGATGACGTTCGCGGCCAAGGCGGCGAAGTATTTCGAATCGGCCGAAGTGATCGAACTGCATCACCCGGACAAGAAAGATGCCCCGAGTGGCACCGCGCGGCACACTGCGGCGGCCATCGCGGCGGCTCGGCGGGATGCGGGGCTCGGCCCCGTGCCCGACGCGACCGACACCGGTATCGAGGGTGCGCGCGGGGCAGACGTGGACGGCGTGCGCGTGCATGCCGTACGCCTGCGGGGTCTCGTGGCCCACGAGGAGATCCTGTTCGGTCAGGTGGGGGAGCAGTTCACCATTCGGCACGACTCGTTCGACCGGGTCTCCTTCATGCCGGGCGTGGTGCTCTCGTGCCGCGACATTGCCCGGCATCCCGGCCTCGTGGTGGGGCTCGAGAACTACCTTGACCTGTGATGACAGCGAAGTCGCGCCCTTGGAAGGCGATCCTGGGTGGCCTCGCGGTCACGGCCCTGCTCGCGTTGTACGCGTATGTGCTCGGGGTGTTGGGTTTCGATTTGCTGCGCAGTGGCAGCGCTGTCGGGGTGGTCCTCGGGGCTGCGCTGCTGCTGATTCCGCTGTTTGCGGTGTGGGCGACGGTGCGGGAATGGCTCATGGGTTTACACGTCGATCGCATGTCCCAGCAGCTCGCCGCCGAGGGCGCGCTGCCCGTGGATACCCTCGAACGCACCCCGGGCGGGCGGGTCGTGCGCGCCTCGGCTGACGCTCAATTTGAGCAGTATCAGCATGCGGTGGAGGCGAATCCCGAGTCGTGGCGCGACTGGTTTCGCCTGGCTCTCGCGTACGACGCGTGCGGGGATCGTCGCCGCGCGCGGGCCAGTTTTCGCAAGGCTGCGGCCCTGCAGCGGGCGGCATAAGCGGCCGCAGCAGCGCACGTGGCGGATTCGCGCCGTTAGCTGGCTTCGATTTTGAACGAGTCGACGATCCAGCGGCCGTTGTCTTGGGTAAGCGTCATGCCCGCGACTCCCGTCCACGCTGCCTCGCTCCAACCGTCGCGACCCGCTGGCGTGACCGTAATCGCGAACGTGCGGGTGGCCTCCGTGGCCGTGTCGGGGGGAGTGCCTGCAATGGTCAGGCGGCCCAACTTCACGTTGACGAAGCCCCTGTGTTGTTTGAGGGCCGAGAAGCGGCCGCCGTTGACGAGGGTGGAGCAGTCTTTGCCTGCCACGAGGGTGGCATCGTCGAGAAAGAAGGTCCGGGCGCGTTGCGTGGCGGCATCCATGGAGGGGTCCACGTCGGCATCCACCAGGCACGCGTTGAAGGCGGCCGCCGCCGCGACGTCGTCGATGCTGCCAAAGTTGACGGAGCCAGCGGCCTTGGCTGCCTGCGGCTGCAACTGAGTGGTGGGAGAAGCCGTCGGCTGCGTCGTGGTGCTGGGGGCGGAGTTCTGGCCAGCAGGGGCGTTCGGGTCGGCCGCCGAGGCCGACGGAGTCGTGCCGTTCGGCGTGCTGAGCGAGGGGGCCACGGGGGCGACGCTCGTGCGGTCCGGCAGGGTCACCGGCGCGGTGTTTTGAGCGTCGTCACTCGCGCTCGCACTGGGCGATTCGGTTGCCGCGGTGGCGGATGACGTGAGGTCGTTCGGGTCGACCGTGACGGCGGCGGTGGCGCCACCCGTCGCGCTTGCCGGTGGCGCGGCCCCGGGGGTGTAACTGGCGCCCACGCTCGGAGTCAATACAGCGGGAGCGGCGGAGTTGCTACCCGCGCAGGCCGACACTGTGCAAAGGCTTATCGCCGCGAGGAGCACGCCGGCTGCCTGGGTAATGCGACCCATGAAGTACCTACTTTGTGAGAAGTCTCGTCGCGGTCGGACCCCGCTGCAGGGCCAACGGGGTTCCCGCGACCCAGATTCTTATCTTGTAACGCTAAGTTAAGTCGGGCGGTGAGTCAAAAGCATGGCAGCCCCTGGTGGACTCCTCGAACGTAAGTTTCAGAGCTTTTCGAGTTAGTACTCCGTGCGATCTGACTTGGCGTTCCATGCGTCAAACGGTGCCCCCAGGTCGGCGGGGGTCTCCCGAGTGACTGCCATCTTCCACTCCTCGCGGGGGGTTGCGAAGGCCTCGTAAAATTCGGCGTCGTCGAAACCTGCCCGCGCGGCGTCGTGGCGGTCGGCGGCGTAGACCACGCGCTCGATGCGGGCCCACAGGGCGGCCGAAAGGCACAGGGGGCATGGCTCGCAACTGGTGTAGAGGGTGGCGCCGTGCAGGCTGAAGGTGCCCTCGCCGCGGCACGCGTCGCGGATCGCGGTGACCTCGCCGTGGGCGGTGGGGTCATTGTCGCGGGTGACGCGGTTGACACCCTCGTAGACGGCGCCGTTGGCGGTGACCACGATCGCGCCGAAGGGTCCGCCGCCCTCGGCGACGTTGCGCACGGCGAGTTCGATGGCAGTTTGCAAATGCGAATCCATGATGTCCTTTCGTGCCGCCAGTGGCGGCGGGTTCGGTTTCGTCTGTGCGCCGTCCGGGCGCGTGACCGGGTGGTCTAGGTGGGTGCGGACGCGCGGGCGGCCCGCTGGGGTGCCCGGGTGGGCCTGGCTGCGTGGCGCGCGGTGGCTTCGGCGGACTGCAGCAGCGTCGCCGCGATGCTGACGCCGATGGTGGCGGGGTCCTTGCTGTGGCCGCCCGCGCCGAACGGGCAGTCGACGCTCGCGACGGCCTCGGGGTCGTGCCCCAGGCGGAGGAGGCGCCGAGCGAAGAGTGACCACTTGGTGCGCGAGCCGATCACGCCGATGCTGGCCACATCGCCATCGCGGGCGTGGCGGCGCAGGGCTTGGTCGATGATGGCGAGGTCCTCCGCGTGGTCGTGCGTCATGACGGCGATGTGGGTGTCGGGGGGCAATGAGTTGATTTCGGCCTCGGGAATGGGTGCGTGCACGGCGTACACGGTGCTCCTGCCGGTTCGCAGCGGGTCGAGGCGTTCGGGGCGGAGGAATTCGACACGCGAGTCGATGGCATACAAATGTATGGGGGAGCGGGAGAGGGCAAACCCCACTTCAAGACCCACATGGCCCATCCCGAACAGCGCGACCGCACTGGCCGCAGCCGCCCAGGTTTCGATCACGTACGTGACCTCGCCCCCGCAGCACTGGCGCGAATCTGCGGGTCCGCCGGAATCGCCCCGCGCGCCCAACCGCGCCGATTCGGTCACCGTCTCCGAGCATCCCGACGCGAGCGACTCCCGCACGCGCGCGAGCGCGCGGCGCTCCAACAGCCCGCCACCCACCGTGCCCCACGTCTCGTGGGGGGTCACCACCATCTTGGCACCCACCGCGCAGGGTGCGTGACCGCGCACGGCAAGCACGGTGACCACGCCGACGGGGCGACCCGCGGCAGACTCGCGGTGCACGTGCTCGGCCCAGTATGCCGTCACGGGGCCTCACCCGCCGCTCGTCGCGACTGGATCGCCCAGTAGACCGCCTCGGGCGTCGACGGTGCCGCCACCTCCACCGGCAGCCCCGCGGCAGCGTCGCCGCCAAACTGAGAAATGGCGTCCCGCACCGCCTCGCGCGCCGAGAGAGCCAGCATGAACGGTGGCTCGCCCACCGCCTTGGAGCCATAAACAACGCCCGGCTCGGCGGCGCGCTCCATGAGATGCACCGTGAAGCGCTCGGGCATCTCACCGAGGGATGGCAACTTGTACGTGCTCGCGTTGCGGGTCAGCAGGCGGCCATCGCGAGCGTCCCAGCGCAGTTCCTCGAGCAGCAGCCAGCCTAGGCCCTGCACGAACGCGCCCTCCACCTGGCCGCGATCAACCACGGGCGAGAGGCTGTCACCCACGTCGTGCACGATGTCGGCGCGCCGCACGCGCGTCGCCCCCGTAAAGGCGTCTACCTCTACCTCTGTGGCCGCCACGCCGTACGCGAAATACCTAAACGGCGTGCCCGTCATCGTCGAGGCATCCCACTGCAATCCAGGGGTGCGATAGAACCCGTCCGACCACAGTTGAACTCGGCGCAGATACGCGCGCGACACGAGCTCGTCCCAGCCCAGCGAGGCCGCCCGGCGACCCCGCGCGAACGCGACGCCGTCTTCGAACAGCACGTCCTCGCTGGTGCAGCCCAGCACGCCGCTCGCCACCTCGGCGAGACGCTCCGAGATCTGGCGACACGCATCGAGCACCGCGCCACCGTTCAGGTCGGCACCGCTCGAAGCGGCCGTGGCGCTCGTATTGGGCACCTTATCGGTGCGCGTCGGGGCCAGCCGCACCCGCTCGCGCGGCACCCCCAGGGCGCTCGCCGCGACCTGCAGCATCTTGGTGTGCAGGCCCTGCCCCATCTCGGTGCCACCATGATTGATCAACACCGAACCGTCTTTGTACACGTGCACGAGCGCGCCCGCCTGGTTGTACGACGTGAAATTAAATGAGACCCCAAACTTCACAGGCGTCAGGGCAAGACCTCGCTTCACGTGGTCATGAGCCGCGTTAAACGCATCCACATCGGCACGCCAGGCGGGGTACTCCGAGCGTTCCCGCACCTCGTCCCACAGCGTCCGCACGCGCAGGGCATGCCGCACGGGTTGGCCATACGGGGTGGTTTGGCCCTTGCCGTAAAAATTGCGCTCGCGCATGACGTCGGGGGCGATGCCAAGGCGGGGCGCGAGGCGTCCGATAATATCTTCGATCAGGAACATGCCCTGGGGGCCGCCGAAACCGCGAAACGCCGTCTGCGACGTCTTGTTGGTGCGACACACCGTGCCCACCACGTGCACGTTCGGCAGGTAGTACGCGTTGTCGACGTGGCACAGGGTGCGCGCCATGATCGGCTCCGAGAGGTCGAGCGACCAGCCGCCGTCGGAGTAACACCTAGCCTCCAGGGCCGTGAACGTGCCGTCCGAGCGGACGCCCGCCTTCCACGTAAACACGTACGGGTGGCGTTTTCCCGTGAGCGTGAGGTCGAGGGCGCGTGGGAGCCGCAGGCGCACGGGGCGACCCAGCAGGAGCGCCCCGAGCGCTGCCACGGCGGCTAGCCCGTGTGGCTGCATCTCCTTACCGCCGAAGCCGCCACCCATGCGCAATTGCTGCACCGTCACGCGGTGGGCGGGCAGCCCCAGCACGTGCGAGACGATCTCCTGCGTCTCGCTGGGGTGCTGCGTGCTCGAGTGCACGAGCAGTTGACCGGCCTCGTCGATCATGGCGAGGGCATTATGAGTCTCAAGGTAGAAGTGTTCCTGGCCCCCGCACTCGGATTCGCCCTCCACGACCAGGTCGGCCTCCGCGAACCCGGCCGCCAGGTCGCCCCGCCGCATGGTGAGCGTCGCGCCCTGAAAACTGCCCCGCTCCATGGCCTCGCGAAGATCGACCAGGGCGGGCGCCTCGTCGATCTCCACCGCGACCGCTTCGGCGCCCAGCCGTGCCTCCTCCTCGCTTTCGGCGAGCACCCAGGCGAGCGCCTGGTTGTGATAGCGCACCTCGGAGGGGAACAGGGGCTCATCGTGCTTGACCCCTCCGTCGTTGACCCCGGGGACGTCGGCGGCGGTGAGTACCCGCAGCACCCCCGGCAGCAACAGCGCGGGGTCGGCGTCGAGGCGCGTCACGCGACCGCAGGCCACGGGCGAGAGCACCGGGTAGGCGTGCACTACTCCCGGGTAGCGACCCGCGAGATCATCCGTGTAGAGGGCCTCGCCCGTGGAGTGTTCGAGCGCCGACTCGTGCGGTGCGGCCGTGCCCACCCCCGTGCTTGAGTGGCTGCGCTGATCGGTGTACCTCATCGCGACTCCTCGCTCAGATCATGGGCAAACTTGCGGCACAATTCGCCGAGCATGGCGCCGCGGTAGTCGGCCGAGGCGCGGTGATCGGAGAGAGGCGTCGCCTGCTTTGCCAGGGTAGCCGCGAGGCGTTCGACGGCTGCTTCGTTCCAGTGCACTCCCGCCAACCCGTGCTGCTCGGCCCCGCATCTGAGCGGCGTCGCGGCGACTCCGCCGACCCCCACGGTGAGGTGTTCAATGCGACCGCTCCAGTCGAGATCGAGCGCGAACGCCACCGCGACCGAGGAGATATCGTCGAGGCGGCGCTTGGACACCTTGTAGAAGCGCGAGCGCGTCGCGAGCGGCAGCGGCACCCGCACCGATTCTATGATCTCGTCGGCCGCCCGCGCCGTCTTGCGATAGTCAATGAAGTAGTCAGAGAGCGCCACGGTGCGCCGTTCGAGGCCCCCACGGCCGACCCGAGCCAGGGTCACCTCGGCGTTCAAGGCGAGCAGGACGGGCGGCGAGTCTGCGATGGGGGAGCCGCTCGCCAGGTTTCCACCAAGCGTCGCGGCGTTGCGAATCAGCGGGGACGCGAACAGCGGCAGGAGCGCTTCGAGCAGCGGAACGTCGCCGCGCCCCGCGAGGCTCGCGAGCGGCAGCGCCGCACCGATGCGGACCCCGTCGCCCGTGACGGAGTAGGACGTCAACTCGGTCAGGTGATCGACCGCTATCGTGAGGCGAGCGCGGCGGTGCGCCTGATTCGTCGCGACAGCCCAGTCGGTGCCGCCCGCCAAGATCACGGCCTCGGGGTCACCCGAGAGCAGCTCGGCAGCCTCCGCGAGGGTCGCGGGCCGCACGAACCGGGCCCCGCTGGAATGGAGGTGGTCGACGCACGCGGGCGCGGGGGCGTCCGTCTCGAAGCGTTCCGTGAATGCGTCGGCGGGGGCCGGCCGGGGCAGGCTGTCGGCGGCTTCGAGGATCGGGCGGTAGCCGGTGCAGCGGCACAGGTTTCCACCGAGGGCTTCGTGATCGACGGGACCGTCGGCATAGTACGCCGCCGCCAGCGAGCACGCGAAGCCAGGCGTGCAGTACCCGCACTGGCTGCCGCCCGCGCTCGCGAGCGCCCGGTGCACGGGGTGGGGGTGGGAACTCGAGCCGAGCCCCCGAGCGGTGTAGATCTCGGCGCCGGCGAGGGCGGACGCCAGGGTGAGGCAGCCGTTGAGCGGCACCAGGTGGCTGCGTGGTCCGTCCGCTCGCGGCGTCGCCTGGGCGCCTGCGGAAGTTTTCCGGGGAGGCACGTTGCGGCGCACAAGGAGTGCGCAGGCCCCGCATTCGCCCTCGGCGCAGCCCTCCTTGATGCTCGTGATGTGCTGGTCGCGCAACCAGGAGAGTGCCGTGGTGTGCGGGGGTGGGGCGGGGGTGTGGACCGTGACTCCGTCGACCGTGACGCTGAGGGTGTCGGTGGGGCGGCCGGGGGCAGTGCCGGGTGCGGGTTGGGTGCTTGTGGTATTCATATCTCGCCTTGATCTGCCGCGGTAGGTGTGACGGGGTCTGCTGCGGGGCGACAGTCGTCGCAGCCGGGCGGACGGTTGCCGTTCGCGGCCGGGCCCTGGCGGGGCGATCGGCGACGGCGCCGAATGCACGCGATGAGTTTTGTTCATCGGTGTACAAAAGGCTACCCTGCGCCGGGCTCGATTCGTCGCATATCGCCGTCAATCGCGGCGCGCTCGCGAACAGGTTCAGACTATCGACTTTAGTCACCGCGCCGCGCTGGCCGGCAGCGGCCGCCACGCGCTAGGGTCAAGGAATGTCTCACTCTGCACGTAAAGAATCCACGACCGAATCGGGCGTCACCGGACGCCTCTCGAAAGCCCTCGAAGATCTCATGAAGGCCCTGCGCGAGCAGCTCGACCCGCACGTGGTGCCCGTGGTCATGCTGAACGGCGTGATCTCGCCCAATGCCAAGAAGGGCCAGATCGACGCCGAGAGCGTGGACCGCGCTCTCGAGCACGCGTTCAAGACCAAGGGCGCGAAGGCGGTGGCGCTCTACATCAACTCGCCCGGTGGCTCGCCGACCCAGTCGCTTCTGATCGGTCGCCGCGTGCGCGAGTTGGCTGCCAAACACGAGCTACCGGTGCATGCGTTTTGTGCCGACGTGGCGGCGTCGGGCGGGTACTGGCTCGCCTGCGCGGCCGACGACATCACGGCGGCACCCACGTCAATCGTGGGTTCGGTTGGTGTTATCAGCGGTGGCTTTGGTGTGGTCGAAGCGCTCGGTAAGCTCGGTCTCGAGTATCGCGAGCAGGCCGCCGGAGCCAACAAGTCGCGCCTCAGCCCCTTCAAGCCCACGCGCGAGGAAGACCTCGAATGGCAGCGCGGGCTGCTCGGCGAGATGCATCAGATTTTTATCGCGTGGGTGCGCGAGCGCCGCGGCGACCGGCTCCAGGGCAGCGACGAAGAGGTCTTCAATGCCGATGTGTGGCTGGGTGAGCGGGCGCTCGAACTTGGCATCATCGACGCCGTGGGCACCGTGCGCGAAGAGCTCAAGCGGCGCTATGGTTCCGAGGTTAAGTTGCCGGTGATCGCCACCAAGAAGAGCCGCCTGCAGGAGTTGCTGGGGGCGAGCGCCGAGGCCGCTATCGACGCGGTCGCTACGGTGGCCGACAACCGTGCCCTGTGGGCGAGGTTCCGGGCTCAATAGCCTGAGTGCGCTTGCGAATCGCCCGCCCGCTGCACCCGGCGGCATTCATCGGGGTAGCGGCGCGCGAACCGGCGGTTGGAATAGGTTAGCCTTACCTATGCGGCACGTCCGGCCGCCCGCTGCACTAGGAGTATCATGCCCATCGCCCCCCGTTCCCTGTCTGTCGCCCTCGCGGCCTTGCTGACACTCGGCGCCCTCGCCGCCTGTGGTTCCGAGCCCACTGAGACGCTGGGCTCGGCGGCGCCCAACTCGCAGGCCGTCTCGAGCGGCTCCAACGGCGCCAGCCCCACCGTCCCCCAGGTCACCGAGCTGGGCGCGGATCGGGACCCCGAGGCGTCCTGCCCGAGCACGCCCGCGGCGGTCGACGAGCAGGGCGTGACCGGGGGCATGCGCAGCGTGCAGACGGCCAACGGCCCGGTGAGCGTGCCCGCCGACCCGCAGCGAGTCGTCGTGCTCGACACCGACAAGTTAGACATCGTGTGCGCGCTCGGCCTGCAGTCGCGCCTCGTGGGCGCGGCCACCCCGAGCGCCGACACGAACCAGCCGCAATACCTCGGCGCCGTGATCGAGGCCGTGCCCGCCGTGGGCACCCTACAAGAACCAGACCTCGAAAAAATCGCGGCCCTCAAGCCCGACCTGATCCTCGGCAGCGCGTTCCGCACCCAAGGCTTCTACGCGAATCTCTCAAAGATCGCGCCCACCGCGTTCACGGCCGAGGTGGGCACCCCGTGGAAACAAAACCTCGTCGCCGACGGCACGGCCCTCGGCCGCGGCGCGGCAGCCCAGGCCGCGCTTGACGACTACGAAACTCGAGCGGCCGACCTAGAGGCCAACCTCGCGGGTGGCGCCACGACCGCGTCCATCGTTCGCTTCATGGGTGACAAGATTCGCATTTACGGCCCCACCTCATTTAGCGGGTCGGTCCTCGAGGACGCCGGGGTGGCCCGTCCCGTGTTCCAGCAGCTGGTGGGCGCGAAAGATCGGCGCTTCGCCGAGATCAGCGAAGAAAACATCGAGCAGGCCGCGGCAGACGTGATCTACGTCAGCGCTTACAGCGAGGCGGGCGTCGAGAGGAGCCGCGCGGCCCTCGCGACGCCGCTCTGGCAGACGCTGCCCGCAACCCAGGCGGGCAAGACCTATATCGTGAGCGACGAAACGTGGATGACCGGCATCGGGGTCATCGCCGCGAACGGGCTGCTCGCCGACCTCGAAGCCACTCTGGTGCAGAAGTAGTCTCGCGGCTCGGGCACCCGGCGCCGCCTGTCTCGCCGGGCACCATTCGGGGCCCGGCCCGGACGCGCCTGTGGCAGGCTGGTCGGGTGAGCCACCGCGATATTTTTTCTGAAGTTTTTGACGCCGTGCTATTCGACATGGACGGCACCCTGATCAGTTCAGTGGGTGCCGTCGAGCGTTCGTGGGCGACCGCGGCGAGCGAGTTTGGAGTGGGCCGGGAGGCCTTCGGAGACTTCCACGGCATGCCCGCGAACCAGGTCATTGAGCGCATATTGCCAGATGCGGATGCCGCCACCCGGCTCGCCATGTTCGAACGGGTGCTGCACCTCGAAGTCACCGACACCGAGGGGGTCGAGCAGTTACCGGGCGCACGCGAGGCCCTCGAGACGCTCAATGCGGGGGAGCGCCGCTGCGCGATCGTCACCTCGTGCACGTGGGACCTCGCGGAAGCCCGCATCGGCGCGGCGGGGCTCCAGCAGCCACGCGTCGTGGTCACGGTGGACCAGGTAACGCGCGGAAAACCCGACCCCGCGCCGTATCTGCTCGGGGCCGAGCGCCTCGAGCTAGACCCGTCGCGGTGTCTCGTGGTGGAGGACGCCACGGCCGGGCTCACCTCGGGGCGTGCGGCGGGCTGCGCCACTCTCGCGGTGACCACGTCCTCGCCGCGGGCTGACCTCGAGCCCCTCTCCGACACCGTGATCGACGACCTCGGTGCGGTGCGGTTCGAACTGACGGAGGCTGGAGTGCGAGTCCACCGTCGCTGACGCGTGCGCCGCTCGGCGCTGACCTCGCGGGCCAGAGGAGGGAATGTGATCTGGCTTTGAGGTCGAGAGACACGGGACGCCGCCGTCTGCGCTGGCCTTCTGTCAATTAGAGTGGTGCCGTGAGCGCTACCCCTGAACTGATTTTTCGCAGCGACATGACGGTCGAACTCGTACGCGCGGCGGCCCGCGACGAGGACGTGGTCTTCGCGGCCCGCGTGTCGACCGCGGGGGAACAAACCCTCGAGACAGTCAACGATGACGCCGCACAGTCCACGGGGCTCATCAACTTCTTAATGCGCGACCGGCACGGCTCCCCGTTCGAGCACAACTCATTCACGTTCTATGTGCAGGCGCCCATCTTCGTGTTCCGCGAGTTCATGCGCCACCGCATCGCGTCGTACAACGAAGAATCCGGTCGCTACCGGGAGATGCGACCGGTCTTTTATGTGCCTGGTCCCGAACGCAAGCTCAAACAGGTGGGCAAGGCGGGAGCGTACCGGTTCGAGGACGGCACCCCCGAGCAGTTCGCGCTCGTGGACGAGAATGTGCGCGAGGTCTGCGCGGCGGCGTTCGAGTCGTACCAGTCGATGCTGAACGCGGGCGTCGCCCGCGAGGTGGCCCGCATCGTCCTGCCGTTGAATTTGTATTCATCAATGTACGTGACGATGAACGCCCGCTCGCTGATGAACTTCCTCAGCCTGCGCACGGCTCGCGAGAACACCAAGTTTCCCTCGTTTCCGCAACGCGAAATCGAGATGGTCGCCGAGCAGATGGAGGCCGAATTCGAGCGCCTCATGCCGCTGACTTACGCAGCTTTTAACGCGAACGGGCGCGTTGCCCCGTAGCGTCGCGATCCGCAGATCGCACCCAAATCACCCTCGATAAAAGGATTGCAGATGACCCAGACGAATCTCACGCCCGGCACACCCGAGCGGCCGTTTGGCCGCATTCTGACCGCCATGGTCACCCCCTTCACGCCCGATGGCGAAAAGATTGACTTCGACGCCGCGCAGCGCCTGGCCGTGCACCTCGTTGATCAGGGTAATGACGGCCTGGTAGTTAGCGGTACGACGGGCGAGTCGGCGACGACGACGGAACACGAAAAGAAAGACCTCCTGCGCGCCGTGGTTGAGGCCGTCGGCGACCGCGCCCGCGTCATCGCGGGAGCGGGGTCCAACGACACGCCGCATTCGGTGCTGCTCGCGAAGGATGCCGCGGAGGTCGGCGCCGACGGCCTGCTCGTCGTCACGCCCTACTACAACAAGCCCACCCAGGAGGGCGTCTACCAGCACATGATGGCGGTCGCGAACGCGACCGACCTACCCGTCATGCTGTACGACATTCCCGGACGCTCCGGCATTCCGATCACGGCCGACACCATTAAGCGGTGCGCCGAGCACGAGCGGGTGCTGGCTATGAAGGACGCCAAGGGTGACATTCACGAGGGCACCTGCATCATGAACGAGACGGGCCTCGCCTATTACTCGGGCGACGACGTTATTAACCTGCCGTGGATGGCCGCGGGTGCCGCGGGCATCGTTTCGGTCGTCACGCACGTGGCCACGCCGCTCTACAAGCAAATGCTGGATGCCGTAGACGCCAATGACCTGCGCGAGGCCACGCGGATTCACCGAGCGGTGGCCCCCGTGGTGACCGCTGTGATGACGCGACTGCCGGGAGTCATGACCGCCAAGGCGGGCCTCGAACTGCAGGGAGTGCTCGCGCATCGCGTTATGCGTCTGCCCCTCGTGCCGGCCACTGACGCCGAGGTCGAGCAACTGCGCGCCGACCTCGCAACCGTAGCGGGTGTCCTGTGATCACCAATAACGAAAACTTGAAGCCCCCACGGCGCCTCGCCAAGGGAGCCATGCGCATCGTGGCGCTCGGCGGCCTCGGCGAAGTCGGTCGCAATATGGCTGTGCTCGAGTATGCCGGCCGACTCCTGATCATCGACTGCGGCGTGCTGTTCCCCGAGGAAAGCCAGCCGGGTGTCGACCTGATCCTGCCCGATTTCGACTACATCAAGAACCGACTCGACGACATCGACGCGGTCGTGCTGACCCACGGCCACGAAGACCACATCGGCGCGGTACCGTACCTGCTGCGCATGCGCACGGACATCCCCCTGGTCGGCTCGCAGCTCACCCTGGCCTTCATCGAGGCCAAGCTGAAGGAACACCGCATCACGCCGCTGACCCTCGCCGTGCGCGAGGGGCAGACCGAGCAGTTGGGGCCGTTCGAATGCGAGTTCGTCGCGGTGAACCACTCGATTCCGGATGCCCTCGCGGTGGCCGTGAAGACCGGCGCGGGTACCGTGCTGCACACGGGCGACTTCAAGATGGACCAACTTCCCCTCGACGGTCGCATCACCGACCTGCGCGCCTTCGCGCGACTCGGCGAGAAGGGCGTTGACCTGTTCATGGTGGATTCCACCAACGCCGAGGTGCCGGGTTTCACGACCGCAGAGGCCGAGATCGGCCCCGTGCTGGATCGCGTGTTTTCTCAGGCCGACGGCCGCATCGTGGTCGCCTCGTTCGCGAGCCACGTGCACCGCATTCAACAGGTGCTCGATGCCGCCGCGATGCACGGGCGCCGGGTGGCGTTCGTGGGCCGTTCCATGGTACGCAATATGGGCATCGCGGCAGACCTCGGCTACCTCAAGGTGCCGCACGGGGTCATGATCGATTCGCGCAAACTCGATAGCATCCCCGCCGAGTCGACCGTGCTTATGTGCACGGGCAGCCAGGGCGAGCCGATGGCGGCGCTCGGTCGCATGGCCAACGGCGACCACCAGATCTCCATCGGCTCCGAAGACACCATCATCCTCGCTTCGAGCTTGATTCCCGGCAACGAAAACGCCGTCTTTCGCACCATCAATGGCCTTATGCGCCGCGGAGCGAAGGTCGTGCATCAGGCGAACGCGCGAGTGCACGTATCGGGTCACGCGAGCGCGGGTGAACTGCTCTATTGCTACAACATTTTGAAGCCCCGCAACGTCATGCCGGTCCACGGCGAGGTGAGGCACCTCATCGCCAACGGTGAACTGGCCGTCAAGACCGGGATCCCGCGGGAGAACGTGATCTTGGCCGAAGACGGTACGGTGGTTGACCTGCAGGACGGCGTCGCGACCGTGGCCGGCGCCGTGCCGTGCGGTTACGTGTATGTGGATGGCTCGAGCGTGGGTGAGGTGACCGAGGTCGACCTCAAGGATCGGTTGATCCTCGCGGACGAGGGCTTCATCAGCGCGTTTGTTGTGGTGGACCTGCAGCACCGGGCCGTCGTGGCCGGGCCCGAGATCCACGCCCGCGGCTTTGCCGAACAGGACCACGTCTTTGACGACGTCATGCCGCAGATCGTGAAGGCTCTCGAAAATGCGCTCGCGGACGGCTCGAAGGACTCGCACCAGTTGCAACAGGTGATGCGCCGCGTGCTGGGCCGCTGGGTCTCGTCAAAGTTGCGGCGCCGACCGATGATCATCCCCGTGGTGGTCTTCGCGTAATCTGCGAAAGTTCGCAACGCGGAGCGCCTAGTACGTGCCACGCCGCCGGTCATCACCTCCGTGTGATTCCCGGCGGCGTTGTCGTGGGGGCGGAGTGGCAGTCTGCGTTTTTGCCGAGAAAACGGTAACGTGCAAGCATGGCCCAAAGTCCGACTTCCCCCGGATCCTCAAAATCGCCTCGCGGCACCTCCGCGTCACGCGGTGCGAAGACCGGCGCGAGTTCACGTTCCGCTCCCCGCAAGTCACCCGCCAAGAGCGGGGGTTCTCACGGCGGTCGGGGCGCGACAGCGTCGCACACGTCTCCTGCTACCCCCGAATTGCCATTGCCCGTGCGTTTCGTGCGGGCCCTGTGGCTGGGGGGTGCCCGGGCGCTCGGCAGCATGGCTCGTGCGGTTCCGGGCTCCAGCCGCGTCGAACCGCATTTGCGTCACGACGGAGCCGCCTTCGCGATAGTCGTGGTGGCGGTGCTGCTCGCGCTGCGTGAATGGGTGAAGCTCGGCGGCTGGTTCTTCGAGTCCTTCCATGCGGTGTTCGCCTCGCTCGTGGGCGTCATGGCGACCGTGATGCCCGCCGTACTACTGGTGTCGGCCCTCGACCTCTTCCGTCACCCGCAGCGCATGCAGAGCAATCGACGGCGCACCTTCGGCATGCACATCGCCGTAGTCTGCTTCGCAGCGTTCTTCACCCTGCTGACCCCCCGTTCGGCCATCGGTGACGGGTACGCCAATTTCTCCGCAGCGGGCGGCATTCTCGGCTTCATATTCTCGGCGCCATTGCGCCAGCTGGTGCCGGTACCGGTGGCATTTGCGGTGTTCGTGGTGCTCTTCGGGTTCTCGATCCTGATCTTCACGGCGACGCCGCCGCGGCAGGTTCCCGCGCGAATCCGTGAGGCCTACCGCTTCATGACCGGGACGAGCGAAGCCGAGCTGGCCGAGCGTGGGCTCGAGCGCACGGGGGCCCACACGGTTGTCCCGCGTGATGGGAAGACCCGCGAGGAGGACACCGCCGAGGTCGAACCGCGCGGCTCCGCTCGAGGGGACGCCGCCCCCCGCGCTGGCCTGTTTGCCCGCCTGTTCCGTCGGCGGGGAGCGTCGGGCGAGGCCCCTGTCGCGCGCCACGGGTTGCCCGATGGGGAGCGTTACGACGGCGACGAGCCGTTCGTCAGCCCCGTGATTCCGGGCACGCAGAACCAGGACCAGCCCGGCTCCGGCCCCACGCCGACCGTGGGTGGTCAGGTGGCGCCCAGCAGCCTGCGCCGCAAGCCGCAGCCCCTGTTCGATCAGTTCGCTGACGGGGCCTCGGACCAGCGCCCCGCCAAGGCCCGTAACCGTGGCGAGTTTGATTTCACCGCGTTTACGGAGGACGCCGCGCAGGCCTTTGGCCTCGCGGAGACACCCCGCGACGACGCCGCAGCGACGTCGCCGAGCGACACCGAGACGGGCTCCGCCGCGGTGGACTCCTACGATCGAGCGCAGCGTGCGGGCTACGGCCTGGAGCCGAGCGGCTCCGCGCCAAACGCAACCGCCTTCGATGCCGAGGCCTCGCACGGGGGAGGAGTAGATCCGTATGCCGCGGCGGCGCCGAGCTCAGCAGCGGCTCAGACCAGGTTCCAGCCTGGTGGCGATGCCCTCGGCGGTCGCACGGCGGCCCTCGCGGTACCCGACGCGGAGGCCGTGAAGCGTGCCGCTCTCGGACTGTCCGGACCGTCTACGCAGCCGACCACGGAACGAGCCTCGCAGCCCCTGCCCGCGGCACCCGCTGCCACCGCACGGGTCGTTGCCGACCGCACCCCCCGCGCGTCCGCCCCCCTGCCCAGCCCCGCGAGTGCGGGGGAGCAGCTCTCGCTCACGGGGGATGTGCTCTACCAGCTTCCCGACGTCATGGTGCTCAGCCACGGCAGCCCGCACAAGGAACGCTCGGAGGCCAACGACCGAGTCGTCTCGGCCCTCACCGACACGTTCACGCAGTTTGGCGTCGGCGCGGCGGTCACGGGATTCACGCGCGGCCCCACGGTGACGCGGTACGAGGTCGAACTCGCTCCCGGGGCGAAGGTCGAGTCGGTCACCCGACTCGAAAAGAACATCGCCTACGCGGTCGCGTCGTCGGACGTGCGCATCCTGTCGCCTATCCCCGGCAAGTCGGCCATCGGTATCGAGATTCCCAACGCTGACCGCGAGAATGTTTCCCTCGGCGACGTGCTGCGCTCCGACAACGCAGCCGCGAACCCACACCCCATGGTGATGGGCGTCGGCAAGGACGTCGAGGGCGGTTTCGTGGTCGCGAATCTCGCGAAGATGCCGCACATGCTGGTGGCGGGCGCGACCGGCGCGGGTAAGTCGTCGTTCGTGAACTCGATGATTACGTCAATTCTGATGCGGGCCACCCCGGAGGAGGTGCGCATGGTGCTGGTCGACCCGAAGCGCGTCGAACTCACCATCTATGAGGGCATACCGCACCTCATCACACCGATCATCACCAACCCCAAGAAGGCAGCCGAGGCCCTCGAGTGGGTCGTGCGCGAGATGGACATGCGCTACGACGATCTCGCGGCGTTCGGTTACAAACACATCGACGACTTCAACAAGGCGGTGCGCGCGGGCACCGTCAAGTTGCCGCCCGATTCGCAGCGTAAGCTGGCGCCGTATCCGTACCTGCTGGTCGTGGTGGACGAACTCGCCGACCTGATGCTCGTGGCCCCGCGCGACGTGGAGGCGTCGATTCAGCGCATCACCCAGCTCGCGCGCGCGGCCGGTATCCACTTGATCCTTGCGACGCAGCGACCCTCGGTCGACGTCGTGACCGGCATCATCAAGGCCAACGTGCCGTCGCGACTCGCGTTCGCAACCTCATCCCTGGCCGACTCCCGGGTCGTGCTGGACCAGCCCGGCGCCGAGAAACTTATCGGCCAGGGCGACGCCCTGTTCATGCCGATGGGCGCCAACAAGCCCATGCGCGTGCAGGGTGCGTGGGTCAATGAATCCGAGATTCACCAGGTCGTCGAGCACGTGAAGGCGCAGGCACAGCCCGAGTATCGGGCGGATGTCGCAGTGACGGCCGCGAAGAAGGAGATCGACGAGGACATCGGCGACGACCTCGAACTGCTGCTGCAGGCGGCCGAGCTCATCGTGTCGTCGCAGTTTGGCTCGACGTCGATGCTGCAACGCAAATTGCGGGTCGGCTTCGCCAAGGCGGGTCGACTCATGGACCTGCTCGAATCCCGCGAGATTGTGGGGCCGAGCGAGGGGTCGAAGGCCCGCGACGTGCTTGTGCAGCCCGACGACCTGCCGGCCACCTTGGCGATGCTGCGTGGCGCGCCGGCTGCGCCCGGAGCGCTGCTGCACGACACGGCCGCACCCGTCGCCGAGAGTTGGGATGATTCGAGCGAAGACCCCGACGGCGAGGATGCCTGGACCCTCACGGGTCGCTAAACCCCGTCACGCGTGGTGAAGGCGTCGTTTGCGCACTGGTCAGGTGCAGCGAACGGCGCCTTCAACCACGTAATCTGGGGGGTATGACTGCCTTGGACCCTACCCCCCGCTCGGTTGCCCTCGTGACGCTCGGCTGCGTTCGTAACGAGGTCGACTCCGAGGAACTCGCGGGTCGGCTTGCCGCGGCGGGCTGGAACCTCGTCGACGACGCGGCGGACGCGGACGTGGCTGTGGTGAACACCTGCGGGTTTGTTGAGCAGGCCAAGAAGGACAGCGTGGATGCCCTCCTAGAGGCGAGCCAGTTGAAGGGCACCGCGGAGGCCCGCACGCAGGCGGTGGTCGCGGTCGGGTGCATGGCAGAACGCTACGGTCAAGAACTCGCCGAGGCGCTCCCCGAAGCGGATGCCGTGCTTGGCTTCGACTCCTATCAAGACCTGTCGAAGTCGCTCACCGACATCCTGCAGGGGGAACGCCCGGCCTCGCATGTGCCGGTGGACCGGCGCACGCTGCTCCCGGTCACGCCGGTGCAGCGCCAAGCGGCGGCGGCCGAAGTCGCCCTGCCCGGGCACGGAGTCGGCGCGGCGGTCACGCTTTCGGAGGCTGGGGAGGACGCGTTTGACGGCTCTCGCGGCGGGGCCGCGAGTTTCATTCGCAAGCGACTCGACGGGCGACCCTGGGCACCCATCAAGCTCGCGAGCGGCTGCGACCGTCGCTGCACCTTCTGTGCCATCCCGATGTTCCGCGGCGCGTTCGTGTCGAGGCCGCAGGCCGAGGTGCTGGCCGAGGCGCGCTGGTTGGCGGCCGAGGGAGTGCGAGAACTCTTTCTGGTGAGCGAGAATTCGACGTCATACGGCAAAGACCTGAGCGACGTGCGCGCCCTCGAGGGCCTGCTGGCCGATCTCACGGCTCTTGACGGTATCGACCGGGTTCGCGTCAGTTACCTGCAGCCCGCCGAGGTGCGCCCGACCCTGCTGGAGGCCATGGCCACCACCCCGGGAGTGGCCGCCTACTACGACCTATCGTTTCAGCACGCCGCGCCGACGGTGCTGCGCCGCATGCGGCGCTACGGCGGCAGCGAGCCGTTCCTGAACCTCATCGCTCAGATTCGTGAGCGACAGCCCGAGGCGGGCCTGCGCACGAATGTCATCGTCGGATTCCCGGGCGAAACGGAGGCCGAATACGAAGAACTCAAGCGGTTCCTGATCGCGGCCCGACTCGATGTGACGGGTGTTTTTGGGTATTCCGACGAGGACGGCACGGAGGCCGCGACCCTGCCCGACAAGATTGCGGGCGACGTGATCGCGCGTCGCGTCGAGGAACTCTCACGGCTCGTCGAAGAGCTGAACGCGCAGCGTGCTCAGGACCGTATCGGCGCCTATGTGGACGTGATCGTTGAGGGAGAAACAGACCGCGACGACCTCGAACACTACGAGGCCGCCGTGTGGGGCCGCGCAGAGCACCAGGGGCCCGAGGTGGACGGCATTGTCTATGTGCGAGGGCGCGCCCTGCAGCGCGGTGACCTCGTGCGGGCGCGCGTCGTCGAGGCCGAGGGCGTGGACCTGATTGCCGAACTCGCCCCCCGTGACGACGCAACTGACGCGGAGCACCCCGCCACCGGAGCGTCCCCCCAGCCAACCCCCGGGCCGGGAGCGCTGGCATGACAACAACCCCCAAGGTCAGCAATTGGAACCTACCGAACGCGCTCACCGTTTTGCGCGTGTTCATGGTGCCGGTGTACGCCTACCTGCTGGTCACGGGCTATGACAGCCCAACCATGCGCTGGATCGCGACGGCAATTTTCGCGTTGGCCATGGCCACCGATCAACTCGACGGGCACATCGCACGCAGCCGCAATCTGATCACCGACTTCGGCAAGATCGCCGACCCGATTGCAGACAAAGCCCTGATCGGCGCGGCGCTGATTATTTTCTCCCTGCATGGGGTGATCTGGTGGTGGGTGACCGCGATCATCCTGCTGCGCGAGGTGGGCATCACCGTCATGCGCTTCACCGTGCTGCGCTACGGGGTGATCCCCGCGAACGCATGGGGCAAGTGGAAGACCATCCTGCAGGCAATCGCCATGGGTTCCTTCACCTGGCCCGTTGAACTGTATTGGGGCGCGTGGACCTACGTGGCGTACGTGGTGCTCGGGGCGGCCTTCATCTTGACGGTGACCTCGGGTTTTGATTACGTGCGCCACGGGATCGCGCTGCGCAGGGCGCACGTGCAGGGCAGCGATGCCTAGCGCGGGTGCGGTGCCCCGGGCGTCCGGTCTCGTGGCTGAACTCGCGCGACGCGGCGAGACGCTGGCGACCTGCGAGTCGCTCACCGGCGGCCAGGTGGCGGCGTTGATTGTCGATGTGCCGGGCGCATCGGCTGTCTTTCGTGGCGGCCTCGTCACGTACGCGGTTGAGCTGAAGTCCAGCCTCGCGGGCGTTGACCCTGGTCACCTGGCCGCCGAGGGCCCCGTCAATCACCGCACGGCGCGCGAAATGGCCGTGGGTGCCGCGCGCGCCTGCGGCGCCGCGTGGGGCGTCGCAACGACCGGCGTCGCGGGCCCAGAAGCGCACGGCGGATGCCCCGTTGGCACCGTTTTCATCGGCGTGGCGAGAGTCGTAGGCCCGGACGCCGAGTGGGCCAGTTGGCAGGTTTCTGCGCGTGACACCGCGAGCCGGGCGGCGGTACGGGAGTCCGCCTGCGAGGCGGCCTGTGGGGCGCTGGAGGCTGCGCTAGCGGGCGACTGGGATCCAACTTTCGCAGCATAAGACATGGTCACGAGGCAGCTGCAAAAGGAATTTCGTTAAGCCAAGACGCTCTAATGAAGTGGCGTCAACTTCGTGGCAGTGAAACAATAGGAAGATAAACGTCGTGTGACGACGGCCGCGAGTGTCGGGGTGACGCTCGTCGCGTCGCGTGGTTACCGCCTGGTGGCCGCGCGGCTGGCCACCAGGGGTATCGTCACACCAACAATTCGGGCCTTCGCTCGGGCGCAGGTCGGAACACGAGGAGTCTCCCTGCGGCGGCGACGTCGAGGCAGGGGGAGGCAGAGAGCAGCGGGTGTGGGGAGCCCAGCACGTGGCCTCCGCGAAACAGTTCGAACGCCCAGGAACATTTCTTGGGTTCAGGGCGTTAGACCAAGCATGATTGAGAAAGCACCGATGATGAAACCGGCACTAGGTACGCAACCGCGAGACGGCATGTCCGTGATCGGGGCGCCATGCCGCACGACCGCCAATGCGGCCGTGCAACCCGGTCATTCGGGTGCGAGCGCCTCGGCGCGTGGTCCACTGGGCAAGCGACGCGGTCAACTGAGTGCAGCGGGCAGATATTCTGGTGGGGCTAACGCTGCACAAGTACGCGGTAGTTCGCAGGCGCGCGTCGCGGCCGTGAGCTCGGCGGCTCGGGCCGCAGCAGATCATTCGAAGTCGCAAGGGGTGGCTTCGCCGCAAGCAGGGAAGGGGCAGCGTCCAATGGTTGTATTGCGTCGTGAAATAGGTGACGTGCTGCGCGATGCGCGTCAGCGCCAGGGACGCACCTTGCGTCAAATATCCGCGACCGCGCGGGTTTCGCTCGGGTACCTCTCCGAGGTTGAGCGTGGGCAGAAAGAAGCCAGTTCAGAACTTCTCGCGTCGATCTGTGGGGCCCTTGAGGTGCCCATGTCGCTCGTGTTGCGTGAAGTCGCGGAGCGCGTCGCGGTCGCCGAGGGCTACACGGTGCCCGACACGGTGCCCGCCGATCTTGCAGCCGGCCTGCCATCTACGCTGGCCGGAGTGCGATAATCCATAACGTCACGAACCCACGCCTTGGTGGCGTGGGTTCGTTGTGTTTGGGGACGATTTCGAAGGGCTGACGTGACGCTGAGCGAATTTTGGGTGGCCGTGGACGCCGTGTTCGGCCGTGGCATGGGTGCCTCCCTGGTCTCGGGGCACGTGCTCGTGGCCCTGGGCTTTCGCACGCCGCAGGACCTCCTGGAGGCGGGGACGCGCCCCCAGGACGTGTGGGAGGCGCTGTGTGACGACCTGGACGTTTCTGCGGAGGAGCGGTGGCGACACGCGGATCGGCGCTTGTGATCGAACAGGTGTTCGTATAGTATTTTCGAACAGTGTTCGATTGTCGGCGGCTTGACGCCCAGTGGTTTGACGCCCAGTGGTTTGATGCCCAGTGGTTTGACGCCCAGTGGTTTGACGCCCAGTGGTTTGATGCCCAGAGTATTGATTCTCGGCAATTCGGATCTTGTTGCTCGGGGTCCGGTTGCTTTGGGGCTGACGATACGTCGAGAAGTTCACCGTCGGGTGTGTGCGAATCAAAAACCTATGAGACGCCGCCTAGCGTGAGGGCAAGAGTTCACAGCCAACGGGTTTTCCGATCGGCCGCACGAAAAGGGTTTCATCATGGCAGCACAGGACAATCGCGAGAAGGCGCTCGACGCGGCCCTCGCACAGATCGATCGTCAGTTCGGTAAGGGCTCGATCATGAGGCTTGGCGAGGACACTCGCCCCCCCGTGGAGGTCATTCCGACGGGCTCTGTGGCGCTGGACGTCGCACTGGGTATTGGCGGCCTGCCGCGCGGGCGCGTGGTGGAGATCTATGGTCCAGAATCCAGCGGTAAGACTACGGTGGCCCTGCACGCGGTGGCCAACGCTCAACGCGCGGGAGGCATCGCGGCCTTCATTGACGCCGAACACGCACTCGACCCCGAATACGCTAAGAAGTTGGGCGTAGACACCGATGCCCTATTGGTGTCGCAACCAGACACAGGTGAACAGGCGCTCGAGATCGCCGACATGCTGATTCGCTCGGGAGCCCTTGACATCATCGTCATTGACTCCGTGGCGGCGCTCGTCCCCAAAGCCGAAATCGAGGGTGAAATGGGCGATTCACACGTGGGTCTGCAGGCACGACTCATGTCTCAGGCGCTGCGTAAGATTACGGGCGCCCTCAGCACCTCGGGCACGACGGCCATCTTCATTAACCAGTTGCGCGAGAAGATCGGTGTGTTCTTCGGCAGCCCTGAAACCACCACGGGCGGCAAGGCGCTGAAGTTCTACGCGTCGGTGCGACTGGACGTTCGCCGCATCGAGACCTTGAAAGAGGGCACGGAGCCGGTCGGCAACCGCACCCGTATCAAGGTTGTGAAGAACAAGATGGCCCCACCCTTCAAGCAGGCAGAGTTCGACATTCTGTATGGCCATGGCATCTCCCGCGAGGGCGGCTTGATCGACCTCGGTGTGGAACACGGGCTCGTTCGCAAATCCGGAGCGTGGTACACCTACGAGGGTGATCAACTGGGCCAGGGCAAGGAGAACGCGCGGTCCTTCCTTCGCGATAACCCCGCGCTGGCTGAGCAGCTTGAGCAGCAGATTCTTGAAAAGCTCGGCATCGGCAAGTACGCCAATCAGGTGAATGAGGAAGACCTGTCGGTGCTGGATGTTTTGGATTCAGCGAGCCCCGCAGTATCCAAGAAGTAGCCGCAAGAGGCGGCACCTCAGATAGCACCGAGGCTCCGCATCCAACGGCACTGAAACGCCCTTGATCCAGGGCGTAGGGGCCGCACCTTAGGGTGCGGCCCCTCGTGTGAAGCCAACCCGGCCACGTGAGACCACGCCACCCACCCGGGCTTTTCCGGGTCTGTCGAAGGAGCCACGATGCCCCAACGTCATGCACTTGACGCTTCCTCTGTCGGCACCGGACTGCCCGATTTTCTGCCGGACTGGGCTTACACAGCAGGGGAGCCAGCCGCACGGACCGCGACGCCGCCCGTCGCACCGTCCCCAGCCACGAGCGCGGTCCCTCGGCGGAGTGGTTCGGCGACGCGAGCAACGTTGTCCACCCAGTCCACACCCAAGCCCATCGAGGGTGCGCAGGAGGGCGCACCCAACGACGACCTTAAGCGCGCCAAGCAGGTCGCGTTGCGCTACTTGGGCCCAAAACAACGCACACGAGCCGAAATCCGAGGCACCTTGGAGCGCCGTGGCTTCGCGCCGGAGCTGCAGCAGCACGTTGAGGAGTGGCTCGATCAGCATGCACTGCTGGACGACATTGAATACGCACGCGCGTGGGTACGCGCCCGGTCCGTGCGCAAAGGGATGGCACCGCGCGCCCTCGCCCAGGAACTGCAGCGCAAGGGGGTAGCGAGGGGCGACATCGAGACGGCCATGGAGGAATACGACGCCGACGGCAGTGAGCAAGCTGCTGAGACTCACGTTCTGCACGCGCTGGGCTCGTGGGATGGAGTCGATCTGGATCACCTCGAGCGCATCAAACGACGCATGTTCGCGGCGCTGCAAAGACGGGGACATGGCATGGGCTCGGCGCAACGGCTGGTGCTACGCGCCATAGAGCGGCATCGCAGCGAGTGCTGCGGGTGAGCTTGCTGCCCGCGTGCCCGTCGTAGTCGAGTAGAACCGCCCAGCCCAGCCCAGCGCCAGCCCAGTGCCAGGCAGCAAAGCCCCGCCCGGCTCGGTGCCAGCCCAGCCCAGCCCGGCTCGGTGCCAGCCCAGCCTCGCGCCAGGCAGCAAAGCCCCGCGCCAGGCAGCAAAGCCCCGCCTAGCCCCGTGCCAGCCCAGCCCAGCCCAGCCCCGTGCCAGCGCACCTAGGCGCGTCCGCGCCGCCCCGGAGCAGCCTCAGCACGACGCAGGGCGCGAACTCCCCGAGGGGAGCCCGCGCCCTGAACGACGAGTTTCGCCTCTAGCGTGAGCGCTTTTCGAGCCACACCGCGAGCCGCGAGAGTAGCACGTTAATGATGATGAACATGACGGCGCCGACCGCAAATAGCGGCAACTGGTACTTTTCACCGAAGAACTCGCCTAGGTTCTGCACCGTGCGCAGGAGTTCCACGTAGCCGATCACGTATCCCAGCGATGAATCCTTCAGCAGCACGACTAATTGTGAGACCAGGCTGGGCAACATGGATTTGACCGCCTGCGGCAGCAGAATCAGACGGAAGGTTTGGAACCTTCCCATGCCGATGGCCATGGACGCTTCGCGCTGCCCCTTGGGGAGAGCCACGATGCCCGCACGCAGAATCTCCGAGAAGATCGCCATGTTGTAGAGCACGAGGCCGCCCACAACGGCGTAAATGGCCTCTCCGCCGACGATCAAGAAGAAGGCCAACATCACGAGAATCAGCGGCAGGCCGCGGAACAACTCGATGACGCCGACTACGACCGCAGCGACGGGCTTGGGCGCACTGAGGCGAGTCGCGAGCAGAAGGGTTCCGAAAATCAGCGCGAGCGGGGCAGCAATTAGGGCTGCCTTCAGGGTCGCCCAGAGCCCGCCCAAGACGGACTGCCACACGACCGACGGCGGGTAGTCAGAGTTTCCAGGCAGAGTGGTGACCAGCACCTGCCAGCGATCGTTGAATACATTGTTGCTGTTGGCCTGGTAGATCATCCAGCCGACCAGAGCGAGGATGATGGCGCCGCCGACGATTCCGATGATGAGCGATCGACGCTTCGCTTCGGGGCCGGGCGCGTCGTAGAGGACGGAGGTGCTCATCGGGCAACCACCAACTTTCGTTCGAGGGCACCGGCCGCGATGCCCAGCGGAATCGTGATGACCAGATACGCGATGGCAACGCCCGTCAAGATGGCAATCGTGTCGCCGCCAAACGAGTTAATCAGGGCTCGCGAGGTTGCTACCAACTCAAGGACGCTAAAGCCTGCGGCTACCGACGAGTTCTTCGTGAGGGCAATAAACACGTTGATCAGGGGCGGAATCACCGTCCGCAGTGCCTGTGGCAGCACAATCTGCGTCAGGGTGAGACCAAAGGTCATGCCCACGGAGCGCGCGGCCTCGGCCTGCCCCAGGCCCACAGAGTTGATGCCCGAGCGCACGGCCTCGCACACGAATGCCGCCGTGTACAGCGAGAGCGACACGATCGCAGACACCGTAAAGGACTGCAACTCCAGGGAGCCCAGGTTCACCGTGGGAAACCTGATGCCCACCTGCGGGGCGACCAGTGCAAAGAAGAAGAACACGATGGTGAGCGGCGTATTCCGCACGATCTCTACGTACAGGGTGCCAAAGACGCGCAGCGAAGCCGCCGGAGCGACGCGGCACGTTGCAATGACCACGCCGATGACGAGAGCGAGCACGGCAGAAGTCACCGTGAGCAGGAGCGTCATACCGAAGCCCTCGGCGATCTGGCCGAAGTTGTCGATCAAGACATTCATGATGTCCTTTCGTCACAGAAACGGGCCACCCGCGGCGCCCCCGAGGGAGCGCCGCGAATGACCCGTGGCGGCTAGGAGGCGGCCGTGTAGCGGTCGATCGCGGGAGGCGTCGGCTCGGCGCTGATCACGGTGCCTGCCGTGTTGTCCCAGGCGGCCTTCCAGCGACCGTCTTTCTCAGCCTTTTCAAGGGTGTCGTTGATGAAGGTACGGAACTCCTCGTCACCCTTCTTCAAACCAATGCCGTAGGGCTCCTTCGTGAAGGTCTTGCCTCCGTCGGCAAGTTCCAGATCGTCAGGGCTCTTGGCGACGAAACCGGCGAGAATCACGTTGTCCGTCGTGACGGCGTCCGTCTGACCGTTGTTCAGCGCGGTCACGCACTTGGCATACGTGTCAAACAACGTGACGGTGGCGTCCGGCACCAACTTGGCGATGTTTTCGGCCGGGGTTGAACCCGTTACGGAGCACACGTTCTTACCTGAGAGGGTGTCGGGCGTGGTGATCTGCTTGGGGTTGCCCTTCTTAACCAAAATGGCCTGACCCGCCTCGTAGTACGGACCCGCAAAGTCGATCGACTTCTTGCGCTCGTCGTTGATGGTGTAGGTCGCGATCACGATGTCGACCTTGTCATTCATGATGAAAGGCTCGCGGTTGGCCGACACTGCCTCCTGGTACTCAATTTGGTCTTCAGAAAGACCCAGGTCGGTCGCGATGATCTTCGCGATTTCGATGTCAAAACCCTGCACCTTGCCGTCGGGGGCCTTCTGGCCGAATAGGGGCTGATCAAACTTGACGCCGACCCGCAATTTGCCGGCCTTTTGAATCTTCTCCATGGTGGTGCCTGCGGCGAAGGTGGTTGCAGCGGGCGTTGCGCCCTCGCCTGCTGTGCTGGAACTGCCGCACCCTGCCAGCACCAAAGTCATGGCGGCCGCGCACACGGTCAGGAACTTTTTGGTGGAACGCATGTTTATCCCTTTGTTGTGGGGCCCCTGCAGGGCCCGGACTTCGATCGGGGCGCACACTTTGCGTGCGACCCGGGCTTGCGATTGTTAGTGGTGAACGATCTTGGAGAGGAAGTCCTTCGCGCGATCGGTTTTGGGATTGTCAAAAAACTCGTCGGGCGTGCCCGTTTCGATGATGGCGCCTGCGTCCATGAAGACGATGCGGTCGGCCGTGCGTCGCGCAAAGCCCATTTCGTGCGTCACGACGATCATGGTCATGCCCTCTTTGGCAAGATTGACCATCACTTCGACGACCTCATTAATCATCTCGGGGTCCAGAGCCGACGTGGGTTCGTCGAACAGCATGACCTTCGGCTGCATTGCGAGCGACCGGGCGATGGCCACGCGCTGCTGCTGGCCTCCCGAAAGTTGCGCGGGGATCTTGGTGGACTGCGTGGCTACACCCACGCGCTCCAAGAGCTCCATCGCCCTCTTGTCGGCCTCGGCGCGAGGCGTGCCCTTCACCTTGATGGGACCGAGAGTGACGTTTTCAAGAATGGTCTTGTGCGCCCAGAGGTTGAATGACTGAAACACCATGCCCACATCCGCGCGCAGGGCGGCAAGCGCTTTGCCCTCCGCGGGGAGCTCTACTCCGTCAATCTTGATCGAACCTGAATCTATGGTTTCGAGTCGATTGATGGTGCGGCACATGGTGGATTTGCCGGAACCCGATGGGCCCAAGACCACCACCACTTCACCACGTTTCACCTCAAGGTTGATGTCTTTCAAAACATGGAGCGCGCCATAGTGCTTGTTCACATTCTGAAGCGAAACCAGAGATGAGGAATGTGATTCTGATGTTGACATGCCCAAACTGTACCTGAGTGTGAGCCATGTTATTACCTAATTCAGGCCGCATCCTGACGTTATTAATGGGCGCCCCGCTGCTCGATTGCCTATTTTTGCAGGTGGCAGCGCGCTTACACTGAGCGCTGACTCGACGCGTCAAGGGGGGCTAGTCGCCCGTCAACTTTGGTGCTGCGCCGCGACGCAGTAGCCTAGAGACGCCATGAATACAGACTCCACCCCCACCGACGTCGCGCCCCCACTGAGCGGTGTCGCCGCGACCGGGGCTGCCGCGCGTACCTATATCGTGCGCACCTACGGCTGCCAGATGAATGTCCACGACTCCGAGCGCCTCTCTGGCCTGCTCGAAGACGCCGGCTACGTCGCAGCGACCCCGGAGCAGGCCGCCCAAGACGACGCCGACGTGGTGGTCTTCAACACCTGCGCGGTCCGCGAAAATGCAGACAACCGTTTGTATGGCAACCTGGGTCGGCTCGCCTCCGTCAAAGAGCGCCGGGGCAGTATGCAAATTGCCGTGGGTGGCTGCCTCGCCCAAAAGGACAAGTCCACGATCGTGCAGAAGGCCCCGTGGGTAGACGTGGTGTTCGGCACCCATAACGTGGGGTCCTTGCCGCTGTTGCTCGAAAGGGCTCGCCACAACGACGAGGCGCAGGTTGAGATTCTGGATGCGCTAGAGGTGTTTCCCTCGACCCTGCCGACTAAGCGTGAATCGGTGTTCGCGGCGTGGGTTTCCATCTCCGTGGGCTGCAATAACACGTGCACATTCTGTATCGTGCCGTCGTTGCGGGGCAAAGAGAAGGACCGTCGCCCGGGTGACGTCCTCGCCGAAATTGAGGCGGTCGTGGCAGAGGGCGCCATCGAGGTGACTCTCCTGGGTCAAAACGTCAATACATACGGCGTCGAATTCGGCGACCGGGGCGCATTTGCCAAACTCTTGAGAGCGTGCGGTGACATCGATGGCCTCGAGCGGGTGCGGTTCACGTCTCCGCACCCCGCAGCGTTCACGCAAGATGTCATCGACGCGATGGCCGAAACGCCCAACGTGATGCCGCAGTTGCACATGCCGTTGCAGTCGGGCTCTGACGTCGTGCTGAAGGCCATGCGTCGTTCTTATCGATCGACCAAGTTCCTCGGTATCTTGGACGCGGTCCGCACGAAGATTCCGCATGCCGCCATCAGCACGGACATCATCGTGGGTTTCCCCGGGGAGACCGAGGAGGATTTCGCGCAGACCCTGCGCGTCGTCGAACAGGCTCGCTTCGCGACGGCCTTCACATTCCAGTATTCCATCCGGCCCGGCACGCCCGCGGCGACGCTACCCGATCAACTGCCGAAAGAGGTCGTGCAGGAGAGGTTCGAGCGACTGGTCAAACTTCAGGATCGCATTGCCGCCGAGGAGAATCGCGCGCTCGTGGGCACCGAGGTTGAGGTGATCATCGGCGAGGGTGACGGCAAACTGGTGTCTGATACATTGCTGCGCCTGTCGGGCCGCGCGCGTGACAACCGTCTCGTGCACGTGGGTATTGATCCGGCGTGGCCCGTTGCGCGCGTGCCACGTCCCGGCGACGTGGTCACGGTGTCGGTTTCGGAGGCTGCACCCTTTTTCTTGGTGGCCGACAGCGGCATCCAGGGCGCTCGTTACGAAGTTCGTCGCACCCGCGCGGGTGACGCGTGGGCCCGCCGCGAGGGAGCGGGTGCTGCCCGCTTTGCGAGCGAGGCCAGCGGGCTACCCGGCGTCCAGTCGACTCGGCTAGCGGACGCTCCGGTGACTGAGTCGGGCTGTGGGGCCCCGGCCGGGCCGCGCCGGGCCGTGAGCCTAGGCATGCCGAGTCTGCCCCCGCGCTAGGTGTCGCGCTAGTCGCAGGCTCGGAGTCCGGCGGCCGGAGGTCCGGCGGCCGTGCCTCTAGGTCGCGAGGTGGGCGAACTCTTTATCGAGCGCCGTGTAAAACTGGCTCGCCGAGCCGAGCGCGCAGGCGATGAAATTATCGAGCTGTTCGTTGCTGACGCCGAACTCGAGATCGGTGGAGAGTTCCGCGTAGACACCCAGGGTGGAGTCGTCTTCTTCGCGTGCGTAGACCTTGGGCCAGATGCGTTCGCGGTTCCAGTCGTTGCAAAACAGTTGAATCAGTTCGCTGTATCCCAGCGAGATGGTGTGGTTCCAGCAGGAGCGTACCTGCAGGATCTCGTGCTGTTCGCCATACTGAAAGAAGAAGACGGTGCGGCCGTCCCAGTTTCCGCCGATGTCGCCGTCATCGTCGATCTGATAGCGGTAGCCTTTCGAGTCCAAACTGTGTGTTATGCGCTTTTGGGTCAGGGCTTCGAGGGCGTGGTCGTTCGCCCGGTGCGGTTCCGGTGGTGTAAGTGGCTCGTTCACGAGAGCCTCCTAACACTCTGTAGCGAGTTGTTTCGTTTCCACGCTACGTGCAGTGGGTGCCCGCGTGGAGGTTATCTGGGTAGTGTGCTGGCGGCGACGCTCAATTGACTGTGTGGAACTGATCGTCCACGGCGTCAAAGAAGTCATTGGCGCTGCCAAGCCCGGAGTTGATGAAATTCTGGAGTTGCTTCTCCCCAACGCCTAGGGAGAGGTCGGCGGACATGTCGCAGATGAAGTTGACCTTGCCCGTGTCGTCGACCCGCACGTAGGTCTTCTGCAAGACGGTGTCACGGTTGTAACTGTTGCAAAAGGTACGGGCGCGAGCCGCGTACTCGACGTTGAGGGAGTGGTTCCAGCAGCCTCGGATCTGCAGGATCTCCCGCGAGGGGCCCAGGAGGCGGATGAAAAATACTCGGTGACGCAGGATGGTGCCGATGTCGCCATCATTGTCGATGAAGTAGTAGTAGCCATGTTGATTGAGCCATTCTTCGACGCGGCTGCGGGTCACGCTGGGCAGGTGGGTCACCTTGACGTGGCGCGACGGTTGGGTGTGTGCTGGCGTAGTCGCTGTGTCATGGCTGGCCGAATTGGACGCCTCGTTGGCTGCGTTGGCTGCCTGTTGCAGGCGGAACGCCATCATGGAGAGGTGGTCGGCCGAGAGTGCAGACGGGCCACCTGCGGTCGTGCCGCTGCTGGAGTCACCCTCGAATGGCGTTCGGGTGGAAGGCTGAGCAGGGTACGACTCGGGCTCGTCCTGACGACCAGGATTGAGTTCGTTGTCTGACATGATTGCCCCGTAATTGTTAAGAGCTGCTTCCTGTTGCTAATAATTTAACGCTTTGGGGCCCGTTTTGATAGCCGAACGTAGTGAGTCGCTACTTTAAGTAGCGACTCCAGGCGCGAAAAAGCGCCGTCCCCACAGGTGGGAACGGCGCTTATACTGTGACACTTACAATGTATCTTAGGTCACTTTTACCAGTCCGAGTGGTTGGTAACCGCAGATGACGATAGCATACGCGCTACTGAGCCGACTCGTCGTTGTGGCTAGCCAGGAAGCCCTTCGCCGAGTCGACGCCCGACTGGATCTGATCGCTGAACTTGCCGCCGGTCTTTTCGTCGGCCACTTCTGCAACCTTGTCGAGGGCGCCCTCGAGCTTGTCGCCGTGCTCAGCGGCGAGGTCCTTGGCCTTGTCAAATGCTCCACCGAAATCAACCATAATGTGTCTCCTTGAGTCACGGGCGCCCCTCACGGACGCCCTTGGGACGGCAGCGGCGACAAGCGCCGTGCGCACATGAAGTCTATGGTGGCGAGCTTGGAGGCGCCCGCCGGAAGGCCACAGTTGACTCTACCTATTCCAAGGCATTGCCTTTGGTTTGCAAAAAATAACTGATTGTCGCAGCATGCGATACTTTAAGTCACTGAAGTGTGCATCTGCTTCACTAATAGTAGGAATTCATGAATCTTACTTTGCATAATTTGACGCCCGTCTCGCAGTGCCCAGAGCACCGGCCGCTACTCGCCATCGTGGGACCCACCGCGTCCGGAAAAAGCGATCTCGCGATCGAAGTCGCGCTCGCCGTCGACGGAGAAGTCATCAACGCCGACGCCATGCAGTTCTATCGAGGCATGACCATCGGCACCGCCCGAGTGAGCGAGGCTGAGACGCGAGGCGTCCCTCACCACCTGCTCGCGCACCTGGACCTCGGCGAAGAGGCCAGCGTCGCGGCCTATCAGGCCGCCGCGCGCCACGTTGCTAACGAGATTCGCGCGCGCGGACACCTGCCGATTCTCGTGGGCGGCTCCGGCCTCTATGTGCGCGCCGTCACCGATGCAATGAACTTTCCCGGCACCGACGCCAAGGTGCGCGCCACCCTCGAAGCGGAGGCCGAACGCATCGGCGTGCAACCACTCTTTCGCCGACTCGCAGAGGCCGACCCCGCCGCGGCGGCAGCCATCGAACCCCGCAACGTGCGGCGCGTGATCAGGGCACTGGAGGTCATCGAGATTACGGGGCAGCCCTTCAGCGCAAACCTGCCCACCTACACATACTTCAGCGAACCGACCCTGCAAATCGGACTCACCGCCAGCAGGCCTACCCTCGACCGCCGCATTCACGAGCGCGTGCAAACCATGCTGGAGCGCGGGCTGGTCGATGAGGTGCGAGGCCTCGACGCACTCGGACTCCGCAACGGCGTCACGGCCTCGCGCGCCATCGGTTACCAGCAAGTACTTCGTCATCTCGACGGTGACCTCACCCTCGACGCCGCCGCGGCCGAGATCGTGCAGACCACACAGCGCCTTGTGCGCAAACAAGAGACCTGGTTCAAACGCGACCCGCGCATCACCTGGCTCGACCTCGAAACCCCGGCAGATCGCGACCACGTCCTGCGCACCACGCTCGAGGCCGTCCAACGCAACCTGTCGCTGCCAGACCCCCCACCCGCGCGTCCCGTAGAGTAGATGACCATGAGCAGTAAGCGCACCTCTTTGCAGGTCATCAAGGGTCACGGCACGCGCAATGACTTCGTCCTCGTGCCGGACACGGGCACCCAAAAGGTGGGGCCCCTCACGCCGGCGCTGGTGCGCGCCCTGGCCGACCGGCGCGCCGGCATCGGCGGCGACGGAGTCGTGCGAGTGGTGCGCAGCGAGGTCGCCATCGCAGACGGCAGCATCGAGCCGCTCGCCGGCGAACCAGGAGTGCCCGAATGGTTCATGGACTATTGGAACGCGGACGGCACCACGAGCGAGATGTGCGGCAATGCCGTGCGCGTCTTCGCCCGCTACCTGCTGCACATGGGCCTCGCGACGGCCCCCTTCGAACTCTTGACCCGCGGCGGCATCAAAACCGCCGCCGTCACCGAGAACGGCGACATTGAAGTGGGCATGGGAGCCTTTCGGCTCAGCCCCATCGAGCCCGAGGTGGTCAAGGCCCCGGGGCTGATCGGTGACTCCGGCGGCCGCCCGGCGGTCAGCGTCGACATGAGCAACCCGCACACCGTGGCCCTCGTCGACCCCCAACAAGACCTGGCCGATCTTGACCTCACGCGCCAGCCCGAGGTGCTCCCGGTGCCGGTCGGGGGCACGAACATCGAGTTCGTGAAGATCGGGGCCGTGACCGGGGGGCGTGGCGAACTTGACATGCGCGTGCACGAGCGTGGAGTCGGCGAGACCGAGGCCTGTGGCACGGGTGCTTGCGCCTCGGCGGTCGCGGCCTATCTGCACGTCGGCGACGGAGCCCCGGCCACGTGGCTCGTCCGCATGCCCGGCGGCCCCGTCACCATCACGATCGACGCAGACGGCTACACCCGCCTCGCGGGGTCGGCGGAGCTCGTGGGCGAGATCAGTCTCGGCTCCGGCTGGTTAGCGGCCCGCGGCCTCTAAACCTCTGCCAACCCGTGCGGGCCGACGGAGCGTCCGTGCGGGCACGGACCGGGGAGAATCAACCGGAGGTGGGGCGCCTCAGGGGGCTGCCTGCGTCCGCAAAATGCGGTAACCCTTGGAAGAACTCAGCCGCGTGGTAGGTAACCCCAATTCGCGCGCGATCCACGCCTGGAGTGAATCCGCGCCGAGATTCTTCTGCACCACGAGGTCGGCGTGACCACCAGGTTGCATACGCGGCAGCCAGGTCGACAGCATGTCGTGCAGCACGGCCTTGCCCACGCGGATGGGCGGATTCGACCAGATCGCCGCAAAACTCACCTGGGCAGGCACGTCGCCAGGAGTGCAGGCGATGACGTTTTCGAGACTCAATCTCTTCGCGTTCTCGGCACAGACCTCCAGCGCGAGGGGGTTCACGTCGATGGCGTAGACGGTGGCCCCGGGGCGCAAGAGCGCGAGGGTCAGGGCGATCGGCCCCCACCCGCAGCCGGCGTCGAGCAGGGCCCCTGCCGCGGGCACCGCATTCAGGGAGGCCTCGTGGCGGAGCAGTATCGCGGTGCCCTTGTCGATCTGCTGGGGGGAGAACATGTTGCTCGCGGTGGCGACCTCCACGGTGCGGCCAGCCAGGCTGACCGAGAGCGTGCGGCGCGTCGCATCAGCGCTGGGGTCGGGGGAGAAATAGTGGCTCGTCACGTCTACCAGGGTACGCGCCGACGCGGGACGATTCGTCGGGCATTCACCGTCCGCGCGCCGCGAATTGGAGCCACTCAGGCGACTCGTCGTGGGTTCCGCCGGGAGAATATTCGTTAGGCGATTACCTCGTCCCGTGCCACAGTAGAGGTACGGTCGCGCGATCCCAGAGATACCGCTCGCGGCCACTCCGCACCCCCTTCGCCCTAAAGGAGCGTCCACTATCTTGACCCGCCAACACCATCACACCGAACAGAACGCTGCCGACTCGAGTTCCGATGCCCGAGTTACGCACGGTGCGGGCGCGGCGGGTAACAGCGACGACGTGATCGATCGCATCCTGGCCCGCGCTGCAGCGGCCATCACCGTCGATTCCAGCGCCGAGCACTCCGCGTTCGACGGCGACCAATTCGACTTAGAAGATCGCCACGCACTGCGCCGTGTCGCGGGTCTCTCGACCGAACTAGAAGATGTTACCGAGGTTGAATACCGTCAGCTTCGACTCGAAAAGGTGGTGCTGGCGGGCTTGTATAGCGGTCAGCGCACCGGAGACGCGGAAAACTCGCTCCGCGAGCTGGCCGCCCTTGCTGAGACCGCTGGCTCCGAAGTGCTCGACGGCCTCCTACAGCGCCGCACCTTTCCCGACCCGGGCACCTACCTGGGGTCGGGCAAGGCCGCCGAGCTTGCGACCGTGGTTGCCTCGGTGGGGGCCGACACTGTAATTGTCGACGGCGAACTCGCCGCGAGCCAACGTCGAGCCCTCGAAGACATCGTCAAGGTTAAGGTGATTGACCGCACCGCGCTGATTCTCGATATCTTTGCCCAGCATGCGAAGAGCCGCGAGGGCAAGGCGCAGGTTGAACTTGCCCAGCTCGAATACTTGCTGCCGCGGCTGCGCGGCTGGGGCGAAAGCATGTCCCGGCAGGCAGGCGGACGCGTCGCGGGTGGCGCTGGCATCGGCTCCCGCGGTCCCGGCGAAACCAAGATTGAATTGGACCGCCGTCGCATTCGCCATCGCATGGCCAAGTTGCGCCGCGAGATCAAGGCCATGGCACCCGCTCGCGCGGCAAACCGGTCGGCGCGGCGAAAGAGCGAGATTCCTTCCGTGGCCATCGCGGGATACACCAATGCGGGCAAGTCTTCGATCCTCAATCGCGTCACTGGCGCGGGCGTGCTCGTGCAGAACGCACTGTTTGCAACTCTCGACCCCACGGTGCGCCGAGCACGCACCCCCGAGGGCCGCGACTTTACTATCACCGACACGGTCGGCTTCGTGCGCTCCCTGCCGCACGAACTGGTCGAGGCCTTTCGATCCACGCTGGAAGAGGTCGCCGACGCCGACCTGCTACTGCACATAGTGGACGGTTCACACCCCGACCCGGAAAGTCAGATAAAAGCGGTACGCGAGGTGATCTCTGAGATTGAGGCCCTGCAGGCACCCGAGTTGATCGTCATCAATAAGGCCGACATCGCCGACCCCGACACGATTGCTCGCCTGCGCGCAGCCGAGCCAGAGACGATCGTGGTCTCGGCCCGCACGGGAGACGGGGTCGATGACCTGATGCAGCGCATCGCGGACCTCCTCGTGTTCCCCGACGTCGAGGTCAGCTATCTGATTCCCTATCAGCGCGGCGACCTCGTGCATAAGGTGCATGATCGCGGCCTGGTGCTGGAGGAGCGGCATGAAGCGGATGGCACGCTCATGCATGCCCGTGTGAGCGACGCACTAGCTGCCGAACTCGCGGCAGCCTGCACTTCAGTGATGAACTAGAGGAATGACATCAGGCAGCACAGGGCCCCTGTCCGACACGACGACGGGCACTTCGCGCGCAGGATCGGATCCTTTCTCAGAACCCACCGCGATCGCGGCACTGCTCGACGCGGCCGTAGCGGCCATAGGCGGTCACAGCCGTGAGGGTCAGGTAAAGATGGCTCGCGAGGTGATGGATGCGATCGAGCAACAGCGTCACCTGCTCGTACAGGCGGGCACGGGCACGGGTAAATCACTCGCGTACCTCGTGCCCGCGTTGCTGCATGCTGTGCTCTCCGATACGACGGTCGTGGTGAGCACCGCGACGGTAGCGCTACAGGCGCAAATTGTCGATCGTGACCTTCCGCGCATTGTGGACGCCATAGCGCCCATGTTGCCGCGACGTCCCACGTATTCCCTGCTCAAGGGTCGAGCCAACTATGTGTGCCTGCACAAGCTCGAGGGTGGGTATCCCGAGGACGAGCCCGAAGGCACCCTATTTCAGGTACGCGCCCCGCAAAGCGAGAGCGAGAACCTCGGCCAGCAGGTGGTGCGATTGCGTGAGTGGGCCCAGCGCACCGAGACCGGTGATCGTGACCACCTCGATGAGGGCGTGGCTGACCGAGCCTGGCGTCAGGTGTCGGTCTCCGCGACAGCCTGCCTTGGCCAAAAGTGCCCCCTCAAAGACGAATGCTTCTCGGAGGCCGCTCGTAATCGAGTTCATGAGGTAGATCTCGTGATCACCAATCACGCCGTGCTGGCGATCGACATTTACGGGGACCGCACACTGCTGCCCGACCACGACGTGGTCGTGGTCGACGAGGCCCACGAACTGCAGGCGCGCGTGACATCAGCCGTGACTCGCGACATTTCGGGCATGGCGGGCCGCAGCGCCTGCACGCAGGTCCGAAGAGCGGGGGTGACCCCCGCGGACCTCGAGAGCGCCACCGACGGTCTCGATGCCGTCCTGCGCGGGGAGGCACTGGGCCGCGTCGAAGGGGAGATCAGCGAAGAACTTTCCGGCGCGCTCGACGTCATGCTAAGCGCCGCGAACTCTCTCGCGGCTGAACTGGGCACGCTTACTCCCAGCCCCGACCAGGCGGGTGCCGTGCAAACCGCTAAGTCAGCCGCGTCCGCCCTGGCTGACACGTGCGAGAGAATCCTCGGCGGTGACCCCAACGACGTTGTGTGGGTGTCGTCGTGGTCTGATGACGATACCCGTCGCACCTTGCACGTAGCGCCGATGAGCGTCGCTTTGGCGGTGCGGGATGGGTTGTTTTCGAGGCGCACCACCGTCTTGACCTCCGCCACGTTGACTCTGGGTGGTGCCTTCGATGCCGTAGCGATGTCGGTCGGGCTGCAAGGCGCGGGCCGAGTGGAACCCGGGGTGGCGCGACGAGCCCAGGACCCCGCGCTTGCCTGGTCCGCCGTAGACGTCGGGTCGCCCTTCGACTACCCCAAGCAGGGCATTCTTTATGTCGCGCGCAGCGTGCCCGCTCCGGGACGCGACGGCACAGATGCCGCCATGCTCGTTGAATTGCAGCGGCTCATGGAATCGGCCGGAGGTGGCACTCTCGGTCTCTTTTCGTCGATGCGGGGTGCCCGTGCCGCAGCGGAATACATGCGCGCCAACACCGATTTCACGGTGCTGTGTCAGGGCGAAGACGGCTTGAATGCCCTGGTGCGGGCCTTCACGGAGGACCCCCACGCGTGCCTCTTCGGCACCCTCTCTTTGTGGCAGGGCATCGACGTGCCGGGTCTTTCCTGCCGCCTCGTGGTGATCGACCGCATTCCTTTTCCGCGACCCGATGACCCCATCATCTCGGCCCGCTCCCAGGCTGTCTCGGAGTCGGGAGGGAACGCGTTCATGCGGGTATCCGCCCCGCACGCGGCGCTCTTGATGGCGCAGGGCGCGGGACGTCTGATTCGCAGTCATGCCGACCGCGGAGTCGTCGCCGTTTTGGATTCGAGGCTCGCTACGAAGCAGTACGGGGCGTTCTTTAAGCGTTCGCTGCCGCCGCTGTGGTACACGGAATCGAGCGACATCGTGCAGGGTTCATTGCAAAGATTGGCCGCGTTGGCCGACGCGCCCACCGAGTCCTAACGTGATGCGTAGCGTGCGCGACGGGCGACTTAGAGGCTCCTGAGCACCGAAACGACGCGGCCCATGACGACCGCATCATCGCCGAGTATCGGCGCGTACTTCGGGTTATGCGGCATGAGCCACACGTGGCCGTCGCTGCGCTTCAGGGTCTTGACCGTCGCTTCTCCGTCGATCATGGCGGCAACGATGTCGCCCTGTTCGGCCACCGGCTGCTGCCGCACCACCACCCAGTCGCCGTCGCAGATGGCCGCGTCGATCATGGAGTCGCCCACGACCTGCAACATGAAAAGTTCTCCGTCGCCGACCAGTTGGCGCGGCAGAGGGAACACATCTTCGACTGCCTGCTCGGCGAGGATAGGCCCGCCCGCGGCGATTCGGCCCACGAGAGGCACGTAACTCGGGGCCATCACCCCACCGCCGGGTTGGGCGCTGCGCTCCCAGGCGTCGCCGACGGTCGCGACCCGTTCCGTGTGCGGGTGAGCCGGGGCCAACTCGGCTTCTGCCAGGCCCGCAGGAGTGGCCGTCCCCGGGCCTTCGTCGGGCAACACAACCTCGATCGCACGCGGCAGGTTGGGGTCGCGGCGCAGGTACCCCTTGCGCTCCAGGTTAATGAGTTGGTGCGACACGCTCGACGGCGAACTGAGGCCGACGGCCTGCGCTATCTCTCGCACGCTGGGCGGGTAGCCGCGAGACTGTACCGCCTCGCGAATGGTCTCCAGGATCTTGCGCTGACGTGCGGTGAGGCCACCGCTGGGGGCATCCGCCGTCGCGCTGGAGGGGCTTGCCACCACGGGGTGGGGGCGTTCGGGGCTGGTTCGGGACGCTCCGGTGGCTGAGGTGGCTGGGGTGCCTGTGGCCCGGCCGCGGGCGGGGAGACGCACCACATTGTGGGCGGACGCCTGCCCTGAGGGGATTTCGGGGGAGTGCGGCATGGGGGCTCCTTGTGCGTTGGCTTGCGCCCAGATTGCTTCTCGGGCTTGAACGTGGGATTGCGATTCGCGGCCCGAAGGTGTCGTACGGACCGCGGTGCGCGTTCGAAAAAGTCCGCGTTCAAAAAGTGCGCGTTCAAAAACCTGTGAGAGGCAGGTTTGGCTGGTGAGTAACAACTTACCGCGTCGACCAGTCGTTTCCAAACATGTGTTCGATTGCGTCTCGACAGCGTGTCGCGCGGTCTGCTATAAATCGTACATACGTTCTATCGAACAGGAGTTCGAAAATGTCTCTGAACATCGCCCTCGCACCGCGTGGCACCAGCTCGCAGCCCGTGCTGACCGCCGCGACGCAGACTGCCGCGTCAGCACTGACTGGCACCACCGCGCGTCCCCGCCTCCGCCTTACGCGCCGAGGCCGCGCCGTCCGTAACGCCTTCTGTGTCGCCCTCGGCGCGACCGCAGCGATCGTGGCGGCCAACGCCTTTGCTGGCGAGAACGACGTCGCCGGCCAGGTAGTCGCACAATCGGCCGTGCAGGCCGCATCGACCCTGAACGCCGCCGCCGCGGGCGGCACCGCAGCTTCGCTGGGCCTGCCCCAGGCATACACCATCGTCGAACACGGCGAGTCGTTGTGGAGCATCGCTGCCGAGCGCACTGCGCCGGGCGGAGACGTGCGGGTGCAAATGAGTGTCATTCGCTCGGCGAACGACATTCAGGGCGACTACGTCTACGCGGGGCAGGTGCTCTTGCTGCCCGCTGTCCGGTAGACGCGCGAGAGCGCGGGTGAGGAGCAGTAAACTTGCTGAACCGTCACCCACTCACCGGAGCGCACATGCACTGCCCTTATTGCCGTCACACTGACTCCCGCGTCGTCGACACACGCGCCGCCGACGACGGAGGTTCGATCCGCAGACGCCGTCAGTGTTCGAAATGCAATTCGCGCTTCACCACGGTCGAATCTACCTCGCTCAACGTCATCAAGCGCTCGGGTACGAGCGAGCCGTTCTCTCGCGCGAAGGTCATTAGTGGCGTGCGCAAGGCCTGCCACGGCAGACCGGTAACTGAAGACGACCTCGCCCAACTCGCCCAACTTGTCGAAGAAAACATTCGGCTGAGCGGTAGCGCCGAAGTGGACGCTCACGACATCGGCCTAGCCATCCTCGCGCCGCTGCGCGAACTCGATGTGGTGGCGTACCTGCGGTTCGCGAGCGTGTACCAATCCTTTAACTCACTCGAGGACTTCGAGGCATCAATCGCTGAACTGAGGACACTCGCGTCCGAGCCACTCGAATCCTAGCCTGTACCATTCCAAGTGGGTCCAGAGCTAAGAACAGAGAGTGTGTAGATGAGTGAAACCGAGGACAGCGGTCGGCGCTCTAGCCAACCGCTGCAGCGATCGAGGCCTGCCGCGGCGCTGATGACGTGCGCGGCGGTCATCATTGTGTTTGCCGCACTGCAACAGGTGTCGGGCATCCTCGGACCGGCGTTCTTGGCACTCATCCTCGTCATCACCGTGAGTCCCATTGGCCATTGGCTGATGCGCAAGGGCGTGCCCCGCCCCATCGCCACGCTGGTCGTCATCTTCGTGCTGCTCGCCATCATGGGCGGATTCGTGTGGCTGCTCGTGGTCTCCATTCAGCAGCTCGTCGAGATTATTCCCACGTACTCTTCGCAAATGCAGGCGGGGGTCAACTCGCTGCAGGGCAAGCTCGCCGAAATGGGAGTGAACCAACAGCAAGTGCAAGACATCGTGAGCCGTTTTGACATTAGCCAACTCACCTCAGTCATCACTTCCCTGCTCTCGCAGTTGACCAGTATCACGACAAACCTGTTCTTCATCATGCTGATCATGCTGTTCATGGCCGTCGACGCCAGCGACTATCCGCAACGCATCCTCCGCGTGGCTCGCGTGCGCCCAGCCATCGCAGCGAGCATGGGCAATTTCTCGAGCGGAGTGCGGCGATACTTCGGGGTGTCCGCCATCTTCGGCCTCATCTGTGCCGTGCTCAACGTGGTGGCCCTGCACATTCTCGATGTTCCTCTGCCACTGCTTTGGGGCGCCCTCAGCTTCATCACAAACTTCATCCCCAACATTGGTTTCGTGGTCGGCATCATTCCGCCTGCGTTGCTGGCCCTGCTCACGAACGGTCCCAACAGTATGGTGTGGGTAATCGTGAGCTACATCGTGATCAACTTTTGCATCCAGACGCTGATCCAGCCGCGCTACCTGGGCAACACGGTGAACCTCTCGGTCACGGTCACGGTGCTATCTCTTACCGTGTGGACCTGGCTGCTCGGCCCCATGGGAGCACTGCTCGCGATCCCCGCGACCCTGTTCCTCCGTGCGCTCCTGATTGACGCTTACCCCGAAACGCGGTGGCTAGGTGCCTTTATCGACGCCAACGCTGGGCCCAGCAAGAAGCCGCATCGGCTCGAGAACTGGACAGTGGGCGGCTATCACGGCGCCGATGGTGCCCCTACCGATAACAAGTTGGTCGTTCCCGGCCGTCACATCGATGACCTCGGTCAGGATGAAATCGCGGTGCTCGAGCAGCCGGGGTTCAAGGTTCCCCCAAAGCCCACCGAGCACGAGTCCCCACACCTGATTGCGCAGGCGGGCACGTCAGTGCGCAAGATTCAAGAGGCCATCGCTGCCGTCGCGCATCGCGGCCCGCTGCATCGCGGCCAAGACCACGAAGACGCCACCGAAGCCGCCCGCGCCGAGCACTACCACGACCTGGCCCAACAGGCCAAAGAGGGCGGCCCCGAGGCCAATGCCACCTCGGACAGTCCGCTGCCCCCGGCTACGCACGACACCGAGGGCGGCGACGCGGGCGCGCCCAGTGGCCCGAGCCCCATTCCGCCCAAGCCCGGCAGTTAGCGGCACAGCCGGTCGGCGGCTACGCCTCGCCGAGCCCGGCGGGGAGTCGACGGGCATACAGGATGTCGAGCCTCTGGGTGGGTCGCGTCATTGCTACATAGAGGTCGTTGATGCCTCGGGGCCCGGCATCGCAGAGGTCCTGGGGCTCGGCGATCACCACGGCATCGAACTCCAGCCCCTTAGCCTCCTGCGGGGTCAGCACCGCGATTTCGGTATCGAGGCCACGCGAACCAAAGTCGGCCCTGGTTGCCCAGCGGGTCTCCAGCTCGCCCCGCAGCCGAGAAATCATCCCCGCTGTCGCGATCACGGCCACCCTGCCACCGACGCTCGAGCTGCTGCGGGCCACGGCTGCGTCCAGGGCGGCACCCCACTCGGTGACGTCGGCGGCCTCCGGCAGTCGGTGATAGGTGACGGGCCAGGTTCCCTCGCGCACCGCGCGTGGGGTGCGCACTCGCACGCCATTGTCGGCAAGCAGCCGATCGGCGACCGCGCTGATTTGGCGCGGGGTGCGATAGTTCACGGTGAGATCGGCGACCGTGAGACGATCCTGCACGTAATGGTGCAGGGCGCCGGACCAGGAGCGAGCCCCCGCTGGGGTCGACGTCTGCGCTATGTCACCGACGATCGTCATCGACTTCGACGGGCAGCGCCGGAACAGCACTCGCCACTGCATGGCGCTGAGTTCCTGGGCCTCGTCCAAGACCACATGCCCGAACGCCCACGTGCGGTCGTTCGCGGCACGTTCTGCCGCGGTCAACCGTCCCGGTGTCGCCCCGGCCTGCACTCGAGCGGCCAACATCTCAGCACTGACCGTGTCGAGACCGTGGTTTTGCACGACATTCTCGGCATATTCCACCAGTTGCGCCGTCTCGTCGCGCAATCGCCTGGAGGCGGCCCGTTCCGCCTCGTCGTCGGTGCCCAGCAGCTCGGCGAGTTCGTCGAGGAGGGGGATGTCCTCCACCGTGAGGGGCGATCCCGCGGGCCGCGCCAGAATGCTCGCGTCGAGGTGGCGCAGCGCGCGCGCCGCACTGCGCAGGTAGCGTGGCTTGCTGAACAGGCTATCGAGCAGGGTCACGGGCGCGAGCGGCATCCACAGCAGGTTCAGCGCCACCCTCACATCGTGGGTGGTGCGGAGATCCTCGAGGTAGCCGGAGCGGTCGTCGGGCATCACCGTGACACCCGCCTCCCGCAGCTTCGACTCCCACTGCCGCACGAGGCGCGCGAGCATTTCGCGCACGAATACCACGCGCGCCTCATTGTGGGGTTTGCGGGTCGAGCGCGCGATATTGCGGGCCTCGGCTACGTCTTGCGGACGCAGCGTGAGCCGGGTTCCGTCGTCGAGCACAAGTTCGCGGGGGGCCTCGAGGGTCTTTTGGCGGTCCTCCACGGCGCGGTGCAGGAACCGCACCATGGCGAAGTTGCCTTTGACCTCGGCGACGGGTGCGTCGTCGTGTCGGGTCGCATGCACTCCGGGCAGCAGGCTGCCCAGTGTGGCCATGACGACGCCAGTCTCGCCGAGCGAGGGCAGCACCTTTTCGATGTATTTGAGGAACGCCGCGTTCGGACCGACGAGGAGCACACCGGCCCGGTCAAGCCGCTCGCGCTGCGTGTACAACAGGTAGGCGGCGCGATGCAGTGCAACCGCGGTCTTGCCGGTGCCTGGTCCACCCTGCACGACGAGCACGCCGCGGGTTTCTGCGCGAATAATGCGGTCTTGTTCGCCCTGAATGGTCGCGACGATATCGCTCATGCGGCCGCTGCGCTGTGCGTTGAGGGCCTGCAGGAGGGCGCCCTCGCCCTGCACGGTGCCGTCATCATCGAGCAGGTCCAGATCGAGCACGTCGTCCTCGATGTCGGTGACGCGCCGCGAGCGGATAGTCAAGTGGCGGCGGCGCGCAACACCCATGGGGGCGCTCGCGGTGGCCTGGTAGAAGGGGGCCGCCGCGGGTGCGCGCCAGTCGACCAATTGTTGTTGGCCGTCGTCTCCCGTGAGGCCAATCCGGCCCACGTAGTGGGTCTCGCCGCCGGTCGCGGAGTCTCCCGGCCCCCGTGCATCGATGCGGCCGAACGTCAGCTGGTGCTCAACAGATTGCAATTGGGCGAGGCGATCCTGGTAGCGTGCCGCGAAGGCGTCCCGTTCGCTGCGATTTTGGTGGGTCGAACCATAGTTCGTGCTCTGCACCGTGCGCAGCCGGGTTTCGGTCTTTTCGATGAGGTCATCAAGGCGGGCGTACAGGGCCGATACCCGGTGTTGTTCGCGCTGGATCTCGTAGTCGCGTTGAGTCATTGTGCATTCCTGTTGTGGCCCATGGGGCCGCGTCCCCCTGAGCTGATCGCGGGTTCCGTGCATGCTGTGCCTGCGCAAACGCGCCTGATCAGGCTCAAAAATAGTCGCTATACGATACGTCTAACGGTTTCCGGTCGTGTGAGCATCTTGACAGGCGTACGGAATAACACGGGTGCCCACTGAGTTGATTTAATAGGAAGCACCGCATTGACCGCTTCATCATGCTTTTCACGCGCACTATGCAACTGCGTTTTCATGCCGCACCATGACGCACGTTTTTCGCGCAGCCCGGCCTTCGCGCCCCGCGGAACCCGGCGTTTCCAGATCGCGGCTTATCCCGAGGACCTTCATGCTCGACCCCGATGCCCTGTACGAGTACGTCATAGACCATGGCACGCGCATACCCTCTGGGGTGCTGCTGCACACTTTTGACGGGTTCGTCGACGCCGGTCACGCCGCGCGTGGCGTGGCGCGCCACCTGCGCTCTCACCTCGAGCATCGGGTGGTCGCCACGTTCGACACCGATCAACTGATCGACTACCGCGAGCGTCGCCCCACCATCTCCTTTCACCGCGGCCATTTCAGCCAGTACGAGCAGCCGCACCTTGAGGTATTGCAGTTCTTTACCCCCTCCGGGCAGTCCTTTCTCGTGCTTGACGGTCGCGAGCCCGCGCTGCAGTGGGAGCGATTCGCCGCCGCCGTCATTGAGATCGTCGACTACCTGGATGTCGAGATGACGGTTGGCGTCGGCGGGGCGCCCATGCCGGTGCCGCACACTCGGCCCCTCTCGCTCATTGCCCACGCCAACGTCGATGATGTGATCGAGTTGCCCGACCTGATCGGTCAACAAGTTGAGTTTCCCGCGAGCGCTGCGGCGGTACTCGAGATGCGACTCGGCGAGGCCGGGTGCCCTGCCATTGGGTATGTTGCGCAGGTACCGCATTACGCGGCGTCCACCGTATACCCCCAGGCGACCCTGGCCCTGCTGCGCAAGGTGTCGGACGTGACCGGCCTCGATATTCCGCTCGATGGGTTGGCCGACCGCGCCGCCGAGGTGCAGCAGAGCATCGAGGCACAGCTCGAAGGCAACGATGAGGGCCTGGCCGTGGTGCACCAACTCGAACAACATTTTGACGAGTACGCGGGCGGGAGCGTGCGGGACGCTCTCGCGCAGGCCGTTGACCTGCCTTCGGGCGAAGAACTGGGCGCCGAGTTCCAGCGGTACCTCGCGGGCAACGACACCAAAGACGTGGAGGAGCCGTGACCCGCAGGGCGTACCTCGTATGGGGGGTCGGCGTCTTTGCGTACATGATGGCCGTCAGCGCCCGCGCGGCATTTGGCGTGGCGGGCCTTGACGCCCAGGAGCGCTATCACGCCAACGCGGGCATCCTCGCGACGTTCGCCGTACTGCAATTGGGGGTGTATGCGGCGGCGCAGGTGCCCATGGGGGTGCTGCTGGACCGGTACGGCTCGCGCGTCATGCTGACCATCGGTATGGCGCTCATTGCGGCTGGCACGATTGTGCTCGCCGCGACATCGGTCACCTGGGTGGCCATACTCGCCCGACTACTCACGGGCGCGGGCGACGCGGCGATCTTCGTCTCGGTGGTGCGACTCTTGGTGGCTTGGTTTCCACCCGCGCGGGTGCCCATCCTGCAGCAGGTCACGGGCGTCACGGGGCAGATCGGTCAGCTGCTCTCGGCCACGCCTCTCACTGTCGCCCTGCATCATTACGGGTGGACCCCCTCGTTCCTTGCCATCGGCACGGTGGTGGCGATCTCGGGGGCCACCTGTGCCCTGTGGGTGCGCAGTCAGCCGGACGCCTCGGCGGCCGGGGGCCCCGTAAAATTTGCGGCCGTGCGTGCCAACGTTTCGGGGGCGGTGCGGACGCCCGGTACCCGCTTGGGCTTTTGGGGCCACTTTGTCTCGCAATTCTCGGGAAACGTGTTTGGCCTGATCTGGGGCGTGCCGTTCCTCGTGGTCGGGCAGGGACTGGACCGGGGCACGGCGGCGGGCCTGCTCACGGTCATGGTGGTGTGCGGAATGGTTTTCGGCCCCGTCATGGGGCAGCTCGCGTCTCGCTACCCCATGCGCCGCAGTAACGTGATCATCGCGTCGACCGCCGCCATCATGGTGGGGTGGACGGCGGTGCTCGCCTGGCCCGGCCGGGCCCCGATGTGGTTGCTGGTGCTGTGCATCGCGTGCATGGCGGCGGGCAACACCGCATCAATGGTGAGCCTCGACTTCGCGCGTACGTTTAATCCGCGGCAGCGTGCGGGCGTCGCGACCGGGATCGTCAATGTGGGTGGGTTCTTCGCGGGGCTCGTGGTGATCCTGGCGATCGGATTGATTCTCGACGCGTTGGCACCCCAGGGCAATTACACCCTGGACGATTTCAAGATTGCGCTGCTGGTGCAGTACCCGCTGTGGATAGGCGGCCTTGCCCTGATGATCTTCGAGCGCCGCAAGACCCATCGCCGCCTCGCAGACGAGGGCGTGTTGCGCGACAGCACCGTTGACGCGCTTCGCCGTCACCTGCGCAGGCACTAGGGTTCACGAGCCGCAACAGCGCCCGCGTCGCTCAGCCGGAGATGACCCGGCCGCGGGCCGCGAAGCGATCGAGGTCGCTGCCGGTGAGCCAGCGGGCCGGGACGGGATCAGCCAGCAGCAGCCGCGCCAGATGCTCGGGCAGGCGCGAGCGCCCCGCGACGAGCACGATGTTTCCGCGTCGCTGGCTCTTCAGGTGACGGGGTTCGCCGATGAGCCCCACCTCGGGGAACACGGCGCGCAGGGTACAGATTTCGTTCGAGAGCACGGGCCACGGTTGCGTGTCGGCGCAGTTGGCGAGGTATATGCCGTCGGGAGCAAGGTGGTCGGCGACGCTGCTTGCGTAGGCGAGGGTGGTCAGATGCGCAGGGGTCACGTGCCCGCTGAAGGCGTCGCGCACGATGACGTCGAACCGCTGTTGGCTGGAGTTCATGGCCTCGAGCGCGTCGCCTACGCGGATCTTCAGGTGTGGAGCGCGCGGCAGGGGCAGCCACTCGCGTACGAGGCGCGCCAGATCGGCGTCGATTTCGACGGCGGTGTGGTGGGAGTCGGGCAGGTCCTCGAGGAGGGCCACAGCCAGGGCGCACGCCGCGCCGCCGAGGTGTAAAAGGGTACGCGTGCCGGGGCGGGTCGGGGGACCCTCGCGTCCGCCCGCTGCCCGCACCCCGGCGTGAGCCAGGATGGCGGTTTGCGACCAGCGCAGATATTCAAAATCGAGCTCGCGGGGCTGGTCGAGGTGCACGGACGAGCTGGGCACCTCATTGACGAACAGTGTCGCGATGTTAAGCGTGTCGATCTCGAGCCGGGCGGTTCCCGTCGCGATGGGGGTGGTGGGTTGCGGCGTGACGGTGGGGGTGCGGGCCTGGGAGGCCCGGGGGCGTTTTGCCATGGAGTCCTTGGTCGCGAGGCTGACGATCTGAGCGGGGGCGCCCTGCCAGGGTAGACGGTGGCGGACCGGTTCATAAACCTGGGCGGTCTCTGTCACTATGGACGCAGCGGAGCGAACGGCCGCGCGGGTGTGCTTGCGGCCCGCCGTGAGTGCAGCGTAGGTCGTCAAATCGATTGCCAGAGGGGAGGGCACAGCAGTGAATAACGTGCGGGTGGGGGAGCGCCCCGCCTCAATAATGCACGTCGACATGGACAGCTTCTTCGCCTCCGTCGAGATTCGCGATAATCCCGACCTCGCGGGACTACCCGTGGTGGTGGCGGGGGCCGGGCCACGCGGTGTCGTGGCGGCAGCGTCCTACCCGGCGCGCGCCTACGGTATTCGCAGCGCCATGGCGACGGCGCGGGCGCGGCAATTGTGCACCGGCCTCGTAGTGGTGCAGCCCCAGGGTGAGAAATACTCCGCGGCTTCGCGGCAGGTGATGGAGATCCTGCAGCGCTTCACTCCGGTGATCGAGCAGGTCAGCGTCGACGAGGCGTTTCTCGACGTGCAGTCGGTTTTGCACTTTGGCCGCAGCGCCCCGGACATTGCCCGCAGTATCAAGCGTGCGGTGCGAGACGAGGTGGGCCTCACGTGCACTATCGGGGTGGCCACCAATAAGACTGTTGCAAAAATTGCCTCTGCCCATTACAAGCCCGACGGCCTCGTCGTGGTGCCCGATCGCGATACCGAGCGGTTTTTGCGACCCCGCCCCGTGCGCCACCTCTCGGGGGTGGGGCCGAGCCTCGGCGAAAAGTTGGCCAAGTTGGGCGTGGTGACCATCGGTGACCTCGCCGATCTGCCCGAGCCCGACGTCGCGCGACTGCTCGGTGCGGGTGGCATGACCCTGCAACGTCGGGCGCGGGGTCTCGATGACGCGGTGCGTGCCGTGCGGGACCGTGACAAGTCGATGAGCGCGGAGCGGACCTTCGACACTGACCTTGCCGACCTCGACGAACTGAGGGCGCACATTTTGTCGCTCAGTGACAAGGTCGCCGCGAGGCTGCGCCGTCACGGGTACGCGGCCCGCACCATCGGCCTGAAGGTCAAGACCGCTCGGGGTGACACAGTGTCGCGCTCCCACACGTTGCCTCAGCCGACTGACACCACGCGTCGCATCTTCGAAACTACGCGAGACCTGCTGGACGTGCTCCTGCGCGTTCCGGGGGTGCGCCCTATTCGCCTCGTGGGCGTGCGCGGGGAGTCGCTGTCTGGCCCGGGCTTGAGCGTGCCCAGCCAGCGCGTAGCGTTCCAGTCTGATGCGGGTCCAGGCGAGCAGGGGTCTCTGTGGTCTGCCCAGGACGCCGGGGTGGCCCGCGAATTGGGGGCGGGTGCGGCATGGCGTGACCTGGACTCGGCGGTGGACCGTGCTCGCGGCCGGTTCGGGCGCGACCTCGTGGCACCTGCCTCGGCGCTGAAATTGCGTTCCGGGGGCACGCTCACCAAGCAGGAACTGGGGGCGCAGCACAAGGACGAGGACGGTCCTCGAACGGGTGGCGCCCGCGCCTAGGGGCCTCTAAATGTGGGTCGTTAGTCCCGCGCGACAGCTTGCGTTGGGCGGCTGCGAGACGCGTGGAATTGCATGTCGCGTGATGCAACTTAATGGCCGCGTCGGGCGTTGATGAAGTATCTCGTGATGTGTCGCGTGCGGACCTGATCGCGGTTGGGGCTCGCTGCCCTTGTCGCGGCGGGTTTGCTCGTCATTGCGGAGCGATCGCGGAGACTCAGCGTTTGCTGTGTGTTTTCGTGTGGCGGCTTGAGAGGGCACGGAGTAACCTTCGATTCTGACGTGGTGAACACCACTTTTCAGGGGTACGGATGCTGACTCAGCAGCGCTCGATGGCCGTAATCGACATATCATGAGATCGAAGTGAAATTTGACCGTTGGATCGGCGTGTGCAGGCCCCAATTCGGGTGGATGCAGGTTCTCTCGGGTGAGTAAACTTCAATACGTACACAATCGAGGGCGATTTTCTACAGATGGGGTGGGGACAATGCCGCTTTCGGAACATGAACAGCGCATGCTTGACCAGTTGGAGGAGCAACTGGCCAAAGAGGACCCAAAATTTGTCAATGCGATGCAGGCGACGAGCCGCAGTTGGTCGATTGGCCGGGTGCTCGGCGGAATCGTCATCGTTTTGGTTGGCTTGGGTGTGCTCATCGGTGGCGTGGCCACCAAACTACTGATCCTGGGCATCCTCGGCTTTGTCCTCATGGTCGGCGGTGCATGGCTGGCGTTCTCGACCTCTCGCAAACCGGGGGCCCCCGAGGCGCAGTCGAAGTCAGTCGGCGAAGCCACCACGAAAAAGTCTTTTACGTCGAAGTTTGAAGAGCGCTGGGAGAAGCGCCAGCAGGACGGCTGGGACCAGCGCTAACTGACACCCCCCCTCATTGAATGCCGGGCTTTTGCCCGGCATTTTTTTGCCTTGTTCGGCGGCGTGCATGGGCGGAAACCTCGTGCCCTCTTCTCCCCACTTTCCTCCACCCCCCTGGGCGAGGGCCTTCCGCATCGCAAACATGCAGGTCAAAGTCGATCTCAGAGGCGATCGCATCGGCGAGGTCGCGAGCGGCACTCCACGTGTGGCGCGGCGTCCCAAATTCCCGCCACTTTCCTCCACCGTATTTACCTGCATTTTTAGGGGTTTGCTGTCGCTGATTCGCGAATTTGGGGTGCGAAGAGGGTCATAAGTGGAGTAAAGTGGAGGAACTGCATGATCGTGGTGTGAGGGGGGGTTGATGGCGCTCGGTTTTTTGGGTACCTATACCCCTCGGCTCGACGACAAAGGCCGCCTCATCCTTCCCGCCAAGTTTCGTGCAGATATGGCGAACGGCATCGTGCTCACCCGGGGCATGGATCGCTGCATCGCCGTGTACACCGTCGCAGCGTTTGAGCAACTCAGCGAGAAACTGCGTCAGTCACCGGCCTCCAACCGGGCCGCGCGAAACTACATTCGCGTGCTGCTCTCAGGTGCCAGTGACATGACGCCGGACTCGCAGGGTCGCATCCCCATCCCACCCACGCTGCGGGAGTACGCGGGGTTGGAGCGAGACGTCGCGGTCGTGGGTCAAGGTGATCACGTCGAAATCTGGGATTCGTCCGCGTGGGACGAGTTCTTGGTGCAGACGGAGCAAGAGTTCGCCAACATTTCGGACGAGATCATTCCGGGCCTCTTCTAGCGGCCCGCCACCGATGTCGCCCCGGCTCATCCCATGGGCCAGCAACAGGTGTGCGTAGGCCTCCGGCCGTTACCTCCCTGACGTCACTTCCCCGGTGTCAGGTAGTAATGGCAGGGGACCTAAACACACCTGTTCTGCATCACCGAAAAGGACCCATGAGCGAGAAGAAGCCCGCCGAACAGCGACACGTACCCGTCATGTTGCAGCGTTGCGTCGACCTCATGAAGCCCTCGCTCCAACACGAGGGTGCCATCGCCGTAGACGCCACGTTGGGCATGGGTGGCCATTCGCAGCGCATTTTGCAGGACGCCCCGTCGGCCCGTCTGATCGGTATCGACCGAGATACCCAGGCCCTCGACCTCGCCCGCGACCGCCTGGAACGGGCCGGGGTCGCCGATCGTGCCACGCTCGTGCACTCCGTCTACGACGAGATCCCCGAGGTGCTGGCTGACCTTGGGCTGCCTGGCGCCGATGCGATTCTGATGGACCTTGGCGTGTCGTCTCTCCAACTCGATGAGGCCGACCGCGGCTTCGCCTACGCGATCGACGCACCCCTCGACATGCGCATGAACAAGACGGGCGATGACCTGACGGCCGCCGACATTCTGAACACCTACTCAGCCCAAGAAATCTCCCGGATCCTCTTCACCTATGGCGAGGAGAAGTTTGCGCGCAAGATCGCCGCCGCCGTCGTGCGCGAGCGAGAACAGGCCCCATTCGACACGAGCGGTCGCTTGGTTGACTTGCTCCGCCGCACCGTGCCGCAGGCCAGCCAGCGCACCGGGGGGCACCCCGCCAAGCGCACCTTCCAGGCACTGCGCATCGAGGTCAACCAAGAACTCAGTGTGCTCGAAGCCGCAATTCCCGCGGCATGCGATGCGCTGCGCCCCGACGGCAGACTCGTCGTCATGTCCTATCATTCTTTGGAAGACCGGATCGTCAAGCAGGAGTTTGTGCGGCGCACCGCAAGCAAGGCCCCGCTTGGCCTCCCGGTCGAATTGCCCGAGCATCGCGCCGGGTTCGAAACCATAGTGCGAGGCAGCGAGAAGGCCAGCCCTGCGGAACTCGAGGAGAATCCTCGCTCCGCTTCGGTTCGCCTGCGAGGCCTGCGCCGACTCAGCACCCAGGAGGTTGCCCGTGGCCAATGAGCCCACCCCGCGAGGTCGCGTGATTGACGCGCGACGCCTCGTGACGGGCGAGCGAGGCCGCGGCGACGACGAGCGCAGGCTCGTCTCGGTGCGCTACATCGTGGCCGTGGCCGCGCTGCTTGCCGTCACGGCCATCTTGCTTCAGCTCATGCGCCTCCACGTCGACGCAGCGGCGTACGAGCAGCAGCGACTCACCACCACCCAGGCCGACCTGCAAGATCGGATTGGCGTGCTGAAACTCGACCTGCAGAGCCGCGACACCTCGCAGTACCTGAGCGGAGAGGCTGCGAAGCTCGGCATGGTGCCCGCCCCCGCTCCGGCGTTCCTCGAAGTGGGCACCTCCACGGTGATTGGCACCCCCAAAGCGGCCGAGTCCGTAGATCCCGAGTCCCTTTCGCAGCTCGGCGACGCCAGCGTTGATTCCAGCGACAGTCCGTCAGCGGGGGCCACCCCGGACGCCCCGGGGGACGCTGGCAGCGCCACTGCACCTGCCAGCGGGGCGGCCGAGGCGTCCGCCACCCCCAGCCCCCAGGCTCAGCCGAGCGCAAGCGAGCAGCCGGCCCAGGCGCCAACTACGGGAGGGCCCAGCGCGCCAGCGGCGGAGGCGACTCCAGGGAACGTAGCATCGAGTGGGAACGCGCAATAGTTGTCCCCGTTTCGAGGGGTCGGCGCACCCGAGGTAACGCAACACGGCGACAGGAAACCATGACCACGAGAAGGACTCCCCCCAACGCGGCGCTACCGGCCGTTGCGGCGGGGCCGCGCAGGGACCTCAAGCAGGCCACGGGACGTCGCCATAATTACGTGCTGGTGATCGTGCTGGTGCTGCTGCTGGCTCTGTCGGGGCGTTTGATCTGGATCCAGGGCATCAACCAGTCCAAGGTGGCGTACGACTCGGTGGCGAGCCGTCTCGCGCGCATCGAGTTGCCCGCGCAGCGCGGCGTCATCTCCGATGCCAACGGCACCGTCATGGCGTCCACCAGCATCACGTACTCCATCACCATTGACCCCTCGCAGATTGCCGCCGCGCGACTGAGCCTCGACGGAGGCAGGACCCGGCTCGAAGGCGCCGACGCCATGGTGCCCTATGTGGCCGATAAGCTGGGCCTGACCCGAGCCGCCCTCGCCGCCACGCTGCAGGAGCAGGAGACACGCGTACAGGAGGCCATCGCGGCGGGCACGAGTCCGCCCCGCTACTTTGTGATCGCGAGCGGCATTTCGCCCGTAGAGCGCCGCGACATCATGACCTACGCACGCAACAATTCTCTGCCGTACTTCAGCGAGTCCAAGGAAAGCCGCGTATACGCCGGCAATGAGGTCGGGGCCAACGTTCTGGGCGGCCTCACCGCGACCGATCAGACGCCCATCGGCGGCATCGAGTTGAGTCTCGACGAGTACCTCAAGGGCACGGACGGTGCGCAGGTCTATGAGCAGGGCCGCCTCGGCCAGGAGATTCCCGGCGGCGAAAACTCGTATGTGGCTCCCGTCAACGGTAGCGACATCAAACTCACCATTGACTCTGACGTGCAGTGGAAGGCGCAACAGGAGTGCACGGCAAAGCTCGAAGAAATCAAGGGCGATACGTGCACGGCCGTGGTGATGGACGTCGCCACCGGCGCCATCGTGGCCCTCGCCGAGGCGCCCACCTATGATGCGAACAATCCGGGAGCCGCCCCCGCCGGTGCGCTCGTAAACCGGTCCATCTCGGACGTGTTCGAGCCCGGCTCGACGGGCAAGGTCATCACCGCTGCGGCCGCCATCGAAGAGGGCAAGGTCACGCCCACGACTCCCTACACGGTCCCGTACGAGTTCACGACTCCCAACGGCCAAGTGTTCACCGACGCCGAGCACCATGAAGAGCTGAAACTGACCCTCGCGGGAGTGCTGGCGGAGTCATCCAATACCGGCACCGTGCAGGTCGGCAGCACGCTCCCGGCCGAGGTGCGCTTCCAGTACATGAAGAAGTTCAACATGGGCGTCAAGACCGGGGTCGAGTTGCCCGGCGAATCCCAGGGCTTGCTCGCAAATTACGTGGATTGGGACGGCCGCACCAACTACACCACGATGTTCGGCCAGGGCTACGCCGTCAACGCGCTGCAGCAGGTCAGCGTGTTTGCGACGGTGGCCAACGGGGGCGTGCGGATGCCCGTGCACCTCGTCGACACGATCACCAAGCCCGACGGAGAGACCGTCGAACTGGACCGCGAGCAGCCCGTGCAGGTGATCACGAAGGACACCTCCGACCAAATCATGCGCATGCTTGAGGGCGTCGTCGCGGGCGGCACCGGCAAGTCCGGCGCGGTCGCGGGCTATCAGATCGCGGGCAAGACGGGCACCGCCGAGATTCTTGGCGAAGACCCCGCCTACGTGGCCTCGTTCATTGGCATCGCCCCCGCCGAGAACCCCAAATACGTCGTGGGCGTCTTCGTGCGCAAGTCGGGCGCCCTGATCTACGGCTCCGAGGTGGCCGCCCCCGTGTTCAGTGATCTCATGACCTACGTGCTGCAAAAGCAGTCGGTGCCGCCGAGCCTGACCCCCGCCGTGCCCTACCCCCTCACCTGGTGATTCCATGCGACCTCAACACGTAGCCGCCCAGTCCCTGCGCTCCCTGCTGGAGCCCCTCGCGGGCACCGCCGCGCTCGAGACGGACGCCGACATTTCGGGAGTCACGCTCGATTCACGCGGGGTGAAGCCGGGCGATCTGTATGCGGCGTTGCCGGGCGCCACGACCCACGGGGCCAAATTTGCTGCCGCGGCTGCGGGGGCCGGGGCGTCCGCAATTTTGACGGACGCCGAGGGTGCCGCGTTGGCCGGGTACCTCGAGATTCCGATCGCGGTGCATCCGGAGCCCCGGGCCATCCTGGGCGATTTGGCCGCCGCCCTGTACGGCCGCGCCGCCGATGACCTCGTGATGTATGGCCTCACGGGAACGAACGGCAAGACGACGACCGCCTATTTGGTGGCGGGTGCCCTCGCGCACCTCGGGCAGAATCCCGGTCTGATCGGAACCAATGGCACGTTCGTGCGGGGGGAGCGGCTGCCCACGCAGCGCACCACGCCCGAGGCCACCGACCTGCACGGCATTTTCGCTCTCATGCGCGAACGCGGCTGTGGCAGCGTCTGCATGGAGGTCTCCTCGCACGCGCTCACGCTGCACCGTGTCGACGGCATGCGCTTCGACGTGGCCGGGTTCACGAACCTCAGCCAGGACCACCTGGATTTTCACCCGACGCTCGAAGACTACTTTGATGCGAAGGCGAGCCTGTTCACGCCCGAGCGCTCGCGTGCGGGCATCGTGTGCCTCGACGACGAGTGGGGAGCGCGCCTCGCGGAGCGCATACGCGCGCACTACCCCGACTACCCCCTCACGACGTACGCGACGACCGGCTCACCCGGGGCCGACGGCGCCGACTACGTGGCATCGGAGGGCAGCAGTGAGGGCCACGCCGCACTCGGGGGCACCAGTGCTCTCGACTTCCTCGTTCAGGACGCCGCGGGCCACCGCTGGCCGGGTCGCTCCCCGCTGCCGGGCCGACATAACATGGCGAACGCCACGCTCGCCATGCTGATGTTGCAGGTTGCCGGGGGGTGCAACCTCGCGGATGCCGCCCGGGCGGTCGCCCACGCGGGCCAGGTACCCGGTCGGATGGAGTGCGTGAATCCCGAACCCCCCGGCGTCCGCACCCAACCGCCCGTGTTCGTTGATTTTGCCCATTCGCCCGATTCGCTCACGCAGGCCTGCGATACGCTGCGGCCACTCGTCGGCGCGGGCGGTCGGCTGCTCATGGTGATGGGCGCAGGCGGAGACCGCGATGCGCTCAAGCGACCGCTGATGGGCGCCGCTGCAGTTCGCGGCGCCGATGTCGTCATCATCACCGACGACAACCCGCGCAGCGAAGCACCCGGCACCATTCGCGCTGCCGTCAAGGCCGGCGCCTATGGCGAACTGGAGGCCCGGGCCGCTGCCGGGGGTTCACTGGGCGAAGTAGTGGAGATTCCCGGCCGCAGAAGTGCAATTATGGAGGCTATCCGCCGCGCCACGCCCCGTGACGTCGTGTTGTTGGCGGGCAAAGGCAGCGAGAGTGGCCAAGAGATTAACGGTGTGACCACCCCGTTTGATGATCGCGAAGAAGGCCGCGCGGCCCTCGCGCAGAGGAACACCTAGATGGTTGGCCGCACAAGAAAGGCGTAGTACATTGATCGACGTTTCGCTGGGCGATATTGCTCGCGCCCTGGGGGGCATCTTGAGCGCCGACGCTGACCCTGCGGCTCGCGTCACGGGTCGGGTAACGATCGACTCGCGCGCCGTGGCGGAGGGCGACCTGTTCGTCGCTTTCGTCGGTGAGCAGGCCGACGGTCACCGCTTTGTGCCGCAGGCGCTCGCGGCCGGCGCCGTGGCGGCGATCGTCGAACGACCGCAGGACGGGCCGCACGTGCTCGTGTCGGATGCCCTGGAGGCCGTGGGTGCCCTGGCCTCTTTCGTGCTGGCGACGCTGCGTGAAGCCGGAGACATTACCGTTGTCGGGATCACCGGTTCGTCCGGCAAGACCGGTACGAAAGACCTCCTCGCGGGGGTGCTGCGCGACTTCGCGCCCGCCGCCGGGGCCGTCGTCGCCACGCAGGCCAATAACAACAATGAATTGGGCGTACCCCTCACGATCCTGGACGCGACGCGTGACACGCGCTACCTCGTACTCGAGATGGGCGCGCGCGGCATCGGACACCTCGCGTACCTGACGAAGCTCGCTCCCCTCGACATTGCGCTCGTCTTGAACGTAGGTACGGCGCACGCTGGAGAGTTCGGGGGCATCGAGGCGACCGCCCAGGCGAAGGGCGAGCTCGTCGAGGGCCTGCGGCCAGGCGGGATAGCCGTTCTGAACGCCGATGACGACCGAGTGCTCGCGATGCGTTCGCGGCACGGGGGCATTACCCTCACCTACGGCACCGAGGGGCGGGGCGAGGTTCGCGCCGAGAATCTTGAGCTCAATGACCGCGCCTGCGGAGAGTTCGACCTCGTGGTGCCGGCGCACCCGGCCGTGCCTGCCGACGCGCAGGGTTCCGGTCACGTCACGCTCCAGATCATCGGTGAGCACCTCGCGTCGGGGGCGCTTGCCGTGGCCGCGGTCGCGGGAGTACTGAGTATGCCGGCGGGGGAGTGCGCCGCGTCACTCTCGGCGGCGAACCCCGCAAGCCGGTGGCGGATGGAACGCACCGATCGCGAGGACGGCGTCACGATCATCAACGATGCCTACAACGCGAATCCCGACTCCATGCGCGCAGCCCTAAAGACCCTCGCCTACCTCGGCAGTCGCAGCAACGCCCGCACGTGGGCGGTGCTGGGTGCCATGTTCGAACTCGGTCCTGAATCTGCGGTAATGCACGATGCCATCGGTCGACTGGCCGTGCGCCTCAACATCACTCGACTCGTGGTGATCGGGGACGCTGCCGGCGCCATTCACCAGGGTGCCTCGCTGGAGGGTTCGTTCGGCGGCGAGTCAACGTTCGTGCCGGACGTGGACGCCGCGTACGAGCTGATCGAGCCGCAGCTGCGTCCCGGTGACATTGTGTTGCTCAAGTCATCGCGTGATTCTGGGCTACGCTATCTGGGAGATCGACTCACGCAATTACGCGACATCGAGCAAGGAGCGCACTAGCCGATGGGCATTATCATGATCGCGGGCATCCTGGCGTTGCTGGTCAGCCTCCTGGGTACCCCGATTTTTATCCGCTTCCTGACGCGCAAGCGCTACGGTCAGTTCATTCGCGACGATGGCCCAACCTCGCACCACTCTAAGAAGGGCACCCCCACGATGGGCGGCGTCCTCATTATCTCGGGCACGCTCGTGGGCTACTTCTTGTCGCACGTCATCATGCAAACGGTCCCGAGTATTTCGGTGGGCCTCGCAATGTTCATGATGCTCGGCCTCGGCCTGCTCGGGTTCCTCGATGACTTCATCAAGATCAAGAAGGAACGCAGCGAGGGTCTCAAACCGCGCGGCAAGTACATCGGTCAGGTCTTGATCGCCACCATTTTCGCCGTGTTGGCCCTCCAGTTCCCCAACGCCGAGGGCGTCACTCCGGCGTCAACGGCCGTCTCTCTTATTCGCGATACGGCACTCGATCTCGCGTTCGGTGTCCCCGCAGTCGGCATCGTGCTCTTTGCCATCTGGGCGAACTTCATTGTGGTGGCGTGGTCTAACGGCGTTAACCTCACGGACGGCCTCGATGGCCTCGCGACGGGCATCTCGATCGTCGTGTTCGGGGCCTACGTGCTCATTTGCCTGTGGCAGGCGCAGCAGCTGTGTGGCTCGGAGCGTGTTGGTACCAGCCCCGCCTGCTATGAGGTGCGCGACCCGCTCGACCTGGCCGTCTTCGCGTCCGCGATCGTGGGCTCCTGCATCGGGTTCCTGTGGTGGAACACCTCCAAGGCGAAGATCTTCATGGGCGACACGGGCTCACTCTCGCTCGGCGGTGCCCTCGTGGCGGTCACCATCTTGAGCCGCACCGAACTGCTGGGTGTGCTCGTCGGCATCATGTTCGTTGTCATCACGGCCTCGGTCGCGATTCAGATCGGCGTGTTCAAGGCGACCCGCAAGCGAGTGTTCAAGATGGCCCCCCTGCAGCATCACTTCGAAATGATGAACTGGCCCGAGGTCACCATCGTGGTGCGGTTTTGGATCATCGCGCTGATCGGCGCGGCCCTTGCCCTCGGCATCTTCTACGGCGAATGGCAGTTCGCTAACGGTTAATCGCACGCGGCGCGTTGCTCGCGCTCGTCCGTGCCTCCCCATTCACATTTCCTGAGGTGTAAAAGGTCGTCATGACGAATCCCGTTGCCCTGCAAGACCTCCTTGTCAGCGTCGAGGAGGAAAGCGTTGCGGACGCCGGTCGGCTCGCTGATCCGGCCGCCTGGCGTGATCGCGTGGTCGTGGTCGCGGGGTTCGGCGTCACGGGCTACCCCCTGGCCGATCAGCTCGCCCAGCGCGGCGCCCGCGTGACCGTCGTCGACGGCAAGGCGGCCACGGAGGACCTCGCGCGCCAGGCGGAACTGCTCGAACAGTACGGGGTCGAGGTGCGCTTCGGGTACGACGCGTCAGCCCTGCCCGCCGACCTCGACATTGATCTCGTCGCGACGTCGCCGGGGTGGCGCCCCACGACGGGCATGCTCGTCGAAGCGGCTGAGCGCGGCATCCCCGTGTGGGGTGAACTCGAGCTCGCGTGGCACATGCGCCCCGCGAACGCGGCCCCGTGGTTGGTCGTGACTGGCACGAACGGCAAAACCACGACGGTGCAGATGCTCGAATCGATGCTCCGGGCGAGCGGCAAACGCGCCATGGCCTGCGGCAACGTCGGGCAGCCGCTGATCGAGTGCGTGCTGCACCCCGATCAGCCGTTCGATGTGCTCGCGGTTGAAGTATCGACCTTTCAACTGCACTGGCAAAGTTCGCGCCTGCAACCGCTCGCATCGGCGCTGCTGAACATTGATGTCGACCACGTCGACTGGCACGGCAGCTTCGAGGAGTATCGTCGCGTCAAAGGGCTGGTCTTCGAAAACAGTCAGGTGGCGGCCCTCTACAACGTCGAGGACCCCGCCACGCGCACGCTGTTGGAGAACGCCGACGTGCGTGAGGGCTGCCGCGCGATTGGCTTCACGCTTGGCACTCCGGACGTCTCCATGTTGGGGGTGGTCGACGACTACCTGGTGGACCGCGCGTTCCTGGATTCGCGCCGCACCAGCGCCGCCGAACTCGCGACGCTAGCCGACCTCGCACACCTGGGCGGCGAGCGTCCGCCCCGACACCTGGTGGCCAACGCGCTGGCCGCGGCGGGTCTCGCGCGCGCCTACGGGGTCGAGCCACAGGCCATCCGCGAAGGGCTCCGCTCCTTCACTCCCGACGCGCATCGGGTGCAGTCCGTGGCCGACGTGGCGGGAGTGCGCTGGGTGGACGACTCCAAAGCGACCAACGCGCATGCCGCGGCGGCCTCCCTGTCGGCGTTTGACTCCATCATCTGGGTCGCCGGGGGCCTCGCCAAGGGGGCCGAATTCGATGACCTGGTGGCCGGAGCGTCCGGCAACCTCAAGGCGGCTGTCGTGATTGGCACCGATGTGACGGGGCTGCTCTCCTCAATCGAGCGACACGCGCCGAATGTTCGCGTGGTACGCATTGACCCCAGCGAAACTGGAACCGTGGATCCGCGCGAGGGCAGGCGAGTCATGGCGGCTGTGGTTGAGGCCGCGAGCGCTCTCGCGGCGCCGGGCGACACGGTGCTGCTGGCGCCCGCGTGTGCGTCCATGGATCAATTTGTGTCGTATAAGGAACGCGGCGACTTCTTCCACGAGGCAGTGCACCACCTGGTGCGCAGCCAGGAGGGAACCCCGCGCGCAGAAGGGTAGTACATGGCATCCGCTAAACCTCTCGGCGAGCGGGGAGACAACCCCGACGCCCTTCGGCGGACGCCAGCTGCGAGTGGTCGCACCGGCGCGGCGGCGCGCCGCGAGACCGACGGATCGCGCTGGAGTACTAACCCCGCTCTGAATTTCTATGTGCTGTTCCTGACGACCCTCGTGCTCGTCGGGTTTGGTCTTTTCATGGTGCTCTCGGCATCGAGTGTTGAATTGATTGCGGACGAGGCGAGCCCCTTCGCGCGCACGATCCAGCAGGCGCTGCTCGCCTGCGTCGGGCTGGTCGGCCTCGTGGTCACGGCGTTTTTCATTCGTACGCAGTTGCTGTTTAGGTTGAGTTACGCAGTGCTCGCCTGCGCCCTGCTGCTGCAGGTGCTGCTGCTGGTGCCGGGTCTTGGGCTCAATATCAATGGCAACCTGAACTGGCTGCAGGTGGGCCCCGTGTCGCTGCAGCCCGCCGAATTCTTGAAGGTCGCGCTCTGCATGTGGCTAGCCTTCTTCTTTCGCACGTACTACTTTCGCATCGAGCGACCCATCCTGCGCTGGGTCGAGTTTGCCCTCGTGGCAGGCCTTTCGCTGGGGTCGGTGCTGGTCATCAGCGGCGACCTGGGCACGGGCCTGGTCATCATGCTGATCTTGTTCTCGGCCATGATCTACGGCGGGGTGCGGTTCAAGTGGATGCTCTTGGTGGCGGCAGCGGCGGCGGTGCTCGCCGTTGGTTTCGTGGTCTCGAGCCCCAACCGCATGGCCCGCATCTACGCGACGTTTACGGGCTCCGGCGGGGGCAATGACTTGAATTATCAGGTCGAAACCGGCCTGCAGGGGCTCGCGCAGGGCGCCTACTTCGGCCTCGGCATTGGTGAATCCCGTCAGAAGTGGAGTTACCTGCCCGAGGCGGAGACCGACTTTATTTTCGCCATCATCGGCGAAGAGGGTGGGCTCGTCATGAGCCTGCTCGTGATGGTCCTCTACGGGTTGCTGGCCATTGCGATGCATCGCGTGGCACGACAGGCGACCTCGCGCTACGCCAAGGTTGCGACGGGCACCATCATGACGTGGTTCATGTTCCAGGCCGTCATCAACATTTCAGTGGTGGTGGGGTGGATGCCGGTGGTGGGCTTGCCCCTGCCGTTCATTAGCGCCGGTGGTTCGGCGCTGCTGGTGAGCCTGCTCGGCATGGGCGTGGTGCTGAACTTCGCGCTGAATCAGCCGGGCGCGCGCGCCGAGGTGTACAGCGTGCTGCGCAGCGCCACCCCGAAGCGGTGGCGGCGGCCGAACCCCGTGCGCCTCCTGCGTCGTCGGGTGCGCCTCGATAAGTTTGGACGCCCCGTCGCCCCGACTACCGCAACCGACCCGAACCCGGGAGGCGCCGAGGCGTCCACCCCTGCATCGTCCCCTTCGACACCTAACGCCAAGTGAGTTCCACCATGACCGAACAGTCGTCATCTTCTGCCCCTCGTCCCCTGCGCGTCGTCCTCGCGGGGGGCGGGACCACGGGTCATGTGGCCCCCTTGCTCGCTACCGCCACGGCGCTGCGAGCCCGCTGCGCGGATTCGGAGGTCACGGTCGTGGGCACCACCTCGGGGCTCGAGACGCGGCTCGTGCCGCAAGCGGGATTTGAGCTCGCCACCATCGAGCGGGTGCCGTTTCCGCGGTCGGTGAATCGGGCGGCGCTGGCTTTTCCCGCTCGATTCGCGCGGGCCTTTCGGCAAAGCCGTGACCTGCTGCGTTCGGCGCGTGCCGAGGTGGTCGTGGGCTTTGGCGGCTACGTATGCACGCCCGTGTATCTGGCCGCGCGCAGCCTGAGGATCCCCACCGTCGTGCACGAGGCGAACGCCGTGCCCGGGCTCGCCAATAAGGTGGGTGCGAAAAACCCCGGCGCGCTGGTGGCCAGCACGTTCCGCGGTTGCCCCCTGCCGGGAGCGCGCACCGTGGGCATGCCGATGCGCAAAGAGATCAGCGGGCTACATCGGGAAAGCTCGCTTGCGTTCGCACGGGAGAAGTTGGGTCTCGACCCGCGCCGCCTGACGCTCGTGGTGACGGGTGGCTCGTCCGGTGCTCAGCGTATTAACGAAGCTCTCGTGCAGCGAGCGGCCGAGTATGTGGCGACAGGTGCCCAGGTGTTGCACATCACCGGGGCCGGGAAGGCCGTGGACCCGGGCGTGCCGGGATTTCACGTGGTCGAGTACGTCGATGGCATGGAGACCGCCTACGCCGCGGCCGACTTCATGGTGTGCCGCGCCGGTTCGGCAACCGTTTCTGAGGTGAGCGCGGTGGGCCTGCCCGCCTTGTATGTGCCGCTGGGCATCGGCAATGGTGAGCAGGCGTTGAACTGCAAGCCCGTCGTGGAGGCGGGCGGCGCCATGATGCTGCTGAACAGCGAATGTACCGCCGATACCCTCTTCGACCAGATTGCGCCCGTGCTTTCGGACGCCGCGGCGCTGGCCGAGATGGGTCGCATTGCGGCCACCTTCTCGATCACCGACGCCGACGAGGTCATGGCAGACCTCACCTATCAGGCGGCCGGACCGGCCACCCCGACCGCAAGTGAGGACCAGGCATGAGCGCCGACATCGTAAACCCCTTCGGCGAGGCGCGCACGGTGCTGACGCCGGTGGCCGAGGGCGTGGTGACGCACGCGTCCTGGGAGGACGCCGAGGCCCACCGCGAGCGCGTCGGGGCCAGCGGTCCGGTTCGCACGGTCCACTGCATCGCGGTCGGCGGAGTGGGAGTGTCGGCGGTGGCGCTGTTGCTGCGCGCTCGGGGATACGTCGTGACGGGCTCTGACCGTGCCGAGGGCGAGTCCGCGGAGGTACTGCGCGAGGCGGGCGTGACGGTGCACATCGGGCATGACGCCGCGCATGTCGCGGGCGCCGACCTGGTGGTTGTGTCGACCGCGATTCCCGCGAGCAACCCCGAGGTGGTGGCCGCTCTTGAGGCGAACCTGCCGATCATCCACCGGGCGGCCGCGCTGGCCCACGCCGTGGGTGGAGCGGAGACGATCGCCCTGGCGGGCACTCACGGCAAGACGTCGACGTCGTCGATGGCGGCCGTGGCCTTGACGCGAGCCGGTGCGGATCCTTCGTTTGCCGTGGGCGCCATCGTGCGCGATTTGGGCCGGGGCGCCGCGGTCGGCGAGGGACCTCAGTTCGTGGTCGAGGCGGACGAGTCCGATGGGTCTTTTGTGGCGTACCGGCCGCGCGTCGCGGTGATCACCAATCTCGAGCCCGACCACTTGGACTTTCACGGTACTTTCGATGCCGTCCAGGCTGCGTTCTTTAACTTTACGCAGCGTATTGTTGAGGGTGGAGCGCTCGTGGTGTGTGCCGACGATGCCGGGGTGATGCGTTTTGCGCAGTCGGTGCCCGCGTCGATTCGCCGCCTCACGTATGGATTTGCAGACTCTGCGGACGTGCGAATCCTTGACTTCGCAGCGACGCCGGAGGGTTCGGTGTCGAGGGTGCGGCTCGCCGACGCGCGAGAGGTTGAGGTGCGGTTGCGGGTGTTGGGCCGCCATCAGATGCAAAACGCCGTGGGCGTTCTGGCGGCCCTGCTCGACGTAGGAACCGACCTCGAGGGAGCCCTGCGGGGCCTCGCCGAGTTTGGCGGCGCGACGCGACGCTTCGAGGTGCGCGGCGTCGCCGACTCGGTGCACGTCGTGGACGACTACGCGCACCACCCCACGGAGATTGAGGCAACCATCGCTGCGGCGCGCGACGCGGCTCCCGGCGGCCGCGTGGTGGTGGGTTTTCAGCCTCACTTGTTCTCGCGGACCCGCAATCACTTTGAGGAGTTCGTGACGGCACTCTGTCGGGCCGACCTCGCGGTGTTGGCGCCGATCTACCCGGCTCGTGAGGAGTTTGATCCCACGATTTCCTCGCAGATGCTGGCCGAGGCGTGCGTGGCGCGCGGCGGGCCGGTGGAGGTGGCAGCCGATCTGGACGCCGTGTTGGCCCGTTTGGTTGACGCGTCCCGCCCTGGCGACATCGTGTTGACGATGGGCGCGGGAGACATTACAACGCTGGGCCCGCGGCTTGTGGAGGCGTTGCGTGGGCGCCAGCAGGGAGGCGCGACTCATGAGTGAACCCACCGCGCGGCCGTCGAGCGCGGCAGACACTGAGAGTGACATCAACACCACGGAGATCGCGCAGGGTAAGCGGTCGTCGCTACCGTCGTGGTTGCGGGAGGAGCCCGACGAGGGAGCCATCGATACCTGGTATAGCGCCCCGATTGCGATTCAGCGTGGGCGTGATGGATACACAGCCGCGCTGGAGAGCGATTCGCTCAGTGACGTGATTCAGGTGTCGGCGCGCTCTGAGGGGGAGGCCGGTGCCCGCAGATTCCCCCGCGAGGACGACTCGGAGTTCGACACTGACGTGTACCGGGCCGCCTCGGACGACGCTGACCCCGCGCCGGACTCGGACTCTTCCGCTGTTATGCGCGGCGGCGAACAGCCGCGCGAGGAGGAGGTCGAGGCGAGCGCGGAGCCCGACGAGGCGCCACGGGTAGAGCCGCTAGCGGTCGAATCCGTGGGTTCCCCGGGAGTCCGCGAGGCAGGCAATTCCGACGAGCCTGACAGCGCGGTGCAGGCGGCGGTCGCCCCGCCGCAGGGCAACCCTCGTGGGGGCACGCTCGCGCGCGCCTTTGGCGGACTCTTTAACGCGAAGACTCGGGCCCTGGATTCCGGGCTGCGCGACGAAGACCCCGGCACCTCGGGGTCGGTGCGTTCCGCAGAGGCCGTCGGCGAGGCGGCAAACCCAGATGATGTGACGGCCCAGTATGCGCCCGTGCCCGCAGACCCCGACGGCTCCGAGGATGTCACGGCCGAGTACGCGCCCGTCCCGGACTCCTCGAACCAGCCCGCGCCCGCCGCGGCAGCGGAGTTCGTTCCGCGCGTCGTGACGTCGAGCGCCTCGACCCGTGCAGGCCAGGCGGAGGACCGTCCAGGCCAGACCGGGGAGCAGTCGCAGGGCCAACCCGACGCGCGGCCACGCGCCGCGGCATCCGGTGGCTCGGCCAGCCGCGGCGCCCCCACCACTACAGAGGCAGGCAGCCGGGGCGGCGGGGCGACCCGGCCACCCGCGCGTCCGCACCCCACGACCGTGATGCGGGACGCCATGGGGGCCCTGTCAGAGGGCGGGGCGCGGTCGGGAGCCTACGTCCGCAAGCTCTCGTGGAAGGTATGGGTGTCGCTCGGCGCGGTGCTCGCGGTGATCGCGGCGGGGCTCGTGGTGGTCTTCGCGACGAGCGTTTTCGCGGTGCGAACCATCACGTTCGAGGGCCAGCAGGCCGTCACGCAGGAGGCTCTGGCCTCGGCCACACAGTCACTCGTTGGCGTACCACTCGCACGGGTCTCCTTGCCCGATGCCGCGGCCGCGGCCGCGGCCGTACCCGGCGTCGAGACCGCCACAGTGAGTCGAGAGTGGCCCAATACGTTGCGCGTGACCATCGTCGAGCGGGTGCCCGTGGCGGTGTACCGGGCCGGCGACGGTCTGGTCTTGATTGACAAGACGGGGTATTCGCTGCGCCCCGTGAGCGAGGCCCCCGCAGGCATGCCGCTCGTGTCGGTGGAGCCGTTTGACGGCATGTTGCTGGCCCAGTCGCTCGCGATATACGAGCAGATGCCCTCCGCGATCAAGCCGCAGATCGTGGACTTTGGAGCGACGAGCCGCGACGGCATTTACTTCAATCTCACCGACAATCGCCAGGTGATCTGGGGAAGCGCCGATCTCACGCCCGCCAAGATTGCGGTACTGCCCACGGTGCTTGGCCAGCCCGGAATGGCGGTGTACGAAGTGAGCTCGCCCGAGTCGGTCGTCACGCGCGCCCAGTAGCGGCGCCGTGCGGCGCGTGTGCCCGTGAGTCCGCAGTCTTTCGAGAGCCCTCCGTTCGCGGGGGGGCTCTCGCTGTGATGTCGTCAAACTTTTGGCGGACACGCGCTGAATTAGCCGGATTACCGCCCGACAGTCACTAGTCTCTCTGCAGCACAAAACGAGGTAATACTGAACCTCAACTAGAGGTTGAAGTTTGGGTGGCGATTATCGTGCGGCAAACTCACCTTTGCCGCCTGGCCTGGCCGGACAGAGCCCACTCGTGAGTGACTAAGTGAAAACCTGGCTCTAATCAAGGGAATAAATCGTGGGAGACTCCCAAAACTACCTGGCTGTCATCAAGGTCGTCGGGATCGGCGGCGGCGGCGTCAACGCTGTCAATCGAATGATCGAATCGGGCCTGAAGGGCGTCGAGTTCATTGCCATCAACACCGACGCGCAGGCGCTGCTGATGAGCGACGCAGACATCAAACTCGACGTGGGCCGCGAGCTCACGCGTGGCCTCGGTGCCGGTGCGGACCCCGAGGTCGGCCGCAAGGCTGCCGAAGACCACGCGGCGGAGATCGAGGACGTCCTGCGGGGCGCCGACATGGTCTTCGTGACAGCGGGCGAAGGCGGCGGCACGGGCACCGGTGGCGCACCCGTGGTCGCGCGCATTGCGCGTTCTCTCGGTTCGCTCACCATCGGCGTCGTGACCCGACCCTTCGGCTTCGAGGGTCGCCGTCGTTCGACGATGGCGGAGACGGGCATCGCCGCGCTGCAGAGCGAGGTCGACACCCTCATCGTGATCCCGAACGATCGACTGCTCTCGATCAGTGATCGCAACGTGTCAGTATTAGACGCATTCCGCGCCGCCGACAAGGTGCTGACGAGCGGTGTGCAGGGCATCACCGACCTGATCACGACCCCTGGCCTCATCAACCTCGACTTTGCGGACGTCAAGTCCGTCATGGCGGGCGCCGGTACGGCACTCATGGGCATCGGCTCGGCGCGAGGAGAAGACCGCGCCACCGTGGCCTCGGAGTCCGCGGTGTCCTCGCCGCTGCTCGAGGCGAGCATTGACGGCGCGCACGGCGTGCTGATCTCGGTGCAGGGCGGCAGCGATCTCGGTCTACACGAGATTTCGGAGGCTGCTCGCCTCGTGCAAGAGGCAGCACACCCCGACGCCAACATCATCTTTGGTGCGGTCATTGATGATGCCCTGGGCGATGAGGTGCGCGTCACAGTCATCGCCGCGGGTTTCGATTCGGGCGGACCGAACCTTCGCGAAGAGTCGACGTCGCTCCCGCAGGCTCGCAAACCGCAGAACACGGGCGCCCAGCCGGTAGCCTCGTCGTTCGCCCCGGCTCAGTCTTACGCCCCCGCGCAGGTGCCGACGACGGCGCCTCAGCCCGCGTACGCGGGCGCCCAAAGTTCGGGCGGCTACGTGCCTCGCAGCACGGCCCCGAAGGCTCCCGGCACGGTGTACAACACGCCCGCCGCGCAGCCAAGCCAGCCCGCGTACGCCCCCACGGCGCACGCGGAGCAGCCGCAGTACAACGTTCCCGAGGTGCCTGCGTCGGCCAGCCAGACGCCGCAGGTTCCCCGGTACGTGGAGCCTCGCTCCAATGCGGCACAAGATGACCTCGATATTCCCGACTTCTTGAAGTAAGTCACCGGCCAGGTAAAGAGGTCATCGATGCACGACGCTGTCGCCCCCGAAATGTTGCGCACACACCTTCCCTCAGTGAGGGCGGGTTTCACGCAACGTTTCGGAGGGCACAGTGTTGGCACCCGTGCGGGTCTCAATCTGGCCCTGCACGTGGGCGATGAACCCGAGGTGGTCGCCCGCAATCGCGCCGACCTGGAGGCGCAGTGGGGTCGGCCGCTGGTTTTCATGAATCAGGTGCATGGCACGAACGTGCGTGTCATCGAGGAGTCGGACCCCCTCGACCCGCGCACTGCTGCCGAAACCGCGTGCGATGCGCTCGTGACCCGCAGGGCCGACGTGGCGCTGGCCGTGATGGTCGCCGACTGCATCCCCGTGTTGTTGGTTGACCCGGACGCCGGGGTGATTGGCGCGGCGCATGTGGGGCGGCCTGGCATGATGGCCGGGATGGGTCGGCACGTGCTGGATGCGATGCGCGACCTGGGTGCCCGCCCCGAGCGCGTCCGCGTTTCGCTAGGCCCCAGTGCCTGCGGCGGGTGCTACGAGGTGCCCGAGGCCATGGCGGCCGAGTCGGAGGCGATTTTTCCTGGCTCTCGCGCCACGACCACCTGGGGTACAACGAGCATCAACATTGCGGCTGGGCTATCCTTTGACCTGCAAGAATGCGGTGTGCGCAGCGAGCATATCTGGCTACCTCCCGCGTGCACCATTGAGGATGAGCGATTCTTTTCGTATCGGCGCGAACCTCACACGGGCCGCTTTGCCGGCATCATTGCCTGGCAGCCATTCCCAGCGGGGGAGTCCAGTATTCGGGACGCTCGGTAATGGATTCGCAAAGTATTTAATCTCCGTGACTTACACGCGTGTAATTCACGGTCAGGTGCGGCACTCTCCGGTACGTTCGGTCGTGACACGATTCCGCAATCGGCGCGAATCGACGTTTGATGAGGTTGGACGCAGTGGGGCGCCATCACACATTGGTCCCCTTTGGGGTTCAGGTATCCAACTCTTGGCGTCGTGAACTGCTGATTTCTCTTTCTTCTCCACATCGCGCTATCTCGATGTTGAGCGGAGTCGTGTCTGGATCAACCAGGGAGCCTAGGCATGAAAGCATTGCGGAGTTTAATTCATTTCGTGGGTTTGACTGAGGACGAGGAAAACCACACCGGTCGACTCGTCGTTCAGGAACGACCCACACCCTTGGCAGCGGAACCGCTGCCCACCCCCGGCGTCCCGATGTCCGTGGCGCCCGCCGTGGCCACGCCGGACGCCATGACGCCCGAGTCGGCGCGTCGTCCCGTCGTATCTCCTGCGCCAGTCACGGAGCACGCCCCTATCCGTCCCGCGCGTCCCGTGGCGGCTCTTCCCGTACCCGTCGCCCCCTCCGTAGGAGAAGAAGTGAACCGCATCGAGACCGTGCACCCCTCCACCTTTAATGACGTCCGTCGCATCGGCGAAGTGTTCCGTGAGGGTGTGCCCGTCATCATGAACCTCACCGGTGTTGAACATGCTGACGCGGTGCGCATGGTGGATTTCGCGACGGGCCTGATTTTTGGCACGCACGGCAACATCACGCGTGTCACCGAGCGAGTTTTCTTGCTGACGCCGCAGACTGTGGCCGCCACGGAGGATGAGCCCAAGGTCGTCGAGCGCGACTTTGCCATGCTGAACGGATAGTCGGGTTCGAACCTGCGAGAACCCCCCGGGTTCTCCGCCGTCCGTGAACGTGGCCCGTGTCGAGTGACCGGGCCACGCCGCGAGGCTATAGGCTGGTGCGTGAACAGGAGCCATCTCGAAGCCGTTGCGGTGGCGCCACCCTTCCCGTTTTTCGCTCTGGGGCGTGCGGGCGAAAGTTAGAGTCCATGAGTCTGATACTCCAAGTGCTTGCTTTTATTGCCACCGTCTTCGTTGTGGCGCTTGGCATACGCATAGTCATTGACATCGTGCAAAGTTTTGCTCGTGCGTGGCGCCCCCGCGGAGTTGTGGTGGTGTTAGTGGAGTCCGTGTACTCCGTGACCCAGCCCGTGTTGGGCGTGGTTCGCCGCGTGATTAAGCCGCTTGACCTCGGCGGGTTTCGCCTCGACCTGGCATTCATCGTCGTGTTCATCGTGGCGGTCATAGTTAAGCAGTTGTTGACGGCGGTGGCGCTTTCGTACTGAACCTCTGCGTAACTATCCTCTAGCCCAGAGTGACCAGCGTCTATGCGCGCCGCTATAACTATCCATCCGTGCTCGATGTCGGCTATTCTTTAGTAAATGTGCGCCGTCGTGCGGCGCCTGCTGAATCGAGACGGGTTGCGTCTTTCGATTCCCAGCGGGAGGTCGCGGGTCAATACGTGCGTATGTCGGGTAGTCGGCGTGAGGTCGACATGTGAGGTTTGAAGAGGTTGCAATGGCACTGACCCCGAATGATCTGCTTGAAAAGCGGTTCACTCCAACGAAGTTCAAAGAGGGCTACGACCAGGACGAAGTCGATGACTACCTGGACAACGTGATCCTCCCCGAATTGACGAAGCTGATTGACGAAAACGCGGAACTAAAGAATCAGGTTGCGGCCCTCGAGGCGCAACTCGAAGCTGGCGGCGACGCACCTGCGGCAGCCACCGCGGTCACCGAAGCAGCTGCGCCCGCAGAGACGGCGTCCACGTCGGTTGCTGCCGCCGCGCCCGTAGCGGCCTCGGCTGCGGCTTCCGCACCGGGCGGCCCCATCGACGCCAACAACATGTTGGTGCTCGCGCAGCGCGTCCACGATGAGCACGTGGCGAACGGACAGGCGACCGCCGACCGCCTCGTCAACGAAGCCGAGTTGAAGGCCCGCCAGATCGTCGGCGAAGCCGAGGAGAAGTCGCGCCTCACGCTCGAAAACCTCGAACGCGAGCGCACGGGTCTCGAGCGCAAGATTGACCAGATGCGTTCATTTGAGCGCGATTACCGTGCCCGCCTCAAGGGTTACCTGGAACAGCAACTGCAAGAACTCGAGGCCAACGGCCCCGGTTCGGGCAAGTTGCAGCCTGCCGTTTAAGGCACATTCAACGCGGTACGAGTGGCCGTCCACCTTTGTCGGTGGGCGGCCACTCGTCGTTTGGCGGAAAGATCACGGAGCCGCAGCACGCGTGGGTGCGGCGCGCGGGGTAGTGAAGTGGGATCAATGTCGCGGCACCGGGCGGCGCGTGAAAAAATAGGTCGGTGACTAGCGAGCAAGCAACCCCCGCGGAGGGGGCCAAGGAGGCGGCGCGCGCGTCCGGCTTCACTAAATTTCCCGCCGTACTGGCCGCCATTGCCGTGGTCGTGTGGTGCCTCGACCAGGGGTCCAAGCAGTGGATCCAAAGCGAGCTGGGCGGTGGCGGGCGCATCAGCATTATCGGAGATTTCTTCCGCTTCGTGCTCGTGTACAACCCCGGCGCTGCGTTCAGCATGGGCGTTAACTACACCTGGGTCCTCACGGGCATTGCCATCGCGGTCACGGTCGGCATAATCATCATGTCGCGGCGACTGGGGTCGTGGCTGTGGACGGTCGGCCTCGCCATGATCCTCGGCGGCGCCCTCGGCAATCTCACGGACCGACTATTCCGGGCCCCCGGGCCGGGGCTGGGGCATGTCGTCGACTTCATCGCGGTGGGCAATTTCGCCGTGTTCAACATCGCGGACTCCTCGATTTGCTGCGGCGCCGCCATCATGGTGCTTGCCACGCTGCGAGGCGTCGGTATCGATGGGCGCACGGACACCCAGCGCGAAGCCGAGAAGCGCGACACCGAGACCCGCGCTTCGGAGGGCGGCGCCAGTGAGTGACACTCGGCACTTGCTGGTTCCCGACGGCCTCGCGGGGGAGCGGGCCGATGCCGGACTCGCTCGTCTGCTGGGCTTTTCACGCACGAAGGCTGGACAGATCGCGAGTGAGGGTGGTGTCATCCAAGACGGTCACGCGCTGCAAAAGTCGGATCGATTGATCGCGGGCGCGCTGCTCGAGGTCACTATTCCCGACGAGCGCCCGCCCGTTCAGGTGGTCCCCGAAGTGGTCGATGGCATGCGCATCATTCACGACGACGATGACATCGTCGTCGTCGATAAGCCCGTCGGCGTGGCGGCGCACCCCTCGGTGGGCTGGTCCGGTCCGACCGTCGTGGGGCACCTCGCGGGCAGTGGTTACCGCATCTCGACCTCCGGCGTTTCGGAGCGGCAGGGCATCGTCTCGCGGCTAGACGTCGGCACCTCGGGTCTCATGGTGGTGGCGAAGTCTGAGGTGGCGTACACGCTGCTGAAGCGCGCCTTCAAGAAGCGCACCGTGTCGAAGACCTATCACACCGTCGTACAGGGCATGCCCGACCCGCACCAGGGCACCATCGATGCGCCCATTGCGCGACACCCGCAGCACGACTACAAGTACGGCGTGATCGACGGCGGCAAGCCCTCGGTGACGCACTACTCCCTGCTCGAGGCGTTTCGCCACGCCTCGCTGCTGGAGATCAAGCTCGAGACGGGCCGTACGCATCAGATTCGCGTTCACATGAGCGCGATCAAGCATCCCTGCGTGGGTGATCCCCTCTACGGCGCCAACCCGCGGCTGGCGGATCACGTGGGCCTCGACCGGCAATGGCTGCATGCCATGAAGTTGGGTTTTGAACACCCGGGCACGGGCCGTTGGGTCGAGTTTGAGTCCGAGTATCCGGCTGATCTGGAGGCCGCGCTCGAGGTCCTGCGGCGGGGTGATTTCGCGGCCTAGTCCGCGGCGTGGACCGCGCACGCGGCGCCCGCGGGGCGGCGGCTGACGGCTCCGAGACCGCTCCTCCAAACGCGTTGAGGGGCCGTAGAGTTGATCTATATCTACCGGCACGCGCCGGCCGAGATGCCCACTGGTGGGCCGCGCGTCCAGGCCCCGAGCCCGGACGCACCTGCCCTCCCACCAGCGCATTCCTCGGTCGTCGGCGTGAGGAGTTGGCCAATGAGGGAGTCCTGTGGGCGATAATTTTGTGCACCTTCATGTGCATACGGAGTATTCGATGCTCGACGGCGCGGCGCGCATCGGAGAACTCGTTGACGAGGTGGCCCGCCTGGGGCAGCCGGCCGTCGCGATAACCGACCACGGGTATGTTTTTGGCGCCCACGAGTTCGTGAAGGCCGCTCAGGCGAAGGGCGTGAAACCCATTGTGGGCATCGAGGCCTACGTGACCCCCGGTACGCATCGCACGGACCGCACGCGTGTGTTCTTCGGCGACCAGAATTCCGCCACCTGGAACCGCCGCGACGACGTGTCGGCCGGCGGCACGTACACGCACATGACCCTGTGGGCCGAAAACAACGAGGGCATGCGCAACCTCTTCACGATGAACTCACGCGCGTCGCTCGACGGCGTGTACGCGAAATATCCGCGCTTTGACCGTGAACTCTTGGGCACCTATGCGAAGGGTCTGATCGCCACGACCGGCTGCCCCTCTGGGGAGATTCAAACCTACCTGCGGCTCGGCATGTACGAGAAGGCGCGCGCGGCGGCGGGCGAGTTCCGCGATATTTTCGGCCGCGAGAACTATTTTCTCGAACTCATGGAGCACGGACTCGAGATCGAGCAGCGCGTGCGGGGTGACCTGCTGCGCCTCGCGAAAGATCTGAGCCTGCCGCTGGTGGCGACCAACGATCTGCACTACGTCAAGCACGAGCACGCGCGCGTGCAGGAGGCCCTGCTGTGCATTAACTCGGGCTCCACCCTGCAAGATCCCGATCGCTTCAAGTTCGACTCCGACGATTACTACGTCATGAGCGCCGAGCAGATGCGACGCACGTGGAAGGACCTCCCCGAGGCCTGCGACAATACGCTCTTCATTGCCGAACGCTGCAACGTGTCGTTCGAGCGCGACGAGTCGCTGCTGCCCCAGTTTCCTATCCCCGAGGAGTTTGTGACAACGGACGTCTTCGCCGACAAGGTGCGGATGGGACTGGAAGCGAAGTACGGCGGCACGGCGCCCGAGGACGCCGTCGCGACGCTGCAGCGCGAGACCGCGTACTTCTGGCACGAGGTCGAGCGTGGGCTGCGGCGCCGCTACCCCGGGGGCATACCCGAGAAGGTGCAGCGTCAGGCCGAGTACGAGGGCGCGATGATCGGCCAGATGGGCTTCCCCTCGTACTTTCTCGTGGTGGCCGACTTCATTAACTGGGCGCGAGAGGCGGGAGTGCGCGTTGGTCCGGGCCGCGGCTCGGCGGCGGGCTCCATGGCGGCCTACGCGATGGGCATCACCGACCTCGACCCCCTCGAGCACGGACTCATCTTCGAGCGGTTTCTAAACCCCGAGCGCATTTCGATGCCCGACGTCGACATTGACTTCGATGACCGGCGCCGCGGTGAGGTCATCGAGTACGTGCGGCGCAAGTACGGCGAAGACAAGGTGGCCCAGATCGTCACCTACGGCAACATCAAGGCTAAGCAGGCGCTCAAGGATTCCGCCCGCGTGCAGGGATTCCCCTTTGGACTGGGTGAAAAGCTGACGAAGGCGATGCCGCCTCCGGTGATGGGTAAAGACATTCCCCTGCAGGGCATCTTCAATGCCGAGCACCCGCGCTATCACGAGGCGTCCGAGGTGCGCGACGCCATCACGGCCGACCCCGATGCCAAGCAGGTCTACGACCTCGCGGTGGGCCTCGAGAACCTGAAGCGACAGTGGGGGGTGCACGCGGCGGGCGTGATCATGTCGTCAAAACCCCTCATCGACCACATTCCCATCATGCGGCGCGAGTCGGACGGCGCGATCATCACGCAGTTCGACTACCCCACGTGCGAGGGCTTGGGCCTGCTCAAGATGGACTTCTTGGGCCTGCGCAACCTCACGATCATGGAAGACGCCCTCACCAACATCGTGGCCAACGGCAAGGAGCCCGTGCATCTCGAGGGCCTCACTCTCGATGATCCCAAGGCCTACGAATTGTTGTCTCGTGGCGACACGAACGGCGTGTTCCAGCTCGACGGTGGCGGCATGAAAGAGTTGCTGCGTCGCCTGCGACCGGACAACTTTGAAGACATTTCGGCCGTCCTGGCGCTGTATCGTCCCGGCCCCATGGGCGTCGGGTCGCACACGAACTTCGCACTGCGCAAGAACGGCCTACAGAACATTGACCCCATTCATCCCGAGGTCGAGAAGCCGCTCGAAGAGATCCTGAAGTCTACGTATGGATTGATCGTTTACCAGGAGCAGGTGCAGTTCGCGGCTCAGATTCTGGCCAACTATTCCCTCGGCGAGGCCGATATTCTGCGCCGCATCATGGGCAAGAAGAAGGCCTCGGAACTCGAAAAGGCATTCATCCGCTTCGAGCAGGGCTGCAAGGAGAATGGTTACTCGGACGCAGCCATCAAGGCCGTGTGGGACGTGCTCGTGCCCTTCGCCGGTTACGCCTTCAACAAGGCTCACACGGCGGCCTACGGCCTCGTGTCGTATTGGACCGCGTACCTCAAGGCCAATTATCCCGTGGAGTACATGGCCGCGCTCCTCACCAGCGTCAAGGACGATAAATCGTCGACCGGTAAGTTGCCTGGCTACCTCGCCGAGTGCCGCCACATGGGCATCAAAGTGTTGCCTCCCGACGTGAACGAATCGGGTATGAACTTCAGCCCCGTGGGCGACGTTCAGATTCGCTTTGGACTCTCGGCCATCCGCAACGTTGGCACGGCCGTGGTCGAGTCGATCATCGCGACCCGCGAGGAGAAGGGTAAGTACTCGTCGTTCCTGGACTACCTCGACAAGGTGCCCCTCGCGGCCTGCAACAAGCGCACCATCGAATCGCTCATCAAGGGCGGCGCCTTTGATTCGCTCGAAGTCAGCCGGCGTGCGCTCGTGCTCAAACACGAAGAGGCCGTCGACGCGGTGGTGGACATCAAGCGCAACGAGCAGAACGGCCAGTTCGATCTGTTCGCGGCCTTTGGCGACATGGATTCCGGAACCCCCGCGGGCGGAGCCTCGAGCATGGTGACGATTCCCGACGTGCCCGAGTGGGACAAGCGCGAGAAGTTGCAGTTCGAGCGAGAAATGCTGGGTTTGTACGTGTCAGACCACCCGCTGTCCGGCCTAGAGGCCGTGATCACGCAGCATTCAACGCACTCGATCTCCCAATTGGCCGACGCCGAGACGGTGCCGGACGGCGCTATGGTGAAGATCGCGGGCATGATCTCTAACCTCCAGCGCAAGCTGTCCAAGAACGGCAACGCATGGGCCGCGACCACGATCGAGGACCTCGACGGCGGGGTAGAGGTGGCGTTCTTTAGCCAGACCTACCAACTGGTTTCCCCCCTCCTGGCCGAGGACCTCTTCGTCTCCGTGCGGGGGCGGCTGCGCCGCCGCGACGACGGTACGGCCTCGATTACGGCGCAAGAGATGTCGATCCCCGATGTCGTCTCGCGCGAGGACCGGCCGGTGACCATCACGATGCCTGCGCAGCGCTGCACGCCCGATCTGGTGGGGCAGTTGAGCGGCGTGCTCAAGTCGTATCCGGGCAACACCGAGGTTCGTTTGAAACTGCTGCAGCCGGGCAAGGCGACCATCATGCGACTGCCGAGCCTGCGCGTCGAGGCCGATTCGGGGCTGTTTGGTGAGCTCAAGGGCCTGTTGGGCCAGAGATGTCTGGACTAGCCGTGAGCGCTTCACCGGGGGAGTGGGGGGCGGGACGCCGACGGGTCCGGTTGAGCCCTGAGGCACGCGTTTTCGTGACGGAGCGGCACCTCGCGACCCTCACGACGCTGCGGCCGGACGGCACGCCCCACGTCGTGCCCGTGGCGTTCACGTGGGACGACGAGCGGGGCGTGGTGATCGTGACCACCAATCGCACGAGTTATAAGGCCCGCAATGTGGCTCGGCAGGAGCGCGCGGGCGCCCCGCGGGCCGCCCTGTGTCAGGTGGACGGCGGGCGCTGGCTGACCTTCGAGGGCACCGCCCATGTTGTCACCGACCGCGAGCGGGTGGCCGAGGCCGAGGCACGCTATGCGCGACGGTATCGGACCCCCCGCGAGAACCCCGAACGGGTCGTGATCGAGGTGAGAGTCGATCGCGTGCTGGGTTCGGGCTACATGGTCGATTCATGAGTGCGCGACCAGCCGCCCGCACCCACCCACGGGCCCAGCCACGACCCAGATCCGTCCCGCCATTCCGTTAGCAGACACAGCACCATGCTCAAAAAGTTTGCGCTCGACCTGAGCCCCCTTGCGAAGTACCGCAATTTTCGCCTGCGTACCTATTCGCAGTTCTTTGCCTCCATCGGTTTTTATTTCACGCTGGTCGCCGCGCCCCTGCAGGTGCAGCAGCTCACCAACGATCCGGCCGCCGCGGGCCTGATTGGCGTTGTCACCATCGTGCCGCTCATTGTCTGCGGACTGCTGGGCGGCATCATGGCCGACCGGTTCGACCGGCGGCTCGTGGCTATTCTCAGCGAGGGCGGTGCGGCGCTGGCGGCATTGGGTCTGTGTCTCAATGCGCTGTTGCCGTCTCCCGAACTCTGGTTCATCTACCTTATTGCGGCGGTGAACGCGGGCGTCGGTTCGATACAGGGGCCGAGCCTCACGGCCATGACCCCGCGCTACGTGGCGTACGAGGATCTCGGCCCCGCGGCGTCCATCGCGTCGGCCGTGCGGGTGTTTGCGGGACTGCTCGGGCCCGCGGTGGGAGGCATCATCGCGGCGCACAACATGCCGGTGGCGTATGCGGTGACGACCGTGTGCCTGTTTGCCTCGCTGCTGTTCATGCTGCCGCTGAAGCCGTTGCCCCCGCTCGCCCTCGAGGCCGGGCTGACGTTGCGTCGCTCGCTCATCGACATGCGCGACGGCATTGTCTACGCGTGTCGCCGCCGCGACCTGCTCGGTTCGTACCTGGTTGACACGGTGGCCATGCTGCTCGCAATGCCGATCGTGCTTTTCCCGTTTTTCGCGGAGTTGCTCGGCGAGCCCGAGAAGGTTGGCTATTTCTACACGGCCGAGGCAGTGGGCGCGCTCGTGGGCACGGCGCTGTCGGGAATCATCAATCACGCCCGGCGCTACGGTGTCTGGATCTGCCTCTCGGCTGCGGCGTGGGGCGCGTTCATGGGCCTCGCGGGGCTGATGCCGACGCTCGGGTGGGCCCTCGTGATGATCGCGGCCGCGGGCTGCGCCGACACGTTCTCGATGCTGTTTCGCGGTTTGCTGTGGAACCGCTCTATTCCCGATGAACTGCGGGGTCGCCTCGCGGGCATTGAATTGCTGTCGTATTCGGTGGGTCCGAACCTCGGCAACGCGCGGGCGGGTTTTATGGCGGACGCCTGGGGGGTGCGTCGGTCGATCGCGCTCGGTGGCGGCCTGTGCGTGTTGGGTGTGGCGGCGGTCGCGGCCGCCCTGCCGTCTTTCCGGCGCTATGACGTCGAAACCGACGAGCACGCGCTCGCCCAGAAGGACCGCTCGGACGAAGCGGAGGCGCGCGGCGAGCACTAACTGCGTCGGCTTCCCACGCGCGCGAGGCAAGGGGGAGGGCCCGGGCGTCCGGCCATATGGCGGATCACCCGGGCCCAGGGGCACCGCGATTAACGATGCACGCGGGTGACCTGCGGGCCATCGCCGAAGTCGCGGATCGGCAGGCGCGCGCCGCCCTGCTTGGCGGACTCCATGGCCACGATGCCGGGCAGGTTGAATCGAGCCCCGACCCAGGCGTTGACGGGGGGCTGTTGCCCGGTCTTGATGGCGCGCACGAAGTCATCCGCCAGGAAGTGGTGAGCGCCCTCGTGACCGTTGGGGGCGCCCTCGTAGGAGGCGGGCAGCTGCGAGCGGTCGTGAGCGGGCGCGCAACCGGATTCGAACGAGTGCAACAGCGCGGGGTCGATGCCCTGGTTAACCGCGTCGGCCTTGCGCTGTTCGGCCTCTCGCGTTTCGGCCGCCTTCTCTTCGCCTTCGAGCAGCCAGTTGGTGCGCATGAGTGAGGTCTCGATCTGGTCGCCGACCTCTTCAATAGTGTCGCGAGAGGCGAGGGTCGCGCCGGTGTTGCCCTGTTCGAAGACCTTCTCAGTACCGTAAATGCGCACGCGCGATTCGGGTACGAAGGCGGGGTGGCCCACGCGGCGGAACTCGTTGGTGCGCATGACGCCGCCGTCGGCCATCTCGAAGTGGGCGCTCATGTTGGACCACTCGTTGCCGAACATCGAGACGTTCTTGTCGAACACGCCGTCGCCGCGATCGTCGGCGATGCCGATGCAGGAGACCGAGACGGCGTGGGTGTTCCACGCGCCGAGCACGCCACCGACGGCGTGCGTGGGGTAGAGCATGGGCGGGTAGGAGGCGGTTTTCTTCCAGTCGTCGCCACCGCTGTACCGGTAGGCGGCGTAGAAGCCGTTGTCCATGTCGTGCACGTAATCGCATTCGCCGTAGAACACGCGACCCAGGTCGCCCGCTTCGATGAGGCGGCGCACGTACACGACGGCCGCGTTGTAGAAGCTGGTTTCGCCCAGCATGTAGGTCTTGCCGCTTGCTTCGACGGCCGCGATGATCGCCTCGATTTCGGCTTCGCTGATCGCCATCGGCACCGCGGAGTAGACGTGCTTGCCCGCCTCGAGGGCCTGGACGGCAAGGGGACCGTGGGTCCACCGCTGGGTAAACAGGGCAACCGCGTCGATGTCGCTCGCCAGGAGTTCATCGAAGGTGGCGAAGGAGCGGGTGGCGAAGCCGTCGGTGACGGCTCGCTCCGCGCGTTCGGGTAGGGCGTCGCTGCAGTAGATCTCAGCAACGTCGGGGTGCAGGTTCCAGAGCTTCATGAAGCTGGGGGCGAATTGCCCCACGCCGAGAACGCCGATCTTAATGGTCATGGGTTCCTCCGTGAATGTCAGGTGGTCTCATTAAACCTACCGGCTGGAGGTAATCCCAGCGACTTAATTTCGAATTGAAAGTAACTTTTTTTAGGCGCCGACGAGTCGTACCGATTCGCCATGCGCGCTCACCACGTCGCCCGCATGCAACTGCCGGCCCCGCTGCAGCACCACTTCGCCGTTGACCTGCACGAGCCCCTGCTCGATCAGCTCGCGCGCCTCGGCGCCGTTCTCGGCCAGATCGGCGAGCTTCACGAACTGACCCAACCGGATCATCTCGTCGCGAATCCCCACCTCACGATCCACGCGGCCCTTTTTCTCGGACGCCGCGTCCCTCCCTGGCCCCCTGGCCTCCTTGGCAGCCAACTTCTGTTCGCGCAGTTGCGCGTAGCGCGACACCTTCTTGGCCATCGCCATCCCTTCGCGGCGAGAGACTCGCCTGTATCTACTGTGTGTGAGCCCTGCTTGACGTGGGTGGCCCTACGTGGACTTGCGAATCGGCGCGAACCGGCCCCGAGTGAGCGCCACCAGATCGGAGGCCGACAGCTCAACGTCGAGACCGCGGCGTCCGGCCGACACCACGATCGTGTCAAATTGCTGAGCCGAATCGTCGACCACCGTGGGGAGCGGCGTGCGGCCCCCCGCCGGAGATATGCCGCCGGCCACCGAACCCGAAATGCGCTCGGCATCCGCGACCGGCACCAGGGCAGCCTTCTTGCCGCCGCGCGCGCTCGCGAGTGCCTTCACATCGAGCAGGCTGTCCACGGGTACGACGGCGAGCACCTTGGCACCGTCGCAGTCGACCATGAGGGTCTTAAAGACTCGCGCCGGGTCGACCCCGAGGGCGTGGGCCGCCTCGAGTCCGTAGCCCTCGGCGGCGGCACCTGCGGCGGTGTGTTCGTAGGTGCGCACGGTGTGCTCGATGCCGGCCCGTGTGAGGTTTGCCAGGGCCGGCGTGGCGGCCGATATTTTCTTGCCCACGCTCGGCGGACCTCCCTAGAGTTGAATCATGCTCAATCAGATCGACCTTCGCGGCCGCACCCCCAGTCTCGCAGAATTGCGCCGCATCGTGCCGCGCGCCGAGCTCAGCGTGGACGTCGCCACCGACACCGTGCGCCCCCTGCTGGCCGATCTGCAGCAGCGCGGCGGCGAGGCCCTGCGCGAACTGGGGGAGCGCTTCGACGGGGTGCGACCTCCCCACCTGCGCGTACCCGCAACCGCCCTGCGGGAGGCGCTCGAAAGCCTCGACCCGCAGATTCGGGCGGCCCTGGACGAGGCGATTCGTCGCGTGCGAGACGTGGACGCCGATCAGGTGCGGGCAGACGACGTGACAGAGGTGGCGCCGGGGGCCCTCGTGACGCAGCGCTGGGTGCCCGTGCGCCGCGTGGGCATGTACGTGCCCGGCGGCCGGGCGGTGCTTCCCTCCAGCGTCGTCATGAACGTGGTGCCCGCGCAAACCGCGGGAGTGCCCGAGCTTGCCGTCGCCTCGCCCCCGCAGAAGGAGTTCGGCGGCCTGCCGCACCCCACCATCCTCGCGGCCTGCGAATTGCTTGGGGTCACCGAGGTGTACGCCGTGGGCGGCGCCCAGGCCATTGGCATGTTCGCCTACGGGGCCGAGGGCATCGAGAATCCGGGGGAGCAGCCGCTCGCGTGCGACCCGGTCGACCTCATCACCGGCCCGGGCAACGTGTATGTCGCCGCCGCGAAGCGCCTCGTGCAGGGCATGGTGGGTATCGACTCCGAGGCTGGTCCGACCGAGATCGCGATTCTCGCCGACGACACGGCAGACGCGGACCACGTCGCGTCCGACCTCATCTCTCAGGCCGAGCACGATCCGCTCGCGGGGGCCGTGCTGGTCACCGACTCTCCAGACCTTGCTGCGGCCACGCTCAAGCGAGTCGCCGCACGCACGGAGGCGACAGCCCACAGCGCGCGCGTCACGGAGGCCCTCACGGGAACCCAGTCGGCCGTGATTCTCGTGGACGACATCGAACAGGGACTGCGCGTGGTTGACGCCTACGCGGCCGAGCACCTCGAAATACACACCGCCAACGCCCGCGAACTGGCGTTTCGGGTCAATAATGCTGGGGCGATCTTTGTCGGACCGTACGCGCCCGTCTCGCTCGGCGATTACTGCGCGGGCTCAAATCACGTGCTGCCCACGGGCGGTTGTGCCGCATACTCGAGTGGGCTCGGCGTGCAGACGTTCTTGAAGGGCGTGCATGTGGTCGAGTATGACGAGGCCGCCCTGAAAGAGGTAGCGGACCACGTCGTGACCCTAGCCAACAGCGAGAACCTGCCCGCCCACGGGGAGGCCGTGCGGGCGCGCTTTGAAGGCTAGCGCGGCTGACCCCTACGCGACCGACTCCTACTTGGAGGGCGCCTTGACGGCCTTGACTACGGTCACGGGCACATCTGCGTCGAGCAAAATGCGCTGGGCATTCGACCCCAGGAACAACTTGCCGACCGGCGAACGTCGGCGCATGCCGATCACGATCGAGCGCGCTCCGGTCTCTTGTGCCGCGTCGAGCACGGCAGACGCGACGTCCTGGCTATCACTGCGGCGCACCACGGTGTAATCGTCCGACGGGTTAGTCACCGACTCGATGGCCTGGGTGAGCAGCGAGTCGGCCGCAGGGTGCGCAGGGGAGTCCGTGAGGTCGAGCACGATCATGGATTCGCCGGTGCGATCGATCTTGGCGAAGCCGTAGGCCAGGGCCGAGCGGGCCTCTGCTGAATCGGCAAAGGCGACGAGAAAAGCCATGAGTGTGTCTCCAGGTCAGACAGCGGAAGAGTTTGAGGACGCGAGGAACAATCAGTCCTCTCGCTGACCATCGTAGCGACAAACGCCGGGTCGATCAGCGTGAATTGCCCGACGGTCCCGTGGTGGGATCCACGTGCGCGCCCGCCTCGCGGGCGGCGTCGATGATCGCCTGGTCTGCGGCGCTCATTCTCCGTCGGGCCTCCTGGGCGCTCGCGATCCACCGCCAGCCCAGCAGGCACAGGCTGAGGAACGCGGTCGTGACGAGCACGAAACTGAGCTCGACCCCGGCCCGGGTGAGCAGCCGCAGGGTCATGGCCGCCACAATGGTGATGGCCACCACAAACACGCCGGTGGGCCACACGTGTGCGGGTCGCCGCCAGGCCTGCACGGCGAGCCAGGCCAGCCCGAGGCCCGCGTAAAAGGGCCATGCGACCTGCAGTAAGGCGGCGCCGTCAGCGGCCTTATCGTGGCTCAGCGTGCCGATCACGACGAACGCGGCGACAAACAGGAGGTCCAGCCCGAGGGCTGCCAGGATTTTCTTCACTCGTCTACCGTAACGAGGCGGTGAGACCCCGCAAAATCGCTGGACCCCGTTTTCTAAGATTGCACTGTGACCTTAGAGACGAACCCCGCCGCAGGGGGACCACCGGCCGGTGCCGCCGGGGCGCTTCCCTTGCGCGCCGACCTCGTGGGCTGTGAACCCTACGGGGCTCCCCAGCTCGACGTGCCGCACCTGCTGAACGTGAACGAGAATCCCTACGCGCCGCCCGCCGTCGTGGTGGCCGAGGCTGCGGCTGGAGTGGCCGAGGCCGTCGCGCATGCCAATCGCTACCCGGACCGAGAGTTTCTCGACCTGCGCGCCGACCTCGCGGCGTATCTCGTGCGCGAGTCGGGCGGCCAGGGTCTCACCGCGCGCAACATCTGGGCCGCCAACGGCTCGAATGAGGTCATGCATCACGTGTTTCAGGCGTTTGGCGGGCCGGGTCGCACGGCCCTCTCGTTTGCGCCGACGTACTCGATGTACCCCGATTATGCGCGAGACACCTTCACGGCGATCGAGTTCGTCGAGCGCACCCCTGCCCCCGCGTTTGCGATCGATCTTGCGGCCGCATTGCCCGTGATCGAGAGTCAACGACCCACGATTGTGATCGTCACGTCGCCAAACAACCCCACCGGTACGAGTGTTGACCTCGAGACGATTCGCGAGTTGGCCCGCGCCCAGCAGGTTCACGGCGGCGTGATCGTGGTCGACGAGGCCTACGGCGAGTTCCGCCGCGAGGGCACGGCGAGCGCCGTCACGTTGCTGCCCGAGTTTGGCCATATGGCTGTGCTGCGCACGATGTCGAAGGCCTTCGCGTACGCGGGCAGCCGACTGGGGTACCTGGCGTCCGCCCCCGAATTGGTGGACGCACTGCGTATCGTGCGCCTGCCGTACCACCTTTCCAGTTCGACGCAGGCCATCGCGCGAGCCGCGCTGCGCCACAGCGACGTGCTGCTGGCCCAGGTCAATTCGTTGCGGGCGGAGCGCGACGTGCTCGAGGAGTGGCTGCGGCAGCGCGGTTATGCGGTCGCGGCGTCGGACGCCAATTTTGTCTACTTTGGCACCTTCGAGGACCGTCAGGCAGTGTGGCAGGGACTCCTGGATCGCGGCGTGCTGATTCGCGCGACGGGCCCGGCTGGCTGGCTGCGCGTGAGCGTGGGCACCCCTGACGATATGACCGCATTCAAGAACGCACTCACGGAGGTTGACCCCCGATGACCCAGACCCCAAGCACAGGTACCTTCGCGGCCGAGGGCGTGCCCACCGCTCACCAGGGTGGCCGCCGCGCCCGCATCGAGCGCGCCACCAAAGAGTCGAGCGTGCTGGTCGACCTGAACCTTGACGGCACGGGCACCGTCGACATCTCGACGAGTGTGCCGTTCTACGACCACATGCTCACGGCCCTCGGTCAGCACGGTCTGTTCGACCTCACGGTGAAGGCGACGGGCGATACCCACATCGATGTGCATCATACGGTGGAAGACACCGCGATCGTGTTTGGCCAGGTGCTGCGAAAGGCCCTGGGAGACAAGCGTGGCATTCGCCGCTTCGCCGATGCCATGGTGCCGCTGGATGAGGCGCTAGCGCAGTGCGTCGTGGACGTCTCGGGCCGGCCCTATCTCGTGCACGACGGCGAACCGGCGGGGCAGGAATACCACCTGATCGGTGGACATTTCACGGGCTCCCTGACGCGTCACGTGTTCGAGTCGATCGCTCATCACGCGGGAATTTGCATTCACATGCGCGTGTTGGGAGGCCGCGACCCGCACCATATCGTCGAGGCGCAATTCAAGGCGCTCGCCCGGGCTCTGCGTTTCGCCTGCGAGCCGGACCCCCGCGTCACGGGCATTCCCTCGACGAAGGGTGCGCTGTGAGCGAGCCCACCGGGGCGTCCCGAGATTTTGAGAATCAACCCAATGTGGCGGTGGTGGTGACGCCGTTGCGCCAGGCGGCGAAGCTGGCGGCGGCGCTGAAGTTGGGAGAGTCGCAGGGTTTGGAACTTGATTGTCGCGTGGTCGAGTCGCGCTCGGGCGCCCTGGCCGTGCGAGAGGTTCCCGTCAAGGCACTGGGCGCGTTGACGGTCGATGACATCGATGCGATTGATTTCGACTCGCTCAGCATGGATGACCTGCTGGGCGGTACCGGAGCCGGGTCCGGGGCGTCCGTTCCCGACGATGCTTCGGCGCTGCTCGGGGGCTCGACCGGGGAGTCTAGCGACGCGGCGCCATTCGAACGCAACGAGGCTCCAGCCCTGGACCCGACGAGCGTCGAGGCGCTGGCGCAGTACGTCTCAACCCTCTTGCCGAAGTACGAGGTCTTGTTGCTGAACAAGGTGGGCGGCAAAGTGACGGCGACGCGGTGGCTGGACGGCAAGGCGATCGGCACGGTTGCCCCTGGCCTGGTAATGATGCAACTTGATGAGTTTACGCAGTCGCTCGTGCTGGGCACGCGACGCATCGGCGAGATCGCGGACGCCCTTGACCCCGCAACGTTCACTCCGGGTCAGACCATTCGGGGGATCTTCAACCCCTTCAAGAAAAAGCCAAAGGATTCAGATGACTGATCGCCAGCAGGTTGTAGTCTTTGACTACGGTTCGGGCAACGTGCGCTCCGTGGTGCGCGCACTGGAGAACGTGGGTGCCGAGGTGCAACTCACGCGTGACCCCCAGGCCGTGCGGGCCGCCGATGGACTGGTCGTGCCCGGGGTGGGCGCGTTTGCCTCGGTCATGGCGCAATTGCGGGACGCGCAGGGCCCCCGGTTGATCGAGCGTCGGCTGTCTGGTGGGCGGCCCGTGCTCGGCATTTGCGTGGGTGCCCAGGTGATGTTCGAGGGTGGTGTCGAGCACGGGGACTTCACGGAGGGGCTGCAGCAGTGGCCGGGAGTGGTGGAGCGGCTGAAAGCCGATGTGGTGCCGCACATGGGCTGGAACACGGTTGACGTACCGGAGGGCACGCGACTGTTTCGTGGCATTGAGTCGGAGCGGTTCTACTTTGTGCATTCGTATGCCGCGCAGGCCTGGACATTGGAGCCGTATCCGTCGATCCCGGCCCCGCTCGTGACCTGGTCGGAACACGGTTCTCGTTTTGTGGCGGCGGTCGAGAATGGGCCCCTGTCGGTGACGCAGTTTCACCCCGAGAAGTCGGGTGCGGCGGGCGAGGCGCTGCTGCGCAACTGGTTAGGCACGCTCTAGTGTGGCAGGCGCTGGTGTGCCTCGTCGTCGCGGGGTTCTTGGGCGGCGGCGCGTGGTCGATGGCCTCCCAGGGTAAGCCGCGGTCGGTCGTGGTGTTGCTCGTGATTCCGGCGGTAGTTTTGGCGGCCTTCGCGGTGTGGATGCTCGTCGAGGTGGCCCGCTCGGCCGCTGCATCCTAGAGTTTTTACCAAAACTTGAACCTTTGATGACTTTCGATGGTATTTGTGGCACTCTTTACGCATGGCTAGTAAAGAAACCCTCACAGAGTCCCCTGTTTACTGCTTGGGTTACGAGGCCGGCTACGCGCTGGCGCTGAACGCCTCGACCCAGGCACTACCCCCGCTCGAGACCATCGGTCTTGGCGTACAAACGGCAGTCATCACGTTCCCAGCGACCTTCAACCAACGCTGGGCACACGAGTACCAGGCTGGCCACAGCGTCGGTCAGTTCGACGGCTACCGGCAAGGTCGCGAAGCAGTGCCAGCGCCCACGGCCGCGCCGCGGCAGCCGTGGGCGGCCCCCGCGCCGTCCGTCCCACCGGCACAGTCGTCGCCCGCCCCGTTCGTGGCTCCCGTCGCGTCGCCCGCCCCGTTCGTGGCTCCCGTCGCGTCGCCGGCCCCGTTCGTGGTTCCCGTCGCGTCGCCCGCCCCGTTCGTGGCTCCCGTCGCGTCGCCGGCCCCGTTCGTGGCTCCCGTCGCGTCGCCCGCCCCGTTCGTGGCTCCCGTCGCGTCGCCCGCCCCGTACGCGTCCCCGGCCCCGTACGCAACCGCGGCCCCGTCGCTGCCGCAGTCAAGCCGCACCGCGCCGCCGTCGCCCCCCGTCGCCTCCCGGCCGGGTGCCGACAAGCCGAGGGGCAACCTGGGCCTCAACCTGCTGCTGTTTGTCGGCGCGGGGCTCGTGATCGCGGCGGCCGCCGTGATGATCGCGGTGATGGGCAGCGACGTCTCCAAGTTCATCGGAATCCTGGCGCTCGCGGGCGGAACCTACGCGCTCGGCCTCGCACTCTACAACCGGGTGCGGACGTTGCGCCCCGCGGCCGTGGCCTTCCTCGGAATCGGCCTCGCGTCGATTCCCCTGGCTGGAGTCGCGTTTACCTACTATCTCGACGTTCCCGCCACCACATCGTGGCTGGTCGCCTCCCTCGTGGGCGTCGTCGCCTTCGCGGTCGCGACCCTCATCACGCGCAGCGAGTTCGTCGCCTATTTCGCCATCTTGTCTCTCGCCTCGGCGATTACGTCGCCGGCCGCGGGCTTCGCTACGCATCTGGCGTGGCAGATCGCTGCCCTCATAGTGCTCTCCACGGGGCTCACCGTGCTCAATGCCACCCTGGGAACGACATTGCCGCCCTACTTGCGTCGGCCCGCGCGGATCAGCGGGGCGGCCCTCGGCTGGCTGATGTTAGGCGTGATGCTGTTCGTACAGCCGCAAATCACGACCGCGCAGATGTGCACCTTGTTGCTGGTCTCCGCCCTCAATTTCGCGGTCACGGCACGCATCGTTGGTGCGCCACTGACCGTGGTGCGGTCGGGTTACGGTGCTTCATCGCGAATCCTCGCGGCCCTAGCCGTGCTGTTTCTGGCCGAAGACGCCGGCGCCTCCAGCGTCGTGCTCATCGCTCTAGCAGTGGCCCTGTGCGCGGCCAACCTGGTGGCCTCGGTGGAGGTTTTGCGCCGTGGCAAGGCACGCGTCGGGGGGCTGCGCACCATTTTCGACACGCTGCATGAAGACACGCCCCTGCCGGAGATTGGCCAACCCGCGCCGATCATGCTGGAGAAGCGGTCTCCCGCAGCCACCGCTCGACTGCAGGTGCAGGGCGCTCTCGTGCTCGAATTCTGCATGCTACTGGCCGGGCTCTGTGGCCTGGTGGGCGTCTACATCTTGGCGAGCATCTCGGCCCTAGGCCAGGCGGGCGGGGCCTTCACGCTGGAGGCCGCGATGCCGTATCTCCCCGTTGCCTGCCTGCTCGTCGCGAGTTACTACCTCGTGGTACGCCTCTCCGCACCCGGCTGGATGGTCGTGGGCGCCGCAGCCTGCATAGCCCTCGGCGATGCCGTCAACCACAGCGTCGGCGCGGCCCAATACGGCGGACTCTTGGTGTGTACGCTGGCGGTTTTGGGTGCGCTGGCGAGCGTAGCGGTCATGGAACGCCTTGCCGACAGCAGCGCGATTCGCGTGAGCGGAGCCGTGGCGCTTGGTCTACTGGCCGTTGCGGCTCCCGTGCTCGGCCTCGACGCCGATCGCCTCGCCGTGTGCGTCATGCTCGTGCTGCTCGCGGGATCGCTGGCCATCGCCCAGTATTCGTTGCGGGTCTGGTGGGGGTTGATTCCGGCCGTGCTGCTGCTAACGCTCGCCGTGTATCAGGCGTTCGCGCTTCGCTTCGACGAGGGCTACGCCCAGTACCTCTCGACCGCCGTGACGGGTGCCGCCGTGGTGGTTACCCAGCAACTCGTGTGCCTGCGACCCGCGAACGGCGCTCCCTCGGCGTCCAGTAATCGACTGCGCGTTACAACCATGCTCGTGTCTGGTGTGGTGCTGGGCATGATGTCGGTCGCGTTCGTGCCGAGCCTGGTGCTCCTGAACAGTGATTGGGCGGTCACTCCGGGCGTCCTGGTGCTCACTCTGCTGCCGCTGGCCGCTCCGACCCTTGGGCTGGCCGCGCAATCCCTGCGGCCCCGCCTCGTGCCCACCCTCGGCCTCACGCGGCGCGGCATGTGGCTCGGTGCGACGATCCTGCCGGCGGCGGGCGTCCTGTGGGCGGCAATTCTCGAGACGGGCGCCACGGAGGTGCTCGCGGGCGTCTCTGCGCTCGCGCTGGCCGCGGGCCTGCACGCGCTCAGCACGAGTCGTCTCGGTTCGTACTGGCAGCGGCTGGACGCCTCGGTGGGCATTATCAGCGAACCTAACTCGGGCAGCCTGCCGTCGGAGCGCCCCCTGTGGCCCGTCACGATCGCGCTGGTGATGCTGCTTTGTGTCGGCGGTGGCGCGGCCACGGTGCTCGGCAATGGTGGCATGAGCGTGTTCTTGGCAGAGATGCTGGTCGTGCTCCTGGCCTCGGTGTCGTGGCGCTACCCCGCTGGCCGCGTGATCGCCGTGGTCGGCATCGTGGGCGCCATCATCTACCTGTCCCGATCCAGCGCCTGGGCCATGATGATGATCGCGGGCTTCGCGATCATCGCCGTGGTGATCTTGCTGCTGCTGCGCGCCGGGCGGGCCTCCCGGGTTGCTCCGGAGCCGGTGTCGCCGCATGACCTCGGCGCCGCGGGAACGCGCCTCTAAGGCAGCGCGGGCGCACCGCGCCTTCAAAATCACGTCATCGCCGCTCCGCTGATTTCGCGGGGCGGCGATGACGTGTGTCGCGAGCACATGGCGATATGCCGCGCGGTGTGGCGCGCGGCGGCCCTTAATCTAGGGTGGTGACTGATTCTTTGCGCCTTGAACTTCTTCCCGCTGTCGACGTCGCCGATGGCCAGGCTGTGCGCCTGGTCCAGGGCGAGGCGGGCAGCGAATCCCGCTACGGTGACCCCATGGCCGCCGCCTTGGCCTGGCAAAATTCCGGTGCCGAGTGGATCCACCTGGTAGACCTCGATGCGGCCTTCGGCCGCGGCAGTAACGCCGAACTCCTGGCCGACGTGGTCGGCCGCCTCGATGTGGCGGTCGAGCTCTCCGGCGGCATTCGCGACGACGAGTCGCTCGAGCGGGCGCTCGCGACGGGGTGTAAGCGCGTCAACCTCGGCACGGCAGCGCTCGAAAACCCCGACTGGACCGCCAAAGTGATTTCGCAGTACGGCGACCGCATTGCGGTGGGCCTCGACGTGCGCGGCACGACGCTCGCGGCCCGCGGCTGGACCCAGGAGGGTGGCGACCTGTGGGAGGTTCTCGCTCGCCTCGATGCCGACGGATGCTCGCGTTACGTGGTGACCGACGTGACCAAGGACGGTACGCTGCAGGGTCCAAACCTCGACCTCCTGCGCGAGGTGTGTGCGCGAACCACGGCACCCGTGGTGGCCTCGGGCGGCATCTCGAACCTCGACGATATTAGGGCGCTCCGCTCGCTCGTCGAGGTGGGTGTTGAGGGAGCCATCGTCGGCAAGGCCCTCTACGCGCAGGCGTTCACCCTCGAAGAGGCGCTCGACCTCGCGGGCCGTCCGGGGGCATGAGCGACTACTCGCATCTGCCCAGGGCCGATTCGGCGGGCATCAGCTTTAGCGGCCGCACCCTCGGCGCGACACCTTTCGCGGGCGACACGGGGGAGACCCCCGCCGGCCTGCGTGCGGCGCTGCAAGCGCTCGGAGGCGAGCCTGCCGACCCGGCCGCCAGGGCGTCCGGACTGACCGATCTCGTGGCGGCGCTCGCCGGCACGCGCGTGTTCGTGCCCGTGGTGGCGGTGCTGGGCGAGACGGCCGCGGGTGCGAGGGGCGTGACCAGCGACAAGAATGCCGACATGGCGCTCGTGACGGTGGCGGCGCCGGACGGCCGCACCGCGTTGCCGATCTTCACGTCGGTTGCCGACCTGGCCGCGTGGAACGCGTCTGCCCGACCGATTCCGGTCGAAGCGGAGCGCGCCGCGCTCTCGGCGGTCTCCGAGCGCTGCGATGTCATGGTGGTGAACCCCGGCAGCGATGCCGCGGTGATTTCGCGCACCGCCATGTGGGCCCTCGCGCGGGGGCTCGGCTGGGTGCCGTCGTTTACCAACCCCGCGGTGCTGGACGCCATCGTGGCCGCGTTGGCACCCGAACCCGCGGTGCTCTCTCATGCGTGTGGGCCGGGCCGCTCGGGTGCGCTGCGCCTGACCCTGACGCTCGTGGACGGGCTGAACTCGACGCAGGTCAACGACCTGGTGGGCCGAGTGCAGTCGCGGTTGTCGGAGGCTCAGGCGGTGGCTGACGGGGTCGATGGGCTCGAAGTGACGTTGCGCAGCGGGGGCACCCGCTAGCGTTCCGCTGCCACGTGTTCCGCCCCGCCGATGCACGCGCCGGGCGTGGGCCCGCACAGGGAGCGAGGCTCCAGTTGAAAGGTCGCGTGGGCGATGGGCACTTCGAAGTGGGTCGCGACGCACTGCTTCAGGTCGGCGAGCTGCTGCCGGGCATGGCCGTCGTCGAAGCACTCGTCGTCGACGACGATGTGCGCCGTGAGCACGGGCAATCCCGTGGCGATTAGCGACGCGTGCAGGTCGTGCACCGACCGCACGTGGGGCACCTCGAGCAGGTGACCGCGCACGGCGTCGAGGTCGAGCCCGGCCGGTGTGCTCTCGAGCAGCACGTCCACGGTCTCGCGAATGAGTCGCACTGCGCGGGGCACAATCAGGGCGCCGATGAGGAGCGCGGCGATGGAGTCAGCGGCCGCGTAACCCGTGAGGGCAATGACGATGGCCGCTACGATGACCGCCACCGAGCCGAGGGCATCATTGACGACCTCGAGAAACGCGGCGCGCAGGTTCAGGGAGTGCCCGCGCCGCGAGGCCAGGATGGCAATGGCGATGAGGTTACATACCAGGCCCAGGATGCCGAACCAGAGCATTTCGCTCGCGGCGACGGTAGAGGGGTGAAGTAGCCGGTTCACGCTTTCGGCGACGACGAAGAGACCCACCGCGCACAGGAGTATGGCCTGCAGGAGGGCTGAGATGACCTCCGCGCGGCGCAGCCCCCAGGTGCGGCGATTGGTGGGCGGCCGACTCGAAAGGTATGCCGCGCAAAGGGCCATGGCGAGCCCGGCGACGTCGGTGAGCATGTGTGCGGCATCGATGAGGAGCGCGAGGGAGCGGGTGAGGGCGGCGCCCACGAGTTCGGCGACCAGCACGATGCTGGTGAGGATCAGCGCCGCGCGCAGCCGCGCAGAGCCGTGGTCGAGGTTGTGGCTGTGGCCGTGTGCGTGCTGATGGCTCATGCGGGGGGCTTCCAAATCGACATGACTCATAAATACATGCGAATGTATTTATGAGTCAACTGTGGAATGACTCTCGGTGGCAATTCGTTACGCCTACGTACGTCATCTCACCTCTTCGAGAGAATGGACCACTCATGACCATTGCCATTACGGGAGCCAGCGGCAACATCGGCGGCACGACCGCGCGACTGCTGGCCGAGCGCGGGCTCACCGACCTTCGGCTCGTGGTTCGCAACGCCGCGCGTGCGCCCCAGATCGACGGCGCTACAGTCGCCCAGGCAACGTACCTCGATGAGGCGCCCCTGCGTGACGCCTTCGCGGGCGTAGACACGCTGCTGCTGGTCTCGGCCGGCGAGAGCGAAAACCGCGTGGCAGAGCACGTGAACGCCGTCACCCAGGCCGTCGCGGCGGGCGTGCAGCACATCGTCTACACGTCGTTCGTAGGCGCGTCGCCCACCTCCACATTTCTGCTTGGCCGCGACCACCATGCCACCGAACAGGCCATCATCGCGAGCGGCGTGAACTACACGTTCCTGCGCGACAACTTCTACATCGACGTCTTCCCGCACTTCGCTAACGAGCAGGGAGTCATCGCCGGGCCCGGCGGGCAGGGCCGGTCCGCCGCCGTCGCGCGCGCCGACGTGTCGGCCGTGGCGGCGGTCGTCCTCGCCAACCCTTCGGCCCACGCGGGCGCCACGTACAACCTCACGGGCGCCCAAGCGCTCACGCTCGACGAGATTGCGGCGGCCATCACTGCCGCCAGCGGCCGGGAGACCACGTATCACGAGGAGACCCTCGACGAGGCCTACGCCTCGAGGGCGGTCTACGGAGCCGAAGCGTGGCAAGTCGACGCGTGGGTGAGCACCTACACCGCCATTGCCGCAGGAGAACTCGCCGCCGTCAGCACCGACGTCCGCACCCTTCTCGGCCGTGAACCGATCGGATTCGCCGAAGCCCTGGGGAAATCCCAGCCCCGGGGGTAGGGGGCCGCCGCGCCAGGGAGGGAGGCGGCGTCCGAAAAGAAAAAAATTGCCACAACCTGCGAACATGGTGTCATGCGTCTTGATGCCTTTCGCAGCGTACTGAAGGTACCCGGTCTGCGCACCCTCCTGATCGTCGGCGTTTTCGCGCGGATTCCGCTGTCGGCGGCGCCGCTCGTGTTGACCCTGCACGTCACCCTTACCCTCGGCCTCGACTTCTTCGAGGCGGGCATCGTGGCGGCGGCGGCGACCGTCGGCTCGGCGATCTCAGGACCGTGGCGGGGCCACCTCGTGGACAAGCACGGACTGCGCCGGGCGCTGCTGCCCTCCGTCATCGTCGAGGTGCTGTTTTGGGGGGCCGCCCCGAGCCTGCCGTTCGTGTGGCTCGTGGGTGCGGGATTCATCGCGGGAGCCTTCTCGCTGCCCGTCTTCACGGTGCTGCGTCAGGCCCTCGGGGCCATGGTGCGCGGCCCGCAACGCCGCGCCGCGTACTCGCTCGACTCGATCGGCACCGAACTCACCTTCATGCTGGGCCCCGCCGTGTTCGCGGCCCTGGCTTCGGTGGTCTCGACCGCGCTCGCGATGTACCTGATCGGGGCGAGCCTCGTGCTGAGCGGCATCGCGCTGATGTGGATCAACCCGCCCACCCGCTCGGTGGAGGGTGCCGTCGAGGGCGAAGACGCCAGCTCTCCGGACGCCCGCGCGACCGGCCCTGCCTATACGGCACGCGAGTTCGTGCGCTCCGGGCCGGGCCTCGCGATCCTCGCCGCGAGCGCGTGCGCCACGTTCATCCTCACGGGTACCGACGTCGGCATCGTGGCGTTCCACCGCGAGCAGGATATCGTGCCGTTCGTGGGCGTCTCTATCGCCTCGTGGTGCCTCGGCTCCCTGATCGGCGGGTTCGTCTACGGCATCATGCATAGGTCGCGCTCGCCCTACGTGATCTTGCTGCTGCTCGGGCTCGCGACGATTCCCATTGGCCTCGCGTCGTCGCTATGGCTGCTCTGCGTGCTCGCGTTCCTCGCGGGCTTGTTCTGCGCGCCGATGGTCACGGCCGCCTCGGAGGCCGTCGCGGGCATGGTGCGCGAGGACTCCCGCGGTCAGGCGATGGGCTGGCAGGGCACGGCATACACCGTCGGCGGCGGCATCGCGTCACCCACGGTGGGTCTCACCATTGATCACTTCGGGGCGCACGGCGCCTTTATCGCGGCGGGGGCGATCGGGCTCGTGATCGCGGCCCTGGGCCTCGGCTTGGGCCGCATCAAGCGCGCCAAGCGCGAGATCGCGCTCGACATTTAGGAGTGGCTCGCGAGGCGTTCGGCGAGGACATCCACCGCGAACCGGTAGCCTTGCGTGCCGGCTCCCGCGATCACGGCCACGGCCATGTCGGAGATGTAGGAGTGGTGGCGAAACGCCTCGCGGGCGTGCACGTTGGAGATGTGCACCTCGACGACGGGCAGGGCCACGCCCAGCAGTGCGTCGCGCAGCGCGACTGAGGTGTGCGTGAACGCCCCCGGATTGATCACGACCCCGGCGTGCGTGGTGCGCGCCGCGTGGATCGCGTCGAGCAGCACGCCCTCGTGATTGCTTTGCACGGCGTCGACGGCGAGACCGCGGTTCGTAGCGTGTGCCGCGACCATCGCCTCGACGCTCGCAAGCGTCTCGGTGCCGTACTTGTCGGGTTCGCGAACACCGAGCAGGTTCAAGTTGGGGCCGTTGACCAGTAGGAGTCGGGGCAGTTCAGGCATGCAGCGAGTATACGCCGAGCGTCTGCGGCCACCCGCCGCTTAGCTGACGCGGCCCGTGTACTTTTCGCCCGGGCCCTGGCCGGGCGCGTCGGGCAGCGGCAGGGCCTCGGCGAACGCGAGCTGCAGGGCGCGCAATCCATCGCGCAGGGGGCGGGCATGGCTGTCGCCGATCTCCGTCGCGCCCGCGGTCACGAGCCCCGCGAGGGCTGTGATGAGCTTGCGCGCCTCATCCAGGTCTTGGAACTGACCCTCCAGCTCGTCATCGGCGAGGCCGCACTTCACGGCCGCCGCGCTCATCAGGTGTACGGCCGCCGCGGAGATGATCTCGACCGCGGGAACATCCGCAATATCGCGGGCGGCCTGCATCTCGGCCTGGGCCTCGGCGTTGGCTTGGGCTGCAGCAGCGGACGCCTCGGTGCCCGGGTGGGCAGCGGACGCCGCGTCTGGCTGGGAGGGGGCCGCCGAGGCGTCCGAATCGGTGCCGGAAAAACTAAAATGCGTGGGGGTGGAATCGTTGCTCGTCATGACCCTATGGTTTCACGCGCGCGGGGGAGCGGGCCCCACGGGCCGGGTCGTGAGCGCGGCGGGGCGAGCGTGTGACGAGCATCAAGCGCTCGGATGCCCCGGTGGCCTGGTTCGCCGTCGGTCGATATGTCATGATAGTTGGGCAAGTGGAGCGCCTGCTCCCACCTTGGTGATGTCACTTTGCGTTTCACGCATCGCCCCCATGCCCCGCACGGTACGTGCCGGTGGCGCGAGGGCCCACAAACTAGTCACCGGGTACATCGTATGCCACGGCATCGCGCTCCGAACCTTCGGAGTCGTCGCGGCATCATGTTCTAGTAGGCCTCCCTCGCAGTGCGAACGGAGGCCTTTTCGTTTGCACTCTTTTCCATGAATTTGAGGAGAGCACAATCAGCGAGCCCCGTATAAACAACCAGATCCGCGTATCGGAGGTACGCCTGGTCGGTCCTAACGGTGAACAGGTAGGCATCGTGCGGCTGGAGCAGGCTCTGCACCTGGCCAACGAAGCTGATCTCGACCTCGTAGAGGTCGCTCCTGACTCGCGTCCACCAGTGTGCAAGCTGATGGACTATGGCAAGTTCAAATACGAAGCCGCCATGAAGGCGCGCGAAGCCCGCAAGAACCAAGCCAACACGGTTCTCAAGGAGATTCGCCTGCGTCTCAAGATCGATGATCACGACTACGAAACCAAAAAGGGTCACGTAGTGCGGTTTCTCGATGCCGGTGACAAGTGCAAGGTCATCATCATGTTCCGTGGCCGCGAGCAGTCGCGCCCCGAAATGGGCCTGCGTCTGCTGCAGCGCATGGCCGAGGAGATCCAGGAGCACGGCTTCGTGGAGTCCTCGCCGCGCCTCGACGGTCGAAACATGATCATGGTGCTCGGCCCGCACAAGAAGAAGGCCGACGCTCGCGCCGAAAAGCGCAAGGGTGACATGACTCGTGACGAGGTCAAGGCACTCAAGGCGGAGCAGCGTGCCGAGCGCGCCGCGTCGCAGGGCGCCCCCTCGCGTCCCGCCGCCTCCAGCCCCGCGGTGGCCCCGGCAGCCGGTGCCGTCGAGGCGGAGCCGTCCGTGCCCCGCGTCGCGCCGGCCACCGCTCCATCGCGACCGGCCCAGGCCTCGCGCTCGGAGCAGGCGCCGCGCCCCTCGCAGTCTTCGCGCCCCGCGACCGCTCAGTCGAGCGCACCGCGTGCCGCGACGGCACCCCGACCCGCACAGGCCTCCCGCCCGGCGGCGGCCCCGCGACCCGCACAGGCCCCCCGCCCAGCGGCGGAGGCCCCAGCACCTGCGCCGCGTCCAGCCGTGATGCCGAAACCAGCAGGGGCGGCCAAGCCCGTCCCCGCTCCCAAGCCTGTCGCTGCCAAGCCAGCGGCAAAACCGGCAGCAGCAAAGCCTGCGGCCAAACCGGCAGCAGCAAAGCCTGCAGCCAAGCCCGCGTCCACCGAGGCGTAAGCACCTGCACTTTCCGCCGCCGCACGCCACCGTGTGCGGCAACGAAAATCCGGACCCGTCGGGTTCGGCAGACTGAGGAGAACGGCAACATGCCGAAGAACAAGACGCACAGCGGCGCCAAGAAGCGCTTCAAGGTCACGGGCTCGGGTCGCCTTATGCGCGAGCAAGCCAATGGACGCCACCTGATGGAGCACAAGTCCAGCCGTCGCACTCGCCGCATCGCGGGCGATCTGCCCGTTGCAGACGGCGACGCGAAGCGCATCAACCGGTTGCTCGGCCGCTAATCCAGTCCAGAACGTTCGCTTGAGCTAGCAGCGGACGCTCGAATATCTAGAAGGAGACTCACGTGGCACGCGTGAAGAGGGCGGTCAACGCCCGCAAGAAGCGTCGGGTAATTCTCGAACGCGCCAGTGGTTACCGTGGACAGCGCTCGCGCCTGTACCGCAAGGCCAAGGAACAGGTTACCCACTCGCTCGGCTACGCATACCGCGACCGCCGCGCCCGCAAGGGCGACTTCCGTCGCCTGTGGATCCAGCGCATCAATGCCGCTGCCCGCGCGAACGGTATGACGTACAACCGCTTCATCCAGGGCCTCAACCTGGCCGGCATCGGCCTGGATCGCCGCATGCTCGCAGAGCTCGCCGTCAACGATTCGGACGTGTTCGCGAAGCTCGTCGAGGCCGCTAAGGCTGCCCTTCCCGCGGACGTGAACGCACCCGCTGCCTAAAGTAGGCCGGCAGGCTGCCAAGCGGCGCCCCACGCATTGCGAGCGGGGCGCCGCTTTGTTGCGCTATAGCGCCGGGCGCGCAACCCGGCAAGGTCGGGGCGGCGGGCATTTTTGTTGCGCTCCGCGAGCCGGGCGCTCCCGATAGCATGGTCAGCGCGGCGGGCACTCGCTCCCGCAATCCCGACATTGCACAAGGCGGCAGCGTGACACTCTTCGACCTCACCGGGCGCACGGCCCTCATTACCGGATCATCCCGCGGCATCGGTCGCGCCCTCGCGGGAGGCCTGCTGCGCCACGGCGCCAACGTCATCATCAACGGTCGAGACGCCGCCGCCGTGGCCGACACCGCAGCGACCCTCGCGCACGCGGCGGCCGGAGCAGCGGGCACGGTCTACGCGCGAGCGTTCGACGTGACCGACCCGGAGGCCGCCGAAACGGCCGTGGCCGACCTCTCGGAGGAGACCGGCGGCATCGACATACTCATCAACAACACGGGCATGCAGCATCGCGCCCCCGTCTTGGAGTTCCCCCTGGACGCCTGGAACCAGCTCTTCACCACGAACGTGACGAGCGCGTTCATCATGGCGCAGGTGGTTGGGCGTCGCATGAAGGAGCGCGGAGCCGGCAAGATCATCAACATCGCGAGCGTTCAATCTGAACTCGCGCGACCGGGCATCGCCCCGTACACGGCGACCAAAGGCGCCATGCGCAATCTGACGCGCGGGCTGTGCACCGATCTCGCCCAATTCGGCATTCAGGTCAACGCCATCGCTCCCGGCTACTTCGACACCGAACTCACACAGGCGCTCGTTCAGGACGCCGAGTTCACGGCCTGGGTCGAGAAGCGCACCCCGGCCGGGCGGTGGGGGCAGGTCGAGGATCTCGTGGGCGCCGCCGTGTTCTTCGCGTCGGACGCCTCTTCGTTCGTCAATGGGCAGGTACTACACGTCGACGGCGGCATGACCGTGTGCCTCTGAGTGAGACCCGCAGACAGCCACGAGTGTCCACATAGCAATCCTAAAAATCTCGAATATAGAGAATCCCGAATGGGCGTTTGCAAGATGTCGGCACCCGGCACGCGACTGCGCCGCACACTAAAGCCATCACTCAACGGCACCCGGAGGAATCATGACCACCTACAACCCAGCACGCGAGACCATCTTCGAACGGCTCGCCCCGGCACCCGAACTGCACGTCACCAGCCCCGACCTCAAGGACGGTCGCCTCGCCGCCGAGAACGCCTCGGCCATCTTCGGAGTGCCCGGCGGCCGAGATATCTCGCCCGCCCTCGCGTGGAGCGGAGCGCCCGATGACACCGTCAGTTACGTGGTGCTTGGTTACGACCCCGATGCCCCCACGTTGGCGGGCTTCTGGCACTGGGGCGTGTACAACATCCCTGCGAGTGTCACGAGCCTCCCGGCCAACGCGGGCGACCCCGAAACGGGCAACCTCCCGGAGGGCGCCGTTACGGTCACCAACGACGCCGGACTCAAGCGCTACATCGGCGCCGCGCCCCCCGCGGGCCACGGCGCGCACCGCTACTTCTTCGTCGTACACGCACTGAAGACCACCCTCGAGCTGCCCGAGGGCGCGACCCCCACGTTCCTCGCGTTCAATGTGTTTGGCAGCGAGCCACTCGCCCGGGGCCACGTGATGGCCACCTTCGAGGTGCCGGCCTAGATCCGCCACCGCAGCGTCCAGCACGCGCGACCGGCATCTGCGCCGGTCGCGCGCATGCTGCAATAGAGGCATGACCCCAGACTTGTGGCACGACCAGCCCGCCCTGAATGAGCGCTCCGACCGCGTCAAGGCCGTCCGTGCGCTCACCACCAAGGCGGGCCGCGATAAGCGCGGCCAATACCTCGTCGAGGGTCCCCAGTCGGTGCGCGAGGCCCTGCGCGCGGGTGACGACGGCGGCGTGCTCGCCGTTTACGCGACCCCCGCGGCCCTCGATCGTCACCCGGAAATCGGCGCCGCCGCCGTCGCGGCGGACGTGCACCCCCATGAATCCAGCGACGCCGTGATCGCCGCCATGACCGGCACCACCGTGGCCGGTTCGAACGCCCAGGGGATCCTCGCCGTATGCCGCAGCCCGCGCACCGACCTGGCCAGCCTGCTCGCCCGGCGTCCCCGGCTCGTTGCGGTCCTCAGCCAGGTACGGGACCCGGGCAACGCCGGCACCGTGATTCGAGTCGCCGACGCTGCGGGAGCTGACGCCGTGATCGTCACCGCGGGCAGCGTGGACGTGCTGAGCCCCAAGGTGGTGCGCTCCACCGCGGGCAGCCTGTTTCACCTTCCCGTCGTGACGGGGGTGGACTTTCACGAGGCCGTCGCGGGGCTGCGCGAGTCAGGCTGCGGCGTGCTCGCCGCGGACGGAGCGGGCACAGAATTGCTCAGCGACCTCCAGGACGAGGCGGAGGCGGGGCCGGACGCCGTGTTGCGCCGACCCACCGCCTGGATATTTGGAAACGAGGCCTGGGGGCTCGCGGCGGCAGATCGAGAGGCCGCCGACCGCGTCGTGCGGATACCCATTCACGGCAGCGCGGAATCGCTCAACCTCGCGATGGCCGCCACGGTGTGTCTCTATGCGAGCGCCCGGGAACTGCGCCGAGCGGATTCGCAGACTGAAAGCGCCTGAACGTTAGAGAACTCGGCCTAGTAGGAACTCTCGAATGCCTCATCGCCCGCCAGCTCGGTGCGTCGCAGCATCGTGATCATCGCGACGCAGAACACCACAAACAGTGCAATGCCCGCGCCGATCCAGCCATAAAGCACATACGCTGCGGCAATGACGCCCGTACCGAGCGCGAAGATCACCACGGTGCCGATGGCAAGTCCGCACACGAATCGGCAGAGGGCGTCGAGCATCGTCAGCCCAAGCGAGGCGCCGGGGCGGCGCAGGCCGAATTGGAGTGCCGCAGCGATCAGCGCGAACACGCCGAAGGTCACGAGACCGGGCAGCGAACCCAACCAGATCGTCAGGGTCCACACGAGGTTCACCCCCAACTCCACGGGCCAGAGGTTCACCCCGTACTGCAGCCAATCCGGGCCGAACGTGAAGGGGTCCGTCTTGAGTTCGGGATGCTGCCCCAGCAGCCAAGCCCACGCCACCAGCAGCGCAAGGGTGGGCGCCGTGACCCATACGGAGAGGTAGAGGCGGCGAAACTTCTCGCTCGGCTCCGCGCTGCCGTCTGCTCCCGCGACCTGGCGCCCCGCCGCGATCAGATTGCTCACCACGTGGCACAGCAGCGTGAACAGCACCACGAGGGCGCCCGCTGGCAGCAACGCGAACAGCGGGGTCAGGAGCAGCCAGACGAAATAATTCTCGATGTCGGTGAAGTACGGCACCGAAAAGGTCAGCCACACGCACAGTTGCAGCACGAGGCTAGGGATCGCGATCAACCACGGCAGGTACTTCCACACCCGCACGCGCACCACGAAGAAATCCACCAACAACAGATTCAGCATCGTGAGAGCCACCCCCACGAACAGCATAAGCAGTGTGGACATCGCGAGGGCGACCCAGAAGCCGCCGTTGGGCGCGGCAATCAGAGTGCACTCGGCCGCGTTGCCGGTGGCGCACGCGAGGAGATCTCGTGCGCTATCGAGGGGATTCACGGGTTGCTCTCGTCTCTGGGTCGGTGGAGGGGCGATCAGTTCACAATTATCCTACGGTCGAACCAAACAAGAGACCCAATAGGTAGGTAACAGCTGCGGCGCCATAGCCCACAGCTACCTGACGCAAACCACCCCGCATCGCGGACGCACCCGAGAGCAGGGCCGCCACCGCACCCGTCAGCAGGAGGCAGAGGCCCACCAAAACGGCGGATAGCACGATCGCCGTTACCCCGCTCGCACCGAACAGCAGCGGAATCAGCGGCACGATCGCGCCGGACGCAAAGAAGCAGAAACTTGCGAGCGACGCGCCCACCGCGGTTCCCACGGCCTCATGGTCATCCGAGCCGGGGGAGTCAATGCCCGGGGCGTGCAGGCTCGCGGCCGTGGCCTGGTCGCGGCCCAGGGTCGCGATCACCTCCTCGGCGTGCGCGTTGGCCTCCTCGGGGTCCATACCCCGCGCCCGGTACACGAGCGCCAACTCGTTCGCGTCGACGTCGAGGTGCGGCACGGCCTCGCTCGAAGCGCTCGCCGGAGTCGAGGCCGCCAACAACTCACGTTGCGAACGCACCGAGATGAACTCACCGGCACCCATCGACAGGGCCCCCGCGAGCAATCCGGCGATGCCCGCGAGCAGCACGGCACGATTGTCGACCCCGGTTGCCGCCATGCCGATGATCAGCGCCAGGTTGCTGACCAGGCCGTCATTGGCGCCGAAAATGGCGGCGCGGAAATTACCCGAAATTTGCTGACGCCCGCGAATAGCGAGGCCACGCACCACCTCGCCGTGAATCTTCTCGTCCGCCGCCATCGCGGGGGACGCGTCGCGGTCGTCGTCGTAGGGGGAGCGGCTCTCGGCCCGTTGAGCGAGCGCGAGCACGAATACCGAACCAAAACGGCGAGCGAGCCACCCCAAGAACCGGGTGCTCGAATCGGCCCGCACGGGGCTGCCCTCGCGACTGCCCAGCATCATCTCCCAGTGCGCCTGGTGGCGCGACTCGGCCTCGGCCAATTCGAGCAAGATGCTGCGTTCCTCGCCCGTGCGGCGTCGCGCGAGATCGCGATACACGGCGGCCTCCGAGCGCTCATTGGCCAGGTATTGGCGCCAGCGTCGGAGGTCGGCGGCCGAAGCCTCGGGTCTATGGTGATCGTCGCTGCACGTCTGGGCGTGCATGCGGTGGGCCTCGCGGCGGTCCTCTGGAGGCTTCACAGTGGGCACAGGTCGGTACTTTCGCTGGTTGGGCGGCGCCGGTTGCCGGGCGCAGACAACCGCGCCCTCGCTCGCCCCCGTGCTCGCGACGACTCGAGTTCGGCGCCGTGGGGGCTTCAGCCGCTCAGTTTACGACAGTCTTAGGCCTCGGCCAAGAGCGAGGGCGGCGCCAGCGCGGCGAGACGCGCGGTCGATTCCCTCGGATCGGTGAAAAAATCGCGAATGGTCACACCGTGCGCGGGCACCGACTCGACCAGAATGGCGTCCCCTTGCGTGAGGAGGCCCGGAGTGAGCACGCGCGCGTACGCGCCCGCGAGCCCCCGACTCGTAAAGCGCTTGACCCACTGCGGCTGCTGCATCCACCGCGCAAACGTCTGGCAGGGAATCCGGGGCTTGGTGAACTCGATGCGCACCGTGTCGCCGAGTTTCCACACCGACCCCATCACGGCGTCATCCACGGCGATGCCGCGCGTACGCAGATTCTCGCCAAACTGGCCCGGCGCGAGGCTGGACGCGAGCTCGGCCTCCCACTCCGCGGCGGCCTCCTCGGCATACAGGTAGAGGGCCTGGTCCGCGCCGCCGTGATGCTCGTGATCGAGGCACGTGTCTCCCATCAGCCCGTGCACCGTAACGCGCACGGCGCCCTCCACGGGGCGCTTATCAATGGCAGTCGCGCCGACGCGACCCTCGTCCGGCTGCAGCTGAAACACGCGGCACACGGCCGTAATAGTGGGTGTGTTCATGCTGGCAGCATATCGAACGAGGGTCGCGGGTCGACCAGCTAACTTTAGAAGTTGAGGTCGCGGCCCGCGGTCTCCTTCTGCTTCAGGACGGCGACGATGGACACCACGCCGAGCAGCATCATGTAGTAGTTAAAAAAGTCGGAGTGACCCGCACCCGCGAGGGCCTTCTGCAGGTAGGGGGCCGTGCCACCGAACGCGGCAACGGCGATCGCGTAGGGAATGCCGAAGCCGATGGAGCGAATCTTGGCGGGGAACATCTCGGCGTACATCGCCACCATCGAGGCGCACGGACCACCCAGCAAGAAGCACATGATCGCGACGCAGATGAAGAGGCGCACCGGGTCCTGGTTAAGGAACGCCGTCATCGGCAGGGTCAGTACCACGAGGGCGGCGAGGCAGCCCGCCACGACGGGGCGGCGCCCCACGCGGTCCGACAGCATGCCCCACAGCGGCAGGGACACAATGAACACGATATTGGCACCCAGGCCGGCCCACATGGCGTCCGTCTTGGAGACGTTGTAAATCGAAATGGCGCTCGCGACCGCATTCACGGCCCACACGTAGTAGATGACCGTGAGGCCACAGGTCATGGCGATGGTGGAAATCGCGGGCTTGGGATTGCGGCCGATCTCGCGGAACAGGTCGCGCAGCGTCAGGCGCTTGGCCGTCTCCTTGTTGTTTTCGAAGGTTTCGGTTTCTTTCATCGTGCGACGCAGCCACACGGCGACGAGCCCGAGCACGCCACCGATCAGGAACGGGATGCGCCAGCCCCACGAGTCCATGAAATCGCTCGAGAACGTGCTGCCCAGAACCGCGCCGAGCAGGGTCGCGAACACGATGCCGAGCGTTCCCGAACCATAAATCACCGACGACCACAGCCCGCGGCGGTGGCGGGGCGAGACCTCGGCGATGTAGGTCTGCGCGGACGGCAGCTCGCCGCCGTGGGCGAGACCCTGGGCGAGGCGGGCCACCACGAGCAGGACGCCCGCGGCCGCGCCAATGCTCGCATAACTGGGAATCAGGGCGATGAGGAACGAGCCGCCCGCGCCCATGATAACCGTGAGGTTCATGGCGGGTTTGCGGCCGTACTTATCGCTAAACCAGCCGATCAGGAACCCGCCGAAGGGACGTGCGACGAAACCGACCGCGAACACGGCAAGGGTCGACAACAGCGCCGAGGTGGGGTCTGCCTTACTGAACAACGCTCCCGCGAGAAACGTCGAGAACAGTGCGTAGACGTTCCAGTCGTACCATTCGATCAGGTTGCCGATGCCAATCGCGGGAAGCCGCTTGCGCGCGGCCTCGCGAGTGCTGACGGCGTTGTCGCCGTGGGCATTAGTGGTAGTGGACATGCTTAGCCTTCCAGGCGGCGGGAGCAACACTGCTCTCGCAAGGGGTGGGGGAGGGTGCTTTGAGGCTCGCGAGGCGGCGCACCGCGAGTTCGGTGTACACGGAGGTGCCATCCGACAGCACCGTGCTGTCAAAATCGGCGTAGGGCGAGTGATTGAAAGCCGCCGTGGCGTGATCACGCCCGGGAGGGCAGGCACCAAGAATCACCATGCTGCCGGGCACTCGATTAAGCACGCGGCTGAAATCCTCAGAGCCGTTGAAGGGGTCGCGCAGGTTTTCGTAGCGCTTGGGGTCGAGCAGATCGGAGATGACCTGGCCAGCGAACTGGGTTTGGTCGGGGTTCGTGATGGTCGGGGGGTACTGCTCGATGAAGTCGACGTCGACCTCGACGTTGTGAGCCGCCGCGATGCCGCGCAGTAAGCGGGGGAGGGCGACGCGCAACTGCTCGAGCGTGGAATCCGAGAATGCCCGCACCGTGGCCTCGAAGTACGCGGTCTCGGGGATCACGTTGATGGCCTCGCCCGCCCGCAGGACGCCCACCGAGATGACGGCGGAATCGAACAGGTTTAGTTGGCGCGTGACGAGCGTTTGCAGGGAGACCACCATCTCGGCGGCCACCACGACGGGATCCTTCGCGAGGTGCGGGGTCGAGCCGTGCCCGCCGGCGCCGCGAACCGTGACGTGGAGGCGGTTCGACGAGGCCATGAGCAGGCCCTCGCGGCTGCGGAACTCGCCGAGGGGCGTGTTGGCCGACATGACATGCAGGGCGAAGGCGGCGTCAGCGGTGCGGCCAGCGGCCTCGAGCACGCCTTCGTCGACCATGTAGCGGGCACCATCGCAGCCCTCTTCGCCGGGCTGGAACATCAACACGACGTCGCCCTCGAGGTCGTCGCGGCGATCACGCAATTGGCTGGCCGCGCCGAACAGCATCGTGGTGTGTAGGTCGTGGCCGCACGCGTGCATATTGCCGTTGGTCGAGGCGAAGTCGAGACCGGTGGACTCGGCGACGGGCAGGGCGTCCATGTCGCCGCGCAGCAGGACGATCTTGTCGGCCACGCCGTTCGCGTCACGGGTGGCCTTGCCGCCCCGGATCACGCCTGTGATGCTCGTGACGCTGTCGCCTGTGCTGAGTTCGATGTCGCCGAGCGCCTCCAGCTGGGTGAACATGAACTCTTGAGTCTGCGGCAGGTGCAGGCCGACCTCGGGAATTTGATGCAGGTGCTCGCGCATCGCGGTAAGGTCGCGGGCAAAGTCGGTTGAGACAGTCATGGGGATCCCTTCGCAAACGCTTCGTTGGATGATTGCCGGACTTCAACGGACGCCGTTGTTCGCTGCGGCGCCGCCCTAGGTTTAGCGCCGAGCCCGTGAGACCAGGATCGCATTCGCTCCGGCTCATGCGGAAAATGCCACAGAAAGCACCACAAGATTGCGCTTGAATCACGTTTAGCGCCATATTGGTCGGCATAAAATTGAGTATCCACCATTGCGGAAAGAACTCAAAGCCATGCCACCCGAGACCCCTGAGCTGCCCAAAGAGAATGCCGTCGCGCCCGACCTCGCCCCCACCGACTACGAACTCATCCACCTGCTCCAGCTGGCACCCCGGCTCAGTTGGACGCACGCGTCCCCCATTCTCGGGGCCACCCCGGCCACCCTCGCCCAACGCTGGCAACGACTGCAGTCGAGCAACACAGCCTGGGTCACGTGTTATCCCGTCGCGGACATCACGGTCGCGCTCGTCGAGGTCAACGCCGAACCCGCCGACCTCGACAGCGTGATCGCCCACCTCTGCTCCATGCGCGCCGTGCTTACGGTCGAGGACACCGTCGGTGCCGCCACGATCGGCCTCACCGTCATCACCAAGTCTCTGGCGCAGATGCGCGAAGTGCTGTTCGACCGGCTGCGTGCCGTGCCGGGACTCAGCATGGGCCGGATCCGCCTTGCCACCGCCCTGCACCGCCACGGCGGCGAATGGCGCCTGCACGCCCTCGACGCAACGCAACTACAGCAGGCGCAGCGCCACGCACCACCCGCGCGTCCGCACCGAGCCCAGCGCCTCGGCGCGCACCTCGAACCCCTCGTCGAGGCGCTCATGCGCGACGGACGAGCCACGGCGGCTACCCTCGCCAAGCACCTCGGTCGCCCCGAAACCACCGTGCGCCGACAGGTCAGCGAGGTGCTGCAGAGCGGGGTGATCGCGATGCGAACCGAGATCGCTCAGCTCACTACGCAGTGGCCCGTCACGGCGACGTGGTACGCCTCGATTCACCCCCGCAACCTCAGCGAAACCCTCGCCGCCATGTCGACCTTGAGCGAGGGACGACTCTGCCTCAGCCTCGCGGGGGCCAGCAACCTGTCGCTCATGGTGTGGGCCGCGAGCCTCGAAGACCTCCTGAGGATCGAGGTGATGCTCTCGACGAAACTCCCGCACCTCGAGATTCACGAGAGCGCTATCACGCTGCGCACACACAAGCGCATGGGCTGGATGATCGGCCCCGACGGTCGCCGCACGGGCGCGTTCGTGCCCCCCGAAACCATTAACTACTGGTAGCGGGGGGCCGGGCCAATCTTGCTTATCGGGCTAGGGTTGCGGCCGCGACCGCGAGATCATGTGCGCCACCAGTGCGGTCCATCCGGTCTGATGGGTCGCGCCAAGGCCCTCACCCGAATCGCCGTTGAAGTATTCGCTGAACGTGACGTGATCACGCCACAGGGGCGATGGCGACGCCTCGATGCGCTGACCGTCGCTGGGCCGGTACCCAGTGCTGCCGACCCGGAACAAACTGATGAGGCGCTGCTCGATATCGTCCGCGACGTCGAATAGCGTCACGAACTTTCCGCTGCCGGTCGGGTATTCGATGGTGCCCTCGCGGCCCAGACCGTCGGCCATCGTGCGCAGCGCATCGACCAACAGCGCGTTGATGGGGAACCACACCGGGCCGCGCCAATTCGAATTGCCGCCGAACATGGGGGAGTCGGACTCGCCCGGCACGTACGCAATCGAGTAGTCGTTGCCGCCGGCCTTCACCGTGAACGGCTGGCGGTACTCGGCTGATAGCGAGCGGATGCCATGAGGAGACAGGAACTCATTCTCGTTCAGCATGCGCGTGAGGGTAAGCAGGTTCTGCCGCGGGCTCAGCAGCGACAAAAACACCGACTTGTCGAAGCGCTCGACCGACAGGGCGACCACCTCGGGGCGGCGCTTCTTGATCCATTCCCAGCGCTTTTGGAAGTCCGGCAGCTTCGCGAGGGCCCCGGAATTAATCACCGATACCGCGAGCAGGGGAATCAGGCCCACCATCGAGCGCACGCGCAGCGGCTCCGACCCATGGCGGCCCACCAAGAGGTCGTAGCAGAATCCATCGCTTTCGTCCCAAATGCCCACCCCGCGCGAACCAAACTTTCGCGCCGCAGTCGCGATGTGCAGGAAGTGCTCGAGATAGGTGGTGGCCATGTCGTCGTAATGCGCCTGGTCTTGCCCCAATTCGACGGCGCACGCGAGCATCGTCAGCGCGAAAAAGCCCATCCAGCTGGTCGCATCTGACTGTTCGAGGCGCAGCCCGTCCGGCAGGGGGTCGGAGCGATTGAACAGCGAGATGTTGTCCATGCCGAGGAACCCGCCCTCGAACAACCCCGAACCGTCGCTGTCCTTGCGGTTGACCCACCACGTGAAATTAATGGTCATCTTGTCGAAGATGCGCGCCAAGAAGTCTTTGTCGCGCGCCCCGTCGATGAGATAAATCTGATATGCCGACCACGCATGCACGGGCGGGTTCACATCGGAGAACTCCCACTCATAGGCGGGCAGCTGACCGTTGGGGTTCATCGACCACTCGCGAGCGAGCAGGAGCATTTGCGCCTTCGCGAACTCGGCGTCGACGTGCGCGAGCGTGACGGTATGGAACGCGAGGTCCCAGGCCGCGAACCACGGATACTCCCACTCGTCCGGCATCGAAATCACATCGGCGAGGGTGAAATTCGTCCATTGATGATTGCGATTGCGCGCGGGAGGCGGGGCGGCAAAAGCCGGGTCGCCCTCCATCCACTGCCTGACGTCGTAGCGGTAGAGCTGTTTGGACCACAGCAGGCCCGCGTAGGCGCGCCGAGCGATCAGCCTGTCTTCATTCGTCACGTGCGACGGGATCACCTGGTCATAGAACTCGTCGGCCTCGACTTGTCGCTCCGTAAACACGCCGGTGAACGCCGCGGCGTCGAGGTCGGCGGGATTTACCTCGCCCGCGGTCAGCAGCAAACGAATGCTGCGCGTCTCGCCCGCCTGCAGGTCATCCATCTGAAACCAAAAGCCCGCCTTGGTGCCCGTGCGGGCGGGGTTCGGGGCGGTGGTTTCGCCCCGCACAATGCGCCGCTCGATGGCGTCCTTCGGGTAGGCCGACTGCCGCTCGAGGTCGCCGTATACGGCCACGGTATTGGTCTCGTTTTCGCAGAACAGCACGTCGCGAAGCACGGTCTGGGGGGCCTCGCTGACCACGGCCACCTGGTAGTTGCCGAGGTGGCGGTGCTCGATGCTCGCGATCGCGGGCGCGGCCTGCGGGGCGAGGCTCCCGACCAGCGACAGGGGCGGGGCTGGGGTGGTCGAGGCGGGGGGCGTGGACGCCGGGGTGGCCGGGGTGGCGGACGCCCTGGGGGCAGCTACCTGGTCCCGTGCCGTGGGCTGCGCCGCGGCGAGGGGGCGGCCCGTTGCCGGCGCCGAAGGCGTCGGTGCCGGGCTGGTCGCCCCGGGGATTGCCACCTGTGCCGCGTTGACGGGTGCCGGGCTGGCGGCCCCCTGGGAACTCACCTGTGTCGCATTGACGGGTGCGGACGTGCCGCCGGGCCCCGCGGCGTCCGGACCGACAAAACCAGCCCCGGGCTGATCGGCTGCCGCCCGAACCTCCTGCGCGAGACCGCTCGCGTCGCTCGTGAGGGTGATGCTGCCCTTGGCGCTGTCACGGCCCCACGACCAGGTGTTGCGCAGCCACACCTGCGGGATCACGTCGATGCTCTCGGGCTTCGTGCCGTGATTCGTTACGGTAATTTCGAGCAACAGGCTGGTGGGTGACGATTTCGCGTAATTGAACTGCACGTCAAAGAAGGCGTCGTTCGCGAGCACTCCCGTGTCGGCGAGCTCAAATTCGCGGTCGCCGCGACCCCGCCGACCGTTCTCGTCGCGCAACCGCTGGTAGGGAAACGCGGCCTGCGGATACCGATACAGCCACCGCATGAGCGAGTGACTGGGGGTGCCGTCGAGGGTCCAGAAGTATTCCTTGACGTCTTCGCCGTGATTGCCCTGGTTGTTAGTGAGCCCAAAGAGGCGCTCTTTGAGCCGCTCGTCGCGGCGGTTCCACAGAGCCGCGCCAACATTCAGGAAGCCATAGCGGTCGCACACGGCGCCGAGACCGTCTTCGCCCCAGCGATAGGCGCGCTGACCGGAATGTTCGAACGGAAAATATGCCCACGCGTTGCCGTCCGCCGAATAATCCTCGCGCACGGTGCCCCACTGCCGAGCTGAGACGTAGGGCCCCCACGTGCGCCACGGGCCGTCGGCGCCGCGACACTCCGCGATGCGGCGTGCCTCGGCACCGACCTTGGCCTGACTCGTGTAATGAGCACTCACGTGATCCGAAAGCGAGGTGGGATGATGAGACGAGTTCGGCAGCGTGTCGGTGCCGAAATGGTGCACTTCAAGCGGTTGGGTCTCGTCCATCAACAGCGGCTCTTGCGGCGTAGTCATGCCGCCAGTTTCCCACGCCTTTCACGTGGCACCCGGCTCACTCTTGCCACGTGGCATGAGCCAACTCGTAGAGGTAGCGAGCGTACGCGGTGGGCGTGAAGTATTCAGGAAACTCGCTTTCGAGGCACGATTCGGAGAGCACCTCCACGGCGGCACTTATGCAGGCGCGCCGAAAGAAATCGGCACCCTCCGCGAGGCGCGCCGCCTCGCCCTGCATGAAGCGCCCCACGAAATCGACGCTTACCCGATGGCTAGCGCCCTCGGCGTCCACCGCCTCGGCCCCGCGCCGGATCCACTGCCACAGTTGCATGCGCGAGATCTCAACCGTCGCGGCGTCCTCCATGCGCCCATCAATGACGCACGCACCGCGGCCGCCGAGCCAGCCACTCAGGTATTCGAGGCAGGCGCGCACGTTCTCGGCGACGCCCGCCACGGTGATGCGACCCGTCACGGTGGTGAGGTCCGTGAGGTTCTCGGCGCTGATATTGACGGGTGCGAACGGGCGCCCCAGGGCGTTCGGAGCGTCGCCCTGCTCGGCCACAAACTCGGCACGCGCGGTCTCCACGAGATCCGGGTGCGCCACCCAGGCACCGTCGAACCCGGCCTTGGCCTCGGCGCGCTTCTCGCGGCCCGTGGCGTCACGAGCGGACGCCAGGGCGGCCGGGTCCCCAGGGACGGGCGCGAAAGAACTGGGCCCGCCAATCGCGTGCGCGCCGCGCTTGTGGCACGTCTGAATCAGCAGGGTCGAGGCGGCCCGAATAAACGGGGCCCTCAGCGTGAGGTGCTCACGGTCGGGCAACACCTTGCCGCCCTCGGTGTGCGCGGCCGACTTGATGACGCTGAAAATGTAGTCCCAGTGGCCCACGTTGAGGCCCGCACTGTGCTCTCGCAGCTCATACAGGATCTCCTCCATCTCGCACGCGGCCGACAGGGTTTCAATGAGGACGGTCGCGCGAATCGTGCCCTGCGGCAGGCCCAACATGCGTTGGGCCCGCACGAACAGGTCGTTCCAGAGCTTTGCCTCCGCCGCCGACTCGAGTTTGGGCAGGTAGAAGTATGGGCCCCGCCCGGTCTCCACGAGATACACCGCGTTATGGAACATGAACAGGCCGAAATCCACGATGCTCGCGGAGACACTGTGCCCGTTGCGCGTGACGTGCTTCTCGGCCAGGTGCCACCCGCGCGGCCGCATCATGAAGGTCGGCGGCGGCGCGAGACGCTCGGGGGAGAGGCGCGCCCCTCCGCGCAGATCGCCCGCCGCGGCCTCCGGCCTGACCCGACCGCGCACCGCGTCCCGCACGTGGATCTGCCCCTCGATGATGTTCTGCCAGGTGGGGGACAGGGCGTCCTCGAAATCGGCGATGCAGACATCGGCGCCGCTACGGTGGGCCCTCGCCAGCATGCGCTGAGTCGCCGGGGTCACGATCTCCACCTGCCGCCGCTCCAGTCCCGGAGCAGGCTCGGCCACGCGCCACGTCGCGTCTGCACGCAGTGCCCTCGTGTCGCGGCGAAAACTGGGGCTGAAGCCGTGGCGTTGGGCGGTGACACGTTCACGCCGACCGCGCAGGATCTCGGCGCGACGCGGGCAAAACTCCACGATGAGTTGGTTGACGAAGGCGAGCGCGGCCGGGGTGAGTATCTCGTCGAAGCGAGGCAGCAGCGCGCCACCCACGTGCACGGGCACTGAATCGAGCGTCGCATCGTCCACGACCTCGAATCCCGGAATGAACTCGACATGAGAGAGATGCGGCCTGGCGAGCCTCGCGTCGCGCGCGGCGGAACGGGTCGTGGGGAGGGAATGGTCAAGGGTGCGCATGGTGACTCCTCGGGGGTGTTAGTGGCTACAAAACGTGCGGGCGGCCGGTTCACCGGCCGCCCGCTTCTGCAGGTGGTGGCCTAGTGGAACTGAGCGGTCTCGGTGGAGCCCGCGAGCGCGGTGGTGGCGCTGAGGGGGTTGAGCGAGGTCGAGACGCGGTCGAAGTACCCCGTGCCCACCTCGGCCTGGTGCCGGGTCGCGGTGTAGCCGCGGTCTTCCGCCGCGAACTCGGCCTGCTGCAAGCCGACGTACGAGGTCATGCCGTCGCGTGCGTAGCCGTGGGCCAACTCGAACATCGAGTGGTTGATGGCATGGAAACCCGCGAGCGTAATGAACTGGAACGCGTAACCCATGGCCGCGAGGTCGTCCTGGAACGTCGCGATCTCTGCGGCGCTGAGGGTCGCCGCCCAGTTGAACGACGGTGAGCAGTTGTAGGCGAGCAACTTGCCGGGAAACTCGCGGTGCATCTCGGCGGCGAACTCGCGCGCTAACCCGATGTCCGGGGTGGACGTCTCGACCCAGATCAGGTCGGCCGCGGGGGCATAGCGCTTGGCGCGCGCAATCACGGGTTCGAGGCCCGAGCGCACTTCGAAGAAGCCTTCGCTCGTGCGCCCTCCCGTCAGGAACGGCTGATCGGTCTCATCGACATCGCTCGTCAGCAGCGTCGCGCCGAGGGCATCGGTGCGGGCGACGATGAGGGTCGGCACGTCGAGCACATCGGCTGCCAGGCGGGCCGCATTCAGCGTGCGCACGTGCTGCGAGGTCGGCACGAGCACCTTGCCGCCGAGGTGGCCGCACTTCTTTTCGCTCGCCAACTGGTCTTCCCAGTGCACGCCCGCAGCACCCGCGACGATCATCTGTTTCATGAGTTCGTAGGCATTGAGCGGTCCACCGAAGCCCGCCTCGGCATCGGCAACGATCGGCGCGATGAGCCCGAGGTCCTCCGTGGCGCCTCCGCGAGCGAGCGTCTCGATCTGGTCGGCACGCTGCATGGCATTGTTGAGTCGACGCACGACGGCGGGCACCGAGTTTGCCGGGTACAGCGACTGGTCGGGGTAGGTTTGACCGCTGAGATTACCGTCGGCGGCGACCTGCCAGCCCGACAGGTAAATGGCGTCGAGACCCGCCTTGACCATTTGCACGGCCTGGTTTCCCGAGACCGCGCCGAGCGCCCGCGTGAGGGGCTGCTCGTGCAGCAGCCGCCACAGGCGGTCGGCGCCGCGACGCGCCAAGGTGGATTCCTCGATGACCGAGCCGCGCAGCGCAAAGACATCTGCGGCCGTGAAGCTGCGTTCAATGCCGGCCCAGCGGGGGTTGGCCTCCCACTCGTGCTGCAGCAGGTCGATCTGCTCGGAGAGGGTCTGCGCCTCAGTGGTGGGCTGCGAGGTGGAGTGAGTCATGGTGTTGCCCTTTCATGGTGTCGCTACCGCGAATGTCTTCGTACCTCCACTGTGCCGGGCCCGCGCCGAGCCGCGTAGGGCTTCGAGCTGTCAAAAAACGGCGTTCTTGCCGCGTTGAGAGTCGGCGCGATTTTTTGACGCGGCGTCGGACGCGCGCGGACCGCGGGGCATTTCGACACGGCTGCCCGGGGGGTCGGCTGCTAGAGTCACTGGACACGCAACGCCGCGCTGGCGCGGCGCCGTGACGAGGTGTCGACGAACGACAACAGGCCGAGCAGACTGCTGCGGCAAAAACGCCGGGAGTCCCGCTCGACACCGCTTTCAGCAGCACCAGTAGCCTGTCAGGGAGAACTCGTGAGCACTCAGCCCTGCACCCCGCCCGCGGCCCGCCCTGCCAACGCGGCGCCCGCGCGTCCGCGGGTAGTGGCCGGTCCCGAGCACCCCCGGCGGCCCTCGAGCCCGGCGGCGGCCTCGGCCGACACCGTGAGCGTGGGTCGGATGTTGCGCTTCTTTCGCGGTCACCGGGGCCTCACACTCACCCAGGCCGCTCACACGGTGGGGCTTTCGGCGTCGGCCCTTTCGCTCATCGAGACGGGCAAGCGCGAGGCCAAGCTCTCGGTGCTCACGGGCCTCGCGGAGGCCTATCACGTGCGCGTGGAAGACCTCTTCAGCACGCGAGCGCCCAGCCAGCGGGCGGCCCTCGAAATCGAGCTGGAGCAGGCACAGCGCGCCCCCGAATTCGCGGCCCTCGGAGTGCCGTCGGTGCGCATCTCGCCGGGGCTTTCGACGGAGGCGCTCGCGGCTCTCGTGGGCCTGCACCGGGCGCTCTCGGAGGTGCGGCGGGAGCGCGCCGCGACGCCTGAATCGGCGCGCCAGGCCAACACGCTGTTGCGCTCGCGCATGAAGGCTCAAGACAACTACTTCGGTGAGATCGAGGTGCTCGCTGGCGACCTCCTGCGGCACACGGAGTATCAGGGCGGCCCCGTGCGCAATCGACTGGTCGACGACATCGCTCGCCGGCTCGGTTATAGCATCGTGCCCGCGGCTGACCTGCCGTTTTCAACCCGCACCGTGACAGACCGCAAGCACCGGCGCATTTTTGTGCCCGAGGTGGTCTCCACCAAGAACGAACTGCGCTCGCTCACGTTGCAGGCCCTCGGGCATGTTGCGCTCGGTCACGATGTGCCGCGCGATTACGGAGAATTTCTCGAGCAGCGCATCGAGGTGAACTACTTCACCGCCGCCATCAAGGTGCCCGAGCGCGAGGCCGCGGCGCTGCTGATCGATGCGAAGGCCCGGCGCGAACTCGCGATCGAGGACCTCGCAGAAGAGTTCGAGGTGAGCTTCGAAACCGCGGCGCATCGCTTCACCAATCTTTCGACGCGACACCTGGAAATCCCCGTGCATTTCATGCGCGTCTCTCGGGAGGGCATCATCCACAAGGCGTATTCCAACGACGGCGTGAATTTTCCCGCCGACGCGACGGGCAGTGTCGAAGGTCAGCGCGTCTGCCGCTACTGGACCGTGCGCGAGGCGTTCAATCAGCCGTGGGGCAGCGCCTACTCGCAGTACACCGACACGGGGGCGGGCACGTTTTGGTGCACCGCCACCATCGATGAAACCCCCGACGGGCCCTTCTCGGTGTCGATCGGCGTGCCGAACGCGCAGGTGCGTTGGATGCGCGACCGGGTTACCGAGCACCGCGCCGTGTCGCGTTGCCCCGACCCCCGCTGCTGCGCCCGACCGGGCGAGGAGGTCGAGCGCCGGTGGCGCGACGCCGTTTTTCCCGACGCCCGCCTCACTCCGGGCCTCCTGTCGGCCCTGCCTCCCGGCAGGTTTCCCGGTGTCGACGACGTCGAGGTGATGGAGTTCTTGGAGCGCCGCGGGCCGTAGGCACACGGATGTGGCCCGTTGGTGGCCCGCTGTGGCCCGTTGATGCCCCGAATCTGCGTGAAATGATTGGACGCCCCCGTGGGCCCGTATGGCAAAATCGCATACGGGTTCTGCCCACGCGCCCGCCCCTTCGCGGCGGGCTTACGCGCCGTTACGGCCACGCACCAGCCGCAGTGTTCGTGCCCACGTGGTCGCGCGCGTCCGAAACCTGAAGTCAAAGGAATGTGACCCTTGTCCGAAGCTCAACCCGCGCTGTCGCCACTCGACGAGGCGGGCATAAACGCTGCCGTCGACGCCGCGCTCGCCGCCTTCGCGGCCGCCGGCACTCTCGACGACCTCAAGGCCGCGCGACTCGCCCACACGGGCGACAAGGCCCCGCTATCTCTGGCCAACCGCGAAATGGGCCGCGTGCCCAAGGAGCACAAGGCCGCCGCGGGCCAGCGCCTGGGCGCGGCTCGCAAGGCCCTGAACGAGGCGCTCGCGGCGCGCACGGAGGTACTCGAAGCCCAGCACGAGACCGAGCAGCTGCGCACCGAGCGCGTGGACGTCACCACGGCCCAGCATCGCATCGCACGCGGCTCGCGCCACCCCCTGGAGACGCTGCAAGAGCGCGTGGCCGACTTCTTCATCGGCATGGGGTGGGAGATCGCCGAGGGCCCCGAGGTCGAGGCGGAGTGGTTCAACTTCGATGCCCTCAATTTTGATGAGGACCACCCGGCGCGCCAGATGCAGGACACCTTCTACGTGGCACCCGAGGGCAGCGGCCAGGTGCTGCGCACCCACACGTCGCCCGTGCAGGCCCGCGCCCTGCTCGAACGCGGCGTGCCCCTCTATGTTGCGTGCCCGGGCCGCGTGTTCCGCACCGACGAACTTGATGCCACGCACACCCCCGTGTTCACTCAGCTCGAGGGCATCGCGATCGACAAGCACCTCACGATGGCCCACCTCAAGGGCACCCTCGAGGCCTTCGCCAAGGCGATCTTCGGCGGCAGCCCCGTGACGCGACTGCGCCCCAGCTTCTTCCCGTTCACCGAGCCGAGCGCGGAGATGGACTTCAGGTGTTTCGCATGCGAGGCCCGCGGCGGCCTCGACTGCGACGCCGCCCCCGACTGCCGCGTGTGCGGAGGCACGGGCTGGATTGAAATGGGCGGCTGCGGCATGGTCAACCCCAACGTGCTGCGCGCGAGCGGCGTCGACCCCGACGTGTATTCGGGCTTCGCGTTCGGCCTCGGCATCGAACGCATACTCATGCTGCGCAATGGCGTGGCCGACATGCACGACATGGTTGAGGGCGACGTGCGCTTCTCCCAGCACTACGGAACGGAAATTTAAGCATGCCACTCGTACCCCTTTCGTGGCTCGGAGAACACGTTGACCTGGGGGCGACCGACGCCGTCTCGGTGGCGGCGGCCCTGGTCAAGGTCGGACTCGAAGAAGAAGCGATCCACGGCGCCCAGGTCACGGGCCCCCTCGTGGTGGGCCGCGTGCTCGCGCTCGTCAAAGAGCCCCAAAAGAACGGCAAGACCATCAACTGGGTGCGCCTCGATGTGGGCCCCGAGCACAACGACCCCCAGGCAGACGAAAACGTCAAGGGCGGGCTGCCCGGCGAACCGGCGCCGTCGCGCGGCATCGTCTGCGGCGCGCACAACTTCGTCGCGGGCGACCTCGTCGTCGCGTGTCTGCCCGGGGCCGTCCTGCCCGGGCCGTTCCCCATTGCGGCGCGCAAGACCTACGGTCACGTCTCCGACGGCATGATCTGCAGTTCGCGAGAACTCGGCCTCGGCGACGAGCACGATGGCATTATCGTGCTCGACCCGGCCCGCTACCCCGACGCGCAGCCCGGCGACGACGCCATTGCCCTGCTGGGTCTCGGCGAAGAGGTCGTCGAGATCAACGTGACCCCCGACCGCGGGTACTGCTTCTCGATGCGAGGCGTGGCCCGCGAGTACGGCCACTCGACCGGCGCGGCCTTCACCGATTACGGCACCCCCCAGGCGTCCGGCCGCCCCGCCGTGCCGACCGTCGCGACCGGCACCGCCGACGCTTTCGAGGTGCTGCTGGAGGATGCCGCCCCCGTGCGCGGGCTCCCCGGCTGCGATCGCTTCGTCGCGCGCATCGTGCGGGGAGTGAACGGCTCGCAGCCCAGCCCCGAGTGGATGCAGCGCCGCCTCACGCTCGCCGGCATGCGCCCCATCTCGCTCGCCGTGGACGTCTCGAACTACGTCATGCTCGACCTCGGACAACCGACGCACTGTTACGACCTGGCGACCCTCACGGCGCCCATCGTCGTGCGACGCGCCGAGGCGGGGGAGCGGTTCACGACCCTCGACGGCACGGAGCGCAGCCTGTTCGCCGAGGACCTGCTGATCACGGACTCGACGGGGGGCCACGCGCGCCGCGTGATCGGCATCGCGGGCGTCATGGGCGGTCAGGATTCCGAAATCAGCGACACCACCACCGACATCCTGGTGGAGGCCGCGCACTTCGCTCCCGTCTCCATTGCGCGGGCCTCGCGCCGCCACCGGCTCTCCTCGGAGGCCTCGAAGCGCTTCGAACGCGGGGTGGACCCCCAGCTGCCGCTCGTGGCGGCGCAGCGCATCGTCAACCTGCTCGTTGAGTACGGCGGCGGCACCGCCGACCCGCAGGTCACCGACGCGGGCGAGGTCGCGGCCCCCGTGACCGTGACACTGCCGTTCACGGAGTGCGAGCGCCTGATTGGCATGGCCTACAGTCACGAGACGATTCTCGACCGGCTGCGCCAAATCGGCTGCCGGGTTTCCGAAGCGGACGCCGGGGCGGCGGCCTGGCAGGTGACGGTGCCGTCGTGGCGTCCCGACCTAGTGCGCGCGGCCGACCTGGTCGAAGAGGTGGCGCGCCTCGTGGGCTACGACGAGATTCCCTCGATCGTGCCGCAGGCACCGGGTGGGCGGGGCCTCACGCGCAGTCAGCGCGCGCGCCGCGCGATCGCTAGTGCGCTCGCCGAGAACGGCCTCGACGAGGTGCTGACCTACCCGTTCGTGGCGCCCGGCCTCCACGACACGTTCGGTGTGCCCGCGGATGACCCGCGGCGTCACGCCGTGCGCCTCGCGAACCCCATCTCGTCGGAGGAGCCCGAAATGCGCACCTCGGTGCTGGGCACCCTGGTCGCGGCGGCCCGCCGCAACCTGGGCCGGGGCGCCGATCACCTCGCGATCTTCGAGATCGGCCAGGTGACGCGCAAGCGAGGCGAGGGAGTGTCGCCGATCCTGCCCGTGGAGGCGCGCCCGAGCGACGCCGAGCTCGAGGCACTCATGCTGACCGTTCCCGAGCAGCCCCGCCACGTGGCCGGCCTGCTGTCCGGGCAGCGCACCGTGACGGGCGCCCTCGTGCAGGGCCGCGATGCGGACTGGCTCGACGCCATCGAGATCGCCGAGCATGCGCTCGCGGCGGCGGGAGTGCACGTGCAGCGCTCAAACGCGGAGTATGCGCCGTGGCACCCGGGTCGTTGTGCGGCGCTCAGCGTGGACGGAGTTCTCGTGGGCCATGCGGGCGAGCTGCACCCCGCCGTGGTGCGCGAGTTGGGTCTCGCGCCGCGAACGGTCGCGTTTGAATTTGAGGTGGACGCGGCTGTGGCCGCAGCGCCCGACGTGGTGGAGGCGTCTCCGCTGCGTACCTTCCCCGTCTCGAAGGAGGATCTCGCGGTGGTGGTCGACGCCTCGGTGCCCGCGGCGGACGTGCAGGCGGCCCTCGCGCGCGGAGCGGGCGACGTGCTGGAGTCGATTCGCCTGTTCGATGTGTTTGAGTCGGAGGCGCTCGGGGAGGGCAAGAAGTCGCTGGCGTTTGCCCTGCGGTTCCGTGCAGCCGATCGCACGCTGACGGCCCGGGACACGGCGGACGCGCGCGCGGCGGCGTTGGCAGAGGCGGCCTCGCTGGGGGCGGTGCTGCGCTAGATTATCGCAGCTGTGCAGCGCACATGCCGTGACGCGCGTCGCAGTCGGCGCCGCCCGGGTGCCTTCCGTTTTAGGTGAGCCTAAGCTAAACTGTCGCCTGGCCTGCTTCCCCTGGGGCCGTAAAGGGTTTTGACGCAGAAGCGAGATGCACTGTGCTGGCAACGTTCATCATCGGCCTGAGAGAGGGCCTCGAGGCCGCGCTCATCGTGGGCATCATCGCGGCGTTCCTGCGCCGCAATGGGCGGTCGCTTCGCCCCATGGCACTCGGCGTCGCCGCCGCCGTGCTGCTCAGTATCGCGGTCGGCGTCGTGCTCGCCGTCGTGCAGCAGCACCTGCCCCAGGCCGCCCAAGAAACCATGGAGGCCATCATCGGCCTCGTCGCGGTGGTGTTCGTGACCACGATGGTGCTGTGGATGATCACGCACGCGCGCAGCATGAAGGGCGAGCTCGAGGCGCACGCGAACCAGGCGCTGCAAAGGGGTTCGACCTGGGCGCTCACGGCGATGGCCTTTCTCGCGGTGCTCAAGGAGGGCTTCGAGACCTCGGTCTTTTTGCTCGCCACCTTCTCGGCCTCGGGCAGCGCCGCCTTCGCGGCAACCGGCGCGGCACTCGGCATGGTGGTCTCGGCAGCACTCGGCTACGGCATCTACCGCGGCGGCATCCGACTTAACCTCGCCAAGTTCTTCTCGTTCACCGCGGCTTTTTTGATTCTCGTCGCGGCGGGCCTCCTCGTGCTGTCGCTGCGGTCGCTGCACGAGGCCGGCTGGCTCAACGCGGGCCAGCAGCGCACCGTCGACCTCTCCGCCATCGCGGCGCAAAACAGTGTGCTGGGGGCACTCGTAACCGGCGTGCTCGGCATTCCCCCGGACCCCCGACTGATCCAGGTGATCGCTTGGTTCGCCTACGTTATCGTCGTCGGGGCACTCGTGTACTGGCCGCGCAGCCGACGGCCTGGCCCCGCGGCCGCGCAGCGGCTCCGCTGGTCGATTGCCGCCGCGCTCGGCCTCGGCGCCGTCGCCCTGCTGCTGGCCGTGCCCGCCGCGCCCCGCACCGGCCCCACCACCCTGGCCCTCGTGGACGCCTCGGGCGCCCCCGCGGGTAGCGTAACCCTCGCGGGCAGCGGCGCCACGGTCACCCTCGACGGCGCGAGCACGACCATGCCCCTCGCGGCGGGTGCGAACGTCAACGTTGCCTCGGTCGTCGGAGCGAGGCAGTTCACGCAGGACCTCACGCTCGCCACGGGGGACCTCCCCGCGACGCTCACGCTCACCGAACTCGTGGCACTGAACGGCGGCCGCCTGCCCGCGGGCATGAACGCCCAGCGCACGCCCGGCCCCTTCGCCGCGGCGTGGCTCACGAGCGGCAGTCGCACCCTGGCCGAGCTCGATGGTCAGATCGTCGATTTCGCGCAGTCGCAGAAGGTCACGCTCAGCGTCAGCGGGGGCGGACTCGCGTCGAGTCGCAGCGTCAATATCTCGGGCACCCTGCCGGGAGGCGCGGTGGTTTCTTCGTCGAGCGTGGTCGGCGACCCGGATGCCCTCCTTGCCGCCCAGGGAGCCGTCGCCACCTATCAGACCGACCAGGTCGAGCGTGACTTTTGGCGGCACGCCGGGAGTCTTGGCCTCGCGCTCGCCGCCCTCGCGGTGGCCGCCGCGGCGCTATGGCACGGCCGCGGTCAGCGCCCCAGCACGGGGCGCCCCGCCCCAGACAACCACACAGCACTCATCCGACACTGACTTCAAGGACTGAACATGCAACGATTCCGCGGATTCCTAGCCGGGGCACTCGCGACGACGCTCATCGCCACCACGGCCACCGCCTGCTCCACGCAGACCAGCGGCAGCGCTACGACCGCTGCCGCGGCCACGACGGCCGCGTCGGGAGCGCCGGGCTCGGGGGCGCCGGTCACCAACGGCGCGGCGCAGGTCAAGGTGACCATTACGGGCACCGACGGAGACAAGTGCGGACTCGACTTTGCGAGCGCGCCGGCGGGACCCATCACGTTCACCGTGGTCAACGAGAGTTCCACCGCCGTCAGTGAGTTCGAATTGCTCAACAACCTGAAGATTCTCGGCGAGAAGGAAAACCTCGCGCCCGGCTTGCCGGCCGTCAATTTCACGGTGACCCTCGGCGGCGGAGACTACAGCATCTACTGCCCGGGGGCCGACCCAGAGACCACCACCTTCACCGTCACGGGCGCCGCGGCCGCGGCCCCCACGGGCGACACCCAGGCGCTGCTCCAGCAGGGAGCGGACGAGTATGGAGTGTGGGCGGCGCAGCAGATCACCGAGATGCAGACCGCCGTGGCCTCCCTGCAGACCGCCGTCGAGAGCGGTGACGTCGCCAAGGCGCAGCTCGCGTATGTGCAGGCGCGCCCGTTTTACGAGAAGGTCGAATCGTCCGTCGAAGGCTTCGTGCTGGACGGCTTCGCGCCCGACGACAATAAGGGCAATCTCGACTACCTCATCGATATGCGCGAGTCGAGCCTCGACGAGAGCGTGGGCTGGTCGGGCTTTCACGCGGTAGAGCGCGACCTGTTTCAGGCCAAGGCCATCACAGACCAGACCAAGACCTACGCCAAGGACCTCACGAGCAACGTCGGCAAGCTTGCAGAGCTCACCAAAGACCTCCAGTACAAGCCCGAGGACCTCGCCAACGGCGCCGCGGGCCTCCTCGAAGAGGTGCAGGCCAACAAGATCACGGGCGAGGAGGAGGCCTACAGCAATATCGACCTCGTGGACTTCGCCAACAACCTCGAGGGGGCACGCCAAGCCTACGCGAGCCTGCAGCCCGGCATGGAGAAGATCGACGCCGACCTCAACACCCAGATCGTCGCCGAGTTTGGCAAAGTCGAAACCGCGCTCAATCAGTACCGCGACCCCCAGGGCCTCGGAGGGTACATCGCCTGGACGCCCGAGAATCGCGCGGCGCACTCCAAGGAACTCAGCCAGGCCGTGTTGAACCTGCAAAAGCCCATGCAAAGCATCGCCGAGAAGGTGGCGACGGCCTCATGAGCGGCGGCCCCGCGACACCCGGGCCCTCGCTACCCGGCCCCTCGACACCCGGCCCCGAGCCCGAGGCACCCCGCGACCAGGCCGAAGGCGTCTCGCGCCGCACCCTGTTTTGGGGTGCGGGTACGTCCGCCGTGGTCGGCGCCGCGCTGGGTGCGGGGGCGGTCGCGGGTGGCGGTGCGCTCGGCGCGTTCGGGCGGGACGCAGGGTCGGCCACGTTGGCTGCCAGCGCCACCGACGGCGCGTCCGGAAATACCGTGAATCTGTCGCAGTCAGTGGCGTTCTTCGACGAGGCGCACCCCGCGGGCATCGAGACCCCGCCCCAGGGGCATTGCATATTCGCGACGTTCACCCTGTCGGAGACGGCGACCGCGAAAGACCTCCAGGTGCTGCTCGCCCGGTGGACCGCCGCGATCGGTCAGCTCAGCGCGGGCAAGGCCGTCGGCTCCGTCGAGCCCGCGCGGGCCGACGCCGTGCCGCGCGACACGGGGGAGGCCCAAGACCTCGCTCCCGCGTCGCTCACCGTGACGGTGGGCCTCGGGCCCCGCGTTTTCGGCGAGCAGTTCGGGCTCGCGGCCCAGCGGCCGGCCCTGCTCGCCGACCTCCCGACGCTGCCCGGGGACGACCTAGACCCGGCCTTCACGGGCGGCGACCTGTCGGTGCAGGCCTGCTCCGACGATCCGCAGGTCACGTATCACGCGATTCGCAACCTCGCGCGGATCGCCGGTGCAACCGCGACTACGCACTGGGTGGTGATGGGGTTCGGCCGGGCCAGCGCGGGCGAGGGCCAGACGACGCCGCGCAACCTGCTGGGCTTCAAAGACGGCACCCGTAATGTCTCGACCCCTTCCGACTTCGACGACCACGTGTGGCTGCGTGAGGCCGACTGGATGACGGGCGGCACGTACCAGGTGGCGCGCAAGATTCGCATGCACATCGAGAACTGGGACCTCGACCGCATCTCTGACCAGCAGTTGATCTTCGGTCGCACCAAACTGGAGGGGGCGCCGCTCTCGGGGGAGCGCGAGAAGGACGAACCGGACTTCGCCAAGACCGGTGCCGACGGGGCGCCCCTCATCGACCCCACCTCACATATTGCGCTCGCGGCCCACGAGAACAACAACGGCGTGAAGATCCTGCGGCGCTCATACAACTACACCGACGGGCTCAACGCGCAGGGGCTGCTCGACGCGGGCCTGCTTTTCATCGCGTACCTTAATGACCCGGCGAACTTCGTCACGCTGCAGCGCAAACTCGGTTCGTTTGACCTGCTCAACGAGTACATTCAGCACATCGGGTCGGCGGTGTTCGCGGTGCCGCCCGCGCCGCCGACCGGGGGGTACATCGGGCAGGCGTTGTTTGCGTAGGCGCGGGCCCTAACCCCGGTGAACGCCTGAAACACGCACACCCTGCGGGGTGCCGTAGCGCACGAGCGCACGCATCACCTCGGGCAGGCTACCCTTGCCGAGGCCGAAGACGGGATACGTCATGGTGTCCGGTTCTCCGGGTTCACCGGGCTGGAGCCGTACCGACATGAACTGCGGGTGAGTCTCCCGGTAGCGGCGACCGTCGCGAAGCACGAAGCGCAGCAAGGTGATCTTTCTGCCCGCTGCTTGCTCTTCAGTGAGCGTAGGTAGGGTCGGGAGGTCGCCTACGTCGGCGTCGCAGAGCACGGCGTAGAGCTCCCCCCACGCGAGGTACACGTGTGGGCCGAGGATAACCCCCTCGTCGGCGACGATAAGGTTATTACCGAAGAGGTTCTCGCCAATCAGCCGTCCCGTGGAGGGGTCAACTTGAGCGTTGGTGTCTCGTCGCCGCTGAATGGAGTACGTGGCGCTCCTGGCGGATCCATTGAACGTGGAGCTTACGGTGTTGGTGACGACCTCGCCGCCGGAAGGAGTGGCTTGTCCGTTCGACGGGGCCGCCTCGGGCGCAGGCTTTGGCGTTTGCCAGGCGTAACTGCGCCCCGAGTTGGCTCCCGAGCGCTTCCGGCGACCGCTCAGGTACTGGTAAACCCAATAGGCCACCACGAACGCAGCCGCCGCCAGTAACGCCGACTCGCGAGTGAAGTACCAGGCCAGCAACAACCCGAGCAAGCCGACGCCCATGACGCACATGTGCACCACGGGCCATATGCGCATGAATCCTGAGGTCCGTTGCAGCCGTGCGTCGACGGCCGCCAAGGGGTCCAGGGCGTCAAGCGGCAAGATGCTCGCGCGCGGCATCCACGCGGGAAACACAACGGGCTCTGGTGAGCCCGGCGAAACGGAGGCTTATTCATCGGCGTTGTTTTGTAGGTGGAGTATGAGTCCGAGGATTGCGTTGAGCGTGTCGGGGAATGTGTGAAGTGGTCTTCGGTAGTCGGTGTGGAATGTGCGCCAGGTTTTGAGGTTGGCGATGCAGCGTTCCACGACGTAGCGGATCTGGTTGATCTTTCTGTTGAACGTCTTCTGGTCGTCGCGGAGGTGTTGCCGTGGCATTTTCTTGATTGGGGTGATGGCACCGAGGCCAACGTAGCCCTTGTCTGCGATAACGTTTTGAGGGTCGATGTGGCCAAGTAGGCCGTGTTCGCGGATGGCCTTGGAGTCGTGGATGTTGCCTGTGAGGGGGTCGCTGACCCAGAGGAGTTTTCCGGTGATGTCGCATGCTACCTGCACGTTTATTCCTGTGGTGTGGTGCTTGCCGGAGGAGAGAGTGGGGGTGTGTTTCCAGGACCAGCAAGGTAGCACGGTGCCGTCGATGATGTGTGTTTGACGGGGGTTGAGGTCGTAGACGGTGGGGACGTTGTGGCGTAGGTGGTGGGCGATCAACGGGGTGATGCGGTTGATGATGCGGCTGACGGTGGGCTGGCTGACGCAGTAGATGAGTGCGAGTGTGTGTTGGGTGAGGTTGGTGCGTAGCGAGAGCAGGGCGAGTTGAACTTGCTGGTCAAGGGCCAATTTATGGGCTCGCGGGCCGGTGGTTGTGACGGGTGTGCCGGAGGTGAGGATTGTTGCGGTGAGGAACGTAGTGAGCGTGGTGAGCGTGGTGGAGTGTTTCGGGGTACCTGCATGGGAACGGTTTTCTGTTGGCTATTTGTTTTGCACTTACAGCTTGTACAGAAGGCCGTTCTTTTTATGCGCGACACCCCGCGGGGGAGTTCAGCTCTCAGCGATCACGCGGCACCCAGCTACAACTTCGAGCGACAGCGCCCAAAGACCCGATGAATAAGCCTAAGTGAGACGTTCCTATCGCGTTATACCTCGATTGAGAAGAGTTGATTTGCATAACTTTAGGCTAGCTCTTGTCGCCGAGGGTGACCATGAGGCTTATTCGGCTCTTCACGAACGAGAGTGTAGTGCGGGTCTGAATCCTCCGGTTTCGAGTAGGCTTCGTGCGTTGTAATTGGCTAGGTTGCGAAAGCCGAGGGCTGTGCCTCGGAGGTGTTCGAGCCTGCCGTTGATTGCCTCGGTGGGGCCGTTGCTGGTGCCGGGCCGGTCGAAGTAGCCCAGGATGTCCGCGGCACGCTGTTTGAGGGTGCCGGTGAGTTTGCTAATCTCGTCGAGACCTGCCGGAACTCCCGTGGCGAGCCGCTCAATTGTGTGTTGTAGGAAGAACTTACCCAGTGCTCGTTTCGTCTCCCGGTACGCAGTGATCACGTCCTGATAGATACTCCACGTTGCTTCGACCTGTGCGTAACGCTTGTCGGCAAACAGTGCCTCCAGGCGGGTTTTCTGCTGGTCAGTAAGCAATCGTGCGCCTGTGAGCAGGGTGCGGCGGGCCTGATACAGTGCATCACCTTTCCTCCCGCGCCGCCCGAACACTTCTTGCTGGATGCGGCGGCGACAAGACTCCAGTGCATCGCCCGCGAGGCGGACCACGTGAAAAGGGTCCATGACCGCAGCCGCGCGTGGGACTTGACCGGGACTTCTTCAGCGGCAGCGGTCTTAAACCCCGTGAAACCGTCCATCGCCACCACCTCGATCGCGGCCCGCCACACTTTTGGGCGCCCCGCGAGCCACTCCTTGAACACTGCTTTCGACCGACCGGAGACCATGTCTAGCAGCCTCGATGGGCCTGTCCCCGTCCGTACGGGGGTGAGGTCAATAATCACTGTCACGTACTGGTCACCCCCGCGTGTGTGCCGCCAGACATGCTCGTCAACGCCGATCGTGGTGACGCCATCGAACCGGAACGGGTCATCAATGAGCCGCCGCCTGCCCTCCGAGAGGATCGCGTCGCTCGCGGCGAACCAGGACACGCCGCCAGGTCACGCAGTTGCTCGATCGCCCCGCGCGCCTCGTTGTCGGGAACGCCCGAGAGTCGTGCCCTCGCGAAACCCCAACGGCCCGGCGCGGCGTCGACCAGCACATGCGCGGGCGTGCCCGCGGGCAGGCGACGACGTACGGCGACCGCGTCGTGTACGTCGAAGCGCACGAGCGGAGGTTCGGTGCCCGTGGCGCCCTCAATCTCGATGCCCGCCAGCTCAGACCACGAGAGCCCCACGCCAAGCGGAAGCACCACGCCCTGGTCCGCGAGGGTCAACACTGCGATGGACCCGGAGTCTCGACCGCGGCGTCTCCAGGGCAGGGTCCACACGAGCCCGAGCAGGCACAGGGCGACGCCAACACACAAGGGCCCCGACCATCGTCCACCCACCCCCGAAGCCTGGGTAAACACCCACGCCAGCAAGGCAAAGCCCGCAATGATGAAGGTGAGCGCTCCCCTCACGAAGTACACCGCGCACCCGGTGCGCTCACGAGGCGCCTTGGGCGTGAGACGTAGGCGAACTCGCCACGTCGATGCGTCTGACTGCATGGATCTCCCTCACCGCCAGGCGAAGCGTCGCGCGCCGCACCATTCTGAGGCTCGATCATGTCATGCCGCAGCCGCGGGCGGCGGCGTGTCGCACCGTGCCTGACTTCGCCGACCCGGGGCCATAATGAACGCATGCCGACTCTGCCCAGCCTGCCGCCCCTGCGTCCGCTCCGCGACACGTTGCAGCGCGCCAAGAAGGCCGCCACGGCCGTCGATGCGCGACTCGGCCTCTCGCGCGGCCTGCCCCGCCCCGAGCACCCGCGGCCCCAGTTCGTGCGCGACACCTGGAAAAGCCTCAACGGCACGTGGCAGTTCGAGATCGACCAGTCAGATACGGGGCTCGAGCGCGGGCTCCTGCAGCGGCCCCTGCGCCGGGGCATCACGGTGCCGTTCGCGCCCGAGAGCACCCTCTCGGGGGTCGGCCACACGGGATTCATGGAGGCAGTCTGGTACCGCCGCGACGTGAAGGTCCCGCCCGAATGGCGCGGACGGCGCGTGCTCTTGCACTTTGGCGCGGTCGACTTCGAGGCCACGGTGTGGGTGAACGGCGTGGAGGTGGCCCGCCATCGCGGGGGCTTCGCGCCGTTTAGCGCCGACATCACCGAGCACGCCGTGCCGGGTCGCAGTGCCACCCTCGTCGTGCGAGCCCGAGACCCGAAGAACGGCCCGCAAGCGCGCGGCAAACAGGCCACGTGGGAGCCCAATACGCACTGCCATTACACGCGCACGACCGGCATCTGGCGGACCGTGTGGCTCGAATCGGTGCCCCTGCGCGCCCACCTTCGCCGCGTCGCGTTCACTCCCCAGGTGGCAGCCGGGGCCGTGCAGGCCGTGGCCGAGTTAAGCCAGAACGTGACGGGCGCGCGGCTCGAATACCAGGTGCGGTTTGCGGGCGTCGAGGTGGCCCGCGCGATCATCGCCGCGGACGTTGACCTAGCCCCCTCGGTTACCCTGCAGTTGGCCCCGGAAGACGTGCACCTGTGGGGCCCGGGGGAGCCGCACCTGTACGACGTGACCGTGACCCTCACGTGGCCCGGCGGAGCGGGTGAGCAGCGCGTCGAGAGCGACGTGGTGGAGACCTACACCGCTTTGCGCAGCGTGGCCCTCGAGGGAACGCAGGTGCGCCTGAACGGTCGCCCCGTGTTTCAGCGACTCGTGCTGGACCAGGGCTATTACCCCGACGGCATCATGACGGCACCCACCGATGAGGCGCTCGAACTCGACATTCAGCTCGCGCTCGCGGCCGGATTCAACGGAGCGCGCCTGCATCAAAAGGTCTTCGAGGAACGCTACCTGTACCACGCCGACCGGCACGGATTCCTGGTGTGGGGCGAATACGCCGATTGGGGCGTCTCGGGGGCGGGGCGGCAGGGCGAGAATCAGCGGCCCCAACTGCACTTCGTGACGGAATGGATCGCCGTGCTGCGGAGAGACTTTAACCATCCGTCCATCATTGGCTGGTGCCCCCTCAACGAAACGCATCAGCGCCTCACCGACCAGGTCACCGACCTCGACGATGCCACGCACGCGCTGTACGAGGCCACCAAACTGGCCGACCCGACGCGTCCGGTGATCGACGCGAGCGGATACTCGCATCGCGTGCCGCACACCGACATCTACGACGCACACACGTACGAGCAGAACCCGCGGCGCCTCGCGCGCGAGGTCGGCGGGCTCGCCTCGGGACGCGCGTTCACGAATACGGGAGCGGACGGAGTCACCTGGTCGCTGCCGTACCGCGGCCAGCCCTATTGGATCAGCGAGTTCGGCGGCATCTGGTGGAATGCCGAGGCGGCGGCGCGCTCGAAGCGTGGCGGCAACGAGAGTGGCGAGTCGTGGGGCTACGGTGCGCGCGTGCGGTCCGCCGAGGAGTTTTATGAGCGCTTCGCCGGCCTCGTGGGGGTCCTGCTCGACGACCCCCACATGTTCGGTTACTGCTACACGCAGCTCACCGACGTGTTTCAGGAGCAGAACGGTGTCTACGGCTTCGACCGCACGGCGAAGTTCGACGTGACGCGGCTCGCGGCGGCGCAGACGCGGCCCGCCGCGTGCGAGGGCGCGGACTAGTCAGCCTGATCAACGTTTCGCGCCCCCCCCTTTGCCGTACGAATCCTCTGGCCGGACGCGTGCTGCCACTCGCGAGGCTGGCGGGGGGGACGCGCGGTCCACCTACCCCTGGTGCGGGTACGTGATCGCCGTGGCCGGGAACAGGGAGGTCTTGATCGAGCGTGGCGAGACCCAGCGCAGCAGGTTCAGGGCCGAACCCGCCTTGTCGTTGGTGCCCGAGGCGCGCGCGCCACCGAAGGGCTGTTGGCCCACGACGGCGCCCGTGCACTTGTCGTTGATGTAAAAGTTGCCGGCTGCCTGGCGCAGCGCGTCGGTGGCCTGTTCGATGGCGTGCGGGTCGTCGGCGATGAGGGCGCCCGTGAGGGCATACGGGCTGGTGGAGTCGACGAGCGCGAGCACCCTGCCAAACCCGGCGCGCGGGTCGCGTGCGTACTCGGGCGCCGCATCGTCGTAGACGTGTACGGCGAGAATGGGCCCGAAGTATTCGCTGGTCAGGGCATCGTCCTCGGGGTCTGCACACACGAGCACGGTGGGTTCGACATAGTAGCCCACGCTGTCGTCGCAGTGTCCGCCGACGAGCACCTCCACCTGGTCGGCTTGGCGAGCCCGGTCGAGGGCGGCGCGGTTGCGTTCGAAACTGCGATCGTCGATCACGGGGCCGGTGAAGTTTTTCAGGTCTTCGGGGTCGCCCACGACAAGGCTTGCGACGGCCTCGGCAAGGGAGTCGCGCAGTCCGGACTCCCAGAGGCTGCGGGGAACGTAGGCCCGCGACGCGGCCGAGCACTTTTGCCCCGAATATTCGAACGCGCCGCGCACGAGCGCCGCGAGGGTGATGTCGGCGCGGGCGCTGGGGTGGGCGACGATGAAGTCTTTGCCGCCCGTTTCTCCCACGAGCCGCGGGTAGGTGCGGTAGGTGTCGAGGTTCTCGCCGACGGTTCGCCACAGGTGCTTAAACGTCGCGGTCGAGCCCGTGAAGTGGATTCCCGCGAGGGCGGGGTGCGCGAGGGCCACCTCGGAGACGTCGAGCCCGTCGCCCGGCACGAGGGAAATCACGCCGTCGGGCAGGCCCGCCTCGTGCAGCAGGTCCATCGTGAGGTGTGCCGACAGCAACTGGGTGTTCGAGGGCTTCCACAGGACCACGTTGCCCATGAGGGCAGGCGCCGCCGCGAGGTTAGCGCCGATCGCGGTGAAGTTGAAGGGAGTCACGGCGTACACGAAGCCCTCGAGCGGGCGGTATTCGCTGCGGTTCCACACCCCCGACGAGTTGGCGGGCGGCTGTTCGGCGAGAATCTGCCGTGCAAAGTGCACGTTGAAGGTGAGAAAGTCGATCAGCTCGCACGCGGCGTCGATCTCGGCCTGAAAGCAGGTCTTGCCCTGGCCGAGCATCGTGGCGGCGCAGAGGGTGGCACGCCAATTGCGTTCGCCGGGTTGGGCAAACCTGCCGCTCAGCAGCGTGGCGGCGCGCAGGAAGATGGCGGCACGGTCGTCGAAGCTGAGCGCGGCCCAGGCGGGGGCGGCGGCGAGGGCCGCCTCGATGGCCTCCTTCGTCTGCTCCTGGGTGACGTGGGCGCTGGTCGCGAGCACGCGCGCGTGACGTTGGGGGCTGGTCACGGTGAATGCGGTGCCAGCGGGCGCGACGCTGCGTCCGCCTATTCGCGCCGGAATCTCGACGGGGGCGGTGAAACTGCCGAGCGCGGTGAGCAGGGCGTCGCGCTCGGGGGAGCCGGGCGCGTAGTTCAGCACGGGTTCGTTGACGGGCGCGGGGGGTGCGGTGATGGCCTGCAGCATGAGGTTTCCTTTTAGTGGCGGCCCACGAGGGAGCGGGCGAAGAACATGAGGTTGGCGGGGCGTTCGGCGAGGCGGCGGGTCAGGTAGCCGTACCAGTCGGTGCCGTAGGGCACGTACACGCGCACGGTGTGGGTGTTCGCGAGGCGGCGCTGTTCGAGGGGGCGGATGCCGTACAGCATCTGAAACTCGAACGTTTCGGGCGTGCGCCCCGTGCGCTCGGCGAGGCGCAGGGCCAGGTCGATGAGGCGCGGGTCGTGGGAGCCGACCATGGGGTAGCCGTCGCCCTCGAACAGTTGGGTGAGGCAGGAGGAGTAGGCGAGGTCGATGGCGGCCGCGTCTCCGACCGTCACCGAGTCGGGCTCCTGGTACGCGCCCTTCACGAGCCGCACGCGCGAGCCGGTGCCGACGAGGTCGGTGAGGTCACGGGGGGTGCGCCGCAGCATGGCTTGCGCCGCGACGCCGAGATCGGGGTAGTCGGTCCGAAGCTGATGTGCGGCTGCGAGGGTGTGGTCGGTGGTGGTGTGGTCTTCCATATCCAAGGTGACGCGGGAGCCCTGGCCGTACGCGGCGGCCAGTATGCGGCGGGCATTCTCGGACGCGAAGGTGGGCCCGTCCCTGCCCAGCAGCTGACCCAGCGCGCTGAGTTTGACTGACACCTCGGCGCCCACGGCGAGGTCGCGGGCCGCGAGCTCGCGCAGGAGGTCGAGGTAGGCGGTCACGGTGGCTTCGGCGTCGGCCGGGTCCCGGACGTATTCGCCGAGGTGGTCGCACGTGACGGAGAGGTGGTCGTGGGTGAGGGTGTCGATGGCGGTCACGACGGAGTCCGTCGTTTCGCCGGGCACGAAGCGGTGCACGACGTCCCGGGTGAGGGGTGACCTCACCATGAGATCGCGGACCCGATGGTTGGCCGAGAGCGCGAGGAGGGGTTTCTTCAATACGTACATGGTGTCGCCTTTGATCGCATGTGAGCCCTAATCGTACAATCGAACGATTAGCGCGGCAAGGGTTTGAAAAACTCTCGTGAGCGACAGCAAAGGGGCAGGTGGCAGTCGATTGCCCGGATACTCGCCGACAACTGAACCTCTTCGGTAAGGTGGGCCGAGCGCGGGCAACGGTCGGCCGCCGCGAACAAGGAACCTGATCGGACGGGAGGCGACATGGCGGAACAGAGCAGCGGACCGCGCCGCATGAGCCCCGCCGAGCGCCGCGACCAGATCATCCAGGCCGCTCGCCCCATGCTCGGCGAGCGCGGCCTGCACGCCTGCACAATTCGCGACATCGCCCACGCGGCTCGTGTCGCCGTCGGCACCGTGACCTACCACTTCAGCGGCATCGCCGAGATCTTGGCGGCGAGTCTCGATGCCGAGATGACCGACTATTCGGCCCGGCATATGCGCGCCGCTCAGGCGCAGGACGGGCCGGCCGCGTGCCGGATCCTCGTCGACGGTCTCATCGCGGACGGCCCCGTAGCCACCAGGCACTGGAGTCTTTGGCTCGACTTCTGGGCCCTCGCGGCTCACGATGCCGAATACTCCAGTTGGCAGCGGCGCGTCTACGAGGCGCTGCATGAGTGCTGCGAGACCGCGCTGGGGGGCCTGGCGCCCGCCATTGAGTTTGTGGCCCTCATGGATGGCCTCGTGGTGCAGACCTACGTGCAGGGTTCGCGGCTCACGCCGGCCGAGGCGCGCGCGACGTTGCACGCGTGGCTTGACCGGTTCGAGGCATGGGGTGGGATTGGCTCGGCAGGTGGGGCGACGCCGACGCCGCGCACCGATTAGATGCGCAATAGCACCTTGCCGGTGGTGAGTCGGCCCTCGAGCGCGCGATGCGCCTCGGCGGCCTCCGCGAGGTCGAACACGCTGCCCACGTTGAAATCGAGCTTCTGCAGCGCCACCTGCTCGAAGATGTCATTCGAGCGGGCCTTCAGTTCTTCGCGCGACGCTATGAAGTCGCCGAGCGAGGGGCGCGTGATGGTCAGCGAACCGCCGGCATTGAGCCGCTGCACATCAAACGGTGGCACCTGGCCGCTCGCGCCACCAAAGATCACGAGTGTGCCGCGGCGCCGCAGTGACGCGAGCGAGGCATCGAAGGTGGCCTGGCCGACGCCGTCGTAGACCGCCGCGACGCCCGCGCCGTCGGTGAACTGCTTGACGGCGTCGACGATGTCCTCTCGGTCGTATCGAATGATGTCGCTCGCGCCGTTCGCGCGCGCGATCGCGGCCTTCTCGTCGGTCGAGACCGTCGCGATGACGCGGGCGCCCTTGGCTGTGGCCAGCTGAGTGAGGAGTTGGCCGACGCCACCGGCCGCGGCGTGCACGAGGAGGGTGTCGCCGGATTGCACCCGGTAGGAGTCATTGACGAGAAAGTGTGCCGTCATCCCCTGCAGCGGCATGGCCGCGGCCGTCTGATCGTCGATGAAGGTGGGCACGGAGACGAGCTTCGCGGTCGGTACGACCACGTATTCGGCATAACTGCCGGGCGACATCGCCCACGCCACTCTGGCGCCCGAGACGAAACGCTTGTCGTCGGGGGCTCCGCCGCCGCTCGCGACGACGGTGCCCGTACCCTCGAGGCCAAGGGTAAGAGGCAGGGGTAGGGGGTAGACGCCCGCGCGGTGGTAGGTGTCAATGAAATTGACGCCCGCGTAGGTCACGTGCACGAGGGCTTCGCCCGGACCGGGCGTGGGGGCTTCGATGTCGTCGACCTGCAAGACCGAGGCGTCGCCCGTGGTTTCAATGCGAATGGCTTTCATGGCTATATCTCACCACAGCGGTTGCGGCGGAGGGGCGCATCCCGCCTGCTCTGACGGGATGTGACGCGCGGCGCAACGGTCTTGCAGTGTGGGCGCGGATGCATGAATATTCTTGCGGTACCCTGTATAGTTATGCGCATGAGTGAGATTTTGGCTGATGCCCCCTCCGGGCAGGCACACGAGTCGTCAGTCACTGCGGTGAAGCAGGGGTCACCAGCAGAGACCTTGAGCGTCGCCATCGCAGGAGCGAGTGGCTATGCAGGCGGCGAAATCGCGCGATTGCTCATCGGGCATCCGCGCTTCGAGGTGAAGACCGTGACCGCTCACTCCAACGCGGGAGATGCATTCAGCCTGCATCACCCGCACCTTATACCTCTCGCGCACCTCGTGCTCGAACCCACCACCGCCGAAACCCTCTCGGGCCACGACATCGTCTTCTTCGCGCTGCCCCACGGGGCCTCCGGTGCCCTCGCGGCCACCCTCGCGTCCGAGGCCGAAACCCACGGCACGCCCCTGCCCCTGCTCATCGACTGCGGCGCCGACCACCGCCTCACGAGCGCGACCGACTGGGCCGACTACTACGGCGACGGCTACGCCGGCTCCTGGGCCTACGGCATGCCAGAGTTGGTGGCCGCCGGCACCACCACGGGCAAGCAGCGCGATCGCCTCGCGGGCGAGCGCCGCATCGCCGTGCCCGGCTGCAACGTCACCGCCGTGAGCCTCGCGCTCGCGCCCCTCGCCACCCTGATCGACACCGAAGACCTCACGGCAACCCTCGCGGTGGGCGTCTCCGGCGCCGGCAAGAGCCTCAAAACCCACCTGCTCGCGAGCGAAATGCTGGGTTCGGCCGCCCCCTACGCCGTCGGCGGCAGCCACCGGCACATCCCCGAAATCGCCCAGAACCTCCAGGTCGCGGGCGCCGGGACCGTCAAATTGTCGTTCACTCCCGTGCTCGTACCCATGTCGCGCGGCATCCTCGCGACGTGCACCGCGCGCCTGCAGCCCGGAGTCACCGAGGTCGACATTGCCGCCGCCTACGCCGCCGCCTACGACTCAGAACCCTTCGTCACCGTGCTGCCCACAGGGCAATGGCCCACCACCAATCAAGTGCTCGGCTCCAACTCGGTGGTCCTGCAATTCGCCTATGATTCGCGAGCCGGTAAGCTCGTAGTGATCAGCGCCGTTGATAATCTCGGCAAGGGCACCGCCGGTGCCGCCATCCAGTCCGCCAACCTCGCCGTAGGCCTCCCCGAGGCCACGGGACTACCGATTCAAGGAGTTGCCCCATGAGCGTCACCGCCGCACAGGGATTCACCGCCGCCGGAGTCGCCGCCGGCCTCAAGTCCACCGGCAAGCCCGACGTCTCACTCGTCGTGAACACCGGCCCCGAGAAGGTCGCTGCGGGCGTCTTCACCACGAACCGCATCTGCGCCGCCCCCGTGCTGTGGTCCCGCCAGGCCATCGCCGACGGGCGCCTCGACGCCGTGATCCTCAACTCCGGCGGCGCGAACGCCTGCACCGGGTCACCCGGGTTTCTCGACTCTCATCGCACGGCAGAACACGTCGCCGCGCAGCTGGGCCTCAGCGCCCAAGACGTCGCCGTCTGCTCGACCGGGCTCATCGGCGTGCGCCTGCCCATGGAGAACCTCCTCTCGGGCGCGGACGCCGCGGTGGCTGGCCTGGCCGATACCGACGCCGCTGGCCTCGCCGCAGCCCAAGCCATCATGACCACCGACACCGTGCACAAGGTCGCTGCGGCCAGCACCACGAGCGGCGGCGTCACGGTCACCGTCGGCGGCATGGCGAAGGGCGCCGGCATGCTCGCGCCCGGCATGGCGACCATGCTCGTCGTCATCACGACCGATGCCGTGCTCGACGCAGCCTCCGCCCAGGAGGCGCTCGGCCGCGCCACCCGGCACTCCTTCGAGCGCGTCGACTCCGACGGCTGCATGTCCACCAACGACACCGTGATACTGCTGGCCAACGGTGCCAGCGGGGCCACCCTCGCGTCCGAAGAATTTCAGGCCCTGCTCGATACCGTCTGCGCGAGCCTTGCCCGCCAACTTGTGGCCGACGCCGAGGGCGCGAGCCACGACATCGCGGTCACCGTCACCCGCGCCAACAGCGAGGCCGGCGCCGAGGCGGTGGCTCGGGCCATCACCCGCTCAAACCTGTTCAAGGCCGCAGTTTTTGGTAACGACCCCAACTGGGGCCGCGTGCTCGCCGCCGCCGGCACCGTACCCGAATCGGTCGCCGAGTTCGACCCCACCACCATCGACGTCTCCATCAACGGCATCATGGTGTGCCGCGGCGGAGGGGTCGGCGAGGACCGCGACCTGGTAGACATGACTCCCCGCGAAACGCGCGTGCTGGTCGACCTGAAGAGCGGCGACCACGAGGTCACCGTGTGGACCAACGACCTCACCCACGATTACGTCGAAGAGAACAGCGCCTACTCGTCATGACCTTTCAACTCCGCCCCGATGCCGAGAACAGCCTCGAGACCGCGAAATCCAAGGCCAAGGTGCTGATCGAGGCGCTGCCCTGGATCGAGCACTATCGCGGCGCGCTCGTCGTCATCAAGTACGGCGGCAACGCCATGGTCAGCGAAGAACTCAAACGCGCATTCGCAGAAGACATCGTGTTCATGCGCGCGGCTGGCCTTCACCCGGTGGTTGTGCATGGCGGCGGACCACAAATTAACGCCATGCTGAAGCGGCTCGGCATCGAGAGCGAGTTCCGAGGCGGCCTGCGCTACACGACGCCCGAAACGATGGACGTCGTGCGCATGGTCTTGCTCGGGCAGGTGGGCCGCGAGATCGTCGGCCTCATCAATCAACACGGGCCGCACGCCGTCGGACTCTCGGGCGAGGACGCCATGCTGCTGAAGGCCGTGCGCCGCACCGCGACCGTGGAGGGCGAAAGCGTGGACGTCGGCCTCGTGGGCGACGTCGTGGCCGTCGACCCGCGCGCCGTCACGGACCTGCTCGACGCGGGCCGGATTCCCGTCGTCTCCACCATCGCCCCCGAGATCGACGAGCACGGCAACGCGACCGGGCAGGTGCTCAACATCAACGCCGACACCGCGGCGTCGGCGCTCGCGGTCGCGCTCGGAGCGCGCAAGCTCGTGATGCTCACCGACGTCGAGGGCCTGTACGCCAAGTGGCCTGACCGGTCGTCGCTGATCAGCGAGATCACGTCGAGCGATCTGCGCGACATGCTGCCCACACTCGTCTCGGGCATGGTTCCCAAAATGGAGGCGTGCCTGCGCGCGGTGGACGGCGGCGTCTCCACGGCGGCCATCGTCGACGGCCGCGTGCCCCACTCGCTGCTGGTTGAGGTGTTCACCTCTGAGGGCAGCGGCACGCAGGTGGTCAACGACGAACCGCAGGCCGCCGCCGGCCAGTCTCCCACGTCCACCCCCGTCACCAAGGACGCCGATGCGTAACGACATCTCCTACTCCGATTCGCCCAGCCCCGCCTCGGGCCCCGCCACGCAGGCGAGCGTCACGGCACGCTACTCCAACAGCATCATGAACACGTTCGGCACCCCGCAGCGGGTGCTGGTGCGCGGCGAGGGCTGCTTTGTGTGGGACGCCGACGGCAACCGCTACCTCGACCTGCTCGCGGGCATCGCGGTAAACGCCCTGGGCCACGCGCATCCCACGTGGACCAGCGCCATCGCCGCGCAGCTCGGCACCCTGGGGCACGTGTCCAACTTCTTCGCCACGACGCCCCAGGTGGCCCTTGCCGAGAGTCTCCTGCGCCTCGCCGTCGCCGAGGAGGGCGGGCGGGTGTTCTTCACGAACTCGGGCACCGAATCGAATGAGGCGGCCTTCAAAATGGCCCGCCGAACGGGCCGCACGCGCGTCCTGGCCCTCGAGGGCGGTTTTCATGGACGCACGATGGGCGCGTTGGCATTGACCGCCAAGCAGGCATATCGGGAGCCCTTCGAGCCGCTCCCGGGCGGCGTCGAGCATCTGCCCTTCAACGACGAGGATGCCCTCGTCGCGGCCTTCGAAGCGGCCATCGCGGGGGAGGCCGAGCCCATCGCGGCGGTCATGATCGAGCCCGTGCAGGGTGAGGCCGGAGTGCGTGAGGTAACCCGCAATTACCTGCTGACGGCGCAGCGCAAGTGCGCCGAGCATGGCGCACTGTTCATCCTCGACGAGGTGCAGACGGGCATCGGGCGCACGGGCTCGTGGTTTAACTACCTGCAGCGGCCCGGCATCAAGCCCGACGTGGTGACGCTCGCCAAAGGTCTCGGCGCGGGGTTCCCCCTCGGCGCCGTAATCGCGCTGAATGAGCGCGCCGCGAACCTGCTGCAACCCGGCAATCACGGAACCACCTTCGGCGGCAATCCCATCGCCGCGGTCGCCGCGCTCGCCACCCTGCACACGATTGAGCGCGATCATCTGTTGCTCAATGCCGAACGCATCGGAGCGCACCTGCGCAATCGCGTGAACTCGGCGAACCTGCCGCACGTCGACATCGCGACGGGCGTGGGCCTCTTGATTGCCATTCGATTCACCGCACCGATCGCCGCCGAGGTGCAGTCCACGCTGCTGGAGGCGGGCTTCATCACCAATGCCGTGACCCCGCAGGCGATCCGACTCGCCCCACCCCTGATCCTGACCACCACTCAAGCAGACACTTTTGTCGAGGCGTTTAGCCACGTCATGAGCACCCTGAAAGTTGAGGATTCCGAATGATCCGCCACTTCCTGCGCGACGACGACCTGAGCCCCGCCGAGCAGCGCGAGGTGCTTGAACTGGCCGCGCGACTCAAAGCCGACCCGTTTGCCGAGCGGCCCCTCGAAGGCCCCCAGACGGTTGCCGTGCTGTTCGACAAATCATCGACCCGTACTCGCGTGTCATTTTCGGTGGGCATCGCCGATTTGGGTGGTATGCCGCTCGTGCTCGAGGCGGGCAGCTCGCAATTGGGGCGCGGCGAGTCGATCTCCGACACGCGCCGCGTGCTCGAACGCATGGTGAGCGCGATCGTGTGGCGCACCGCGGGTCAAGAGCGCATCGCCGAGATGGCCGACTCGTGCCGCGTTCCCGTCGTGAACGCGCTGACCGACGAGTTTCATCCCTGCCAGATCCTTGCTGACCTGCAAACCATTGCCGAGCACAAGGGAGGCTTCGCGGGGGCCGGCACCCCCACGGCGTCCAATACCCCCGCCCTGCAGGGGCTCACGCTTGCCTACCTCGGCGACGGAGCGAACAATATGGCGCATTCGTACCTGCTCGGCGGAGTCACGGCGGGAATGCACGTGCGCATCGGTACCCCCGCGACCCACCTGCCCGAGCCGCAGGTCGTCGCCGACGCGACCGAGATCGCGAAGGTGACGGGAGGTAGCGTGCTGGTCACGAGCGACCCGAACGAGGCGGCCACGGGCGCCGATGCGATCATCACCGACACGTGGGTCTCGATGGGCCAGGAGGGTGAATCCGCCGAGCGCAAGGGCGCGGCGTCGCCGTTCGCGAAATATCAGGTCGATGCGACGCTCCTGGCGCTCGGCAACGATGCGGTGTTCTTGCACTGCCTGCCCGCCTATCGCGGCCTCGAGGTCACGGCCGAGGTCATCGACGGCGACCGCTCGGTGGTGTGGGACGAGGCCGAGAACCGACTGCACGCGCAGAAGGCCCTGCTGGTCTGGTTGCTGGCAAACAGCGAGCGCGAGCACTGAGCGTGGCCACCCCCCACGGCGAGGCCAGCGATGGCGTGGGCAGCACCAAGGTGGCGCGCCAACGCACCATCGTGCATCTGCTGCAGACTTGCGAGGTGCGGTCGCAGCAGAGCCTCGCGGCGCTGCTCGCGGAGGCGGGTCTGCATGTCACGCAGGCGACGCTCTCGAGAGACCTCGTCGAGATCGGGGCGCACCGGGTGCGCAGCGTCGACGGGACGCTCGTGTACGCCGTCGCGGGTGAGGGCGGCGACCGTGCCGTCGTGGCGGCGCCGCAGGCGGGCGTATTCTTGCAGCGCCTCGCACGGCTGTGCGAAGAACTGCTCGTCAGCGCCGAGGCGAACGGCGACCTGGTGGTCTTGCGGACGCCCCCGGGGGCGGCTCAATTTTTGGCCTCCGCGGTCGACCAGGCGGGGCTCACGGACATCATGGGCTGCATCGCGGGGGACGATACCGTGCTGCTGATCGCCCGGTTGGGACACTCGGGCGCGGATATCGCGCAGCGTTTTTTGCGGCGTGCGTGGGGCGAGGCACCCGCGCCCTGAGCGCATGAAACCGCCGCCCGCGGGCGGCATCGAAAAACTTACACTGGACACCAAACCGGCGCTTTGCGCCATCATCTCTAGGAGCAACTGTGACGAACCGCGTTGTGCTCGCCTATTCGGGCGGCCTCGATACCTCTGTAGCGATCGGCTGGATCGCCGAAGCGACCGGCGCCGACGTATTCTGCGTGGCCGTTGACGTCGGCCAGGGCGGCGAAGACCTCGACGTGATTCGCCAGCGCGCCATGGACTGCGGAGCGAAGGACGCCTACGTGGCCGACGCGCGCGACGAATTCGCGAACGAATACTGCATGCCCGCGCTGAAGGCGAACGCCCTCTACATGGATCGCTACCCCGTGGTCAGCGCGATTTCGCGCCCCGTCATCACGAAGCACCTGGCCATCGCGGCCCGCAAGTTCGGTGCCGACACGGTGGCGCACGGCTGCACCGGCAAGGGCAACGATCAGGTGCGCTTCGAGGTGTCGATTACCTCGCTCGCCCCCGACCTGAAGTGCATCGCGCCCGTGCGCGACCTCGCGCTGACGCGCGACAAGGCCATTGACTACGCCGAACGCAACAACCTGCCCATCGTGACCACCAAGAGCAACCCGTTCTCGATCGATCAGAACGTGTGGGGCCGCGCGGTGGAGACGGGCTTCTTGGAGGACATCTGGAACGCGCCGACCAAGGACGTCTACAACTACACCGATGATCCGGCGTTCCCCCCGGTCGCCGACGAGGTCGTCATCACGTTCCGCGAGGGCCTACCGGTGGCCATCGACGGCCAGTCCGTTACGCCCCTGCAGGCCATTCAAGAGATGAATCGCCGCGCGGGTGCCCAGGGCATCGGTCGCATCGACATCGTCGAGGACCGCCTGGTCGGCATCAAGAGCCGCGAGGTGTACGAGGCACCGGGCGCGATGGCCTTGATTGCCGCGCACCAAGAACTCGAAAACGTCACCATCGAACGCGAGCAGGCTCGCTTCAAGAAGATGGTGGACCAGCGGTGGACCGAGTTGGTCTACGACGGCCAGTGGTTCTCTCCGCTCAAGAAGAGCCTCGACACGTTCGTTGACGACACGCAGCGCTACGTCTCGGGAGACATTCGCATGGTGCTGCATGGCGGCCGCGCGACGGTCACGGGTCGCCGTTCGGAGACGTCGCTGTATGACTTCAACCTGGCCACCTACGACGAAGGCGACACGTTCGATCAGTCGCAGGCGAAGGGCTTCATCGAGATCTTCGGCCTCACCAGCAAGCAGGCCGCGGCGCGCGACGTGCGCTTCGGCAACGGCGTCCAGCTCTAATGGGCGAGGTCTCTGCTGAGAACGTGAGCGAGCGCCTCGCCCTGTGGGGCGGGCGCTTCGGCTCGGGGCCGAGCGCGGCACTCGCGGCCCTGTCGAAGTCGACCCACTTTGACTGGCGACTCGCGCAGCACGACATTGCGGGCTCGAAGGCCCACGCGCGCGTGCTGAATGCGGCGGGGCTGCTCGACGCCGCCCAGTTGGAGGGCATGCTCGCGGCGCTCGACGCCCTGTCGGCCGATGTCGCCTCGGGCGCCTTCGTGGCGGCGGAGGCCGACGAGGACGTGCACACGGCCCTCGAGCGGGGGCTGATCGAGTGCGCTGGTGCCGACCTCGGCGGTCGGTTGCGCGCCGGCCGGTCGCGCAATGATCAGATCGCGACCCTGATTCGCATGTACCTGCGGGAGCAGGCGCGAGTAATCGGGGGCCACGTGCTCGAGTTGGTGGCGGTCTTGAACGACCGCGCCGAGCAGCACTTGGGGGCGCCCATGCCGGGCCGCACCCACCTGCAGCACGCGCAGCCCGTCCTGCTGTCGCATCACTTGTTGGCACACTCGTGGCCGCTGTTGCGCGACGTGGAGCGATTGCGCGACTGGGACGCTCGCGCGGGAGTGAGCCCGTACGGTGCGGGCGCGCTGGCGGGTTCATCGCTCGGCCTCGACCCGCAGAAGGTCGCGGCCGACCTGGGCTTTAGCGATTCGGTGGAGAACTCCATTGACGGTACGGCCTCGCGTGACATCGTTGCCGAATTCACCTTCATCGCGGCCATGATCAGCATTGATGTGTCGCGACTGGCCGAGGAGGTGGTCATCTGGGCGACCAAGGAGTTCGACTTCGTGCGCCTCGACGACGCCTATTCGACCGGCTCGTCGATCATGCCGCAAAAGAAGAACCCCGACATTGCCGAACTCGCGCGCGGCAAGGCGGGGCGCGTCGTGGGCGACCTCGCGGGCCTCCTGACGACCCTGAAGTCGCTGCCGCTTGCCTACAACCGCGACCTGCAAGAAGACAAGGAGCCCGCGTTCGACGCCATCGACACGTTGAACGTGCTGCTGCCCGCGTTTACGGGCATGATGGCAACGCTGACGTTCAACACCGAGCGCCTCGCCGAGCTGGCCCCGCAGGGCTTCTCGCTGGCCACCGACATCGCCGAATGGCTCGTGCGCGAGGGCGTGGCGTTCCGCATCGCCCACGAGGTCGCGGGGGAGTGCGTGCGGGTCTGCGAGGAACGCGGCATCGAACTGTGGGACCTCAGCGACGCCGATCTGCGCGCCGTGAATGAACACCTGACTCCTGCGGTGCGCGAGGTGCTCACCGTAGAGGGCTCGATGAGTTCGCGCAACGGCAAGGGTGGCACGGCCCAGCCCCGCGTGGCCGAGCAACTGGCCAACGCCCGGGCGGCCGTGAACCGATTGCGCGAACAGCTCGCGTAGCCGGGCGGTATTGTGACCGGACGCTCCGGTGCCCGCGTGGCGCCGGGGCGTCCGGTTGTTGCTTGGCTCAGAACCAGCCGCGCTCGGCGGCGATGGTGGCCGCCTCGGCGCGGGTGCGCCCGCCCGTTTTCGACATGGCGTTGGAGAGGTGGTTGCGGACCGTGCCGTCGCTGAGGTGCAGCCTGCGGGCGATGTCGGATGCCGTGCCGCCCTCGGCCGCGATGCGCAGGACCTCGGTTTCGCGTTCGGTGAGGGGCGAGTCGCCGAGGGCCATGGAGTCGGCTGCGAGCTGGGGGTCGACGACGCGCAGGCCCTGATGGACGCGGCGGATCGCGTCGGCGAGTTGGCGCGCGGGAGTGTCTTTGACGACGAATCCGCTGGCCCCGGCCTGGAGTGCTCGCCGCAGGTACCCGGGGCGGCCGAACGTCGTCACCATCAGCACGCGCGTGGCGGGGTGGCGTGTGCGCACCGTGGCGGCCACGTCGATGCCGTCCATGCCGGGCATCTGCACGTCGAGCAGCGCGACGTCGGGCGCGTGTGCGGCGACGGCGGCGAGGGCCTCGGCGCCGTCGCCGGCCTCGGCGACCACCTCAAGGTCGGGTTCGAGGCCGAGCATGACGGCGAGGGCGCCGCGCACGAGGGACTGATCGTCGGCGATCACGATGCGAATGGTGGCGGTCACGGGGCGCTCCTGGCGAACTCGGCGCGAAGGTGGAAACCGCCCAGGTCGGAGCGGCTCGTGGTGAGCGTGCCGCCGGCCTCGCGCACGCGTTCGGCGAGCCCGGCGAGACCGGTGCCGGAGCCGGGTGATCCCGGGTGGGGGGCGGTGCCGTCATCGTCGATCGCGATGCTTGCGGAGTTCACGGTGACGCGGCAGTGGCGCGCCGCGGCATGGCGCAGCACGTTGGTGACGCCCTCGCGCACGACGTAGCCGAACAGGGTGTGCCGCTCGGGAGGCACCGCGTCGACGGCGGTGGGCAGGTCGGCCTCGATGCCGGCGCTGTCGAGGGCCTGCCGCGCGTGCACGAGTTCACTGCTCAGGGTGACGCTGCGGCGGCCCGAGACCGTAGCTCGCACGTCGGCGAGGGCCGTGCGCGCGAGCCGTTCAATGTCGCCGAGCTCGGACGCCGCGGCGGCGGGCTGGGCCTCGAGCAGCTTCGCGGCCAGTTCGGCCTTCACGGCAATCACCGTGAGGGAGTGACCCAGGATGTCGTGCAGGTCGCGCGACATGCGGCTGCGCTCGGCGGCGACCGCCGCGGAGGCGAGGGCATGCTGCGTGGCACGCAGTTGTCGGCCGATCTCGATCTGGCGGGCAAACGCGAGCATCACCAGCGAGAGGGAGACGAGGATCCAGAAGAAGAGGCCGTACTCGTTGCGCTCCGCGGGGCCGCTGAACAGTATGAGGGCTGCCGAGGCGGCGACGATGGTGCCGATCACGGCGCAGCGCCAGCCGATGCCGAGGCCCACCATGGCGGCGGACGACACGATAAACGGCCAGGTATACACGGCTTGGCTGCCGATCGCGGGCCAGAGGGTGAGCGACAGTGCCGTGAGCAGACCCAGCACGACGAATCCGGCACGGGGGTGATTCTCCTGGCGGCCGAGCGTGGGCTCGGTCGGCCAGGTGCGGGGGGTGCCCAGGATGAACACGACGAAAAAGACCGCCGCGATCGCGTGACTCAGCACACGCAGCGCGGGGTGTGCGGGGCTCTCCTGGATCGCCATAAATGTCTGCGGCCCGTAGCCCGCGACGCTCGCGACGGCACCGACGTACCAGCCGCCCGAGAGGCGTTGCGCGATGTTGCGCAAGGTCGCGGGCGGCGTGGCGGGGCGGGGTTCGCTCATACTGTCAATCTACTAAACTCGCTGCGTATCGCGGCGGAAGGCCAGCATGGCACCCACTGAAAATACGAGCAGCCAGCCGAAGGTGTTGACGAGCCACAGCCAGTTCCAGTCGCCCACGAGGTGGCTGCGCGCCATGTTGCCGATGCCGTAGGCCGGGGTCCACTCGGCGATCGCCTTGAACGTGTCGCCCATGATCTCGACCGGCATGAAGAGCCCGCCGAGCATGGCGAGAATGGAGACCACGGCGCCCAGGACCTGCATGACGTTCTCGCTCGGCATGAGGTAGCCGACAAACAGGCCGAGGGCGGCGAAGGTAAGTGAGCCGAGCCAGGCGACGAGACCGCCGACGAGCAGGTCGGTCAGCCCGAGGCGGGCGCCGAAGATGGTGCCGAAGGCGAGCTGCACGATGACGGCGATGAGGCTCATGGTCAGCGCGGCGATGGCCTTGGTGGCGATGTAGGCCGCGGGAGAAATGGGCGTCAGCCGCAACTGCCGCGACCACCCCTGGGAGCGCTCCACGGCGACCTGAGTGCCGCTTGCCGTGGCCGAGATGAGGGCCGCATAGACCGTGAGGCTGATCAAGATGTATTCGGCATAGGTGTCATTGCCCGGGTTGTTCAGCGGTTCGGACGAGTTGGAAAGTCCGAAGATGAGATAGAAGACGGCGGGCATGAACAGCGTGAAGACGAGCGTGCGGCGATTGCGCAGCAGTCGCTTGATTTCGATGAGAAGGTAGGTGCCGCTCAAGGGCGTGCGCGGCGTCGCCTGATGCGATTCGAGACTGAAGGTGGTTGGGTTCGTGGCCATTTTTACTCCTGAACGAGGTGGTTGGGGCGGCCGGCGGACGCCGCGGAGTCTGAGGGTGCGCTGGTGAGCGCGACGAAGGCGTCTTCGAGGTTATTGCTGGTCACTTCGATGTCGTGGGCATCGGTGTGGTGCAGCAGGTGGCGCAGCACGCTGTCAGAGTCTTCGGTACGGACCGTGATGCGCTGACCGGTGAACTCGACGGAACTGACCCCGGGGAGAGCGACGAGGCTGGGGTCTTCGACGGAGAGATTTGCCTTGACGGTGCGGCCCGCGGCCAGGTTCTTGATCTCCTCGGCGGTGCCGTCGGCGACGATCAGCCCTTCGCGCACCAGGATGATGCGGTCGGCGTAGGTGTCGGCCTCCTCGAGGTAATGGGTGGCGAAGACGACGGTGCGCCCGCCCTCCGCGTCTTCGCGGATCGCCGACCAAAAGTCGCGGCGGCCGGCGACGTCCATGCCCGTGGTGGGTTCGTCGAGGATGAGCAGGCCCGGGTCCGAGACGAGTGCCATTGCGAACCGTAGCCGCTGCTGTTGGCCGCCCGAGCACTTCATGACGCGACGGGTGGCGATCTCGGCGACGCCCGCGCGCTGCATGACGTCGTCGACGCTGCGGCTGTGGGCAAAGAGTGACGCGGTGAGCTCGACGGTCTCGCGCACGGTGAGATCTTTGAGCAGACCACCCGTCTGCATGACGGCGGCGACGAGGCCCCTCGCGATGGCCTGCCGGGGGGACGCTCCATACAGTTGTACGGACCCGCTCGTGGGTTCCGAGAGTCCCAGCACCATGTCGATCGTCGTCGTTTTTCCCGCCCCGTTGGGGCCGAGGAACGCAATCACTTCCCCCTGACGCACCGAGAGATCGATGCCGCGCACGGCGTGCACCGTCCCAAAGGACTTCTTCAGCCCTCGGGCGTCGATTGCTAATGGCTGTGTCATTCGACTTCCTTCGCTCACGGGCGCCGCCTCTCGTGCGCCGTGACCTCATTCCATCGCGCGCGGGCTGCGAGGGCCTGGCCCACCTGTCACGAAACGACCATGACACCTGTCATGGCTGTCTGCCCGGACGCCCGTGGGGCCCGGTATCGCGTAGGGCCCGGTATCGCGTAGGGCCGGCTTTCGCGTGTGGCCGGGTAACGCGTGTGGCCGGGTAACGCGTGTGGCCGGGTAACGCGTGTGGCCGGGTAACGCCGCAGCGCCCGCCATCACGAGATGGCGGGCGCTGCGGGAAAGGTGGTGGCCTTGCGGTGGTGCCGTTTAGAGGTTTAGGGATTGGAGCACGGCGGCGGCGGGTTCGGGTAGGGATTCGAGCGCCTTCGCCGGGTGGCGGGTGTAGAGCGAGGTCGCGATGGGCCAGTCGGTGCGCACGATCAGGCCATTGGAGACCCAGTAGTCGTGTACCTTGGCGCCCCCCACTGTCAGCGCGTAGTGCGCCGCCTTGCTGTGCAGGATGCCATCGCCATCCGTGATCTCGTCGTCGTGGCTGTAGGCGAGCTCCGCCAGCGTGGCTTCGCCCGTGCTCTCCACGATGTGGAGGAACGTGGCACTGCGCGTGCCCTCTGCGGCCAGCATACGGGCGTAATGACCGAGCGAATAGGCGGGCATTGCCGGGCCGCTGAAGGTATTCGCGTGGGTAGATGTGGCGCCGGTGGTGAGGTCCTCGTAGTTGAACTCCGACCACTCGAGCGGGCTGCCGCCGAACTGCAGGCTCTGGCGAACGTTGACGGTGAGCGACTTGCCATCAAAACTGATGACGGAGGTATTACTGGCCGAAGTGCCGTCAGCACTCAGGTACACGAAGCCTTGCGGGGTCTCCATGCCCTTCACGGTGAGTACTTCGAGCTGCGAAAATGGGTTCATGCGCCCAGTCTAGTTGGGGCCGGTACAGGGATGCCTGACGAATGCCCGCCGACCGGCAATTAAGTTCCTCTCGTTCGGCAGACTCGCTACTCTAGGAGGGCGCGCCCCCGGTGGCGACGCAATTACCCATCACCGTGGCGTCCGCCCTCGCGGCGCGCGCTGACCATTCGAAGGAACCAGAATTCATGACTGCCGCAGCGCCGTTCGCGGGCGTGTTTGAAGAATTGCAATGGCGAGGCCTCGTGCATCAGACGACGGACGTCGACGCCTTGCGTACCGCTCTCAACACCACCAGCGTGACGTTCTATTGCGGCTTCGACCCCACCGCACCGAGCCTGCACATGGGCAACCTGGTGCAGTTGATCGTCATGCGGCACCTGCAGCGCGCGGGGCACAAGCCCCTGGTTCTGGTCGGCGGATCGACCGGTCAAATCGGTGACCCGAAGATGACGAGCGAACGCAATCTCAATGATCTCGACACGGTCGCGAACTGGGTATCGAGCATTCAACAGCAGGTACGGCCGTTCGTGTCCTGGGAGGGTGACAACGCCGCCCGCATGGTCAACAACCTGGACTGGACCGCGCCGATCTCGGCCCTCGAGTTTCTGCGCGACTTCGGCAAGCACTTCCGCGTGAACCAGATGATCAAGAAGGAGGCCGTCGCGGCCCGCCTCGAAAGTCACGAGGGCATTAGCTACACGGAGTTCTCGTACCAGATTCTTCAGGCCCTCGACTACTTGAGCCTCTACCGCGAGTACGGCTGCACGCTGCAGACGGGCGGCGCAGACCAGTGGGGCAACCTCACCGCTGGCACCGATCTGATCGGCCGCGCCGAACCCGACGCCAAGGTACACGCCATGAGCGTGCCCCTCGTGACGAAGGCGGACGGCACGAAGTTCGGTAAGAGCGAGGGCGGGGCCATCTGGCTGAGTGCAGACATGTGTTCGCCGTACCGGTTCTACCAGTTCTGGATCAACGCCGAAGACGAGAAGGTCGTGGACTACCTAAAGATCTTCACGTCGCTGGGGCCGGATCGTATTGGAGAACTCGAACTCGCCGTGAAGGAGCGGGCGTTCGCCCGCGAGGCTCAGCGCGTGCTGGCCGAGGAGGTCACCACCCTGGTGCACGGTGCGGAGGTAGTCGAAAGCGTGCAGGCCGCGTCGGCGGCACTGTTCGGCAAGGGCGACCTCACGGCGCTCGACGAGCGCACGCTGCGCGATGCACTCGAAGAACTACCGCAGGCGGCGCTTGAGGGTGACGCCGTGGAGTTCGTTGATGTCATGATCGCGGCGGGTTTCGCCAAGGGTAAGGCCGACGCGCGGCGCACGATTGCAGAGGGTGGCGCGTACCTGAATAACGTGCGAGTCGAATCCGCAGACCATGTCGTACGCAAGGCAGACCTCCTGCACGGCGCGCTCGGAGTGTTGCGCAAAGGCAAGAAGAACTTCGCGGCGCTCGAACTGACGTAGGCTCTCACGACTGCACACCAGATGCACACCAGCAACGCGGGCTAGGCGGGCCGTCCCTTGGGGGGCGGCCCGCCTCCGTGTTTGGAGGGGCCGTGCCGCCGGCGAGGCGGCTGTGGTGGGTATAAGGGTGGTTGTGGTGTGGGGTGGGTTACGTTTGTTGGTGTGGTGGGGGTGTGGTGGGGTGTTTTGTGGGTGTGGGCTGGGGTTTTGTGGGTTTGGGGGGTGGTTTTGGTGGTTTTGCGTGGGGGGKGGGGTGGGGGTATTGTTTTTCTTGTTGGGCGCGTGAGCGGGTTTCCGTGAGTGTCTGGCGTGGCGGGTCTCAAGTGAGAAGCGCGAAAGAAGTCTGATTGCCTTTTT
>JAFFTF010000002.1 GCA_022803075.1 Micrococcales bacterium 31B
CGACGCTCCCGCCACGCGCGGAGGGCCTCGGCACGGGTGACGGGCTGGGGCGGTGACGCGACCGTCATGACACGGTCACCAGAGGCCGCAGGCGTTCGAGCACGGCGGGTCCGATGCCGCTCACTTCGTCGAGCTCGTCCACGGTCGCGAAGTTGCCGTTCGCGGCGCGCCAGTCGAGGATCCGCTGCGCGAGCGCGGGGCCGATGCCCGGCAGCGCGTCGAGGTCGGCGGCGGTCGCGGTGTTGAGGTTCACGGGGCCCGCGGGCTCGGCCGAGTGGCCCGCCTGCGCGGGGTTTGGGGACGCCGCGGCGCCCGCTGGCAGCGCCGCCGCCGTGGGCTGCTCCCCCGGGGTCGGCACGTGTACCTGCTGACCATCCGTGAGGGGCGCCGCGAGGTTCAGGCCCGCGAGGTCGGCGTCGCCGCGGGCACCCCCGGCGGCGTCCACGGCGGCGGTGACTCGCGACCCGGCGGGCACCTCGACCACCCCCGGGCGGTTGACCGCGCCCGTGACGTGCACGAACAGCGTCGCGGGAGTCTGGGGTTGAGGGGTCTGCGGGGTCTCGGCTGGGGTGGCTGAAGGGGTGGGCGCAGCAGTGGGCACAGACGCAGGGCTGACCGGCGCGGCCCCCACGCGCGCGACGGGCTGCGCCGCCTCCACGGCCGCCACCGTGCGCGCGTGCCACCACACGCCCACGACGAGGGCCAGCGCCGTGAGGCACACGACCGCGAGGGCGGTCGGCACGAGGCGCAGTCGCGGTATGCGGGCGCGCCGCCGCTCCTCCGCGAGACGCTCCGCGTCGCGCGACGGATACCGGTCAAAGTCGCGCTCGACGTTCGACCACGTAGTCATAGGCGGGCGCATCGCTTGCTTCATCGGGTCCGTCGGGCTCGTCGTACCGTCCGCCCAGGAGCCGCTGCACACCCGAAAATCTGCTCGTCATGCGGGCGAGGTTAGCGAGGCCCCTTACGCCCCGGTCGCCCCGGTCAGCCGCTGGTGCGTAACCCCACGACTCGCCACCGTGCCGCCGAGCCACCACGCCACGTCGCCACGGCGCCCAGCCGGGTTCAGGGTCGAATCGCAAAGCCCCGTAAGAGGAGCCCCTCGCTCACGGAGTCCGCAGTCCCGGCGATCGTGACGCGACCGCGCTCCGCACCCGTATCACGGTCATAGCGGACGATTCGATACTGGCTACCGTCGTTGTTGTCGACCAACACCACAACCTCGGAATCGGTGAACACGGCCTGCGAACTGGCCTTATTGTTCGTGTGCCCCTCTACCGTGAACTTTTGTATCGTGCGCCCAGTGCTCACGTCAGTCGACATGACACGGTTCTCTGCACCGAACCATTCGAGTTTGCCATCACGCAGTGACGCCGGCCCGACTTGAGCGGTGCCCGTCCCATCGTCTCGCAACAAGGGTGCATCGATAGACTCCGCAACGACCGGCACTTCGCTGTACGCGCCGCTCTCGACGTCCCACGTGGCCAGCACCGGGCGGGGCACCTCACCCAGGGCGCCGGAACCGGCATCTGCGATGTAGCGAATCTTGCCATCGACGCACGGAGCATTCATCGCGTAGGTACTGTCGGCGCGCGCGACTGTAGTTGTACCTCGGTTGCTCTCTCGCCCATCGACGGTGCCGGTGAGCTGGTGGAGGACACTGGGCTCGGACTCCGGTTCGCCACCAGGCGCATACGGCCCTGAAGTGCGCCCCACTCCGTAGATGACGCCTCCGCACTGAGCTAGCACATAAAAGCTACTGGGCTGCCCCGAAGATCCGCGCCATCGCAACTCCCGGCCCGTGCGCATCCATCCGGTGCTGCGCGGGCCGGGCCCGCGCGGCGGGCACGCATCAACCGCGACCGCGGGACGACAAGCGACTCACCGACCCCAGCCCAAAGTGTGCTGCAAAACTCTTGCGCCCAAGCGAGGCAAATAGGCTAGGCACACCTAACTTTCGCTAGTATTTACGCATGACCCTCACCGCCACCATTCCCGGTCACGGCAACTTCACCATCACGCCCAAGGCGCTCCAAGGCATCGAAGCCTGCGGAGGCGCGCTGCACTGCGCCGTCGATGCCTCCGGCTGCCGCCAGCACGGCGTCACCTTCAGCCCACGCAAGAACGCCCGCGGCATCACCGTCGTCGTCACGAGCGCCCCCGCCAGTGCCAAGGCCGACAAGGCCAGCAAGGCCGCGAAGGCCGCCAGCACCGCCGACGAGAAGGCCGTCAAGAAGGCCCGCAAGAAGCTCCGCAAGGCCAATCAGAAGCTCGACCACCCCTGCTCGAAGCGCCGCAAGAAGGCCGCGAAGCAGGTCAAGCGGCTCGAACGCAAGCTACGCGCCCTGAAGCGGCACGGCGACAAAGCCGTCGACGCCACCGCCTACACCCTGACCGTCACCACCCCGCTCGCCGAGGTGCTCGACGGCGCCCTGCTCGACTTCGAGAGCAAGGGCAAGAAGCCGCGATTTGTGTGGCAGAACCTCGACGTGCCGCGCAATCGCCGTTGCGGCTGCGGCCGCAGCTTCGGTGCGCCGCTCGGCAAGCGCGGCAGCTGCATGAAGCGCTCGGGCGAAGATTGCGCCGCGTGCCCCATGAAGGCCCTGCGCCGCGTGTGATGCGCGCTGCGAGCGCGGCCCATTCACTACAGTGGGGGTGACCCGCCCCCGCACGAAATGCGCTCATGACAGTCAGCCAGCCCCGCAAACGCCCCACGATCCGCGACGTCGCGGCGCGCGCCGGCGTCTCTAAGTCGCTGGTATCGCTGCATTTCGCGGGAGGCGGCGTGAGCCCGGAACGCCGCGAACGCATCGTCGCGGCGGCCGCAGAACTCGGCTTTCGACCCAACCTCACGGCCCGCACGCTCAGCGCCGCCGACGGCGGCTTCACCGCGATCCTCACGGCCGACCTCGCCAACTCCGTGTTCGCCGAGATTGTGGACGCCGCGCGGGCCGAGTTGGCCCGTCACGGCAGCCCCGCCCTGCTGACATCGGCGATGTTGCCGGACGCCTCGGGGGTGCCGACCCTCGACGAGCACGCGTTGGCCATTTTTGGCGACCTGCGGCCGCGCAGCCTGCTCGTGGTGGGCTCGATCCCCGACCTCGCGGCCCTCACGCGGCTGGTGCCGCGCACGCCGCTCGTGGTCGCAAGCGGCATCGGCGAGCAGGTGAGCGTGGCGGCAACCGTGCGCACCGACGACGCCGCGGGAATGCGACTCGTCGTCGACCACCTCGTCGCGCAGGGGCATCGCCGCATCGCACACATCGGCGGTCGCGGCGGCGTCGTCGCCACGCGGCGCGAGAGCGCGTACCGAGACGCCATGCGCGCCCACGGGCTCGAGGCCGAGATACGGGTCGCGGCCTCGGACTTCACCGAACTCGGCGGGTACGCGGCGGCGCGCACCCTGCTCTTCGCGACGGGTGCGAGCTCGGGTTCGGGCGCCCCAACCCCCGGCGCGCCCCACCCCCCCACGGCCATCGCGGCCGTGAACGATCTCGCGGCGCTCGGGGCTCAGGCCGCGTGGGCCGACGTGGGCCCGCGCGATTCCACGCCGTGGGCCGTCACGGGCTATGACGATTCGGCGCTCGCAAAGCTGCGACAGGTCGACCTGACCAGCGTAAACCCCTTCAGCGCCGAGATTGGTCGGGAGGCCGCGCGGTGCGTCGTGGCGGTAGAGGCCGGCGAGTCGCCCTCCCCCAGCGAACGACTCGTCGCGCCGCAACTGGTGGTGCGGGGTTCGAGCTCGCCCACGCATTGAAAGAGGCTTGACAGCGGCGCGTACGGCAGCATAATTTGGACCGGTCCAGCGAACGGCTGGCCGCAACCCCCACCAGCCACCCGCTGGCCGCACGAACCCGCCAACCGCCCCCGCGCGCGTCCGCCCCCCAAGGAGCCCCATGACCACCGCCCCCCGCCCCCTCGGCATCGGCCTCGTGAGCGTCGGTTGGATGGGCCGACTGCACAGCCGGGCCTACCAAAACCTGCCGCTCGTCTACCCCGAACTCAACGTAGCCCCGCGGTTCGTCGTTGCCGCCGACACCGCCGCGGCGGGCCGCGACTACGCCACGAACGTGCTCGGCTACGAGCGCACCGTCGCCGACTACCGCGAGGTGCTCAGCGACCCCGAGGTCGACGTGATCAGCATCTGCGCCCCCAACTTTCTGCACGCCGAAGTCGGCATCGCCGCAGCCCAGGCGGGCAAGCCGTTCTGGATAGAGAAGCCGGTCGGCCGTGGCGCCCACGAGACCGCGGCGATCCGCGACGCGGTACTCGCCGCTGGGGTCGCTACCACCATTGGTTTCAACTACCGCCAACCCCCCGCGATCCAGCTGGCCCGCCAGCTCATCACCGAGGGCAAACTCGGCACCATCACGAACGTGCGCGGCCGCTTCTTCGGCGGCTTCAACTCCGACCCCAACGCCCCTCGCGCGTGGCGTTTCGTGCGCGAACACAGCGGCTCGGGTGTGCTCGGCGACCTCATGGGCCACCTCGTGGACCTCGCCCATTTTCTGCTCGGCCCCATCGGCTCGGTGACCGCCTCGACCGGCACCTACATTCACGAACGCCCGGGCGTTCCCGGCGGCCCCGACGAGGGCAAACTGCTGCCCGTCGAAAACGAAGACTACGCCAACCTGCTCGTCCGCTTCGACGAGTCGGCCCTCGCGGCGGGGGCGCTCGGCGTGTTCGACTCGTCGTGGATCGCCGTCGGCCCCAAGGCCGAATACACCATCGAGGTCTTCGGTACGCAGGGCTCGCTGCGCTGGGATTTCGAACGCCTCAACGAACTTGAGCTTGCCCTGCGCGACGAAACCGGCCGGGTCGGCTACACGCGCTTCATGGCCGACGATAGTTTTCCCGAATATGCGCGCTTTCAACCCGGCTCGGGCACCCCGATGGGTTACGACGATCTCAAGGTGATCGAGGCCCGCAAGTTCGTCGAGGCCATTCTCGACGGCGGCACCGAAAACTCGAACATTCACGACGCGCTCGCCTCCGCCCAGGTGCTCACCGCCGCCGAGGCCTCCGCCGCGAGCGGCCAGTGGGTCGCCACGCCGGTGATCGAAGGCAGCACCGCCAACCTGCGCGCCACGAAGGCCCGCTGACATGCGCATCGGAATCCTCGGCCTCGGCCCCGCCGGCCAGATGCACGCCCGCAATCTCGCCCGCACCGAGGGCGTCAGCGAGATTGTGTTGCTCGGACGCGACGCGGGCCGCGTTGGCATCGCCCGTGACCGTATCGCCGCGGCCCTCGCCCCGGACGCTCCGGTGGCCCTTTCGGGTGCCCACGCCCCCGACGGCGTGCCCGCTCCCCTCACGGTGGGCGGCGATGTCACCGCCGAGTTGGCTGGCCTCGATGGAATCGTCATTGCCACCTCGACCGCGACCCACCCGGCCCTGACCCTGCAGGCGGCCCACGCGGGCGTCCCCGCCCTCGTAGAAAAACCGCTGACCCTCGAAATTGCCGAGCTCACGGCCCTCGCCGACGAACTCGACCGCATCGGCTCGCCCGTGATGGTGGCGTTTCACCGCCGCTATGATCCCGGCCACCGGGCACTGCGCGAGCGCATTGCGGCGGGCGACGCCGGAGCGGTGCGCGCCGTGCGCGGCACGGGGCACGATCACCACCCCCTGCCGCTCGACTACCTGCCCCATTCGGGGGGAATCTGGCACGACATGATGGTGCACGAGTTCGACACCATTCCGTGGGTGACGGGGCTGCGGCCCGTCGCGGTGTGGGCCCAGGGCGCCGTGCTCGACCAGCCCGCGCACGCCGAGTTCGGCGACTTTGATTCGGCGCTGGCCGTGATCGAGTTGGAGGGCGGGGCCCTCGCGACCGTGAGCGGCACGCGCGGCAATGGCGCGGGTCAGGACGTGCGGCTCGAAGTGTTCGGCACCCTCGATTCGTACGCCGCCGGTTTCGAGGCGCGCACTCCCGTCACGTCGACCGAACCGGGTGCGCCCGGCCCGGCCGCGCCGTATGACTCGTATATTGATCGGTTCGAGCCGGCGTTTCGGGCCGAGGCTCGCGCGTTTGTAGACCTCGCGCGCGGCGAGGGCGAGAATGCGACACCCCCGCGCGCGGGGCTCACGGCGATTCAACTGGCCGACGCGGCGGCCGAGTCGGCCCGCACGGGGCGCCGGGTCGCGCTCGACTAAACCGGTATGCCGACGCTGCCCGCCGCCGCGACCGGTGGTGTGTACTTGCGTTTGACAAGATCACGCCGTTCGTCGGCGTCTGCGTCTGCGTCTGCGGCACGGATTGTGGTGCGTTGTGACGCGCGGGGTTGAATGCCCGCGATGCCGAGTTCTTGCCTGATCTTCCATACCAGCCCTGTAGAGACGGTGACGCCCTGGAGGGTGAGTTCTGCGTGGAGCCTTCGTACTCCGAGGATTTTGCGGCCGTCGATCCAGATTTTGCCAATCTGGTCTGCGACCTGTTGTCGTTTAAGGGTGCGGGCAGACGGCGGGCGGTGGTGTTGTGTACTACTGGCGTTCCGGGGCGACTTGAGCGCGGGACTTGCCGAGCTCGGCCACCATTCGGACGGCAACATTATTGAACTCAGCAGTTGACTCGCGACGTGGATGGCGTTGAGACATACTTCAGGATCGTCTTCAAAAAAGATCTCTTGTCTACAAACAGCATGACACCTCAGCCATCGGTCAAGAGTTGGGAGGGTGTTTCGGTGAGACAGGGCATCCACATATACTCGAAAATCGTAGAATACGGCTTGTTCAGTGCTAATCTGGCTGCATGATCTTACTGAGCTTCACAGTGCGCAATCACAAGAGCATCCGCGACGAGGTCGCGGTTGACCTCACGCGCCCAGGACTCAAGACCCTCCAGCCAAAGGATGGCAACTGGAGTGCGGCCACCTACCCGCTCGCGGGGCTCTTCGGTGGCAACGCCACCGGAAAGTCCGCAGTTCTAGACGCGTTCCGCTACGCCTTCTCCGCAATCAGGCACTCTGCCACCGTGTGGCAGGAGTCGAAGTCCATGCGGCGGGCGCCGTTCAAGCTTGACGGTAACTCGCAGACTTCCACTAGCCTCTACGAACTTGATCTGGTCCACGACGGACGCCGTTACGTGTACGGATTCGAGGTGGATCGGATTGGAATCAAACGCGAGTGGTTACGAGATGTTCCAAGTTCGCGTTGGCGCACCCTGTTGGAGCGCGATCGCGACGACAACGTGCTCGCGTTCCATAAGAGCCTTGGCTCCAAGATCGAGGTGACACCCCGCGAACTCGTTCTCAGCCGCGCACTCCTGCTCAAAGACTCACCAATCCACACCTTCGCTCGTGATGTGGTCGAGAGTTTCGACATCGTCCTCGTCAAGGACTCGCACCGCGCGGCTCGACTGAGGAGCCTCGCGGACTCGATGGCCGATGGCGACGTTACGTTCGCTGACATCGAAGCATTGCTTCAGGCTGCGGATATCGGAGTCATGAAAGTCGGCATCGAGGAGAGAGACCTTCCGGAACGGATCGAGAGGGCAGTCAATCGGTTCGTACGCGACTTGCAGGAAGACTCTGTCAAAGTCGATAGAGCTGATAGTCAGAAGGAAGGAGACCAAGATCAAGAGGAACTTAAAGTTGACGAACTTGAGAAAGTCGTAAGACATCTCCGATTCACCCATCAGGGAACCGCAGGCGACTGCCCGACATTCTCGGTAGACGAGGAGAGCGACGGAACTATCGCCTGGCTCGCGATTGCAGTACCTGCACTCGAAGCACTCCGTCGGGGTGGGCTGTTCTTGGTCGATGAGATCGATGCAAGCCTTCACCCACATCTGCTAGAGGTGCTCCTCGGCGCGTTCGCAGACCCACTCATTAACGCGCACCACGCGCAGCTCGTCTTCACCAGCCACGAGTCCTACGTCCTCTCACCACTCAGCGAGGTTCACCTGGAACCCGAACAGATCTGGTTTACCGACAAAACCAACGAAGGCGTGACCGAACTGACCTGCCTGGCCGATTTCCCCAAGCACCCCGACGCCAATGTTGCAAAGCGCTACCTCTCGGGCCGCTACGGCGGAATCCCGAAACTCTCGCCGAGCCTGTTAGCCGCAATCATTGATACTGGAGAGGTGCAGCAATAGTGGCTGGCAGACACCGTCGACGCGCCCGCAGGCCGCCTCGGCAACCTGCGAGACGCCTCCTAGTTGTCACCGAAGGATCCCGCACCGAGCCGCAATACGTGGAGGGATTGAACCGCCACCTGCGGAGCAAAGGCGCGACTGTTGTCGTCAAGCCAATCGCTGTGGGCAAGGATCCGTTGAAAGTCGTCCAGAAGTGCGTCGAGAAGAGGGACGAAGCACTACATAGCGACAAAGAAGACTACGACGATTGCGTCTGCCTAGTCGATGTCGATGAACACCAGTCGCTACCCGCTGCAATTCAGTTGGCTGAACGAGAGGGGATTCAGCTACTGATCTCGAATCTCAAGTTCGAAGTCTGGTTACGATGGCACGCTGAAGACAAACGCGCGGCACTGGGCTCCGCATAGCTCGACGACGTCGTCACCAGGTTGGGCCTCGTCAAGGGCAAGAGTCTTTCGCAATCATTCCCATTTAACAAGGTGCACGACGCGTGCATGCGGGCTCGGGCCGCAGACCCTGGGCTGCGGGCAGGACGACAAGGGCCTGACCCGTCCTCTGCGATGCCGATCCTCGTGGAACTCTTGCAAGGGCCAAGTTGAGCCCCGCGTCGTGGTGCTGCCGTTACGCCCCGCTACGCCCCGCTACGCCCCGCTGCGCTCGGCGGTGAAGCGGCGCGTCACGGTGATGTCGCGGTCGCCGAGGCCGCGCTCGACGATCTCGTCAAACGCGGCGCGCAGCGAGGGCAGCAGCGCCGGGCTCGTGCCAGTGGCAGCGGCGATGTCGGCGGCGAAGCGCAGGTCTTTCACCATGTAGCTGGCGATGCCGCTCGGCGAGTCGTCGCCCGCGACGAGCCGGTCGCGGCGGCTTTCGAGCAGTCGCGAGCCCGCGTAGCCGCCGCCGAGCAGCTGCCACAGCGCGCCCGGGTCGACGCCCGAGCGGTCGGCCAGCTCGGTGGCCTCGCCGAGCGCGAGAATCGTCGCCGCGACCACCAACTGGTTGCACGCCTTCGCCACCTCGCCCGCGCCGAGCGGCCCGAGCCGCACGGGCACTCCGCACGGGGCCAGCAGGGCCGCCGCGCGATCGGTGTCGGCCGCATCGCCGCCGAGCATGATCGACAGGGTGCCCGCGATGGCGCCGTCCTCGCCGCCCGATACGGGGCAGTCCACCACGCGAATGCCCGCGCCCGACAGGCGCTCCGCGAGCTCGCGCACCGCGACGGGTGACGAGGTCGAGCCGATCATGAGCAGCAGGCCGCTCTCTCCGACCCCGGCGAGCAGCCCGTCGGGGCCTTCGAGGTGTTCTTCGAGTTGTGGCAGGTCGGGGAGCATCATGAGGATCGCATCGCACCCGGCCGCGAGGTCGCGCGCCGTGGCGGCCCAGGTGGCACCCGCGGCCACGAGTTCGGGTCGCTCGCGCCGCGCGAGAACGGTGAGCGAGCCGTGCGCCGTGAGCAGGTGGCGGGCCATGGGCGCGCCCATCGCGCCGAGGCCCCAGACCCCCATTCGCGTGGCCGTGGGGTGAGCGGGCTGCATGGTCTCTGCGTCGAGGGAGGTCATGAAGGCATCCTAACAACTGTACACGGCAATGAACAGGATTCACTATAGTGAACGTAATGCTGCGCGCGGCCGTGCGCGCGGCCCCGTCGAGAGGTACGTCCATGGCACCCAACCCACCCCACAGACTACGCGCAGCGGTGGCGGTTCCCCTGGCAGAAGAGCTGTGCGCGCTCATCGAACGCCTCGAACCGCGCCTCGAACTCGTGCGCGACGCCTCCCTCACCCACCCCATGCGCGGGCCCGCCGACTGGTCCGGCGACCCCGAGCACACGCGCACCCCGGCCGAGCAGCAGGCCTTCGACGCGATGGTCGACTCCGCCGACGCACTCTTCGGCATCCCCGACGTCGACCCCGCCGCCCTCGCGCGCACCGTAGCCGCGAATCCCCGCCTGCGCTGGGTCATGACCACCGCGGCGGGCGGCGGCGCCCAGGTCAAGGCCGCTGGCCTCGATCGCGCTAGCCTCGACCGCATCACCTTCACCACGAGCGCCGGCGTTCACGGCGGCACCCTCGCCGAGTTTGCCGTGTTCGGCGTGATGGCCGGCGCCAAAGGGCTCCCCCGCCTCGCCGCCGATCAGGCCGCGCGACACTGGCCCGACCGCTGGGAGATGCGGCAGATCGACGAGATGACCGTGTTGGTCGTGGGCCTCGGCGGTATCGGCGCCGAGTGCGCGCGCCGGTTCCACGCCCTCGGCGCCACGGTCTGGGGCACCTCGCGCTCGGGCACGCCCGTTCCCGGGGTCGACAAACTGGTGCCGCTCGACCAGCTGGCCCACGCGGCGTCCGAGGCGGACGCCCTGGTGGTTACCTTGCCCGGTACGCAACAGACCCACCACCTGATCGGGGCCGACGTGCTCGCCGCGATCAAGCCGGGGGCCATCATCGCGAGCGTGGGGCGCGGCACCGTGATCGACGAGGCGGCGCTGCTCGACGCCCTCGACGCGGGCCGCGTTAGCTTTGCCGCGCTCGACGTGTTCGAGATTGAACCGCTGCCCGAGGCCTCCCGCCTGTGGGCGCACCCGCGGGTTCTCGTGAGCCCGCACACGGCCGCGCTCAGCACGAAGGAAGAAGAGCGCATCGCGCGACGATTCGCCGAAAACGCCACGCGACTGATCGACGGCGAGCCCCTGCGCGCCGTTGTCGATACGGTGGAGTTCTACTAGACGCGGCGGGTAAGCAAGGCAGACCAGCGGGTTAACCCGCGCACCCGCAGGAACGGAGCCCCGGTGACCGATACCAGCACTGACCAGGCGGCCGCAGGCGGTCGCGATCCCGCGCCCGCCGTCGGGCGCAGCATTCGACTGCTCGGGCTGCTCGCCGAGTCGAGGCAGGCGCTCACCCTCACCGAACTCGCGGCGGAGCTCGGCCTCGCGAAGTCGTCCACCGCGAACCTGTGCCTCGCGCTCGAGGCGGAGCGGATGATCGAGCGCGTGCCGCTCGGCTATCGGCTCGGCATCCGCACCGCCGAGCTGGGCGGGGCGTTCGCGGCGCAATTCAATCAGGTGCGCGAGTTTTATGCGGTGTGCGAGGCCTCGCCCGTGCTCACTCGCGAGCTCGTGCAGGTGGCCGTCCTCGACGAGACCGACTCGCTGTATCTCGCGCGCTACGAGGGCGCGCAGTCGGTGCGCCTCGGCACTCCCCTCGGGTCCCGGCTGCCCGCGGCGCTCTCGGCCACGGGTCGAGCGCTGCTCATGACGCGCGATGACGACACGATCCGCGCGCTGCTGGGCCGCGCCCTGCCGCTGCCGCAGCCCACCCAGCACAGCGCGCGCGATCTCGACGCCGTGCTGCGCAAGATCGGCGAGGCACGCGAGCGCGGCTGGGCCGTCGATGAGGAGGAGTCGTTTCGCGGCATCGTCGGCGTCGCCGTGCCCCTCGAGGGCTGGGCGCCCGGCGACCCGCAGCTGGCGCTCGGCGTGGGCGTGCCGGTCGCGGAGGCCTCCGGTGACCGCATCGGACGCGTCGGTGCCGCGCTGGTCGAGGCGGCACGGGCGCTCACGAACCCGCTCAGCGCGCGGTGAGATCGAACCCGCTCAGCGCGCGGTGAGATCGAACCCGCTCAGCGCGCGGTGAGACCAGGCCCGCTCAGCGCGCGCCCCGCTCCCTCACCAAAATAATTGCCCCACGAATCTGTTCAGCATATTGAACTGCGTTCACTGGGTTGATATAGTCCCGGTACGACGAACAGCCGATCAAAGGAGATGGCTTTGAACACCACCCCCGCCTCGTCCTCCGGGTCCACAGCGCCCGCATCGCACACCGACGACCCCGAATACGCCGACAACCTGCGCCGCGCGACCATCGCGTCGAGCATCGGCAGCGCGCTCGAATACTTTGACTTCGCGCTCTACGGGCTCTCAACCGCGCTCATCTTTAACGTCCTGTTCTTTCCGCAAGACGATCCCGCCATGGCCACCGTCGCGGCCTTCGCCGTCTACGGCGTCGGGTTTCTCGCCCGCCCCTTCGGCGGACTCTTCTTCGGCGTGCTCGGCGACAAGCTGGGCCGCAAATGGGTACTGGTCATCACGATCGTGCTGATGGGCGGCGCGTCCACCGCCATCGGGCTGCTGCCCACGTACGCGTCCATCGGCATCGCCGCCCCCATACTGCTCGTGCTGATGCGGCTCTTGCAGGGCTTCGGCGCGGGCGCCGAACAGGCCGGGGCCACCGTGCTGATGGCCGAGTACGCGCCCGTCAAGCGGCGCGGCTTCTTCTCGGCCCTGCCGTTCATCGGCATTCAGGCCGGCACGCTGCTGGCCGCGGTCGTGTTCAGCCTCATGTCGTTGCTGCCCGAAGACCAACTGCTCTCGTGGGGCTGGCGAGTGCCGTTCCTGGCCTCGTTCCTCTTGATCCTCGTTGCGCTGTTCATCCGCATGCGACTGCGCGAGACCCCCACCTTTGTCGAGCTCGAAAAGCACGAACAAAACAACTCGAAGCCGATCCGCGAGATCTTCACGCGCGGCCTGCCCGGCGTGGTGATCGGCGTGGGCCTGCGCATGGCCGAAAACGGCGGCTCCTACATGTTCAGCACGCTCGCGCTGACCTTCTTCGTCACCTCGGTGGGCGGCGACGCCGACCGCGGCCTGCTTACGTGGGGCGTCACCCTCGGCTCGCTGATCGGAATCTTCTCGGTGCCGCTCACGGGCGCCCTCTCCGATCGCTGGGGTCGCCGCACCGTCTACCGCGCGGGCGCCGTGTTCATGCTCATCTACACGTTCCCCGCGTGGTGGCTGATCTCGCTCGGCAGTTACCCGGTGGCCATCGCCGTGATCGCCATCGGCATCGGCGTGGCCGTGAACTCCATGCTCGGCCCCCAGTGCGCGATGCTGCCCGAACTCTTCGGCAACCGCCACCGCTACCTCGGCGTGGCCATGGCCCGCGAGATCTCGGCGGTGCTCGCGGGCGGCCTTGCGGGCGTGCTCGGCGCGTACATCATCGCGGTCAGCGGCGGCAATTGGTTGCTGCTCGCGGTCTACATGGGTACGCTCGCGCTCATCACCACCGCCTCGACTTTCCTCGTGCCCGAGACCCTGCGCCGCGACCTCACGCGCATCGACGACGCCGTGAAAGTCTCGCTCACCGAAACCGGGGACGCCGCGCCCCGCGAGGTGCACACTGGGGTTGCGGCCCCGTAAGCCAGGGGGTCGGCGCGTGCCCTCGCGCCGACCCGCAACGCCGACCCGCAGCCGTCCTCCTCCCACGCACCAGCCTCACCAGGAGCCCACCTTGAGCAACCTCGCCGTCGTCGCCCACGCCGCCAACGACCTCCGCGTCGAAGACATTGGCGAACCCCAACCCGCGGCCGACGAGGCCGTCGTCGAGGTCGCCTATGGCGGAGTTTGCGGCTCTGACCTGCACTATTGGCGCCACGGGGCCGCCGGCGCGTCCATCCTGCGCGAACCCCTCGTGCTGGGCCACGAGTTCACGGGAGTCGTCGCGCGCGCCGCCGCCGATGGCAGCGGGCCCGCGGAGGGAACTCCCGTCGCGGTGCACCCCCTCACGCCCTGCGGAGACGGCGCGACGCCATGGCCCGCCGACCGACCCAACCTCTCCCCCGCCTCGACCTACCTCGGCTCCGCCATGCACCTGCCGCACACGCAGGGAGGCTTCGCGCGGCGCGTTGCCCTGCCCTCGCGCATGCTGTACGCGCTGCCCGCCGGCCTCGACGTGCGCTCGGCAATCCTCGCCGAACCCACCGCCGTCGCGTGGCACGGGGTCGAGCGTGCGGGCTCCGTCGCGGGCCGCCGAGTGGCCGTCATCGGTGCCGGGCCCATCGGCCAACTCGTGATTGCGGTGGCGCTGCACCACGGGGCGTCCGAAGTGATCGCGACCGACCTGCACGACCTGCCCCGCAACCTCGCCGAGGCCCGCGGGGCCCGCGCCCTCGACGCTCGCGACAGCGAGGCAATCGCGGCGCTGCACGCCGACGTCGTGATCGAGTCGAGCGGCACCGTGCCCGGCCTCGCCTCCGCCATTTCGGCCGCGGGTCGCGGCGGCACCGTCGTCATGCTGGGCCTGCAGGCCGCGGGCGACATCGCCGCGCCGCTCGCCACCGCGATCACGCGCGAGCTCACCCTCACGGGGTCGTTCCGCTTCGGCGCCGAGTTCGGTCCCGTGCTGGAAGCCCTCGCCGAAGGCTCCCTCAATGTCGACGGCATCGTCACGCACACGCTGCCCGTGGCGCAATCCCTCGACGCGTTCGCCACGGCACTTGACGCGTCGGCCTCCTCCAAGGTGGTGCTGGCGTTCGGCGAGGACGCCTAGCGGGCCCGTGGGCATGACGGCACGAGAAACCCGTCGGCGCGCGCTCCTCGCGCACGGATAGACTCGGGCCATGCCCTCACGCACCGCACACCGCGCCTGGTTCGACGCCGCGTCTCCCCTCGCCCAGATCATGCCCGACGCCGAGTTTGGCGAGGTGCACAGCGGCATCGTCGATGCCCCCGCCGACCGCGTGTGGTCGGCGCTGCAGGTGATGACCTGGGGCGATCTCAAAGTCGGTCGCGCCCTGCTCGCGCTGCGCGGCATACCCAGCGACTCGCCCGAACCCTGGTATGCCACGTTTGAGGGTGCGCAGTTCGCGGAGCGCGAGCCGCGCCACTGGATGTTCGCGACCCTCTCCAAACCGTGGCACCCTCGCCCCGCGCCGTCGCCCGCACGCAGCCTCGACCAGGTGCGCGACTGCACCGCACCGGGCTGGCTCAAAATGGGCATGGAGTGGACGCTGCACGACCTGGCGGACGGCCGCACCGCCGTCGAGACGCGCACCCTGTGCGCACCCACAGACGCGCACGCGCGACGCCGTTTCGCCCTGTACTGGCGCGTGGTCGGCCCCCTCAGCGGCGTACTGAGGCAGGACATGATCGGGGCGCTGCGGCGCCTCGCCGTGCGACCGTAGCGGTCGCCGTATGACCACGTCAGCGCCTCTCCCCGTCGATGCGGCCGGCCGCCTAGCCCCCGGTGGCGCGGCACCGGTCGGACGCCCCGTAGCCGGGCCGGTTGGGCACGTGCACAACCGCCGCACGCCGTTTTGGTGGCACCTGCACCTGGTCACGGCACGGCCCGCGAAATAGCCTGGTCGGTAGCGCAACGTAGCGCCCGCACGCCCGAGGAGACCGCATGACTGCCACACCGAATGCCACCGCCCGCCCCGCCTCCCCGCTCGCCCCCGACGTCGAGGCCCGCATCCTCGCCGCGGTCGACGCCCGCTTCGACGAACAGCTCGCGCGCACCGCCGAGCTGGTCGAGACCCCCTCGCTGCGGGGCGGCGAGGAGCCCGCGCAGGACCTCATGGCGCGTTACTTCGGCGAGCGCGGCCTCGACATTGACCGGTGGACCATCGGCAGCGACGAGCTGCGCGCGCACCACGGCTTCGGCAGGTGCACGGTCGACTACGACACCATGACCAACGTGGTCGGCACCTACACGCCCGCCGTCAACGCGGGCCGCTCGCTGATCCTGAACGGCCACATCGACGTAGTTCCCGAGGGCCCCGAGAGCCAGTGGAGCCGATCGCCGTGGCGCGCCGAGATGCGCGACGGCTGGATGTACGGCCGGGGCGCGGGCGACATGAAGGCCGGCCTCATCGCGAACCTGTTCGCGTTCGACGCCATTCGCGCGGCGGGCCTCGAACTCACGGGCCGCGTACACCTGCAATCGGTCGTCGAGGAGGAATGCACAGGAAACGGTTCGCTCGCGGCGCTGCTGCGCGGCTACACCGCCGACGCCGTCATCATCTCGGAGCCCGAGGAGGATTCCCTGGTTCGGGCCAACGTGGGCGTCCTGTGGTTTACCGCCCGGGTCAGCGGCAACCCGACCCACCCGCGAGAAATGGGCAACGGTTTCAACGCGATCGACGCCGCCTACGGCGTGGTCGCGGCCCTGCGTGAGCTCGAGCAGCGCTGGAACGACGACAAGGCCAACCACCCCTACTTCGAAGACCTCGACCACCCCATCAACGTGAACATCGGCGGCATCAGCGGCGGCGACTGGCCCTCCAGCGTGCCCGCGTGGTGCGAGCTGCGCGTGCGCGTGGCCACCTACCCGGGGGTCAGCGCGGACGCCGCGTGGGCTGAGATCCGCGAAACCGTCGCCCTTGCGGCACGGGCCACGGCCGAGCATCCGAAGTTCGACGTGGAGCTGACGCCCGACGGTTTCTGGGCCGAGGGATACGTGCTGGAGCCGGGAAGCGACGCCGAAGCCCTGCTCGAACGCACTCACCGGGCCGCCTTTGGCCGCGAGCTCACGACGTTCACGACCCCCGGCTACCTCGACGGCCGCGTGTTCGTGAACTACGGCAACCTGCCGACTCTCGTCTACGGCCCCGTCTCGGAGCACATCCACGGGTTCGACGAGCGGGTCAACCTCGAATCGGTGCGGCGCTGCACGCAATCCATGGCCCTGTTCATCGCCGAGTGGTGCGGGGTGCGCGAGGCGTAGTCGGGTGTACGGTTGCACCAAGTGGAAGAAGAATGACAGCAATGAACCCGGCCGGTTCGACATCGTGAGCGATCAGAACCACTCGTTCGGAGAGCGCACCCGCATTCTGCGCGACCGCGAGACCGGGGTGAACTACGTGTATCACTGGGCGGGCACGGCGGGCGGGTTGACTACGCTGCTGAACGCCGACGGCACGCCCGTCGTCACTGAGTCCTAAGACCTATTCGCCCGTCGGCACGCGAGTTGGCATCACCGACACCGCGAGCGTGCCCGGTCCCGTGTGCGCCGCGAGGCCGGGGTTGAGTTCGGCCACCACGAGGTCGCGCACCCGCAACCCCTCCGCGTCGAACGACGCGAAGATGCGCGGAATCGACCGCGGCACCGTCCGCACGATGCCCGCGTGCTTGATCGCCCCGTCACGCAACATGAACAGGGGTTTCAGTTTCAGCGCGGAGCCCAGGGCGAGCGCGGTCTTACCCAGCCGACCACTGCGATGCAGGTACGAGAGCGTCTCCACCACGAAGAACGTGTAACTCTGCGCCGACGCCTCGGCCACGAACGCCATCGCGGAGTCGAAGAACTCCGAGGCGGCCCCCGACCGCCCCTCGCCGAGGGCTCCCTCAACGTCACGCACACGCTGCCCGCCGCGCACGCACTCGACGCTTTCGCCACGGCCCTCGACGCGTCGGCCTCCTCCAAGGTGGTCATTTCGTTCGGTGAGGACGCTTAGACCCCCTGCACCTACCTCTTGAGCCCGGCGAGAATCTCGAGTTAGCCCAAGCTGAACGTCAACAGCGGGACACCGACTTCGAGTTGAAGTGGTTCGATTTTGAACCCCGGCGTGGAACCGGGGCCTCCAACACGCGCTGTGGCAGATGCCTTACGCCTCCAGGAGCGACTACGGCGTTGGCCTCATTGTGGTCGTCCGCCTGAGACGTCCCACGGCGGTTCGACTGGGGTGCCTGCAGGGCAGGTGACGTCGCGCGACGTGACCGTCGCGCCCACGTCGTACTCTCGGCATACCCGACCCCATTTGCTGTCGTTGACGAAGGCCTTGTCGACCCAAAGCTCGTATACGACGACGGGGATGGTCGAGCCTTCCGGTGCTCCCACGCTCCATACGGCCCCGTGTGTGATCCTCAGAAAGTCAACGTCGGGAGCGGTCAGCCAGGCATGAATCGCCTGGACCCGGCTTTGCGCCGACCCTCCCTGCACGCCTTCCAACTCACGTTCTAGCCGCGGCGCGAGCAGGGCGTCGGCGAAAACTCCGGCCTCGCTATCAGCATCGCTCTGGCTGATCATGAGACATCCGCTCATGAGCAACGCCGTCGTAGTCACGAGCACCAGGTGCCGCAGGACCCTGACGGGGGTCATAGCTTCTTGCGAGCGAACGCCATTGCCGCTCGTCGTCGGGCCGGTTGGAAGGCGTCGATCGTTCCGGCTCCCGCACTGTGCAAGCACACGCGACGCGTCGTGGCGACCACCTGACCGAGACCGTACATATCTATGAACATGGTGCTAATCCTAGTGCTAAGTAACCACGAGAGTTGACTGAGGACGCCTAGCCCCCTTGCACCTATCTGTCGAACCCCGGCGTGGAACCGGGCCTTCAACACGCGCTGTGGCAGTTGCCTTACGCCTCCAGGGGCGGTTACGGCGTTGGCCTCATTTTGATCTTCCGCCTGCGGCGCCCAACGGCGGTTCGTCCGGGGTGCCTGCAGGGCAGGTAACGTCGCGCGACGTGACCGTCGCGCCCACGTCGTACTCGCGGCATACCCAACCCCATTTGCTGTCGTTGACGAAGGCCTTGTCGACCCACAGGTTGTAAACGACGACGGGGATGGTCGAGCCTTCCGGTGCTCCCACGCTCCATTTGGCCCCGTACGTGATCCTCAGAAAGTCATCGTCGGGAGCGGTCAGCCAGGAATGAATCGCCTGGACCCGGCTTTGCGCCGACCCTCCCTGTACGGATTCCAGCTCACGTTCTAGGCGCGGCGCGAGCAGGCGGTCGGCGAAAACTGCGGCCTCACTATCAGCATCGCTCTGGCTGATCATGAGACATCCGCTCATGAGTAACGACGTCGTAGCGACGAGCACCAGGTGCCGCACTACCCTGACGGGGGTCATAGCTTCTTGCGAGCGAACGCCATTGCCGCTCGTCGTCGGGCCGGTTGGAAGGCGTCGATCGTTCCGGCTCCCGCACTGGAGTCGAAGCGGTCCTGCTCCTCAAACATACTCGCCGCCTTCTTGCTAGACACTGAATCAGGAGCGGACGCGAGGTAGATCAACCCTTGGTCGGGAACCGCGAGGTGACCTCCCCACGCGAGTGCGCCGTTGGCCTCGGCCACGATGTCCTCGAAGACCACTACCTGGTCGGCAAAGAGGTTGTCATCCGTGCCAAGTGGGAAGGCCCCTGGTCGGAAGAGAATCGCGCTTCCGGAGAGCAGATTCGAGCGGGGAGTCGACGCGACGCGCCGGTCATGAGTCAGACCGATGAGATCCCCGGGCCGCAACGTGTCGAGCTCGTAGTTGATCCGCCTCGCCGCGTGGATCAGAATCGTTGCGGCGGCGCCTTCGGCCAAAGTGAGGTCGATGGACGATCCCTCGACTCTGTAGGTGCCGGTCGGACCGCCGATGAGCCAGCCATTGGCACTGCGTGTCGACGGCCTTCGCGGCCCGGTCGCGAGGTGCGATGACGAGGCTGAAGCTGAGTGCGCGTCGGCCAGGCTTACTGCGGCAGCACCGATCCCACCCAGGAGAAGCCGACGAGACAACAGTTTTGTGTTCTTCATATGGGGTACCTCTCAACCGATCGACGCGAGGTTGCGGAGGGTCTCGGCGAACCCGTCCAAGAACGGATCGAACTTGTAGTCGGGAACCCCTGGGAGGTCGGTCGGCCGGGGCTTTGAGGGATTCAGGCTCGTGGTGTAGATCGCACCGCGCAGGAGCCGGAGCGAGTCGTCGTCTCCAAGGTCACTCTCAAGCATATACCGCGCGGCGTCGCTCGCGTTGGCCACGGAGGAACCAAACTTGACTTGGTAGAAGTCGCGAAAGCGAGTCTTGTGTCCGCTCCCACCGAGGTGGTTGCGCAGAGCGGTGTGCGCCGGGACCCCAGCTCGGCAGGCCATACCGACGAGGTAGCCGTCCGCGTCCTCGACCATGTCGGAGAAACCGTAAGGCGACACCACGTCCTTCTTAGCAAGGCGGTCCATGCAGAACGCATAGCCGGAGGCGTAGCTGTCCTCGTTGTTCATCCAGTCGCAGTAGAAACTGATCAAGTCTCCACCCCACCCGCCGAAGTCTCCGCGGTTGGCCGTGGTGCTACCGCCGGCGCCCTTGAGCAAAACAGCACTAGCGGTCGCCGCGAGGTGATCGATCTGGATCGGGGTGGCATGCGACGGATCGTTGAACTCCGCGTTTAGCCTGCGGCGTTCCGAGAACAGCGACTCGGCATGGTCGATCCATGCCTGATCCCACTGGCCAAGCAGGATGTCCCACCCACCGTAATCTTTGGTGTATTCCGGAGAGCGCAAGTACTCCAGGGTGCGGATGGTGGCGATCGCGTCGGTAGCGCCGCCATCGTACGTCTTCGCAGCGGCATACACGTCGTCGACGTAAGCAAGAAGCTGGTCTACCGTCGACTTCTGTGTTCCGTTGACACCATCCCGACCGATACCTGGGTCGACCGAGGTGCGGTGGACGACCCGGTCAAGGTCGATCGTCTGCCCGCCGCCGGTGTAGCGGAACTCCTTGATCTGGTTGAAGGCCCAGTTGTGGGGTAGCGGGAAGCCCAGGTTACCCGAGAATCCCCAGGACATGCCCGAGACGAACGAGCTCACGACAAGGGTCTCGTCCGACACCCGCTTACAGACATTACGAGAACCGTAGACACCCGCCAGGTATCGCCGACCCTTGTTGAGCAGGGCTGCCTGGACGCCGCGGAAGTCGGGAACGATGTTGCTGGTGATATCGGGGTCGGTCGCGTCGTAGTCGACTGCGAAGTAGATGGTCGCACCACCGTTGAAGCCGTAGTGGACCATGCGATCGTGTGCCCGGATGCCGTGGTCGTAGCCCTCGCTCCAGGTGAAGTCGCCCAGCAGGCGCGAGTTGTACTGCCAGATCGGGAAGACCTTCATCCCGCCGTTGAAGATCGCATCGAGCTCGCCGGGCTGGATCTCCTTTTTAAGGGTGCTGCTTGCGGTCTCGTCGAGGTACCGTCCGACGACCTTATACTTGTTGTCAGCATTTGAGGACAGCGACGTCGCCATATCTTGGGTGATCGTGAAGCGCGTGTCGCAGGCACCAGCAGGGCGGTCGGGGTCGCCCATGGAGACGAGGAGCTGGCACCAGGTGGCGTAGTCCGCGGTCCCGTTCTGGGTGAGAAGGCTGAACCACTGGAAGTCTCTGAGGTAGGTCGCCAGCGCGCTGTCGAATGTCGACTTGAACACCGTCGACGTCGTGGACCCTATAGAGTTCGGGACCGGCCCGTTGAAGACACACGCCGCTGACAGCAGCTGGACGTAGATCCCGGTGGCACCCTGGGCCTGCGGGTGACTGCGCAACCCGTCCTGCGTCGCAGGGCCGAAGTTGCCGGTCACAGAGTTGTCCGGGATCTCGAACTGAGACTGCAGCGCCTTCATCAGCATCTTTTGCACGTCGCGCGAGTAGTGCCCCTCGGTGGGGACGATCGCCGCCCAACTGCGCGTCCAGTAACTCTTGTTGAGCCACTGCTGGATCGTGCGTATCTCCTCGTTACCTCCCGAAACCAGGACGTACGCGTCCATCGTGAGCAAGGCCTTGAACACCTTGGGCGCGAGGCTGGTCTGGGCACCGATACCCATGTCGGCGGTCATGCGGCCGATGGCGCCACCAGTCGAGTAGTAGTAGTACGACGTGCCCCCCAGGCCGGGGTCGATCCAGACCCCGTCGATGCCCCCGGCGTGGTAGCCCTTGCAGAACGAGGCGGCCTGAATGATCTTGATCAGATTGGCGTTACTTTCACCCGGGCCGATCGGTCCTCGGCTCTCCAGCATGGACATCGTCGTCGGCCCGAAGCTGTCAGACAACGTGGTGATGCCGAGCTCGTGCTGCAACGCCCGCGTGAGCGAGTACATCGTTGGCCAGCCAGTGTCCCCAGTCTCGGGGCACCGCACGTAGCCGGCGACCGAACCATAGGTCGAGTTGACCCATTTTTGCGCCTCCAACACCAACTGGTCAGCCATGGGGCACTCCTCATTCCTCGTCGCCTGGGAGTTCACCGAGGCGGACATCTTCACGACGCTGGTAGTTTAGTAGTTAGGTTTCACGCTTCGAAGACGCCCAAACTCATGCGTATAGCGGCTCGGATCACTGCATAACCCGGCGCGTTGGCACTCAAAACGACATTCTGGCCGAGCGTGGCCATGGCCAGATCTCTCGATGTACACCGACAGGTCTCGCCCGCTCACTCATCCACAGAGATCGGGAACCACCCGGGATCGAGAGCGTTAGCTGCGTAACACGTCCATTCAGGTTACGAAAAGAAAAGAGGAGCGTGACGGCGACATCACCGGTCCGTGCGGCACCAGGCGCAGCAGTCCCGAGGGGCGTAGGGTTGCACCATGTGGAAGAAGAATGACAGCGAAGAGCCCTGCTGAACACCGACGGCGCGCCCGTCGTCACTGAGTCCTAAGACCTATTCGACAGCGGGCACGCGGGTTGGCATCACCGACACCGCGAGCGTGCCCGGTCCCGTGTGCGCCGCGAGGCCGGGGTTGAGTTCGGCCACCACGAGGTCGCGCACCCGCAACCCCTCCGCGTCGAACGCTCGCTGCAACCCCACCGAGAGTAGCCGCGCCTGGGGCAGCGCGTCGACGTGCGCGATGGCAACGTCGAGCGAGCTCTGCCGCACCGCCGCGGCGTCGAACGACGCGAAGATACGCGGGATCGACCGCGGCACCGTGCGCACGATGCCCGCCTGCTTGATCGAGCCGTCACGCAGCATGAACAGGGGTTTCAGTTTCAGCGCCGAGCCCAGGGCCAGCGCGGTCTTGCCCAGGCGACCGCTGCGATGCAGGTAGGCGAGCGTCTCCACTACAAAAAACGTGTAACTCTGCGCCGAGGCCTGCGCCACGAACGCCGTCACGGCGTCGAAGAACTCCGAGACCACCCCCGGCCGAGCCACGTCGAGCGACGCCTCGCGCGGCGCGAGCCACTCGCGCAGGCGGGCGATCACCAAAGCCAGGCCGAACGCCGTGGTCCGCGAATCCTGAACGCACACCGGCACGCGCACGAGTCCCGCCGCGGCGCGGGCCGCCGTCACCGTCGCCGAGAGCGCCGCCGACACGTGCACCGAAATAATCAGGTCGCAGCCCTCCGCCTCGAGACTCTCGTAGGCGGCGACGAAGGCGGCCGGCGTGGGCGAGGCCGTGGTCACGGCCCTGAGGTCGTGCAGGGCCGCCAGCACCGAGGCGTCCCTCGCGCCGTCGGCCGGCACCTCACGACCATCGATGGCGATGCCGAGCGGCACGACCCGCACGCGCGGGTCGGCCGCATCCACGATGTGCGCGACCTCGCGAGACAGCGACGCCGAGGCGTCCGTGACGATCCCGACCCGCGCCATGGCTACGCCGGAACGATGTTGACGAGCTTCGGGGCACGCACGATCACGGTGCGAATCTCGGCGCCTTCGAGGTGACGCTTCACGTTCTCCGACGCGAAGGCCAGTTCACGCAGGGCGTCCTCCGTGATGTCGGCCGGCACCTCGAGCTTCGCGCGCACCTTGCCCTTGATCTGCACGACCGCCGTGGTGGTGGCCTGCACCAGCAGGTCGGGCTCCACCTCGGGCCACACCGACAGGGCCACAGTGGCCTCGTGGCCGAGCCGCTGCCACATGTCTTCGGCCGTGTACGGCGCGAACAGAGACAGCACGCGCGCCACCACCTCGGTGGCCTCGCGCACCGCGGGGTCGGCGCCGCCCACTCCCGAATCGATAGCCTTGCGGGTCGCGTTCACGAGCTCCATCACGCGCGCCACCACGACGTTGAACTTGAACGCTTCGACGAGCGTGCTGGCGTCGGCCAAGGTCCGGTGTGTCACCGCGCGCAGCTCTTTCGAGCCCGTCGAGAAATCCACTCCGGGAGCACTCGTGACGTCGCCCGCGAGTCGCCACGCGCGCGCCAGGAACTTCTGTGAACCCGACGGCGACACGTCGGCCCAGTCCACGTCATCCTCGGGCGGGCCCGCGAACGACATGGTGAGGCGCACGGCGTCCACGCCGAACTGATCGAGCTGTTCCGAAAGGCGCACCAGGTTTCCGCGCGACTTCGACATCGCCGAACCCTCCATGAGCACCATGCCCTGATTCAGCAGCCGCTTGAACGGCTCCTCGAAATCGATCAGGCCGAGGTCGTGCATCACCTTGGTGAAGAAGCGCGCGTAGAGCAGGTGCAAGATCGCGTGCGTGACGCCGCCGACGTACTGGTCGACGGGCGCCCAGCGCTTGGCCTCGACCGGGTCGAACGCCTGCGTGTCGTCGGTGGGGTTCAAGAACCGCATGAAGTACCACGACGAATCGAAGAAGGTATCCATCGTGTCGCTGTCGCGGCGGGCCGGCTTGCCGCACTGCGGGCAGTCGACGTTCACCCAGTCGGTGGCGGCGCCGAGCGGCGACTCCCCCTTGGGCTTGAGGTCGAGGCCCTCGGCGCTGGGCAGCACGATGGGCAGCTGGTCTTCGGGTACCGGCACCTCGCCGCAGCCGTCGCAGTGCACGATGGGAATGGGCGTGCCCCAGTACCGCTGGCGCGAAATCAGCCAGTCGCGCAGTCGGTAGTTCGTGGTCGATTCGCCGAGCCCCTGCGCCGCGAGCCGCTCCGTGACGGCGGCGATGGCGGCGGCCTTGTCGAGGCCGTCGAACTCCCCCGAGTTCACCATGAGGCCGTCGCCGGTCGTGGCCACCCCGGAGACCGCGGGGTCGTCGAGCGGGGCGCCCTCGGCGTCCAGCACCTCGAGCACCTTGCGCACGGGCAGGTCGAAGGCGCGCGCAAAGTCGAGGTCGCGCTGGTCGTGCGCGGGCACGGCCATGATCGCGCCGTGACCGTAGTCGGCCAGCACATAATCGGACGCCCAGATGGGCAGCTTCTCGCCATTGACCGGGTTGGTTGCGTAGCGACCCAGGAAAACACCGGTCTTGGGTCGGTCGGTCGCGAGGCGCTCGATATCGGTCGCGGCCTTGACGGCGACCACGTACTCGTCGAACTGCGCGCGCACGGCGTCGTCGACGATGAGCTCGGCGGCGAGGTCGGAGTCGGCCGCGACGACCATGAACGTCGCGCCGAACAGCGTGTCGGGTCGGGTCGTGAACACGGGTACCTCGCGCGCGGGGGCGGCCCCCTCGGCGTCGACCGTGAAGTTCACGGTCGCGCCGTTCGAGCGGCCGATCCAGTTGCGCTGCATGGCGAGCACCTTGTCGGGCCACGCGCCCTCCAGGGTGTCGAGATCTTCGAGCAGGCGGTCCGCGTAGTCCGTGATCTTCAGGTACCACTGCGTCAGCTTCTGCTTCGTCACGGGCGAATCGCAGCGCTCGCACAGCCCCTGCACGACCTGCTCGTTCGCGAGCACGGTCTGATCGTTGGGGCACCAGTTCACGAGCGAGGGCTTGCGGTAGGCCAGGCCGCGGTTATACATCTGCAGGAACAGCCACTGGTTCCAGCGGTAGTACTCTGGGTCGCTCGTGACGAGCACGCGATCCCAGTCGAACGAGCACGCGTAACGGTGCATCGACGTGCGCTGCTGCGCAATGTTGTCGTAGGTCCAGCCGCGCGGGTCGAGGCCGCGCTTGATCGCGGCATTCTCGGCGGGCAGGCCGAACGAATCCCACCCAATCGGGTGCATCACGTTGTAGCCGCGACCCACCCAGTACCGCGAGATGACGTCGCCCAGCGCGTACGCCTCGGCGTGACCCATGTGCAGGTCGCCCGAGGGGTACGGGAACATGTCGAGCACGTATTTGGTGGGGCGTGCATCGCCGGGCCGACCCGACTTGAAGGGCTCGATCTGATCCCACACGGGTAGCCACGTCTGCTCGATACGCTTGAAGTCGTACTCGTTTTCAGTGGGCTGGCCGGTGCCGGTTTCGGTCATGAGTTCACGCTCTCACGGGAATAGGGGGTACTGGATGACGCGTCAAAACGGTCAGGTTTAAGCGTAACAACCCGCGCAAAATCGTTTGCCGCGGCGGTGCCGCCGCGGGCGGCGCGGCGGCATTGCGCTCGTCACGTGCGGCCCGAATCGCGCGGCCCGAATCGCGCGGCCCGAATCGCGCGGCCCGAATCGCGCGGCCAGAATCGTGCGGCCAGAATCGTGCGGCCAGAAAAAACTGGACGCCGGTGGGGCTGGTACTCGCCCCCACCGGCGTCCGCAATAGAAAGCGACGACTACGAAAAGTCGAACAGCGCGTTACCGAACCGCGAATACAAGATCATCACGATCGCGATATACGTGAGCAGCACGACGAGCCACGGATAGTGGCGCAGGAACGTGCCGACGGGCCCAAAGTTAAAGAGCTTCTCGTCTTGAGCCCACGATTGCAGGTACGCGAACATAATCGCCATCATGGCCCACACGAGCATGCACCACAGGCACATCGTGCCGATCGCGAACACGACCGAGTAGACGAGATAGGCGAGAAAAACGCACGCCGCGAACTGCCCGATCACGTAGGCGCGCTTGAGCCACAGGGGCAGCGTGGCACCCGCCATGAGCAGCACGCCGAAACCCATCATGAGGCCGAAGCCGGCCATGCCGTAGAAGTAGTTGGCGAAATGAAAAGTCTCGGCCTGCGGCGAGAGCATGACGTTCGTGCACCTGAAGTAGATGCCGGCCGTGCAGGCGGGCGTGTAGTTCTCATTCTCGGCCACCTCGACGCGCTCGGTCGCGAGCATGAACGCGGAATAGAGCGAAACCAGTCCCGTGATCAGCACGATGAGGCCGGTCACCCACGGTTTCACGGTGCGCCGCGCGGCCATTTCGGCGCGAATCTCGGCGTCGAGGGCGGACTGCTGCTCGGCGCTCAGGCCGTGCGACATGGCTTCACCCCCGTCGCGGGTAGGGGCTTTCGACGAAGACGTAGACATATATTCATTCTGTCAGGTTTAACCGAGTGTTTCCTGGGCACGCTCACAGTGATGGCGCCCGACGGGCACGATGAGGGGTGTGCCCGAGAGGGGGTCGGTCAGTATCTGCGATTCCATCGAGAACACCTCGCGAATCACCTCGCGCGTGATCACCTCGCTGGCCGTGCCCTCGGCGACGATGCGCCCGTCCTTCATGGCGATCAGGTGATCGGCGTACCGAGCCGCGAGGTTGAGGTCGTGCATGACGACCACGACCGTGGTGCCGCGCTCGTGATTAAGATCGCGCAACACATCGAGCACCTCGACCTGGTGGTTGAGGTCGAGATAGGTGGTGGGCTCGTCGAGCAGCAGCAGATCGGTGCGCTGCGCGAGCGCCATGGCGATCCACACGCGCTGACGCTGCCCGCCCGAGAGTTCGTCGACGTTGCGGGCCGCAAGATCATCCGTGCCCGTGGCGGCGAGGGCGTCGGCGACGATCTGGTCGTCCTCGGGGGTCCAGGTCTTGAACCAGCCCTGGTGCGGGTAGCGACCGCGCGAAACCAGGTCGCTCACGCGAATGCCGTCGGGGGCGATGGGGTGTTGCGGCAACAGGCCGAGCACGCGCGCGACCGCCTTCGTGGACTGCTGCTGGATGCTCTTGCCGTCGAGCAGCACCTCGCCCGCCTGCGGTTTGAGCAGCCTGGACAGGCCGCGCAGGAGGGTCGATTTGCCGCACGCGTTCGAGCCGATGATGATCGTGAACTTGCCGCGCGGAATCTCGGCGCTCAACTCGGGCACGATGGTGCGGTCGCCGTAACCGAGTCGCACCGCGCGCGCGGCCAGCGTGTGGTCGCTGGGCCCGGGCTGCGGGGTGGGCTGCGAGTGTGAGAGTTTCGGGCCTGAGAGCTTCGCGTCGGGCGCGCTGGATGAGGTGGAGTGCATGATGATTAGGCGCCCCTTCCGACGCGATTGGTCGAGACCAGCAGCCACAGCAGGTATGGAGCGCCGATCAGGCCGGTGACGACCCCGACGGGGAACGCCACCTCGCCGAACGCATGCTGGGCCAAATAGTCGGAGATCGCCACGACGAGCGCGCCCACGAGGCCCGCCGGCACCAGCGCGACCCCGCGCACGAGGCGGCGAGCGATCGGCGCCGAGACGAAGGCCACGAACGCGACGGGCCCGGCGGCGGCCGTCGCGACCGAGGCGAGGGCAACCCCCGCCGCGATCAACGCGAGACGCGCCGGTTCGAGGGCCACGCCGAGGCCCGTCGCGGTGTCGTCGCCGAGCTGCAGGGGCCGCAGCGAGCCCGCCGCGAGCACCGCGAGCGGCACGATCACCACGAGACACACCGCGAGCCAGCCCGTCGCCTCGAGCGTCGCCCCATTGACGCTGCCGGTGAGCCACACGAGCGCCGCCTGCGCATCGTAGATGTCCGAGCTAGTCATCATGTACGAGACCACCGCGTTGAGCAGCGCGGCCATGCCGATGCCGATGAGCACGAGGCGATAGCCCGCGATGCCCCCGCGATAGGCGAGCAGGTAAATCACGAGCGAGGCCACGAGCGCGCCCGCGAACGCGAACCCGGCCACGGCGTAGCCCGTGAGCCCGAGCGCGATGATCGCGATGACCGCCGAGGCCGACGCCCCCGAGGTGATGCCGATGATGTCGGGGCTCGCGAGCGGGTTGCGCACGAGCGCCTGGAAGATCGCCCCCGACATGCCGAAGGCCACGCCCACCAGCAGCGACGTCAGCACGCGCGGCAGTCGCAGTTCGATCACGATGAAGTCATTGCCGCCCGGTTGACCCGTGAGCGAGAACCAGACCTCGGGCAGCGTCACGGGAAAATCGCCCGTCGCCAGCGCGGCCATAAACACCGCGGCGATCACGACGGCCAACGCTCCGCAGACGGCGAGATTGCGGCGCCGGTCCGTGCCGCGCACGGCGCGAACGGTGGTGGCGCTGGGTCGGGCCGGACGCGCGTCCGGCCCGTGGGCACGGCCGCCGCCGCTGCCAGCCCCGGCCCGAATGGCGGCCCCGCTCATGCTTCGCTCATGCGCTTGAACCGCACCAACAGCATGAAGATGGGGGCGCCGAGGAGGGCCGTCACGATGCCCACCTGGACCTCGCCGGGCGGGTTGATGACGCGGCCAGCGACGTCGGCCGCGAGCAGGAACGCGGGGCACAGCAGCATGGCGTAGGGCAGGGTCCAGTGGTAGTTGGGGCCGGTGATGGCGCGGGCCGAGTGGGGAACGGTGAGGCCGAGAAAGCTGATAGGGCCGGCGGCGGCGGTGGCGGCCCCGCACAGCACCACGAGGATCACTCCCGCGATGCCGCGGTCGCGCTCCACCTTCGCGCCGAGACCGCGCGCCACGTCGTCGCCGAGCGACAGGGTGTTGAGCATGCGTCCGAGGGCGAGCGCCGCGACGCAGCCCACCACCATGAACGGCAGCACCTGGTTGACTACGGCGAAGGTGCGGCCCGTGAGCGAGCCGACCTGCCAGAAGCGAAACTGGTCGAGAGTGGCCTGCGAGGTCAGCAGCACCATGGTGATGAGGCTGAGCAGGCCCGCGCTGATGGCGGCGCCCGCGATGGCGAGCTTGAGGGGCGTGGCTCCCCCGCGGCCGATGGAGGCAACGGCGTACACGGCGCACGCGGCCACCGCGGCGCCGAGCATCGCGAACCACACGTACCCCGTGAGCGAGGTGATGCCGAAGAAGTTGATCGAGACGACGACGAACATGGAGGCGCCCGCGTTGACGCCGAGGAGGCCCGGGTCCGCGAGCGGGTTGCGCGTGACGCCCTGCATGATGGTGCCCGCAAGGCCCAGGGCCGCGCCGACCAGTAGGCCGACGACGGTGCGCGGCAGCCGCGATTCGCGCACGACGATGTGGTCTGTGTTGCTCGGGTCGTAGTGGGTGAGGGACTGCAGCACGACGCTGGGTTCGATGGTGCGGGCGCCGACCATGAGGCTCAGCACGGCGACGGCGGCGAGGGCGGCAGCGAGGACCATCAGGCCCGCGCCGAGGCCGAGGGGGTTGCGCCGACGAGGGGGCGGGGCGCTGGCGTTCGCGTCGGGTCGCCGAGCGGGGCCGCGCCGGGTGAACGTTGCGGTCATGGGGGCTCACTTTGCTGCAGGTGGGTGGGGGCCGCGCGGACCCGCAAACTTAAGTAAGCCTACCCTAACGCGACGATTCGGGTGAAATGCGAACGCGCCGCCTCGAACGAGACGGCGCGTGAGCACTGTGGAGTGATTGCCGCGCCCCTGCGCGCGGCGCAACCCTCGATTAGACCTGAACCGACTTCGCGGCGTTCTGCAACTTGAAGCGCGCCAGCGCGAGGTTCGCGTTGTCACGGTTCAGCACGAGGTAGACGAACAACCCGTCGGTACCGGCGTTGCTGAGCACGTTGATCAGGTGGTACTGGTCATTCAGCGAAATGAGGATGTCGTCGATGCCCGAGCCCGGAATACCGAGGTCGTTCATCGTCCTAATCTTGGCGCGCACCACATTCGAGTTGCCGGCCGCGGCCACGTCCAGGTTGAAACCCGGGTTGCCGCCGCTGGCCAGAGCCATGCCGCTGTTGATGTCAACGATCGCAGCGCCGGTGGCACCCTCGATGTTGAGGAGGTCCTTGATCGTTTCGTCCAGCTTCGCCATGGGAGACGTCCTTTCCTGGGGGAGGATCAGAGATTCCGACTCGGTGTCGGAATCTCCTGCGGTTTCGGGTGTTTCAGGAGGGGTGTCCTGCTTCTCACCGTGAAGCACGGAAGCCGCGCCCGAATCGGCGGCTGGCGGAAGATCAGTGGCCGACGAGTCGTCGGAGTCGAACGAATCTGCCGGATGGGTAGGTGATTGGGGTTCGGCGGGTACGGGTTCGGCGGGTACGGGTTCGGCGGGTACGGTTTCGGTGGGCAGGGGTGCGGTGGGCCCGTCCTCCGGGTCGGACGCCTCGGGTGCCAGCTCGGCCGCGTCGGCCAGATCTGCTGGGCCGGCCAACTCTTCCGCGTCGGCAAGTTCTGCCGGGTCGGACGCCTCGGGGGCCAGCTCGGCCGCGTCGGCCAGTTCTGCCGGGTCGGACGCCTCGGGGGCCAGCTCTGCCGGGTCGGCCAGCTCTGCCGGGTCGGCCAGTTCTTCCCGCACCGCAGCCTCCTCGGACTCATCGACCGTGGGCTCATCGGCGAGGACGCCGTGTTCGGCCGCGACCTCATCGGCGATTGGGGTACCGGGCAGACCTGCATCCAGGTCGGTGTACCCCGGACCTGCATCCAGGTCGGTGTACCCCAGACCTGCATCGAGGTCGGTATATTCCGTGCCATAACCCGCTTGGGCGTCATCCGCCCGCGGTGCGGCGTCGGGCACATCCTCGCCGTCAGCCTCAAAGACCAGCAGGGGTTCATCGTCCGCGGGACCCGTGGCGCTGGCCGGGGGCTCGTCCACGGCACTGCGCGTCCCCAGTGGCCGCGTGATGGGTCCGGTGTCCGAATTGCCATGCAGTTCGTCGTTCCAGGAATCCTGCCACGGTGCATCGGCGGCCTGGGCTGCCGCTGGCACAACATCCGCCGCTGGCACAACATCCGCCGCTGGCACATCTTCCACCGCGGTTACATCCACCTCCGCGGGCGCGGGGTTCGGGCGCCGGTCCGCCGCGAAATCGGGCAGGCCCGAGGGGTCGGCGCTGAGGGCCGAATGCAGGTCGTCGTCACCCTCAAAGGCGTCGGCATCATCCGCGCCGGAGTCGCCGCCGGCATAGTCGCCCCCGTCGGCCCGGCGCTGCATGCGCCGAGCGGCGCGTCGACCCACGCCGATCTCGAGGTTGCGGGCACCGCCGTCACCCAGGGCGAACAGCATGGGGTCGAGCACGATGCTCGGAGTCGCGGTGATGGTGTGGGGGTCGTTCGACGGTTCGTCTTGCGTGAAATAGTCGCGATTCGCGGGGGCCGCGTGAGGGTCGACGGGGCGGCCCTCGGCGTCAACGCCCTGCTCGTTGGGGTCACCGAGATTCTTCAACGACTTCCAAAACCCCATGACCCCAATGCCTCTCTATACTCCATCAGCGTGCACCGGCTAAGCACCCGCACGCCCTCTGAGAATAGCTACGCGTAATGCTATGTGCAACATATGCGTTTGTGCCCCAAGAAGTCCATTTGCGTAGCCACTCGATACCACAGCGTGATACACGCTGACGTCCGCCCCAATGCAGTATCTTTACGGAAGTCCCTGCCCGCAGCGAGATGATTGCCACCCACGCCCCGCGGCCTCGCGCGCGACGAGCGCGAGGCCTTCACACGCCATCCACCGAACTCAACAACGGAAGCTTTCATGATCACCACACCCCCCGTATTGACGATCGCAACTCCCCTGCCCGAGCGCCTCGAGGGGCCCATGGCCGAACTCGCAGCGCGCCATGGCCTGGCGCTTCTCTACGAGCGCGATCTTTTGCCCCCGCAGCGTTACCCCGGCGATCACTTCGGCGTGCGCGAGTTTCGCCGCACGCCCGAGCAGGAGGCCCAATTCACGGCCATGCTGAACGCGGCAACGTTTCTCTACGGCATCCCCGGAGAATCCGCGACGCGCCTGGCCCAGGTCGTCGCCGAGAACCCCGCCCTGCGCTGGGTGCAAACTATGGCGGCCGGCGGCGGCTCCCAGGTGGTTTCGGCGAAGCTCACCGCCGCGCAGCATGAGCGCGTCACCTTCACGACCTCGGCCGGGGTGCACGGAGACTCGCTCGCAGAGTTTGCCGTGCTCGGCCTGCTCGCGGGCACCAAAGACCTGCCCGCCGTGCAGGCAGACCAGGCGCGAGCCCACTGGCCCGCCGAGCGCACTCCCGTGCGCCAGCTCAAGGGCTCGACGGTGCTGATTCTCGGGCTCGGCGAAATCGGCGCCGCCACGGCCCAGCGCTGCAAGGCGCTCGGCATGACCGTGTGGGGCACGAAGCGCACCCCTGCCGAGGTACCCCACGTGGACCGCGTGCTCTCGAACGCGCAGATCGGCGAGGTGATCGGCGAGGTCGACCACGTGGTCGTCACCCTGCCCGGCACCTCCCACACTGTCGGGCTGCTGAGCGCCGACATTTTCGCGCGCGCCCGCCGCGGCCTGACGGTCGTCAACGTGGGCCGCGGCACCGTGATCGTCGAGGCCGACCTCATCGAGGCCCTGCGCAGCGGACAGGTGGGATACGCCGCCCTCGACGTGTTCGAACGCGAGCCCCTCGCGCCGCAGTCGCCCCTGTGGACGCTGCCCAACGTACTGTGCGCTCCACACGGCATGGCGCTCGATGCCCGCGAGGACGACAACATCTTCGCGCTGTTCGAGGGCAATCTGCAGGCCTACCTGGAGGGGGCTCCGCTGCGCAACGTCGTGAACCCCGAGTTCGGGTACTGAGTTCACAGCGGACCGCGGCGAGGGCGGCCGGTTAGATGTCCTGCCGCCCCTTGCGCATCACGCGCTGCAATTGACGGGCGCTGAGGGTCGCCGTGAAGTCGACCGCGAGCGGCAACTGCCAACCGCGCCGACGCGCGATCAGGCACACCGCGGCGCACGTCGTGATCGAGAGGGCCATGGCGAGGTTTTGCTGCCCCCACGAGTGACACGCGGCCGACACGCAGGCGCCGATCACGGCGCCCGTTGCGTACAGGGTGTTGCCGCCGAAGATCATCGGCACGCGCCCCACCAGCACGTCTCGGATCATTCCCCCGCCCACCGCGGTGGTCACGCCGAGGAGCACGGCGGGCACGGGGCCGAGGCCGAAATTCAGGGCCTTCACGGTACCGGCGGCGGCCCAGCAACCCAGCCCCAGGGCGTCCGCCAAGATGACGAAGCGATTCGAGAGGGTGCCCTGGAGGTGCACGAGGAACGCGAGTGCCGTGCCGCCCATCGCGATGAGCAGGTAGTACGGGTCGGTGAGCGCGATAGGTTGGCCCTGCTGCAGGAGGGTATCGCGCAACATGCCGCCGCCGAGTGCCGACACGATGCCCAGCACCACGAAGCCCACCGGGTCGAAACGCATTTGTCGCGCCACGGCGCCGCCGAGAAAGCCGTTGACGAGCACCGCCGTCAGGTCGACGGCGCGATAGACGTCTTCGGGTGACACGTTCATGGGGCCTCGATCAAGCGGCGGCGGGCGCGGGCGTCACCAATATAGCGTCAATCGCCCAGCGGGGCTGGGCCGGGCGGCCGGGAACCACGAACACGGCGCGGTTCATGCCCGAAGGGGCAAAGCGAGGGGGTGGTGAGAGCCTCCACAAACCCTCACCACCCCCTCGTGCGGCGTGTGCAGGAGTGCCGCGGCCAGAATGGTCTCGTCGAACAACCTGCGCGCGGCGAATGCACCCGATAGCATGTGGGAGCGCACCAATTAATGCAGAGGCTGTTTCTGTAAGTACAGATTACTACTACCTTTGCAGCAAGTCGCAGGATCTTCTGTAGTTTTTTGCAGTCTCTTTGCTTTTAGTTATGAGTTCGAGATGTGGCTCGCGAACCCGCACCAAACCCCCTCAAGGCGCTGGCACGGCCAGTGCGACACACGCCCGCCGGTTACGTACATTTGACGCATGGGAATCCTGACCGGCCTCGCCTACACGCCCTACGCCCTCCCCACCTTCGCCGCGTGCTGCGCCCTGCTTTTTCTGCTCGCCTGCCTCATCAAACTGAGCGGGCATTCCATACCCTGGCGCTGGCTCTGGTTGGGCGCCGCCATAGCGGGCTTCGCGAGCGTGACCCTCACCGTCGACCCGCAAATGTCGTGGAAGAACGGCGCCCGCGTGTGCTCGTTCGCGGTCGCCGAGTTCCCCCGCCTTGGCATTTTCACGGACACGCAGCAGCGCGTGCTGAATACGCTGATCGCCCTGCCGCTCGGTTTCTTTGCCAGCCTGATTCGGACGCGCGCGGGCCGCGTGGGCGCCGCCCTCATCGTGCTTGCCCTCCCCCTCGCCGTCGAGTTCACCCAGTATTACGCCCGCCGCATCAACCGCAACTGCGACGCCACGGATGCCTTCGATAACCTCACGGGCGTCGTCGCGGGCCTCATCGTCGGCAGCCTGGTGTTCTGGATCGCGCAGTGGATCACCCTGCTCACCCGCCGCGCGCGCCGGAACTAGCCTCGCCGCGTCCCGACACGTAGTCTTACCCTGTGCGATCAAATAATTACCGTTCGTGTTTACGTGTGTCCGTGCGCGGCGAGCACGCAGGGCGCCGCACCGTGACCACCCTCGGCGCGCTCGCCGTGACCGCCGCGCTGCTCGCGGGCTGCGCCGCCGAGCCCGCCGAGCCCGCCCAGCCCGCGGCCCTCGGCAGCTCGCGCGTCAGTTCGACTCTGCGCGCCACTGCCTCAATCACCTCCACGGCCACCGACGGCGGCGCCACCTCCCCCGACCCGACCAGCGCCACCCCCGGAGCGTCCGGAACGACCGACCCGAGCAACCCCACGCCGACGCCTCTTGGCAGCGACAGCCTGCGCATCACCCCCACCAACGCCCCGCCCCGCGACCAGACCGCCGGTCTCGTCGCCAAACCCGACGATTCGCTGGCCACCGCCGAAAAACCCGCAGACCAGCCCGCCGCCAGGACCACGCTACCGCTCCCCGCCGAGAAGCCTGCCCCGCCCGCGGCGGCGCCCGCCATGAAGGCCAATCGGCCGCCCGACCTCGCGGCGTTCCGCATCACGGGCGACGCCGCCCTCGCCGCCAAACAAGACCGGCTCAGCGCTCGGCTCGCCGCGGCTCCCGACATCCCGGCCGCCGCGGCCCTCGTGCAGGGCAAGAACTGCCACTGGAGCGCGTGGGTCAACGTCGCCTCCACCGTGCAGGCCACGCAGTGCAGCGACGGCGCCACTCCCCTGTACCTCTTGTTCTACTTCGCGAGCCCCGCGGACGGCGCCACGAAAGACGCCATTGGCCGCGCCACGCTCGGTTCGGGCCAAGGCAATCTCGTCTACATCAATGCCACCGGCAACTACACCATCGCCATCTCGACGCAATATTTACGGTCGATCACGGTCACATAAGCGATAGGTTGGAGACAGACGAACTCTAGGAGTGACATGCCTGAATCCGCTGTGCCCACGACTACCCAAGCCTTCGGCGTGGTGGGCGCGGGTCTCATTCCCGACACCGACCCCACACCCAGCGACATCCTGCGCGACGTCGCGGGCGCCCAGGGCCAGTTTCTCGCCGTGCTCGATCAGGTGGGCGAGGCCGGCTATCGCGCCGAGTCCCCCCTGCCCGGTTGGACCATCGCGCACGTCGTCGCGCACCTTACCGTGGTGGGCGAGGCTCAGCTCGAGCAGGTGCAGCTCGCCGCCGAGGGCACGCAGAAGCCGTTCTTCGACGGCCGCACCTCCGTGCGCGACGGCCTCATGGAACAGGCCCAGGTGGCCGACTTCGCCGCGGCGAAGGCGCGCTTCGAGGCCGTGTGCGAGGCACTTAACGAGGCCTGGCCGGTGGGCACCGGGTGGGACGCTCCGGTGGCCTTTCGGCAGGGCACCGTGCGCGACTGCCTGCTGGCGTGGTGGCGCGAGACCCGCATTCACACCTTCGACCTCGGCCTGCCGTTCGACGACGGCCAGTGGAGCCCGCATTTTCACGCTCACCTGTGGGAGTTTTTGCGGGTGTGCCTGCCCGACGACGGCACCCCGGTGAAGTTGCGCGGTCAGCGACCCACGGTCGAGCGCACGTGGGGCGACGCCACCAGCGCGGACGACTACATCCGCATCAGCGGGTCGGCCCTCGACCTCTCCTTGTGGCTCGGCGGGCGCACACCCAACGACTGGCCGCTCGCAACCCGCGCAGGCAGCCCCGTGCCCCTGCCGGAGCTCGGGCCGTGGCCCGGCGCCCTCAAGTAAGCCGACCTGCGGCACTCCCGCACGGTAAACCACGATCAACGCGACGCGAAGCCCTGGACGGGCTCGCGTCGCGTTCGCGTTACCCAAAGTTTTCGAGGCCGACACCACGCCGTGTGACTTCGCTCCTACGTTTTCGCTCGCTATCGCTTATTGTCTGAAGTAGATCAACGCGCCAGCCGTCGAGGGTTGCCCACTCATCCACATCGTTTATGCGAGCGGAGCACGCCATGAGTTACGTCGTGATTTATAACAATGGTGGCCACGAGATACTCGGAAAGGTCACGCTGAAGCACGCTATGACCATGCTCGCGCGCGACGTGGCGCGAGTGCGGACCAGCACCGGCGAGAACTTCGGCCCGTTCCTGCGGCCCACGTCGCTCGAGTTACAGCGCTACATCTATTCGCGGTGGATCTATCAACGCACGGGCCAAGCCCCGTACTCCAAAGACGCCCTGAAGCTTCGCGATCGGGGCGTTTGTGCGTATTGCGGGTGCCGCGCCAACACGGTAGACCACGTCGTGCCGCGCTGCCAGGGCGGCACCACGAACTGGCTGAATGTCGTGCTGGCCTGCGAACCCTGCAACGCGTTCAAGGCGGGCCGCACCCCCGAGGAGGCCGGAATGACGCTGCGCAGGCCGCCGTACGCGCCGACCTTCAAAGATATCTTCCACCCCCGGGGCGCACTCATCGCGGGCCGGGCGGGGCAGGAGGGCCCGCGGCGTCCGGCTACTGCAAAGCGGAGGTAAGCCGCGCCAGGTTGTCGAGCAGCGTCGAGCGCAGGGGCCGCTGCTGCCACTCGGCCAGCGTCAACTCGCGCGAGTTCTCGCGGTACTCGTCCTGCACCCGCCGCAATTGCTCCACAAACGTGGCCCCCTGCACGAGCAGCGACACCTCGAGGTTGAGCGTGAACGAGCGCATGTCCATGTTCGAGGAGCCGATGACCGCCACTTCCTCGTCGATTGTGAAGTGCTTGGCGTGCAGAATGGTCGGCGCGCGATAGCGAAAGATGCGCACCCCCGCCTCTAGCAGCTGCTCATAGTACGAGCACTGCGCGTGATAAACGACGGCCTGGTCGGCGGCCTCCGAGACGAACAGCTCAACGGCCACGCCGCGGCGCGTCGCGCTCGTGATCGCGTACAGCATCGCGTCGTCGGGCACAAAATAGGGGCTCGTGATCGAGATGCGCCGCTGCGCCGAATAGATGAGCGCCAGAAAGAGTCGCAGGTTGTTTTCGCCGTCGAAACCGGGGCCGCTCGGCACCACCTGGCAGTCCACGAGGTCAGGCCCGGGTGGCAGGGTCAGCGCCTCGCGCAGTTCCACCACTTCGTCGTCGCTGCCGCGCAGCAGTTCGTCGGTCTCCTGGTACCAGTCGGTCGTGAAGATCGCCTCGACGGCAAGCACCGTGGGCCCATCGACCCGCACCATGAGGTCGTACCAGTGCAGTCCGCGGCGCCGGTTGTTCCACTTGTTGTACGTGGAGTCGATGAGGTTCTGCGAGCCCATGTAGCCCACGCGCGAGTCGATCACGAGCAGCTTACGGTGATTGCGCAGGTCGGGGCGCTGGTACTGCAGTCGCCACGGGCGCACGGGCAGCATGTAATGCCACTCGCCGCCCCGCTGTGCGAGAGTGCGCAGCCGGGGCAGCGTGTGGCGGTGAAATCCGGGAATCTTCGTCGATGCGATGTGGTCGAGCAGCACGCGCACCTTGACGCCGCGCGACTGCGCGCGCAGCAGCGCCTCAAACACGGGCCCCGTGGTCTCGTCGTAGGCGAGAATGTAAAACTCGAGATGCACCTGGTGTTCGGCCTGGTCAATGTCGTGCGCCATGGCCTTGATGGTGGCCTCGTAATTGCCCTGCACGATCACGCGATTGCCGCCGATCATGGGCACGGCGCCGAGCTCGCTGTTCATGCGGGCGACCGTGTCCATCCACTCCGGGCCGGGGTGCTGCAGGTCGATCTCGGCTGCGCCGTCGGTGGAATGCATGATGATTTCGTTGATCTCGCGCTGCTTGCGTCGGCGCTTAGCGGGCAGCTTGTTGCTGCCGAGCAGCGCGAACGCGAGGATGCCCACGAAGGGAATCAAGAAGATCGCCATGAGCCAGGCCACGCTCGTGATGGGGCGGCGATTGCGCGGCACGATCAGCAGCGCGGCCACGCGAATGAGCAGGTCTATCGCGAAGGCCGCGACGGTACCCCAGCCCGAATCCGTGAAGAGTGAAAAATCGAACGCATTCATCGGGGCGATTCTCTCACGGGCGCCGGGGTGGCGGACGCCGCGTCCGCCCGCCTTCCAGCGTCGCCCCGTTCAGGCTTCGTGCCGTCCCTTTTTGCCTAGTTCCACATCTGCAGATAGGGGTTAGAGCACAGCTCGATCGCGGTGCCCCACGGGTCGGAGCAGTACACGATGCGGAAGTTCTTCTCGGGGTTCACCACAATGACGTCGCTGGTTTGCGCTCCCCCGGCCGCGACGATGCGCGCCGCAGTGGCCTCGAGGTCGGGGGCAGTGAGCGCGACGTGATAAATGCCGGGCCGCGTGGGGGCGAACTCGGCGCGTCCGTCGGCCGGCGTCGCGGCGAACTGAAACAGTTCGAGTCCCGCGCCGTCGGCGAAGGCGAGGTGCGCGAAGCGAATCGAGCCGAAGCCCGCGCCGTAAATATTGGCGGCGGCGCGACCCAACGGTGAATCGTCCTCGACCATTTCGATGGGCCCGGCCAGCAGGTAGAGGCCGAGGGATTCGGTGTACCAGGCCACCGCGGCGTCCAGGTCGGGAACGGTCGCGCCCGCGTGGGAGTACGCGACGCTGGGGGTTGAGAGGTCAGTCATGGCGATCACTTTCGCTTGAGGGTCGCGTCGGCGACCTGGTTCCAGATTTTCTTGGCGCGCCCGATCATCACGTCACGCTGCTGCGCGCGGCGCTGCCCGCCGAGCAGGGTCTGCGCGACGATGTGGCCCGACCCACCGCCGAGGCCGGGGCCGGGGTGGGTCGACGCGCCGATGTGCCACAGGCCGTCCACCTTGGTCTTGTGGTGGGCGCTGGGCGTGGGGCGCCACAGCAGGTTTTGATCGAGCTCGGCGCTGCCCGAATATGGGTCGCCGCGCCGCGCGTTGGGGTTGGCGGCCTCGAGGTCGGTCGGCGCGATCACCTCGAAGGCCAGGATGCTCTCGCCAAACCCCGGGGCGTGCCGTTCGATGCGCTCAAAGATGCGCCGCGCGTAGTCGTGCTTGAGTGAGGCGTCCCAGCCGCCGCTCGGGTCGAGCTCGCCCGCGGCGTCGCCCACGGGCTGGTAGGGCACCTCCTGCAGCTGAATCCAGAGGGTCGCCTGGCCCTCGGGCGCGCGCGTGGGGTCGAGCAGCGACTGTTGGCCCACGACGACCGTCGCGTGGCGGGGCAGGAGGCCGGCCTCGGCTTCGGCGCAGGCGATGGCGGTCGTGGCGGACCCGTCGCTGAGGTGCAGCAACGGCACCTCGGCGAGCCGCGGGTCGCTCCACGGCACGGGGCGGTTCAGCGCCACGTGAATCTGCATCGCACCGCGGCCGTACCGGTAGGCGGACGCCTCGGCGGCCACCTCGGCGGGCGGCTGCGGCACCAGGTCGCCATAGAGGGCCTGCGGCGTGACGCTCGCGAGCACCGCCTCGGTGGCGTACAGGTTCTCTGGGGTGCCCGGCATGGTGGAGGCGACGACGCACCCGTAGGCGCGCTGGTCCTTCACGAGCACCTGCGTGACCTCGGCCCCCGTGTAGATGGTGACCCCGCGCTCGCGCAGCAGCGCCTCGAAGGCGCGCACGAACTGTCCCGCTCCGCCGCGCACGATGGGCAGGCCGAACTGGTGCATGGTGAGCGCCATGAGGGGCAGCATGACGCCGCCGCTCGCGGAGTCGGGGCTGAGGCCCGCGTGCAGCAGCCAGGGTGCCCACAGGTGGTCGGCCTCGGGGCCCGCGAAGCGCGCCGAGCAGTAATTGCGGCCGCTCGTGACGGCGTCGCGCACGAGGGCCTCGATGCCGCGGGCGCGCAGGTTTTTCAGGGTGCCCCACGAGAGATTCATGGCGCCGAGCGAGGTGCCGAGGGCCGCCCCGCGCAGCTCGGAACCCAGCACGCCGAACACCGTCTGCGCGCGCGAGCCGAGCTCGCCGAGCATCGCCTGATAAGCCTGCGAGTCGCCCGGGGCGCGGAACGCCGCAGCCGTCTGCCGGGCGTCGCGGTGCGCGAGGGTCACGCTCCCGTCGGCGGCGACGCTACCCGTGACGTAGCCGTCGCTGTTCGCGTACTCGAGGCCGTGCCGGTGCAGGTCGGCACCGAGCTCGCCGTAGGCCGCGCCCGCCACAAAGAGCGGATGCCACGACGAGTAGGTGTCGTGCGTGAACCCGGGGTGCGTGAGTTCGCCCGAGGCGATGAACCCACCGATCTGGGGGTTGCGTTCGACGAGGGCCACGCGCTGCCCCGCGCCCGCGAGTTCTGCCGCCGCCACGAGGCCGTTGATGCCCGAGCCGATGACGATGGTTTCAAACGTTTGGGGCGAACTCGTTTTCATAGGGTCCTCTCGGTGATGCGGGTGGCGCCGGGGGTGCTGCCAGCGGCGGCGGCGGGGCCCGACGGGCCACCGGAGCGTCCGGGCAAAATGCGGCGCAACGGCGGGTACAGGGCCAGCACTATCACCAGACTTACCAGGAATCCGAGGGGCGTGACGCCGGTTTCTGAAAGAACCGACCCGGCCACGGCGGCGACCACGACGCTGATCAGCCCGGCCCAGTTCACGGGCTCGCTATCGGCCAGCACGGCGGGCTGCCGCCGCCGCACGATGAAGAAATCGGCGATGATGACTGCCGCGAGCGAGGTGGTGGTGACGCCGAGGATCCCGAGGAAGCTCGCGATGAAGCCGAGGATGTCGGCGGCGACCATGATCAGGCCAATCACATTGCCGACGATTACCATGCTGAGGCGGCTCGGGGTGCGGCCGGTGAGTCCGTTGACGAGGTTCGACAGCGAGAGCGAGCCCGAGTAGGCGTTGAGCACCTGGGCCTTCGCCTGCGCGACGTACATGAGCACGAAGCCGAAGATGCCGAAGAGCACGATGAAGTAGGCGCCGGTGTTGTTCGCGATCATCCAGTTCATCTTGTCGGCGACCGACTCGCCTATTTGCGAGGCCGCCTCGGCGGGGTGGGTCGAGAGAAACTCAGAAACCAGCGGGTTGCTCGCGTGCACGATGAATGCGCCAACGATCACGACCACGATGTCGATCATGATGGCACCGCCGACGGCCAGAATGCCAACGTCGCGAGTGCTGCGCGCGTAGCGGGCGAAGTCGGCGTCGACGAGGGCGAGGGCGCCCGCCGAGCCCGCGAGCATCGAGATGACGAGACCGAAGTTGGCGCTCGCGTCGCCGCCGGGCACGGCGGGGCCCGCCGCGAGCACGTCGCTAACGCTGACTCCGCTGCGCACCATCGCGACCACGGTCATGACAATCACGAGCGCCGTGAAGGCGATGAGCAGGATGGTCGAGGTGGCCTGCACGATCTTCATGCCGTAGATCGTGAGGATCACCCAAATGACCGTGAGCACGCCGTAGATGACGATCGCGTTCAGAGTGGTGGGCGCCCAGCCGAGCATGAACAGGGTGCCGTAGTAGAGCAGGGCGTTTTCGAGGGCGAGAAAGCCGAGAATCATGAACGCGAAGATCGCCGAGGCGAGGGCCGAGCCGCGCGAGCCGAGGCCGTAGGCGCGTGCCGTGACGGTGCTCGACGTGCCGGAGACGTAGGCGACGTGGCCGACGAGCCAGCCGAGCACGCCGCCGAAGACGCACACGATGACGCCCGCGAGAATGCCGTAGCCGACTCCGACGATGGCGGTGACGCCGGCCGCGATGGCGATCTGCACGAGGGTCGAGGCGATGCCGGCTGTGTTGGTCATGAGACCCCAGCCGGAGCGGCGCTCGCTGAGAGGAACTTGAGTGAGCGCGTGGTCTTCTGTGCGCGCGCTGAGGGAGGAAGGTTCGCTGGTCATGAGGCACCTCTGCGTTGAGATCCAAGGAGTACTTCCGCAGTGTATGTCGCACCCGTGACGAACGTTATTTTTTTAACATGTTTTTGCGGACGCGCGCGGGCCGGGTCTCGCGTTGGCACCCGACCCGCGCGTTCAGAGGCCGTTACGCCACGGGCCGCGTGCGCTCGATGGCCGCCTCGCGCACCTGCACGGCGCGCAGACGCTCGACATCAAACTTCTCGCTGCGGTCGAAACCGTAGACGCCGTTTTGCTCTTGGAACACGTCGGTCAACTGCGTGTAGCAGTAACCAAACATGTGCTCGTTGTCGAGCAGCACGTCGGTGAGGCCCTTAAACCGGCGGTAGAACGCCTCGAGGTCGCGCACGCGGTCGCCGTAGCCCCACGACGACTCGAGGGACTGGCCGTTCGCGGCGTTTTGTTGCGCCGCGAGTTCGGCGTTCCACCAGATGCCGCCGTACTCGCTCACCCAGAACGGCTGCCCCTCGTAGGGCAGCGACACCTCGGCGTCGCCCGCGACGCGGTTCACGAACGGCTTGCCCTGCGCGAGACCCGCCTGCTGTTTCGCGAACTTCTTGGGGTCTTGTTCATAGGAGTGCGAGTCGTACACGTCGAGGTGGCGCAGGCGGTGCGAATAGCCGGACGCGTCGATGACGGGCCTGGTCGGGTCGGCGAGCTTGGTCGCCTCGTACAGCGCGACCGTGGCGTCGTCCAGCACCGTGATGCGGTCATGCAGGTTCTGGTGCGTCTCGTTGAGGGGGCACCACCCGATGATCGAGGGATGATTGATGTCGCGCTGCAAGATCTGCACCCACTCGGCCACGAAATTGACCTGCGGCGCCTGGTTGTACCCGGGAATCCCCTGGCCCGAGACGCCCCAGTCGCCGTACTCGCCCCACACGAGGTAGCCGAGCCGGTCGGCGTGATACAAGAAGCGCTCCTCGAACACCTTCTGGTGCAGTCGAGCGCCGTTGAAGCCCGCGCGCAGGCTCAGTTCGATGTCGCGCACGAGATCGGCGTCGCTCGGCGCGGTCATAAGGCCGTCGGCGTAGTAGCCCTGATCGAGCACGAGCCGCTGGAACGTGGGCCGACCGTTCAGCAGCACGCGCTGGCCGTCAATGGCCACGCTGCGCAGCGCGGTGTACGCGTGCACCGTATCGGTCTGCTCGCCGGCCGTCAGCGAGAGCTCCACGTCGTAGAGGTTGCCCTGGCCGACGCCCCACGGGTGCACGTGCTCGGCGGGAATCGCGAGGTGGAGGCTAGGCGCGAGGTCAAGGTCAGCGCGCGTGGTGCCCTCGGCGACCACCTCGCCCTCCCACGAAACACGCGCCGACAGCGTCGAGCCGGGAACGTTCTGGCTGATCGCGGCAGTGAGGTGGATCGCTCCCTGCGCCAGGTTGGGCAGCATGGTCACGCGCCGCACGTGCGCCGCGCGGGGCACGGCCTCGAGCCACACGGTCTGCCAGATGCCGGTCGTGCGCGTGTACTGGCAGTGGGTGTTGAGCTCCCACGTGGCCTGCTTGCCGCGGGCCTGAATCGTGTTCTTGTGATCGCGTGCGCGCACCACGAGCGAGTGGTCGCCGCCACCGGCCTGACCGGCCCGACGCTGCCGACGGGCCGCCAGGGCGTCCGTAATATCGGCGCTGAACGAGCTGAAGCCGCCCCGGTGACGCACCACCTCGGCGCCGTTGACCCACACCGTGGCGTCGTGGTCGACGGCGCCGAAGTGCAGGATGAACCGCAGGTCATCGCGGCCCTGCCAGCCCTCGGGCAGGTCGAGCGTGCGGCGGTACCAGACCGATTCGAGAAAGCTGGTATTGCCGATGCCGGAGAGCTCGGATTCGGGGGCGAACGGCACGGTGATTTTGTGCTTGTAGGCCTTCGTGAGCAGACCGCGCTCGAGGCCCGTGTCGCTGGGGTCGATGGCGAAATCCCAGTCTCCGTTGAGGTTTAACCACTCGGGGCGATGAAACTGGGGGCGGGGGTGTTCTGGACGGGGGGTGGTGGCGTTGGCATTGAGCGCCGGGCTGGTTTCGGTGACCACGGTGACCTTCTTGTTCGCGGACGACGGCGGCGGGCGGCGTCGACTCTCGGGGCTTCGTTGCGCGGGAGCGCGTGTCTGCCACTTTACATTACAACGTGAGAATGTTGAAGCCCGCGAGCCGTAGCGTTGAATTTCGGGATTGTTCAGCGCGGGGGCCGCGCCGAGCCCGTCGATTCGCGCGCGATCAGGCGATGCGGTACGAACGAATCGCGCCAGGGCGTGTCGTCGCCGTCGATGCGGCGCAGCACCTCGTCGATCGCCCGCTCCGCGACCCCGCCAATGTCGGGCGCGATCGTCGTGAGCGCGGGCCGCAGGTACTCGCTCTCGGGAGCGTTGTCCCAACCGGCCACGCGCACCTGCCCCGGCACCGACACGCCGCGCTGCTGCAGCTCGTGCATGACCCCCATCGCGAGCAGATCGTTCGCGCAGATCACCGCGTCGGGCAGGTGCACGGCATTGGCGATGCGAGCGCCGATCATGCGACCCTCCTCGCGGTCGTAGCGGCGCGTCGCGTGCAGCTGACTCGGCTCGACCTCGATCCCCGCGACCCGCAACTGCTCGCGAAAACCCTGAAAGCGCAGGTAGCCGGTCGCGTCGCGCGGCTCGTGACCGCCCACATAGGCGAGAGAGCGAGCCCCCCGGTCGAGGCAGTGCTGCGTGAGCTCGCGGGCCGAGGCCACGTTGTCGATGCTCACGTGGTCGGCGTTCGCGCCGTAAAGGCGCTCGCCGAGCACGACGAGCGGGGTGTCGTCGCGCGCGGCGGCGAAATCGTCGGCGCTCAGGCTGATGGGGTTGAAGATGATGCCGTCGACGCTGCGGTGTCGCGCTCCCGCGGCAATTCGCCGCTCGGCCTCGCGGTCGCCGTGCGTGAGCTCGATGAGTACGCTGATGCCGCGGCGCTCGGCGCGCGCGATGAGGGTTTCGGCGAGCGCCCCGAAGTAGGGCGAGTTGATCACCGAAACCGCGAAGAGCAGGGTGTTCGTGCGGCCCTGGCGCAACTGCCGGCCCGCGAGATTGGGGCGATAACCGAGTTCTCGGATCGCCGCGAGCACGCGTTCCCGCGTCTCGGGGCGCACGTTGGAGCGCTCGTGCACCACGTTAGACACGGTCTTCCAGGAGACGCCCGCTCGCGCCGCGACCTCCTTGATGCCGACCGGCTTGGAGCCGCGCGGGCGGATCGCGGCGCGCGGAGCGGACTGCTGCGTTTCTTGCGGTGAGGCGTGTGTCGCGGCGTCGCCGACCTCGGGTTTTGCGGGGGTAGCCATGAGAATCATTGTGCCTCATGGGGCCGCTCAGCGACACTGCGGGCGCCGTCGGCACCTCAGGCCCATGCCGCCCGGCCGTCTGCGACGCCCGCCCGGCTTCGCTTTTCGGTGTTGCACAGGGTCTAACGTTGTAATAGGGTGGCGCCACACGTCAACGTCGACTCAAAGGCGGACCCATGGCCACTTCCTCTCCACGTGCCAACCCCCGCGGCGCGCCGCACGAGCGCGGCGCCCCTCCCCCGGCACTCTCGCGACGCGCCCTCCTCACCGCTGCTGGCCTCACCGGCCTCGGTGCCAGCGTTGCCCTTACGGGCTGCGGCGCCACCGGAGCGTCCGGCGGACAATCAGTGCAGGTCTGGGACCTCTTCAGCGGCGCCGACGGCGCCAACATGGTCGCCATGCTCGAAAAGGCCGCCGTGCCCACCGGCTACCAGCTCGACCACGTCACCCTGGCCTGGGGCAGCCCGTACTACACCAAACTCGCAATGGCCTCGGCCGGCGGCCGCCCGCCCCAGACCGCGATCATGCACCTCAGTCGGCTGGGTGGATACGCCCCCGGCGGGCTGCTTGACCCGTGGGACCTCGACCTCCTCAGCGAGTTCGGCGTGAGCCATAGCGACTTCGCGCCGGCCCTGTGGGAACGCTGCCTCTTCGAGGGCCAGCTTTACGCGCTGCCGCTCGACACGCACCCGTTCATCCTCTTTTACAACACCGACCTCTGCGGCCAGGCCGGCCTGCTCGCGGACGACGGCACCCTCGCCCCCATAGACTCCCCCGACGCCATGATCGCCGCCCACAATGCCCTCGTGAAGGTGACGGGCGCAGACGGCGTCGCCTACGGCTTTCTCGGCGACGCCGCACAAGCGTGGCGGCTGTTTTGGGGCCTCTACGGCCAAACCGGTGCCACCTATACGTTTGCCGACAATCAGCGTGCGGAGTTCGACTCGGCCAAGGCTCTCGACGTGCTGGGTTTCATGCAAAACCTCGTGAGCCAACCGGGCGGCGCCAAATCCATGGATTACGGCAGCGCCCTCACCAGCTTCGGCAACGGCAAATCGGGCATTCTTTTCAGTGGTGAATGGGAGATGCCTGGAATCGTCAAACAGCTCGGCTCCGAAAAGCTCGACGCCGTGCCCATGCCCACCATGTTCGGCACGCCGGCCAACTACGCCGACTCCCACAGTTGGGTCCTGCCCCGGCAGGGAAATCGCGACGAAGGCCAAAAGCGCGCCACCTATCAGCTCATCTCCAATGTGCTGAAGGACGCGCTGACCTGGGCGCAAGCCGGCCACATACCCGCCTACCTGCCCGTGCAGAAGACTCCCGAGTATCAGGCGCTCCTACCCCAGGCCCACTACGCCGCGGCCGGCGACATCGTCTACCTCGATCCGCAGAATTGGTTCGCGGGCGCGGGCTCGGATTTTCAGAATCAAATGTGCCAGCCCATGAACCAAATGATGCGCGGCGAACAAGACGCGCAAACCACCCTCGACCAGATGACCGCTGCGCTCACCACGATGCTCAGCGTCCCGAACCCCGCGTAAGGACAGTCATGACTACACGACGCAACACCGTGTCTGGGTGGCTGTTCGCAGGGCCCTACACGATTCTCTTTCTCGCCTTCTTGATCTTCCCGATCTTCTACGGCATTTATCTGAGCCTCACCAATGCTTCGCTCTCGGGGCGCAACAACACGTGGGCCGGTTTTTCCAACTACACCGCGGCCTTCGCCGACCCCATGCTGTGGCAAGCGTTTGGCAACACGCTCTGGTTCACGGTCTTGACCGCGATCCCGCTGGTCGCCCTCTCGTTCGTGCTCGCGTTCCTCGTGTACTCCGGCATGGCTGGGCAGTGGCTCTGGCGGCTCTCGCTCTTCGCGCCGTACCTGCTGCCCGTCACGGCGGTCACGGGCCTGTGGGGTTGGATGATGCAACCGCAGTACGGACTATTCAATGGAGTGCTGGCTTGGTTCGGCATCGAGGGTCCCACGTGGCTGAGCGACGAAAAATGGGCGATGGTCTCGATCGTCTGGGTCACCGTCTGGTGGACCATCGGCTTCAATTTTCTGCTGTACCTCTCGGCGCTGCAGGGCATCCCCGAGCAACTTTTCGAGGCCGCCGCCATCGACGGCGCGGGCGCGTGGCGCCGCCTGTGGAGCATCACTTTGCCCCAGATGCGACCCACCACCATGCTGATCGTGCTGCTGCAACTGCTGGCCTCGCTCAAGCTCTTCGAACAGAGCTACTTTCTCACCGGTGGCGGCCCCGCGTTCGCCACGAGATCCGTCGTGCAGTACATCTACGAGCAGGGCTTCACCGGTTACCGACTCGGCTACGCCGGTGCCATGTCGTACATCTTCTTCGCACTCGTGCTGGTCGTGTCACTGGCGCAGTTGGCCCTTACCCGAAAGCAGGCACGATGAGTACCATGCCAACCCAGGCCGGGGGCGTCCGGCACCCACAGTCGCGCCGCGCCGAGCGATTTGCCGCGGCGTATGACCGGCAGCGCATGTTGCACCACACGTTTGGCTCGAACAAGGCCACGCACGCCGTGCTCGCCATCGTGCTGACGATTATTGCGGTGTTATTTTTGGTGCCGCTCGGCTGGGGCATCCTGACGTCGCTGAAACATGAATCCGACGCGGGCAACGGCGTGTTCAATATCTTGCCCACCGAGGGCTTCACCTTCGACGCGTACATCGACATTTTCACGAAGGGCAACGTCACCCTGTGGCTGTGGAACTCCGTGTGGATGAGCGCGGTTGTCACGGTACTGACCGTGGCCGTCACCGTCATGGTGGCGTACGCGTTCTCTCGGCTCGAATTTGCGGGTCGCAAGCTGCTTTTCATGCTCACCATTGCCTCGATCATGGTGCCGGGTCAGGTGCTGATCGTGCCGCTGTACCGCGAGCTGCTCGCCCTCAACCTCATCGACACGGCGGCGGCCGCGATCTTGCCACAGTTGATCGCGCCCGTGCTGGTGTTCGTCATGAAGCGATTCTTCGACGCCGTGCCGCATGAGCTGGAGGAGGCCGCGCGCATCGACGGGGCCTCCCGCGTGCGCATCCTGTGGTCGGTGTATCTGCCGCTGGCGCGCAGCGGGCTCGTGGCGATCACGATCTTCACGTTTATCGGTGCCTGGAACAACTTTCTGCTGCCGTTCCTCGTGCTCAACAACCCGAACCTGATGCCGCTGCCCGTGGGGCTGGCGACGGTCAAGGACGCGTTCGGCGTGCTGTACGCGCAGCCCATGGCGATGGCCATTGTCGCGGGCCTGCCGCTCGTGATCGTGTTCATGATCTTCCAACGCCAGATCATCAGCGGGTTTGCGACGACCGGCATCGGCGGGCAGTAGCCGCGTCGCTGCGTGTGTCCCGTGGACGCCCGGGTGACGCTTCGACGCGCGCCCGGGCGTTGCCGCGTCCATTCTGAAGGCAGCGAGTGAAAATCAGCAGACGCTTCGTTGCTGCGCCGCCTTCCCGCTCCACTCGCCCGGCGCGGCCTGCCAAGTGTCGTTTGAGGTCGATCATGCCCAGTCAGCCCAGTTTTCACGGCCGCCCGCTACCCCGCCCCGAGGAGGAGTTGCAGGACCAGGGCCTCGCCTTCGACCTCGGCACCCTGCTAGACCGCCGCCGCATGCTGGCGCTCGGCGGCGTGGGCCTGGTGTCGGTGGGCCTCGCGGCCTGCACGGACGGCGCGGGGTCTGGGTCGGGCGGGGGCGGTGGCGGCGGCGCTGGCGGTGGTGCTGGCGGCGCTGGCGGCGGCGCTGGCGGCGCTGGCGGCGCTGGCGGTGGCGCTGGCGGCGAGAGTTCCGGCGAGATTCCCGAAGAGACCGACGGCCCGTACCCCGGAGACGGCTCCAACGGCCCGGACGCCCTGGAGACCGCTGGCATCATCCGCAACGACATCACGCGCAGCTTTGGCGAGGCGAGCGGCATCGCCGCCGGGGTGCCCATGTCCCTCGAACTCACGGTCACTGACCTGGCCAACGGCAGGGCGCTCTTTTGCGGGCTTGGCGGTTTACGTATGGCAGTGCGACATGCACGGCGAGTACTCGATGTACACGGGTGCCGCAGAGAGCGAAAACTACCTGCGCGGGGTGCAGATCGCCGACGCTAACGGCGTCGTGCGGTTCACGAGCATATTCCCCGCCTGCTACCCCGGCCGCTGGCCACACATTCACTTCGAGGTCTACCCCGACCAGGCCTCGATCACCGATCACGAGAGCGTCATCGCGACGAGCCAGGTTGCCCTGCCCGAGGCCACGTGCGACGCGGTGTACGCGACGGCCGGGTATGAGGAGTCGGTGCAGACCTTCAGCGAGGTCTCGCTCGAAGACGACAGCTTTTTTCGCGACGACCTCGCCGCCCTGCAGATGGGCACAGCCACGGGTAGCGCCACCGAGGGTTACGCCGTGACGCTCCCGGTGGGTGTCGACATGCGCACCGCGCCCCCGGGGGTAGGCAGAGCACGTTGCCGCGGGTGGCCGCGTGGTTGCCGCCGGGTTGGTCGTGTGGGGTGGTCGTGTGGGGTGGTCGGACGCCCGGGTGAATCGATTCAGGGCTCTCACAAGTTCGCGGCCAACGCCCAGGCAACGCCCAAGCGCACCCCAGTCTCAGGTCGATATCGCTCCCTAGTGTTCAAAGGGTCAGAGCATCGCGCCGCACCTGTGGCGCGGAACGCCCGAACCAGTCTTCGGGCCGCAACGAACACCACCACTTGGAGACCCCCATGTTTCGCAAACCAACCTACAAAGGCCGCCCCCTGCCCCGCCCCGACGAAGACATCGAAGACCAGGGCCTCGCTTTCGACGTCGGCACCCTCTACGCCCGTCGCGGCGTGCTTTCCCTCGGCGGCATCGGCCTCCTCGGCCTCGGCCTCGCGGCCTGCTCCACCGACTCGACCACGGCCGCGACCGGCACGACCTCGACCAGTGGCTCTGCCAGCGCGACCGGCACGGCCAGCGCCAGCACCGGAGCGTCCGAAACGGCGGCCGAAAGCACCGCGACTGGTGAAATACCCGACGAGACGGCCGGCCCCTACCCGGGAGACGGCTCGAACGGGCCGGACGCGCTGACCGCCTCGGGCATCGTGCGCTCCGACATCACGTCGAGTTTCGGCGACGCGAGCGGCACCGCCGAGGGCGTTCCCATGACCCTGACGCTCAACATCAAGGACATGCTGAACGACAACGCGGCGTTCGTGGGCGTAGCCGTATACGTGTGGCACTGCGACCGTAACGGCGACTACTCGATGTACACGGGCGACGCCGAGGGTGAGAACTACCTGCGCGGCGTGCAGATCGCCGACGAGAACGGATTGGTGACGTACACCAGCATCTTCCCCGCGTGCTATTCGGGCCGGTGGCCGCACATTCACTTCGAGGTGTACCCCGACCAGGCCTCGATCACCGACTCCGCCAACGCCATCGCGACCAGCCAGGTGGCGCTGCCGCAAGACGTCTGCGAGGCCGTCTATGAGACGACCGGATACGAGGCGTCGGTGCAAAACCTCGCAGGAGTGTCGCTCGACAGCGACAACGTGTTCGGAGACGACGGCGGCAAGAGCCAACTCGCGACCGTGACCGGCAGCGTCGCAAACGGGTACGCCGTCTCGCTGGATGTTCCCATCGACACCAGCACCGAGCCCACGGGCGGTTCGATGGCGGGCGGGGCGGGCGCTCCCCCGGCGGGTGGCCCGGGCGGCACGCCCCCCGGCGCGTCGGGCTCGGCGTCGGGTAGCACGAGCAGCGGCTCGTAGCGGCGGCTCGTAGCGGCTGCGACTAGCAGCTTGATTCGATGACTGCCCGGGCGGGGTGCTTGACCTCCGGCCCGGGCAGTTATTCTTGTCCCGCCGCTCGGGCAGTCCGGCCGACGCTCACGAGACCGCGCCCGCCCAGCCCAGCGCGACGAGTGCCAGGGCACCCAGCGCGGCCACCAGGGCGTCCGCACGCGTGAATCGCGACGGCACGAGTTCGGTGCGCGGGCCCGCCCCGAGGCCGCGCGATTCGAGGGCCAGGGCGATGCGCTCCGAGTCGCGGATCGCATGCGTGAGCAGCGCAAACGCGCATGCAGCGAAGCCCCGAACGCCGAGCCGGGGGTCCCCCGCGGGCAGCCGCTGCCAGCGCGCGCGGCGCACCTGCACCCAGCGCTCGGGGAGCAGCAGCAGCGCTCGATGCCCCGCGAGCAGCGCGAACGCGTAACGCGGGCTGAGCCGAGCGTGCCGCATGAGGCTCGACAAGAGGGCGCGCGGCGGCGTGCTCGCGAGAAACGCGAGCGTGAATGCGCCGAGCGCTGCGCCGCGCAGGGCGAAGGCGAGGCCCACGAGGGCGCCGTCGCGGGTGAACTCGATCGAGCCGAGATGACACAGGGCCTCGTCGCCGCGAGTCGTCGCGTTGACCACCACCAGCCCCAGCCCGAACGTCGCGAAAGGCAGCATGAAGAGGCCGAGCGCTCGCGGCCCGACGCGGGCACCGAGCACCGCGGCGGCGAGGCCCGCCGCCGCGAGCAGCGCGCAGAGCTTCGGGTTGGCGAGCGTGAACGTCGAGAGGCCCAGGCCCAGCAGCAGGGCGGCCTTGACCGTGGGGTTAAGGCGCGAGAGTACCGAAGCGGCGTTGTTGGGGTCGAGGCGGTTCACGCGGGGCTGCCCGTCGGGTGCGCGGGGCCGGGTGTCGGGTGCGCGGGGCCGGGTGTCGCGTGCGTGTCGACGGCGTACGACGCGAGGGCACGCAAAGCCGAATCTCTGCCGCGCACAAATCGACCCAGCGCGTCGACGTTGCGGCACGTTCGCGCCGCGCTCTCGAGGTGTTGGGGCAGCGTCATACCCGCGGCGGCGACCAGTTGCGGATCGCGAGCGAACTCGCGGGGATCGCAGTCGGCACGCAGCCGAGTCGTGCCCCATTCATCGCGGGCGAGCACCAGCACGCGGTCGGCGTAGCCCAGCACCGCGCGCGCATCGTGCGTCGCGAACACGACGCCGCGACCCGCGCGCGACTCGCCGCGCAGGGTGCGTAACACGTCGACCGCGGCGGCGCGGTCGAGGCCAAACGTCGGTTCGTCGGCCAACAAGAACTCGCGGCCCACCTGCAGCATTGCCGCGAGGCTCAGCCGACGCTGCTCCCCGCCCGAGAGGCTGTGCGGGTGGCGAGCGGCGAGCCCTGCGAGACCGAATAGGTCGAGAAATGCCCGCGCGCGCTGTCGCGACGCCTCGGTGTCGGTGCCGCTCAACATCTCGCCGAGCACGCTGTGCGCCACGAATTGCAGTTCGGGATGCTGGAACACGAGCCCCGCGCGCGGACCCCTGACCTGGCCCGATGCGGGCTCGGCAAGGCCGGCGAGGCAGGCCAGCAGCGTGGATTTGCCCGTGCCGTTCGCCCCCACGAGCGCGACACACACGCCCGCGTGCACGGAAAAACTCAGGTCAGACGCGAGCGTGCCCCCGTTCCCGGGCCTCCCCCGTCCCCCGCCAGGTTCGAGCCCGAGTCGCTCCGCGACGAGTCGTGGCGGAGTATGCTCGCCACCCGCCGCGAGCACTCCCTGTCGCGAGCGGGCGGCGCCCTCACCGCGAGTCGTCGGGTAGTCCCCTGAAGCGCGGTCCGTCAACCCGGTCGACGCGACGATAGCCTGCGGAGGGTCGGCGGCACCCCCGCGACGATTCGTCGCGTCGTCCACCGCGACATTATCCGGCTGAGCGCCCGCCAGCGCCCGCTCCTCCCACTCGCCTGGCAACCAACAGCCGAGGGCCGCGAGCCGGGCCACCTGGGCGTCCGAAAAGTCGGCCGCCAGGCCGTCGAGCACGACTTGCCCGGTGGAGTCGAGGGCGATCCAGCGCGCGGGCAGGGAGTCGAGGCCGCCGCGCTCCACCCATTCATCGAGCCGATGCTCGACCAGCACGCCCGCCACCCCCGCCGCCCGCGCCGCCGCCAGGACCGCCTGCACGTGCTCGATGCCCTCGCCGTCGAGCATTGCCGACGGCTCGTCGACGAGCAGCACCGGAGCGCGCGGGGCCAGCGCCGCCGCGACGGCGATTCGTTGCAGTTCACCACCCGAGAGCGTGGCCGTGTCGCGCGCCGCGAGGTGAGCCGCCCCCACCTCGCGCAGCACCTCGCCGATGCGGTCCGCCAGCGCCGGCCGCGGCCACGCGAGGTTTTCGAGGGGGAACGCCACCTCCTCGGTCACCTGGCCGAGGCAAATGCCGGTGGCTGGGTCCTGCGCCACGAAGCCGCGGTGCGCGGCCGCCGCAGCGAGCGGCGCGTCGCCCACGAGTGCGCTGCCGTGCCACACCTCTCCGCCCGCATCGGCGTCGAGCGCGTGGGGTATCGCGCCCTGCAGGAGGCGCAGCAGCGTGGACTTGCCACAGCCCGAAGGCCCCAGCACCAGCGCCCATTCGCCGGGGGTGAGGTCGAGATCGAGGGGGCCGACGCGGTGTCGCTCCCCCGCCGTTTCGCCCGCCGACCCGTGCTCAACCTCGTGCTCAACCTCGTGGGCCGCCCACGCACCGCGCGCCGAGAGCACGGGACGTACCCGCGAACCCGCAGCGATCACGTCGCACCCCCGCGCCGGGCGGCGCGCCCGATGGCGAAGCCTCGCAGCACGCCAGTCGGCAGCAGCGCATTCACGATGACCTTTGCGAGCACACCGCCCAGCAGGGCCCCCGATAGCACCTGCACCGCGAGCCGCAGCCACACGATGTCTTGGGCAAACCAGTCGAAGCGCAGCGCACCCAGACCGAACGCGAGCAGCGCCCCGAGCGCGCCCGAGGCCGCGTACACGCCCCAGCCGAAGCGCCGATAACGCGTCAGTGTGAACGCGAGTTCGCTGCCGACGCCCTGCACCAGAGCCGAGACCAGCAACACGGGCCCCACCGGCGACCCGAGAAACACGACCTCCACCACCGAGGCGATCACCTCCGCGACGATGCCGGTGCCGGGCCGCCGCGTGATCGCAAGCGTCAGCGGAGCCACCAGCAGCCACCCGCCGAACAGCACGTGCTGCGAGAGGTCCCCCGCGGGGCCCATCGCGACCTGCAGGAGACTCCACGCCTGCACGAGCGCCCAGTACAGAAACCCGAACACGACGCCGAGCATCACCATCAGCGTGATGTCACGGAGGGCCAGGCCTTGCGCGCCCCGCCCCGTCGCCGCGTTGGCCCCGTTGGCACGAGTCGCTCCTTTGGCACCTGACGTACCGGACGCCCCCGTGGCCCCGTTGGCCCTCTCATCATGCGGTGCCCGGTTCACGCGACCACCCCGCCAACGACCGACGGTGCAGAACCTGCCGACCCGGCCACCGGAGCGTCCGACCCGCTGCGCGTCGCCTGGCTGGGACTGTTGATCGAGAGCGTCGCGTGCGTGGTCACGTGTTGCACGCTGCGGCCAACCATCGCCCACCCCGAGAAGACGGTGTGCAGCACGGCGCCGAGATCGCCGACGAGGCGGGTCGCGAAGTGCTCCGACGCGACGAAGGTGCCGTTGCTGCGCGCGAGGTCGATGGCGGCGTAGATGTCGCGCATGTGATCGGGCTCGACCCCGGCCGTGACGGCGTCGGCGAGGGGGTACAGGGACCAGTCGGCGGTCACGAAGTGGCCCGCGTGCCGGGGCTCGACGGCCTGTGCGACCCGCGGGGTCGTGACGCTGCAGCCTAGTTCTCCCGGGCAGCCGCGCGATAGGTGAATGCTGAGGGTTGCGTGACGACCCGTCGCGGCGAGGGCGAGCGCGAAGTCGGTGACGTACGCGTACAGGTCGCACTCGCTGCCGCCGAGGTAGGTGCTCACGTCGGTGGTTTGGCGCGTGAGCCCGCGGCTCGGGGTTTGGGCGAGCGCGCCGAGTATGACGTCGGCGTAGTCGTCGCACATGACGGCCGCCGTGATACGCGCGCCGACGCCGAAGGCGAGGGCAGCGGCGCTGTCGCTCGCGGCGGCAGCCTGGGGTGATGTGGTGTCTAGGGTGGTCATGAAGCCTCCTCGTGTCGATGCACGGGAGGGGTGACGCTGATTGCGCCAACCACTGCTGCTACCTCCGCTGGAATTACCCAGATCAGGTTCAACGGTCGAAACTTGAGTTTCCTCTCAGCCCGAACTACGGGCTCCCGTGCAGTCAAAACCCTACACGAGCCGCGCGAGCTCGGGGAGGCGCGGGCTCGAGACGCGGGCCACGCCTACAATGCGAGTCATGCCGCCCACCGCCCGCCAACTCTTCGACGCCCTCTCGCAGCATGTCGCACCGACCCGCTGGTGGCCCGCCGACGACCCGTTCGAGATGATGGTCGGCGCGGTGCTCGTGCAAAACACCGCGTGGCGCAACGTCGAGGTCGCGCTCGACCAAGTGCGCGACGCGGGTCTGCTCTCACCCGCGGCCCTCGTTGCGGCGCCGCCGGACCGGGTGCGCGATGCGATTCGCCCCTCCGGATTTATGACCGCCAAGGCCCGCACCCTCGCGGGCCTAGCCCGGTGGACGCTCGACCGCGAGGCCCGCCTCGGCAGTGACCTCGCGGGGCCGGACCCCGGCCTGCGTGCCGAACTGCTTGCCCTGCCCGGCATCGGCCCCGAAACCGCCGACGTGATTCGCCTCTACGCCTACGACCAGCCCTGCTTCGTCTATGACACCTACGCGCGACGCCTGCTCGACGCCGCCGGCCACCCCGTGCGCGCCAGCTACGAGGCCACGCGCCGCGCGTTAGACCTCCCGCTCGACGGGCTGAGCCTCGCCGAGGTGAAGTTGCTGCACGGCCTGATCGTCGACGGGGGTAAGCAGGCCGGACGCTCCGGTGGCTGGGCGCCCATCGTCAACACCATTTTTTGCGCCCCCCTCGGCCCCCGTGAATCCGCATGATTTCGAGGCCAGCGGAGGGTCTGGGCGTCCGATGTGGCGTAGGTAACCGCTGATCGGACCCGCGTGGTTCGCAACCACCCCTCGGTTTGGGGTACGATTTTCAAGGCTCGTTCGGGGAACGAAAGTTCACCGGGCCGGTTGTTCGGGTTGTGGCGCAGCTTGGTAGCGCACTTGACTGGGGGTCAAGGGGTCGCAGGTTCAAATCCTGTCAACCCGACGTTGTGAAGTGTCGAGACATCGTTCCTTGATGTCTCGGCACTTTTCTTTGTTTTGACGCGGGGGTGTGTCGCGTCATCGTTCCGTTTTTTGGGGTCGTTCACTGTGTGGTGGGCGGCCTTTTGTGTTGGTAGTTGGTGTTGGGGTTGAGGGTGTGTTCGGCGATGATTTCGCCGGTGGTGCGGTTGATGACGAGGGTGTCGCGGTCGTGGATGAGGATGAGGGTGGGTGCGCCGATGTTGGCGCGTCCGATGGCGAGGTGGCGGAGTTTTCCGGCGTAGCGGAGGCTGACTCGACCGGTTCTATCGACTTTTTCGTGTCGGGTTCGCCAGGTTTTGTGGTTGAGCGTTTGGGTGGGTTCTGCTTTGGGGAGTGTGGTGTAGGCCTGGTGGGGTGTGCGGTGGTGGAGGGCTCGGTGGGGGCGTTGGGTGTTGTAGATGTGTGTCGCGCGTCAGACTTTGTGGCAGGGCGATTGATTGAGTCCTGAATGGAGAGTGTGACCATGGCTAGACGAGCGGTGATCCTGGTGGAATAGAAGACGAGGATCGTGCTGAGCATCCTCGCCGGGGAGATGACGATCGCCAAAGCGGCGGGGCGGGAGAAGGTCAGTGAGCAGTCCATCGGCCGGTGGAAGGAGACTTCCTCGAGGCCGGCAAATCCGGACTCGCCGCCGGGCAGTCCGGGCCGTCGACCCGGGAGCAGCAACTGGCGGCGGAGGTCGCGGATTCAACCCACGCCCTCGGTGAGGCCGCAGTCGAGATCCGGGTGTGGAAGAAGTCTGCGGAGGGCCGCTTGGGCCCTTCGAGGACCTCGAGGTGATCCGCACGGACGCGGACATGTCGACGTCGAGGTTCGTGGTGCTGATCGACATGCCCGAGCGCACCTGGCGTCGCTGGCAGGCCAAGGCGCGGCATGAGCAGCCGCCGAAGTGCCCGTGGCCGCGGCCGACAGGCATGCGGCCAGACCGCTCGTGGTCAAGCAAGTGCTGACGAAGGACCGGAAGGCGGCGTTCGCGAAGGACCCGACCGGTCCGAACCAGGTGTGGCAGTTGGACTTCAGCGAGTTCGAGACCACGCAGGGCGGGACCTGGCGGATCGCTGGGCGTCGGGACTGGTACTCCAAACTCGAACACCCGTTCCACGTGTCGGGGCCGCGAACCAGTACGACGCGATCACGGCGATCGAGCTCGCCCTAGCCGACTACCAGCAGATGTTCGGGCAGCCGCTCGTCGACGCATGCGAGGTCAACCCCGACACGGGTGAACCGCTTCCCGTGGTCACGATTGCCACGGACAACGGCGGCCCGTTTCGGTCGTTGAACGTCGAGTTGTTCATCATGCGCCACCCCGAACTGCGTCACGTCCGCACCCGGGTGAAGTCACCGGGGCAGAACGGGTCACGCGAACGCGGGTTCGGGACACTGAAGTACGAGCGGCTGTTCCTCGAGGAGATCCCCGACGCGTTGACGCTGATCGAACGCGCAGAGGACTACCGCACCGAGTACAACTCCGAGCGACCTCACGAAGCGATCTCCTGGAACCGGCCGATGGAAGTACACCTAGGCCTGGCGGACCCCACAATCCCTACTTTGAAACAGACGAAATCCTGCCAACAACTTGACGCGAGACACTTCACCTCGTCCGCTCGAAAATTCTTTCTAGCAGGCTTCTTAGCCCGCACATGGCCTGCTACCAATCTCGGCACCCATCGGCGTGTCGCTCGAACAAATGTTCGAGTAGTGCTGAGATAATAGTTTGGTGATGCGATAGTTCGGCGTTCGATCCACGTTCCCTCGTCTGCTTCGCCCGATATGAGAGGAGGTGAATGTGAGCATGGACGGTAATTACTCAGTCGTTCCCCGCGATAGCGGTTGGGCGGCCATCGGGCACGGGAACTCCCGTGCCTCGTCGCTCCACAGGACGCAGGCAGACGCCTATGCTGCTGCGCGCGACTACTCTGCTAACCGTGGCGGTGGTGAGGTCTCCATCCACGGCCGTAACGGTCAGATTCGTGACAAGAACACGATCTCACCGGCGCACGATCCAAGAGACAGCAAAGGTTAGGCGCATTGTCGGCACCGGGTCGGAGATGGGGATGCCAAACGGCCCGGCGCCTTCAATGTCGCGTTAGTCGAGCGTTTGACCTCGAGATGGATATCTTTTGGCGCAAACTGCTTTGACCTGCAGGTTTGCGATGGATAGGTGTCGATTTGAGTCACTAGCCGGGCGGTAGAATGACGCCCGTGAGCCCATTTTTAGGGAAAGTGAAGACTCCCTCCGGCGCGACGGCCGTTCAAATCGTGGCCAAAGTAGGCCGCACCAATAGAGTCATCGAACACCTCGGATCCGCGCACACACCCGACGAGTCGGCGTTGGAGGAGTTGGCGGCCTTCGAGGTGAACGTGCTGGCACCGAACGCACTCTCTTCGAGAAGCTAGCCGCTGTGCACGATGCGGCAAGCCGTAACGACACGACCACACTTTTGAAGCAGGGCCGCCACTTCTACGACATCCATCGTCTCATTCAGAACCTGCACGTGGCAGAGGTGCTTGAAGCGATGAGAGCGGAGTCTAAGCAGAGACTCGTGAACGACATTGAAGAGCAAAGCCGCGCCGCCGAATTCTCCTCCACTCCGCGACCGACGAACGGATACGCAACCAGCCCCGCCTTCGACGCGAATCACCCTTCCCGGGAGGCGATTGGGCGCGGGTACAACGCCGCGCAGCAACTCGTCTATGGGAACCATGTCACCCTGGACGACGCTGTGGCCAGCGTTCACGCGGCGCGCGAACTCCTTTAAGGCTTCGCGACGGTGGGACGCACCTTCACACTCAGGAATCCAGCGGAACCGTATGCCTCGCCTCATCGTTCCGTTTTTTGGGGTGGTGTGTCGCGTCATCGTTCCGCTTTTTGGGGTCGTTCACAGTGTGATGCCCCTAAACGCTCGGGAGCACGAGTGGGCGCAGCACCAGTCCGAGCCTGGGGAGTCGTTCGCCGCCTCCGCAAGAGTAGCCCCACTTCGATGCCGCCCCATCTCGCCAACGCGTACGAGAAGCACCGACCGGCTTACTGGGGCCGCAGCGCCCGCAGCCTGGCGCGTCCGAAAACTCCACCTCGTAGTCGCCGTTCAGGGCTGGACGCCGGGTGCCCGGGTACTCGGGTAGCCGGCGTCCGTCTATCGAAACGCAAGCGATCACTCCACGAGCCGTCCCACAGTACGAACGCGTAGTGTTACGATGATGCGTCCCTGCGCATCCCCACATGTGAAAACTATTGCAGTCCGTAACACGGCGACACCCTGCGCACTCGACTCAACTTTCATATGAAACCTGCCCCAGTCGCACCACGACCAAAAAAGTAAAGAGCCGCACCACCTAGCCATTCGCAGTTTCGCAAAGTTAGGGTAACGGCAATGCAATGAAGCATGTTTCGTTAGACGCAATCGAGCGTCAACACAGGGGGAAGGAATCATCATGACCACACAATTCACTCGCCGCACCTTATGGGGCGCATCGCTCGCCGTCGCGGCCGCCTGCGCAGCACCGTGGGTGACGACCACCGCGGCCGAGGCCAAAGGCACTCGCGAACTCGCGCCCACGCGCGACGCCGAGGCAACCACACCGAGCCCGACGTACCCGATCACGGTTTATTCCGTGGCCTACAGCCCGAATCTTTTCATGGCCGTCGACGGCGGCGGCGTCCGCTATATCAACTGGGAAGAATGGCAACATAGGGGTTTTCCCACCCCCCAAACCCGCGCCCACCCACTACGTGCGCCTGCATTGGCAAGCCACTGCGTACGCCTTACACCAGTGGAGCCCAGAACCGTCCACGTGGTCGTGGCACGCCCTGACCAGCCAAGAACTCGCGGCAGCCGGTAATCCGACTATTCGCGAGTCGCCCTGGGTGCCGTATATTGACGCATACAAGTACGCCAGCAGCGACGAGGTTTTCTACCGGTCGAAAGATGACGATCAGGTTCGCAAGCTCACGTTCCAGGAGTGGCTAAACTTCGGCGCACCCGCGCCGACCCTGCAAGACACCGCATTTCTCAAACTGCCGTGGCTAGACGACGTCTTTATGGTGTATCCAATTGGCAGGGGATACCACGTGACCTTTGAAGATTGGCTGTATTACGGGCAGCCCACCCCCAAGGTGGTCCCCCGCTTCGCCGGAGACATCTGGACCAGGTCGGCTGACGGCAAAGACATCGTGTATCGCAACGACAACAACCGCTTCACCAAGGTGGTTACGCCCGAGGAATACGCGCGGGCGGGCTCCCCGCCACTGAGTTAATTTTCGGTTTATTACCGGACGCCACCGTGCCACCGTTGCCAGCGTCGCCAACGGTGGCACGTTGGCGTCCAAGGCCCGCCGCGCCCAACCGCCCCGCCGCGCCGACCGCCCCGCCCCGCGCCCCACGGCCCCCGCGCCGCGCCCCAGGCCCCGAACCTACTCGAGCGGCTGAATGCCCTCGAACTCCGCGCGCGGGGCCGCCCCGGTCACCTCGTATGCGAGCAGCGAGAGGCCAGCCTCGGTGCGCGCCTGGTGCACGAGCCGCAAGCCCACGTCGGAGCGGCCCGCGAGCAGCCGCCGCCCCTGACCCACCACGACGGGCGCGACCACGAGCCGCAACCCATCGACGAGCCCCGCGTCGAGCAGTGACGACGCCAGCCGGGCGCTGCCGTGTACCTGCACCTCGCGGCCCGGCCGCGCCCGGAGCGCCCCCACGGTCTCGGCGACGTCGCCGCGCAGCACCGTGGTGGGGTTCCACGCGCCCTCCGTGAGGCTCGTGCTCACCACGTATTTGGGCAGCGTATTCATGCGCACCGTGAACGGGTCGGGTTCGGGTATCTGCGGCCAATCGCGCGCGAACGCCTCGTAGGTGCGGCGCCCGAACAGCAGCCCATCGGCCAGGTCGAGCCAGTCGGAGGCCTGCCGCACGAAATCCTCCCCGAGGTAGGGCACGAACCAGCCCCCGCGGGTGAATCCGTCGCTCGGGTCTTCGTCGGCCGAGCCGGGGCCCTGCGAGACCCCGTCGAGGCTCACGAACTGCGTTATCACGATTTTCATGGGGGCTCCCTCGTGCCGTGGTGCGGGGCGGCCCAATTTTTTAGGCGGACGCCGCGTGCCGTCGGCATCGTCTCACGGCGCACCGCGACCCTCCGCGGTTTCGCCGATCACGCGCCAATCACGCCCCGAAGCCGCCCCGAAAGAACCCCGAAAGAACCCCGATCACGCCCCGGACCACCGTCACTTACCGTCTAGCCGGTCTGTTAGACTCACAAGATGAATACCACAACCCCACCCCGGCAGCGCAATCTGCAGCAGACCCGGCGGCTCCTCCTCGACGCCGCCCGCACCGAGGTCGCCGCGCGCGGCGCGCACGTCAGCCTGGACGCCATCTCCCGAACTTCCGGCGTCTCCAAGGGTGGACTGCTCCACCACTTCCCGACGAAAGAGTCGATGCTCCTCGCCCTCGCGGACGACCTCTACCAGCGCTTCGAACGCACCCTCGCCGAGATCGCCGCGAGCGAGCCCGAGGGCCCAGGCCACGCGCTACGCGCCTACGTCCGCGCCACGTTCCGCGAACTCGCCGCTCCCGACGTGCTGCACGAACACGGCACCCTGCTGAACCTCATCGCGACGGTGCCCGCCGTGTCGCGGTTCGTGGGCGGCAAGCTCACCGCGATGCAACGCAGCTTCGCGGCCGACGGAATCGCCCCCGACGTCGTGCGCCTCGTGATGCTCGCGACCGACGGCGCCGCCGTGGGCATGGTGACCGCCGGCCCCTCGGACTCCACCGCCCACGCCGGTCTCGAAAACCAGCTGCTCACGTTGATTTCACAGCAGGACGCCGCGGCCGCCCTGCTGGCACCGCACACCCCCTAGCCGTGCACCCCAGTTACCCCTCCACCCACGGCACCCACGAAACGCACGAAACCCGCGCCGCGGCGAACGTCGGCAAGAAGCCGTTTCGCCTCGCCTACGCCTACGTCGCCCTCGCCCACGCCGTGCTGCTGATTTTGCAGCCGATCCTGGCCGGCATCAGCTTGCAGGGCAGCGACGCCGCACTCGACCTGCACTATTACAACGGCATGGCGATCATGACCGTGGCCGTCCTGCAGATCGTGGCGGCCCTGCTGTGGTGGAAGCCGGGCGGCGGCGGCACTCGCGGAATTTCGGTCTCGGCGGTCCTGCTGGTGCTTGAGCTCGCGCAGTTCGTGCTCGGCTCGAACGAGGTCTACTCGGTGCACCTGCCGCTCGGCATCCTCACCCTGGTCGACGCCGTCATGGCCGCGCGACTGGGCTACCGCAGCACGCGCAGCACGCCCCGCGCCCCTCGGGGCCGCTCGGCCGGCCGCCTGCACTCGTGAGCGGCCGCGCCCCCAATCCCGCCCCCAATCCCGCCCCCAATCCCGCCCCCAATCCCGCCCCCAATCCGCCCCCAATCGCGCCCCCAATCCCGCACCCGAACCCCCGCGCGACGGCCCGAACCGGCCCACAACACCGGGTGGGCCGGGGCACCGACTCAGCCGCCGGGGCGTCCTGCGCTCGGCCGCCGGGCTGGGTTTCGGCCTTGTCGCCGCCACCTCCACCGCCGCCTGCGGCCTGCTGGGCCAGCGCGGCGCGCTCTCCACGGTGGGCGCGGTGACCTTCGCGAACCCCCTGCGCATCCCTCCCCTCGATGAGGGCACGATCCAGGCCGGTGTGCGCGCCTTCGACCTCACACTTCAGGCCGGCACGACCGCGCTCGTGCCGCAGGGCGCGACGCCCACGTGGGGGGTCAACGGCACGATCCTGGGTCCCACGCTGCGCGTGCGGCGCGGCGAGCGGGTGCGCCTCGCGGTCAACAACTCTCTGCCCGAGGCCACGACCCTGCACTGGCACGGCATGCGGCTGCCCGCGCGCGCCGACGGCGGCCCGCATCACATGATCGAACCCGGAGCGACCTGGGAAACCACCTGGACCGTCGACCAGCCCGCCGCGACCCTGTGGTACCACCCCCACCCCCACGGCCAGACCGAGCTGCACACCCTGCGCGAAATCGGCGGGCTGCTGTTGGTCGACGACGTCGAGACCGTCGCCGCCCACCTTCCAGACGAGTACGGGGTCGACGACATCCCCGAGATCTTGCAGGACCGCACGTTCGATGACGCCGGTGCCTTCGTCGAGACCGAGCGCATCGACGTGGGCATGCTCGGCGACACGATGCTGGGCAACGGCACGGTCGGCCCCTACCTCGAGGTCACGGCGACCCTCACGCGACTGCGCGTACTCAACGCCTCGGCCGCGCGCACGTACACCCTGTGCCTCGCTGACAATCGCCCGTTCACGCTGATCGCGACCGACGGCGGCCTCGTGCCCGCCCCCGTTCCGCTCACCCGCCTCATGCTGAGCCCCGGCGAACGCGCCGACATCGTGGTCGAGATGAGCGCGGGCGAAAGACTCTCGCTGCGCTCGACTGCCCAAGACCTCGGCGTCTCGGCGCGCCTCGCCGAGCGCATGGGCGGCGCCGACGAGCTCGACCTCCTCGAGCTGCGCGCCGCGGCCAGCCTGCGCGACTCCCCCGCCCTGCCTCCCGTGCTCGGCACTACCGGGGGCCTGGACGCCAGGGTGCCCGCCTCCCAGCGCACCTTTGATTTGGGCGATAACCGCATCAATAACCAAAACTATGGACGTGAATCGCATAGACCTGCGCGTCGTGGCGGGCACGGTGGAGGTGTGGAGCGTCGTGAACAATCACACCCGTCCCCACAATTTTCTCGTGCTCGACGTGCAGTTTCTCGTGCTCGATCGCGGAGGAAAACTGCCCCCGCCCGAGCTCGCGGGCTGGAAGGACACGATCTACACTCCCCCAGGCGTCACGCTGCGCCTCGCGATGCGGTTCGGCCCCAACGCCGACGCCGAGGTGCCCTACATGTTCCACTGCCACCTGCTGTGGCACGAAGACCAGGGCATGATGGGTCAGTTTCTGGTCGTCGAGAGTCCCGAGCAGGCGAACCCAGGGCCAGGAACAGGGCCAGGAACAGGGCCAGGGGCGGCTGGGGCTGGGGCCGCGAAGGACACACCGCCCTGTACACCGGCGCATCACCACGGCGCCGCGTAGGTCGGGCGGCGAGTCTGGCCGCGCACACGTGAACACCACACAGCGGCGCCGCCTCCAGGAGGCGGCGCCGCTGTAGGGCTCCCGCTCAGTCGAGCACGTCGCGGCGCCTCACGATCTCCCCCGCAAGGTACGCGGCGAGCGCCTCGCGGGCGCCGTTCACGACCCGGCGCTTCACTTATCGGTAGGTGAATCTTGGCATTCGACATGTTGGAGAAATCTTTGCCTCCGCGGGAATCCAAGTTTTGCAGCGTCGGCGCGTGAGCCGTGCTGCGTCCACGCGGGGATTTTCACAACTTTGGGCGCCACACCGTACCCGGCGGGCAGAAAAGTCCCAACTGGCACTAGCGCGGAGCCGCTTTGCAAATATAGAGTAAAGCGAATGCAATGATGTACTTTGCGTAATGGTCTCGAAAGGACCTGTGCACGGTTGAGGAGTCATCGTGACACTGCGATTCATACGCTTCACGCGGCGATCCCTAGTTCGCCACACCCTCGCGGCCCTCGCCGCGGGCGCCGTCGCGGGCCACGCGACTACCCGAGCGGGCGCGGCCCACGCGACTACCCGAGCGGGCGCGGCCCACGCGGCCACCCGAGCGGGCGCGGCCCACGCGACCACCCGAGCGTCCGCCCACAACACCCCACCCACCGTATATTCGGTGCCCTACGACGACGACCTGTTCGTGCAGCACGCGACCGGGGCACGCCGACTCACCATCGATGAGTGGCGCGCCCTGGGGTTTCCCACCCCCGTGCCCGCACCGACCGAGTACGTGCGCCTGAGCTGGTCGAGGGTCGTGTACGCGATTCATCCGTGGGGCCCAGATCGCGAGAACTGGGGTCACTATCTGATGTCCGAAGCCGACCTGCGCCGCGTGGGAGACCCCGCGGTGCGCGTCTCGCCCTGGGTGCCCACGGTGGACACCTTCACCTTCGCCACGAGCGACGAGGTCTTTGCATCGGTGGGCTATGACTCCACCCTGCACAAGCTGACGCTCGGCGAGTGGCTCGACCTGGGCGCCCCGGAGCCTTCGCGCTACCCCGACCAGTTTCTGAAACTCCCCTGGCTCGACACCATCTTTCGGGTGCAGCCGGACGGCACCGGGTCTGCCCTCACTCTTGAGGCCTGGGGCTTCTACGCCTTCCCCACCCCGATGACCGTGCCGAGGTTCCCGGGCGACACGTGGAGCCGCGCCGAGAACGGCACCGACATCGTGTACTCCAACCGCGACCTCGACTACGCCCGGGCGGTCACCCCCGAGGAATACGCCCGCGCCGGCTACCCGCCCCTCGGCGCAGACCGCGGCTAATTTTTTCGGACGCGCGCGTGCCGCTGTTGGCAGCGTCGCCAGCGGTCACCCCAAACGGCCACACCACCCGGACTCCTCTGCAAAAATGTTGCTGCCGCCCACCCGCAGCTCGACCGACGCCCGCGAGGGGCACGGCGCGGGGCGGGCACGCTACGACGGAGGAAAAATGAAGATTCTAGTCACGGGAGCCGCGGGCAAACTGGGCCGCGCGGTGGTGGCCGACCTGGTCGAACACGGCCACACGGTGTTCGCGGTCGATCAGACCACACCCGCCGACTCGCCGGCCCAGGGCGCGACCGTCCTCGACCTCACCGACTTCGGACAGGTCATGGAGGCTTTCTTGGGCATCGACGAGCACGAGAGCGGTTTCGACGCGGTCGTGCACCTCGCGGCGATACCGGCCCCCGGGCGCACCGCGAATCACGCGACCTTCGCGAACAACGTCGTGGCCACCTACAACGTGTTCGCCGCGGCCCGCCACGCGGGCGTGCGCAAGGTGGTCTGGGCGTCGAGCGAAACCGTGCTGGGCCTGCCCTTTGCGACCCTGCCGCCGTACGTGCCGGTGGATGAGGAGTACTCGGTGCGCCCCGAGTCGACGTATTCGCTGGGCAAGGCCGCCGAGGAGGAGATGGCGCGGCACTTTGCCCGTTGGGAGCCCGAGGCCTCGCTGATCGGCCTGCGCTTCTCGAACGTCATGAACGTCGAGGACTATGAGCGTTTCGACACGTGGCAGGAGACGCCGGAGGCGCGCGAGTGGAACCTGTGGGGTTACATCGACGCGCGCGACGGAGCCCAGGCCGTGCGCCTCGCGGCCGAGGCCAGCGATCGCCGTGGCGCGGAGGTCTTCATCATCGCCGCCGCCGACACGGTGATGCGCCGCGAGACGAAAGACCTGCTGACGGGCCGCCACGCGGCGATTCCGGTGCAGGGTGACGTGTCGGGTCGCACGACCCTGCTCAGCATCGAGAGGGCGCGCCGCGAGTTGGGTTTCGACCCGCAGCACTCGTGGCTGGACCACCACGACGCGCAGCAGTAAGGCCAGTCGCGGTCCCGCGACCGCGGCGGGGTGGGGTGGAGCGACCGGCGCGCTGGGGCCACCGAAAAAAATCTCCTGATTCACACCCTGTCGCGTGACCACTCATGATGTAGCATGGGGGCTGCTGGTTGCTTTGAAGTTTCGGTGCATCTGATCGCAAGATTAGATCGCAGCGGTCTTACTCGTGTTTCGTCCGAGTGAATTCGAGGCACCCGGCTTGGCACGCATTAATTTATTGCTGCGTACTTCCACCCTTTTATGATCGGCTTGTTATCACTCGTGTAATCGCGCTCTCGGCGAATCCCGCAGCAGTCAGGCGGCTAGCCGCCGGCCACATGCTTGTTTCGCCGATCAACGGTGCCCACTCCCACGTCGCTCACGCGGCGTCGTTGTGCGCTGCCACCCGGGTTGCGACTCGTCGAGCGAACAGCGAGTTGCTCGTGACCGCGGTTGGCGTTGCGCGTTCGCAATCGATTATCCACTGCTTCTCCGGGTGCATTCCCGCACCCAAAAATCGCACCGTGGCGACGTTGTCGCTGCGGCCTCATGGACTGCCGCGGCGGTCCCGTATTACGAAGGAATGACGTTATGGCCACTGGCACCGTCAAATGGTTTAACTCCGAAAAGGGCTACGGCTTCATCGAACCCGATGATGGCTCGGCTGACCTGTTCGCGCACTTCAGCGGCATCGTAGGCACCGGCATGCGTAACCTCGAAGAAAACCAGAAGGTTGAATTCGACGCCGAGCGCGGCCCCAAGGGCATGCAGGCAGTGAACATCCGTTCGCTCTAATTGCGGCAGTCAAGCGGGCGGCGAGGTTTGACCTCGTCGCCCGCTTTCGTCATCTCCGGCTATGGCTGGCTCTCTCTGGCTCTCTCCGGCTCTCTCCGGCTAGCGCGGCTTAGTCGCCGTAGCCGCGCACCTCGCGCACTCCCCCGATAATCTTGTTATCGAGCTCGCCGATCACCTCGGTGTCTTTGCCGGGGTAATCAAAGGCCCGCAGTACGTACTTCATGGCCTCGAGGCGAGCGCGCTTCTTGTCGTTCGACTTCACCACCGTCCACGGCGCGTGCTTCGTGTCGGTTTGCTTAAACATCTTGTTGGCCGCACGCGTGTAATCGCCCCACTTGTCGAGGCTCTGCACGTCGATGGGGCTGAGCTTCCACTGCTTCAGCGGGTCCCCCGCGCGCGCCGCGAACCGCGCCCGCTGCTCATCGCGCCCCACCGAGAACCAGAACTTGAACAGGTGGGTTCCGTTGTTGACGATCATGCGCTCGAACTCGGGGCAACTGCGCATGAACTCGTCGTACTGCTCATCGGTGCAAAAGCCCATGACGCGCTCGACGCCCGCCCGGTTGTACCACGAGCGGTCGAGCAGCACGATCTCGCCGCCCGAGGGCAGGTGCTGCACGTAGCGCTGAAAGTACCACTGCGACTTCTCCACTTCGGTGGGGGTCGCGAGAGCCACGACGCGCGCGCCACGAGGGTTCATGTGTTCCATGAAGCGCTTGATGGTGCCGCCCTTGCCGGCCGCGTCGCGACCCTCGCACAAGATCGCGATCTTGATGCCCTCGTCTTTGACCCAGGCCTGTAGTTTCAGCAACTCGATCTGCAGCAGCAACTTCTGCGCCTCGTAGTCTTTGCGCTTGAGTTTCTCGTCGTAGGGGTAGTCCTGCTTCCAGGCATCCTCGGGGTGCACGAGGTCCAGATGCTCCACCATTTCGTGGACGGCGGCCTCCTCGGCGACGGTGTGTTGTTCGCTCATGTTTTCTCCTGACTCGACCCTGCTGCTGCCGAGTTTAATCATCGGGGCATATATCGGACGCTCCGGTCTTTCGTGCTCGCGTGGCCTCCCTGGCCCCGTGGCCCGCCGCGTTGCGCCCGGTCACCCGATTCGGCACGATGAGGGGGTGAGCATACCCCCATCAGCATTGGCCCCACCCGACCGCGTGCTCGCCCTCGCGGGTGGCGAGGGCCTCGAATGCGTCTGGGAAAATAACCTCGGCGGTCTCACATTTCGGACGGTGCCGCGGGTCGGGCCACGCGGCGTCCGGCCCCCGAACGCCACAGACACCACAGGCTCGCGGTACATCAAGTTCGGGCCGCGGCACCTCGAGACCAGCTTCGCGGCGGAGGCGGGGCGGCTCGCGTGGGCGGCGCCGTTCGTCACGGTGCCGAGGGTGCTCGAGCACGGCGGCGACGAGACGCACGAGTGGATGGTGACGGCGGGCATTCCCGGGAGTAGCGCGGTGGAACCGCTGTGGGTGGCCCGACCCGCCGAGGCGGTGCGCGCCCTCGGTGCCGGGCTGCGCGCCCTGCACGACTCGCTGCCCGTCGCGGAGTGTCCGTTCTCGTGGTCGGTCGCCGACCGCATCGCGGGGGCCGTCGCGCGTGGCCTGAGCGTGCCCACCGCGTTGCTCACTCCCCCGCCGATCGACCGACTCGTGGTGTGCCACGGCGACGCGTGCGCTCCCAACACGCTGCTCGACGAGGCCGGCCGCGCGTGCGGCTACGTGGACTTCGGCGCTCTGGGTGTCGCGGACCGCTGGGCCGACATTGCCGTCATGGCCCTGAGCACGGAATGGAACTACGGCGAGGGGTGGCAGCGGCCACTCGTGGAGTCGTATGGGCTGCCCTGGGATGCCGAGCGCATGGCCTTCTACCAGCAACTCTGGAACGCCCTCTAGCGCGCTCCTTACGGTTGCTGCCGCAGGGCAAATGCCCGCGGGTCCACGGGCCGCTTCGCCCGCGGCAGGGTCTCCACCACCAGCAGGTATGACTCGGTCACGAGATCATCGAGCAGTCCCTCATCGAGCTCGCCGCGCTCGGCGTACACGCTGATCCAGTGCTTCTTGTTCAGGTGGTAGCCGGGAGTGATGCAGTCGTGCGCCTCGCGTAAGGCGAGTGCGTCGTCCGGGTGCGACTTCAGCGAGGCCATCGCCGTTCCGCTGTGTTCGCCAAGAATCATGAACACCTTGCCGCCGACCTTATAGACCTCGTGGTCGGGGCCGAAGGGGTATTCCTGCACGCTGCCGGGCAGGCTCTCGGCGCGTTCGCGGGCGAGGTGGTGCAGGGTGCTCGGGTCCATGCTGCTCCTCCACAGTGGTGCCGCGCAGTGTCATCGAAGTTGTTCGCGGCTGGTCGCCACAATCTACCGCATGAGAAGAGCGGCCGCCGCTGTGCGCGACGACCGCCCTGACGAGCTCGACGAGAACTCCTACTGACAGGGTAGGGTCCTCGGGTCGACCGTCGCCGTCGGCGTGGGCGCCCCCATCTCCAGCCACTCGGCCAACGTCACGTGATGGGCGATGCCACACGTCGGGTTGCCCGAGGTGCGCATGTAGATCTCCTCGGAGTTCGGTGCCTTGTACAGGATGCTGCCGAACGAGTCGATCACCTTGGGTGTCGGCGAACCCATCCGCTGCCACGAATCCAGCTTCGCGTATCCATACTTTTCCATCGGTCCGTCGTCGGGACTCTCGTACGTGTACACGGCATTGCCCTTGGCCTTAACCCACACGATGGTGCTGGTGGTGGCGTTGGGCGAACCCATGCTGACCCACTGCTCGTGGGTGAGTCTGAGCGGGTACTCCTCTTCGAAGCCCCACATCATGACCTCCCCCGACCACGGATTCTGCACGAAACGACCCCCCGGCATGGTATTCACCACCTCGGGGTTCGGGTACCCTGCCTTGGCCCAGTCCGCAAACGAGATCCACTGAATGAAGGCGACGATGTCGTTGGGGTACTGAGTGGTCATATAGACGCGCTCGCTGAACGGCAGTTTCACGTACTTGTGAATCGGCGGCGGCGCGTCCTCCTGCGGCGCCGAACTGGCACCCGGCGCGGCCTGAGCGCGTCTCAATGCCGCCGGGCCTTCGTGCCACGCGCGGGCGCAACCGTACCGGGCCAAGCCCGCCACCGGAGCGTCCCCGCGTACCCATTTCTTGCACTACGGCGTGCAGGACGTCGGCGGCTTGACGGTGTTCTTCGGCTGCGGTGCCCCCAGGTGTAGCCACTCGTCGTAGGTCAGCTTGTACGCAGAGCCGCAATCGCCGTTGGTGATGCGATTGAGGTAGAGGTCCGGCGTGCCCGGCTCGCGGTAGACGTACGTGCCCATGTCGGTGATCACGGGAGTGGGGTAACCCTTGCCCACCCAATCCGCATACGAGTTGACATACACGGGCGAGGTCTTGCCCGCCTGCACGGTGAGCACGGTGTTGCCGTTCGCCGCCTTGTAGAAGCCGTAGCCCGTGTTCCGCGGCAGCGGATACCCGAGCGTGCGCCACTGATCCTCGTTAATTTTCAGCGGATTCTTACCGTCGGCCGTCGCGAAGAACAGCTCGTCGCTATCGGCATTCTTGATCACCTCGGTGTACGGAATATGCGTGGTCACGGTCGGCTGCGGGTAGCCCCAGCCAGCCCATTCGTCCCAGGTCAGCCAGCGCGAGTTGGGCCCGGCGGCGTTGGGCGTGACGCCGTACAACCGTTCGCTGAAGGGCAACTTATAGGTATTAAGGGCGGACGCCTCGGTGCCCCCGTTGGCATGGCTGGGTTCGGCGGCCGCGGGCTGGGCCGCCGTCGCTCCGAGCGTGGCAGCGACGGCGAGGGCGGCGAGAGCCGCACCGAGGGTGCGGCGTGTAGTGAAAGAGGTGGTGAACATTATCTGTCTCCTTGTGCCCCTGAAGGGCGCGCTACATTACGGTACTCATGGTCCTGGTGGACGTCAGCGGGCCGCGTCTGCGAGTGAGCGGTCAGTTGGCATCAGGTCAACGGCCTCGTTCGGCCGCGCGATGCGATGGTCATAGTTGCCTGACATGGTTTCCCCTAAGTCACAACATGCTTGCATCGTGGCTGATGAACGTAACCCCGCATCCTTGCAGGCATGATTCACGTGATTGCCAAAGGTGAGCAATAAACAAGCAAACTACTTTCCCGAGGCATCTTAGTCTTTCGATTCCAGCCTGTCGAGCATTTGCTAAAACTGCGCCGCGGCCCGCGTAAAACACGGACCGCGGCGCACGAATCGATGCCTCAGCTGCTGCTTAACGAGGCGCGTAGCAGGGCTTGTTCCAGGGCGCCACGGTCGCCTTGGGCGCGGGTTGGCCCAGCTTGACCCACTCACTAAAGGTCAGGTGGTGCGTCATGCCGCAGCCGTCGTTTGATTGCATCCACACATAGAGATTGCTGGTGCCCGGCTGGCGATACACAAAGTCACCCAATTCGGTCTCGTTCGGGGTGATCTGGCCGCCGCGGCTCCAGTCGTCGAGCGAGAGAAACGCAATGGGCCCGTTGACGCCCTCGTCTTTGACGACGATCATGTCTCCGCGAGGCGCCTTCATATAGGTCACCCCGGCAAAGACAACCTCGGCACCGCCCGCTGCCTCGAGCTGCCGTTGTGAGGTTTTCGCGGGGTAGGGCTCCCCGTTGCCCACTATGATCTCGTCCGACCAGGGAAACCCGTAGTACGTGACGCCCGGAATGTCGACGGTTACGATCGGCGCCGGGGCGTCCATGCCCTGCCACTCGGCGAAGGTCAGCCAGTGCGCGATCACATGGCCATCGGAAGTCGGTGTGGGCAGGTACAGCCTTTCGCTAAAGGGCAACTTGTAGACTGCGGGCTGCGTGCCTACCGCTACGTGGTCCGCGGCGAGCGCGCTGATCGACCCCGAGTTGTCGTGAGTTGTTTTCGGCACACCCGCCGCAAACGAAGGTGCGGCCGTGCCCAGGAGCAGGCCCGCGCCGAGCAGTGCGGCAGCAACCGATGCCGGTCGAATAATGCTTCTCATGATTTTTCCCCCTGTGCCCAAGCTGGGCGATTGCGCTACGGCGATTGCGAACCTCTGAGTTCGCGCCTCGCCGAGTTGATAAACGGCGGGCATCCCCCTGATGCCAGCCGGTGGCCGGTCACGTGGCCCGCCGTCTTTGGCGTGCCGAGCGACCGCCCGCGCCCCTTGCCTCGCTCGAAAGTCCCGAATGAGCGGCGTTGCGCCATCGGAAAATACTCACCCTTGAACCTTGGCCACCATTAGCAAAGCAATTGATAAGCCAAGTTCTAGTTTTAGCAACGAGCCGTGTGCTGAAAGCCTAGCCTCGCCCCCCGGGCTTGTCGAGCACCCACCGTTCCCCACGGCGCGTCGAGGTGACCGCCCGGCTCGCCGCCGCCGCGCCGCCGCCACGACTACGGCAGAAATCAACCATCCCGTGCCGTGCGACTACGGCGCGCTAGTCGCGAGCGCTCCATAACTCCGACGCGTCAACATAAGTACAGAGAAAATTTTTTGCCCCCAGCGCCGCCGCGTCGGTCAACGGGTGCGTCTGCTCGGGGCTCCATCCGCAATCAAGCTTGCGCCGCGCTCACCGACATCGATCATGCGCTCACCGGCAACCACGTGGTGCCCGCGCCCTGCGAACTCGCCAGCCACATGCGATGGGGGCCGTTAGGCGCTACCTCATCATGAAACCAAAACGTTTCGTCGGGGTTCCACCCAGAAATCATGCTGGCGCGGTCGGCGCCCACGTCAATCACCGTTCCGGCTGCTTCGAGATATGCCCCCACACTCACATGCACCCCGCCGAACCGTTCTGCCACGCGTGACCAGTCGGGAATCACCCAAACTCCGTTGCGCCCCGTGGCGCGGAACCATTCATGTCGCATCTCATGGGTGATATCGATCGGAAACGCCCGGCACAGCGCCGCCCAATCCTCCCCGCATCGCACCTCATAGACCGCCGCCGCCGCGGGTATGCCAAGTGGGGTCGCACTCGCCCGCTGTCCACCGAGGTCTTCGTCGAGATAGGCCAGGCCCAGCGGGCCGTGCTCCCCCACCTCACGCGTCGAAATGTGCAGACGTGCGGTCGGCGTCGACCACCACAGCCCACCCCACGGAGCGCGCGGGTCCGCGGGGCGTTCCACGCGGGCCGTCGCCTCGGCCTGTTCCAAGATTTCGCGCCACACGTCGAGTCGTTCGCGGCAGGTACCCTCGGGCGCCTCGAGGGGCTCCCCGGTCTCCCAGTCCAGTTCCCATTGCGTGGTGCGATCCACGGGAGCGTCCCACCACGACACCGCCGCCGACCCCGCGAGGGCCCGCGCGGCACCCTCCAGGGCCTCGCGTACACGGGGTTCGCCAAGCAGGGCGTCTTCACCGTCGGTGGGGCGCGCCCCACGCCGGGACCTGATCGACCAGTTCAGCGCGTTCAGCGCGGACGCCTCGTCCACCGGTACCAGCGCCACCCCCCGCATCAGGTCGAGCAGGTGCGAGACGGCGGCGTCGACATTTTGGCTCCCGGGGCTAGGGGTCGTGTCCGGGGCGTCGGGGCGGCCGTGTCGCGGGTCGAAGCGACTCGCCGCGTCTCGAAACGCCTCCATCAGGTCGGAGCGGGTGGCACCGGCAGCCGGATTTACCTCCGCGCTGGCGCACACGAACCCGAAAACGAGTCGACGCCCACGTGGCCCGTGCAGCAGGGATTCAGCGGTTGTCATGTCGTTCCTCAGGTCGCGTGCGGGTCGTAAACGGCGCAGTCTCCTGGCCCAGCCGCCTCAAAAGTATTGGGACAGTCTACGGCGCGCCAGGGGCGCCCGTCACACGGATGGCGGGCTGGTCGTCAGCTCGCGCACGGGTGTGCCCGCCACGAAGGCCAGCACATCGTCGATCGCTTCACCGAAGTACGTCTCGTAATTGCGCTGAGTGACATAGCCGAGGTGCGGGGTCGCCACAACGTTCGGCAGGCTGCGCAGCTGGTCGCTGGCCGCGAGCGGCTCCGTGTCGAACACGTCGAGCGCGGCACCCCCGAGAGTGCCTTCGCGCAAGGCGCTCACTAGGGCGGGGGTGTCCACCAGCCCGGCCCGCGCCGTGTTGACGAGCAGGGCGCCGGGCTTCATCTGTGCGAACTCGCGCGCGCCCAACACCTGCCGCGTGCTCGGGGCGAGCGCGAGGTGCAGCGAGACGATGTCGCTCGCGTGGAGCAGGGAGGAGAGGGAGCCCGCGAACTCAGCCCCCGCGGCGTCCGCGCGGTCTTTCGTAAGGTGCGGGCTCCAGGCGACCACGCGCATGCCGAATGCCGTGGCCACCGGCACCATGCGAGTGCCGATCTTGCCGAGGCCAACGAGGCCAAGCGTGCGTCCGAACAGATCGTTGCCCACGGTTTGCTGCCAGGGTCCGCCCGCACGCAGGCTGGCGACCTCGCGGGGCAGGTGGCGGCACGCCGCGAGCAGCAGCGCCCACGTGAGTTCGAGGGGAGGCTCGGAGTAGCTGGCCGTGCCGCACACCGTCACCCCCCGCTGCGCCGCGGCCACGAGATCGATGGCGTTGTTGCGCATTCCGCTCGTGACCACGAGCCGCAGTTGCGGCAGCTGAGCAAGCACCTGCGCCGTGACGGGCGTACGTTCGCGCATCACGATCAGGCAGTCGTAGCGGCGCAGTTTGTCTACGAGGTCGTGCTCGCCGGAGAAGGGGGAGGCGAAAAAGTCGACGGTCGCGACGTTCTCGAGCCGACTCCAATCGGCGGAGGTGCGGGCCGCGCCCTGATAATCGTCGAGCACTGCACACGAGAAGGTCCCGCTCATGGGCGGCTCCTGACTGCTGGGGGGTGTGAGTTTGGGGACGCCCCGCGGCCCCGGTGACATTAAAACACCGGCAGGCATTACTAGTTGATTTTTAGCTGTCGGAACTGCGTTATTTAGGCGAACGAGGTTCCCCCGAAACACAGCAATTGCATTAGTCTGGGAGGTGTCGGAGGGTGCGGTTGATCCGCTCTCACTGGTCGCATAGACCGCCGCCCCGGTGTCCACCAACCTCATATACCCAGCGGACTCCGGGGCGGCCTGCACTCAGAATATGACACGTGCTGCGTTGCCGCGATTCGAGCCCCCAACGTGGGCTCGTAAAACTAAACTTCGGAGTGATCCCCCACTCCGAGAGGTAACGAGATGTCTAAGCTACACACGCACGCAGAGCACTCGCGCGCCGAACATGAGCACGGCGAAGACTGTGGCCACGAGGCCATCCCCCACGACGGCCACGTCGACTACCTGCACGACAATCACCGCCACGCCGAACACGGCGATCATTACGACGAGCACGAAGCCGGCGCCGAGCACAGCATCGCGCAGCACGAACACGGTGAAGAGTGCGGCCACGAGTCGGTTGACCACGGCAATCACAAGGATTACCTACACGACGGGCACAAGCACGCTCTGCACGGCGACCATTACGACGAGCACTAGACACGGTTGCTGCCACGGCTCGAACCGGGCCGCGGTGGGTTCGGTGTATTGCGGCTCTTCGCCGACCCGGTCAGAGCGACGCGGTTAGAGCGACCCCGTCACGCGCATCACGGCGAGGGTGGTGACGGTGACCGTGGCCCAGAGGGCGGCTCCCAGGGCGAGGGGTCGCCATCCCGCCGCGCGCACGGCACGAAGGTCAGTGGTGAGTCCAATCGCGGCCAGGGCCATGGCGATCATGAACACACTCGTCTGCGTCGCTGCGTTGCGTAGCCCCTCCGGCAGGGGCATCACTGTATTAAGGCCCACCACCAGCAGAAAACCGATCAAGAACCACGGCACCAACTGCACGACGGAGCGCACACTGAGGGCCGGAGCGTCCGGCTGGTAGCGCCGTTCCAACAGTGCGAGACCCACGCTGATGGGGATGATCGCGAGGGTGCGCACCAGTTTGACGACGACCGCAAATCCGAGCGCGGTCGTGGCGTAGATGCTGGCTGCCGCCACCACCGAACTCGTGTCGTTGACAGCGGTGCCCGCGAAGAGACCGAATGCCTGGGGGTCGAGGTCGAGGGCGTGTCCCAGCAGGGGGAACGCCAGCACGGCCAGGAGGTTAAACAGGAAGATCACCGAGATCGCGTACGCGACATCCGAGCTGGCGGCGCGAATCACGGGAGCGATTGCCGCGATGGCGGAGGCACCGCAAATGCCCGTACCCACGCCGATCAGGGTGCGCAAGTGCCGCCCGATCTTCAGGGCGCGGCCAAGCAGCCACGCGACCACGAGGCACGCCACGAGGCTGCTGAGCAGCACCGGCAGTGAGGTGCCGCCGACGGTGAGGATGGTCGAGGCAGACAGTTGCGCGCCGAGCAGCACCACGGCGCATTGGAGCACAAACTTCGAGGTATAGGTGATGCCCCCGCGCGCCCGGTCGGGCAGACGCAGGGTCAGGGAGACCACGATGCCGAGGGCAACTGCGGGTAGTGCAGCGCCAAGGAGCGGGAACGCCTTCGCGATGAGGGTGGCGACCGCCGCGAGGGCGGCGCAGAGGAGGACGCCGGGGGCGAGGTTGACGGCTCGCTGCGCGAGGGCGTGGTGCGCCCGGGCGCGAGAGTCATCCATAGTTTCATGCTGCCGTGCGCGCGTCGTGGCCGGTAGGGGGCGAACCGCGGTGGGGTTACAGCTGCCGGTTGTGATGGGCGCGGCGCCTGAATTATGCGCGGCCGGCCGCCTCGCGCAGGCGCGCCTCGGCCGTCACCATGTGATCCGCCATCGCTGCCGCCGCGGCGCCCGGCTCGCGGGCCACCACGGCGTCCAGCACCGCCTCGTGCTCCTCGGCGGCCCGGGCGGCAGCCTCATGATTCTGCACTGCACGATCGGCGTAAACCTGCAGTAGCGACCGCACCACCTGTAGCTGGTCGAGCAGCATCGGGTTGGCTGCCGCGAGCCCCAGTTCACGGTGAAACGCACCGTCGTGCTCGCTGAAGGTGGCCAGGTCGCCCGCCGCTAGGGCCTCTCGCATTCCCGTCACGTGACCCCGCAGCGCGGCCAGTTGCTTGTCGGTGGCGCGGCTGGCCGCGAGCCGGGCGACAAAGATTTCGAGGCCCGAGCGCAGTTCGAGCAGCGATTCGGTGTTGCGCTCGCCAATCAGCAGCCCCCAGCGCAGCGTCTCGGGCAGCAGGTCGCTCGCCGAGCCGCGCAAGTAGGTGCCCGAGCCCGGGCGAACATCGACCACCCCGAGGATCTCGAGCGCCGCGAGCGCCTCGCGAACCGCCGACCTCCCCACACCGAGCACGGTAGAGAGTTGCCGTTCGGCCGGTAGTCGCGTGCCGGGCTCGATCGTGCCGTCGGTGAACAGGTCGAGCAGGCGTCGCGCGACTTGCGAGACGGGGGTGCCGGTGGGAATGGTGCTCAGCGAGGCCGCGATGTCGTGGTGGCGGTTGCCTTTAAATGCGGGCATGCAGCAAATATATCTGAATGCGCGACAGGGGGTTGCAATTGGTCAACCGGTTGGTCATACTGGTCCAGACACACGAGTCAGAGTTGATCCGGAGCCCCCATGTCGCAGCACCCCACCACCGACCCGACCGCGGAACTTGCTTCGCGCACCATCCGCAAAGTCACGTGGCGTCTCGTCCCGTTCGTCGCGCTCATGTTTTTCATCAACTACCTAGACCGCACGGCCATCGGCTTCGCCTCCCCCAACGGCATGGCCGACGACCTCGCCCTCTCGGCCGCGCAGTTCGGCTTCGCCTCGGGCGTGTTTTTCATCGGCTACATAGTTCTCGAGGTGCCCTCGAACCTCGCCCTGCACCGCTTCGGCGCGCGCCGCTGGCTCTCCCGCATCATGGTGTCGTGGGGCATCGTCGCGATCCTGTTTACCTGGGTGCAAAACGTCGAACAGCTCGTCGCGCTGCGGTTTCTGCTCGGCGTCGCGGAGGCCGGGTTCTTCCCCGGCGCCATCCTCTACCTCAGCCTGTGGGTACCGTCCGTCTACCGCGGTCGCATCCTCATGCTCTTCTACCTGGCGCAACCCCTCACCACGGTGATCGGCGCACCGCTCGCGGGCGCACTCATGCAAAATCACGGGGCATTCTTCGGCCTCGAGGGCTGGCGGTTCATGTTCTTCGGCGTTGCCCTGCCCGCCATCATCGTGGGCATCATCGCCTGGTTCTACCTCACCGATCGCCCTGCCGATGCCACCTGGTTGAGCCCCGACGAACGCCGGTGGCTGGCAGGTGCGCTCGAATCGGAACGGGCCACCACGGCGTCCGGCCCCGGCCACGCCAGCGCGCGACTCGCCATGAAGAGCGGGCGGGTATGGCTGCTCTCGGCGATCTACTTTGGGTTCATTTACGGCCTCTATGCGCTCGCGTTTTTCTTGCCCTCCATCATCGAGGGGTTTCAAGACCAGACGGGCACCACCTTCGACGTCATGCAGAAGGGCCTGATTACGGCCATTCCCTACGTGCCCGCCACCATCGCCATGTACCTCTGGTCGCGCGACGCCTCGCGACGCGGACTCAAGACCTGGCACATTGCGGGCCCTGCGGTGGTCGGTGCCGTCACCATCCCCCTGGCGTTGTACGCGGGCTCGCCGGCGGCTACGGTCGCGCTCGTGGCAGTCACGGCCTGCGCCATCTTCGCGGCGCTCCCCAATTTCTGGACGCTCCCGACCACCTTTCTCACCGGAGCCGCCGCTGCCGCCGGCGTTGCCCTCATCAACACCATCGGCAACCTGGCAGGATTTAGTGCGCCGTACATCACGGGTGCCGTGCACGACTGGACCGGCGGGTATGAACTCCCCCTCATCATCGTCGGGGCCTTCATGCTCACCTCCGCGATCCTGCTGGTCGTGCTCGTGCGCACCACCCGCATCGGCGCCAACTCCCCGACTCCCAACGCAGTGAAGGCGTGACCCCCTCATGACGAGACTCTGGAACACCCCCACCGACTTTGCCGACGAAATGATCGAAGGCTTCGTGGCCGCCAATGGCCGTTACGTGCGTCGCGTCAGCGGCGGCGTCACCCGCTCCACCGCCACCCCCGAGGGAGAAGCGGCCTTCGTGACCGGCGGCGGCTCCGGCCACTACCCCGCCTTCGGCGGCCTCGTCGGCGTGGGCCTCGCCCACGGCGCGGCCCTCGGCAACCTCTTCGCATCACCCTCCGCCCAGCAGGTGTACTCCGTGGCGAAGGCTGCCCAGGCGGGCGGCGGCGTCCTGCTCAGTTATGGAAACTACGCGGGAGACGTGCTGAACTTCGACGCCGCCCAGGAGCGACTGCGCGCCGAGGGTATCGCCACCGAGACCGTCACGGTCACCGACGACATCTCGAGCGCACCCGCCGCCGAGAAGCACAAGCGGCGCGGCATCGCAGGCGACCTCACGGTGTTTCGCGCCATCGGCGCCGCCTGCGAACGCGGGCTGCCCCTCGCCGAGGTGGCCCGCATCGGCCGCCTCGCCAACGAGCGCACGCGCTCCTTCGGAGTCGCGTTCAGCGGGTGCAGCCTGCCCGGCGCCGAGGCCCCCCTGTTCACTGTGCCCGCGGGGCGCATGGCCGTGGGTCTCGGCATTCACGGCGAGCCCGGCATCGACGAAACCGACATCCCGACGGCCGATGGTCTCGCCGAACTGCTCGTCTCGGCTCTGCTGAAGGAACTCCCCGACGGGGTCACCGACCCGGCGGGCGCCCGCGTGGTGCCCCTGCTGAACGGGCTGGGCTCGCTGAAGTATGAAGAACTCTTCGTCGTGTATCGGCGCGTGGCGCAACTCTTGGACGCCGCGGGGCTCGTGATCGTGGATCCCCACGTGGGCGAGTTCTGCACCAGCTTCGACATGGCCGGCGCGTCGCTCACGCTGTTCTGGCTCGACGACGAACTGGCCGACCTGTGGGAGCACCCGGTGGACACCCCGGCGTATCGCCGCGGCCAGGTCACCCGCACCGGCGAGGCGTGGGCCGTAAGCGACGCCGACGAATCCGCACAGGTAGCGGCGGGCGACGCCTCGTCGCGCGACGCCGCCACCATCGCACTCGGCGCCGTGCAGGTCGCCGCTGACACCATCGACGCCCATGTCGCCGAGCTCGGCCGCCTCGACGCCATCGCGGGCGACGGCGACCACGGCATTGGCATGCAGCGCGGTGTGCACGCCGCGCTCGACGCGGCACGCGCCGCCGCCGAGGCGGGCGCGGGGGCAGAGGCCCTGCTCACGGCCGCGGGCGAAGCCTGGGCCGACCGCGCGGGCGGCACCTCGGGCGCCATCTGGGGCGTCATCGTGACCACCCTCGCCGGGGCGTGCGGAAACGAGGGCAAGCCCGCGGCGGCGGCGGTGGGCCAAGGGATGGCCCGCGCGTCCGACGCCGTCACCGCCTACGGAAAGGCCGAGGTGGGCGACAAAACGCTGGTCGACGCACTCGTGCCGTTCGCCGATACGCTCGCGATGGAGACCGCGAGCGGAGTGGGCCTCGCCGAGGCCTGGGGCAACGCCGCCAAGTACGCGACCGAGGCCGCCGCCGCGACCGCCAACCTGCTGCCCAAGATGGGCCGCGCGCGACCCCACGCCGAGAAGTCGCTCGGCACTCCCGACCCGGGCGCCCACTCGCTCGCCCTCATCATGACGGCCATCGGCGCGTACCTGCGGGGCGACGCATGAACGCGCCGGTCACGGTGGGCGTGAGCCTCAAAATGTACTTCGACCACGAGCGCGCCCTCGACTACGTCGCCCGCGTGCGCGCCGAACTCGGCGAGCATAAGGCGGTGCGCACGGGTGCCGTCACGGTGTTCGTGATCCCCACCTACCTGCAGATTCTGCCGGCGGTCACGGCGTTCGCGGGCACCTCGATTCAGGTGGGTGCCCAAGACGTCGCGGCGTTCGACTCGGGAGCCTACACGGGCGAGGTGAGCGCGAACGAGCTCGCCCAGGTGGGGGCGCGCCTCGCCGAGATCGGCCACGCCGAGCGGCGCAGGCTCTTTCACGAGACCGACGCCGACACGGCCGCGAAGGCCAACGCGGCGCTAACCGCGGGCCTCACCCCCGTGCTGTGCCTCGGCGAAACCGACCGCGAGCAACCCGGCGCCGCCGCCGCGAGCGTGGTGCAGCAATTGCGCGCAAACCTCGCGGGCGCCGCCCCCGGCCCCGTGATCGTCGCCTACGAACCCGTGTGGGCCATCGGCGCCGCCGAGCCCGCGGCCACCGCGCACATCTCGGCCGTCACGGTCGCGCTGCGCGCCGCGCTGGCCGACCTCCCAGAGCGCGCGGGCAGCTCGGTGATCTACGGGGGTTCGGCGGGGCCGGGCCTGCTCACCGCCCTCGGCGACACCGTCGACGGCCTGTTTCTCGGGCGCTTCGCGCACGATCCGTCGGCCCTTCGCGCCGTCGTCGACGAGGCGGCCCAGCTCGCGGCCAGCAGGCGGGGGGACGCCGCATGATCGGGCTTGGCACCTACGCCTTCTTCTGGCAGCATTCCGAGCGGGCCCCGGCGCCGCTGAGCCTCGCGGGCGCGTTCGCCGAGACCCGTGCGCTCGGCGTGGACCTGTTTCAGATCTGCGACTATGCGCCTCTCGACCGCATGAGCGACGCCGAGGCCCGCGAGGCGGCCCGCGCCGCCCGCGACCTCGGCCTCACCATCGAGCTCGGCACGAAGGGCATCGAACCCGAGCATCTCGACCGGTACCTCGCGCTCGCCGACATTTTTGACGCGCGACTCGTGCGCAGCATGGTGTACTCCCCCACCTCGCGACCGACGCCCGCGCAGGCCCGGGCCCACCTGGCGTCCGCCCTGCCCGCCTACGCGGCAGCGGGCGTGACCCTCGCGCTCGAAACGTATGAACAGATCGCGACCACGGATCTCGCTCGCCTCGTCACCGACGTGCGCAGTGAGGCCGGCAGCGACCGCCTCGGCATTTGCCTCGACCCCGCCAACGTGGTCGCGCGGCTCGAACTGCCGAGCCAATGCATCGCGGCGGCGGCCGACCTCGTCGCCAACGTACACGTCAAAGATTTTGAGTTCGCGCGGCAGGACGGATGGGTGGGCTTCACCTATTCGGGCGCCGCGATGGGGGCGGGCCTGCACGATTACGGCGCCCTGCTCGCCTCCGTGCGCCCGCGCGCCCGCGGACTCAACGAGGTGGTGGAGCATTGGTTGCCCTGGCAGGGCGACGCCACCGCCACGATCACCCTCGAACGGGACTGGACTCGCCAGACCCTCGACTTTCTTAGGAGCACACATGAGCCAGACGTTTAAGATCGCCCTGTTTGGCGCGGGCGGCAAGATGGGCACGCGCATCTCGAATAACCTCGCCGTCACGGACCACGAGGTCTGGTACGTCGAAACCTCCCCCGCGGGGCAGGAGCGCGTGCGCGCTGCCGGCCGCGAACTCTCGGACGCCGCGACCGCCGTGGCCGCGGCGGAGATCGTGGTGCTGGCGGTGCCGGACCTCGCCCTCGGGGCCGTCTCCGCGCAGGTGGTGCCCCAGATGCAGCCGGGTGCCATTCTGCTGACCCTCGACCCGGCGGCGGCCTACGCTGGCCTGCTCACCACCCGCGACGACGTGATTCAGGCCGTGGCCCACCCGTGCCACCCCTCGATCTTCTTGCAGCGCACGACGCCCGAGGAGTACGCCGACACCTTCGGCGGCATCGCCGCGCCCCAGGACGCGATCGCGGCGGTCGAGTCGGACGATCCGAACAAGGCCGCGATCGTCGAGGCCACCGTGCGCGCCATCTACGCCCCCGTGATCGACGTGCACTGGGTGACCATCAAGCAGCTCGCACAGCTCGAACCCACGCTCGTCGAGACGGTCGCGTGCATGATCGGCGACCTCCTGCGCGAGGCCCTCGACGAGGCGATTCACACGATGGGGGTGCCCGAGGCGGCGGCGCGCTCGATTTTGCTCGGCCACACGCAGGTTGCGCTCGCCAACGGGCTGCGCGGCGACAATCCGTTCAGCGACGCGTGCCTGATCGCGATGGACTACGGCCGCGACAGCATCATCAAGGAGGACTGGAAGAAGATCTTCCGCGACGACGAGCTCGATAAGAATCTCGCCCGCATGCTGCACCTCGACGAGATCAAGCGGTCGGACGCCGCATGACCCGCCTGGCAGGTAAGACCGCGCTGGTCACGGGCTCGGCAACGGGGATCGGGGAGGCCGTAGCGAGCCGCTTCGCGGCCGAGGGCGCGCGCGTGGTGATCGCGGATCGCGACACCGCCGCCGCGCAGGCGACCGCAGAAACTATTGTGGCTGCGCACGGGGACGGGGCGGCGCGCGCCGTGACCCTCGACATCTCGGACGAGCCCTCGGTCGAGGCCGCGTTCGCGGAGCTCGCCACAGCGGGCTGGACCCCGGGAGTCGTGGTGGCGAACGCCGGCGTGCAGTTGTTCGGCGCCGATGCCAAGGCGGCCGATCTCGACCTCGACGTGTGGCGCCGCACCCTCGACGTGAACCTCACGGGCACGTTTCTTACCGTCAAGCACGCCGTGCGGGCCATGCTCGAAACGGGCGGGTCGATCATCGTGACCGGCAGCCCGACGGGGCTCAACGGCGAGGGGCAAGACTTCACGGCCTACAGCGCGTCGAAGGCCGGCATTCACGGTCTCGCGCGCACGGTCGCGGCGGCGTACGCGCCGCAGAACATTCGCGTCAACACGGTCGTGCCCGCGTATACCGAGACCGGCCTGGTGACGGCGATTTCGGACGATCCGGTGGCCCGCTCGGCCATTATCGGCCGCATTCCGCTGGGCCGGGCGGGCGCACCGCGCGACGTCGAGGGCATCATGGTGTTTCTCGCGAGCGAGGACGGGGCGTTCGCGACCGGTGCGCTGTTCGCGGTGGACGGTGGCATGACGACACTGTAAAAGGTCGGCCGGTCTGCTCGCCGGCCGGTCGGCCGGTGCTGGGGTGGCCGCTATGGTTCAAGTGGGCCCGAGGCGTCCAAAACCTCGGTGAGGTGGCGTTTGGCGCTTTCCATGTGGTCTGTCATCGCGCGCTTCGCGGCGGCGACATCGCCGTCTCGAATAGCGACGACGATGGGTTCGTGCACCGAGAGTGAGAAGTCGGTGCGGCCGTAGCCGAGAATGACCTTCTTGGTCCACACCTGCAGCAGCGACCGCACGCTGACCAGCAGGTTGGCCATCACCGAGTTACCGCTCGCCTGGCTGATGGCGAGGTGAAAGCGAATGTCGCATTCGATGTAGGACTCGAGGTCGTCTTTGGCGGCCCTCATCTGCTCGAAGATGCTCTCGAGCTCTTGCAGCTGCACGTCTGTGCGATGGCTGGCCGCGAGGCCCGCCAGGTGAACCTCGAGAAAATATCGGGTCTCGATGAGGTCATGCAAGTTGCGCTCTCCGAGTAGCAAGCCCCACTCCAGCACCTGGGGTAGGAGGTCGCTTATCGAGCCCACGAGAAAAGTGCCGTCGCCCTGCCGGGGCTCGATGAGCCCGAGCAAGGTGAGCGACTTGAGCGCCTCGCGGATCGAGGAGCGGCCCGTGCCGAGCAGTTCCATGAGTTGTCGCTCAGAGGGTATACGGGCCCCGGGCTTGATCTCGCCGGAAAGCAGGTAGTCCATGAGGTGTTTGGCGAGTTCGACGCTGGCGGATTCCCGAGGCGGGAGGCCTTTCAGGCCTTGGTGAACCATCAATTCTTCCGTTCTTGTCTCTCGTAGCCAGGCGCCGCACGCACCCGCGTTTGGGTCGGCTGACGACAACCGGTGGGGCGCGCGTCTGGCTCCCATTGTGCCGGTTGGGCGAGGCAGAGTCGCGGAGTTTTCCATCCGAGGGGCTTGCTCGCCCCCAGTGTACGCACGCCACCGCCAGTGGTCGACCACTCGACCATTTCGTGTTAGGGTTCACCGTGTGGTGCATCGGTCCTTGCCCAGTCCCACACCATGCGACCGCGCTCACACACGACCACATTTTCAAAGGAGAAAATCTATGAGTGACCCCCAGGGGGCAATGCGACCCACGTCGCAACCCGACGTTGAGGGCGCCGCAGTGCCCAAGAACTTCGCCGCCTACCTCAAGGGCATGGGCCCCGGCCTCGTCGTAGCCCTCGCTTGGCTCGGCACCGGCGACCTCATCGACGCCTCAGTGTCGGGGGCCAACTTCGGCTACGCACTCCTGTGGGCGCTCGTCATTGCCGTCGGCGCACGCTACGTCACCGTGTCTGCCCTCGCCCGCTACCAATTGTGCAACCGGGCCGGAGATCAGACCATCCTGGACGGATACCGGCGCATCTGGAAGGGATTCCCCGCCATTCTCGGAGTCTCCACAACCATGCTGGGCTTCGTCTACAACTCCTACCTCCTGCTGGCCTGCGGCACGGCACTGCACCACCTCTTTTTGCCCATCGTGGATGGCGGCATCTGGGGGGTCACGGCCTGGTCAGTCCTCACGATGCTGGCGTCGCTTTGGCTGAGCACCCGCAAAAAGGCGTACAAGGGCCTCGAGGTCACCGCAAAGCTCACCATGGCCGCTCTCGTCGTCTGTTTCATCATCGCCCTCGTAGGCAGCGGTATCGACGTGCCCGGCCTGCTGCGCGGCCTTGCGTTCGAACTGCCTGCGGGCGGTGATGGAGTGCTGACCGCAGCCGTCACGGCCACCGCCCTGATCGGCGCCGTGGGTGGCTCGGCCGCCAACCTGCTCTACCCCTACCTCATGCGCGACAAAGGCTGGACCGGCCCCGAGCACCGCAAACTGCAGCGCTATGACCTCCTCACCGCCGTAGGTGTGTTGTTTGCGCTCGTCATGGCGGTCTGGATCGTCGCGGCGCAGACCCTCGCGGGCACGGGATTCCAGGTCTCGGGGCCCGAGGACCTCGCAGAAATGATGCGCCTCGCCGTCGGACCGGTTGGCCCTGCCCTGCTCTGGGTTGCCCTGTTCTTCGTCGCCTTCGACAACATTCCGGCCCAGGCCGACGTCTTCGGGCGCATGTTCATCGAATCGATCTATAAGCTAAAGCCCGAGCGTGAAACGCGCATGCTGAAGGCGTCCGCGACGGCGGGCTTCCCCGTCGGCAAGCACCACGAGGTCGACCCGGTGTTCAGGTTCGTACAATTGGGCGTCTTAACCATCCTGCCGCTCGTGTTCAGCAGCCCGTGGTCCCCTAACGTCATCGTCCTCACCGTGCTTGGCAGTTCGTTTAGCGTGATCACCATTCCCCTGCTCATCATCGGTCTGCTCTACCTCACCAACAGCAAGCAACTCATGTTGGCCGAATACCGCAACCGCTGGTGGCATAACGTCGCCCTCACCGCCATCGCGGCGATTGGCCTGTGGTCGACTTACAAACTCATCGAATCGCTGCTCGGCACCATGACCGGCGCCTAAGTCCCTCGGCGACGGCGCAGCCGCGATAGATTTTAGTCACCTGCAATACTCGTTGACCGTTCGGAGGATTCGATGCCGCACCCCACCGCAGCCGACGCTGGCAACCCGACCACCCGCGCGTCCTGGCTACCCGACGCCACGACCTGGCAATCGGGCGACTGGTCGCTCGAGGTGCGCGACGACGAGATCGCTGACCTCCGGCATCGCGGCGACCTCGTGCTGCGCAGCATCCGCATGGTGGTTCGCGACCACAATTGGGCCACCCCCGAACTGCTCGTCGACGAGCTCACCACGAACGACCAGGCGGTCACCCTGACGGTGCACAGCGAGGGCTACGGCTCCAGCGTCGAGGGTGTCATCACCGTCAGCGTCGAGCCGGACGGTGCCCTCACGGTCGACTGGCGGGGCCGATCGCGCGAGGAATACCTGACGAACCGCACGGGGCTCGTGGTGCTGCACCCACCCACGCTCGCGGGCACCGAACTCACCGTGCTGCACGACGACGGCACCCGCGACGCGTTGGTGTTCCCCGACACCATCAGCCCGCATCAGCCCGTCGTCAGCATCCGCGAACTGAGTTGGGAGACGGGCGGGCGCACCGTACACGTCGCGTTCGCGGGCGAGGTGTTCGAGATGGAAGACCAGCGCAACTGGACCGACGCCTCGTACAAAACCTACTGTCGGCCACTCGAGCTGCCGTTCCCCTACTTATTGCAACCAGGCGAGGCCCTCGCGCAGTCGGTGACGGTGCGCGTGAGCGGCACCCCCAACGCACCGAGCCTGGCCGCCACCCCGGCCTGCCACACGTTGCGGCTCCTTGATTCGGGTAGGTTCCCCGACATCACCACGTCCGTCGGGCCTTTCGATATCCCCTCGGCACCAGAAATCGCGGACGCCCCGTGGCTGGCCTCCAGCGACACCCTCCTGATCGAGCCCAACCTGGCCCTACCCGGCTGGGTCGACCTCGTGCGCGCCGCGGTCGCCTCCGGCAAGGCACTCGACGTGCGACTCGTGCTGCCGGAGGAACCCGAGTCGCACGACGCGGCGGACGGTCTCGGCGCCACCAACGAGGCGGCCCTCGACGCGTGCGTGGCCGAGCTGAAGCCCGCGCGGCTGGTGCGCATCGCGGTCTTTTCTCCGCACACCCACACGACCCGGCCCGGGCCCACGGCCGCGCTGCGCGAATCCCTCTCCCGCTTCGGCATCGAAACGCGCGTGCTCGGCGGGGCGCGCTCACACTTCACCGAGTTGAATCGGGAGCACGCGGCGCTGCCGGGGCGAAGCGATGACCCCGATGACCTCCCCACCGAGGGCATCGTGTTCAGCATGACTCCCCTTTTTCATGCCCTGCACACACACCAGGTGGTCGAGTCGGTGGCGATGCACGCGGTGGTGGCCCGCGACGCGGTGGCCATCGCGGGCGAGCAGCCCGTACACGTGGGCCCCGTGACGCTACGATCGCGATTCAACAATGTCTCGACCGACGCGGGCAGCGAGCCCGAGGCGCCGCCCAGCGACCCCCGGCAGACCGCTCCAGAACTCGCCGCGTGGATCGTGGCCAGCGTGGCGGCCATTGCCCGACCCGGCGTGGAGTCCATCAGTTACTTCGAGGCCTTCGGCCCCCGCGGCCTCGGCAGTTTCGAGGGCGAGGCCGCCGGGCCGACGCCCGCGGCCGCCGCGTTTGCGGCGCTCTCCGCCGTCTCCGGCTGCCCCCTGTGGCGCCTCGACGCGAACCCTGGCGACACCGGCCACCCGGTGTGGGCGGTGGGTGCCACGACCGCCAACGGGGTCGTGGTATTTCTTGCCAATCTGGCCGACGAGGCGTCCGAAATATCTGTGCAACTGGCCTCGGGCGAGCGCACCGGCCCGGTCGCGCTCGAACCCTGGGGTTGGGCGCGGGTCACGATGCGAGCACCCGGCTTACACGACTAAGGAGCAACAATGCGTGAAAACGCCCTCAAACACGTCATCCACGCCGGTGGCGTCGCCGTCAACGCGTGGATCTCGACCGATAGTTCCTACGTGGCCGAGGTCATCGCTCACGCGGGCTACACGAGCGTCACGGTCGACATGCAGCACGGCATGATGGGGCGCGACGCGGTGGTCCGACAATTGCAGGCCATCTCCACGAGCGGTGCCGTTCCCCTCGTGCGCCCCACTCGACCCGATGTTGACGAAATTGGCTGGCTCCTGGACGCCGGCGCGTACGGCATCATCGTCCCCTCCGTCCACTCGGCCGAGGTGGCCCGGCGCGTGGTCGCCGCATGCTTCTACCCGCCCCTGGGCACGCGCTCTTTCGGGCCTTCCCGTGGCATTTTGTACGGCGGCGGCGATTACGTCGCCAGGGTTTCGGAGGAGATTACCCCCTGGGTGATGGTGGAGTCGGCGGCGGCTCTCGCCGAAATCGAGGCGATCTGCGCGGTGGAAGGGCTGTTTGGCATTTACGTCGGTCCCAATGATCTCGCACTCGACCTGGGCTTACCCGCGGGAGGGCGCATCAGCGACGAGATCACGCAGCATGCGAAGCGCATCCTCGAAGTGGCCCACGCTCACGGCAAGGCGGTCGGCATTTTCTGCGCCGATGGCTCCGAGGCCGCTGCGTTCGCAGCACTCGGATTCGACCTGGTCACACCCGGCAATGACGCTTCGCTGCTGCGCGCGGCGGCGTCCGAACGTATCGCCACTGTGCGCGCCACCGTGGCGCCCCACACCGTTGAGCACGCGCCGACCCCGCAGCCTGCGGAGGGATACTGACCTTCCGGGAGCACGTAACCTCCCAACGGTACGCTACAACTGATCACCACGGCTTCCATCACGTAAAGAGGGCACATGCTTGACCACCAGAATCGCTCCCTGCTCGTTCTCGACGACGACCCGACGGGTTCGCAGTGCGTCCGCAACGTTGACGTCGTGTTCGACCCCGACCCCGCGCTGATCGCCGAGCGCGTCGCGCAGCCGGGCGAGACCTGCTTTGTGCTGACCAACAGCCGCTCCCTCGACGAGGCCGACGCCGTCGCCCGTCAGTCTGCGCTGGTCTCCGACGTGTTGACGCGGCTGCGCGTCGAGCACTACCCGCACCTCGTGTCGCGCTCCGATTCGACGCTGCGCGGACACGTCATTGCCGAGGTCGAAGATCTCGCCGCCCAGCTCGCGGCGCGCGGGGTCACGGCCGACGGCGTAATCTTCGTGCCCGCCATGCTCGAGGCGGGCCGCTTCACGCGCGACGACGTGCACTTCGCCGTCATCGACGGCACGCCCACCCCGGCCGCCGAGACCCACTTCGCGACCGATGCGACGTTCGGGTATCGCAGCTCCAACCTCAAGGACTTTCTGGTCGAGAAGTCCGGCGGTCGCATCGCTCGCGACGAGGTGGCGTCGATTGGCTTGGCCGATATTCGCGAGGGCAGGGTCGAGGGCGTCGCGGCGATCCTGCGCGGAGCGCAGGGGCTGCAGTGGATCGTGGTGAACGCCGAGGAGGGCAGCGATCTCGACACGGTCGCGGCCGCTCAGCGACTGGTCGAGGCCGAAGGCAAGACGTTCATCACGCGCTGCGGCCCCTCGTACGTGCGTCCGCTGGCGGGGCAGGAGAGCGCCGCGCCGCTGACCGCAGAGGAGTTGCGGTCGGGCCCGGGTCGCCTCTCCCATGGCGTCGTGGTGGTGGGCTCGCACGTCGACCTCACCACCGCGCAGTTGGAGGTGTTGCAGTCTCGCGGGGGCGCGGTGGAGGTCGAGTTGGACGCCGCCCGCCTCCTTGCCGCCGACGCCGGCGATTACGTGCGTGAGCAGGCCGCTCGCGTGGCCGAGGCGCTGCGCACTGACGACGTGGTGGTCTACACGAGCCGCGCATTGCTGCGCAGCGAAAACCCGGCCGAATCACTCGCGATGTCGCGCACCATTTCTGATGGGGTGGTGGCCCTCGTCGCGGCGGTGATGCCGCGACGCCCGGCGTGGGTGGTGGCGAAGGGCGGCATCACGTCGCATGAGGTCGCGGCGAAGGGCCTCGGCATGCGGCGCGGACGCGTCGTGGGCCAATTTTTCACCGGACAGATATCGCTGGTTGCGCCCGTGGATGCGCCCGAGCCTTCGATTGGCTGCCCCTACGTCGTGTTTCCCGGCAACGTCGGGGGCCGCTCGGCCCTCGCGGACGTCGTGGAGCGGCTGCGGGCGGCGACAGCGGGCTGCGCCTCAAACTAGACCTGCGCCTCGCGCGAAGCCTGCACGATCGTGACGAGGTCTTGCAGGGTCTGCTCCATGTGGGAGTCCATGGCCGCGCGCGCCGCCACGGCGTCGCGCGCTCGCAGCGCATCGAGAATGTCGCGGTGCTTGACCAGGGCGTGTGCCTGAATGACGGGGTCGCGCGAGGTTTCGCGGCGGCGCGCGATCAAGACGCGATGCAGCGGCTTAAAGACGGCCAACAAGAAGACGTTGGCGGCGGCGTCCATGATGACATCGTGAAAGGCCAGGTCGGCGGCAACGAACTGGTCGACGTCGCCGCTCTCGTGGCCCGCATGCATGTCTCGCAGGTGGCCCTCCAACGCGTCGAGGTCCGCATCGGTGACCTTGGTGGCCGCAAGTTCCGCCGCGCCGGTTTCTAGCATGCGGCGCAGCTCGATGAGTTGCACGCCCCCCACTTCGCGATTCTGCTCGGAGACCGCGCGCAGCATGGCCTCCCACGAGTTCCACTGATGCACCGGGTTCACCGAGGTGCCGCGCCCCCGCTGCACGCTCACGATGCCCTGCGCCTCGAGGGTCTTCATGGCCTCGCGCACGGTCATGCGGCTGACCGCGTGGTGGCCGGTGAGTTCATGCTCGCCCGGAATCATGGCCCCGGGGGGAAACTCGCCCGCAATGATGCGGTCGAGGATGTCGGTAGCCACCTCTTCAACCAGCGATTTTCTCGCCATGTCACTCTCCTGCTGCCGGTACTCCAGTGTAGGCCGATCGCCGCGTCCCAAAAATGCTTGACAAATGCAGAGCCCGCGGTAAGGATATGTAAGACATCTTACTATCAACGTGAGACAGGACACACCGCGGTGCCCGAGATTGGCTCCCCCGATGCCCCTGGCGGCAACCGCGCGCCGCGCTTCACGCACTCTTTCGCAAGGACCACCATGACCCACACCGTCGCCGTCATCGGGCTCGGAGCCATGGGGCTCCCCATGGCCACGCGGCTCGCCACCCAACTCACCGTGAACGGCTTCGACATTGACGCGAAGCGCCTCGACCTCGCACGCGAGGCCGGCGTCGCCACCTTCGAGACGGCGGCCGACGCCGTCGCCGAGGCCGATTCGGTGCTGCTCGCGGTCCGCAACGGCGCGCAGCTCGAGGCCGTGCTGTTCGGCGGCCCCGAATCCGCCCCCGATTCCAACCCCGGCATCGCCGCCCACCTGCGCAGCGGTGCCACCGTCATCATGACCAGCACCGTCGGCATTACCCCGGTTCAGGACGCCGCCGCCCGACTTTCCGCGCTCGGCATCGGCTTGGTCGACGCCCCGCTTTCCGGTGGCCCGGCCCGCGCCGGGCGGGGTGACCTGCTCATTGTGGTCGGCGCGGAGCCGTCCGACCGCGACAAGGTGGCTCCCGTGCTCGACCTGCTGGCGTCGACCCTCAGCGTCGTGGGAGACCACGCGGGCGACGGCCAGGCCCTCAAGACCGTGAACCAACTGCTGTGCGGCGTCCACATCGCGGCGGCCGCCGAGGCGCTGGCCCTCGCCGACGCGCTGGGCCTCGACCGGGCGCGCACCCTCGACGCCCTCACGGCGGGCGCGGCCAACTCGTTCATGCTCGGCGACCGCGGCCGCCGCATGCTACAGGCCTACGAGGGCGACGGGGCCGAGGTGCTGAGCCGCCTCGACATCTTCGTCAAAGACCTCGGCATCGTCGGCGACGCCGCGCGCGCCGCGCACCTCGCGACCCCCGTTGCCGCCGCCGCCGAACAACTCTTCTTGCTGGGCGAGGCCCAGGGTCTCGCCGCGGGCGACGACTCGTCCGTCATCAAGGTCGTGGCGCCCGCGCTGCGGGCCTCCGCCGAATAATCCGCCGCCCACGCGCCTCCGCGTGACAAACCCAACCAGGAGCATCGTGACCACCCCCGCAGACCTTCAGCCGGCCTTCCCGGCCGCCCCCTACACGCGTTCGACCTGGCCCATCGCCACATGCCTGCACGGCTTCGCGGCCGTCAGCGAGGCCGGCGTGCCGTTGCACGACGCCGACCCCGCCGTGTGGGACGACATGTTCGAGCAGATCGAAGACATCGGCTTCAACCTCGCCGAGCTCGCCGACAGTCACGTGCGCCCGGCCGACCTCGACCCGTCGCGCCGCGACGAGTTCCTGTCGATCGCCGCGAGCCACGGCGTGGGCATCCCCTCGGTGCACCTGCAGCGCCAGAGCGTCATCATGCCCGGCCACGAGGAGCGCAACCTCGAATACGCGCACCGCACCATCGACGCCGCCGCCGAATGGGGCATGCAGGTGTTCTCCACCGGCTTGCACCAGCCGTTCAGCGAGGCGCAGCGCAAGGCCCTGTGGTTCTGGACCGCCCCCGGCCCGAAGGACCCCGAGGACAAAGACACCTGGAACACGGCGGTTAAGCGCATCCGCGAGCTCGGCCAGCACGCTGCCGAGGTGGGCCTCCTCATGTCGCTCGAAATGTACGAAGACACCTATATCGGCACGGCCGATTCGGCGGTGCGGTTCGTTCACGATGTCGGCCTCGACAACGTCGGCCTGAACCCCGATGTCGCCAACCTGATTCGACTGCATCGCCCCGTGGAGGACTGGCGCGAACTGCACGCCAAGACCCTGCCGTTCGCCAACTACTGGCACGTGAAGAACTACGCGCGAGACGAAGCCGGTGATGGCAGCTGGTTCACCTCCACCCCCTCCACCATGGAGGCCGGCCTCATCAACTACCGCAAGGTCATTCGGGACGCCCTGGACCTCGGTTTTTCGGGCATCTTCCTTGCCGAGCACTACGGCGGCGACAGCCTCGGCATGTGCGCCACCAACCAGACCTATCTCCGTTCTCTACTCCCGAAGGACAAGTAAGTGAGCATCACCCAGAAGATTGCCGTCGTCGGCTCGGGCTACATGGGCGGCGGCATCGCCCAGGTGCTGGCGCTCGCGGGCGCGCAGGTCACCATTGCCGACGTGAGCGCCGAGATCGCGGCGCAAAACTATGAACGCCTGATCGCCGAGGCCGGCCAGTTTGCCGAGCAGGGTTTGTTCCCCGCGGGTGCCGCCGATACGGTGCGCGCCAACGTCCGGCCCGCGGCGTCCATCGAAGAGGCCGTGCAAGACGCCGACTTCATCGAGGAGGCCGTGCCCGAGAAGATCGAGATCAAACACGAGACGCTGCGCCGCATCAGCGCGGCGGCCCGGCCCGACGCGATCATCGGCTCCAACACCTCGACCATTAACATCGCCCAGATGGCGCCCGCCGTCGAGCGCCCCGAGCGCTTTCTCGGCGTGCACTTCTCGAACCCCGCGCCGTTCATTCCGGGCGTCGAGCTGATCCCCCACGAGGGCACCGACGCCGCCGTGCTGCCCGTCGTCGAGCAGTTCGTCGCGGCCACGGGCAAGCAGACGGCGCGCGTGAAAGACGCGACCGGTTTCGTGCTGAACCGCCTGCAGTACGCGCTGTTCCACGAGGCCAGCCAGATCGTCGAGGAGGGCATCGCCACCGCCGACGACATCGACACCATCGTGCGCACCACGTTCGGGTTCCGCCTGCCGTTCTTCGGCCCGTTCGCGATCGCCGACATGGCGGGCCTCGACGTCTACTCGTTCTGCTACGCCTCGCTGCAAACGCGGTGGCCCGAGCGCTTCGCCACCCCGGCGTCCCTCAAAAATCTCGTCGACGCGGGCAAGTTCGGTACCAAGACCGGCGCCGGTTACCTGCAGGTGCCCGCCGAGCGCACGCCCGAGCTGGTGGCGTACCGCAACCGCGCGTATGTCGCGATGCAAAAGCTGCTTGACGAGCTCGGCCCCGCCCCCATTCACGCGGCGGTCGAGGGTCCGGACGCGGCCGCCACGGGCGCATCCGACTCGGACGCGAACACTTCCACCCCGAATTCCGACGCTGCCTAAGGAGCATTCATGAGCACATTTCCCGAATCCAAGACGGCCATCCTGACGGGTGCCGCGTCGCCGCGCGGCATCGGCCGCGCCACGGCGCACTATCTCGCCGAGCGCGGCTGGAACATCGGCATCATCGACCTCGACGATGCCGCCGCCAAGGCCGTCGCGGCCGAGATCGCCGAGCAGCATGGCGTGCAGGCGGCGGGAGCGGGCGCCGACGTGTCACAGGAGTCGCAGGTGCGCGCGGCGTTCGATGCGCTCGAGGCGGCCCTGCCGCAGGTGGTCGCGCTCGTGAACCTCGCGGGCGTGTCGTCTCCCGTTCCGTACCTAGAGGTCTCGGCCGACGAGTGGAACCGCGTCATGAACATCAACCTCAACGGCGTGCACTACGCGACGCGCCGCGCGGTCGAGTCGATGGTGGGCCACGGTGTGGGCCGCGTGGTGAGCCTGTCGTCCGTCTCGGCGCAGCGAGGTGGCGGAACGTTCAGCAAGACGCCGTACTCCGCGGCGAAGGCCGGCATTATCGGTTTCTCGCGCAGCGTGGCCCGCGAGCTGGGCCACGATGGCATCACCGTCAACGTGATCTCCCCCGGCCCCATCGACACCGACATCATGGGCGGCACGCTGACCGACGAGCGCAAGGCCGGCATGGCAGCCGACGGGGTGCTCCCCCGCATCGGCACGCCCCGCGACATTGCCGCCGCCATCGCGTATTTGATCAGTGAGGACGCGGGCTTCGTGACGGGTCAAACCCTGAACGTCGACGGCGGCCTCTACATGCACTAGGGCTTTCGATGAAGCACATTTTGGGCGAATGGTCGAAGTCTCGCATCGCGTTCCTGCTGGTCGGTATCGCGTGCGTGGCCTTCGCCCTGTTTCTCATGTTCGGCGGGTAGGCCTTTCGAGGTCTTAGCCGCAACGACGCCGCGTGGCGCGCAGCGCCCGCGTTCCCTGTGGCGGCCCGAGAGCCGGGCCGCCACCCCCGACACATCTCAAAGGAGAGTTGTCTTGTCATCTCACTCCGAAGGCCAGGCCAACAGCGCGGCCCTCAACAATCCACATCTCAGCGTCGCCATCAAGAAGGCCGCGAAGCATCTCATGCCGATGCTCGTGATCCTCTACTTCGTGGCGTTCCTTGACCGCACCAACGTCGGCTTTGCCGAGGACGCCCTCGCGGTGGACCGCGGCATCTCCGACGGCGCGTTCGCGCTCGGCGCGGGTATTTTCTTCATCGGCTACGCCCTTTTTGAGGTGCCGAGCAACCTGCTGCTGAAGCGCTTCGGCGCCCGCTTCTGGCTCGCCCGCATCGCGGTGACCTGGGGCATCGTGGCGGCGGCGTTCGCGTTCACCACGAACGACACGATGTTTATCATCCTGCGGTTCCTGCTGGGCGTCACCGAGGCGGGCCTGTTCCCGGGCGTCATCATGTACCTCGCCGAGTGGTTTCCCAACAAGGTGCGCGTGCAGATGTTCGCGATCTTCTACCTGGCGCAGCCGTTCTCGCAAATGATCGGCGCGCCCCTCTCGGGCGGCCTGATTAGCTTTGGCGACTCGCTCACCCCGTGGCACGGCTGGCAGGTGATGTTCTTCGTCGAGGGCATGATGGCGGTGGTCGCGGGCATCGCGGCGCTGTTCTTGCTCACCAATTCGCCGTCCCAGGCGAAGTTCTTGAATCAGAACGAGAAGGACGCCCTCTCGGGCGTCATGGCCCTCGAAGACAAGGTGCGCGAGTCGGACGGCCCCACGGGTATTTGGCGCGCGATGGCGGACTGGAAGGTCTGGTACTTCACCATCATCTACTTCGCCCTGCAGATCGCGGTCTACGGCACCACGTTCTACCTGCCGCAGCAGGTCTCGAACCTGATTGGCCAGAAGGTCGGTTGGCAGGTCGGGCTCGTCACGGCGATCCCCTGGTTCGTGGGCCTCTTCGTCTGCTACTTCATGGGTCGCGCGGCCAACACGGTCGAACGCCGCCGCCGCTGGGGCACCCTGCTGTTCCTCGGCACGGGCCTGTTCATCTTCGGCTCGGCCTGGGCGGGCGCGAATGATCAACCGTTGCTGGGCATCCTGTTCATCACGCTCGCGGTGTCGTCGTTCCTCACGACGGGCCCGATCGTGTGGGCCTACCCCACGTCGTTCCTCACGGGCGCGGCGGCGGCCGCGGGCATCGGTCTCATCAACTCGCTCGGTAACCTGGGCGGTTTCGTGGCACCGATCATGCGCACCAACATCAACAACGCGGTGCCGACCGAGAGCGGCACGTGGGGCGTGGTCTCGCTCGGTGTGTTTGCCTTCGTGGCTTCGCTCATGATGTATCTGACGAAGCGCATCCACCGCGCGAAGTCGGACGAACTGCTGGCCACGGAGACCGTGGGCCACTAGTACACACTGATTCGGGTCTCAGCTCGGGTCGCAAAGGCGGCGGACGCTACGGCGCCCGCCGCCTTTGATCGTCCGAGTGACTAGAAGTCGGCCGCTCGCAGCACTTTAACGGGCAATACCTCGGAGGCGAAGAGTATCTCGAGCCCGAGGAGCATTCCGTCTCGATCGAAGTCCAGAACAAACTGACCGGGGGCGTCGTCGTTATCAGGCACACTGAGTTGACGCACCGATTGCCCCTCTGCAATGTCATCGACAATGTGCAGGTAGGCAGCGTCGGCCTCTTTGTCGTACGTAAGTTTCATCAACTACCCCTTAGTTACCGTGATGACATTACCAGTCTTGTTGTCAACGACTACCCGAATTCGATTCGCGCCTTTGCCCTGAGTAAACACAGAAGTTCCTTTGTGGCCGGCAGACCTAACCCCGTTCTGGAGGACCTGCTTGATCATCGCTTGGCTGACGCCGCGCGCTGCCGCCTGGGTGATGGCATGCCTCGTGAGGTGCCCCAAGACCATCAAGGCAGGAATCCAAAATGGATCGGCAACAACTGGAAACGCCGTAGAAGTGCTGGTGAACACGCGCTGAATTACGGTGTTACCGACGATGGTGTAACTTGTTGGCACTTCGTGACCATGTCGATCCACAGCCCAAGGAGGGGCAATGGTTCCCGCGAGTTGACCATCTTTTGTTCGAACGGTGATACCACCGTCTTCGAGCGCAATCAATTCAAACGCTGCGTCCACTTCAAAGCGGTACTCGGTGGGACTTTTGGCATCTGCCACATAAAATAGTGTCCGAAAAGCACCGTCACCTTCATCCGTCAGTGCCACACCATCACCGTCGTCCACGGCTACGGCACTAACGCCCACCGCGGCTGGAGACAACTCATCCAGTGCGATTGAGAATTGTTGCGCGCTGTTGGCGGCAGGGGCAGTTACTTTCCCGGCATGCACTACCACTTGCCCCTCGGGTATGTTCGCCGTATCGATCCGCACGTCAGGTTGAGTGGACAAGGCATTTTCCAAGCGACTTACTACTTGGTCGTGGGCGCTAGACGTCTCGAATCGCGACTCGAATGGTGGCGGACCGCACTGGTTTGACAGCTGAGGTATCCAAGGCGATGGCACGCCGCAACTTCACCCCCGGCCATGACCGCGGCCGGGTGCTTGCAGACGTGGCGGTGATGCTCGCCGATGGTGGTGAAGCGATCGCCGACATTGACGTGCTCCGCCACCAGGCGAGCGTGCTCGGCCCCGTCGCATCCCCACCTACCGTGTGGCGCACCCTCGACGAAGTCACGCCGGCACGCGCGAAGAAGGTCGCTACCGCACGAGCCCGCACCCGCCGCCACGTGTGGGCACACCTACCTGAGGGAGTACCGACCTCCCGCGTCGCCGACACTGACTTGGGCCAGACCATCGTGCTCGACGTGGACGCCACCATCGTCGTCACCCACAGTGAGAAGGAGAACACGGCACCCACGTATAAACGGACGTACGGGTACCACCCCATTGGCGTGTGGTGCGACAACACCCAAGAATTCCTCGCCGCCACACTACGCGCCGGTAACGCCGGGTCGAACACCACCACTGACCACATCGACGTTCTCACCCACGCGATCGCTCAAATCCCTCGCAGCCACCGCAAGAACCTGTTGATCCGTAGTGACGGTGCGGGTGCCTCCCACGGGATGCTTGCCTGGGCGAGCGCACAAGACCAGGTGAAGGGCCGCCAGGTGGAGTACTCCGTCGGGTTCGCCCTCACCAACGCTCTACGCGACGCGATCACACTCGTACCCAACGAGGTGTGGACTCCCGCGCTTGATGCTGACGGTGGTATCCGTGACGGTGGTGACGTTGCTGAACTCACCGGCCTCATCGACCCTGCCGTGCTCAGTAGGTGGCCGACCGGGATGCGGGTGATCGTGCGTCGTGAACGCCCGCACCCAGGCGCCCAGTTATCACTGTTTGAGGAGCGTGACGGGTGGCGGTACCAAGCATTCGTCACCAACACCACCACCGGGCAACTCGCGTTCCTGGAAGCACGTCACCGCGCGCATGCTCGGGTTGAAGACCGCATCCGACACGCTAAAACCACTGGCCTTCGCAGATTCCCCTCCCGAGAGTTCCAGATCAACAGTGCCTGGTTGATGCTCGTGCAGGTAGCGGCTGACCTCGTCGCCTGGACCCGCCTCCTCGCCTGCGTCGGCGACGCGACCGTCCTCGCCGCGTGTGAGCCGAAAGCGTTGCGCTACCGGTTCCTCCACACACCCGCACGCCTCACCCGCGGGCAGCGTCGACGCCGATTACGGATCCCTGAAACATGGCCCTGGGCGACAGCGCTCGTCGCCGTATTCGCCAACATCGCCGCCATCCCCCAACCCAACTAACACAGTCCTATCCACCCACGACCGCAGCACCCGGAAACCCGCAGCCCGGCAGCGACAGCCGACCCCCCGTCACACCCACAAGCACTCACACCGCGAGCCCACCCAACCACGCCACCCGCACATGTCCACGACCATCGTCATGAAAGAGCGAGGTTAGGGGCTTTACGGACATTGGGTAAGGAGGCCTATTCATCGGCTTGGGCACTGTCGCCCGAAGTCGTGACGGGATGCCAGGTGATCGCTGAGAGCTGAACTCCCCGCAGGGCGCGTTGAAACGCAAGAAACGGTTCCCTGCTGCAAGCTATAAGTGCTAACCGTAACCACAACAGAAAACCGTTCCTGTGCGGCATACCCCGAAGCACTTCACTATGCTCATCACATTCCTCACCGCGACACTCCACGCTACCGGCACGCACATCACCACCACCGGCCCCAGAGCCCACAAAATCACCCTTGACCAGCAAGTTCACCTCGCCGTCATGGCGCTACGCACCAACCTCATCCAACAAGTCCTCGCCGACCTCTATCACGTCAGCCAACCCACCGTCAGCCGCATCATCCACCGGATCACACCCTTAATTTCCGCTACCTTGCGGCACCTGATCCCGACCGTCGATGACCTCGACACCCGAAACCCGCTCATCATTGACGGAACATTACTTCCGTGCTGGTCATGGTCAAACGCACCAGGCGTCTACTCAGGCAAACATCGAACAACAGGTGTAAACGTGCAGGTAGCATGCGATATTCACGGTCGCCTACTGTGGGTTAGCGACCCCTTGCCAGGCAGCACACACGACACGAAGGCAATTCGCGAACATGGACTCCTCGACCTCGTCGATACGTCTCAAGTCATTGCTGACCGCGGATACATAGGTCTCGGCATCATCACACCACTCATCCCCGCTGAAAAACGGTTCGCGCGCGACAACCATCAACACCACGATCACCGCAATCCTCGGCATCATCTTCTACCTACAAACCACGCCAATGAATAAGCCTCAAGTTATCCACGCGTTCACGACAAACTCACACTTCCTCACCTAATTCCACGCTTCACGTACGGCTCTTTGAACATATTTCCACGCCCCACCGACCGGTTTGCGATTGCGCTCGGGCGGCGGGCGCTTCGGCACCCGCCGCCTTTGCGTACGATCGAACCATGAGCGATTTTATCTACGATTCGGCAGTGTCACTGAACGGCTTCATCGCGGACGAGCAGCACGGTCTCGACTGGCTGTTTGCCGTCGAGGGCGCGGAGCAGCCCGACCCCGACCTCTACCCCGCAGGTGCTTCAGTGCTCGTGATGGGCGCGCACACGTACGAGTGGCTGCTGCGCCACGAGGGCGTGCTCGAAGAGCCCCAGAAGTGGCTCGACATGCACGGGTCGAAGCCCAGCTTCGTGTTCACGAGCCGCGATTTGCCCAGGCCCGCAGGCGCCGACGTGCGGTTCGTGCGCGGCGGCGTCGCGCAGCACCTGGCCGCGATTCGCGAGGCGGCGGGCGACGGCGACGTGTGGGTGATGGGCGGCGGCGATCTGGCCGCGCAGTTCGCCGACGCGGGCGCGCTCGACCGCCTGTGCCTCACCCTCGCTCCGGTGACGCTAGCGGGTGGGGCGCCGGTATTCCCTAGAGCCCTGGACGCCTCGGTGCTCCAGTTGGTCGAGGCGCGCCCCGCTGGCCCGTTCGCGCGTTTGGTGTATCGGGTCCGGCGCTAGTACCGGCGCTGGGGCCGACCGCTCGGCCCACGAGTGCCCGAGCGACCCTGTTTTGTGCAAAGCAAACGTAAAGCCAAGGGCGGCGGGTGGAGGGGAATCGGGCCACGCGAGCGTCCGAAATTTTTTTCGGCAGCCTACAGGCGACGTAACMCCTTGAATCATTGCAGGTCAGCGGCTATCGTGGCGAGCGGCCCGCCCGCCATTACCTGACGACTCGTCAGTCTTTTCACAAAAAGTCCTTTACACACACATGACACTTGCTTAATATTGACATTACCTTCACACAGAGGAGTGATCATGAAGCGGATCCACCGGGACGCCCAGCACGCAACCACCGCGTCGTCACCCCTCCGACACACACGTCGCGAGCGCGGCACGATCAGGGGGACGACCAGCGCCTTGGCACTGGTCGCTGTGGCCGCGCTCGCGATCTCTAGTTGCTCCCCGGGTGGCGGCACCACGGGCACCAGCCCCGCCACCGTGACCGAGACGGCCACGAGCACCGTCACGAGCACCGTCACGAGCACGAGCACAGCCTCGACCCCGGAGCCCGCAACTGAAGAACCCACGACCGCCTCCACCAGCGCCGTGCCGACCGAGACGGGCACTGACTCGGGCACAGGCGCCCCGCCGGCCGACTCGATCCCGTACGCGAACCTCCCCGAGGGTGCGTTCAAGCGTGCCGGCGGCCCCGTTCCCGACGGCGCCCAACCCATGGTGCCCACCAAACTGCCCAACGCGGGCGGACTCACCCCGTACCAATTCACGTTCGGCGGACTGCGCGCCGGCCTCCTCTGCGCCACCGACTACGGCGGCGTCACCGACCTGATCTGCATGGTCACAGACCCCAGCCAGAGCCCTCTCGGCACGCGCACCGTTTTCCTCGCCCCGGGTGGCACGGCGAGCATCGCGGCGGAGGAAAGCCCCGACGGCGGCGAACTCTTCGGCGGCCAATCGACCGAACTCGCCCCCGGGCAAGCCACGTTCCACAACGACTTCGCGTGTGCCGCCGAGGGTGAGACCGTCACCTGCTGGAGCGTCACGTCGAAGCACGGCATGGTGATGCGGCCCGGAGCCACACCACAAACTTTCTGACGCGGGGAGTCCATGACCGCGCAGCCACCGGGGGGAGGCTGCGCGGTCATTCTTGTGTGCGGCAACTAATGTGTGCGTCGCCTACAGCAGCCCGGCCTCGCGCGCGGCGTGCACCGCACGCGCCCGGTTATCGACCCCGAGCTTCGCGAAGATGTGCACGAGGTGGCTCTTGATGGTGGCCTCCGAGACGAACAGCGACTGCGCCATTTCGCGATTGGACGCCCCCGTGGCCAGCTGGCCCAGCACGTCCCGTTCCCGCTCGGTGAGGCGGGGTCGCGGGTTGCGCATTCCGCTCACCACCCGCGTGGCGAGATCGGGGGCGAGCACCAGCTGGCCCCTCGCCGCGGAGCGCAGGGCATCGACGATCGCCTCGGGGTCGAGGTCTTTCATGAGGTAGCCCGCCGCGCCCGCCTCGATCGCCGCGAGAATCTCGGCGTCGCGACCGTACGTGGTGAGGATCAGCACGGCGGGAGCGGGCTCTGCGGCGCGCAGGTGGGCCGTGGTTTCGACTCCATCGATGCCGTCGCCGAGGCGCAGGTCGCACAGCACCACGTCGGGCCGCGTCGCGCGTGCGAGCAGGATGCCCTCCTCTCCGGTCGCGGCCTCCCCCACCACGCGGATGCCGTCGTGGGTCTCCAGCACGGCGCGCAGTCCCCTCCGCACGACGGGGTGGTCGTCGATCATGAGCACGGTCAGTTCACTCATGCTGCCTGCCTTTCGCTGGGGCCTCGGGTGCGGCGTCGGCGGCGCGCGGCGACTCGGCGCGCCGCGATCCGGCGTCGGGCCGGGCCGGGGTCGTGAGGGGCACGAACGCCGACAGGGCCGTTCCCTCGCCGGGCGCGCTCTCGACGTCGAGCCCTCACCCGAGCTCGCGCAGCCGGGCACGCAGAAAACCGAGGCCGAAGCTCGACTGGGGGTCGCGCGCGTCCGGGCCGAACCGACCCGACAGGGCGCTCGTGTCGAAGCCGCGACCGTCGTCGCGCACGTCGAGGCGCACGGCCTCGCCCGCGTCGATGAGGCTCACGGCCACGCGGCGCGCCGCGCCGTGGCGATGCGCGTTGGCGAGCGCCGACTGCGCCGCGCGCAGCAGCGTCACCTCGACCCGCGTGTCGAGGTGCGGCACGGACTCGTCGACACGCAGGTCCACGCGCATGCCCGTGACCTCGGCGTGCTTCGCCGCCACGCGCGCGAGCGCCGCCGGCAGCGCGCCGCCCTCGAGCTCTGCGGGGGCCAGGGCCGCGACGATGCGCCGCACATCGGTGAGCGCATCGAGCGCGAGACCTTCGACCTGGTTCAGGGTGGCGCTGCGCTCGCGCTCGGCGTGGGCGAGCAGTCGGATCGACGAGAGCGACTGCGCGACGGTGTCGTGCAGGTCGCGCGAGATGCGCGTGCGCTCCTCGATGGCGCCCGAGACCCGCTGCGAGTGCGCGAGCTCGTCCTGCAGCTCGGCCATGTCGCGCTGCGCCTGAGTGAGCGACGCGACGAGCCGCTCGCGCTCCCGCGCGTCGCGCAGCAATTGCAGGTAGCCGCGCGACATGCCGAGCGCGAAGACCCCGCCGATGAGCGGGCCGAACAGGGTCGCGTAGGTGGTGGCGCCGTGATGCAACAGCGGGGCGAGGATGACCCCCGCGTAAACGAGCACCGCGAACCCCACGACGCGCCACGAACGCAGCAGGTGACCCGCGAGCAGCCACAGCACGAACGCGAACCACATGAACTCGGCCGAGGCCGCGAGCGCGAGCAGCCACAGCGCGGCGAGTCCGAAGAGCCACAGAGCGGCCTGGTGGGGCTGCGCCCGTTTCGGTAGGCGGGGACGCTCCGGTGGCCCCGCGGGCAGCGACCCCGGCGCCGGTTGCGTGGCCCAAGGCGCCGGCGCCGGTTGCGTGGCCCAAGGCGCCGGCGCCGGTTGCGTGGCCCGCCCTGCTCGCGTGGCCCCCAGCGCGTACCAGCAGAGCAGGGCGAGGCCGGCGAGCACCACAAACGCGGTGTGCACCGCCGTGGTGCCCGGCCCGGCATCGGTGAGCCCGCGTGCGATGCCCACCGCGACGAGCACCGCCGCAATGGCGTGATGGCCCCAGCGCAGCACCCGCACCGTCGCGCCGAGCGCGGACTCTGGTGCGGGCGCGGGCTCGGCTGGGATCACGTGGAAACCTTTGCGGGTCGGTCGGGCAGGCTGGGTGTCGGGTTGTCGTCGGGGCCGGTCAGGGCACCGGGGCCGGTCAGGGCATCGGGGCCGGTCAGGGTCGGCGCGGCCGCGGGGTCGTTGGTGCGCGCCGCGTCGGCCTCGCGCGCGAACCCGGCACCCCACAGCTTATCGCCCACGAGGCCAAACAGTGCGGGCACCACCACGCTGCGTACCAGCAGGGTATCAACCAGCACGCCGACACCCACGATCAAGCCCAGCTGCCCGAGCGTCACGAGCGGCAGCACGCCGAGGGCCGCGAACACGCCCGCGAGCACGAGGCCCGCGCTCGTGATCACGCCGCCCGTGTGGCCAATCGCGCGCACCATGCCCTCGCGCGTGCCGTGGCGCAGCGACTCCTGGCGCGCGCGGTGCACGACGAAGATCGTGTAATCGACGCCCAGCGCGACAAGAAACATCCACGCGAGCAGCGGCACCTGCAGGTCGAGCGCCGACTCCCCCAGCACAACGCGGCTCAGCACGGCGCCGAGACCCAGCGCGGCTCCCGCGCTCACGATGTTGATGAGCAGCAACAGCAGCGGCGCCACGAGGGTGCGCAAGAAGGCGACCAGCACGACGAACCCGGCGAGCACCACGAGGGGCGCAACCAGCGTGAAATCGGTGAGATGGGCCGCCCGCGCGTCCGCCTCGGCCGCCGCCTCGCCGCCCACGAGGGCTCCCGCGCTCGGCACGGAATGGGCGGTGTCTCGCACCCGCTCGACCAGGTCGCGGCTCTCGGCGCTGCCCGGCTCGGCGGTGGTCACCGCCTGCAGTCGCGTGAACGTGCCGTTCGTCTCGACCACGCGCATGGCGCTCACCCCCGCGACCTTACCCAGAGCGGACTGCACCGACTCGGCCGCGGCGCTCGCCGCCACCACCTCCAGGGGTTGCGCCGCTCCCGCGTCGAAGTGGCGCGAGAGCGCGGCAACGCCCTGGGCGGCACCGGCCTCTCCGCGGAACTGCTCGGTCTGCGAGAGCCCCACGCGCGCACCCAGCAGACCACTCGCAAGCACCAGCAGTACGAGGCCACCCGCCGCGAGGCTCAGCGCGGGTCGGCGCAACGCTTGCGCCGCGAGGGCTCCCCAGCCGCGCGACCCCACCGCGTCAGGAGCCTCCGCCGACTCCACGCGCGGGGCGTAGGGCCAAAACACGCGGCGACCGCACACGGCCAGCAGGGGCGGCAGCGCAAACAGCACCGCCAGCAGGGCGATCAGCAGGCCCGTCGCGGCCGTGAGGCCGAGCCCGCGCGTCGTGGGCACCGCCGCGAGCGCGAGGGTGGCCACGGCCAGCACGACCGTCACGTTCGAGGCGAGCAGCGCGGGCGCGGTCGCACGCCAGGCCCCCGCAAGCGCCACACGGTGATCCGCCTCGCGGCGCAGGTACTCGCGGTAGCGCGAAATCAGCAGCAGGGCGTAGTTCGCGCCCGCGCCGAACACCAACACGCTGATGATGCCGGAGTCGAAGTGCAGGTCGAGCGCCGTGCCGAGCGCGGCCGTCACCTTGCCTGCCACCCCGTCGGCGAGGCCCACCACTGCGATCGGCAACAGCCACAGAATCGGCGAGCGGTAGGTGGCGATCAGCAGCACCGCCACCACCGCTATCGTGACGATGAGCAGCGTAAAGTCGGCCCCCGCGAAGGCGAGGGTCACGTCCGCCGCAAACGCGGGACCGCCCGTCACATATGTGGTCACGCCGTCGGGCGCGTGCGTCGCCGCCGTCTCGCGCAGGGCCTTCACGAGCTGCGCGTTGGCGTCGCTCGTCTCGGTCGCGTCGATGCGCAGGTCCGCGAGGGCGGCGCGGCCGTCCTCGCTCACGCGGACGGGCGACGCTGGGTGGCCGGCCTGGGCTGCCAGCGCGGCCACCGTGGCGTCCAGCCCGGAACGCTGGGCCACGCTGAGAGGGCCGGACGCCTCGGCCACCAGCAGCACGTGCCGCTCGCTCGCCGAGGGGAACGTTTCGAGCAGCTGGGTGACGCGTGCGGATTCAGCCTGGGCGGGCAGCGCGGCGCTGCCCGCGGGCGGCACGGCGCGCGCGAACACCCCCATGAGGAGGGTCATCACGGCGAGCGCGATGGCGAGTGAGATCCACGCGCCGCGGCGCGAGGTGAGGGCGGTCGAGAGACGGTGACTAAACATGCGTCTATCTCACCGCGCGAGGCCCCCTCGGCACATCGCGCTGCCGGTTGAAACCGGCCTCCATCGAATGGTTGATAACGCAGGTCACACAGCGTCTTAGCGGCGGCTGCGCTTTTCGCGCACGCGCACCGACACCTCGATCGGGGTGCCCGTGAAGCCAAACTCCTCGCGCAGGCGACGCTCGATGAAGCGGCGATAGCCGGCCTCCAAGAATCCGCTCGCGAAGATCACGAAACGCGGCGGACGCGAGCGTGCCTGGGTCGCGAACAAGATGCGGGGCTGCTTGCCACCGCGCACGGGGTGGGGGTGTTCCGCGACGAGCGTGCCGAGAAAGGCGTTCAGGCGGCCCGTGGGGATGCGGCCGTCCCACGAGTCGAGGGCCGTGTCGAGCGCGCGGACGAGCTTTTCGACGTTGCGGCCGGTCGTCGCGGAGATGTTGACGCGCGGCGCCCACTGCATCTGCACGAGATCCACGGCGTTTTCGCGCTCGAGGTAGAAGCGGCGCTCGTCGTCGATGAGGTCCCACTTGTTGTAGGCGATGATGAGGGCGCGGCCCGAGTCGACCACCATTTGCAGCACGCGCGTGTCTTGCTCGGTGAGCTTTTCGCTCGCGTCGAGCAGCACAATGGCCACCTCGGCCTTTTCGAGGGCACCCTGCGTGCGCAGCGACGCATAAAAGTCGGCGCCCTTCGTCTGGTGCACGCGGCGACGGATGCCGGCGGTGTCAACGAACCGCCATTCGCGTCCGCCCAGCTCGATCAGCTCGTCGACGGGGTCGCGAGTGGTGCCCGCGAAATCGTCCACGACCACGCGATTGGTGCCCGCGAGCTTGTTGAGCAGCGATGACTTGCCCACGTTGGGGCGGCCCAGCAGCGCGACGCGGCGTGGACCGCCGAGCGGCACCCGCTGCGAACCCTCGGCGGGCAGCTTCGCCATGCAGATGTCGAGCAGGTCGCCCGAGCCGCGGCCGTGGAGGGCCGAGACGGGGTACGGCTCGCCGAGGCCGAGGTTCCACAGGGCGGCCGCGTCGGCCTCCCAGCGGTCGTCGTCCACCTTGTTGGCGGCGAGAATGATCGGCTTGCCCGACTTACGCAGCAACTGCACGATCTGTTCGTCGGTGTCGGTCGCGCCGGTCGTGGCGTCGACGACGAACATGATGGCGTCGGCGAGATTCATGGCGATCTCGGCCTGCTCGGCCACGGCATACGCCATGCCCTGTACCTTGTCTTCCCACCCGCCCGTGTCGACCAGCGCGAAGTCGCGCCCCGCCCAGTTGGCGGTGTACGTGACGCGGTCGCGGGTGACGCCGGGCTTGTCTTCGATCACGGCCTCGCGGCGGCCCAGGATGCGGTTGACGAGGGTCGACTTGCCCACGTTGGGGCGGCCCACGACGGCGAGCACGGGCAGGTTCTGCTCGGGCTCGTCGAACCACTCGTCGTCGTCGAGGTGCGAGAGCAGGGCCTCGTCGTCGTCTTCGAGGTCGTACTCGCTCGTGAGGCCCTGGCGCAGGGCCTCGGCGCGTTGCAGGTCTGCGGGGTCTTCGCTGAGGTCGTGCAGCGCGGGGGTCGCGTCGAGGTCGGCGGTCGAGTCGAGGTCGCGGGCGGTGTCGGCGCCGGTGTGGGCGCCGGTCTCGCGGGATGAATCAGTCATAGTTCTCAATCGTTGTCAGGCGGTCGTGCCGGCGGGGGCGGACCCCGCGAGCTCGCGGGTGCGGGCCACATGGGCCGCAAGATGGCTTTGGATCAGTGCTGTCGCTGCGGTCACGCCGCTGCGACCCTTGAGCGCTGGCGGCAGGTGGAGGGGCTCGCCGAAGTGCACGTAGATGCGGCGACCCAGGGGCGGAAGGCTATGTACTGACTCTCTAGGGTAGCGTGCCCCCACAATCGCAACGGGCACGACCGGGGCGTTGGCGGCCACGGCAAGCCACGCGACGCCCCCCTGCACCGACTCCACGCGGCCCTCGCCGCGTGTGCCCTCCGGGAACACCCCGACCGCACCGCCGAGCTTCAAAACCCGGAGCGCCGTTGCGAGGGCCGTGCGGCCGTTCGACCGGTCGATGGGAATCTGGCCGGCCCACGGGAGCAGCCAGCCCAAGAACCCCTTGAACATCTCGCGCTTCACCAAGACGTGCAGGGGTCGGGGCGAGCGTGCCACGAGCAGCGGCCCGTCGAGAAAGCTCTCGTGATTGCCCGCGAGCAGCACCGGCCCCGTGGCGGGCACGTGGTGCTGCCCGTCCACGCGCACGCGATACAGGGTGCCCACCAGCACGCGCCCCACGCGCCTGCCCCGGCGGGCGCGAAAGGTTTCGGGCACGTGGTCGGCCGGTGGCGCGGACGCCCACGTGCCCCCCTTAGCGACCGCGCCCCGCACTCGCGTGAGCAGCCCGGGCATCAGCGGGCCTCCGGTGTGTCCAGCGCTGCGAGAGCATCGCTCACGAGCGAATCGACGGCGGCGACCGTCTCGGCGAGGGTGAGGTCGCTCGAGTCGACCGTCACCACGCCATCGGCGGCGATGTTGAAGACCGAAACTGCGGAGTCTTTCGCGTCGCGTTGCAGCACCTGGCGGGCGAGGTCGGCCCCGCTCAGCGCGCCATCGACATCTTCTTGCTGCCGCGCGCGGCGGCGCAGTCGCGACTCCTCGCTCGCGACGAGCAGCACGCGCACGGGGGCCGTGGGGGCGATCACGGTGGTGATGTCGCGGCCCTCCACGACGATGCCGGGGCTCGCGGCGGCTATCAGGTCACGCTGGGCCTGCTGCACGAGTGGTCTAGCGAGCGTGTTGGTGGCGATGGCCGAGACGTGCTCGGTGATGCGCTGCGTGCGAATCTCCTGCGTGACCTCGTGGCCGTCCACCGTGACGCGTTCTACGGCGGGGTCGAGCGAGATGTCGAGCGGCATGTCGCGGGCTGCGTGAGCTACTCCTTGCAGGTCTGCCTCCACGTCGAGACCGAGGTGCAGGGCGTACCACGTGAGCGCCCGATACATGGCACCCGTGTCAAGGTAGCGATACCCGCGGGCGGCGGCGATCTGTCGGGCGACGGTGGATTTGCCACTGCCCGACGGGCCGTCAATGGCCACCACGAAGGGGGCGGGGGGGTTAGTCACGAGACTCCTAGTGCGAGGTACGGGATGCGGAACGCGTGGGTGCGGCTATTCGAGGAGGAGGCTATTCGAGGATCTTCCAGCCCGCCTCGGTGAGCAGTTGCGTGAGCTCGTCGCCGTGGCGCACCTTGACGCTGATCTCGGCCAGGCCGATCTCGCGGCCGTGCGAGTGATCCAGGGTGAACTCTTCGACGCTGATGTTATGCGACGCGATGTCGGCAAACAGTCGCGCGAGCTGATTGGGTTCGTCCTCGATGGCAACGGTCAACACGGCGTAGGGCTTGCGGGCCGCGCCGTGCTTGCCGGGAATCGTCGACTGCCCCAGGCGGCCGTCGTCGATCGCGCGCGCGAGCCGGGCCCGCGCTCCCTGCTGTTCGGTCGGCGCGCCCGAGAGCGCGCTCAGCACCTCGTCGAGGTCGTCGCGCAGCGGTTTCAGCACCGCGTGAATCGAGGCTGCGTTCGACGCGAGAATCTCTTGCCACAGGTTCGGGTCGCTCGCCGCGATGCGCGTCACGTCGCGCACGCCCTGGCCCGCGAGCGCAACGGCCTGCGGGTCGGCGTCGGCGAGCCGGCTCGCCATGAGCGAGGCGACGAGCTGGGGGGCGTGACTGACCAGGGCCACCGCGCGGTCGTGCTCGTCGGGGTCCATCACGACGGTGAACGCACCGAGTTCTTGGGCGAGTGCCGTCAGCAGCGTCACCGCCGCCGGCCGAGTGGCCGCGCTCGGGGTCAGGACCCACGGGCGTCCGAAAAAAAGGTCGGCGCGACCGGCCAACGGGCCCGACTTTTCGCGGCCCGCCATGGGGTGCCCGCCGATGTAGCGGCTGACGTCGGCGCCGAGCGCCTCGAGCTTCGCCTCGATGATTCCCTTCACGCTCGCGACGTCGGTCACGAACGCCTCGGGGTAGGCCTCGAGCTCGGCGGCGACGACGTGCGCGGTGACGTCGGGCGGGGCCGCCACGACGATCAGCTGCGGGTGGCCCTTGCCGCGGTGGGTGGGAACGCCCGCGCCGAGATCGCACGCGAGGCGCAGGGTGCCGGGCGACGCGTCGTCAATGTTGACGTGGACGCCCCGGGCCGCCGCTGCGAGCGCCACCGACGTGCCCATGAGGCCCGTGCCGACCACCCGAATGGTCTGCGGCAGGGCGGGGTTCACGCGGGGGTTCACAGGCGCACCTCGCGGCGCAGGTTTTCGAGCTCGCGGCCCGTGATCACGCGGCTCTCGCCGGGGCGCAGGTCGCCCAGCGTGATGGTGCCGACGTGGGTGCGCACGAGGCGGCGCACGGGGTATCCGATCGCGTCGAACATGCGGCGCACGATGCGGTTGCGGCCCTCGTGCAGGGTCACTTCGACGATGGATCGGCCCTTGAACTCGTCCACGACGTGCGCCTTGTCGGCGGCCGCGGGGCCGTCTTCGAGCTCGACGCCCGTCACTAGCTGCTTGATGAGGCGACGGAAGAACCCCTCGGGTGCGTCGACCTCGACCAGGTACGTTTTGGAGACCTCGTAGCTCGGGTGCGTGAGGCGATTGGCGAGCTCGCCGTCGTTCGTGAGCAGCAGCAAGCCCTCCGTTTCGTAGTCGAGGCGGCCCACGTGGAACAGGCGCTCCTCGTAGTCGGCGGTGAACTCGGTGAGGTCGCGGCGACCCTCCGGGTCGTGCATGGCGGAGACCACGTGCTTGGGCTTGTTGAGGGCGATGGTGACGGTGCCGTCGGGCATTTCGAGGCGGCGGTCGCGCACGTGAATAATCGCGGTGGCGGGGTCGACCTTCATGCCTAGCGTGGTGACGCGCTGGCCGTTGACGCGCACGGCGCCCATTTCGATGAGCACCTCGCAGCGGCGGCGCGAGCCGACTCCCGCGCTGGCGAGCACCTTTTGCAGGCGCACGCCGTCGTCGGTGTGGCCGTCGGCGCCGCCCGTCTGCTCGATGATGGCGTCGTAGTCAGGTTTCGGCTTGGAGCGTTGCGTCGTGTTCGCGCTGGGTTCGTTGGCGTCGTGGGCGGGGTCGGGGTTCGGACGCACGCGGGGTGCCGTGGACCGCTCGCGGCCGGGGGCTGCGTGGCTGCGACGTTCGCCGCTGCGGCTGCTCCGGCGCTCGTCGTCACGGGCGTCACGGGCGTCACTGTCGCTGCCGCGGGTGCTCACGCGGTGGTCGCGGTGGCCGGCGTAACCGCGGGGTTCGAAGCGATCCTGGTCGCGGCCGTACCGGTCGGGGCGACCATAGTCGCGGCTGCCGCGGGAGTCACGGGAGTCACGCGGGTCACGATTAAACCGGTCACCACGCGAATCACGCGAGTCACGCGAGTCACGATTAAACCGGTCACCACGCGAATCACGCGAGTCACGATTAAACCGGTCACCACGCGAGTCACGCGGGTCACGCGAATCACGATTAAACCGGTCACCACGCGCATCACGCGAGTCACGCGAGTCACGATTAAACCGGTCACCACGCGAATCACGCGAGTCACGATTAAGCCGATCGCCACGCGCGTCGCGCGGGTCACGCGAATCACGCGAATCACGATTAAACCGGTCACCACGCGCATCACGCGAGTCGCGATTGAACCGCGCATCACGCGCATCACGCGAGTCACGATTGAACGGGCCACCCTCGCGTCCAAAACCGCCCGAACGCGACGGGCCACCCTCGCGTCCGCGCGCACCGTCTCGCGACCGGTCGCGCCCGAAATCTCTGCCGCCGCGGCGGCCGTGGTCGTTATTCATTCAGTTCTCCGTCGATCTGCTCGAGCACATCGCTGTCGGGCAGGTAGGGGGCTAGGGGCGCGAGGTCGTCCAGGCTGGTGAGGCCCAGTCGCTCGAGAAAGTAAGAGGTGGTGCCGTAGAGCAGGGCCTTCGACTCGTCGTCGCGCCCCTGTTCTTCGATCAGCCCGCGGCCGAGCAGCGTGCGCATCACGCCGTCGACGTTCACGCCGCGAATCGCGCTGATGCGGGCGCGCGGCACGGGCTGGCGATAGGCGACCACGGCGAGGGTTTCGAGGGCCGCCTGGGTGAGCCTGGTGGTGGCCCCGTCCAGGAGGTGCGCCGAGAGGTGATCGTGAAACTCTGGCCGCGAATAGAAGCGCCAGCCGCCCGCGATCTCTCGTAGTTGGAACCCCCGGCGGGTCGTCGTGTAGGCGACGCCCCGGGCGTCGAGAACGGTGTGCCCACCGTCGTATTCGCGCTGCAGGTCGCTCAGGATCTCGCGCGCCTCGGCGACCGTCACCAGCAGGGCCTGCGCCGCGGCAGCCTCGGTGAGCGGTTCGGAGGCGATGATCAGCATCGCCTCGACGAGGGCCCGCTGCTCGAGTCGCGTGGCGAGCGCGCCGAATGTTGGGTCCGGCGCCTCCGGGTAGCACGACTCTGCCGAATCCGCGGATTCGGCCACTTTCTCAGCGGGCGGGGTCGGCTTGGGGTGCGACATGATACGTCCATTGTGGCAGGTGCGGTGCGAAATTGCCGCAGCCATTCGCCAATCCCCGCTGAGGCGTGGCACTCATGCCGCCTCGGGCGTCGTCACTCCGCCTGGGGCGCGAGCGGCACGGGCCGTTCGTAGCGCTCCCGCACCACGTGCAGGTGCAGCCAGTTTTCGAGATGCATGACGCCCTCCACGGCGCGCGCCCCGTCGAGGACCGCCGCCGCGGCCGCCGGGTCTGACACATTGACCATGACCAGCATCGTGAAGCGGCCGAGACACGTGGCAATGAACTCGGTACCGGGCAACGCAGAAAAGTAGGCCACCGCGGCGTCCGAAAAACCGGCCGTCTGCACCCCCACGCCCAGCGTGATGCCCCCCGTATGGCCCATGCGCACGGCCCCAATGTGCACGACCCCCTCGCTGACCAGCCTCAGCAGTCGCGAGCGCGCGGCACTCGTGCTGAGGCCCACCTCGTGGCCGAGGGCCTCGTAGGCGATGCGGCCGTCGCGCTGTAAGACCTCGATGATCCTGAAGTCCATCGCGTCGAGCGTCACCTGCGGCGCCGAGACCTCGTCGCTGTGGAACACGCTGCGGATCACGGAGCGGTAGTGCAGCATCTCGACGCCCACGACGCCGGGGATCCCGCGCATGTGTTCCACGGTGGCGTACAGGTCGGAGATAGAGGGCACGCGAAACTCGGCGACGAGCGCGTGGGCTCCGGTGGTGAGCGACGCGAACACGCAGCCGTCGGCGGCCTGCACCTGCTCGGCGACTCGCCGAGCCGCGCCTTGTACGCGAAAGGCAAGGTGGGCGATGGCGTGCAGGCCGAGCACGCGCGGGTCGATGGCCGCAACAATTTTGATGGCTTGGGTTTCGAGCAAATCAGCGACGCGGGCTCCCACGGAGGCGCGCGAGGCGCCCAGGTCGCGAGCGAGGTCACTGAAGGTCGCGCGGCCGTCGGCCTGCAGGGCGCGCACGAGGCGTTCGTCGAAGGTCATGGGAGGTTCCTTGGTGCTGACTGGGTTTAGCATACCGCTACTCGGCGCATGCAGAAAGTTGATCTGAAACCATTTTACGCCATTTGATGACAGATTTGCAGTCGCGTTACCCTTGAACCGCATTTTTGCTTGCAGAAGCCTTTCGGGTGCGCTACTTTGGAGCCAGCGGAACCGCACGCGTGTGCAGACCCTAGCCCTCCCCGCGCCACAGCCCGAAGGACACCATGAACACTCCCGCCCGCGTCGACAACACCGGCCTCGCCGTCCTCACCACGGTGCGCAACTACGGGGTCGACACCATCTTCGGCATCCCCGGCACCCACAACGTCGAGCTCTACCGCCACCTCGCGCCGCTCGGCATTCACCCCGTCACCACGCGCCACGAACAGGGCGCGGGCTACGCCGCCGACGCCTGGGGCCAGGTGCGCGGCCTCCCCGGCGTCGTCCTCACCACCTCCGGCCCTGGCCTGCTCAACGTGCTCTCCGCCGCCGGCACCTCGTTCTGCGAATCCCGCCCGCTGCTCGTGATCTCCCCCGGCCCCGCCCTCGGCGACGAGTTCGCCGACCGCGGCACCCTGCACGAAACCAAGAACTCGACGGGCGCCGCCGATGCCATCTTCGCGTGGTCGCGCCGCGCCGAAACCCCCGCGGCCGCCGTCGAGGCCATCCACGACGCGTTCGCGCTGTTCGCGACCGGCCGCCCCCGCTCGGTGCACCTCGAGATCCCCCTCGACGTCCTGGCCCAGCCCCACGGGCTCGACGCGGCAACGTTCGCCCCGCGCGTCCCCGCCACCACCCCGCTGCCCGCGGCCGACGCGATTGCCGAGGCCGCGCGCGTCCTCGCCGCCGCAAAGCGCCCCGTGATTCTCGCCGGCGGTGGCTCCACGCGGGCCGCGGCCCAGGTCGCGCGCCTTGCCGGGGCCCTGCAGGCACCCGTCGTGACGACGCTCAACGGCAAGGGCGTGCTGCCCGAAACGCACCACCTCGCGCTCGGCGCCAACCTGCGCCTCGCCACCGTGCGCGACGAGTGCAACGCCGCTGACGCGCTGCTCGTCATCGGCTCCAAGCTCGGCGAGGCCGAACTGTGGGGCGGGCACATCGCCCCCGCCGCCGCGAGCGTCGTGCGCATCGACCTCGAAGCCACCCAGATCACCAAGCACCTCACCCCCGACCTTGGCCTCGTCGGCGATTCCGCCGCCATTCTCGACGCCCTACTCTCGGCACTTGATGCGGACGCCGCCCGGCCCGCACCCAGCGCCACCCGCGCGGGTAGCGTGGCTGAGGTCCGCGCGAGCGCACTCGCCGAGGCCGCGGCGATCGCCCCGAGCCTCGCCCGCATCGCCCGGGACCTCGCCGACGTGCTGCCGCGCGAGACCATCGTGGCGGGCGACTCGTCGCAGATCACCTACTTCGGTACCGCGACGTTCGTGCCCCAAGACGCCCCCCGTTCGTACCTCTATATGGCGACCTACGCGACCCTGGGCTACGGCCTGCCCGCCGCGCTCGGTGCGAAGGTGGCCGCCCCCGAGCGCCCCGTCGTGTGCGTGCTCGGCGACGGCGCCCTCATGTTCTCGATTCAAGAGCTCGCGACCGCCGCCGAACAGGGCCTCTCGTTCGTCGTGGTGTGTGTCGAAAACGGGGGCTACGCCGAAATTCGCGAGAACCAGATCGACCTCGGCGTCGAGCCCGTGGGCGTCAACCTGTTTCAGCCCGACTGGGCCGCGCTCGCCACCGCCTTCGGAGGCCACGGCGAGAAGTTGACCCGCGCCGACGACCTGGGCGCGCTCGTCACGGCCGGCCTCGCCCGCCCGGGGGTGACCCTGATTCACGTGCCGCTCGCCGTGTTCGAGGCATAGATTTAACGCGCGGGCCCCGCGCGCCCCCCCTCAACCAGCCGCCCCCAGCCCCAACCAGCCGCCCCCAGCCCCAACCAGCCGCCCCCAGCCCCAGTCAGCCGACCGCAGCCCGAAGGAAACCATGTATCACGTCACCAACCCGGCCACGGGAACCACCGAAGCCACCTTCGAGACGGCCACCGACGCCGCGGTCGAGACCATGCTCGCGGGCGCTCACGACGCCCGCCCGGCCCTGCGCGCCGCCACGCCCGAGCAACGCGCCGCGTGGCTCACGCGCATCGCCGACCTGCACGAGCAGCGCCGCGACGACCTGGCCCTCACCATCACCCGCGAAATGGGCAAGCCCCTCGCAGAGGCCCTCGACGAGGTCGACCTGGTCGTCAGCATCTACCGTTTCTACGCCGAGATCGGCCCGGTCGCAGTGGCCCCCGAGCCCCTCGACACGGCCGACGGCGTGCCCACCGTCGTGCTGCGCGAACCGCTCGGCGTGCTGCTCGGCATCATGCCGTGGAACTACCCGTACTACCAGGTGGCTCGCTTCGTGGCGCCCAACCTCATGCTCGGCAACGCGATTCTGCTGAAGCCCGCGCCCCAGTGCCCCGCCTCGGCCCTTGCCGTGCAGGAGATCGTCGAGGCCGCAGGCGTTCCGCAGGGCGCCTACGCGACGGCCCTCGTCACCAACGAGCAGGTGGCCACCCTGATCGCCGACCCCCGCCTCGCCGCCGTCTCGCTCACGGGCTCCGAGCGCGCGGGCGCGGCGGTCGCCGCGATCGCGGGCACCCACCTGAAGAAGGTCGTCCTCGAGCTCGGCGGCTCCGACCCGTTCATCGTGCTGCCCGGGGCCGACCTCGACAGCGTCGTCGCCCTCGCCGTGGATGGCCGCATGTACAACGCGGGCCAATCCTGCAACGCCGCGAAGCGCTTCATCGTCGCCGACTCGATCTACGACCGGTTCGCGGAGGCTTTCGCTGCCCAGCTGGGCGCGCTGCGTCCGGGAGACCCACAGGACCCGGCCACGACCCTCGGCCCACTCAGCTCGCGTGAAGCCGCCGCGCGCCTCGCCGAGCAGGTGGAGCGCGCGACCGAGCAGGGCGCCCGCGTCGTGCTCGCGGGCGGCCGCGTGGGCGAGACTGCCCAGTTCACCCCCGTCGTGCTCGATAGCGTCACGCCCGAGATGGACGCCTACCACGAAGAAATGTTCGGACCCGTCGCGCTGCTGTTCCGCGCCGCCGACGAGGCCGACGCCGTGCGCATCGCCAACGACTCCCCCTACGGCCTCGGCGCCACCGTACACTCGGCCGACCTCGACGAGGCGCGCCGGGTCGCCGCCCAGTTGGAGGCCGGCATGATCTCGCTCAATGAGGCACCGGGCAGCGCCGCCGACCTACCGTTCGGCGGCGTCAAGCGCTCCGGCTTCGGGCGCGAGCTGGGCCGCTACGGCATGGCGGAGTTCGTGAACCTCAAGGTCATGCGCGAGGCATAAGGGCGTCACGCGAACCAGCCCGCAGCCCTCCGTCTCAGCGCGCCGACCGCCGTCTCACCTGTTCGTTTCGTGCGATAAAGTGGGGCGCGAGCCAGCGACGGCAACGGGAGCACCCGATTGCCATGCGCGGCTCGGCTGGGGGCAGCGATCGCTAAACGGCGCAAGGGTGCGCCCGCCGCGAACGCGGCGGCCACTAGGTTCACACACGAGCAGGAGAAGCATGAGCATCCTCGACATTGCCCGCACGCAGGTACTCGACCAGGGCGTTGGCCTGACGTTGGACCAGATGCTCGAGGTGCTCGACCTCCCCGACGATCGCCTCGAAGACCTGCTGCAGCTCGCCCACGAGGTGCGCATGAAGCACTGCGGCCCCGAGGTGGAGGTCGAGGGCATCATCTCGCTCAAGACCGGCGGCTGCCCCGAGGACTGCCACTTCTGCTCGCAGTCGGGCCTCTTCGACTCCCCCGTGCGCGCCGTCTGGCTCAACATTCCCGAAATGGTGCGCGCGGCCCAAGAAACGGCCGCCACGGGCGCGACCGAGTTCTGCATCGTCGCGGCCGTGCGCGGCCCCGACGCGCGCCTCATGAACCAGGTGCGCCAGGGCATCAAGGCGGTGCGCAAGGCCGTCGACATCAACATCGCCTGCTCGCTCGGCATGCTCACGCAGGCCCAGGTCGATGAACTGGTAGAGATGGGCGTGCACCGCTATAACCACAACCTCGAGGCGGCCGAGAGCTACTTCACCGACGTGGTCACGACCCACACCTACGAGGAGCGCCTCGACACGTGCCGCATGGTGATCGACAGCGGCATGGAACTCTGTTGCGGCGGCATCGTCGGCATGGGCGAGACGCCCCGCCAGCGCGCCGAACTCGCGAGCGAGCTCGCGGCCCTGAAACCCCACGAGGTGCCGCTCAACTTCTTGAATCCGCGCCCCGGCACGCCATTCGAAAACATGGAGGTGCTCGACGGCAAAGAGGCCCTACGCACCGTCGCGATGTTCCGCCTCGCCATGCCGACCACGGTGCTGCGGTTCGCGGGCGGCCGCGAGATCGCCCTCGGCGATTTCGGCACGCGCGCGGGCCTGACCGGCGGCATCAACGCGGTCATCGTGGGCAATTACCTCACCACCCTGGGCCGCCCGGCGCACGCCGACATCGACCTGCTGGGCGAGCTGAAGATGCCCATCAAGGAACTCTCCAAGACGATCTGATGAGCGCTACCCCCGATTATCGGTCCGCCGCCGAGGGGTCGCATTTTTGCGGACGCTGCGGTGAGGTGATGGCAGGTTTCGTGGCGCCCCCCGGCGGCGAGGTTTTTCCCGTGCAGGGCGTCTCGCTCGCGTGCGGCAGCGCCTGCCGCGACGCGCTCGGCCTCGAACCGCCCCGGTTTTGCAGCCTGTGTGGCCGCCGCATGAAGGTGCAGGTCGACCCGTTCGGCTGGGAGGCCGTGTGCGTCAAGCATGGCAGCCTGTCGTCGTGACGCGCGGCTCCGCTGGTCGTGATACGTCGGGCGCCGCGTCGTGGGCCGCGCGCGACGCGGCCACCCTGTGGCACCCCTACGCGAGCGCCGCGGCCCCGCCCACGACGTATCGCGTCGCGGGCGCGCACGGGGTGACCCTCGAGCTCGAAGCCGCCGGCGGCGAACGCTTCGACGTGATCGACGCGATGAGCTCGTGGTGGTCCGCCATTCACGGCTACCGGCACCCGCATCTCGACACGGCCCTCCATGCCCAGGCCGATGCGTTCGCGCATGTCATGTTCGGCGGGCTCACGCATGACCCCGCGATCACGTTGGGCGAGCGGCTGTGCGCGCTCACGGGCATGGACCGCGTGTTCCTCGCCGATTCCGGCTCGGTGAGCGTCGAGGTGGCGCTCAAGATGGCCATTCAGGCGCAGTCCGCGCGCGACGGGGTCGACTCGCCGCCGCGCACTCAGTTTCTGACGATTCGCGGCGGCTACCACGGCGACACGACGGGTGCGATGAGCGTGTGCGACCCGGTGGGTGGCCTGCACGCGCTGTTTCGGGGGGCGCTGGCACCGCAGGTTTTCGCGCCCACCCCGCCCCCGTGGCGTCCCTGCCTACTCGGGCCGGCGTCGGCCCAGGCCGACAAGGCCGACGTTGCCGAGGCCGAGCTCGCGGAGTGGGCCGCGCGGTTTCGCGCCGTGGCCGCCGAGCATGCCGGGTCGCTCGCGGGCGTCATCGTCGAGCCCGTGCTGCAGGGCGCGGGCGGCATGCGGCCGTATGACCCGCGCGCGCTCACCGTCATGCGCGAGGTCTGCGACGAGCTCGGCCTGCTGCTGATTCTCGACGAGATCGCGACGGGTTTTCACCGCACGGGCGCGCCGTGGGGCGCCTCGCACGCGGGGGTGCGCGCCGACATCGTGTGCGTCGGCAAGGCGCTGACCGGCGGGTATCTGTCCCTCGCGGCGACCCTGTGCACCGCCGAGGTGGCGGCGCTCGTCTCGCGCACCGCCGAAGGCAGCCCCAGCGCCCTCATGCACGGCCCGACCTTCATGGGCAACCCGCTCGCGTGCGCCGTGGCCAACGCATCGCTCGACCTGATCGAGCAGGCGCCCGCCGCCGTGCTGCGCCTCGAAGCGGCGCTGCGGCGCGGGCTCGGGCCGCTCGCGGCGCTGCCCGGGGTGGCCGAGGCGCGCGTGCTGGGCGCGGTGGGCGTGCTCGTGATGGAACACCCCGCCTCGCTCGACGTGGCCACGCGCGCCGCGCTCGAGGCCGGGGTGTGGATCCGGCCCTTTGGCCGCCTCCTCTACACGATGCCCCCCTATATTGCGTCGGACGCCGAGGTGGCCCGCATCTGCGCCGCCCTCGGGGCTGCGGCCACGGCGAGCCACGCGCAGGCGGGCGGCGACTCGTGACCTTTTCGTATGAAGCGTGGATGCGCCAGGGTCTCGACGCGATGCGGGCTCGCGGAATCCACCGCGAGCTGACGGTGCGCGAGGCGGCGGGCGCTGGCTCTGGTGCGGCCCGCATCGACCTCAGCAGCAACGACTACCTGGCCCTCACGCGCCACCCCCGGCTCGTCGCGGCCGCGCACGCCGCCCTCGACTCGTGGGGCATCGGCTCCACCAGCTCGCGACTCGTCGCGGGTACCACCGCCGCCCACCGCGACGCGGAGCGCGCACTCGCCGCGTGGTGCGGTCACGAGTCGGCGCTCCTGTTCAGCAGCGGCTACCTCGCGAATCTCGGCGTCGTGACGGCCCTCGCAGGTCCGCGCACCACGGTGATCGCGGACGCCCACCTGCACGCCTCCCTGCACGACGCGACCGCCCTCGCGGGGGCCCGCCTCACGACGTTCGCGCACAACGACATCGCCGCACTGCGAGACGCCCTCGCCGCGGCGCCCACCGAGCGCGCGCTCGTGCTCATCGAGAGCGTGTACTCCGTGCTCGGCGACCGCGCTCCCCTCGTCGAGATCGCCGCGGCCTGCGCCGACGCGGGGGCCGTGCTCGTGGTCGACGAGGCGCACGCGCTCGGCCTGTTCGGCGCGGGACTCGTCGCGGCGGCGGGCCTCGCGGGTCGCCCCGAGGTCATCGTGACGGCGACCCTCTCGAAGGCGCTCGGCTCCCAGGGCGGCGTGGTGCTCGGCACCGGGCTGCTGCGCGAGTTTCTCGTGAACCGCGCGCGCACGTTCATGTTCGACACGGCGCTGGCCCCCCTGCACGCCGAGGTGGCGCACGAGGCCATCGCGCTGCTGCGTGAGCAGCCGGGCATTGCGCGCGACACCCTTGCGTCGATGCGGACGCTCGCGGGCCTCCTCGCAGCCCCGGCCCCGATTGGCCCTTCGCCGGGCCCCGCCGCACACGTCGACTCTCCCCTCATTTCGCTGCCCCTGCCCACCCCCGCCGCGGCGCTCGCCGCGCGACAGTACGCGGCCGAGCACGGCGTCTCGGTGGGCGTCTTCCGCCCGCCCTCGACACCGGACCACGTCGCGCGGCTACGCCTCACCGCGGCGGGCCCGCTACCCGCCGCTGAGGTCGAACGCGCGGCGCACGTGATCCGCGCCGCCGTCTCCGCGGCGGTGGACCCCGGCGACCACAGCGACCGTGTTGCCTCCGGCGATCCCGCCGATACCACCCACCCCGTCGACCGCCCGAGGGCCTCATGACCGCACAGATCACGTTCATCACCGGCACCGACACGGAGGTCGGCAAGACCGTCACCACCGCCGCGCTCGCCTCGCTGCACGCGGCGACGGGCCAGCGCGTGGTGATCTACAAGCCGGCCCAAACGGGCGTCCCCCCATACGGCCCAGACGACGCGGTCGACCCGGACCCCGCCAACCCCACGCACGGGGATGCCGCGTGGGCCGCCCGGCGCGCGGGCTGCGACGCCGCGCCCGACGGGGTGCGCCTCGCCGAGCCGCTCGCCCCCGTCATGGCGGCGCGCCGCGCGGGCGTCGAATTGCCGAGCCTCGCCGAGCACGAGCGCACCGTACACGACCTCGCCACGCGCTACGATCACGTGCTGATCGAGGGAGCGGGCGGAGTGCTCGTGGGCCTCGCCCCCGGCGACACCACCCTCGCGCACCTCGCGGCCCGCTTCGCCGACCCCGCGCTCGTCGTGGTCGCCCGGCCCGCGCTCGGCACGCTCAATCACACGTGCCTGACGACGCGCGAGCTGGAACGCGCCGTGCCGCACGCGCGGCGGCGCGGCCTCGTGATCGGCACCTGGCCGGGCGAGTTCGCCACCGAGTGGGAGCACGAGGTCGCGACCGAGAATCGGGCCGAGCTCGAGCGCCTTAGCGGCTGGCCCGTGCTGGGCGCGCTGCCCGCGGGCCTCGGCGTGGTCTCCCCCGCGGCGCTGCGCGAGATCGCCGGTGCGTGCCTCGACCTCGCGCCCCTTGGCGGGCTCGGCATCATAGCGACCGATACCACCCCGGACGCACCGGTGGCCCGATGAGCGCCACGACCCCCCTCGGCGCCACCCCCCTCGGCGTCACGACCGACACCCTGGCCCCCGCGTGGCCAGCCGGCCTGACCCCCCGCGACGACTCCAGTTCGCGGCCCAGCCCCTTCTTCGACGAGCGCGCGGGGCTGTGGCGCGTGCACTCGAATGCCCAGGTCAAGCAGGCCTTTCTCGACATCACGACCTTCACCCCCGAGAACGCCCTGCTCGCGCACACGCCGCTCTCCCCCGCCGCCCTGCGCATTCTCACGCGCGTGGGTTTCGCCCTGCCCCCAACGCTTGCCAATAACGGCGGGCCCACGCACACGCCCATGCGGGCGGCGCTCATGACGTTCTTCTCGCCGCACCGCGTGCGCGCCACGGCCGCGCTCGCCTCCCGCCTGATCGACTCGCGCTGCGCCGCACTGCGCTCCGCGTCGGCGCAGAGCGTCGACCTCGTGCCGCACCTCGCGTGGGACATCCCCGCGCGCGTCATGTTCGACATCATCGGCGTGCACCACAGCGAACACGAGGTGGGCGCGCCCGCCGTCCCGATGGCAACCTTCAAGCGGTGGAGCCAGGATTCCCTCGAACTGTTTTGGGGCTGGCCCGATTCGCAGCGCCAACTCGAACTCGCGGAGCAGGCCGCCGAGTTCTACGCGTGGTTGCGCCAGCAGGTGCGGCACGCGCGCGAGACCCGCGACGGCTCGCTGTTCGACGCCCTCGCTCAGCTCACCTTCACCACGCGCGGCGGGGAGACCCTGCGCGGCCCCATGACCGAACGCGAGATCTGCGCGGTCGGCTACTTTCTGTTTATCGCGGGCCAAGAGACCACGTGCCAGCTCATCACGACCCTGCTGCACTACGCGCTGAACAGCCCCCGCTGGGCGGAGTTCACCGACCCCAAGCTCGCCACCGACCTCGTGCTGGAGGTGCTGCGCACCGACACCCCCGTGCACACGTGGCGTCGGCGCGTCTCGCGGCCCGTGCAGCTCGGTGACGTGACGCTCCAACCGGGCGACGAGGTACTGCTCGACCTGGCGGGTTCGGGTCGCGATGCCAGCGCGTGGCCCGAGGCGTCCACCCTGCAGGCGGGCCGCCCCGGACTGCGCGGCCACCAGGCGTTCGGCACGGGCATTCACCGCTGCGTGGGCGCCCCGCTCGCCGAGATGGAGGCCGTGCTCACGGTGCAGGCGCTGGCCCGTGTGTTTCCGGCGGCCAGGCTCGACGACCCCGCGCCCGAGTGGCTGAATTTGCTCAGTTTTCGGGCCCCCCTCACGGCGCGGACGCTCCTGGGCTGAGACCCAGCGCCGCCCCGCTAGTTTCGGCAGATTTCGTACGCCCCCTCCCCACCTCACGCAATGGCGAGTAATTTGGAAAGGCCCGCAGTCCGCGGGTCGGGCACTCAGTGCAGCGCTCGCCCGTCGGCCTCCCGATTACTCACCTAGGAGCCGTCATGAAACGTCGCAATTTTCTCACCGTCGCTGGCCTCGCCGCCACCGCGCCCGCGCTGGGCCTGGCGACCCCCGCCGGGGCCACCGTCCGGGGCGCCAGCGCCACCTACGTCGCCGAGTACAGATGGGACTCCATGATGTTCGAGGTCGACGAAGCCGCCGGCACCTCGACCTACCTGACCCGTTATCGCTTCAAGGAACTCGGCTACCCCACGCCGCAGGTCAAGGACTGGCTACCCGGCACGCGCGTGTTCCAGTTCAAGGGCCTCGACACGCTCTACGCCCAACTCTTCCCCCTTGTGCACGCGCTCACGTTCGACGAGTGGCGCGCCATGAACTTTGTCAAGCCCATCGTCGTGACGCCCGATGTCGTGAAGTACCCGTGGCAAGACGATGTGTACGCCGTGTATTTTCCGAGCACCGACAAGAACTCGTGGATCTGGCAGCACCTCACCTTGCAGCAGTGGACGGCGCTCGGTCAGCCCAAGCCGCGCGATGCGGGCTGGATCGACGGCACCGAAGTGCGCAGAGTGCCGAGTCGCAACAACATCGTCTACAGCACCCTCAACGGAGTGCACCACGAGCTCACGTTCGCGCAGTGGGGTGCGATGGGAGACGCCTATCTCTCGGCGCTCAATTACAACCCCATCGCTGTCTCCTATCCTTCGCGGTACACGCGCATGAGCGACCTCTACCGCGACTACGGGTTCGTTCTCGACGTCACGTACGGCACGTTCACGACCCGCAACGAGGGCACCGACGACTCGTTCACGAAGAGCATCTACACGGCGCGCGTGCTGCGGGTGGTCAACGGCCAGAACATTCCGCTCACCGTCTCGGTGCGCCTCAACGGCGGCATCTGGGGGGGAACGTTCACCGAGATCGGCACCGAGCTGCTACCCCGCGAGGGCAGCCGCGAGATCATCTTCTGCACCTACGACACGGCGCGCCGCGAGTTCACGCCACACTGGCAGGGCCGGTTCGCCGTGGTCAACGGGCAGTTGCAGGTGCCCCAGGGCATGACCGCCGACCTGAAGGTGTTGTAAATCGGGCCTCACCTCATAGATCTGCCGGTTTCGCCCGCATCCGGCGGCATCGTGTGATTGGGTTTTGGTGATTCTCCATGCCGGACGCCCCGCCTCGCGCTGAGGCGCGGGCTTCGGCGCCCCCCACTAGGTGCAAGGATGCTCATGAGTCACGATTTCACGAACCTGTTCAATCTATCGGGGCGCACCGCGGTCGTCGTCGGCGGCGGCAGCGGCCTGGGCCGGGCCGCGAGCGTCGCGCTCGCGCAATACGGGGCCCACGTCGTGGTGGCGGATGTCAACGACGCCGGGGTGGCGGAGACCGTCGCGGAGATCGAGGCGGCGGGTTGTGCCGCGCAGGCCGCGCATACCGACGTGACAGATACCGCGAGCGTTGCTGATCTCGCCGCCCAGCACGGCGACGCCGAGATCCTGGTGGCGACGCCCGGCCTCAACGTGCGCAAGCGACTCCTCGATATCAACGACGATGAGTTCGATCGCATCGTAGACATCAACCTCAAGGGCACCTACCGGTTGGCGCGCGCCTTTGGCCCGTTGATGGCCGCCCGCGGCAAGGGCAGCATCATAAACTTCGCGTCTTTTCGCGCTGTGGTGGTCGAACCCGGGCAGGGCGTCTACGCGGCCACTAAGGCCGGTGTCGTGCAGCTGACCAAGACGCTGGCGGCAGAACTCGGGGAGTCGGGCGTGCGCGTGAACGCCATTGCTCCCGGCCCCTTCGAAACCCCCTTGACCGCGCAAATCAAGGCCGACGTGGGCTGGCACGACGCCTATGCGCAGAAAACGGCGCTGCGGCGCTGGGCGCAACCCGAAGAGATCGCCGGCGCTATCGTCTTTTTGGCGTCCGACGCGTCGACCTACGTGACCGGCAGCCTGCAACTCGTCGAGGGCGGCTGGACCGCCATCGATGGCCGTTTCGAACCGAGCCTGTGATATGTCATCGCAACGAACCAGCGATAAGAGCGGCAGCCACTTCGAATCCGCCCTCGAAAAGCGGGTACTGCGCAAGGTGATGCGGCGCGTGATTCCGCTCATCGCCATCATGTACTTCGTCAACTACCTCGACCGCACCAACATCGGCATCGCGGGTCCGGCGGGCATGAACGATGAACTGGGGCTGTCCGCGTCGCAGTTCGGGTTCGCGGCGGGCATTTTCTTCTTCGGTTACCTGCTGCTTGAGGTGCCGTCCAACCTGGCCTTGCATCGCTTCGGCGCCCGTCGCTGGTTGGCGCGCATCCTGATCAGTTGGGGTGTCGTCGCGTCCCTCATGGCGTTCGTCAGCTCACCTTTTTGGCTGTACGTGGCCCGCTTCTTCCTGGGCGTGGCTGAGGCGGGGTTCTTTCCCGGCATCATCCTGTACCTCACCTACTGGTTTCCCGTCAGCGTGCGGGCCCGCGCCACGGCCCTGTTCTTCCTCGCGATCCCCATGTCTAACGTGATTGGCGCACCCGCATCGTCGCTCCTCGTGAACCTCGGCGAACAGCTCTTCTCCGGCTGGTCCGGCTGGCGCTTCATGCTGTTCGTCGAGGGTCTACCCGCGATCGTCCTGGGCTTCGTGTGCCTCGCCTTTCTCACCGACCGACCCCAAGATGCCGCGTGGCTAGACCAGCAGGAACGCGACTGGCTGCAGACCCGAATGGACGCCGAGGCGTCCCGCACCGCCACGGCCCACCATCACTCGGTGAGGTCGTCCCTCAGTAATCCGCGCGTCTGGGCCCTCGGGTTCGTGTACTTCGGAGGCGTCTACGGGCTGTACGCGGTCGGCTTCTTCTTGCCGACCATCATCAAGGGCTTTTCCCAACAGTTCGGAACCGAGTTCAGCATCGTGGAGGTGGGCCTGATTACGGCGATTCCGTATGTGTTCGGCGCGGTCGCGATGTTCCTCTGGTCCCGCCACGGCGACCTCACCGGTGAGCGAGTGTGGCACGTTGCCATTCCCCTCTTCGTTGGCGGCGTGTCGATCGCGGTCGCGCTGTACCTCTCGACTCCCCTCGCAACCATGGTCGCCGTGACGTTCGCGTGCATGGGCATTTGCTGCGCCCTGCCCTGCTTCTGGCCGTTGCCTCAGACGTTTCTCACGGGTGCCGCGGCCGCGGCCGGCATCGCGCTCATCAACACGATCGGCAATTCGGGCGGCTTTCTGGCGCCCTACATCACGGGTGTACTCTCCGACTTCACGGGCAGTTCAACCGCCGGCATGTGGGCCGTCGGCGCGTGCATGGTAGCCGCGGGCGTGGTGGCACTGCTGCTGCGCGGGTTGCGGCCCGCGCGCTGAGAGGGCCGGGGCGGACGCGCGGTTCACGCGTCGCCGTCCGGCCCCCGAAGCAGCGTGGCTGGGTTGAAGGGTTGACGGGTGGCTCGGTTACACCACGAACCACGCGTGCGCGTACGGTTCGAGCGTGAACTCGCCGAAGCCCACGAAGTTCCACTTGTGCGAGTCGCTCAGCGCGTCGCGCGCCGAATCGGGAACGGGCACCTCAGCGGGCGACACCGATTGGCGCCGCGCCGACACGTTGTAGACCTGCACGATCCGCTGCTCATGCGTGTCGCGAATGAAAAGCACGAGCGCGGGGTTCGAAGTCGTCTCGACCCGGGTCTCGAACTGCGCGTGCATTCCCGGCAGCGAGGCGCGCACGCGACCGAAGTGAGCGATCGAGCGATGCATCCACGAGGCCGAGGCCACGCGTAAATCGTGCGAATCACCAAACCAGGCCACCGCGGCGTCCGCGAGATCCCACGGCATGCGGGGGCGATGCACCCAACGGTTGTCGGCGGCGTGCTCGGGAACGCCCGCAAACGAGTAATCGTTGGTGAGGGCCAGCTCGTCGCCCATGTAGACGAGGGGTATGCCGCCGAACCCGAACGCCATCGCGTAGGCCAGAATGAAGCGGCGCATGGCGAGGTTGAGGGCGTCCGCGTCGCCCGCGGCGAGAGCAGCCTCGACTCCGCACAGGGAGGCGCCGGCCCCCGAGATGCGGCGGTCGCCGGTGGCGGGGTTCTCTTGGAACACGAGACCCTGGGCGGGCGAACCGGGTGCGTCCCCCGAGTAATACTCGCTCAGAAAGGCCCGGTGCAGGTAACCATTAGACCCGATCGCGGCGGCGTCGCCGTCATCAATCGCCCACCCGATGTCGTCGTGGCAGCGCACATAGGTGCCCCACGCGGCGGTGGGTGACTTCGCGCCGAAGCGGCCGAGGGCGCGCTCCATGAGCGTGCCGTCCCCGCTCGCAAGGGCCGACCAGATCTGCACCATGAGCGAATTGTGGTAGGCCAGCTCGCTGACCTTCGAGGTGTGCTTGCCGAGGCCGAGGTACGGCAGCAGGTCGTCGGGGCCTACGATGGCCTCGGCCTTGAAGATCAGGGCGGGCGCCACGATCTTGGCGATGCTGCGCAGGGCCTGCGTGATGGCGTGTACCTCGGGCTGGTTTTGGCAGGCGGTGCCGAGCCGCTTCCACATGAACGCGAGGGCGTCGAGGCGCAGGCAGTCGACGCCGTGGTTGGCGAGGTTCAGCACGATGTCGGCGTACTCAACGAAAACGTCGGGATTGTGCCAGTTCACGTCCCATTGCCACGCGTTGAACGTGGTCCACACGTGGGCCTTGGCCTCGTCGTCCCACGTGAAATTGCCGGGCGCAAAATCGGGGAACACCTCGGGCAGCGACCGCTCGTACTCGTCGGGCAGACCGCGGTCGGCAAACAGGTGGAAGTACTCGCGGTACTTGGGGTCGCCGCTGCGGGCCTTGACGGCCCACTCGTGTTCGCGAGCCACGTGGTTCAGCACGAGGTCGAGGGTGAGCGCCATGCCCGCGCCGTGCACCGTGTCGGCGAGCTGGGCGAGGTCGTCCATGGTGCCGAGGTCCTCACGCACGCTGCGGTAATCCATCACGGCGTAGCCGCCGTCGCTCTCGCCAGGGCGGGGCCGCAGCAGCGGCATGAGGTGCAGGTAGGTGACGCCGAGATTCGCGAGGTAGGGCACGCGCTCGCGCACGCCCTGCAGGGTGCCCGCGAACCGGTCGGCGTAGGCGGCGTACCCGAGCTGGTTTGGCTGCTGATGCCAGTCGGGGTTCACGAGGGCGTCGAGATCGCGCAGTTTGAGGGCCGCTGGTCGTGCGGCATAGCCCGCGCGCGCGAGGTCGGTTAGGCGAAACAGGGTCTCCTCGACGGCCCCGGGGTAGAGGTCGGCGAGGCCCTTGGCGACGTCGGGCAGGTGGCGGCGAAGCCTGGCCTCGAACGCGTGGGCGTGCGGGTCGCCGGGTTTGGTGGCGGACGCGCGCGTTCCGGCCTTGGCACCCCGCGCTGCGGCGGGTCGGGTGGCCGGCTTGGTGGTGGGCTTAGACGCGGGTTTCGCGGCGGCCTTTGGCGCCGGCTTCGCGGCGGCTGGCTTGGTGGCCGGTTTCGCTGCGGTTTTCGCGGCCGCCTTAGACGCGGGTTTCGCGGCGGTTTTTGCCGCCGGTTTCACTGCCGGTGTCGCCGCAGTTCTCGTGGCAGTTCTCGCCCCAGTTGTCGCCGCTGGTTCACTACTCTGACCTGGGACCACGGTTCGTCTCCTCCACTGTGCAACCGCTTACAGTTCGATCATACGGTGCCGGAGTGGGCCACGGGGGCTGGCTTCTCGCGTGACAGGCTCGGCACGGGTGACGAGCCACGCACCTACCCGAGTAGCGCACCCAACCCGGCCGCCGCGGCGTCCGGTAAGAAGGACCGATACCGGTCGTGAATGGCGCGACGCGCCAACTCGCCGGCGAGCACGCCCTCGCGCGCGGCGATCGCCTCGAACACCTCGCGGTCGAGCGCGGCCGAGGCGGCCTCGGTGGTTTCGGCGGCTCCGGAGTCGGCGAGCTGCTGCGTAATGAGCGAGACGGTGGCGTCGGCGACTGCCTGGCCACAGAGGGTGAGCAGGGCGTTTCCGCTGGCTTCCCACACGGCGGCGTGAAAGTCGACGTCGGCGCGGGCGAACGCCGCGGGGTCTGTGCCCACGTTTTCTTCCATGCGTTCCACGGCCGAGCGCATGGCGGCGAGCTGCGCGTCATCGTGCAGGGCGGCGGCCAGTCGGCAGGCCGACGAATCGAGCACCATGCGGAACTGCACGAGATCGGCCACGCGCAGGGTCGAGAGCCGCGCGAGCGTGACGAACGATTTGGTGAGCGCATCGGCCGAGGGTTCGAGCACGCGCGGGCCGCCGCGGGCCCCGGGCTTGGATTCGACGAGGCCGCGCGATTGGAGCACGCGCAGGGCCTCTCGTATGGTGGGGCGGCTCACCGAGAATTGCACCATGAGTTCGCGTTCGGAGGGCAGGTGTTCGCCGGGTTGAATGGCGCCCGACGTGATCGCCATTTCTATCTGCTCGACGACTCGCTCGTAGGTTAACGTGGCCACGGCCGGCGAAAAAGAAAAGGTGTTCATTGGTTACCCTGACGTTTCGCGTCGCGCGGTGCGAGACGCTTCGAAACCCACTGACTGCACTGGAAAGACCAGTTGACTCCTCAACAGATTACCTCGACTCTGGCGACCCTTCGCCCCGTGAGCGGTGCGGCTCCGCGGCAGTCGTGGCGTTGGCGCAGGTCAGCGCGAGAACTCAGCAAAGGGTGGTTAATATTTAACTGGCCTTACCATTGCAATTATCGGGTTTGTACGGCATCCTTAGTAGCCACGTGCCCACCGCACACCACCGTGACGCCCCTGGAGTAATGATGCTTCGCAGTCAAAGAATGAGCCGAGCCGCCTTTCTCGGTCTCGCCGCCACGCTCTCGCTCGGCGCGTGCACCGCGGGGTACACGGCGTACAGCAAGGCCGGCGCCGCGGGCAGCTCGGTCACCGTCGCGCTCACGGGCGCGCCCGTCAACCTCGACTTCACCACCACGGCCGGCGCCGCCATCCCCCAGGCGCTCATGTCCAACGTGTACGAGGGTCTCGTCGAGATCGATCAGGACGGCCGCATTCAGCCGCTGCTCGCGTCAGCCTGGGAGGTCAGCGCCGACCGCAGCTCGTACACGTTTACGTTGCAACCGGGCGTCCTCTTTTCTAACGGCGAGCCCTTCACCGCCCACGAGGTGAAGTTCAGCATCGAGCGCGTGCAGTCCGACGCCTGGAAGTCGAGCCTCAAAGCCAAGATGGACGTCGTTAAGGCTGTCACGGTGCTCAGCGACACCCAGGTCAGGATAGACCTCAAGCAGCCCAGCAACGCGTGGCTCTACGACATGGGCACGCCGATTGGCGCCATGTTCCACCCCCAGGGAGTGAGCGACCTCGCCACGAAACCCGTCGGCACGGGCCCCTTTGAGGTCACGGCGTGGAACGCGGGCGACTCCCTCAACTTCACCGCTCGCAGCGACTACTGGGGCCCCGCCCCCGCCCTCAAGACCGCGACGTTGCGATACTTTGCAGACGCCACCGCCACCACGAACGCCCTGCAGGCGGGCGATGTCGACCTGGTCTACAACATGCAGTCTCCCGAGCTGCTCAGCGCCTTCGCGGAGGACCCCCTTTACCAGGTGATTCAGGGAACGTCCACGGGCGAAATCGTGCTCTCGATGAACAACCAGGCCGCCCCCTTCGACGACGTGCGCGTGCGCCGGGCAGTCATGTACGCCATCGACCGCAAGGCCGTGCGCGACACCGCATGGAACGGACTCGGCACGCTGGTCGGCGGGCCCGTGCCCCCCTCCGACCCGTACTACGAAGACCTCACCGGCGTGTACCCCTACGACCCCGCCAAGGCCCGCACCCTGCTCCGCGAGGCGGGCGCCGAAAGCCTCTCGATCACGTTCTCCGTGCCCACGCGCCCCTACGCCACCGCGATCTCCGAAATCGTGGTCTCCCAACTGCGAGACGTCGGCATCAACGCCACGATCGCCTCGACCGAGTTTCCCGCCGTGTGGCTCGATCAGGTGTTCACGAAGCACGACTATCAGATGTCCATCATCGCGGCGGTCGAACCGCGCGACGTGCTCACCATGTTCAACGACCCCGACTACTACCTGGGGTTCGACAACTCGGGCATCCAGGCCGACGCCGCGGCGGCCGACCGAGCCGATCAGGCCGGGTACGTCGCGGGCATGAAAAAGGTCGTGCGCACCATCGTGGAGCAGGCCGGCGCCGACGTGCTGTTCATCCTCCCGAACATCGTGATCGCCAAGGCTGGCCTTGCCGACATTCCCGCCAACGCCGTCACGCCGGGGCTCGACCTCGGCGCCCTGAGGTGGTCCTAAGATGCGGCCCCCACTCGACTATCCACACGACCCAGGAGCGACCGCATGACCACTCGGATCCTGACGAACCTCGCGCGATTCATCATTACCCTCGCCGTGGCCACCCTGCTGGTGTTCCTGTTCATGCGACTGATCCCCGGCGACCCCGCGCAGATCGCACTCGGCGTCAACGCCACGCCCGAACTGATCGCGCAGACTCGGGCCGAGTTCGGCACCGACCGGCCCCTCATCGTCCAGTATCTCGACTGGGTGCGGGGCCTGCCGGCGGGTGACTTCGGCACCTCCTACGTGACCGGCCAAGACATCAGCCCGCTCGTGCTCGACCGCGTGCAGGTGTCGCTTATTCTCGTCGTGCTCGCGATGTTGGTCGCCCTCGCCCTCGCTATCCCCCTCGGCACCATCGCCGCCGTGAAGCACCGCCAGGCGTCGGGCGCGATCATCAGCGCGCTCAGCCAGCTTGCCATCGCGGTGCCGGGCTTTCTCGTCGGCATCGTGCTGGTCCTGCTGTTCGCCGTGAAGCTCGGCTGGCTGCCCGCGAATGGCTGGACGCCGCCGGCGTTTGGGTTCGGCGATTTTGTGTCGCGGGTCGTGTTGCCCGTGCTCGCCCTCGCGGCGGTGCAGGGCGCGGTCTTGACGCGCTACGTGCGCTCCGCCGTGCTCGAGGTGATGAGCGAGGATTACCTGCGCACCGCGAGGGCGAAAGGCCTGTCTCCCGTGGCCGCGCTCCTCAAACACGGACTGCGCAATGCGGCGATTCCGGTGCTCACGGTGACCTCGGTGCAGCTAGCGGCGCTGATCGTCGGCGCCGTCGTCATCGAGCGCGTGTTCGTGATCCCCGGGGTGGGTTCGCTGCTGCTCGATGCGGTGGGCAACCGCGACCTGCTCACGGTGCAGTCCGTGGTCATGGTGCTGGTCGGCATCACGCTCATCCTTAACCTGCTCGTGGACGTGCTCTACACCGTCCTTGACCCGCGCATTCGCGCCTCGGCCTAGGGGTTCACCATGACATCACCGCATACCCCTAGCGCCAAGACCGCACGTCGCCGCGTGAGCGCCTCCCTCGCGATGGGCGGCGTGCTCGTGGGCCTCGTCGTCGTCGCGGCCCTCGTCTCCTATGTCTGGACGCCATTCGACCCCGTGCAGGCGTACCCCACGGATCGCCTGGTTGGGTCGAGCGCCACACACCTCATGGGAACCGACAGGTACGGTCGCGACATCTTCTCGGGCATCCTGTACGGCGCCCGCATCACGCTGCTCGTCGGAGTCGTGGCCGTCGTCATCGCCCTCGTCATCGGCACCCCGCTCGGAATCCTCGCGGGAATGCGACGCGGCGCCACCGAAGAGGTCACGATGCGCTTCGCCGACATCCTGCTCGCGTTCCCCGCCCTGTTGCTCGCCATCATGTTCTCGGCCGTGTTCGGGGCGAGCACGGTGACTGCCATGATCGCCATCGGCCTCAGCGCGGTGCCGGGCTTCGCGCGGGTCGCCCGCTCGGGCACGCTCCAGGTGATGAGCACCGAGTATGTGCAGGCAGCCCGCGCGTCGAGTCAGCCCGGTTGGCGCATCGCGCGCCGCCACGTGCTGCCCAACATCGTGGGCATGGTCGTCGTGCAGTGTTCGGTGACCTTCGCCCTCGCCGTGCTCGCCGAGGCGGCGCTCTCGTTCCTCGGCCTCGGCACTCCGCCGCCCGTCCCCAGTTGGGGTCGCATGCTGCAGGAGTCGCAGCAGTTTCTGGGCACCCACCCCATGCTCGCGATCTGGCCCGGCATCGCCATAGCCGTCGCGGTGATGGGCCTGAACCTCCTGGGCGACGGCCTGCGGGACCGCTTCGACCCCAAACTGAACGGAGGCCGCTCATGACGTCGCCGCTACTCACCGTGTCTCACCTGAATGTCGACCACGGCGCGCACCGACTGGTTCACGACGTCTCGTTGCAGATGGCGCGCGGCGAGCGCATCGGCCTCGTCGGCGAATCCGGCTCGGGCAAGTCGCTCACCACTACCGCCCTCATGGGCCTGCTCCCGGGGGGCCTCACCGCCTCGGGCAACATTCGCCTCGCCGGTCACGACGTCAACCTCGTGGACGCCCCCGACGCCACCCTGCGCCGGCTTCGCGGTCGCGACCTGGCGATGGTCTTTCAGGAGCCGCTCACCGCGCTGAACCCGCTCATGCGGGTCGGCGCCCAGGTCGCCGAGATCATGACCATCCACCGCACCGTCGCGACCAAGCGCGAGGCGCACGAGCGCGCGATCGAGATGCTCGCGGCCGTGAAACTTCCGAGCCCCGTCGAGGCCGCCCACGCCTACCCGCACCAGCTCTCGGGCGGCCAACGCCAGCGCGTCATGCTCGCGATGGCCCTCGCCAATGACCCCGCCCTCTTGCTCTGCGACGAACCCACGACCGCGCTCGACGTGACCGTGCAGCGGCAGGTGCTCGACCTCGTGCTCGAATCGGTGCAGCAGCGAGGCACCGGGCTGCTGTTCATCACGCACGACCTCGCGGTGGTCGCCAATATGTGTACGCGAGTGCTCGTGATGAACCAGGGTCGAGTGGTCGAGGAGGGCGCCACCGAGGACATCTTCACGCGGCCCCAACACGAGTACACGCGCGGGCTGCTGGCGGCCAGCGACCTCGACGCCACGGACGCCAGCGGGCGCCTCTTTACCGTGTCGACCGCCGCCGGGTATTCACCGCCCGGCCCCGCGGACGCCCCGACCCCACGTGCCAGCGCAACCCCACCTGCCAGCGCGACCCCCGAGGCGTCCGAGCCCCCAACCGACACCCCGGCCCCCGAGGCGTCCGAGCCCCCAACCGACACCCCGGCCCAACCGACGCCCGAACCCGTCATTCGCGTGACCGACCTCAATCGCACGTACCGGCGCGGGCGCACGCGACCGTTCGGTAAACCCACCGAGGTGCGCGCCCTGCGCGACGTGACCTTTAGCGTGCAGCCCGGCGAGCGCCTCGGCGTGCTGGGCGAATCGGGTTCGGGCAAGTCGACGCTGCTGCGCATCCTCGCGGGGCTCGACCGCCCCACCAGCGGGTCGGCGAACGTCGTGGGCAACGAGATTCGCGGTGCGCACGAACGCAGTCTCGTACAGCTGCGTCAAGAGCTGCAGATCGTGTTTCAGGACCCCATGGGGTCGCTCGACCCCCGCATGAAAGTGCTCGACATCGTGACCGAGCCGCTGCTCGTGCCGGGTCGCACGGAGAGCGCGAAAGAGCGACGCGACATGGCCGCAGAGATCCTCGAGAAGGTGGGCCTCGGCCCCGAAACCCTCGAACGCTACCCGCACCAGTTCTCGGGCGGGCAGCGCCAGCGCATCTCCATCGCGCGAGCCCTCATCTGTCGGCCGCGCATTCTCGTGGCCGACGAGCCGGTCTCTGCGCTCGACGTTTCGGTGCGCGCGCATGTGCTGAACCTACTGGCCGACCTCGTCGAGCAGTACCAACTCACGCTCGTGTTCGTCTCGCACGACCTCGCCGTCGTGCGCCACCTGTGCAATCGCGTGATCGTCATGAAGTCTGGCGAGATCGTCGAAGCGGGCGAGACCGAGTCGATCTACCAAAACCCGCAGCATCCGTACACGCAGCAGCTCGTCGCGAGCTCGATGAGCCTGCGCGCCGAGGTGCTGGCCGCCGCCGGAGCGTAACCAGCCATTCACCACCGAAGGTTCCACATGACCCCGACACACACCCCTCACCTCGCCGACCACTCCGCGCGTGAACTCTCCGCCGCCTACGCCGAGGGGCTTGACCCCCGCGACGTGGCCGAGGCCGTGCTGCAGCGCGTCGCCGCGTTCGAACCCACCCTCAATGCCCTCTACGTGCACGACGCCGACCAGGTGCGGCGCGACGCGGAGGCCTCCGCGCGGCGCTGGGCCGAGGGCAGACCGCTCTCTGCGTACGATGGCGTCCCCACCACGATCAAGGAGAACATTCCGCGGGCGGGGGTGCCCCTGCCGTCCGGCACGGCGCTGCCGAACCCTCCCGTCTCGACGGAGCACGCGCCCATCACCGACCGGCTCGTGGAGGCCGGCGCCGTCGTCGTGGGGTCGACCACGATGCCCGACTGGGGCATGCTGTCATCGGGCGTGTCGTCCCTGCACGGTATCTCGCGCAACCCGCTCGACCCTGCCCTCACGACGGGGGGCTCGAGCGCGGGAGCGGGCGCCGCGGCCGCCGCCGGGTACGGGCCGTGGCACGTGGGCACCGACATCGGCGGTTCGATTCGCCTCCCGGGCACGTGGGCCGGTCTCACAACCCTCAAACCCAGCGCCGGTTTGGTGCCGCTGCATGCGCCGTATATCGGACGCGCGGCGGGCCCGCTGGCACGTTCGGCGGCCGACGCGGCCGCGCTCATGAGCGTCATCGCGACGCCCGACATTCGTGACTATTCGGCGCGCCCCTACCCTCCGCTCGACTGGGCGCAGGGGCCGCTCGACCCGCGCGGTCTGCGCGTGGCCCTGCAGCTCGACGCCGGCTCGGGTGCGACCGTCGACCCCGAGATCGCGCAGGCCGTCGAGGCCGCGGCCGAGTTGTTCGCCGCGGCGGGAGCCACCGTCGAGCCGCTCGAACCCTTCATGGCTCCCGAACTGGTGGCGGGTGTCGACGCGTTCTGGCGCACGCGCTCGTGGGTTGACTACAGCGCGCTCGATGCGGCTGACCGCGCCCTGATTCTGCCGTATATCGCGCGCTGGTGCGAGGGCGGCAAAGACTACTCCGGCAGCGACACGCTGCGCCATTTTGGCTGCTTCGGCGCCGTGCAGCAGGCGACCATCGCGGCCACGCACCCGTTCGATCTCGTGCTCTCGCCCGTCGCGCCCATGGCCGCGTTCCCCGCCGAGCGGCCCATGCCCCTCGCCGACCCCGATGTGCCCATGTCACACATTTCGTTCACGCTGCCCTACAACCTGTCGGGCCAGCCGGCTGCGAGCGTCAATTGCGGCTTCCTGGCCGACGGGCGCACCATCGGGTTGCAGATCGCGGGCCGCGTGGGTGCCGATGATCGCGTGCTCGCGGCGGCGGCGTGGTTTGAATCGGTTCGGGGGGACGCCGCGGGCGTCCAGTGGGCACGGCTCGCCCCGCCTCCTGCGTGACGGGGGCGGCAAACGTGAGAATGGCGGCGCCGGCCGCGTGATGCGGGGGGCGGCGCCGGACCTGTCTACGCGGCGGGCGCCGCCGGACCCGTCCACGCGGGGGGCGGCGCCGGACCTGTCTACGCGGGGGGCGTGAAGCGACCGTCGATGGCGGTCCACCCGCCGTCCACCGTGAGCACCGAACCGGTCACGAAGCTCGCGGCGTCCGATGCGAGGTAGACCACGGCGCCGGCGAGTTCCTCGGGGCGCGACCAGCGCCCGAGCGCGCTCTTGGAGGCGTAGGCGTCGTACCACTCGGGGGTGGCCTTGATCTGCGCCGTGAGCGGGGTCTCGACCACGCCGGGGGCGATCGCGTTCACGCGCACGCCGAGCGGCCCAAACTCGGCGGCGGCCGTTCGCAGCAACTGCACGAGACCAGCCTTCGTCGCAGCGTACGCACCCTGGCCGGGCTCCACGACGCTCGCGCGAATCGAGGCGAACCCCGTGATGCTGCCGCCGCCGCGTTCCGCCATGCGCGGCGCGAACTCCTTCACCAGCGCGAACGACGCCCGCAGGTTGAGGCTCACGACGCGGTCGAACTCTGCCATCGAGTAGTCGGCGATGCGCTTGCGCACGTTGGTGGCCGCGGTGAAGACGAGCGCGTCGACGTCGCCGTGCGTGGCCGCGAGCCGCGCGACGGCTTCGGTGTCGGTCACGTCGATCTGGCACGCGCTCGCTGGTTCGCCGATACGATCGGCCGTGGCCCGGGCGGTGTCGAGATCGCGGTCTGCGCAGATGACGCGGGCGCCCTGCGCGCCGAGTGCGAGGGCGGATTCGCGGCCGATGCCGCTGCCCGCGCCGATCACGAGGGCCGTGCGGTGATCGAGGCGGAACATGGTCGAGTAGTCCATGGGATTTCCTTGGCTGGAGGCTGACGGTTGGTGGGGGCTGAATATATTAGGGGTCTTAGGCAGGCCGAATCATGGCCATGCGCGTGGTCGTGAACTCCTCCATCGCCCAGCGCGGGCCCTCGCGGCCCACGCCCGAGTCCTTCACGCCGCCGTAGGGCATGATGTCGGAGCGAAACCCGGGAATCTCGTTGACCACCACTCCGCCCACGTCGATGCGGTCGACCGCCGCGAACGCGGTGGCGAGCGAGCGCGTGTACACCGAGGCCTGCAGGCCGTAGCGCGAGTCGTTGAGTACCTCGATCGCCTCGTCGAGGGTCGCCACGCTGGTCAGACACACGACGGGGCCGAAGATTTCTTCGCGCCAGAGGTCGCTGGTGCGGGGCACCGACGCCAGGACCGTGGGGTACACGAGCGAGGCCAACGGGCCACCCGGGGCGTCCGGCCGCACGCCCGAGGGCGCGTTGCTCGCGACGATGCGCGCGCCCGCCGCGACGGCAGCGCTGATCCAAGAGGTGATGCGCCCGGCCGAGGCCGCGTTGATGACGGGAGCCACGCGGGTCGCGGGGTCGCGGGGGTCTCCCACGACGACCTCGCGCAGTCGCGCGGCCAGCTGGGCGGTGAAGGGCTCGGCCACCTCCGGCAGCAGGATGACTCGCTGCACCGAGATGCAGGCCTGGCCGTTCGCGTAGAAGCCGCCGCGCAGCACGGCGTCGACGGCTGCGGCGACGTCGGCGTCGTTATCGACGATGAGACCCGTGTTGGAGCCGAGCTCGAGCACCACTTTGCGGGGGGCCGCGTCGCGCGCGATCTGATGACCCACGGCGGCCGAGCCCGTGAATGAGACGACGGCGGCGCGGGGGTCGCGCACGAGGGCCTCGCCCACGTCTACGCCCCCGTTAACGAGTTGCACGGCGGAGCGCGGGAGCCCCCGCGTCGCGAGCACGTCGCGGATGAGCTCGATCATGCGGAGGGTCGCGAGCGGCGTATTGGGGGCGGGCTTGACGATGATGGGGCAGCCGACGGCGAGCGCGGGCGCGATCTTGTGGGTCGCGAGCAGCACGGGGTAGTTAAACCCCGCGATGCCGACGACGGTGCCGGCGGGGCGGCGAGTGTAGTAGCCGAGCATTCCCGCCCCGAGGGGTTGAAGGTCAAGGGGCACGGTCTCGCCGGTGCTGCGCGTGACTTCCTCGGCCGCGGCGACCCAGGTGGTGAGGGTGCGGGCCATCTCGACGCCGCAGTCGAGGTGCGGCTTGCCGGTTTCGAGGATCAGCAGGTCTTGCAGTTCGCTCGCATGCGCTGCGATTGCGGCGTGAATAGCCACCAGCAGATCGCGGCGGGCACCGGTCGTGAGACCGGCGAGAATCGGAGCGGCGGCGGACGCTGCGTCGAAGGCGGCCAGCACGCACGCGGGGTCGCCGACGGGGGCCGTGCCGATCACCGAGCCGTCGTAGGGGAACGTGATCTCGGAGAGCGCGGCCGCCGGGTGACCGGTGTCGCCGACCGGCAGCAGGGGGGTGGGTGCGAGTGTCAAGGGTGGTCCTTCGGGTCGGTGCAATCTAGCCGCCGAGTGGTCTTACCAGTAATATAGGTACTCTACTAGCGATCTACTGCGGAGGCAACGGCCATGACACCAGAATCACGCACCCATCGGCTCGCCATCGTGCCGGGCGACGGCATCGGCCCCGAGGTCACCGCGAGCGCGCTCGACGTGCTCAATGCGGCCGAGGCCACCTTCGGCTTCACGACGGAGCGCGAAACCTTCGCGGCGGGCGCCCAGCATTATCGCGCCACGGGCGAACTGTTCAGCAGCGACATCGCCACCCGCCTGCGCGCGCACGACGCGATCCTCTTCGGCTCGATGGGCGACCCTTCTGTCGCACCCGGGGTCCTCGAACGCGGCTTCATTCTCGCCATGCGCCAGGAGTTCCGCCAGGCCGTGAACCTGCGCCCCGTGCGACTCTACCCCGGAGTCGAGACCCCCATCGCGGGCCTCACGCCCGAACGCTGCGACCTCGTCATCATCCGCGAAAACACCGAGGGCGCCTACGTGGGTCGCGGCTCCACCGTGCATGCGGGCACCCCCATGGCCGTAGCCGTGCAGGAGTCGGTGAACACCCGCGCGGGTATCGAACGCGTGGTCGACTACGCCTTTCGACTCGCCTCGGTGCGGAGAAAGCGCCTCACGCTGTGCCACAAGACAAACATCCTGGTCGAGGCCGGTCGGCTCTGGCAAGAGACCGTCACCGACCTCGCGGCGCGCTACCCCGACGTCGAAACCGATTACGTGCACGTCGACGCCATGTGCTTTCACCTGCCCATCGCCCCCGAGCGCTTCGACGTGGTCGTGACCGACAACCTCTTCGGAGACATCATCACCGACCTCGGCGCGGTCATTCAGGGTGGGCTCGGCGTCGCCGCGAGCGCGAACCTCAATCTCGACGGCAGCGCGCCCAGCATGTTCGAGGCCATTCACGGCTCGGCCCCCGACATCGCGGGCCAGGGCATCGCGAACCCCGCCGGCGCGATCCTCTCGCTCGCGCTCTGCCTCGCACATCTCGGCGAGGCGCAAGCCGCGTGCGCCATCGAAACCGCCGTGGTCGCCGCGCTCGGCGCCACGGCGGGTCAACGCGTCGGCACTCGCGATCTGGGGCGGCAGATTGCGGACGCCCTGGCCCACGTTGGCACCCCAGACCTCCCGCTCCTGCAGGGCGGCTCGGTCATGACCGCCATGACCCTCGCCGCTCGCTCCTAGTCGGCGCCGCGCGCTCGCCGGGCGTGGGCGCCGGAGGGACTACCCGCCGATCAGGCCGTCCGCGATAGTGAGCACGTCGTCGAGTATCGCGAGGCCCTTTTCGACGTCCGCGACGCTCGTATTGCACGGCGGCACCACGTGAATGCGGTTGAAGTTGACGAACGGCAGCAGGCCGCGGGACTTGCACTCGGCGATGAGCTGATTCATGTCGGGGCTCGACGCGCCGTACGGCGCCAGCGGCTCCCGGGTTTCGCGATTCCGCACCAGCTCGATGGCCCAAAACACGCCGAGTCCGCGGGTCTCCCCCACCACCGCGTGTCGCTCGGCGAACTGCGCGAGCGCGGGCCCGATCACGTCGGTGCCCAGCATCGCGGCGTGCTCCACCATTTTTTCGTCTTGCATGGCGTTGATCGTCGCGACGGCCGCGGCCGTCGCGAGCGGATGCCCCGAGTAGGTGAGACCGCCCGGATACACGCGTTCGCCAAACGTCGCCGCGATCTCAGGGCTGATGGCAACGCCTCCGAGCGGCACGTAACCCGAATTGACCCCCTTGGCGAAAGTCAGCAGGTCGGGAACGACCCCGTCATGCTCCACGGCGAACCAGCGGCCCGTGCGTCCGAAGCCGGTCATGACCTCGTCGGCGATGAACACGATGCCATAGCGGGTACACAGTTCGCGCACTCCCTGCAGGTATCCCGGCGGCGGCACGTAAATGCCTGCCGTTCCGGGCACGCTCTCCAGCATGATTGCGGCAATCGTGGACGGCCCCTCGAAGGTGATCACCTGCTCGAGGTGGGCGAGCGCGCGCTCGCACTCCTCGGCGTGCGTGGTCGAGTGGAACGTCGTGCGATACAGGTACGGCGGAAAGAAGTGCACGGTGCCGGTGCTTGCCGAGTCGTTGGCCCAGCGGCGCGGGTCGCCCGTGAGGTTGACGGCGAGCTGCGTGCCCCCGTGGTACGAACGATAGGCCGAGAGCACCTTGGGCCGGCCCGTGTGCAGTCGCGCCATGCGCACGGCGTGCTCGTTGGCGTCCGCGCCGCCGTTCGTGAAGAACACCCGATTCAGCGCGCCGGGAGTGCGCTCACTGATCAGCCGCGCGGCCTCGGAGCGTGCCTCGTTCGCATAGGTCGGGGCGATCGTGCACAGTTTCGCAGCCTGCTCGGCGATCGCCGCGACCACACGCTCGTGCTGGTGGCCGATGTTGGTGTTGACGAGTTGTGACGAGAAGTCCAGGTAGCGCGTGCCGTCGCCGTCCCACACGTACGAGCCCTGGGCTGCCGAGATCACCATGGGGCTGATGAGGTCTTGAGCTGACCACGAATGAAATACGTGCAACCGGTCGAGTTCGTAGGCGCGCTGTGCCGCGGCCGCGTCGATCTGCGGCGCCAGAGTCGCGCCGTGCTCAAAGAGTGTTGACATGATGTGAAACCTATCTCGTCGCCGGGTGAATCGTGCGTGTTCCGATGAAGCAGCCACCGCCGCGCGCAGTGACCAGTGTGCCGACCGTACGCGACGGCGACAATGAGCAACCTGTCAACTATTCATTTCTGCGTTTTACACTGTGTCAATGCAGCCCACGGTCCAAAGCATTCTGGAGTTGCCCGCCGTCCAGGCCGCCCGCCCCCACGTGGTCGGCGGTGAACGGGCCCTCGACACCCCGGTGCGCTGGGTCCACGTCAGCGAGTTGCTTGATCTCACGGGCCTCATCACGGGCGGCGAACTGGTTCTCACCACGGGTCTCGAGCTCGCGCAGGCACCGCACCGCGCGGCGTCCTATCTCGCCTCGTTGGCGACGGCCGGGGCGGCCGCGCTCATGGTTGAGCGTGCCAGCACGATGCCGGAGGTCGCGGCCGCGCTGCGCCGCGCGGCGCGAGATGCACGCATACCCGTTATCACCCTCGACCGCACCCTGCGCTTCATTGACATCACCGAGACGGTGCATCGCCAGATAGTCGCCGAACAGTTCTCGCTCGTCGAAAAGACCCGCGATGCCCACGAGGTATTCACCCAACTGAGCCTCGACAACGCGGGGGCCGCGGAGGTGGTCGCGCGCGCGAGCACACTCCTCGGCGGGCCCGTTGTGCTCGAAGACCTGCGCCACCTGGTCCTCGCCTACGCCGTCGCAGGCCGCTCGACGACGGCGGTGCTTGCAAATTGGGAGCGCCGGTCGCGCGCGACCCCCGGCCTCGTCCGCACGGGCCGCAGCGGCCCCGAGCACTGGCTGCACGCGCCCGTGGGCGTGAGTGACCGCATGTGGGGGCGGCTCGTGGCACTCGAACCCACTCGCGACGAGGCGTTTGCCGCGATGGTGCTCGAACGCGCCGCGCAGACCCTCACGATTAATCGACTCGCCGAACGAGACCAGAGTGAGCTCGCCCATCAGGCCAAGGCCAGCCTCCTGCACGCGCTGCGCAGCCCGCGCGGCCTCACCGAGGACGAGGCTCGTGCGCGCGCCGAGGCCCTCGGTCTCCGCGCCGCGCCGCACTACCTCGCGCTCGCCCTCCACTCCGCCCCCGCTGGGGCACCAAATCCCCTAGAAACCCAGTATGAACAGCGCGAACTCTTGGAATCCCTCGCGCGGGCCGGGCAGCAGATAGGGCTGCACGCGGTTGCCGCGAGCCTCGATGCCCATGCCGTTGGCGCCCTCGTGGCCCTGCCCTCCCTCGACGAAGAGGACGCCATCTTGCACCGCTTGGCACGTGAGCTCACGACCCGCAATCCGGCGGGCGCGCGCACCTGGCGCCTCGGCGTGGGCCGCCCCCGCGGCAGCGTGCTCTGCGCGGCCGCACTGCTCGATGAGGCCGCGCACGTGGCCCAGACCGCGCTCACCCTGGGAGGCACCGACCGGGGGTTCTATCGCGTCACCGATGTGCGACTGCGCGGACTGCTTTCGCTTCTGCGCGACGATGCCCGAGTGCAGCAGTTCGCCGCATCCGAGCTCGCTGGCGTGCTCGACCTTCCCCCGCGGCAGCGAGCGGACCTGCTCGACCTGCTCGGTCGCTACCTCGCTGCGGGCGGCAATAAATCGGCCCTAGCCCGCTCTGGCTACCACTCGCGACCGACCCTGTATGCGCGGCTCGCGACCCTCGAAGCGGCCCTCGAGGTCGACCTCGCCGAAGCCGAGTCGCGCACGTCGCTACATGTCGCACTTATGATCCATCGGGTCGGCTCCGGCGGCCACCGCGACGGGTGACCCGCCTGGCCCGGCTGCAATACTCGCGGGCCGTGCCGAGCTCAGGCCGCACCCCGCACGTCCCGCGCCACCGCCTCGACCAGTAGCACGGGCCCGACGAGGTGCACGAGTACGGTGGCGACGAGGCCAACGGGCCCCAAGGCGTCCACCACCTCTGCGGCACGCCACACGGTGAGCCCCGCCGCGAGCACCTCAAGCAGGGCGGGCACTGTCAACACGATCACGTTTGCCCACGCGATGCGCCACGGCACCGCGCGCACGGGCCGCGGGCAGCGCCTGAGCGTGATGAGGGCCCAGGCGGCGAGGGCGACCACGACGACGGACAGGGCGAGAAACGCGGCGTGATCGGAGGTCGCGGTCGCCTCGAAGCGCGTCAGTGCGGGCTCGGCAGACCACACGAGCAGCACCGCCGCGACGCCCTTGCGCCACCACCTGGCCACGTCGAGGCGCCAACCGGGCCGTTGGCGGTCACGGGTCTGGCCGCTCGTCGGCGTCCCCCTGCGCGTCCCCCTGCGCCGCCGCGAGGTCAAAGAAGTCGTCCACGTGCACGCGAGCCGCGTCGGCCGCCGTGCCTAGCCATTCGAGCGTCAGTCGTTCGAGGGGCTGCGGTTGCTCGAAGCGCACCAGGCCGGCCCGGTAGAGCTCGAGCGCAGCCAAGAAGCGGCCCACGATCAGGGCCAGCGACTCCGACTCGGCCGCGACGTCGGTGAAGTCCACGAGCCCGTCGCGGTGCAGGCGCAGCGCCAGCCACGAGGCCTGTTCGCGCACGCTCACGACCGGGGCGTGCAAGTGGGCGAGCCCCACCCCCGGTGGCGGTGGCTTCGGGGCCAGCGCCCGCGCGGCCACCTCGGCGAGCTGGGCGGGCGACACGGCGAGCAGCAACTCGGGGAGCACCGCCGCGAGATCGGGCTCCAGTTCGACCACGCGCGGATGCGCGAGCGAGGCATCCTCCAGCAGTCGGTGAAACTCCGCCGCGACGCGCTTATACGCCCGGTATTGCAGGAGCCGCGCGAACAGCAGGTCACGGGCCTCCAGCAGAGCTATGTCGGCCTCGTCCGCCACCTCGCCCTGGGGCAGCAGCCGCGCCGCCTTCAGGTCGAGCAGGGTCGCCGCGACCATGACGAACTCGCTGACCTCCGAGAGGTTCCAGCCGGGCACCCGCAGGTAGCCGATGAACTCGTCGGTGACCTGGGCGAGAGCGACGTCGGTGATCGGCAGTTCGTGCTTGCCGATCAGGGTCAGCAGCAGGTCGAACGGCCCGTCAAAGTTGTCGAGGTGGACGCGAAAGTGGCGCTTTGGCTGCCCCTCCCCGTTAGGCGGCTCCACCGTTGGCGATCAGCTCGCGCGCGAGCTGGCGGTAGGCTTCGGCGCCGGCGTGTGTGGACGCGTAGTCGTTGATCGGCACGGCCGCGACGGTGGCGTCGGGGAACTTCACTGTGCGGTTGATCACCGTGTGGAACACCTTCTCGCCGAAGGCCTGGACCACGCGGGCGACCACCTCGCGCGAGTGCAGCGTGCGACCGTCGAACATCGTCGCGAGAATGCCATCGATGTCGAGGCGCGGGTTCAGGCGGTCCTGCACCTTTTCGATGGTTTCGACCAGCAGTGCCACTCCGCGCAACGCGAAGAACTCGCATTCGAGCGGAATGATCACGCCGTGCGACGCGGTCAGGGCGTTGACGGTGAGCAGGCCCAGCGAGGGCTGGCAGTCGATCAAGATGACGTCGTACTCGTCGAGCACGGGCCGCAGCACGCGCGAGAGCGCCTGTTCGCGGGCCACCTCGCCCACGAGCTGCACCTCGGCGGCCGAGAGGTCGATGTTGGCGGGCAGCACGTCGAGGTTGGGAGTGGCCGTCTCTTCGATCACGTCGTGCACGTCGAGACCGCGCTCCATGAGCAGGTTGTAGATGGTCACGTCGAGTTCGTTGGCGTTCACGCCGAGGCCCGCCGACAATGCGCCCTGCGGGTCGAGGTCGACGAGCAGCACCTTGCGGCCGTATTCGGCGAGCGAGGCGCCGAGGTTGATGGTCGAGGTGGTCTTGCCCACGCCGCCCTTTTGGTTGCACATTGAAATGACGCGGGCGGGTCCGTGTGATTCCAGCGGCGCCGGCTCCGGAAACTCCACTTGGGGTCGACCAGTGGGCCCAAGGTCGTCGGTCGTCGTCATCGCGAAGGATCCTCGTTTCGATCAGTGAGCGGCGTGGCCGCAGGTCTCGGGCCGACAATACCGCGTTGCACGCTGCCGCGCGCGCATGCGCGCCGTTATTCGGCCTTTACAATCAGCGGTTAGTTTACTCGGTACACCGGACAGCCAGGGCGAGGTCTTGTGCCGGGCGCGGCCACCCGCGCTTACTGGTCTGTCGGCGGCCAGTCGTAGGCCACGAACGATGCCTCGGGACCGGTCATGGGGATTAAGCCCCAGTACACGTCGCCCCTGCCGGGAACGGCCACCAGGGCGAACGGCGCTAGCCACGACCTCCCTTTGGGGTCTGGCGACCACGAGATTTCGGTGTCGGGTCGATGGCTCCGTTTGCGATGCGGCCTACCTGGATGCCACTGCCCTGCTGGTACATTCGGTCGAGATGCCGCACCGTCCCGTGGTCGTCGACGGTGATAGACGCCGAATGTGCGGGGTTGCCCACATCGAAGCAGACGCCGCGCTGGGTTTGCCGGTCAAAGAGGGCGGCGTTCGTGGCGACGAAACGGCCGTTCGGGCTCTCAGCGACCCTTCGCGTCTGAAATGCAGAAGGGGCCTGGTTCTCGCAGGTCGCGGTGGCCTCCAGTCGCGTGGGGTCGTCGAGGCTCACGAGCCCCTGCACCGTGCCGGCCGTCTTTTCTTGAGACTCAAGGGGCCAACTGACCACGGCAACATCGCGGTACTATCTACCGCCGCGAGGGCCGCCACCCGGGAGACCGCCGAGTCCGGCGCGAGGTCCCCCGAGGTGTCGAGGCCCGCGCCCGTGACGCCCGAGGCGCAAATCTCCGCGATGTTAAATCCGGCCGCCTGAGGCCAGGGGATGCACAAGTGTGCATTCTCGACTCCGGTGGTGATCATCCGCTGCTCGACGTAGGAGCGCGCGCTCTCGCCCCCGCTCGACCACTCGCCCACCGACTTCAGAGTGCAATCATCGTCGGCGCAAGAGGCACGGGTCAGACCGGTGTCTCCCTGCATCTCGACCGTGCGGCCGGTGACCGGGTCCACCACGACGACGTCGATGCGACCCCTGCTGCCCCCGGTATCGGGTGTACCCTCCACCGCGTCAAACTGGCTGGTGGTGCTCGCTACCAGCCGACCCGGTTCCGCTAAGGAAACGGCGTAGTCGTCCGTCACCTCGAAGCTGCCAGTTTCGCTCGTGAACTCGCTGCCGTCTCGGGCTATCATCTGCGCGGACCACGTAACGGAAGTCTGCTCGGCCTCAGCGTCAGAGTCGATCGCCGCCTGCAGCACCGTAAAGCCATCGTCGGTTGCCTCGCTGCTCTTGCGTTGCATCAGGTAGGCATCTTCGGGTCGCGCAGCATCGGACTCCACCGCCGGCACCTCAACGGGCGCCATGCTGTGCCCCGTCCACAGGTCAATTCGCGAAAGCATAAGCCGCCCGGTGCCGTCCTCCCCCGCCTGGTGCAGCACTCCCGCGTAGCGGCCCTGACGGTCGACCGCGACGTGGTCGAACGAGACTCGCCCCTGCACCTTCACGGTCCAGATCGCCTGGGCGTCGCTGAGCGCCTCCGGCGCTGCATCCGCCAGGGTTTCAACTTCGCTGCCGCTCAGTGCCTGAGCCGGGTCGGACGCCGGGACCACCGTCTACACCTCGGCCACCCTGGGCGCCGGGGCGTCCGGTCCGGTGAGCGGTTGACACGCAGTGAGAGCGAGGGTGAGAGCGAGGACCACCCCACGACGGCGCGGGCGGGCGGGCGAGGAGTGAACGGGTCGAGAGCATTTTTCTCCGAACGAAGGGTGAACGAGCGAATCGAATACGCGCCGCGCGGCGGGCTGCCACGTTCGCCGACTAGTCGGGAGGCGGATCAACCTCAAAGGCCGCGATGGCGTAGGTGCCGGGCCTCGAACCGTTCTCCTGAAATATCGCCACGTCACCGACGCTGGGCACGTTCTGCAGGGTGAAGGGCGCGAGCGCGTCTCGGTACATTTCGTACTCGAGCGGCTCCGTCGAGTGGATGCCGTCGGCCGGAATACGCGCCCTGAAGGCGCTGGATCGTTCCGCGATCGCACCACGCACGATGCCCTCATTGTCCACCGTCACCTGCGACAGCCAGAACACCGAGTAGTTTTCACTGACCAGGCAGGCGCCTTGGCCCGTTTCGAGGTCGAACACCACGAAGCCGGTGGAGACGTAGCGACCGTCGGGCCTGATGTTCACGTCCTCGTCGGGGACGAGTCGGAGGGAGTCGTGGGGGCAGTGTGCCACGGCGAGCGGAGCGCCCGGCCGGTACGGGTCGACGAGTGCCAGCACCCGTTGATCCTGATCGTCGCGCTGAGGCCAGAGCAGAACGGCGAGACCCGTCTCCAGGTCGAGATGCAGCGTGAACGAGGTGTCGCTCTTGGCGCCTTGCGGAGCACTGGTGGCCGAGTCGAATTGGGGCCCGACGAGTTTCTGGACGCACGGGTTCGGGGTGCCGTATCCCAGTCTGAGGCTCAGGGGCTCGCAGGTGGTGCCGCCGTCGCTCCACCATCGCAGCTCGGTGGTCAGGCTCTCACCGTCACGCAGACCCTGCGGATACTCGAGCGTTCGGCATTCGTCGTGCGAACAGGTAGCGCTGTCGCCCGGCGAGCCGTTCGTGGCCGGGTAGTACGTCGGCGCTCCGGTGATCGCGTCGATCACGATCACCGCATTTGTCATGGGCTCAAAATGCTCGCCTTGATCCGTCTCCGTGGTCGCCACCAGGTACATCAGCCCCTCGTCCCCCACCAAGGAGAGGTAACCTGCGGTGTTGTCGAACACACCGCTGCCCGTGGTGGTGACCTCGCCACTGAGGTCAATGCGGTGCGCCGCCCAGCGTGCCTCGCTCCGGGATGCCTTGTAACCCTCCAGCACCGCGAAACCGCCGTCGATACCCACGATTTGTGCGGTCGGCTCGCCCGTGCCTGCTCGCTGCCCGTCGTGCGCGGCGCTCAGCGAGTCGAAGCGAAGCGTGGGAGTCGCGTATCCGGTCCACAGGTCGACCAGCACGACACCGAATGTGCCCTCCGGGTCTCGCGTTAGCATCGCGAAGGTGCGGCCGTCGGGTGAGATGGCGTCAGATGTCGACTCCCCGAGTGCGGGGATCTCTGCCTGCCACAGTGCGGGTTGACGCCTAAGCCGCGAGGGTACCGAATCCCACGCTGCGGAGGCCGTCGGTTCGATCGTGAAGGCCGCGCTGGGTCGGGGCGCGGGGGCGTCCGGGCCGGTGAGGGGCTGGCAGGCCGCAAGCGACAAACCGAGAGTCAGGGCGAGGCCCACCGCGGTCGCCGGGCGCCGGCCACGACTCGTGCGGTATGGGACTGTCATGGAGAACCTCGCGTACGTTTTTCGCGGCAACCCCCTGCGGTGCCGCGCTCCCAGGCTAGTCCTTGCGGTCGGTGATTGGGGTGGGGTACTGCAAAAAATCGCGTGCACAAGTGCCCATTCAGTGTGCACTCAGTGGGCGCGCGGGTGGGCGGCGGCGTGGACCTCGCGCAGCGAATCGACCGTCACCTGCGTGTATATCTGGGTGGTGGTCACCGAGGCGTGCCCGAGCAGTTCTTGAACGACGCGCACATCGGCCCCGCCCTGCATGAGGTGCGTCGCGTACGAGTGCCGCAGCGTGTGGGGCGTGACCTCGGCGCCGAGCCCCGCGACCTCCGCGACGCGTTTGAGGGTGGCCCACCCGCTCTGTCGTGAAAGCCGCCCCCCGCGGGCATTGACGAACACCGCGGGGCTGGCCCGGTGGGCCTCCCGCACCCAGACCGGACGCCCCCGCACCAGGTAGGCACCGAGGGCAGCGCTGGCATAGCGGCCGAGCGGTACGACGCGCTCCTTGCGCCCCTTGCCGAACAGGCGCACGGAGCGACCGTCCAGGTCGACATCGTCGAGGTCGAGGCCTACGGCCTCGCTGATGCGCGCCCCGCAGCCGTAGAGCAGTTCGAGCAGTGCGATGTCGCGCAGGGTGCGCGGGTGGGTTGCCTCGTCGAGGTGGCCGGCCGCGGCGAGCAGTCGCGTTACGTCGTCCACGGGCAGCGGGTGGGGCAGCAGCAGGGCCGGGCGCGGCGCCGCCACATCGCGCGCGGGGTCAACTTCGGCGCGCCCTTCGAGGGTGGCGAACTTGTGCCAGCCGCGCACGGCCGCGAGGGCACGATTGCGGCTGCGCTGGTTCAAATCAGAGTCGGCGAGGTGCGCGAGAAAGCCCTCAATGTGCCCCTCGTGGGCGGCTGCCAGGGCGGGCACGCGGGCGTCCGCCAGAAAACCGGCGTAACGCTCGAGGTCGTGTCGGTAGGCGCGCAACGTGTTCTCGGCGAGCCCGCGTTCGACGCGCAGGTGTGCAAGGTAGTCGGCGAGGTCTCGCGCGAGCGGCCCCGACACCGCGGTCACGTTAGCGAATGAAGGGGTCGATGGCCAGCGCGACGAACAGCAGGGTGAGGTAGCTGAGCGAGGCGTGGAACACCGACATCGAGTTCAGGGCCTTGCCCGTGACGCCGCGGCGCACGCGCAGCGCGAAACGCAGCACCATGTAGAAGAAGCCGCCGCCGAACACCACCGCGGCGATGCCGTACACCCAGCCGGTGGGGCCGAGCCAGACGAGCGAGAGGGAGGCAGCGATCATCGCGACGGTGTGCCAGATCATCTGGTTCGAGACGTTCTTGGCGGTGGTCACGACGGGCAGCATGGGCACGCCCGCGCGGTCGTAGTCGTCACGGAACCGCATGGCGAGCGGCCAGTAGTGCGGCGGGGTCCAGAAGAAGATCACGAGAAACAGCGCGAGGGCCGCCCACGAGAGCGAGCCGGTCACGGCGGACCAGCCGATCAGCACGGGCATGCAGCCCGCGGCGCCGCCCCACACGATGTTTTGCGAGGTGCGACGCTTGAGGATCATGGTGTAGACGACCACGTAGAAGAGTATCGCCGCGACTCCGAGCGCCGCCGAGACGAGGTTCACGAACGCCCACAGCCACACGAACGACAGGGTGCTCAGCGCGAGGCCGAAGATCAGCGCCGACCGCACGCCCACCTCGCCCGTGACGAGCGGGCGCCGCTTGGTGCGGTCCATGGTGGCGTCGATGTCGCGGTCGTAGACGCAGTTCAGCGTGTTGGCGCCGCCCGCCGCGAGGGTGCCGCCGACGAGGGTCGCGACCACGAGCCACCACGAGGGAAACCCGCCGGCCGCGAGGAACATCGTGGGGATCGTCGTGACCAGAAGGGTCTCGATGATGCGGGGTTTGGTGAGGGCAACGTAGGCGCCGAGGGTGCGCTTGATGGTGCGGGTCGCTGCCGGGGCTGCCCCGAGGGGTGTATCGGGCGATGCCTGCGCGGTGAGGGGGTTTGAACCGTGGAACCCACCGGATTTCTGTGCGTGACTCACACATGCCTCTCTGTGTCGTGCGGCGCGAGACTCGTTGCCCTCAGAACCTGGACTAGGCCCGATGTGAACCAGGCGTGGGCCCGGCCGAATCGCGACCGCAGATGAGCTGCGGAGCGACCGCACAATATTCACAGCAAGTGTACTCGGTCGACATGCGCCAACCACGGTATTCGGTCCCAATTCTGTGAGGTCGTGCCAGCTTTCACAGGTCACGCGGTTGGGCTCGGGCGGAGCCTGAGGGCGACGGCAAAAACGCGGCAAATGGTCGCGGGCGCGGCAATTGCACCGCATTGCCGTTTACCAGACGCAACAAATCGGCGTAATCGCAGCCCTAACAGATAGTCTTTCCGTAGCCGCAGCCTCCAGGGCACCACCTAGCTGCGTCCGGTAACTTTTTCTACCGCCCACTATGAGAAGGGAAGCTCACCTGTGAGCAGCACGAAATATCAGGGTTGGTCCGATGTTGATGTGAAGGCCGTCGATACGGTGCGCGTACTTGCCGCCGATGCGGTCGAGAAGGTGGGCAATGGCCACCCCGGCACCGCCATTTCTCTCGCTCCCGTGGCGTACTACCTGTACCAAAACGCCATGCGACTCGACCCCAAGGACCCCACCTGGGTCGGCCGCGACCGCTTCGTACTCTCGTGCGGGCACTCCTCGCTGACCCAGTATCTGCAGTTGTACTTGGCCGGTTACGGCCTCGAGCTGAGCGACATCGAAGCGCTGCGCACGTGGGGCTCGCTCACCCCAGGTCACCCCGAGGTGGGCCACACCACGGGCGTCGAGATCACGACCGGCCCGCTCGGCCAGGGCCTCGCCTCCGCCGTGGGCATGGCGATGGCCGCCCGCCGCGAGCGTGGACTGTTCGACCCCGAGGCGCCCGCGGGCGAATCTCCGTTCGACCATCACATCTTCGTGCTGGCCTCCGACGGTGACTTCCAGGAGGGCGTCACCGCCGAGGCGAGCGCCATCGCAGGCACTCAAGAGCTCGGCAATCTCATCGTGATCTGGGACGACAACCACATCTCGATCGAGGGCGACACGCAGATTGCGTTCACCGAAGACGTGCTCGCCCGCTACGAGGCCTATGGCTGGCACACGCAGCGGGTCGACTGGACCGAGGGTGGCGAATATGTCGAGAACGTCGACGCGCTGGAGGCCGCCGTCGCCGCCGCGAAGGCCGAGACCGGCAAGCCGTCGATCATCGGCCTGCGCACGATCATCGGCTGGCCCTCGCCCACCAAGCAGAACACGCACGGCGTGCACGGCTCGAAGCTCGGCGCCGACGAGGTGGCGGGCCTGAAAGAGGTGCTCGGGTTCGACCCCGCGAAGAGCTTCGACGTAGACCCCGCGGTCGTCGAGCACACGCGCGGCGTTTCCGCTCGCAATGCGGAGGCCAAGGCTGCCTGGCAGTCCACGTTCGAGGCGTGGGCCGCGGCCAACCCCGAGCGCGCCGAGTTGTTTAACCGCCTGCAAAAGCGCGAACTGCCCGCTAACTGGGTTGATGTGCTGCCGTCGTTCCCCGCCGGCAAGGCCGTCGCCACGCGCGCTGCCTCCGGTGACGTGCTCTCGGCCCTGGCCTCGACCCTGCCCGAACTGTGGGGCGGCTCGGCCGACCTCGCGGGCTCGAACAACACCACCATGAAGGGTGAGCCGTCGTTCCTGCCCGAGCACCGCTCGACGCACGAGTTCGCGGGCAACGAGTACGGCCGCACGCTGCACTTCGGCATTCGCGAACACGGCATGGGCGCGATCGTGAATGGCATCGCCCTGCACGGCAACACGCGCCCCTACGGCGGCACGTTCTTCACGTTCTCCGACTACATGCGCGGCGCGGTGCGCCTCGCGGCAGTCATGAACACTCCGTCGATCTTCGTGTGGACCCACGACTCGATCGGCCTCGGCGAGGACGGCCCGACCCACCAGCCGGTCGAGCACCTGGCCGCGATGCGCGCGATTCCGGGCCTGCAGATCGTGCGCCCCGCCGACGCCAACGAAACCGCTCAGGCGTGGCGCGGCATTCTGGAACGCGACAACGGGCCCGCCGGCCTCGTGCTTTCGCGCCAGAATCTCGCGGTGTTCCCGCGCGACGAAGACGGCTTCAATTCCGCCGAGGGCACGCTCAAGGGCGGCTACGTTTTGAAGGACGCCTCGACGGGCAGCCCCGAGGTCATCCTCCTCGCGACGGGCTCCGAGGTTGAGTTGGCCGTCGCGGCGCAGGCCGAACTTGAAGCCGCGGGCACGCCCACGCGCGTCGTGTCGCTGCCCTGTCTCGAGTGGTTCGATGCCGAATCGGCCGAGTACCGCGAGTCGGTGCTGCCCGCTGCCGTGAAGGCGCGGGTCTCGGTCGAGGCCGGTATCGCCATGCCGTGGCACAAGTACCTGGGCGACGCGGGCCGCGCCGTCTCGCTCGAGCACTTCGGTGCCTCGGCCGATTACAAGGTGCTGTACGAAGAGTTCGGCATCACGACGGCCGCCGTGGTGGCCGCCGCGCGCGAGTCGATCGCCGCAACCAAGTAGTACCCGAGGGCGGGTCGTCGCATGACGACCCGCCCTCTGCTGTTGGGCGCCGCCATTCGGGACGCCCGGTGACCGGGTGGGCATTCGCGCCCACCGTGCCCGCCCCCTCGCGCGCGCCCCGCGCGCGCTTCAGCAAAGGATTCTCATGACTCAGAACGCAAACACCCAGCGCCTCAGCGACCTCGGCGTCTCGATTTGGCTCGATGACCTCTCGCGCGACCGCCTGACCTCCGGTTCGCTCGCGGCCCTTATCGCCGAGAAGAACGTCGTGGGCGTGACGACGAACCCCGCCATCTTCCAGGCCGCGATCATGGGTTCGGCCTCGTACGCGCCGCAGATCAAGCAGCTCGTGGCCGCGGGCACGACCGACGTGGACGCCGTGATCACGGCCCTCACCACCGACGACGTGCGCGAGGCCTGCGACCTGTTTCAGCCGATCTACGACGCCACGCAGGGCTTCGATGGTCGCGTCTCCATTGAAGTGGACCCGCGCCTCGCGCACGACACCGAGAACACCGTGAAGGAGGCCGCCGAACTCGCCCAGCTCGTGGGCCGCGAGAACGTGCTGATTAAGATTCCCGCCACGCTGGCCGGCCTGCCCGCGATCACGGCCGTGATCGGCGCGGGCATCAGCGTGAACGTCACCCTGATCTTCTCGATCGAACGCTACCGCGCCGTCATGGATGCCTACCTCGCGGGCCTCGAACTCGCGGCCGCGAACGGACACGACCTGTCGAAGATCCACTCGGTCGCCTCGTTCTTCGTGTCTCGCGTTGACACCGAGATCGACAAGCGACTCGAAGCCCTCGGCACCGAGGAGGCCGCGGCGCTCAAGGGCCAGGCCGGCGTCGCCAATGCCCAACTGGCCTACCAGGCCTACGGCGAGGTCTTCGGCGCGAACGGAGACTCCCGCTTTGCGGCCCTCGACGGCGCTAACCCGCAGCGTGCCCTGTGGGCCTCGACCGGTGTGAAAGACCCCGCGTACTCCCCCGTGCTGTACGTCGACAACCTGGTCGGCCCGCAGGTGGTGAACACCATGCCCGAGAAGACCCTCGACGCCGCCGCCGCGGAGTCGACCGTCACCGAAGAGACGCTCACCCCGAACTTCGCCGCCGCCGCGGCCGTGATCGCCGCGGTCGAGGCGCAGGGCATCTCGCTGACCGAGGTGACCGAACTGCTCGAAACCGAGGGCGTTGCGAAGTTCGCGGACGCGTGGGGCGAACTGCTCGACGTCGTCACCACCACCATTGCAGACGCTGCCTAAGGGTTCATTGATGCCAGAAAACACCGTAGAGGACGCCGAGGCCCAGGCCGCGGCGAACTACGTCAACCCCCTGCGCGATCCTCGCGACCGCCGCATGCCCCGCATCGCCGGGCCCTGCGCGATCGTGATGTTCGGCGTCACGGGCGACCTCGCCAAGAAAAAACTACTACCCGCCATCTACGACCTCGCCAACCGGGGCCTGCTGCCACCCGGCTTCTCGCTCGTGGGCTTCGGCCGCCGCGACTGGGACGACGACGCCTTCACGGCGTACGTGCGAGAAAACGTGGAGGCGCACACCCGCACGGGCTTCAACGAGGCGGTATGGAACCAGCTCGCGCCCGGCCTCCGGTTCGTGCAGGGCGAGTTCGACACCACCGAGGCGTACCAGCGCCTCGTGACGGTGCTCGACGAGCTCGAGAAGTCGCGTGGCACCGCCGGCAATCACGCGTTCTACCTGTCTATTCCCCCCTCGGCGTTCCCCCTCGTGTGCGAGCAGCTGAGCGCGGCGGGCCTCGCGCAGCGGCCCGGCCACAAGTGGGAGCGTGTCGTCATCGAGAAGCCGTTCGGCCACAATCTCGAATCGGCCCAAGAGCTGAACGAGGTGGTGGCATCGGTGTTCCCCGCCGACGCCGTGTTCCGCATCGACCACTACCTCGGCAAAGAGACCGTGCAGAACCTGCTGGCGTTGCGATTCGCCAACCAGTTGTTCGAGCCGATCTGGAACGCCAACTACGTTGACCACGTGCAGATCACGATGGCCGAAGACATCGGTATCGGCTCGCGCGCCGGCTACTACGACGGCATCGGCACCGCCCGCGACGTGATTCAAAACCACCTGTTGCAGTTGCTCGCGCTCACCGCGATGGAAGAACCCATCTCGTTCAACGCGGCCGACCTGCGCGCCGAAAAGGAGAAAACCCTCGCGGCCGTGCGCCTGCCCGACGACCTCGGCCTGCACACCGCCCGCGGGCGCTACCTCGCGGGGTGGCAGGGCGGCGAGGAGGTGCGCAGCTACCTCGAAGAAGACGGGATCCCCGCCGACTCCACCACCGAAACCTATGCCGCGATGCGCCTCGACATCAACACGCGCCGCTGGGCGGGCGTGCCCTTCTACCTGCGGGCGGGCAAGCGCCTCGGACGCCGCGTGACTGAGATCGCGGTCGTTTTCAAGCGGGCGCCCTTCTTGCCGTTCGAACAGACGGCGACCGAAGAACTCGGTCAGAACGCGCTCGTGATTCGCGTACAACCCGACGAGGGCGTCACGATTCGCTTCGGCTCGAAGGTGCCCGGCACGCAGATGGAGGTGCGCGATGTGACCATGGATTTCGCCTACGGCCATTCGTTCACCGAATCCTCCCCCGAGGCGTACGAGCGCTTGATTCTTGACGTGCTGCTCGGCGACCCGCCGCTGTTCCCGCGTCAGGAGGAGGTCGAACTCTCGTGGAAGATTCTCGACCCCATCGTCAATTTCTGGGCCGAGAACGGTGCCCCCGAGGGTTACCGCCCCGGAAGCTGGGGCCCCCATTCGGCCGACGAGATGCTGGCCCGCGACGGACGCACCTGGAGGCGACCATGATTAAGCTGCTGCCCGATACGACGACCGCTCAGGTCAACCGCGAACTCGTCAAGCTTCGCGATGCGGGCGGTGTCGTTGCCCTCGGGCGCGTCATGACGCTCGTGATCGTGACGACGCCCGAGCTCGCCGAATCCTCGATTCGCGCGGCCAACAAGGCCTCGCGCGAGCACCCGTGCCGCGTGATCGTACTGGTCACGGGCTCAGCTGCGGAGTCGCGACTCGACGCCGAGATTCGCGTCGGCGGCGACGCCGGCGCCTCCGAGGTGATCGTATTCAAGACCTCCGGCGAGGCCGCACAAGACATCGACACCCTCATCACCCCCCTGCTACTGCCCGACGCACCCATCGTCACGTGGTGGACGGACTACTCGCCCGACTCGCTCGCGGCAGACCCCCTGGGCAAGATCTCGCAGCGCCGCATCATCGACACGGCGCGCTGCTCGAACCCGGTCGAGAAGCTGCGCTCGATGCGCGACAACCACACCCCCCGCGACACCGACATGTCGTGGACCCGCCTCACCAGCTGGCGTGGCGTGCTCGCGACGACCCTCGATCAACCCCCGTACGAGCCCGTCACGCGGGCCATCGTGCGCGGCATCACGGGCGCACCCCAGGCGGCCCTGCTCGCCGCCTGGCTGCGCGCCCGGCTCGGCGTCGAGGTCGTCTTTGAAGAGCACGACGCCATCCGCGCGATCTACGAGATCGAACTGGTGCGGCCCTCCGGGTCGATCGTGTTGCACCGCCCCGATGCGCACACCGCCGTGCTGAGCACCCCCGGTCAGCCCGACCAACTGCTCAGCATGCCGCACCGCAAGCTCTACGAATGCCTCGCCGAAGAGCTGCGCCGCCTCGACCCCGACGAGATCTACGCCGAGGTGCTCCACAAGGGCTTCGACTACACGGTCGTGCCCGCCGAGGCAGCCTCGTGACGTACAGCGTGCTGCGCGCCGCAACCGGCGACGACGTCGCGCGCGAGGTCGCGGCCCGGGTGATCGCACATCTCGCGGCGGCGCTCGACACCCACGACGTGGCGAACCTCGTGCTCACGGGCGGCACGGTCGGCATCAAGACCGTGAAGGCATTGAGCGACGCACCAGGTTTTGGCCTGCTCGACTGGTCGCGGGTGCACATCTGGTGGGGCGACGAACGCTTCGTGGAGGCCGATTCGCCCGACCGTAACGCGGTTCAAGCCCGTGAGTTCCTCGCGACGGTGCCCCAGGCGAGCGTGCACATGATGCCCGCATTCGTGCCCGGCGCCAACGGCAGCCAACGCGAGCAGGCGGGGGCGGGGGCGTCCGCCTATAGTGCCAGCATGCGCGCGGTGGCCCACGGCGACGCCCTGCGGCTCGACGTGCTGCTGCTGGGCATGGGGCCGGACGGGCACGTGGCCTCGCTGTTCCCGGGTCATGAGGTGCAGTTCGATGGCGGCGACGCGATCGCGGTGGCGGACTCGCCCAAGCCTCCCCCGCATCGCATCAGCCTGACGTTCGAGGCCCTGAACCGCGCGAAGCATACGTATCTCGTGGTGGCGGGCGCGGACAAGGGCGAGGCGGTGGCCGCGTGCCTGCGCGCCACCGAACGCGGCGCCCTGCACGCGCCGGAGCGGGCGATCGCGCCGAGCCTCGGCGAGGGTCCGCTGTCGGCGGCGTTCGTGGGTGCTCACGGCGAGGTCGTGTGGGCCCTCGACGACGCGGTGCGCGCCGCGGCCGGGCTCGCGGAGGCCGCGAGCGCCTAGCCGCAGAGATCTCTGGAGGGTCGGATCGGGCAGTGCCCGGTCCGACCCTTAGTCGTACTTGCCGAATCGTTATGGTCACGGAGCCGATTCGACTAGTCAAGCTCGCGCAGTCGCTGCGAAAATTACAGTGGTGGTTCGCGTGTCGCGGCCGCTCGCTCCCCCTGACCTTCCCGCAGCCCGGGCCTCAACCCGGGCTTGCCGTGTGCCCCGACGAAATCACCGTGTATATCTCTCGCCGCAGCCTCTCCAAATTTTCTCTCCTGACGGGCGCCACCGCCGCCCCCCTCGCGCTCGCGTCGCTTCGCCCTACCCCCACCTCCTCGCGCGACGGTGCCACTATTGCGGACGCCGCGGGGCCAGTTCCCAGCCCTAGCCCCGAAGGCCCCGCCCCGGGTTCCCGGCCCGCTGCGCTGCTCCCCGCGCCGGCCGCGCCCAAGGTGCTGCTCGACGTGGGACCAGTCCCGGCGCCCCTCGCGGTCACCGACCCCCTGCTAGCTATCCCCGTCGCGGCCAACACCCCCGTGACCTTCGCATTCACGTTCTCGACCCGCAGCCTCGCCCGGCAGACCCTGCTCAGCCTCACGGGGCCTGCGGGTGCCGGGTCGCCCGCCGACGCACTGTGGCTCGGCCTCCAGGACGGCCGCCCCGCCCTCCACGTCGCGGCCGGCGGCGAGATCGTCACGCGCTTCGAGCCGCGCATTCACCTCGCGGACGGCGAGCGGCACACCCTCGTGCTGATCAGTTCCCCCGGAGTGCTCCAGTTTCTGGCCGACGGATCGAGCGTCGGGGTCGCCGCCGAGACCGCTCGCCCCTTCGACCTCGCGGTCGACGCCGCGCACCTCGCCCGGCACGACCACCCCGACGCCCCCACGGGGCTGGTGTTCGAGGGCCAACTGGAGCACGCGCGCGTCCAGACCGGGGCCCTCGATGGCCCCTGGGACGCGGCCGAAGGGCCGGCCCTGCCCCGCGCCGTGACCCTGCCCGCGCTCGCCACGCTGCGCGCCCTCGCCGACTCCCCCGAGCCCCTGAAGTGGCTGTTCACGGGCGATTCGATCACCCAGGGCAGCGAGGCCACGGCGGGCTGGCGCACCTACGTCAACCACTTCGACGAGCGCCAGCGCTACGAGCGGCTCTTCACGCGCCAATGGGTGCTCAACACGGGCATCTCGGGGTCAACCTGCCGCGACCTGCTCGCCGACTTCGAGTGGCGCGTGAGTGAGCAGCGGGCCCGCGTGGTCTCGCTCATGATCGGCATGAACGACTTTCACGACGGCCTCGAACGGCTCGGCGCGTTTCGCGCCGCGGTTGACGAGGTGATCGCGCGCAGTCGCGCCCTGGGCGCCGAGGTGATGCTGCAGGTCGCGCCGCCCGAGTGGCGCGATGCGGTGGGAACGGGCGTGCTGCACGCCTACAACGAGTGCGTGCGCGAGCTCGGCTGGGAGCGGCGCGTGCCCGTGATCGACCACAGCGCGCACCTGCTGCGCGAGGGCCGCGGCGTCGCGCCGACCGTGTGGTACCACGACGCACCCCACCCGAACGGCTACGGCCACTATCAGATGGCGACGCTGCTGCTGCGCAGCGTAGGCGTCTACGGGGCGGGGAGATTCGCTGAGGGTTACGCGTACCCACAGGTCAGCAGCGTTTGGCGCTAATGGCGCCGCCGTGCCCGCCCCCTAGGTGACCGCACCCAGCTGCCACGGCACGAACTCGTCCGCCCCGATGCCGAGCGACTCGCTCGCGGTCTCGCGCCCCGAGGCCACCTCCAGTAGCAGGTCGAAAATCTGGCGCCCCACCTCGTCGAGCGTAGCCGTGCCGTCGACGATCACCCCCGCGTTGAGGTCGATGTCGTCGGGCATCTGCCGCGCGAGCTCGCTGTTGGTGGCGACCTTGATGCAGGGCGCGGGCTTGGTGCCGAGCACCGAACCGCGGCCCGTGGTGAACACGATGACGTGCGCGCCACCCGCGACGAGGCCGGTCACGGAGACGGGGTCGTACCCGGGGGTGTCCATGAAGCTGAGGCCGGGCCGCGGAATAGCATCGGCGTAGCGCAGCACGTGGCTCAGCTCGCTCTGGCCCGCCTTTGCCACCGCCCCGAGCGACTTTTCGAGAATCGTCGTGAGGCCGCCGGCCTTGTTGCCGGGAGAGGGGTTGTTGTCGACCGTGCCTCCGCCCGCCGCCGTGTACCCCCGCCACCAGTCGATGCGTTCGAGCAGGGTGCGGCCCACGCTCTCGCTCACGGCGCGGCTCGTGAGTAGGTGTTCCGCCCCGTAGATTTCGGGCGTTTCGGCGAGCACGGACGCCCCGCCGAGGCCCACGAGCAGGTCGGAGGCCACGCCGAGCGCGGGGTTCGCCGTGATGCCCGAATAGCCGTCCGACCCCCCGCAGTTCAGGCCGAGCACCAGTTCACCCGCGTCGATCGGCTCGCGGCGCAGCCGGTCGACCTGCGGCAGCATCGCCTCCACGGCCCGGACGCCCGCGGCCACCGTTGCCCGCACCCCACCCGTTGCCTGAATGATGAGCTTTTCGACCAGCACATCCGGCGACAGGTCGAGATCTTGCTGCAACAGGTCTAGCTGCAGCATCTCACAGCCGAGGCCGAGAAAAACGATGCCCGCGAGGTTCGGGTGCTGAGCGTAGCCGCGCAGGGTGCGCAGCAGGAGGTTGGCGCCCTCGCTGTCGGAGACCAGCCCGCAGCCGCTGCCGTGGGTGAGGGCGATGACCCCGTGCACGTTCTCGAAGCCCGCGAGGTCGCGGGGGCGAAACTCGTCGGCAATCATGCGAGCCGTCGCGGCCGAACAGTTCACGCTCGTCACGATGCCAATGTAGTTGCGGGTCGCCGCGCGGCCGTTGGCTCGCCGGTAGCCCGCGAACGTGGGGCGCGGGCCCGTCCACGCGGGCGCGGCGACGCGCGCGGTACCGAACTCATAAGCGCGGTCGCCGTCGCTGAACTCGAGGTTGTGCGTGTGCACGTGCTCCCCCGCCGCGATGCGGGCGCTCGCCACGCCGATGACCTGGCCGTACTTGGTGACCGTGCCGCCGGGTTCGATGTCGACGAGCGCGACCTTGTGCCCTCGGGCTACGAGGCCACGGAGGGTCACGCGGCGTCCGCTCGATACCTGCAGTAGCTCGCCGGGAGCGAGGTCGCTGGTCGCGACCGCGACGTGATCGTGGGGGTTCAGTTCGAGCGCGGGCATGCGAGGATTCCAATCCAAATGGGTGAAAAGTTGGGAGGCGTCTGCGAGTGAGGTGCGGGAAAGCGGTTGCTATCACTGTATCGCGTGGCAGCCCCGCGGGGGCGCACCTACTTCGGGCAAAGGTCACGGCAAAACTGAGTAAGGCTCGACCCGCAGCGCCACGGGTAGCCGGGTGGGCGGCGGAACAGCTGTTAACCTGGTTGACGGCGCGCCGCCGGGCCCAGACCGCGAGGGTCCTGCCGCCGGCACCTACCGAGCGAACGGAGCAGCATGACACCCCACGCCACACCCGCTACCCGAGTCGTGTGCCTGGGCGAGACCATGGCCATGGCCACGCCCACCCGCACCGAATCGCTGCGAACGGCCGACGAGTGCCTGCTCAGCATCGGTGGGGCCGAATCGAACGTGGCGATTCAACTCGCGTCGTTGGGCTTTTCGAGCGCCTGGGTCAGCCGCGTCGGCGAAGATCCGTTCGGCGACCGCGTGCTCGACCAGCTGGCCGCGCGCGGGGTCGATGTCTCCCTCGTCGAACGCGATCCGCACGCCCCCACGGGCCTGTACCTCAAGGAGCCCGATACCGGTCGCGGCGCGCGCACTCTGTACTATCGGGCGGGCTCCGCCGCGAGCCGCATGTCGCTCGCGAACCTGGCCGGGTGGGGCCTCGACACCGCCGCCTGGCTGCACGTCAGCGGAATCACGGCGGGCCTCTCGGACGACTGCCTCACGCTGCTGCGGCAGGCCCTGGCCCTGCGCGGCTCCGCCCGCCTCCCCACCTCGTTCGACGTGAACTATCGCCCGGCCCTGTGGTCCGTCGAGCAGGCCGCCCCCGTGCTGGGCGTGCTCGCGTCGCAGGCCAGCGTCATGCTCGTCGGCCTCGATGAGGCAGAAACGCTGTGGGGCACGCCCACCGCCGAGGCCGTCGCGCAGCGGTTTCCCAATGTGCCCCGCATCGTCGTGAAAGACGCCGACCGCGAGGCCGTCGAAATCATGCATGACCGTACGGGTGAGCGCGTCGTCACGCGCGTGCCCGCCGAGTCGGTCGAGGTGGTCGAGCCCGTCGGGGCGGGGGACGCCTTCGCCGCCGGCTACCTGGGCGGCCTCCTCTCCGGGCGCGACGCCTCCGAGCGACTCTCGCTCGGCCATCGACTCGCGGCGCACACCCTGCGCAGCCGCCACGACGTGAGCCCCGACCACGGGGTTCGCCTCGTCGGCGCGGGAGGCGACCCGGAGAACCCGGCCGCCGGCGCGTCCGACCACCCCTAATCTCCACCGGCGCCACGGCGCCCTCAAGTTCACCGGCGCCACGGCGCCCCAAGCAAGGAGCCCCATGCCCACCACCTGGTTCGATGCCGACTTCTTCAGCGTCCCCGTGATCGCCGTGCTGCGCGGACTCGACGTGGAACGCACCCTCGAATACTCCGAGCGCGCGTGGGCCGCGGGCGTACAGCACGTCGAGGTGCCAATTCAGACCCCAGAGGCCGTGCCCTCCCTGCGGGCCGCGGCGAAGCGCGCCGCCGAGCTCGGCAAGCGCGTCGGCGCGGGCACCGTGACCACGCGCGAGCAGCTGGAGGTCTCGCGCGACTGCGACGTCTCGTTCAGCGTCTCGCCGGGCCTCGACCCTGCCATCGTGCGGGCCAGCATCGAGCTGGGACTCCCACACCTGCCGGGCGTGGCCACCGCGAGCGAGATACTCGCGGCGCGCAACCTCGGCCTCGAATGGCTCAAGGTGTTCCCGGCCTCCGAGCTCGGCCCCGGCTGGATCAAGGCCCAGCGCGGCCCGTTCCCGCAGGTGCGCTTCATCTGCACGGGCGGCATGACGCCCGAGAACGCTCCGGCCATGCTGACGGCGGGGGCGGACGCCGTGGGGCTGAGTGGCGCGTTTGCCTCCGACTCCGGCGCCGCGGCCGCCGCGGCCCTCATCGCGGCGCACGCGCGGGGGTAGCGGCGCCGAGTCGTCGCCCGGGCATGAAAAAACTCCCGTCGCGTGCGGCGGGAGTTTTGCTGACGTTGGGGCTGTTCGCTAAATGGTCGGGTAAAAGCGCTCGATCAGGCCGAGCAGCACGATCACGAAACCCCAGACGACCGCGAGCACAATCGTGATGCGCCCGAGGTTGCGCGCGGCCACACCCGACGAGCCTGCACCGCCCGAGATGCCGCCGCCGAACATGTCAGACAGACCGCCGCCCTGGCCCTTGTGCATCAGCACGGAGATCACGAGCAGCACGCTCGTGAGCACAAGGAGGATCATAAGGATGAGACGCAGAATATCCACGGCTGGGGTTCTCGCTAACTAGAAGTTGACACGTTCCCGATAAGCATACGGTACGCAGGGCGAATGGTCGCGCCGCAGCGCGCTGGTCGGGCGCAGTGGGCGGCAATTCACCTGCGGTTTTACTCAGCGCGAACGCGGGCCGCGCGCGCTCACCCGGTTCGCGCCGATTACGCAGAGCGACCAAAACGCCGTAATCTGGTACATACATCCGCTGTGGATGCGCTCCGACTCTACACACCGACAGGACATCATGGAACTTCAAGCCCTCACCACCTGGACCTTCATGCAAGAGGTGCCCGTGCCGCAGGACATCGTGGCCATGCTCGTGCAGGGCGAACAGCCCGTCACGGCGTTCAAGACCTTCCGCGACGCCGCCGTCTTTACCTCGAAGCGCCTCATCGTGCGCGACGCCCAGGGCATGACCGGCAAGAAGGTCGAGGTGTACTCCCTGCCGTATACCTCGATCAACATGTGGTCGACCGAGAACGCGGGCACGTTCGACTTCAATGCGGAACTCGAACTGTGGACCCGCGCGGGTCACATCAAGGTGAAGCTCGGCAAGGGCGCCGACATTCGCCGCATCGACCAGTTGCTCGCCTGGGCCGTGCTGCAAAGCCACTAGTCGTGAGACGCGGCGCCGGGCTGGTTCGCCCGGCGCCGCGTGCTACTGCGCGCCCCTTCGAGCGCGCCCGCTCGGCCGTGAGCCCGCTTAGGGCAGCGCCTCGCCACGCGCCGCGATCCACAGGCGGTACCACTCCACGTAACTCATCGACGCCGCGACCTGCTCGGCCCCGGCCACGGCGCGCAGCCGTTCCGGGGTCTTGGTGCCCGTCACCGGCTGAATCGCGGCAGGGTGGCGCATGAGCCAACCCAGCTGAATCGCCTCGGGAGTCACCCCACGCTCGGCCGCCATGGTGGCAATCAAGGAGGCCGCCGCGGCGTCCCCCTCGTCGAGGCCCACGTGGCCGTTCACGAACTTGCCGCGGTCGAGCGGGCTCCACGCCTGCACGGCGATGCCCTCGGTGACGCAGTATTCCCACGTGCCGTGGGGGTACGTGGGTTCGGAGTTGCCAGCGGTGTTCAGGCGCACCCCCTGCTCGATGAAATCGCGGTGGCCGAGGCTCAGCTGCAGCTGATTCGCCACGAGCGGCTGCTTGACCCGCGTCTTGAGGTAGGCGATCTGCGCGGCCGACATGTTGGAGACGCCGAACGCGCGCACCGTGCCGCTCGCTTCGAGGTGGGTGAACGCGGCCGCGACCTCCGCGGGGTCCATCAGGGCGTCGGGGCGGTGCAGCAGCAGCGTGTCGATGGTCTCGACCTGCAGGCGCTCGCGCGATGCCTCGGCGCGCGAGACGATCGCCTCGGCGCTCAGGTTGTAGTAGTTGGGCAGGTCGTCTTCGCCGATGCGGATGCCGCACTTGGTTTGGATTACCATGCGTTCGCGCAGGTCCGGTCGCCGGGCGAGCACGTCGCCGAAGACCCGCTCGGACTTGCCGCGTCCATAGATGTCGGCGTGGTCGAAGACGGTGAAGCCCAGTTCGAGGGCGGTGTCGATGAGGGCCTCCGCCTCGTCGACATGTTCTGGGCCGTGGGGGTCGTCGTTCCAGCCTCCGCCGAGGCCCATGCAGCCGACGATGATGCGGCTGGGGGTAATGCTTGTGGTCATGGTGTCTCCTCGGGACGCGCGGTGATGGGCTTCCAGAATACCTTCCAGTTGGCAGGTATCGGGTGATTGCGGCGCGGGTGGTCGGCGGGCGCCCGGCCCGGGGTCACCGGACGCACGCGTGCCCCGGTCGCGGGTAGCGATCGGGGCACGCGTGGTGCGGTTGTGGTGAGCAGCCTCGCGCTACCCAGCGCCGCCTAGCGCTGGAACCCGGCGATGCCCGCAAACTCCTCGGCCTGCAGCGACGCGCCGCCGACCAGGGCGCCGTCCACGTCGGCTTTCTGCATCAGTTCTTTCACGTTGCTGGCCTTAACCGACCCGCCGTACAGCACGCGCACGGCGTCGGCCACCTGAGCCGAATACAACTCGGCCAGGCGGGCGCGGATCGCCGCGCAGACCTCCTGCGCGTCGTCCGGCGTGGCGACCTCGCCCGTGCCAATGGCCCACACGGGCTCGTATGCGATGACAACCGACTTGGCGTGCTCTGCCGCGAGGTCCTTGAGCGCGCCGTCCACCTGCGCGAGCGTGTACTGCACGTGCTCGCCGGCCTTGCGCACGTCGAGGGGTTCGCCCACGCACACGATCGGCGTGATGCCGTTCTTGTAGGCGGCGACCGTCTTCGCGGCCACAATCTCATCGGTCTCGCCGTGGTACTGGCGACGCTCCGAGTGACCGATGACCGCGTAGCTCACGCCGAGCTTCACGAGCATGGCGCCCGACACTTCGCCCGTAAAGGCACCCGAATCGTGCTGCGAGATGTCCTGCGAAGCGTACTTAACCTCAAGCTTGTCACCGTCGACGAGCGTCTGCACGCTGCGCAAATCGGTGAACGGGGGGCACACGACAACCTCGACGGCCGCGTAGTCGTGGTTCGCGTCTTTCAGCGTCCACGCCAGCTTCTGCACGAGGTGCGTGGCCTCCAGGTGGTCGAGGTTCATCTTCCAGTTGCCCGCCATCAGCGGGGTACGGTTTGCCATGTTTGACTCCTTGCCGGGGCACCACTGTGCCCCCTCACGCGGGCCTAGGGCCCGTGCCAGCCGCGCACGACCCGGGAAGCCCGGGCCGGCGCGTCCGACAAAAAATTATTGATTATCGAGAACGTCGAGGCCCGGCAGCTGCTTGCCCTCAAGGAACTCGAGGCTCGCGCCGCCGCCCGTCGAGATGTGACCGAACGCTGCCTCGTCGAAACCGAGCGTGCGCACGGCAGCGGCCGAGTCGCCGCCGCCGACCACGGTGAAGCCCGCGGTCTCGGTGAGTGCCTGCGCCACGGCGCGGGTTCCGCCCGCGAACGCCTCGAACTCGAACACGCCCATGGGGCCGTTCCAGAACACGGTGCCCGCGTCGGCGATCTTCGACGCGAACAGGGCGGCCGATTCGGGGCCAATGTCGAGGCCCAGCGTGCCGTCGGGGATAGCGTCGGCGGCCACCACCTGGTGCGCGGCGTCGGCCGCGAACTTCTCGGCGGCGACCACGTCAACGGGCAGCACGATCTCGACGCCGGTTTCTGCGGCGCGCTTCAGGTAGTCGAGGCACGTGTCGATCTGGTCCTCTTCGAGCAGCGAGGAGCCCACGCCGTGGCCCTGTGCCTTGAGGAACGTGAACAGCATGCCGCCGCCGATGAGGATGCGGTCGGCGACCTTCAGCAGGTTGTCGATCACGCCGAGCTTGTCGCTGACCTTCGAGCCGCCGAGCACCACCACGTAGGGGCGCTCGGGCTCTTCGGTGAGGCGACGCAGCACCGTCGTCTCGGCCTGCACGAGACCACCCGGGGCCGACGGCAGCAGGGTAGCCACGTCGTACACGCTGGCCTGCTTGCGGTGGACGACGCCGAAGCCGTCCGAGACATACGCGTCGGCAAAGGCGGCCAGCTGCTGCGCGAACGCGAGGCGCTCGGCGTCGTCCTTCGAGGTTTCGCCCGCGTTGAAGCGCAGGTTCTCGAGCAGGGCGATCTCGCCGTCGGCGAGGCCCTTGACGATGCTTGCGGCCTCATCGCCCACGGTGTCCTGCGCGAACGTGACGGGCTTGCCGAGCAGTTCCGAGAGGCGCGCGGCCACGGGGGCCAGCGAGTACTTCGCCTCGGGGGCGCCCTTGGGACGGCCGAGGTGGGCGACCACGATAACGCGGGCGCCGGCGTCCGCCAGCTGCTGGATAGTGGGCACCGAGGCGCGCACGCGGCCGTCATCGGTGATGGTGGTGCCGTCGAGGGGCACGTTCAGGTCGCTGCGTACCAGGACCCGCTTACCGCGCAGGTCACCCAGGTCTTCAATGGTCTTCATATCACGCCTTCAACGATGGGAGGTAGACACAAAACGGCCCGCTGGCGGCGTACCACCTGCGAGCCGTCTCGTACAGTACTTAGAGGCTCTTGCCCACCAGGCCGACGAGGTCGACGAGGCGGTTCGAGTAGCCCCACTCGTTGTCGTACCACGAGACAACCTTGACCTGGTTGCCGATCACCTTGGTGAGCGTGGCGTCGATGATCGAGCTGTGCGAGTCGCCGACGATGTCGGTCGAGACGATGGGATCTTCGGTGTAGGCCAGGATGCCCTTGAGCGGGCCTTCGGCTGCGGCCTTGAGCGCGGCGTTCACTTCTTCGACGGTGACCTCGCGGCCCGCTTCGAACGTGAGGTCGGTGACCGAGCCCGTGGGGACCGGCACGCGCAGGGCGTAGCCGTCGAGCTTGCCCTTCAGTTCGGGCAGCACGAGCGAGACCGCCTTGGCGGCACCCGTCGAGGTGGGAACGATGTTCAGCGCGGCGGCGCGGGCGCGACGCAGGTCGCTGTGGGGGCCGTCCTGCAGCACCTGGTCACCCGTGTAGGCGTGAATGGTGGTCATGAGGCCCTTGACGATGCCGAACGTGTCATTCAGAACCTTCGCCATGGGGGCGAGGCAGTTCGTGGTGCACGAGGCGTTCGAGATGACCGTGTGCTTCGCGGCATCGTACTGGTCGGCGTTGACGCCGATCACGAACGTGGCATCTTCGTTCGACGCGGGGGCCGAGATGATGACCTTCTTGGCGCCGCCCTTGACGTGCGCCGCCGCCTTGGTGGCGTCGGTGAAGAAGCCGGTCGATTCCACCACGATGTCTGCGCCTACCGAGGCCCAGTCGAGGTTGGCGGGGTCGCGGTCAGCGAACACCTTGAAGGACTTGCCGTCCACCGTGATCGACTCGTCGTCGAAGGTTACCTCTGCGTTCAGGCGGCCCAGGATCGAGTCGTACTTCAGCAGGTGCGCCAAAGTCTTGTTGCTGGTGAGGTCGTTGACACCGACGATTTCGATGTCTGCACCCTGCGCAAGCGCGGCGCGGAAGAAGTTTCGGCCGATGCGGCCAAAGCCGTTGATTCCGACGCGTACAGTCACTATGCCCTCCTAGGCACACGTCGCTACCCGGAGCGGGCCGACGTGTTAGACGTTGCTTTTCTTGCAATTTCCAAAGTTTGCGTACACCGTCGTACGCCGGCTTGACCCCATGGTGTGAGGCCTCGCACAACTGTACCCTACAACGCCCTGGAATCCTAAGAACAAGGTAGCCCGCTAGCGACCCACCGACAGGCCAATATCACATTACTACCAGCCGGTCAAAATGCGTCGCGCGTCGCTGCCGGGGGCTGGCCCGGTGGCGCATTTGCGCTGGCCCGGACGCCGCGGCCTCCCCCGCCGGCCCGGACGCCCAAATACAGGTTCCCCGCTGGCCGCCTCCTAATCGTCTAGCAGGTCGGCACTCAGGTTCGCGTCGGTCGCGGGAATACCCAAGTCGTGGGCGCGCTTGTCGGCCATGTTGAGCAGGCGCCGGATGCGACCGGCCACGGCATCCTTAGTCAGGGGCGGGTCGGCCAGCGCCCCGAGCTCTTCGAGGCTCGCCTGCTTATGCTGAACGCGCAGGAGGCCCGCCGTGAGCAGGTGGTCGGGAATGTCCTGACCGAGAATATCGAGGGCGCGCTCGACGCGCAGGCCCGCGGCGACGGCGGCCCGCGCCGAGCGGCGCAGGTTGGCGTCGTCAAAGTTGGCGAGTCGATTGCTGGGCGCGCGCACTTCGCGACGCTGGCGACCCTGTTCCCAGGACTGCGCGCACTCAGCGGCACCCATGTGCCCGAGCATCACGGAGATCGCCTCCCCGTCGCGCAGGACCACGCGATCCATGCCCCGCGACTCCTTCGTCTTGCTCTGCACGCCGAGCCTGCGCGCGATGCCGACCATGGCCAGGGCCACCTCGGAACCGGGGCACACCAGTTCGAGGGCCGACGTGCGTCCGGGCTCGGTCAGGGTGCCGGCGGCGAGGAACGCGCCCCGCCAGGCGGCCTCCGCGTCGTGCGCTCCCCCGCCGATCACGGCTGGCGGCATGCCCTTGACGTGCTGACCGTGCGCATTGAGAAGGCCCGCTTGGCGAGCCAGCAGGTGAGCGTCCTGGGCGACACGAACGGCATGACGGGTGGCGCGGCGGGTACCCGTGGCGGCAACTCGCGCGACGTGAGCGGGATGCTTGTAGAGGTCTTGGATGTTGGCGGCGAGCCGGTCCGCGGCGGCCTCGGAGTCGAACTCAGCCTCGAGGGAGACCGTGTGCTTGTCGACGGTGAGGACAGCAGCAAATCTGAGCATTGCAGCTGATTCCGCACGGCGGCAGCAGACGCGGGTCTCGGAGTGGTTCGTGAGTTCAGTTTTGACGGAGGACGTGAGGGCCATAGCGGAAATTGTGCCATGAATGCAGCTGAAGTGACGGGTGCAGTTACCTGGCGAAACTGCGGCGTAGCACAGCGTCACAAAATGTGTGGCCTGTCACACGTCGGAGTACGTGCCGCCGAACACGTCTCGGTAGGCGGCCGCGAGGCGCAGGGGGTCGTGCCGGGGGTCGTTCGAACTCATGGCCACCTGACGCAGCAGCAGTTTGCCTCCCCGCGCCGCCACCGCATCGGCCAGCTCGTCGGTGTCTTCGATCATCGTGGGGTCGGCGATCACGGCGTCTACCTTTAACTGACCGGACATCTCGTGAAACACCTCGAAGTGCTGGGTAGCGGAGAGCCCGCCCGTTTCTTCTTTCGGCGACGCGAGGTTCATCGTGAGGCAGATGCGCGAGTCGGTCTCGTGAATCGCCTCGACAAAACTGGGCACGAGCAGGTGCGTGAGCACCGAGGTGTACCACGAGCCGGGGCCCATCACGACCCAGTCGGCGTCCCGCAGCGCTTTCAGTGCGGGCTTGCAGGGGGTGGGGTTCTCGGGCACCAACGCGATGTGTCGCACGCGCCCCTCGGTTTTAGCAACCTGCGCCTGACCGCGCACCTGTACCAGCTCGCCGTTTGGCAGTTCGACGTCCGCGACGATGTCGAGCGGGTCGACCGCCATGGGGAGCACGCGCCCGCGGGCACCGAGCAGGCGCCCCACCCAGTCGAGCCCCTGCACGGGGTCTTCCAGAATCTCCCACAGGGCCGTAATGAGGATGTTGCCGACGGCGTGACCGTTCATGTCGCCCTCGGAGGTGAAGCGATGCTGCAGCACGTCGGACCACACGTGGCCCCATTCGGTGTCGTCGCAGAGGGCCGCGAGGGCCATGCGGAGGTCACCGGGGGGCAGGATGTCGAACTCGGTGCGGAGGCGGCCCGAGGAGCCTCCGTTGTCGGCGACCGTCACGACGGCCGTGAGCCGGTCGCTGAGGTGTCGCAGCGCTGTGAGGGATGCATAAAGCCCGTGACCGCCTCCGCACGCCACGACCTTGGGCGAGACGACGTGGCCGCTGCGGCCCGCCCATCTGGGGCGACTCTTCGCCTCAGCCATGCTATTCCCTGCCCAGGTCGCGGTGCGTCGTACGCACCTCGAAGCCGTCGACGCGCAGGAGTTCACCCAGCTTCTCGGTGATGGCTACGCTGCGGTGCTTGCCGCCCGTGCAGCCGATCGCAATGGTCGCGTAGTTCTTGCTCTCGTGCACATAGTTGTTGAGGGCCGGCAGCAGGGCGGCATGGTAGGCCGAGATGAATTCTTGGGCCCCGGGGCGTCCGAGCACGTAGGTGGAGACGGGCAGGTCGCGGCCCGTAAGCTCGCGCAACTCGGGCTGCCAGTAGGGGTTGGGCAGAAACCGCACGTCGGCGACCTGGTCGGCGTCGAGGGGTATGCCGTACTTGAAGCCGAACGACATGACGGTGACGCGCAGGTCGGTGATGGGCCCCGAGAAGTTAGCGCGAATGGTCTGCGCGAGTTGATGCACATTGATGACGCTGGTGTCGATCAGGAGGTCGGCCTTTTCACGCATGGTCGCGGTCATGATGCGTTCGAGGCTGATGCCGTCGGTGAGCCTCGAATCGCCCTGCAAAGGGTGTGGCCTGCGGTTTTGTTCGAAGCGCCGCACGAGGATGTCTTCGGTGGCGTCAAGAAAGATGATGCGGTAGGGCGTGCCGGCGGCGGTCAGTTGATCGAATACGCGGTTCAGGTCGTGAAAAAAGTTTTTCGCGCGCACATCGACGATGACGGCGATCTTCGAGCTGAGGTCGGAGTCGTCGCGCACGTAATCGGTGACCGTAATGATGAGCTCGGGCGGCAGGTTGTCGATGACGTACCAGCCCATGTCTTCGAGGGCGCGGCCCGCGGTGGCGCGACCGGCGCCCGACATGCCGGTGACAATGAGAACCTCGGACGCCTGGGGGTTACGGTATTCGGGTCGCTCGGCGTGAGTCTGGGGCGAAGGCTGCGAGGGGATCGACATGCTTTTGCTTTCAATCGCGGGGGGCGGGTGACAGGATCTCGCCTGTCGTCATATTAATGCCGCCACTCGGCACGTCGCTGTGAAGTTCTCCCATTATGGTTTCGGCCAGTGCGTTGCCGATGCCGGGCACGGCGGCGATCTGGGCGAGGGTCGCGGCTCGAATGCCCGCCACCGAGTCGAAGGCGGCGAGCAGGGCCTCGCGGCGTTTGGGACCGAGCCCGGGTATCCCGTCGAGCTGCGAGGCGCTCATGGCGCGGCCGCGTTTCGAGCGATGAAAGCTGATGGCGAACCGGTGCGCCTCGTCCCGCACGCGCTGCAGCAGGAACAACCCCTCGCTCGTGCGGGGCAGGATCACGGGAAACTCGTCGTGAGGCAGCCAGATTTCTTCGAGACGCTTGGCGAGGCCCGCGAGGGCGATGTCGGTGACTCCGGCGTCGTCGAATGCTCGCGCCGCGGCCGCGACCTGGGGTTGGCCGCCGTCGACGATGATGAGCCCGGGTCGGTAGCGGAACTTATTGCTGGAGTCGGCGGGGTCGGTGTCGGGGTCGATCTCGCCGCTCGCGAGCGTCGGGCTGCCGGCCGCCGCGAGCCTCCGCAGGCGCCTGGTGATGACGTCAAACATGCTGGCGGTGTCGTCGCGCGCGGCCTCGCCCGTGATGGAGAAGCGGCGGTATTCGCTCTTTCGGGGTAGGCCGTCCTCGAAAACCACCATGGAAGCGACGACGTTCTCGCCGCCCGTGTGCGAGATGTCAAAGCATTCGATGCGCAGGGGGGCCGTGTCGAGGTCGAGGGCCTGCGCGATTTCTTCGAGGGCCTTGGAGCGGCTCACCATGTCGCTAGAGCGCTTGAGTTTGTGCAGGTTGAGGGCCTGTTCGGCGTTGAGTCGCACGCGTTCGGCGAGTTCAGCCTTGTGGCCGCGCCGCGGCACGCGGATCTCGGGGCGGCGCCCGGAGGTGGAGGCGAGCCAGTCGCGCAGTTGCTCGGTGTCGCCGGGCAGGGTGGGCACGAGCACCTCGCGGGGTGCGGGCGCCCCGTCGTAGAGGGTCATGAGGGCACGCTCGACGACGTCGCCCGGTGCCGAATCGTCGACCTTTTCACTGATCCAGCCGCGCTGGCCGCGAATCCGGCCGCCGCGCACATGAAACACCTGCACGCTGACGTGCAGCTCGTCCTCCACGAGGGAGAGCACGTCGGCGTCGGTGGCGTCGGGCAGCACGACCGCGTTCTTTTCGAGCACCTTGCGCACCGCCACGAGGTCGTCGCGGTAGCGGGCCGCCGCTTCGTAGTCCATCTCGGAGGCGGCTCCCTTCATCTTGCCTTCGAGGGAGGTCACGAACGTGCCCGTATCGCCCGCCATGAAGGCCGCGAAGTCTTGCGCGATTTTCTGGTGTTCGGTTTCGCTGACTCGGCCGATGCACGGCGCTGAGCATTTTTCGATGTAGCCGAGCAGGCAGGCGCGCTGGGTGCGCTCCGCTCGCTTGTAGACGCCCTGCGTGCAGGTGCGCACGGGGAACACGCGCAGCAGCAGGTCGACCGTTTCGCGAATGGCCCATGCCGACGGGTAGGGGCCGAACACCTTGTCGTGGGGCCCCGGGTCGCGGCGGGTGACCATGATGCGCGGCACCTTGTCTCCCGTCGTGACGACGAGGCGCGGGTAGGTTTTGTCGTCTTTGAAGATGACGTTGAAGCGCGGGTCGAACTCTTTGATCCACGTGAATTCGAGGGCGAGGGCTTCGACCTCGCTGCCCACGACGGTCCATTCGACGCTCGCGCCGGTGGTGACCATGCGCTGGGTGCGCGGGTGCAACGTGGAGAGGTCTTGAAAGTAATTCGCGAGTCGCGCGCGCAGGTTTTTGGCTTTGCCCACGTAGATGACGCGGCCCTCGGCGTCGCGGAATCGATAGACGCCGGGGGTGGTGGGAACGCTGCCCGGGGCGGGCTTGTAACTCGAAGGGTCTGCCATGATGGTGGTCGTTACGAGGCGCGCGAGGTCTTGGTGCGCGCTGCGGCGGTCTTGGTGGTGCGCGTGCTGGCGGTCTTGGTGGTGCGCGTGCTGGCGGCCTTGGTCGCGGACGCCCCCGTTCCCGCCTTGGTCGCGGACGCCCCCGTTCCCGCCTTGCTCGCGGACGCCCCCGTGGCCGCCTTGGCTGCGGCCCGCGCGCTGGCTGCCCGCTTGGCCTTGGGTGCCAGGCCAGCCAGGGTGGCGTCCGGCTCGACCTCGATAATGGTGGTGGGGTCGAGGGGTATCGCGGCGGCGACGGCGGCAGCGTCGAGCAGGGGTTTCACAAATTGGCCCGTGAAGCTGCTTTCCACCGCGGCGACCTGTTCGGGCGTGCCAATGGCGACGACCTGACCGCCGCCGCTGCCGCCTTCGGGGCCCATGTCGATGACCCAGTCGCTGGCCTTGATGACGTCGAGGTTGTGTTCGATGACGAGCACGGTGTTGCCCTTGTCGACGAGGCCTTCGAGCACGAGCAGGAGTTTGCGAATGTCTTCGAAGTGCAGGCCCGTGGTGGGCTCGTCGAGCACATAGATGCTGCGTCCGTTGGAGCGTTTTTGCAGTTCGGCGGCGAGTTTCACGCGTTGCGCTTCGCCGCCCGAGAGCGTGGGCGCGGGTTGGCCGAGTCGCACGTAGCCGAGGCCGACCGACACGAGGGTGTCGAGGTGGCGGGCGATGGCGGGCACGGCGCGGAAGAACTCGGCGGCCTCCTCGATGGGCATGTCGAGCACCTGGGCGACGTTCTTGCCCTTGAAGTGAACTTCGAGAGTTTCGCGGTTGTAGCGGGCTCCCTTGCAGGTTTCGCACTGTACGTAGACGTCGGGCAGAAAGTTCATTTCGATCTTGAGTGTGCCGTCGCCGGAGCAGTCCTCGCAGCGCCCGCCCTTGACGTTGAACGAGAAGCGGCCCTGTTGGTAGCCGCGCACCTTGGCTTCAGTCGTTTGCGCGAAGAGTTTGCGCACGTGGTCCCACACGCCCGTATAGGTGGCGGGGTTGGAGCGCGGCGTGCGGCCGATGGGCGATTGGTCGACGTGTACGACCTTGTCGAGGTGGTGCAGGCCTTCGACGGTGCGGTGACGCCCGGCGACGGTTTTGGAGCGGTTGAGTTCGCGGGCCAGAACGTTGTAGAGGATCTCGTTCACGAGCGTGGATTTGCCGGAGCCCGAGACGCCGGTGACGGCGACGAGGGCACCGAGCGGAAATTGAACGTCGACACTCTGAAGGTTGTTCTCGCGGGCGCCGCGGACGGTGATGGAGCGGTTCCAGTCGATCTCGCGACGCTGTTCTGGCAGGGCGAGGCGCAACCTACCCGAGACGTATTGACCGGTAATGGAGCGCTCGTTGGTCAGCAGGTCTGCGAGGGGGCCGGAGTGGACCACTTCACCTCCGTGTTCGCCCGCTCCGGGGCCGATGTCGACGATCCAGTCGGCCTCGCGAATGGTGTCTTCGTCGTGTTCGACCACGATCAGGGTGTTGCCGAGGTTGCGCAGTCGCGTGAGGGTGTTGATGAGGCGCTGGTTGTCGCGCTGGTGTAGGCCGATGCTGGGTTCGTCGAGCACGTAGAGCACGCCGACGAGGCCCGCGCCGATCTGGGTGGCGAGGCGAATGCGCTGGGCTTCACCGCCCGAGAGGGTGCCGGCCGCGCGCGCCATAGTGAGGTAGTCGAGGCCCACGTCGAGGAGGAACCCCAGGCGCGCGTTAATTTCTTTCAGCACGGAGGCGGCGATCTGCGCCTGGCGCTCCCCCAGTTCGAGGGTGCCGAGGAAGGTCGCGGCCTCGCGAATGGAAAGTTCGCAGACCTCGGCGATGGATTTGCCGCCGACCGTCACGGCGAGGATCTCGGGCCGCAGACGCGTTCCGCCGCACGACGGGCAGGGCACCTCGCGCATGAACGCCTCCCACCTCTCGCGGGACCAGTCGGAGTCGGTCTCGGCGTGGCGACGCTGCAGGAACGGGATGATGCCCTCGTAGCCGGTCGAATAGGTGCGTTCGCGCCCGAACCGATTGCGATAGGCGACGGTGACATCGTGATTGTGGCCGTTCAGCAGGGTGTCGCGAATGTGCTGCGGCAGACCCCTCCACGGGGTGTCGAGGGAGAAGCCGAGGTCGCGGGAGAGACCTTCGAGGATGTTGGCGAAGTATTGGCTCGCGGTCTGCGCCCAGGGTGCGATGGCGCCCTCGTTGATCGTGAGGTCATCGTTGGGAATCACGAGCTCTTCGTCGATCTCGAGGCGCGAACCGAGGCCCGAACAGGTGGGACACGAGCCGTACGGCGCGTTGAAGGAGAAGGCGCGCGGTTCGATGTCGTCGATGGCGAGCTCATGCTCGTTGGGGCAGGCACGCAACTGTGAGAAGCGGCGCTCTCGATGGGCGTCGCCTTCGGGCAGGTCAACGCAGTCGACGAGCAGAATGCCCTGGGCGAGTTCGAGCGCCGTCTCGACGGAGTCGGAGAGGCGGCGGCGCATATCGTCTTTCACCACGAGGCGATCGACGACGACCTCGATGGTGTGCTTGAACTTCTTGTCGAGGTCGATCTTTTCGCTGAGCTGGCGCACCTCGCCGTCGATGCGGGCGCGAGCGAAGCCGCGACCTTGCAGGCTGCTGAGCAGTTCGGCATGCTCGCCCTTGCGGCCGCGCACGACGGGCGCGAGGATCTGGAACCGCGTGCCCGGCTCCCAACCCTGGATGATGTCGACTATCTGCTGGGCCGACTGGGCCGCGATCTCGGCGCCGCAAACATGGCAGTGCTGCGTGCCCGCACGCGACCACAGCAGACGCATGTAGTCGTAGACCTCGGTGATGGTGCCGACCGTCGAGCGCGGATTGCGATTGGTGGACTTTTGGTCGATGGAGACGGCGGGCGACAGACCCTCGATGAAGTCAACGTCGGGCTTGTCCATTTGGCCGAGAAACTGGCGGGCGTAGGCCGACAGCGATTCGACGTAGCGGCGCTGGCCCTCGGCGAAGATCGTGTCGAAGGCGAGCGAGGACTTGCCCGACCCCGACAGACCCGTGAACACCACCAGGGAGTCGCGCGGAATGTTGAGCGAAACGTTCTTCAAGTTGTGTTCGCGCGCACCGCGAACCACCAGTTCTTCCATCACCCATTCATCGTAGTGCGGCTCTCATAGGTTTTTGAACGGGGTTTCAGGGCGACGCCTCAGGGACGACCCGAACGCGGGTTTTCCACAAGTATGGCCACATCCTCACGCCGAGACCCCGAACGCCCTTACAGTGGCGGCATACGTCAGGAGGAATTAATGCAGATACTGCCAAGTGGGCGACCGGGCCGAGCCCTAGTCACACTACTGGTGGCCCTCGTTGCCGCGCCCCTCGCCGCCAGCGCCACCCCACCGGCGTCCCCGAGCGCCAGCGGGAGCCCGAGCGCCAGCGCCACCACGCCGGCGTCCCCCAGCGCGAGCGCCACCCCGCCCCCCGCCCGAACGAGCCGCGAGGTGGCCCTCAAGGAGTGGCGCACACAGGTTGAGGCCATGGGCTATACCGTGCAAGACATGCCGGCGGCACAGATGCCCGCGCGGCCCGACCCGGGCGCCTGGACTCCCCCGCCAGCCACCTCGCGGGCCCTCGACGACGCGGCGGCGATCAGCGCCGCCGAGGCCTTCGTGCAGGCGTACTCGTACTTTCACGTGACGCTGGACCCTTGGCCCATGCAATCACGAGCGTTACTCGGATGCACGACCTGCGACTCGCTGCGTGCTGTGCAGGATTCCTATACGAAGTTTCGCGGCTACTCGATCGGCGCACCCCTCACGATCACCGACCCCGAGGTGGCAGACAGTTCAGAGACGGGGCGTACCGTCATCGCAACGGTGCACTACCCGGCCCAAGACGTTTACCTCCCCGAGCTGAACCTGCACCTGAGGAGCCCCGAGGCCACGGGTGAGTGGTTGTTTTTCTACTCAACGGCCGACGGCGCCCAGGGCTGGTACCTCGCCGAAGTCCGGAGGAACTCATGATCACCACACGTGGCATCTTGCGCAGCCTCGCAACGGCCGCAGTCTGCCTCGCGGCAACGGCGGCGCCGTGGTCGGGCGCGGCAGCGATGCCCGCGGGGGCGATGCCGAGCGCTGTGCAGGTGGCTTCTGACTGGGTCGAGCCCGAGCACAGTGACGCTCGCATCGCGGAGCACAACGACGCCCTGGCCAAGGGATACGTGCATAAATGGGTGGACCCCGAGACGTTTCCTCCGCGCCGTGAGGCGCTGCCTCTCGTGACTCCCCTGAACCGGTTTCATGGTCACGGGGACGCGGCAGCCGTATCGCTCGTCAATGGCCTGCCCGCCACCCTGAACTACTTGTATCTCACGGGAGATGAGGCCCCCTTCGAGGCGCTCGCACGGAGGTGCACCTCATGCCTGGCCATCACCGAGCCGCTCACGCGAGGCATCGCCGCAGACGCCTACACGGTGGCCGACCCCATCACGTTCAGTGACACTCACACTGTTACGACCTTTGCGAAAGACAAGCACTTCGAGGGGTTAATGGTGGTGGTTTCTACCGTGCACTGGCCCACGCGAGACCGTTTTGTGCCGAGCCAAAGCCTGCACGTGCAGTCGCCGGAGGCCACACAGAAGTGGCTGTTCATTGTCGCCAATGCGAGTGACGCAGACACCGTGATTCTGCTGCACATGGAGCCCTACCAACCCTAAGAACTCGGAGGTCACATCGTGAACGGATCCAACCCAACATTCACTGACAAGTCCGCGCCGACCCGCCGTTTCAAACAGGTATCGTTACGCAGCGCGATCCTCGGGGTTGTTCTCTGCGCGGCCCTCACGGGCTGCGACATCAACGCCACCACCCCGGCGCCCAGCACGTCGTCGCGCTCCGCGTGGAGCCCGCCCGCGCTCGATCCCACACAGACCGACGTATTCGAGCGCGCCAGCGGCCTCGGCTACGCGGTCACCCGGGCCGACCCCGCGACCTTTCCGGCGCGCCCCGCCACCCCCGAGGCGCCCGTGGCACCCGTGGCGGAGGGACCACCCGACTCGCAGGCTGCGGTCGAGGCGGCCGTGCGGCACTTCTTCGCGGCCCGAGATTACGCGCTGCAGAGCGGGGACGGCTCAGCGTTAGACCGTGCGAGTTCTGACTGGTGCTTTTCCTGCGGGCTGCTGACTCACGAGGCCTCCGCACTCGCTTCAGCCGGGGGCTACTCCATCTCGTCCGCCACGACCGTTACTGACATTCGTATCCTCACTAACCACAACGGCGACCTGAGCGTCGCCGCGAGGGTGCAGCAACCGGTCTACGACACCTATGACCCGGCCACCGGGGTCCACATACGCCGCCCCGCCACGGACGGCGACTGGGACCTCAAGTTCGTCTGGGGAAGCGTCGCGTTCGCCGACACCGAAGACACGTCCGACACAGCCAGCCCCACCAACACAGCCAGCCCGGCCGACCCGCCCGAGCGGTGGCTCGTGTACAGCGCCGCCCCACGCCTCTACTAGTCGGCCCGCGACTGGGGTGACGAGAACCCCTCCCGCGCGGGTGCGAATCATGCGTTTCAAGGCACACGTTAACCCCGTTGCTCGCCGCGTACAGGCCCAATTTTTTGAGGACGCACGCAGCCCGCGCATCCACCGCCTCGCGCGATTTCTGCGTGGCTGGCACCTCGTGAAAATCGATGTCGGCGGTGAGAGCGCCCGTGACACGCATGCGTGCAAAGCACCCCAGGCCGCAGTGGCGTCGATGTCCTGAATTCCTACGGCGATACCAGACGCAAATAAACCTGAGGAATAGAAGTGATCCTGACAACCTGTAAGTACAACGCCCAAATAGTCTCATTCCTATCCGGGATTTAGAGTTTGGCGATTTAACTAATTCTAAGGCAGAAGGTTCAGAGGCGAACTCGGAAATTGAATCATATCACCAACAACCCTCATGACTTGGGAGTTGCCGACGGCAAGTAGTTATTATTCGCTACACCACATTAAACGGCATCCCCTGACGAAAAGCCTCGCGAACTCGTCCAACTAACTACCACGAATGAAAGAAGAGCCAGGACAACACTCACCGAGTCTGTAGTTCCATCCGCTGGCCTAATAAAGACACACCACCACATTACTTCGCTAGCGGAGTTTTTGCCGATTGCAGTTATCAAAAAGTGTAGCACTATTAAAATAAACACAGCCACTTGCGATCCTAGGAGAACAAACCCAATTGTCGTAAATGCACAGAATAATGAAACGTTTCTGAGAGACCAATCTGAATTGGAAGTGAGTGTCAATCGATCGGCTATTCCCGCTGTGCCTACGCACATGACGTAAATTACTAGCAAACAGTTAAGCCGCCAGACAAATGCCCGACGCGTGAAGCATTCAAGGTCCGTTCTTAGCCTAATTAGCAGCTGCAGGACGACGAGGGCCCAAACACTGTGAGCCAAGGGCTGCGTGTCGAGTCGAACCCCCGAATTAATCGGAAGAAGAATAACCCTATTCGCACAGATCAAGTGAGCCAATATACACACGGGCGATAGCGCAATGGCAATGTAGACCCCACGCAACCGCAGGCAGGTGTGAACAAGCCTCAACCTAACGCCCATCTATAAATTTCTCCGTTTCGCCGCTTAAGGGACTACAATCTCGCAGAAAGTGAACCAGTTCCAGCATGCGTTCATCTTTTGATTCACGAAATGCCCTAGAAAACATGACATAATCCGAAATTGAATTGGGCAGCCCTTGCACACCCATTATGTGCTGCGTATCTTTACTCTCCATCCATCCAAGAAATATGGATGTTGCAATGTAATTGCGGTGCACGCTCGCGTCACCTCCATCGCCACAGGACCGGGAACCAATCAGCACCTCTTGAATGGTCAACCACCTGTTGGTAGGGTCGCCACTTCGAATGGGATCGTAGTACAGCGATTCTGGTCCGTCACTGAGGCCAAGAGTAATTTTCTGCGGCAGTGCTGCCGACAAAGAGGTCGGGAGCGCAGCATATGCGGCACGCAGAGCTCTGCCAAGATTTTGCTCAGAGTAGTCAGCCATTACCTGGGGCGAACACACTTCAGGAAATTCACCATGGCACGACATGACAAGGTTCTTTCGCGGCACAAGCCAAGAGTCTTCGCCTGCCAACGAGGGTAGGGCGAACACAAGGATGGCACCCGCAGTCACCAATGATATACCGCGAATGATATTTTGGCGTGAAACTAAAAACGCGACGAGTAATACAGTCACCAACAAAATTAGGCCTCGAAATAGCAGTTTTGAGGGGTCGGTAACTAAAAATACGGTGCTTGGAGTGCCTGCACCCGGGGTAAAGAAATTTCGGATATAGAAACTCAGGCCTAAAAAATTGATCATGATCATGGAAAGCCCAATAATTGGAGCAACAATCACCGATCGAAAAAGAAGTCCAGTTATATTTCCCATGCAAACCAGGCTTGCAATCAAGGAATATTGCGCGACAATGAATCCCCAATCTACTGAATTGATAGGGTCCTCAGATTGCCAGTAGGTCAGACAGACAGACCACACCATTAGTATCGCATGTATAGAACAAACTAATATAGCGAAAGGACTTAATACACTTAAAGTGGCGAATCGAAGTCGATGCCGATTCGGCGCCAAATCAACGAAATTTCGTACGACTCGCTGTGTAATAATGCTCGCGGCAATGAAATACATAGGTGCGACATATATGAGATAAACGCCCGTAACGCTTATAGCCGACCCTATCTCGATGCGTTCGAGTGGCGGCCTCACCACGTACATCACGTAAACACCCAATGTCGTCGATCCCAAGCATGCGACTGCTGCAACGAGCTTTTCTGTCGTGCCCCAAACTTTGAGCGCGCTTGGAACCATAATTATTCAACCTTCCTGCTTTGTGATCCAATTTTGAAAATCTCACCACCCATTACCTTTGCATCGTCTTCTAAGTGTGTGGAAAAGATTACAATCCGATCGCTGGATAATTGACGAACCACGTCCCTCACTGAAGTACGTGCCTCCTCATCGAGACCTACGGTAGGTTCGTCCAGCAATAACACCGGCCTGTCGAACATGATTGCTTGCGCGATGCCTACCCTGCGCCTTTGACCGCCCGAGAGAGTGCCCAATTTAGCAGTGGCGAGATGCTCCAAGCTGACTTTCTCCAAACTTGTCGCTACTTCTTTCGTGGCCCTTTTAGCGTCTGCTCCGCACATGTGAGCTAGAAACTCGAGGTATTGGGAAACTTGCAGGTGGCGCGGCAACCGAAATTCTTGCGGACAGAAACCGATAACCTCGGTACGCCGCGTGACCGGCACTGGTTCATCGTTCAGGAGCATTTGCCCTGTGCTTGCGACTCCCTTACCCAGAATGCCTTTGAGGAGGGTAGACTTTCCTGTCCCGTTCGGAGAGACAAGGAAAGTTATCCCTCTCATGAACGCCTGGCTCAAGTCCTTAATGACCCAGGTGACCGGCGCAAACGGAAACCTCTGGTATCCGACAGAGTAGTCTTTGAGTTCTAGCATTCCGAACCTCGAGGAAGTCGCTGATGGCTTTTACTTGAATGAGGAACCGCGTATGATCCCGGCTGAACAGTGATCTGGCGAGAGAGTCAAGTCAAAGCACACGGAGAGTCGCACCTCAGCAGAGTTATCGCCTGCGCTTCGACTTACCCACATGTCTGTGTACTGGGTGCTCGTCCTCGTGATGCGCGGTGACTGCGTGACTCCTGCGGAATACCACCCGCTTGTGCAACTCACGCCCCCGCCCGAACTACTCACGCTGCTGACGTAGCAATAGGCTCCATTCTTCTTCCAGTTGGCATCGGTGTAGGCACCTCGGTCCATCCCGCTGTTTGAATAGTTGACTTGCAGCCGAGTGTTTGCCGTGAGCTCAATGCGAGTCCCGCGGTTTTTGTCTTCGACCTGTCCGCGCATGTAACCGGAATGCCACGCTTGCGCCCCATAGACATTGGTAGAAATGATTTCTCCCCATGCCCCAGTGGCCGCATATGCACCCGTTGCTGCGAACGCTCCAGACAGCACTGTCGCCGCCAAAGCGGTGAGTGCGACTGCTTTCACCCTTGAAAGTTTCATAAATCGCCCTCGATTTCGTACCAAGAGCCCACGAACCTGTGAGCCCACGAACCTGTGAGCCCACGAACCTGTGAGCCCACGAACCTGTGAGCCCACGAACCTGTGAGAATGCCACCTATTAGATAAGTGACCCTCGACTCTTTTAGAGTACTTATACTATTGAAGCCATGCAAACGCGAGAATAAGATTCTTAAGGTATGTGATTCTTTAGCTATTTTTCAATTGACGACAACCTCACCCGCGCGGCCCAGCTCGCAAAATCGGCGACGGCCACGTCGAACTCGGGGGCGCCCGAATGCCAGGCCTTCTCCGATTCGAGGCACAGCGTGCGCGCCGTGCCTCCGGACTCGCGCAGTAGGGCCGCAAACTCGTCGAGCGGCACCGTACCCGCACCCAACAGGGTGGGGACGCGAGACTGCGGCAGCGGGGCGTCCTTCACCTGCAAAGACCCGTGCCGCAGGAACGGGCCGAGGGCGGCAAGTGTGTCTCTCAGCGGCTCCCCCACGCGGTACGGGTGCATCACGTCCCACACGGCACCGAAACTGCCCTGCGGCGCGTCCACGCGCCGCAACACGTCGAGCACGTCAGCCCCGCGCGGGTGCGAATCGTGCGTCTCGAGGCACACGCTCACCCCGGCTCCCGCCGCATACCGCGCCAATTTTTCGAGGACGCCCGCGGCCCGCACATTCACCGCCTCGCGCGGTTCCAGCGTGGCTGGCACCTCGTGAAAATCGCTCTCGGCGGTGGGAGCGCCCGGAAACACGCGCACGTACGTTGCTCCCCAGGCTTCGGCGGCGTTGATGGCCTGCACTCCCGCGCCGAGAATCAGCGTCAGGTCGGCGTCCGCGGCGACCCGCACGTACGAGGCGAGGCCCGCGACCGTGAGGCCCGCCTCTGCCAACCTCGCCCGGCGCTCGGCGAGCTCGCGCCGCGTGGTTTCGGGGGCCGAGAGCTCGCCCGCACCGTGCCGCAGCTCGAGGGCTACCTGCTCGTGCGGGGCAAGCGCGGCAATGACCGCTTCGAGGCCCCAGCCGGGGGCGCCGAGGGTGGAGGCGACGAGTTGCATGACTCTCCTGTGACACGAGGTGGAAACCGCATTCCCCCACATCGTATCGCGCAACCTGAACAAGGCGTCGCGCGCCACCCCACTCGTCTGTCCGCCGCCCGTGCGCCCGATGCGGTACGTTGTGGGCATGAAATACGACGGCAACGTGCAGGTCGACGGCGCGAGCGCCGTGCGCCTCTTCGACACCCTGGTGCTGCGCAAATGCGCGGTTGGCCCCCTGAACAACAACGCCTACCTGCTCACCTGCCGGGTGAGCGGCGCGCAATTGCTGATCGACGCGGCTGACAACCCGCAGCGCCTGCAGCGCCTCATCGTGGAGGGCTCGCCCGACAAGCGCCTCGACACCATCGTGACCACCCACTCTCACTTCGACCACATCGGCGCGCTCTCGGCCATGGTGAGCGCGACTGGCGCCGATACCGTAGCGGGGGCCGCAGACATCGCAGCCATCACGACGCCCATTAAGCGTGCGGTGCAGCAAGGCGACACGGTTCGCATGGGCGTTCACGACCTCGAGGTGATCCACCTGCGGGGCCACACGCCCGGGTCCATCGCCCTCGTGTTTCGTGAGGACGGCGACGGAGCGGCGCACATCTTCACGGGCGACTCGCTCTTCCCCGGCGGAGTGGGCGCGACTCAGGGCGACGCCGACCGCTTTCGCCAGCTCTACACCGACGTCACCGAGCGCATTTTCGACCGCTTCGACGATCACACGACCATCTACCCCGGCCACGGGTCCGACACCACGCTGGGCGCCGAGCGCCCCCAGCTCGCGCAGTGGCTCGAGCGCGGCTGGTAGCCCTCGACAGTAGAGCTACCCCACACGGCAAACGCGCAGCAAACGGGCCCGACTCGCAGCCGGGCCCGTTGTGTGCGCGCGCTACTTCGCGTCAGCCACCGCGTAGTACAGCGCCGTAGCCCACCGCTCCCGCCCCAGGTGCTCCTCCACTCCCTCGCGGTTGACGTAGGTGGCGAGGCTCGCCGCCACGTCGGCCCCGGTGCATTCATCGAGCAGCTGCTGCGCCTGGTCGGCGAAGGGATCTTCGACGAGAACGAACACCTCGCCGGGTTCGAGCAGAAAGTGGGTGCCCATCACCTGCGGGTCGCGGAGGTGCGTTTCGAGCAGACCGCGAGCCGCCGCGACGGCGGGGCTCGGGTCGAGCAGGTCGAGCATGCGTTCGAAGGCGGCGACGCCCTGGGCGTAGTCGCCGAGTAGCGCGGGCACCTCGGGGTTGTCCCAGATCAGCGAGGGAACCACGCGTGGCTCTCCGCTGAGCAGCGCGTTGTAACTGACGGGAATGAGACCGCGGCATTCGGAGATGCCGCTGATGACGGTGACGGTGCCGTCCGCGCCCAGGTTGGCGGAGTACAGGTAGCTTCTATTGGCCATACAAGAACTCTAGTGACCCAGAGTCACCGCGCCAACGCGGGCGGTTGGGCAGGTCTGCCCATCGACACGCAGCCCGCGCCAGCCACAAAAGCCAGGCCCGGACGCGCGCGTCCGGGCCTGGCAGCAGATACCGAGCTTACTTGCTCTGCTCGAGTTCGGGGGCCTTCTTGCCGACCGTCAGCGAGAGCACCGTGGTCACCACGAGGATGCCGAGGATCACGCTGAGGGAGAGCCCGATGGAGATCTCGGGCACCGACACGTGCTGGCCGCCGTTGATGAACGGCAGGTTGTTCTCGTGCAGGGCGTGGAACACGAGCTTCACGCCGATGAACGCGAGAATGGCGCCGAGGCCGTACGAAAGGTAGACGAGTCGGTCCAGCAGGCCGTCCAGCAGGAAGAACAGCTGGCGCAGGCCCATCAGCGCGAAGGCGTTGGCCGTGAACACGATGTACGGCTCCTGCGTGAGGCCGAAGATGGCCGGAATCGAGTCGAGCGCGAACAGGATGTCGGTCGAGCCGATGGCCACCATGACGAGCAACATCGGGGTGATGAACCGCTTGCCGTTGATCTTCGTGGTGAGGCGGTCCGAGTGGTATTCCTCGGTGGTGGGGAAGAACTTGCGGAAGAAGCGGATGGTCGCGTTGTCGGCCGTCTCGTTCTCGTCGGGGTCATCGTTGTGCTTGAGGTGGTCAACCACGAGCTTGATGGCGGTGTAGACGAGAAAAGCGCCGAACAGGTAGAAGATCCAGGCCCACGCGTTGATGGCGGCCGCGCCGACCGCGATGAAGATACCGCGCAGCACGAGCGCGATCACGATGCCGACGAGCAGCACCTTTTGCTGGTAGGCGCGGGGCACGTTGAAGCTCGCCATGATCAGCACGAACACGAAGAGGTTGTCGACGCTCAGCGCCTTCTCGGTGACGAAGCCCGCGAAGTACTGGCCCGCGAAGTTGCCGTCAACGAAGAACCACATGCCGAAGCCAAAGAGAATGGCCAGGCCGATGTAGAACGCCGACCACCAGGCCGATTCTTTGAAGGTGGGCTCGTGCGGCTTGCGCACGTGAGCAAAGAAGTCAAAAATGAAGAGGGCAATGATGCCCGCGAAGGTCGCGTACCAGACCCATGCGTGGATTTCCACGGCTTTCCTTTCCGTTATCGCCATCCCGTTTAGGGGTATGACTAGTAACGGAGGTCTCTTCCGCCTTCTGAAGCGAACGCCTGCAATCCCGGCGACGCGGCGGCGCGTCACGTGTTGACGTTATTGCAGTTAAGGGAATACTCCCCTCCTTACAAATCAGGCTACAGCACTCAGGAACGGAAAACGAGCCGGAACCGTTCGTTTTGAGCGAATTCACACCGGACGCGCGGGCGGCCCGTTGGCAGCGTCGGCCCGAGCGGTGTCGCGCCGCTGGCAGCGCCGCCCCGAGCGGCAGCGCCGCCCCGAGCCGCTGTCGCGCCCCTGGCAGCGCCGCCCGACCTACGCCTGGCCCTCCACCATGTCGCGCAGCTCTTTCTTGAGGTCGCTGATCTCGTCGCGCAGCCGCGCCGCCAGCTCGAACTGCAGTTCACCCGCCGCCGTATGCATCTGCTCGGTGAGTTCGGCGATCAGCGTGGCGAGGTCTTTGACCGGCACGCTCGCCTCCGCCACGCGCTGCTTGCCCTGCTTCGAGCGGCCCGCTCGCTTCACGATGCCCGACTCGAGCAATTCGCTGGTGTCAGCGTCTTCACGCGCGAGCATCGCCGTGACGTCGCTGATCTTCTTGCGCAGGGGCTGCGGGTCGATGCCGTTGCGCTGGTTGTACTCGATCTGCACGGCCCGCCGGCGATTGGTCTCGTCGATCGCCTGCTCCATGCTGGGCGTGATCGTGTCGGCATACATGTGCACCTCGCCCGAGACGTTACGCGCCGCGCGGCCAATCGTCTGAATCAGCGAACGCGTGCTGCGCAGGAAGCCCTCCTTATCGGCGTCGAGAATCGAAACGAGCGAGACCTCGGGCAGGTCGAGGCCCTCGCGCAGCAGGTTAATGCCGACGAGCACGTCGTATTCGCCCGCGCGCAGCTCGCTCAGCAGCTCGACCCGGCGCAGCGTGTCGACGTCGGAGTGCAGGTAGCGCACCCGCACCTTGTGTTCGAGCAGGTAATCGGTGAGGTCTTCGGCCATCTTCTTGGTCAGCGTGGTGACCAGCACGCGCTCGTCGCGCTCCACCCGGGTGCGGATCTGCGCGAGCAGGTCGTCGATCTGACCCCGCACGGGTTTGACGATCACCTCGGGGTCGACGAGGCCCGTGGGGCGGATGATCTGCTCGACCACTCCGTCGGCGAGGTTCACCTCGTAGTCGCCCGGGGTGGCCGAGAGGTACACGGTCTGCCCGATGCGCTCCTTGAACTCGGTGAACGTGAGCGGCCGATTGTCGAGCGCGCTGGGCAGCCGAAAGCCGAAGTCGACCAGGGTGCGCTTGCGCGAGCGGTCGCCCTCGAACATGGCACCGATCTGCGGCACCGTCACGTGCGACTCGTCGATCACCAGCAGAAAGTCTTCGGGAAAGTAGTCGAGCAGGGTGTTGGGGGGTGTGCCCTGGTCGCGGCCGTCGAGGTGCCGCGAGTAGTTCTCCACCCCGTTGGTGGTACCCATCTGCGTGAGCATTTCGAGGTCGTGCGTGGTGCGCATGCGCAGCCGCTGCGCCTCGAGCAGCTTGTTTTGACCCTCGAGCTCGTCGAGCCGCTCGGCCAGCTCGGCCTCGATGCCCGCAATCGCCGCCTCGAGCCGCTCGGGGCCCGCCACATAGTGCGAGGCCGGGAACACGTGCAGGCGCTGTTCCTCACGAATCACGTCGCCCGTGAGCGGGTGCAGCGTATAGAGCCGATCAATCTCGTCTCCAAAGAACTCGATGCGCAGCGCCAGCTCTTCGTACATGGGAATGATCTCGACCGTGTCGCCGCGCACGCGGAACGTGCCGCGCACGAACGCGAGATCGTTGCGGTCGTACTGCATACCCACGAACCTCAGCAGCAGTTCGTCGCGCGACAACTGCTGCCCCACCTCCAGCATCACCATGCGGTCGACATACTCTTGCGGAGTACCCAGGCCGTAGATGCACGACACGGAGGCCACCACCACCACGTCGCGGCGCGTCAGCAGCGAGTTGGTGGCCGAGTGCCGCAGCCGCTCGACCTCGGAGTTGATCGACGAATCTTTCTCGATGTACGTATCGCTCTGCGGCACGTACGCCTCGGGCTGGTAGTAGTCGTAATACGACACGAAGTACTCGACGGCATTGTTGGGCAGCAGGCTGCGAAACTCGCTCGCGAGCTGCGCCGCGAGCGTCTTGTTCGGCGCCAACACCAGCGTGGGGCGCTGCAGCTCTTCGATCAACCAGGCCGTCGTGGCCGACTTGCCGGTGCCGGTCGCGCCGAGCAGCACGACATCGGTCTCGCCGCCGCGGATGCGCTCCGCGAGATCGGCAATCGCCTTGGGCTGGTCGCCCGAAGGGGAGTATTCGGAGACGACCTCGAAGGGGTACTCGAGGCGTTGAAGATCAGTCACTGGTCGCATGAAACAAACCTACGCCGGGTCTCCCAGATTTATGAATCGGCGGGGGCGGGCACGGACAGCCGGACGCGCGGGGGTACCGTACCCAGCGCGCGTCCGGTCTCTGCTCGGGAGCCGATTACTTGCGCCGGCGCCTTGACGCCGCCCTCATGCCGAGCCCCGCGAGCAGGAGGCCGAGACCCGCGCCGAGAGCCGCCCCGATGTCTGCGCCCGTGCGCGCGAGCCAGGCGGGCAGGTAGACGGTGGGCGTGGGGGTCGGGGTGCCGGCCGCACCGGGCGCGCCAGAACCGCCGTCGGCCGGCGCCGCGGGGGGGTGCCTCGAGGCTGGCGGCGTCGCTGCTGATCCAGAGGCGCACGGCGACCGAGGTGATGGTCGCGTCGAGGGAATGGCCGGTCCAGGCGAGGGTTGCCGAGCCGCCCTCGACCGCGGCGTCGAGCTGGCCGTTGCCGTTCCAGTCGATCCACGCGGCGACGGGGGTGCCGTCGGGTGCCGTCGCGTTGATGGTGACGGTGTACGTTTCGGTGCAGGCGGCCAGTGGGGGGAACGCGCCGCCGTCAATCAGGTCGGACGCCGCGCTGGCTCCGTTGGCAGCGTCGCGTGCGGTGGGCCGGGTGGCGGAGAACGGCGTGGGGCGCCGAGGCTCGGGGCGCCGGCGGTGGCGGCGGTGGCGGTGGCGGCGCTGGCGGTGGCGGCGCTGGCAGTGGAGGTGATGGCGGAGGAAGTGATGGCCGCGGCGGAGCTGGCCGTGAAATCGGTACCGGTCAGAGCGGCCCAGCTGGCGGCGGCGTTGCCGCCGGCGGGCGTGTAGTAGGCCTGGGCGGCCCCCGGCTGCGTGGACTGCAGTGCGGTAGCGCCAGAGGCGGCGACGCCCAGGAGGGCGAGACCTCCCCAGGCCCGCCGTCGATACGTGGTGGCGGCACGGCGGCCGTTGTGACTGCGCGGCGTCGCGGGCTGCTGGTGCCCGCTGTCGTGGGGGCTGGGCGGCGCGGAAGCCGCCTGTTTATGCTTGTTGCGATCCGAATAGCGCTGGGAGGTCATGGCGGTATCCCCTTGTTAAATACTGGCGCCCGCGGTCCGATGCGTGGAGCGGCGTCACTTCCGTGGAGCCGTGTTCCGCCGCAGTCGGCGTCACCAGTAGCTTGACATAGCTACGCTCCGTCACCCTTTTAGTGCAACTACGCACTTTTTTAGTAGCAAACCGTGCATTACTTACCAAGTACATGCCGTCTGTATGCATCTCACTCAGGGCAACCCACCGAATCAACCACAGTGAACCGCGAAAATCACGCGATAGCTCAGCGCGCGAGTGCCCCCCACACCTCGGCCACGCGCGAGCGCAACTCCTCGAGCGTGTCCGAATTGTCGATCACAAAATCCGCCACCGCCGCCCGCTCCGCGTCACTGGCCTGCGCCTTCATCACCGCGAGCGACTTCTCGCGCGACCAGCCGCGCCCCTCCAACCGGGCCAGCCGAGATTCGAGCGTGTTCGTCACGACGATCACGGCTGCATAGTCCGCCGCCTTCCCCTTTTCGACCAGCAGCGGCGAATCGTGCAGTATCACGGCCCCGTCCCCGTGCCGCTCACGAATCTCCCGCGTGCGGGCGCCGACCATGACCTCCACGCGAGAGAGCACGACCTGTTCGAGAAAGGCTCGCTCCGCTGCGTCTGCAAACACGATGCGTCCGAGCGCCTCGCGGTCGACGAAGCCGGCCGCTCGACAATTGCCCGCCACGACCTCGTCGCCAAAATGATCGAACACCGTCTCAATGGCGAGGCGATCTTCCGCGAGCACGGAGCGCGAGAGAGCATCGAGGTCAATCACATGCGCGCCGAGCGCCGCGAACTCCGCCGCGGCCGTGGATTTGCCGCTGCCCACGCCGCCCGTGAGGCCAACCGGCCGCCACTCCCCCATGGTGACTCCCTTCTCGCACGTAATCGGTACGGACCATGTTACGAAGCGACCGCGCGTCCGCTCTCGGTAGTCCTAGGAAGGATCGTGCGCACCCGGTGCATCGCTTCCATGCAGAACAGGCACGCCGCCCTACAGCGAAATGGCGCGGCTCGCCGGGGCGTCCGACGCGATCTCCTGGTAGGCCGTGAACAGCAGCGACAGGTCGGGGCCCTCGAGGCGCGTCGGCCGACCAATAGCGTCAAGCACCACGAATCGCAGCAGGTCACCTCGGGTTTTCTTGTCACGCTTCATGACGTCGAGCAGCTGGTGCCACTTGTCGCCGCGGTAGGTGACGGGCAGCCCCAGCGACGTCAAGATGTTGCGGTGCCTATCCACATCGGCCTCGCTCAGCTTGCCTTCGAGGCGCGACAACTCGGCCACGAACATCATGCCGACGCTCACGGCCGCACCGTGCCGCCACTGGTAGCGCTCCACCGTCTCGATGGCATGGGCGAGGGTATGCCCGTAGTTCAAGATCTCCCGCAGGCCCGACTCCTTCAGGTCCACGCCCACCACGTCGGCCTTCACCTGAATGCTGCGTACCACCAGCTCCGCGAACTCGGGGGTGGTCGGGTCCGTGGCCGCAGCCAGGGAGGTCTCCACGATGTCGAGGATACGTGTGTCCCGAATAAAACCGGCCTTGACCACCTCGGCCATGCCCGCGAGCAGGTCATGGGTGGGCAGGCTGCGCAGCGAATCGAGGTCGCAAACCACGCCCAGGGGCTCGTGGAACGCGCCCACGAGGTTTTTGCCCTCGGCCGTGTTGATGCCAGTCTTGCCGCCCACCGCCGCGTCGACCATGCCGAGCAGCGTGGTGGGCACGTTGATGAAGCCGATGCCGCGCATCCACGTGGCCGCCGCAAACCCCGCGAGGTCCGTGGTGGCGCCGCCGCCGATGCCGACGATCAGGTCGCTACGGGTGAACCCCGCCTGGCCGAGCACGCCCCACAGGAACGCCAGCACCTGCGCCGTCTTGGCCTCCTCGGCATCGGGAACCTCGGCAACGTAGGCTTCGAGGCCGCGCGCCCGTAGCGCTTCGAGCACCGTCTCTCCGGTCGTGGCAAGCGCCTTGGGGTGAATCACGAGCACGCGCTGCACCGACTCGGGCACGAGGGCGCCGATCGAATCGAGCAGGCCGCGACCCACGACGACGTCGTAGGGATGCGGGCCAGAGACGCGAATTGTGGTGGTGTCAGTCATGGGTGCCTCTCGGGTACTCGTCGTCGCGCGCGGCGCCGAAGACCTCGGCGGGCGTGGGGATCAACTTCTCGGCGTCGTCGGCGGGCTCGGGCTCCACTCCGTCGCCGTCTTCAACAAACTCGGGTTCGCGGGGCTCGCGCAGCGCGCGATGGCGAATCTCTTCGATCACGATGTCGGCGGCCTGCTCGGGCGAGACGGTGTCGGTCAGCACGCGAAACGAGGCGAGGGATTCATAGATCGGACGCCGCGTGCGCATCATTTCGATCCAGCGCGCCTTGGCGTCCCCCGCGAGCAACGGCCGCGTACCGGCCTTCGAGCCCACCCTCCGCGACGCATGCAGCGCGGAGACGTCGAGAAACACGAGCAGGTGATCGCGCAGAATGGCCTGAGTATCGGTCCGCAGGGGAGCCCCGCCGCCGAGGGAGACCACGGTGTTGGGTTGCGCAATCGCATCGCGCACGGCCTCGTGTTCAAGGTCGCGGAACGTTTGCTCGCCGTCCATCGCAAAAATGTCGGCAATCGTGCGGTTCTCGCGCGACTCCACGAGGTGGTCGGTGTCGAGCAGTTCGACGCCGAGCTTGCGCGCGACGATCTTGCCGATGGTGGTCTTGCCCGCACCCATGGGCCCCATCAGGATCACGAGGGCGCGATCACTGCTGGGAACTCGGGGGCACGCGGGCAGTCCGTCCCACGGGTTGTCGTCGGTCATGCGGTTAGCGCAGGGCGTCCGGGATAGCCGCGAGGTAGGTGTCGAGGTTGCGCTTCGTTTCGGTCACCGAATCGCCGCCAAACTTCTCGATCACGGCCTCGGCGAGGACGATGGCCACCATCGCCTCGGCGACCACCGCGGCGGGCGCCACGGCGCACACATCGCTGCGCTGATGAATGGCCTTCGCGGCGTTGCCCGTGGTGGTGTCGATGGTGTCGAGAGCGCGGGGTACGGTCGAGATGGGTTTCATCGCGCCCCGCACCTTGAGCACCTCACCATTGGTCATACCGCCCTCGACCCCGCCGGCCCGGTTGGTGCGGCGCACCAACTGGCCCTGCGCGTTGCGCTCGATCTCGTCGTGTGCCTGCGACCCGCGGCGGGCCGCGGTGCGGAAACCGTCGCCGATTTCGACGCCCTTGAACGCCTGAATGCCCATGATCGCGGCGGCGAGTCGCGCGTCCAAGCGACGGTCGGAATGCACGTACGTGCCGATGCCGGGCGGCAGATGGTAGGCGAGCACCTCGACGACACCACCCAGGGTGTCGCCGTCGCGGTGGGCGCCGTCGACCTCCTCGACCATGAGCGCGCTCGTGGCCTCGTCGTAACAGCGCAGTGGATCGTTATCGAGCCGCTCCACGTCGTCGAAGGTGGGCAGGTCGGTGCCCTCCGGCACCTGTACCGAGCCGACCGCGACCGTGTGCGACACCAGCTCAACGCCGGCCACCTGCTGCAAAAACTTCGCGGCGACCACGCCGAGCGCCACGCGCGTCGCGGTCTCGCGGGCCGAGGCCCGCTCCAGCACGGGGCGAGCCTCGTCGAAGCCGTACTTCGTCATGCCGATGAGGTCTGCGTGACCGGGGCGCGGCCGCGTCAACTTCTGACCGCGCGCACCCGTCAGTTCACCCTCGATGGGGTCTGCCGACATCACTTCTTGCCACTTGGGCCATTCGGTGTTGCCGATCTCAATCGCGATGGGACCGCCCTGGCTCACGCCGTGACGAACGCCGCCGACGAGGGTGACCCGGTCTTGCTCGAACTTCATGCGCGCACCGCGACCATAGCCCAGGCGACGGCGGGCAAGGGCCGCCGCAATGTCGGAGGAGGCAAACTCAACCCCGGCGGGAACGCCCTCGACAATGCCCACCAGGGCCGGACCATGTGATTCACCTGCAGTAAGCCAACGCAACATGCTGACCATTGTTTCATGGGGGCGAGATTCGGCCCGCGTGCGCTTACTCTGCGAACGTATCTCAGGGGGCGTGATCTCCGTCGCCGCCGGCGCCGCCGCCTCACTATGCTAGATAGGTAAACCTAACTTCGACCCGCGAGAAGGCCACCTGCATGAGCACCCCCTCCCAGCCCCCCTGGTGGCATGCCAAGGCGCTACCGTGGACCGGGCGTCCGAGCCGCTCGGAATGGTGGTGCTGGGGCCTCATCGGTGTCATCACGCTGTATGGCCTCGTGCTGGCGCCGTTCCGCGCCGTGATCCCCACGTGGCACCTGCTCGCGTGGTCGGGAATCACGGGGTCCGCGGCCTCGATGCTCACCCTCGGCGCGGCCACCCGCCCGGGCACCGAGCTGCACACGGGAACGACCCTCGCGGGCGTCCCGGTCGACCAGTGGTGGCCGCTCGGCGTGCTGCTCGCGACGCTCGCGATGATCAAGTTCAACGTCGTGTACTGGTGGGCGGGCCGCCTCTGGGGCCAGAACCTGCTCGACCAGTTTGCGGGTAGCGGACGCCTCGGTCACGCGCGGGCAGACCGCGCCCAGCGGGTCGCCTCCCGCTGGGGTGGCTGGGCCCTGGTGGCCATGCACGTGCTGCCGATCTTCCCGGTGGTGATCGTGTGCGCCGCCGTCGGCATGGCGGGCATGCGGCTCTCGCGCTTTCTCGCGTGGAACCTCGCCGGTTCGCTCGTCACGCGGCTAGCGTACGTGGCGCTCGGCTACGCGATCGGGCAACCGGTGATTGCGGTGTTCAACTCGCTCGAGCGCTACGCCTACGCGGTCTCGGCGGTGCTGCTCGTGATCGTCGTGTGGTACCTCGTGCGGCGGATTCGCGCGAACCGCCGCGCCCGCACCTGACGCGATTGCCGACTTTCGGATGAGGTGGTCGCGACGCATTTCGTTACCATGAAGATAGACCACTCTCGAGACGAAACGGGCGCATGACTGCACACCCCGCGGGCCTCCCCGCCGACAACGACCCAGCCACCGCAGGCGACGCAGCCACCACCGGCGACGCTGCCCACGCAGGCGACGCTGCCACCGGGCCCGACGGGGCGTCCGCCACGAAGGAACCCGAATGGTGGGAGGCCGACGGCCTGCCGTTCCGCGGCAAACCCAGCAAGGCCGAACTCTGGTGCTACGGCGCCTTCGCGTTCACGGGGCTGTTCTCTCTCGCGATGCTGCCCGTGCGCCCCGCCCTCGCCGCCGCCGATGTGAACCTGTGGGCGAGCATCATGGGCACGCGCACCTCGGTCATCACGCTGGGCGCCTTTCACGCCGTGCAGGGCGAACCCCTGTGGTGGCTCACGATTCTCGCGGCCACCCTCACCGTCATGAAGTTCGACATCATTTACTGGTGGGCGGGCAAACTGTGGGGCCCCGCCATTTTCGACATGATCGTCGGCAAGACCAAGTTCTCGCAGAAGAACGCCGACCGCGCCGTCAAGATCGCCAGCAAGTACGGCGGCCTCGCCATCTTGCTCACCTACTTCGTGCCGTTGATTCCCGTGGTCGTGGTGTATGCCGTGACCGGCATGTCGGGAATGAAGTGGCAGAAGTTTCTCATCTACAACTTCATCGGCTCGCTCGCATCACGACTGCTGTATTTCTACCTGGGGTACACGATCGGGCAGCCCATCGTCGACGTCTTCGAGGCCGTCGACAAGTACCTGCTGTGGGTGAGCCTCGGCCTGATCGTAGTGGTGGTCTACCTCGCGTATCGGCGCGGCGCCAAGGCCAACGCGGCCCGCGCGGGCACGTAGCTACCCCGCCCAGCGCGCCCGCCGCATGGCCACGCGCTCCCCGCTGTCGATAAGGGGAGTTCCCTCGCGTGCGTACTCGCGCCGGGCCCGTTCCCACAGGTCGGGCGGCAACTCGCCGCGCGCATTCACGACTCGCCACCACGGCACGGCCTGACCGTTCGGGTCGTCCCCGAGCCCCGCCATGGCGCGACCGATCTGGCGCGGCCCGGTGCCCAGGTCGTCGGCGAGATCCCCGTAGGTGACGACCCGCCCGGGGGGAATCAACGGCACCAGCTCACGCAGCTCGTCATGCAGCCGCGGCGCGGCCTCCCCGCGCGGAATCCGGTTCGCCGTCACCCGCGGCCCCTCACTTTCGTCAGTCGTCAACCACGGCAATGCAGACGTTAGTCTGAGGCCAATTCACGACCAAAGCCTGACACGGAATCGCAGTGGGAGCATAATCTCTACGTATCGCTCCTCGCCACCCGATGCGTCACCGTCATCCCCGGCTTAATCAGCATCCTTGGCACATGTATCTCGGTTACACAGTTTCCTAGGAGTCATCATGAGCACGAAAGCCCGCACCACCCTTCGCACCATCGCCCTGTGGATCAGCATCTCGGCGCTGGTGGGCCTCGAAATCTACGCGCTGGCCACGCACATGAACCCGAGTGCCATCATCACCCCCCTACTCGTCTTGATCATGGTCGTCACGACGATCTCGCTCACCAACCCCGACGGCTCGTTCAAGTCACGCGAGCGCAACCGCGCCTAGACCGGCTACTGGCAGCACAAAGCGGGCCCCACCTGATCGGTGGGGCCCGCTTATGCGTTGTGCTGCTGTGATCGGACGCGCGGGTTCAGCGAGCCTGCGCGGCCATCGACACAGCGTGAGCGACTAGTTGCCCGTGAGCTTTTCGCGCAGAGCGGCCAGAGCCTCGTCCGATGCCAGGGCACCGGTAGCCTCGTTGCTCGAGGAGTACGAGGTGGGGGCGGCCGAATCGTCCGAGCCACCGGCGGGAGCGGACTCCGCGTCGGCCTTGGCTGCGGCAGCGACCTGCTTCTTGTGCGACTCCCAGCGAGCGTACGCCTTGGCGTATTCGTTCTCCCACTGTTCGCGCTGCTTCTCGAAGCCGTCGAGCCACTCGTTGGTCTCGGGATCGAAGCCCTCGGGGTACTTGTAGTTACCCTCGTCGTCGTACTCGGCGGTCATGCCGTACAGAGCGGGCTCGAACGTCGAGTCGTCGCCTTCGGCGTCGACACCCTCGTTGGCCTGCTTGAGCGACAGCGAGATGCGGCGACGCTCGAGGTCGATGTCGATGACCTTGACAAAAACGTCGTCGTCCACCGTGACAACCTGCTCGGGCAGGTCAACGTGGCGAACGGCAAGCTCGGAGATGTGCACGAGGCCTTCGATGCCGTCTTCAACGCGAACGAACGCGCCGAACGGAACCAGCTTGGTGACCTTACCGGGCACAACCTGACCGATAGAGTGCGTGCGAGCGAAGTGCTGCCAGGGATCTTCCTGAGTGGCCTTGAGCGAGAGCGAAACGCGCTCGCGGTCCATGTCGACGTCGAGAACCTCGACGGTGACGGGCGTGCCCACCTCGACGACCTCGGAGGGGTGATCGATGTGCTTCCAGGAGAGTTCCGACACGTGCACGAGGCCGTCGACACCGCCGAGATCAACGAACGCACCGAAGTTAACGATCGACGAAACGACACCGTCGCGAACCTGGCCCTTCTGGAGGGTCTGCAGGAACGTGGTGCGCACCTCGGACTGGGTCTGCTCGAGCCAGGCACGGCGCGACAGGACCACGTTGTTGCGGTTCTTGTCGAGCTCGATGATCTTGGCTTCGAGCGACTTGCCGATGTACGGAGCCAGGTCGCGCACGCGGCGCATTTCGACCAGCGATGCGGGCAGGAAGCCGCGCAGACCGATGTCGAGAATGAGGCCGCCCTTGACGACCTCGATAACGGTGCCGCTGACGACGCCGTCTTCTTCTTTGACCTTCTCGATCGTGCCCCAGGCACGCTCGTACTGAGCGCGCTTCTTGGAGAGGATCAGGCGGCCTTCTTTGTCTTCCTTCTGCAGAACGAGTGCTTCGATCTCGTCACCGACGGCCACAACTTCGTTGGGGTCGATGTCGTGCTTGATCGACAGTTCGCGGGAGGGGATGACACCTTCGGTCTTGTAACCGATGTCGAGGAGGACCTCGTCACGATCAACCTTGACCACCTGGCCGGTGACCAGGTCACCGTCGTTGAAAACCTTGATGGAGGAGTCGTAGAATGCGAGGACTTCCTCTTCCGTCATGTCGTTAATGGCGACCTGTGCGACGGACGTGTTGGTGCTAGTCATGAAGTGTTGAACTCCGATACGGGCAATGAATAGTGCGGACATTGATGAATGCATGGCTCGCACACCCGGTTATGACAGCCCAGGCAGGCTAAAACACATGCTTTCCCAGACTACTTGGCGTCACTACCGTAAATCAAGGTCAACCACCAGAATCCGGGCACGTGTTGTATTCCACGCCGCCGAGCCGCCCCGCCCGCACCACCCGACACCGAATCGACGCATGAAACCGCACCCCCCGGCGTCCGCGCCCAACCCCCGCCCGCGCCGCTTCGCCGGCTACTCCCCCGCGGCCCACGCTGAATCCGTCGCCGCAAATCGCGCCTTCTGGGACGCCGACGCGACCGCCTATCTGGCCGACCACGGCTCCGACCTGGGCGACGCCGAGTTTCAGTGGTGCCCCGAGGGCCTGCAGGAGGGCGAGGCACGGGTACTCGGCATTGATTATGGGGCGGACGCCCGGGCCCTGCGTGGGCTGCGCGTGCTGGAGGTTGGCGCCGGGGCCGGGCAGTGCTCGCGCTGGCTCACCGTGCGCGGAGTAGGTGCCGTGGCGACCGACCTCAGTCACGGCATGCTCGCGGCGGGGGCAGCGCTCAACCGCCGCACGGGGCACGCGACCCCGCTCGTGCAATGCGACGGCACGGTGCTGCCGTTTGCCGATTCGACGTTTGACGTGAGCTTCAGCGCGTATGGGGTGTTTCCGTTCGTGCCCGACATCGGCGCCGTGCTGCGTGAGTTGAGGCGCGTGACTCGCGACGGCGGCCGCGTCGCGTTCTCCGTCACGCACCCCATTCGCTGGGCGTTTGCGGACGATCCGACGGAGGGCGGGCTCACGGCGACGCGCAGCTATTTCGATCGGGCCCCCTACATCGAAACCGACGCGAGCGGAGCCCTGGCGTACGCAGAGCACCACCGCACCCTCGGCGACTACGTGCGCGCCATCGCGGCGGCGGGGCTCACGCTCGACGACCTCATCGAGCCGCTGTGGCCCGAGGGCCGCGACGTGGTGTGGGGTGGCTGGTCGAAACTCCGCGGGGAACGACTGCCGGGTACCGCGATTTTCGTGTGCGGGGTTTAGCTAACGCGTCGCGCCCGACCTGCGATCGCCACCCGTAGAGGTCGATACACGCGCCAAGGGCGCCCCTCGAAGTACTCGAAGGGCGCCCCGTAAAGGTGTGCGCTGGCGCTACTGGGCCAATGCCGACGCGTAGGCCGCGGCAATGGCCGACTGCTCGGCCGCGGGAAGCGTACTGAGCTGCTGCGCCGACGCTGCCGACGAGGCGGCCACGGCGTCCTGGTTGGCGGCGCTGAGGGCGCCGGTCACCTGGAAGTACGCGTCACCGACGACGACACTGCCACCGGCAGCCGTGGTGGCCGTGCCATGCTCGATCACAACGTTGCCGTTGTTGGCGACCGGAGCGTTGGTGTAGTCGACGTTCAGGCTCTCGATGCCGTGGGCGGCGAGAGGCTGGATTTCACCGGGCTGCGACACATGGTCGTTGTTGGCGTCAACCCATACGGCCAGGCCGTCCAGTTCACGGGCCTCGACGACTCCGTTGTGATCTGCGTCGAGTGCAGCGAGCTGCGCGAAGCCCTCGCCGAGCGAACCGCCGAAGAGGTTCTTGCCGCTCGTGACGGTGCCGTCAGCGTTCGGGCGCACGAGGAACCCGTCGCCGCCTGCGGTCCAACCGGAGGCCACGGCCTCGCCCGTGTTGAACAGGTCGAAGGCAGCGCCCTCGGTCTGGTCGTCAGCGGCGGAGGTATCGATGGCCCCGTTACCGTTCAGGTCGAGCACGAGGGGCGACTCGAAGACACCGCAGATGTCATTGAACGTGGTGTCGCCGTTAGAGGTCACCGTGAACCGGACGGTATCGCCAGTGTTGTACCAGTACTGGCTCGTCTGTGCCACGAACGACTGCGCCTGCGAGACGTTGCCGCCGGTCTGGATGGAGAACGAGGGCTGACCCCACGTGAAACGAGTTCCGAAGCGCAGGGAGTAGGTACCCGCAGGCACGTTCTTGAACACGTAGCGACCCTGGGCGTCGAACGTCGACTTCTGCACGGCCACGAACGAACTATCGACGAGCGAGACCGGCAGGCCCGCGAGGTACGGGCTGCAGCCCACGCCCGAGACCGTGCCACCGGCCTGGTGCAGACCGGCGTCCACGCGTTCGATGTTTTGGCCGGGCATGACGTCGACGGCGAAGGTCTTGCCGCTCGCGAGGTCGTCGGTCTTGAGGTCGGACTCGCCGTAACCGAACGGGGTCCAGCCCGCAGGGTACTGCGCCTGGTTGAAGTCGACGTAGACGCGTCCGCACAGTTCGCCGGGCACGGTGAACTTGTAGTAGCCGTTGGCGTCGGTGGTCTGCCCCGGTAGGCTCAGCGCCGTGCCCGGGTAATTGTTCTGACCTGCCGTGAGACCGTACAACGCGGCCTGCACGCCGGGCACCTTCTCTTCGCCGGCATCCATGATGCCGTTGTTGTTGGAGTCCTTCCACACGAAGCCCGAGACGGTACACACGGGCAGGGTAGGCCCGGTGTTGCCCCCGGGCACCACGACGGTCTCCCAGAGGTTGTCGGGGTTGTTGTCGCGCACGACGGGCGTCGCGCCCGCGCGAATGTTGACCTTGTTCAGGTGCTTGCCCACCAGGGCGTCCGCTCCGGCCCAGATCGTCTGGTACACGACGAACGTGTGGCCCTCGCTGCCGGCGGGCACGGGAATCGTGACGGTTTCGCTACCGTTGCTGGCAGACGGTGCGAAGATCTTCGCTCCGGTCCAGTTCACGAGCTGACCCGTGGTCTTGTCGAACAGCTGCGTGTGCAGCACGTAGACGGATCCGACATGCAGGCCCGTGTAGTTGACGACGTCCTTGATCCGACCGCCCGCGGTGACGCTCTTGTCGCCGTCTGCGTTGTCGGTTGCGACGGTCGAGATGGACGCTCCGGTGGTTGCGTTGTTCGTCACCGTCGGGGTGCCGGTGGGGTTGGGCACGTTTACCGTCGTGGTTGTTCCCGTGGTGGTTGCGACCTGCGGCCCCACCTGCACGGTCATGGCCGCGTTGGAGAGGTTGTTGCTGGTCGCGAGGGCGGTGGCCCCCGCACGAATACCGGTCGGGACGAACCAGGTGCCCTGGATGTCCGTCTTTTCATAGAGTCCTTCGACGACGACCAGCTTCTTGCCAGCGAGTTCGGGCGTCGTCGAGAGCGCGACCCGGTAGTTGCCGACTCCATCCTGGCCGGCCTTGACGGCCGTGTAGAACGGCACGCCCACCGCCCGACCCGTGGCGGGGTCAACGAAGTACGACTTGATGACTCCCTCCCAGTTGCCGGGTGCGTTATAGCGACCAACAATATTGGCCTTGCTATACAGGGGTACGTTCTGGGTGCCGTCCGCCGCCTTGGCTGTACCGCTGACGAAAGCAAAGGACTGCGCGGCGGCCTCCGAGGTGGTCTGCGCCAGGGCAATCGCGGTGCCCGTGCCGGCGAGGGCGAACGCCATGCCCGCCGCCGCCAAAGCGATTCCACGACGCCCAAGGCTTTTCCGCGTCGCTGCGGGGTTAGGTAAGTGAGAGGGGGTGGCCATGCTGCCGTTGCCTTTCAAAAGTGCCGAGTCGCAGATCTGTCGTGCGACAGGGACAGATTGCCAGTTCAGCGCTAAACGAACAACATTTACATACAGTGATCATGTCACTTCTGAAGTAAATAGATCGCGCTCCGCGAGGGGTGTAGCGTTACTTTATGATTCACAAAAGGGCAGGTTAATTTCTGCAAGACTCGCTTACTTCAGGAATCTCCCAGAGATTGATCACCCTGAGCAACCGGCACGCACTCTCCGCTATTTTTCCGGTTACTTAACGTGTCGGTCACGACACGAGGTTCCTACCCCTCACAGCAAAACGACATCAAATCGTTGCATTTGATGAGACGTGACGGTTGGCGCATTCGCCGCCACCCTCCTAGGCGAGCTGGTCCAGCCGCTCCCAGAACGCTCGCCGCAACTCGCGCCGCACGGCCTGAGATTCCGTCTTGAACTCGCCGATCTTGGTGGCGCAGTCTTTCAGCAGCACGCGGTCAACCTCGGGCGGCAAAATCGGCCGTTCCGACACGAGGTCCTGAAACGCAAATTGAGTGGTGTTGTTGAACCACGACTCCGCGACGGCATAGCCCACGTCCGTCGCCGTCCCAATCGCGGTGTCGCTGTACCCCATCGCAACTCCGTGCGCGCCAGAGCTGTACACCAGCTCTGAATTTTCGAGTCGTGGTGCCCTCAGCGCGGGTGTGGGGGTGGGTACGTGCAATCGCGCGGAGACTGTGGGACGGGGCTTCACGTGGGGTCCCGGCGTCGGCGTCGGGCGCACCGCGAGCGGGGTCGGCGAGGCGCCCCCCGGACCTGCCACCACGGGGCGCGGGTTCTCACGCTTGGTAAAGCAGGAGCGAACGACATCATCGGGCAGGGTGATGATGCTGTCGACGCGCAGGGCAAGATGCTCCGCCACAGAGGTCACCCCGAGGCGATGTGATTGGTCCTCAAACCCGAGTAGTACCACCTTGACGCCGAAATCCTGGGCGACCTCCACCGCCTCGGCCAGGTCGTCGTCGCCGGACAACAAGAACACCGTAGAGGCACCCCGGTTGCGCGCGATGCCCACCAGGTCGAGACCCAGTTTCAGGTCGACGCCCTTTTGAGTGCCGTCAACCGACATGCGCCCGAGGCGCACCTTCACCCCGGAGATCATGCCGATGCGCTTGTGCTGCTCGGTGAACAGTGCGTCGCGAGACGCGTCGTACCAGTAGGTGCGCAGCGTCGACAATCCGCTGAACGCCTCGGTGCGCTTCACGATGCCCTCGAGCAGCGCCTCGAAGTTCACCTCGGTCGCCGAACGAAGCGAGGTGCCAGCGGTTTGCATTCCACCCACGGCAAACATGTACCCGGCGTCAATAAAGATAGCTTGGTGATCCATTGGTACGACCTCTTCGTAGGAGCCTGCGACGGGTGTAGCGGCCAATCAGGAAAGCCTTCGACTGCCCTCGGCGAGCGACGCTCAGCGTGCATCTATCATGCTAGGTCACATCGGCCCTTCACCCCAACGGCAACCGCGCCGCCTCGAAGAACACCGCGATGCGGCGCCCCTCCACCTCGTGAATGGGAATCTCCATGTCGTACACGTCCCGCAGCACCTCGGGCGTCATGATCTGTGCGGGCGTGCCCCGGTGTACCAGCTCGCCACGTTTCATGGCCACGATGGTGTCGCTGTACACCGAGGCGAAGTTGACATCGTGAATCACGATCACAATGGTCTTGCCGAACTCCACGGCCGCGCGCCGCAGCACCGTCATCATGTCGACGGCGTGATACATGTCGAGGTTGTTGAGGGGCTCGTCGAGCAGCACGTAGTCGGTGTCCTGGCACATCACCATCGCGACGAAGGCGCGCTGCCGCTGCCCGCCCGAGAGCTCGTCGAGGTGGCGTTCGGCGAGCCCTTCGAGGTCAAAGAACGCGAGCGACCGTTCGACGTGGTCGCGGTCCTCCACGGTGGGCCGGCCCTTCGAGTGGGGGTAGCGACCGAACGTGACCAGCTCGCGCACGGTCAGTCGCAGCGCCAGGTGATTGTCTTGGCGCAAAATCGCCAACTTCTTGGCGATCTCCCGCGAGGGCGTGCGCGTCACGTCGAGCCCGTCGATAGAAACGGTGCCCCCGTCGGCCGCGAGCAGACGGCTGATCATCCCGAGCAGCGTCGATTTGCCCGCCCCATTCGGCCCGATAATGCTGGTCACGCCGCCGGGCTGGAGGTCGAGCGTTACACGGTCCACCACCACCTGGGTGCCGTACCGCTTCACAAGGTCGAGGGTCTCAATCACAGGCTTTTCTTTCGCAGCAGGAGCAGCACGAACACGAGTCCGCCCGCAAAATCAATCACGATCGAGAGCGCAGTGTTGTAGTTAAACACGTGCTGCACGATCATTTGCCCGCCCACCAGACACACCGCGCCCGCGAGCACCGCGGCGGGGATGGTGTAGGCGTGGCGATGCGTGCCCGTCAGCGAGTACGCGAGGTGCGCCACCAGCAGCCCGAAGAACGTGGTCGGCCCCACCAGGGCTGTCGACACCGACACCAGAATCGACACGGCGATCAGCACCTTCAACACGAGCGCGCGGTGATTCACGCCGAGGCTCGTGGCGGCGCTGCGACCGAGGCCCGCGCAGTCAAGCTGGTGCCGGAGCGTCCACAAGTACCCGCACGTGAGCAGAATCAGGGCGGTCGAGACACCCAGCAGGGTGGGGTCGACGGCGTTAAAGCTGGCGAAGAACATGTCTTGCAGCACGATGAACGCATCGGGGCTCAGCATGCGGTTGGCGAGGCCCGAGCCGGAGCGAAACACGCCGCCCAGGATGATTCCGATCAGCAGCAGCGCGTGGAGCGTGCGCCGCGCCCCGATCAGCAGCCAGCCGAATAGCGCCACGCTGAATGCCACCATCAGCCCGGCGTTCAGGCCAAAGATGGCGTAGGGGTTTTGCGCGAACACCGAGATGCCGAGCGTGAACACCAGCACCGTTTGAATGAGCACGTACAGCGCGTCGAAACCCATGATCGACGGCGTGAGAATGCGATTCTCGGTGATCGTGTGAAACACCACGGTGCTCACGCCCACGGCCACCGCGACCAGCAGCAGCGTCGCGAGGGTGACGCGGCGGCGGCCGATCACAAACTCCCAGCTACCCACCACGTTGACCGTCATGAAAGCGACCGCGAGGGCCACCACGAGCCCCGCGAGGCCCAGCACGACCAGGGCCGGGCGACCCAGGGGGGCACGGGGGCGTCCGGCGGTAGCAAGGGGCCCGGACGCGCGCGTGGTTGCGTTGGTCATCACGAGCTCGCTTTCGTGCGGCGCAGAATCATGGCGATGAACACGACGCCGCCGAGCACCCCCATGACGGTGCCAATGGGCACCTCGTAGGGGTAATTGATGACGCGCGAGAGCACGTCGCACAGCAGCACGAAGGCCGCGCCGAACACGGCGACCCACGGCAGGCCGCGCCGCACGTTATCGCCGATCAGCAACGACACCAGGTTGGGGATGATGAGGCCGACGAACGGCACCGCACCCACCGACACGACGATGACGGCGGTGACGACCGAAACCAGCACGAGGCCCGCGAGGATCACGCGGCCGTAGTGCAGGCCGAGGTTCGTGGTGAACTCGCTGCCGAGCCCCGCGACGGTGAAGCGGTCGGCCATCAGGTACGCGATGACGGTGAGCCCTCCCACGACGTACAGCATCTCGTAGCGGCCCTGCAGCACTCCCGAGAAGTCGCCAGTGGTCCATGCGCCGAGAGATTGGATGAGGTCGAGCCGATACGCGAAGAAGGTGGTGATCGAGCTGATGATGCCGCCGAGCATGATGCCGAGCAGCGGCACGATCAGGATGTTGCGCAGGGATATGCGCGCGAGGATAGCGAGAAAGAGAGCGGTGCCGCCCAGCCCGAACAGCGCGCCGAAACCCATCTTGGCGATGAGCGGGGCGGTGGGCGCGAACACTGCGACGACGAGGAGCCCGAGGCTCACGCTTTCGACCGTGCCGGCCGTCGACGGTTCGACGAACTTGTTGCGGGCCAGCATTTGCATGATGAGGCCGACGACGGCGAGGGCCGAACCGACCAGCAGCAGGGCGAGGGTGCGGGGCAACCGCGAGACGGAGACCAAGAACCAGCCCTCGGAGGTGAAGACGTTGCCGAGGTTGACGTCGGCCACGCCGATGAACATCGAGAGCGCCGCACCTACGAGGGTGGCCGCGATCGCGGCGGGCAGGAGGTACGGCGCGGCGGCCCGCCCCCGCTGAGGGGGGCGGGCCGCGCTGTGGCCTGCGGTGGTGTGACGGTGCGCTGTCGCGCTCATTTAGAACGCCTGGGCAACTTCGTCAATCATGACCGTGAGGTCGGGGACGCTGGCTCCGGCGAGGTACCAGCGCGCCGCGTCGATGTAGACGATCTTGTTGTTCTTGGCGGCGTCGGTCTCCTTGACCAGCGCGTTGTCGAGCACCTTCTGCGCGGCGCCCTGCGTGCCGTCGACCGCGGAGTCGCGGTCCACTACGAAGATCATGCCCGGGTTCTTCTCTTTGATGTACTCGAAGCTCACGGGGTCGCCGTGCGTGGCCTCGGTGATGTCGAGGTCGGCGGGCTTCACGCCGAGAATGTCGTGCACCACGGCGAAACGAGAACCCGCGCCGTACGCGCTGACCTTGCCGCCGTTGACCATGATGATGAGGCCCGTGCCGGCGGCCTCGGCCTGGGGCTTGACCTCATCGATCTTCGCCTGGAGCTCGTCGAGCAGGGCCTTCGCCTCGGCCTGCTTGCCGAACACCGTGCCGAGGGTGGTCGTGTTGTTTTGCACCGATTCGAGGTACTTGGCATTGTCGACCGAAAGGTCGATGGTGGTCGCTATCTTCGACGCCTCGGGGTAGGCGGCGGCGCTGCGGCCCGAAAGAATGATGAGGTCGGGCGTGGCCTCGTTGACCTTCTCGTAATTGGGCTCCTGCAGGGTGCCGGCATCGAGGTAGGTTTCGGCGCTGTACTTTTCGAGGAACTTCGGCACGTTCGCCTTGGGCAGGCCGATGGGCTCCACGCCGAGGGCGTTCATGGTTTGCAGCGACGAGAAGTCCATGGTGATCACCTTGGTGGGGGCGGCCGCGATCTCGGCGGTGCCCTGCTTATGGGTGATGCTGACGGGGTAGGTACCGGACGCTCCGGCGCCCGCGTTGGCAGCGGCCCCGCCGCTGGTTGCGCCCGCATCGGTGGTTGCGTCGCCCGACGAACATGCGGCGAGGGCGAGGGCTGCGGCGGCGGCGCCGAACGCACCGAGAGCGCCGCGGCGGCTGAGGCTCGTGGTCGTGAATGACTTCGCGGCGGGTTCGCTGAACTGCTGCGATGCGGATGACAGGCGGGGAGTACCCGTGGAGGAGCGACGCATGACTGCCTTTCGTACGTAAGTATCGGGATTGCTTAGGACAGCCTAACCAATATGCAGCACGTCCATGTCAAAGGAGCCCGTCGATTGCCTGCAAGAATGCGCTGAACCCGCAGGTCAGCGCCGCTGACCTGCGGGTTCATGCGTTATGCGAACTACGTCACGCTTGCAGTGAACGCTTCGACACGAGTGTGTCGGGCGCCAGATTTAGCTCCCCACCCGCGGATACGCGACATACGCGAAGGCGCTCCCGTCGGGAGCCCAGCTCGCGACGTTCACCGTGCCCTGCCCGCCGAACAGCGAGACCAGGGTGCGGGGCGCTGGAGACCCGGCCACTGGAGCGTCCGGCCCGCCCTCGCCCAGGTCGAGCACGCGCAACTCGACCGGCAGGTTCGGCGGATGCCCGAGGGTGCCCGGCGGGTAGCTGAGGTACAGCAGCCAACGCCCGTCGGGCGAGACGTGGGGAAACCAGTTCACCCGCTCGTCTGCGGTCAGCTGCGTGACCTCGCCGCCGTCGGCCCGCATGCGATACACCTGGGCGTGCCCCTCGGCCGCCCCAGGCGGCACCGCGTTGTAGAAGATGTGCCCGCCGCTCGGCGAGTACTCGGGGCCGTCGTGCGGCTCGGGGCGGTCGGTGAGCTGCTCGACTCCCCCGCCCTCCGCGTTCATCGTGAACACGTTCAGCCGCTGCGGCCGACCGTGAAAAGCCACGAACGCGAGACGCCTACCGTCGGGAGAGATGCCGTGGAGGTACCGCGCGTACAGACCGTCGCTCGGGTCGCTGACGCGCGACCAGCCGCTGCCGTCGAGGGCCACGCGGTACAGGTGTTTGTCTTCGCCCGACCCAAACACGGCGGCGCCGCTCGGGCAGAACACGTGATCGTTGTTGAAGCCCGCATCGGGCTGGCCCGGCAGCTCGCGCAACTCGCCGCCGCCCGTGAGGTCGAGTCGATACAGAAGGCCCTCGTAATTGACGCAGAGCCACTGGTCGTGGGGTTCGGACGCCGCATACCAATTTGGCGCCTCCACCAGCTTTTCGCCAGACCGGTAGACGCACGTGTCGCGGCCCGTGGCCATCTCGACGATGCGCACCTCGCTCGACTGCCCGAGTTCGAGCTGCCGCCACGGGCGGCGCGCGGTGCCCTCGGGGATCACTTGGTCGCGCACTGTACACATACTGTTCTGCGCCTCGTCGCTCCTGGCCATCAGTGTGCCGCCGCCTGCCAGCTCTCGCCCACACCCACCGACACGTCGAGAGGCACCGACAACTCAAACGCGTGGCCCATCTCGTGCCGCACAATCTCCTCGAGCTCGTCGCGCTCCCCCGGCGCCACCTCGAACACGAGTTCGTCGTGCACCTGCAGCACCATGCGTGAACGCAATGACGCCTCCCGCAGCGCCGCCTGGGTATTGATCATCGCGATCTTGATGAGGTCGGCCGCCGAACCCTGAATCGGGGAGTTCAATGCAATGCGCTCGGCGTTTTCGCGCTTGAGCCGCTGGTCTGAGGTGAGGTCGGGCAGGTAGCGGCGACGCCCCTGAATGGTCTGCGTGTAGCCGCGCTCGCGCGCCTCCTCCACGACGCGGCGCAGGTAGTCACGCACCCCGCCAAAGCGCGAGAAATAGTCGTCGCGCAGCTTGCCGGCCTCGTCGTTCGCTATCGAGAGCTGCTTCGCGAGACCAAACGTCGAAAGCCCATACGCGAGGCCGTACGACACGGCCTTGGTCTTGGATCGCATGGCACCGTCCACGCTGTCGGGGTCGACCCCGAACACGCGCGAGGCCACGTAATTGTGCAGGTCTTCACCCGAATTAAACGCCTCGATCAGGCCCGCATCTTGAGAAAGGTGCGCCATGATGCGCATCTCGATCTGCGAGTAGTCTGCGGTCATGAGCGACTCAAACCCCTCGCCCGCGACGAAGGCACCGCGAATGCGGCGACCGTCCGCCGAGCGCGCGGGTATGTTTTGCAGGTTGGGGTTGAACGAACTAAGCCTGCCCGTCGCCGCGGCCGTCTGCTGGAACGTCGTGTGAATGCGGCCATCGTCGCCCACCCCCTTCGTCACCGTCTCGACAATCTGCTTCAACTTGGTGACATCGCGGTGCACCAGCAGGTGCTGCAAAAACTCGTTGCCCGTGCTGGCGAAGAGCTCATTGAGCGTATCGGCGTCGGTAGAGAAGCCCGTCTTGGTCTTGCGCAGCGGCTTGAGACCCAGTCGAGTGAACAGCACCTCTTGCAGCTGCTTGGGCGAGCCGAGATTGACCGTGTCGTCGTCGATCACGGCGTGCGCCGCGCGCCGCGCCTCGTCGGCCGCGCCGGCGAATTGAGAGTCCAACGCCGACAGCACCCCGCGGTCCACAGCGATGCCCCCCGATTCCACCTCCACCAAAACGTGCTGCACCGGCAGTTCGAGGTTGGTCAACAGCGCCAGCGATTCGTGCTCGACCAGCTGGTCGCGCAGGGGCGGCATGAGGTCGCGAATCGCCGCCGCCCGCAGCTGCGCCGCCTCGAATGCGGCGTTGGGGTTCGCCTCGCCCTCGACATCGAGCGCGAGCTGCCCCACCGAAGCCGCCGCGTCGAGCACGCGCCCCAGCAGCTGATCGGCGAGGTACGTGAGGTCGAAATGCTTGGAGTCGGGGCGCACCAGGTACTCGGCAAGCGGCAGGTCGAAAGCCACCCCCCGCACCGTGTAGCCCAGCGATCGCAGCAGGTGAGACGTTAACTTGGCATCGTGCATGATCTTCTTGACCGAGGCGTTCCTCAGCCAGATGCCGAGCGCGGCATCGGCCTCGGGAGTCAGCGCCGTCGGGTCGATGTACGCCGTGCTGCTGCCCGAGGCCAGGGCAATCGCGTGTACCGTGCCGACCCCCAGGTTCCATTCACCCTCGATGTGTACAGCCACGCCGCCGAGGTTAGAATCGGCCCGCGCATGCTCTCGCAGCCATTCCGCGAGGCCCGCGGTATCGCTCGCAAACACCTGCTGGCCCGCGAGCAGATCGGCCTCGCTGACGAGACCCGCGCCGCCGCCCTCCGGCGTCTCATCGACGCCCTCGTCGTCGGGCGACAGCAGTTCGTTCGGGACGCGCTGGCGAATCGAGCGGAAGTCGAGCTTGTTGAAGATCGCGCGAATGGCCGACTCCCGGCCCCGACCCAGGCCCATCGTGGCGGCGTCGAGACCCACCTCGAGATCGCGCACAGGCTGGTTGATCTCCTTGTTGCGCAGCACGTTGTCGACGTTATCGCGCAGGCTCTCGCCCACTTTGCCCTTGATGGCATCGCGGTTGCTCAACACACCGGCGAGGTCGTCATACAGGGCCAGCCACTTCGCGGCGGTCTTCGGCCCGACCCCGGGCACGCCCGGCAAATTGTCGGCGCTTTCGCCCACGAGCGCCGCGTAGTCCGAGTAGAGGCGCGGGTACACGGCGTACTTTTCAAACAGGGCCTCGGGAGTGTAACGCACCAGGTCAGAGACGCCCTTGCGCGGGTATAGCACCGTCACCTTTTCGGTGATCAACTGGAACGCATCGCGGTCGCCCGAACACACCAGCACCTCGGCTCCGGCCGCGCCCACTCGCGTGGCGAGGGTCGCGATAATGTCGTCGGCCTCGTAGTTGACGTAGGTGGTCCACGCGACCCCGAGCGCGTCGAGGGCCTCCTGAATCAGCTCGATCTGCCCCTTGAATTCTTCGGGAAAAGCATCGCGACCGCCCTTGTAGTCGGGGTACTGCTCGGTGCGGAACGTGCCACCCGGCAGGTCAAACGCGACCGCGAGGTGCGTCGGCCGTTCGTTCTTGATCAGGGTGAACACCATGCCCAAGAACCCATACACGGCGTTGGTGTGCTGGCCCGAGGCGTTCGAGAAGTTCTCGGCGGGCAGCCCGAAGAAGGCGCGAAACGCCATCGAGTGACCATCTATCAAGAGGAGCCGCTGCTCGGCTCCGAAACCCTCGAAGGGAACCGCGGGCGTCGCCGACTGGGTTGACTCGGCGGGCTGGACGGCTGGGGCGGGCTGGGTGTCAGATTCGCTACTCACAGCACAAGCGTAGGGTTCCCCTCCTAGATTTATGGTGCAATCTTAGAGACCATCCCCGAACCTGCCGAAAGCGATCATGACCGACTCCACCGCCGACAACGCTGTCACCGCCACCGACCCTCTCGACCCGGCCACCGTGGCGTCCGACGAGAATGCCCGTGCCGTGCTGGAATATTGCCTCGCCTCCGACACCACCCTCATCAAGGCCCTCGGAGTGCAGTTCACGCACGTCTCGGCCGACCTTTGCTCGGCAACCATGCCCGTCGCGGGCAACACTCAGCCCATGGGCCTCCTGCACGGCGGGGCCTCCCTCGCGCTCGCCGAGACCCTGGCCTCGGTCGCCGCCATGGTGCACGCGAACACGATGGGCGCACAGGCGGTCGGCACCGAGGTGAGCGGCACACACCTGCGCAGCGCCCGCAGCGGCCTCGTCACGGGCACCGCCACGGCGCTGCACAGGGGCAAGTCGACCGTCGTCTACCAGGTCGAGGTGCGCGATGACCAGCAGAAACTACTGTGCCACTCGCGGGTCTCGTGCATGATTCTGCACCCCCGCGACTAGTCGCTACGTCACCCGAGGGTAATCAGCGCGTCGGCGTGTGGCTTAAACGAGGCGATGAACTCGGCGTTGCGTTCGTCCGACCCCAGCGACCACTCGCGCGCCGACTCCGCGCTCTTACCGAACGCCACGTGCCGCGCTATGAGCCGCGAATGGCGCAGCTCTTGCGGTGGCTCGATGTACCACACGGCGTCGAGGCACGCCCGCGCCCGCTGCCACGCGGGCGTCTGCACGAGCAGATAATTGCCTTCGGTGATGACGAGCGGCACCCCCCGCGGGATGCCGAGCGCCGACCCGATCGGCTCCTCCAGGTCGCGCCGAAACTCGGGCGCGTACACCACCTCGTCGGTGTCGGCGCGCAGTCGCTCGATGAGCGCCGCGTAGCCCGCCGCGTCGAACGTGTCTTCGGCACCCTTGCGGTCGCGCGCGCCGAGGTCGAGCAGCACCCGATTGGCCAGATGAAACCCGTCCATGGGGGCCAGCATGCAGCCCTCCCCCAGTTCTGCGGCGAGCCGTTCCGCGATGGTGGATTTGCCGGCCCCGGGTGCCCCGGTCAGCCCGAGCAGCGCGCGGCGTCCGGTTTCGGACGCGCGGTCCATCAGGTCCCGCGCCGCCTCCACAATCTCGTGCCACGTCGACATCTGCTGCACTATTTGCTCCTGCCTGGGCCGGTTGGCGCCTGCCAGCGCCCGCCCGCCCGTTCCTCGGGGCTCGCCGCGGTGGCGCCCGTCATGATGGCCACTACCTCGGACGCGGTGCGCTCCTGGGGGTCAATGACACCCACGCGCCTGCCGAGGCGGTGAATGTGAATTCTGTCCGCAATATCAAAGACGTGCTGCATATTGTGGCTGATCAGCACGACAGCGAGCCCGCGGTCCCGCACGCGTCGAATCAGGTCGAGCACCATGCCGCTCTCGCGCACGCCGAGCGCCGCGGTGGGCTCGTCCATGAAGACGATGCGCTTTGCGAAGGCGGCCGCCCGCGCCACGGCTACGCCCTGGCGCTGACCGCCGGAGAGGTTTTCGACGGCGACGGTCACGTCGCGCAGCCCGATCTGCAGGTCGCGCATGTAGTCGCTCGCCTGCCGCAGCATGAACCTCTTGTCGAGGCGGCGAAACACGCTGCCCGCGATGCCGGGCTTGCGCACCTCGCGACCGAGAAAGACATTCGACGCAATATCGAGGCCCGGCACCACGGCGAGGTCCTGGTACACCACTTCGATACCGAGGGCCCGGGCGTCCTGCGGCCCCTTGAAATGCACCTCGTGCCCGTCGAGCACGACGCTGCCCTCATCGGGGGTCAAGGCACCGACCAGTGCCTTGATGAGCGTGGATTTGCCCGCTCCGTTGTCGCCCACGACCGCGAGCACCTCACCCGCACGCAGGTGGAAGTCCGCTCCATCGAGTGCGGTCACGTGACCGTAGGTCTTGCGCAGCCCCCGGGCCTCGAGCACGACCTCCTGGGGGGCGCGGTGGCCGGTTTCGGATGCATTCATCACTGTGCCTTTCTGCGCGCGAGCTGGTCGATGGCGACCGCGACGATGACGAGCACGCCCGTGGCGACGTCCTGATACAGCGAGTCGACACCCGCGAGGGTAAGTCCGTTGCGGAGCACTCCCACGATGAGCACGCCAAGTAGGGTGCCCACCACGCCCCCGCGGCCACCAAACAGCGAGGTGCCACCGATCACGACCGCCGTGATCGAGTCGAGATTGGCGGTCTGATAGGCGTTCGGGTCGGCGGTGGGGATGCGACCGAGCGCGATCCAGGCCCCCAGCACGGCGATGCAGCCGGCCGTTACATAGGCCCCGATCAGCACTCGATTGACGCGAAGACCGGTGCGACGGGCCGCCTCGATGTTGCCGCCCACGCTGTAAATATTGCGCCCCCACTTGGTTTGGGTGAGGGCGTACCAGGCCACCGCGTAGGCAATGATCAGTAGGAACACCCCGTAGGGCACCAGGATCGTGCCCAACTTGACGTAGTCCCCGAGGAACGTGAGCGGGCCCTTCGGAGCGTTGTACGTCACCGAGCCCGCAACGAGTTTCGCGAGCGCCGTGAGGGCCGTGAACGTGCCGAGGGTGACGATGAAAGGCGGGAGGTTAATGCGTGCCACCAACCACCCGTTGACGAGCCCGATAACCACACACGTTGCGAGTGCCACGAGGAATCCCACGGCCAGCCCGTGCGAGAGCGTCAGCTTCACAGCGACCACCGTGCCGAGCACACTGAGCGCACCGATGGAAAGGTCGATGCCCGCCGTCAAGATGATGATCGTTTGCGCAATCGCGAGGACCCCCACCACCATCGACTGCTGCAAGATCAGCGAAATATTGTAGGGCGCGAAATAGCCGGGGTTGATGATGCCAAATACGATCAGGGCTATCACCAATGCCAACGCGGGACCAATCGCGGGGCGACGAAAAATGTCGCGAACGCGTTGGCCCGCGGTGAGCGCGGGAGGCTTGTCGTCAAGGACGGGAGCAGCCACGTTCATCCCCAGCAATTCTCGAGGCCCCAGGTGGAATCCTGGGATTCGAGGCCGTCGACGGGCTTATCGGTGATGAGTTGCGAGCCGGTGTCGATGAATCCGCTCGGCTTGGTGCCATCGGCCGCGTACTTCACGACCGCGTCGACGCCCTGGGTCGCCATCTTGGCGGGGAACTGCATCACCGTGGCTCCCACCTGGCCGTCCTTCACCGCCTGGACGCCCGCGCACGAGCCGTCGATGGAGCCCACGACCACCTTGTCTTTGATGCCGGCCTGATCGAGCGCCTGCACCACGCCGCGCGACATGGGTTCGTTCATGGTGTAGAAGACATTGACGTCGGGGTGTGCCTGCACCAGGTTCTGTGCGGCGCTGAGGGCCTTGGCCTGGTCGCCGTTGGCGTCTGCCGTGCCCACGATGGCCGGGTCGTCCACACCGCTCAGGCCGAACCCCTCGATGAAGCCGTTCTTGCGATCGTTGTCGACGGTGGTGCCGGGAGTGCCATTCATGAGCAACACCTTGGCGTCGCCGTCTCCGAACGTGGCCTTGACCCACTTGCCCTGCAACACGCCGGCCTGCTTGTTGTCGGTTGCGAGCGTCGCGTCCACGGCGTCGGCGGGTTCGGTTGCCGTGTCGAGCGCGATCACGACAACGCCCTGGTCGCGAGCCTTCTTGATGGCGTCGATGATGCCGCTCGAACTATTGGGCGTGATCAGGATGCCTTTGACCCCCTGGGCCACCATGTTCTCGATCGCGGCGACCTGCGCATCGTTGTCGCCGTCGAACTTGCCCGCCGCAGAGATCAGGGTGGCGCCCTTCGCCGTGGCTTCCTTTTGCGCCTCTTCTTTGAGCTTGACGAAATACGGGTTCGAGTCGGTCTTGGTAATGAGGCCGACCTTCACCTCGCCGCCCCCGCCGCCGGCGCCGCCCGAGTCGCCTCCGCAGGCCGTGAGGCCGCCGAGCGCCAAGAGGGCGGCGGTTGAAACAGCGAGTACCCGTGTCGTGAAGTTGGCCATTGAAATCACTCCTATGTGTGAGGCGTGCACCTGCGACGCATCGTTGCGCCGCCGGCAGTTAGTTTTGCACGCTGGTTTTCGCGGCGACAGACGGCGACCACATAGTGAGCCGCGCCACAACGCGCGGCCACACGCGAGGAGGGCCGACGGCATCAGCCGTCGACCCTCGTCGCGTGTTAGGTAATGACTAGATCATCGTGTAGCCGCCGTCGAGCAGCATGTTGGAGCCGGTCACCATGGCCGCATCGTCGCTCGCGAGGTAGGCGATCATGGCGGCGACCTCCTCGGGCTGTGCGAAGCGACCCACGGGAATCTCGCGCTTCGCCTTCTCACCCTTTTCACCCGCCCACGCGGCCTTGCCCAGGGCCGTTTCCACGACCGTCGGCGACACGGCATTCACCGTGACGCCAGCGCGGGCCCATTCCATCGCGAGCACGCGAGTTAACCCCACGACCGCTGCCTTGCTGGCGCAGTACGCGACGTGCTGATCGAGGCCAATCACCGAGGCCTGCGACGCGAGGTTAATGATGCGACCGTAACCCGCCTTCGTCATGACGGCGCCCGCGGCCTTCGCCATGAAGAACGTGCCGCTGAGATTCACGTCGAGCGTCTTCTGCCACCGCTCGACGGTGACGTCGAGCGCGGGGTCGAGCAGGGCGATACCCGCCGAGTTCACGAGAATGTGGGGAGTGCCCACCTTGTCTACCGCCTCCGCGATGACCCGCTCGGCCGCCGAGGCGTCCGTGAGGTCCGCGACGATGCCGTGGTGGCCGTCGCCCTCCAGGGTCTCGCCGACCTGCAACACGGCGTCCGAGAGATCGACCCCGACAATGGTGGCGCCGCGCGCCGCGAGGTACTGTGCCACGGCGTTGCCGATGCCGTTGGCGGCTCCCGTGATGACCGCGATCTTGCCGTCGAATAGTGCCTTCATATCGCGTTACTTCCCGTCTTGGGTCTGACCCGGCAGGTTCTCGAAGGCGATGTTGCCCTTGTCGAGGTTGGCCTCGACGAGCGCGGGCACGCTGTCTACGAACGCCTGGCGTTCGGTCACGACGTTCTTCATGGCGTCCGCCACGTTGTCTTTCGTGATCGCGGGCATGGTGTAAATGGGCTCGGTCGTGGTCAGGGTTTCACCCTTCACGATGCGCTTGGCCACGGCGAGGCCCGTCGCCAACTCTACCGTTCCGTGCTGCAGCGAGGTGCCGATCATTTCGCCCGACTCGACCGCCTTCAGGCCGTCTTCGATGCCGTCAATGCCGACCACCTTGACGTCGGTGATGCCGGCCTCGCGCAGCGCCTGAATGGCGCCGAGCGCCATGTCATCGTTTTGGGCGATGACGCCGTCGATGTCGTTGCCGAACGCCGAGATCCAGTTCTTGGTCTTGTTGACGGCCTCGTCGCGCTTCCAGTTGGCCGTGTCTTGGGCGAGCACCTTCACGTCGGGGTTCTGGTCGAGCACCTTCTTGATGCCTTCGCTGCGGTCGAGTTCGCCCGAGCCGCCGAGGGGGCCCTGCAGGATGACGACGTTGCCCTTGTTGCCGAGGGCTTCCATCATCATGTTCGCCTCTTGCTCTCCCGCCGCGACGTCGTCGGGCTGGACGTTGCCGTCGAGCTTTTGGTCTTTGAGGCTCGTATTTACTGCAATGACGGGAATCTGGGCGGCCTTCGCCGATTCCACCTGCGGGGCCAGCGAATCGGCCTGCACGGGAACCACGATGATCGCGTCGACTCCGGCGTTGACGAACTTGTCGAGCTGGTCGGCCTGGGTGGCGACGTCGCCGCCCGCCGAGTTCCACTGCAGGGTGATGTTGTTGGCCTTGGCGTAGGCGTCCATGCCCTCCTTGCCCTGGGTGATGAACGACGACATGTCGTACACCGAGACGCCCACGGTGATCGAGTCGGAGTTGGCTGCGGGGTCGCCCGCGCCACAGCCGGAGACTGCCAGCATGGTGCCGGTTGCGATGGCGGCGACGGTGGCCTTGAACGAGAACTTGCGCATGATCTGCTTTCTGATGAGTGTTGGATGCCCGTGCCCGACGGGCGCGGAGGTCTGGTTGTGCCGTCTAGCGGCGGCGTTTGGCGGCCCACACGTCGACCGACACGGCGGCGACGATGAGGATTCCCTTGATGACGCTCTGCCAGTACGAGGGCACCAGCAGCAGGTCGAGGCCGTTATTGATGGTCTGAATCAGCAGCAGGCCGATGGCCGTGCCCCAGATGGTGCCGCGACCGCCCATGAGGCTGGCGCCGCCGATCACGACGGCCGCGATGGCGTCGAGTTCGTAGCCCTGGCCGAGGTCGGGGGCACCCGTGGCGACGCGCGACGAGAGCATGAGGCCCGACAGCCCCGCGAGCACGCCGCTGATGACGTACACGGAGAAGGTGATGAGGCGCGTGCGCACACCCGCGATCTCCGCGGCCAGGCTGTTGCCGCCGATGGCGTACACATTGAGGCCGTAGGTCGTGCGGCGCATGATGATGGCGAACACCACGATCGCGATGATCATGATGAGCACGGGGATGGTGAACGGGCCCACCTGCGTGTTTGCGAATGTGCGGTAGGAGGCGGGGAGGCCGTTGATGGGCGCGCCGTTGCCGATCACGTAGGCCATGCCCGACGCGAGTGTGAGCATGCCGAGCGTAACGATGAAGGGCGGCACATTAAATCTGCTGACAATGAAACCGTTCAGCACGCCCGCGAGGAGCCCCGCGAGAATCGCCGCGAGCAGCGGCAGCGCCGGGTTGTCACCCAGGTTCTTGGCCGCCCACGCGGCGGCCATGGCGCTCGCCGCGATGACGCTGCCCACCGAGAGGTCGATTCCGCCCGTGAGAATGACGAGGGTCTGGCCCAGCGCGATCAGCGCGAAGGGTGCCGCCGCCACGAGAATGGTCAGCATGTTGTCGGCGGTGGCGAACCGCGCACTGCGGTAGGCGAAGTACGCGACGATCAGCAGCATCACGACGACCATGATGTGCCGGGTGAGTAGGCCCGTGATGATCTCGCGGGGGCTGCGGGAGGCGTGGGTGACCTCGCTCTTGATGCCGGTGATGGTCATCGGGTGTTCTCCTTGGTGAGGTTCAATGTGGCGGCCCCGAGGCCGGAGGCCAGCCGGAAGATGGAGTCTTGCACGTCGGCGCGAGCGAGGTCGGTGCGAGACAGTTCTCCGGCCACGCTAAATTCGCGCATCACGAGGGCGCGGTGCGAGAGCGAGAGAATCTCGGGCATATCACTGGACGCCATGATCACGGCCATTCCGCGTTCGGCCAGTTCCGCGATGATGCGGTAAATCTCGCTGCGCGCCCCGACGTCGACGCCGCGGGTGGGTTCGTCGAGCAGGAGGGCATCGACCCGGTCGGTGAGCCAGCGGCCAAGCACGACCTTCTGCTGGTTGCCGCCCGAGAGGTTTTCGAGGCGCTGGCCAAGCCCGTTGCTCTTGAGCCGCATGGATTTCATCGCCTCGCCGACGGCAGCCTTGCGCTTGCCGTCATTGAGCACGCCGCCCGCGGAGAATTTGCGGATCCGGGGCAGGGTGGCATTGTCGAGCACGCTCATCGAGAGGACGGCGCCGGCCCCCTTGCGGTCTTCCGGCACGATGGCCATGTGGGACGCCATGGCGGCCCGCGGGTCATGTGAGGTGACGGTCTTGCCGTTCATGGTGACGGTGCCGGAGACGGGCTTGCGAATGCCGTAGATGCACTCGATGAGTTCGGTACGGCCGGCCCCGACGAGGCCCGCGAGCCCCACGATTTCGCCGCGACGCACGGTGAGGGAGACGGGCTTGGAACCGGGTGCGACGACGAGGTCTTGCACCTCGAGGATCACGTCGTATTGGTGCGGTGGCAGGTCGGGGAACAGGTTTTCGAGCTCGCGGCCGATCATGGCGGTGACGATTCCGTCGTCGCTGATGCCGCCGATCGCGGAGTCAGTGATGAGTTTGCCGTCGCGCAGCACGATGACCCGGTCGGCCATGTTGCGCATTTCTTCCATCTTGTGCGTGGTGAAGAGAATGGCGACGCCCTGGTCGCGCAGGTTGCGCACGATTTCGGCGAGGTGCTCGACCTCGCGTTCGGCGATGGCACTGGTGGGTTCATCGAGGAGCAGCACGCGCGCGCCGCGGCCGGTGGCCTTGACGATCTCGATGATTTGGCGCATGCCCACGGGCAGCAGGCCCATGCGGGTGTTGGGGTCGAGGTCGAGGCCGAACTCCCGGAGACGTTCGCGGGCCGCGCGGTGCATGGCGCGGCGATCGAGGAACCCGAGCCGGGTGCGCAGTTCGCGACCCACGAAAAGGTTCTCGTAGACGGTGAGGTCGGGGATCGAGGCGAGCTCTTGCGGCACGATGGCGACGCCGAGGGCGTTGGCTGCCTTTGTGCTGCCGGCGTGGAGTTCTTCGCCGCGCACGCTGACGCGACCGGCGACGGGCTTGTATTGGCCCGAGGCAATTTTCATGAGCGTGGACTTACCGGCGCCGTTCTCGCCCGCGAGTGCCGTGACGGTTCCCGGGGTGAGCGCGAGGTCGATGCCCTTCAGCACCGGTACGCCGCCAAAGGACATTTCTATCCCCTCGCATCGCAGCATGACCGCTTCATCGGCTGCATCGATAGGTGGGTGAGGCACACTGGCTCCTTTGCTGTGCTGTCGCCGACGGTGGCGGGAGCACCAGAGTATTGCAGTGTCGCGCAGAATGCAAGCGACTCTGCTCACCTGAGCACAGCACTCATGTGCGCACATTATTATGCAGAATTGATATAGGCACAGAAAAGGGTGGCCCGGCACCAAATGTGCCAGGCCGCCCACGCGGCGTCCGCCCCTCAACGAGCGGCCACGCGTCAAAAATTAGGTAGAAAGCAGTCGCCGAGCCGTGAACACGTCGGTCACGAGGCCCGTCACCAGCGCCGCCGTGAGCACCGCGCGAATGGCGCGCGCCTTGCCCGGCCCACCCGCGATGGCAATGCGCGTGCCGATGCGCCGAAAGGCCGGCTCGCGAATGGCGATGCAGCGCTCCTCGATGTCGGGGATCAACTCGCCGCTGTCCGTCACGAGCATCGCCGCCACCTCCGCCACCACGCCTCGAGCCAATAGGCTCTCGCGGTCCTGCTGAGTGAGCGCCGGGTTCACCATCATCAGCGAGTTGGCCGGCTGCCAAGAGCCCACCGCACACAGCGCGACCGTGACCGCATCAAAGCGTTCGACGGTTGCCCGCACATCAGGCTGGCGCAGCATGCCCTCCGCGGCCTGCGGGTCACTCATCACGAGCGAACCGTACAGTGGCCAGGGCGTGACACCCGGGAACGCCGAGAGCGACCTGATCACCTCGAGCCCGGTCTCCTGAATGGGCCCGGCTATGCCCGCCATCTGCACCACTTGCTTACTGGGCGCGCGCGTGAGCGCCCTGGCCATGACGTTGAGCGTGCGCCCCGAGGTGAGGCCAAGCACGTCTTCGGGGCCAATCAGCTCGTCGAGCAGACGCGCCGCGGCGGCGCCGAGCGACTGCTGCGCCTCGGCGTCCGAATCCACCGGCACCTCGACGGCGATGGCATGGTCAAGGCCGAAACGCTGCTTCAACTGCATCGATAGATCGAGGTCAACGCCCGGAGAACTCACGATCTCGAAGCGGATGATGCCCTTCTCGACCGCCTCCTCCAGCATGCGCCCCACTTTGAAGCGACTGAGACCGGTCTCCTCTGCGATTTCGACACGCGACTTACCCTTGACGTAATGCTCGCGGGCGACGTGCGCCAATTGCACCGTAGAGAGCGGGCCGATAGTCATGTGGATTCCTCTGCTTCTCGCGGCACCGGCGGCCGCTTTGCACATACTAGCGCAGCCTTGCTCAAATGAGCATAACTTGGCCCGAACTCGTGGTGAGTTGCCAGGGCTCGCAGGCGTGCGCACAGCAAAGCGCCGCCGAACTCGTCCCCGACGAGCGCGACGGCGCTAAGTGGATGCGACTACTTGTCGCCGCCCACCTGAGCGATGACGGCGTCAGCCACCTCACGCATCGTGAGGCGGCGGTCCATCGACGTCTTTTGAATCCAACGGAAAGCGTCGGGCTCCGACAGACCCATGCGGGCCATCAGCAGACCTTTCGCGCGATCCACTCGCTTACGCGTCTCGAAGCGCTCCGTGAGGTCGGCGACCTCGTTCGACAGCGACGTGATCTCGGCGTACCGCGACAGCGCGATCTCAATCGCCGGCAGCAGGTCGTTGGGAGTGAACGGCTTGACCACGTACGCCATCGCACCTGCGTCGCGCGCACGCTCCACGAGCTCTTGCTGGCTGAACGCGGTCAGCAACACCACGGGGGCAATGTTCTCTTTGCCAATGCGCTCGGCCGCCGAAATGCCGTCGAGGATGGGCATTTTGACGTCCATCACCACGAGGTTCGGGCGGTGTTCTTCGGCGGCCTTCACGGCACTCTCGCCGTCGCCCACCTCGGCGACCACGTCGAAGCCGGCCTCGCGCAGGGTCTCGACGATGTCCATGCGAATCAGGCCTTCGTCCTCAGCAACCACGACGGTGCGGCGGGGACCAGTAGCCACGACGGGGGCCTTGTCGAGGGCGGCCAAGACCTCATCGGCACTCGCAGGTACCAGGTCTACATCTGTTTGGGGGGTTTCGTCAGTATTCGTCACTCACCTAGGGTACTTCGAAACGCGCTTCAAGGCTCGCCGCATATTGATTCCACCGTGGCGACTTGCGGTACGCGGGCCAGGGCCCCAATAGCCGCTCACTCGCCCGGCACCGAATTGAGTCGCGACCTCCATTCGTGGTAAGTTTTCAAGCGCGCTTGCGCACGCCGCCCTGGTGGAATTGGCAGACACGCCGCACTCAAAATGCGGTACCGAGAGGTGTGAGAGTTCGAGTCTCTCGGGCGGCACCCTAGAGGCCCCGGATCATCCGATCCGGGGCCTCTCGCGTCGTCTCGACTCCTTCTCGACTCCTTCGCGTCACCCAAGCGGACGCTCCGGCCCACCTGGACGCAAAAAAGGCGGGCCCGCTCCCCCACTGAGGGGAAGGCGGACCCGCCGGGCCACGCGGCTGGGAAGCCGCGCTGCCCACTAGACCTCTTTGCGTCCGGCCCGCAGAGCCTCGGCCGAGAACTTGGCCGCGCGCGAACCGTCCAGGTCACCCACGCGGTGCAGGCGCAAGGTGTTCGTCGAACCCGCCACGCCTGGAGGCGAACCGGCCGAGATGACGACCAGGTCGTCGGTCTCCACCTCGGGCATGGTCGCGAGAATCTGATCGACCTGAGAGAACATCTCATCGGTGTGCTCCACCGTGGGCGAGATCTTCACGTCGACGCCCCACGACAGGGCGAGGAAGTGCTTGACCTTCTCGTCCGGCGTGATCGCGAGCAACTTGATGTCGGGCCGCAGTCGTGACAGGCGGCGCGCCGTGTCACCCGACTGGGTGAACGTGACCAGGTACTTGGCGTTGAGCGCCTCACCGATTTCGTAGGCAGCCTTCGTCAGGTTGCCCGCGCGCGAACCCGGCACGTGATCGAACGTCGCGATGCGGTCGGCGCCGTTCGACTCCGTGTATTCGATGATCTTCGCCATCGTCTCAACCGCGATGATCGGGTGGTCGCCCGCGCTGGTTTCGGCCGACAACATGAGCGCATCGGCGCCATCGAGCACCGCGTTGGCGCAGTCGGAGACCTCGGCGCGCGTGGGAACGGGCGCCTCGATCATCGATTCGAGCATCTGCGTGGCCACGATGACGGGCTTCGCCTTATCGCGGGCCAGCTCGATGGCGGCCTTCTGCACGAGCGGCACGTCTTCGAGCGGCAGCTCGACGCCCAGGTCGCCACGGGCGACCATGATGCCATCGAACGCCTGCACGATCTCTTCGAGCGCATCGACGGCCTGCGGCTTCTCGATCTTGGCGATCACGGGAATCCGCGTGCCCACCTCGTTCATGACCTCGACCACGTCGGCCATGTCTTTCGCGTTGCGCACGAAAGACAGGGCAATCATGTCTGCGCCCTGGCCAATGCCCCACTTGAGGTCTGCGATGTCCTTCTCGCTCAGCGCGGGAACCGACACGGCGGCGTCGGGCAGGTTGATGCCCTTATTGTTCGACAGCACACCGGGCACGACACACTCGGTGTGCACCTCGCTGCCCTCGACCGAGAGCACCGTCAGGCGCACCTTGCCGTCGTTAATCAGCAGGGAGTCGCCCGCCTTGCAGTCCGCCGCCAGGCCCTTGTAGGTGGTGCCGACCCGCTCGCGCGTGCCGAGGATGTCTTCCATCGTGATGGTGATCTTGTCACCGATCTTCAGTTCGTGCTTCTCATCATTTTCGAACTTGCCCAGGCGAATCTTGGGGCCCTGCAGGTCAACCAAGATGCCGACGTTTGCGTCGAGCTCTTCGGCGGCGCGGCGAATGTGCTTGAACTTGGGTTCGTGTTCAGCGTAAGAACCATGGCTCATGTTGATTCGGGCGATATTCATGCCCGTCTCGATCAGAGCCTTGATGTGCTCGTAGGTTTCGGTAGCAGGACCAAGCGTGCAAACGATTTTCGCTTTACGCATGTTTACCAATCTGTATGGGTGACCGTAGCGGCCACACGTGAAATGACACTTATGGTCAGGCGGAGAGTGCTTGGGTAGTCGGTTCCACGGGCGCCGGAAGATCGGTTGCCCCCATCAGCCAGCGGTCTACACTGGCTGCGGCCGCTCGCCCTTCGGCGATGGCCCATACGATCAGCGACTGTCCGCGGCCGGCGTCACCGGCCACGAAGACGCCGGGAACGCTCGTCATCCACTCATCGTCGCGCACAATGTTACCCCGCCGATCAATGTCGAGGCCCAGTTGCTCCACGATGCCGTGTTGCTCGGGGCCGGAGAACCCCATCGCGATGAGCACGAGATCTGCGGGAATGACCTTCTCGGTGCCCTCGGTGGGCACGCGGCGGCCGTCCGGCAGGTACTTCGTTTCGGCCACCTCGAGGCCGGTCACGTGGCCCGTCTCGTCGTCGACGATGCGCACGGTCGAGGCGAGGTAGCTGCGCTCGCCGCCCTCCTCGTGCGCGCTCGACACCTCGAAGACAAAGGGAACGGTGGGCCACGGGTGCGTCTCGCCGTTGCGCTCGTTCGGGGGCCGCTTGCCGATGGCGAGAGTCGTGACCGACTTCGCGCCCTGGCGCAGGGCCGTGCCCAGGCAGTCGGCACCCGTGTCGCCGCCGCCGATGATGATGACGTGCTTACCCTCGGCCGTGATCTGATCGGGCACCGCGTCGCCCTCGAGCACGCGATTGGCCTGCACGAGGTATTCCATGGCGAAGTGCACGCCGTTAAGGTCTGCGCCCGGCACGGGCAGGGGCCGGGGTACCATGGCGCCGGTCGCGAGCACGACCGCGTCATAGCGCGCCCGCAGCTGCTGGCCCGTGAGCGAACCGGGGCCTTCGCCGCCCACGTCAACGCCCGTGCGGAACCGCGTGCCCTCGGCGCGCATCTGCTCCAAGCGTCGATCGATGTGCTGCTTTTCGAGCTTGAACTCGGGAATCCCGTAGCGCAGCAGTCCGCCGATGCGGTCGTCGCGCTCGTACACGGCCGTGGTGTGGCCCGCGCGCGTGAGCTGCTGCGCCACCGCGAGGCCCGCTGGGCCCGAACCGATGACTGCCACCGTCTTGCCCGTGAGGCGAGTCGGCTGCTGCGGCTGCACGAGGCCCGCCTCGAACGCGTCGTCGATGATCGAGACCTCGACGTTTTTGATGGTCACGGCAGGCTGATTAATGCCCAGCACGCAGGAAGTTTCGCAGGGAGCGGGGCACGCGCGTCCGGTAAATTCCGGGAAGTTATTGGTCGCGTGCAGTCGCTCGATCGCGTCGGCCATGTCGCCGCGGTAGGTGAGATCGTTCCACTCGGGAATCAGGTTGCCGAGGGGGCAGCCCTGGTGGCAGAACGGAATGCCACAATCCATGCAGCGGCCCGCCTGTGCCTTCAGCATGGGGTCGCGGCCGCTTTGGCGCGCCTCGTAGACTTCCTTCCAGTCTTGGAGGCGCACGGGCACGGGCCTGCGGGCGGGAAGTTCGCGTTCGCGAACCGTCAAAAAGCCACGGGGATCAGCCATGGGAAGCCTCCACAATTCGGGTCCAGACCTCATTCGAGTCCGGATCGATTCCTTCTTCAACGGCCTCGGCGCGAATGGCCCGCACCTTGGCAAATTCGCGGGGGAACACCTTCGTGAAGCGCTTCGCGAGCTCTCCCTCGGCGAGGAGATCGCGGGCGATCGACGAGTCGGTCTCCTTGGCGTACTGCGTGAGCCACGCGCCGAGCCCGGTCACATCGGCCTCGTCGAGGTCGGTGATCACGAGGTCGCCCGACTTCACGGCATCGGGGTTTAGCAGCGCCCGGTCAAGATCGAGCAGGTACGCCTCGCCTCCCGAGAAGCCCGCGCCGAAGTTGCGACCGATCGGGCCGAGCACGATCACGGTGCCGCCCGTCATGTACTCGCAGCCGTGGTCGCCCACGCCCTCGACGATGATGGTCGCACCCGAGTTGCGCACCGCAAAACGCTCGCCCGCGGTGCCCGAGAGGAACAGTTCTCCGCTCGTGGCACCGTAGCCGATGGTATTGCCCGCGATCACGTTTTCGTGGGACGCAAAGGTGGCGCTCTGGCTGGGCCGCACCACGATTCGCCCTCCCGAGAGGCCCTTGCCCACGTAATCGTTGGCGTCGCCTTCGAGCCGCAGGGTCACGCCGGCGGGCAGGAACGCGCCGAACGACTGGCCCGCGCTGCCCGTGAGGTTCACGGTGATGGTGTCGGTGGGCAGCCCCTCGCCGCGGTAGCGCTTGGTGACCTCGTGGCCGAGCATGGTGCCGGCCGTGCGGTTCACGTTGCGGATCGTGGCGTCGATGGTGACCTTTTCGCCCTTCTCGAGGGCCGGCTTGGCCTTCGCGATGAGCTCGTTGTCGAGCGCATGCTGGAGGCCGTGATCCTGCGACTGGGTGCACCGACGTTCGTCGGCCGAGGCCACGGCCGGCATGTGCAGCAGCGGCGCGAGGTCGAGACCCTGTGCCTTCCAGTACTGGGTCGCGGCGCGCGTGTCGAGCAGGTCAGCGCGGCCCACCGCCTCGTCGAGGGAGCGCAGGCCCATCGAGGCGAGGATCTCGCGCACCTCCTCGGCGATGTATTCGAAGAACGTCACCACGTATTCGGCTTTGCCGCTGAACCGCTCGCGCAGTTCGGGGTTTTGGGTGGCCACGCCCACGGGGCAGGTGTCGAGGTGGCAGACGCGCATCATGATGCAACCCGACACGACGAGCGGCGCCGTCGCGAAACCGAACTCCTCGGCGCCGAGCAGGGCACCGATGACGACGTCGCGGCCCGTCTTGAGCTGGCCGTCGACCTGCACGCGAATGCGGTCGCGCAGTCGGTTAATGAGCAGGGTCTGCTGGGTCTCGGCGAGGCCGAGTTCCCAGGGCGCGCCCGCGTGCTTGAGACTCGTGAGAGGGGACGCTCCGGTGCCACCGTCGTGGCCGGAAATCAAGACCACGTCGGCATGCGCCTTCGAGACGCCCGCGGCGACGGTGCCCACACCGATCTCGGAGACCAGCTTGACGTGGATGCGCGCCGCGGGGTTCGCGTTCTTGGCATCGTGAATCAGCTGGGCGAGGTCTTCGATCGAGTAGATGTCGTGGTGCGGCGGCGGCGAAATCAGACCGACGCCGGGGGTCGAGTGCCGCGTCTTGGCCACCCAGGGGTACACCTTGTGCGGGGGCAGCTGACCGCCCTCGCCTGGTTTGGCTCCCTGGGCGACCTTGATCTGAATGTCGTCGGCGTTTGTGAGGTATTCGCTCGTCACGCCGAAGCGGCCCGACGCGATCTGCTTGATCGCGCTGCGGCGTTCGGGGTCGTAGAGGCGGTCGGGGTCCTCGCCGCCCTCGCCCGTGTTCGACATGCCGCCGAGGCGGTTCATGGCGATCGCGAGGGTTTCGTGGGCCTCGCGCGAGATGGAGCCGTAGGACATGGCGCCGGTCGCGAAGCGCTTGACGATGCTCGAGACGGGTTCGACCTCGTCGATCGGCACGGCGGGCAGGGCGCCCTCTTTGAGTTCGAACAAACCGCGCAGCGTCATGAGGCGCTTCGCCTGGTCGTCAATGCGCTGGGTGTACTTGCGGAACTCGTCGTACTTGCGCTGACGGGTCGAGTGTTGCAGGCGGAACACCGTTTCGGGGTCGAACAGGTGCGGTTCGCCCTCGCGGCGCCACTGGTATTCGCCGCCCACGTCGAGGCGACGGTGCGGGTTGCGGTTGCCGCCCGTGGGGTAGGCCAGGGCGTGACGGCGGGCCACCTCTTCGGCGATCACGTCGAGGTCAATACCGCCGAGCTGGCTCGTGGTGCCGCTGAAGTATTCGTCGACGAGGTCCTGGCTGAGGCCGATGGCCTCGAACACCTGCGCGCCGCGGTACGAACTCACGGTGGAGATGCCCATCTTTGACATCACCTTGAGCACGCCCTTGCCGAGCGCCTTGATGAGGTTCTTGACGGCCTGCTCGCCGGTGACGCCCTGCACCAGGCCGCGCGCGACGAGGTCTTCGACTGTTTCCATCGCGAGGTAGGGGTTGACCACGGCGGCGCCGAAGCCGATCAGCAGGGCCACGTGGTGCACTTCGCGAACGTCGCCGGCCTCGACGATCAGGCCCACCTGCGTGCGCTGCTTGGTGCGAATCAGGTGGTGGTGAACGGCCGAGAGCAGCAGCAGCGACGGGATCGGCGCGAGCTTGGCGTTCGAGTCGCGGTCGGAGAGGATGATGAAGCTGGCGCCCCGCTCGACGGCCCGCGAGGCTTCGATGCGGATCGCGTCGAGCCGCTCGCGCAGCCCGGCCTCGCCGTCCTCCACGCTGTAGAGGCCGCGCAGGGTCACGGTGTGGAAGTCGGCCGTGTTGGGGTCCGAGTCGATGTGCGAAATCTTGGCGAGCTCATCGTTGTCGATCACGGGGAAGTCGACGATGATCTGGCGCGCGTGGCGCGGGGTCGCGTCGAGCAGGTTGCACTCTGGGCCGAGGCTGGTGCCGAGCGCCGTAACCATTTCTTCGCGAATCGCGTCGAGCGGCGGGTTGGTGACCTGCGCGAACAGCTGAGTGAAGTAGTCGAATATGAGTCGCGGCCGCTCCGACAGCACCGCGATGGGCGTGTCGGTACCCATGGCGCCGAGGGGTTCGGCGCCGTTTTGGGCGAGGGGCGCTAGCAGCACGCGCAGTTCTTCTTCGGTGTAGCCGAAGGTCTGCTGGCGACGGACGACCGAGGCGCGCGTGTGCATGATGTGCTCGCGGTCGGGCAGGTCTGAGAGGCGCACCTGCTGCGATTCGAGCCACTGCCCGTAGGGCAACTCGGAGGCGAGACCCCGCTTGATTTCTTGGTCTCCGATGATGCGGCCCGCGACGGTGTCGACGAGGAACATCTTGCCGGGTTCGAGGCGGCCCTTGGAGACGACCTCCGCCGGGTCGAGGTCGAGAACGCCGGATTCGGAGCCCAGGATCACGTGTCCGTCGGTGGTGACCCAGTAGCGGCCCGGGCGCAGGCCGTTGCGGTCCAGCACGGCGCCGATCAGGCGGCCGTCGGTGAAGGTCACGCACGCGGGGCCGTCCCAAGGCTCCATGGTGGCGGCGTGGTACTCGTAGAACGCGCGCACCTTGGGGTCCATCGTGGTGTGGTTTTCCCACGCCTCGGGGATCATCATGAGCACGGCGTGCGGCAGCGAGCGGCCCGAGAGATTCAGCAGTTCGAGCACCTCGTCGAACGAGGCCGAGTCGGAGGCGCCGGGCGCGTTGATGGGCAGCAGGCGTTCGATGTCTTTGCCGAACACGTCGGTCTTGAGTTGGCTTTCGCGAGTGGCCATCCAGTTGCGATTGCCCTTGACCGTGTTGATTTCGCCGTTGTGGGCGATCATGCGGAACGGGTGCGCGAGCGGCCACGAGGGGAACGTGTTGGTCGAGAAGCGAGAGTGCACGATGGCGAGCGTGGAGGCGAAAGATTCGTCGTTCAGGTCGGGGTAGAACTTCGAGAGCTGCTCGGTCGTCAGCATGCCCTTGTAGACCATGGTGCGGCACGACAGCGAGGGGAAGTACACGCCGAGAGTGTTCTCGGCGCGGCGGCGCACGGCGTAGGCCTTGCGTTCGAGGTCGAGGCCGCTCAGCTTGCCCGCCGGATCCGACAGGAACACCTGGCGGAACGTGGGTTGGCAGGCCTTGGCGCTGGGGCCGACGAGTCCGTCGACGACCGGCACGTCGCGCCACGCGATGACCTTCAGGCCCTCTTCGGTGGCGATGCGGCGAATGGCGCGTTCGGCCTTTTCGGCCTCCGCGGCGTCGCTCGGCAAATAGGCGGTGCCTGCCGCGTAGTGGCCCGGTTCGGGCAGTTTGACATCGAGCACCTTGCGGAAGAAGGCGTCGGGAACCTGGGTGAGGATGCCCGCACCGTCACCGGTGGTCGGTTCGGCGCCGACCGCGCCGCGGTGTTCGAGGTTTTCGAGCGCCTGCACGGCCTTCCTCACCACCTCGTGGGTGGCCTCGCCTCCCAACTTCGCGACCAGGGCGACGCCGCAGGCGTCGTGCTCGTTGGTCGTGCGGTACAGTCCCTGGTCTTCAGGGAGCGCAGAGAAGCGTCGATTCAGTGGCTGCGTCAAAGGCTGCACAGATAACCGATCCCCCATTTTGCATGGGTCATGTGAGTAGGTGCACGTGAGGCGGCCCCGCTGCTGGGCATGCATCCGCAAACTGAGGAGGTTTTGCACCCTCAGGATGCGTACCTGTGGATGAAATTGTGCATGGTGTCCAGCGCCGTGGTGAGGCCTCTACTATTCTACCGTTCGCACTGCCGGGACCCCGCCTGTGATTTCATGCCTTTGCACGTAAAATGAGACGGCTGGGTCACAATTCAAGACACCCAGGGTGATTTTCCTGCGGTTTTCGGGCTGCACGAGACGCACGTCACGCCGGGTGTGGGGTGGGACGCCCGGGTGCCCCGCTGGCTAGTCGCCCTCGGGCTTCTCCACTGCCGCCTTCTCGTCGGCCTCCCACTCCCCGTGGGCGCGACCCTCGATCTCGGCCTCGCTGGCCTTTCGACCCACCGCAACGTCCGACAGGCCAGTGTCGCGGGCTCGCGACACCAGGAACATGAACAGGCCCAGCGCAAACACAAGCACGGAGGTCCACACGTTCAGGCGCAGCCCCAGAATGTGGTTGGCGTCGTCGATGCGCATCATTTCGATCCAGCCGCGGCCAGCGGTGTAGAGCATGACGTACGCCCAAAACACCTGACCGTTGCGCAGCCGGTACTGGCGCTGCAGGTAGACCAGCGCGGCCGCCGCCGCGAGATTCCACAGGCATTCATAGAGAAAGGTGGGGTGATACGTGGCGAACATTTCGTAGCCCGAGGGCCGAAACTGCGGGGCGATCTCGAGGCCCCACGGCAAATCGGTGGGCGAACCAAACAACTCCTGATTGAAGTAGTTACCAAATCGCCCGAGCGCCTGTGCGATCAGGAGAGTGGGGGCCATGGCGTCCGCCATACCGAGCATGCGAATGCCCGCCCGGCGACAGCCGATCCACACGCCCACCGCGCCCAGGGCGATGGCGCCCCAGATGCCGAGCCCGCCGTCCCAAATATAGAAGGCGCGAATCGGCTCTCCACCCTCCCCGAAGTACGCCTGAGGGCTAGAGATCACGTGGTAGAGGCGGCCACCGATGATTCCGAACGGAACGGCCCAGAACGAAATATCGATCACCTGGCCGGGCTTGCCGCCCTTGGCCTGCCAGCGCTTGTCGGCCCACCACACCGCCACGAAAATGCCCGCAAGAATGCACAGGGCATAGGCGCGGATGGGGAAGAACCCCACGTACCACACTCCCTGCGACGGGCTGGGAATGGACTCTGCGACGGCAGCGAGGGTGGGTAGCACGGGGGTCAATATCCTTTACGCGGAGCGTACGCCCGCCGCGAGGTCCGCAGCGAGCCGTTCAAGTTCAGAGTACGCGGTAAACAGGTCGTCGCGATGCGTGAGCAGCGTCTTCACGAAGGCCGAACCGACGATCACGCCGTCGGCGAACGACGCCACCTCGGCGGCCTGCGCGGCATTCGACACGCCGAGGCCCACGCACACGAACTCCGCGCCCGCGGTGCGCGTGCGGCCCACGAGGTCTTTCGCTCCCGCTCCCACGCTCGCGCGCGTGCCCGTGATGCCCATCGTCGAGGCCGCATAGATGAAGCCGCTCGACTGGCTGACCACGTAACTGAGGCGCTCGGCGGGCGAACTCGGAGCCACCAGGAAGATGCGGTCGAGACCGCGGCTGCTTGCGGCGGCCACCCAGTCCTGACCCTCATCGGGGATCAGATCGGGGGTGATCAGTCCCGCGCCGCCCGCACTCGCGAACTGCTCGGCAAACTTCTCGACGCCGTAGACGAGCACGGGGTTCCAATAGGTCATCACCATCGTGGGCACGCCGAGGGCGGCCACCCGCTCGACGGCGTGCAGCACGTCCTTAATGCGCACCCCGCCGGCCAGCGCGGCCTGCGCGGCCACCTGAATCACGGGGCCGTCCATCACCGGGTCGGAGTATGGCAGGCCCAGCTCGATCAGCTCGACGCCGCCGCGCACCATGGCGCGGGCCGCCTCGATGGAGGCCTCGACGCTCGGGTACCCGACCGGCAGGTAGCCCACGAGGGCCGCCCGACCCTCGCGGCGCGCGACCCGCAGCGCGGCGGTGGTGCGGAGCCCACCGGTCGAGGTGAGGTCTTCGGGGGCGTGGCTCATGCCTGGGTTCCTTCCGCGGGGTTCTTTTCGGACGCTCCGGGGGCCGGGTCGACCAGCTCGCCCACCGGGGGCAGCGTGCCGCGCGCGGGGCCGTCGCCGACGAGGCCAAACCACGCGGCGGCCGTGTCGACGTCTTTGTCGCCGCGGCCCGAGAGGCTCACGAGCAGCAGGGGCGGGCGGCCCAGCTCGGCCTCGAGGCTCTTGATCGCGTCGACGGCTCCGGCGAGAGCGTGCGAGCTCTCGATCGCGGGAATGATGCCCTCGGTGCGGCACAGCAGCGCGAACGCGCTCATGCAGGCATCGTCGTTGACGGGCAGGTACGTGGCGCGGCCGGTCTTAGCGAGCCAGGCGTGCTCGGGGCCGACGCTCGGGTAGTCGAGGCCCGCCGAGATGGAGTGCGACTCGATGGTCTGCCCCTCGTCGTCCTGCATCACGTAGGAGCGGGCGCCGTGCAGCACGCCCTCGCCGCCGGCCGTGATGGTCGCGGCGTGCGAGCCCGATTCGACCCCGCTGCCGCCGGCTTCGAGGCCGATCAGCCGCACGCTCGGGTCGTCGAGAAACGCATGGAAGATGCCCATGGCGTTGCTGCCGCCGCCAACGCAGGCCAGCACGGCGTCCGGCAACTGGCCCGTGGCCTGCAGGAACTGTTCGCGGGCCTCGACGCCGATCTGGCGGTGAAAGTCGCGCACCATGACGGGGAACGGGTGCGGGCCGCACACGGTGCCCAGCAGATAGTGGGTCGTGTCGACGTTCGCGACCCAGTCGCGGAACGCCTCGTTGATGGCGTCTTTGAGGGTGCGTGAACCGGCCTCCACGGCCACCACCTCGGCGCCGAGCAGCCGCATGCGCGCCACGTTGAGGGCCTGACGACGGGTGTCGTCGCCGCCCATATACACGGTGCATTGCAGGCCCAGCAGCGCGGCGGCGGTCGCGGTGGCGACGCCGTGCTGGCCCGCCCCGGTCTCGGCGATCACACGGGTCTTGCCCATGCGCTTCGTGAGCAGCGCCTGGCCGAGCACGTTGTTGATCTTGTGGCTGCCCGTGTGGTTGAGATCTTCGCGCTTGAGGAACACGCGCGCTCCCCCGGCGGCCCCGACCTGCTGCGAGCCCGCGGCCGCAAAGCGCGGCGCCTCGGTGAGCAGGGAGGGGCGACCCGTGTACTCGCGGCTGAGGCGTTCAAACTCGGCCGTGAACTCGGGGTCTATGCGGGCCTTCTCGAACGACTCGGTGAGCTGATCGAGCGCGGGAATCAGGGCCTCGGGCAGAAACCGCCCGCCGAAGTCGCCAAAGTAGGGGCCGCGCTCGCCGCGCAGGTCACCGCTTTCGAGAAAGTCGGTGAAGTTGCCAAACGTGGGCGTGGGCTGGTTCATGCGGTGCGCCTTCCTGCCGCCAGAATGTTCTGCAATGCCTGCTGGGGCTCGTTGCCCTTGACGAGGGCCTCGCCGATCAGCACCGCGTCGGCGCCCTCGGAGGCGAAGCGGGCGACATCGGCGGGGCCGCCGATGCCGGATTCGGCCACCCGGACGCGGTCGGCGGGAACCCGCCCCACGAGGCGTCCAAAAGTATCGTTGTCGACCTCGAGGGTCTTGAGGTTGCGCGCGTTGACGCCAATCAGTCCGCCCGGGCACGCGAGCGCCGCGTCGAGTTCGGACTCCTCGTGCACCTCGACTAGGGTGGTCATGCCGAGGGCCGTGATCTGCTCGTGCAGCTCTGCGAGCTGCTGCGGCGCGAGGCCCGCGACGATGAGCAGCACCAGGTCGGCGCCGTGTGCGCGTGCCTCGAGCACCTGGTAGGGCTCGACGATGAAGTCTTTGCGCAGAATCGGAATACTGATTCGTTCGCGCACCGCGTCGAGGTCGGCGAGGCTGCCGTTGAACCGTCGCTGCTCGGTGAGCACGCTCACGGCGGCGGCTCCCCCGGTTTCATACTCGGACGCGAGGGCGGCCGGGTCGGCGATTTCGGCCAGGTGGCCCTTGCTGGGGCTCTTACGCTTCACCTCGGCGATGACCTGCACGCCGCTGGCTCGCTTGAGTCGGCTCGTGACCTCGAGGGCGCCGCCGTGCTGGGCCTCACGGGCTGCGATGGCGTCGAGCAGGGCCGCCTCGCTCGTGGTGCGTTGACGCTCGGCGAGGTCAAGCCGCACGCCCGCGATGATGTCGTCGAGAACCGACACGAGAACCTTCTCTTTCACGTGGCGTGGGGCCACGCCCATCGAGTGCGCGAGCCTCATGCCCCCACACAGGCGAATGCCCGCGCCGAACCGCGCCCTCGGGCGTCAATGTCGATACGGGCACTCGCTCAACCTGAAACTACTTATGCGCCCGCGCGCGGCGAGCGCACGCCGGGCGGCGACTAGTGTGCCGCGGCGGGTGCCTCGAGCTGGGCCCGAATGGCCTCTAGGTCGGCGGGCTCCGTGTTGTGAATCTGGCCCTTACCGGCCTTCTTCATGCCGAGCGAGACCACTGCCCCCAGCACGAAGATCGCGACGCCGACCCACATCATGACGCTCATCGAGAGGATCATGCCGACGCCCGCGATGGTCGAGCCGAGCATGCCCAGGCCGGACATGGCCCAGGCCGCTTGCGTGTTGCCATGGTTGGTGGGCGGCATGGGAGGGATTTCGTAGGTCTTCTGGGGCATGGCAGAACACTTTCACGCGCGGTAACGAACTTATTTCGCTGTCATCATACCCGGCACGGAGCCGGCCATAGCGGCCTGAAGCACCCAGCGGACGGACCTCTTTCGCTCCCGATATGACGCGGTTCTCGCTACGAGAGTAATTTGTCCTACTGTGTCGATTCACCTTGCAATCGTTGCCGCAGTCTGTAAGTTATAGATGCGCGTCACACTGGCGCATCCACACTTTCGCTGCCCCGCGGCGAAGCCCACTACGAGAGGGACCAGCATGGGACTTTTTGACAGCGCCAAGGAGAAGCTGGCCGAACTGGCCGACAAGGCCGGCGACGCGTTCGAGGTTGCTAAGGACAAGGCCGGCGACGCGTTCGAGGTCGCCAAGGAGAAGGCCGGCGACGTTTACGAAGTTGCTAAGGACAAGGCCGGCGACGCGTTCGAGACCGTGAAAGAGAAGGCCGAAGAGTTCGGCGCGGGCGATCAGGTACAGGCCGCCGGCGATGCCGCAGCCGATGCCGCCTCGACCGCGACCGACACCGCGGCCGATGCCGCCGCTTCGGTCGAAGACGCACTGGGCTCGGGCGACGGCTCGACCACACAGTCGTAATTCTCGCCGCGCCGGGCTCGCCCGCGCCACGCGATAGTTAAAGGCCCCCGCCGACGTGCGGGGGTCTTTGCGTGCAGCGCCCGCCCGCCGCCTATGCTGGCCTGATGACCGACACCTCACCCAGCTTAGCGTCGTACGCCGACTCGCCGCGGCCCCGACTGCTCGCCCACCGGGGGTTTGCCCTCGACGGCGCCGAGAACACCCTGCGCGCGTTCGCCGACGCGCTCGCCGCGGGGGCCACCATCATCGAAACCGACGTGCAAACCTCCAGCGACGGCGTGCCGTTCATCTTTCACGACGACACCCTGGACCGGCTCACGGAGGGCCGGGGCGCCCTCTCGGCCACCGCGGCGTCCGGCCTGCACGGGCTCACGGTGGCGGGCGAACCGCTGACCACTCTCGCCGAAGCCCTCGCGGCCCTGCCCTCGGCGTGCTTCAACGTGGACGTGAAGACGGCCGCGTCGATCGAGAGCACGGCGGCGGCCATTGCGGACGCGCGGGCGGCCCGTCGGGTGCTCCTCGGTTCGTTTGAGGCGGGGGTGGCCCGGCGCTCGGCGGAGCGCGTACACGCCCTGACGGGCGAAACCCCGTTGTTCAGCGCCTCACTCGCCGAGCTGACTCCCCTGCTGGCGTTGCAGGCGGCCTTCGCGGGCGGCGCGACCCTCGCTGAGTTGGAGCCCCAGATCGCCGAGTTCGGGGCGGGCCTCGCGGGCTGTTTCGCGGTGCAGGTGCCCGCCGAGTGGCAAGGGCAGCGCGTGGTAACCGAGATGTTCGTGAGCCTCATGCATCGATTCGGGTTGGAGGTGCATGTGTGGACCATCGACGAGAGCGAGGAGATGCGCGCCCTGCTCGCGCTCGGGGTCGACGGCATCGTCACCAATCGCGTAGACCGGCTGGTGGAGGTCACCCGCGGCGCGTGAGGGGCACGGTCGCTTCTGTCTCGGCGAGCGGGTAGACTGGGAAGGCTGTCACCGCGCCCACGCCATCGCCCGAGTCGAACCGCTGGGAATGATTGCGCCGCGCGCGACGTTGACACGACAGTCGTACATCAAGGAGAGGGGTTGTCATGAGCAATCGCAGTCTGCGCGGTACGCGCCTCGGCGCGCTCAGCATGGAATCGGACGAGGGCGTTCTCAGCGCGCCGCGTCAGGAGGCCGAGTACGTGTGCGCGAACAACCACACGATCGTGCTTCCCTTCTCGGTGGAGGCCGAGGTGCCGCCCGTCTGGGAGTGCCGCTGCGGCCTCGAGGCCCTGCTGAAGGACGGCGCGGAGCCGGAGCCCAAGGTGGTCAAGCCCACCCGCACGCACTGGGACATGCTGCTCGAACGCCGCGCGGTGCCCGAGCTCGAGAAGCTGCTGGAACAGCGCCTCGAACTGTTGCGCAGCGGTAAGATCCGCTCGAACTCGGCGTTCTAGGTTTTTCGCGAAAGGCCCGGCCCCTCCCACGTGGATTCTGGGGGCCGGGCCTTTCGCTGCGTGTGACTGCGCCGTCGGCGTCACGTTCTCTGCGGGGGCAGCAGCAGTGCCAGCACGATAGCGACCCCGCCCACGATGGCATTCAGGCCCGCCGCCTCGCGGTTAAATAGGGGATTCATCTCGAAGTCGAGCACCTGCGGGAAGCTCAGCAGCATTCCCGCCAGAATCACCAGGGTGCTGGCCGCGCGGGGCTGGAACGCTGCACAGAGCAGCAGGTTGACGCCCGTCGCGAGCGCGGCGAGGGCCACGAGAGGCAGCACGGCCGTGCCGACCGGGTGGCCCTGCACATCTTGAGGTAGGGCCCCCACGCAGCCCGCGAGCAGTAACGGCACCATCACCTGCACGAGGCGCGTAGGCAGCCGCACGAGCCACCAGGGTCTAACGCTCGTGGCGGCGAGCGGAGCGGTATAGGTGGTGGAGAGTTGGCAGGCCATGGCCGACATGCCCAAGACCCCCATCACGGTGGGGGCCGTATTGGCCGCGGTCGCCTCCGCGACGGTATTTAGGTTGAGAAAGACCAGGAAAGACAGCCTCCCCCAGAGCGCGACAGCGCAGAACGCGACGATAGCCAGCGCGAGCGTGAGGCTCAGGCCGTGCGCCCGCAGCACCAACCAACCCGTTCGCAGCGGGTTCATCCGGCGAAGTCAGTGAGCGTCAGGGTGCAGCTCATGATGTCGTTTCGATGCTGTTGCACCCAGACTTTTCGGTCTGCGGCAGCGAGTGAATCCAACCAGGCGGTCGCTGCACCGGTGGCGGAGAAATCTGCGCTGACGCCGTCCTCGTAGACCGGCCCGGGGCCGGTCACCGCGGCCGTGCTGACTCCAAGCCGGTGGTAAAACCACCGGCCGAAAATGTCGTTCCCCGAAGCAGGCGGAACCCGGGTGGGATCCCCCGTGTCGGGGCTCGGGCACTGGGGAACGGCGTTGGCGGCGAGCGCGGTTCGAAAGGCGACCGGGTCGAGCTGGCTCGCGTTGTCCCACCCGTGACTCGTGAGCCCGAAGGCCACTCGCGTCACGCCGTGGGGCTGTTCGAGCAGGCTGACGTCGACGTCTTGCTGAACCCACTGGGTTTCGTCGAGCAGGCCCTCGGAGGCGCCTTGGACGAGAGAAATATTTGTCACGACCTCTGGCAGGGCATACGCGTTTTCGGCCGCGACGCATACGTTGGACCCTCCCGCGAGCGGGCCGCAGACGGGGCGCGAAAGCGACGCCGAGGGCACGAGGAACTGCTGGGGGGTCACGAGCATAGGAATAGCGGTGACCGCGGCGACTGCCACCAGCGCGATCGCCGTGCGGCGGCGGCTCAGGGCCAGACACGCGAGCAGCGCCGCGACCGCGACGGCGAGCGAGGCCTGCGCTGCTTCGAACCACAGCGGCCGTGCGTACCTCGCTTCGAGACCCAGGCTGTAGGGCGTGATGTACGTCAGCGGTGAGGGGTACGTCGCGTAGGCCACAGCCGCATAGAGGGAGTAAGGCCCCAGCAGGGCCACGAAGGGCGAGACGACGCGCGGCAGGCGCACGCCGGAGGCGAGGCCGAAACTCACGCACAGCGCGACGAACGCGAACATCAACGCGAAATACGTTGGCCGCAGCGCCCCCGCCGTGGCCACGGCACTGGTAGAGACGATCGACGCGGTGAAGCCACCCATGAGGGCCGCGAGCATCCAGGCGCAGCACACCGCCCAAATCGCCACGAAGGTGGTGATGCTGTTGCGCACCGCCGTGGCCCGCAGCGTGCGCAGGCCGGCCGAGCGAAGCCGCGCTCCCGTTAGCGCCGCGCAGAGCGAGGCCAGGCCGCCTACAAGGGGCCAAGTCGTGGTGTATGAAGCCTGCGTTTGAGCCCAGCTGCCCAGCCACATGTACGATTCTTGCTGCATGAACAGCGAGGCCAGGGCCACAATCACTACAGCGAAGCCCCCGGGCACGACCCAGCCCGTGACGCGCAGCGCCGCCCTCATGGCTGATCACCCAGTGCAGCGAGGAACGCCCGGCGCAGCGTCTCCGAGTCCAGCGGTTCGGCGGGCCGGTGGAAGCGATCGGTGATGAGTTGCCCTCGATCGAGAATTTCGATGCGCCCGTCGAGCGCCGCGACGTCTTCGAGAATGTGAGTGCTGATTAGAATGACGCGAATGCCATCGTCGAGCCTTCGGATCGTCGCGTGAAAGCCGTCGCGCTGCTCGGGGTCGAGCCCCGCCGTCGGCTCGTCGAGAATCAAGACCCGGGGCTCGTGAACGAGCGCGACGGCCAGCGCCACGCGCCTTTGCATGCCGCCCGACAGGGTGCCCCACCGCGATGCGGCGCGGTCCTCGATGCGTGCGGCGCTCAGCGCGGACCGGGAGGAGGCCTTCAAAGCGCGGCTCTTGACCCCTTTGAGCCACGCGGCGTACTCCACCAGGTGGTCAACACGTAGGGAGGGCGGACACTGCAGCAGCTGCGGCATCCACCCCACCTCGCGCATGAACCGTGACTTGGAGTCCCGGTCGAGGCGTTCACTGGTAGAGAGCTCGACGCGGCCTGTAAAGGCGATGTCGTCCCCGCCGAGTGCTCGACACAGGGTGGTCTTTCCGGCTCCGTTGCGACCCAGAAGGAACGTCGTGCCCGCGCGGCACGCGAAGCTGACTTTCGAAACGATGGGCCGCCCATTGATCGAGACGGAAAGGTTGCTCACTTCAAGCACAGAAATTCCTATCGGCGCTGAGTTGACCAATTGCCGCACGGATCCCAGAGGTAGTCCACATCTTTGCAAACCTTGAACTGCGCGGCGTCGACGTAACCCTACGTCGCTCCTGCACTGCATGCTCCACCGGCAGAAGCTGGGACACTGGAACTGATGATCGCCGAATACCGACCACATTCTTTGTTGAGTGCGGTTCCATAGTTGAACCTGAAATCTACGCGACCTGCGTAGTAAACGCCCGTACCCGTTTGAGTTCGCTGCAAGGTTCCGGACGATGCCCAGTAATTGCCTTGCCAGGAGTACACGGATTGATTGCCAAAACCGTCGTTTGACGAAACTGCGACTGCCCACGCTGCTGTTGGTGTCAACAAAGCACAAGCAGCGACGACGGCCAGAAGCCACGGACGGCGCGAAGTTACCTTCGCGGGGGGGGTAGGTGAACTTTCATGTTTCGTCCTTACTCACTGCGCGCCAGCTACTCAGGCGCGAACTAAGTACCAATCTACTGGTTTCACAAGTGCACTACGAGGTGATTGGGAAACTCGACCCCGGCAACCGCGGCGCAGCGCGCCTACTCCGGGTCGCGCAGCTCGCCCTCGATGAGCTTCGGCCCGTCGCTCGGGCCACCCGGGGACCGGGGGCCGGGGCTGGGGCGGGTGCCCGGGGCGTCCGGCACGATCTCGCCGTCAATGATGTCGTCGCTCGGCGCGCCCGCACCCGAGCGCGTGCCCGTCGTGTAGCCGGCCGGGCCGAAGCCCGGCCCGAACGCTCCAAAGTTTGACGCGCCGCCCAAGGGCACCGCCGCCGTGAACCAGCCGAGCAGCAGTCGGCGCACGCCCCGCTGCACGGGCGGCAACAGCAAGATCAGGCCGATGACGGTGTTGAGCACTCCCGGAACGAACAGCAGCAGGCCCGCGATGAACCGGAATACGGGCGCGGACCGCGACGTGCCGGCCTCGTACTCGCCGCGCAGGGCTAGGTTCATGCGCGAGGTCGCGGTGCGGCCCGCGCCGCGCATCACAAGCCCGCCGAGCACGATGCCGCCCACGATCACTCCCCACACGGCGAGCACACCACCGTGCGTGCCTATCCACCAGAGCAGCGCGATCTCGATCAGCAGCCACACGAAGGCGAGCACCGAAACTATGCGCACCGGCACCCGCACGAGGTTCATGACCTCCCCCTCCGGGTGCCCGTCAGCGCGCGTCGCACCGCGAAGGGGGGCCGGCGGAGGCCCCACACAGTGACGCGCCAGAGGGCCTCCTGCACGATATTGCCGCTCATCTTCGAGACGCCCTCGACCCGTTCGTCGAAGTCGATGGGCGCCTCCACGACCCGCACGCCGAGCCGCGATGCGCGATAGGCCAGGTCAACCTGAAAGCAATAGCCCTGCGACGCGACCGTCTCGAGCTGCAGCCTTTCGAGCACGTGGCGGCGAAACGCCCGGTAACCGCCCGTCGCGTCTTTTACCCGCATGCCCAGCATGATTCGCGTGTACAGGTTGCCGCCCCGCGACAGCAACTCGCGATGCAGGGGCCAGTTGTGCACGGCACCGCCTGGCACCCAGCGCGAACCGAGCACGAGGTCGTTGCCGTCCTCGATCTTTTGCAGAATGCGATGCAACTGCTCGGGGCGATGCGAGCCGTCGGCGTCCATCTCGATCACCACGTCGTAGCCGCGCGCGAGGGCCTCGCGAAAACCCGCGATGTACGCGGCGCCGAGGCCCTCCTTCGCCGTGCGGTGCATGACGCTCACCTGCGGGTCGCGCGCCGCGATCTGATCGGCGAGGTCGCCCGTGCCGTCCGGAGAATTGTCGTCGAGAATCAGAATGTCGACCTCGGGTACGGCCGCGCGCACCCGCCCGACGATCATCTCGAGGTTCGCGATCTCGTTATAGGTCGGGATCGTCACGACGTACTTCATCGTGAGCTTCAGGCCCGGGGTTTTGCGCGCCCCGGGGCCGGCTGGAGTCTGGTTCATTGCCCTGCTTGTCGCTGGTTTTGACGTCGAATGCTCAACCTTATCGCGGCGCCGATGAAGCCGGCCAGACCGATAGCGGTGAGCGAAATCGGGGAACCCTCGCCGATCTGCGTCGCGAGGGTTTGGCTCGTGCGCAGGGGCACGATGCCGGTCAGCGACTCCGCGGTCCAGTGGCCGCTGCGATCGAGCAGCGTGCCGTCGGGCAGCACGATTCCCGAAACTCCCACGGTCGAGGCCTGCACCACCGTGCGGCCCAGCGTCACGGCCTGAATCTGCGACATCGCGAGCTGCTGCACGCTCTCGTCGGTGTAGCCGAAGGTGGCATTGTTGGTGGGCACCGCCACGATGGTGGCGCCGTCCCGCACCGTATTGCGCATGACGTCATCGAAGGCCACCTCAAAGCAGATGCCCACCCCCACGGTGAACGCCTGCCCGCTGCGATTCTGGCTGGCCGCGACGGGCAGCGCACCCACGGTGTCTCCGGGCAGCATCTGGTACGTCACCAGGTCAACGGCCGACGAAAAGAGCCTGAAGAACTCCGGGTAGGGAATGTATTCGGCGAAGGGGGCAGGCCGCATCTTGGCGTAACTCGCGGTCTCCTCGGCGCCACCGGTGGCGTTGGGAACCCACAATTGCGCGAGGTTATAGCGAAACTTCTCAGGCGTGTACTGCTGCGTACCGATCAAGACGGGCGCCCCGGCGTCCGCCACCACCTGCTGCACCTGCCGCATGACCTCAGGGTCGGCATCGGGGTTCACATCGGTCGAACTCTCGGGCCAGATCACCAGGTCGGGCGCGAAGCCCGTCGCGAGCAGTTCTTCGGTGACGCGCACGTGGTTGGCGAGCACCTCGGCGGGGGTCGCGCCCTCTTCGAGGGACGTCATCATGCGCTGGCTGCCCTGAATCGCGGCGACCTTAATCGACCCCTGCTCGGGCGCGGTGGGCAGCGGAATCACGAAACCCACGATGAGCAGCAGCGCCCCGGCCGCGAGGGGCCACACGGGGAACGCGGGCACCCACTGCTCACCGCGCCGCCGCACCACTCCGCGCACGAGGTACACGAGCGCAACGCCGAGCAGACACACCGCGAACCCCAGCAGGGGCGGCCCGCCAATGCTCGCGAGCGCCTTGAGCGGCGAATCCGACTGCGAGAACGCGACGCGACCCCAGGGGAACCCGCCAAAGGGGGCCACGCTGCGTCCATACTCGGCACCTATAAAAAGACCGGCAAAGATGAGGGCGCGCAGCCAGGGCGCACGGAACGCCTTGTGTACGACCGCCATGCCGAGGCCCACGAAGCCCGCGAACAGCGCTTCGAGGGTGGCCAGCGCTATCCAGGGCACGTTGCCCACGAAGATGTTGGTCCAGCTAATCACGGGCAGCATGTGGCCGAGGCCGAAGGCCAGCCCCACGAGGTAGCCGAAGCGGGCCCGGCGCACCCGCGTGCCCACGTAGAAGCCGCCGAGCGCGAGGGGCGCGACCCACCAGAAGTTATAGCCGGGAAAAGCAAAGTGCAGGGCGTAGCCGCTGCCCGCGCACACCAGCAGCGCGAGCCACCACGGCAGCGGACGCCACGACCACGGGCTGGTTGCGTACGTGCGGGGGCGCCTCCGGCGCCGCTTCGACGTCGTCTCGCTCACCTGAATCACGCTCCCACCCCGGCCAGGCCGGCAAACTGGGCGGCCGCGTGCAGCGTCTCGCCGTCGCGCAGGGTGAACAGGCACTTGGGTAGCTCACCGCCCGCCGTGAGCTCGGGCAACATGGGCGTGCCCGCGCGCACGTCGGTGGACCACGACTGCGCCACCGCGTCCGGCGTCTGCACCGCGAGGGCGCTCGTGCGGAACACGGCGAGGGTCGCGGGGGCGCCCGTCTCGAGCTCGCCCGTGAGGTCGCGGCCCGCGTAGCGGTGGCCCGCGCGCGTGGCGGCGTTGAACGCGGCGCGCGCGGTCAGCGGGTGGTCGGCCTGCAGCAGCGCGGCCCGCACCCAGGCCCAGGGGTGCTGGTCGGGGCCGTATTCGGCGCCGCAGCTACCAAACGCGAACCAGTCGCCGCGGGCCTGCATCTCTGCGAGGGGCAGCTGTTCGGTGAGGGGGTTCAGGACGCGCGGCTCCCCCGTCTCGCCTGCACCCGACCCCGGCTGCGGGGCCGGGGTCACATAGGCGACGCCATACGCGGCGGCGGGGCCCGGCTCGTGGCCGGCGGCCCGCCACCCGCTGTCGACGAACGCGGGGGTGACGAGTGATTCCCCGAGGTTGATCACGGTGGCCGTCGGGTCGTCGGCCACGCGCACGTCTGCGAGACCCTCGCTGCCGATCCAGGCGATGCGTCCGTCGGCGATGCCGAGCGCCGTGGCGTAGGGGTGCTCGCGGGAGTGGATCACGCCCGCTCGCAAAATCAGCGTGTTAGTGCTCATGGTTCGCCTCCTCGGGCGTGGGGGTGGGGGTAGGCCCTGGCGAGTGCGTGGGGGTGGGCGTCGGGGTAGGCCCTGGCGAGTGCGTCGGGGTGGGCGTGGGGGTAGGCCCTGGCGAGTGCGTCGGCGTGGGGGCGCTGCTAGGCCCTGGCGAGTGCGTGGGTGCGCTTGCCACCGTCTGCGCGACGATGCCGCGCCGTACCAGCTCGACTGCGGCCTTCGCGGTCGGCCGCAGCGACTCGTCGCTCGACACCTGGTCGAGCACGTCGATGACCTGCTTCGACCAGCGCACGAAGTCGCCAGCGGCCTGGTCGGAGCCGCGCAGGGTGTCGGCGAGGCTCGCCCCCCGCGCCCAGCGGTACATCATGGGCGCCATGGACGTATCCAGCGGCGCCAGCTCGGTCACCCGATGCTGGCGCTGCGCCTTCACGATGTCGCGCCAGAGGTCTTGGGACGCCGAGATCGCTCGCTGCACGTCCTCCTCGGGCACGAAGTCGCTCGACAGGCCCTCGTCGCGGCGCGCCTGGAAGATGACCGCCGAGACGGCGGTCGCGAGGCCCGCCACGTCGAGGTCGTCCCACACTCCCGCGCGGATGCACTCGGCGATCAACAGGTCTTGCTCGCCATAGATTCGGCGCAGACGCTCGCCCGCCGGGGTCACCAGGTAGGTGCCGTCCTCGTCGGTGTCGAGGTAACCCAGCGAGGCCAGCAGCCCCACCAGCTTCACGAAATGCGCGCCGATAGAGTCGGTGCGAGACGCGATGGTGCGTTGCAGGCCCTTCAGGTCTTGACCCGTGCGGTTCCAGCGTTCCATCCAGCGCATGTGTGCCTCGCGTTCGGGGCACGCGTGTACCGGATGCACCGAGAGGTCATCCTTGAGGCGCTGCAGCTTCGTGTCGCCGGGGGCCCGGGAGGGAACGCTGTGCTTACCGCGGCGCCCGCCGGCCCCGCCCGGCCCGGCCCCCGCGCCCGCCGCACCCAACCCGGCCCCCGCGCCGTCCGCACCCAACCCGGCCCCCGGAGCGTCCGCGCCCAACCCGGCCCCCGGAGCGTCCGCCCCCTCACCGGCGGCCCGCAATTCGGCGGCCTCACGCTGCGCCTGCTCGTAATCCCACTCGTCGCCGTGCCGCCCGAGCCGGCCCTGACGGTGCATGAGGCTGCGCATCTGCGAGGCGATGTCGCGCCGCGCCTTCGCGTTGGTGACCTGCACGTGACGCGGCAGGCGCACCTCACCGAGCGGTTCGGGGCGCTCGGGGAAGTCCTGCGGGCCGAGCCGCTTGAGCCGACCGTCAAGAGTAATCACCTGCGGGCGCGGCTCGTCGATGCGGTCGCCCTTGTGATCGTAGGAGCCGCTGCCCACGCCGTTATCGACCACCACGACGAAGCCCTGCGTCTTGCCCGCCACCACGCGGATCACGCTGCCGACGCGCAGCGCCTTCAGCCACGACACCAGCGCATTGCGGGCCTCCTGGCTGCGCTGACGCTTCAGCTCATGCTCGCGGCGCGTGATCGCCTGACGCAACGAAAAATACTGCTGCACGTCCCCGGCCTCGCAGAACGCCGCCTTGCGGTACGAGGCAACTCCCTCCTGCAGCTCGCGGGCGCGACGCGCGAGGCCCACGACGGAGCGGTCGGCCTGAAACTGCGCGAACGAGGTCTCCAAGACGTCCGTCGCGCGCGAGACCCCCACCTGGGCCACGAGGTTCACGGCCATGTTGCAGGTCGGCACGAAGCTCGACCGCAGCGGGTAGGTGCGCTTCGAGGCGAGGCCGCCCACCTGCTCGGCCGTGATGCCCGGCGCCGCGACCACCACCGAGTGCCCCTCGACGTCGATGCCGCGCCGCCCCGCGCGGCCCGTGAGCTGCGTGAACTCCCCCGGCGTGATGTCTACGTGCCCCGAGCCGTCCCATTTCACGAGCTTCTCGATCACGACCGTGCGCGCGGGCATATTGACGCCCAGCGCCAGCGTCTCCGTCGCAAACACGGCCTTCACGAGGCCGCGCGCGAACAGGTGCTCGATGATCTCCTTGAAGCGCGGCAGCAGGCCCGCGTGGTGCGCCGCGTACCCATTGCACAGGGCCCGCAGCCACCGCCGAAAATGCAAAACGTTCAGGTCAGCATCGGGAATGTCGCGCACCTGGCTCGTCGCGTACGCGTAAATCTCATCCTCCTGCTCAGGGGTGGTGAGCACCACGTCGTCGCGCAGGCACTGCAGCACCGCGTCGTCGCAGCCGATGCGAGAGAACACGAACGTGATGGCGGGGAGCAAGCCACGGTCGTCGAGCATTTTCAACACCTCGGGGCGGCGCAGAGGTCGATCCCGCAGGCCCGGCTCCGCGCGCGCCACCTCGCCCCGCTCGCGCGACTCCCAGGCCTTCGCGCCCGGCCCGCCGCGCTTGGCCCCCCGCTCGCCCCTGCCAAAGGGGGCCTCGTGCTGGGACTGCCGGCCCGCGCGTCCGCCCCGCCGCCCGAAGTCGCGTTTGCCCGAGCCCGGACGCGCGTGCCCCCAGCGCCCCGTGAGGGCCTGTTCCAGGTCGGGATTGAGCATCTTGTCGGATTGGTTCGGACCCTGCGCGGCCACGGCCTCGCCGTTTTCGTCAATGAACACATCGAACAGTTGCGACCGCACGAGCATGTGCTGCCACAACGGCACGGGGCGATGTTCGCTCACGATCACCTGCGTGTTGCCGCGCACCTCGTCGAGCCAGGCGCCGAACTCCTCGGCGTTGCTGACGGTCGCCGAGAGGCACACCAACTGCACGCTTTGCCGCAGGTGAATGATGACTTCTTCCCACACCGCGCCGCGAAACTTGTCGGCCAGGTAGTGCACCTCGTCGAGCACGACATAGCCGAGGGTGTCGAGGGTGCGCGAGCCCGCGTAAATCATGTTGCGCAGCACCTCGGTCGTCATCACCACGATGGGAGCCTCGCCGTTGATGACCGTGTCGCCCGTGAGCAGCCCCACCATGTCGGCGCCGTAGCGCGACTGTAACTGCTGAAACTTCTGATTGCTGAGCGCCTTGATGGGCGTCGTGTAGAAAACCTTCACGCCGTGGCGCACGGCGAGGTGAATGGCGAACTCGCCGACGACCGTCTTACCCGCGCCCGTGGGTGCCGCCACCAACACGCTAGACCCCTCTTCGAGCGCGTGACAGGCACGCAATTGGAACGGGTCGAGGTCGTAACTGAGCAGGGCCGCGAATTGCACGAGGTGGGCGCTCTTGGCGATCTCCTCATCGATGCGCCGTTGCCGGTTGCGCTCCTTCATCGCCGCGTACTTCTCGGCGGGCGATTTGTCGTCGCTCATGCTGCCTTTCCGGCTGGTGTGTACGCAAAAGCGCGGGCCGGGGCCCGCGCTTCGCCTTAGTCTTGGTCTGGAGTGAGCGGGGCGGCTGGCGCCACCTCGGAGGCCGTGGAAGCGGCCTCTTCTTCCTCCGCGATCTTTTGGGCCTTGCGGCGCGCGCTCCACCTATCGCGCCAGAAACAAATCGCGACGGCGATCCAGTACAGCAGCAGCACGGCGAGGGCGAGTGCGATCATCGACCACGGGTCGGGCGCGGGATTCGCAATGGCGGCGAACAGGAACGCGATAAAGGTGGCCCACCGCCAACTCTTGACGAGCCAGCGGCCCTTCACGAGCCCCATGAAGTTCAAGCCGACGATGAACACGGGGATCACGAACGCGATGCCGAACGCCAGCAGCAACTTCATGATGAAGGTGAAGTAGTCCATCACGGGGATCAGGTTCGCGGCCTGATTGGGGGTGAACTCCAGCAGCAGCGGTACCGCGTGGGGGATGAACAGCGTGGCCACCCAGCAGCCGAGCACGAACAGCGGCAGGGCCGCGCCCAGGAACCCCACGGCATAGCGCTTCTCGGACTTCTTCAGACCGGGCATGACGAACGCCCAAATCTCGTAGAGCCACACGGGGGTGGCGAGGAAGAAGCCCGCCATCACGGCGATGCGCAACTTGAACTCGAAGCCCGTCGTCACGCCCTGAAAGTTCAGTTCGGCCCGGCCACCGGCCTGCTCGTTATAGATCAAGAACGGCTCGTTGATGAAGTCGAAAATCTGCTGAAAGAAGATCCAGCCCACGACCGAGAGGGCCGCGATGGCCACCACCGAGACAATCAGGCGGTTACGGAGTTCACGCAAGTGTTCCCCGAGGGTCATGACCCCCTCGGGGTTCTTACGTGGCTTCTTCTGCTTCTCAGAAGCCACGAATCACTCAGTTCTGGGCAGACGGCGCGGCGCCGTTCGTGGCGTTGGCCTGCGGCGGAATGACCGTGCCCTCGAGCGGGGCGGCCTCTGCGGCCTGCGGGGCGTCCTCTGCGGCCTGAGTGGCGGCCTCGGTGGCCGGGCCCGCGGCCGCGGCGGCGCCATCTGCGACGCCCGCAGCCGCAGCCGTGCCCGCGGCGGCCGCCGCGGCCGGCGCCGACGTGGCGGCCTCAGCGGCGGCCTCTTGCGCCCCCGACGCCTTGCTCTTCGCGGCGTTCTCGGCCTTCAGTTCGTCGACCTCGGTCTTGAGAATGCGCATGGAACGGCCCAGGCTGCGTGCCATATCGGGCAGTCGCTTCGACATCAGCAAGATGGCAACAACAACGACGATGACAACCCAGTGCCATGGTTTCAAAGCGCCCATGATTTCACTTCTTCCTTACTTACCGCGCGAGCGGGCAAGATGACGAACAACTTCGTGACCCCGTCAGGCGGCGCCCGGAGGGGCGACACGCAGGCTAGCGGGTTTACTCCACCTTAACGCGTGACGTGGCTATTTCATACTTGGTGAGGCCTCGGTGAGAGGCGTGTCAGAGAGCGCCGCCGGGCCGCGTGCCTGGCCTGCCAGCGCGCGCAGTGTCGTCGCCCCGACGCCGCGGCGGCTCACACCGACACCGCGCCGAAAACACCGCACGCACCTGCGATTATTCACTCGCGGCAGCGGAACGCTCTCTAAAATGTGAACGACGCTCGAGAGCCACCTGTAGCACCCGTTCGCGCAGGGCGTAGGGCTCGATGGCCTCTGCAGCGCCCCCGCACTTCACCACGAGGTCGGCCACCCGCTCGAGATTGCTCGCCGCGAAACGCAGGTCCGCCGTGTTTTCATCCAGGAGTTCCCAGGTGGCGCCGTCGAAATGTTCCAAAAGCCAGCCCGCGGGGGGCCGCAACCGCAGGTGTACCGGCACCGCCGAGGCGTCCGGCTCAAACCGCACGGGCGCACCCGACGCGGCCGCCAGGGCGTCCTTCGCGTCGGCCGAAAGCCGAGCCGGCTCGCCCAAGGGCGCCCACGATTCGATGCGCGAGAGCTTGAACACCCGCACCGCCTGCGACGCGAAACACCAAGCCCGCACGTAGCTCGCGCCAGTGTCGACCACGAGTTCGTGCGGAGCGATCACTCGCCGCTCGCCGCTGCGCGCTCCCTGCTTGCGATACTCGATCTCCACGCGCTGCTTGGCCGCGATGGCCCCCCGCAGCGCCGTCTCGAGCTCCGCGACCTCGGACGCCAGGGTGGCCAGCGGGCGCGGCACGAACCGGTCCGAGAGCCCCGCGGCGCCCCGCAGCTTGTCGAGCGTCTCGACGATCAACGCTTCGTGCTCGGGCATGCGCTCGCGCAGCGCGTCAAGGCTCACGAGCAGCGCCATCGCCTCCTCCGGAGTGAACCGCAGCGGCTTTTCAAGCACGCCGAGATTACCGAGGCTCACCTCTTCGCTCTCGTCGAGCACCTCGAGCGAGTAGAAGGAGCGGTCGGCGAGTTCGCCAAGCAGCGTGAGGTCGGTGAGCGCCTTCGCGAGCTGGGCCCGGGTCAGCGAAAACACCCGCATGAGTTCGGTGCGGGTCACGGGCCCGTGGCGGCCGATGTATTGGGCGAGCGCCACGAGCCGCGCGATCATTTCGGTCGATTCACGCTTCGCCACGGGTCACCTCCCCGCCGTGCAGGGCAATCACGGCTTCGCAGTCCGCGAGCGCGCGCTCATGCCAGCCGCAGCCGCCCGGCACGTGGGCGGGCCAGAGCGAGCCGGACGCCAGCTCGGCCAGGTACTCGGGGTCGGCCGGTTGGTAATCCACCTCTGGGCACTCCGCCACCTCGCTCATGATGCGGCGCAGCAAGAACACGCGCGGTTCGCTGCGCAGTTCGTCCAAGCCGACCAGGTACCAGCGCCGCTCGCGGGCGACGACGAGCCACGGGTGCACGCGTCGGCGCTGCGGCACGAAGGAGTTGCTGCGGCGATAGTCGAACTCGATGACGCAACGCTGCGACCAGGCCTGAAAGATGCCCCAAAAGTGTTCCGAATCGGGCATGAACTGGCCGAGCAGCGCCGTGTCGAGGGCGCGGATGCCGTCGGAATAGCCGAGCGCCTTGGTCGCGCCGCGGCGCGCCTCGGCGGCGATGCGGCCCGCGTGCTTCCATTGCAGCGCGGCGGCCTGCACGAGGGCCGTGGCAGCGGCGTCGAGTGAGACGGTGACCGCGGTCTCGGCGCTCGCGCGGGCCAGCCGATAGCGAGAAGACCCCGCCGAGCCCACGAGTTCAAGGTCGATGCCGAGCCCCCGCAGGGCGCGTTTGTCTTCCTCAAACGCGGTGCGGGCCGCGTGCTTGAGTTTGTCGTCCCACGCCTCGAAGTCGGGGGCGCTCGACGGAATCTCGCCGTCGTTGTATTCGGGCACGCGTTCGATGATTTCGCTCGCCGAGAGCGGCCTGCCCGCTTGATCGAGCGCGATCAGGAGGTTCAGAACCCGTGATTTTTGATTGATTGCCATCGCAGCCAGCCTACGTGACGCGGTTAGGCCTGGTCAGCGTACTGTTCAAAGAGGCGACGCAGGCGGCGTGCCTCGGCGAAGGCCGCGTCGCCGTCGGCGCGCTGGATGGCCATGACCGCGACCTCGTCGCCGTCGCGCAGGTGCAGTCGCGCCCAGGCCTCCCCCTCCACCATCTGCACAGATTCGATCTCGCTCCAGGCCACGCGGCGGGTGATGATCCAGTTGCGCACCACTACGCCCTGCGCCGTGGGGGTCGCGGCCACGGTGGCCTGCCGGTAGCAGGTCCAGCCGAGGGCGAGCCCCACGAGCATGATGCTGAGGCGATCGCTCAGTTGGGGGTCGCCGTCGGGGGCGTTGGGTATCAAGACGGCGATCACCACGCACGCGATGAACACTAACGCTGACAGCGCGAGGCCCACGACGCGCGCGCGACGCGGCGCGAACCGGCGCAGGTCGGCTGCGTGCATCAGATGCGACACGCGTGAATGCTCGTGATCAGGATGGCCCGTGCCCCCAACTCGTAGAGGTCATCCATGATGCGGTTCGTTTCGTTGCGCTTCACCATGCTGCGCACCGCGAACCAACCCTCGGTGTGCAGGGGCGAAACCGTGGGCGATTCGAAACCCGGCGTAATGGCAACGGCCTGCTCGACCAGTGGGGCCGGCACGTCGTAGTCCATGAGCACGTAATCGCGGGCGACCATGACGCCGCGCAGTCGGCGCTGCAGCACATCGAGGCCCTCGGTCACCCGGGCGTCCTCGGAGTCGCTGTGGTGCTTGATCAAAACGGCCTCGCTGTGCAGCAGTTCGTCGCCGAACACTTCGAGGCCCGCCGCGCGCAGCGTGGTGCCGGTTTCGACCACGTCGGCCACGAGGTCGGCGACGCCGAGCTTGACGCTCGATTCGACGGCGCCATCCAGGCGCACGACCGAGGCCTCAATGCCGCGCTCGCCCAGGAACTTCTGCACGAGGCCCTTGTAACTGGTGGCCACTCGCTTGCCCTCGATCTCGGCGATGCTGGTCAGTGTGCCGACGGGGGCGGCGAAGCGGAACGTCGAGCGGCCAAAGCCGAGCGGCAACACCTCGTCGGCCTCCGTCTTGGAGTCGATCAGCAGGTCGCGGCCCGTGATGCCCACGTCAACTGTGCCCGAGCCGACGTATACCGCGATGTCGCGGGGGCGCAGAAAGAAGAACTCGACGTCGTTGGCCGGGTCCGGCAGCACGAGTTCGCGGCTGTCGCGGCGCTGGCGGTAGCCCGCCTCGCGCAGCAACTGCGAGGCCGGTTCAGACAGGGAGCCCTTGTTGGGCACGGCGATGCGAAGCACTGGTGAGCGTCTTTCTCGTATGGGTTGCTGTGGGGTTTAGAGGTAGCGGTACACGTCGTCGAGGGAGATGCCCTTCGAGACCATCAGCACCTGCAGGTGATACAGCAGTTGCGAGATCTCCTCGGCGGTCTCGGCATCGCTTTGGTACTCGGCGGCCATCCACACCTCGGCGGCCTCCTCCACGATCTTCTTACCGATCGCGTGCACTCCGGCGTCCAGTTGCTTGACCGTGCCCGAACCCTCTGGGCGGGTAGCGGCCTTCTCGGCCAGTTCTGCGTAGAGCGCATCAAAAGATTTCACGTGACTAGGCTAGCGGTTTGTGCCGCGGGAGCGTATTCGCCTCCCCCGCGCTGGACTGCGCGCGGGCGTGACGTCCCCTACGCCGCCGCGCGAGTGGCCAGGTGGGCGGCGTGGGCCCGTTGCAATGCGCCTTTTCGATTTCTATTTCATGACCTTTTCGTGAGATTCTTTTGGTATGAATGGCGCTGCTGCCCCGCTCCGACCCGCCGTCTTAACTCTCGTGTATGGCACCGCCCTCTTCGGCCTGCCGCTGCTCTGCACGTGGATCCTCGATCTCGACAACGCCACCTCCACCGTCCTCGGCACCGTCCTCTACGCCGTGTCGGCCCTCGCGCGCGCCGGCGTCGGCGTGCTCCTCGTCCGCGCCACCGAGCGCGCCTACGCGCTCCCCCGCAGTCTCACGTGGCTGCAACGCTGCCTCGCCTCCGCACACGTGCTGTTGGCCCTGACAATCTGCGTGGCCGTCGCGACCGGGCCGCTGGCCATCGTCGTTCCCTTCATCATCGAATCGCAGGTCTTGCCGTGGTTCTACCTGCTCGCCGGTGCCCTGTGCCTGGTGGCGCGCCGCGGGGCAACCAAGAGGCCGGCCCTGGCCTAAAAACGGGGTCTTGGAACCGGACGCGCGACCGGCCCTGGCCTAGCAAAGGGCCGGACGCGCGTCCGGCCCGTTGGCAAATCAGTGCGCGTGCCGCGCAGGCCGGTCAGTGCGCGTGCCGCGCCGCCAGGGAGCGCAGCGTCGCGATCTGCGCGGCGGCGTCCTCGGCGCCGTACACCGCCGAGCCCGCCACAAACGTGTCGGCGCCGGCCGCGGCGCACCGCTCAATGGTCTGCGCACTCACGCCGCCATCGACCTGCAGCCACACCTCGGCACCCGAGCGCTTGATCGCCTCGCGCGTGCGCTCGATCTTCGGCAGCATCGAATCGAGGAACGACTGGCCCCCGAAGCCCGGCTCCACCGTCATGATCAGCACCATGTCGAACTCGCCAATGAAGTCAGCGTAGGCCGACACATCGGTCGCGGGGCGCAGCCCCAGGCCCGCTCGCACGCCCTGCCCGCGCAGGTGCCGCGCGAGGCGCAGCGGAGCGCGCGTCGCCTCGGCGTGCATCGTCACCGACTGGCAGCCCACCTCGGCGTACAGGGGAGCCCAGTGGTCGGCGTCCTCGATCATGAGGTGCGCGTCGATGGGCACGGGCGAGGCCTTCACGATCTGCTCGACGACCGGCAGGCCGAACGTCAGGTTCGGCACGAAGTGGCCGTCCATCACGTCGACGTGCGCCCAGTCGGCGGTCTCGATGCGGCCCAACTCGTGAGCCAGGTGCATGAAATCGCTGTTCAGAATCGACGGGTTGATGCGGGTCATGCTTCTTCTTTCGTGAACAGGGCGAGGAACATCGCGTCCGTGCCGTGAATGTGGGGCCACAACTGCACCGTGAGACCCTCGCCCGTGGCGACGTCCACGGCTCCGTCCTCGGGCTCGGGGCCGAGATCGATGGACTTGTCTTTCGACACCTTGCGCACCATCTCGCGCGCGTCGAGCGGGGCGAGCTCGGGGTGGTTAGCGAGGATGTCGGCGACCGCGAGGGTCGTCTCCTGCACGTGCGGGCTGCACGTGATATAGGCGAGCACGCCACCGGTCTTTAGGCCGCGCACCGCGGAGGCCACCAGCTCGCGCTGCAACTGTGTGAGGCCCGGCAGATCGGTCGGACGCCGCCGCCACCGCGACTCGGGTCGCCTGCGCAGCGCCCCCAGCCCGGTACACGGCACGTCGGTCACCACGAGGTCGTATTCGTTCTCGTGGCGCTCGGTGAACTCGCGCCCGTCGGCCGCCGCGACCTTGATGTCGGCCCCCGCGTGGCGCAGCGGCGCCGTCGCATTCTTCACCAGTTCGGCGCGATGCTTTTGCACCTCGACGGCGACGAGCGTGTGACCCTCGCGGCCCGCGAGCGAACCTAGCATGGCCGCCTTGCCGCCGGGGCCCGCGCACAGGTCGAGCCAGGTTTGGCGCTTGGCACCCGTGCCCTTCGTGGTCGCGGCGTGGTGTGCCGCGAGCGCCACGAGTTGCGAGCCCTCGTCCTGCACGCCCGCGTAGCCGTCGCGAACGAGCGGAATCTGACCCGGGTCACCGCCCGAGAGCCGCGCCGCGGTGGGCGCGAAGCGGGCCACCTCGGCGTCCCACTTGGCGAGCTCGGCCGCGGTGCTGAGGCCGGGGCGGGCCGCGAGCATCACCTGCGGCGTGAGGTTGTCGGCGGCCAGCAGCTCGGGCAGTTCGGCAAGGTCACGGCCGTTCGAGGCGAGGGCGTCGCGCAGCGAACGCACGATCCATTCGGGGTGCGAGTGTTCGGCCGCGAGCGCCGCATCGACGTTCGTGGCAGCCTCCACGATCTCGATAATCCAGGCGTCACCGGGCTTGGCGGAGACCTTGCGCAGCACGGCGTTGACGAACTTCGACGCGCCCGTGCCGATCTCCTGGCGCGCGAGGGCGACCGATTCGGAGACGGCGGCATGGGTGGGCACGCGCAAGTGCATGAGCTGGTAGGCGCCGAGGCGCAGCACGTTCAGCACGTCGCCGTCGAGGTCGGCGAGGGGCCGGTCGATGCAGCATTCGAGCACGGCATCGAGGCGACCCTGGGTGCGCAGCGTGCCGTACACCATCTCGGTGGTGAAGGCGGCGTCGCGGCCCTCGATGCGGCGCTGGCGCAGCACGTTGGGCAGCACGAGGTTCGCGTACGAATCCTGTTCGGCCACGCTTTGCAGCACGTCGAAGGCCGCGGTGCGGGCCGGGTCGCCGCGGCGGGCGCGCTGAGCGGGCGCGAGAAACGTGCGTCCTCGCTGTGCGTCGCGTTCCGCCGCGCGCTCGTCAATGCTCTCGCGGTGGCGCCGCGGCGCGGGGGCATAATCGGCGTCGGTATCGCGGCGTCGCTCCTCGCGTTCGCGCCACTGCGTCTCGCGCTCGTTCTTCTCGCCCTGGACGCGCGCTGGCGGCCGGTCCTCGCGGTAGGGCCGGTTCTCGCGGTAGGGCCGGTCCTCGCGGTAGGGCCGGTTCTCGCGGTAGGGCCGGTTCTCGCGACTCGCGCCACTCTCGCGACTCGTGCCGCTCGTGCCACGCTGTGCATGCCGCGAGCGGTCTGCGGGGCGGTAACGGTCGTTCTCAGGCACGATGACTCTCTTCTGCGGTGGGGGTTTCGGTCGCGGCGGGGTAATCGAAGCGCTCGGAGGGTTCGAGGCGGGCGCCGCGCACCCACGCGGCCCCGTCCATGGCGGGTTTTCCGGCAGGGGCGACGGTCAGCACCCGCAGGGGCGTCGTGGCCGTGCCCACCCACAGCGCCTTGTCGTGCAGCGCCGGTTGACCGGGCGCCAGGTCGAGGGGCGGGTCGCCAAGGGGCCTCGCGGTCGCGTCCAGGGCGAGCACCTTGAAGCGCTCGCCGCGCCACACGGTCCACGCCCCGGGGGCGGCCGTCACGGCGCGGATGCCCCGCTCGACCTGCTCATGGGGTCGGGTCCAGTCCACCTGCGCCTCGGCTGGGCTGATCTTGGCTGCGTGGGTGATGCCGTCGGAGGCCTGCGCAACGCCCCGGGCCGTGCCCTCCGCCATGCCATCGATCACCCGCGCGAGCAGGTCGGCCCCGCTCTCAGATAGCGCGGTCAGCAGGTCGCTCGCGGTGTGGTGGGGGCCGATCTCGGTTTCGAGAGTGGCAAACACGGGGCCCGTGTCGAGGCCCGCTTCGATCTGAAATACGGCGGCCCCCGTGCGGGGGTCCCCGGCCTCGATGGCGCGCTGCACGGGCGCGGCTCCCCGCCAGCGCGGCAGCAGCGAGAAGTGCAGGTTGATCCATCCGTGCGGTGCCACGTCGAGGGCCGAACGCGGCACGAGGTTGCCATAGGCCACCACGGGAATCACGTCGGGTGCCAGCGCGGCGATCTGCTCGGCAGCTGCGGAGTCGCGCAGCGATTCGGGCTGCAGGATGGGAACGTCCGGGCCGAGCAGTTCGACGGCCGCCGCCTTCACGGGAGTGGGCACGGTGCCGCGGCCCCGGCGGGCGCGACCGTCTGGCTGGGTCAAGATGCCGACCACGTCGTGGCCGGAGGCGACTAGTCGTCGCAGGCTGGGGACGGCCACCTCGGGGGTGCCGGCAAATACAATGCGCATCGTGACCAGTCTAGGCGGTGCGCGCGGCGGCTCGCGCCAGGCGGCAAGCAGGCGCTCGTCGACACGCTCACATCCACCCGTCCACTAAGCTGTGACTGCGTTCGCCACCCGCGCCACCCGCGCCACCCGCGCCCCGTGCCTCACGCTCCCAGATCGGGCGGGTCGAGGCGCACCTGCACCACGCCCCGCGACCCAGCCTCGGCGCCCCCGCCCGTCACGCGCGTCGGCGTCGACGCGTAGCCCGCGCCGCGCAGGTCGCCCCGCGAAGCGCCGCCCCGCGAAAAACCACCGCTCGAAAAACCGCCGCTCGAAAAACCGCCCCGCGAAAAGGCAGCGCGTGACTGCGTCGTGCGCAGCCCGCCCGAGAGGGCCGACTGGCCCCGCAGGGCGAGCCGCAGCGCACGAGCGAGCGCCACCGATTCGGCTGCCGGCACGCGCAGCACGAACTGCTGCAGGGTTGCCGGACGCACCGCGCCCGGGCTGGCAGGGGCCGCCACCTCGACCGGCCCGAGGGCCACCGCGGCGTCCGGGAGGCTCACGGTACGCATAAACGCCTCGGTGGATTCACGCTCCCCCGTCACCGTCGCGAGCCGCGCGAAGGGCGGCAGCGAGAACGTCTCGCGCTCGCGCAACTGCTGCTCGGCGAACCACTCGGGCGCCCACCGCACGACGGCCTGCACGGGCGCCTCGTCGGCGTCGGCCGCGAGAATCACCTGGCCCCCGGCGCGGGCCGGGCGCACGAGCGCCGCCGCCCCGAGCCAGCGGCGCACGGCGGCCAGTTCGGCGCCGAGCTCTTGACGCGACAGAAACGACCAGCCGTCGAGCAGCAGCGCCGCCGCGTAGCCGCCCTCGGCGTAGGGTTCGGCGCCGGGAGTGGCCACCACGAGGGCGGGCTCTCCCGAGACCGTGCCGAGCACCCTCCCGCCCGCGTCCGACCGTTTCACGCGGGCCGCGGGGAACATCCGCTCGATCTCCTGCGCCGTGCGTTCCACGCCCACCACGGCGGCGCGCAGCACGGTGCCCTCGCACTCGCGGCACACGAAATCGGTGCCGGGCCGGGCGCACCAGCGGCACGCCAGATGGCCCTGCGCGTCGTGCTGCAGGGGGCCGTGGCAGGCCGTACACGTGCCGCGGGCACCGCACTCGGCGCAGCGCAGCGCGGGCTCGAAGCCACCCCGCGGTACCTGCACCAGCACGGGCCCCGTCTGCAACGCCTCGCGCACCAGGCGGATCGCGTGCTGCGGCACGCGGGTCTGCACTCCATTGCGCTGGCGCACCACGTCGTCGAGGGCACTGACGCGCGGTGTCTCGCGCCGGATCACCTCGCGGTCGGCGCCCACCGCCACGAGGTACTGGGTTTCGACCGCGTGGGCCACCTCGAGGCTGCGCGCGAACCCGCCATACAGCAGCGCAGAGTTCTCGCGCTGCGCTCGCAACGCCGCGACGTCACGCACCTCGGCATAGGGTGCGAGCCGCTCGGTGAGATTTTCGTCGGCATCGTCCCACACGGCGATCAGCCCCAACCGGGCCACGGGCGCGTAGATCGCACTGCGCGTGCCCAGCGCCACCCGTGCGCACCCCCGGCTGACCCGCAAGAACTCCCGGTAGCGAGCCTCCGGCGCGGCCTCACCCTCGAGGCTCACGCAGCACTCGGCGCCCAGCGCCTCGGCGAAAATGCCCTCTACCTGCCGCAACACCTTCGCTTCGGGCACGATCACGAGCACGCCGCGGCCGCTTGCGAGCGTATGCGCGGCGGCCACCGCCACCGCGAGTGCCCAATGCACGAGGTCGCTCTCGGCTGCGGCACGCTCGTCGGCGGCGGCCTCGAAGAGGTCCCCGGCTGCTGCCTCGGCCCCACCCGCCGCCTCGAGCACATACTCGGGCAACGCCGTCACGAACCCGGGCAGCGCCGACCACGCGGCCCGCGGCGACTCCCCGTTCGCCAGTCGTTGACAGAGCGCCACGCCACCGCGGTAGGGCGCCCAGGCCCGCAGCGCAGCGCGCCGCAGCGCAGCATCGCCCGCGAGCCGGGGGGCCACCTCGGGGTCGGACGCGCGCGACTCCGCCCTGGCATGGCGGCCCGGTATGGCCTGGCGCAGCACCTCATACACGCCGCTCGCGTTGCGATCCGCGAGGTCGCGCGCGAGGGCGAGAATCTGCGGGTGAGCAACCACCTCGGGCGAGACGAGTCGTTGCAGGCGTTGCAGGGAGCCGCCGAACTCGCTGCTCGCGCTGCGGCCCACCACGAAGCCGTCGACCGACCTGCCCGAGAATGGCACCACGACGCGTGTACCGGGCAGGGCCCTCGACATGGAGGCGGGCACCGCGTAGTCGTAGACGCGGTCTAGGTGCGGCACGAGGCTCGCGATGATGACCTGGGCGACGGGTTCGTTCTCGGCGAGTGGTTCGGGCGGCGTCGCTTGCTTCGCGCGGCGCTTCGGGGTGGCGCTCGCGCGGGCCTCCTCGCGCGGGTCACGCGGGCGCACGGTCTCCACGTCGATCAAGCTTAATTGCTCGTCGGGGCGTTCGGGTGCGCTCATGCGGCCTCCTTTCGCGTCGCGGCCGCTCCCTGCGGGTCGGCTGGGTATCCGTGCCTGCAAGCAGTATCGGCCACGGCACCCAGGTTTCTGCACGCGGTCCCGTGACCAGCCTCAACCGACGACCAGGGCACGACAACGGGGGTGGCCCGAGCCCGGCCCACCCCCGCGTCCAGAAAGAATATCTAGCGCACGCTCACGAGATCAACCACGAAAATGAGGCTCTCGTTGGGCTTGATGACGCCGCCCGCGCCGCGCTCACCGTAGGCGAGCTGCGAGGGAATCACGAGCTTGCGGCGACCGCCGACCTTCATGCCGAGCAGGCCCTGGTCCCACCCGCTGATGACCTGGCCCACGCCCACCTTGAACGAGAGGGTGTCGCCGCGGTCCCACGAGGCGTCGAACTGCTCACCGGTCGAGAAGGCCACACCCACGTAGTGAGTCTCGACAATGTTGCCGGGCTTCGCCTCGGGGCCATCACCCTCGATCTCGTCGATGATGACGAGCTCGGTGGGGGCGTCGCCCTCGGGAAAGTCGATCTCGGGCTTGCCACGCTCGGCAAAACCCACGTTCGTCTGTGCGCTCATGTTTCTCCTTCGTGTGCCGCCGCGGCGGCCAGGCGAGGCCCTGTGCCCCGCCATCCCACGGCGCGCGATGCACGCGCCGACGTCGTGCACCACCCTAGGCCATCGGTGCGGCGCACGCGAGCGCCGCGGCCGGGCCTCTAGCTCGCGGGCCGCTGAATCTGATAGATCACAATCGAGGCGGGGCCCATCTCATTCGCTGGCGAATAGTAGGCCGCGATCACGCCGTGCTTTGCGTCTTTGACGCTCGAATAGATCTCGGGCGGCAGGTAGTCGCGGTTGAACTGGATGCTGACCTCGTCGGCGCTGCCGAAATTGCTGTGCAATTGCTTGCCCGTGCTCGCGTCGAATGCGGCGGTGACCAGCACGACCTCTTCGTTCTCGGCGACCGTCGCGCCCGTGCCCTGCTTCAATATGGTGCTTGACGAGCCATCGGTGGCCTGGGCCGGGAACGCCCCGCCCAGCACGGGGGTGCCGCCCGAGAGCGAGACCGTGAGGCCCAGGTACGTGCCGAGCGCCTCCGCGCTGCCGCTCGGCGGGCTCACGGTGGGGGTTTGAGTGGGCGCGCGGGCCGGTATCACGTCGGTTCCGCCGGACGCCGCGTCGCCAGCGGTTTCGGTACCTTTGTCGTCGGTACCTACAACGCCCGTGCCCCCCGCGGTGGCGGGCGGTGCGGCGGGGCTGGTCGTAGGGTCTGCCGGTGCCGTGCTGGTCGGTGGCTCGGTGGCCGGCTCGGTCGTTTCGGTGGGCTCGCTCGTCGCCGCAGTCGCCACGGGAGCAGTGGTCTCGCTGGCGGGAGCAGTGGTCGCCGATTCGCTCGTGACGACCCCGGTGCCGGTGGTCCAGTTTTGACTCGTCGTGCCCACCGCGGGCGGTTCGACGATGGCGTTCGAACCGCACGCCGCGAGCGTGAGACCGAGAGTCACGGTGAGGGCCACCGCGATGGCGCTCCCCGCGGCGCGCCGCCCGGCCGCCACACCCGCGCCCGTGTGTGGGCCCGCCCCCTCGACCGTCATGAGTCGTGGCCGCTGCCCTCTAGACTCCTGCATTCCTCTTGACCCCTGCATTCCTCTAGACCCCTGCATTAATGTCCCTCTGCCCGTCGAACTGATACGTGCTTCATTTCTATCAAGAAAGCCGCCCCGCACGGCAACCCGAAACACGCTTGCAGCTAGTTCGCAACGGCTACGCGCCGTCGGGCAGCACCTCGATGAGGTAGATCAGTGCGCCCGCGGGATACCCCGCCCCGGGATTGTCGCCAAATGAATCGGCCGAAGAGCACACCACTTCGAGCAGCGAGCCGCGTGCCTGCCCGGGCAGCACCTTGTCGAGGCAGGGCGCCCCCGCCTGGCCCGAGCCCAGCACATAGTAGAAGTTGCGCGCGTCGCCGTACGAGGAGTCGAACACCTCGCCCGTCGCCCACCGGAACCCCACGTACTTGATCGTCACCTCGGTGCCCACCACGAGGGGCGCGCCCGTGCCCTCGCGCAGGATCGCGTACTGGGTGGTGGTGGGCGCCGCGGTGGTGGGCGCGGCCACGGTCGGGTTGGTGGCGTCCTGCGTGATCGAGGGCAGGGCGCTCGGCTCCACCCGCACCGGGGTCGCGGCCGGCTGTGCCGCGGGGGTGTCGGACGCTCCGGTCACATGAAACAGCGCCAGCGTCGGTGCCTGCGTGGCGGGGTCGAGTGCAACCGCGAGCGCGTACACGCCGACGCGCTGCCCGAGCAGGGTGTCGTACAGGGGACCATCCACGAACGCCGTGTCGAGGGTCATCTCTTGCGGTGCGCTATCGCTAAACGACTGCTCGGTGACCTCGCCCGTGGCGGGGTCGTAGGTCGCGATCTGGTAGGTGAGCACCTGGCCGTCGGTGATCTCGGCTCCCTCGCCCGCCTGTACGACCTTCGCGGCGCTGCCCGTGAAGGTCAGCGGCCAGGCGGCGTGCAGGGTCGGCACGGCGCCCGTCACGGTGGCGGTGATGGTGTCGAGGGCGGCCACGTCATCGCGGTTGACCGAGACGGAGTTGGCCTTGGGCGACTCGAACAGTGAGCACGAGGTCAGCGACAGCATCGCGGCGGCCGACAGGGCGGCCGCCGCGATTTTCCAGCGGGGTGAGGTCACGGTTGTGCTTAGGCGGCGGAGACGATCTCGACCACGAAGACGAGCGCGCCCGCCGGCCTGGTGCCGTCGGTGGTTTCGCCGTAGGCGTCGGTCGCGGTGCACGCGAGTTCGAGCGTAGAGCCCACCTTTTGGCCCACGATTGCCTTGTCCCAGCAGGGAATCACGCCGCCCGTTCCGATGTCGAACGCCGTCGTGTTGGGGTCACGGTCAAACGACGAATCGAACTCCGTGCCGTCGGCCCAGGTCCAGCCCGTGTAGCGGACCGTGATGTTCTGGCCCGCGGTCACCACGGCGCCGGTGCCCTCGGTCAGGATCGCCATTTGCGTCTCGGTCGGCGCTGCCGCCGTCGGCTTCGTGAACGTGGGCTTCGCGTTCGCCACGAGGGTCACGGTCGGCAGCGTGGCCTTGTCGACGATCGCGGCGGGCTTCACGGGCTCGGGCTTGTCCATGCGGAACACGATGAGCTGCGAGGCACCGGACGCGGGGTCGCCTACGGCGTACTGGCCGACGACGCCGTATTTCGGGTCTTTCAGCGCCGCGATGATGTCCGGCGGAAAATTGGGGTCTTCGTACGTGAACGTCTGCCCCGACGACGAGAACGTCTCGGAGGTCTGCGTGCCCGTGGCGAGGTCGAAGACGGCGGTCTTCAGGTTCACCGAGGCTCCCGCGGCGATCGCGTCGCCCGTGCCGGCCTGCACCTCTTTCGCGGTCATGGCCTTGAGCACGATCGGGAACGTGCCCTTCAGGGTCGGCACGTCGCCGGAGGCGTCGACTGTGAGGGCGGCGAGGGCGGCCTCGTCGGCGGCAACCGCCGCCGGGTCCTGCGTGGCTGCCGCAGCAGGCTCTGTGGTCGCGGCGGCGCTGGTGGTGGCGCTCGACATGGCGGTGGAGTCAACCTGCGCACAGCCTGCCAGGAACAGAGTTGCGAGGACGGGCAGCGCGATCAGTTTTCGACGCACAGTTCAACTTTCTCTCGATGGCTCGTGCGCGCCGAGGCGCGCAACGCACGCCGCGTAGGACGGCACGCAATGCTTCAAGCCTAATTCACTCGCCTGGCAATCGCCTGACCAATATTGTCAGGATCCTCAAAGTGGTCGCTAGTTGGCCGCGACGATCTCCACCACGTAGACCAGAGCGTCACCGGGGCTTGCGCTGGTCTTGATCTCTCCAAAGGCCTGGCGCGCGGGGCACGCGACCTCCACAATCGAACCGACCTTCTGACCCTTGAGTCCCCGCTCGAGGCACAAATGCATGCGCCCCTCACCGATCCTGATGTCAAAAACTGAATTGGAGGTCCCATACGAGCTGTAGAACTCTTTGCCGTCCGCCCAGGTCCAAGATGCGTAGCGAATGGTCAGCAGGTCGCCGTCTTGAATTTCGGCACCGTCGCCCTCCTGGAGAATGGCGACCTGCGTGTCCGGGGGCGGCGATGTCGAGGGCTTCTCGAGGGTGGGCTTCGCGTTGCCGTTCAGCGTGACCTTCGGCAGCTTATCGGCGTCGATCGGCACGCCGGGTTTGAGGTCCACGGGCTCGTCGAGCCGGAACACTATGAACTGCCACGCACCGTCGAGCTCCACCGTGTAGTAGCCAGTCATGCCGAAGCGGGGCTCCTCGATGGAGTCGATGATCACCTTGGGCATTCTTCCTTCTTCGTAGGGGAGCGGCTGGCCGCCAAAGGTATACGACTGCAGAATGGGATCGCCTGTTTTGAGGTCGAAGGAGATAGTTGAGTAGTTCGTGAGGTCGCCGACTTTGATCAGCTCACCGTCGCCGCGTTCGAGTACGTCCGCCGTCGCCTCGGTCACGGTGACAGGAAAATTACCTTGCAGCACGGGTTCGTCACCGCTCAGGTCGACGCGCAGGCCTGTCAACCCGCCGACACGGTTCGACCGCGACGACGTGCTGGTCGAGGTCTCGGGATCGTCCGGCGATGTGCTGGTCGAGGTCTCGGGATCGTCCGGCGATTCGCTCTCGTCGGGCGACGTGGCATCAGTTCCCGAATCTGAACCGCCATCGGACGTCGGCTCCGAGCCCTGCGAGATTGACGAATCATCACCGCCGGTGTCGCGCTGGCCCTGGCAGCCCGACAGCACGAGCGCGGCCACCATCAGCCACGCAGCCCACGATTTACGAAGCATGCGAATCCCCCCGACGTAGGCCCCCTCAGCGCCTGCCTAGGAGACGCTTTGCACCTTAATGTAGAACACCAGGGCGCCCGCGGGGTAGCCACTCGGCGGATTATCACCGTATGCGTCGCTCGACACACACGAGACCTCGAGTTCAGCGCCCGACTTCTGACCCAGCACCGCCATGTCCCAGCACGGAATCACCTGGCCGATGCCTACCGAGAAACTGAACGGCTCCGCGCCGTCGCCGATGCGCTTATCAAACACCGTGCCGTCGCTGTACTTCCAGCCGACGTACAGGGCCGTGACCTTGCTGCCATCCGCCACGACGTTGCCAGTGCCCTCCTTGAGCACCGCGACCGACGTGTTCGGCAGGGGCGTGCCCGTCGGCTTCGTCAGGGTAGGCTCCGCCCCGGCCGTCGAGATCGCCGGCAACTGATCGGCGGGCACGCTCACGGCCTTCGTGCCGCGATCGATCTTGATGTACGCGACCGTCGCTCCCGTGGCCGGATGCTGGTCGCTCGGGGCCGCCGGATCGACCACCACATCGCCGGCGCCATCGTTAGCGGCGCACGAGACCACGATGGTCGAACCGACCGGCTGGCCCACCACGGCGTCCCTAATGCACGGATACAGCGACGGATCGTTCAGGGCAATGCGCAGCGACGTGCTGCCGCCCGAGGCCGTGTTGATGACGCTCTTACCCGAGGTCCACTCCCACACGCGGATGCTGCCCATCACAGCGTCCTCTGCCGTCATGGCGGGCCCCGTGCCCTTCTGCGTCACCGCGAACGTCGACGCCGTGGGGGCCGCCGCCGTGCTCGCCGCGTAGGTCACCGTGCCGTCGGCGCCCACGGTCACGGGCGCGGCCTGCTCGGCGGGCACCTCGGTCGGGGGGTTAATCTGCACGGCCTTGACGATGCGCAGGATGTTCAGGGTACCCATGGACGTCTGGCCGTCGCCCGCACCCGACACTAGGTAAGTTGCGCCCACCTTCGACTTGATCGCGAGGTTGTAGAACTCGGGTGAAATCGCGTTCTTGTCGAGCTGCAGGTAGTTCGCGCCATTGCGGCCGAGGCTATTCGCACCCTTCGAACCGTCCGCCGGGTTGATGATCGCCGAGTCGAAATAGATGCCCTGGCCGTCCTGCAATGCCTCACCCGTGCCCGGCGTGAGTTCCTTCACCGCCGTGCCCGTGAACGAGAGCGGCCAGTCGGCCTCCGCCGTCACCGTGTTGCCCGAGACCGTCGCCGTGACGCCGTCGAGAACCTCCTGGTTGGCAGCCACTATGGCGGCAGACTCCGTAATCGTCGGGTCTGCCGTCGTCGCGGGGCCGCACCCCGCCAGCAGCAATACGAAGGCCGCGCTCAGCGCCTGAAGGGATCGTCGCACGAAAGTACTCCTCTGATTAATATTCACTACGCACCGGCCTCGACCTGCACCACGAACACGAGTGCGCCCTGAGGCTGACCCGGCACTCCGAGGTCGCCGTACGCGGTGTACGCCGGGCAGCCAATGACCAGGGTAGACCCCAGCTTTTGACCGTACAGGGCATCGTCCCAACAGCGAATCACGTCGTGCACCCCCTCGGTGAAGTCGTAGGTGCTCTCCACTCCGCCCTTGGCGTAGGTCGAATCGAATAGGGTGCCGTCGCTCCACGTCCACCCGCTGAACTTGGCCTTGATCGGCATTCCCGGCGTGATGGCCGCCCCCGTGCCCTGCGTGAGCGCCTGCACCGTCACCGCATCGGGAGCGGTCGAGGGAATCTCCCCCAGGCCCGGCATGCCCGCACTATCGAACGTCACCGCGGGCAGGGCGCCCTCGGCGGCGAGGGTGCCGCCCTCGGGAATATAGGTTGAGACATACATCGCGATCTCAGCATTGGGGGTATTGAGCTGGCCGATACTGCTGCCCAGCACACCCACCGTCGAATCGGGGGTGCAGAGCAGCATCATCTGCACGCCGCGCTTTTGACCAGCGAGAGCCTCGTCCACGCAACTGCCGAGGGTGTCGGCGCCGAGGGTGACCGGCACGCCGCTCGCGGCCCGCGACTGCGACTCGCCAGCGAGCAGCGCGCTCCCCGTCGAGAGCTGCCAGGCCTGATAGGAGACGCCCACCCGGGAGCCCTGAGAGAGTTCGTCGCCCGTGCCCGCCACCATGACGGAGGACTGCGGGTTTGCGCCGACGCCAAGCCCCCGCGCGTCAAACACCGCCTGCCCCTTGGCATCAAACGTCACCGTGGGCATATCGGCCGAGGGGGTATCGAGGGGCGCCTTGGGTTCCGGGACGCTCGTCGCCTGAGCCAGCACAATCTTGGCCGGTTGGCCGTTCGCCGCGGGTGCCGCATACGTGAAGTAACTGCCGGACTTCGCCGCGCCCATCTGATCTACGAGGGCCTGCGCAAAGTTTTGATTCGTGATGCGCATCGTCGCGGGCTGCGACAGGGGCGTCAGCACCGCACCCGTCGTCGCGTTATAGGTCTGCGCGCGCACCGACACGAGCTGCCCCGCAGCCAGGGAGGGGCCGCTGCCCGCGATGGCCACCGAGGCGTCCTCGCTGGCCACCGTTATGGGCCAGTCGGCCGACAGGTCGGGGTTACCGCCATCGGTGGCGATGTTCACCTCGACGTGGTCGAGGGGGTTGGAACCATCGTCTGACGTCGTGCATCCCCCGACGAGGAGGAGGCTGATCACGGCCAAACTGGCGATCCTGCGGCGCACGCGGGGCCTTTCTTGACTGAAGCGGTACCTAACGTGAAAGAGCGGACGCAGTGCGCCCACTCTCCCAGCGTATCGTCACCGTACGTGGTCGGCCAGTTGGCAACTCGCGCGCCGGGCCGTCGCAAAAAGCACAATCGCGCCGGTTAGAGCGCTGTCGCCAACTTCTCAATGAGCACCTCGACCCGCGGGTTAACGGTCTCGAATGGGTCCCGCAGTTGCACGGTTTTGCCGAGCCCGTCGTTGACCTTCAGATGCATCCAGTCCACCGTGATGTGTCGGCCCAGGTCCTGGGCCGCCGCGATGAAGCGCCCGCGCAGGGTCGCGCGCGTCGTCTCGGGGGCTTGCGTCTTCGCCAACTCCACCGCGGCCGGATCGCTGAGGCGCACGATCTGACCGCGCCCCTCGAGCGCCGCGAACACACTGTGCTGCGGGTCGATGTCGTGATAGGCCAGGTCGAGGCGCAGGATCTTCGGGTCGTCCAGCGCGAGGCCCGCCTTCTCTTGGTACTGGCGAATCAGGCGCAACTTGATGGCCCAGTCGATCTCGGTGCAGATGCCCGAGATGTCGCCCGTCTCGACCGCGTCGAGGGCGCGCTGCCACAGGTCGAGCACGGCGGCATCGGTCGAAAGGCGCTGGTCGGGGTTTGCCTCGAGGTAGGCGCGGCACGCCGCCAGGTAGTCGCGTTGCACCTGCAGCGCCGTCGTGGTGGTGCCCGAGCGCAGCGGGATGGGGTGGCGACCCGAGAGGTCGAGGCTGATCTCGCGAATGCTGCGCGGCACGTTCGTCATCGTGTAATCGGGCAGCTTCACGTTCGCCTCCAGCAGGCGCAGCAGGAGGTCTGCCGAGCCGACCTTCAGGAACGTGGTGGGTTCCGCCATGCTGGTGTCGCCCGAAATGACGTGCAGGCGGCGGTACTTTTCGGCGTCGGCGTGCGGTTCGTCGCGCGTATTAATGATGGGACGCGAGCGTGTCGTGGCGTTGCTCAGTCCGTCCCACAGGTGCTCGGCGCGCTGACTGAACGTGAACCGGGGGCCATCGTCGGTCGAGACGATCTTTCCCGCGCCGGTCGTGATCTGTCGCGTCACGAGGAACGGAATCAGCGCCGAGGCCAGCGCCGCGAATCCCGCGTTGCGCGCGAGCAGATAATTCTCGTGGCAGCCGTAGGAGTTGCCCGCGGAGTCGGTGTTGTTCTTAAACATGTGCAGCCCGGCCTCGACCCCCTCGGCGTCCATGAGGTCGTGCGCCTCGCGCATCATGTCGACAAACAACTCGCTGCCCGCGCGCTCATGGGTGATGAGCTGCACGAGATTGTCGCATTCCGCCGTCGCGTATTCGGGGTGCGAACCGACGTCAAGATAGAGCCGCGAACCGTTGCGCAAGAACACGTTCGACGATCCGCCCTGAGCGATCAGGGGCCGAAACAGGTACCGGGCGGCCTCCTCGGGCATCAGCACGCGCTGACCGCGTGCCCCCATGGCGGCGAGCCCGTATTCAGTTTCAATGCCGAAGATGCGGCGCAGCATGTGCGTTCCTTGCTGTCATGCCGCGGCAACGCGGCGCGAAAAAAATCAGTGCGAGGCCAAGCTCGTGCCTGCCAGCAAACCGGCGCACGCGGCGTCCCCAATGCGACGGAACGCGCGGCTGCGCTCCCCCGTCGACTTGAGGGTACGGTCTAGCAGCGCCACCTCGAGGTGGGCGGGGTTGATGGCCTTGCCCGCCGACGAACCGAGAGACGACACGCCGAGGCTCACGGCGGCGGCGAGATCGAGGTCGGCGCGGTAGCCGGCCCGCATCGCCGCGATGATGGGTTCGGTCTGGCCGCCCATCACCACGAAATCGTGCTCGTCGGCGACCGAACCGTCGTAGAACAGGCGATACAACTGATCGCCCGTCTGCTCGGCCCCGAGTTCGGCAACCGTGATCTCGATCTCGAAGGGCTTTTGCTCAGTCGTGAACACCGTGCCGAGGGTTTGCGCGTACGCATTCGCGAGGCCCCGCGCGGTCACGTCGGTGTGGTCGTAGGAGTAGCCGCGCATGTCGGCGTAGCGAATGCCCGCCACGCGCAGCGACTCAAACTCGTTGTATTTGCCCACCGCCGCGAATCCGATGGAGTCGTAAATCTCGCTGACCTTATGCAGCGTGGCCGAGGTATTCTCGGCCACGAACACCACGCCCGCGGCGCAGCTCATGACGATCACCGAGCGACCGCGCGCGATGCCCTTGCGCGCGAAGTCGGCGCGGTCTTTCATCAGTTGTTCGGGCGAGACATAAAACGGGGTGCTCATGGGGTGCCTCCCAGCCCGGGGCCCGTGCTCGGGCCGAGATTGTGCGCGGTGGCCTTCTCGATGACCTCGCGCGCCGCCGCAACGATGCTGGACTCCTCGACCTTGCGATAGCCCTCGGCGTCGACCACCGACACCTTCGGGTAGATGCCGCGCGTGAGGTCGGGCCCGCCCGTGGCCGAGTCGTCGTCGGCGGCGTCGTACAGCGCCTGCACCGCGACCTGCACGGCCTGCGCCTCGGTCGCGGCGTGCGTGTAGAGCTTCTTGAGGGCGCCGCGCGCAAACACCGAGCCGCTGCCCACCGTGTGAAAGTCGCTCTCCTCGTAGCGCCCGCCCGTGGCGTCGTAACTGAAGATGCGCCCGAGCCCGCGCTGCGCATCGAACCCCACGAACAGGGGCACCACGACGAGGCCCTGCATCGCGAGGCCAAGATTGCCGCGCACGAGCGTGGCCAGGCGATTCGCCTTGCCCTCGAGGCTCAGCAGGGCGCCCTCGATCTTTTCGTAATGTTCGAGTTCGACCTGCAGGAGTTTGACCAACTCCACCGCGATGCCAGCCGAGCCGGCGATGCCCACGGCGGAAAACGCGTCCGCCTTAAAAACCTTGGTAATGTCGCGGCTCGCGATCATCGAACCCATTGTGGCGCGGCGGTCACCCGCGATCACCACCCCGCCCTCGTAGCGCAGGGCCACGATGGTAGTGGCGTGCGGGGCGAGCCCGAGGTCGCCTGCACTCGGCGCGGTCGGGTGGGGGCCGGACGCGCGCGTGCCCAGGTGGCGCGTCAGGCTGGCGCTGGGCAGGGCCTCCGGCGCGCTTTCGCGCATGAACTCATAGAACGAGGCACTGCCCGATCGAAAATAACTGGCGTCGAGGCCGGGTACACCTGACGACGGCATGCGACTACTCGCCGCCCTTTTGCACGAAACTGCGCACGAACGTTTCGGCGTTAGATTCGAGCACCGAGTCAATATCGGCCAGAATGTCGTCGACGTCTCCGCTTTGCGGCGCCTTCACCTGTGCGTACGTGAATTCTTCGGCGTCGAAGTCGTCGTCTCCGCCGCCTGAGCGAGAGAGACGCTCTTGTGCTGGCATGGCTGCTCCTTAGGGTCGGGGCGCGCTCACCCGCGCGTCACCCGGTATGTGTGCTGACCTAAATTTAGCCCAGGTCAGCGCCGAGCCCCGCGAGAAGTTCACTCGCGCTGCCGGCCCGCGCGAGCAGGTCGGCGGTGGCCGCGGCGGTGCCGCTCAGGGGGTCGTCGAGGAGGATGCGCTGCAGGGGCTGATCGGCACCGAGGTCGAAGATGAGCGAATCCCAGGATGCCGCCGTCACCTCGTCGCGGAACCGCTCAATGGCGTGCCCGCGCAGGTAGGCGCGGGTCGATTCGGGCGGGGTGGTCTTGGCGCGTGCGGCGTCGGCGTCGGCGATCAGCTCGACGATGCTGCCCTTGGCGCGCAGTCGCTGATAGAGACTCTTCTCGCGGCGCAGGTCGGAGAACTGCACGTCGATCATCGCCAGCTGCGGGGCCGACCACGGCAGGTCATGCTTCTCGCGCAGTCCGTTGAGCAGGCGATACTTGGCGACCCATTCGACGAGGCCGGCGCAGCGGAGCGGGTCGACGGCGAGCCCGTCGAGCACCTCGGCCCAGTAGTGCAGCACCTCGGCGGTGTCGCGGTCGGGGCGCGGGCCCACAAAGTCGCGGGCGGCGGCGAGGTAGCGGCGCTGAATGTCGAGGGCCGTGAGTCGCGTTCCGTCCGCGCACACGAGCTCGCGCGTGAGGCTCGTGTCGTGGCTGACTCGGTGCATGTCTTCGACCGGTTCGGCGAGGCGTAGGGACGCGAGGTCGGCCCGCTGGCCCCAAAACCCCGCCTCCAGCATCGCCAGGACCAGCGACGTGGTGCCCATCTTGAGCAGGTTGGGTACGTCCATGAGGTTGGCGTCGCCGACGATGACGTGCAGGCGGCGAAACCGACCCCGGTCGCTGTGGGGCTCGTCGCGCGTGTTGATGATCGGCCGATTCAGTGTGGTTTCGAGGCCCACCTCGTTTTCGAAATAGTCGGCGCGCTGCGAGATCTGATAGCCGGGCCGTTCCCCGCGTTGCCCAAGGCCCACGCGGCCCGCCCCCGTGAAAATCTGGCGGGTCACGAAAAAGGGCGTGAGGGCCGCGACGACGTGGTCGAAGGGCACGTCTCGGCTCGTGAGGTAGTTTTCGTGGGTGCCATAGGTGGCGCCCTTGCCGTCGGTGTTGTTTTTGAACAGGGTGATGTCGTCGAGGCCGTCTATCGCGGCGATCGCGCGCATGGCGTCTTCGGCGATCAGGTCGCCCGCACGGTCCCAGGTCACGGCCTCGCGCGGGGTCAGCACCTCGGGGCTGGAGTACTCGGGGTGGGCGTGGTCGACGTAGAGGCGGGCACCGTTCGAGATCACTGCGTTGCCGACCCCCGTCTTGGCGGCGGCGCGCAGAGTCGCAAGCGGGTCGGAGCGGTCGACCGTGAAGTATTCGCGGCGCTCGCTCACGTGGCCGCTGCCGCTCGCGAAGCCGAGCAGATCGCTTTCGAGTCGCACGCTCTCGCGGTATTCGGCGCTCACGTTTTTGGCGAGTCCCTCGACCACGTACCGGCGCAGTTCGCGTCCGGGGGGCGCGCCTGGGTCCGCGCCTGGGTCCGCGCCCTCCCCCGCGCCCTCCCCCGCGAAAGCGGGGCTGTCGGTAAGCTGGCTGGGGGCCGCCGCGGCGCGCGGAAGTTCGAATCCGCGCAGGTCACGCAAGGGGCTCTCGTCGCCGTAGTCCCACCGCACCCGCTGGCCCGTGCCGTCGATGAGCAGCGAGTAGGCCGAGACGATGTGGTGCGAGAGCAGCATCGGGTTCTTGGCCTGATGCTGCTCTCGACCGGAGGCGTCTCGCGTGGTGGCGATCACCCCAAACTCGCTCTCGAGACCCATCACGCGGCGCACGGTGGGTTGGCCAAACAGGTCGTCGGTCACGGTAGTCCTTCTCTCGTCTGCCGGTTCGCCACCAGGGTACGCGGACGCGCGCGGGGCCGGGTTGACCGGCCATCCTTCGGAAACCGTGCCGACCCGGCCACCCGGACACCCGACCGACCCGGCCACCCGGACACCCGACCGACTTGGCCACCCGGACTCCGACCGACCCGGCCACCCAGACCCCGACCGACCCGGCCACCCGGACACCCGACCGACCCGAAGACCAGGCCACCCGCGCGTCCGCTACAGGTACTGGCCGCCGGTTTCGTGCAGCACGCTCGTGGCATCAATCGACTTGGGTACGGTCTCGCCGCTCGGCGTGTGAATCAGCGACCGAATGAACACGATGCGCTCGCCCTTTTTGCCGCTGATGCGCGCCCAATCGTCGGGGTTCGTGGTGTTGGGCAGGTCTTCGTTCTCTCGGAACTCGGCCGCCACGGCGTCGAGCAGGTGCTGCTCGGTGAGGCCGCGTTCGCCCGTCGCCAGCAGCGACTTGATCGCGGCGATCTTGGCCCGGTCCACGACGTTTTGAATCATCGCGCCCGAGATGAAGTCATGGAAGTACATGACCTCCTTGTCGCCTCCCGCGTAGGTGACCTCGAGGTATTCGTTCACGGGGGTCTCGGCGTACATGCGCTCGACGGTCGTCGTGATGAGGTGCGCGAGCGCCCCCTCGATGCCGCCGTGCGCGGCGACGAGCTCGGCATGCACGGGCACCGCGGGCGTCAGGTACACGCCAAAGATCTCCTCGGCGCCGGGCTGGATGGGCCGCTGAATCTTGATCTTCACGTCGAGGCGACCGGGCCGCAAGATGGCCGGGTCGATCATGTCCTCGCGGTTGGAGGCACCGATCACGATCACGTTTTCGAGGCTCTCGACGCCGTCGATCTCGGCCAGCAGCTGCGGCACGATGGTGGTTTCGACGTCGCTCGAAACGCCCGTGCCGCGCGTGCGAAACAGCGAATCCATCTCGTCGAAGAACACCACGACCGGCACGCCCTCGCTCGCCTTTTCGCGGGCCCGCGCGAAAATCAGCCGGATAGAGCGTTCCGTCTCGCCCACGTATTTATTGAGCAGTTCGGGGCCCTTGATGTTCAAGAAGTAACTGGGCTCGGACGCGCCGGCGGCCGGGTTGGCCCCGTCCCCCGCGGCGTTGCGATCGGCGACGCGCTGAGCGAGCGACCGCGCGACGGCCTTCGCGATGAGCGTCTTGCCGCACCCGGGCGGGCCGTAGAGCAGCACACCCTTGGGTGGCTTGAGGCCGTGCTCCCGGTAGAGATCACCGTGCAGAAACGGCATTTCGATGGCGTCTTTGATCTGCTCGATCTGCTCGCTGAGGCCGCCGATGTCTTCGTAGCGAATGTCGGGCGCGACCTCGAGCACGAGGTCGGTGATCTCGGCGCGCTCCACGAGTTCGAGCGCGAAACCGGCCTTAAGGGAGCACATGACGAACTGGCCGGGCCGCAATCGCACGTCGCGCAGGGCGCCCGCGCGGCGCAGCACGCGTTCCTCTTCTTGGTGGGCGAGCACGATGATGCGGCCGTCGGGCAGCAGCTCTTTGATGGGCACGACCTCGCCGGTTGCGTCGTGGGGTTGCACCGCGACGATGTTCAGCGTCTCGTTGAGCAGCACCTCTTGGCCGGGCACCACGTGCGCGATCTCGACGTCGTCGCGGGCCGCGACGCGCAGCTTGCGCCCCGACTGCAGCACCTCGGCGAAACCCTCCTCGGTGGCCCGCAGAAAGGTCGCGAACGTGTTGGGCGGCTGGCCCATGTCGTCGAGGTCTTGCTTCAGATTCTCAATCTGTTGGCGCGCGAGCTTCAGCGCGGTGACGAGCCGCTCGTTCTGGCCGGAGAGCGCCTGCACCTGGGTGCGCAGGTCTTGATAGCTGGCGGGTTCGATGGCGTTCATGCTGGTCGCGGCGTGCCGCTACTCCTTGTGGTCCGTGCTGTTCAACTGGGCGCGCTCGGCGTCGAGCAGTTCGCGCTTCAGGGTGGGGTCGTACCGGCCCACGCGGCCCGAGGCCTTGGCCCCGCCCGAGATCATGGCGGCATCGACGACGGCCTCGGCGTCACCGCGCAGACCCGCCAGTCGGGCGTCGCGCTGGGCGTGTGCCTCGCGCACGATGCGCCGCACCTTGCGGTCGGCGATGTCTTTCTCGCCGAACTGCTGCGGGTCCCACGTGAGGTCGTCACTGTGCAGGGCCTCGATCTGGGCGGCATCTACCCCCGTGGACGCCCCCGTGGGCAGCTCGGCAGCGTCACCGTCGTCTGCGCCGTCGTGGCCCACGTCGTTGCCGTCGTTTGACTCGTTGCCCTCCGCGCCGGGCACGTAGTTGCCCTTGGCGGGGCGACGGCGGCGTTCGAGGGCCACATTGCCGTCGGCCATGCGCCTGGCGGTCACGAGAAACCCGGTGTGGCCGATCATGCGATGCTGGGGCCGCACCGCAAGGCCCTCGAGGTGCCAGCCGCGCACGAACGACTCCCAGGCGTCGGGCTCGCACCAGAACCCGTGCTCGCGCAGGGCCTCAACCGTGCGCGACAGTTGGGTTGCGGTCGCGACATAGGCGAGAAAGAGACCGCCGGGTTCAAGCACCTCGAAGGCCTCGTCGACGCACTCCCACGGCGCGAGCATGTCGAGCACCACGCGGTCGAACTTTTGGCCGAGAGCCGTGGCGTGGTCCTGAAAGTCACCCACCGACAGCGACCAGGCCGGGTGCTCACCGCCAAAGAAGGCCTCGACGTTGGCGGCAGCGATGTCGGCGAAATCGGCGCGGCGTTCGATGGAATGCACGTGACCGTGTTCGCCGACGGCGCGCAGCAACGACATGGTGAGGGCACCGGAGCCGACCCCCGCCTCCAGCACGCGCGCACCGGGAAAAACGTCGCCCATCATGATGATCTGGGCGGCGTCCTTGGGGTAGACGATCGCGGCTCCGCGCGGCATCGAAAGCACATAGTCCGAGAGCAGGGGGCGCAGCACCTGAAACTCGACGTCCGCCGAGTTCGCCACCACAACGCCCTCGGGGCCGCCAATGAGGTCGTCGTGCCTGAAGAATCCCTTGTGCGTGTGAAACTCCTTGCCCGGCACGAGGGTGACCGTGTGCATGCGACCCTTCGCATCGGTGAGCTGCACGCGGTCACCCGGCTGCAGGGGCCCCGTGCGGCCCTTGGCACCGAGCGGTGCGGGGTCGTGAGCGGGGGCAGGCTGGGGGGCGTTCTCGGGTTGCGCAGTAGTCACCCCACCAGGGTAGTAGACGGCCCGCTGCGGGTCGCCGCGTGTCCACGCCGCACGCCGCTGGCACCCGCCGCGCGACCGCCAACGGGCCACGCGGCGTCCGCCTCAAATCACGGCCCGCTACAGCGAGAGCAGCAGCGCCTCGCCCTGGCCGCCGCCGCCGCAGAGCGACACCGCGGCCTTGCCACCGCCGCGCCGCTGCAGTTCGAGCGCGGCGTGCAGCGCCACGCGGGCACCGCTCGCGCCGATGGGGTGGCCGAGCGCGATCGCACCACCGTGAATGTTGCACTTCTCGCCGTCGATGCCGAGGTCGACCAGCGATTGGCACACCACGGCGCCGAATGCCTCGTTGATCTCGATGAAGTCGAGGTCTGAGGCCTCCCAGCCGGCGCGGCGCAAAGCCGCTGCAATTGCGTTCGACGGCTGCGAGTGCAGCGAGGCGTCGGGGCCGGCCACCTGCCCGGGCTCCCCCACGCGCGCAATGATCGTGAGCCCGTGCTGCTCCGCGTACTCGGCGCTGGTCAGTACGAGCGCCGCCGCGCCGTCCGAGATGGGCGAGGCGTTGCCCGCCGTGATGGTGCCCTGCTTGTCGAACGCGGGGCGCAACCCGGCGAGCGTTTCGGCGGTGGTTTCGGCGCGGATCCCCTCGTCGGCGTCCACCACGACCTCGCCCTTGCGGCCCTTGATGGTCACGGGCACGATCTCCGCGGCCAGCAGTCCCGCCTGTTGCGCGGCGGCAGCGCGCTGGTGCGAGGCGGCGGCGACGGCATCCTGCGCCTCGCGGGTGAGCCCGCGCTCCGCGTTTCCGCGCTCGGTGAGCACACCCATCGAGATGCCTTCGAGGGCGTCGCTCAGGCCGTCGTGGGCGAGCGAATCCACGAGCGTCGCGTCACCGTAGACCCAGCCGCGGCGCGAACCCGGCACCACATGCGGAGCGAGGCTCATCGACTCCTGGCCACCCGCCACCACCACCTGCGCGTCGCCGAGGCGAATCAGGCGGGCGGCGTCCGTAATGGCCGCGAGCCCCGACAAACACACCTTGTTGAGGGTCACGGTCGGCACGTCCCAGCCGATGCCCGCCGCGAGCGCGCTCTGCCGCGCGGGGTTCTGGCCGCAGCCGGCCTGCACCACATGACCCATGACCACCGCCTCGACCGCGTCGGCCGCGACGCCCGCGCGTTCGAGCGCCCCGCGAATGGCGTGCGCACCCAGTTCGACAGCGCTGAGGGAAGAGAGTTGACCATTAATCTTGCCGAACGGCGTGCGTGCGCCGCCGACGATGACTGCTTCGTGCATCGAAATCCTTGCCTAGTGGTTGCTGGTTGAGATCTACCGGGGGGCGAGCCGCAGCGCCGCGTCGAGCCGCAGGGTTTCGCCATTGATGTAATCGTATTGCAGCAGTGCAGCGGCGCACTGTGCATATTCTTGCGGCCTTGCAAGCCGCGCAGGGAACGGCACGCTCGCCTCGAAGCGCTCCTTGAAGGCGGGGGTCACCTCGCCGAGCATGGGCGTCTCGACGATGCCCGGAGCGATCGCGTTGACGCGAATGCCGTGCTGGGCGAGGTCGCGTGCGGCGGGTAGCACCATGCCCACCACGCCGGCCTTCGACGCGGAGTAGGCGATCTGCCCCACCTGCCCCTCGTACGCCGCGATGGACGCCGTGAGCACCACCGCCCCGCGCTGGCCGTCGTCGTCGAGCGGTTCGCTCGCCGCCATGGCCTCCGCGGCGCACGCGAGCACCGTGAACGAGCCGTTCAGGTTGATCGAGATGGTGCGCGAAAACGCATCGAAGTCGTGAGTGCCGTCGCGGCCCACGATGCGCCCCGTCGCGAGCACTCCCGCGCAGTGCACCACGGCGCGCAACGGCCCCGCCTCGCCCGCGCGTGCGATCGCGGCACGCACCGACGCGGCGTCCGTAATATCGGCCGCCACCCAGGTGATTCCGGACGCCTCGGCCCCCGGCTGCAGCCCGGCCCGCTCCAGGCCGGCGGGCAGGTCAACGCCGAATACCCGCGCCCCGAGTGCGGCGAGGTGGTCAGCGGTGGACCTGCCGAGCCCCGAGGCGGCTCCCGTCACCAGCGCGACGCGGTCTTTCAGTTCCATCTGCGGTTTCCTCTCGAAAGTTACTCGAAGGCGGAGACGCCGGTGATGGCGCGGCCCACGAGCAGGGTGTTGATCTGGTGGCTGCCCTCGTACGAGTAGATGGCCTCGGCGTCGGCGAAGATCTTGGCCATTTCGAAGTCGGTGCTGATGCCGTTGCCGCCGAGGATGTTGCGGCCGAGGGCGACGGTTTCGCGCATGCGGTCGGTGATGCTGGACTTCGCGAGGGCGGCCTGATCCATCGAGAGCCGCCCGGTTTCTTGGAGTCGGGCGAGTTGCACCATGAGCGACACGGAGAGCGTGGCGTTGCCGAGCATACGGGCGAGTTGGTCTTGGATGAGTTGAAACGAGTCGATGGGGCGGCCAAATTGTTGGCGGTCAGCGGCGTAGCGTCGTGCGACGTCGAGGGCCGCGAATTGCTGACCGACGGCCTGCCAGCTGACCCACACGCGGGAGTCGAGCAGTAGCGCATTGGTGTCGCGGAACGTGCGCGTTCCGGGCAGCCAGTTGCCCGCGGGAATCCGCACGTTGTCGAGAGTGATGTTGGCGTTCTGGATAATCCGCACCGAGGCCTTGTTGAGGATCGGCTCGGCCGTGAATCCGCGGCGCGAGCTCTCGACGATGAAACCCTTGATCTGCTGGTCTGCCTCGTCGCGCGCCCAGATGAGGATGTAGTCGGCGAAGGTGCCGTTGCCGATCCAGCGTTTGACGCCGTTCAGCACCCATTCGTCGCCCTCACGCCGAGCGCTCGTGGTCATGCCGCGCGAAATGTCGGAGCCGTGTTCGGGCTCGGTGAGCGCGAATGCGCCGATGCTCTCGAGCGAGTCGAGCGCGGGCAACAGGTCGCGCTGTTGGTCGGTGGAACCCAACTGGTCGATGGCGGCCCGGAACAGCTCGTGATGGACGCCGTAAAACGTCGAGACGGAGGTGTCGGCGCGGGCGAACTCCATGTGAATGAGGCCCCCGAGGAGGTGACTCATCGAGGCCGCTCCGCCGATGCGCTGCGCGGCGATCTTGGGCAGCAGCTCGAAGGGAAATTCTGCGCGGTTCCAGTAGTCGATCGCGAGGGGGCGCACTTCGGACTGGAAGAACGCCCGGGCGGTGAGCAGTTTGTCGTATTCGGCGGGGCTCAGCAGGTCTTGCAGATACAGCAGGTCAGCGTCGGGGTACGGCAGCTGGCCGGACGCGGGGTGCGGTGGCACCGAGTGCGAGTGTGGCATCGTTGCTCCTGGTCAGTCGGTAAATGAAGATTAACTCAACTTGACCGATCAGGCTAGCGTCGCGCCAACTCGCCGCGCGTTGACCCGCGCGTTGACCCGCGCGTCAGCCCCGCGCGTCAGCCCCGCGTGCGCTGGGTCCAGAAGGCGTGCACCACGGCGCGGTCAATGACCGCCACGGGTAACCCCGCGGCGTCCACGGCGAGGTATTCGCGCTCCGTGTTTTCGAGAATGTGCGCGAGTGCGTCGGTGCCGTCCTCCGCCGCGGGGAACGCCGCCGCCGGGCCGACCTGTCGCGAGACGGCCGAGAGCGCTACCTGACCGTAGGCGTGAGCGGGCACGGCGCGAAAAGCGGCATCGTCGACGATGCCGACGAGCTGGCCCTGATCATCCGCGAGAACCACGCGCGCGCCCTGTAACAAATCTCCCGCGTATTCGGCGAGCGCGGCCCCCGGGGCACCCAGCACGCAGGGTCGCGCGAGCGGCCGCCACGAAAAGTCTCGCACCCGTTGCAATTGCGCGTCGTGGCGGAACGCCTGATAGGCCGTGAACGCCAGGTACGCCCCGCCCAGCACCACCCAGATCACGCCGGTGGTGCCGAAACGGGTGGAGATGGCGTCCTGAAAAATAACGCCCACCACGGCGAGACCGGCACCGAGCAGGAGACCGAGGGTCGCCGCGATGCGGTTCGCCAGGCGTTCGCTGCCCGTTACCTTTTCGAGCACGGCGGTGAGCGCGTGGCCGCCGTCGAGGGGGCTGACGGGCAGCAGGTTGATCGCGGCCATAACCGCGTTGATGTAGCACCAGCCCAGCAGTACGAGACCGCGCCAGATGGAGGGTTCGAGGCCGGCGGCTACCAGGTAGGTGACGACCGCCAGCGCGACGTTCGTGAGCGGCCCGCACAGGGAGATCGCGATGCGATGCCACCACGTGCGCGATTCGCCGTGAAACTGCGTGTGGCCACCCCAAAAGTGCAGGGCGATCTCGGTGACGCGATGCCCGAGGGCACGCGCCGTCACGGCATGGGCCAACTCGTGCAGCAGCACGCTCACGAGAATGCCGAGGCCATAGATGACCACCGCGAACACGAGGGTCGCGCTGACCCCGCTGAGCCCGGCTCCGCTGGGCACCATGAGCAGGAGAATCACCGCGAGGACGAGCCATGTCGTGGGCTCGACCTTGACGAGAAAGCCGAAGCAATGAAACGCGACGGTACCGCGCTTCAGCGGCGGTCTAGTGGGCATCGGAGGGCGCGCCGGTACCGAGGTGAACCCTCTCGCCGGAGGCGATGCGGCGCAGCAGCGCCTCGTCGAGTTGAGTCAGCGAGGTGAGCAGGCTGAGCGAGTCGCTCGGCTCAATGGGCACCATGTGCGGCACGGCGATGGTGTGCGCGCCCGACGCGACCGCGGCGCCGACCCCTGGCTTGGAATCCTCTACCGCCACGCACGCGTCGATCGCCACGCCGAGTCGCTCGGCCGCGAGCAGGTAGCATTCCGGGTCAGGCTTGCCCTGCGCGACCATGTCGCCCGTTACGAGTGTCTCGAACGCGGGAAAATCGATGGAGTTTGCGAAGGTCACGGCCAGGGTCTCGTACGACATGGTGACGAGCGCTTGGGGAACGCCGAGAGCGGCGACGAAACGCAGGCACTCGAGGGCACCCGGTCGCCAGGGGGTACGCTCGACGAGTCGCTCGTTGACCTCGCCCGCGAGTCGCGTCACGATCTCCTCAACGCTGAGGGTGAGTTCACCGCGCGAGCGCATCAATTCGGCGCCCTGGGTGAGCGGCAGGCCCACCATGCCGAGGGCGTCTTGCTGCGTCCACTGTGCGCCATGCTCTGCCATCAGGCGATGCTCCGACGCGATCCAGTACGGTTCGGAGTCAATGAGGGTGCCGTCCATGTCCCACAAGACAGCTGCGGGCAGGTTTAGGGTCATGGGTTTCCTTACTCGGCGCGGGTAGTGGATTCGCGGGTAGTGGAGTGGCGCTGAAGCCTCATCTCGACGATAACTCAGGGGTCCAGCGTTTGCCCCTGGCGTGCATTAATGTGGACTGTGCGCCTGCTCGCACGGCGCTTCCGGGTACCAGGCGGCGCAGCCCGCGCCGCCTCGATAGTCACAGTGAATGGATCAGAATGCCTGACTCCCCCGTCGCCACCGGCCCCTTCGCGATCGTCGCCTTCGAGGGCTGGAACGACGCCGCCGACGCCGCCACGCAGTCGGTCGGCCTGCTGATGGAACAGTGGGACGCCGTCGAGGTCGCGAGCCTCGACGCCGATCGCTTCTACGACTTTCAGGTGTCGCGGCCCATGGTCTCCCTGGACGAATCGGGCGGCCGCCAGCTCTTGTGGCCGAACACCCGCATCTATCGCACGCGCACGTCGGCCACCATGCCCGACATCTATCTCGTGCGTGGCATCGAGCCCTCCACCCGCTGGAAGGAGTTCTGCCACGAGCTGCTGGGCATCCTCGGCGACAAGGGCGTGCGCACGATTCTTTGCCTCGGTGCGCTGCTCGCGGACGTGCCGCATTCGCGCCCGATACCGGTCTCGGTGTCGAGCGATCACCCCGAAATTTTTGCAGCCCTGGACGCCGGGGTGCCCACCTATGAGGGCCCCACGGGAATCATCGGGGTGCTTTCGCAGTTCGCGGCGGACCGCAATTTCGGGTCGCTATCGCTGTGGGCCGCCGTGCCGCACTATGTGGCGCAGGCACCCTCGCCCAAGGCGATTCTCGCGCTGATTCACCGCGTAGAACTGGCTACCGGGTGCAACATCGACGTGCGGGAGCTGAACGACGACGCCGAGGCCTGGGAGCGCGGGGTCAACGAACTGGCGCAGGGCGAGCCCGACATCGCGCAGTACGTACAGCAGTTGGAGGCCGCTAAAGATACGAGCGAACTTCCCGAGGCCTCGGGTGAGGCCATCGCGCGCGAGTTCGAACAGTATCTCAAGCGACGCGAGACGGGCCGCGCCAAGGACGACCCGGGCAAGGCCGAGTACACGCCTGCGGGCGACGGTGCGCCCCAGGACGCATCGCCGGGCGAGCCCACCCACGACCAGCCCACCGACGGGGCACCCGGCGACGGCCGGCCCACCGACGGGGCACCCGGCGACGACCAGCCCACCGACGGGGCACCCGGCGACGGCCAGCCCGAGCAGCCCCGCTAGTTACAGGTCGATGCCCAACAGGGCGTCGACGGCGGCGGGCACGAGGGCCTGCTCGAGCGGTGTTTCGACCGCCGTGAACGCGGCGTCGCTCGCGGCCACCCCGGCGTCGCCCCCCGCCAGCACCCGGGCCGCCCACGCGTCCACCAACTCGACCGCTGCCGGTGCGTTCAGATCGTCAGCCAGCGTCTCCATGAGCGAGCGCACCGTCTCGGTGTCGAGGGCATTTGCCACGAGCGCGCCCGAGCCGCGCACCACGGCTGCCGCGCGACGCCACGTGGCGAGCCGCTGGGTCGCGGTCTCCAACAGCTCGGCGGTCCACTCCCAGTCGCTGCGATAGTGCTGAGCGAGCAGCGTCAGGCGAATCGCCATCGGGTCCACACCCTCGCGGCGCAGCACCGACACAAACACGAGGTTGCCGCGCGACTTGCTCATTTTGTGACCGTCGAGGCCCACCACGCCCGTGTGGGCGCACACCGAGGCAAAGCCCTTGCCCGTGAGGGCCTTGATGTGGGCGGCACTCATGTCGTGGTGGGGGAAGATTAGGTCCGAGCCGCCACCCTGCACATTGAACGGCAGGCTCAGATGTGCCTCCGCGATGGTGGCGCACTCAATGTGCCAACCGGGGCGGCCGGGTCCGAGAGAATCGCCGTCCCAGTCGGGTTCGCCCGCGCGAGCCGCGCGCCACAGCAGGGGGTCCAGCGCGCTGCGCTTACCGGGGCGCAGCGGGTCGCCGCCGCGCTCGGCAAAGAAAGCGAGCAGCGTGGGCCGGTCGTAGGGAGCGACGAACGGGAACTCCGGGGTCGAGGCCAGGTCGAAGTACACGTCGTCTCCGGCGGTCGAATCCTTCGTCTCCACCGTGTAGGCGGACCCCTGCGCCAACAGCCTCTGTACCGCCGTCACGACCAGGGGAATCGTCTCGACCGCGCCCAGGTAATCGGTGGGGGGCACGACGCGCAATGCCTCCATGTCCTCCGCGAACAGCGCCTCCTGCTCACGAGCGAGTTCCACCCAATCCACGCCGTCGCGGGCTGCGCGCTCCAGCAGCGGGTCGTCGATGTCGGTGACATTTTGCACGTGCGTGACCTGCAAACCCGTCGCCTCCCACAGGCGGCGCAACAGGTCAAAGGCCACGTAGGTGGAGGCGTGGCCCATGTGCGTCGCATCGTAGGGAGTGATGCCGCACACGTACAGCCCGACCTGGTTGTGAAGCCCATCGTGGGTCGGTTCTAGCGACTGCGAGCGCGTGTTAAACAGGCTCGGCACGAGACTCGTGGTGACCGTCGGGAGTTGGGGCACGGGGGGGCTGTTCCAGGTTTTCACGCGCTAAGCCTAATTCACGCACGGCGGCTATTCCGCGATTGGCCCTGCCGCATATCTCACGCTCCCGGCCCCAACCGGCGGGTTTCGTCGCGGTGTCGTTTGGTCACGCAGCGGGGCGGCGCGCCCAAACCACCAGCGCTCTGAGCCACAATGAGCTGTGATCATCTCCGGCATGTGGCTACCCTCACGCACCCCCGTCACGACACCCGACGACCTCGCGGCCGCGCCCGACCCCGGCGAGACGCTCTGGCTGCATGCCCACCTGGGCGAGCGATTGCGCGGCGCCCATCGCCGCCTCATCGATGCCGACGCCCTGCGCGAGTGGCTCGACGCGCCCGTACTCGGCGGACTGCACGACGCCCTCACGCACCGCACCGTCACGGGCGACTCCTCCACCATGTTTGACTGGCGCACGGTCTCGTTTCGCGACAGCGACGCGCAGGTGCTCACCACCGACATCGTGGTGTGGCGCTCACACGAGGCGCTCGTCACGGTGAGCGCGGGTGAGAACGACGCCCTGCAACACCTGCTGCACGATATGCAGCACGCCGCCGCCCGCCTGACCACCCCGCATCGCGCCCCCGCCGGCTCCGAGAACGTGCTGGTCTCGAGCGTGATTGCCCACCTCGTGCGCACCTCCATCAGTGACTTTCTCGACGTCGAACAGCGCCTCGCCGATGCCCTCAGCGACATCGAGAACCTCGTGTTCCGCGAAGGCACCGACGACGATCTCGGCCTCATCTACCGCCTCAAACGCGAGGTGCTGGAGGCGCAGCGCGCCGCCCTGAACAACCTCACGTCGTTCGATGCCCTCCCGGCAAACCTCTTCAAGGCTCCCGACCTGCGCGTCGAATCACCAGCCCGGACCCTGCCGCGCTCCACGAAGGACCGCGTGCTGAGCCTCATGGAGCAGATCGCGCGCCGCCTCTCCGACAGTTCCTCTCTCATCAGCGACATCGTGAACGTCCACCTCAACAAGGTGAGCGTGCAGCAAAACGACGACATGCGGCGCATCTCCGCCTACGCCGCCATGGTCGCCGTGCCCACCTTCATCGCGGGCCTCTACGGCATGAACTTCGACCACATGCCCGAACTGCATTGGACCTTCGGGTACCCCCTCTGCGTGGCATTCATGGCCGTCAGCACGGTGGTCTTGTATCGCCTCTTCAAGCGGTCGGGGTGGTTGTAGCCGGACGCTCCGGGGGTACGACAACGGGCCACCAGAGAACCCGGGTGGCCCGTGCAAGGGGGGCACGCGTGCGTCCGCCCCGAAACTGCCCTATGCCTGCAAGACGCCCGTGCCGAGCAGGACGAAGACGATGATGCCCACCGCGATGCGGTAGATCACGAACGGCATGAAGCTCTTCGTCGAAATGTATTTCATGAACCAGGCGATGACGGCGTAGCCCACGACGAACGCGATGATCGTGGCGAGAATCAGGCCGGGCCATTGCACGCCCTGCTCGGCCGCGTTGCCGGCCTCTTTGGCGACCTTATAGAGGCCAGACATGATGACCGCGGGGATCGCCAACAGGAACGAATAGCGCGCTGCGGCCTCGCGCTTGTACCCGAGAAAGAGACCTCCTGAGATGGTGCCGCCGGAGCGTGACACGCCGGGAATCAGCGCGAGGGCCTGCGCAAAGCCGTAGAGAATGCCGTCGCGCCAGGTGAGGTCTTCGATGGACTTGCCGAGTCCGCGCTGTTCGCGGGAGGCGCCATAGCGGTCGGCGATCGCGAGCACGATACCGAACACGACGAGCATCGTCGCGGTGATGTAGAGACTGCGCAGCGAGGTGTCGATGGCGTCTTGGAACAGCAGACCGAGCACCGCGATGGGGAGGCTGCCGATGATCACGAGCCAGCCCATGCGCACGTCGATGTGGTCGCGGGGCACGCGGCCCGAGAAGGAGCCGAACCACGCCTTCACGATGCGCACGATGTCTTTCCAGAAATAGATGAGCACGGCCAACTCGGTGCCGAGCTGGCAGATCGCGGTGAACGCGGAGCCCGGGTCTTTGCCCATCAATTGCCCGATGATGCTGAGGTGCGCGCTCGACGAGACGGGCAGGAACTCGGTAAGGCCCTGCACGAAACCGAGGATGGCGGATTCAAAAATATTCACGATTCACTGTACGTCGCTAGGCTGGGCACGAAAAACGGGCCACGCGCGGTGGCCCGTTGGAATGTTGTGCTGAAGGGGGCGGCTGCTACGCCTCGTATTCGATGGCCTCGTCGTCGAGGTCGAACTCCTCGAACTCCTCGTCGGCATCGTCGTCGTCATCATCGTCTTCGTCGTCGCTGTCGTCGACCGAGACGAACGGCAGGGTTTCGTTGAAGACCGTGAAGATCGCGTCGTCGTAGGCCTCGCACGCGTCTTCGAGGGTTTCAAAGGCACGATCTACGGAGGGGTCGTCTTCGCCCCGACGACGCTCAAGCGCGTTGAGGTGATTCTCGAGGGCGAGGGTCAGTCGTTCAAGGGCGGCCCGGGGGTCAGTGCTCATGTCGCTTAGACTACCTGGCACAACGCGAAAGTCGATAGGGAATTTCGGCAATTTTGAGGTCAATTCGCTGGTGATGAACGTACTATCGCCCCGTAATGCGAGCGCGATCTGCCGGAGTGTAGCCTCGTAGACACGATCAGCCCGACGAAGGAGCACGAGTGGCCCGAAAGTACCGCTACCCCCAGCGCACGGTCATTGATTCCCTGCCGGTCGAGCCTGGGCGGCGCCCCGAAGACTACGAGTTTCGCGTGATCACCGTGAAGCGGGGCGCGAGCCAAAGCGAGGTGCGCACGCAACTCACGGCGGAGGCCGAGTATGGCAAGTGGGAACTCGCGCGCACCCGTCTTTATCTCGGCGGTGGCCGCAAGATGTGGCTGCGGCGCCGGGTAATGCGCGTCGAATCGACGCTTTTCTCGTGAGGCGTGCATCACGCGAACGAATGACCTGACGGTAACATCTAGCCCCGCGGTGTTACCTGCGTAACCATTCGCCGCAAACGCCCTCCATCGATTCGCTTTAGGGCTCGCAATCGTGCTAAGTTTTTCGCCGTTGGGAAAAACGCCCCGAGCGATCGGGTCACCCAATCACCCTTGTCCGGGTGGCGGAATGGTAGACGCGCTAGCTTGAGGTGCTAGTGCCCGTATTTGGGCGTGGGGGTTCAAGTCCCCCTCCGGACACAAAATGACCCGGCTCGCGAGAGCCGGGTTTTTTGTTGCTGTCGTAACCCTCGCCCGCGCGGGCTGCCAGCGGGCCACGCGCGCGTCCGCAATATTATTTTTGCAAGCGGCGACCGGGAGCAAAACTGCTCGTCCGCGCCACATTTTGCCTGCAGAATAATGATGGGGACACCTACCCAGATGGTTGCCTCTTATTTTTCCCTCGGCATAGGATGGTGCGGCGGGCGCGCCACAGGCCGCGCCAAAACTTGCATTCCACCGCCGCATCTCGCGGCGGCACGATCGAAGGGTGAACGTCACCATGGGGCGACACGCAGCACCTCGTCATAGTCCAATCCGCACCTCGGCGCAGCGGCTCACCACGGCTGCCGTGGCAGTCGGTGCGGTCGCCGCCGCGGGCGCGCTCTCGCCCGCCGTCGCCAACGCGGCCACGGCGAGCCCCGTCGTCGTCGCCGCACCGGCCACACCTGCGGCACCCGCGGCAGACCGGGTCGAAAAGTTGTCGTACAACGATGCCCTTTACCTCGTCAGCGACACCTCCACGACCCCGCACCGCCTGACCTTTGCCGAGTGGCGCGACCTCGGGTACCCGCAGTTCACGGTAGTGCCCGCCATCTCGGGCACGCGCTACGTGCAGCAAAAGGGCCTGATTGACGTCTATGCCGTGGTCGACACGGACGTCTACAAGCTCACCTTCGAGCGGTGGGTCGCCGCCGGGGCCCCGGCCCCGCAGGTCAGCCAGGCCGACGCCGTCAAGTACCCGTACTTCGACAGCATCTTTGCGGTCACCAAGCTCAGCGCCGACCCGAAGCAATGGGTGTGGCATCACCTCACCCTTGACGAATGGGTAGGCCAGGGCATGCCCAAGGCCGAGACCGTGCCGTGGGTGCAGGGCGCGCTTTACTATCAGATGCGCGACCGCGAGGGAAAACTCACCGACGACATTTACGCCTACCTTCACGGCGAGTACCACAAGCTCACGTTCCAGGAGTGGGCGGCCGTCGGGTACCCGACCCCGCAGCCGGGCATGCCGAGCGTGTAATCACGAGCATCGCCCCCGCGGCGCGCCTCAGATTCGGTCTGATTCGCAGCGCGGGGGCGATTTTTTGGTCCGGACGCTCCTAGGCCCGGCTCCACGCCGCCCACAACTGGGCATAGCGGCCACCTCGGGTCACTAATTCTTCGTGCGGTCCCTCCTCGACCACCGAGCCCTCGTGCATCACGAGAATCCGGTCGGCGGCCGCGGCCTGCACGAGGCGATGAGCGATGATGATGGTGGTGCGACCCGCCGCCGCGGCCTGCGCTGCCCGCTCCATCACGTGCCCGCCCGCGAAGCCGTCGGCCGCGGCGGCGACCACGGCGTCACCGTCGTCGCCACCGGCGTCCGCCGTGGCCTCGTCCATGATGATGATCGCGGGGTCGGCCAGCACGACACGCGCGAGGGCCAGGTGCTGCGACTGCTCCGGGGTGATGCGGTGCCCCTTCTCCCCCACCTCGGTGTCGATGCCGTCGGGCAGGGCCGAGACCCATTCCCACGCCAGCACGTGCCGCAGCGCGGCCTCGATCTCGACGTCGGTGGCCGCGGGTCGAGCGAGCAGCAGGTCGTCACGCAGAGTGCCGCGAAAAACATGCGCCTCCTGCGAGAGGATCGCCACGTGGCGGCGGCGCGCGACCGTACTCATGCGCGGCAGCGGAGCCCCGCCGTAGCGCACCTCACCGCGGGTCGGCATGAGCGTTCCCGCGATGATCGAGGCGAGAGTCGTCTTGCCCGCCCCCGAGGCCCCCACGATCGCAACCGTTTCGCCGGGGCGAATGGTGACGTCCACGGGCTGCACCACCACGCGCCCGGGCAGGTACTCGTGTGACACGCCCACCACCTCGAGCGAGGCGTCGCGCGGGGTGGCCGGCTGCCGGGGTTCCGGGTCGAGCGGCATCAGCATGACGCCGACGATGCGCGACAGCGAGGCGCCCGCTGCCTGCACCTCGTCGGAGAGCCACACGAGAAACTGCATGGGCCAGAACAGGTGGTAGAACATGATCGCCGCGGCGGTGACTCCGCCGAGGGTGGCCGTGCCCTGACCGAACCAGTAGTAGCCGCCGAGCAGGATCAGCGTCATGCCCAGCGATTCGCCGAACGTGAAGAAGAATGGCACGCGGCCGATGAAGCGCGCCACGCGCACCTTCACGCCCGCGACGATCAGCGACTTCTCGTCGATCAGCGCGCGCTGGTCGGCCTCCACACCGTACGCGTGCACGGTCGCCATGCCGTGCAGGCCGCCCATGAGCGCCGTGGCGCGTTCGCCGAGCGTGTCGCGTTCGCGGGCATAGAGGGGACGCGAGCGGGGCAGGTACCAGCGCATCGCGAGGGCATACACGGGGGTGGCGAGCAGGCCGAGCAGGCACAGCCGCCAGTCGAGCGCGAACAGGCCCACGAACGAGAAGAGGATCGCGAACGAACACCAGATCACGCTCGGCAGCACGTTGCGCACGGCGGCGTCGGATTCGTTGACATCGTCCGCGACGCGCGAGAGCGCATCGCCCGCGCCCGCCCGTTCGAGGCGCGCGGCGGGCAGGTTCAGCGCGCGCTGCAGGACGGCCTCGCGCAGGCTCACGAGGATGTTCTGGCCGATGATGCCCACCCAGGCCGAGGCGCAGATCGCCATCACCGCGCTCACGAGCGCGAGCGCGACGAGGGTGGCGAGCAGGGGCCCGGTCGCCGCCCAGCCGCCTCCGTCCACCACTGAGTTGATGGTGGGGCTGAGCAGGTACGTCATCACCGCGCCCGAGCCCGCGTTGGCGAGCGAGAAGATCACCGCTAGCGCGAGCGCGCTCTTGGTGCGCAGGGCGGTATCGAACACGATGCGAAACGTCGTGCGTCCGTCCGCGATCGGTAAGATCTGCTGATGCTTGGCGGCGGTCTCGGACTCCTCGAGAGTCAGCCGAGTGCTCTCGGTCTGGCGCAGCGAATACTCGACGATGCGCTTCACTTCGGGGCCGTCGGCCTCGCGATCGGTATCGAGAATCATCGGCTCACCGCCTTCACATACTGGGGGTCTGACAAGAGTTCATGGTGGGTGCCGCGCAGTGCCACGCGGCCGTCGCGCACGAGCACCACCTCGTCCGCGGCGGCCAGCATCGCGGGCGAGCTAGTGAACACGAGGGTGGTGAGTCCGCGCCGGGCGGCGGGCAGTCGCTCGGCAATGGTCGCCTCGGTGACCGAGTCGACCGCCGTGGTGGGGTCGCGCAGAATCAAGACCGGACGCCGCGCCGCCACCGCCCGAGCGAGAGCCACGCGTTGGCGCTGCCCTCCCGAGAGGTTGGCGCCGCGTTCGATCACGCGCGAATCGAGGCCCTCGCCCATGATGTCGAGGATGTCCTGCCCCGAGGCCGCCGCGAGGGCCTCGATGAGCTCCGCGTCAGACACCCCCTCGGGGCGGCCCAGGGAGAGCGCCTCGCGCAGGCTGCCCTCGAACAGGTCTACGTGGTGCGGTTCGGCGAGCAGCACGTCGCGCACCAGCATGGGGTCGAGGCCCGCGGCGTCGGCGTTGCCGATCCACACGGTGCCGGCCGCGGCGTCCTCCGCGGTGCCCGTGAGCAGGGCCGTCATGTCATTCGCGTGGGCGACATGGTTGACGTGCAGAGCCACAAAGCTGCCGGGCTCCACGTCGAGACTGAACCCGTCGAGCGAGCGGTAGTCGGCGCGGTCGAACCGCAGCCCGAGGCCAAGGCCTGCCGGCTCGGCTGCCGGGCCGCCCTCGCGTCCGCCCATATGCTCGGCCACCTCGTAGTGCAGCAGCTCGGAGACGCGCTTGGCGGAGCCGCGCGACCGCGCCCACATCACCGTGAGCTCACCCATGTGGATGAGGGGTTCGATGAGGTAGTTGCAGATGCCGATGATGGCGATGAACTCGCCGATGGTGAGCCGGTCTCCGAACACGAGGTACGCGCCGAAGCCCGTGAGACTGGCCGTGAGGAGGCCCGACGCGAGGCGCACCACCGCGGGCTGCAAGCCGCTCGCCTTCGCGTTGCGAATCGACTTGGCCTTGGCCGCCTGCGACGAGGTCACGTAGCGTTCGTGCGCGACGATTTGTGCGCCGATGCCCTGCAGCGCGCGCAGGCCCTTCACGTAATCGCTCGCGAGCGCCGACGTGTCGGCGACGGCCTCCTGCTGCTCGGTGTGGCGGCGAATCAGCGCCGGGGCCAGCAACTTCAGGGTGAGGGCCGACAGGGCCGCTCCCGTCACCGCTATGACGGCGAACGCCCAGTGCTTCGACGCGATGAGCGAGATCGCGAAGATCATGCCGAAGATCGAGGGAATAGCGAACGTGAACAGGTCAATGACGATGGGCACGCGGGCGACGTCGGTGGTCGCGATCGTGAGGATCTCGCCCGCGGGCTGCGAGGCGGGGCTGCGCCTCTGGTCGAAGAGGCGTTCGCTGATTTCGCGGCGCAGGGCGTGCTCCTCGATGGCGACCATGCGACGCGAGGCGATGAACTGAGCCCGCCACGTGAGCATGCCCGCGAGGGCCAGCATGGCAAGGGCCACGAGGCCCAGCCCAAACTTCTGGCCGGTCGCGGCGGGGCCCAGCCCCGAATCAATGACCCAGCCGAGCAGGTACGTGTAGCCCGCGGTCGCGACGGCCATCACGAGCGAGACCGGTACCACCCACGCGAGAGTGCGGCGGTGGCGCGCGAGGATGCGGCCGAGCAGCACCTTCGGGGTGGGTGGTGGTGCGAGGGGGCGCAGCGCCGCGCGGGTCTTCGCCTGGGCTGCCGAGGTGAGTGCGACGGGTGTCGTCGCGTGAAATGACATGCCTCCACCGTAGGTTTTTTCGGTCCCGGCATGCAATCTTATTTTGGACGCGCGCGGCCTCCACTCGCGTTCGCCACCGCGGGTGCGCCCCCTTATTGAGTGGGGCATCGTGCGGTCATACCAATTAGGTGTTGGCACGCGGCACGGGGCCTGCGACCGCGCGGCCAGACGCGAGTCCCGGTAGAAGCGTCACGCGGCGCATCGCGGCCCCCTGCGAGGCACGTGTGGCTCGTTGACCGCGGGCCTGGCCTGGCCTGAACGGCGATCCTGAGTGACGTTCGCGGCGCGGGGTTTGCTAATTTTAGAGTTATGAATTCCTGGTTGTCTCGCGGATCCGGTCGCGACTCTGACGATGGCGCGCATCGCGCCGCCGATGATTCGGTGACGAGTGAGTGGCTGGATAGCCTCGCGCATTCCCCGCTTGAGAACACCACTCAGACGCCGTTGCCCACCGAAATCGCGGCGATCGTGAACCGCGTGTCTCCCGAGATTCCGATTATCTTGGCGACGGGAAAGCTGAAGGAGCCGGCGAGCACGGTCGTTGGCGGCGGTGAGGCCGAGATCGCGGCGGAGCCCGCAGTCGCGGCGGAGCCCGAGATCGCGGCCGAGCCCAAGCCCACGGCGGAGCCCAACCTCGCACTCGAGCCCGAGCCCGTGGCGGAGCCCAACCTCGCACCCGAGCCCGAGCCCGTGGTCGAGGCAGGTGCCGTGGGGCTGACCCCCGGCGCCGAGGTGGATGTTGCCGAGAGTGTCGTCGCGGTGTCGCCGCCGCCGCTGCCCGTTGAGATTCAGTCGCCCAAGGGCGAGGTGGCCTCGCGCGAGAAGCCCCGCCGCGGGGCGCTGGGCGAAGGCACTCATCGCCGCACGGCCACTCACGCCTCACAGCAGGCAGCCGCACCCGGGCCACCTATTCCCCAGCCAGAAGCACCCCCGGTGGCGCCCGAGATGAACGTCGCCGATAGATTCGAGCCCGATACCTCACACCCCGGCCAGCACGACCCGACCAGCGCGACCACACGTGCGTCCGCCGGTACGATAGGAACGCCGAGCCCTGTCGAGCTCGGCGGGGCGGCCCCGACGTCCCCCCCACCTGGTAGGCCACAAAACACCGAGGCATTGCGTCCACACGCGCCCGTAAGGAACATAATGACGACCGTACAAGAAGCACTGAACCTTGCCATGTCTATCGACGGCGCCCTGGGCGTCACCCTGGTTGACCTCTCCACGGGTCTCACGCTGGGCCTCGCGGGCGGCGAGGAGAAGCTCGACCTGGAGATCGCCTCGGCCGGCAATTCTGACGTGCTTCGCGCGAAGTTGCGCACCCTCGACGCGCTGGGCGTCGACGACCGCATAGAGGACATCCTCATCACGCTCACGAACCAATACCACCTGGTGCGAGTGATCTCGTCGGGCGGCGGCGGGCTGTTCCTGTACCTCGTGCTCGACAAGCACCGCTCGAACCTCGCGATGGCGCGTCACCGCCTCGCCCAGATCGAACAGTCTCTCGTGGTCTGATTCGTGTTCGAGATTGTTTTCTACCAACCCTGCATACCACCCAATACGGGCAACGCCATTCGCCTCTCGGCGGTGACGGGTTCGCGGTTGCACCTGATTGAACCCCTCGGTTTTGACCTCAGCGACGCCAAATTACGTCGCGCGGGGCTCGACTATCACGACCTCGCCTCGACGAGTGTGCATCCGAACCTCGACGCGTGTCTCGAGCAGTTGCCCGAGCGGCGCGTGTTCGCGTTCACGACTCAGGCCACCACTCTGTTTCACACCCTCGAGTACCGCGAGGGCGACGTGTTTCTGTTCGGCCCCGAGCCCACGGGGCTGCCCGATGAGGCACTGGCGAACCCCCGCATCACCGAGCAGGTTCGCATTCCCATGATTCCCGGACGCCGCTCGCTCAATCTGGCAAATTCGGCCTCCATCGCGCTCTACGAGGCCTGGCGGCAGCACGGGTTTCCCGGCGGCGAATAGGACGCCCGGCCGTCACACCACAGGGCCCCGGGCCCGGCCGTCACACCGCAGGGCCCCGCGCCCGGCCGCCGCACGCAATGCCGCGCGCCCGGCCGTCACACCGCACCCAGCCAGGCGGCCAGCGGAGGGCCCCCAACCAGCGCGAACCACGGTGCCGCCGCGAGATACGGGCCGCACGCGATACTGAGTCGACGCGCCGACGCACCACCGGAGCGTCCGCGCTGACTCACCAGAGTGGCCACCGCAACCAGGCCAGCGAGACTCAGTGCCAGGTAGGCCCCCGTGAGCCCCGCGACGGCGCCCTGCAAGAGCAGCGCCAGCGCGATCACGAAGGCGAACTTGGCGTCTCCCATGCCGACGAGGCGCGGGGCGAGGAGTGCCACCACCACGAGCCCGAGAGCCACTCCCGCCGCCACGGCCAGGCTTAGCCCGTAGCCACGCAGGGAGTGCGCGGCGAGCGCATGGGCGCCGCCCAGAATCACCCCGCCGCCCGTGGCGATGAGCACGAGCCGATTCGGCAGACGATGCTCGCGAAGGTCCACCCACGCCGCTAGTGGGGCGACCGCAGAGACGCTGCCAAGCACCGTGAGCGCTACCGAGGGCGCCCCCCAGCCCAGCACGCCGAGGACGAGGCAGAGGGCCAGCGAGAGCGCCGCACACACGATCAGCGAGGGTCGGCCGAGTCGCTCGCTGCGAGCGCAGTGGCGCAGGCTAAGGGCGAGGCAAAGGCCCCAGCCGCACCAGGCGACGGGGCCTGCCATAAGGGTGACGGCGTCCATGCAGTTACTAGACCACAGACCCAGCCATCACACGAGCAAACTACTGCAATTGTTGAAAACTAAGCGACTCGTCGGGGCGATCACGCGTCCTCGGTGAGCCCCGTACCATGACTTAGCTGCTCCGAACGGGGCCCCTCCATCTCGTACCCGGGCACACCCCGCTCCGCCAGGTCTCGCGAGCCCGCCCGGCGCATCGCCTCGACCGGCGCCGGCCGACCGGTCATCAATTCGACCTGCAAGCACGCCTGGTGCAGCAACATCTCGAAGCCACCCACCACGTCGCCCGCACGCGAATGCCAGGCCCGCGCGAGATGCGTCGGCCACGGGTCGTAGACCACGTCCAGCAGCAGCGGCCCCGCCGTGGGGTCGTCGCCCTCAGCCACCTGCACCGCAAACTCATCAGCGCCGAGCGAGGGCACGGTCGAGATCACCACATCTGACGACAGGGCCTCCCACGCCGAATCCCAGGGCTCGATAACCGGTTGCACACCCAGTCGCGCGGCCGCATTGCGCAGGCCCCGCGAGCGTCCCTTGGAACGCACATACACCGTGGGAGTCGTGCAGCCGAGTTCGGCCAGGGCACCAATCGCACTGGACGCGGTGGCGCCGCCGCCGAGCACGCAGCCCCACTGCACCTCGGTAATGCCGGCCTCGCGCAGCGACTCGACAATGCCATAGACATCGGTGTTGTCGCCGATCCAGCCGCCGTCCTCGCGGCGCAAGAACGTGTTCACGGCGCCGACCCGTCGGGCCCGCTCGGTCACCTCGTCGGCGACCTCAAGCGCCACGCGCTTGAGCGGCATGGTCAGCGAGAGGCCCCGCCACGAGTCGTCGAGTTCTTTAATGGCGTCGGCGAAGTCTGACTCCTTGACCTCGCGTCGCGAATACTGCCACGACTCCAAACCAAGTTCTGCATACGCGGCATTGTGCAGGGCAGGCGAGAGCGAGTGTTCGATAGGGCTGCCCCACACGGCGGCGCGCTGAATCGACATTAGTAGTTGCCCGGGTTCGCCGCGATCCACGCCTGCAATTGCGCGATGGCCTTGTTGTGCTCGTCGAAACTGCTGGTAAAGACCGTCTCGCCCGTCTGCAGGTTGATCGGCACGAAGTACAGCCAGTTGCCGTCGGCCGGCGACTGCACGGCCTGAATGGAGATCAGGTCGGGGTTTGTGATCGGCCCGGGGGGCATGCCGGTGTTGAGATAGGTGTTAAACGGCGAGGCCGACTGCCGTGCGGCATCACTCGTGAACACGCTCGAGTAATCGCCCGTGGCGTACGTCACCGTCGAGTCGAGCTGCAAGGGCATGCCCTGTTCGACGCGGTTATCGAGCACGCGCGCAACCTTCGGGAGGTCCTCGGGCAACTTGCCCTCCTTGCGCACGATCGATGCCTCGGTCAGGGTCTTCAGCCACTCTTCCTGCGGCACCTTGAGCGTCGTGAGCTGGCTCTTCGTCTGCTCCACCATCTGCTTCAGCATGTCTGCCGTGCTGGTGCCCGGCAAGAAGCGGTACGTCGCGGGGAACAGGTAGCCCTCGATCTGGGTGCCGGGGCGACCCTCGACACCGGGCGACGCCTGGCCCTCGGGCACGCCGAGCGCGACGGGGTCTGAGGCCACCGCCTTAACCGCGTCGATCGAATCGCCCGAGACCTCGGAGATCTTGGTAAACACCTGCTCGCTCGTCTCGCCCTCGATCACCGTGAGGGCCTTATCGACGCGCGTGGCGGGGTCGAGCATGGCGTCCAGGGCCTGCTTGGCGCTCATCTGCTCCTTGAGCGCATACGTACCCGGCTGCAGCGAGTCGCTGCCGGCCGTGGTGGCGACGGCGTTCGCATACGCCGAGGTCGAGCCAATCACTTTGGCCTTGAGCAGGTTCTCGGCAATCACGCCCGTGCCGTCTCCGGGATTAATCACGAAGTTCACGGCGGCGCCGCCGGGGCCGGGGTAATCCACCGACTGCGTGGCGGCCTGCGGAGTCATCGAACCGGTCAACGAACTCCACACCTTGGAGACGCCCACCACCAGCGCAATCACGATGGCCAGCGCGACGACGGCGCTAATAATGGTGCGTTTGCGTCGGCGATCGTGGTCACCCTCGGGGTTGGGTCCCTCAGGCTGGTGCGACATCAGGTCGTCCAGCGACATGTTGCTCATGAAGTTCATTCTCCTCTAGGAGCGAACAAATCGCCCGCTGGCGTTCCCGTGCTGCGCTCGCTGTCAAGCGCGTGCTGCAGGATCATCACGGCCGCGACCTGGTCTACGACACTGCGATGCGATTTGTGCTTGCGCCCGCTGGCGGACAGGGCGCTGTGGGCAGAAACGGTGGTAAAGCGTTCGTCGATTAACCGAATCGGAACGTAGACGCCACTGGCACTGAGAAACTCGTGCAATTGCTGCGCGAATTCCCTCGCCATGGCCGCCGATGCCGACTCGGTTCCCCTGAGTGTTCGGGGCAAGCCTATTACAATTGCACGCGCATCTAGGGTAGCCAAGTGCAATGCAACGGCGCGAACTGCTTTCGCCCGTGGTTCGGTCGCGACCGGCATCGCGAGCATTCCGTCGGGGTCGCACGCCGCGACTCCCACTCGGGCCATGCCCACGTCGAGCCCCAGACGGACCCCCCGCTGAAACGGTGCCGCGCTGGTGACGCCGGTAATTGCCGCAGCATCGCCCGAAACGCCCGGACGCGGGGTCCCCTCGTCGTGAGGGTCCCCCGCGTCGTACACGTAGCGATTCTTCGCCATGAAATGCGAGCCTTACGCCGTGGCGTCTGTCACAGCCGCCTTCACCGCGGCCAGCGCGTCGCCCACCTTGGCTGGGTCCTGACCGCCACCCTGGGCGAGGTCTGGCTTGCCGCCGCCCCCGCCACCGAGGACGCCCGCAGCCACCTTCACCAGCGCACCCGCGGCAATCTTGAGATCGCGCGCCGCCTGATTGGTGGCGATGACCACGAGCGGTCGACCGTTGGCCACGGCGGCGCCCGCGACCACCACGGGGGCAGCGTCACCGAGACGCGTGCGCACGTCGAGCACGAGGGCCCGCAGGTTGTCGCCGTCGAGGCCCTCGCCCGCATCATGCGCGACGACCTTAACTCCGCGCACGTCTACGACGGCGGCGGCAACCGCACCGGCCTGAGCGAGCACGTCTGCGGCCTTGGCCTTCTCGATGGTCTTTTCGGCATCGCGCAACTTCGTCATGAGCGATGAGATGCGCTCGGGCAGTTCGTCGGGGCGCACCTTCATCATCTCCGTGACCTGCGAGAGCAGGGCGCGCTCCTTCGCCTGGTGCTGATATGCCCCCGAGCCCACCAGGGCGTCCACGCGGCGTACACCCGAACCAATCGAGGCCTCGCCGAGCAGAATCACGTTACCCAACAGGCCGGAGCGCTTGACGTGCGTTCCCGCGCAGAGCTCGCGCGACCAGTCGCCGCCGATGGAGACGACGCGCACGACGTCACCGTACTTCTCGCCGAACAGCGCCATGGCGCCCGAGGCACGCGCCTCGTCGATCGGCATCTGCTTGTCTTCAACGTCGAGGTCTTGGATCAGCATCTCGTTGACGCGACCCTCGATCTGGCTGAGTACGCCCGCGGGCACCGCGTTGGTCGACTTAAAGTCGAAGCGCACGCGGCTCGGCGAGTTTTCGCTACCGGCCTGCGTGGCGGTCGACCCGAGGTGTTCCTGCACGGCCTTGTGCACCATGTGCGTCGCCGTGTGGGAGCGAGAGATCGCGCCGCGCCGAACCAGGTCGATCTCGGCGAACCCCTTGTCGCCCAGCGCGAGCGTTCCGCTCGTGAGGCGGGCGCGATGCACTGAGAGACCCTTGACGGGGGCCTGCACATCGTCCACCTCGACCGTCGCACCCGATTCGAAGGTGATCGAACCCTGGTCGGCGAGCTGGCCGCCGGCCTCGGCCCAGAACGGAGTCTGGTCGAGAATCAGGTCAATGTCGGCGGGGGCGGACGCCGCGGGCACGGGCTGGCCGTCGACCAACAGACCCACGCTGCGCACGCTGGCCGAGGTCTCGGTGTACCCCAAGAAATCGGTGGGCTGGCCGAGGCCCTTCAGCACGTCCTGGTAGACCGTGATGTCGGCGTGGCCGGCCTTCTTGGCGAGGGCATCGGCGCGCGCGCGTTGCTTCTGCTCGGTCATGAGCGTGCGGAACGCGCCCTCATCGACCGTTAGGCCAGCTTCGGCGGCCATTTCAAGGGTCAATTCGAGGGGAAACCCGTACGTGTCGTGCAGCGCGAAGGCGCTGTCGCCGGGCAGCTGCGCGAGGCCCTGCTGGCGCGTCTCGGCAACGGCCAGGTCGAAAATCTGCGTGCCCGAGACCAGGGTGCGACGGAACGCGTCTTCCTCGGAGCTGGCCACGGCGTGAATGCGGTCCCAGTTGGTGACCAGGTCGGGGTACGACTCCTTCATGGCGTCGCGCGACAGGGGCAGCAACTCGGTGAGGGCCGGGTCTTCGTAGCCGAGCAGTCGAACCGACCGGATCGCGCGGCGCATGAGGCGACGCAAAATGTGCCCGCGGCCCTCGTTGCCGGGCGTGACCCCGTCGTTCATGAGCATGAGCGCGCTGCGCACGTGGTCGGCGACAACCCTAAACCGCACGTCGTCGGTCGGGTCGACACCGGCCTTCGCCGAGAGTCCGTAGTGCTTACCCGTGAGTTCGGCGGTGCGCGCGATCACGGGGAACACCTCGTCGATCTCATACATGTTGTCGACGCCCTGCAGCAGGTAGGCCACGCGCTCGAGGCCCATGCCCGTGTCGATGTTCTTCTGCTGCAGCTCGCCCAGGATCTCGAAATTGTCTTTGCCGAGGCCCTTGCCGCGCTGGTATTGCATGAAGACCAGGTTCCAGATTTCCAGGTAGCGGTCCTCGTCAACGGCCGGGCCGCCTTCGCGCCCGAACTGCGGGCCGCGATCGACGAAAATCTCCGAGCAGGGGCCGGCGGGGCCGGGCTGACCGGTGGACCAGTAGTTGGTCTTCATGCCGAGGCGCTGGATGCGGTCGGCGGGCAGAATCTTGCGCCACAGCGATTCGGCCTCGTCGTCCTCTTCGTAGACCGTCACCCAGATGTCGTCGGGGTTGAAACCGTAACCGCCGCTCTCCTGCGGGTTGGTGACGAGTTCCCAGGCGTACTGAATGGCGCCCTCTTTGAAGTAGTCGCCGAACGAGAAGTTGCCGTTCATCTGGAAGAACGTGCCGTGACGAACCGTCTTGCCGACCTCTTCGATGTCGAGGGTGCGCACGCACTTCTGCACGCTCGTGGCGCGCTTGTACGGCGCCTGCTGCTCGCCCAGCATGTAGGGGATGAAGGGGACCATGCCCGCCACCGTGAACAGCAGCGTGGGGTCTTCCGAGACCAGCGATGCACTGGGCACCACGACGTGGTCGCGAGCTTCAAAGTGGTCGAGCCAGCGGCGGCGAATTTCTGCGGTACGCATGAACTTTCTTCTCTGTGACTGCCCCTGGCGGCGCGAGGGCGTGATTCGTGGACGCGCGGAATCCCGCACGACGATGAGGTCCAGTATGACCGGTAGGGCCAGTTTTTTTACGGTCGGTTTTACGCGCTGGTTTGCCGCGCCTGCGCGTGGCTACTCGGGAAAACCCGAGGCCTTGTAGCCCGGCACGCCCTGGCCGGTGCCGCGGGGCGCCCGGGGGGCGGGCTTGGGTGCCGCGGGCGCACGAAACGAGAATCCGCCCGTGGGCGAGGACGCTCCGGTGGGCCCGCCGTGCGGCTTGGGGCCCGGGGCTGCGTCACCCCGGGGGGCGGCGGGGGCATCTGCCAACCCGGCCCCGGGGGCGTCCGCCTGAGTGCGCTGCGCGACGTAGGATTTGGCGGCGCCGGCGGCGGCCTTACCCGCCCCCTTGGCGGCCGCGACGGCCGCCTTGCCGGCCACCTTGGCGCTGCGCGCAACCATCTGCTGCGGGGTGAGGTTCTGCTTCGCCTCGTTGTACTTTCGGTTGGCGTACACGCCGAGCCCGACTCCACAGGCGAGGGCGATGAGAGTCTTCATGGTGTCCTCCTTGGTACCCGGCCGCATGGGGGCGGCGCAGCATGACGTCTAGCCTAGTGCAGTCGCGCGAAGGGACCAAAGCGCGCGCCGCACGGACGCGGCCCGTAACCCCAGGCATAAAGAAATCGGCCCCCACCGTGGTGGGGGCCGACCAACGCGTGATTAGCGAGCGTAGTACTCGACGACCAGCGGCACTTCGCAGGTCACGGGGACCTCGGAGCGCTTGGGGCGGCGTACGAGTTCGGCACGCAGTTCGTCCAGGTTGACGTTCAGGTACGAAGGCAACTGGGGTGCGAGATCGCGGTGCGCACCGGCTGCGGCCACCTGGAACAGGGGCGTGCCCTGGCTCTTGGGCTTGACCTGGATAACCTGGCCGGGCTTGACGCGGAACGACGGGCGGTCCACGAGCTTGCCGTCAACCAGGATGTGGCGGTGCACCACGGACTGGCGGGCCTGGGCGATGGTGCGGGCGAAGCCCGAGCGCAGCACGACGGCGTCGAGACGCATTTCGAGCAGCTCGACCAGGCTTTCACCGGTCAGGCCGGCTTCGCGACGAGCTTCATCGAACACGCGGCGCAACTGGACCTCACGGAGGCCGTACTGGGCGCGCAGACGCTGCTTTTCACGCAGACGAATGGCGTAGTCGGACTCGGTGCGACGACGCGCACGGCCATGCTCACCCGGGGGGTAAGGACGACGCTCGAAGTACTTCACGGACTTGGGGGTCAGCGCGAGACCCAGGGCGCGCGAAAGGCGCGCTTGACGCTTTGCTTTGGTTACAGCGGTCACTGTGTATAAACCTCAATATTGCCAAACCGGCGGGAGACCGGTTGAAGTGTGAATCCTATGTTGCAGCCGCGGATTCAACTACCAACTGTAACCCGAAAGGTGCGGCCGCCCAAGCCAGGCTGCGTGTGTGTTCGCCCACGTGAGATATGCCACCGCTACTGCTCCCCGCGCACGAGGCGCCGCAGCACCCGCAGGCGCTCGGCCACTGCCCGCTCCGCACCGTGATCGGTGGGTTCGTAGTAGTCGACCCCCACGAGATCGTCGGGCGGATACTGCTGCCGCGCCACCCCGTGCGGCGCATCGTGCGCGTAGAGATAGCCCTGCGCATTGCCGAGTTTTTTGGCGCCCGCATAGTGCCCGTCCCGCAGGTGTGCCGGCACTCGCGTGCCCTTGCCCGCCTGCACGTCGGCGATCGCGCGACTAATCGCGACATAGGCGGCGTTGCTTTTCGGCGCGGTCGCGAGGTGCGCGACGGCCTCGGCGAGAATGATGCGCCCCTCGGGCATCCCGATGAACTGCACGGCCTGGGCGGCCGCCACCGCCGTCTGCAGCGCCGTGGGGTCGGCCAGGCCAATATCCTCGGACGCCGCGATCACCAGTCGACGCGCAATAAACCGTGGGTCCTCCCCCGCGACCACCATGCGGGCCAGATAGTGCATTGCGGCGTCAACGTCGGACCCGCGAATCGACTTGATCAGCGCGCTCGCCACGTCGTAGTGCTGATCGCCGTCGCGGTCGTAACGCACCGCCGCCTGATTGACGGCCTGCGCCATCGCCTCGGCCGTGAGCACCGGGGTGTCGTCTCCGTCGCGTAGCAACAGGGCCGCGGAGGCACCCGCTTCGAGCATCGTGAGGGCCTTGCGCGCGTCGCCGCTCGCGAGCCGCACCAGATTGTCGAGGGCCTGCGGATCGAGCGAGACCTCACCCCCCAGGCCGCGCGCGTCCGTCACGGCGCGCTCAATCAGCCCGCGCACGTCGTCCTCGGTGAGGGGTTCGAGGGTCAGCAGTATCGAGCGCGAAAGCAGCGGCGAGTTCACTGCGAAGAAGGGATTCTCGGTGGTCGCCGCAACGAGCGTCACCCAGCGGTTCTCGACGCTCGGCAGCAGGGCGTCCTGCTGCGCCTTGGAGAAGCGATGCACCTCATCGATGAACAAGATGGTCTCGCGGCCCGAGGCGCCGAGCAGCCTCCGCGCGTTCTCGATCACCGCGCGGACGTCCCTCACCCCGGCGGTGACGGCCGAAAGTTCGACGAACTCCCGATCACTGCCCCGGGCGATCAGGTAGGCAAGAGTGGTCTTGCCCGTGCCGGGCGGGCCATACAAAATCACCGACGAGGGAACGGTGGAGCCCATGCCAGCGCCGGACCGCGCGTCCGCCACTAGTCGTCGCAGGGGCGAACCCGACCCCAACAGGTGGGCCTGACCGACAAACTCGTCGAGACTCTGCGGGCGCATCCGCACCGGCAGGGGCGCGCGCCCCGAGTGCCGGGGGGCATCCGCTGCCTGAGTGAAAAGGTCCTCCGCCATCGGGCGCTCTGCTTCCTGCTTAAGGTGAACCGCGCGGGGCGCGCGGGTGCCGCTCGGCTTACACTAAGGTGGCCAGACAACAAGGGGGGTTGCGCTATCCATGCTAGAGCGCTTGGGATCATGGTCTGCCCGCAGGCGTCGCCTGGTGATCGTGGTGTGGACGATTCTCGCGGGTGGCCTGATCGCCCTCGCGAGCCTCGGGGTGGGCGGCGGCACGGTCTTTGACCGCCTCGAGACGTCGCTGCCACGAGTGCCTGGCTCGAATTCCCAGCGCCTCGACGACCTTCTGAAGGTGCATAATCCGCAGGCGGCCCAGGTGGGTCTGTTGCTGCGGGGCGTCTCCCCCACCGACGCGCGCCTCGAGGCGCCGCTGACGCAGGCCACCGAGGCCATCGCGGACATGCCCCACGTGGACCGCGTGCTGTCGGTCTACAGCACGGGCGACCCCACGAGCCCCCTCGTCAAGCCCCTTATTTCGACCGCGGGCTCGGGCATGGCGGTCGCCGTGCAGTTCACGCCCGGTCTCGACGTCGACCTGTCGAAGTCGGCCACACTCGCGGTCGCCGCGCGGCTCGACGACCTCGCGCGCGAGGTGCGCAGCGTGGTGCCCGAATCCACCGCCCTCGTGGGCGGAGGGCCGCTCATCGGCACGGAGATCGCGGCCCAAGTGGAGGCCGACCTCAAGCAGGGCGAGCTCGTCGCGCTGCCCCTGTCGCTGCTGATCATGGTGATTGTGTTTTGCGGTTTTCTCGCGGCCACCGTGCCCATGATCGGAGCGGGCGCCGCCATCTGCGTCGCGCTCGGCATGGTGTTTGGCATGAGTTATCTACTGAAACTCGACAGCTCGGTGGTCAATATCGTGAGCATCCTGGGGCTGGGCCTCTCGATCGACTATGGCCTCCTCATGGTGTCGCGGTTTCGTGAGGAACTCCGTCAAGCCGGGGAGGGCGGCGCCGTCCTGGGCCGGGCAGAGGTGGACGCCGCGGTGGCCCGTTGCAGCGCCACGGCCGGCCGCACCATCGTGTTCTCTGGCCTCACCATCGCGATTGCCGTCTCCTCGCTGCTGATTTTCAACGTTGATTTCATCCGTGCGCTCGGGGTCGCCTCGGTGGCCGTGACCATAATCGCCATTCTCGTGTCGATCACCCTCGTGCCCGCGTTGCTCGCGTCGTTTGGCATGCGGCTGCGGCGCCCGAGCGCCCTGTCGCGCGTGCCCGGGCTCGGACGCGCGCTCACCGCCTTTGGCGACGTCGCCCCGAACACGGGTTTCTTTTCGCGCCTCGCGGTGCGGATCCAGCGACTGCCGGGGCTCATCGCAGTCCTCGTCTTGATCCTCCTCGCGTTCCTCGGCACGCCCGCGCTCAATCTCCAGCCGCAGAACTCCACGCTGAACCTGCTGCCGCGAGACTCCAACGCGCGTCAGTTCGTCGCTATCCTGAACGCCGAATATCCCGCGATCACCACCCCCGACCTGTACTTCGGCGTGCCCGAGAACGACACCGAGCTCGAAGCTCTGATCGAGGCCCGACCCGAGATCGAGAGCGCCACCGAGCCGGTCAGCGAGGGCGGCTACCACCTCTTCGCGGTGACGCTCGTGGACTCGGCGAACTCGCCCCTCGCGAGCCGCGAGTTGGTGCTTGAACTACGGGCGCTGGACCCGGACCTGCTGGTTTCGGGCGCCTCCGCGCAGCAACTCGACTTCGTGGAGGCCGTCAAGGGGTCCACGCCGCTCGCGGTGGGCGTCGTGCTGCTCGCAACGTTCGTGGTGCTGTTCCTCATGACCGGCTCGGTCGTGATCCCTTTGAAGGCCCTCGTCATGAACCTGGCGTCGCTTGCCGCCACCTTTGGCCTACTCACCTGGATCTTTCAGGCGGGTCACCTCGAAGGCTGGCTCGGCTTCACCAGCAACGGCGGCGTCGAGACCATCGTCATCGTGCTGACCTTCGCCATGGGTTTCGGGCTCTCGATGGACTACGAGGTGTTCTTGCTGTCGCGGATCCTCGAGGCCCGCGAGCAGGGCGCGAGCGACGCGGAGGCCGTGCAGCAGGGGCTCCAGCGCTCGGGGCGCATCATCACCTCGGCCGCCGTGATTGTCGTCGTGGTGTTTCTTGGTTTTTCGACGGGCGAGTTGCTGGTGGTCAAGCAGATCGGGATCGGCCTCGCCGCGGCCGTCATCATCGACGCGACCCTCGTGCGCTGCCTGCTGGTGCCCGCCACCATGTCGATGCTGGGCCGCGCCAACTGGTGGTCCCCGCGCGTCCTGAAAAAGGTGTACGCGCGATTCGGGCTCCGCGACTAAAGCCCCCAGACCGGGGCGCCGCCGGCGACGCCCCGGTCGGGCGTGCTACTGTCCGCTTTCGCTGACCTCTCCATACAGTTCGCCGAGATAGGCCGCCCACGAGGCGTTGAGGTCGTCGACATTCCACGCCCGCGATGCCCCCGGGGTGCCCTCAAACAGGTGCCAGGCGATCGTGACGGGGCCGCCCCACGCGCCCCGGTCGAAGACGCGGAACATGCAGCCGTCCCCGCGCACGCCGAAGAAATGCTCGGTACGGTAGTCGACCGTGCCGGTCAGGCGGACGCCGGGGTGGCCCGCTGGCTGCGCCTCCACGGTGTCACCCACCGCTGCCGCGCCGAGGTTCAGGGCCGCGAGCAGCCGCGCGAGGCCGTCTCGTGACGACGCGGCCGCGGCGTCCACGCTGAGGTAGGTGCAGGGCTCGCCCGCGAAGTGCTCGGCGGCCGCGGCGAGCGTCTTGATGTAGAGGTCGGTGTGTTTCGTGCAGGCGTCGAGCTGCAGTTCGTAGGGGTCGGGAAACACGCCCTCGTGCAGGTAGTTCAGTCGCGCGCCCTCACCCTGGGGCGCGATGTCGAACGTGAGCGTGTTGAACCAGCCGTTCTCGCCCTCCATGTGGTTGCGATATTTGACGCCGGGTTCGAAGTCGGTGACGGTCGCTCCCATGCCGGTGGTCTCCCCCGCTGCGGTGGCGGGCTCGAGGTCCCACAGCCACGCGGCGGAACGCGCGGTGGCGGTCTCGAACACCTCGAGGGGGCTGGCATTGATGTCGATCTCGACGGGTACGTCGAAGCGAGGCGGCATGGCCTGGGGATGTGAAGCAGTCATGCGGACATTGTAGGTGCCCGCGCCCAGGCCCGGGCTCGCTACCCGCAGGTGGCAGCGGTTGCGGCGCGGGCGGTGCGGTTCCGTCCGGTACCGAGGGGGCCGCGCCGGCAAGATTGGCGCAATTCATACTCGGCAGATGACGATCCAATGCCCTCCCGCCCCGGTCGGGGGCTATCGTCGTACCCATGGATTATTCTCGCTCGCATCGCCTGCGCATTAAGTTCCGTGAGTACCTGGCACAAGAGAAGTGCTACGACGCTGCCTCGGTGTTCGACCCCCTTTCGGCACGCATGGCGCACGACCTAGGCTTCGAGATCGGCATCCTGGGCGGTTCCGTCGCCTCCCTGCAGGTGCTGGGCGCTCCCGACATCGCGGTGATTACGCTCTCGGAGTTTGCCGAGCAGGCCCGCCGCGCGTGCCGCGTGGCCGAGTTGCCGATGATCGCCGACGCCGATCACGGCTACGGCAATTCGATGAACGTGATGCGCACGATCCACGAGCTCGAGCGGGCGGGCATTTCGGCGCTATCGATCGAAGACACGCTGCTGCCCACCGCCTACGCGGGTCGCACCACCGACCTCATCAGCATGGACGAGGGTATTCAAAAGATTCGCGCGGCCGTCGCCGCTCGTCAGGACCGCGAGCTGGTGATCATCGCGCGCACCAACGTGGCGCTGCTGAACCCGTTCGAGTCGCAGGCCCGCGCGCTCGCATACCAGGCCGCCGGCGCCGATGTGCTGTGCCTCGTGGGGGTGCGCGATGTCGACCACCTCAAGCAGGTCACCGAGGGCATCACGATCCCGATCATGCTGATCTCGTACAACAACCCCAAGCTGCGCGACTACGAACTGCTGGCCAAGATGGGCGTGCGCATCTGCGTTAACGGCCACCTCGCCTATTTTGCCGCGGTGAAGGGCACCTACGATTGTCTGCGCGAACAACGCGGCGTCGAAAGTAACGGCCTCACGCCCACCGAATTGGTGACGAAGTACTCCGACGTGACGGGCTATCAGGAATGGGCCCGCGAATATCTCGATGTCGACGAGACCGGTGGCAACACCAAGCGTCGGCGCAAGTAACGCGAGGGCGGCGTGGGGCGTTCTGGACGCCCTGCCCCTCCCCACCGGGTCGGCTTCCCTGGTAGCGTGGGCCCGGGCCACCGGCACGGTTCACCGTCCCTGATGCCGGTCACACACCCATGAACCAATGGAGCTAGGTAGCGTCTGATTGTGCTCGTACTCAGTATTTGCAGTTTAAAGGGAGGCGTCGGTAAGACTACCGTCGTCCTGGGCTTGGCCTCCGCCGCACAGGCGCGCGGATTGTCGACCCTCGTGATTGACCTCGACCCGCAGGGCGACGCCACCATGGGGCTCAACGCGATCTGGAACCACGAGTACAACGCCGCGACCATGCTTGAAAAGGCCAACTACAAGGCCTTCACCGATGCCGTGCAGAGTTCGGGCTGGAACGAGCGCCCGGAGGACGCTCGCGTCGACGTGATTGGCGGTGCACCGCGAACGTCGATTCACGATCATCCCCAGCCCTCCCTGCGCCGCGTGCGACGCATCGACCAGTGGCTCTCTCAGGTCACCGATTACGACCTCGTGCTCATCGACTGCCCGCCCTCGCTGAACGGCCTCACGCAGACGGCGTGGGTCGCAAGTGATCGCGCCGTGATCGTTGCCGAGCCGTGCCTCTTTGCCGTCTCGGCCGCCGACCGCGCCCTCAATTCGATTGAGGAGATCCGCCGCGGCCCCGCGACCAGGCTCAAGCCGCTTGGCATTCTGATTAATCGCGAGCGGCAACGCTCGGTAGAGCATGAGTACCGCGTCAACGAGCTGACCGACATCTTCGGGCCGTTGATCTTGCAGCCCAAGATTCCTGAGCGTGCGGGGTTGCAGCAGGCGCAGGGTGCGGCCAAGCCGTTGCACCGCTGGCCCGGACAGGTGGCCAAGGAGATGAGCGAGATGTTCGACGCGATCCTCGCGCAGGCGTTCACCTCGGCCACGACGCTCTAGCGGCAGCGGGGCGGTCCAGCCGGTAGCGGGGAGATCTAGCGGTAGCGGGCTAGCCCGTCATGCGCTCCCGGCGGCGGCGCGAGAACTCGTCCTGCCCGTCGGTGATCACGGAGGGGTCGTCCTCGTCGCGGTCCTGCGGCAACTCGGAGAGCGTGCATTCGACATCGCGCAGCACGCGGCCGAGGGCGATACCAAACACGCCGTGGCCGCCCAGTACGAGGTCGCTGATTTCGTCGGCCGAGTGGCACTCATAGATCGTGGCGCCGTCGCTCATCAGGGTGAGTTGTGAGAGGTCATCGACGCCGCGGCTGCGCAGGTGGTCAACAGCCACGCGAATCTGCTGCAGCGACACGCCCGTGGTGAGCAGGTCGCGCACGACCTTCAGCGCAATGATGTCGCGGAAACCGTACAGACGCTGGGAACCGCTGCCCTTGGCGTCCCGAATGCTCGGCTGGACCAGGCCCGTGCGGGCCCAGTAGTCGAGTTGGCGGTAGGTAATGCCGGCCACCTTGCACGCAACCGGCCCGCGGTAACCCTTGGACTGGTCGAGCACATTGAGCCCGTCGTCAAAGAGCATTCCCTGACTCATGTCGGGGCTAGGCATGTGCGACAGTGCCGCGTCACCTGCGGTGCTCACATTAACCTCCGTTGTAGCCCGACCGTTGGGGAAAGACGCCACGATGGCCTCAAGTCAGACATTCAAAATCTAGACGGTGCGGGGGCGGCAAGCAACGACATCTATCGCGGCGTGTCACCCAATCTCCATAAATCGCCGAAACGACGGGGAACCAACCTGACGAACTGATCGTTAGATAACCCTCACACTACCCATTCTAGGGGCAGGCCCCTCGGCGCGCACTCATGACCGCCTAGTCGGCGCCCGCCTCGCGGCGCAGAATGGACGAGTGCAGTCGCAGCATGGCCTCGGTGGCTACCTGACGACGCTCCCGGAGAGCGCGCGCCCCCTTCGAATCGGTCCCGCCGCCGAGGGTAGCCCTCTGTATGGCATCGAGTTCACGTTCGACGGCGAGCCGCACGACGCGCAGGTTTCGGGGGTGCAGTCCGCACTCGGCGAGGGCCTTAGCGGCACGCACCGTTTCGAGGTCTTCGGTGGAGTAGTGTTCCTGTCGCGACGACGGGATCAGCCCGAACTCCGACAGCTCGGTGAAAAAGGTTTCGCTGACCTCAGCGATGCGGCACAGTTCTTTGCGCAAGAAGGTGCGGCTCGTGGCCGCGCTGAGGGTCTTGGACGCCAGGGTGCGAACGTTGGGGTGTTCGCCCGCCGCGTCGCTCGCCTCGAGTTGCTCGGCGATGACTTTGAGCGGCAGGTGCCGGTCGCGCTTTTGGGTGAGAATGAACCGCAACCGTTCGACGTCGTCGCGGCTGAACCGGCGATGCCCACCGCCCGAGGTGCGTTCGGAGGCGATCAGGCCCTCGTCTTCGTAGAAGCGAATTTTCGAGGGGCTGATGTCTGGAAACTCGTCGGCGAGCAGGTCTTTCACCTGACCGATGGTGAGGACTTTAAAGCTGTGCTGCGTCTTGCGCTGAGCCATTGCCATGCCGCGGTCGCCCTCCCAATTCGGTCGTGTCGCGTGCACTACGCGTCTACCTACTATTGTCGCCGGCTCGCTGCCGAGTCGGCGCACCAGGTCGTGTGACGTGCGCCGGTAACGCCTAGTGCTGCACCGCGCCCGGGTAGTACGTCATGCGGTACTTACCGATCTGTACGCTGTCGCCCGTCTGCAGAACGGCCTCGTCGACCCGCTCGCGATTGACATAGGTGCCATTCAGGCTGCCGATGTCACGCACCTTGAATCCGCCCTGCACACGCACGAATTCGGCGTGGCGGCGCGAGACGGTGATGTCGTCGAGAAAAATGTCGCTCGAGGAGTGACGACCCGCGACAGTGCTCTCGGAATCGAGGAGGAACCGCGCTCCCGAGTTGGGGCCGCGCGAAACGATGAGCATCGCCGACCCCGCCGGGAGGTCTTTGATCATCTGCAGATCGACCAGCGAAAGCGGTCGGGTCACGTCTTCAACGATCTCCGCACCCTCGAGGGGGGCAAACGTCGACGTGAGGTCCGCGTTGTAGGGCCGTGGAGCCGCCGCGGTCTCCGCGCCCGGTTCCGACGCCGTGTGGTCATCGCTCACGAATCTAATCGCCTCTCTACACATACCCTGTGCACCTGGTGAACGGGCCCGCTCACGCGCTGCCCTCACCCATACTCTTTGCTCTGTCCACGCCGCCGCAGCAGCGCCGAACATCACCGCGCTAAACGCTGCTGCGAATATCGCGAAAATTGATTGTCGCGAATGCGTAGAACAGTCTAAGCGGTCACATTCACCCTTGTGGCTTTCACCCTAGACTATCGCCTACCAGGGCGGAAACGTATCCCATCGGGGCCGCCGTGACACAGGTTTTTGCCGTTGTTGACCTAATACTTTTCGGCCTCGTCTGAGGCGTGCATGACTGGTGGGGGCGGGGAGCCCAATACGGTTAGTTCAGCTCTTCGCCACGGCTCAGCGCGTCCCAGTCGTCGGCCGCCTCCGAGGTGCCCGGTTCCAGGAACACGTCCTCACCCTCGTCGCCGTCACCCGCTCGCGCCGCGGTGCCAGCGGCACCCGCGCCTGCCAGCGCGCCACCCGCGCGTCCTGCCGCTCCCTCGCCGCGGCCGGGCAACCCGCCGTCTCGCGAGAAGCGCTGACTCACCCCCCACTGCGAACCCCCCACGGCCACCCACACGGCGAGCACCAGCACGGCAACGCATAATACCAGCGCACTGGCCGGCACCCACGCGACAACACTGGCCGACTGCACGGCCCCTGCCAACGTGTCCGAACCCGCCACCGCGCTCGTTGCTGCGCCCAGGGGGTCGAGCCAACCGACCACCACCACGGCCGCCGCGCCCGCCCCCAAGAGGCCCAAGATCACCACGTACACGAAGCGGCTCCGCGCACGCGCCATGGTCATGGCGGCCGCCGCAGCGAGCATGGCCACCCCGAGGGCACCGAGCGCGGGCACCGCCTGCTGCCCGAGTAGATCGGTCGACGCCGTCGACCCCAGGAAGTCGCGCACGTTGGCGTGCATCCACGTCAGTCGCGTCGAGCCGAGCACCAGCGCCCCCAGCAGGAGGCCCGCCAGCACGGCAACGGGTTTCTTTAGGGTCCGCACTAGCGGCCCTCCTCGGGCCGAGCCGGAGCCAGCGACGCGGCACTCGCCACGGCGCGCACCATCGCGGCGGCCTTGTTCACGGTCTCCTCGTACTCGGCCTCGGTCTGCGAATCCGCCACGATGCCGCCGCCGGCCTGCACGTGAGCGCTGCCCTCGCGCAGCACCGCCGTGCGAATCGCAATCGCCATGTCCATATTGCCCGCGAAATCGAGATATCCGATGGTGCCCCCGTAAATGCCCCGCCGCGCCACCTCCAGCGTGTCGATGATGCGCATGGCCATCGGCTTCGGGGCGCCCGACAGCGTACCCGCAGGGAACGTGCAGGCGAGCGCGTCATAGGCGGTGCGGCCCGGGCTCACCCGACCCTCGACCGTTGACACGAGGTGCATGATGTGGCTAAACCGATGCACTTGCATAAACTCGGTCACCTCGACGCTGCCGGGCTCGCAGAAGCGCTGCATGTCGTTGCGGGCCAGATCGACCAGCATGAGATGCTCGCTCGTCTCCTTGTCGTCGCCCAGCAGGTCTTCGCCCAGCTCGTGATCACGCTTGGCCGTCTCGCCGCGCGGCCGCGAGCCCGCGATGGGGTGCATGATCGCGCGCCCGTCCTGCACCGTCACGAGCGCCTCGGGTGACGCCCCCACCACGTCGAGCGGGCGGCCCGCTCCATCGAGGGTGCGCACGATGAACATGTAGGGGCTGGGATTAATGCTGCGCACGACGCGATACACGTCCACCGGGTGCGCCGAGCTCGCCACGTCGAAACGCTGCGACACCACCACCTGGAACGCATCACCGTCGACAATGTGCTCGATGGCCTGGCGCACGGCCTTCTCGTGCTGGTCTTTGCGGATCCGATAGTCCACCTTCGGATCGTTCTCGAGCGCGTAGGTTGAAACACTCGAGGGCAGGGGCCGCAGGAGGTTCTCCAACATGGCGTCCACGCGCGCGAGCGCATCCTCATAGGCCGCCTCGGCGCCCGTCGCCTCGTTATTGTGATTGATCGCGTTGGCGACCAGGGTGACCGTGCCGTTGCGGTGATCATAAATCGCAACATCGCTCGCGATCATCATCGAGAGCTCGGGCACCCCCAGTTCGTCGGGGTTTTGATCCGGCAGCTTCTCCCAGTGACGCACCGCGTCATAACTGACGTACCCCACCATGCCGCCCGTAAACGCGGGCAAACCGGCAATCGCGGGAGTGTGCAGCGCTGCCATCGAATCGCGCAGGGCGTCCAAAGGATTACCCGAGGTGGGCAGGCCCACGGGCGGCTCGCCCAGCCAATGCGCCTCGCCGTCGCGGCTCGTGAGAGTCGCCACGCTCGCGGCACCGATGAACGAGTAGCGGGCCCACTGGCCCTCCACGGCCGACTCGAGCAGGTACGTGTGCGGGCCGTCCCCCGCGAGCTTGCGATAAATGCTGAGTGGGGTCTCTTCGTCCGCCAAGAATCGTCGCAGCACGGGAATGACGCGCCGGTCGGCGGCCATGCCGAGAAAGTCCTCGCGGCGGGGCCACACCTCACCGAGGGGCAGGTTGTCGGGTACCGCGAACGTGGTCGCAGTCTGCATCGGGTGTCCTCTTCAGATGGTGGGGCGGGCCGGACGCCGCGTGGCACGCGGGCCGGGAACGTACAGGATGCGACTAGTGCCGCTCGATGCGACTAGGGCGCTCGATGGCCACCGCCCCAAGGTTGTCGGCGATAAAGCAGGTGCGCTGGCCCGTGTGGCACGCGGCACCCACCTGATCGACCTCGACGAGCAGCGCGTCGCCGTCGCAATCCAGCGCGACGCTCTTCACATACTGATAATGACCGCTCGTGTCGCCCTTGCGCCAGTACTCGCCCCGGCTGCGCGACCAAAAGGTCACGCGCCCCTCCGTGAGGGTGCGGCGCAGGGCCTCGTCGTTCATCCACCCGAGCATCAGCACCTCGCGCGAATCGTACTGCTGCACGATGGCCGCCACGAGGCCGTCCTTGGTGCGCTTGAGCCGCGCCGCGATGGCCGGATCGAGCGTCGCCTCGGCGCCGGTCACAGCCCCACCGCCGCGCGCAGGTCGTCCACGCGATTGGTGGCCTCCCACGCGAAACCCTCGCGGCCGAAATGGCCGTACGCGGCGGTCGGCCCGTACACGGGTCGCAGCATCTCCAGGTCGCGAATGATGGCCTGGGGGCGCAGGTCGAACACCTTGCGCACGGCCTCCTGAATGCGCGAATCGGCAACCGTGCCCGTGCCAAACGTTTCGACGTAGAGCCCCACGGGCTCGGCCTTGCCAATGGCGTACGCCACCTGCACCTCGCACCGTGACGCGAGTCCTGCGGCCACCACGTTTTTCGCTACCCACCGCATCGCGTACGCGCCACTGCGGTCGACCTTGGAGGGGTCCTTGCCGCTGAACGCGCCGCCGCCGTGACGGGCGTAGCCGCCGTAGGTGTCCACGATGATCTTGCGGCCCGTGAGACCCGCGTCGCCCACGGGGCCGCCAGTGAACCATTCACCCGCGGGATTGATGAACACGCGGGGAGAACTCGTGTCGATCTGCGTGATGGGAGCGAGCACATGGTCGATGACCTCACGGCGCACGTCGCGCTTGAGCGCCTCCATGCCCGGGTAGTGGCGCGCCACCTGGGTCGAGATAACTATAGTGTCGACCCGCAGCGCGTGACCGTGGTCGTCGTAGCCGATCGTCACCTGGGTCTTGCCGTCGGGGTAGATGTAGTCGAGGATCCCTTCGTGGCGCACCTCAGCCAGGCGCTCGGAGAGCCGATGCGCGAGGTAGATGGGCAGCGGCATGAGATCGGCCGTGTCATCGCACGCGAAACCAAACATGAGGCCCTGATCGCCCGCTCCCTGCTGACTGAGGTCGTCGGCGAGGTGGCCGTCGTCGCGCTTCTCGAGGGCGTTATCGACGCCGTGCGCGATGTCGGCCGACTGCGTGCCGACCGTGTCGATGATCTTGCAGGTGGCCCCGTCGAAATCTTTCTCGGCGGAGTCGTAGCCGATGCGGATGATGGTCGCCCGCGCGATCGCCTCGTGATCAACGGTCGCATTCGAGGTGACCTCGCCCGCGATCACCACGAGATTCTGGCTCGTCAGCACCTCGCACGCAACGCGCGCCGTGGGGTCCTGCGCGAGGTGGGCGTCGAGAATGGCGTCGGAGATCGCGTCGGCGATCTTATCGGGATGCCCCTCCGTCACCGATTCGGAGGTAAACAGCCGCAACTCGCCCGCGACCTGGTCGCGAGCATCGGCCGCCTGCTGGGGCTCGTCGGCCCCGGCGCGTGAAGGATTCACAGTTCACACCTCAAAGTAGTTATCAGTCGTACGTTTCGTGCTCGGTGTGGCCGCGAGCAGGCGGCCCGCCGAGATTCGGCCCGGCTACCGGCGTTCCGCCACCGCAGCGACGGCATCCCAGATGGCGTGCGCAACGCAATGCTTGCTGCCCTCGGCGCTCGCCACCACCGTGCCCTCGCGGTCGATAATGCTGACGGCGTTCGTCTCGCGACCAAACACCTGCTCGCCGCTCACATCGTTCGCCACCAACAGGTCGCAGCCCTTGCGCTTGATCTTCGCGGCGGCCAGGTCGAGCACGCTCGCCGTGGGCGTGCCCGTCTCGGCGGCAAAACCCACAACCGTCTGCCCGGGCCGCACCGGATCGGTCACGAGCCCCGCGAGGATGTCGTGGTTTTGTGTCAGTTCGAGCGTGAAGCCCACGCTCGCCGCGGACTTCTTCACCTTATGCTCGGCGTACTCGGCCGGTCGATAGTCCGACACCGCCGCGGCCATCACCACCACATCCGCCGACGCGGCGGCAGCCCGCACCGCGCCCTCCAGCTCGCGGGCGGACTCCACGCGCACCGTCTCCACCCCGGGTATCGGGTCGAGGCCAACATTGGCGGCCACTACGCTGACCCGCGCCCCCCGCACCAGGGCGGCCTCTGCCAACGCCCAGCCCTGGCGTCCAGAAGAACGGTTCGTCAGGTAGCGCACCGGGTCGAGCGCCTCGCGCGTGCCACCCGCAGAAATCACCACGTGGCGGCCCGCGAGGTCTTGGGGTGCCCGCTGCGGGGCCACCCCGGCGCGCACCGACTCCAAGAGCGTGAAAATGGCGGCGGGCTCGGGCAGCCGACCCGGACCCGTATCGGCGCCCGTTAGCCGGCCCACCGCGGGCTCGATCACGTGCACGCCGCGGCCCCGCAGCGTGGCAACGTTCGCCACCGTAGCGGGGTGCTGCCACATTTCGGTGTGCATGGCGGGGAACATGACGACCGGAGCCCGCGTCACCAAGAGCGTCGCGAGCAGCAGGGAATCCGCCTGCCCGGCGGCGGCCTTCGCGAGGGTGTTGGCCGTGGCCGGCGCGACCACGACGAGGTCGGCCTGCTGGCCGAGCGACACGTGCTTGACCTGATCGACATCGTCGAACACGCTCATGCGCACGGGATTGCCGCTGAGGGCCTCCCACGTCGCCGCGCCGACGAACTCGAGGCTCGACTCGGTGGGCATCACGTGCACGCTGGCCCCCGACTCGGTGAGCAGGCGCAGCACGAGGGCGGCCTTATACGCGGCAATGCCGCCGCCTACACCAAGGATCACCCTGGCGCCGGCGAGCGGCATCGAAAGGTCAGCAGTCACCTGAATTACAGTTCGGTGGGCGTCTCGGTGGGCACCTGCTGCAACAGCTTGGCGTCGATCTCGCGCAGGGCGATCGACAGCGGCTTCTCTTGCGACGTGGTGTCCACCAGCGGGCCCACATACTCGAGCAGACCCTCGCTGAGCTGTGCGTAGTACGAGTTGATTTGGCGCGCGCGCTTCGACGCGAAAATCACGAGCGCGTACTTCGACTTGGCTTCTTCGAGCAGCTGGTCGATGGGCGGGTTCGTGATGCCAATGGGCTGAGCCGAGGTTCCTGGCACTGGTACTCCATTCGAGGGGGACGCCGCGTGCCGCGTTGGCACCACTCCTTGCGGTGCGCCAACTTCAGCGGCTGCGGAAGGCCGCGCAGCGCGCGGCACACAAAAACTTTCACCAGTTTAGACGTTCGGGGCCGAAAACACCTATTTCGCCGACCCGCTAAGTACTGTGAGATTGGACGAGATCACCCGATCGACGAGGGCATTAGTGCGCGGTCCCCTTCATCACGGCGACCAATTCATCGGCTGCGCGCTCAACGTCGTAATTAATGATGGTGACGTCGAATTCCTGCTCGGCCGCGAGTTCAACCTTCGCGGTCTCGAGGCGCCGCGTGCGCTCCTCCTCGTCCTCCGTGCCGCGGCCCACTAGGCGACGCACGAGCTCGTCCCAACTGGGTGGCGCGAGAAACACCATGTGCGCCTCGGGCATGGATTCGCGCACCTGGCGGGCTCCCGCGAGGTCAATCTCGAGCAGCGGCAAGTGACCGCCCGCGATGGCGTCCAGCACTGCCTGCCGCGGCGTACCGTACCGATTGCGACCATGCACCCAGGCCCACTCCAGCATCTCGCCGGCCTCCACCATGGCGTCAAACCGCTCCGCCGAAATGAAGTAGTAGTGCACGCCATCGACCTCGCCGGGGCGCGGGGCGCGCGTCGTGCACGACACGGAGAGCCACACTTCGGGGTACCGGCGGCGAATATCGGCCGAGACGGTGCCCTTTCCCACAGCAGTGGGCCCCGCGAGTACCGTCAGTCGATGTCGTGACGGCGAACCCGCGGGGCCCACCTGTGAAGTCTCAGTCTGCATACCTGAGATTATTGACTATTCGACACTAAATCACCATTGCGGTCAGCCGATCTGAACAGCGGTCTGACCACAATTCGCGCCGAGTCTCAGTCGGCCCGTGTCGAAGCGTCTTTTAGTGAGGGAAGTACTCCACCAACTTGGCCGTCTGCTGAGCACCCAGGCCCCGCAGGCGACGCGACGGCGAAATGCCGATCTCGTCCATGATCTGCTGCGCCTTGACCTTGCCAACTCCCGGCAGAGCCTCGAGCAGAGCGGACACCTTCATCTTGCCGACGATGTTGTTGTTTTCGGCCTCGTCGAGGACCTTCTTGATCGCCGCGCCGCGACTTTCGCCGCTGTTTTTCAGATTCTCCTTGATCTGAGCGCGTTCACGACGGGCCTCGGCGGCCTTTTCCAACGCTGCAGCGCGCTGTTCCGGAGTAAGTGGGGGCAGTGCCACTTTTTCACCTCATCATTCGATTCGTAGCCGCGCCAGCGACGCGACATGGTGTGGCCGAAGCCACGTGAACTCTAGCGACGGATTCCCGCCTATCGTGGGCGCACCTTAAGCCGATACTGCCTGCGACATGTCATCGGTGACTCGTCGAGCCGCGTCACGCAAAGTCGCCACGCTCGGCCCCGCGCGCAACACTCCGCGCGAAACCGATGCCACGACATTGCCTAACGCGTTGCCAAAGACATCACGTACCTCGGCCTCGCCCGCACCCTGTGCACCGATCCCTGGAGCGAGCAGAGGAGCCCCACTCGCCGCTAGGTCAATGCCCAGGTCACGCGCTGCGGAACCGATTGTCGCTCCGATCACAAGTCCGAGACTACCCAGGTCAGAGCCGCATTTCAACATCTCTGCCGCATTCGACCGCTGGGCCTCCCGCACGACCTCGGCCGCGACGGATACTCCCGCAGCTGATTGCGCATGCTGAATCGAGCGCCCTTCGGGGTTCGAGGTGAGCGCCAAAACGAAGGTTCCCTTGCCATTCGCGCTGGCCAGGGCCATGGCCTCGGCGAGCGCTCCGAAGCCCAGATAGGGGGTCAGCGTGATCGCATCGGCTTCCAAAGGAGCGCCCGGCAGCAGGTAGGCCTCCGCGTATCCCTGCATGGTAGAGCCAATATCTCCGCGCTTGACATCCAAAATCGTGAGCACATCGCGCTCTCGCGCCGCCGCCAGCAGGTCCTCCAGGACGGCTATACCCCGCGACCCGTGCCGCTCGAAGAAGGCCGACTGCGGCTTGATCGAGTTGACCTCGCCCGTGACGGCCTCCAGCACCGCGAAACTGAAACTCCGCAGGCCCTCTGGAGTGTCGTCGAGCCCCCAGTCGCGGAGTAAAGAAGCATGCGGATCGATGCCCACACAGACCGGCCCCCGCGTGTCGAGCGCCTCCCGCAGCCGCACCCCGAAGGGCACCACCGCGGGGATGGCTGGAATATTAGCCATGTCGTAACCCGCCTTTCGCCCGTAGACCTGCCACGGTCACTGTGCTGCCGCGATCTTTTCGGCCAACACCTTTTGATGTTCCTGCAAGCTCATCACCGAGAACGGACCCGACATCTGCGCCTCAATCCCGTGAACGGCCGCGCCGAACTCCTGAATCGTCGTAATGATCGGCTTGTCCACCGCCGTCACCGCCGCCCGAATCTGGTACCCGTCCGCGCGGGCGTCCGAACCCGAGGGCGTGTTCACCACCATCGCGATCTCGCCCCGATTAATCAGGTCGACAATCGTGGGCTCGCCGCTGGCACCCACACCCTCAGAATGCTTGCGCACCACCGTGCATTGGATGCCGTTGCGGCGCAGCACCTGCGCGGTGCCGCTCGTCGCAAGCACCGTGAAACCCAGGTCGATCATGCGCTTCACGGGGAAGATCATGGCCCGCTTGTCGCGGTCCGCGACCGAGACAAACACATTGCCCGAGAGCGGCAGGCCGCCACCGATCGAGGCCTGGCCCTTCGCGAAGGCGCGCGGGAAGTCCACATCGAGACCCATCACCTCGCCCGTAGAGCGCATTTCGGGGCCCAGCAGCGAATCCACCACGGCGCCCTCCTTGGTGCGGAACCGCTTAAAGGGCAGCACGGCCTCCTTCACGGCCACGGGGGCGTCCAGGGGCAGGGTGGCACCGTCCCCCGTGGCGGGCAGGATCCCGAGCTCGCGCAGGTCTGCAATCGAGCGGCCCGCCATGACGAGGGCCGCAGCCTTCGCGAGAGGCGTGCCCGTGGCCTTCGAGACGAACGGCACCGTGCGCGACGCGCGCGGGTTCGCCTCCAGCACGTACAGCACGTCGGCCGCGAGAGCGAACTGAATGTTGATCAACCCCCGCACGCCCACACCGCGGGCGATCGCCTCGGTCGAGGTGCGAATCCGATCAATCTCCGACGCCGAGAGCGTCACCGGCGGCAGCGAACACGCCGAGTCGCCCGAGTGAATACCGGCCTCCTCGAGGTGCTCCATGACACCGCCGAGGAACAGTTCCGTGCCGTCGTAGAGAGCGTCCACGTCGATTTCGATGGCCACATCGAGAAAGCGATCGATCAGAATCGGCTTGGACGCGCGACCCGACGGGGGCAGGGCACGCTCGACATACGCGGTGAGCTGGGCCTCGTCATAGACGATCTCCATGCCGCGACCGCCGAGCACGTACGACGGGCGCACGAGCACGGGGTAGCCCACGTTCGTGGCCACCGCGATGGCCTCGGGGATCGTGTGGGCGATGCCGAACGGCGGGGCCGGCAGCTTCGCCTCGGCGAGCACCGCGCCGAACGCGCCGCGGTCCTCCGCAGCGTTGATTGCCTCGGGGCTCGTGCCCAAGATGGGCAGTCCGGCATCCGCGAGACGCTGGGCCAACCCGAGCGGGGTCTGGCCGCCGAGCTGCACCACGACGCCCGCGACCGGGCCCGCCTCGAGTTCGGCGTGATACACCTCCAGGACGTCCTCAAACGTCAAGGGCTCGAAGTAGAGTCGGTCCGCCGTGTCGTAGTCGGTCGAAACCGTCTCGGGGTTGCAGTTGATCATGACGGTGGTGTACCCCGGGCCGCCCTGTTCCTTCGGCATGCCGAGCGCCATCGTGGCGTGCACGCACGAGTAATCGAACTCGATGCCCTGACCGATGCGGTTCGGGCCCGAGCCGAGAATCAACACCGCCGGGTTGTCGCGCTTGACCACTTCGGTTTCGAAGTCGTACGCCGAGTAATGATACGGCGTGCTCGACGCGAACTCCGCGGCGCACGTGTCAACCGTCTTGTACACCGGTCGCACCCCGAGGGCGTGGCGCACCCCGCGCACGACGTCCTCGCCCATGCCCCTCAGCTCACTGATCTGCAGGTCAGAGAAACCATGCCGCTTGGCGTACGCCAGCGTGTCGGAATCCAGCTGGGGCGCGGTGCGCACCAGCTCGGCGATGTCGTTGATCAGCACGATCTGGTCGAGGAACCAGGGGTCAATCTTGGTGGCCTCGTAGAGGTCTTCGACCGTGGCACCCGCGCGCGACGCCTGCTGCACCTGCACGAGGCGCTGCTCGGTGGGGCGCTTGCTGGCCTCGATGAGGGCCGTCAACTCGGCGCCCCGCACGGGCTCGCCCCGCCAGTGGAAAGACGTGCCGCTCTTATCGATCGAGCGCAAGCACTTTTGCAGCGACTCCGCGAAGTTACGCCCCAGAGCCATCGCCTCGCCGACCGATTTCATGGTCGTGGTCAGCTCATCGTCGGCGGCCGGGAACTTCTCGAACGCGAACCGGGGCACCTTCACCACGACATAGTCGAGGGTCGGCTCGAACGATGCGGGAGTGGTGCCCGTGATGTCGTTCGGAATCTCGTTGAGCGTGTACCCCACCGCGAGGCGCGCCGCGATCTTGGCAATCGGGAACCCCGTTGCCTTCGAGGCGAGCGCGGACGACCGCGAAACGCGCGGGTTCATCTCAATCACCACGACGCGACCCGTGTTGGGCTCGATGGCGAACTGCACGTTGCAGCCGCCCGTGTCGACGCCGACCTCGCGAATGATGGCAATGCCAATGTCGCGCAGGTTCTGCATTTCGACATCGGTCAGGGTCAACGCGGGGGCCACCGTGATCGAATCGCCCGTGTGCACGCCCACCGGGTCCACGTTTTCGATCGAGCAGATCACCACGACGTTGTCGTGATGATCGCGCATCAACTCGAGCTCGTATTCCTTCCAGCCAAGAATCGACTCTTCGAGCAGCACTTCGGTGGTGGGCGAGTAGTGCAGTCCGGCCCCGCCGATGCGGCGCAGGTCGTCTTCGGTGTAGGCCATGCCCGAGCCGAGACCGCCCATCGTGAACGAGGGTCGCACGACCATGGGGTAGCCGAGCACGTCGGCCGCCTCGAGCAGCTCGTCCATCGTGTGGCAGATAAATGAGCGTGCGGACTCGGCGCCGCAGCGCTCGACGACCTTCTTGAACTCCTGGCGATCCTCCGCGGCCTCGATGGCGGCGATGTTCGCGCCGATCAACTCGACCCCGAACTTCTCAAGCACGCCATTTTCATGCAGGGCGATGGCGGTGTTGAGGGCGGTCTGGCCACCCAACGTGGGCAGCAGGGCGTCCGGGCGTTCCTTCTCGATGATGGTTGCCACCACCTCGGGGGTGATGGGTTCGACGTAGGTGGCGTCGGCAAACTCGGGGTCCGTCATGATCGTGGCGGGGTTGGAGTTCACCAAGATGACGCGCAGACCCTCCTCTTTCAGCACTCGGCAGGCCTGGGTGCCCGAGTAGTCGAACTCGCAGGCCTGGCCGATGACGATCGGTCCCGAACCGATCACCATGACTGACGTGATGTCCTGGCGGCGTGGCATCAGGCACTCTTCCTTTCGGCGATGAGGGCGACCAAGCGGTCAAAGAGATAGGCGGCATCGTGGGGTCCGGCCGCGGCCTCCGGGTGGTACTGCACCGAGAAGGCGGGAATGTCGAGGCAGCGCAGGCCCTCCACGACGTTGTCGTTGAGGCCGATGTGCGAGACCAGCACGCGACCGTACTGCTGATTCGGGGCGATGGTTGCCTCGCCGAGCGGGGCATCCACCGCGAAGCCGTGGTTTTGGGCCGTGATTTCTACCTTTTGCGTTTCAACATCGAGCACCGGCTGGTTGATGCCGCGATGCCCGAACTGCAACTTGTAGGTGTCGAAGCCGAGCGCGCGACCCAGCAGCTGATTGCCGAAGCAAATGCCAAAGTAGGGCACGCCGGCGTCCAGAATATGTCGCAGGAGCGCGACCTGCTGCTCGGCTGCCGCGGGGTCGCCGGGGCCGTTCGAATAGAACACGGCGTCTGGCTTCAGGGCCATGATGTCCTCGAAGGTCGAGGCGGCGGGTACGACCTGCACGCGCAGACCGCGGGCGGCCATCATGCGCGGCGTGTTGCGCTTGATCCCGAGGTCGAGCGCGACGACCGTGCCGCGGCACTCACCCTCGGGCTCCACCGTGACGACCGTATCGGTCGAGACCTGGGCCGCGAACGACGCGCCCTTCATCTCGGGTGCGGACTGCACCTCGCGCAGCAGGTCGCTGTCGCGGCGGCGCTCCCCGTTCTCGTCCAGCAGGGCGTCGCCGCTGAAGATGCCGCCCCGCATGCTGCCCTTGTCGCGCAGGGTGCGGGTGAGCGCGCGCGTGTCGATGCCGCTGATGCCCACGATGCCGTTCGACTCGAGGTCGGTGGCGAGCTCGCGCTGGCTGCGGTGATTGGACGCGCGGCGGGCGGGGTCGCGCACGACGTACCCGTTCACCCAGATGCGGTGCGACTCCATGTCGTCATCGTTCATGCCCGTGTTGCCGATGTGCGGAGCGGTCATGACCACGATCTGGCCGCAGTACGACGGGTCGGTGAGGGTCTCCTGGTAGCCCGTCATGGCGGTCGCAAAGACGACCTCGGCGAGCGTGGCTCCCCGGGCGCCGTACGCCTGGCCCCGCCAGAGCGTGCCGTTTTCCAGCACCAGCACGGCGGGCTCAATATTTAGGGGGGACGCTAGAGTCATGCTTCCTCATTTTTCTGGCGGTTGGCAGGGCGATCGGGTGCGGCATTGACGGCATCGCGCAGCATGGCGACGCGGTCATCAGCCGGGGGGTTACTGTGAATTATCGCGGACAGTCGCGCGGCGAGTTCATCGGATTCCGCGCGCTGACTGACGTGCAGGCCCGTGTCGAGGGCCGTGCCGTGGTGGGCCCACGACAGCACGACGAGGCGCTGCTTGCCCACAAACTTGCCGGCCATGCCGTCGGCGCGGGAGACCTTCAGCAGGTCGCCGCCGTGCAGGTAGATATCCTGCACGCCTTCGCGCCGCAGTCGCACCGACTGGCCGGTCGTCTCGATCAGCACGTTGCTGCGCTGACCGAGCGTGTGCGTAACAACACGTTCGAGCCAGTCACCCGTGAGCGTCGTCGACACGTAGACGCCCTCCACGCTGTGCTCGGCGGCAAACTCGGCGGGGGCGGGCTGCAGCGGAGGCAGGTCCACGTGCTTGCCGCGGCGGTTCCAGCCGAAGCGCATGAGGGCGTAGATGCCCAGCAGCACGACCAGCAGAATCGCTATGGCGTACCAGTGTTGAGTGGTCACCTGCTCACCGCCTGGTGGGCGACCAGCTCGGGCGCCACCAGCTGCCCGTCGAGCACGGTGGCCTTGCCGTGCAGGAACGTGGCACGCGTGCGTCCCTTCAGAATGTCACCCTCGAACGGCGTGAAGCGGCCCTGCGTGGCGTGTTCCGTGTGAGAGACCGGCGCCTCAACGGTGTGGTCCCACAGCAACAGGTTGGCGGGTTCGCCCTCGGCGAGGGGGCGGCCCTGGTCGGCGACGCGACCAATCTGAGCCGGCCGTTCGCTCATCACTCGAGCGACGTCGCGCCACGTGAGGTCGTTGTCGGCACCGGTCATGAGCGTGGTCTGCACGATGGAGAGCGCCGTTTCGAGCCCGGGCATACCCATCGCGGCGACGGCCCACTCGCATTCCTTGTCTTCGGCGGGGTGCGGCGCGTGATCGGTGGCGACGATGTCGATGGTGCCGTCTCGCAGACCCTCACGCACGGCGTCGCGGTCGTTCGCGGCCCGCAGCGGGGGGTTGACCTTGAACTTGGGGTTGAAGGTGCGCACCTTGTCGTCGGTGAGAATCAGGTGATGCGGCGTGACCTCGGCCGACACGTTGATGCCGCGAGACTTGGCCCAGCGCACCACCTCGACGCTGCCCGCGGTAGAGAGGTGACACACGTGCAGTCGCGAGCCCACGTGCTCGGCGAGCAGCACGTCGCGCGCGATGATCGACTCCTCGGCGACTGCGGGCCAGCCGGTCAGTCCCAGTTCGGCCGACACCTCGCCCTCATGCATGAGAGCGCCCTCGGTGAGGCGGGGTTCTTGAGCGTGCTGCGCGACGACCCCGTCGAAGGCCTTGACGTATTCGAGCGCGCGGCGCATGAGCACCGGGTCATGCACGCACTTGCCGTCGTCGCTGAATACGGTGACGGCCGCGGCGCTCGTTGCCATGGCGTTGAGCTCGGCGAGTTGTTCGCCGTCGAGCCCGATCGTGACGGCGCCGACGGGGCGCACGTCGGCGTAGCCGTGGTCGCGGCCGAGTCGCCACACCTGTTCCACCACGCCGGCCGTGTCGGCGACGGGGGTCGTGTTGGCCATGGCGTGGACGCACGTGTACCCGCCTTTGGCTGCGGCCTGGCTGCCCGTGAGGATCGTCTCCGAATCCTCACGGCCCGGCTCGCGCAGGTGGGTGTGCAGGTCTACGAGGCCCGGCAGAGCCACGGTGTCGGTGCCATCAATCGTGCGGACGCCCCGGTCCGCCGTCAGGCTGCCGGCCTTGGCGATGCGGGCGATCATTCCGTCCGCGAGGAGGATGTCGACCGCCTGCTCTCCGTACAGCGAGGTGTTCTGAATCAAGTACGAGGTCATCTCACGCCTTCCAGTGCGGCCACGGGGCCGCGCATTATGCGCCGTGCGGCGCGCTAGGAGTCTTGCCCTGCGAGCAGGTGGTAGAGCACGGCCATGCGCACGGAGACGCCGTTGGTGACCTGCTCTTCGATGGTGGACCGGGCCGAGTCGGCGGCGGCCGAGGAGATTTCGAGGCCGCGATTCATGGGGCCGGGATGCATGATCAGCGCGTGGTCTGGCAGGGCCGCCATGCGCTTTTCGTCGAACCCGTAGAGGCGCGAGTATTCGCGCTCGGAGGGGAAGAATCCGCCGCGGCCCCCCATGCGTTCGCGTTGCACGCGCAGCATCATCACGACGTCGGGCCGGCCGTGCGCTGCCAGCCCGGCCAGCGTGGCGTCCAGGTCATAGGAAACCTCGCAGGGCCACGCGCCGACGCCCACGGGCAGCAGGGTGGGCGGGGCCACGAGCGTGACGTGCGCGCCGAGGGTCGTGAGCAGCCACACGTTGGAGCGGGCGACTCGCGAGTGCAATATGTCGCCCACGATCGCGACGTGTACGCCCGCGAGGTCGGTGCCGGCGGACGCCGCGTGGCCGAGATGGCCGGCCAGCCGCCGTCGCATAGTGAAGGCGTCGAGCAACGCCTGGGTGGGGTGCTCGTGCTTGCCGTCGCCCGCGTTGATGACGTGCTGGTTGACGGCGTGCGACTCGGCCAGCAGGTGGGGCGCACCCGAGGCCCAGTGGCGGATCACGACGGCGTCGGCGCCCATGGCCTGCAGGGTCTTGGCTGTGTCGAGCAGAGACTCACCCTTCGCGACGCTCGAGCCCTTGGCGGCGAAGTTGATGACGTCCGCGCTCAGTCGCTTGGCGGCGGCCTCGAACGAGATGCGCGTGCGGGTGGAGTCTTCGTAGAACAGGTTCACGACGGTGCGGCCGCGCAGCGTGGGCAGCTTCTTGATCTCGCGTTGCTGCGTGGCTGCCATCTGCTCGGTCGTGTCGAGCAGTTCGATGGCGGACTCACGGCTGAGGTCCTTGGTGCTGAGCAGGTGCTTCATGCCGCGCCTCCCCCGGTCACCGCGGTGATGGTGACGGAGTCGAGGCCGTCGATCTCGCGGACGTTGACCTTGACACGTTCGGCGAGCGAGGTGGGCAGGTTTTTGCCCACGTGGTCGGCGCGGATCGGCAGTTGGCGATGCCCACGGTCGACGAGCACGGCGAGGCGCACCGCCGCGGGGCGGCCGAGGTCGGAGAGGGCATCGAGGGCGGCACGAATGGTGCGCCCGGAGAACAGCACGTCGTCGACGAGGACGACCACCTTACCGTCGATGCCGGAGGCGGGAATTTCGGTGTGGCCCACGGTGCGCGTGATGTTGCGGGCCAGGTCGTCGCGGTGCATGGTGACGTCGAGGGAGCCCACGAGCTCGGCCGCCGTGAGGCCCGGGCTGTGCTGCGCGATGCGCTCCGCAATGCGCTGTGCGAGGGGGGCGCCGCGCGAGGGTATACCGAGAATCACGAGATTGTCGGTGCCGTGATTCGCCTCGATGATTTGAAAGGCGATGCGCGTGAGGATGCGCTCGAAATCGGGCGCGGCGATGACCGTCGTTTCGGTGACACCGCCCGCCTGGGGCTCGCTGGCCATAGGGGGTAGTCCTTTCCCGCCTCACTGGACGGTCTTTAAAGGATCAATCGCGCACCCGTGGCGGAGCCGGGGCCGCCAGGCTGGGCTCCACTCAACTTGGCTGGGCTGGGCTCAGCTGGATAGCGCGTGGTTCGGTCGAACAGCCTCACGTTACCAGCGTTCCCGAACCAGCCCCGAGCGAGTACAACATGTAAGATTCTCAGTTCGTCTCGGCATTAGGCGCGTTCGACACGACATTTGCACACGGCATCGGTTACGCTCTGTGATTAGCAAGAGTGAGCACTTACAACGAAGCACGCGCGAAACGAAATCGTCCCCGACGAATCGCGCCGCGACTGCGTCGTGAGTTCCCCATGAGTCAACTCGCGCCCCGCCCCGTGCGGTCACGTTAGTTCGGTTACAGGCTTTTTTCCGGAGGAAAGCATGGCAGATAGTTACGCATTGGCTCTTGGAGCAAAATTGCGCGCCATTCGTACCCAACAGGGACTCTCCCTGCAGGGCGTCGAAGACAAGTCCAATGGTGCATGGAAGGCCGTAGTGGTCGGCTCCTACGAGCGCGGTGACCGCGCCGTGACGACCCAGCGCCTGGCCGAGTTGGCCGATTTCTACGGGGTGCCCATCACGGCGTTGCTGCCCGACGCCGCCAACGTGTCGGCCGCCACCACCCCGCCGAAGCTCATCTTGAATCTCGAGCGCATCGCAGAGTTGAACTCGGCCGAGATGGCCCCCCTGTCTCGCTACGTCGCGAACATTCAGGGGCAGCGCGGCGATTACAACGGCAAGATCCTGTCGATCCGCACCGAAGACCTGCGGTCCCTCGCGGTGATCCTCGATAAGACGCCCGCTCAGGTCACTGAGCAGCTCATCGAACTGAAGATCCTGAACCCCGAGGCACGCAATACCATGCAGGCCGAGGGCGACCTGTAACAACACGTTTGATACTCCTTCACGGACCGGGGCGCCAGCGGCGACCCGGTCCGTTGTCGTATGCGCGGCAAACCCGCGATTCGCCGCCATAACTGCACGTCAACGGCGATTTACCGCGAGTTCACACGGGGTTGGTGGCAGTGTGGTTGAGTGGGCTGAGGGCCCGGCACGGGCCCAAACGTCCCCAGGAGTTCCCATGTATTTCACCTCAACCCGGCGAGGTCGCGCGGTTGCCATGACGGCCGCGTTCTCGCTTTGTAGTTTCGGGGTGGTGGCTCTCGCGAGCCCCGCCCTGGCTGCGCCGCTGGTCACGAGCGCGTGTCCCACCGGGCCCGTGTCCATTGCCGAGATTCAGGGCAGTGCGGCTGCCAGCCCCCACGTCGACTGCACGGTCACCACCTCCGGCGTGGTCACCGCCGCCTACCCCGTGGGCAATTTCAACGGCTTCGTCGTGCAGACCGGCGGCACGGGAGGCGCTTATGACGCCGCGCGCACCGCGAGCGACGCGATCTTCGTGTACTCCCCCGCAGGCGTAGCGAGCGTCGCGATCGGTCAGAGCGTCACCGTCACGGGCGTCGTCTCGGAGTTCAATGGGTTGACCGAGATCACCGCCGAGCCTGCCGCTATCGTGGCACTGCCCGAGGCGCTGCCCGCCGTCAGCCCCGTGGATCTCACGGCGCTGCCCCCGGCCGCCCAGCGTGAACCGCTCGAATCGATGCTGGTTGACGCGAACTTTAGCCTCACCGTCGCCGACAACTACAGCACCAACCGCTACGGCGAGGTGCTGCTTGCGACCGGCACGACCGCGCTGCCGCAGATGACCGATGTGGCCAGGCCGGGCACTCCCGAGGCCGCGGCCGTCGAGGCGTCCAATCTCGAACGCGCCATCACGCTCGACGACGGGTCCAGCATTGACTTGAGCCGCAACACCAGCCTGACGCCGCCGTACATCTCGGCCGAGAAGCCCCTGCGCGTCGGCGCTGCGGTCGACTTTCAGGGCACCGGCCTGATTCTCGATTACCGCAACAACACGTGGAAGCTCAACCCCACGGCGCAGCTCACGCACGACGACACCGAGAAACTGAACTGGTTCAGCAATACGCGCACGACCGGCCCGGACGCCGCGGCCCTCGGCGCTGCGGACGTCAAGGTCTCGAGTTTCAACGTCTTGAATTACTTCACGACGCTCGGCACGGACACCGCGTCGTGTACGTCCTACAAGGATCGCGAGGGTCAGGGCACCACCGTGCAGGGCGGCTGCGATCAGCGTGGAGCGTGGGATGCCGCGCAGTTCGCGCGGCAGCAAGACAAGATCGTCGCGGCCATTATCGGCACGGACGCCGACGTGCTCGGCCTCATGGAAATCGAGAACTCGGCGCGGCTGGGTGAGGCGCCCGACGAGGCACTGCAGTCGCTGGTGGCCGCGCTCAATGCGAAGGCCGGGGCCGGCACGTATGCCTACATCGCCAACCCCGCGGCGTCCATGCCGCCCATCACCGAGCAGGACGTCATCACGAACGCCCTGATCTACCGACCCGCGAAGGTCACCCCGCAGGGTGCGGCCCACTCGATTGCAGACCAGAGCGGCAGCGGTGAGCCCTTCTCTAACGCTCGCGTGCCCATCGCTCAGGCCTTCGCGGTCAAGGGCACGGGTGACGCCTTTGTGGCGATCGTGAACCACTTTAAGTCGAAGGGCTCGGCGGGCCCCCTGCCGGGCGACGCCGACGCGGGCGACGGCCAGGGTGCCTCGAACGCCTCGCGCATCGCCCAGGCCACGACGCTCAGCCAGTGGGTGCCTTCGGTGCAGTCAGCAACGGGGGTCAAGCCGGTGCTGCTGCTCGGCGACTTCAACTCGTACAGTATGGAAGACCCGCTGCAGGTGCTCAAGGACGCGGGCTACGCCGACGCGGAACAGAGTAGCGGAGGCAAGGAACAGAGTTACCTCTTCGGGGGCCGTGTCGGGTCGCTCGACCACGTGTTCGTGAACCCCGAGGCGAAGTCGATGCTCACGGGCGTCGACATCTGGCCCATCAACGCACCCGAGTCGGTGCTGCTCGAGTACTCGCGGTTTAACGCTACGCCGACGAACTTCTACGAGGCCGGTCCGTTCCGCGCCTCCGATCACGACCCCGTGATCGTGGGTCTCGCGGCCGACACCCCGCCGGTCGAGCCTCCCGCCACGCCGGACGTGTTCAGCGTGCCGTTCAGCCAGGATCTCTTCATCACCGACAATGGCCAGGTGCGCGCCATCACGTTCGAGGAATGGCAGCAGTACGGCTACCCGGCCCCCGAGGCGTCCAAGGTGGCTTACGTGAAGTACCCTTGGTCGCCGAACGTGTACGCGATCATCAGCGCCGAGGGCAATGCCGACGCGGCGCACTCCGAGGTGCGTTTGCTGTCGGGTGCCGAGTGGGCCGCGGCGAAGTTCCCGACGCCCACCGTGGCGGGGTGGATTCCCGGCAGCCGCGTGACGCGCAATACCGACAGCGACGAGCTGTTCTTGACGTTTTACGGGCAGACGCACAAGCTCACGTTCGCGGAGTGGCAGCGCGCCGGCTACCCCGCGTTCAGTGCTTCGGGCGTGAAGTTCAGCCGCGCTGTGTGGTCGGACGCCGTGTTCCGTACCGTGGGCAGCACCACCCGTCGGGTCACGTTCGGCGAGTGGGTCACGGCGGGCGGGCCCACCCCCGTGCCGCGCGATCGCGTGGCGGCCGATGCCTTCACGAAACCCCGCACGAGCGACGACATCACGTGGAAATTTGCCGACCACAGCGAGGTGCTGACGTTCGAGCAGTGGGCGCGGGCCGGGTTCCCCAGCCCGACCGTGACCGGCTGATGATCGGTTGACGCGCGGTTGACGCGCGAGAAGGCCCGCAGCTTGAGCTGCGGGCCTTCTGTGCGCGAGTGGTCGTGCGCGGGGCTTAGTCGCGGCCGGTCGAGTCGTGCGGCTCGGCGTCCGTGTCGGTGTCGTCCGCATCCTCCGTGGCGTCCGCATCGTCCGCATCGTCCGCGTCATCACCGTCAACCGCTCCCTCGAAATCGTCGAAGTCATCGTCGAAATCGCCATCGGTGTCGGTCTCGCTCACGGCGGCCGCGTGCTGCGGTTCAGCGACCTCACTGAGCTCACTGAGCGAAGGCTTGAGGTCGTTGATGCGACCTAGCACGCCATTGACGAACCGGCCGGAATTATCGGTCGACAGATCGTTCGCTAGGGCCACCGCTTCGCTCATGACCACGCGGCCCGGAGTGTCGGTGTAGAGAATCTCCCACACCCCCAGTCGCATAATGGCGCGATCCACTGCGGGCATGCGGTCGAGGGGCCAGTCAACGCTGTGCGAATCGATGAGATCGTCAATGCGGCGCCCATGAGCGATGACGCCCTCCAAGATCTGCAGGGCGAACGCGGGCAAGGGAGCGGGATGCCCCGCCCGCTCCCGGCGTTCCGCCACCATGTCGTCGAGGTACATGCCGCGCTGGTCGGCCTCGAACAAGATGTCGAGCGCGCGCTTGCGCGCCTTGCCGCGCGCGGACTGCTTGGCGGGCTTGTCACTCACTAGCTGACGCGCCCCAGGTAATCGCCCGTGCGGGTATCGACCTTGACCTTGGTGTTTTGTTCGATGAACAGGGGCACCTGGATCTCGTAGCCGGTCTCCAGCGTGGCTGGCTTGGTGCCACCCGTCGAGCGGTCGCCCTGCAGGCCGGGCTCGGTGTAGGTAATTTCGAGCACCACGGAGGCGGGCAGTTCGATGTAGAGGGCTTCGCCCTCGTGCATGGCGATCATGACCTGCTGCTCTTCGAGCATGAAGTGCGCGGCGTCGCCGACCACGGCCTCGGAAAGCGTGATCTGGTTGTAGTCGCTGACGTCCATGAACACGTAGTCCGAACCGTCGCGGTACAGGTACTGGTAGTCGCGCTTGTCGACGTTGGTGACCTCGATCTTGGCACCCGCGTTGTAGGTCTTGTCAACGACCTTGCCGGTCATGACGTTCTTCAGCTTGGTGCGCACAAAGGCACCACCCTTGCCGGGCTTGACGTGCTGGAACTCCACGACGGTCCACAGGTTGCCATCGATGTTGAGTACTACGCCGTTCTTGATGTCGGTAGTAGAAGCCACAGACCTATCCTCTGTTTTGCAGTGAGTCGTAAATCCATTCGCGCGCGGTGACTGCTTGCCACACCGGGCGTGCGCCGTACTCCCCCGCACAATAACGCCGCGGCGCTCGTCGGATTTCGGGCACAGCAAATGGCTGTTCGCTGTGTTGAACTGATACCAGGTTACCTGTGAACTCGAGATTTCGCGGCGCTGAGGCCGCGCGGCGGCCGCAGCAGCGCGACACATGACAAACCTCACGCCCGACACAGGGAGCGGGCTGCGGGCCAGGCGAGGGCGAGTGCTGGGCTGGAAGGAGGGACCGCGCGTCCGCCCTACCAGCCCGACGCGGCCATGTCGTCTGCCTCTTGCAGCAGACGGCTAAGGAGCGGCAGCACCCGCGCCACTTCGAGGTAGTGTGAGCGCGTCATGGCCATCGAAACGGCCTGGTGGCTGATGCCGAGCGCACCGGCCCACTGCTGCTGGGTGCCGTGCGGCAGCGACTCCACGACGTCGATGACCTTCCATTGCGCGCTCGTGCGCTGCGAAACGAGCAGGGCCAGCACGCCGAGCAGCGCTTCGATTTCGTCGGCGCGCGACGTCGCGGCGCGGCTCGCGAACGAGGCCCCGGAGGCTACCGGCACGCGCGCGGGCACGCTCACGCTGACGAAGGCGCGGGCCGAGGGAGCGAGGGCCCGGGCGAGGGCCTCGACGGCCGCATCCACGGCGCGGCCGCGCGGGAGGTGCACGGCGTCGGCGTCGCCGAAGTGGTGCAGTGCCTCGCCGTCGCCGATGCCCAGGCCCATCTTGCAGGCGGGGTCACGAAACGCCACGAGCATGGCCCTCAGTGCGGCGTCGGCGTCGCGGGGTGCCCCCAGAATCATGCCCTCGTTGACGACATGAAAGCCGCCCCAACTGGGGACGGCTTGTAGCGCGTCGAGCCATCGACTCGCGCGTTCAGGTTCGGGTTGTCGCTTAGAACATCCCAAGGCCAGCACCAACATGTGCCCAGCATTTCACACGAATGGGAGCGCTGCATTCAACATTTGCGAAAACTGGTACAACTGTTCACTTCGCGTCGCGAGTTGCCCAGAAAACCACCGCGCTGGCCGCGGCGACGTTGAGGGAATCCACGGCCCCCGCCATCGGAATCCGCACCGTGTGCCGGGCGCGCGCGAGCGTGCGCGGACGCAGTCCGTCCCCCTCGGTGCCGAAGATCAGCGCCATCTTCTCGAACGGGTTGGCCTCCACCTCGTCGAGGGTCAGCGAATCGTCCCGCAGGGCCAGGGCGAGAGTCTCAAACCCCGCCTCGTGCAGCTCGTCCATGCCGTCTGGCCAGCTCGTAAACCGCGCCCACGGCACCTGAAACACCGTCCCCATCGACACGCGAATCGACCGCCGATACAGCGGGTCGGCGCACGCGGGGGTCACTAGCACGGCGTCCACCCCGAGCGCCGCGGCGGAGCGAAACAGCGCGCCCACGTTCGTGTGGTCCACAATGTCTTCGAGCACCGCCACGCGCCGCGCACCCCCGATCACCTCGCCCACGCTCCGATCGGGCCGCCGCTTCATCGCCGCCAGCGCTCCCCGATGCAGGTGAAAGCCCGTGATCTGCTCCAGTTCACCCGCGCTGCCCACGAACACCGGAGCGTCCGGGTGGGCCGCGAACACGTCGGCCAGATCGGGCACCCACTTGGGTGCCACGAGAAACGACTTCGGCTCATAGCCCGCCGCGAGGGCGCGCCGCAGCACCGTCGAACTCTCGGCGAGAAACACGCCCTTCTCGGGCTCGCTCTTCGAGCGTAGCTTCACGTCGGTGAGCGAGAAATAGTCGTCGAGCAGGGGGCGCAGGGCCTCGGGTACGGACGCCAGGTCCACCAGATTCGCCCCCGCGCCCGGGGGCATTTCGGTTGCTGACATGCCCACATTCTCGCGGTTTCGGCCCGAACGCGACCGAGGGGCCCACCATGCGGCGGGCCCCTCGGGCACGATAAGCCGGTAGCGTGCGCTACCCGGCGGTCGGAGCCTGCGGCGGCGCCGGTGGGCGCGGCGCGTCGGGATGACTCGTCGCGGGTGGCTTCGCGAGGCTGGTGGTGTGGGGCAGCGGCATGCTCGGGGCCGCGTCGAGACCCGAGTCGGCCATCTTCGACCCCATCGCCGCGCCAATGCCCTGCAGAGCGGCCGTCAGTTCGGTCGGGATCACCCACAGGGTGTTGTTCTCGCCCTTGCCGAGTTGAGGCAGCATCTGCAGGTACTGGTACGCCAGCAGTTTGCTGTCGGGATTGCCGTCGTGAATCGCACTGAAGACGGTGCGGATGGCCTCGGACTGGCCGTTGGCTTCGAGCACGGCCGCCTCGGCCTGGCCCTTCGCTTCGAGCACGGCCGACTCGGCGGCACCCTGCGCCTGCAGAATGCGAGCCTGCTTCTCGCCCTCGGCGCTCAGCACCTGCGACTGCTTGATGCCCTCGGCCGTGAGAATGGCGGCGCGGCGGTCACGCTCGGCGCGCATCTGCTTCTCCATCGAATCCTGAATCGAGGCCGGCGGATCAATGGCCTTCAGCTCGACGCGGGCCACGCGAATGCCCCAGCGGCCCGTGGCCTCATCGAGCACGCCGCGCAGGGCGCCGTTGATCTGATCGCGAGAGGTGAGCGTCTGCTCGAGGTCGAGCGTGCCGATCACCTGGCGCAGAGTCGTGATGGTGAGCTGCTCGATGGCGACGATAAAGTTCTGAATCTCGTACGTCGCGGCGCGTGGGTCCGTGACCTGGTAATAGATCACCGAGTCAATCGACACCACGAGGTTGTCACTCGTAATCACGGGCTGCGGCGGAAAGAACACCACCTGCTCGCGCAGATCAACCACGGCCGCAATGCGGTCAATGAACGGAATCAACAGGTGAATGCCCGCGTTCATGGTGGCGTGAAAGCGACCCAGCCGCTCTACAATCATCGCCCGCGACTGCTGCACAATGCGCACAGACTTGGCAATCGTCACGATGACGAAGATGGCGAGTATGACAAATACTGCGGTGAGCACGATGTTTCCACCGTTCATGCCCCGACCCCCTTGATGTTGTTAACCATTGGTTGTGCATTGTCTTTGGGCAACACCATTGCCGTCGCACCGTCGATGCGTTCGACATAAATGATGGTGCCCCGCGGAATAGACCCCGTAATCGTGGTGCGCGCGGTCCATTCGCCCCCCGGCAGTTTCACGAGACCGCTATTGCCCGACACCGACTCGAGTACCGTGCCAATCTCGCCAATCATGCGATCGATGTTGGTGGGCGTTACGTTCGGCATGGCTCGCAGTCGATGCAGCACGCGTGGCCGCACGAACAGGAACATCAACACGGCCAAGACAATCGCCACGAGACCGCTGGCCCACCACGGCGCCCCCAAGCCCGCGGCAATCGCGCCGCCCACGGCTCCCACCGCGAGCATGGCAAAGATGAGGTCCACGGTGAAGATCTCAATAATCCCCAGAATAATTGCCGCCGCTAGCCAAAGCAGCCACTGCATGTCGTCCATCTCGGACATCCTCCTTCGCGGGTGGCGGTCGATGTCTGCCCGTCGTGGGTTTCACGACGGGGGCAGCTCACGAATTGGCGGCCCTTGGGCACTCGCGCGAATTCGGCCTCCAGTGCTGGCCCCTCACGCACCGCTAGCGCGCTCGAGCAGTCCATCTACCTTCAGCATAGGCGACAACCAAATCAAGCCCAAAGGTTTGACCAAGATTCTCTGATGTGAGCGTCAAATCGATGGGGCCAGCAGCGACCACCGCACCCTCACGAATCAACATTGCATGCGTGTAGCCGGGAGGAATCTCCTCCACGTGATGCGTCACGAGAATTGACACCGGCGCCGCGGGCTCACTGGCCAACTCACCGAGGGCGGCTACCACCTCTTCGCGACCGCCCAGGTCAAGCCCGGCCGACGGCTCGTCGAGCAGCAGCAATTCTGGGTCGGTCATGAGCGCGCGAGCGATCTGCACTCGCTTTTTTTCGCCCGAACTCAGCGTACCGAAGGTGCGGTCGCGCAGCGACCCCACACCGAACGCCTCCATCAGCATCTCGGCCTGCGCGTAGTCCTCCGGCGCATAGTCTTCGGTCCACCGACCCAGCACGCCGTAACCGGCGCTGACCACGACGTCGACGGCGGCCTCACCCGGAGGCACGCGCTCGGCGAGGGCCGCGCTGGTCTGACCGATACGGGGCCTTAGTTCGAAGACGTCAACCCGACCGAGGGTCTCGCCGAGTAGGCCCACCACACCGCTCGTGGGGTGCATCTGCGCCGCCAAGATATTGAGCAGCGTGGTTTTGCCTGCGCCATTCGGCCCGAGGATCACCCAACGTTCACCGTCGGCAACCTCCCACGAGACCTCAGAGAGCAGATACTTGCTCCCGCGACGAACAGTGACATTCTCGAGCTTAACCACATCGTGCATGGGACGACCCTACGTCACCCGGCTAGTGCTCGTGGCCTGGACACTGCGTCGCGGACGACGAACTTTGTGAAGTTGCCTGCCGCGCCACGCAGTCGACGCAACGGGTCCACGGAACCGCCCACGGGGGCGTCCACGCCCTCTATTTATCCACTCTTGGCCCAGTTTCACGTATCCTTACACGGAGCCCGACCGGGCCGTGGCGCACGCAGAACCCTCTCAGAGTAGAAATCCATGCACACCTGCAATAATTCCTCCGGCGGGGGTCGGGGCCTCACCCTTCCCCTGCCGCGTAGCGTCATTGCGGCCGCCTGGATCACTGCCGCCCTGCGCCGCACGAGCCATCCCGACATCGCTCAAGAAATGCTGCAGGGCACCGACGAGCCCCACCAGGTCATCGGCATGGACGCGCTCAACTGGGAGCGGCGCGTGGGCCTGGTCCCTGCTGCCGAACTACCGACCCACCTCGTACACGAGACTCACGACATGGCCGCGCTCATTCATCGGCTGCGCGATCTGAAAGACTCCGAGGTGCTGGCATGCCTGCCGCGACCGGGCCACCCCGGTCTCCTGCCCGGCCCGCCCCCCGTGAACGAGGCCGCCCTGAGCGCGGGCGAATGCCTCATCGTGACCGAATCCGGACGCGCCGTCGCCGCGCTGGTACCGCGCGTACAGACTTTCGGTAGCGAGGGGGACCACGGCCACTATGTCACGTGGCGGGTACACGCAGCGGCTCCGCGGCCGGTGCCTCCGCCGGTCTCGGTGCGCGCGGCACATCACGACCTACAGTCGACGCTGCTGCGCCATCTCGACGAACTCGAATCGCTCGACTTCCCCGCTATCGCGCGCGGGGACAGCCTCGAGATCGACCATCCGCCCCTGTGGACCGTCGCCGAATTGCCGCCGCTCGGCGCCGCGCACCTGCAGTTGCTCACGCTCGCCCTGCGCCTCAGCCTCGTGACGGAACACGCGCTCACCACGAGTCGGGTGGTGCACAGTGCCTCGGCGAGCGCGACCCAAGACCTCGCGCTCTCTCGCATTCACCACGCCGGCCTGGACGCCCTGGTGGGCGCCCTGCGTGCGTCACACTAGGCTCGTGACTCACCCGCCGTTTCGGGCCAGCCAGCCCCACAGCCAGCCCAAGCCTCCCGCCCGCCGCGACACCCCGTCGGCGATCCGCCTGATCGCCCTCATGATGGTGACGACGCTGGTCTTCACCATGGGCAACGTCCTGGCCCTGAATCAGACTCCGCTTCTGGGGCTCGTGCCGACCGCCCTCGCGGCGGCGGCCCTCGCCTACGTGTGGCGACCCCTGCAGCGGGCCACCCTGGCGTCCGAACCGCCCGAGCGCCGCAAACTGTGGCGCGTGTGCAGTTACCTCACGGCGGGTCTCATGGCGCTCGGCCTGGTGCTCATGGTGCTGTCGATTCTGGCGTGGGCCGCGGTCGGCTCGGGGCCCTATGCGAGCGACGCGACGCGCACGATCGCGCTGTTCGCCGTCAACGGCGCGTACCTGATCTGGCCCATGCTGGTGGGCGTGGGGGCGTTCGGGGTGAGCCTCACGCTGATTGCGGTGAGCGCGCGCTCGCTGGGCGGCGCGCGCTCACCGCAACCGTAATACTGCGGTGCGAACCGGGCCTACTTAGGCCTGACCGAGCACGTCGCGATACACGGCCTGCGTCTTCTCGCCGATCGACGCCCACGAGAAGTGCTGTTCAACGCGCTGTCGCGACGCGACGCCGAACGCCCGCGCCCGGTCGAGGTCGCTCACCGATTCGTTCAGGGCGGCTGCGAGATCAGCGACGAACGCGTCGGGGTCCAGCGGCGTGCCCGTGCCGTCGGTGACCTGCTCGATGTCGACCAGCCAGCCCGTCTCGCCGTCCATGACGACCTCGGGAATCCCGCCCGTGCGGGTCGCCACCACGGGGATTCCGCACGCCATGGCCTCGAGGTTCACGATGCCCAGGGGCTCGTAGATGGAGGGGCACGCGAATACCGTCGCATGCGACAAGATCTGGGTGAGCTGATCGCGCGGCAGCATCTCGCTAATCAGCACGACCCCCTCGCGGGTCGACTGCAGGTCGGCCACGAGGCCCTCGACCTCGGCGGCGATCTCGGGAGTGTCGGGGGCACCCGCACACAGGATCACCTGCACGCCCGGGTCGAGCTCGCGGCACGCGCGCAGGAAGTACGGCAGTCCCTTTTGGCGGGTAATGCGGCCGACGAACACGATCGACGGCTTGGCCGGGTCGATGTTGAAGCGCGCGAGTGCCTCGGTCGAGTCGTTGTAGGCCCAGCCCTCGAGGTCGATACCGTTGTGCACGACCTTCACCTTCTCGGGGTCCACATCGGGGTACGAGCGCAGAATGTCTTCGCGCATTCCCGCCGACACGGCGATGATCGCGGCCGCCGCCTCGTACGCGGTCTTTTCGGCCCACGACGAGAGGGCGTAACCACCGCCCAATTGCTCGGCCTTCCAGGGCCGCAGGGGTTCGAGCGAATGCGCCGAGATCACATGCGGAATGCCATGCAGCAGCGACGCGAGGTGCCCGCCCAGGTTGGCGTACCAGGTGTGCGAATGCACCAAATCGGCCCCCGCGGCGTCCTGCGCCATGGCCAGGTCGACGCCAAAGGTTTGAAGCGCGCCGTTGGCGGACCCCAGGGTCTCGGGCACCGGATACGCCGTGGCCTCCTCGGCGTCGCGGGGGGCACCAAAGCAGCTCACGCGCACATCGATATCGCGCTGCAAAACTTTGACCAGCTCAGCCACGTGAACGCCCGCCCCACCATAGATTTCGGGCGGATACTCCTTGGACAAAATGTTGACGAACAATTCCGACTCCTTCTGGGGTTTTCTGCTTCTTGGGCCCGAACTTGAAATACAGTTCAACCATGGCTGTCAACAATGTACTAGCAATCGTCCTCGCAGGTGGCGAAGGTAAGCGCCTCATGCCGCTTACTGCCGACCGTGCCAAGCCCGCGGTCCCTTTCGGAGGCAATTACCGCTTAATCGACTTCGCACTTTCCAACCTCGCCAATGCTGGGTTTTTGAAGATGGTCGTGCTGACCCAGTACAAGTCGCACTCCCTGGACCGCCACATCTCGCGCACGTGGCGCATGTCGACGCTCCTCGGCAACTATGTCACCCCCGTCCCCGCGCAGCAGCGAATGGGCAAGAACTGGTACCTCGGCAGCGCCGACGCCATCTTTCAGTCGCTCAACCTCATCAACGACGAGAAGCCCGACTACGTCGTGGTGATCGGCGCCGACAACATCTACCGCATGGACTTCTCGCAGATGCTCGACGCCCACAAGGCCTCCGGGGCATCCTGCACGGTGGCGGCCATTCGCCAGCCGCTCTCGCTCGCCAATCAGTTCGGCGTGATCGAGCTCGACAAGAACGATAAGCACCGCATCGGTGCGTTCCGTGAAAAGCCCAACGACGCGGTGGGTCTTGCCGATTCACCCGACGAGGTGCTGGTTTCGATGGGCAACTACATTTTCAATGCGGACGCCCTCGTCGAGGCCGTGCGCAGCGACGCCCTGGACCCCGACTCTGCCCACGACATGGGCGGCAACATCGTGCCGAACTTCGTGCAAAAGAACGATTGCGCCGTGCATGACTTCATCGATAATCACGTGCCCGGCTCGACCGAGCGCGACAAAGACTACTGGCGCGATGTGGGTACTCTCGACGCCTACTACGACGCGCACATGGACCTCATCTCGGTTCACCCCGTCTTCAACCTGTACAACCACCACTGGCCCGTGTACGGCTCTCCCAACATTCACCCGCCGGCCAAGTTCGTGCATGGCGGCCCTGGCCGCGTCGGCCAGGCGACCGACTCGTTCGTCTCGAACGGCGTGGTGATCTCGGGCGGTCAGGTGAGCGGCTCGGTGATTTCCCCCGGAGTCAACCTGCACTCGTGGTCGCAGGTCTCCGACTCGGTGCTGATGGACGGTGTGCAGGTGGGCCGCCACGCGCAGATCCACCGCGCGATCATCGACAAGAACGTCATCGTGCCCCCGCGGGCTTCGATCGGTCTTGACCCCGAACTCGACCGCAAGCGCGGCTTCTTCGTGACCGAATCCGGAATTACGGTGGTCGGCAAGGACCAACTGGTGGTGTAAGTTTCGCAGAACCAGCGTTTTTTTACCGGACGCCGCGGCGGCGGGTTGGCAGGCAACTGCCGACCCGCCGTCCGCTATTTTCGCCCCAGGCGCCCGGCCACCCAATCTGCACTAGGGTTGTCACGTGGCTAAAGTTTCGGACAAGCTGACGCAGGCGATCGATCTCAGTGACCAGCGCACAGTTCTCGTGCGCATCAAGGGTGAAGACAGTCCCGGCGTCTCCAGCCAGATCTTCGAGGCGCTCTCGGCGCCCGACGTGGTGGTGCTCGATGTCGAGCAGTTGGTGGTGCGCGGCGAGCTGCTGCTCAACGTGCTCGTCACCGCGGGCGCCAACGAGGGCGCCATGATGGCGCGGGTGACCGAGGTGGGCCGCAACCTCGGCTTCAAGGTGTCGTGTCGCGCTGGCCTCGGCGACAATCGCCCCAAGCCCCGCAATCGCCTCGCCGTGAGCATCCTCGGCAACCCCGTGCGCCCCATCGCCGTGAGCGAGGTGGCCGGCGCGATCTCGGCCGCGGGTGCCAACATCGACCGCGTGCGGCGCGTTTCACGCTGGCCCGTCACGACCTTCGAGCTCGAGGTCTCGGGCGGCGATAGCGACCAGTTGCGCCGCGAGGTGGCCATCAAGGCCGCACAGTATCGCGTCGACATTGCGGTCTCTCCCCTGGGCCTCGCGCGGCGGGGTCGGCGACTCCTCGTCATGGACGTCGACTCGACCCTCATCACGGGCGAGGTCATCGAAATGCTCGCGGCGCACGCGGGCGTCGAGGCGCAGGTGCGCGACGTCACCGAGCGCGCCATGCGCGGCGAACTCGACTTCGCCGAGAGCCTGCACGAGCGCGTCGCGACCCTCAAGGGTCTGCCCGTGAGCGTGCTCGACGAGGTGCGCGAGACCATCGTGCTGACGCCCGGGGCGCGCACCGTGTGCCGCACTCTGCGCAGCCTTGGCTACTCGATCGCGCTCGTATCGGGCGGGTTTCAGGAGATCATCGAGCCCATCGCGGCCGACCTCGGCGTCCACCGCGTGCGCGCCAATCAGCTCGAAGTGGTCGACGGTCACCTCACGGGTCGCGTGCGTGGCCCCGTCATCGACCGCGCCGCCAAGGCGACGGCACTGCGCGAGTTTGCCGCCGCCGAAGACCTTCCCCTCAGCCGCACCATTGCGATTGGCGACGGGGCGAACGACCTCGACATGCTGTCGGCGGCCGGTCTCGGCGTGGCCTTCAACGCGAAGCCCATGGTGCGCCGGCAGGCCAAGGCCTCCGTGAATGTGCCCTTTCTCGATTCGGTGCTGTACATGCTGGGTATCTCGCGCGAAGAGATCGAAGAGCTTGAGCGTGAACACCTCGACGTGGAACACGAGCGCGAGAGTGCGCTGGCATCGACCACCCGGTCGGCAGAGCCGGACCGCGAAGTAGTTCGCTCAGCGAACATTTAGGGTTTCTTTGCCCTCCGTGGCGCCAGGGACGCCGGACAACAGAAAACGGTCAACTACAGTTCACCTATGGCTATCTTCGACAGGGTTGTCGGCGCCCTAGTTTATGCGACCAAGCCCCTTTTCAAAGACTCACCCCCGAACCGGGGGGCCACACCCAACCGCTCACCCGAGGCGTCCACGCCCCCCGCCCCGCCCCGCCCCGCCGAGCCGGAGCGCGAAACGGTAGACCTGCCCGAGGGCAAGGTCACCCCGTGGTTTGGCGGTTATCGCTTCGAGAACGTCGGCAGCGCCACGCGCCGCGACCTACTGCCCGAGGCGTTTATCGTCATCAGCTCGCTCGACGAGCTCGACGGGCACGCGCCCTTCGTCGCCCCCTACCTGACGGCTCACCTGACGGGCCTCGAGAGCGGCGCCACCTGGCGCTACGGCACTGACGACGCCTTCGTGCGCCTCGACTTCGCACCGGGCGAGGTCACCCTCACGCGAGCCGCGAGCGGCTCCGCCCCCAGTACCTACGGCCCCTTCGAGGTGCCCGCCTCCCTGATCGAATCTGGCGAGGCGCTGGTCACGCTCGCCGCCGACTCCATCGCCACCTGGCAGGTCGCCGGCGCCAACCTCAACGACGCCACCCCCCTGTTCACCCACGGCAACGAGAACGGCATCGACCGCTCGTACGACCTCGACCTGGCGGACGCCGAGTGGCTCGCCTCCGCGCGCGTCAGCGTCAGCGGCGTCGCGGGGCTGCGCATGGGCTACACGGGGTACGTGGGGCTGCGCGACCCCCAGTGGGTGACCGGGCCGGACGGCGAGATCGTGCAACGCGAGGGACGCTCCTACCTGAGCCTGACCTGCGCGGGGCCCGGTCATTTTCCCACGGCGCACTGGGGCATCTTCAGCGTCGACGCTAGCTCGGTCGACGGGCTGCTGGCCCCCCGCCTCGAGGCGCTCCATTACTTCTGCCGTGACGGCCGGGTGCTCGGCGACCACCTGGGGCAGGTCGTGATCGACGATGACGCGCAGCACCTGATTCTCAGCAATCGCTGCAGCTTTGGTCTCAATCCGCAGCACCTGCAGTACGCGCCCGTTGAGGCGGCCGCCGACGATCTCGACGCGACGCTGAGCGGAGTGCACGTGCACAGCCCCGTCGCGTATTCCGCGCCGACCCTATTCGACAATTGGGGGCCGAACCTGCGCCGCATCGAGGATCGCTGGCACCTGGCGTTCGTCGAATGCCTCGGCTACGAACCACGCTTCTCGTTTCGGCCCGTGCTCGCGATCGGCGAACCTGGCGGCAGCATTCGGGGGCCATTCTCGCGAGTGGGCACCGACCCCGTGCATCAGCAGACCGAGGGCGTGCTCGTGAGCCGCATTGGCGACCAGAACGTCGTGGTCGCGAGCGACGGCGACGCGAGGGATTTTCCGGTGTATGACCTCTCGATGCGCCGCATCGCGCAGGTGGACGCCCCGTTTGGCAGCAACATTCCGCACTTCGCGGCCGTGGAGGTCGAGGGCCAGCCGCTGCGCGCGCTCTCGTTCGATGGGTCGAGCGAGCATGAGAGCGTGATCGGCTACGGCGGCCACGGCGACCTCTTGGTGTACGAGAACCGCGCCTGATCTGGTGCGGGTTTATCTGGTGCGGGTTTATCTGGTGCGGGTTTAGCGAGGCGAGTTTTGCGGGCTTAGCGAGGCGAGTAGACCTCGAGCAGGTCGCAGCTACCCTCGGCCGCGGCGCCCGTGGGGGCCCGGTCGCCGTCCTCCAGAGCGGCCGCATCGTACTGCAGCACGCACACGGTGCCGGTGGGCACGCCGTGCTGCACGTGCACGATGGGATCGCTCGCGTACTCCTGGTCGATGGCCATCAGCTCGGGCGCCGCGGCGAGATCAAAGCCCTTGGGGGCGGGCGTGTGCCCTAGATAGTAAGCCAGTGCGCTAATGGCCGGTTCATGGGCCACGACGAGCACCGACCGCACGTCATCGAGGTTCAGCGCGCAGAGCTGGTCGTTAATCTCGTCGAGCATCGCGCACGGGGTGGTCATGTAGAGCACCTCGGAGTTCACGACGTGACGGGCCCTCACCTTCGAATGGGCGAAGGTCTCTTGGGCGCGCGCGGCGGACGAGACGATGGCGACGTCAACGCTGCGGTCGGAACCCCTGCAGTAGCCCGTGATGAAGGCACCCGATTGTGCGGATTGTTCGTGCCCCTTGGGCAGCAGTTTGCGGTGTTTGTCGGTCGAGTTGTACGGCTCGGCTTTGGCGTGTCGCATGAGCATCAGGTAGGTCATGTAACCATCCAATCACAGCAGAACGAGGCGGCGAAAGACGCAATCAACCTTGCGCTCGCCGCCTCGTTCAGGCGTTTTTCAACTTAGACACCCATGGCGTGATATCCACCGTCGACGTGAATGATTTCGGCAGTCGTCGCTGGCATCCAATCCGAGAGCAGGACGGCGCAGGTCTTCGCAACCGGCTCGGCCGTCGTGGCGTCCCAACCCAGGGGCGCCCGCTCGGGCCAGCCACCCTCCATCTTCTCGAAGCCGGGAATCGACTTGGCTGCCGTGGTCTTGACGGGGCCCGCCGAGACCAGGTTGCAGCGGATGCCGAACGGGCCGAGGTCGCGCGCGAGGTAGCGGTTGGTGGCCTCGAAGGCCGCCTTTGCGACGCCCATCCAGTCATACACGGGCCACGCGTACTGCGCGTCGAACGTGAGGCCCACGATGGAGCCACCCTCGCCCATGAGGGGCTTCGCGGCCATCGCGAGCGACTTCAGCGAGAACGCCGAGATCTGCACGGCGGTCGCCACGTCGGCCCACTCGGTGTTCAAGAAGTTGCCGCCCATCGCGGCCTGCGGCGCGAAACCAATCGAGTGCAGTACGCCGTCGAGGGCGGGCACGTGCTCCTTCACGCGCTCCGCGAGGGCCGCGAGGTCGTCGTCGCTCGACACGTCGAGCTCGACCACGGGCGCCTCCTTGGGCAGGCGCTTCGAGATCACCTGAGTGATCTTCATTTGGCGGCCGAACGACGTCAGCACCACTTCGGCGCCCTCCAACTGGGCAAACTTGGCGACGTGGAACGCGATCGACGCATCGGTGAGCACGCCCGTGATGAGCAGTCGCTTGCCTTCAAGAAGTCCCATGGGTTTTTGTCCTTTTTCCTGGCGGGCCCGCTCGCGCGGACGGGTCATAGTGTCGTAGTCAATTGTGCTGCGAAAAGTACAGTGCGTGTGGCAGTACACGCGGACGCGCGGGGATGCGGTTGCCGGTCGGGGAGGAGGGACCGCGCGTCCGCAAGAAATTAGTGGCCCATGCCAAGGCCGCCGTCGACGGGGATCACGGCGCCCGTGATGTAGCCCGCGGAGGGCGACGCGATGAACGTGACGACGTCGGCGATTTCGCTGGGCTCGGCGAAGCGGCGCGCGGGAATCGTCGCGAGGTAGCCCTGCTTGGTGTCGTCGGGCAGCACGTCGGTCATGTCGGTGCGCACGAACCCGGGGGCCACGACGTTGGCGGTGATGTTGCGGGCGCCCAGCTCGCGGCTGATCGAGCGGGCCATGCCGACGAGGCCGGCCTTCGAGCTCGAGTAGTTGATCTGACCGGGGCTGCCGTACAGGCCAACCACCGACGAGATCAGCACGATGCGGCCGCGCTTGAGTCGGATCATGCCCTTGGCGGCGCGGCTCACGCAGCGGAACGGGCCCGCGAGGTTCGTGTCGAGCACGCTCGTGAAGTCGTCCTCGCTCATGCGTAGCAGCAGCGTGTCTTTCGTGATGCCCGCGTTGGCGACCAGCACCTCGACGGGCCCATGTGCGGCCTCGACCTGCGTGAACGCCTCGTTGATGCTCGCCGCGTCGGTCATGTCGGCGGCGACGGCCAGCGCGCCCTCGGGGGCGTCGCCGTTGCGCGACGTGACGGCTACCTTGTCGCCCTGGGCGATGAAGGCCTCGGCGATCGCGCGGCCGATGCCGCGGTTGCCGCCGGTGACGAGAATGCTACGGGGTTCCATGGGTCTCCTTGGGTCGGTTGAACGCCGCCACCAGCCTAGTGCAGCGGCGGCGCGCACGGGCCTGCGGTGACGGTGTTTCGGTCGACGGTTTCACTACGTGGCCGATCGAGCGGGGCCGGCGCCACGTGACGCACCATAGTGGTCTGACCACAAAGGGACGAGGTTCGACGATGAATCCACGCGCCGCCGCCCGCCCGCTGCTCGACCTGAGCTTCGGCGGCACCTTCCACCACGACCATCAATACACCGCCGCGGGCACCGAAGTGCTGGTTGGCTCCGCCGCTCGACACGGCGGCCGCGAAACGAACCCGTTCGGCCGCGGCCTCGTGCTCGGCGGCGGCCGTGACGGCTTCACGGCCCGGCTCACCTCCCCCGCGCCGCTCACCGAGGGCCGCCTCGACCTCGTGGTGACCGCGGGTGAGCCAGGTGCGGGCCTGCTCGCCGAGGTCCCCGGTCTCGCGCGCCTCGCCGTCGACGCGACGGGAGCCCTCGCCCTCACCCTCCTCGGCCACCCGGTCGCGCAGGCCGAACCGACCCGCCTGGCCCCCGGCGTCCCCCTCACCCTCACGCTCACGTGGCAGCCCGGCGCGCCCGGCGAAACCCTCGTCGCGGCGGCCGGGGCGCAGTCGCGCGGCACGTGGGCCCCGCCCACGGAACTCACCGTGACCCTCGGCGGGCACGGGCCGGACGCCGGGTGGGCGGGTTGCGTGGGCTCCGTGCGGTTGGCACCGTCCGCGGCGGCACCCGGCGCGTCGCCGCCCGAGTCGCAGCTAGCCGCCGCCCCGCTCGACGCCGCCGCCCTGCTGCGCGCCGCGAGCGCGGCGAGGCCCAGCGCCAACCAGGTCGACTACCTCGCCGAGCAGCGCCTCGCGTTCTTTCACTTCGGCGTCAACACGTGCAACGCGGCCCGCGACTACCCCGAGTGGGGGCACGGCGACGAAGACCCCGCGATCGTGAACCCGCAAAGGCTCGACACCGACCAGTGGATCCGCAGCGTCGCCGACGCGGGCTTCAACGCCGCCATCGCCGTGGTCAAGCACCACGACGGCTACCTGCTCTACCAGAGCCGCTACAACGCGCAGTTCTCACTCGCGGCCTCTCCCCTCGAGGGCGGCCACGGCTCGGTACTGCGCGACCTCGCCGCCTCGGCCCGCCGCCACGGCGTGCGGCTCGGCATCTACATGTCGACCGCCGACTCCTATCAGGAGCGGGAGGGCATCTTCGGCAACGGCAGCGCCCCCCGGCCCACCCCGATACCAACCCTCGTGCCCGAAGACGACCGCGCGGGCCTCGTGGGCCGCGACCCGCGCTACCCCGCCTTCACCTACCCGCTCGACGACTACAACGCCTACCTGTTCAACACGCTCTACGAAACCCTCACGGAGTACGGGGACATCTGCGAGGTCTGGTTCGACGGCGCCCAGGGCAATACCGTGCACCCCCAGCCCTACGCGTTCACTCACCTCTACGACATGATCGCGGCGCTCCAGCCGCGAGCCGTGACGGCAATTTCGGGTCGAGATGTGCGTTGGGTTGGCAACGAGGACGGGGTCTCACGGTTCAACGAATGGGGTCCGCAGGCCATCACGTGGCGCGCCGACGGTGCTCCCTCCGTCGTGGGCGGCGAGATGCACGCCGACACGGGCTCCGCCGCGAGCCTCGCCGCCGCGGCCGGCGTCGCCACGGAGGCCCGCTGGTGGCCGGCGGAGGCCGACTCGCGGCTGACCTCGGGCTGGTTCTGGGGGCCGCAGAAGGCCACCGCGGCCCCGCCCGCCGAGTTGCTGACCCGCTACGTGCGCTCGGCGGGGCGAAATTCTACGATGCTCCTCAACGTGCCGCCCGACGAGGACGGGCAGATCAACGACTCGTGCTTGGCCGCGCTCGCGGGCTTTGCCGCCGAGCTGCGTCGCGCATTCAGCGTGAACCACGCGCTCGGGGCGCCGGCGCGGGGCGGGAACGCGCACCTCGCGGCGCTCACCGACGGTCGGCTCGACACCGGAGCCACGGTAGCGATCGGCGAGCCGGTCGAGCTTGAACTCGCGACGCCGACCGCCGTGGACTCGGTCGCGGTGCGCGAACTGGTCCACCGTGACGGCCAGCAGATCGAGGCGTTCACCCTCGACGCCTGGACCGGCGGCGGCTGGCGCCACGTGGAATTCGCGACCGAGGAGGGCGGCTGCGTCCTAGATGGCGGAGCCGTGGGGTTCCGCAAAATATTGCGACTCGCCCAGCGGGTCACGGCGGCCCGCTGGCGCCTCACCGTGACCGCCGCGAGGGGGCCCGTGGGCCTCGCCGAGCTGGCCCTGCACGAGACCCTGCAGGCCGATCCGGGACCGCGCCTCGACTACTACGTGGACCCGACGACCGGCGCGCCGGGCGATGGCTCGAAGGAGCGCCCCCTGCACGCCCTCGCGCAGCTGTGGGACGTGCGGCTCGCGCCCGGAACGACCCTGCACCTGCGGTCGGGTGTCGACCACGAGCCGGCGTTTGTGCGCGGGTACGGCACCGCCGCGCGGCCGCTCACGGTCACCTCGTGGGGCACCGGCACGGCCACGGTGGGGGGCGCCGACCTGGCGACTCATTTCGCCGCTGACGCGGTGCGCGGGGTGCGGGTTATATAGTCGTGAGAGCAGCCACGCTCGTCATCGCAAGGACACGAATTCGGCATGAAGTACCGCTATAACTCGCCCCCCAACTGGCCGACCCCTCCCCCGGGCTGGGAGCCCGCCGACGATTGGCGCCCCGACACGTCGTGGGGGCCCGCGCCCCCCGGCTGGCAATTTTGGGTGCCCGTCGAGGGAGACCAAGTCACCGAGCGCCTTGATGTGCTCAATGTTGGCGAAATGGTCAAGGCCGGCATCCCCCGCAAGCCGGGTTCGAAGGGCACGGGCGCCGGTTCCGGACGCGCAGGGGGCGGCGTGGGCACCGCACGTGCGGCCGACGAGCCTCCCCGACGCGGCCACCGCGGCCTGATCATCCTGGTTGCGGTCGCGCTCGTGGTGATCGTGGTCGGGGCGATGCTGCTCAACCAGGTCAAGGGCGACACCGATAGGACCTCCTCGCCCACGAAATCCTCGACACAGTCCAGCGCGCCGCCCACCACGCAGACCTCCGCGCCGCCCACGACGACCGCGCCGCCAACGTCACCGACCAGTGAGCCGCCGGTCGAACCCAGCACGTCGGGCACCCCCACCGGCGGCGACCCGACCGACTCGCGGGAGCCCACGACGTCGGGCGAGCCCTCCGGACCGTCGAGCGACGCGACCCCGTCGACCTCCTCTACCTCCTCTACCTCCTCTACCTCCTCTACCTCCTCTACCTCAAACCTCAACATCTCGCTCACGGACCCGGATTACGGGGGCAACCTCGGCTCGATCTACCCCGAGACGGCGCGGCAGTCTTCGTCGAGCCTCGGCACGATCCAGACCGAGGTCATCAAGGCGGAGTGGGTGACCGACCCGCAGGAGGCCCTCACTGACGGGCCCACCCCGCGCGACGCGCTGCTGGTGTTTACCGTGCGGTTCGTAGGGCAATCGGGCACCTACCTGCCCAACACGAGCGACTTTCAGGTGATGGACATCTCGGGCACCGAGTTTCGCCCCGCCGTCGGCTACACGCTGAAGCAACCGATTACCCCCGTGGCCCTCACGGGTGGCCGCGAGTTTTTCGGCCAGGTGGCCTTCGACGTGCCCGAAGGCGCCTATGACCTGGTGTTTACCATGCATTCGGCGAAGGCCGTGCAGTGGCACATCACGCTCTGAGGGGGCAGCCCGAGGCCCCGGGCCGGGACGCAGGGCCCAAAAAGTGGCGTACGACACGCACTAGAATGGCAGCATGCCGAAAAATGCCGAACCGGAGCAGGTGCCCAGCATTACCGGCGCGCCCGTCGCGCTGACCGACGACTCGCACAGCCGTTTCGTGCGCTATGCCTGGTCCATGGGCATCCGCACGGCGTCGTTCATCGCGTTCTGCGTGATCGATCACTGGACCCGCTGGCTGTTCCTACCGGCCGGCCTGCTGATCCCCTACATCGCCGTGGTCATCGCGAACGCGGGCCGTGAGGGCTCGTCCGTTCCCACGACTCACGTCAGCACCTCTCCGGCCGAGCCACTTGCCGCCGCCGTGCATCGCGAACTCGGCACCGGCAAAGACGTCATCGATGGCGAGATCATTACGCCTGCCACCCCCCAGACTGCCCCCACGACGGCAACCCGCAATGACCGCTGACGACTCGCCCCAGTGCAGTTCCAAGGGCTGCCGGGAGGACGCCACGGTCGCGGTGCGCTGGAACAACCCCAAGATCCACACCCCCGACCGGCGTAAGATTTGGGTGGCGTGCCCAGCACACGTGGAGACGCTGAGCGCGTTTCTCAACCTGCGGGGATTCCTGCGCGACACTGTTCCCCTCAGCGATATGGAGGCCGACCCGGGTGAAGACCTTTCTCGCTGACTACCGCTTCGTTCTGCACTGGAAGTGGCTGCTGGCGCTGTTCACCCTGATCGTCATCGGCGTCGCGTGTGTGTTCCTCGCCCTGTGGCAGCTCGGTCGCTACGACCGGGCCGAGGCCCACGCCGAGCTCGTGAACCGCAACTACCATGCTGCCGCCGTGCCCCTCGACGCACTCGTCGCCGCACCCGACGCGGCGCTCCGCACCACCGACCAGTACCGACCCGTAACCGTCACGGGCTCGTATCTTCCCCAGGACGGCGTTCTCGCGCGCAACCGCCCCCTGAACTCCCAGTCGGGTTTCTACGTGGTGGTGCCGTTTCGCACCGAATCGGGGGCGGTGATCCTCGTCAATCGCGGCTGGGTGGCCTCCGACAGCCAGGGTGAGGTGCCCAAGACCGTACCCGCCCCGCCGACCGGCACCCTCACCCTCACGGGTCGCCTCGAAATGCCCGAAGAAACGCTCGAGGGCCGCACGAATCCCCCCGGTCAGGTGCAAAGCATCAACGTGCCCGTGCTCGCGGAGAACGAATTTGCCGCGCTCACCCCGCTGTACACGGGCGTCTTTCTCGAGATGAAGTCCGAAACGCCCGGGGTCGCGGCGAATCCCGTGGCCCTCCCCATGCCCTCGGTCGACCTCGGCCCCCACCTCGGTTACGCCTGGCAGTGGTATATTTTCGCCGCGTTTTTTCCGCTGGGTTGGTTCGTGCAGGCCCGCCGCGAGGCCGCGGCCCGGCGGGAGGAGGTGGGGCTGTCGGCCGCGGCACCGGAGCGTCCGGACGCCCCCGTGGCGGCGCTGGCCGGGGCAGCTGGGGTGTCTGGGGCAGCTGGGGTGTCTGGGGTGGCCCCGACCGCGCCGAGCCGTCGGCTGCGCCTACGCGATCACTTCTCGGCGCGCAATGTCGCGGGCGAGGACGAGTTCGTCGAAGACGCCATCATCGACCACGAGCAGCGCGGCTAGGCGAGGGTCACCAGTTCGAGGTAGCCGTCGTTCCAGAGGTCTTCGTCGCCGTCGGGCAGCAGCAGCACGCGCTCGGGGTTGAGGGCCGCGACGGCGCCCTCATCGTGAGTCACCATCACGACCGCGCCCTCGTAGCGGCTGAGCGCACCGAGGATCTCGGCACGGCTCGCGGGGTCGAGGTTGTTCGTCGGCTCGTCGAGCAGCAGCACGTTGGCGCTCGACACCACGAGGGTCGCGAGCGCGAGGCGGGTCTTTTCGCCGCCCGAGAGCACGCGCGTGGGCTTGTCGGCGTCTTCGCCCGAGAACAGGAACGAGCCGAGCACGCCGCGCACCTGCGATTCGCTGAGGTCGGGGGCCGCGGTCTTGAGGTTCTCGACGACGGTGCGCTCGAAGTCGAGGGTGTCGTGCTCCTGCGCGTAGTAGCCGATTTTCAGCCCGTGGCCCGGTTGTACCTCGCCCGTGTCACTCTCCTCGACTCCCGCGAGGATCTTCAGCAGCGTGGTCTTACCCGCGCCGTTGAGGCCGAGGATCACGACGCGGGAGCCGCGGTCGATGGCGAGGTCTACGTCCATGAAGATCTCTTGGCTGCCGTACGACTTCGAGAGGCCCTCCGCCATGAGCGGGGTCTTGCCGCAGGGCGACGGCTTGGGAAACCGCAGTTTGGCGACCTTATCGCTCTGGCGCACGTCTTCGAGCCCGCCCAGCATGCGCTCGGCGCGGCGAATCATGTTCTGCGCCGCGACCGTCTTGGTGGCCTTGGCCTTCATCTTGTCGGCCTGCGCCATGAGCGCGGAGGCCTTCTTCTCGGCGTTGGCGCGCTCGCGCTTGCGGCGGCGCTCGTCTTGCTCGCGCTGCAGCTTGTAGGCGTCCCAGCCGACGTTGTAGATGTCGATGGTGGAGCGGGTGGCGTCGAGGTAGAACACCTTGTTCACGGTCTGGCGCAGCAGCTCGACGTCGTGCGAGATCACGATGAAGCCGCCCGAGTAGGTCTTCAAGAACTCGCGCAGCCACGCGATCGAGTCGGCGTCGAGGTGGTTGGTGGGCTCGTCGAGCAGCAGCACGCCCGAACTGCTGAACAAGATGCGGGCGAGCTCGACGCGGCGGCGCTGGCCGCCCGAGAGGGTTTCGAGGGGCTGTTCGAGAATGCGATTCGGCAGGCCCAGGTTGGCGGCGATGCGCGCGGCCTCCGATTCGGCCTCGTACCCGCCCGCGGCGTGAAACTCGGCGTCGAGGCGCACGTACTTGTTCATCGCGTTCTCGCGCTTGGTGTCGGTGGGCGCGTTCGACATGTCGTGCTCGGCGCGGCGCAGTTTCACGATGATGCGGTCGAGGTCGCGCGCGCTGAGAATGCGGTTCTTCGCGGTCATGGTGAGGTCGCCCGTGCGGGGGTCCTGCGGCAGGTAGCCGATCTCGCCGCTGCGGCTGATGGTACCGGCGGCGGGTTGGCCTTCGCCCGAGAGCAGTCGCGTCATCGTGGTCTTGCCCGCGCCGTTGCGGCCCACGAGGCCGATCTTGTCGCCGGGCGCGACGCGAAATGAGGCGTCGTCGATGAGGGTGCGGGCGCCCACGCGAATCTGCAGGCCTGAAACGTTAATCACCGTTCAATGCTACGCAGTCGCGGCGCGACGCCACGACTCGGGCCACCCTTTGTGATGCGTGTGACGAGGTCGACGCGCGGGCGCGGCCGGATCGCGTGCCTGCCTAGAATGGCAGGCATGCCCCGCACCGTAACCTATCCCGAACTGGTCGAGGCGGTGGCCGGACGCCGCTCGGCCCGCCCCGCCGGCCCGCCCCTGCTGGTTGCGATCGACGGGTGCGGTGGTGCTGGCAAGACCACCCTGGCGTCCGCCCTCGCCCGGGACCTGCGCGAGCGGGCCCTGGCAGTCGAGGTGGTTGGCGTCGACGACTTCTCGCATGCGGGAGTGGAGACGTGGGACCACGAGGCGTTTCGTCTCGAGGTGGTGGGGCCCGCGCTGGCTGCGAGGCCGTTTGAGTATCGCGTGTGGCGGTGGGATGCCGCCGAGCCGGTGGGGGTGCGTCGCGTGGGGGCGTGCGATGTGCTGGTGGTCGAGGGGGTCTCGTCGAGCGCGACGGCCGCGCGGGTGCCGTGGGACGTGACGGTGTGGGTGGAGGCGAGCGAGCTGGTGCGCTGGCGGCGGCTCAGCGCCCGCGACGGGGACGACCTGGCGGGCGTGTGGAGCGATTCGTGGTGGCCGTCGGAGCAGCGCTATGTAGAGGCGGACGACCCGCGGGTTCGCGTGACGTACGTGATCGACGCCGAGGGCCTTGACCTGCGCTAGGCTCGTGTTTTGGCGCGCACCGGGCGCGCCCGCGCATCCCCTTGAAGGCCCATGCTGATCGACACCTCTGTGCTGCCCGCGTTCACCGCGGCGGCGCTCGTTATTGCCCTCACCCCCGGGGCCGACACATTCATCGTGCTGCGCTCCGCCATTGCGCGCGGGTTTCGCTACGGCATGCTCGCGCAGGCGGGGGTGCTGACCGGCATCGCCGTACAGACGCTCGTGATGGTGACGGGTTTGGGGCTGCTGCTCACGCAGATTCCCGGGTTTCTCGCGGCGCTGAAGTACCTCGGCTCGGCGTACCTGATCTATCTGGGTGTGATGTCGCTGCGGTTAGGGTTGAAGGCGCTGCGCTCGCGGCGGGGGGTGGCGGTCGAGCGGGGTGGGCGCGACCTCGGCGCGACGCGGAGGAGTTTCTACTTCGCGGGCGTGCTCACGAACCTCACGAACCCCAAGGTCTTGCTGTTCTACCTGGCGTTTTTTCCGCAGTTTCTCGGCACGGCGGAGAACACAGCGCTGCAGTTGCTGGTGCTCGCCGCGATCTTCGCGCTGCTGGGCGTCGTGATTCTCACGGCGTGCTCGGCCCTCGCTGCCAAGGTGAGCTCGAGCCTGTCGTCGCCGACCGTGACCGCGGTGCTCGATCTCGTGTGCGGGGTCGTGTTCATCGGGCTCGCGACGGTGGTGCTGTTTTCGGCGGTGTAGGGCGCTACTCCCAGCCCAGCTCGTGCAGTCGCTCTTCGTCCATGCCGAAGTAGTGCCCCAACTCGTGCATCACGGTCACGAACACCTCGTGGCGCACCTCGTCGTCGTCCTCACAGATGTCGAGGATGTTGTTCTTGAAGATGGTGATGCGGTTCGGTTCGAAACTAGGCCCCTCGGCGGCCTCGATCAGCGAGAGGCCATCGAACACGCCGAGGATGTCCTCTCCGTCGGGAGCCTCGTCTTCGACGAAGATCACCAGATTGTCGAAGGCCGAGTGAAACTCGTCGGGCACCTGGTCGAGGGCGTCGGCGACCGCCGCGTCAAAATCCTCATCGGTCATCTGGAGCATGGCTACATCGTAGGCGAGAAGCAGGGCCGCGGCGGGCGAGGTCCGCGATAGCGACGGCCGGGTAGATCACGGTTTCAGATGACGCTCGGTGCCAGCGGCGGGCAGGGAATCTCGTTAGTCTGAAAGCACGATTTACGCTGCGCACAACGCGGCAACCCCGATCAGCAGGAGACGCCCACATGGCAAAGATCATCTACACCCACACCGACGAAGCCCCGATGCTGGCAACGCACTCTTTTCTGCCCATCATCAAGGCATTTGCGGGCAGCGCGGGAGTGGAAGTAGAGACGCGCGACATCTCGCTCGCGGGCCGCATCATCTCCGTTTTTCCCGAGAAGCTCACCGACGCGCAGCGCATTGGCGACGCCCTCGCCGAGCTCGGCGAGCTCGCCAAGACGCCCGAGGCGAACATCGTGAAGCTGCCGAACGTCTCGGCCTCGGTGCCGCAGCTTAAGGCCGCCATCGCCGAATTGCAGGGGCAGGGCTACGACCTGCCGGACTACCCCGATTCGCCCGCCAACGACGACGAGGCAGACGCCAAGGCGCGCTACGACAAGATCAAGGGCTCGGCAGTGAACCCCGTGCTGCGCGAAGGCAACTCCGACCGCCGCGCCCCCCTCTCGGTCAAGACCTACGCCCGCACCAACCCGCACTCGATGGGCGCGTGGTCGAAAGACTCGAAGACGAACGTCGCCACCATGGGTGAGAACGACTTCAAGTCGAACGAGAAGTCGGTGACCATCGCCGCCGACACGACGCTCACCATCCAGCTGGTGACGGCCGACGGCACCACCCCCCTGCTGGAGGGCCTGAAGGTGCTCGCGGGCGAAGTGGTCGACTCGACCGTCATGCGCGCCGCCGCGCTCGACGCTTTCCTGGCCGAGGCCGTGGCCCGCGCCAAGGCCGAGGGCGTGCTGTTCTCGGCCCACCTCAAGGCCACCATGATGAAGGTCAGCGACCCCATCATCTTCGGTCACGTAGTGAAGGCCTACTTTGCCGACGTGTTCGCGCAGTACGGCGAGCAGCTCGCCGCGGCGGGCCTCAACCCGAACAACGGTCTCGCGGGCATCCTCGCGGGTCTCGACGCGCTCGACGCCGACGTTCGCGAGGGCGTCAAGGCCGGCATCGAGAAGGCCCTCGCCGAGGGCCCCGCCCTCGCCATGGTCGACTCCGACAAGGGCATCACCAACCTGCACGTGCCCTCCGACGTCATCGTCGACGCCTCCATGCCCGCCATGATCCGCATCGGCGGCAAGATGTGGGGCCCCGACGGCAAGGAGGCCGACACGCTCGCGGTGATCCCCGATTCGAGCTACGCGGGCATCTACCAGGTCGTCATCGACGATTGCCGCGAAAACGGCGCGTACGACCCCACCACGATGGGCACTGTGCCGAACGTTGGCCTCATGGCGCAGGCCGCCGAAGAGTACGGCAGCCACAACAAGACCTTCGAGATCGGCGCCGCCGGCACCGTGCAGGTGGTGGACGCCGCGGGCACCGTGCTGCTCGAACACGACGTGGAGCCGGGCGACATTTGGCGTGCCTGCCAGACCAAGGACGTGCCGATTCGCGACTGGGTCAAGCTGGCCGTGACCCGCGCCCGCGCCTCGAACACTCCCGCCATCTTCTGGCTCGACGAGAACCGCGCCCACGACGCGCAGCTGATCGCCAAGGTGAACGAGTACCTCAAGGAGCACGACACCGAGGGCCTCGACATTCGCATCATGTCGCCCGTGGACGCCACGAAGCTCTCGGTCGAGCGCATTCGCCGCGGCGAAGACACCATCTCGGTCACGGGCAACGTGCTGCGCGATTACAACACCGACCTGTTCCCCATTCTCGAACTCGGCACGAGCGCCAAGATGCTCTCGGTCGTTCCGCTCATCAACGGCGGCGGCCTGTTCGAGACAGGTGCCGGTGGTTCGGCACCCAAGCACGTGCAGCAGCTCGTCGAGCAAGACTATTTGCGCTGGGATTCGCTGGGTGAGTTCTTCGCCCTCGTGCCCTCGCTCGAACTGTACGCCGAGCAGACGGGCACTCCCGGCGCGAAGGTACTCGCCGACGCGCTCGACCGCGCCACCGGCACGTTCCTGCTCGAGAACAAGTCGCCCGGCCGCAAGCTCGGCACCATCGACAACCGTGGCTCGCACTTCTATCTCGCGATGTACTGGGCCCAAGAATTGGCCAAGCAGACGGACGACGCCGCGCTGGCCGCCGCGTTCACCCCGCTCGCCGAGGCGCTCTCGAGCAACGAGGCCACCATCGCCGCCGAGTTGCTGGCGGTGCAGGGTCAAAAGGTTGACCTGGGCGGATACTACCGCGTCGACGAGGCGAAGGCCGCCGCCGCGATGCGCCCCTCGGCCACGCTGAACGGCCTCATCGACGGCTTCGGCAAGTAATTCATCTCGGGTTCGCGCGGACGCCCGCGTGGCCCGTTCACCCGTAACGGCCGGCCCCCTGGGGTCGGCCGTTCGCGTTGAGTGGCCGTACCGGCTTAGGCTGGTGTGGTGCGCATTTCAGTCTTCAGCGACGCAGCCCTGCGCGTCTTGATCGTGCTCGGGGGCGACCCGACCCTCAGGCTCTCGGCGCGGGCACTGGGTGACGCGACGGGCGTGCCCCGCACGCACATTGCCAAGGTCACCACGCGGCTCACCGACCTCGGGCTCGTCGACGCCACCCGCGGCCGTTCGGGAGGCAGCCAAATTACCGCCGCGGGTCTCGCCGCTTCGGTGGGTCACGTGATGCGCTCCCTCAATCAGCGTGAGGACGTCGCGGACTGCACCTCAAGCGAGGTGGCCTGCCCCATGCTCACCGAGTGCCGCCTGCGCGAGGTGCTTAATCGGGCCCGCGAGGCGTTTTACGCGGCCCTCGATGACGTCACGATCGACAGCCTCAAAAGCCCGCGGCAATGGGAGCCGATTTTCGCGAGCATCGCGCTGCGCGAGGGCCTGGAGGCGTAGGGCCCACGAACACGCCCGGCCCAAACCGGCCACGGACCAAATCGTGCCGAAAGTCCCGAGGAGGATGCGCGGGCGTCCCCCATACTTAAATTACGAATTGTGAATGCGCAATTTACCAACCGCCCCCACCACCAGGAGAATCATGCTCTCGCAGCAGTCCCGCCCGCTCATCGCCGCCACCCTGCCCGTCATCGGCGAACGCATCGGCGCCATCACCACCGACTTCTACCGCCGCCTCTTCGCGGCCCACCCCGAACTGCTCGACGGCCTGTTCAGCCGCTCCCACCAGCGCAGCGGCGCCCAGCCCCAGGCCCTCGCGGCGAGCATCGCCACGTTCGCCACCCACCTGCTGAACCACCCCGACACCCTGCCGGAGCACATGCTTGCGCGCATCGCCCACAAGCACGCCTCGCTCGGCATCGCACCCGAACAGTACGACGTGGTCTACAAATACCTCTTCGAGGCCATCGCGGCAGACCTCGGCGACGCCGTCACCCCCGAGGTCGCCGCCGCATGGACCGAGGTGTACTGGCTCATGGCCAACACCCTCATCAACCTCGAAAAGAGTCTGTACTCGCGCCAGGCCAACGACACCCACTGGGCTCCCTGGCGAGTGGTCGCCAAGACGCCCGCGGGCAGCGCTGCCCTGACGTTTGACCTCGCACCCGCCGACGACACGCCCGTCACCCCCGCCACCCCGGGGCAATTCGTGAGCGTTCGCATACCCACCGCCGACGGCCTGCGCCAGGTGCGGCAATACGCGCTCATCACCCCCGGCGGCCTCGAACGCCGCTTCACGTCCAAGCGCGACGACGCGGGCGAAATCTCTCCCCTGCTACACGACACGGTGCAGGTGGGCGACGTGATCGAGGTATCCAACCCCTACGGCGACGCCGCGCCCGCCACCGACGCGCCGCTCGTGCTCATCTCGGCGGGCATCGGCTGCACGCCCATGACCTCCATGCTCAGTCACCTGGCCGCGCGACCCGCCGCGCACCCCGTCACCGTGCTGCACTCCGAGCGCCACCTGGAGACGTGGGCCCACCGCGAGCAGATGCTCGACTACGCGAGCCGCCACGGCAAGACGACCGTACACCTGTGGGTGACCGGCGACGACGCCTCGGCGTTCGGCGCACCCGCGGGCACGACCCTGCGCACGGGCCGCATGAGCCTCGCCGAGGTGCAGATTCCCGCCAACGCGCGACTGTACCTGTGCGGGCCGCTCAGCTTCATGCAGCAGGTGCGCGACGAGGCCATCGCACTCGGCGTGGCGCCGGCCCGCATTCACCACGAGGTTTTCGGGCCGGACGCCTGGGTGGCCGCGTAGGCGCGTCGGCCTCCCTCACCACTCGTCTTCGCGGTACAGCGGCGGCGTGTCCTCGTAAGCCTGACCCTGCTGGTGATTGGGCACAATCACGATGCGGGTCTTGGTCGAATCGTGCAGCGAGGTGTAGTCGGGGTCGCAACCGTCGAACGCGAACTCGGAGCGCTTGGCCTCCTCGACGCAGTTCCAGGCCACGCCCGGCGGCAGCACCAACACGGTCATCATTGCGGCCGTGGGACACCCCACGGGGCCCGCATCGAAGCACAGCAGGTAGGTGCGCGAACCCGCGGGGCTGCCATACGAGCACCCCGAATTGGCGCACGCGTCATCGTCTTCGACGAACATGCCCGGGTACTGCGACTTGAGCGAGGCCAGAGAGAAGCATTGAGCACCCGATTCTGGAGTGATCGTGGCGCACCAGCGGCCCTGCAGCGCCTCCGGGAACCCCTCTACGCGCGTCTCGGGCACCGAGGTCTCGATGCCAATGGACAGCGCGTCCCCCTTCGCGACCTCGGCGAAGGTGTCGCCCATCGTCTGCACGAGCGGCCCGCCGTCCACCGCCACCGCGAGCAGCAGCGCCCGGGTGAGACCGTCGGCGTCGCGCGCGGCGGCCGAGATGAGGTAACACTCGGCAGTCACCCGCAGGAGGTTCACCACCTCCGCCTCGTCGAGCGTGGCGACGTGCGCTGGCGCGCCCTCCGCGAACGGATCGCCACCGAGCGCCAGCGGGTCGATGCCGCTCCCGAGGCACCTGGCCACATACACGGGGTCGGAGATCTCTTCTGCGCCCCCGGCATCGCGGCCCTGCGCGACGAGGGTATCGAGTAGGGCAGCCTCCACGGTGGCGAAGGCGTTGGGCTTCGCGCCCAGCACCTGCGGCGAGGCGTCGGGCGCGAAGGTGAGGCCGGTGCTCGAGTTCGGCAAGACGACCGCGTGCGCGCCATCGCTGCTGAACAGTTGCAGAACGGTCGCCGTGGCCCTGGCGTCTGGGGGCATATCGACAGAGGACGGGGCGTTCCCCTCGACCTCGCCCGCCGTCACGATGAGGCTGAAGGCGGTACCCTTCATGTTCGTGATGGCGAATCGCAGACGATCGTTGACGAGGCTCGCGCAGACGGGCAGCCCGGTGTCGACCTTCTTCTCGAAGCGAATCTTGCGCTCGCCGATCGTGTAGGTGCGGTCGTCCGTGAGGCACTCGGGCAAAACCACATCGTTGACGTGGGTAGGCGAGATGCGTTCGTCAAACGCGTCGGCCAGCACCTGCGCATACCCCGCCGTGTCGAGTCGCCACAGCGTGAACGATTCGAGCGATTTCGCGCTGACCGAGATCGTTTGTGTCTCGGTGTCGTACTCGACGGGCAGCGCCGTGCTCGCACCCTCCGCGTCTTTCACCAGGGCAACCACCCCGGGCACCACGAGGGGCGCGAGGTCGGGGCTGGCCAGGTGGGCTGCGGGCCGGACGCTCGCGGTCTCGCTGGCAGCGTCGGTGGCGCTGGGTTCGTCGGTGGCGCTGGGGCTCTCGCTGGGGATGTCGACGGGGCCACCGCCGTCCGTGGGCAGGGGTTCGCCGCCCACGGCGCGGTTGCCGTCCGGCGGCTCGACCCCGTCGGGCAGCGGCAGGCTCACCGTGACCTCCCCGGTGCCTCGTTGCGTGGCATCCGCGAACACCGTGAGGCTCGCGATCGGCTCATCGAGGTAGTGACCCTCCAGCAGGTCGCTGGGGGTGGCCAGGTCGGCCGTGGGCAGGGCCTGCACCTCGGCGCCCGACGCGAAGGCCCCGCGCGCGGCCGTGACGGTCGCCTCGCCGACGGTGAGGCTGAGGCTCGCGTCAGCCACCGTCGTCGAAGCCCCCAGGGTGCACGTAGAAAGGCTGCGGGAGTCGGCGTCGTAGCCGGTCACCAAGCGCGTGAGACTCGCCCCGCCGAGGGCCTTCACCCCCGTGGCGCGAATAGCCGTGTCGACGGGAAAACGGGCCCCCGTGGCGTCCGAGAAAACCAGCACCCCGCCGCGCTGCTCGGTAATGGCGGACGCCTCGGTGGCGCTTAATTGCGCGACCTCGGTGGGCAGCGTGTCGGCCGGGCACGCGGCGAGCGGCACGTCGGGGCCTGACGGGACGAGCTGGCGCACCCCGAAGTAGCCGCCCGTGACCGCGACGGCCACGGCGGCGATCGTCGCGAGGGTGATGAGGAGCGGGCGCCGGGAGCGGCGCGGGCGCCCGGTGGGCGGCAGTGCACCCGCGGGCGGAACGGGCGGTGGCGCGGAATAGCCGGCGTTTGACATGAGTCCCCCTGAAAGACTGGCTTGAACTGGTCTCATTGAAACACGGCGCAAGTCACCACGCGCTCAGTTTACATAAGCCAAACGGCGTAGAACTGCCCAGATTGCGCCCCTAAAATCTTGGCGCGAATATTGGTAAAGCGCTTGACCGATTATTCGGGCGGCCATAGCCTGCAGTCACGCTTGTCCCACGGCGCGTCCGGCCCGCGTCATGGCGCCGCGACCCGCCCCGCAGCCAAAGGTGGCCCCCATGACCCCTCCCCTCGCCCTGTCGCGTCGACACTTCGTGGGGTTCTCGGCCGCGAGCGCCGGCCTCGCCACTCTCGGCGCGCCGCTGCTGCACCCCGCAGGTGCCCACGCCGGGGAGGCCCCCGCGACCTCGGCGGCGGGCCGCGCGGTCTCGTGGGATGCGCACTCGTTCTCGGTGGCGGGTGAACGCCTCAACGTGTGGTCGGGCGAGTTTCACCACTGGCGCCTGCCCTCGCCCGAACACTGGCGTGACCTGCTGCAAAAGATGCGCGCCGCGGGCTACAACACGGTTTCCCTGTACTTCTTCTGGGGCCTGCACCAGAGCGAACTCGGCGGCGACTTCGACTTCTCGGGCATCGGCGACATCGACACCCTGCTCACGATGGCAGCCGAGGAGGGCCTGTACGTGGTCGCCCGCCCGGGCCCCTACATTAACGCCGAGGTCTCCATGGGCGGCCTCCCCTCGTTTCTCGTGAATCGCGAGGGCAGCCAGCGCACGACCGAGCCCGCGGCGCTGGCCGCCTCGCTCGCGTGGCTCAGCGCCGTCAACGAGATCATCGCTAGGCACCAGGTCACCGACGGCGGCGGCACCGTGGTGCTGTATCAGGTGGAGAACGAGCTCATCGCGGAGGACGCCGAGCGCATCGCGTTTCTCAGGGCGCTCGCCGACTCCGTGCGCCAGGACGGCATTACGGTACCCCTGTTCCATAACGACTATGGCCTGGGCGGGCGGTTCGCCGATCTCTCGACAACGGGCCTCGACTTCTACGCCTACGACCAGTACCCCCTGGGCTTCAACGCGGGAGGTCAACGCAACCGCATCGGCGAGGCGGAGGAGTCGTTTCGCGGCTTCGCCCCCGATTCGCCGCACTTCGTCACCGAATCCCAGGGCGGTGCCTTCACCCCGTGGGGAGCGTCGTTCAACGCCGACCAGGCCTACGCGTTCACCGACCCCGCGTTCACGCGGCAATGGTCGGTGCGCAATATCGGCAACGGGGTCACGGCTTTCAACTACTACATGATCTTCGGCGGCACCAACTGGGGCTGGACGGGCTCGCCCTCCTCGGGCTTCACGAGCTACGACTATGGCGCGGCGATCACGGAGGACCGCAAGATCACCGAGAAGTTCACGGTGCAGAAGGAGTACGGCTACTACTTCGCGGGCGTGCCCGAGTGCGCCGCGAGCGATCCGGCACCGGCGCCGGCCGTCACGGTGCACGAGGGCGCGGCGGTGCTCGCCTACCAGCGCATCGCGCTCGACGCCCCCGCCGCGGGCGGCCTCACGCGCCGACTCGTCGGCGTGCGCCTCGCCGATTCGAACGACACCACCGACACGCGCTTCTCGCTCGCGCTGCACCCGGGCGACGCTGCGGGCGGGGGCGAGTGGGTAACGAGCGAAAGCGAGGGCGACGCCGTCGTCTATCGGGGTGCCTGGGAGCAGACGGCCGACCCCACCGCGCTCGGCGGCAGCTACCGCGCCTCCGCCACGACGGGCGACACGGCCACGCACCGCTTCACGGGCACGCGCGTGCAAGTGATCACCCCGACGCTGACCGACTTCGGGGTGGCCGAGGTCAGCCTCGACGGCGCCGTGCACGGAACGTTCAGCGCGCGCGTCGACAGCGACCAAAACAAGCCCGCGCAGCAGGTCAGCTACGAAATCGGCGACCTCGCGCACGGGGAGCACGAGGTTGTCGTGCGCGTCACGGGGCAGACCGCGCCCGGTGGCAGCAACAATGGTGGCGGCAGCCGTGTGGCCGTCGACGGGTTTCGCAGCATCTCCGATACGGCGGGCGCCCCAAACCCGGGCCCTGCCTCCGTGCGCTGGCCCGTCGTGCCGCAGGCCGAGGGCACCACATTGCGGCTCCCCGGCCGCGACGCCCTGCAGCTCACGCTGGGCGGGCTGCTCGGCCCCGCGCGTCTCGGCTACACCACGAGCCTGATCTTCGGGGCGGCGCTCCCCCGCCGCGGCGGCCACGTGCAGTACCTCGTGGGCCAGGGCGGCGAGCCGGGCGAGACCGTGCTGCTCTTCGACGAGGAACCCGCGGTTAACGCGGGCGCGGCGCACACCGTGTGGGATGCCGCCCGCGGAGAGCTGCGCGTGAACTACACCCACGGCGCGCCCGAGGAGATCACCGTGACGCCCCGGGCGGGCACCCCCCTGACGCTGCGAATCATGGACCGTACCCACGCGGCGTCCGTCTGGCTGCTCGGCGGCCCCGATGCCCACCAGGGCGAACCCGCGCCCGTGATCGCGGTCGAGGGCGCCAACGTGGCCCTCACGGTGCGCTACGAGGGGGCCTCCGCGCACGTCACGGGCCATCTGTACGGCGCCGCCACCCTGCGCATCGACGCCCCCGATACGATCAAGACGGTGCACTGGAACGGCCGCGCCACCGCCGTGGGGTCCGGCCCCGTGAGCGTCGCCGCGCCCGGCCCGCAACCGCCCGCACCCGTGCAACTCGCGTGGCGCGGCACGGACGAGGCGCCCGAGGCCCACCCCGCCTTCGACGCGAGCGGCTGGACCCTCGCGACCGCCACCGACGGCTTCAACGGCTACCAGACGGTCGGCTCGCAGGGGGTCGTGCTCGACTCCAACCGCTACGGGTACTTCACGGGCTCCGTGTGGTACCGCGGCGAGTTCACGGGCGCGCCCGGCTCCACCGTGCGCCTGAACGGCAACGGCGGCACGGGTCAGCCCGGCCACGGCAAGGCCCCCGCCTTCATGCAGGCGTGGATCAACGGCACCTACCTCGGCGCCGTGCCCGCCCAGAGCGACTGGCGCGAGCTCGCCCTCGCCGAGGGCATCGTGCGGGTCGGCGAACCCAACGTGATCGCGGTCGTCGTACACAATCTGGGGCTCAACCTCGATTGGAGCGACGACGGGCTCAGCAAGCAGACCCGCGGCCTGTGGGACGCGAACCTGCCCGCCACCGACCCCGCCGCGTGGCGCATCACGGGCGCGGGGCCCGCCGAGTGGGCGGCGCAGGGAGAGCGCCGCATGTTCAACGTCGGCGGCCTGTTTGGCGAGCGCCACGGCTGGCACGAGCCCACCTTCAACGCATCGGCCTGGACGCCCGCGGCCACCCTCACCGCGTCGGCCCCCGGCATCCGGTGGTATCGCAGCGAGTTCACCCTGCACACCCCGCCCGGGCAGGAGACCGCCTACCGCGCGACGATCCACTCGGAACGCTTCGACGCGGGCCGCACCGACGGCAGCCAGGTGCTGATCTTCGTGAACGGATGGAACGCGGGCGTCTACATCGGCGACATCGGCCCCCAGCACGAGTTCACTATTCCGAGCGGGTGGCTGCGCGCCAACGGCCGCAACATGATCGCGGCCGTGGTGTGCGCGAAGTCGGCGGGTCAGGGCCCGCAGTCGATCACCCTCGACCCGGTCTACACGGCGACGCTGGCGCCGTAGGCGGCGCGGGCGCCCGACTGCGCTGGCGGGTGGGCCCGTCGTCGTGATGCGCGCGCACCGGCTCACGGTCGGTCTCGGCGCGCGGTGCTTTCGCCGCTGCGCACGGAGAGCGGGGTTGCCGTGTGGGCCGCCGACTCAGTGCGGATTCCCGTGGGTTCGCTCGATCACTGGGAGGGCTCGACTCGCTGAGGGCTTCACCGAGCACACCCGCAGATCGACACGATGAACCGCCAAAATCACGTGGATGGTGAGCGGAATTTATGAGAACTGCTCCAGTTCAAACCCAAACATGTTCCACCCAATCGACAGCGTGAGAATACTCCAGTCGGGCCCGCTCGGGGATGTCGATAACCACTCTATCGCCTTCTCCAATGTGACCACTACTCCACCGACGGTAAAGTAACCTTCTTCATGGGCATGCATGAGGATATGCACCATGTCTCCATAGTGCAATGATTCGGCAATCTCGGGCGACTGCACGTCAATCCTATAAAAATGACCGGTCACCTGCTGCGGCAGGGCAACTTTCTGATTCACGAGGTACTTCATAAACAGTTCCGTGTCGCGATCTGTAAGAAATACCCCGGCCAAGCATTCCATTTTCTCTAACGGATCCGTCAGCGAAACTGTTCGCAATAATTCTCCGGTCGATTGCACGCGATCACCATCCACACTTAAAATCCTGCTTTGGCGTCCTGGCGGATTTACCCGCCCCGTAATAGGTTTGTCCATTGGTCCAGGTGTACTCAATGTTTGCTACGGCATAGAAGCCGTTTGTGTTGCTGTTATGCTTGCATTTGAACTCCATTTTCCAATTTTTGAGCGATTTCTGCCCGAAGTTCTGAGCATTCCATACACCCAAATAAACATCGTCGCCAAACGGCCTCGCCGTCCACAGCGAAACATTGTGAATTAGGTGGACAGGAGCAAGTGTGCACGTGACCTGACTGTGCACCCCAGAATCCATCCCGTCTCACCCGGACCTGGTACAGATTTGTACCTGTCATGGAGATAATCAAGGTTTGCGGTACATCCTGCTGGATTGCTGGGATTTGGTGTAGACGATCTTGTCGAGAGTGTCGGGCCGATTTTTGTGTCTTCCAATTCGAAGACAATTGCCCCGGGCGGCGTTGGTAGTGGATCAATATCTTGCGCATGCGCGACTGCAGGTGGCATGAATGTCATGATTCCAACGGCAACCATTGCTCCCCACTTATATAGTACCTTCATTTGCCGTATCTCCAATACTCGCTGGCCTCACCGAACTCCGATGCATCCAAGCGCGATGTATGTCAGTCAGCCTGGCACGTTAGGCCTATTTTGTCAATGAAATTACTGGCTCTTCAGAGTTGAGTGTGGGGTGAGGCGTCGAGTCCTCCAGCGATGAGGAGCATGCGCAAGCGGTAGTGTTCGAAGTTTCTGAACCCGCGGGCGATGCGGCGGCCGAGTTCGATGATCCCGTTTATCGCTTCCGTGCCCCCGTTGCTCGCACCGTTGGTATCGAAGTAGGCCAGGAATGCGGTCTTCCATCGGCGGAGGGTTTTTCCCAGTCGGGCGATCTCGGGGATGGGGCAACTCGGCAGTGTGTTGATCAGCCGCGTAGCGAGGCGGCGGCCCTGGGCGGGCGTGGCTTGGTGGAACACGTCCCGCAAGTTCTGGGCGCAGTGGTAGGCAACTTCAACATGAAGGTGTGCGGGGTGAGCGGTGAACGCGGTTTCCAGCCGTTCCTGCTGGCGAGGGGTGAGACGACTGCGGGCGGCGCGCAGGACATGTCGGATCCCGTAGAGCGGGTCACCCTTGCGGCCGCGATGACCGAGGGTTTCTTGCTGGATCCGGCGGCGAACGTCATCGACTGCCGCGCCGGCGAGTTTGACGATATGGAAAGCATCCAACACTGCGGTCGCGTCCTCCACCTGGTCATCGATGGCGTTCTTGTATCCCTGGAACGGGTCCAAGGTGGCGACTTGGACACCCTTGCGGAAGTCCTCCCCGCGGGTTTGAAGCCAATCACGGTAGGCTTTCTCGGATCTGCCAGGGACCAGTTCCAGCAGCCTGGCAGTGGGATGGGGACTGCGGGTGAGATCGACCATCCCGGTGAGTTCCTTGGGGCCACGTTTACGGGGGTCACGGTGGTGCCAGATGTGTTCGTCTACGCCGAGGACGTGCACGCCCTCGAAGCGCGACGGGTCGTGCGCGGCCCGGGCCAGGACGGGTTCGATCTGAGACCATAGGGTGTTCCAGGTCGTGCCGAGTTGGCGGGCAAGACCCTGGATCGTTGCTCCCTCACGACGGAGTTGACCGATCGCCCACCGGATAGCGCGGGCACCGAGCAGGCCCCGTGGTGCACACACGGCAGGGTTCTGCTCGACGAAGGTGGATACCTTGCAGGCATCCTCTTGGCAGCTCCAGCGGCGTTTGCGCCAACGAATGGTGACGGGCCTGCCCGCCCACGGCGCATCGATCACGGAGACCGTCACTCGGCCGTGACCAGTGGCAATGACAGCGCAACCGGGGCAGCCGGCCACCGGATCACACGACTCCACCTCCAACGTCAGACCCGGGTCAGTCTTGACGACAGTGACCAGATGCAGGCCAGGGAAGTCAAGGAGAACATCGCAACGTCCGCAACGGTCAAGCGCATCCGGGCAGGCACACGTAGAGTAGGTCATAGTCGAGGTCCTTGGTACGAGCAGAGGTAGAAGTCCACTCATCATCAAGGACCTCGACGCCTACCCCCAAATCCCCGCCACCACCAACCCACCCACACTCAACTCTGAAGAGCCACTTTACTCAAGGAATGTGCTCCACGTAAGGGCGAGGAGGAAGACAGCGGATCTGGGACCGGATCTCTTGAAAGGAAGGCCCACAGCCTCGTCAGTCTGAATACCCAGCCTGGCAGACTCGCGAAAACGATGCAGACCGAGGTCGGAGCCGAACACGCTGAAGTACCGTGAGTTGCGAAGAGGCGGCGGCCATCACGCGGTGACCGGGCGCGTCGGGTGACTCGCCTCACGGGCGCCGATTCTCAGCGGTTCCTCAGAGCGCGTGCGGAATCCTTACCGTATGACCCTCAACGAAACCTCCCCTGCCAGCGCGGCCCCGCGAGCGTCCGCCCTGAATGCCCGCCCGGCGGCTCCCCTCGACCGGCTCGCCGCGCGGCCCCTGACCGGTCGCCTCACCCTCGCGGCCCTCGCCCTGGTGATCGTCGTGGGCGCGGGATTCGCGCTGCGCCCCATCACCGCGGAGATGCCCCTGCTCGTGTCGCTGTCGGCGCTGCACGTGGGGGCCGTGCAGGCCGTCACGCTCGGCGTGTATGCGGCACTTGAGCCTCCGTTCGCGATCTGCCTTGCGGTGGTGACGGCGGGCCTCGTCTGGGCGCGGCTGCACTCGTGGCGCGTGGGCCTGTGGTTTGGACTCTCGGTGGCGGTGGCGTGGCTGCCCGTGTGGATCATCAAGCAACTCGTGCACCGCGAGCGGCCCGACGCCCTGCTGCTCGCACACCCGCTCACGCCCACTCCGCACGACCTCGGTTACCCGAGCGGTCACACCGCGTTCGTGACGGTCTTCGCGGTGGTGCTCGCGACCCTGCTGGCGGGCTCGCGGTGGCGCGGGCTCGCGGTTACCCTCGGCGCGCTTGCCGTCGCGATGGTGGCGCTCTCGGTGCTGCTTGACGGCGTGCACTACCCGAGCGATACGCTGGCCTCGATGGCGTGGGGGCTCGCCGTGACCCCCGCCGTGACCGTGATCGTCGCCCGCGTGGTAAATCGGGGCGGCGCGCTGCTCCGACGCTAAGCCGCTGCCTACCTACCTCGAATGACCGCCAATCGCCTCAGGAGCGCAACCGTGCACTCGTTTCTCGACCTGCTAAGTCGTGATCTCTCGACCGCCTCGCTGCCCTGCACCCTCGGGCTCTATCATCGGCCCACTCAGGCCTGGGTGTACGGCGCCGGCGATGGAGCGCCCGACGATTTTGAGGGCGACTACGTGCTGGCTCTGCCCGGCCGCATGTAGGCGATCGGGACCTCGGCCGACGGCGCGCCGTGCAGCCTCGACCTGATGAATGCGGTTCAGGATTGGGTGGTGGACGAGACTCGGCGCGCCTGGCCAGAACTTCACCTCGCTACGGGAGAGTCTCTCGCGGTGCTTTCGCCGCTGCGCACGGAGAGCGGGGTTGCCGTGTGGGCCGCCAACTCGGTGCGTGTTCCTGTGGGTTCGCTCGATCGCTGGGAGGGCTCGACTCGCTGAGGGCGAGCGCGCAGCTAGTGCGTGAACTGCGGACTTAGGCCGGGTCGCCCAGCCGGTATCCCTGGCCCCGAACCGTCGCGATGAGGTCGCGCTCGGTCTTGCGGCGCAGGTAATACACGTAGGTATCGACCGTTGACTCGAGGTCGTCGCGCTCGAAAACCGCCGAGAGAATCTGCCGCCGCGAGAACGTCGTCTCGGGGTTGCGCGCGAGCAGTTCGAGCAGCGCAGACTCGGTGGGGGTGAGGGCGATGCGCCCCGTGTACGGAGTCGCGACGGTGTGCGCCTCGGGGTCGAACACCCAACTGCCGAGGTCGATCTCGCGGCCCCCTAGAGTGCGCGTGAGCGCCCGCAGCCGCGCCTCGAGTTCGTCGATCTCGAACGGCTTCACGAGGTAGTCGTTCGCTCCCGCGTCGAGCCCAAACACCCTGTCGGTCACGGTGCCGAGCGCCGTGAGCATGAGCACGGGGGTCGCGATGCGGGCCCGCCGCAGCCGCGCGATGAGGTCGGCGCCGTCGCCGTCGGGCAGACGCCGGTCGGTCACGATCACATCAAACACCCGGCTGCGCACGGCCTCCCCCGCCGCCGCGCACGAGGTCATGAGCGTGACCTCCCACCGCTCGCCGAGCACCTCGCACAGCAGGGGCCCCAACCGGGCATCGTCTTCGACCAGCAGCAGCGTTTTCATGGGCGCTGACCCCGGGGACGCTCCGGCGGCCCGTACGCCGGCACGCTCAGCGAGAACGTGGTGCCGTCGGGGCCGGTGGCGTCGAGGCTCACCGCGCCGCCCTGCGCGCTCATGACATCGCGGACCAGCGCGAGCCCCAGCCCGTGGCTCTCGCGCGGCTCCCTGCCCTCGAACGTGGGCGGCACTCCGCGCGCGAACCGATCGAAGACGCGATCGGCGTCGATGCCGAGCAGCCCCGGCCCCGTGTCGCGCACGCTCAGCGTCACGGTCGCGGCGGTGGCGCCCAGCAGCACGTCGACGCTACCCCCGGGCGGGGTGTGCGTGAGCGCGTTGTCGAGCAGGGTGAAGAGGCAGCGGCGCAGGGCGCGGGCCTCGCACGCCGCGTGCGCTGTGTGCGCGGGTGCACCCTTGGCCCGCGTGTCGATCTGGTTGAGTGCGACCGAGAGGGTGGCCGCGACGGGGCGCAGGTCGTCGAGCACCTCGTCGATCACGGCGGCGGCATCGCACCCGGAGCGCGCCTCGCCCAGGGCGCCCGCCTCGCCCAGGGCGCCCGCCTCGCCCTGAGCGCCCGCCTCGCCCCGCGCGCCCGCGCCGCCCCGCGAACCCGCGCCGCCCCGCTCACCTGCCACCGCGCCGCCCGGCTCCCCGCGGGCCACCTCGGCGTCCAGCATCTCGCCCACGATGCGCGCGAGTTCCGCGACGTCGCCCTGCACGTCGCGCGCGCGGAGGCTGCGCGGGTCGTCCGGCCCGAGGTCGCGGCGGAGGTCGGCCCCGAGCGCCTGCGCCCGCGTGCTGAGCACCGCGAGCGGGGTGCGCAGCTCGTGGCTCGCGTCGGCGACGAAGCGACGCTGGCGCGCGAGCGAATCTGCCAGCGGGGCGACCGCGCGTCCGGCCAGCAGGGTGCCCGCGAGGCCCGCCCCCGCGACCGCCCCCACGCCGACCAGCGCGACCGCGACCGCGAGGTCGACGGGGTCGAGCACGAGCGAGACGTGACCGCCGGGCAGCACGGCGCCCTCGCGGTCCACCGCCACCTTGTACCAGAAGAAGGCCGCGACGAGCAGCGCGCCCAGCACCACGAGGGCCGCCGAGACGGCGGCCACGCGCAGTCCGATGCGGGTCGCGGTGGCGCGCACGAGGGGCGCGTCGGCGGCTTCGCCTCGTGCTGGGGGGCGGACGCGCGGGCGGCTACTTGGCATCTCAGTCTCCTTGGCCTCCCGCGGGGGACGGGAGTTCTCTGCCCTCGAATATAGCCGCACGGTGGGTCCGGGCGGCTGCCCCGGCAGTGCGGGCACGCAGATCTGATGTCTCAGCGCACCAGATCGGATGTCTGGGCGGCAGTTTGGACAATGAGAATACTTTTTACCCAAAAACAGCGAACAAAGTGAGTCCCATGCCACTAGCATGTACTCATACATCGGATGTTTGGCCGCAATGTCGCGGCAAGACATCACCAGACCAATTGAGGAGACCTATGGCCACCGTCACAGCCCTCCATGCCTTAGACATCAGGTTCCCCACCTCGCGTGAGCTCGACGGCTCCGACGCCATGAACCCCGACCCCGACTACTCGGCCGCCTACGTGCGCCTAGAGACCGACGCCACCACCGGAGCGTCCGAACCCCCCGCCGAAACCCTCACGGGCCACGGCTTCGCGTTCACGATAGGCCGCGGTAACGACGTGCAAACCGCCGCCATCAAGGCCCTCACCCCGCACCTCGTGGGCCGCGACGTCGACGAGATCTGCGACAACCTCGGCGCCGTCTACCACGACCTCATGAACGACTCGCAACTGCGCTGGCTCGGCCCCGAAAAGGGTGTCATGCACATGGCCATCGGCGCCGTCGTCAACGCCGTGTGGGACCTGGCCTCGCGGCGCGCGGGCACACCCCTGTGGCGCTTCATCGCCGAGATGAGCCCCGAAGCCCTCGCCGACACGCTCGACTACCGCTACCTCAGCGACGTCTTCACTCGCGACGACGTGGTGGCCCGGCTGCGCGCCCTCGAACCCACGCGCGGCGAACGCATCGCGACGCTCGAACGAGAGGGGTACCCCGCCTACACGACCTCCCCCGGCTGGCTCGGCTACTCCGACGAGAAGCTCGTGCGACTCTGCCGCGAGGCCGTCGAGGCCGGCTTCAAGACCATCAAACTGAAGGTCGGCGCCGACGTTGACGAGGACGTGCGCCGCGTCGCCCTCGCACGCGAGACGGTCGGCCCCGAGATTCACCTCGCGGTCGACGCGAATCAACGCTGGGACGTCGCGAGCGCCATCGAGTGGATGAGCAGGCTTGAGGGCCACCAGCTCGCGTGGATCGAGGAGCCCACGAGCCCCGACGACGTGCTGGGCCACGCCGCGATTCGCCGCGGCATCGAAACCCCCGTGTCGACCGGCGAGCACACCCAAAATCGCGTCATCTTCAAGCAGTTGTTTCAGGCCGAGGCGGTCGACCTGATTCAGATCGATGCCGCGCGCGTCGGCGGGGTCAACGAAAACCTCACCATCATGCTGCTCGCGGCGCACTTCGGCGTGCGCGTGTTCCCCCACGCGGGCGGGGTCGGCCTGTGCGAACTCGTGCAGCACATCGCGATGGCCGACTACGTCTCGATCAGCGGCGTGAAAGACGATCGCGCCATCGAGTTCGTTGACCACCTGCACGAGCACTTTGCGACCCCCACCGTGATTCGCGACGGCAACTACCTGCCGCCGCAGGCCCCCGGCTTCAGCGCCGAGATCCACCCCCAAACCCTCAGCGACTACGCGTTCCCGCAGGGCAGCGTGTGGTCCACGACCGCGTAACCCCTCCCATCAGCACCAACACTTCAACGAGGAAGATCATGAACAGCAAGAAAGTCATCGCCGCCCTCGGCGTCGTCGCCGCCCTCAGCGTCACGCTCACCGCCTGCAACCGCGGCACCGACGCCGCCGCGGGGGGCTCGGGTTCCAGCGGCGCCGCCGCGACCGTCACCGTCGGCCTCGACTACCCCCGCGCCGACTCCGACTTCTGGAAGGCCTACGGCACCTACGTGCCCGCCAAGGCCACCGAGGTGGGCGGCATCGACCTGCAAACCACGTCGTCCAACAACGACACCGCGGCGCTCTCCTCCAACATGCAGACGCTCACCGCGAAGGGCGCCAAGGCGCTCGTGATCGCGCCCCAAGACACCGCCGCGATTGGCGCCGCCGTGAAGAAGGCCAACGACGCCAACATTCCCGTCGTCTCGGTCGACACCATCCCCGACGAGGGCAACGTCAACATGGTGGTGCGCGCCGACAACGAGGCCTACGGCACCAACTCGTGCATCTTCCTCGGCGAAAAGCTCGGCGGCCAGGGCAAGGTTGCCGTGCTGCAGGGCGACACGGCCTCCATTAACGGGCGCGACCGCAGCAACGCCTTCGACGCGTGCATGAAGGAGAAGTACCCGAACATGCAGGTCATCAACCTGCCAACGAAGTGGGACCCGGCCACGGGCGCCACCATGCTGGCCACCACCCTGACTCAAAACCCCGACCTCGGCGGCATCTACATGCAGGCCTCGATCTACATGGATTCGACGTTCCAGACCCTCAAGGCCAAGAACAAGCTGATCCCCGCGGGCCAGGAGGGCCACGTCGTGATCGTCTCCAACGACGGCGTGAAGGCCGAGTACGACGCCATCGCGCGCGGCGACATGGACGCCACCATCTCGCAGCCCGCCGACCTCTACGCGCAGTACGGCCTGTTCTACGCGAAGGCCTTCGCCGAGGGCAAGACGTTCTCCGAGGGCCCCACCGACCACAACTCCACCATCGTGAAGGTGCGCGAGGGCGTGCTGCAAGACCTCCTGCCCGCGCCCGTCGTCACCAAAGACGGCGGCAAGGTCGGCGAGCTCGACACCGTAGCCACCACCGACCCCAACCTGTGGGGCAACCAGTAATATGACCGCTCCCCTGGTACGGGCCACGAAGATAGTCAAGACCTTCGGCCCCACGACCGCCCTCAAAGAGGTCAACCTTGAGGTCACGGCCGGACGCACGCACGCCCTCGTTGGCCGCAATGGGGCCGGTAAGTCGACGCTCGTGTCGATGCTTACCGGCCTCGCGGCCCCCGACAGCGGCAGCATCGAGTTCGGGGGCGAGGCCGCTCCGCCGCTCTCCGACCGCGACGCCTGGCGCCAGCGCGTCGCGTGCGTCTACCAGAAGTCGACCATCATCCCGCACCTCTCGGTCGCCGAGAACCTGTTTCTGAATCGACAAGCGCTCGGGCGGCGCTTTATCTCGTGGCGCGACCTGCGCACCCGCTCGGGTGAACTGCTCGAACGCTGGGACATCGACGTGAACCCCCAGACCATCGCCGAAGACCTCACGGTCGAGCAGCGGCAAATGGTCGAGATCGCGCGGTCGCTCAGCTTCGGCGCGCGCTTCATCATTCTCGACGAGCCCACCGCCCAGCTCGACGGCCCCGCGATTCGCCGCCTCTTCGACCGCATTCGCGAGTTCCAGCAGCAGGGCGTGACATTTCTGTTCATCTCCCACCACCTCTCCGAGGTGTTCGAGATCTGCGAGGACGTCACGGTCTACCGCGACGCCCAGCACATTCTCACGACGACGGTCGACGGCCTCACTCAAGACGCCCTCATCGAGGCGATGACGGGCGACGCCGAGGCCATCTCGTTCGACCGGGAACGGGGCGCGGCCTCCCAGCGCGTGATGCTGGCGTCCACGGGCCTTACCCGCGACGGCGAGTACCGGGGCATCGACCTCACGGTGCGGGAGGGCGAGATCGTGGGGATCGCGGGCAGCGGCGGCAGCGGCAAGATCGAGCTCGCCGAAACCCTCGTCGGTTTGCGCAAGGCGAGCTCGGGCAGCGTCAGCGTGGACGGAGCGACCGTGAAGGCCGGCAGCGTGCGCGCGGCGCTCGACGCGGGCATTGCGTTCGTGCCGCAGGACCGCCACCACGAGGGGTTCGTGCCGTTCATGTCGGTCGCCGATAACGCGACCCTCACCGTGCCGCGCAAGATCGCCCCGGGCGGCCTCATCAAACCCTCCCTGCGCGAGAAGCTGGCCCAGGGGTTCATCGCCAACCTCGCCATCAAAACCTCGGGGCCAGAGCAGAGCGTCGACGGGCTCTCGGGCGGCAATCAGCAGAAGGTCGTGACGGCGCGCGCCCTCGCGAGCGACCCCCGGGTGCTCGTGCTGATGTCGCCCACGGCGGGCGTCGACATCAAGGCGAAGAAGGTGCTGCTCGATGTCGTGGGCACCGCCGGCGACGCGGGCACCGCCGTGCTCGTCGTCTCCGACGAGCTCGATGACCTGCGCGGTTGCGACCGCGTGCTCGTCATGTTTCACGGAGACATCACCCAAGAATTCGCACGCGGTTGGGACGACACCGCACTCATCGCAGCCATGGAGGGCCTCGCATGACCGTACCTGCCGACCAGACCCTGGGTGCCAAGGTGGCCCCGAGGCGTCCCAAACTAGCGGTACCGCAGGACGTGATTCTGCTCGTACCGCTCGCCGCCGTGCTGCTCGCGGGGTTCATCTACTCGCCGATCTTTCTCACCGTCTCGAACCAGGTCAACGTGCTGCAGGCCGTGACCGAGTTCGCGCCGATGGTGCTCGCGCAAACCCTGATTCTCATCTCGGGCCGCATGGACCTCTCGCTCGAGTCGACGTTCGGCCTCGCGCCCGCGTTCGCGGTGTGGCTGATCGTGCCGGCCGCGGCGGGCGGCCTCGCCGTGCTGCCGAACACGGCGGGAATGGGCTACCTCGCCATCGTGATTGCGCTGGTGGTGGGCGTGCTGATCGGCCTGATCAACGCGGGGCTGATTCTCGGGCTGAAGCTGAACGGGTTCATCGTCACCCTCGGCATGCTGATCGCCCTGCGCGGTCTGCAAAAGGCCCTCACGGGCGGCTCCAGCCTCTCGGGCCTGCCCGAATCGTTCATGGCGGTCGGCAGCGCGACCGTGGGCGTGGTGCCTATCAGCGTCATTATCATGGTGGTGATCTTCGCGGTGGGCATCTTCGTGCTCACCAAGACCCCCGCGGGCCGCACCCTCTACGCGATTGGCGGCAACGTCAACGCCGCGCGCGCGGCCGGTATCAACACCACCAAGGTGCTGCTCGTGATCTTCGTGTTGGGCGGTTTTCTGGCGGCCCTCGCTGGCATCATGCAGGCCGGACGCCTCGGTGGTATCCAGGTCACGCAGGGCAGCGGGTACATTTTCACCGTTTTCGCGGCGTGCGTGATCGCGGGAGTGAGCCTCAACGGCGGCAAAGGCTCGCTGCTTTCGGCCTTTCTAGGCATTCTGCTGCTGTTCGAGGTGCGTAATGTGCTCACGATTCTGGGCGTCTCGGATTCGTGGACCGACGCGCTGAACGGAGCGATCATTCTCGCGGCCCTCGCCATCGCTCGCTTCGCGAGCGGCAAGGCACAGGATTAGCTGCCTCATCGCCCGTCGCGGGCGTGACATGCACGTGGCCGCCGTCACCCCGAGGGGTAACGGCGGCCACGTAGCGTTGCAGGCGTTGCTACGGCTTGATGACGAGCTGCGCGACCGGCTTCGTGAGGTCGGGCAGGAACCGCACCGTGTATTCGGTGTTCGGCTTCACGTCGAACGCGAGGTTGCCGCGGGCGGTGTCGCCCTCGACGAGGGGGGTGCTGGGCAGGCGGTCATCCACACCATAGTAGTCATCGGCTTCGCGACCATCCGGGTCGCGGGCGATGAAGTAGATCGGGCTGGGATCGCTAGCGCCCTTGGTGGCGACCCACTGCACGTCGAGCATGAGGATCTTGCCGTTATCGGGCGTCGAGTACGAGCCAGCCGGCGGATCGACATACGCGGCGGCGAGAATCGTGATGGTCATTTCGTTGCCATCGCGGTCCGTCGTGGTGAACGGCTTGTTGATTTCGATCGTCTCAACACCACCGGAGGCCGAACTCGACGTCGGCGAGGGAGAGCGCGTGGAACTCGTCGGTGCGGCTTCGGTGGGCGATTCGTCATCGGACGACGTCTCATCATCCGAGGAGGTCTCGTCATCGGACGACGTCTCATCATCGGACGACGTCTTCTCGTCGGAGGACGTCTTCTCGTCGGACGACGTCTTCTCGTCGGAGGACGTCGACTCCGAAGACGACGAACTGCTGCTGCTATTCGTCGAATTTGAATCGCTGCCGGTGCTGCTGCACGCGGCGAGGATGGGAAGCGTGAGGGCGAGCGTCACCGCTGCCAGGAGCTTCTTCATGGGTATTCCCCCTGTGGGTTCGATGAAAGGTATGGACGCGGCGCGGGCATAACTCGACCGCTACAGCCATGCTAGGTGGCCGCCACCGCTTTCTGGTGCTGATTCTTAGTGTGCCGACCCAATCGGGGAGGTCTCCCCACCCGGTTACGGCGTCGTGCCAACGACCACCGCCCTTCGAAAGTGGTGGTCGCTCGCGGTCTACGGCTTGATCACGATTTGGCCCGCGGGCTTGTTATAGGTGGGCATGAACCGCACCGTGTATTCGGTGCTGGGCTTGACGTCGAAGTACACCATGCCCAGGGCTACGTCGCCCTCTACCAGCGGGGAATTCGGGAGATCGTCGCTACCGCCGTAGTACTGATCGGCCTCGCGGCCCTCGGGATCCCGCGCGATGAATCGAGTTGTCGACGGCCGCGAACTGCCCGTGGTGGCCTGCCACTTCACCTCGATCGCCAGCACCTTGCCGTTTTTGGCCTCCAGGTACTGGTTGGGCGGGTCGATGTATTCGGCCTTCGTGATGGTGATGGTGATCTCATTACCCTCGCTATCGGTCGTCGTGAAGGGCTTGTTCAGTTCGATGGCGGCGAGACCCCCCGTGCTGCTCGTCTCGTCGTCGCTGCTGGTCTCGTCGTCGCTGCTGGTCTCGTCGTCGCTGCTGGTCTCGTCGTCGCTGCTGGTCTCGTCGTCGCTGCTGGTCTCGTCGTCGCTGCTGGTCTCGTCGTCGCTGCTGGTCTCGTCGTCGCTGCTGGTCTCGTCGTCGCTGCTGGTCTCCTTCGCCGTGCTCGAAGTACTCGAAGCGGCGCCGCTCGACTCGGTGTCTGAACCCGAGCCCGTGCTTGAACAGGCGGCCAGGACGGGCAAGGTGAGCGCGAGGGTGACCGCGGCCAGAATCTTTTTCATGAGGACTCCCGGGGATGTGAAGGTGATGACGTGGACCCGCGGGGACGGGACCGACTCTGAAATGATTACCCACCGTATGTGGCCCTGCTGCCGAAGTAAACCTTTGCGGATGGGCAGGAGTGCCCACGCGCGCGGCGCCGGGCGTTGCCCTTACTCGGACCCGTCGCCCTCCCCCGTCACATCGTGCGCCGTCGCATCCGCGAGGTGAGGCCCTCCCAGCGGGTCCACCCGCCACGAGACAACGCGCATTGTGCCGTCGGCCTGCACGTCGAGTTCGACCATGCCCGTGTTGCGCAGAAACTGCTCACCCTCCTCGCGGCTGTGGTTACCCTCCAACCGTCCGGCATAGGCTCGAATCGCCGCGCCGTGCGACACGACCACGACCTCGTCGTCACCACCGTGGCGCGCCGCGATACCGCGCAACGCGGCATCGAAGCGTCCCAAAAATTCGTGCCCGCCCTCGCCGCCCGGCACCCGGTGATCGCCCGCGCCCGCGAGCCAGTGCCCGACCGCAGCGAGGTAGGCGGCGACGCTGTCGGAGTCGGTGCGCATCTCGAGATCGCCAGCGACGATCTCCTCCAGCCCCTCGACCTCGACCGGTGCGAGCCCGAGCTCGGCCGCGAGCGGCGCCGCCGTCTCGTGCGTGCGCCGCAGCGGAGATACGTAAATGCCCGAGACAGTGCGCCCCTGCAAGGCGATCGGAATCGCCCGCGCCTGGCTCTCCCCCAGGGCCGTGAGCGGAGCGCCGGGCCGCGCAGTGTCGAGCGCCCCCGACACATTGGAGGAGGTCTGACCGTGTCGAATAAGCAAAATACGCATGCCGCCAGTCTAGGGCGGGGGCGGTGGGCCGGACGCCATGTGGGCGGCCTGGCCGGTTAACCGCGGGTGAATTGTGGCCCGTCTACTCGCCCACGTCAAAGACGTCTTCAATGCGACACTCGAAGACCCGCGCCAGGGCGAAGGCGAGGGGCAACGACGGGTCGAAGCGCCCCTTCTCAATCGAGATGACCGTCTGGCGCGAGACGCCGAGCGCCTCGGCCAACTTCTGCTGCGATAAACCCAGCGCGGTGCGGCGCTCCGCCACCGAATTGCGCACTAGTCGCGGCCCCGCAGTTTCAGCCAGCTCACCCCAAAGGTGGCCCAACCGACCAGCAAGATCGTGAGGCAACACGCCGCGACGGCGAGGGCCGCCTGGGTGGGCAGCAGCCAAGCGACGAATAACCCCAAGGCCCCCGTGCAGGCTATGGCCACGAAGGCGTTGTACCCGGCGGTGCGGGACCACTGGCTTTCTACGCTCTGCTCGAAGTGTTCGAGGTGGTCCGGCATCGAATCGCTGCGCAGCACCGCCACCCAGGCGAGGGCGATAGCGGGCACCAGGGTGCAGCCCACGTAGATGAGGCCGCGCACGAGCGACGCATCGTCGGCCCAGGGCTGCCAGAAGAGGGCGCCGATCAGCAGTGATACGGCCGCTCCGAGGGGAACCGCGTGAAACAGGGCGGGCGTTGTGCCTCCGCCGATTTTTGAGGTGCCCCAGGTGCGGGGCCGCTTGGTGGTGTTCATGCCACGAAGATAGTCAAGCACGCTTTACACGTCAAGCATCTTTTACACGTCAAGCAAACTTCACTACCAAAGGAGGGGCTCGGCCCCGCGGCGCAATACTTTCGCACCACCCTAAAAACGCCCGGCGCGGCAAGCACGCACGCACCGGGCGTCCCCCAGAAAACGCCTACAGAAAACGCCCCCAGAAATCGCCTACCAGGGCGCGACCGTGGTGTTACCCCCGTACGTGGCCTCGGGCACGGGCGAACCGGCCGCCTCCCACGCCCACCGCGCGAGCGGCATGTACTTGCCCTCGAACAGCAACACCATGGGGTATTGCTCGGCGCTCACGGGGTTGATGTTGTGCAGGTATCGGCTGCCGATGATCCAGTCACAGGGCTTCGGCGCGGGCTGCCCCGCGCGCACCCACTCGTCGAAGGTCAACTGCACCCAGACCCACTCGTTCTTGTCGGTGGTCACGAACGACACGGCGTAGATCGAGTTCCACCCCGTGTACTTCACGTACTCGGCCGCCACGACGCTCGGCGTCGGATACCCCGCGCCCCGCCAGGCCGCGAAGGTCAGCTCGGTCGAGGTGTTCCCCACCACCGCGAACAGGCGATCGCTCGCCGCTATTTTCACGTACTTTGTGCCCGTGATCGCCGGGACGACGGTGGGCTGCGGATACCCGAGCCGCGCCCACTCGGCCAACGAGAGCCGCTTGGCGGTCTTCGTCACCGTGTCGACCTGAAACAAGTCGTCGGCGTAGTTGGTCTTTTGATAGACCAGCGCAGACGTCGCCGACACCGCGCTGCGGTCAGCCGGCGCGGCCTGCGCAGGCCCCGCAGCGACGACCCCCAAGGCCGCGGCGGAGAGCGAGAGCACGAGGCCCACGCCGACGCGTCGTGAAGTGCCGCGAATATAAGTCTTCGTGAACATTTTTCCTCCTTGAGGCAGCGGACCCCTCCCACCGCGCGGCACCACACTGAGAAACACTTTCATATGTGCCTCTCAGGGGGCATCGCGGCTTCACCTCGAATAAATATAGGTGGGACGCCGCCGCGAAACCAGACTCTGGACGCGAGATAGGGTGGCGATTTTATAACGACCACCCGGAGCCACGATATCCGCCTCGAGGCTGATGTGACGACGCGAGACCTTGTGTAGCGTTGTCTTACGACCCTCGCTCACCGCGCACTCCTGCGCCGCGACCTGCTGTATTGCACTGTGCCCCTGACTGCACTTATTGCACTCGGCGCGGTGGCGGGGTTCCCCCCGAAGGTGGCGGTGAACTCAGCGCTCGGGCACCCCCTCGCCCCCACACTCGCCCTGGTCGTCACCGTGCTCCTCGGCGCCGCGCTCGCCGCGACCTGCGCCGTGCGCTCGACCCACCCCGCCGCAGCCCTCACCTGCGCCACCCTGATTGGGGTGGGCCACCTCGTCACGGGGGTGCTCCCGGCGTGGCGGCGCTCGGTTTTTCGCGCCGTCGCCTACTCCCTGGCCTCGCGCGGCAGCCGCCGCAGCAGCCGGATCGCCCTCGGCATCGCCCTCGGCGGGTCCGTTGCCCTCGGCCTCACCGTCGCCGTCACGGTGGGCCAGGCCATCGCGTTTGTGACCCCTTGCGCACTCGCCGGCGCCTGCTCGGCGGCCGCCTGGGCCCTCGGCGACATCTCCCGCCGCTCGCGCCTCGGCCGCGCAGGCGACGCCGAACATGCCCGACTGCGCGCCCTCGAACGCGAGCAGGAGGCCCGCCTCGCCATCCTCGATGAACGCGCCCGCATCGCCCGCGAGATGCACGACGTCATCTCGCACGCGCTCTCGGGCGTGATCGCGCTCTCCGACGGCGCCCGTTACGCCGCCCGCGCGACGCCCGGCACTCCCGAACCCACCCTCGCGACCCTGCAAACCATCAGCGTGCAGCACGCCCTGAGCGCCGGGCAGCAACTCGCGGTGTATCGCATCGTGCAGGAGGCGCTCACGAATGTGCTCAAGCACGCGGGGCGCGAGGCACGCTGCGCCGTCGTGATCGTCTACGACGAGGGCGGGCTCGAGTTCTCGGAGATCGATACCGGACGCGGCAGTGCCTCCCTGGCAGCGCAGCCCGACTCCGGCGCCGAGGTGAGCGGGTTCTATCTGCGCGGAATGCGCGAGCGGGCCCGCCTGCACAGCGGCCAGGTTGACGCGCGCACCACTCCGCACGGGTTCAGCGTCACCGGCCGTTTTGACTACGACACCACCACCGAAGGGGCCTAAACCGATGCCAGAGAATCGCATACGAGTGGCACTCGTCGACGACCAAGACCTGCTGCGCGCCGGCTTCGCGATGCTGGTGAACTCGCAACCCGACCTCGAGGTGGTGAGCGAGGCGCGCGACGGGGTCGAGGCGCTCGAGCGGCTCGCCGCCGTGCCGTGCGACGTGGTCCTCATGGACATCCGCATGCCCCGGCTCGATGGGGTCGAGACCACGCGGCGCCTGCTGCACCGATTCGTGACCCCGGACGCCTCGGTGACCCCACCCAGCGCGGCCGGCGCGGGTCGGGCGGCGGGGGCGTCCTAGCCGAGTGGCGAGACCAGCGCGGAGGCCGGGCGGCGGCTCGGCCTCACCGACCGCGAGTTCGAGATGCTGCTCGAAATCGCGCGCGGCCTCTCGAACGCTGAGATCGCTGCGAAGCATTGCGTGAGCGAGGCAACCGTGAAGACGCACGTGTCGCGCGTGCTCGCGAAGTTGGGGGTGCGCGATCGCGTGCAGGCGGTGGTGATCGCGTACGAGAGGGGGCTCGTGCAGCCCGAGTCACCCGGGCCGGGCGGGGGCCCCTGAGGCGCGCCACGACGCCGCTGAACTGGGCTGAACTGGGCTGTTACACCGACTGCACTTACGAAGCATTCCAAGTATCGCTCTCGCGCCACGGGGCATAGACTGGCTTGCGAGCGCAGGATGCCGGGGGGTAGCGGATATGAAACTTTTGAAGCAACAGACGCGTCGAGCGGTGGGGGCCGCGATGCTTGTCACGCTCGCCGTGACGCTGCTCGCTGTGGCCTTTGGACTGTCTCCGTCACTCGGGGCCGCCTCGGAGCGAGCCGCCGCCTCGTACTACGGAGCCGCCGATGTGGTGGCCGAACCGAGCCGGGGTGAGCCCTTCGCGGCCACGGTGCCAAGCGCCGCCGCGACGGCCGCGCAATCCGCCAAACAGGCCGCCGAACTTGCCGCCGCGCAGAGCATCGCGGCCCAAGACGCGTTCCTGCAGGCAGCCGCCAGCCTGCCCGGGGTCACGGCCCACTACGCGTTTGACGTGCGGTCGGCGCTCCTGGGCGCTCCCGGCGCGAAGGCCCCGGGCCAGGCGGCCTCGGGCTTCACCATTGCCGCGCTGCCCCCGGCTCCCCTCCAGACCCGTACCCTCGACGCGGGCGCGTGGCCCGCGGGCAACGAGATCGCCGTGCCCGCTTCGCTCGCAAAACGCGCGAACCTCACCGTGGGCGAGGCGCTCACCGTGTTCTTCGTGGAGACTCCCCGACCGAGCCGAACCGCGACGGCGCCCACCCCCCTCACCCTGCGGGTCTCCGGCATCGTCGCCGAACCGCGCGACGCCACGGTTGACGCCCACGCGGCGCTGATCGCACCGCAAACGTTCGCCGCCCAAACCACCACGGTCACTCGGGGTGCGCTGTTACTGGCCACGGAGCGTCCGGCCGCCGACCTGGCCCGGGACCTGTTCGCGCTCGCGCAGCGCACCGGGGCAGACCTCGCGGGCCCCATGGCGGCCGGAGCCCACACCGCCGCCCTCGACATTTTCACCACCGCCGACTACCGGGCCGCCGAGAACGCGGCGGCGCACGGCATGCACCGAAACATCGCGGTGCTCGGCGTGCTCGGCGCCCTGGTCGCGCTGCTCGTGGCGGCCTCCATCGCGGTTCCGTTGCTGCGCACTCCCCCGGTTCCCAGCCCGGCGCTGCCCCTCAGTGCCCCGCGCGAACCGGCACCGCGGCCGCTCACCCCGTACACCCTGCTCGTGCTGGGAGTCGTGGCGGGCCTCGTGGGCAGCGCGCTGGGTGGGTGGGGCCTGCGCGCTCTGGGCGGCAGCGGCCTGCTGGACGCCGTGGTGCCCCTGGCCCCGGTCACCCCGGCGTGGTTCACGTACCCGTTGGGGGCGCTGGCGGGAGCGGTCGCGCTGAGATTCGCGGGTCATCGAGCCAACCCGCCCGCACGCACCGCGGCGCAGGTCAAGCGGGCCCGGACGCGCGCGTGGCTCGTTGTCGCCGCCGCCACGGGCTCCGTGCTGCTGGTGGTGGCCTGGGTTCCGCCGGGTTCGCTGCCCCTCTCGTTCCTCCTGGTGGGCTTTCTGCCGAGCCTCGTGCTCGCCGTGGTCTGCGCCGTCGTGCTGTCGGCCTCGGTGATCCCCCGCACCTATCGGGCCCTGCTGCGGTGCGTGCCGCGTTCGGCCGCGCGGCGCCTCGCTGAGGCAGACTCGCTGCGCGGCCCCGCCGCGGGTACCGAGACGGCTCGCGTGGGGCTCGTGTGCCTCAGTTTCGCGGTGGCTCTGCTGATGTGTGCCAGTGCGTTTCAGGCCTCGAGGGCCGCGCAGGCCGTGCAGCTCGAAACGTTCGGGGTGTTGACCCCGAGCCGGGGAATGCCCGAGGACGCCGCGACGCTTGCCCTCGGCGTGCCCGGAGTGGAGGCCGCTCAGGCCCTCCCGGGTGGGCTCGTGTACGTGGACGGCGCGGCGCCTCCCACGGTGCAAGACCTGGGCCTGCCGCAGTCCGCGAGCGCGGAGACCGCCGAGTCGGCCATCTTCCGTGCGGGGTGGGAGAACCGCGGCGGAGGCAGTTTCGCGCTGGTCGGTGCCACCACGAGCCAGTTGCGTGACTTGAGTGCGAACGCCGCGATTCCTGCGCTGCGGGAGGGCGTCGTGTATGCGTCGAGCGCGCCCGCGAACTATCGCGCGGGCTTCCACTGGAACCCGCATCAGGCCACGGTCACGTTTGGCCTGGACCCGAGCGCGCAGCACACCTTGCCGCTCGAAGTGGCCGACTTCGTGCCTGCGGGTCACCTCATAGCGACGCCCACGACGTTGGCCGCGTCGGTGGGGGCGCTGCCGCCGTTTGAGCTGTGGGCCCGGCCCGCCGCGGGGGTAACGGGCGATCGCTTGGCGGCCGTGTCGCACGGCATCTCGACAATCCTCGGACAGCACGGGGCCGAGGCGACAGACCTGACGCTCGACGCCGGCGGATACGCAGCCGCCGTGGCAGCCGCGCCTCTCTCGACGAACTTCGCGAACCTGCTGCTGTTGGTGTTCGGGGCCGCGACGGTGCTCGTGTTGACCGTCGTGAGTTCGTCGGAGTCTGCCCTGCGCGCCGCGAGCGGACGGCAACACACCATTCGCCTCACGGGTCGGCGGTTTGTCGATCTGTTCGGGTCGGCCTTGCTGCGCGGCAGTGTGGCGGCGGTGTGCGGGGTCGCGTTTGGCGGGGTCGTGGGCCTCGCGCTATGCGCTGCCTACCTCAGCGTGACCGGTGCCCCCGCCCTGGTGGTGGCCGTGCCGTGGCGATATCTGCTCGCCGCTGCGGCGTTCATGGTACTCGCCAACATGGTCGTCGTCTTGACGCTCGTGCCGTCGCTCGTGAAGATGCGGGTGCTGCGGCACGCCCCCCGGGCGGCCTAGTCTCGTCCTCCTTAGGTATGATCCTCCGGGCGTTCTCTGCGGGAAAGTCATCCTTGCGGCCGACGACGCGCCACGCGACGCTGCATATCGTGGGACCTAGAGAAGCGCCCCACCATGACTCGTTCGCCCAGAGTGCCCCATACGGAACTCGCACCTACCGCCCATGCCTTGGCCACGGCCGCCCTGCGCGCCGCGCCACAGCGCAACGAGAACTCTCCCGGGTTCGCAGCCTCGGCAGTGAACTTAGTCAAGCGCTACGGGGTCGGCGACGCCGCCGTCACGGCGCTCGACGGAGTGACCATGGGGTTTCCCCAGGGCGAGATCACCGCGATCATGGGGCCCTCCGGCTCCGGCAAGTCGACCCTGCTGCACTGCCTCGCGGGCCTCGACACGATAGATAGCGGTGACGTGTGGTTCGGCGACCACAACCTCGCGACCATGAACGATGAGCAGCTCACCCTGCTGCGTCGCGAACGCATTGGTTTCGTGTTTCAGTCGTTTAATCTGGTGCCGACCCTGACGGCCCGCGAAAACATCCTGCTCCCCCTCGAACTCGCGGGAAGGCGCCTCGACGACGAGTGGTTCGGGTCGATTATCGAGATCCTCGGCATCGGCGACCGGCTCGGCCACACCTCGCGCCAACTTTCCGGCGGTCAGCAACAGCGGGTCGCCATCGCTCGTGCCCTCGCCACGAGCCCCACGCTCATCTGCGCCGACGAGCCCACGGGCAACCTCGATTCACTGGCGGGCGACGCGGTGCTCACGCTGCTGAGGGACTGCTGCAAATCGCTCGGGCAAACCATTGTCATCGTGACCCATGACGCTCACGCGGCGACCTATGCCGACCAAGTGGTGATGCTGGCGGACGGCCAGATCGCGGACGAGATAGCCTCGCCCAGGGTCGACTCCGTGCTCGAAACCATGCGTTCCCTCACGGCGGGCCATGCCCGATGAAAACTCTTCTCATCGGTACCCTGCGCTTTCAGCGCGGTCGCCTATTTGCCGCCTCCACCGCGGTGATTTTGGCGGTGGCCTTCGTGGTCGCGACACTGATGCTGCACGCAGCGTACCTCGGTGCCGCGATGAACAATCTTGTGAACGATGTCTCCAAGGCCGATGTCATCGTGAGCCCAGCCACCTCTGCCGTGGAAGACGCCCTCGGGGACCAGCAGACGCGCGAGTACCTGGATGCCGTGGAGAAGGCGCCCGGCGTGACGGCGAGTTTCGAGGTCTACCGCAGTTTCGCGATGACTGGCGAGGATTCGGCCAACGCGTGGCAGTTGTATGCCTTCGACGTCATGCCCACCACGCCGGAGGCTTTTCGAGGAGCAACTCTGGAGCGCGGCACCTGGCCCACGGGCACCGATGTCGCCCTCAGCGAGAGCGTGGCGCACACCCGGGGCCTCGACGTGGGCGACTCACTGAGTTACGTCGTGACACTGCCCAGTGCGTCCGGCGACGGCATCGAAAAGCCAGTCACCGGCAAGGTGTCCGGCATCGTCCCCGTGCCGGCGACCCCCACGCCAGCCATGAACTACGTGTCGCCCGAGCTGTTCGCGACCCTGTCGCACAGCGCGCTACCCGAGCAGGTGCTGCTGCGTGCCGACGATCCGGACGCCGTGGTGAGCAGTCTCCGGGCCCTCGCAGCGAGCCAGGGGCACCAGATTTCGGGCAATCAGTCTGTGCCCGCCCCGGGGGTCACCCAGGTCTCGACGCGCGCTGACTATCTCGACGGCATGCTGAAGGCGTCCACGGGAGAGGCTCAGGTGATGCTCTCGGTGGACCTGGGCGGCTCCGTGCTGGGCGTGCTCGCGGGCTGCGCCCTCGCCTATGCCGTGATCGGGGCGTCGTGGCTCGGCTCGGTCGTCTCGCTCGCCGTGGTGCCGCCCTCATGGGAGGCCGCCGGTCTCGGGCTGGCAGTGGGTACGGTGATGGCACTCGTGGCGGGCCTGCGCCCGCAAGCCCTCGCCACGCGCATTTCGCCGCTCAGCGTCATGCGCGCCACGGACGAGGTCGTGGCCGACGCGCATCCGGCGAAGGCGCGCGCCGCGGGCGCGATCCTGTTGGTGGCCGGTGGCCTCACGCTCCTGTGGCTGGGTTCGCGGGGTGGCCAAGGGCTCGCCTTCGCGCTGCCGGGAGGGGCGACCACGTTCCTGGGTCTGCTCCTGGCGCTGCCCTTTGGCGTGCCGCCGCTCCTGCGCGGCATGACTCGCTGCCTGCATCGGTTTCCCACGTTGGCACTTGCGGGCGCCAACGCCGGGCGCAATCCACGCCGCGTGACCATGACGGTCACGGCCATGATGGTCGCGGTCACCCTCGTCTCGATGTTCATCGTGGGTGCGGCCTCCATGAAAGAGAGCATGATCCGCGAGATCGAGGCACGTAACCCGGTCGATGTGATCGTGGACCAGGCGCGATTGGACGATCAAACCGTGCGCGCAGTGGCGGCTCTGGACGGCGTGCGGACGTCGGCAACCCTGCGGGGCGTCGCGGTGTATCCCGTCGGGAACGTGCCTCCCGCCTCGCCGGAGGTGACGGCCGCGCAGAGCGAGAACGACGCGGTGACCTCCGCCAGTTACGGTACCGGTGGGCTGCTCCTGGCGGCGGGTGCTCCCCCGGCGCTCGCCTCGGTGAACCGGTCCGACGAGGCTTTCGCCCCTGCGGATCACACACTGTAGGTGTCGCCGTCGCTGGTGTTTGACTACCAGGAGTCGGTATTCGACCCGAAGTCTCAAACCGCGCGGCTCGACGTGGGTGGCACCGTCGTGACGCCGCCCTATGTGGAATCGCGATTCGTTCCCCTTACCGCGTGCTCGTCAGCGAGGCGACCCTCGACATGGTGGCTCCCGACGCTCCCGTGATCGAGGCGTGGTACTCCCTCGACGACACGTGGGATTTTCGTGCGGCCCAAGAACTGAGGTCGGAGGCGCAAGAGGCCGCAACCAGCGCGTCGCAAGAACTGCAGACGGCCGCGGGGGTGGACTACGGCAACTCCACGTGGCCCGCGGTGCAGGCCCCCGGGGTAGATCGCCTCGTCTACGAGGGGCTCGCGGCCCTGCTGCTGCTCGTGGTGCTGGCGCTGCTGGTGACCTCCGTGGTGATCGCCCTCGTGGGAGTGAGCACCACCATGTCGCTCTCGGTGATCGAGCGCCAGCGTGAGATCGGCCTGCTGCGCAGCATCGGCATGAGCACGCGGCAGGTGCGGCAGTCAGTGGTCGCCGAAGCCGTGATCGTGAGTCTCGCGGCGACCGTGCTGGGCGTGGTGCTCGGCATCGGCTTCGGCGCGGTGGGTACGGTGTCGGCTCTGCCCGCCTCGGGCACGATACCCGTGCGCATCGAGATTCCGTGGTGGCAGGTGGGCGCTGCGGTGCTGGTCATGGTCCTGGCGGGCGTGGTAGCGGCGTGGACGCCCGCGCGGCGGGGTTCCCGGGTCAGCCCCGTGCGCGCCCTCGCCGAGAGCCCCACGTAGTACAAGACGGCGCGTTGCACCAGTGGTGCGACGCGCCGTCTTGCTGTACTCGTTACAACTCGTTACAACTCGTAGAAGTTCGCTAAATGTTGAAGCCGATGGCGCGCAACTGGTCGCGGCCGTCCTCTGTGATCTTTTCCATTCCCCACGGCGGCATCCACACCCAGTTGATGCGGTGCGTGCGGCAGAGCGGGTCGACCGCCGAGAACGTCTGCTCCTCGATCACATCGGTGAGGGGGCAGGCCGCGCTGGTCAGCGTCATGTCGAGCACAACGTCGCCGCCGTCTACGGTGACACCGTAGACGAGGCCGAGGTCCACGACGTTGATGCCGAGCTCGGGGTCGATGACGTCTTTCATCGCTTCGAGCACGGCGTCTTCGTCGAGGTCGTCGAAGTCGCCCGCCGTGGCCGCGGCCACGCGTGCGGCCTCGGCCTCGGTGAGGGCCGCGACGGCTCCCGCGCTGTCGGTTTCGGTCGCGGCGTCTACGGCGGTGTCTGCTGCCGTGGCCGCGTTCGCCTCGGCCGAGGCCGCCGCGTTGTCGGCCGCCTCGTTCTCGTCAAGCAACTTCGACATGGTTACTTCGCTGCCACGAGGTAACGGTCGTAGCCCTCGGATTCGAGGCGCTCGGCGAGCTCGGGGCCGCCCTCTTCGGCGATGCGGCCGTCGACGAACACGTGCACGAAGTCGGGCTTGATGTAGTTGAGGATGCGCGTGTAGTGGGTGATCAGCAGCACGCCGAGGCCCGTGTTCTCCTTGATGCGGTTGACGCCGGCCGAGACGACGCGCAGCGCGTCGACGTCGAGGCCCGAGTCGGTCTCGTCAAGAATGGCCATCTTGGGCTGCAGGAGTTCCATCTGCAAGATCTCGTGGCGCTTCTTCTCGCCGCCCGAGAAACCCTCGTTGACGTTGCGGGTCGCGAAGGCCGGGTCCATGCGCAGGGCCTCCATCGCCGACTTCACATCTTTGGTCCAGGTGCGCAGCGAGGGGGCCTCGCCGTCGATGGCGGTCTTGGCGGTGCGCAGGAAGTTCGAGACGGTCACGCCGGGTACCTCGACGGGGTACTGCATGGCGAGAAAAAGGCCCGCGCGGGCGCGCTCGTCCACCGACATTTCGAGCACGTCTTCACCGTCGAGGGTGACGGTGCCGCCGGTGATTTCGTACTTGGGGTGCCCAGCGATCGAGTAGGCGAGGGTCGACTTACCGGAGCCGTTGGGGCCCATGATGGCGTGCGTTTCGCCCGAGTTGATGGTGAGGTCGACGCCGCGCAGAATCTGCTTGGTGCCCTGCTCGGTCTCGACGCTGACCTCGAGGCCGCGGATTTCCAACGTTGACATGTATGTCTCCTTGTGGGGGTGAATTTTTGTGGACGCCGGGTGGTGCGTCCGAGAGTGCGTGGGCCTGGCGCCGTGGCTGCCTGTGGCTGGTCGACGGCGCCGGGCGGTGAATTATGCCGACGCGGGGGTCGCTGCCAACTCGGCCTCAATGGCGTCCGTAATGCGGGCCTCGAGGGCCTCGATGCCGATCTGTTGGATCAGCTCGATGAAGAAGCCGCGCACCACGAGCTGGCGGGCGATTTCTTGGGGGATGCCGCGCGAGGTGAGGTAGAAGATGTGCTCGTCGTCGAAGCGGCCGGTGGCGGAGGCGTGGCCCGCGCCCTCGATTTCGCCCGTTTCAATTTCGAGGTTCGGCACGCTGTCGGCGCGCGCGCCCTCGGTGAGCACGAGGTTGCGGTTCAGCTCGTACGTGTCGGTGCCTTCGGCGGCCTTGCGGATCAAGACGTCGCCGATCCACACGCTGCGCGCGCTGTCGCCCTGCAGCGCACCCTTGTAGGTGACGCGGCTGGTGCAGCGGGGCGCGGCGTGGTCTACGAAGAGGCGGTGTTCGAAGTGCTGGCCGGCGTCTGAGAAGTACAGGCCGAGCTTTTCGACCGACGCGCCGGGGCCCGTGAACTGGGTCGAGGGCTGCAGTCGCACGGCCTTGCCGCCGAGCGTGACCACCACGTGCTTGAGGGTGGCGTCGCGGCCGAGCGAGGCGAAGTGCGACGAGGCGTGTACGGCGGTGTCGTCCCACGATTGCAGCGACACGACCGTGAGGTGCGCGCCGTCGGCGACCTTGATTTCGACGTTCTGGCCGAGCACGGCGTGACCGGTGTGGTCGAGCACGATGGTGGCCTTCGAGTGGGTGCCCGCGCTGATCACGAGGTGCTGCGCGGCGGGTTCTGCACTGCCCGTGACGGTGAGGGTCGAGATGCCCTCTACCTCGGTGTCTTTGGCGATTTCGACGATGCTCGCGGTGGCGAAAGCGTTCCAGGCGACCACGCTGATGCGGTCTTCGGGTACGCCCACCGAGCCGACCAGGGCGTCGGTGCGGTCTGCCTCGCGCAGGGTGACGCCGTCGCGCAGGTCGGAGGTGACCGTGGCGGTACCGGCGGGGCCCGCCGCGAACAGCGGCTGGAGGTCCTTCAGCGCCGAGAAGCGCCATTCTTCTTCGCGGCCGGAGGGCACGGCGAAGTCGTCGAGCTGAAACGACTTGGGGCGTGCGGCGCGCGAGGCCTCGGGGGCTTCGGTGGCGCCGTGCGTGTGATCACCGTCGAGCGTGGCGCGGGTGTGATCGGTCGTGAGTTCGGTCGTCATTAGCCGACGGCCCCTTCCATCTGGAGTTCAATGAGTCGGTTGAGTTCGAGCGCGTACTCCATGGGGAGTTCTTTCGCGATGGGCTCGATGAAGCCGCGCACGATCATCGCCATGGCTTCGGCTTCTTCCATTCCGCGGCTCATGAGGTAGAAGAGTTGCTCTTCGCTGACCTTCGAGACGGTGGCCTCGTGGCCCATCTGCACGTCATCGGTGCGCACGTCGACGTAGGGGTACGTGTCGGTGCGGCTGATGTCGTCGACAAGCAGAGCGTCGCAGAGCACGGTCGACTTGGCGTGGTGGGCGCCGTCGAGCACCTGCACGAGGCCGCGGTACGACGTGCGGCCGCCCGCGCGCGAGACCGACTTGGAGACGATCGAGCTGGTCGTGTGGGGCGCAGCGTGCACCATCTTCGAGCCCGTGTCTTGGTGCTGGCCCTCGCCCGCGAACGCGATCGAGAGGGTTTCACCGCGGGCGTGCTCGCCCATTAGGTACACGGCGGGGTACTTCATGGTGACCTTGGAGCCGATGTTGCCGTCGACCCATTCCATGGTGCCGCCGGCCTCCACCTTGGCGCGCTTGGTGACGAGGTTGTAGACGTTGTTCGACCAGTTCTGGATCGTCGTGTAGCGCACGCGGGCGTCTTTCTTCACGATGATTTCGACGACCGCGGAGTGCAGCGAGTCGGACTGGTAGATGGGGGCGGTGCAACCCTCGACGTAGTGCACGAACGAGCCCTCGTCGGCGATGATGAGCGTGCGCTCGAACTGACCCATGTTTTCGGTGTTGATGCGGAAGTACGCCTGCAGGGGGATCTCCACGTGAACGCCCTTGGGGACGTACACGAACGAGCCGCCCGACCATACGGCCGTATTCAGTGCCGAGAACTTGTTGTCACCCGAGGGGATCACCGAACCAAAGTATTCCTGGAAGATCTCGGGGTATTCCCGCAGGCCGGAGTCGGTGTCGAGAAAGACGACGCCCTGCTTTTCGAGGTCCTCGCGAATCTGGTGGTACACCACCTCGGATTCGTACTGCGCGGCCACACCGGCCACGAGACGCTGCTTCTCGGCCTCGGGGATGCCCAGACGGTCGTACGTATTCTTAATGTCTTCGGGCAGGTCTTCCCAGCTGGTGGCCTGCTTCTCGGTCGAGCGCACGAAGTACTTGATGTTGTCGAAGTCGATGCCGTCGAGGTCGCTGCCCCAGTTCGGCATGGGCTTGCGCTCGAAGATCTTGAGGGCCTTCTCGCGCATGTCGAGCATCCACTGCTCTTCGTTCTTGCGCGTCGAAATGTCGCGCACGACCTCGACGTTCAGGCCGCGCCGAGCAGTTGCGCCCGCGTCGTTGGCGTCATGCCAACCGTATTCGTACTTGCCGATTGAGTTAATGACCTCATCTTGAGTCATCGGCTCTGTAGCACTGCTCATTGTGGTGTTCCCTCCAGGAGTGGGATGTTGGTGGTGCAGGAATGGCCGCCCTGAGCGAGCGTCGCGAGACGCTGCACGGGCACACCCAGCATTTTCGCGAGGCCTTGAGTTTCGGCCTCGCAAAGTTCGGGGTATTGCTTCGCGGCGTGCTGCACCGGGCAGTTGCCCTGGCACAGTTGCAGCGAGGCGATATGAACGGACGCGGGGGCGGTCGGCCGGGCAGGGTGGCCGACGCTGGCCCCGGGGCGGGCCACGGTGGGCCCGGGGCGGGCACTGGCCGCGTAACCCAACTCAGCCAAGATTTCGGCGAGCTTTTCGACCTTCTCGCGCACCGGAGCGTCCGGGCTGATGCGCGCGTTGAGAATGGTTTCGATCTGCGACCAGCGGTCGGCGGCGAAGGCGCGCACGGCGTCGTCCCCGCCGAGTCGGCGCAGGTGATCGAGCGCCTGGAGGGCGAGGCCCTCGTAGTCGCGGGGCTGGGTGATCTCGGCTTTGTCGCCCTCGTGGAGCGCGACGTAGTGGCGCGAGGGGCGGCCGCGGCGGCGCTGACCGAGCAGGGCGGGCTGTTCGCGCTCGCTGATCAGGCCGTCGTCGACGAGGGCCTGCAGGTGGCGACGGATGCCGCTCACGGTGAGGTCGAATTGGTGCGCCAGTTCGGTGGCGCCGATGGGGCCCTGCTGCATGATCGCGTGCAGGAGGCGCTCGCGCGTGCCTTCGTGCTGGCTGTCTGCGGGTGCGACGAGTCGCTCGGGGGTTTGAGTACCCATGCCGCTCACCCGCTCGCCTCGCGCCGCTGGAAAATAAATTAACAACACTAGTGTGTCGTAATTGCGGCGGGCGGGTCTAGCAAGGCATGCCTAAGTATGGAGTCGGGTGCGTCACGTGTGGTGAGGCGCAATACAGAAAGCGCCGGGATGTCGATACGTCGACATCCCGGCGCTGCTGTGTTGGGGTGCTCGCGGAAAAACCGCTACGGCCTAAAAGACCAGGTTGTACCACCATTCGTGACCGAACATCTGTTGCACGAGGGCTTGCGCCTCGCGCACCGATTGCGAGTTCGAACCATCGCGGCGGCCACGGTCACGCGTGGGCGCCGCCGGGCGCTGCGGCGCGGGCTTGACCGTCGGCGTTGGCGTGGGGGCCACCGTCGGCTGGACGGTGGATTCGACCGTGGGTTCGACCGTGGGTTCAACCGTGGGTTCGACCGTGGGTTCAACCGTGGGTTCAACCGTGGGTTCGACCGTGGGTTCGACCGTAGGTTCCACCGTGGGTTCGACCGTGGGTTCGACCGTGGGCTCCAACGTCGGCTCCACCGTCGGCTCGACCGTGGGTTCCACCGTCGGCTCCACTGCGGGCTCGACCGGGACCAGCGCCTCCAACTGAGCACCGAACTGCTCGCGCAGCTCGGCGGCCGACGCCTGCGACAGGCTATCGATCGACGCGAGCAGACGACCCGCGCGCTGCGCGAACAGACCCTCCGGGTTCGCCGCGACCGCATCGAGCAGCGCCTGAGCGTTGCGGGCGATTTCATCGCGAAGGGCCGCCTCGGCGGCAAAGGTGGCGTCCGCGCCAACGGGCCCCGCGGCGTCCGCAATTTCTGCCTTCACGAGACCGTGGGCCGTGACGACCCACTCCTGCTGGGTGGCCGTGTACTGCAGAGCGGTCAGGCGACGTTCCGTCGACGACTCAACAACGCGCAGGCGATCCGGTTCGCGGTGCATGGCGACGATGCGCGTGCCGACGGGCGCGGCCAGTTGAGTCAGGGGCTCGTTGCTGCCGGCCTGGTTGCCGATGTATGAGCGGCTCAGCAGTTCGCTGCCGTTCGGCGCGATGACCTTGAGGTTCGCGTACTCGTCGGTGAACAGCACGTGCGGGCTGCGGTTCAGGTCGCGGATCGTGACCGCAGCGGCAGCGCGGTCGTAGTTCACGGAGAGGAACCCATCGTTGCCGAGACCCACGAATTCGAGGCGGGCCGAACCCGCGCCTATGGTGGCCGGGGCGTCCTCGTACGAAACCTGCGAACCTTGGTCGCCCAGCGTCACCGCGACGGCACCCGTCGCGGGCTCGAAGCCGGTCACCGTGTCGGCCGGGTAGCGCACGGTGTACGTGCCCACGGGAACGCTGTCGAACGTGGCGACGCCGGCGCGGAACGGGGCCGAGGCCACCTCGGTGACGCCGTCGAACAGGCGCACGGTCTGGCCTTCGAGACCGCTCACAGCGGCGGACTGCGCCGTGATCGTTGTGCTCGTGCTGTAGTTGAGGGTGCGCAGTTCGGCGGTGGTAACGAGCGCGCCGCGCGAATCCTTGCCGAGTTGTTGCTTCACCGCGTCTGCATCGGCCACCTCGGGGAACAGGTAGCGGATGGGCAGCACGAGGGTGGTGGGCTGGTAGTCCATGAGGCGCTGACGCACGGGGTCCGAGAGGCGCAGTGCCGACTTCTCGTACAGGGCGGTGACGTTGAAGCCGTTCGCGAGACCCATTTCGGTGGCGATCAGGTCGCCGCGGCGCGTGTCGTTAAACTGCGCGCCGAGCTCGGCCTGCAGCTCGCGCACGCGCTGGTTGAAGGGGGCGAGCGCGTTCACGCCGCCGGCGGCGTCGCGGATGCGCAGCACGAAGTCGAGCTTGTCGCGCAGCCCGGCACCCACAATGTTGGCGGTGCCGTTGGCGAGGTACCGCTCGTCCATGGGATCGTGCTGCACCTCTTTGTTCATGCCGGGGTAGATCCACTCCGAGGCATTGTTGACGTTGCCCTGCATCGAGTGCGCGTAGACGTTGTTCCAGACCTCACCGAGGGCCAGGTCGTCGGCGCCCGCGGGCATGGTCATGGGCGCGTCGTAGCCGTGGCCAAACTCGTGCAGCAGCAACCAGCCGCTGTTGTTCCCGAGGTAATCGCCGAGGCTCCCGCTGTTCATGGCCACGTAGTCGTTGGCCGAGTAGTAGGCGGCGCCGGAGCCGTGGCGGTCGGGACGCACGAAGAAGCGCATCTCGCGGTCGTGGTGGATCGGGTTGGCATGACTATCATCGACTCCCAACCACGTGTCGTAGCTCGTCACGACCGCGCGGTAGCCCTCGATGAGCTGGTCGAGCGAGGTCAGGCCGCGGTGGCCGGTGCCGTCTGTCATGGCCTTCACGCTGGGCTTGTCGACGGCGGGGACGAGCAGCGAGGCCGCATCGTCTTCAATGACAGCGAACGGCGAACCGCCCTGCTCCCACTCCGCGTAGAAATCGGTGCCGTTCTCACCGTGGGTGAAGACGGGCGTGTCGTAGGACGTGCCCGAGGCCACGCGGAACTCCACCGTGGGAGCGGTGGGCCAGGTCGTTTCGTCCTGTAGGCGAATGAAGGCGACGCTCGCGGCCTTCGCGGTGACGGAGGACCACGCGCCGTTCTCGGGGGCGGTCACTTGCGCGTCGGTGGTCGAGCTGTCGCTCAGTAGGTTGACCGCGACGGGAGCGTTGCCGCTGGCAACGCGGAACTCCAGCACCGCGTTGGCGTCGAGAGTGACGCCCAGGGCCTGGCGGGCCATGCCCGTGCCGCGCGATGGGAGCGCGGTACTGCCTGATTTCAGTACGTCGGCTGTGATGGTTTCAGTCTCACCTGCTGAGGTGAGTGCGTGGGCGCTGGGGGCTAGGCCCACGACGGCGAGAAGAGCCACAGTTAGGGCTCGAAGGGAAAATCGCACCGTACCTCCTTAGAATGTGCGACTGCGATACTAACAATTTAAACTAAGTCGTGCGGGCGCCCAAAGCGTCCCAATGTCACTCAGAGTGACGGATATGGGCAAAGATCATACCTTACAGTGAGCTTGTTGCCCGTGACACTAAGCACGCCTGTGGGCGCGGCTGCCTGAACAGCACGAACGCACGGGGCTCCGCTCGGGCGGCCCCGTGTCACGCTGAAACAAAATCTGGTCACTTCAGATCGAATTTCGGGGCGGGCCAGGCAATTGAGGGCGGGGCGTTACCGTGGACGCGCGGGTGCCTCGCTGGCACCGACTCCCCCGCTGGCCCGTGGCCCGGGCCGGGCAACCCCGCCACCCGCGCGTCCGGGCACCTGGGTCTGTGTCAACGGCGGTTTGGAATTGACCGTTGGCGGCAAGTATTTTTGGACAGGGTCAGGCGCTTGGGTGTGCTGGGTGTGTGGGGCGTCTGACCGGGTTGTTGGTTAGTTCATGGGTCGGGTTCCTTTCCCGCTTTGGGCTTGCATGAGCCTGATGGATTCGCCGCTGGTTTGGCAGAGGTGTGCGTGGTGCAGGAGTCGGTCTACGGTTGCGGTGGCAATTGTTTTGGGCATGAGTTCATCGAATCCTGAGGGGTGAATGTTTGAGCTGATTGCTAATGATCGCTTCTCGTAGGAGGCTTCTACGACGCGGTAGAAGCCCTCGGCTGCGTCGGTGGAGACGGGTAACAGGCCTATGTCATCGATGCAGATGAGATCTACGTTGGTAGCGCGGGTAATGGCTTTGTTGACACTGTCGTCGATTCGGTGTCGGCGTACGAGGGCACCGAGGTCTTCCATGCTCAGCCAGGACACCGACATGCCCTGATCGATGGCTTGTTGGCCTAGGGCTTCTAGGAGCAGGGTCTTACCGGTGCCGGAGGGCCCGCAGGCGATCAGGTTCTCCCGCCGCCGCACCCACTCCAGGGTCCGTAGGAATGACGTGGTTGCTGGTGGAAGGGTGGACAGTGCTTCGTCCAGACGTCGAAGGTTTTCCCCGTGGGGAATCCGGCGCGTTTGCGTCGAGTGGCTAGCATCGACTGGTTGCGGCCGGTCGCTTCGGCTTCGAGCAGGACACGAACAACTTCGGTAGGGTCCCAACGTTGGGCTTTCGCGGTGGCCAGAACCTCGGTGACGACAGCACGGGCGTGCGGCATCCTCGTGGTGCGCATCAGGGCGATCACGTTTTCCACTGCCGCGTCAGGCCGTGGCGGGCTCAGGGTGTTAGCGTTCATCGAGGGTTCCTTCACTGTTTTCATTACGGGTGGGTGTTACGGGTGTGGTGCCGAAGGTGGCCCAACTGCTGGTGCCTTGGCTTAGCCATTGGTCCTGGTCGGTGACGGTGTGGGTGGCGTCGGTGGCCTGGCCTGGCCTGCCGGTGGTGACGATGGAGAGCAGGTCAGCGTGGGTGAAGCGTTGATGCACGGCCGCTGCGCCTAAGCCCTTGTCGACTTCGGTGGTGCCTAAGACCTTGGCGAGGGTGACGGCGCGTTCCATTTTGTGTCGGATCTTTTGTGTCCCGGCGGCAGCGGCTTCCTTCAGCCAGAGCGCTGCGCCGGCCCCGAGGGCTAGGAATTCTGTCTCCGCCTGGTTGGTCGGTCGGATCACTCGTTCCAGGGCACCAGCAGGGGCTGGTGGGAAGTGGCTCTCGATGATCGCGGGCGTGCCGGGGCGGGTGCGGTGGTGGCGGGCAACCTCGACCGGGCCCGCGTCATCGACGTGGACGATGACGACCTCGGTGTCGGTGGCGCGGACCCAAACCATGGCCCCCATGAGGGTGTGCGGCACGGAGTAACGACACTTTTCGAAGGTGACCATGGGTGTGTTCGGTGGGACCTGCCGGGTGTGGCCGAAACTTGCCGTGACGGGGGTTGCGGGAACCGCATGCAGTCGGGGTCGTTCAAGCACGCGGAGCATGTCGCGGGGGATTTCCAGCGTAGCCCGGTGCACCCGTGAGTTCACTTCGTCCATAAACACCTGGCAGGCCGCTTCCAACTCGGTGAAAGACCCATAAACGGGCGCAAGGTTCGTATCCTGCGGGACTAAGTCGGCTTTGGCGATTTTGACCGCGTTCTCTACCCCGCCCTTGGACGCGGGGTCAGCCGGTAGGCAGGTCTGCAGTGAGGTTGAGTAGTACCTCGCGAACGCGACAATCTGAGGGTTTCGCACTGGGATGCCGGCAACGTGTTCGACCGTGACGGTCTTTTCGTTATCGGTCAAAATGTAAGTGGGAACCCCGCCGATCAGGCGAAACGACCGGTCCAGGCAGCGAACACGCTCGGCAGGGTCTTGTCCCGCAACGGGAGCACGATACGAAACCGTGAGAACGCCAGCCAGGCGACGAACAGTACCGTCTTCTTGCCGTCTACGACGGGCCCGTCACCGTAGTCATACTGAAGCCACAGGCCTGGCTCCGCGGTCCACGGGCGGTGCACGCGGACATTGCGGGCCCGATAGGTGGCCTTCAGTTCCGCCAGAACATACCGTGTGGTCCGTTCACACCCGGTGTACCCCAAGGCGAGGAGCTTCTCATGCACGACGTCGCCGCGGATCTTCCCACGGGACTGCTCCACCCAGTCGGTTATCAGAGGCAGGAACGGATCGGTAATCCGGCCACGGCGACGCGCCAGGGGCGACTGCGCGCCTTCCTGACGGGCCTTCACGTAAGAGCGCACCGTGTTGTGTGATACACCGCAGATTTTCGCGGCGTCCCGGTACGACCGGGTTAAATCGTAAGCAGCTAAAATTTCCATGAACTCTCCTGGAGACTTCACAACAAGCCCCTTCCTTCCCTTCGACGGGTGAAAAAACGATTGGCATCGCCATTTCACCGCGGAAGGAAGGGGCTCTCCCCGTAACGAACGAGGGAATGGACAAGGGCATCCCCAGCACGCAAGACCATCCATGATGGCCACCCGATGTTCAAAAATGCTTGCCGCCACTGGTCAAAACCACTGCCGTGAACGGTCAGTCAGATTTTCCGCCCCCGGTCAGTTTAAAGTTGCCGCTAACAGTCGGGTCAAACGGGGGTCATCCCCGAGGGCGGGGAACAAACTTCGTGTCTGCTACGCCAGGCGAAAAGTACCGGGGGTCATCCCCGAGGGCGGGGAACAAACCTGTGCCTGCGAAGTGCTGCGCGTAGCGTCGCAGGGTCATCCCCGAGGGCGGGGAACAAACCTCAGTATGGCAGATAGTCCGTTGCAGAGTCCACGGGTCATCCCCGAGGGCGGGGAACAAACGACTCGGGCACCGGTCGTCCGGTTAGCGGTCTCGGGTCATCCCCGAGGGCGGGGAACAAACGCATTCGCGCGCCATCTTCAACGGCCAGGGCGAGGGTCATCCCCGAGGGCGGGGAACAAACCGCCTCTCGGTATCCGGTGACCCGTAGGGAGGGGGGTCATCCCCGAGGGCGGGGAACAAACGTCCAGCGAGGGCAGCGCCCTCTCCCAGGGGAGGGGTCATCCCCGAGGGCGGGGAACAAACGCCACGGGCGGAGACGAGACCCTTAACGTGGTGGGGTCATCCCCGAGGGCGGGGAACAAACTCATGGGGCCATGCAGGCCAGCGCAAGCCTCACGGGTCATCCCCGAGGGCGGGGAACAAACGTGGTCGTCCGTGGCCGCCTGTACGGCATCGAGGGGTCATCCCCGAGGGCGGGGAACAAACGGGGCGCACCAGCCACCCGAGGCCACGAGGGAGGGGTCATCCCCGAGGGCGGGGAACAAACGCTAAGTACCTCGTTGGTATGTCCGTCCCGCCGGGGTCATCCCCGAGGGCGGGGAACAAACCCCATGTGAAGGCCCAGTCAGTCATGGTGTGTCGGGTCATCCCCGAGGGCGGGGAACAAACGTCCACTCTGTTTGTGCGTAGATTTTGCGTGTGGGGTCATCCCCGAGGGCGGGGAACAAACTCCCGAGCCGCCCTGTATCAAGCACGCTCCGACGGGTCATCCCCGAGGGCGGGGAACAAACCACCCGGGTTAATCTCATGGTGGCACGATTACGGGGTCATCCCCGAGGGCGGGGAACAAACAGATATTTGAGGCCAGGGCCTTAATATTCCCGAGGGTCATCCCCGAGGGCGGGGAACAAACAAGGTACTCGCCGCAAAGCGTTCCGGCTTCGCGGGGTCATCCCCGAGGGCGGGGAACAAACGGGATCGTCACGTCGATAGAGTGTGGCGGTGGCGGGTCATCCCCGAGGGCGGGGAACAAACGCGATCTTGTCGTGACCGGGCCAGGTGGCGTGCGGGTCATCCCCGAGGGCGGGGAACAAACCCGGAATTGAAATCGGGCAAAACGTGCAAGCCGGGGTCATCCCCGAGGGCGGGGAACAAACTCGGCAACGTCAACTACGGGTTGCTCACCGAAGGGGTCATCCCCGAGGGCGGGGAACAAACATCGGCGCGGGCGATGATGACCTGGTGCGTCAGGGGTCATCCCCGAGGGCGGGGAACAAACACCGAACAACACCTACAAGCCGCGAAAGAAGACGGGTCATCCCCGAGGGCGGGGAACAAACCGTAGGCGACGGTTGCCCCGTGCAACTTCCCCAGGGTCATCCCCGAGGGCGGGGAACAAACACCGTTATAATTTTGTTATGGCCGATTACCCTCGGGTCATCCCCGAGGGCGGGGAACAAACCCGTGAGTCACAGAACATCACACAGAAATTGTGGGGTCATCCCCGAGGGCGGGGAACAAACTTCGAGTTTGCTGGTGAGGCCGTTAGCGGCGGCGGGGTCATCCCCGAGGGCGGGGAACAAACCACGACGTTGCGGGGTACGTCTTTGCGGACAGCGGGTCATCCCCGAGGGCGGGGAACAAACCATTGTCCGCTGGTGTGGAAATGGCAACGGGTCGGGTCATCCCCGAGGGCGGGGAACAAACGAGGTGCCCATATTTCGCACCTTACTCAGCACGGGGTCATCCCCGAGGGCGGGGAACAAACGATGGTCTCGTGCGTGTGTGTCATTCTGTGGCCGGGTCATCCCCGAGGGCGGGGAACAAGCTTGGTTTGCGCGCTATACGCAGTAGGCGAAACCGGGTCATCCCCGAGGGCGGGGAACAAACAAGATTACGGTAATGTTACGCCGCAATCCCTTGGGGTCATCCCCGAGGGCGGGGAACAAACTCCATGCCGAGGCTGACCCATTTGACGCCGGAAGGGTCATCCCCGAGGGCGGGGAACAAACGAGAAGTGAGCACGCCTGACCTCGAAGCCGTAAGGGTCATCCCCGAGGGCGGGGAACAAACCTCATCGCCTAGCCGAGCGACCTCCCGCTGCAGGGGTCATCCCCGAGGGCGGGGAACAAACTTAGCCCGGGTGCAGAGTATCCAACAACGAATAGGGTCATCCCCGAGGGCGGGGAACAAACTCGAAGGCTGGTAACCAAATGATTAATATTTGGGGGTCATCCCCGAGGGCGGGGAACAAACCGGCCAGACTCCATTACGGCGCTCGATGACCTGGGGTCATCCCCGAGGGCGGGGAACAAACGTAAAACTGTGCGGCTGAACTGTGAATCTCGTGAGGGTCATCCCCGAGGGCGGGGAACAAACGACGGTGAGGCGCGTGGCTGGTGCGACGAGTGCGGGTCATCCCCGAGGGCGGGGAACAAACGAAGCGTTAGTGTCGTTGGGGCGGCCGGCTTCAGGGTCATCCCCGAGGGCGGGGAACAAACAACATATCACGCTTATCTGAATTGCCACGCTGAGGGTCATCCCCGAGGGCGGGGAACAAACTAATAATTAGGGTGTGTGGCTACGGTTGCATAGGGGTCATCCCCGAGGGCGGGGAACAAACCTCTAGCACCTGCCGGCATCGGTTTGTGTCGCCGGGTCATCCCCGAGGGCGGGGAACAAACTGTGATTTCGAGTTCTTCGATCAGGTTGTGCAGGGGTCATCCCCGAGGGCGGGGAACAAACTCGATGGGGATGATCGGATCGTTCGAACCAGCCGGGTCATCCCCGAGGGCGGGGAACAAACGAGTGGACCTGCGAGGGCAACACTCTGCGTATGGGGTCATCCCCGAGGGCGGGGAACAAACGATGGAGCGGCAAATCTCCCTGTTCCTCGACAAGGGTCATCCCCGAGGGCGGGGAACAAACGCCGTGTTTCTCCTTTGCGCGATCAAAGGCGCGGGGTCATCCCCGAGGGCGGGGAACAAACGTTGACGGGTCGGCGGCGAAGGTCAATCAGGTGGGGTCATCCCCGAGGGCGGGGAACAAACTTGTGCATGGTTTCCACTACTTCCAAGGTGGTGGGGTCATCCCCGAGGGCGGGGAACAAACGCGGTCCCAGACTTCGTTGAATCGATCATTGCCGGGTCATCCCCGAGGGCGGGGAACAAACGTGTGCGGTGCGACACCGGTCTCAAAATCGGCGGGGTCATCCCCGAGGGCGGGGAACAAACCCTCGTGCGGTGTCTGCCAAGCCGTTCCGCCACGGGTCATCCCCGAGGGCGGGGAACAAACGGTGTCGCGAATATTGACAACATTTTGAACGGGGGGTCATCCCCGAGGGCGGGGAACAAACACTTGCTGACCAGGCAAAATAACTTCATTGCCATTCATTTTAGCTTAACTTGGCCCGCCAGCCACATCAACCTGAGAACTTGCGCGCCTGTCGATACCTCCGAGCGTTCGAGACCGAGTGGCTTGGCCTACGCAGCGGCGCGGCCGACGGTCCCGGCCGTAACATCAGCGTCAACCCGTCAAGATCGACGGGGGTCCAGTCGTGTCCAGCCACGATGAAGTCGTAACCTTGTTCGCTGCGACTTGAGTAGACCATCATGGCGCGGCCTCGTCCTAGCATCTCTAGCACCGTGGACCAGAGATTCTCTCGAACGCGCTTGGGCACGCGGCCCACGTAAACTCCCGCGGCGATTTCGGTCAACCACCTCGTCGCGTGCCCGCGCAATCCGTCTGGTGCTTTGGTGAGTACAAGCACTATCACCAGTCAGCCTCTCCGTTCGCGTAGTTCGTGCCGCCGGCCGCCAACCGATCAGCGCCGTCCCAGAGGTACAACACGTCCGCATTATATGACTCGTCAACCTCGACATCACCAACCAGTAATTGTTTAATGTCGGCTACACATCGCCCAATGAGTCCGCCCTTGTGTATCTGATCTCTTACGCCGATTCGTGCGCGGCGACCAATGGGTGCAGCGGCATCCGTCTCTGCCGCCAAGCGAAACGCCAGCGGGATAGTCACCTCGGCCTTATAGAGATCCGCAATGTCATATACGAAAGAACGGTAATGCCCCGTGTGCACAAATCCCAAGCCTGGAGCGCACCCCAACGCGACAATCGCCGCGTGCACGACACCATAAAGAGCAGAGTTGGCGGCCGAGAGTGCCTGATTTACGGGTGAACCACTGTCGAATGCCTCTGCGTCGTAATCTCTGCCCGACCACTCGACTCCAGTGAGCCGGGCCTGCTCACGGTAAATTCTCCGGACGCGCGCTCCCTCCTTTCCGCGCAACTGCTGCATGGAAAGAGTCGAGGTTTCTTCACCGGGAAATCGCATTTCATACATTGCCCTCGCCACCGCGAGGCGATCTCGCTGATTCGAGACACGAGCCGCCTGGCACTCCAAAAGGCGCGTGGATCGAGCAAGTGAACTGCCGTGAGCGTAGTAACGCACGCCCTCCTCCCCAACCCAAATTGCCGTGGCACCGCTCTCGGCGATGATCGTCATGGCCTGGTGGGTGACCGTGGTGCCTGGACCCAGCAAGATCGCACCGAGATTGGCAACAGGGACATGAATGGTGCCGCGTTCGTCGGTGACCGTCAGAGCGTTGGAGTCACGCGAAATACGGCTGCGCTCCACATACACAAAGCTCAAGCGATCACCCGCCCGCACCAAATCACGAGGTGCGGGCGGGCGAGCCCCAGGAATTGTCATGCGGAGTCCGAGTTGATCTGAGCAAGTGTCACGAGCCCACATCCGTAGGCCCGTTCACGGCCAATTCCTCCGACGAGGGTGCGACGCGCCAACTCCGGTTGATCGATACGAACTACTCCCTCAAAGGAAGCCTTCACAATCGTCACCTTTTGCCCCTTCGCGTCTGTGTTTCGCGTGAATGACTGCCGCTCAGCACCCATGTGCTTGATAATCGGCATGTCTGGAAAGTCCGGTGAATTCAACACACTCATTCCATTCTTACTGAGCAGATGAATCAACCATTCCTGCTGATGATGCACAGTGAGCAAGGGAACCCGGGCCTTGTGTTCCGGGCGTCCACCCTTTTGAGATCTGTCTTCGATAACCTGGCGCACTGGGTTAACCGTGGTGCGAAAGGCCCAAGGTTGACCGGGCTCAAGATTGTCTAACAGCGGGGCATAAGACTTGGTCAGCCATTCGCGCTTGGTCGGCCAACCAACCTGCTCACAGATATGCGTGAAGTCGGGCGCGTGCGGGCTAACGACATACAGCAGCGGGGTCGATGCCCCTCTACGCGTGTCGAGTCGCCAAAGAATACGTCCCTCACCCGCGTAATCGTGTTCCGAGTTCGTGAACGAGGCCATGACGGCGGCGTGAATCACCTGCGATGACGAAAGAAATCGCCTCGACTCACGACGCGCCGGATTGAGTTCAATGCGTGATAAATACATTGCGACCTCCTTCTAAAGCGATGACATGGGATCGTGACCGCCGTTTGGCCCGCCCGCGGTGGACTCGTGAGAATCAGATACCTGCGGCTGCACGAGGGCGTCATTAGTGACCTCCACGTACTCTTCAGCCACGGCACGCGCCCGATACCGCCGGTGCTCCATGTTGAATGACAACGGAAAGTCATCAAGCACCCGCGTTGGGCCATGAATGCCGAGGACATCAGCATCTGCCTGAACGCGCAGTTCAACGTGTGGCCGAGCGCGGTAACGCCAAAGGTTCTTATGCCAAGTGCTGGCCCGCCACGGCTCGCTGCGCGCCGCCTCCATTGCGCCACCTTGCTGTGCCCGTAAAAGCACGGGAGCGGACGGTGCGAATGCGCGGCGGCCAAGATACAACGGGAACGTCGGTCGTATGAGCGCCTCAGAGAGGCCTTCAATCAGTTCGTCGTTCTCGCTTTCGACATAAGCGGTGAACCGCGCATCGGCAAGGTAAAAGCGGTCGGTCAAAGGCATCGACTTTCCGTCGCGATTGATTGCGGTTTGAAAGTCCCTCTCTAAACGGCCTCTCTGCTCTTCCCTCACCGCGAGACGAATGCCCGTGAGTTCCTCGATGGGGTCACTTCGACGCATGCCCTTGGCGGCAGCGAGTAGTCCGATAATGCCCGACTTCGTAGGCATCTCCTCTGTCTCCCGTCGCGTAAATCGACTGCGGGAACCCCATGACTGCATGGGTCCCGCTAGCAGCAGTATGAGCGTTTTCATGAACTAGTTTCCGTTCACAACCGCTGCGGCGACCGTCGAACCCAGGTCTTTCAAGGTGACAACTTCACCCAACGCCGTGAAGTCCTCGCCGACGTCGACAGTCCGTGCAACGAAATTCTTGACTGCGGGCACCCCATAAAGTTGGGTGATGCCGTTGGCCTCCTTGACGAGTGCCGCAAGCGCTGGCTTCATATAGCCATGGCCGCGGCTGACCACGGCGTCCTCGAATGCGTTGACGTAGTTGATGGGCTGATCGTCACGCAGAGAAACCAGCACCGCTGCGGGGAGAGTACGATTGCCGAACGTATTTTGCTTTCCCGTGGGCATGCTTTGAGTGAATGCCGCGATGAACGCATCGATACACTCAGACACAGCCGTCTCATCACCCAGGTTTGCTTTCAGTGCGTCGACGTTAATTGTCGCGTAGCGATACAGTGTGCTCGACGCGTACTCCACGACACCGATCATGTCAGCGCCCGCATTGTTTTCTTTTTCGCGGTCGTCTACTGCGGTGTAATAGTCACCCTCGGCCTGCACCTCATGCACACTCAGCGCATGCGCCACCTGGCAAGCTGCGTCGACGTTGATATCTGGCGAGTCGGCGACCATGCGTCCAAAGAGTGCGATGTCAAAGGAATGACCCAGATTCATGACACTCTTGATTTTTCGCGCCTTCAGTTCTGCGGTCACGTCGGACGCTCCGGCGGCCGCGATCGCTGCATCGGCGAGTTTCTCTATTTGCAGAGCAGAGAGAAAGAACAGAGCCCCGGACTTAGCCATAGTCTGATCGCTCTCGCCACCTTTGGGCTTCTTCTTGTCCACCTTCACCCCCATGGCCGCGAAGGCAGACTCGGCCAGTCGCTCCGCACTATCGCTGAGATCTGGATTTTTGGCCTGAATGGCGTGCGCGACCGCCTCTACGACGTGGAGGGTGCGGTGACCTACACGCGAGGCGTCAAGGTGGGTTTTGAAGTGATCTCGTGTCGCTTTCTTCCAGGACTGGCTGGACACTCGGTGACGCAACTTTCCGCCAAAGATTGCGGACTTTGGGGCGCCGGTGTCGTCGCGATTGATGTTGCTTGGGGGCACCGATTGCAGGGCGTGGATGTCGATGTAAAGGGTCATGATGCTCTCCTTAATTAGTTGGATTCTGACGTTCCGTCAGCGGTGGTGGACTCGGCCGATGGCGTTCGATTGAAGTCGCGCGTCCAACGCAGTGCGACGACTTTGGCACCGTCTTCGAACTGCATCGAATAGAGGTCCTTGGTGAGTTGTCCGTAGTCGAACGCAACTTCGGCAGCGCGGAGTCGCTGAATGAGCCCACGCAGGTGTACGCCCATAATCTCCGGCGTTCGGGTGCGAGTGATGCGCTCGAATGCCTTCCATGCTGAGGTCTCATATGCAGTCTTTGAACTATCTCCACCCCGGTCTCGGTCGGCGAGGATCCGCACGGCGGTGCCGAAGTTAAGGCCATCGACATGCATCGAACTATTGCGCGACTGCTGATGCGCTCCGTAACACGTGAGGGCCAAGTGGACCGCATACTCAGCCACGGTAGGTTCGTCACCCGCGACAGATTCTTGTGGAAAATTGGCGAGAGTCACAGACAGCGAGTCAAACGATGAACTTAGTGGCTTGCCTAGCGCGCGCCGCAGTTTAGCCAGCTCGCTTCGTGCCGTGGAAGACAATTCACCGGACGCACCCGGCGATAGAGTCTTGATGCGGTGCACCACATGATTGGCCGCTTGTTGCGCCGAGGCATAACTTGATCCGTTCATGCCATTGCTCCTTTCTTGGGATGATTCGGAGCCATCTCGGGCTCGGTTATCTTTTTGACTGAAAAGTCCAAATACCGCTGAGCGATGGCGCAGTTGACGTATTCGGTATCGGAGACCTTTCGGCCGCTAATCTCTGTCGCAGTGGCCCGATATATACGGTCATCACGAAGCGTCGTCATAACGACTTTCGCTTCACCACGCCACTTTTTAAGTGCTTCTTTGGCGTGCACCGCTTGCTGCTCTGCATTACCTTGTGGGTCAAGGTCAGCTAACCAACGTCGCATTGGCGCGTCGAACGCCCGCATCGCCTCAAACAAGGCGTTGGTGCGTACACCTTCCATGAGACTGTCTGTTTTGGCGACAGCGGCGAGCAGCAGATTTTGCTCGAATCTCGCATACGCAAATGCGAGGTCGCGGGTGTCCTGCACCGCCACTCGCAACATGTCTCCAAAGATCACGCTCCCGCTTTCCAGCATCGAGAGCCGCAGGTCAACCTCGTCGAACTTGATTTCGGCTACTGTTGCGCTCTGGGGCCCATATTCCATTCCCACTGCGGTCACATTCAGTTGGCGGTGACGTCCAATCTCTGGCGAGACTTCACCCATCCACCGCAGCACAGCGGGAGCGAGACGCGCTTGTACATTCTTTTTCTCAACCAGCACGTGCTGTTGAGACGGAAGAATCGAAGTGATGCTTCGCCAAAACGCTTCCCCCAAGTTGTGCTCGAGTGGCATATAGACGTCGGCCTGATAGCGTTTAGATTGAGGCTCGGAGTACCGCCACCCTGACATTGGTTCGGCCGTGTGGCCGTTCTGGGGCGTCCGTTTGTCGCCTTGGCTCAGAATCACGCCGGTAATGCGGCCGTCGCTCGCGACGAGTCGCACCCTTCGCGAGAGCCAGGTATAAAGTGCGACCGCACCGCCGCGACATTCACGCGAGGGTGCCTGGTCGGGTTCTGCAAGTGAAAAGTCATCTCTCAGACTCGAAACCCCCTCCCGGCTGAATCCCAGCGCGTGTTCGTCAAAGTCCTCGTCCTGCATAGGCTGAAGTTGGAGGTTTTTGGACTCGTTTCCCGTTAGTGGCACAAGATTCAAGATCAGCGTCTCGCGCAGGTTGCGCCCATTGACGAAGACTCCGCCGAGATAGCCAGACCAGGCCTGCCCGATCGGATAGCCTTTACCTCCTTTAGCTAGGGGGTCGCCGACCGCCGCCGACTTGATGCCCGAAGGGTCAAAGGCGTGACAATGCACCAGCCACCGGGCGGCCTCCGCGTAACTCAGCGAGGCCAGTGATTCGCCTGACCGGGTGAATTGAAACTGGAATCCGTTGGGAACGTCAGCGATCAGCCGCTCTAAAGTTGCGATCTCGCCATTTGTGGAGTGCAGGTTGGCTACCTGCATAAACGGTCTCTCGAGGTCCAGCAAGTCGGTGTACGCTGCCAATCCCTTAAGGTCTTCATCGAATTCCGCCGAATGGAAGCCATGGGTCCACAGATCCAGCCAGTGCTCCCGACCTTGAGGTCCGCGAACTGCGTAGTGCACGATGGCCAGCAAGAGCCTGAGTTCCGCAAAACTTTGAGTGGGTAGTTCCTCCGTAATGGCACGGATTTCTTCACTCCGCTGCAACGCGTCACCGATAGAGACTTCGCCAGTCGTGCCGTCCAGCCATGTGACTGTTATCCACGGCTCATGCATCAGATTGAATGAGTCATTCACGCGGCAACCTCCTTGTTTTTACTCGTAAGTTCACAGGAGAGTCCTTTCTCTCGGGAATACCGCAACACTGCAGTTCCCAGGATGGGAGTTGTGATGGTGGATTCAAAAGTCGCGCTGTGGTGCTCGACTTGCTTCATGGTCAGAAAGAGTTCTCCCTGAAGCAGCTGGTGCCGACGCCAGACTGAGCACGCGCGTGTGGCACCTTTTTCGAGAACGTCGATCACCTCATCGATGACATTTTCGGTACACAACGCGTGATGCAGGCGAATGCTCCACGAAGCGATTCGTCGAGCCTGCGAGTCAGACAGTTCATCGCTCCAATTTGGGGCCGAGGACCATGGGCTGCCAGGATCCAAGATGGCGGTGCCTTCGGGATCCAGGAGGCACAGAATCACCTCAATAGAATCCTGGCTCTGACGCACCCTTCCGCCCAAGGCGGACCCTGGCGCGTCCGGATCAGTCCCAGTATTTTTTTTCAGGAGACCCTTGAGGTTGGTTTGGCTGCCGTCACCGAAGTAACTCAGTGTGTATTCGTCAGCCTCTCGCTTCGATGCGAGTCTGCGCCCGTCGTAACGCGCACGACTTTCGCTGAGTTCTGACGAGTCCTCGGGATCGTAAGCGGCCGCGATCAAGTCGGCGATGTCGCCCGGGAGGTTGATGCGGCGGTCCGAAGCGTCTAGGGCAAGAAAGGTGCGCCGCAGTTGATACTGCGAATACACCTTTTCGGACCCTGGATCAAAGCGTGGCATCCCCTGATTGGATAGTTTCCGTACCAGCACGGTGCAGCGAGGCACTTGCAACGACTTTGGACGTTGAGTACGTGGGCGGGGACCGTGACGATGAAGTCGACCGATGCGCTGCAGTAGTGCGTCCATGGGCGCTATGTCTGAATACAGCACATCAAAGTCGACGTCAAGTGACTGCTCAGCTACTTGGGTGGCCACTACGACGCGGCGCGCAGCGTGCGGCGGGCGAATGAATGCGCCGAAACCGGCATCTTTACCGAAGGTGCGCACCAGGTTTTCATCGTTTTCCAACCGGTGGCAGGCCATGAATCGAGAGTGATTCAGAGTGACAGTGTATGCCCCACATTGACGCAGATGGTCGTATAGATTTTGCGCGCCGCTCACTGTATTGCGGATAACGAGCGCGCAGCCGCCATCACGCAAATCATCGGCCAAAGCTTTGGCGATGGTATCGAAATCGTCTTCCATGAATTGCAGTTCAACAGTAGGGCCCTGCTCGTCGACATTTACAGACGCACCCTCGACCGCGCCCGTGGCCGATACGAAACTTACCTGTGGATACTGGGTACCCAACGCATCTGAGAATTGGTGCTCCTGTTCACGAACTATCTGCCGCACAGCATTGGAGAGGTCCGCCCTTTTGGGTCGTTCGCCTCGCTCGCGCGCCTCTGCCTCCAATGCCACGCGAATTGCCCTCGAATCACGCGCGGGCCCCTTGACCGTTGAATATGCGAGTGCGAGGTCGCGGCGCACAGGCTCCGGCAGGGTGGCACTAAGCAGGATGACTGGGGTCTCCGAAGCACCCAAGATCACCAGCGCCGACTTCAAGAATTCGAGCATGTATGGGTCCGCACAATGAACCTCGTCGATTATCACCACTTGCCCCGAGAAAGCCAGATGCCGCAACATGACATGCTTCGACCGCAGGCCCGCAAACAAGATCTGATCGATGGTACAAACGTTGACGTTCGCCAGAACTCGCTTTTTTCGTCCACGAAGCCATTCATGCGTCATCGCGCTTGGCCTCGCCTCGACGTCATCGTCGTAGACCTCCGACTCCTCAACAGTTCGTGCGAGACCGCTGAAGGCCGGCTCGCTGTAGGTTTGCTCGGCAAGGCCTGCAAACGATGCGTTGAGTAGTGCCTTAGAATGGATCAGACTGAGCGTGGTCGGTTCGCTGGTGACGACTTCGAGCCACGCCATAATTCGGGACAGCATCGCGTTCGTAGTCGCCATCGTGGGGAGGGCAAAAGTTACCCCGCTAGCACCGATCTCGTTAGCCAGGGCATGCGCCGCAGTGAGGGCACATTCGGTCTTTCCCATGCCCATAGGTGCTTCAACCACGTAAAGCCCAGCGCCTCGCCGCGACACGAGGTCAAAAACTTGGGCCTGCAAGGCGTTTGGTGCAAACCCAAACGTCGTTTCGTATGCTTGCCGGGAATCTCGCTCAGGCGCAATCGACTGCCACGGCCCTGGCAGTCCCAATCGGTGCCAGGCGTCGCGGGCACGTCTAGTCGTATCGCGTATGAAATCATGCGGATCGACGTCGGTCGACATGTAGGGAAACAATGACTCGTCGCTGGCAATCCAGTCGACCATGATGACTAGCCCCGTTAGGACCATGAGGCTCGGCATGCTGGTATCGAGACGCGTGAGTGCGGAATCTTCAAACCGCTCCCCCACCAGCGCCTCACACCACGCAAAGAATTCGCTACGTACCTCATCCCATTGTGGCTGAAGGCCGGCATTTACCGAGGGGTCGAGCGTCCCTCCACTACCATGGCTGTAGCCGTGATGCGCCCCGAGAATTGAAGCTACGGCTGCCGACACGCTTGGTTGCACGCCTCGCTCGTTGAGTGCCTCCTCGACGAACAATTGGCTAGCCAAACTATGGTGAAGTTGCCGTCGTAAATCTGTATCAATGTGCTCCGGCACCTTCAAGCCAGCCTCGGTCATACGGTCCGCCAGGTGTGGCACCATCACCGCAAAACCGGCGGTGATCTTGCCGAGGTCATGCGCGGCCGCCAACAACTTCAGTGCCACTCGAGCCTCCTCCGGAGTGCACTGCATTGAAGCCAGGAGTAGATTGCGGATGCGCTCGCCCGCCCACCTGTCGAAGACAAGAGACGCCACTGCAGCGCTATCCGCTGCGTGCTGCACAAGAGGTAGCCATTTGTTCGAGTCGGCGCGGTCGGACTTTGCCCAGACGCTCGCAAGCTTTGGTGAAAAACCTGGGTACCGCCCACTAAAGTCCATGACAACCGCCTTTGCCTCGGCGCCTTCATGTTGCCCCTTCGCACCATGGAGTCGCCCGTGAGATTTCCTCACGTACGACGACCCTAGCCGAGCAAGTAGCTAAACGTAAACATTTAATTTTTGACAAGAACTTAAAAGTTCGAACTTATTTTTATGGCAGACTTGGTTCGAGGTGAGACTCACCGATGCGTGCCAATGGGGTCGAAAATACATCGGCAATCCCCGCGGTCGGGGAACCTGTTGACGTGACTGACACAAGCCTAAAAGCTCGAACGGGTCATCCCCGAGCGCGGGGAACATGCCACCGCTGACCACGCGTCGGCACCTCAAGACTACCTAACCCAACCAACCCGCCCCCCGGAGCGTCCGGCCTAGGCGAGCAGCCCGCGGATCTCGTCGGCCGTGAGCGACGCGGCCTGCGCGAACCCGCCCTCCAGCACCGCGTCAAACAGCGCGGCCTTCTGCGCCTTGAGCGCCATCACCTTCTCTTCGATCGTGTTGGTCGCCACCAGTCGGTACACCATCACGCTCTTGGTCTGCCCGATGCGGTGCACGCGGTCGACCGCCTGCTCCTCGGCCGCGGGGTTCCACCACGGGTCGAGCACGATGCAGTAATCGGCCTCGGTGAGGTTCAAACCAAACCCGCCGGCCTTCAACGAAATGAGAAACACGGGAGCCTCGCCCTGCTTGAACGCGTCGATCACATCGGCGCGCTTGCGGGTCGAGCCATCCAGGTAGGCAAAGTCGATGCCCGCCGCGGTCAGCACCTCGCGCACTCGCCCCAAGAAGCCCGTGAACTGGCTAAACACGATAACTCGATGCTCTTCGGCGATGATCTCCTGCAGCGTCTCCACGAGAAAATCGAGCTTGGTCGAGGGCACTCCCTCGTGCGAAGGGTCCACGAGCGCCACGTCGAGCGCCGCCTGGCGCAGGGTCGTGAGCGAGCGAAACACCTGTATCTGATTGCGCGGCAGATCATCAAGCAACCCCAAGACCTTTTGCCGCTCGCGATTCAGCAGCATGTCGTACACGTGCCGGTGTTCGGGCGCGAGGTCGAGGTCGAGCACCTGCTCCACCTTGGGCGGCAGGTCGCGCACGACCTCCTCCTTCGTGCGGCGCAGCATGAACGGCCGAATCCGCCGCCGCAGCGTGTCGAGCACCTCCTGGTCGCCGTCGCGTTCAATGGGTCGCGCCACGAGCTCGTCGAAGCGGCGCTTCGCGGGGTAGAGCCCCGGCGCGACGATCGAAAAGATCGACCACAACTCGGCGAGCCGGTTCTCCATCGGCGTGCCGGTCGCGGCCACCTTGAACCCCGCCCGCAGCAATTTGGCACACTCGTACACCTTGGTGCGCGAGTTCTTCAAGAACTGCGCCTCGTCAAAGATCGCCCCCGCCCACGGCAGGTCACCAAACTCGTCAAAATCGAGCCTAAAGATCGTGTACGACGTCACGATGATGTCGTTCTCGTCGTGGTCGCGCGCGAGACTCCCCGCGCGCCGCCGCGACGTCTCATCCACCGACGCAACCCGCAGGTGCGGCGCGAACTTACGCACCTCGTGCACCCAGTTACCGATCACGGAGGTGGGGCAGACCACGAGGTACGGGTCGTCCGACCGCGCCTGCGACACCATCGAAATAATCTGCAGGGTTTTGCCGAGGCCCATATCGTCGGCGAGCACTCCCCCGAGCCCCTGCGACTGCAGGTACGCGAGCCAGCGATACCCGTCCACCTGGTACGGACGCAGCGTGGCCCGCACCTCGCCCGGCACCTCGAGGGTTGCGTCCACCTCACCGCCCGTGAGTCCCTGCACGAGCTGCTGCCACGCCTCGCTCTGTTCCTGCACGAGGTTCAGCGCGGCGATGTCTTCGAGCAGCGACACCTGGTAGCGGCTCACGCGCAACTCGTCGGCCTTGGAGTCGTTCAGTTCGCGCGCCTCGTGAATCAGGTCGCGCAGCTTCTGCAGTTCGGGCACGTTCGTATCGAAATAGGTGCCGCTGGCGAGCACCATCACGCCGTCTTGCTGGGCCATCGCCGTGATGAGCTCGGCGAGCGGCACCTCCTCGCCGTCGATCGAAACCGTCACGTGCAGGTCGAACCAGTCGCGCTGGCCCAGTTCGCTGGTGGTGAGCGAAACCTGCGGGGTGCTCGTGGCCGCGCGGTACACGCGGTCGCCATTGTGTTCGACGATCCGCACGTCGCCGCCCTCGGCGAGGGCGGGGCCGTGCGTCGCGGCGAAGTCGAGGGCCTCTCGCCCGCGCAGGCGCGCGTCGCTCGCGAGCATGAGGTCATACAGGCCACGGGGGGACAGGTCACGGGGGGACAGGTCACTGCGGGCGAGCAATCGCGCGTCCACCCGCTCGGCAATCTCCCGCTCGCGAGCGGAGTCGCGCGCGAACCACGTCGGCGCGTCGTGCGCGAACGGCACCCGCACCTCCTCACGCACCCCCTTGCTCACGTCGTAGAAGTAGATCCACTGCCCCGTCACGCGCAGATCGGCGGGCCCGTTATGCCACAGGTCGAGCTGCAGCATGGGGTCACGAGGGTCTTCCACCGCGAAGTCCAGGTCGGTCGAGACCACGTCGATTTTCTCGCGCAGGGCGGGCAGAAACAGGCTCTGAAACTCCTCAATCTGCCGCGCGGGCATCGTCACGGCCTTACGTCGGTGCACCATTTTGCGCAGGCTCGGGTCGGCGGGCGGCACCACCCGGGCGAGGTGATACGTGAACCCCTCCTTGGCCGAGTGCTCCCACGCGAGCATGGCATGAGCGGGCGCGCCGATGAGCACCGTGTTATGCCCATCGAACACCGAATCGCCCATGCTCACACGGGGTCGCAGCGTAATGTGCCGCTCGTCCTTGCTGAGGTGCATCGCGAGCCGCGCGGGCGCGTCGTGCATGGTCACGGGCTTGCGCACGTCGGGGTAGGCCCACAGCGTCACGCCGAGATCGCGCAACTCGCAGAGCTGTTCCCAGAGGTCCTGCGTGTGCTTGGCGGTCACGTCCACCCAGTCGAGCACGCCATACTGCGTGTCGCGATACTGCTTGGCAAACCACGTCAGCGCGAGAATCTGCGCCTCGGGCCACGTGCGGCGCAAGAGGCCGGCGTCGAGATCAGACCAATTGATGCCGTTGCGGGGCCACGAGCCCGAAACCGTTTGCGCCGTGGGCCGCAGCCGCAGCGAAACGGGGGCGTCGCTCGCTCGTTTGTGCCACTGGTCGAGGCTCAGCGCGCTCGACACGAAGGGCTGAAAGAGCAAACCCAGCTGCGGCAGCGACGCGTCGGCGGCATCCAGGACGCCCCGGTCCTCGCTGGCCCGAAACCGGCTCGGTATGGGGCTGGACGCGGCGCGGGCCGCGCTGCCAGCGGCACTGACCCTGGCGTCCAGACCGCTCGCCCGAAACGTCATGAGGGTGGCGGCCACGTGTTTGCAGGCGCGCCCCACGGGGCACGAGCAGCGCGAGTCGACCACCCCAAACTCGGGCCCGAAATTCGCGAGGCGCACGCGTGAGCGATACATCCGGCCCTGCGGATTGCTGACGGTCGAGATGACCACGTTGGTTTCAGCGTCGTAGTCGAGGGCGCGCACCAGGTTGTCGGTGAAGTATTGGCGGGCGCGAGTGTAGGCAGCCTGGCCAACGTGCCTTTTCACCACTTCGAGCGATAGCCGCAATGTTGTTTTCCCCCGGGTTGGGTGTCGCTCGCGGGCCGGGCCGGCCGCGGGCAGTGCATCGGGACATTGTACCTACTTTCGCTGCAACACTTCACCCCAGAGCGAGTGGCTACGCGGCGGCGCTGAGCGGGCGACCAATCGGAACGGCCGACCTGCCTAGAATGGAGCTCGTGCCCAGACCCGAACTCGCCTCCCGCAGCACCGACGCGTCTCAGGCGCCCGCCGCCCCCTCCGACGCGGTCGTGATCGACTCCATTTCACACTCCTTCGGGGCTACCCGTGCCCTCGATGGCCTGTCGCTGACGGCCAAAAGGGGCGAGGTCACGGCGGTGCTGGGACCCAACGGCGCGGGCAAGTCGACCACCATCAACTGCTGCGTGGGGCTGCTGACACCGCAAAGTGGTACGGTGCAGACCTTCGGCTTCGACCCCTCGCGGTCGACGGCGGGGGAACGCGCCCGCGTGGGCGTCATGCTGCAAGACGGCGGGCTCACGAGCGGGGCGCGGGCGGGGCAGTTACTGGCCCACGCGGCGTCCCTCTATGCGAACCCGTGGCGGCACGAAATATTGGCCGAGATGCTGGGCATTTCGCCCTTTGCCCGGACGCTCGTGCGGCGCCTCTCTGGCGGCCAGCGGCAACGGTTGGCTCTGGCCCTCGCCCTCGTGGGCAGGCCCGAACTGGTTTTTCTGGACGAGCCGACGGCGGGCATGGACCCGCAGGCCCGGCACGTGGTGTGGGATCTCGTGCGCGACATGCGCGCCTCGGGCACGTCGTTCGTGCTGACGACCCACCTGCTCGATGAGGCGGAGCGCCTCGCCGATCACGTGGTCATCATTGATCACGGCAAGGTGCTCGCGCAGGGCTCGGTCGGCGAGCTCGTCGCGGGCGCCCAGGAGGTGCCCACATCGCTGACGGTCCGCACGGGCGGCATCGCGATTCCCGAGTACATGCTGGAGAACATTCCCGGGGTGACGTTGCTCGAGACGGTCTCGACCGGCGAATACACCCTGCACGGTCAGATCACCCCCGCCCTGGTGCGTTCGCTCGTGGGCCTAGCGGCCCAGCGCGGCGTGCTGATCCGCGAACTCACGATGGGTACGCCGTCGCTCGAAGACGCCTATCTGAACCTCACCGGGAAGGCCCTACGTTGAGCGCCACCGATACTTCGACCCGACGCGCGAGCAGCCCCATGCCGGGTGCCGCGCCCGCGCTCCGACGTTGCCTCAGCCAGGGGATGTTCGAGACGCGCGTGCTGCTTTCCAACGGCGAGCAGATCATGGTGTCGCTGCTGATTCCCATAGCGGCCCTGGTGGGCCTCACCAAGCTTGACCTCGGCGGCAACGCGTCGCATTCGAGCATCGAGTTGGTCGCGCCGAGCGTGCTGGCCCTCGCGATCGTGGCGTCGGCCTTCACGTCGCAGGCGATCGCGACCGGCTTTGATCGGCGTAATGGCGTGCTGCGGTTGACGGCGACGAATCCTCTCGGACGCTCCGGTTGGCTCGTTGGCAAGGTCATCAGCGTGATCGCGGTGCTTGGGGTGCAGGTCGTGGTGTTGGGCGCGGTGGCGGCGCTGCTGGGTTGGCGGCCCGACCTCGGCGGACTCCCGCTCGCGCTCGCGGCGTTCGTGCTGGGCGCGTGGGCGTTCGCGGCGGCGGGTCTGGCTTTGGCCGGGGCGTTGCGCATGGAGGCCATTCTCGCGCTGGCGAACATTATTTTTATTGCGCTGGCCGCGGCGGGCGGCCTGCTGTTCTCGCTCGATCAGATGCCCGCGGGGCTGCGCGTGGTGGCCCAGGTGCTGCCGTCGGGCCAGCTGGGCGAGGCGCTGCGGGGTTATCTCGCGGAGGGCGCGGCGCCGTGGTGGCTGCTCGCGGGCCTGCTGGCGTGGGCGCTCGTGTTTTCGATGATTGTAGTGAAGACGTTTAAGTGGGTTTCTCGATGAGCGGCAGTGGGCCGAATACCGAGCGCGTGGCAGCGGGAGGCGTCGCGGGCGTCATTGCCGCGGTGCGGCGCTTCTTCCAGTGGATCATCCCCATGCGCTTCATGCGCACGGTGTTCGTGATCAACCTGGCGCTGCAGATTCTGATCATCGTGACGGGTGTCGCGGTGCGCGTCACGGCCTCGGGGCTGGGCTGCCCCACGTGGCCCGAGTGCTTCTCGGGCCAGGGCATCACTCCCCCGCTGCGCGGCGAGAACGTGCTGCATCAGTACATCGAGTTCGGCAATCGCTCGCTCACGGGCGTGCTGGTGGTCGCGGCGGGCGCCCTCGTCGTGCTGGCCTTTACCCACATGAGCACGCGTTCGCGTTCGATGACCGTGCTGATGTGCATGCCGACGGTGGGCGTGGTGATGCAGGCGGTGATCGGTGGCATCACGGTGCGCACCAACCTGAATCCCTATGTCGTCTCGCTGCACTTTCTCGCATCGGCCTTCCTGGTGGTGGTGAGCGCGATCCTCTTAATGCGTTTCGGTCTCGAGGACGGTCGCCCGCGCCTGCTCGTGCGGCGCGAGATGAAGCCTCTGTTCTTTGGCCTCGCGGCGGTCGGCTTGGTGGTAGTCGTGCTGGGCGTGGCCGTGACGGGCTCGGGCCCGCACTCGGGCGACGGCGCGGTGGAGCATCGCATGCCGTTCAATATCGAGCAGATCGCGTGGCTGCACGCCGACGCGGTGATGCTGTTCATCGGTCTCGCGGTGGCGATGTACGTGGCGTTGCGGGTGCTGAACGCGCCGGCCGCGACGCGCAAGCATGCGGTGTGGCTGCTGGGCATCACCCTCAGCCAGGGCCTCATCGGCTACGTGCAGTACTTTACGGGGGTGCCCGAGGTGCTCGTGATGCTGCACGCGCTCGGCGCCGGCCTGCTGATTATGCAGGTCACGCTGCTGGGGTGTTCCTTGTGGACGCGCGATCCCTCCCTGGCGCGGTAGCCTCCTCCCCGCGCCGGGCCCGAAACGGAATCACCAACCCAATACCCGGCCTTTGCACTTTGTTGACTTTTGCAGGTCTCGACCCTAGAGTGGTAATGCTATTGCAAACCATCTAGGGGAACTCATGGACCTTCTCGCACCCACTCCCGAGGCGCCTACCCGCGACCCAGCCGCCCGGTGGGCACTCATGATCGTGCTGACGATGGCCGCGATAACCCCCTTCGTCTGCCTCGGTCTGTGGTGGAACGCCGAGCCGAGCTGGCTCCTCTTGTGGGCGCAGGCTGCGGCCTCCCTCGTGGGCGCCCTCGCCATGCTCGCGTATTCGGTGTATGCCCTGCGCACCTCGACGTCGCGCACGCATAAGGCCACGTCGATCATGTTCACCGTGGTGCTCGCATACGCCGCCCTGGTCACCACGGGCGATGCCTACTACCTCACCTACGGGCTGTCCAACTTTCAAGGCGCCTACTTCGCATTCGGCATCCTATTCATCGGGCCGGCGCTCCAGGTTTGCGGCGCCACCTACGGAGTCTTCGTGGCCTGCGGCGGGCGCAACCACGACCCCGACGAGCTATAGGCCCGACCTCCCCCTCACACCCGAGGTAGCGGCTTTGCAAATGATCCCAGAAATCCTTTACTTCAATTTGACGAATCGGCGTTCCGGGCGCATGGTGAATAGGTAACCACTTCTTTATCTGGGAGAACCATGCGAGTCACCGTCATGTACCTCGCGGGCGCGTTAGCGTCGGGCCTCATGATCGCCGTGCTCAATTCAGTGCGCGGGGGTCGCCCCTTCAACTTCTGGCTCGAAAGCGCCCCCTACCTGCTGGCCTTCGCCGCGGCGCTCATCTTGTGCGTGTACGCATTCTGGGGCCGCCACCCCCTGCAATTGCGCATCTGGGGCCTCATCACCCTCGCGGTGCAGGGCTTCGGCTCGTTCTGCGCGATACTCGATTACGTCAGCATGACCGGCAGTGGCAGCGGACCCAACTCGCTGACCTTCGCCCTCGGGGTGTTGACCGGAGACCTCGCAGTGTTTGCCTCGGTCTTGATCGGCTTTGGCCTCGTGCCCTGGGCCGTGCGGCAAATCGACCGCAGCAACCCCTACGTGGCCCAATACGCGTGAGAGCGCCGGGCCCACCGCCTCAGCACAACAGCGGCGGTCATCCTGGGAGGATGACCGCCGCTGCTTTATGTTCTGGTGCCGCGACCTGGTGCCGCGCCCGCTCGTTCGGTTACGCGAGGGCGAGCGGACCCGTCTCGTTCATCTGTGCCCGCCACTCGGTGAGCAACTCTTGAGGGAACCCCTCGGTCCACTGCGCGGCCTTGAGGGCGTTCATGCCGTTCTTGTCTTTGACCAGCGGGTCTGCGCTCGAAAACTGCAGCACCTCGATGACGGCGAGCGAGCGCGGGTAGTTGCGCACCGCTACCAGCAGCGGGGTCGCACCCGTGGCGTCTTGGGCGTCGACGTCGGCCCCGTAGTCGAGCAGGGCCATCGTGACGCCGAGGTGATTGTGGCACACCGCCTCGTGCAGGGGGCTGCGCTGTTCGTGGTCCTGGGCGGCCTCGCCCTGGGGGTCGCAGCCGCGACCGAGCAGCTGGCGCACGTAGCGCGAGTTGCCCTCCGTGACGCCGAGGAACAACTCGCGAGCCTCGAGGACGGCCTTGCTGGGGACCTTGGGACGGGCCGCGGCGACGCGCGCGATGACGGGCGTGGCGGTCGCGGCGGGCGCCTTGGCGTGGCGCTTAAACCGATCGAAGAAAGACATTGCTGGCTCCTTTCTCCCCTTGTTGCGGGACCTGACCCGCGGCCGGAAAAATTTTAGGTTCTTTAAGTCAACTTTACTTGTTAACGCGTGTCGCTGCATCTTGATTGCCTGAGCTGCACGCTAACAACGAATGAACGTCGGCGAGCGTTCCGCTGTTCGCACTAACTTACTACACCGTAGGTTTGCCGTGCGCCAGCAGTCCAGGGTTCTGCTCCACGGGAGGTCGCCAGGGGTGTGCAATCTGCTCAAATCCACTTGCGCACCTGAGCAGCACCGCCTCCGACCCCGCCGTACCCGTGAACGACACCGTGCAGGGCCGCCGACCGTGCGCCGTGTACCCCGCGGGCACCGCAATGCCCGGATACCCCGCCCTACCCGAGAGGTGCCACAGGGTATTGGGAGAGACGATCGCCAGCGCACCGTGGGTACGCAACACATCATCAAGGGCCGAACGCGACTGCGCCAGGCCGACCACCAAATTCTGTTGATAGGTTGCCGCCTCGGCGTCGAGGTCGAGCGCCTCCGACTCCGTCAGCAGCGCCATCCCGTAGCGCAACCCCGCTTCGGGGTGGGCGCGGTAGAACGCGATCACGTCGGCGAGGCTGCTCGGTATGCCCGTGCCCGCGTAGGGCCCGAGGTACGCATTGAGGTCGCGCTTGAACTCGTAGTACAGCACCAGCGGTGCCGTGACGGCGGCAACCTCTACCTCGACCAGCTCGGCGCCGGCGGCACTCAGGGCATGCAGAGCGGCGACATACGCCTCGCGCGCGCTCTGGTCCCCCGTGGCGGCCGAACCCGCCCAGTCCACTCCGGTCTCCGCGTCCGGGCCCACGACCGCGAGGCGCGCCCCTGCCAGCCCGGCCACCCCCGCGTCCGCCGCCGCGACGTAGTCGCCCGACCCGCCCGCCATGACCTCAAGCAGCAGCGCGGCGTCGCGCACGTCGCGGGTCATGGGCCCCGCGGTGTCCTGGGTGGACGCGATGGGCACAATTCCCTGCCCCGGCACCAACCCCACGGTGGGCTTGAGGCCCACCACCGAGGCCGCCGCCGCGGGGCACAGTATCGACCCGGAGGTCTCCGTGCCGATCGTCGCCGCCGCGAGACCGGCCGCCATCGCGGCAGCCGACCCCGAGGACGAACCCGAAATGTCGAACTGCAGGTCGTAGGGGTTGAGCACCTGCCCGCCGAGCGACGAATAGCCGTTGGGCATCGAATACGTCAAGAAGTTGGCGAACTCGCTGAGGTTGACCTTGCCGAGCACGATGGCCCCGGCCTCGCGCAGTCGCGCCACCACCGGAGCGTCCGCACGGGGCCGATGCCGGGCGAGCGCGATGGAACCGGCCGTGGTGGGCAGGTCGGCGGTGTCGAGGTTGTCCTTCAGCAGAATCGGCAGGCCCTCGAGGACGCGCGCGTGGCCCGCCTGCCTGCGCGCATCGCTGGCTGCGGCCTCCTCGCGGGCCAGGGGGTTGATGCTGCGCACGGCGTTGATGACGGCGTACCGCGCGATGCGTTCGAAGTATCGGTCGACCAGTTGGGCGCTGGTCACCTCGCGGGCGCGCAGGGCCGCGAGCACCGCGGTGGCGGTCACGCGATCGAGGTCAAGCACGAGTTTGCTCCTTGGGGCGATGGTCTAGAACACGGCGAACCCCCACGTACACGTGGGGGTTCGCGTTCATATTCACTGTATAGGGCGGCCGCCGAACCGCAACCTCAGCGGTCGGGCGGCGCGGGCCACAGGTCGCGGCTTAGGCGAGCTTGGGCTTGACCTGCTTGGTGTAGATGTCCTCCAGCTGCGCCTTGACCGTGGTGAGCACGGTCTTCGCGTCCTGCTTTTGCGAGAGGATCAGGCCGATGCCGTCGGCGATGGCCTTGTCTCCGCCGGGCAGAAAGACGCGGGCCCAATCCTGCGAGCGCGTGTGCGAGAGCTGGTCGATGGCCACCTGCGCCTGCGGGGTCTTCGAGGTGATGCTCGAGGCGTCGGCCGACTTGCGCACCGGCATGTAGCCGGTCGCCGCGGCGAACTTCACGGTGTTCTCGGGGCTGGTCGCGAACTTGATGAAGTTCGCGGCCGCGAGCTGCTCCTCGGGAGTGATGGCCTGCGGAATGCCGAGGCCCGAACCGCCCGTGGGGCACACCATGTCGGTGGCCTTGTCTCCACCGGGCAGGAACCCGACGCCGACCTCGAACTTGTCGCCCGCGGTGGTGAGCACGCCCACGAGCGAGCCGGTGGACGAGATGGTGCAGCTCACGGCGCCCGCCGCGAAGTCGTCGGCCTGGTCGTTGGCGGTGACTCCCGCCCAGCCGTCGGCGATGGCCTTGGCGGCATATTCGACGGCGTCGATCACGGGCTGCTCGTTGACGGTGATGGTCCATTCATTCGAGAAGCCACCGCCATTGCCCCACGTGGGGTTTTGGAATACCCAACCCGCGTAGCCCGCGAAGGCGCCGTTTTGGTACGCCACCTTGCCCGTGGCGGCCTTCAACTTGGGGCCCCATTCGGCCATCTCGGCCCACGTCTTGGGGGCGCGATCCTCGAGGCCCGCCTTCGCCCAGTCGGCCTTGTTGTAGTAGAACAGCGGGGTCGAGCGGGCGTAGGGGAACGCCCACTGCTTGTCGCCGTAGGTGTAGTCGCCCCACAGGGCGTCCACGTAATCGGCCTGTTCGATGCCCACCTGAGTCACGAGGTCGTTCACGGGAATGATCTGGTCGTTGATCATGTACCTAAACCACCAGACGTCCGAGAGCAGCACCACTCCGGGCAGCTTGCCACCGGCCTGGGCGGTGTTGAACTTCGCCGCGATCTCCTCGTAGTCCTTGCCGCCCGTGACGAGCGTGACCTTCGTGTCGCTCTGCGAGGAGTTGAACGCGTCGATGATCTCTTGCTCAACGTCTTTCGAGCCGCCCGGGTGGGAGGACCAGAACTCGATGGTCGCGGCGGGCTTGACCGAGGCGAAGTCGACGGCCGTGGTGGCGCTCGCAGCCGAGGTGTTGGCTTCGTCGGTGGCGCCCGCGGGGCCGCACGCGGCGAGGGCCGCGCCGGTGGCCGCCACGGCGCCGGTCGCGAGGAGGCTGCGTCGGGTGAGGGGTGTAAACATGGGGTTTCTCCTTGGGGGTGTTTGTCAAAGCTTAACCGGTGACGGCGCCCTGCGTGAGGCCTTCGACGATATAGCGTTGCAGCATCGCGAAGACAATGAGGATGGGCAAGATAACGAGGGCGGCGCCCGCCATGAGCATGCCCCACTGGGTCGCTCCGGGTTCGGTGTTTTGCAGCAGGGCGAGGCCTGCGGGCAGGGTCTTCATGCCGGGGTCATTGGTGATGACGAGGGGCCACAGGTAGTCGTTCCATTCGTTGACCACCGAAACGAGGCCCACCGTCGCGATCGCGGGGGCGCTCACGGGCACGATCACCTGCCACAACGCTCTCCAATGCGAGGCGCCATCGATCTGCGCGGCCTCGACGATCGAGGGCGGCACCGCCATGAACTGCTGACGCAGCAAGAACGTGCCAAAGGCCGTTCCCAGACCGGGCAGGATGATGCCCCAGTAGGTGTCCTGGCCACCCAGATTCGCGATCAGGGTGTAGTTCGGCACGAGGGTGACCTGCGGCGGCACCATGAGCGCCACGAGGATCACCACGAACACGACCCTCTTGAACGGGAACTTGATGAACACGAGCGCGTAGGCGCTGAGAATGGCGAGCACCACCTTGATACTCGCGCCGATGGCGGTCACGATCACCGAGTTGGCGAACATGCGCCAGATCGGCACGGCCTCCGCCGCGTCGACATAGTTGCCCGTGTAGAACGAGCCCGGCAGCCAATGGATCGGCACCGTGACGATCTCGCCGCGGATCTTGAAGCTCGACACGATCATCCACAGCAGCGGCAGCACCATGATGATGGTCGCGATCACGAGCGGCACGTAGCCCTGCAGCACGGTTTCCACGAAGTTTCGCCGCGTAAAGGCTGAGGGTTTCGGACGCTCCGGTGCGGGCGTTGGCACCCCGCCCCCCTGGGGCCCGGGTTCTGATGGTTTCGAAAGGCTCACGGCGCTCATACGTAATGCACCTTCTTTTCGAGGTAGAGCATCTGCACGAGGGTGACCACCAGCAGCACGACGAAAAGGATCGACGACACGGCCGCCGAGTAGCCGGCGCGTCCGGACGTAAAGGCCTCGTCGTACACCTGGTAAATGAGGGTGGTCGTGGCGTTCACGGGTGGGCCGCCGCGCGTCATGATGCTGATGATGTCGAACGCCTGCAGCGAGTTCAAAATGGTGGTCACCGAGAGAAAGAAGGTGGTGGGCGAGAGCAGGGGGAACGTGATGCGCGTGAAACGCTGAAAGCGATTCGCCCCATCGAGTTGCGCCGCTTCGAGCACGTCGCCGCGCACCGACTGCAGCGCGGCAAGGTAGACCACGGCGCAGTAGCCGAGGTTCTTCCAGATGTACACGATGATGATCATCGCGAGCGCGGGCCCGGGCTGCTGGTACCAGTTGGGCCCGCTCGTGCCGACCCACGCGAGCACGCCCGAGAGCGCACCATAGGTGGGGTCGAAGATGAACAACCACACGATGCCGACGCCCACGCCGGAGAGCACGTACGGCGCGAATATGGCCGAGCGCGCGAATACGGTACCGCGCAACTTTTGGTTGAGCACGAGGGCCATGAGGAGCCCGAACAGCATCGAGCCGCCGACGGTGGCGATGGTGAAAATGAGGGTCACCTTGATGACGGTCCAGCTGTTGGGGTCGGTGAACCATTCGACGTAGTTACCGAGCCCGATCTTGCGGAACGTCCTGCCGCCGAGGTTCCAGTCCAGCGTCGAGTTATAGAAATTCTGGAACAGCGGTGAGTACACAAAGGCTGTCAGCAGTGCCAGGTTGGGTAGCAGGAACGCCACGAACGTCAGGTATTCGCGCAGTTTGCGCGAGTTTCGACGGCGCGGCGGTTGCCGCGTTGACACCGCGCGGGGGGGCGCCGGGGAGCCGGCTTTCACGGTCATGCTGTCCTCTCAGGGCCACGTCGACTCACGGGCCGAATAGACCTTAGCAGCGAGTTTTTAGGCGACCTTGCCTAACTACACGAAGTTACCGCACAGTTGGGTCAGATTTCATGCCGGATTTAGATAAAGCCTGGTTCTGGACGCGCGCGCGCCGCGCTGGCAGCTTCGCCCGCCCTGGGTTTCGGCCCGCGAGCCGCACGTTTACCCGACTACGGCCATCGCGTCGATCTCCACCAGCATGACCTCGTGGGGCAATTCGACGAACACCGTCGTGCGGCACGGCAGCTGACCACTCGGCACATTCGCCTCGATGAACTCGGCGTACACCTCATTCATGGCCGCGAAGTGAGCGCGGGTGGTGAGGTAGACGCGCAGCATCACGACGTCTTCAAACGTGGCGCCCGCGGCGTCGACGATGGCCTTGACGTTCTCGAGGGTGCGCAGGGTTTGGGCCCTCACGTCTCCCTCGCCAATGTACTGCTGGGTGGCCGGGTCCATGGGGCCCTGGCCCGAGACCTGGAGGATCGGCCCCTTGCGCAGGCCTTGTGAAAAAACATGGGCGGGCGCGGGCGCCCGGTCGGTCAGTACTACGTGCTTGGGCATGGTGTCCTTTTCTGGCGGCCCGGGGCCGCGCGGGTGTGATGGGGTTACTGGTATCGGAGGGTAATCGGGCCACGGGGGCGTCCGCAAACCCCAACTGGCCCTCCCGGCCGACTGCGGTGGGCTAGGCTGGCGCACGCGGCGGCCCCCCGCCGCGCCCCTGTGAGGGCGTTACGCTGCACCGATGCGGCGGGCGACCTCGTGCGGCAATCTTTTCACACGTCTTTTTGCAGCGGAGCACCATGACGATTGCAGCGAACCTCCCCCACCCCGGCACGCCCGCCACGCCCGCCAAGGGTCTCGGGGTGCCGCCCGAACGCTTCGCCGACCTCACGGGGGTGCGGCTCGCCGAACTCACCACTCCCCTCGTGGCCCTGTACGAGGAGGCGATTTCGCATAACCTCGCGACGATGGCCGCGTGGTGTCGGGAGCACGATGCCGACCTGGCTCCGCACGGCAAGACCAGCATGAGCCCCGAACTCTGGCAGCGTCAGCTCGACGCCGGGGCCGTCGCGATCACGCTTGCGAACGTGCCCCAACTGCAGGTCGCCCGCGCGCACGGGTTTGCGAACCTGCTGCTCGCGAACGCGCTCGTGAACCCCGCCGACATTGCGTGGGTGAGCGCCGAAACCGCTCGCGGGGCGGCGATCGCGTCGTGGGTGGACCACGTGGACACCGTGGCGCTGCTGGATCGCCACGCGACGGCGACGTTGCCGGTCATGGTCGAACTGGGGTGGCCCGACGCCCGCACGGGAGCCCGCAGCGTCGCGGAGGCTGTGTTGGTCGCGCACGCCGTCAAGGCCTCGCCCCGGCTGCGACTCGTCGGGGTGTGCGGCTACGAGGGTGCGGTGGCGCACTCGCGCGACGAGGCCGATCTCGCCACCGTGCGCGAGTACCTGGGGTTGCTCGCCGAGCTGCACGGGGAGTGTTCCGCGCTGTATGAGGTGCATACGGCCTGGCTGTCGGCGGGCGGCAGCGCCTATTTCGACCAGGTGATGGAGGTGCTCGGCCCCGTTGCCCGCGCGAGCGGAGCCCGCGTGCTGCTGCGTTCGGGGGCATACGTGGTGCATGACGGCGGTTTTTGCGAGCGCGTCAACCCGCTGCGCGGAGACAAGTCGCGCGCCATGCGCAACGGGGCGCAGGCGTTCGCGCATGTGGTCTCGCAGCCCGAGCCGGGCCTCGCGCTGCTGAACGTGGGCAAGCGCGACGTGCCCTACGACATCGATCTGCCCCGCGCCGTGGCGATCGGCCCTCACCTCGGCGCTGCGCATGAGCCGTTCGAGGGCGAGGTCACCGGCGTGAACGATCAGCACGCTTTCATGCGCTTCGACGCGGGCGGGCGCGTGCCCCGCATCGGCGAGGTGGTGCGACTCAACCTCTCGCACTCGTGCACCGTGCTCGACAAGTGGGCGGCGCTGCCGCTGCTCGATGCCGACGAGCGGGTGCTGCGCGTGGTGCGCACGCACTTCTAATGGCTGTCGCGAACGGCCCGGTGCGGGGCGAGATCGACGTGCGGGGCGAGATCGAGGTGCGGGGCGACGAGACAGAGGTGCGTCATGTGACGGTGCTCGACGGCACGGGGGGCGAGCCGTACACGGCAACCCTGCGCTTTGGGCCCGGGGGCATCACGAGCATCGAAAGGAGGCCCGACGGGGACGACGGCCGGGACGGGGGCGAGGACGCCGGGTACGCCCCCGCGGCCCCTCGCCTCGCGATCTGCCCCGGCTTCATCGACCTGCACGCGCACTCTGACCTGCAGATTCTGCTCACCCCTGAGCACCCCTCGCGACTGAATCAGGGCATCACCACCGAGGTGCTGGGCCAAGACGGCCTCTCGTACGCGCCCTCGCACCCGTCGATCCGCGATGCGATAGCCGACAAGATCGCGGGCTGGAACACGCGGCCCCACCCCGCGCCCGGCTGGGCCACCGTGCGCGACTACCTCGACCACCTCGACGCGGCCGGTATCGCCACCAACGCCGCCTATCTCGTGCCGCAGGGGGTCTTGCGTGCGCTCGTCGTGGGCCTCGACCCGCGGCCGGCGACCCCAGGCGAGATCGATGCCATGTGCGACCTGCTCGCCGAGGGCCTCGACGACGGCGCCGTGGGCCTCTCGGCGGGCCTCACCTACACGCCCGGCATGTACGCCTCCGATGCCGAACTCGCCGCCTTGTGCCGCGTGGTGGCCGAGCGCGGCGGCTATTTCGCCCCGCATCACCGTAGCTACGGTCTCGGCGCCCTCGAGGCGTATGCCGAGATGATCGACCTCGCGCGCCGCACCGGTTGCCCCCTGCACCTCACGCACGCGACCCTAAACTTTCGCCCCAACGCGGGCCGCGCGGGCGAACTGCTCGCGCTCATCGACGCGGCCCTCGACGACGGGCTCGACCTCACCCTCGACACCTACCCGTACCTGCCCGGCTCGACCACCCTCGCGGCGGTGCTACCGTCGTGGGCCGGAGCGGGCACCACCGACGAGATCCTCGCGCGGCTCACCTCACCCGCCGACCTCGCGCGACTGCGCCACGACCTCGAGGTCGCGGGTTCCGACGGTTGCCACGGTGTCACGGCCGAGTGGGAGACCATCGAGATCTCCGGTGTCGCCACGGCGAGCCTCGCGCCGTACGTGGGCCGCACCCTCGCCGACCTCGCGGCCGAACGCGGCGCCGACCCGTTCGACGTGTTTGTCGAGACCCTGCTCGCCGACCGGCTCGCGACCGGGATTCTGCAACACGTCGGCCACGAAGACAACGTGCGGGCCATTCTGCAGCACCGCGCCCACACGGGCGGCACCGACGGCATTCTCATCGGCGCCAAGCCCCACCCGCGCGGCTGGGCCACGTTCCCCCGCTACCTCGGCCACTACTCGCGTGACCTTGGCCTGCTGCCCCTGCCCGAGATGGTCGCGCATCTGACCGGACGCCCCGCCGCCCGCCTTGGCCTCGCCTCGCGCGGTCTCGTGCGCGAGGGCTACGCCGCCGACCTCGTGCTCTTCGACCCGGCCCGCATCGCCGATACGGCGACGTTCGCGGACCCCCGCCAACCCAGCGCGGGCATGCACTCCGTGTGGGTGAACGGTCGCCTCGCCTGGTCGGGCCACGGCGCCAGGGGGGTGCGCGCGGGTCGGGCCCTCCGGGCGTCCGGCTCGGGTACCCGGCCCCGCGACTGACCTGCCCCGCAACCCAAGCTTCGCTCCGCCCACCGGCGCGCCACGAGTGCGCCCACAACGAAAGGACACCATGGGATTTCTCAGTTGGTTCCACGACAGCACGGCCGGGCTGCTGACCCTCGCGGCCCTCGGCATCGCGCTGCTGCTCGTGCTCATTATTCGGGTCAAACTCGAGCCCTTCATCGCATTGATCGTGGTGGGGTTCGCCGTGGCACTGCTCGGCGGCGTGAGCATTGAAGACCTCGTCGGCAGCGCCACGAAGGCGAACGAATCCGTGCTCGAATCGGGCTTTGCGGGCACGCTCGGCCACGTCACGGCCATCATCGGCCTCGGCACGGTGCTCGGGGCGATCCTCGAACGCTCGGGCGCGGCCGAGGTGCTGCTCGACCGACTCGTGCGCGTGTTCGGCGAGAAGGGCACGCCCTACGCAATGGGTCTCGCGGGATTCATTCTCGGCATCCCCGTGTTCTTCGACATCGGCATCTTCGTGCTGGCTCCCCTCGTCTACGTGGGCGCGCGGCGCGGCGGCGGCTCGCTGGCGAAGTACGCGTTCCCGCTGCTCGCGGGCCTGTCGGTAACGCATTGCCTGCTGCCCCCGCATCCCGGTCCCGTCGCGGCGGCCGGAATGTTCGGGGTTGACCTCGGCTGGGTGATTTTGTTTGGCCTCATCTGCGGGATACCGGCCTTCGTGCTCGCGGGGTGGTACGGCATGTGGATCGGCGAGAAGATCAACAACGCGGTGCCGGAGGACATGGTGATGGAGAAGTCGGAGGCCGACCTGAGCCGCACGCCGCCGCCGCTCGCGCTCGTGCTGCTCGCCATCGGTCTGCCGATGGTGCTAATTCTCGGCGGTACCTTCGGCAATATCTTTCTGCCCGCCTCGGGTTTCCGCTCGTTCCTGCTGCTCGTGGGCACCCCCACGGTGGCCCTCACGCTCGCGGTGCTGATCTCGGGCTGGCTGCTGTGCCTGCGGCGCGGCATGACGCTCGCTGAGGTGAACGAGATGATCTCGAAGTCGCTGCACCCGGTGGGCATGCTGCTGCTCGTCATCGGCGCGGGTGCCTTCTTTGGCAAGGTGCTCTCGGCTACGGGTGTCGGCGACGCAGTGGCCGATTCGCTGGCCGGCGCGGGCATGCCGCTCATTGTGGCGGCGTTCGTGATCTCGTCCGGGCTGCGTATCGCGCAGGGCAGCGCCACGGTGGCCATCGTGACCACGGGCGGCATTCTCACGAACTCGGTCGCCGCGGGTGGTTTCAGCCAGCCCCAGCTCGCGCTGATTTTGATCGGGGTCGCGTGCGGCTCGGTGATCGCCGGTCACGTAAACGACGGCGGGTTCTGGATCATCTCGCGCTACTTCAACATCAGCGTCAAAGACATGCTGAAGTCGTGGACCGTGCTCGAAACCATCATTTCGTTCGTGGGCTTCGGCATCGCCATTACCCTGTGGCAGTTCGTGTAGCCGATTTTTGGGGAGGACGCGCGCGCGCCGCGCTGGCAGGTCACCTGGCGTGCCAGCGTGGCACCGGAGCGTCCGGGATGGTGCGGCGGGTGGCGGTGCCTACACGCCGACGATCTCCCACACTTGCCGCTGGTCGCCCTCGATCGCGGGAGCCACGGTGACCTCGGCGCCCGCCCCGGAGGCCAGCACGAAGCCCGTCTGCGGCGCCTCGATCAGCACCCCGCCGCCGCCCACGGGGCGCAGGCGCCAGGCCTGATTCGCCGACCCGCTCGCCCCCCACAGAATGACCGGGGCGCCCGGAGCGGTGGGCCCCGACTCAACATCGGCGACGAACCCCGAGTCGACGCTGCGGAGGCTAAGCTGACCGAGCTCGGCCCGGTCGAACACCCAGCGTTCGTGCGCCGCACCCGTCGCGGGGGCGCAGTTCAGTCGCGCCCCGGCGTCACGGGAGCCACCCTGCACGCCGAGCGTGTTGCCCGTCGCGCGATTGCGCAGGGTGACGGGCGCGCCCGGGGCCAGCGGTGTCACGGTCAGGCTCGCCCCCGCCGCGAGGGTGATCTGCTCTGCCCAGCCGCCGTGCCGCACGTCCACGGTGAGGGCCGCGGTCGAAGGGTTCGCGAACGACGCGCTCGTCACCCCGCCCGCGGACCATTCGAGGTCGACTATGAGCCCGGCCCGAGTGCCCACGCCGCGGGCGCTGCCCCGGGCCGCCCAGGCGTCCGGGAGCGCGGGCAGCAGGTGTACGCTGCCGGGGCTCGAATGCACGATCAGGTCGAGCGCGGCGGCGGCGAGTCCGAAGTTGGCGTCGATCTGGAACGCGCTCGAACTACCGAACGAGTACTGGTCGAAGAGGTTGGCCGAGAGTCCGTTGCTGAAGTTCTCGGAGGGTCGAATAGCTAACCGGAACGCCGCGTAGGCGCGGCTCGCGTCGTGCAGCCGGGCCCACGCGAGGGAACGCCACGCGACTCCCCAGCCGAAGGAATCCTCGCCGCGGTCGAGCAGCGCGGCCTGCATCGCGCGCAGCAGCGACAGTTCCGATCGCTGCACCGTGATGCGATCGCCCGGCGAGAGGCCCACGAAGGGCGACAGGTGACGGTGGTGAAACTCCCCCGTCACCCCAGGGTCGAGCCATTCTTGCAGCTGGCCCGAGCCCGGGTTGACGCGCGGCAGTTTGAGCCTGCCGCGCAGGTCGGTGGCTGCGGCGGCGAGGTCGGTGTCGGTGCCGAGCACTCTCGCCGCGGCGGCGAAACTGGTGAACAGGTTGTAGACGAGTTCTTGGCCGTAGGTGATGCCGCGGGCCTTGGGGCCGTGCTCGGGCGACCAGTCCATGTCGTCGACGAGCACCCGCGCACCCGGATGGTCGGGGTCGTCGATCTCAACGAGCCGCGCCTGCCAGAACTCGACCGCGCCGCGCAGCACGGGCATGATGCGCGCGAGGTATTCGCGGTCGCGGTGAAACCAGTAGTGGTCCATGAGATTCTGGCAGAGCCAGGCGTTGCCCGCGGGGCCCCAATCCCAGCCCCCGCCGCCCCAGATGTTGGTCGAGATGGGCACGGTCCAGCCGGCCACCTGCCCGCTGGAGTTGCGGTAGGCATTCTCGGGTCGTTGGAACATGCTGGCCGTCGCGCGGGTCCAGCCGGGCAGTTGGTCGACGCAGTAGTCGGCGAGCGGGGTGAAGGTGGGGCCGAGGCCGGCCCGGTCGGCGAGCCAATAGTTCATCTGCAGGTTGATGTCGACGTGGTAATCGCTCGACCAGGCGGGCTCGTTGGTGTCGAGCCAGAGCCCCTGCAGGGTGCTCGGCAGGCTGTCGCGCGAGCTGGCGATGGCGAGGTACCGGCCAAACTGCACGGTCGCGACCTCGAGCTCGGGGTCGGGGGTGCCCGCGTGGTGCGCCACGAGGCGATCCCACGTGGGCCGGTTCTTCTGGTCGGACGCCGTGGTGCCCAGGTCGAGCGCGAAACCATTGTAGAGGGCGCGGTAGTCGTCGAGGTGACGTTCGAGCAGGGCGTCCGGGCCGAGCGCCGCCGCGGCCCGTAGTTTTGCGGTCACGGCGTCGAGCGTCACGAGGCCCTGATCGAGGTAGCCGCGGCCCGCGTCGGCCACGTAGTTGGTGCCCGTCGTGGCGATCACCGTGACGCGCCGGGCCCCGCTGAAAGTGACGCTGCCGCCGCAGACCGCCACGCTGCCGGAGTCGACCGTTACGGTGGCCGCGGCCGCGTACGTGAGGCCGTTCGAGATGCGGCCGCCGAGGTGCACCGAGTTCTCGCCCGTGCCCGCCTGCTCGCTGAACGCGGCGTCGAAGCCCTGGCCGCCCCCGTGGGTGCCCTGCATCGCGATGCTGCCGCTCACGGGCGCGGTCGCACTGAGGTCGTAGACGAGCACGTCGTCGGGGTGGCTCGCGTAGCAGACCCGCGTGACGCTCGCCCCTCCTACCGCATATTCGCAGGTCGCGAGGCCGTTGCTGAGGTCGAGCACGCGGCGGTACCCGCTCGTCCCGCCGAGGGCGTGACCGTCCACCGTGACCGTGAGCCTCGCGAGCTGAGTGAAGGTGCCGAACTCCAGATTGTGGTAGCTGGGTCCGTTGCCCGCGGGTCGCAAGTTGCCGTCTCCCGTCCACAGGGTGCAGTCGGTGAGATTCACGAGGTCGACGCCAGGGTCGCCGAGCACGAGGCCGCCGAGGCGTCCGTTACCGAGCGGCAGCCCGTCGAACATCATGCGCTCGACGCTCGCGGGCGCGGCATAGGTGAGGGTGAGGGGGTCGGGATACACGGCTGCCTCCGCGGTCGTATGGTGAAGGGTGGCGGACGCCACAGGTGCTGCGGCGCAACGTTAATCGACGAGCGACTTCCAAAAGACAACTTTGTCGTCGCCGGGTCCGTAGTAGTCGCGAATGCGGGCTTCCTCGTCAAAACCGCGCGCTGCGTAGAAGGCGCGGGCAGTGCGAAAATGCGGCAAGCTCGACGTCTCCACAATCAACACGCGGGCATTCTCCTCGCCGACTTTGCGAAGCCCCTCTTCGATGTGCCCGATAAGGCCTGTGCCCACTCCACTCCCGTGTTCCCTTGGTTCGACCGCAATGAAGTAGAGGTTCCACACGCGGTCGGCAAAGGGCTCCGGGGCGACGTAAGCGGCCGCCACCACGTTACCCTCGGGTCGGGCCGACACCCACCACGAGTGGCCCTCCAAGGAGCCGCTCATGACGTCATCAAAAACATTGAGGAGGCTTCCCACCTCGTCCGCAGCAAACATGAGGCTTGCGACTGCCAACTCGGCAATTGCAGGTCTGTCGTCGGTAGTCGCAGCTCGAATCAGAACGTGGCCCAAGGTCTGTGCTCCTTTTCATGGTGTGTGCCCACCATAACCCGCCGACCCGGCCCCGCGAGCGTCCGCACCAATCGCCTCATCACCCCCTGCGACCGCGCCCCACAGACACGACAACGCGAGGGCCTGACCCGTGTGACACCGAATCAGACCCTCGCGGTCTCGTCGCTCACATCGCTCCGCCGACCTACTCAGTGGCGCGAACTCAGGTCACCTCACCTGACATGATCGCGGGAGAGATTTAGAGATCCGCGGCCTTATTGACCGTGATCGTCTGCCAGTTGGTGTACTCGGTGAGGCCATGCAGGGAGTTCTCGCAACCGAGACCCGACTGCTTGTGACCGCCGAACGCCTGGCCCGGCCCAGACTGGCGCACCTCGTTGACCCAGACGGTGCCCGCCTCGATCTGACCCGCGATGCGTTCCAGAGCCTCCTGATCTTTGCCCCACACCGAGGCACCGAGGCCCCACTGCGTATCGTTGGCGCGAGCGATCACGTCTTTCTCGTCGCTCCACTTGAGGAGCGGCAGGATGGGCCCGAAGGGTTCTTCCTGCACCAGTTTGGAATCCTCCGGCGGGTTGTCCACGAGGGTGATCGGCACGAACCAGCCGGGCAGCGACTCGTCGATCTCGCCGCCGAGCGCGAAGGTGTGCCCCTGCGCCTGGCTGTCTGCGAAGAACTCCTTCACTATTTCGTACTGGGGTGCGTTCTGGATCGGGCCGAGGCCCGTATCGCTGTCGAAGCCGTCACCCACCTTGATGCCCTTGGCGAACTCCACCAGCGCATCGCGCACCGCGTCGTAAACCTCCTCGTGAATATAGAGGCGCTTCGTCGCGTTGCAGAACTGGGCGTTGTTTTGGAACGCGGCCCAGAACAACTGAGGTGCCACCGTCGCGGGGTCCACATCGGGCAGCACAATGGCGGGGTCGTTACCACCGAGTTCGAGCGTGATGCGCTTGATCGTATTCGCGGCGGACGCCATCACGTGACGGCCCGTCTCCGTGCTGCCGGTGAAGGCGATCTTGGCGAATCCATCGTGCGCGGTCATGTGCTTGCCGAGCTCGTCGCCGCCGGTGATGACGTTGAAGACACCCGGGGGCAGAATGTCTCGCGCCAACTCGGCCAACTTCAGCGTGGTGAGCGGCGTGAAGGGGCTGGGCGTCACGACGATCGTGTTGCCCGAGACGAGCGCGGGGGCGATCTTCCAATTGGCCAGAAGAATGGGGAAGTTCCAGGGGGTAATGGCGCCGACGACGCCGAGCGGCGTGTACCGGGTCACGACCTTGCGCTCTTCGTTGTCGAGCAGCACCTCGGGCTCGAGACGCTGCTTCGCGATCTCATCACACCAAATAGCCGAGCTGAAGACCTCCCATTCCGCGCCTGCACGCGGCTTGCCCTGCTCAAGCGTCAGGAGCGTCATCAACTCTTCTGCGTTGTCACGAATCAGGCCACCCAAGGCCACGACCGCAGCGGCGCGGTCTTCGACAGGAGTGGCTGCCCAACCGGGGAACGCGCGCGAAGCGGCAGCGATCGCCTGATCCAACTGCTCCGTCGAAGCGTCTGGGGCGTGGGCGATCACCTCACGCGTTGCCGGATTATATACTTCAAGGTTGCCGGTGCGGTCTCTGCCCGGCCATCGATTGTCATGCTCCAGTCGTCGTCAAAGGTGACGGGTTGACGGTCCAAGTCTGCAATTGTCATGCGATCCTCCGTTTGTCGCGTCATCGCGATACTGGCGACGTTGCCGACCACGTTGCCGGCAAGCACCAGGCTAGGAGCCTAGCGCTTGCTGCGGTACCCCCAAAAGGAGGGGAAGCCAACCGCACGCGCGGCATCCATGGGCATTTCGGACTTACTAAGGTGCCGCGTCCAGCTTCAGCCCAGTGAATTTTTGAAGATAGGGGTCCCGCGATGGAGAGAGACATCGATCCGCTGCTGTCCACCCTGCTGGACATTCGCACGGTGTTCGACCCCGAGACGGCGGTGGCGCGCACGCTTCGCGATGCCGTCGGCGGAGAGAATCCGAGTTCCGCGGTCGTGTGGGTCGCGCTGCGCGACCCGGGCAGCGGACTCGTCATCGAGCATGTGCTCGGCCAGCGCACGCACGAACTCGACCGGCTCGACATTCCTATCGGCCAGGGGCTTACCGGCAAGGTGTTCGAGCGCGCCAGCATTCATTGGCTCGAGGAGTATTCCGAATCCGCAGCGATCAGCCACGAGTTTGACGAGATCATCGAGGCCGAGCTCGTGCGCCGTATGGTCGCCGCCCCGCGACTACGTGATCGTCTCGAGGGACCCTGGGGTCCCATCAGTGGAGGTCTCTTGGGTCCTCACCGAAGCTGACAACGACAACGCAGCCAAAGGGGGGTTCCAGGTCCCGACCGTGCCACTCGTGGACGCGGCTGACCTGTTCAAAGCAGTTTTCTTCGACGGGAAGGTCAGCAGGTAGCGAGATGCCACTAGCGCTGGAAGCTGCCAGGGCAATTCTTGATACCGAAGCTCCCGCGTCAACAAAGCGTCCTCGTCTCGCGAAAGTGAAGATTGCGAGACTTCGCTGATCACATAGTGGCAGTCGTGGCTGAGCAGTCAGGTGAACGGTAATCATTTCGAGACGCTGCCCAGGGCGGCGGGCTCTTCCTCCGCAGCGCGCTTGCTGCCGACCAGTAGCAGGCACGACGCGCCCGCTAGCAACACTGCCCCGGTGGTGACCAGCCCGAGCGGAAGGATGCTGAGGGATCCAGCGAGACCGACGAGCGGGGCTGCGACGCCGCCGAAGCCGAAACGGACGGTGCCCAGCACAGACCCGGCCGTGCCCGCCATCTGCGGGTACTTGGCCAGGGCCAGCGTCGTGGCCGGTGGGCCGGAAACCAACACCCCAAAGGCCAGCAGTAACAGTGCCACGATCACGGCTCCGACCGGCACGTGAATCAGCCCGGCGACGACTAGGCCAACCGCGCCCGCCCCGGCGACAACGACGCCGATCACGAGGGTGCCGACTACGCTCCAGCGCTCCGCAAGTCGTCCGCCGAGCCAGCCCGCGATCACACCGCCAACGTTGTTGAGCGCGAAGCACGCCGCGTACCACTGCGGGGAGAGCCCGTAGATGTCTTGCAGCACGAATGTCGAGCCCGCCAGGTAGGCGAACACGGCGGCGAACATGAAGCCCTGGTTGAGCACCGCACCGATGAACATCCGGTCACCGAACAGCGTCCGATAGTCCCGCGTCGTCTGAGCGAAGCCGCCGCTGGTGCGCCGATCGTCGGGCAACGTCTCACGGAACACGACAAGCACCGCGACCAGAATCAGCGCACCGAGGACGGCCAGGAACACGAACAGCCCGCGCCAGTCGACGACCGAGGTCAGTAGGCCGCCGAGCATCGGCCCGACGATCGCGGCCATCGATCCCGTTACGGCGAGCCGACCGTAGAAGCGAATCAGTTGCGTGCCGTCGAAGACGTCGCGGCCGGCGGCCTGGGCGATGACGATGCCCACTCCCCCGGCCAGGCCCTGCACGAACCGGACCGCGATAAGGACCTCGACGCTCGGGCTGACGGCGCACAGGATCGACGTGGCGATGTAGGCGAGGACGCCGACGAGGAGGATGCGGCGGCGTCCAAACTGGTCCGAGATGGGCCCGGAGACCAGTTGCCCGGCGGCTAGGCCTATCAGGCAGGCGGTTACGGTGAGCTGAGCGATCGAGGTGTGCGCACCGAGCTCGCGGGTGAGCGCCGGCAGCGCCGGGAGGTAGAGGTCCATCGAAATGGGACCGAAGGTCGTCAGCAGAAGCAGAAGCCAGGGCAGCAGGCGCGACGCCGTGGCGCGAGGGTTAGATGTGGTGGTCATTCTTGGTGGTGCTCCTTGGGGTGAAGTGCGGCATGGTGTGGACGTCGCGCAGCGGGTATTAGTCGTCTCAGACGTGCTCGGGGTCCCAGCCGAGGTATCGGCCGGTGTTCAGGGAATCGATGGCCGCCATGTCAGCGGCAGAGAGCGCGAAGCCCGTCAAGGCAAGGTTTTCGACGATCCGAAAGGGTGTGGCGGTCTTCGGGATCGCTATTCGGCCCTGCTGCAGGTGCCAGCGCAAGATCACCTGCGCCGGCGTCCGGCTGTGTTGCTCGGCGATTCGTGCGACCGTTGCGTGCTTGGGTCCCGACCCCATGCCGAGCGGAGAGTATGCCTCCGTGGCGATACCGAGCTCGGCCGCGTAGTGCTGTAGTGCTCGCTGCTGATAGCCCGGGTGGCACTCCACCTGGTTCACCACGGGCACCGCGCCGCCGAGATCCACCAACTCTTGCAAGTACGTCTCGGTGAAGTTCGAAACCCCAATCGAGCGGACCAGACCGTCGGACTGCGCCTGCTGCATCGCTTCCCACGCGGCGAAGCGGAGCCGGTGCCTCGGCACGGGCCAGTGAATCAGGTACAGGTCGACGTGCTCCAGGCCCAACTCTTCGAGGCTGTGCTCGAGGGCCGCGCGCGCCCGGCCCATGTCGGAGGTGTCGAGCTTCGTGACGACGAAGAGGTCATGGCGGGCGATCCCGGAGTCGCGGATTGCCTTGCCCACGCCGCGCTCGTTTCCATACGCGGGGGCGGTGTCGATGTGTCGGTAGCCGGCCTCCAACGCTGCGGCGACCGTCGGCACGGTCCGGCCTCCCGTAATCTGCCAGACACCGAAACCGAGCTGGGGGATACAGTTGCCGTCGTGGAACTCCAGGGTGGGAATCGTCAAGACTCGATCCTTCTATGCGAGATGCCGTGGCGCCTTGTCGCGCCACCGCATCTAGCGTCACCTGGATCCGCACTGGGGTGAGAGGACCTGTCAGTCACCCCCGGCCAGCGGGATCACTCCCCGTCGGCGCAGTCCGCCAGTTCCTGGCTGGCGGCCCAGGACGCGAGGACCGTCAACTTCTCAGCCGACGGACTACCGGGCTCGGCGGTGTAGGCAAGGATCTGCAATCCGGCCTCCCCTGGGGCTTGAAGGTTGTCGAAATGGAGTTCCAGCTCGCCCACCGCGGGATGCCGGTAGCCCTTGGTGCCGCTGCGGTGCTCGTGGACGTCGTTGTCGGCCCAGTCCCGGCGGAACTGCGGACTGCGCGTAGACAACTCGCCTATCAGCGCCGTCAACCCCTCGTGCAGCGGGTCCCGCCCGGCTTCTAGTCGAAGCGTCGACGCCGTCATCGAGCACACCAGGGGCCAGTCTCGGTAGAATTCCGGCGCGCGCGAGTCCAGGAATGTGAACCGGGCCAGGTTCGGTCGCCCTGTCTCGTGCAACTGCGCGAATAGCGCGCGGCCCAGCACGTTGGACGCCACGATCTCCTGAGTTACGTCGTAGATCACGGCCGGTCCGGTGAATGAATCCAACATTCGCTGCAGCGACTCACGAACTGCCGTCGCCGGCGCCGACCGTTCCCTGGCGGGTATGGGCCGCGCGAGGGCGAACAAGTGCTCGCGCTCCACGTCGCTTAGTTGTAGCGCCCGCGCGAGCGCGTTCAGCACGCTGTCCGACGCGCCCTTCAGGTTTCCCCGCTCAAGTCGCGTGTAATAGTCCGCCGTTACGCCCGCCAGCTGTGCGACCTCCTCGCGTCGGAGACCAGGTACCCGGCGCTCGTCGCCCCAGTCGGGCAGCCCGGCCTTTTCCAGCGTGACGTTCGCCCGCCGCGAGGTCAGGAACTCGCGGATCTCGTCTTTCGTGGTCATGCTTCGATTCTCCAAGCCGTGTTGATCATGGACGTCTCAATCCCTCTGCCAGCGCACGGGAAATTCACTGTACTCGCCGTAGTCGGTGACGTGTTTGCATCTACGGCACCCCGGTGCCGAAGACGCCTTAAGACATTGAACCTCGCCGAGGCCGAAAACTGAGAGGGCCTGGCAGGTCCCCTCACTCGTTCGGAGAAGACAGCGCAGCACGTACTGAGGCCTACTGCGTATACCGGAGGGTCGAGGGTCGGCGACGATCCGTTCGGCGCATAGACCATTCCGCGATGGTCGCGTCCTTGCTGGTCAGCCGACGAGGTGGTCGGTCAGGGCGGAGACAACGTCCAACTGCTCGGCGGTGAGCTCCACGTCGGCCGCCAGGGCGTTGGCACGCACTTCGCCTGGGGTCTCGGCCCCGACGATTACCGAGGCTACCGCGGGGCGGGACAGAAGCCACGCGAGGGAGACCTGCTGCATGCCCAGGCCCCATTCGCGGGATAGGCGGTCTAACTCGCGAGCGACGGCGATCTCGCCGTCGGAGAAGCCGGGGCCGCCGTACCGCTTGCCGCCGGCGACCGCCCGGTCTAGCACCTGCAGGTCAGCCAGCAGTCCACCGTGCAGCGGGGCGTACGGGACGATAGACAGGCCGAACCGGGTGCACGCGGGTGCGAGCTCCTTCTCGGCGCTGCGGTCAAGCAGGCTGTACATCACCTGCGCGGCCACGGGGGCGGACGCCAGGCGTCGGTCGTCTGCGATCCACAGCGCCTCGGTCATCTGCCAGGCAGGGTGATTGGACAGCGCGGCGTGGCGGATCTTCCCTTGCCGGATCAGGTCGTCGTAGACCGCGAGGGTCTGCTCCAGCGGCGTGTTCGGGTCCGGGAAGTGGCCGTAGTACACGTCGATCCGGTCGGTCCGCAGGCGGCGCAGGCTCTGCTCCACCTGCTGGGTGACGTAGCGGCGCGATAGGCCGGCGTCCTGGTCCCAGCGCCGCTCGCCGGACTTGGTTGCCAGCACCACCTCGTCGCGCCGGTCCGCAAGCGCGCGGCCGAGGATCTCCTCTGCGGACTCGCGCTCCGAGGCCGCGGGGTGCCCGGGCCGGTCGAAAATCGGTGTATTGCCGTACACGTTCGCGGTGTCGAAGAAGTTCACCCCGGCCTCCAGCGCGGCGCCGACCACGGCGTCGGCCTCCTGGGAGGTGGGCGCGACGCCGAAGGTGGCGCTGCCCAAACAGATCGTGGACACGCGCATTCCGGTCGGGCCGAGGACGGAGTACTTCATGAGGGTTCCCTTCAGCGATGACAGCACTCGAACTCTAACCGATCGGTTATAGTTGGGCAAGGCGGGAGAGAAGATGAGCGGCATACCAGAGACCACGAGCACCAGGGCGCGCGGCCCCTACCGGACGGGGAGGCTGCGGCGCGAGCAACTCATCGAGGCCACCATGGCTGTGTTCGCCGAGCACGGATACGCCGGAGGCTCGATCCGCGCCATCGCCGAGCAGGCCGGCGTCTCCCACGCCACCCTCATACAGCACTTCGGCAACAAGGAAGGGCTCCTCACCGCCGTCCTGGAAGAGTGGGACCTGCGCACCGTCGCCGACGGCCTTTCCGACGTGAGCGGCATAGAATACTTCGGCCGCCTGCCCGAAGTTATGGCCGCTCACCAGCACAGCCGCGGTCTACTCGAGCTGTTCACCACTATCGCCGCCGAGGCCTCCGGCCCCTCCCACCCCGCGCATCGCTTCATCCGGAGGCGCTACGAGAAGAACCTAGCCACCCTCGCTGGTCACCTCCGCGAGGCGATCGCGGCAGGCGAAGCCGCCCCGATGACTGGGGAGCAGATCATGGTCGAGGTCCGGCTGCTCACTGCCGTCATGGACGGCATCGGCCTGCAGTGGCTGCTCGACCCTGCCACCGACATCGAGGGGGCCATGACCGCCTGCGTCGACCGCACCGTCGCCGCGTGGCAGGCCCGGTAACGAGCAGTGTGGGCGCGCCAAAGCGTCCGGCCCGCTCGCGCGTGCCAGGCACGGATTCGCTGCGGCGACAGCGACTCTGGTCGCGATGATCGCCAGAGCAGGCTCGCTGGAGCCGCTGATCGGGTCGACCGCCCACGGGGCGCAGGGGCCAACCCGGCCACCGGAGCGTCCGACCCGCTAACTCAGCGATGCACAATGATGGGCCCCCGCCACGCAACTGCGCGGCGGGGGCCCATTTTGGTGCTCGAAGATTACTACGCGACGAGCGAGCGCAGCACGTACTGCAGAATGCCACCGTTGCGGTAGTAATCCGCCTCGCCCGGGGTGTCGATGCGCACGACCGCGTCGAACTCCGTGACCTTGCCGTCCTCGGCCGTGGCCGTGACCTTCAGGGTCTTCGGCGTGGTGCCGTCATTGAGCTGCGTGATGCCCGCGATGTCGAAGGTCTCGCGGCCCGTGAGGCCCAGGCTCTCGGCGTTCTCGCCCGCGGGGTACTGCAGGGGAATCACGCCCATGCCGATCAGGTTCGAGCGGTGAATGCGCTCGTACGATTCGGCGATCACGGCGCGCACGCCTAGCAGCGCGGTGCCCTTGGCGGCCCAGTCACGCGACGAACCCGAGCCGTACTCCTTGCCCGAGAGAATCACGAGCGGGGTGCCGGCCGCGGCATAATCTTGAGCCGCATCGTAGATGAAGCTCTGCTCATTCTTGATGAAGTTGAAGGTGTAGCCACCCTCCACGTCATCGAGCAACTGGTTGCGCAGGCGGATGTTCGCGAACGTGCCGCGGATCATCACCTCGTGGTTGCCACGGCGCGAGCCGTACGAGTTGAAGTCCTTGCGCTCCACACCGTTGGCCTGCAGGTACTGCGCTGCCGGGGTGCCCACCTTGATCGAGCCCGCGGGGCTGATGTGGTCGGTGGTGACCGAGTCGCCAAGCTTCGCGAGCACGCGGGCGCCCGAGATGTCGGTGACGGGCGCAGGGGTCTGCTGCATGCCCTCGAAGTAAGGGGGCTTGCGCACGTAGGTCGACTCGGGGTTCCAGTCAAACGTCGAGCCCTCGGGGGTCTCGAGCGCACGCCAGCGCTCGTCGCCCGAGAACACATCGGCGTAGTCGCTCGAGAACATCTCCTGCGTGATCGCATTGTCGATGGTCGACTGCACCTCTTGCGGGGTGGGCCAGATGTCCTTCAAGAACACGTCGTTGCCGTCGGCGTCCTGGCCGAGGGCATCCGTCTCGAAGTCGAACTCCATGCTGCCCGCGAGCGAGTACGCGATAACGAGAGGCGGCGACGCGAGGTAGTTCATCTTCACGTCGGGGCTGATGCGACCCTCGAAGTTACGGTTGCCCGAAAGCACCGCGGTCACCGAGAGGTCGTTGTCATTGATGGCCGACGAGATGGCCGGGTCGAGCGGGCCCGAGTTGCCAATGCAGGTGGCGCAGCCGTAACCCACGAGGTGGAACCCGAGGCCTTCGAGGGCGGGCCACAGGCCAGCCTTCTCGTAGTAATCGGTGACGACCTTCGAGCCGGGGGCCATCGAGGTCTTGACCCACGGCTTGGCCTTGAGGCCCTTGGCGACGGCCTTCTGCGCGAGCAGACCGGCGGCGAGCATCACCGAGGGGTTCGAGGTGTTGGTGCACGACGTGATCGAGGCAATCGTGACGGCGCCGTCGACGAGGTCGAACTCGCGGCCGTCTTCGGTCGTGACCGCAGCCGAAGCGCGGCCACCCGATTCGGCGGCGACCTTCGAGTAGTTCTTGATCGACTCGCCGAACGAGGCCTTCGACTCGGCCAGGATGATGCGGTCCTGGGGGCGCTTGGGGCCCGAGATCGAGGGAACCACGGTCGAGAGGTCGAGCTCGAGGTATTCGCTGAACTTGATGCGCTCGTCCACCTCGCCGGGCTCAAGCCACATGCCCTGTTCCTTGGCGTACGCCTCGACGAGGGCGAGCTGCTCTTCGCTGCGACCCGTGAGGCGCAGGTAATCGACCGTCACGGCGTCGATGGGGAAGATCGCTGCGGTCGAGCCGAACTCGGGGCTCATGTTGCCGATCGTGGCGCGGTTGGCGAGCGGCACCGCCGAGACGCCCTCGCCGTAGAACTCGACGAACTTGCCGACCACGCCGTGCTGGCGCAGCTTCTCGGTGATCGTGAGCACGACGTCGGTCGCGGTGGCACCGGCGGGAATGGAGCCGGTCAGCTTGAAGCCGACGACGCGCGGGATCAGCATCGAGACGGGCTGGCCGAGCATGGCGGCTTCGGCCTCAATGCCGCCGACGCCCCAGCCCAGCACGCCCAGGCCGTTGACCATGGTGGTGTGCGAGTCGGTGCCGACGCAGGTGTCGGGGTAAGCGCGCAGCACTCCGCCGACCTCGCGGGTCATGACGGTACGGGCCAGGTATTCGATGTTGACCTGGTGGACGATGCCGGTGCCCGGGGGAACCACCTTGAAGTCGTCGAACGCGGTCTGGCCCCAGCGCAAGAACTGGTAGCGCTCCTGGTTGCGCTCGAACTCGATCTCCATGTTGCGCTCGATGGCGTCGGCGCGGCCGGCGATGTCGATGATGACCGAGTGGTCGATCACGAGCTCGGCGGGGGCGAGCGGGTTAATGCGCTGCGGGTCGCCGCCCAGGTCTTTCACGGCCTCGCGCATGGTGGCGAGGTCCACGACGCAGGGCACGCCGGTGAAGTCTTGCATGATCACGCGGCCGGGCGTGAACTGAATTTCGGTGTCGGGCTCCGCGTCGGGGTTCCAGTTACCGAGGGCGCTGATCTGGTCTTTCGTGATGTTGGCGCCGTCTTCGGTGCGCAACAGATTCTCGAGCAAAACCTTGAGGCTGTAGGGCAGCTTCTCGGCGCCGGGAACACTGTTCAGGCGGTAGATCTCATAGTCGGTGCTGCCGACGCTCAGGGTGCCCTTCGCGCCGAAGCTGTTTACGTTGCTCACGCATGCTCCTTGTGGTGTTGCGCGCCCGCGACCCGTGGTGTGGTCCGCGTGGGGGGCCGCCAGCGGTGGCGCAACAGCCAATCCCGTTGCGTTGCGGCAACCCGGTACATCTCGCGATGGCGGGCGAAGCGATTTATCTTGATGTCAAGATAAATGCTAAGCAGAATTTATCTTGACGTCAAGATAAATCATAGTCGGTCGCAGCGATGAGCAGGTCTGAACGCCTAGAATCCGGACCCTCCTTGGCGAAGATTTTGGCGAACCCGACGGGCGCGAAGGCAAGTGAACAGCACGGCCCGCGAACAGCACGGCCCGCGAACAGCACGGCCCGCGAACAGCACCCGCCATCGGCACCATTAGCGCCCCAGCAGCGCCACCGTCTCGAAATGCTGCGTCATGGGGAACAGGTCGAACGCGCGCACCGCCCGCAGCGACCAGCCATTCTCCTGATACTGCAGCACATCCCGCGCGAGCGACGCCGGATCGCACGCCACGTGCACGATCCGCTGCCCCGCGATCCGACCCACCTCTCGCGCCAGGTCAACCCCGGCACCCGAGCGCGGGGGGTCCAGTACCACGAGGTCAGGAGCGTCCACGGCCCCCTCCCGTTGCCAGCGATGCAACCACTGCAAGACGTCGCCGCGAGCGAGCTCGACCTGCGGGTACGTGGCCAGATTGGCCTTCGCGTCGAGCACCGCCTGCGCCGCACCTTCGACCCCCAGCACGCGCCCGGCGGGCCCCACCTGATCGGCCAGAAACGCCGTGAAGAGTCCGGCGCCGCTGAAGAGGTCCCACACCGACTCCCCCGGCTGCACCTCGGCAAACTCCAACACGGTAGCAACCAGCGCCGCCGCCGCCTCGGGGTGCACCTGCCAAAAGCCGGTGCCCGACACCTCAAACTCGCGCACCCCAAATCGGCCCGCATCGACCCGCTCCACGAGCGCCGCGCTACCCCGCACCACCACCTCATCGCGGCCCGCGCGATCGGCGCGCGGCACGAGGGCCAGCACGCTCACGCACTCGCCCCACGCCTCCGGCACGAGACCCGCGAGCGCGCGCGGGTCCCTCGGTGCGTCGGGCGATTCGAGCCCGAGCGCGACACACACCTCGCCCCGCGAAGACACCGCCACCTCGAGCGACGACACCCCGTCGAAGCGATGCGACTCCACCTCCAGGGCGCGGATCGCCTCGACGGCCAGCGGGTTCGAGCCCGCCGTCACCACCGCATGCGAACGCGCGGGCCGCATGCCCGGGCGTCCGTTCTCGACCGCAAACTGAACGCGCGTGCGCCAGCCCAAACCCGCGCCCGGGGCGCCATCCGCATCGCGCGGCAGCGCCAACACCTCGGGTGCCTGCGCGAGCGCCGCGAGGTCAACCCCTGCGCGCGTCAACTGCTCGTTTAAGATCGCGGTCTTGAAGCCGCGCTGCACGGGCAGTCGCACGTGAGCCCAGTCCGCTCCTCCCACTCCACCGACCCCCGCCTCGGGCCACGGCGAGGGGACGCGGTCGGGGCTGGGTTCCAGCACCTCCACGACCTCGCCTCGCCAAAACGACGCCTTGGGCTTGGGTTCGGTGACTCGTACGCGCACCCGCTCCCCCGGCACACCGAGGCGAGCAAAGATGACCCGGCCCTCATGGCGTCCGACGCTGTACCCGCCGTGGGCGGGGCGCTCGAGGGTCACCTCGACCTCTACCGGGTCGTACACCTGCGGCGCCGCGGGCCTGCCCGAACGCTGCGACGACCGCGGCGGCCGGCCGGGGCGCTGGCCCGGGGTCGAGCTGTGCTTACGAGAGGGAGTGCGTGCCACGGTCATTCTTTTCTGTAGGGCGGGCAGGGGTCGTGCCGGCGCGCTCGATGGTGGAGCCCGAGGGGGAAGACGCGCGCGGCCCCAGGTCGGGGGCGGGGAACAAGCCGGTCTGGCTTAGCGACCTCGGCAGGTCGCCCTTGGCCTTCGCCGCCGTCACGGCGTCGCGGAACGAGTCGAGGTGCCACGGCACACTCGCCACTACGATGCCGGGGCTAAACAGCAAGCGGGCCTTCAGCCGCAGCGCGCTCTGGTTGTGCAGAATCTGCTCCCACCAGCGGCCCACCACGTATTCGGGCACGTAGACCACCACGAGATCGCGGGGCGACGAGCGCCGCAGCGACCGCACGTACGTGAGCACGGGCCGCGAAATTTCGCGGTAGGGCGAGTCCAGCACCTTGAGCGGCACGGGCACCTCGAGGCGGCGCCATTCGTCCATCAATTTTTCGGTTTCGGACGCCTCGACCCGCACCGTCAGCGCCTCAAGCTCGGTTGGCCGCGTGGCCCGGGCATAGGCGAGTGCGCGCAACGTGGGCTTGTGAATCTTGGAGACCAGTACGACGGCGTGCACGCGAGAGGGCAGGGCGGCCGCCGTGTCGAACTCCTCGTCGAGCTGCAACTCCTCGGCGACCTTGCGATAGTGCCGGTTGATGCCCGACATCATGACATACAGCACGGCCATCGCGGCGCACGCGATCCAGGCCCCGTGCGTGAACTTCGTGATCAAGACGATCACCAGCACGAGCGAGGTGAGCCCGAAACCCACGCAGTTGACCACGCGATTGCGCCTGATCTGCCCTCGCTCGCGGCGATTCGTGACCGTCTGCAGCAGGCGCGTCCAGTGGATCACCATGCCGAGCTGGCTGTGCGTGAACGACACGAACACACCCACGATGTAGAGCTGAATCAGCGAGGTCACCTTCGCGTCGTAGATCCAGATCAGGGCGATCGCGGCGACCGCGAGCGCGATGATGCCGTTCGAGAAGGCGAGCCGATCGCCTCGGCTCTGCATCTGCCGCGGCAGAAAGCCGTCTCTCGCGAGAATCGACGCCAGCACGGGGAACCCGTTGAATGCCGTATTCGCCGCGAGAATCAAGATGAGGCCCGTGACGATCGACAGCGCGTAGAACATGAACGGCGCGTCGGCAAACACGGCCTCGGCGAGCTGGCCGATCACGGGGTTCTGCACGTAATCCGTGCCCACATGCGCCCCCGAGGGGTCGAGCAGTTGGTACTCCGGGTCCTCCACGAAGCGAATTCGGGTCCACGAACTGAGCAGCAGGATGCCGACGAGCATCGCCGAGGCGATGAGGCCCAGCAGCATGAGCGTGGTGGCGGCGTTGCGGCTCTTCGGGGGCCTGAACGACGGCACGCCGTTGCCGATCGCCTCCACACCGGTGAGGGCGGAACATCCCGACGAGAAGGCGCGCAGCATAAGGAACGCGCCTGCGAACCCCTCGAGGCCCTGCTCGTAACCGGGCTCGGGAACAATGGTGTATCCGGCGCTGGCGGCGAGCCCGAGCGTCCCCGAAAAATGCTGGAACGTGCCCCACACCGTCATGGCGCCGATGCCAAACATGAACAGGTACACGGGTATCGCGAAGAACGAACCCGACTCCTTGATGCCGCGCAGGTTCATGGCGGTCAGCAGCAGCACGAGCACGATGGCGAGGGTCGATTCGTGGCCCTGGAACCAGGGAATCGCCGCGGCCGCGTACTGCGCACCCGACGAGATCGACACGGCGACGGTCAGCACGTAATCGACCAGGAGCGCCGAGGCCACGGTCGTGCCGGAGCGGCGCCCGAGGTTGGTGGTGGTGACCTCGTAGTCGCCGCCTCCGGAGGGGTACGCGTGGACGTTCTTGCGGTTGGACCACACGACCACGCCCATGACGAAGATAACGGCGCACGCGATCCACGGCGAGAACGCGAACGAGGCCATGCCCGCGATGGAAAGGGTCAGCAGAATCTCGTCGGGCGCATACGCCACGGAGGACAGCGCGTCGGAGGCGAACACCGGCAGAGCGATGCGCTTCGGTAGTAGCGTCTCGCCCACCGAATCGCTACGAAAGGGACGCCCCACCAGCAGGCGCTTCACGGATAATCCGAATCCACTCACCCGGTAAGGGTAGTTCATGGCGCGCCCTGCGGCTCCCCCGGGCCCGTATCCGGTCGGGTGGCGCGGCGGCGGGTAGCATGGGCACGTGCATTTCGTCATTATGGGTTGCGGACGCGTCGGCTCCTCCCTGGCAGCGTCCCTCGAGTCGTCTGGTCACAGCGTCGCGGTGATCGATCAGGAGCGTTCGGCGTTCGAGCGTCTCGGGCGGGGTTTTCAGGGCCGCACCGTCACCGGCGTGGGCTTTGACCGCGATGCCCTCATGCAGGCCGGCATCGAGGAGGCCGTGGCTTTCGCTGCGGTGTCGAGCGGCGACAATTCCAATATTTTGGCCGCTCGCGTGGCGCGCGAAACCTTCGGGGTGCGCAACGTGGTGGCCCGCATCTACGACCCGGGCCGCGCCGAAATCTATCAGCGCCTCGGCATTGCGACGGTGGCTACCGTGAAGTGGGCCTCCGACCAGGTGCTGCGACGACTACTGCCCGCGGGTGGCCTGCACGAGTTTCGCGACACGAGCGGCAACATTGTGCTGGCCGAGTACGCGTTCCATGACGCGTGGATAGGCCGCACGGTGCGCGAGCTCGAGGCGGTGCTTCCCGCGCGCGTCTCGTTTTTGACGCGGCTCGGCGAGGGCATGTTGCCGCGCCACGACACGGTGCTGCAAGACGGCGACCTCCTGCATGTGACGCTGCAGGCGGACGACGCCCCCGAGGTCGAGCGGCTTCTCGCGACTCGCCCGCCGCCGCTGCACTAAACCGAATACCCCTCCACAGGCCGTAACCGCCCGATTAAAGGAATCACATGCGAGTCATCATCGTGGGCGCGGGCAGCGTCGGACGCTCCATCGCGCGAGAACTCACCGAGAACAATCACTCGGTGCTGTTGCTCGACCGTAATTCGGCGGCCGAGGCCAAGGCCGTCGCGACGGGGGCCCAGTTCGAGGCGGGCGACGCGTGCGAGATCAGCTTTTTGACGCGCATCCACATGCAGCAGGCCGATGTCATGGTGGCCGCCACGGGCGACGACAAGGTGAACCTCGTGGTGTCGCTGCTGGCCAAGACCGAATACGCGGTGCCGCGTACCGTGGCGCGTATCTCGAACCCCAAGAACGAATGGATGTTCGACTCTTCGTGGGGCGTCGACGTCGCGGTGTCCACGCCGCGCATCATGACCGCCCTCGTCGAGGAGGCCGTGTCGGTGGGCCAGCTGGTACGCATGTTCACGTTCCATGATTCCAACGTCAACATGGTGGAACTCACGCTGCGCGAGGATTCTCCAGTCGTGGGGCGGGTGCTGCGTTCGATGAAGTTCCCGCCCGACACGGTGCTGGTGGGCATCTTGCGCGACAATCGCCCGCTCGCCCCCGGCCCCGATGATGCGCTGGAATCCGGGGACGAACTGTTGTTCATGGCGTCCTCGGAGTCGGAGTCGGCGCTGCAAGACCTGCTCGCGCCCGACGAGGACGACCTACCGTAGCGCCGCGCGGGCGGCCCGCGGGGCGGCCCCCTCGGGCTGCTTGCGCGAGCACACGAGTTCGTACTTGGGGTTGAACAGCACGTATCGGCCGGCCTTTTCGGCGATGCGCCCCTCGACGTACATCGTGACGCCCGCGTTGATGCCGGGAATGTCGTTGCGGCCGATCCAGATCAGCGTGATGGGGCGTCCGCTGCCGTCCCATATCTCGGCCTCGAGCCGCTCATGCGACGCGGCGGGAACGATCGTGACGCTCTGCAATACGCCTCTCACCCGCACCACCTCGCGCGGCTGGGCGAGGGTCGCCTTGCAGCAACCCGTGGCTTCGGCGGCGCTCTCGGCGGCACGGTCGTCGAGCTCGTGCGTGCTCGACAAGAGACGCCGCAGCCACGATGCCTTGGTTGGCTTCGTGGGGGCTGCGCGCGTCTGCAGGTCGGTCATCGCTAGCCGATCTGGGTGATCTCGGGGCCGCGTTCCAGCGGGCCGAGGTCGGGTTCTTTGGACTGAGCCGCGGCGGCTGACTTGTCTTGAGAGTCTTGAGATTCCTGCGGCAGTTTCAGTTCGAGGAGGTCACGGGGCGCCATCGCGAGGGGGCCTCGTACGACCACGACCTTTGCAAACAGGTCGTCCATCGACGAATCGGTAGTGCCCGCGGACGCCGCCTTGCCCGAGATCACGCCGCGCACGAACCAGCGGGGCCCGTCGACGCCGACGAATCGCACGGGGCGCTGGCCAACGCGGCCGTCGTCGAGGCGCACGGGGATGCCCGCCTGGAGTTCCCACCCGAAGCGGCCCTGCATGGGCAGCGCCACGCCGCCCTGGTCTTTGATGGCCTTGGTGAGTTCGCCGCGAATCTCGTCCCAGACCCCGTCGGTGCGGGGCGCCGCGAAGGCCTGCACCTGGAGCCCCGAGCCGTCTTTGATGAGGTTGACGGCGGTGGGCTGGTTGGTGTTCTGGTCCACCTCGATGTTGACTTCGAGGCCGTCGATGGCGGGCACCAGCAGGGAGCCGAGGTCGATGTATTCGACGTCTGAGGGTTTTTCGCGCTCGTCCCAGGGGCCCTCGGGTTCGGTGGGCTTGGTGCCGCGTTCTACGGTGGCGGCGCGGCGGCGCCCGCCCCCGGCGGGGATCGCCGCGGGGTCGGGAGTCTCGTCGGAGTCGCCCTCAGTCTCGTTGGCGTCGTCGTCGAGGGCCGAGTCGTCGACTTCGGCGTCGTCGGGGGCGTTCGCCTCGTCCGATTCGTCTACCGTGTCGGGGCTCGCCGACAGCGACTCCTCGAGCTCTGCGCTATGTGAGGTCTTTTTGCGACCGAACCAACCCACGTACGTTCTCCTTGAACAATCACCCGGATACCGAAGGGGTACCCGCCGCCAATGCCTACGACTCTACGCCGAATCCACCCGTCGAGCCGTGTCCAAGAGCACCCCTATCGCTCTCAGGTAAATCGGTGGCCGCGACGAATTCTACGTCGCACACCCGCTGAATCACCAACTGCGCAATGCGGTCCCCCGGCGAGACGCTAAAGGCCTCGAGTGCATCGGTGTTATGTATGGTGACACGGATCTCACCGCGGTATCCCGAATCGACCACACCGGGGGCGTTGAGACACGTGATGCCGTGCTTGGCGGCAAGCCCCGAGCGGGGCATGACGAAGGCCGCGTGCCCGGGGGGCAGGGCGATGTGGACGCCCGTCGGGATCGTGGCGCGGCCGTGCGGCGGCAGCACCGTGGCGATGGTGGAGACCAGGTCGTAGCCCGCGTCGGTGGTGTGGGCGCGCTGCGGCGGCCCCCAGTCGGGGGTCGACAAAACGAGCGGCACCGTAATGCGGTGTGTGTTGAGATTCTCAGCGGCGGTGGCATCAAAAGTCATGGTCACAGAGTAGTGCTCGTGTCAGTCTGTAGGTATGACGTCTCGCGACCCCTCGAGCCCCCGCCCTCAAACCGCAGCCGATTTGAAGGCGCTGCTCGATGGACGCGCGGCGGGGCCCGCGCTCTTTCGCGAACGCCTGTGGCCGAGCCCGGGCATCTGGTCGCTCAGCCTGTGCTTTGGCATCATGATGTGGCTCGCTTTTCTGCCCGTGGGTTTCACTCCCGCCGTGCTCGTGGCCGTCGCCACCGCCGTCGCGATCGTGCTGCTGATGATCGTGGGCACTCCCGCGGTGGAGGTGCGTCCGGGTCTCGTGCGCTGCGGTGCCGCAAGACTCGACGTCGAGTCGATCGGCGGGGTAGCACCCTTGGACGCCGAGGAGGTACGTCACCTGCGCGGCCCCGGTTTCGCGGCTGCCGCGTTCACGTGCCAGCGCGGCTGGCTCAAAACGGGCGTGCGAATCGAAGTGGCCGACGGCCACGACCCGACCCCGTTCTGGTTTCTTTCGAGCCGTAAACCAAAAGCCCTCGCGGCCGCTGTGGAGCGGGCGAGGGCCATACGGTAAGACGCGTCGTCACGTCGTGGAGCGATCTGGTGCGATGCGGTCTGACGAGAGTCAGTAGGCGCATTCCTTGCAGATGCCCATGCCGTTTTCTTCGTGGTCCAACTGGCTGCGGTGCTTCACAAGAAAGCACGAACCGCAGGCGAATTCATCCGCCTGCTTGGGCAGCACCCGAACCGCGAGTTCTTCGTGGGAGAGATCGGCGCCGGGGAGTTCAAACCCCTCGGCCGCTTCGGTTTCATCCTCATCGACCGCTGGCGACGACTTTTCATTACGGCGCGTCTTCAGTTCTTCAATGGAGTCTGAGTCGAGTTCCTCTTCATTTTTGCGAGGTGCGTCGTAATCAGTAGCCATGCGTTATCACGCTCAATTCATTCGACATGCTTCCACGAGTGGAAACACCTAGTGGTGTACGTACAAACTGCGGCCTCATACGACGAGAAGTCATCGAGGGCGCCGCAGCGGTGCTGCAAAGGGTTCAGGTATAAACGAACGACCTTCTCGACTTATTCCCCCGGTGACCTTGTGCAATGGCTCTCGTCACGAGCCCGACACGCGTTCCCAGCCCGCATCGCAACATAGGATACACGGTTAATTCGCAGTTGAGTAGCAGATCAAATCCTGAGGCGTAGGTGTGCTCAGTACGACACGGTGATTGACCGGCCGCGCCCCCATCCGGGCCCCGCCGCGCGGGCAGCCCGCGCTCGGCGCGACCGACAACCTGCGATGGTGACCCCCTAGTGGGTGCGTCACGGTCGAAACCGCGTCGATTCTCATTAGACTAAGGGCGCACTGCACAACGCGAAAAGAGGTCCGGCAATGCGCGAACTCAACCTGATGAGCCTCCATGAGGACGGCAACCACGTCGTCCTGAAGGACTCCGAGGGGGAACGTTACCTGCTGCGCATCGATGAACCCCTACGTGACGCGGTGCGGCGAGACCGAACCTTCAAGTCCAAGCCCCAGCCCATGCAACCCAAGCCGATCGCTCCGGGCCAGCAGTTTTCACCCCGCGAGGTGCAAGACCGGGTGCGCGCGGGCCACTCCCCCGAGGACGTCGCCGCGGCCCTCGGCTACGAACTGCAACGCGTGCTGCGGTTTGCGCCGCCGATCATCGCCGAGCGCGAACGCAACGCCGAACGGGCCCGCCGGTTTCCCGCAGCCCGCCTCGGCAGCCCAGCCCTCGAAGACGTCGTGCGCGATCGCCTCACGAGCCGTGGCATCGCCGAGGCTCCCACGTGGGACGCTTTCAAGACCGAAAACGGCTGGCTGCTGCAACTGCTGTTCGTGACGCCCGACGAGCATGCCGAGGCCTTGTGGCACGTCGACTTCGAGGTCAGCGGTCTCGTGCCGCAAAACGAGGCCGCCGCCTGGTTTAGCGACCAATCTCAGGAGGCCGAGGAGCGCATGTTCCGCCGGCGCCTGGCGGCCGTGCGTAACTGGGTGTACGACGACAGCGCTCCCACGGGCGAGCTCGCGGCGCAGGCACGCGAGGCGGAGGCGGCCCCGGCAACGGCCCCCATTCGCGTCCAGTTGCCTGCCGACCAGGCCGAGCGCGATGGTCTGCTCGCCGATCTGCAGGCCCAGCGCGGCGTCCGGCCCAGCGATCCGCTGGCGGGCCCGACCGACCTGCCCTCGACCCTGCCCCATTCGCTCAGCCCACGTCAGGCCACGGGCCCGGACGCTCCGGCCACGGCTCCCGGCGTCGGCCCTGCAACCCAGCCCTCCCGCGGTGCGGCCACCGAGCCACCCGTGCCCGCCGCGGGCACGAAATCGACGACGGCGTCGCTGCCCCTGCAGGGTGCGACGCGCACTCGCGTGGAGGGTCTCTCGCTGGCGGACCACACCGATACCGACACGCTCGAACAGGCCGGGCACGAGCCGGGGGCGGGGAGCCAGGGAGGCACGGGGGCGTCCGGCGCCCACACCGGGCCGCAGACCCAGCGACCCAATACTGACCACGTCGACACGCAGGCCATGCCGGTGCACGCGAGCGAGACCACGAACCCCCAGCGCGTGCGTCGCAAGCGCCCCGCGCGCCCGTCGGTGCCGTCATGGGACGAGATCATCTTCGGCACGAAGGGCAGCGCCGACTAAGTCGAGTCAGTCTCGGCTAGTCGCCGCCTAGGTTTCTGTGGGGCGAATCCGACACACGTCGGGTTCGCCCTGCATCGCAGTGTGCGCTCCCCGCGGCGACGCGGGTGCGGGCAGGTCAAGGGGCAGTTCTAACGACAAGTCGAGCGGCAGTGTCGCGGGGGTGCCCCCCGCGCGCGCGGCAGCGGCCGACATGCGCCGTCGATGATGCCTGCGGCAGAGGGTCTCATAGCCCACTTCGGCCTGCGGACCCACGTCGCCCACCACCACCTGATCGCCCTCAAGCACCATGACGCCGCCGATCGTGCGAGCATTGTGGGTCGCGCGCGCTCCGCACCAGCACAGGGCCTGCACCTGCAGCACCTCGACCCGGTCGGCCAACTCAATCAGGCGCTGCGACCCGGGGAACAACCTCGTGCGAAAGTCGCTCGTGATGCCGAACGCGTAGACGTCTACGTTCATCTCGTCGACCACCGCCGCGAGGTCTTCGATCTGGGTCACCGAATAGAACTGCGCCTCGTCACACACGACGTAGTCCACCGGCCCCGAGCCGATCCGCTGGCGCGCCACCTCGGCCCAGAGACTCATGCCGTCGACCACTTCAATCGAGGCCGTTTCGAGACCCAGCCGCGAGCTCAGCACGCTCTCACCGCCGCGATCGTTCTTGGAGAAGATGAGCCCCTGTCGGCCGCGCGCGCGGTGATTGTGATCGATCTGCAGCGCGAGCGTCGATTTGCCGCAGTCCATCGTGCCGCTAAAAAACACCAACTCGGCCACTACTTGCCACCCTCACCCAGGACGCGGATCAACGGAATATTCAACTCGGCCGGGCTCAGCGAACCATGCTGCCCCACCATCGCGAGGCTGCGCGGCGCATCGACCTTCGTGTCGACCACCACCGTGGTGCCTCGGCACGCGACAATGACGTCGCCGATGCGGGGCGCGAACTCGGGCGAAACCGGCCCGAACCAACCCGAGGCGACGGCTTCCGCCCGGGTGCGCACCCACGCCCGCTCGCCGAGCGCCTCCGCCCAGGCTGCGGCGACGTCCCGCTCGGCACCGGGGCGCACGTACAGTTGGGCGACGCGCGGCTCCCCCGCCCGATGCCGCACATCGTCGAGCAGGTGCGGGGCGAGGGCCAGGTCAAACGCGGTATCGAGGGGGGCGTCGACCATGCCGTGATCGGAGGTGATCACGAGCAGGCAGTCGCGCGGCAACTGGGCTCGCAGTCGCTGCATGGCCCGGTCAAAGAATTGCAACTCTTCGGCCCACTGCTGCGAGCCGCAGCCCACCTGGTGGCCGATCATGTCAATGTCGCCCCAGTACAGGTAGACGAGGTCGCGGTGTCGGTCGCGCAGCGCCTTCGCGGCGCGCCGCACGCGATTGCCGAGTTCTTCGGCCGCGAGAAAGCGCCCGCCACGCAGCGCAGCGAGGGTTAGCCCCGAACCGTCGAAGCGGCCCGGCCCGACCATGGCCGTACGCAGCCCCGCTCGTTCCAGCCGTTCGAAAACCGTGGCGGTCGGCTGAAAGGCCAGGGGGTCGACGCGGGCGTCCCACGTGAGCAGGTTCATGACGGCATCATGCTCGGGAACGAGGGTCGTGTACCCGAGCAGCCCATGCCCGCCGGGGGGTTGCCCCGTGCCGAACGAACCCATCGACGTGGAGGTCGTGGTGGGAAAACCGGCAGTGAGCGCGGCGCCCTCGTCGGCGAGGGCGCGCCGCAAAAACGGCGCGTAACCGCCCGCTCCCCGCAGGAGATCCAGGCCGAGCCCGTCCACCAGCACGACGCAGGCCGAGCGGGGTGCAAACCCGTCGAGCGCCGCGAGGGGGGCAGCGAAACCGTGGGCGGCGGCGTCCAACCCGTGCGCGCGCAGCACCTGGGTGGCGACGCTGGGGAGCACGTCCGCGAGGGTGCCAACCCCATAGGCTGGCACGTGCTGCGGGGCTGCTGCGACCTCGGACACGCGCCTAGACGACGATCGTCAGGGTCGAGAGGATGCCCGCGAAGTCGATGAGTTCCATGACCTTGTCGCCGCCGTCCTGCGCCCAATTGGCCGTGAGGGTCAGGTCGTCTCCGCCGCTCAGCGACGTGTAGCCGTGGTCGGCGTCGCATTCGCTATTGCCGCAATCGGCGGGTTCGATCTCGCTGCGGCGAGCGTTGCCCCACGCGATCGACACCGCCAATTCGTTGGGCACGTGCTGCCGGGTGACCTGGTTGGGCTCGGCATACACGTGCGAGATGCTGATGTTGCGCACGTCGCCGAGTCGCACCGACTCGGTGCGGGCCGTCGCGACATGGGCCTGATCGGTTTCGCCGTCGAAATCGTCGACGTGGCCCGTGATGAGGCGCGTATCGGTCAGGGCCACCACCGTGAGGTGACGCTGCACGCCGTGGTGGTTGACCGAGGTCTCTGGCAACACGATGTGGTGCCGCACCTCCTCGCCGGCGCACGCGATCGCCATTGAGGTAATCACGATTTCGGGCAGGTACCCTGCGCGGGTCACGTCATCGATCAGCGCCTTGGGCAGGAAATCTTTCATGGGCTGCATTCTCTCATTGCGGTGCGTGCCGCCGCGGGAGGCTACCCGTCGCTGAGACGCGGCAGGGCGCGTCGGGCGAGGTCGTTGCGTTGCGCGCCCGCGATGCTGACGCGCGCGGTGAGCACCGCGAGGGTGACCTCGGCCCCGGGTGGCGCGACCACCACGGGGTACAGTTGCAGGCTGGCGATCTCGGGCACGTCGTCGGCGAATTGGGACGCGCGGGCGATCAGGTTCTCGAGTGCGGGCACGTCCACTGCGGGGAGCCCGCCGTACCCGAAGAGCTTGGGCGCGGCCCGCACCGAGCGCACCATACTCGCGACATCTTCGGTGCTGAGCGGTGCGATGCGCTGCGCGACATCGTCGAGGAGGTTGATCGCGTCGCCCGCGAGGCCGAACGAGACGACAGGGCCGAAGAGTGGGTCTTCTTCGGTGCGCACCACGCACGCGGTGCCGAGCGGGGCCATGCGCTGCACCTCAAAGGGTGCCTCGGTGACCTGCCCGAGATTTCGTTGCATGACGGCGACGGCGCGGCGCAGCTCATCGGCGTTTTCGATGTCGAGGCGCACGCCTCCCATGTCGGCGCGGTGACGATAGCGGGCGGAGGCGGACTTTAACACCACCGGGTAGCCGAGGTGTTCCGCGGCCGCTACCGCCTCGTCGGCGGTTCTCGCCTCGCGGGCCTCCCAGACGTCGATGCCATAGCAGGCCAACAGCTCGCGTACCGTCTCGGCGTCCAGTTCGCGGCGCTGCCCGAGCGGCACCTCGGGGTCGCGCGAGAGCTCGCGGTCGATGATGCTGCGGGCCCGCGGCCGGTCGGTGTCGTCGAAGTAGACGCGCTCGCCGAGGGGCTTCTCGCGCCAGGCGGCATAGCGGGAGGCGGCGACGAGTGCCTTGGCGGCGGCCTCGGGGCTGTCGAAGTGGGGTACCACCACGCGCCCCGCATCGGTGGGGTAGGTGGCCTGGAGGTCCTGATCGCGAATCACGCCGACCGAGCCGGTGCTGAGGCTGGGGTTCACGTTTTCGGGGCCGATGAAGCACGAGAGCACCATCGTGTCGGGGTGTTTCGCGGCGGCGCGCGCGAGCGCCTTGGCGATCGGGGCGAGGGGGGTCGAGATCGGAGTGACGACGTTGGCGAACACGATGTCCACCTCGTCGCTGCTGAGGTGACGCTCGAAGGTGGCCTCGAAGTCGGCCAGCGGGGAGTGCACGTTCAGCGAGCTATCGACGGTGGCACGCAGGTCTCTATCGACCAGCAGATCGGCAATCAGCGAACCCATGGCCTCGGAGTTGCTGACGATGCTGACCCTCGGGCCGCGCGGCAGCGGCTGGTGACAGAGCAGGTCCGCGACGTCGAACATGTCGCTCGTATTGTCGACGCTGATGACGCCGGCCTGGCGAAACATGGCCTTCACGGTCGTCTTCGTGGCACTCGTGTGCCGCACCGCGTGCCCGGGCGGCACCTTGAATCCCGCACCGCCCGTCTTCACCACGATCACGGGCTTGCTGCGCGACAACCGCCGCGCGATACGTGAAAACTTGCGCGGGTTTCCGATCGACTCAAGATAAATGCCGACCACTCGAGTGGCCGGGTCTTCTTCCCAGTACTGCATGCAGTCATTGCCCGAGACGTCGGCTCGATTGCCCGCCGATACGAAACTTGAAATACCCAGGTCACGACGCACCGCCGCCGTCAACACCGCCACGCTCATGGCACCCGACTGGCTGAACAGGGCGAGGTTGCCCGCGCGCGGCAGCACCGGAGCGAGCGAGGCATTGAGCGCGACCTCGGCCGTGGCATTAATGACTCCCAGCGAGTTGGGCCCAACCACCCGCATACCGTGACGGCGGGCTTGTCGCACCACCTGATTTTGAAGTCGCAGACCCCCGTCGTCGACCTCCGCGAAACCCCGCGACACGATGATCGCGGCTTTGATACCGGCCCTGGCACAATCGCCCACCACCTCGGGTACGGACGCCGCGGGCACGGCTACCAGCGCCAGCTCGGCCGGGGTGGGCAACTCGGAGAGCCGCGCAAACGATGCGACCCCCGCCACCTCGAAAGCCTCGGGATTCACGGCATACACGGGACCACGAAATCCGCCCTCGATGACGTTCTTCAGCAGCCGGTTGCCGACCGCCTGCGGGTCGCGCGAGGCGCCGATGACGACCACCGACTCGGGGGCCAGGGCGGGCCGAAGGCTCTTCGCCTCGGCGCGGTGTTCGCGGGCGGCGGCCACGGCGAGCGACTTCTCCGTGGGGTGAATGTCGAACTCGACGTTGACCACACCGTCGTCGTAACCCTGCTTGACGTGATAACCGGCCTCGGTAAAGACCGTGATCATCTTGCGGTTCTGGGGTAGCACCTCGGCCACGAAACGGCGGATTCCACTCTCGCGGGCGACGTCGGCCAAGTGTTCCAGCAAGACGGAGCCAAGGCCCCGGCCCTGATGCTGATCGGAGACATTGAACGCGACCTCGGCGTCACCGTCGCCCAGGGCGTCATAGCGACCCACGGCGATGATGTCGTCCTCAATGGTGACCACGAGCGCGACACGCTCCACGAAATCCACCTCGGTGAAGCGACTCAGGTCGCGCTTGCTGAGCTCGCGCAGGGGCGCGAAAAACCGCAAATAAATGGATTCGGCGGACTGGCGCTTGTGAAACGCCTGCAGCGCGTCTTTGTCGTCGGGCCGAATCGGACGAACGTGGGCCGCAGCGCCGTCGCGAAGCGCAACGTCGGCCTCCCATTGCGAGGGGTAACGCGGGGCTGACATGCCCTTAGCGTAGTCGTCACAGGGTGTCGGCCCCCGCGCCTCATCAAAAAGTGGCCCTCGCCTTGGCACAATCAAGATATGGCACGCTCACCCCGCTCGAAGGCCCCCGCGCCCCAGGAGCCCTTCGACGAAAAGATCATCGACATCGACGTCTCCCAAGAGATGGAGGGGTCGTTCCTGGAGTATGCCTACTCGGTGATCTACTCGCGCGCCCTGCCCGATGCGCGCGACGGCCTGAAGCCGGTGCAGCGGCGCATCCTTTACATGATGAGCGACATGGGCCTGCAACCGAACCACGCTCACGTGAAGTCGCAGCGCGTCGTCGGCGAGGTCATGGGCAAGTTGCATCCGCATGGCGACGGCGCCATCTACGACGCGCTCGTGCGCCTCGCCCAGCCCTTCACCATGCGACTGCCCCTCGTCGACGGGCATGGCAACTTCGGTTCGCTCGACGACGGCCCCGCCGCCGCGCGCTACACCGAGGCGCGCATGGCCCACGCCTCCGTGTCGATGACCCAGTCGCTCGGCGAGGACGTCGTCGATTTCGTGCCGAATTACGACGCGAAGTTTCTCCAACCCGAGGTGCTGCCCGCCGCTTTTCCCAACCTGCTGGTGAACGGAGCGTCCGGGATCGCCGTGGGCATGGCCACCAACATGGCGCCCCACAACCTGGTTGAGGTGGTCTCGGCCGCGAAGCACCTGCTGGCCCACCCGGCCGCAACCCTCGACGATCTCATGCGCTTCGTGCCGGGGCCCGACCTGCCGGGCGGCGGCAAGATCATCGGGCTCGACGGCATCCGCGACGCGTATCGCACGGGCCGTGGCTCGTTCCGCACGCGCGCGACGACTCGCATCGAATCGCCGAATCCGCGCAAGAAGTCGATCATCGTCACCGAGCTGCCGCACCAGGTGGGCCCCGAAAAGGTGATCGAGAAGATTAAAGACGCCGTGCAGTCCAAGAAACTGCAGGGAGTCTCGAACGTGCAAGACCTCACCGACCGGCACCACGGCCTGCGCCTCGTGATCGACATCAAGACGGGCTTCAACCCCGACGCCGTGCTCGAACAGCTCTTCAGGCTCACGCCAATGGAGGACTCGTTCAGCATGAACAACGTCGCCCTGGTCGAGGGCCAGCCGCGCACGCTGGGCCTGCGCGAACTGCTCGAAGTGTTTGTCAATCACCGGCTCGACGTGGTGCGCCGACGCTGCGAGTTCAGGCTCGGCAAGCGCCGCGAGCGCCTCCACCTCGTCGAGGGCCTGCTGCTTGCGATCCTCGACATCGACGAGGTCATTCAGGTGATTCGCTCGTCCGACGATTCTGACGCGGCCCGCGAGCGACTCATGCAGGTTTTCGATCTGTCTGAGGTGCAGGCGAATTACATCCTCGAGCTGCGACTGCGCCGCCTCACCAAGTTTTCGCGCATCGAGCTCGAAAACGAAAAGACGCAGTTGCTCGAAGAGATCGCCGAGTTGGAGGGGATCCTCGCGAGTGACGAGCTGCTGCGCGGCCTCGTCACCGACGAGCTCTCGGCGGTGGCCAGCGAGTTTGGTGACGCCCGCCGCACGGTGCTGCTCGAAGCCTCGGGCATCGCCGCGCCCACCGCGAAGAACGCCACCCCCCTCGAAATCGCAGACGACCCCTGCTGGGTGGTGCTCTCCTCGACCGGCCTGCTCGCACGCACCGCGGGGGGCGAACGGCCCACCCGCATCGGCGACCGCGCCGCACACGACGGCGTCGCCGCCGCGACCCGCACGACGGGGCGCGCCGACCTGGGTGCCGTGACGACGGCCGGCCGGGTACTCAAGTTTTCGGCCCTCGACGTGCCCACCCTGCCCGACATGCACGGCGCCCTCAGCGTCTCGGGCGGCCTGCCGGCGGGCGAGGTGCTGAACCTCGAGCGGGGCGAACGCGTGCTCACGATCGTGCCGCTCGCCGAGTCTGACACCGACCTCGTGCTGTGCCTCGGCACGGCGCAGGGCGTGGTGAAGCGAGTGACCCCCGACTACCCCGCGAACCGCGACGAGTTCGAGGCGATTGCCCTGAAGGACGGCGATACCGTGGTGGGCGCCGCGTACGCCTCCCCCGCGGCCGAGCTCGTGTTCATTGCGTCGGACGCCCAGCTGCTGCGGTTTGGCTGCGACAAGGTGCGACCCCAGGGGCGCGCGGCCGGCGGCATGGCCGGCATCAACCTCGGCGCGGGTAGCCGCGTGGTGTTCTTTACCGCGGTCGAACCGGAGGACCCCGAGCTCGGGGCGGTGGGCGCTGGCTTTGCGGGCGCGGGCTTTGCGGGCGGGGGCGACGAGGCGGGAGGCACCGACGTGCAGGCCGACCTATTCGAGTCGCTGGGCGGCCTCGAGGGCGAACTGGCACCTGCATCCGTCGAGGTCACCCCGCCCGCTGTCGGCGGTCGCGAGATTGTGGTCGTGACCGTGGCCGGCTCGGCCTCCGGTTCGGCCGCCTCGATCAAGGTCACGCCGTTCAGCGAGTATCCGGCCAAGGGCCGCGCCACCGGTGGGGTGCGCTGCCATCGGTTCCTTAAAGGCGAGGACGCCCTGACCCTGGCCTGGGTGGGTTGGTCACCCGTGCGCGCCTCGGGGAGCGCGGGACAGCCTGCCAAGGTGCCCGCCGCCGTGGGACGGCGCGACGGCTCGGGCACCCCGCTGCTCGCGCCCGTGAGCTACGTGGGGTAGGCGCGCGCCGAGTTCGTGGCGCCTAGCGGTCGAGGTCGTTTGGGCCGGTCGCCACGTGCGCCCCGAATTCTGCGGCTGCCCCGAGCGCCCAGTCCACGACCTCGGCGCGTTCCGCTGCATCGAGTCCGCGCACGGGGCGCGGCAGACACTCGCGGGCCACAAGGCCCAGGTGTGCGGCGAGAGCCGCGAGCACGCGCAGGCTGCCGTGGCGGGCGAAGAGGTCCCACAACCCGGCGAGGGCATCGCTCACGGCGGTCGCGGTCTGCGTATCGCCCCGCAGGGCGGCGCGGGTGAGGGCGAGCGCGGGCCCGGGGAGCAACCCTCCGATGACCGAGTACCACGCGTCGCAGCCCGCGGCGAGGGCCTGGGCGGCGCTGCCGTCGCCCGAGATGCCGAGCGACACCCCGGGCGGCAGCACTGCGCGGACGCTGGCAACGTGGGCGGCGGCGTCCACCCCGGCGGCCAGCGGGGGAATCTTGATCGATGCGATGCCGCGCAACCCCGCAATACGCTCGTATAGGGCGTGATCGAAGGTGAACCGGGTCGTGGTGGGGTTGTCGTAGACGACCACGGGCAGGTCGGTGCTCTCGCAGACCGAGCGGTACAGCTCGAACACCTCCCCCACGCGCAGGGGCTGATAACTCATCGGGGCGAGCAGCACGGCCGCGGCCCCCGCTCGTTCGGCGGCCCGCACGTTGCGCAGCACCTGCGATTCGCGCAGTGCCGAGACCCCGACGTGTAGGGGCACTCCGGAGCAGGCGGAGGCCGCCAGGTCGAGCACGCGCTCGCGCTCCGCCTCCGTGAGGTACGCCCCCGAGCCGGTCGAGCCGAGCACGGTGATCGCGTCGACCCCCGCCCGCACGAGCCGATCCAGGAGCACGACGAAGGCGCGCTGGTCGAGCGCATCGTCGTTCAGGGGGGTCAGCGGAAACGCGTTGAGGCCGGTCAGCATGGCAAACTCCTTCTCTTGTGGTTCAGGTTAGCGTCTGGCCCGCACGGCTCCCGCGGCGCATGCGATCACGATCGCTCCGCCGATCCACACGGCTGGCCCCAGGTGCTCGCCTAGCAGCAGTCCCGCCCACGCGAGGCTCAGCATGGGCTGCACGAGCTGCACCTGGCTCACGCTCGCGATGGGGCCGAGCGCCAGGCCGCCGTACCACGCGAAGAAACCCACATACATGCTGACGACGCCCAGATAGCCGAATGCGAGCCACTCGATAGCGCCACCGTGCGGCACGCCTTCGCCCAGCGAGACCCACGTCAGCGCCAGGGTTGCGGGCGCGGCCACCAGTAGCGCCCACGAGATCGTTTGCCACGCGCCCAACTCGCGCGCCAGCAGAGCGCCCTCGGCGTAGCCGACCGCCGCCGCGATAACGGCGGCGATGAGGAGGGCATCCGCGGCGGTGGGAACCTCGAAACGACCTCCCTGCAGGGCCCCGAACGCGAGTGCGGCCGCGGCCCCGAGCCCGTTAAAGGCCCAGAACCGCGCGCCCTGCCGCTCCTTCGCGCGCAGGGTCGCCGCGATGGCGGTGGCCGCGGGGAGCAGGGCGATCACGATGGTGCCGTGGCTGGCCGGTGCCGTCTGCAGGGCCAAGGAGGTGAGCAGCGGGAACCCCAGCACGATGCCCCCCGCAACGACCGCGAGGCGGGCCCACTGGACGCCCCGGGGGCGGGCCGGGCGCGTCACCGCCAGCATGAGGGCGGCCAGTATCGCTGCGACGACCGCGCGGCCGTTCGCGATGAAGAGGGGTGACATGCCGTGCACGGCGAGTCGAGTGAGCGGGATCGTGAACGAAAACGCGAGGACCCCCAGCGCACCGAGGGCGATGCCCCGCAGCCTCGGGGCGGACCGCACGGGCGACAACCCCGGCGATAGCACGGGCGAGCAAACGTCGATAGCGCTACTATGTTCTCTCATGAATAACGATAGCACCGAGCGCCTCTTCCGTCACCTCTCGGACTGGCTCGATGCCGCCGCCCCGGGCGCGCGGCTCCCCTCCAGCCGCAGCCTCGTGGCCGAGTTCTCCGCGAGCCCCCTCACGGTGCAGCGCGCGCTCGACCGCCTGCGCGCCGAGGGACGCATCGAATCGCGACCGGGTGTTGGCACCTTTGCGCTTGCGACCCGGCGGGCCTCGGCCAGCAGCGACGTGGCGTGGCAGACCGCTCCCCTCGGCACCCCACGCTCGACGCGCACGGAGCTTTCCGCGACCCTTACCGAGGCTCCACCCGAGGCCATCGCGCTGCACTCCGGGTATCCGGATCGTAGCCTGCTGCCCGAGCGCACCCTGCGGGCCGCGTGGGCGCGTGTGGGTCGTACGGACGCCTCGGTGGTACGTCCCCCCGCCGCCGGCCTTCCCGAGCTGCGAGGATTCTTCGCGGCCGAACTGGCCGAACGTACCGCGGCGACGAGTCCAGCCCCGGGAGCCGCCGACGTCATCGTGACGCCAGGCAGCCAGGCGGGGCTCAGCGCGATCTTTCATGCCGTTGTCGGCGCGGGCGAGCCGCTGCTAGTCGAGTCACCCACCTACTGGGGGGCGATGCGGGCAGCCGACCACGCGGGCGTCCGCCTCGTGCCCGTGCCGAGTGGGCCGCGAGGACCCGACCCGGACGCCGTGGAGGCGGCGTTGGCACGCACGGGGGCGCGGGCCCTATACGTGCAGCCGACCTTTGCGAACCCGACCGGCGCGTGCTGGGACGATGCCCAGCGCGAGTCCGTGCTGCGGGTGGCCCGTGACCGGGGCGCGTTCGTGATCGAGGACGACTGGGCCCGCGACTTCGCCATGCGGCCGGCGCCCGCTCCCCTGGCCTGTCGAGATGGCGACGGGCACGTGATTTACCTGCGTTCGCTGACGAAGAGCGTGTCGCCCGCCGTGCGGGTCGCCGCGGTCATGGCCCGCGGCCCCGTGCGGGAGCGGATTCTCGCGCAGACCCAGGCCGACTCGATGTATGTGAGCGGCGCCCTACAGCAGGTGGCACTCGACGTGGTGTCGCAGCCATCGTGGAGGGCGCATGTGAGGCGCGCCTCCGCGGCCCTGCAGGAGCGGCGAGACGCTCTGCTGGTGGCGCTGCGCGAGCATGCACCTGGGCTCGAGATCGAGCGGGTGCCGAGCGGCGGGCTGCACCTATGGGCGAGGCTTCGCGACGGCATGGATGCCCAGTCGGTCGTGGCGGCGTGTCGAGAGCGGGGGGTGCTCATCGCGGCGGGTCACGAGTGGTTTCCCGCGGAGCCCACGGGCGAGTACGTGCGGCTCGTGTTCGCGGGGCCCTCACCGGGGCGCTTCATCGAGGCCGCGCGGGCGCTGGGCGAGGCGACGCAATGAACCCGCCCACGCCCCATCCACCCACGACCGCAACACCCAGAAACCCGCAGCCCGGCAGCGACAGCCGGCCCCCCGTCACACCCTCAAGCACTCACACCACCACCCCAAGCCACAACACCAACCCCGAACCCCTCGGACCTACGTCATGAATGACCGAGGCTCGCGCGGCCTCGTGTCGCCGAGGCGGTGCGGGGTTCCATACCGGGGTCTTTCAGATTCGAGGGCGAGCGGGTCGCGCAACGTATTATCGGGCTGGCTTAGGTAGGTGCGCCAGTGCTCGAAGTCGGTCGTGCGCGGCCGTCAAGATCGGTGTCCATGACGATCTCGCCGAGAACCGCAGCCAGACCCGTCGCCCGGTGCGTGCGAGAACCGCGGGCAGAGCGAGCAAGCGATGACGGAGCCGCTTCATCTCCCAGCGGCGGGCCTCATGCGTGGGGTGAGCAAGCAACCCCATCCAGGCCGTGATCTGTGACGCGAGTGCGACGATGAGGCACCAGATCCGGTTCTGCGCGAACTGCGTGTAAGGGAGGTTGCGCAGGCCGGTGTCTTTGCCTTCGCGGATGCGGTCCTCGCAGCGTGCCCGCTGCCGGTGACGGCGCTCGAGGACCTGCGGCTGACCGCGGGTGGTGTTGGTGGCGAATGCGGTGAGTCGGTAGCCGCCGACGTCGCCGAAGCGGAGTTGCGTGCCGGGGTGGGGTCGTTCGCGGCGGACGATGACGCGCATCCCTTCCGGCCAACCTTTGAGGTTCATGATCCCGGTGAACTCCGCCAGTTGCGCCCCGTCACGGATATCGCCGTCCTGATCGAGAGCGTCCTGCCATTGCTCTTCAGGGATGAGTCGGTAGAGCTCTGGCGTGGTGACGGGGAGGCTGAACCCGACCGAATATGTGACGCGCTTGCGCGTGAGCCAGTCGAGGTAGTCGTGGGTTCCGCCTGCGCCGTCGGTGCGGACGAGGACGCTGCGACCCGGACGTGTCGGGTCGATTCCGGGGATCTGCGTGAATGCGGCCTTCGTGACAGCGATATGGTCGGCGACCGTGTTGGAGCCGGCGTTACCGGGGCGCAGGCGGATCGCTGCCATCTCCCCGGTCCCGCCCTGACAGTGGTCGATGAAAGCCGACAGCGGGTGGAACCCGAAACCGTGCTTGAACGTCGCAGCCGCGTCTTCCTTCTCGGAATGCGCGGTGATCAACGTGGCGTCCAGATCGATCACGATCGGCGACTTCGCGTCGCGCGATCTATCTGGCGAGGCAGTTCCTGCCAGTTCGTATGCTCGGGCCCGCGCGACTGCTGTGGCCTCCCAGAACGCGGCTTCGACCTCGTCAACATGCCCGGCGAGAGTCGCAACGATGCGAGAGATAGTCGGGTCCGACGCGACCGGCCCCTAGAGACCGGGTTCCGCGCGCAGCGTCGCCAGGTCGCTGGCAGTGTCGCCGCCGAGCGCGAGCGTGACGGCGAGGTCCAGCAACGCTTTGCCGGGCTCATGCCTCGCGAGGGGTTTGCGCAACGGTGACAGGGCCGCTTGCAAGGCGGTGTCGAGGCCGGTTGCGCTGATCGTATCGGTGAGCAGAATGCCTCCGGCATGACCAATCGCGGTGGTGTTCGACGCGTCGGCTCGCAGTCGCGGATAGACCCCGGTAGAGCTCACCGTGAAAGTGCTCCTTCGAGCTGGTTCGAATGTTCCCTAAGGCAGAACTATTCTCCCAGATCAGGAGCACTTTTCTTATACCCCCCGCGGGTCAGGCACGCTTAAACAATGAAAGCCCCAGGCTAACTTGCGCCGACTACCGCACCGGGTACCCGGCCCCGCGCAGGGCGCCCTTGACCTCGCCGATCGTCATCTCGCCGTAGTGGAACACACTCGCGGCGAGCACCGCATTCGCCCCGGCCCCAATGGCGGGCGCGAAGTGTTCCAGCGCCCCGGCCCCGCCCGACGCGATGACGGGCACCTTCACCGCCGCGCGCACCGCGCGAATCATCTCGGTGTCGAATCCTGCCTTGGTGCCGTCGCCGTCCATCGAGTTCAGCAGGATCTCCCCCGCGCCGAGCCCCGCGGCGCGCTCGGCCCATTCCACGGCGTCGATGCCGGTGCCGCGGCGACCGCCGTGCGTGGTGACCTCGAAGCCGCTGCCCCCGCGGGCGGGCCCGTCGGGCGTGTCATCGCACACTCGCCGCGCGTCGACGCTCAGCACGCACACCTGCGCACCGAATCGGTGCGCGATCTCCTGCACGAGGTCGGGCCGAGCAATCGCGGCCGTGTTCACGCCGATCTTGTCGGCGCCCGCTCGCAGCAGCCGGTTGACATCGTCGACCGAGCGCACACCGCCGCCGACCGTGAGCGGAATAAACACCTGTTCGGCGCAGCGGGCCACCATGTCGTAGGTGGTGGCGCGGTCGCCCGAGGAGGCCGTGATGTCGAGGAACGTCAGCTCGTCGGCCCCCTGATCGCCGTAGAGTTTGGCGAGTTCGACGGGGTCACCCGCGTCGCGCAGCGAGGTGAAGTTAACGCCCTTGACGACGCGCCCTTCGTTGACGTCGAGGCAGGGAATGACGCGGACGGCTAGGCTCATGCCTCCATCTTAGAATTGCGGACGCCCGGGCACCGCATCAATTTCTCGTGGCGGCCCCAGCGTGACCGGGCCAACCCGACCACGCGCGCGTCCGATCTACGCCGCCTGGAACGAGCGGATCGAGTTGCTGAACGCGTAGCGGTCGATGCGGGTGACGGGAGCCTGGCTCGGGTCGTCGCCCGCTCCGAGCGTGAGCAGCAGCGGCACGAAGTGGTCAGCCGTGGGGTGGGCGAGTTTCGCCGCGGGACCCTTGGCCTCGTAGCCGATGAGCGCGTCGACATCGCGGCGGGCGACGGCGTCCGCGGCCCACTGATCGAACTCGTCGATGTAAGGGGCGAGGCGGGGGTCGCGCATGGCGGCGAAGCTGTGGGTCATGAAGCCCGAGCCGACCACGAGGTAGCCCTCTTCGCGCAGTGACTTGAGTCGCTGGCCCAGCGTGAACAGCGCGGCCGGGTCGAGGCTCGGCATGCTGAGCTGTACCACGGGCACATCGGCGGCGGGGAACATGGCCATGAGCGGGATGTATGCCCCGTGGTCGAGGCCGCGGCTGGGGTGCTGGTAGAGCTCGGTGGTGTCGGCGAGGGAGCCCGCAACGTGGCGCGAGAGCTCCGTCGCGTCGGGGGTGTCGTATCGCAGCGTGTAGTAGTAGGGGTCGAAGCCGCCGAAGTCGTACACGATGGGCGTGCCGGCTGCGGGGTTGGTGATGGAGAGCGGCGCGTTCTCCCAGTGCGCCGACACCATGACGATGCCGCGGGGCTTGGGCAACGACTGGCCCCACGCGAAGAGTTCTTGCAGCCACGGGCCGTCTTCGAGCGTGGGAGGCGCACCGTGACTCACGAACAGTGCGGGCAGAGCGCCATCCTCGGGAGTCCAGGCGCGCTGCGCGTGAGCCTCGGGCAGCACCGAGGCGAGGAGGTCACGATAGGCGCCCGCAGGCCGGGTGGTGGTGAACATGGGGGGCTCCTTCAATGGGGCGAGCGGCACCGCTCTTAGTTGACTATTCAACAACTCTAACATTATTTATTGAGGCGTCAACTCGAACCGGGGTAGGCTAGTCGCATGGAATCCGCGCCCCCAGAACCCTGGCTGAACCCCTACGAACGCGAAGCCTGGTTGGCGCTCGCGGGGCTGCTCACCAAGCTCCCCGCCTCTCTCGACGGCCAACTGCAGGCCGACGCCGGGCTCAGCTTCATCGAGTACATGACCCTCGCGCTGCTCGCCGAGCGCCCCAGCCGCAGCATGCAGATGAGCGAGATCGCCTCGTACACTTGCGCGTCGCTGTCGCGCCTCTCGCATACGGCCACCCGCCTCGAAAAACAGGGCTTTATCACGCGCCAGCGCATGCCGGGCCACGGCCGCCGCACGCAGGCTATCCTCACTGACGCGGGGCTGGCCAAGGTCGAATCGTGCGCCGAGGGTCACGTGCGGCACGTGCGGCGCATCGTCTTCGATGAACTCAGCTACGAGGACGTCGGCACGGTCGCCGCCACGGGCAACAAGATCATGCGCGCCATCGACGAGCGCAGTTAGGCGTCGATCCGGGTGCGATCGAGCTGCGCCGCGCCCGCCACGATGAAGTCGCGCCGCGGCGCCACCTCCGAGCCCATGAGCAACTCAAAAACGGTCTCGGCGCCCGCCGCCTCCCCCATGCGCACCCGCCGCAGCGTGCGCTGTCGCGGGTCCATCGTGGTGTCGGCCAATTGGTCGGCGTCCATCTCGCCGAGCCCCTTGTAGCGCTGCGGGTCTTTGTACTTCTTGTGGCCGCGGTCGAGCTTCTTGATGAGCGCTTGCAACTCGGCCTCCGAATACGTGTAGAAGTACTCGTTGGCCTTCGAACCGGCGTTCACCACCTCAACGCGGTGCAGTGGCGGCACGGCGGAATACACCCGGCCCGCCGCGAGCAGCGGGCGCATGTAGCGGTACATGAGCGTCAGCAGTAGCGTGCGAATGTGCGCGCCGTCCACATCGGCGTCAGCCATCAAGATGATCTTGCCGTACCGCACCGACTCCAGATCGAACGTGCGCCCCGAGCCCGCGCCAATCACCTGAATGATCGAGGCACACTCACTGTTCTTCAGCATGTCGGTGATCGAGGCCTTCTGCACGTTCAAGATCTTGCCGCGAATGGGCAGCAGCGCCTGAAACTCGCTGTTGCGCGCGAGCTTCGCCGTGCCGAGCGCCGAGTCGCCCTCAACGATGAACAGTTCGCTGCGCTCGACGTCGTCGCTGCGACAGTCGGCCAGCTTCGCGGGGAGCGTGGAGGATTCGAGCGCATTCTTGCGGCGAGAGACCTCCTTCGTGAGCCGAGCCGAAACCCGCGCCCGCATCTCATTGACGATTTTCTCTTGCAGGGTGGCAGACTGCGCCTTCGCGTCGCGTTGGGTCGAGTTCAGCAGGGCCGTCAACTCGCGCTCGACGACCCCCGCCACAATGGCGCGCACCGCGGCGGTGCCCAGCACCTCCTTGGTCTGCCCCTCGAACTGCGGCTCATCGAGCTTCACCGTCACCACGGCCGTGAGGCCCGCGAGCACGTCGTCTTTCTCGATCTTCTCGGTCTTCGCGTTCATCTTTAACCGGCGCGCGTTCGCGTCGATGACCTTGCGCAGTGTCTTCAGCAGGGCGGCCTCGAACCCCGCCTGGTGCGTGCCGCCCTTGGGCGTCGCGATGATGTTGACGAACGATTTCAGTGTCGTGTCATAGCCGATGCCCCAGCGCAGCGCGATGTCGACGACGCATTCGCGCTCCACCTCCGTGGAGACCATGTGGCCCTTGGAGTCGAGCTGCGGCACCGTCTCGGTGAAATGTGCCGAGCCCTGCAAACGCCAGGTCTCAGTCACCGAGGCGTCCGGGGCCAAAAAGTCGGCAAACTCGGTGATGCCGCCCTCGTAGTGAAAAACCTCGGGCTCGTAGGGAATCTCGCTACCCTCGGCGTCGAGCCGCACGGGGCGATCGGGGCGGCGGTCGTCGATGACGATCTTCAACCCGGGCACGAGAAACGCGGTCTGGCGCGCGCGGGCCACCAGGTCTTCATGCGCGAAATTGGCACCCTTCAAGAAGATCTGCGGGTCGGCCCAGTAGCGCACGCGCGTGCCCGTGACGCCGCGCTTGGCCTTGCCGACCACCGCCAGCTCGCTGCCGTCGATGAACGGCGAAAACTCTGCCTCGGGGCCCTCCCCCGAGAACGTGCCGGGCTCGCCGCGGCGAAAGCTCATGCGGTAGACCTTGCTCGCGCGGTCCACCTCGACGTCGAGACGGCGCGAGAGTGCGTTGACCACAGAGGCACCCACTCCGTGCAGCCCGCCCGAGGCAGTGTAGGAGCCGCCGCCAAACTTGCCGCCCGCGTGCAACTTGGTGAAGACCACCTCGACACCCGAGAGGCCCGTCTTGGGCTCGATGTCGGTGGGTATGCCGCGGCCGTCGTCCTGCACCTCGACCGAGCCGTCCTCGTGCAAGATCACGAGGATGTTGTGTGCGTGGCCCATCGTGGCCTCATCGACGGAGTTGTCGATGATCTCCCACAGGCAGTGCATGAGGCCCCGCGAATCGGTGGAACCGATGTACATGCCCGGGCGCTTGCGCACGGCCTCTAGCCCCTCGAGCACGGAGAGGTGACGGGCGCTGTAGGTGTCGCCTTCGGAGGCGGCGCGCTTCGCGGTGGCGCCCGAGGCCCGAGAAGTTGCGGATGCGGCGGTCGAAGTGGTCACCCTACGACCTTAGCGCGTGACACCGAGATTTTAGTTTTGCGACGTCGCGGGCCCTTGCGCGAATCCCTCGCAGCACTTAATGTTGTCGCAAAACTAAGTCCATTGAGTCCCCTGAGTCCGCTAAGCCCCCTGAGTCCGCGAGGTTCCCATGCCAACCCTGCCCCAGAGCGTCCATCTCACGTCCGCCGGAGTCTCGGCACTCTTCGACCTGTCCACGGGCGGCCTCCCTGCCCTCGACCACTGGGGCCCGGCCCTGCCCGCCCTCGACGAGGCCGCCGCCCGCGCGATCGCGAGCGCCAACTACCTGCCCGTCGTGAGCAACCAGCCCGACGTCTCGTTCAAGCCGGCCCTGCTCGCCGAGGGTCACCGCGGCTGGCTGGGCCGACCCGGCATCTCCGGCCACCGCGAGGGCGCCGACTGGACCCCCAAGTTCGCCATCACGGCGGTCAGCCTCAACGGCGACTCGCTCGGCGCGGGCCACCACGAGGCCGGCGCGGCCACCCTCAGCGTGACCGCCAGCGACCCCCTCGCGAGTCTCACCGTGACCCTCACGAGCGAGCTCACCGAAAGCGGTCTCCTGCGCACGCGCGCCGAACTCACCAACACGGGAGCGACCGACTACACCCTCGACAACCTCACCCTCACCTACCCGCTCCCGCCCGAGGCCACCGAGATTCTCGACTTCGGCGGCTCCTGGACCCAGGAGCGCACGCCGCAGCGCACGTCGATCCACCAGGGCACCTACCTGCGCGAGGGGCGCAGGGGCCGCACGGGGGCCGACTACGCGTTCGTGCTCCACGCGGGCCGACCCGGCTTCGGGTTCCGCAGCGGCGAACTGTGGGGCGTGCACACGGGTTTCAGCGGCAATCACACGCACCTCATCGAGCACGCGCACAACGGCATGCGCGTCATCGGCGGCGGCGAACTGCTGCTGCCGGGCGAGGTGACCCTCTCCCCCGGCGCGTCCTATGGGTCGCCCTGGGTCTACGGCGTCTACTCGGGTACGGGCCTGGACGCCGCGGCCCACCGTTTTCACTCCTTCTTGCGCGGGCGCGACCGCCGGGTCGACGCGGCGCGCCCCGTCACGATCAACGTGTGGGAGGCGGTGTACTTCGACCACGACCTCGACCGCCTCAAAGACCTCGCCGATCGCGCCGCCGACCTGGGCGTCGAGCGCTTTGTGCTCGACGACGGCTGGTTCGGTTCGCGCCGCGACGACTTTCGGGGCCTCGGCGACTGGCACGTGAGCCCCGAAGTGTGGCCGGAGGGTCTCACGCCGCTCATCGACTATGTGCACGAGCGGGGAATGCAGTTCGGGCTGTGGTTCGAGGCCGAGATGGTGAACCTCGATTCAGACGTGGCACGCGCCCACCCCGAGTGGGTGATGGCGCCGAACCCGCAGCGCATGCCGGTCGAGTCGCGGCACCAGCAGGTGCTCAACCTGACGATCCCGGAGTGCTACGACTACGTGCTCGGGGCGGTGTCGGCGGTGCTGCGCGAGAACGCGATCGACTACATCAAGTGGGACCACAACCGCGACCTCGTCGAGTCGGCGACCCGCGCCACGGGTCGCGCCGCGGTGCACGAACAGACCCTCGCGATTTACCGCATGTTTGACACGCTGCGAGCGGAGTTTCCGAGCCTGGAGATCGAGTCGTGTGCTTCGGGAGGCGCCCGCATCGACCTCGAGATGATGCAGCGCACGGACCGCGTGTGGGTGTCGGACTGCATCGACCCCCTGGAGCGCCAGCGCATGAACCGCTGGACCACCCAGTTGCTGCCGCCGGAGTTTATGGGCAGCCACATCGCGTCCGGCTCTAGCCACACGACGGGCCGCACCCACACGCTGACGTATCGCGCAAGTGTCGCCGTGTTCGGGCACCTCGGCATCGAGTGGGACCTCGCGCAGGCCAGCGCGGCCGAACTGAGCGACCTGCGGGAGTGGATCGCCTTCTACAAGGCGGAGCGCGGGCTCCTGCTCGGCGGCGACCTGGTGCGGGTCGACACGGACGAGTCGCTCTCGCTGCACGGCGTGGTCACCCCGGACGCCTCGCGGGCCCTGTTTAGCTTCGGCATCAACTCGCTGACGGGCATTAATCCTCTCGGACGCCTCCGGTTTCCCGGCCTGGCAGCTGACGCCCAGTACCGCATTAGACCGCTGCTGATCGGCACGGTGCCGGGCGATTTGAAGGCACCCGCGTGGTTCGGCCTGCCGGGTTCGCAGGAGACACCAACGAGCTCGAACCCGTGGCCGCAGGCCATTCGCGAGCCCGTGGATCTTCCGGGCGTGGTGCTGAGCGGCGCGGCGTTGGAGCACGTCGGGGTGCAGGCTCCCGCGATGTTCCCCGAGCAGGCCCTGCTGTTCGAGATCAATCGAATCTAGAAATCGCCCCCGTCGAGCGTTTCGCACGTGCGAGACTCAACTCATTAGTTTTGACACAGAAGTAAGACCTATCGTCGGCGCAACGTAGCGCCCCGAGCAGAAAGCCCCTCCCATGACCACAGTCACCGGCGCCTCCCCAGCGCCCCCCAGTCGACGCGGTCGCGACGACCTCAAGATCGCGTTACTGTTCATCGCGCCCGCGACCATTGGGTTTCTCACCTTCATGGTGTGGCCCACCCTGCGCGGCATCTACCTCAGCTTCACCAAGTTCAACCTGCTCACCGACCCCGAGTGGGTGGGCGTCGACAATTACACCCGTATGGTGGGCGACCCCGTGTTCTGGAACGGCATGAAGGTAACTGTCTACTACGTGCTGCTCAACATCGGGTTTCAGACAGTGCTCGCCCTGCTCATCGCGGTGATGATGCACCGCCTCACCCAGCGCCTCTGGCTGCGCACCATCGTGCTCACTCCGTACCTCGTGTCTGCCGTCGTCGCGGGCATCGTCTGGATGTGGATCCTCGACGGCCAGCTCGGCATCGCCAACAACCTCATGGCCGCCGTCGGCCTCGACCGCATTCCTTTCCTCTTCGATGAAAACTGGACCATCCCCGCGATCGCCTTCATCAACACGTGGCGAAACGTCGGCTACACGGCCCTTCTCATCTTCGCGGGCCTCCAAACCATCCCCAACGACGTCTACGAGGCCGCCAAGGTCGACGGCGCGAGCGAGCGGCGCCTATTCTTCTCGATCACCATGCCCCTGCTGCGGCCCATCCTCGCGCTCGTGCTGATCATGACCATCATCGGCTCGTTCCAGGTCTTCGACACCGTTGCCGTCACCACTCGCGGCGGCCCGGTCGACGCCTCCCGCGTGCTGCAGATGTACATATTCGACCTCGCGTTCGGCCGGTTCCAGTTCGGCTACGCCTCGGCCATCTCGGTCGCGCTGCTGATCGTGCTCATGATCATCACCTTCATTCAATACCGCGTCACCCGCGCCGACAGCTCAGACCTCGCCTAAGGAGCGCTCATGGCTACCGCAACCCTCGACACCGCCGCGCCCGCCCCTGGCGACACGCGCCGCCCCGCGTCCCCGCGCCCGAGCCTCGGCCGCATCCTCGCCTGGGCGTTCATGATCCTCATCGTCATCATCACCCTGGTGCCGTTCGTGTGGGTGCTGCGCACGGCGTTTTCCAGCAACGATCAGCTCTATGCCAACTCCGATTCGCTGCTCCCCGCCGGCTTCACCACCTCGGGCTTCGAGCGCGTGTTCGGCACGCAATCCGGCCAGGAGGCCCTCGACGCGGGCGGCTCCGGGCAGTCCATTCAGTTCCTGCGTTACCTCCTGAACTCCATGCTGGTCGCCCTCATGACCACGGTCGGCCAGGTGTTCTTCTCCGCCATGGCGGCCTACGCGTTCGCCCGATTGAGGTGGCGCGGCCGCGAGCTCGTGTTCGGCCTGTTCCTCGCGGGACTCATGGTGCCCGCCATCTTCACGCTCCTGCCCAACGTCGTGCTGATCAAGCAACTCGGCCTGATCGACACCCTGCTCGGCATTTCGCTGCCCGGAATGCTGATGGCCCCGTTCGCCGTGTTTTTCTTGCGCCAGTTCTTCCTCGGCATCTCGCACGAGGTCGAGGAGGCCGCAATGATCGACGGCGCCTCCAAGATCCGCATCTTCTTCCGGCTCATCATCCCCATGGCGGCGGCGCCCATCACCACCCTCTCGATCCTCACCTACATCGCGGCGTGGAACGACTACATGTGGCCGCTCATGGTCAGCTACACCGACAACTCGCGCGTGCTCACGGTCGGCCTCGGCGTCTTCAAGGCGCAGGCCCCGCAAACCGGACCCGACTGGGCCGGCCTCATGGCCGCGGCCCTCATCGCGGCCCTTCCCATGCTCGTCCTGTTCGCGTGCTTCGCCAAGCGCATCGTCAACTCCATCGGCTTCAGCGGCCTGAAGTAAGGACCCCCCATGCACACCCCTCGTATTATTGCGGACGCTCCGGCCCTCCCCGCCAGCCCCGCCCTCCCMCCCAGCCCCGCCCCCCGCGCGTCCGCCCCCCAAACCCAGGGTCTGCGCCGGTTCACCGCGGGCCTCGCCGCCCTGGCCCTCTGCCTGCCGCTCGCGGCGTGCGGAGCGGGCGCCGCGTCGGCTGACCCGAACGTCGTAGACTACTGGCTGTGGGATTCGGCGCAACAGCCGGCCTACCAGCAGTGCGCTGACATGTTTGCCGAGCAGAACCCCGGCACGAGCATCCGCATCTCGCAGTTCGGCTGGGACGACTACTGGCAAAAGCTCACGGCGGGTTTCATCTCGGATACCGCCCCCGACGTGTTCACCGATCACCTGAACAAGTTTCCCCAGTTTGTCGACCTCGACGTGCTGTACCCGCTGAACGAGCTGCAGGCCACGAAAACGGTCACCGTCGGCGACTACCAGCCGGGGCTGGCGGACCTGTGGATGGGTCTTGATAACAACCGCTACGGCCTGCCCAAAGACTTCGACACCATCGCGTACTTCTACGATAAGCAGCAGCTCTCCGCCGCCGGAGTCACGCCCGAGCAGCTGGCGACGGCGACGTGGAACCCCGAGGACGGCGGCTCCTGGGAGAAGCTGATTGCGCACCTCACGGTGGACAAGAACGGCGTGCGCGGCGACGAGGCCGGCTTTGACAAGAACAATGTCGCGGTCTACGGCGTGGCCTCGGGCGGTGCGGGCGGCGATGCCCTCGGCCAGACCCAGTGGGGTGTGTTTGCCGCCAGCATGAATACCTCGTTCCAACTCACCAATAAGAACCCGTGGGGCACGCAGTACAACCTCGCCGACCCCGAGTTCGAGAAGATGCTGACCTGGTACTTCGGCCTCGCCGACAAGGGATTTATGCCCACCTATGCGGTGTCCAACTCGCTCTCGTCTGACCAGCAGTTGGGCACGGGCCTCGCGGCGCTCGCCCCGAACGGCTCGTGGATGATCAACTCGTTTAAGCGCATGCAGGTCAAGGACCGAGACGGCACCACGCGACCGATTGATCTCGGCATAGCCCCGAGCCCGATCGGCCCTGTGGGCCACAACGGGTCGCCCTTCAACGGGCTCGCCGATTCGGTGACCAAGCAGGCCAAGAATCCCGAACTGGCGGCGAAGTGGGTGGCCTTCATGGGCTCGGCGCAGTGCCAGCAGGCCGTGGGCGACCTCGGCATTGTCTTTCCCGCGAGAGTCGACTCGCTGCAGAACGCGATCGACAAGCATGCCGCGGACGGGGTTGACGTGTCGGCATTCACCGACCACCTGCGAAACAAGACCACCGCTCTGCTGCCCGTGACAGTGAACAGCGCCGATGTCACGGCCCTCACGAAGCCCGCGTTCGACGCCATCTATATCGGCCAGCAGCCGGTCTCGTCACTGGGCGAGTTGAACACTCGGGTCAACGAGGTGTTGAAGCAGTAACCGGGGCGTTGGCGCTTAGCGTGCGGGGCCGCCTGAATTCGACCAGGCGCTTAGCGTGCGGGGCCGCCTGAATTCGACCAGGCGCCCAGCACGTGCCCCTGCACGGCGACCACCGCGGCGCCCCGCGCCCACTCGTAGAACTCGAACGGCGGGATCTCGATGTGCGTCTCTGGCAGAAATTCTCCGCGCAGGGCGTTCGCACCCCGTCGCATGGCCTGCTCGAACAGCGCCGCGAAGCCCACGCCCTCGCCGAGCAGCACCACCTTTTCTGGTGCCAGCAGGTTCGCCACGTGCGCGATCAAGACCCCGGTGTCATAGGCCGCGCGTTCCACCACGGCAGGTATTTCGAGGGCGCGAGCCAACATCTCGTCGAAACTCAGCGCGGGGTCGCCCACCGCCTCGCGGGCACGTTGCAGCACGCGCTCCGCGAGCAGGAGTGCCTCGGCGCACCCGCGGTGACCACGAGAGCAGGTCTCGCGGGCGTCCGGGTCGACGATGACGTGGGTGATGTCTCCGGCCGGGAGCGGCAGCAACTCGCCGCCGACCACGACACCGCAACCGATGCCCGCGCCGAGGGTGACGACGGCAAAGCGTTCGAGACCGCGGCCCACGCCGAACCAGAGCTCGGATTGCGTCAGGGCTTGCACGTCGTTGTCGAGGGCGACCGGCAGGTGGCAGCGCTTGTTGAGCATCGCGGCGAACGGCACTTCGCCCCAGCCTAGGTAGCGGCCTTCGATCACGAATTCATGGTTTCGGACCCGTGCGCCGAGGCTCACCCCGACGGCAGCGATGCCTTCGTGTCGCGACCGCAGACACTCGATCTGCTCGGCGAGCGCAGCGGCGACGGCCTCGGGGTCGCGCCGCGAGAGGCCGAGAAAACCTTGATCGAGGATGTTGGCGCGGAGATCGGTGACGACCAGATAGGCGGCGTCCGCCACGAGCTTGACGCCGATGAAGAGCGCCGAGCGCACCTTGACGTCGAGCGGCAGGGTGGGCCTCCCCAGCGGTATGGGCTGAGCGGCACCCTCGACGAGCAGCCCGTTTTCAATCAGCGGCTTGGTGAGGCGGGTAAGGCTGCCGCTCGAGAGGCCGAGCCTGCGGGCCAAGTCTACCCGGGCGATGGGGCCCCGGCGCAGTACCTCCAGCGCGACTGCCTGCTCGCTGCCTTGCAACGGTGACCAATGGTCGTTTGCGTCCCCCCTGAGTGCCATGTAACGCAGTCTATTTTCGATCCACCAGTTCGGCCAACCCGCCACTCGGAACGGGAAAGTTCACAAAGATTAGCGCTGAGCGAACCACTGGTTTTAGAAATGCAGAATTCGACTGGTTAGTGGTTTCATGGATGTATACGAAGTGCAGGTTGTGACGGCGGCACATCCGTTGGCATCCTCAACAGAACCGTCACTCTGCGCTACAAGGAGGGAATCATGACTACCACGTTAGCCGCTCCCCGTCTCACCGGGCATGACCGCTGCGATCGTTGTGGCGCTCAGGCCTACGTCAAGGTTGTTCTGAACGCAGGCGGGGAACTGCAGTTCTGTGCACACCATGCACGCCAGCATGGCGATAAGCTGCGCGACATCGCAGCCGAATTCATTGATGAGACTGACCGCCTCGCGGTATAGCCACATCTATTAAGGGGTATCCGCCGCACGCCTTGTCGTGCGGCGGATTTTTGCTATCTATCGGGGTACCGACAACCAACGCGAGGCGCGTCTCCCCGGGGAGACGCGCCTCGCGTACGTCAGCGCACTTTTAGTCGAGGTAGTCGCGCAGCACCTGTGAGCGCGACGGGTGGCGCAGTTTCGACATGGTCTTTGATTCGATCTGACGGATGCGTTCGCGCGTCACGCCATACACCTTGCCAATCTCGTCGAGCGTCTTGGGCTGACCGTCCTCGAGCCCGAAGCGCATCGAGACCACGCCGGCCTCACGCTCGGAGAGCGTGTCCAGCACCGAGTGCAATTGCTCCTGCAGCAGCGTGAACGACACCGCGTCGGCCGGCACGACGGCCTCGGAATCCTCAATGAGGTCACCGAACTCGCTGTCGCCGTCCTCGCCGAGGGGGGTGTGCAACGAGATCGGTTCGCGACCGTACTTCTGCACCTCAATGACCTTCTCGGCGGTCATGTCGAGTTCTTTGGCCAGTTCTTCGGGCGTGGGTTCACGGCCGAGGTCTTGCAGCATCTGGCGCTGCACACGGGCAAGTTTGTTGATGACCTCGACCATGTGCACGGGAATACGAATGGTGCGGGCCTGGTCTGCCATGGCGCGCGTGATGGCCTGGCGAATCCACCACGTGGCGTACGTCGAGAACTTGTAGCCCTTGGTGTAGTCAAACTTTTCGACCGCGCGGATCAGGCCGAGATTGCCCTCCTGAATCAGGTCCAGGAACAGCATGCCGCGACCCGTGTAGCGCTTGGCGAGCGACACGACGAGGCGCAGGTTGGCTTCGAGTAGGTGATTCTTGGCACGACGACCGTCGTGCGCGATCCACTGCAACTCACGCTTGTACTTGCCCTCGATCGTCGGATCGTGCGAGAGACGATCCTCCGCGAAGAGGCCCGCCTCGATGCGCTCTGCGAGCTCGACTTCCTGCTCAGCGTTCAGCAGGGCTACCTTGCCGATCTGCTTGAGGTAGTCCTTCACGGGGTCTGCGGTGGCGCCCGCCGTCACGACCTGCTGGGCGGGAGCATCGTCGTCGTCGGCGCTCAACACGAAGCCCGTGCTGGCCTCTTCTTCGGCTTCAGCGGCCGGAGCCGCTTCAGTGTCGTCGTCTTTGTCGGCCTCGACTTCGGCGTCGTCCTCTATTTCGATCTCTTCAACGACAACCTCGGCGTCGTCCTCTTCGCCCTTCTTGGCCTTGCCGCGGCCACGCTTGGGCTTGGGTTCGGGCGCCTCAATCTCGGCGAGATCGACGGTCTCGTCGATTTCGATCTCGTCGATTTCGTCCCCATCACCCGTCGCCACGGCAACGGGCTTGGCTGCTGCGCTCTTGGCCGCGGTCTTGCGGGGAGCGCGGGTCTTGGGCGTTGCGGACGCCTCGGGGGCCGGGTCGGCCGCTTCGCTGGCGGCATTGGCCTTCAGCACCGTTTTGGCACTTGAAGCCACGGCGGCCTTGGTCGTCCTCGTGGTGCTAGCACTCACTTTGGTCCTCCCCTTCTTTGGGGTAACAGTGACCTCAATCGCTGCGTCGCTCAGGGCGCGCAGCACTTTTTTAGTCTGGCGCAGCGAAAAGCCTGCACCTTCGCACGTCTCACGCAAACGCTCTCCGTCGACGCTCCCTGTCTTCAGTGCCTGCTGGTATAACGTCTCGACTCCCGGATGAGCGAGTTCTGCGGGCAAACTGGGCGTGGCCGATTGAGTCACTGGTTACCTTTCACTGTGCAATGCGCTGGTGGGCGCATCACGAGTACAACGCACGAACATCGGAAATTATTCGCGAATCACGTACGGATTGATTCACCTGGCAACTCGACTCGCAGAGACCACCCCACCGAGCACGCCCAGCACTGCACGCAGTCACGGCGGCACCGGTCGGAGCAGGGCGCGATAAATACGCATAGGGATGAAGTATGGTGGGACGACGCGGCCGGGGCGAATCGGGCGGCCCTAGCAGCGAGTGGGGCATTGGCTCGGGATTTTCACCCGCGAGCGCAACCCCACGCAGGCGAAGGCCTATCGAGGTGAATATTGGACGCTGAAATCACTATAATTATACACGCAAACCCGCCCCATCCCGCATCTCGGACCAGCCCTTGACCTCGGGCCACCGTGAGTGTTTTCTCGGCTGACGTGCGACGGGAGGCTCCCAACCGAGACGTCCGTTACGAGGCGGCGGTGGGTCGCTCGATCACGCACTTCACGGCCAGCACTTCGCACGGCGACTGAAGCAGCAGTTTTTGCATGTTGGAGCCAAGGTTGAGTTTGCCCACCTTGGAGCGCTTGCGGATACCCACGACGATGAGATCGGCGGATTCCTCTGTCGCCGCATGCAGAATGTTCTCGGTGAGGTCCCATTCCGCAACGAACGGCCGCCGCTTAACCTTCACCTGCGGGTGCTCGTGTTTCAGTGATTCCAAGTAGTCTGAAATCTGCGCGCCCACCGCGTCGCCACCCTCCTCGACAACCACCAAGTCGGAGCCTCGCTGATGCGCCTGGGCGATGGCGCTGGAGAGCGCAGCTTTACCCTCCGGCGTGTGGATGTTCCCCGCGATGATCGTCATGATGCCTCCTGCTTTGAGCGTATTCAAGAGGCCGCCACACCGACTCGTGGAGTTCGCCAATGGGTTCGCTAGTTGCCTGCGTAGGGAACGAGGCGGTGTCGGAATCTTCCGCATGGGCCGAAGGGCCGACGGACATGCGGTCGAGCAGTGGGGGCCTTCGCTCAGTCTAGGCAGCGACGTCTGACGGCGCGGTCAAATCGATTCATTTGGCCATTCGGGTGGCTGAGCGCAGTGAACCCGGCCAAGTCGCCCGGGCCCGCTACTAACTCGAGCGCAGCAGTTCGTCGACCCAGTGCGCTACGCGACCGGACTCGATGAGGAAACCATCGTGACCATAGGGAGACTCGATGACCTGCAAGGGCGCGGCATTGGATAGGGCCGCCGCCAGTTCTTCGGACTGCCCCACGGGGAACAAGCGATCAGAATCGACTGCCACCACCAGCGCCCTCGCCGTGACGCGCGCGAGCGCGGCCTCGTAGCCACCCCGCTGACGCCCCACATCGTGACTGTTCATGGCGCGTACCAGACTCAGGTAGGAGTTGGGGTCAAAGCGCTTGACCAACTTGTCGGCATGATGGTCGAGGTAAGACTCGATGGCGAAGCGGCCTGGCTGCTGCAGGGTGCCCGCATAGGGGTTCTCATTGTCCTGCGGTCGGTTCGAGAATCTCTCCTCCAGCTCGTACGCGGAGCGATACGTGACGTGCGCGATGCGACGTGCTATGCCGAGGCCGTTCTCGGGGCCGAGCGGATTTTCGTAGTAATCACCGTTGGCAAAGTACGGGTCGCCCAGAATCGCATGTATCTGGGGCGAAGACCACGCAACCTGATCGGCGCTGACCCTAGCCGTCGAGGCGATGACGGCTACGCGATCAACTTCTTGGGGGTACATGACCGCCCATTCGATGGCGCGCATGCCGCCCATCGAGCCGCCGATCACGAGGGCCCAGTGGCCGAGGCCGAGCGCTTCTTGCAGCCCGTGCTCGGCGCGCACCTGATCGCGAGTCGTGATGAGCGGAAACCGGGATCCATAGGGGCGCCCGTCGGCTGCGAGGCTGGACGGTCCGGTGCTGCCCTGGCAGCCACCGAGGATGTTCGGTGCCACCACGAAGTAGTTATTGGTATCAATGGCCCGACCGGGGCCGACGAGGTCTTCCCACCAACCGGCGGTGGGGTGGCCCTCACCCGCCGGGCCAAACACGTGGGAATCGCCGGTCAGGGCGTGCAACACGAGGATAGCGTTGCTGCGGTCGGCGTTCAGGGTGCCCCAGGTTTCGTAGGCCATCGTGACGTCGAGGGCTTCACCATTCTCGAGTTCGATGCCGCCCAGAGGAGCAAACTTACGGTCGCCCACGGGGTCGCCGTCTCGCCAGCCGCCGGCGTATGCGGAGGCAACATTTCCAGAGGTCATGCTCAACCGCTGCTCCTGTCGTGAGTCAATAATCAAAATAGTTTAGCTCTCCGTCGAAAAATCGAGGCATTACATGAACCCCCGAGACATGGGGGCCGCGCCCGTTCACAGACGTACCGACGACCCACAGCGGCGCAGGTCAGCGGCGCGGAGGCACACGATACTAGCGCGGACCACTGCCAGCGCAGGGCTTTCGTGCGGCGATCGTCACGCCGGCGGGCGCCGACGATGCCCGCGCGCATGGCTGCGTCACCCGCTCGGAGGCACCTCCCGCGGGGCCCGGGCCCAGGCGGGCAACACGGGCCGGCCCACGAGTGAGAGACCCAGGTGGGCGAGAGTGTGATGAGGGTCGGCCATGAGCGCGCATTGAAATTGCGTACGGGCGCGGTGTCCGTCGGCGCGCATCCAATCAAGGAGTCCAAGCATGGCGTGCACTGCGGCGGTCTCCGCGGGGCACGCCGCGTGCGCCGCATGCGGCACCAGGGCCTGCAGAAAGGCATACTCGGGTGCCTCGCGCCGCGCCGCGCGCGGGCACCGCGCCGAGGGCTCATACAGCAGTCGGGCAAACGTTGCGCCAGGAATAGGTTCGACCGCTGGACGTGAGGTGACCACCGGCTCACAGAGGTGATCGAGGATAACGTCTCGTGCTGCGGCTTGCCGCAGCAGATGCAGGGTGATCGCCATCGTGACGGGGCCGGACTCGCCGAGTTGGTGCGCCGCAAGCGCGTGGTCCCAGGTTCGTCGCGCAAGGGCTGCTACCTCGGTGGGCGCTAGGCCGTGGATGCTGGTGGCCCACGCCCGGGCCGCGCGGCTCAGCGCTGTGCGCAGTGCGTGGCATTGCCCATCGGGGCGTGGAGCGGGCAGTGACCGGGTGCCCGCGCCCACAGAATCTACCCTCGCCCTGCCCGCGCTCTGCGCACCTGGGCGTTCGATCGCGCGTGGAGGCGCCTTGGCGTGAGCCCTCGCCCCACCCGAAGGCGGCGCCCCACCCGAAGGCGGCGCCCCACCCGAAGGCGGCGCTCCACCCGAAGGCGGCGCTCCACCCGAAGGCGGCGCCCCACCCGAAGGCGGCGCTCCGACCGCCTTCAGCATGGCCTCCAGGGTGGCGGGGGCATCGCGTCGCACGAGGTCGGGCACGCAGAGCGGGGTGCCCTGGCCACCACGAAATACAAACACATTGAGCCACTTCGGACGCGCCGCGGAGAGTGCCCGCAGCAGCTGCCGCAGGTCGACCTTGAGGGGGCGTCGATGCGGGGCGATCACGACGAGCAGGGCACCAAAGCCGGGGCCCACCAGCGCCGCCGCCATGGCGTCAAGCGCGGGGCAGCCGCCCTCGCCGGCAGGCGGGAGTGAGTCGAGGGTCGCCGTGCACACGGCGTACAACTGCGTGCCTGCGGGGTCCGTGCGAACCAGCACATAGGTCTCTTCGACGAGTAGGGGCAGCCCCTGGTGGAGCGCGGCCCACAGGGAGGCGGGTGCAATGGCAGGCCCCGGAGGAGGCAGCGCGACCCCAGGGGCGGCGGTAGACAATGCGGATCGTGCAGCTGAGGCGGGGGGAAAGTGGCGTCGAGTCATGAGGTATTGCATCTCGGAGACTCCTCCGCCCCGCTGGCGCCCCCGCGCACAGCTTACTCGGCGACGATTCGCCCCCGGCGAGCGGCACTATCTTGCGTTTCGCCGCGCCCGTCGTGAACGACTCGGGCAATCGCGCGTACTTTAGGCCAGAATGGGGGTGTGAGTGAATGTCGCCCCGGTAGCCCCCTAACCAGCACCCCAACCCAGGGCACCAGCAGCCCGTTGACCAGTTCATTGTGCGGGCCGCCGGCCCGAGCCCTCGAGGGCGTTACATCGTCGCAACCGCGGGGCGCCGCCCGCGTGCGTCCCGGCGGCCCCGTGCGCGCGACATTGGCCACGGCCCTCGCGGTGGTGGCAGTGCTGGGTCTGGCCGCCTGCACTAATTCCGACTCGGGTGACGACGCAGTGGCCTCCCCCACCGCCACGGTGAGCACCCCTGCCGCCGACAAGGACACCGCCACGGGCGCCCTCATCGACGGGTTTCCCAGCGAGCTGATCGGCCCCCTCTCCGGCTCCACCATCGTGACGTCATCGCGCACCCCCGCCACCGACCACACGGTGTTCAGCGTCAATGCCACCACCTCGAGCACCATGGAACAGGTGCAGCAGCACTATCAAAATCTGCTCCTCACCAAGGGTTACGCCCTGCTGCCGCCCACCTCAAGCGCCACGCTCTCGACGTACACCTACGCCAAGTCGGGTTCGACCGACATCGTCACGGTCACCGCCACAGCGGCGCCCGCCGACAACCCCTCGGGTCCCATCTCGTACACCGCCGTCGCGACGCTCGCCAACGCAGCAGCCTGATGGCCGGCGACTCCACTTCGCCGAGCCCGGCAGAGTTCACGCGGCTTGTCGCGCAGTGCATCGAGCGTTACGGCCGCGCCCGAGGCGAAAGCCTCGCCCGGCACGACTCGAGCGCAGGCACCCTGGTCGATGCCGCACGCGGCCAGGTCGGCCACGGCAAGTTCGTGCGGCCTCAACTCGTGCACATCGCCTGGCAGGGCTGGGGTGGCGCCCCCGCCACTCAGCCCAGCGACCCGGCAGTCGTTGCGGGAGCCGCGATCGAGTTCTTTCAGGCCGCAGCCCTGATCCAGGACGACGTGTTCGACGCGTCCGACACTCGCCGCGGTCAGCCCGCCACACACCGTCGCCTCGAGGTCATTCATCGCGAGTCCGGGTGGCTCGGTCGTTCAGAGCACTTTGGCGAGGTCAGCGCCGTGCTCGCGAGCGACCTCTGCCTGGTCTGGTCAGAGACCCTGTTTGGCACGCTCGGGCTGGCCCCAGACCACCTCGCGCGCGTCTCGTTCGACTCCATGCGCGAAGTTGTCACCCTCGGGCAGTATCTCGATTTTCTGGTCCAGGCTGACGGCTACGACGGCCCGAGCGAAGACGCGGGTGCCACCCCTCCTCCAGGGGTGCCGGACGCCGCGGTGGCCGGGTTCCCAGCCCACCTGGCGTCCCCGGCTCTCGCGGCCGCTTTCACCGTGATCCGCAACAAGACCGTGAGCTATACCACCGTGTCTCCCCTCCAGATCGGGGCGGCCCTTGCGGGTGGTGGCACCGAGATCATGGCTGAATGCGAACGCATCGGTGTACCTCTCGGCACGGCCTACCAATTGCATGACGATTGGTTGGGCGTCTTTGGAGACCCGGCCACGACGGGAAAACCCGCGGGCGACGACATTCGCGAGGGCAAGCGAACCGCGATGCTCGCGCTGGCGCATGCCGCCGCGACGCCCGCGCAACGGGCCGTGTTGGACGCGAACGTGGGCGCCGATGCCCTCACCCCCGAAGGGTTGGCCGCGGTGCGTTCGGTGCTGACCGAGACGCGCGCGGTCGAGTACATCGAGCGGCGCATCGCCGACCTCCACCTGGAGTCCGCGGCGGCCATCGCGGAGAGCAGCATTAACGACTCGGGCCGCGCCCAGCTCACGCACTTTGTGGAGCGCATCGCGGGTCGCACCAAATAAATGAAGGCGCCACCCGTGGGTGGCGCCTTCATGCCGGGCACTGGGCGACCGCAGTCAAGTCACCCGCCTAAAACGCGAGGGCCTGCGCGCGCCTGCGAACTTCGCCGCGCTGACCGCTGCGCAGTTGGCCGATCGGAGTGCCGGGCAGCGTGTCGTCCTCGGTAAACAGCCAGGTGATGGCCTCTTCGACGGAGAATCCGCCGTCAAGCAGCAGGGTCGCGGTGCCGTGCAGGGAGGGGATGGGCTCGCCGTTTTGAATGAAGTCGGCGGGAATGCTGCGGATCTTGCGCTCTCCCCATTTGAGGGAGAGCAGCCGGTTTTCGTCGACGAGGCGGCGAACATGACCCACGTCGCAGCCCATCAACTCGGCGGCGTCAGGATAGTTCAGCCACTCGGTCACGAGGCGGGCCAATTCGGTGTATGCGGGGTTCGGTGCTTCTGCTTCACTCACGTACTAAGGTTCTCACGAGTCTCAGTGAACCTGAGGCAACGGGTGCGCCGTTGCCACGAATGTCGCGACAATTTCATAGAATGTCGAAGTGAATAATCCAGGTATCGACCCGCTTGTCGGCAGAGTCATCGACCGCCGCTACACGGTACAGGGCCTGGTTGCGCACGGCGGCATGGCCACGGTTTACGTAGCCCTCGACAATCGCCTTGAACGCGAAGTGGCACTCAAGGTGCTGCACCCACACCTGGCCGAGAATCACAATTTTGTGCGCCGCTTTTACCGCGAGGCCAAACTTGCGGCGGGCATCAGCAATCCGCACATCGTGTCGATGTTCGACCAGGGCCAAGACGGTGACCTGTGCTTTCTCGCCATGGAGTACGTACCTGGCCAGACCCTGCGCGGCCTTCTGCAGAGCCGCCCCGACCCGAACCGCGGAATCGATGATGACATGGTCATGGCGCTCGCCATTCCCATCGTGGAGGCCCTGGTGGCCGCGCACGAGGCGGGGCTTGTGCACCGTGACATCAAGCCCGAGAACGTGTTGATTTCACGCTCAGGCCGGGTCAAGGTCGCAGACTTTGGCCTTGCCCGTGCCGCCGGCACCTCGACCGCCACGTCGACCGTGCTGGGCACCGTGGCCTATGCCGCGCCCGAAGTCTTGCACGCCGACACGCCCGATCACCGCTCCGACATGTATTCGCTGGGAATCATGCTCTTCGAACTCGTCACGGGGCATCTCCCCTTCGTCGGCGACGCACCGCTACGAGTAGCGTTCCAGCAGGTCAATGAGCCCATTCAGCCACCTTCGGCCGCCTACGCGGGCAGTTCGGCAACCTTCGACGAGATTATCTTGTGGACGGCCGCGAAGAATCCCGTCGAGCGCCCTGACACCGCGCGCGAACTCCTGCATCGACTGCGCTCGTTGACCCCGCTCGACGACCGCGCCCTCACCGAGACCCTGCGGCGCACCGCTCCCCTACCTCTCTCCGCGGCGACTCCCGCAAACGGGTCCTTGGCCGAGAAGGGCTCGACGACGGCCCTCCCCCAGCCCGTGCCCCGCCGACCCGACCGCATCAAGGCGGCCCCCGTGGCGTCCACCACGCCGCCCTCCTCGGCCCTCGCCCAGCGCAGGCGTCGGCGCCGCACGTGGGCCATCCCGGTAGCGACGGTGCTGGTCCTGGGGCTCGGCGCGGGCGGCTACCTCTGGTACACCGAATACGGGCCGGGCTCTCTGCGCACCCTGCCGGCGGTGGCGAATCTGGCTCTCGCCGACGCGAACCGACAAATCAGCACGTCAAGCCTGCAAACGCGCACGGTGGAGCAATTCAGCGACACCGTGCCTGCGGGCACCGTGATCGGCACTGTGCCCGGCGCGGGCCAGGTATCGAAGGATGCCGTCGTCACGCTGACCGTCTCGAAGGGGCCGGAGTTCACGCTCGTGCCGCTCGTGGAGGGCAAAACGCAAGCAGACGCCGAGGCGGCCCTGAAGAAGGCCGGCCTCGGGGTGAGCGTGCCCGAGCCGCAGTACAGCGAGGACGTCGCAGAGGGCCTGGTCATCAAGCAGACCTTTCAAGAGAATGAGCGCGTCAAGAGCGGCACCCAGGTGGAGATCGTCGTCTCCAAGGGGCGCGAGCCCATCACCGTGCCCACCGACTTGGCGGGCAAAACACGTGATGAGGCGAAGGGGCAGATCGAGGGGGCTGATCTCACGTACGCCGCAACCGAGCAATTCAGCGACACCGTCGCGGCTGGCGTCGTGATCTCGCAAGAACCCACCAGCGGCACCCTGTTCCGCGGCGACACGGTGACCGTGGTCGTCTCCAAGGGCCCCGAGCTCGTGCAAGTACCGCGCGTCATCGGTAAGTCCGAGGCCGATGCGAAGCAAGAGCTCGCCGACGCCGGTTTCGAGGTCGCCGTGACCTACTCTCCCTTCGACGCACCCGTGCTGGACATCGTGCGCACGCAGTCGCTCGAGGGCGGCACGATGGTGCGCAAGGGCTCAACCATCACGCTTGGCGTGGTCTAGCAGTCCGCGAGGGCACTCGCGATCGCATCGGCCGCCGTCGCAGCGTGTTGGGGGGTCACGTTGAGGTGGGTCACCGCGCGCAGCATACTCGGCCCGAGGGCCGCGACCAGGACGCCCCGGTCCGCCAGAGTCGCGGCCACCTCCTGGGCCCGGGGTACCGTGAGCACCACAATGTTGGTCTCGACGGAGGCGGGGTCGACGCTCGACGGCATGGCCTCGTGCGCCGCGCGCGCTATGGCCTGAGCTGCAGCGTGGTCCTCGGCAAGCCGCGCCACGTGGTGGTCAAGGGCGTACTCCATGGCCGCGGCGAGGATCCCAATTTGGCGCAGGCCTCCCCCGAGACGCTTGCGCAGCACTCGGGCTGCAGCGATGCGCTCCCGGCTGCCCAGCAGCAGGGATCCGACGGGCGCGCCGAGACCCTTCGAGAAGCACAGCGACACCGAATCGGCGAGACCACCATAGGTTCTGGCGTCGATGCCGGTCGCGACCATCGCGTTGAACAGGCGCGCCCCATCGAGGTGCACTGCGAGGCCCCGCTCGCGAGCGCCCGCGTAGAGGGCTTCAATCTGGTCGAGCGGTTGCACGCGGCCACCCCCGAAGTTGTGGGTGTTTTCGTAGGCGAGCACGCGCGTAGACACCAAATAGGGGCCCGCGTCGGGGGTCGCCGCGGCCAGCATCTCCGTGGCGTCGAGGAGGCCCTGCCGCGGGCCCTGTGCGGCGCCGACTGTGCGGGTCGTGATACCCGTGACGGCTCCGTGCGCTCCCATTTCGGCCCGCACCACGTGCGCCGTGAGGTCGCAGATCATTTCGGTGCCGGGCTCGCAGAGGGTCGCCACGCCAATAATGTTGGAGAGCGAACCGGACGGCATGAACAGTGCCGCCTCGTGGCCGAACTGGTCGGCCACGCGCTCCTGCAGGGCGTTCATCGTCGGGTCGGCGCCGTAGACGTCGTCGCCCACGGGCGCCGCGAACATGGCGCGACGCATCGCGTCGGTGGGTTCGGTGACGGTGTCGGAGAGCAGGTTTACGGGGCGCGCAGCAGTCATGCCGACCAGCCTGACACGCTCCGAATCGACAAAGCGGCCGGTTATCGGTGCGTGAGCACAGATAACCGGCCGCCTCTCGACGCTGCCCGCAGTCTGTGGGCGCGGCGCTTGCGCTTAGTTGCGGGACTCCAGCATTTCAGCCACGAGGAACGCCAGTTCGAGCGACTGTTGATGATTGAGGCGTGGGTCTACCAGCGTCTCGTAGCGAGCCTCGAGGCCCGCATCGTCAATCTCGCCGGCGCCGCCGAGGCACTCGGTGACATCGTCGCCGGTGAGTTCGATGTGCAAGCCACCGGGTACGGTGCCGAGGTCGCGGTGCACCTCGAAGAAGCCCCGCACTTCGTCCATGACGTCGTCGAAGTGGCGCGTCTTGTAGCCGTTCGAACTGGTGATGGTGTTGCCATGCATCGGGTCGGTGATCCACACGACGTTGGCGCCCGCGTCGGTGACCGCCTTCACGAGGCCGGGCAGCACATCGCGGATCGTGCCCGCACCCATGCGCGTGATGAACGTGAGGCGGCCCGGAATGTTCTCGGGGTTCAGTGTCTTCACGAACTCGAGGGCAATCTCGGGAGTCGTGGTGGGGCCGAGCTTCACGCCGATGGGGTTCTTCACCTTCGAGAGAAACTCGACGTGCGCGCCGTCCAACTGGCGGGTGCGCTCGCCGATCCACAAGAAGTGACCCGAGCAGTCGTAGGGGTCGCCCGTGCGCGAGTCGATGCGGGTCAGCGCCTCTTCGTATTCGAGCAGCAGCGCCTCGTGGCTCGAGTAAAACTCGACGGTGCGCATTTCTTCGAAATTGGCGCCGACGGCATCCATGAAGCGAATCGCGCGATCCACCTCGCGGGCGAGCGATTCGTACTGTGCATTGGCGGGGTTCGCGACGAAGCCCTTGTTCCAGTCGTGCACGAGACGCAGGTCGGCGAAGCCGCCCGTCGTGAATGCGCGCAGCAGATTCAACGTCGCGCTCGACGTGTGGTACATCTTCAGCAGTCGCGCGGGGTCGGGCACTCGCGACTCGGCCGTGAACTCGAACCCGTTGACGGCGTCACCACGGTAGGCCGGCAGGGTCACGCCGTCGCGGGTTTCGTCGTTCGACGAGCGCGGCTTGGCGAACTGGCCCGCGAGGCGGCCCATCTTCACGACGGGCGTCGACGCACCGTACGTGAGCACGATCGCCATCTGCAGAATGGTCTTGATCTTGTTGCGGATCCGGTTAGCGGTCGAATCGGCGAAGGTTTCGGCGCAGTCGCCGCCCTGCAAGACGAACGCCTCGCCGCGGCTCGCAGCCGCGAGGCGGGCCGTCAGATTGTCCATTTCGCCTGCGAACACCAGGGGCGGCAAGATAGCCAGTTCGGACGCCACGGCTTCCACCTTGGCCTGGTCCGGCCAGGTGGGTTGTTGCAGAGCGGGATACTGGCGCCACGTCGTTACGTCCACCGTGGACTGGGGGTCCGTCAAGGTCGTGGGGGCGGTACCGTCGGCATCAGGAATAGCAATCACGCGCCCAGGTTAGGTCAGGCGACATGCGGGGGCCAGCAAATTCCTAACGCGTGGCGTTGGGGTTCGTCACGTTTAGCGGCCTAGCCCTGGTCGGGTCGCTCCGTGGGGGGTGCGGCCGCGCGCTCGGCCTTCACGTCGGCCGCGTAGCGGTCCACATAGGTCTGCCCACTTAGCCCCTGGATGCGCCGCATGATCTCGTCAGCCATCGCCCGGGCCGAGAGCCGCTGTTCATCGGATAACTCGTGCGCACCGGCCGACGGGGGTGCCGCGGCGACCCCAAAAAAATCGCGTGCAAACAGGGGCGCACCAAACTTCACGATGACCGGGTGACGCCGCGGAATGCGCGTCCCGATCGGTTGCACGAGGCCGGTATTGATCATGGCGACGGGCACCACGGGTGCCCCGGATTCGAAGGCGAGCCGCGCCACGCCGCTCTTGGCTCGATACAGCATTCCGTCAGGACTACGCGTGCCCTCGGGATAAATGCCAAGGTAGCTACCGGCCGCGAGGGTTTCGAGGCCGAGGCGCAGAGAGACGTCGGAGCCGGCGCCGCCGCTGCGATCCACGGGAAGCGTGCCGACCTGGCGCACGAACCACGCCGTGAGGCGCCCCTTGAGCGAGCGATCCGTGAAGTAGTCGCTCTTGCCGAGAAAAACTATCTTGCGCGGGACGACCAATGGCAGAAACACGGAGTCACAAAAAGACAGGTGATTACTGGCAAGAATCACGGCGCCGTCCCCCGGCAGGTGATGCAACCCCTCGGTGCGCACAGGGAACACAGCGTTCAGGATGGGCTTCAAGATGGCCTTGACCACTCCGTACATCATGTGTGTGTCCCTTCGGGGGCGCGTGCGTGCACACCCAGGTCGGTATGAGCGAGGATCCTGCGATTCCCTATCGTCCACCGCATAACGCGAATTGTCGATGCGGGGTTCCCGTCCGCGAGAGGAATGTCGCGCCCAAGCCACCCCGCACGCACCTGCGCCGCCGATGCCAAGCGCGTAATATCGAGCCAGGACACAAAAACCTTGGCGTGGAAGGCCACCGTGAATTCATCACCTCGTAACGACGGCGCGCGCGACGCGTCGGACGATGAGACGCTGCGCGCGTTTAACGAAATCATGGCGCGCTGGGACGAACCCCTCCACACGGCGCAGTCGGCCGCGACCGAGGCTGAGGGTACGGCCATCGCGGCGGACGCCAATGCGGCCCGTCCCGAGATTCGCCGCGGTGCAGCCGAGAGTCGCAGCTCCACGGCCGAGGAACGCAGTGGGCGCAGCATGGCCGAGATGCGCAGATTGCAGGCCGAGCGTCGCCGTCGCGCCGAGGCCGCTGCAGCCGCAGCCAACCTTGCCCCCGTGCACGAGGAGTCCACCGGCGGGGGGCCTCGCGACGCAGATCTGAGTTACCTCGACGCGATGGAACGCGCCGAGGCTCTCATGGATGCGGACCCGGAGAACCACTTCGTTCCGCCCGAGCCCAAGACCTCGCTGCGCCCCCGCAACGCGGGAGCCGTCGCGGCCCTGGTCGCGTCGATTGTGATCGCCGTGGCCTTTGGCTTCTTCATTGATTCGCCACTCTCCGGCGCCATGACGGTGCTCGGCTGCACGATGTTCATCTTTTGCCTGGTGTACCTCGCCTTTAAGGCGGCCTCCACCCAGAATGCCGACAACAGCGATGAGGGCACGGTCTAGGCGGGTTCGCCTGCGGCGCCGCCAGTAGCGCCGCGTGGGCCAGTGGCCTTCCACCGCGGCTAGTGCCCCTGCGCCGCCAACCGGGCGAGGTCGGCAGCGCCCACCATGCCCGCGTCGTTGCCCATCTCGGCGAGCACGACCCGCGCGGGCGTGCGGTAGGCACGCGCCGTGAGGCACTTCGTAAAGGCTTCCTGGGCGGGCTCGAGGAGGAGGGCCCCCGCGTCCGAGACGCCCCCGCCGATCACGACCACGTCGGAATCAAGCAGGTTGACGACGCTCGCCGCACCTTCACCGAGCCAGCGGCCCAGTTCTTGCAGCAACGCCACGCAGCCGGGGTCTCCCGCCTTCGCGAGTGTCGTGATCATGGGGCCGTTGACGCGATCGGCGTCGCCGCCGCTGACGTCGAGTAGGCCGGCGGCAAGCTCGCCGCCTTCGCTCAGCAACTGTCGGGCGTCTCGCACGAGCGCGTTACCCGATACGTATTGCTCCCAGCAACCGTCCATACCGCAGCCGCAACGGTGGCCGTGCGGCACGACGCGCAGGTGCCCGACCTCGGCGGCGAAACCGTAGGCGCCGCGCACGAGGTTGCCATTGGTGACCATGGCCCCGCCGAGGCCCGTGCCCACGGTGAGCATGAGCATATCGTTGGCGGCGCGCGCCGCACCGAACTGGTACTCGGCCCAACCAGCCGCATTCGCGTCATTGTCTACGTGCACGGCAAAAGGCACCAGGGCCCGCACGCGCTCGGCGAGCGGATGATTGCGCCAGGCCAGGTTCGGGGCGAAGATGACCTTCTCGCCGGCCGCGTCGACGAAGCCTGCCGCCGCGACGCCCACGCCGCTGATTTCGTGCTCGCCCGCGACCTCGAGGACGGCCTCGGCGACGAGAGCCTCCAACTTGGTGGGGTCATCGCTCGGTGTCGGGCGACGCGTCTGCGCCACAATTTCGCCTTGCGCTGAGACGAGACCGGCCGCAATCTTCGTTCCGCCGATGTCAACACCGATCGAGTACATGGTCACCTACATATTCCTGCGCCCCGTTTTGTGCGTGGCGCGGTCGTTGATCTGCGAGTTTTTCCGTAATGTTGCAAGCACAGAGTACCGCATGACATGCGGATGCCGAGCGATCGTGACGCGCCGTTGGGGGTCTCGTGCCGGTTCCGGCGCGCATCCGAATCCACGGCTTCCAGGTGGTGTGCGACATGACTTTCTCGCTAGGCTGATGTGCAGAGTTGATCCTCCAGGAGTCGCCATGATTGAGTGCACCGTTGCACCCGTTGTCCCCGTAAACCCCGACGAGAATACCGTCGACCTGCTCCTGGAACAGGCCCGCTCGAACCCGAACAATCCGCTGTTCGCGCGCCCCGAGGGCGATGCCTGGGTCGATGTCTCCGCCGCCGACTTTCTCGCCCAGGTGCAGTCGATAGCTCGGGGTCTCGCGGCGTCGGGGGTCAAGCCAGGCGACCGCGTGGCGTTGATGAGCAAAACCCGTTATGAGTGGGCCCTGTGCGACTTCGCCATTTGGTATGCGGGTGCGGTAACCGTGCCGGTGTATGAGACCTCGTCGCCCTCGCAGGTGGCCTGGATCCTGACGGACGCCGCCGCGGCCTACGTGATCGTCGAAACCCCCGAGCACCTGGCCACCGTCAACGCCGTGCGCGACCAGTTGCCGCTCCTGCAGGGCCACTTCGTCATCACCGAGGGCGATCTCGACGCCCTCTCGAAGCACAGCGCCGAATTTCCGCTCTCCGACCTCGAGGCCCGGCAGCGCGCGCTGCGAGCCGACGACCTCGCGACGATCATTTACACGTCCGGCACCACCGGCAACCCCAAGGGCGTTGAGCTGACGCACTCCAATTTCACGAGCCTCAGCCGCAATGCCTATGCCATTTTCAAAGATGACGTGTGCATCCCCGGCGGCAGCACGGTCTTGTTCATGCCGCTGGCCCACGTGTTCGCCCGCTTCGTGTCGGTGCTCGCCGTGACCGCCGGAAACCGCGTGGCGCACATGGGCGACGTCAAGCAACTCTTGCCGACCCTGGCCGAGATTCGGCCCAACTACCTGCTCTCGGTGCCGCGCGTCTTTGAAAAGGTCTATAACTCGGCGGAACAGAACGCCGAGGCCGCGGGCAAGGCGAAGATTTTCGCCAAGGCCGTCGAGGTGGCCATCGGGTATTCGCGGGCCGTGGACGCCGGGTCCATACCTTTGGTCTTGCGCCTGCAGCATGCCGTTTTCGATCGTTTGGTCTACCGCAAGATTCGCAACCTGCTCGGGGGTCAGAATAAGTATTCGATTTCGGGCGGTGCGCCACTCGGCGAGCGACTCGGGCACTTCTTCCGCGGAGTGGGTGCGGTGGTCCTCGAGGGCTACGGCCTCACCGAAACGACCGCTCCTCTGTGCGTCTCGGTTCCGAACGCCATCAAGGTGGGCACCGTGGGCCGCCCGCTGCCGGGTACCTCCGTGCGCATCGCTGATGATGGCGAGGTGCTCGCGCGGGGAGTGCAGGTTTTCAAGGCGTACCACGCCAACCCGGAGGCCACGGCCGAAGCAATGCAGGATGGCTGGTTCCACACGGGAGACCTCGGCTCGCTCGACGAAGACGGTCACCTGCGGATCACGGGCCGCAAGAAGGAGATCTTGGTGACCTCCGCCGGCAAGAACGTGGCGCCTTCCGTGCTCGAAGACCGACTGCGCGCACACCCCCTGGTTTCGCAGTGCATGGTGATCGGTGACAACAAGCCGTTCGTGGCAGCTCTCGTTACGCTCGACCCCGAAATGCTCCCGACATGGGGGGCAAACCACGGAGTGGAGGGCCTCACGGTGGAGACCGCCATTCACAATCCGACCGTCTTGGATGCCCTGCAGCATGCCGTGGTGGACGCCAATCGGGCCGTGTCCCGCGCGGAGTCCATCCGCGAGTTCAGGGTTCTCGACGTCGATTTTTCCGAGGCGAACGGGTACCTCACGCCGACGATGAAGCTGAAGCGCAATGTTGTGGCTTCGGCCTTCGAGGCAACCATTGAGGAGATCTACGCGGGCCCGAAGCCCGGCGAGTAATCCCGGGCCGTGGTGTCTGGCCTCAACAAACTCGACTGTCGCTTACCGGGGCGCGCGGTTGGGGGCGTCGGCCGCCAACTCGGCCACGCTGCGTCCGGTAGAGACCCGCGTCGCCGCCTCCGTCGCCGCCTCCGGTGCCCCCTCGGTAGTAGCCGCGTCCACCGCAGCGGCCGTTTGGGCCTGCCAGGCGGCCAGGTGTGGCGCCGCGGCGATGTCAGCAGCGAGCGAGCGCCGCTCGCGAATGCGCACCACGGCGGCCCGCACCATGCACAGCGAGGTCGCGTACGCCTGCAGCTGCATGGTGACGTCATAGAACTCGGTGTCTGCGGGCGCCACCGCGCCGACCGTCGCCGCACCCACCAACTGACGAGCGAGGTCCTCCCGCTCCGCCGGGTCGTCGGCAGCAGTCATCACGGACGCCCACTGCGCTATTCCCTCCGAGAGCCACCGCGGAGTTCCCGGCACGTCGGCCCGCATCAGCGCGTGGGTGCACTCGTGGAGCAGAGTCACCGTGCGCTCCGTGGCGTTTGCGGTTACCCACCAGGACGGATCGAGAACGAGCCAGGGCTGGCCCTCGGGAAAGGTAGTCGTGATGGCCACGTGCTCCTGCACCGAACCGTTGCCCGTGAGTGCCCCCGCGAGTTCGCTGGTGGGAGGCAGCACGATACGCACGGCCACGAGGTCGCGGTCAAACACCGTCGCGATGCGTGACAGGCAGTCGGTGGCGAGCGCCTGCAGGGCTGCCGCGTCGCTGGCCGGCGCCGCGATCACGGTGCACGCCCCCGAGGTCGACACCTGCCAGGCGACACCCTCTACGAGGGACCGCCACGCCGAGGGCCACTCGGGCAGGATGGGAGTCGAGCCGGGCGTCGACGTCGACTCACGCGGCTCGCGCACGCAACCCGTCAGCGCACTTAACCCGCCCAGGTAGACAGCCGCCCAGCCCCCATGCAGCAACCCACGCCGACTGAGGCTACGACGCCCGCATCTGGGGGGCAACGAGCGGCACATATCGTTCATGATACGTGGACGCCGCCTCCCCCGATTGGTAGCGAACCTCCGGCACCAGCCCCTGCTCGCTGAGTGCGCGCACGGCTTCGAGTTCGAGATCGTCGAGCAGATGCGGCCCGGTGTGGGGACCAGTGGGCGGCTCATTCGCGGCAATCAGTGCTGTTACGAAGCAGTCGTCGCAGGCTCGATAGCGCATGGTGCACGTCGAGCAATCAATGACAAGGCTCATGGGTTCCTCCTTGGGCGAGAGACGCAGAAATGCGCCGCGCCACGCGAAAGTGCTCAGCCCCGACTAACGTGCAGTCGAGCGATGCACGAGCGCGGCGCGAGTGACGGGACGAGTGATGGGACGATGACCCATCCGATGACTCCGACCGTAGAATGCATGGCATAGGTTTTTGAACGACCGACCTTGCCCCCGCGGCATTCGAACAGCGCATCTGCACAGGACACATCATCTCCGCACACGTTTGGCATCTCCGCCGCGAAGACCTCAGCGGCGTGCGCCTCGCCGATGTCACGTTTGTCGTCCTCGACCTGGAGACGACAGGCGGCCAGTCGAGCGGCGATGCCATCACCGAGATCGGCGCCGTGAAGGTGCGCGGCGGTGCCCGCATAGGCACCTTCCAGACCCTGATTGACCCGGGAATCCCGATCCCCTACTTCATTACCCGCCTGACCGGCATTAGCAACGCGATGGTGCAAGGCCAGCCGCGCATCGAGACCGTACTCGGCTCCCTGTTTGATTTTGTGCGCGACGCGGTGGTGGTTGCCCACAATGCGCCGTTCGACATCGGCTTCTTACGCGCCGCCGCGCGCCGCCACGACATCGAGTGGCCCCAGGTGCCCGTTCTCGACACGGTGCGGCTGTCCCGGGCCCTGATGCCCGCGGGCACGGTGCCGAACCACAAACTGGGCACCCTGGCGTCCTATATCGGCACGGAGGTCACGCCCAACCACCGGGCCCTCGACGACGCCTGCGCCACGAGCGATGTGCTGCACTACCTGATCGAGATCGCCGGCGGCCAGGGGCTCCACACGTTTGACCAGTTCGCGGGCGTGACCACGAAGCTGCATCGCATTCAAACGGCCAAGCGACACCTCGCGTCGGGCGTGCCGAGCGGCCCGGGTGTCTACCGCTTTATCGCGCCCGACGGCGAGGTGCTGTACATCGGTATGTCAGGCAACTTGGCATTTCGCGTGGCGAACTACTTTTCGGGTTCCGAAAAGCGCTCGCGCATGATGGACCTCATTGCGGCGACCGAGCGCATCGAAACCACCTCGCTGCCGACCCGGCTCGAGGCCGAGGTGGTGGAGGCGAGGCTGCTGCGCGAGGTGCGCCCCCACTACAACGTGTTGGACAAGCAGTCCGGCAGCGAACAGTGGCTGCGTGTGCTGCCGCGCGGCGCGGGATATAGCCGGGCCGTCGCTCGCGTGCTGAAGCCCGAGGGGCTCCACCTGGGGCCCTTTGGGCAGCGGCAGGAGGTCTTGGACGCCGCGAGTGCCCTGGACGACGCCCTGCCCGATGCGACGTATGAGCAGGTCAGGCACGCCCTCACGGTGGATTCCCGGGCACTCGTCGAACCGCTGCGACGCGCCATGCTGGAGGCCAGCGAGGCCGCCGACTACGAGCTAGCGGGCCGCACGCTGCGAAGATTGCAATGCGTGCTGCGGGGCGCCCGGGCCCGGCAGCAGTGGTCAGAGCTCGAACGTATCGATGAGATCGTGGCTGCCGAGCGCGGGTTTGAGGGCACCTGGGACCTCGCCCTCGTGCGCCGCGGCCTGCTGATCGCCACGGCTCACGTCGCGCGTGGCCAGAATCCGCACCTGGCCGTTGCCCAGCTCTTGGCCGACCACCCCACCGAGACGAGCAGTGGTGGCAGCCGTGGCAGCGTCGGCCCAGGGTCGGTTGCGGACGCTCCGGCCCTCCTTGGTGCGTGGGCCGAACGTCGCATCGTGGCCCGTTGGCTCGAGCGCGACCTCACCCGGCTCGTGCATCTCCAGGGAGAGTGGTCGAGCCCTTCCCTCGCCAACTTTGACGCTCCGCGAGCCCTCTCCGCGGGCTCCGCACCGTGCGCGTGAGGCGAATCTCGGATGGTGCTCAAAAAAATGTGGACCGGGCGGGAACTTCCCCCCATTTGAGGCCGTTAGTCCCTCGGAGGCACGGCCACGCCGCAAAATCCGCATGATCCTGGGCCTAGAGGCGCGCAACAGGTGGCTGTCCGCTCTTGCGCAAGGTCGAGTAGACGTTCTCACGGTGCATCGGGGCACCTAAAAGGGGCACGCCACGTCCAAAAATGCCCCAGATAATCACAATTGCTTTGCAGACAAGACATAATGATGGCGTGACGACTGCGACGCCTATTAACCACCACAATCCGGCCAATCACTCTGCGACACCCGCCGCGCATTCGGTTAACCGACCGAACATGGTGGCTGTTGGCACAGTGGTATGGCTCGCTAGCGAACTCATGTTCTTTGCTGGCCTCTTCGCCATGTACTTCACCATTCGTGCGGTAGTACCTGAAGTCTGGGCCGAATCGACAGCAATTCTGAACATTCCGTTCGCCTCCATCAACACCACGATCCTGGTGCTGAGTTCCTTCACGTGCCAGGCAGGTGTGTTCGCCGCCGAACGATTCCAGCCTTTCCGCACGGGTGGCATCCTCAATGTCCGCCGCTGGGGCATGAATGAATGGTTCATCCTGACCTTCCTGATGGGCGGCTTCTTCGTCGTCGGTCAGACGGTCGAATACATCGAACTCATTCACGAGGGCATCACGCTTTCGAGCAACCCCTTCGGGTCCGTGTTCTACATGACCACCGGCTTCCACGGTCTGCACGTGCTCGGCGGGCTCATTGCTTTCCTCTTCATCATGGGGCGTGCCTACGCGGCCAAGAACTTTGGCCACCACGAAGCAACCGGCGCCATCGTGGTCTCGTACTACTGGCACTTCGTTGATGTCGTGTGGATCGGTCTCTTTGCCGTGATCTACATCCTCCAGTAACGCCCTTCTGCTTCATCCCACCTTTTACCCGACACCACGAGACGAGGACTCCACCAGTGAAGGCACTCGCAGCCCGGCGACATCACCCGATGGCTATTCTGTTTATCCTGCTCCTTGGCCTATTGACCACCGGCGCAGCGTACACATTCTTGGCCCCCACGAATGCCGATGCCAGCGTCGCTGCATCCGCCGACGATGTCGCCGAAGGCCAGAAACTCTTCCTTGCGAACTGCGCATCATGCCACGGCCTGAACGCCCAGGGTTCGGGCGGCGTCACCCTCGCAGACGGCACCAGTTCGGCCGTCCCCTCGCTCATCGGTGTCGGTGCCGCAGCGGTGGACTTCCAGGTCGGCACGGGCCGCATGCCCATGCAGGCCAACGGCCCCCAGGCATGGAAGAAGCCCGTGCAGTTCACGGACCAGCAGATTGCCCAGTTGGCCGCATACGTTGCGTCGCTGGCGCCCGGGCCCGCTATTCCCACCGCAGCTCAGGTTGACGTGGCGAACGGCGACCCCGCAGTGGGTGGCGAACTCTTCCGCATCAACTGCGCCATGTGTCACAACGCGGTCGGCGCCGGTGGCGCCCTCACCCGCGGCAAGTTCGCTCCCTCCCTCAATGGTGTCACCGGCGCGCACATCTACGAAGCCATGGCGACCGGCCCGCAGAACATGCCCGTGTTCTCGGATGCCAACATTTCATCGCAGAACAAGACCGACATCATCGCCTACCTGGATGCCGTGCAGAACGACACCTCGCCCGGCGGCTTCACCATCGGCGGCATCGGCCCCGTGGCGGAAGGCCTCTGGGCCTGGTGTGTTGGACTCACGCTCCTCATTGGTTGCGCCGTGTGGTTGGGAAGTAAATCCGCATGAGCAACCACGACAACAACTCACCTACAGGAGGGACTGTGGCCGAATCACACGAGGTGACCCGCACCGCGGTCAACGCGCCTCAGCGATTCGCAAACCCCGGTTTGCCACCCCACAAGCACCGCATGGCCGATGAATCGGAGGCCGCGGCAAACAAGGCAGAACGCCAGGTAGCGTTCCTGTTCCTGCTGTCGATCTTGGGCACCATCTGGTTCATTTACTCGTACTTCGCGTTCAACCCCGAAGGCACGATGGAGAGCATCTTCCATAACACGCTCTTCATTGGCCTTGGCCTGTTCGCCATGGTGTTTTTCATCGGTGCCGCCGCCGTGCACTGGGCCAAAACCCTCATGCCCGACGAAGAGGTTACCGACGAGCGCCACCCCATGCGCGGCACGGACGAGGACCGCGAAATCGCGGTGAAGAACCTCACCGACGGCATTCGCGAGGCCAGCCTTGGCCGTCGTCCCCTCATCAAGTGGAGCATGATCGGTGCCCTGGGCCTCCTGCCCATTGCGGCAGTGTTCCCCCTGGGCACGCTCGGCCCGTTCCCCGGTAACGCCCTGTTCCACACTCTGTGGGCTAACCCTGAGCACCGCTACCTCGTGCGCGACGGTATCCGCACGGGCGCGGGCGGCTCCGGCACCCGCATTAAGGCTGCTGACGTCACCATGGGTTCGGTGTTCCACGTGATGCCCGAAGGCATTAACGAGGTACCAAATCACATCGAAGAGAAGGCCAAGGCAGCCGTGCTGCTGATTCGCCTGAACCCCAACGACCTGATCGAGACCGCGGAACGCGAATCCTGGTCGTATGACGGCATCGTGGCGTACTCGAAGATCTGCACGCACGTTGGCTGCCCTGTGGCGCTCTACGAACAGCAGACGCACCACCTGCTCTGCCCCTGCCACCAGTCGACGTTCGACGTGACTCACGAGGCGCGCGTGATCTTCGGACCCGCGCACCGACCGCTTCCTCAGTTGCCCATCGAGGTCGATGAGGAAGGCTACATTCGCGCACAGATGGACTTCCAAGAGCCTGTCGGGCCGAGTTTCTGGGAAATCCAGGGTTCGCCCATGCCCTTGGGTAGCGATTCTGAGGAGGGCCATTAAATTATGAGTAGTTCCACGACCACTCCCCCCGCCACGGACCCGCGCATTGCGGCGACGGCAGACTGGGTTGACCAGCGGTTTGGTGTCTCGAAGGCAGTCCGCGAGTTTTCGCGCAAGATCTTCCCCGACCACTGGTCGTTCATGCTCGGCGAAGTCGCGATGTACAGTTTCGTCATCCTCCTGCTGTCGGGCACGTTCCTCACGTTCTTCTTTGTGCCCTCCATGACCGAGGTGGTCTACGACGGCGTGTACGAGCCCCTCGTGGGCTTGCCGATGTCTGAGGCGTACTACTCGACGCTGCACATGAGTTTCGAGGTCCGTGGCGGCCTGCTGATGCGACAGATCCACCACTGGGCGGCCCTCATCTTCGTGGCCTCCATGATGGTGCACATGTTCCGTGTGTTCTTCACCGGCGCGTTCCGTAAGCCCCGCGAGATCAACTGGTTGATCGGCGTGACCCTGTTCATCCTGGGCATGTTGGCCGGCTTCTCCGGTTACTCGCTTCCCGACGACGTGCTCTCCGGCAACGGTCTGCGCATCGCCGACGGTGTTGTGAAGGCGATCCCGATCATCGGCACCTACATGTCGTTCTACATGTTCGGCGGCGAGTTCCCCGGCCACGCGCTGATTCCGCGCCTGTTCACCGTGCACATTCTGCTTATCCCTGCGGCCATCCTCGGCCTCATGGTGGTTCACCTGTTCTTGGTGTTCATGCACAAGCACACGCAGTACCCCGGCCCGGGCCGCACCAACACCAATGTCGTTGGTTTCCCGTTGTTCCCCGTCTACACGGCGAAGGCTGGCGGCTTCTTCTTCATCGTGTTCGGTGTCATCGCGCTGCTCTCGGCCACCACGGCGATCAACTCGGTGTGGGTGTACGGCCCCTATGATCCGTCGCCCATTGGCGCGGGCTCCCAGCCCGACTGGTACATGCTGTTCCTCGAAGGCACCCTGCGCTTGATGCCCGGCTTCGCAGAATACCAGATCGGTGGCTTCACGCTTTCGCTGAACGTGCTCGTGCCCGCCCTCGTGGCACCGGCGATCCTCTTCATCTTCTTGATGGCGTGGCCGTTCATTGAGGCCTGGGTGACCGGCGATCGCGGCGAGCATCACCTGCTGGACCGTCCCCGCAACGCGCCGACCCGCACGGGTCTCGGCGTGGCCTGGGTAGTCGCCTACTTCATCATGTGCCTCGCGGGCTCGAACGACATCATCGCGACGCACTTCCACCTGTCGATTAACGACATCACCAACGTGTTCCGCGGCCTCATCTTCATTGGCCCGTGGATCGCATTCATGGTCACCAAGCGCATCTGCCTCTCGCTGCAGCGCAAGGATCGTGAGATCGCCCTGCATGGCCGTGAGACCGGCAAGGTGGTGCGACTGCCCCATGGTGAGTTCATCGAAGTCCACGAGCAGCTCAGCGACTACGATCGCTGGCTGCTGGTGCAGCACGAGGCGCACGCCCCCTTCGTGGCTCACAAGACGCTCGCAGACGGCGCGCCGAATCCGAACTACAAGAAGGATCTACGCCGTCAGCGCTGGTCGAACTTCCTGTACCGCGATCGCATCGAGCCCGTCACCCCCGCCGAACTGCGCGACTCGCTCGAGCATGGCCACGGCCATCACGATCACGAGGACCTGCACGTCATCGAGCACGGCGGTGTCATGCAGTTGACCAACGATCCCGAAGGTGCCGCAAAGCACTAACCGGTTCAGCACAAGCGGCACTCATCTTCGGATGGGCGCCGCTTCTGCTTTGCCTGGCCCTGCCTGTCCTCGCCTGACTCGTGCCACCCCTACGGCACAATGCGCTCCCAGAAAATCTCGTCGCGCCACGCGCCCTCAATGAAGATGTGCTCACGGGCGACACCCCAGCGCGTAAATCCATTCTTCTGCAGGACCCGCTGGCTTGCGACGTTCTCTAGCCTCGTGTGTGCTTCGAGACGATGCAGTGACAGGGTGGTCGAAGCCTGCAGCACGAGCTGATGCACAGCCTCGGAGGCGACACCCCTCCCCCACCACGGCCGCGCCACCCAGTAGCCCAGGGTGGACTTGCGGAACGCGGGCGACGCCACGACCCCGCTCAGGGTGATCTGACCCGCGACCTCGCCGTCGACCAGGATCACGCTGGGATGGCAGAGACCCTGCCCTCGGTCCACCAGTGCGTCCTGAATGCGCTGGCGCTGCCCGGCGGGGGTATAGAACGAACGTGGACGCTCCGGGTCCCAGGCGGACACGTGGGGCCGGTTGGCGGCCTGGAGGGACGCCACGATCTCGGCGTCGTCGAGGCGGATCTCGCGGAGGCTCACTCGATGCTGTGCGATGGGGCTCTGGCCCGCATCGCCCTTAGTCATCGAGATGGTCCAGTCGTCGCAGAATGATGCCCTCTCGCAGGGCCCAAGGGCACACAACGAGGCTCTCCACGCCGAGCACGGTCAGTGCGGCCTCGGCCACGATGGCGCCGCCTACGACCTGGGGTGCCCGCGTGGTCGAGATGCGGCTGAAGCGCGCGATCTCAGCGTGGCTGCGCGCGGCCAGCGCGGTCAAGCCCGCGGTGAGGTCGTCGCGGCGCAGTACGAGTGTCGCGTCCAGATCAACTTTGTCGCCGCCCAATTCGGCCATGATGATGGCGAGATTGCGCAGGGTCTTCGAGGAGCCGACTGCCGTGTCGAAGGGCGCGTTGCGCGTGATCTGACCGGCCACATGGCCGAGCACTCTGCGCGCGCTCTTCTGGGCCTCCAGGATGCGTTTGGGCGAAGGCCTCTCGCCGAGGCGCATTTCGCGGGTGAAGCGACCCGAACCCAGTGGCACCGATAGTGCGGCGTCTGGGGTCTCCTCCGCGCCGCACGCTATCTCTAGCGAACCGCCGCCGATGTCGAGGTTAATGATTCTGCCGGCGGACCAGCCACACCAGCGTCTCACGGCCAGGAACGTCAGCTTTGCCTCGTCGTCGCCGCTGAGGACCTGCAGTTGCACGCCAGCATCGGCGCTGATGCGCTCGAGCAAGTCTGCCCCGTTCGGTGCCTCGCGAATGGCACTCGTGGCGAAGGCCAACAGTTCGGAGGCACCCTGGTTGTCGGCGACGGCAACGGCCTCGCGCACGAATCGCTGCAGGGAGTCCTGCCCTTCTCGCGTGATGTGACCCGCCTCGTCCAAGTGCTCTGCGAGGCGCATGACCTCCTTGTGGGAGGCCGCGGGCCACGGCGGTGCGCCTGGATGCGCGTCGACGACGAGCAGATGGACGGTGTTGGACCCAATATCGAGGACGGCTAGGCGCATTCCCTCAATCTACTGGACGCCGCGTGGCCCGTCCCCGCGCGTCCCGGGCGTCGGGTGACGGCACGAGTACGCGCGTGGCCCGCGAACACGACAAAGGCCCCGCCGAAGCGGGGCCTTTGCCATACCTGTCTACAGGCTAGTGAGCGTGCTCGCCGCGCGAGTACTCGAACACCCAGCCCACGAGCGCGATAACCGCGAGGCCGGCGCCCATGAAGAAGATCCACCATCCGATAGCGAGACCGAGGAAACCGATCGCTACCGCGCTGCCGAGGAGAAGGGGCTGCCACGACCAGGGAGCGAAGACGCCCTGGAAGCCGGAGCCCTCGTGCACTTCACCGTTGAGGTTGTCTTCGGGTCGCTGGCTCACCCGCTTGGAGAGTTGACCGAGGTAGCCACCCACCATGACGGACATGCCGCCACACAGGAGAATCCCGAGGAACCCCACGTGTTCCCAGCCCGAGAAGTAGCCGTAGATAAGCGAGACCGGAACGAAGAAGAACGCCCCAGCTCCAAAGAGCCACGTTTCAAATTTCACAATGCTCCTTAGTGCTTCTCAGCGGCGCGATCGATCGCGGCAATGTCGGGGTGATGCAGGTCGAACGCGGGGCGCTCCGAACGGATGCGCGGCAGGCTCGTGAAGTTGTGGCGAGGCGGCGGGCACGACGTAGCCCATTCCAGCGACGCGCCGTAACCCCAGGGGTCATCCACCTCAACCTTTTTGCCCTTGCGAGCCGTGATGTACACGTTCCAGAAGAACGGCAGCATCGACACGGCGGTAATAAAGGCACCGACCGTGGAAATCTGGTTGAACAGGGTGAAGTTGTCTTCAGGCATGTAGTCGGCGTAGCGGCGGGCCATGCCGTCCGCACCCAACCAGTGCTGAATCAGGAACGTGGTGTGGAAGCCGATGAACAGCAGCCAGAAGTGCAACTTGCCGAGGCCTTCGTGCAGCATCTTGCCGGTGAACTTGGGCCACCAGAAGTAGAACCCCGCGAACATCGCGTAGACGACGGTGCCGAACACCACATAGTGGAAGTGTGCTACCACGAAGTACGAGTCGGAGACCTGGTAGTCAAGCACGGGGCTCGACAGGATGATGCCGGTCAAGCCACCGAAGAGGAAGGTCACGAGGAAGCCGACGGCCCACATCATTGGCGTCTCAAACGTGAGTGAGCCGCGCCACATGGTGCCGACCCAGTTGAAGAACTTCACGCCCGTGGGCACGGCGATCAGCATGGTCATGAAGGCAAAGAACGGCAAGAGCACCGCGCCCGTGACAAACATGTGGTGGGCCCACACGGTCACCGACAGCGCCGCGATGGAGATCGTCGCGTAGACGAGTGTCTTGTAGCCGAAGATCGGCTTGCGACTGAACACCGGCAGGATCTCGGAGATGATGCCGAAGAACGGCAGCGCGATGATATACACCTCGGGGTGACCGAAGAACCAGAAGAGGTGCTGCCACAAGATGGCGCCACCGTTGGCGGCGTCAAAGACGTGGGCCCCAAACTTGCGATCTGCGCCGAGCGCAAACAAGGCGGCTGCCAGCGGCGGGAACGCCATGATCACGAGGATGCCGGTGATCAGCACGTTCCAGGTGAAGATCGGCAGGCGGAACATGGTCATGCCGGGCATGCGCATGCAGATGATCGTCGTGATGAAGTTGACGCTACCGAGGATGGTACCGAAACCACTCATGGCCAGGCCGAAGACCCAAAGGTCGCCGCCCGCGCCCGGTGAGAACGTGGGGTCTGAGAGGGGGGCGTACGCGAACCAGCCGAACGATGCCGCACCCTGCGGGGTGAGGAACCCGGCGGAGGCGATCAGCGAGCCGAACAGGTAGAGCCAGTAGGCGAACATGTTCAGGCGCGGGAACGCCACGTCGGGCGAACCGATCTGGAGCGGCATGATCACGTTGGCGAAGCCGGCGAACAGCGACGTCGCAAACATGAGCAGCATGACCGTGCCGTGCATCGTGAAGAGCTGGTTGTACTCTTCTTTCGACTGCACGAGTTGCAGGCCGGGCTCCCAGAGTTCCGCGCGAATCAGGAGCGCCATGACGCCACCGAAGCAGAAGAACAGGAACGACGTAATCAGGTAGAGGTAACCGATCGTCTTGTGGTCGGTCGAGGTGATCCACTTGACGACGATGTTGCCCTTGCGGGTGGGCTCAACTGTTTTTGGGGCGTTTGACGCGGCCTCGGCTGGCCGGTTGGCTACAGCAGTCATTACTGGCCTCCGCTAGTCGTCTCGGTGGAAAGGTCTTCGCCGGTGTCGGCCGACCAGGACTTCTGCTCGCGATTGAGCGTGTTGTCGAGCTGACCGGTGTAACCCTGGGCCGCGAGATCTGCCATGTGCGCGTCGTAGTCTGCCTGCGACACGACCTTCACATTGAACAGCATCGCCGAGTGGTACTCGCCGCAGAGTTCGGCACACTTGCCTTGGAACTCGCCAATCTTCGTGGGTGTCACATCGAACCAGTTGGTGTGACCGGGGATCATGTCCTCTTTGTAGAGGAACGCGGGGATCCAGAACGAGTGGATCACGTCGCGAGAGGTGAGTTGGAACCGCACGGTCTTGTCGACCGGCAGGTAGAGGGTCGGCAGCGAGGCCTCGACACCGGGCGCACCCGTGAGCTGGGCTTGAGTGCCGGGTTCGTACACGTTGTTAGAAACGTAGTTGAAGTCCCACGACCACTGTTTGCCTACGACGTTCACGACGACGTCGGGAGTTTCGACCTTCTCGTCGATCGCCGTGATGTCGCGGTTCGTGAAGAAGAACAGCACCGCCACCATGACCACGGGAATGATGGTGAACATCATCTCCATGGGAGCGTGGTAACGCACCTGCACCGGTACTCCCTTGTCGCTCTTGCGGCGGCGGTACGCCACGACACACCACAGAATCAGGACCCAGGTGATGACGCCGACGGCAAGTGCGGCGATCCAGGCGCCCACCCACAAGTCGGTCATACGCTGCGTATGGTTGGTGGCGTCGATGCTGTCCACGGGAAAGAAGCCAATTCTTTGGCTGTCTGTACACGCGGCGGTGGCAAGCAGGGTGGCCAGGCTCAGTGCCGAGACCTTGGCTGCGGCACCGAGGCGGTTCTTATGCGATCGCACAGGGAAAACCTTCCCACGTCTGGTGGTGTATTCGTCGTTTGGCTCGAAGGGACGGGAACCAAAATTCGCTGTCGCCCGTTGGGCCTTCTGTCGAGTCTTAGCCGTGTCGCGAACGTCGACCTGAACTGTGGCGTGAAGTTTGGCTCCACTCCAGCAATTCGCACGGGTTCATCGTGGTCACGGCATAAACACTCGATCCCAACCTTAGCGCGTTTGTGATGGATTCTTGACGATCTAGGGCATATTTCAAGACGGCCTCGATTGCCTCGTGAATACAGTGCCGCGACGATGGGACGTAGGGCCCGCCGGGCCACGCAACCGGGCGGGCGACCCCCTCAGGCCAGGGCCCGAGCGTCCAATCGAAACCGGCCCGGATTCGTGGCGAGGCCCGAAACCGCGGTTAGGGCCCGGCCTCGCAGCACGTCGTAGTCCGCCGCCGAGACGCCCATCACGCCGAGGGATTCCAGATGTGGCGTGACCCATTGCGTGTCAATGAGTTGTAGCGCGGGCTCGGGCGCGCCCTCCAAGAGGGCGCACAGTGCAATCAACGCAGCCTTGGACGCATCGCGACCGGCGGGAGTCGGCGCGTGGAACATGGATTCCCCCGCAAACAGTCCCCCCACCGACACCCCGTAGAGGCCCCCGACCAGCTCGCCGTCGCGCCACGTCTCAATGCTGTGCGCGAAACCCTGCTCGTGCAGGAGCATGTACGCGGCGATGAACTCCGCGTTGATCCAACCGTGGTCCCGCCGCGGATCGCCACACCGCGTCGTGACCTCGGCGAACTCCGCGTCGAGGGTGAATGAGAAATGCTTCAATTGCCTGCGCAGCGACGTCGTAAGCCGATACCGGCCGGGCAGCAGCACCCCCCGCTCTTGGGGGCGGAACCAGGCCAACGTGGAATCGGAGCGTCCGGAACCTGCCGCGCCCGGGCCGGGACGGGGCTCCCCCACCTCGCCTGGGTCGCGGTGGGCCACTCCGTCGAAAGGCATGGGAAACAGTCCCCTGCTGTACGCGCCCAGCAGGGTCTCGGGCGCGAGATCGCCGCCGACAGCGACGAGGTCCCCGTCTTGAGTCACGTCAGAGAATGGCTCGGTCGAGCAACCCCGCCACGTCCGCGAGCGCCTCGGCGCCGAAGGCCGCCTCGAAGCGCTGCGGCAGCGTGCCGTCGAAACGGAACTCCTGCGTGCCGACGGTCTCGACAACATAACTCGACACCAGGCTGCCCAATTGGGCGCAACGCTCGTCGGAAAGCCCCTCGGAGAGCCCGGCGAGAAACCCCGCTCGGAACGCGTCGCCCACGCCCGTCGGCTCCACGGCTTTGGCAACCTCAACGATGTTCACCGAGACGGCCTCGCGGCCCGCGCGGTGAATGGTCGCGCCGGACTTACCCCGCGTAATCACGCGCACGGTCACGCGCCCGAGAATCTCCTCGTGCGACCAGCCGGTCTTTTGCTCGATGAGATGAGCTTCGTACTCGTTACTGAACAGGTACTTTGCACCGTCGATGAGCTTGCGGATCTGTTCGCCCGACATCCAAGCGATCTGCTGGGAGGGGTCCGCCACGAAGTCATAGCCTCGACTGCGGCACTCCTCGGTGTGCCGCAGCATGGCCTCGGGGTCGTTGGGCGAGATCATGATGATGTCCACGCCTCCGGCCTTCTCCACAATTGGCTTCAGCTCGATGTTGCGGGCCTCTTCCATCGCGCCCGTGTAGAAGCTCGCGATCTGCGCGTGCACATCGTCGGTCGTGGCCACGAACCGTGCCGTGTGCTTCGTCTGCGAGATGTGCACGGGCCACGTCTCCACGCCATGACGGTCGAGCCACGCGCGATAATCCGAGAAGTCCTCCCCCGCCGAACCTACCAGGAGGGGCTGCAGGCCCAGGGCACCGAGGCTAAAGCAAATGTTCGGAGCCACGCCGCCACGGCGAATCTCGAGGTCGCTCACGAGAAACGAGAGAGAAATCTTGTCGAGTTGATCGACCACCAGCGATTCGGAGAACTTGCCGCTAAAGGTCATCAGGTGGTCCATGGCGATAGAGCCAGTCACTGCAATCTTCACGTGGATGCTTTCCGGTCGGCCCGGCCTCTCGGAGGGCCGCGGCTAGGGCGAATTTGAGGCACAAAAAGAGGGCGTGGCTTCACGCCACGCCCTCAATCCTAAACGGATTTAGCTGAACGAGTCGCCGCAGGCACACGAACTACCCGCATTGGGGTTGTCGATGGTGAAACCCTGCTTTTCGATTGTGTCTGAGAAGTCGATCGACGCACCCGAGAGGTAGGGAACGCTCATCTTGTCGACAATGACCTCGACACCGTCGAAATCAACGACCGCGTCGCCGTCGAGCATGCGCTCGTCAAAGTACAACTGGTAGATCAGGCCCGAGCAGCCACCGGGCTGCACGGCAACGCGCAGGCGCAGGTCTTCGCGACCCTCCTGGGCGAGCAGGTTGCGCACCTTGTCAGCGGCAACGTCGGTCAGCAGGACGCCGTGTTCGGGCGCTGCGCCCTCGGCGGTCGTCTCAGTGGTCTCATTAACCGTCATCTTTACTCCAAAGTCGTTGAGGGTCTCGCTGGTGCCAACGAGTACCCCTACTAATATATTCCCGCTCGTGGGCGCTCACCACGTTACCTTGCGCACCACGGTGCCACCACCGGGCAGCCGTCAGGCAGCCGTCCCTAACCCAGCAACTTCAAGATCACTGCCGTGAGAAACGAGAGCGCCAGGCCAATCCATGCCGCCCCGAGCAGCATCAGGGCACGGCGGTTGCGCATCCGTGTCGCCGCGAGCACCCCCACGGTCAGCACGCCCAGCGCAATCAACCAGAAATAGCCAAAGAACAGCCCCAGGGCCCCGCTGCCCACGAGGGCACCCACGAGCGCGGGCACCAGGGCGTCCTCAATAAATTTGGGACGCGCGCCGCCCGGGCTGCCCTGGTCGCCCGGGCCACCGCGACCACGATTTGCGGGGCTCACCGGGCGCCACCCGCCTCGGCAAGCTGCTGCAAAATCAGCAATTCAGCGACGCACACCTTTTCGAACTCGCCCACGTGCAGGCTCTCGTTGGCGCCGTGGGCGCGCGTGTCCGGGTCTTCGACGCCGGTCACCAGAATCGTTGCCTGGGGGAACGATTCAAGCAGGTCGGCGATGAACGGAATCGAACCACCCACGCCGATGTCCACGGGGTCCGTGCCCCACGCTGCCGCGAAGGCGGCCCGCGCCACCCGCATCGCCTCGGCGTCGCGGGGTGCCTGAAACGGCTTGCCCCGCTCCCCCGGCACAAAAGTCACCACGGCGCCGAACGAGTATTGAGATGTCACGTGCTGCTCGAGTGCCTGCATCGCCAGCGCCGGGTCCTGACCCGGCGCGAGCCGCACCGACAATTTCGCACGCGCCGCGGGGATCAAAGTATTGGACGCGACCTCGACCGGCGTGACGTCCATGCCGATCACGCTGATGGCCGGCTTCACCCACAAGCGGCCCGTGAGCGAACCCGTGCCCGCAAACTGCGCTCCCGGCAGCAGGCCCGCGTCCGCGCGAAAATCCGCCTCGGGGTAATCAACGGTAGGCTCGGCCCCGACGACAAGGCCCGGCACCGCGACGCTGCCGTCGGCGTCATGCAGCGTGGCCAGCAGTCGCGAAAGCACCGTGACCGCATCCAGCACCGGGCCGCCGAACATGCCCGAGTGCACCGCGTGCTCCAGCACCCGCACCTCGACCGTGGCGTCGACGAGCCCGCGCAGGCTCGTGGTGAGGGCTGGCCCGCCGACCTTCCAGTTGCTCGAGTCGGCAACGACGATCACGTCGGCGCGGAGCTTTTCGGCGTGCGCGGCGAGGAAAGCCTGGAACGTCGGCGACCCGACCTCCTCTTCGCCCTCGATGAACACCGTGACGCCGAGCGGCGAGGCGGGGTCGAGGGCACCGAGCGCCGTCAGGTGGGCGATCACGCCCGCCTTATCGTCGGCGGCACCCCGGCCGAACAGTCGTTCGCCGCGCAGGGTCGGCTCGAACGGCTGGGAATCCCAATCCTCGTCGCGGCCCGGGGGCTGCACGTCATGGTGGGCGTACAGCAACACCGTGGGCGCGCCCTCGCGCGCGGGACGCCGCGCCACCACGGCGGGGGCGCCCTCGTAGCCGTCGGCGGTCGTAACCCGCAGGATCTCGACCGACTCCATGCCGAGCCCACGCAACTTGTCGGCTACCCACTCGGCGCTCGCCTCGACGTGCGACTGATCGAAGGAACGCTGCGACACCGAGGGGATGCGCACAAACGCACACAGGTCGTCGAGTGCGCCCGCGAAGGCCGCGCCGATGGAGGCGCGCGCCGCCTCGACGCGCTCTTGCGGGATCGCCGGCACGGGTGCGGAGGAGGTCGGGAGGGTGCTTGGGGTCTTGTGAGCAGTCATGCCACTACGTTAACGCGACCAACCGGGCGGCCGGGGGCGCCCCGCCAACGGGCCCCGCGGCGTCCGAACCCCAAAACATAAGCGCCCACGGGCGGCGGAGTTCGTTTCGCGGCAGTCTCGTTGTGCCCTAGGCTGGAACCTGTGTTTGGAAAGTCGAAGAATAATCAGCCCGCTCCCGCTCCTGCCCCCGAGCCGGTAGACCAGCGCGACCCCGAGGGTAAGAAGGGTCGCCCCACGCCGAAGCGCAAGGATGCCGAGGCGGCGAATTTTCGGCCCCTCGTCATCACCGACCGCAAGGCCGCGCGCAAGCAGGAGTCGCAAAAGCTGCGCGAGCAGCGCGCCCTGGAACAGCAGGCCATGAACACGGGCGACGACCGCTACATGCCCGCCCAGCACCGCGGCCCCGAGCGCGCCTTCGCGCGGCAATTTGTGGATGCCCGCTACAACCTCGGCGAACTCATGATGCCCGTGCTGCTCGTGCTCGTGATCGGCACGCTGATTGCCCAGGCCGTCACGCAATCGACCGCCATCATGCTGTACCTGACCATCGCGATGTATGGATTCATCCTGGTTATGGTCGTCGACATGGTGTTCTTGCGCCGCGCCCTGAAAAAGGCCGCGACCACCAAGTTCGGGGACTTTCCCCGCGGCCTCGGCGCGTATGCGATCATGCGCGCTTCGCAGTTCCGCCGCCTGCGCCTGCCGAAGGTGCTGACCAAGCGCGGGGACTACCCCAAGTAGGTCGCTTTGTAGGCGAAGCACCGCGAGAAACGCCCGCCCACCCGTCGTATTCGGGTGGGCGGGCGATTGCTTTTGGCCCGGTGGTGTCGGTTCGGACGCCGCGGGGCCGGGTACCCTATTCGGCCGGCTTGGCAGCGGCCTCGGCGGGCTTATCGGCGGGCTTCGGCGTGAAGTCCACGCCGGCCTCCTTACGCTGCTGCGGGGTGATCGGCGCGGGTGCGGCAGTCAGCGGGTCGTAGCCGCCGCCCGACTTCGGGAACGCGATGACCTCGCGGATCGAGTCGGCCTTCGCGAGGAGGGCGACGATGCGGTCCCAGCCGAACGCGATGCCGCCGTGCGGGGGCGCGCCGAAGGAGAACGCTTCGAGCAAGAAGCCGAACTTCTCCTGGGCGTCCTCATCGCTGATGCCCATCACCTTAAACACGCGCTCTTGCACGTCGCGGCGGTGAATACGGATAGAACCGCCGCCGATCTCGTTGCCGTTACACACGATGTCGTAGGCGTAGGCCAGCGCGTTGCCCGGGTCGTTCTCGAACGTGTCGAGGCATTCCGGCTTGGGCGACGTGAAGGCGTGGTGCACGGCCGTCCATGCGCCAGACCCCACGGCCACGTCACCTGCGGCCACGGCGTCGGAGGTCGCTTCGAACATCGGAGCATCCACGACCCACACGAACGACCACGCGCTTTCGTCGATCAGGCCGACGCGCTTGCCGATCTCGAGGCGCGCGGCGCCCAGCAGCGAACGCGAAGCCTTGACCTCGCCCGCCGCGAAGAAGATGCAGTCACCCGCGGCTGCACCGACGGTGGCGGCGAGGTTATCGCGCTCGAAGTCGGTGAGGTTCTTGGCGACGGGCCCCGTCAGCGAACCGTCCTCCTGCACCAACACGTACGCGAGGCCCTTGGCGCCGCGCTGCTTGGCCCACTCTTGCCATGCGTCGAGGGCGCGACGAGCCTGCGAGGCACCGCCCGGCATGACCACGGCGCCGACGTAGGGCGCCTGGAACACGCGGAACGTGGTGCCTTTGAAGAACTCCGTGAGCTCGGTCAGTTCGAGGTCGAAGCGCAGGTCGGGCTTGTCGCTGCCGTACTTCGCCATGGCGTCGGCGTACGTGATGCGGTCGATGGGGCTCGCAATCTCGTAGCCGATGGTGCCCCACACGGCCTTGAGCACCCGCTCGCCGAGCTCGATGACGTCCTCTTGGTCGACGAATGACATTTCGACGTCGAGCTGCGTGAACTCGGGCTGACGGTCGGCGCGAAAGTCTTCGTCGCGGTAGCAGCGGGCGATCTGGAAGTACCGCTCCATGCCCGAGACCATGAGCAGCTGCTTGAACAACTGCGGCGACTGCGGCAGCGCGTACCACGAGCCGGGCGCGAGGCGCGCGGGTACGAGAAAGTCGCGCGCTCCCTCGGGCGTCGAGCGAGTCAGCGTGGGCGTCTCGATCTCGACGAAGTCTTCGTCGAGCAGCACGCCGCGAGCCGCCTGGTTGACCTGGGAACGCAGTCGAATCGCGGCCGCGGGGCCGCCGCGGCGCAGGTCAAGGTAGCGATAGCGCAGTCGCGCCTCCTCGCCGACCTCGATGTGGTCGTCGATCTGGAACGGCAGCGGAGCCGACGTGTTCAGCACCTCGACCTCGTCGGCGATGACCTCGATCTCGCCGGTGGCCACCTTGTCGTTCTCGTTGCCCTCGGGGCGACGCTCGACGACGCCGGTGACCTTGAGAACGTATTCGTTGCGCAACTCGTGTGCGATCGCCTCGTCGCGCACGACGACCTGGGCAGTGCCGCTCGCGTCGCGCAGGTCGATGAAGGCGATGCCGCCGTGGTCGCGGCGGCGGGCCACCCAGCCCGTGAGAGTTACGGTCGAACCAATGTGGCTGGCGCGCAGGTCGCCCACCTTGTGTGTGTACAGCATGGCTTCCTTCATGCGGGGCCTAAACGGGGCCTCCGCCTTGGTGAATGGGTCGCCACCAGGGTACTGGGGTTTGGTGGGCGGGTCGATTTCATTTCGGACGCCTCGGTGGCCCGCTGGTGACGTCGCTTACTGTCACCGCTTCTGCCTGGGTTTGAGTATCTTTTCTTGGTAGGCTTATGGCACTGGAGTTTGTCGTAAACCCTACTGACTCGGAACCCTTCGCCGCCGCGCAGAGCGCGGCCGCCGCGAATCCGGGTCTATCTACGACAGCCGATCACCACTGAAGTATAAAGGATTCGTCATAAGCGCGCGCCTCGGCCGCCACGAATCATTGTGTTAAAGCAACGTCTGCGAGCATCGCGAGACGCGCATGCGTATGACATGCACGGGTTACCCGTTTGCACTGGGCTGTGATCAACATGTGCTGTCAGATCGAGGGGCCACGCGACCATTGTTCGCCGCCCGGTGTGCACTGCCACTCCCCGACACAAGAATGGCTATCATTTTCATGCCTGAAAATAACTCTGCTTTTGACCTGCCCGAAAACGCTACCGTCGAGACCGCTTCCGCGGTCGAGGTAGAGGCAGGCTCGAACCCGGAGGCTCCCGCCGCTACCGAGGCTCCCGCCGAGGCCGCGACGACCGAACCGGCCGCGCAGCCCGCGGGCCCGTCGTTCGATGATCTGGACCTCCCCGATAACGTGCTGAGCGCGGTTCACGCCCTCGGCTTCAAAACCCCCACCCCGATTCAGGAGCAGGCGATTCCCGCCCTCATTTCGGGCCGCGACATCGTGGGTGTCGCGCAGACCGGCACCGGCAAGACCGCCGCCTTCGGCCTTCCGATGCTCGCCTCGATCGATCCCAAGGCTCACCACGTGCAGGCGCTCGTGCTGGCCCCCACGCGTGAGCTCGCTATCCAGGTGGCCGAGGCCATCGAGTCGTTCGGCGCCCACATCGGTGGCCTCGACGTGCTGCCCGTCTACGGTGGCTCGGCGTTCGGCCCGCAGCTGCGCGCCCTGTCGCGCGGCGTGCAGGTTGTCGTGGGCACCCCGGGTCGCGTCATCGACCACATCGAGCGCGGCACCCTCGACCTGTCGCAGGCCAAGTTCCTCGTGCTCGACGAGGCGGACGAAATGCTGCGCATGGGCTTCGCCGAAGATGTCGAGAAGGTATTCGGCAACGCCCCCGCGGAACGCCAGGTGGCGCTGTTCTCAGCCACGATGCCGTCCGATATTCGCCGCATCGCGGCCCAGCACCTGAACAACCCGGTTGAGGTCACCGTGGCCCGCCAGTCGTCGACGCTCGCGAGCGTCAAGCAGACGTTCGCGGTGGTGCCGTTCCGCCACAAGATTGGCGCCCTGGCTCGGGTGCTCGCGGTCAGCGACACCGATGCCGCCATCGTCTTCACGCGCACGCGTTCGGCCGCCGAAGAGGTGGGCTCCGAGCTCGTCGCGCGCGGCGTGCTGGCCGCGACGATCTCCGGCGATGTGCCGCAGGTTGAGCGCGAAAAGATCATCGATCGCCTGCGTAGCGGTCGCCTCGACGTGCTGGTCGCCACCGATGTTGCCGCCCGCGGTCTCGACGTGGAGCGCATCGGCCTGGTCGTCAACTTCGACGTGCCCGGTGAGGTTGAGGCGTATGTGCACCGCATTGGTCGCACGGGCCGCGCAGGCCGCACCGGTACCGCGCTCACGTTCCTGAACCCGCGTGAACTGTCGCGACTGCGCACCATCGAGCGCGTCACCAAGGCCAAGGTCGAAGAGGTCATGATTCCGACCCCGGCCGACGTCTCGGCCCACAAGGTGAAGTCGCTGTTTGGTCGACTGCCCGAGCGCCTGGGCCGCGGCCGTCTCGGCCTGTACGAGAAGGCCCTGCAGGAGTTCATGGCCACCTCGGACCTCACGTTGGAGCAGGTTGCGTACGCCATGGCGTCGCTCGCCATCGGCGATGAGGGCCCCAGCGCCCGCGACGAGGATTCGTTCGAGCAGAAGATCGGCAAGCCCGAGCGCGGCGAGCGCGGCGAGCGCGGCGAGCGCGGCGACCGCGGCGAGCGCGGCGACCGTCGCGAGCGCCCCGAGTACTCGACGGGCCACAAGGGCGCGGCGCGCTACTGGGTTGGCGTCGGCCACGAGCACGGCGTGCGCCCCGAAGCCATCGTGGGTGCGATCACGGGCGAGGGTGGCCTGCGTGGCAAGGACCTCGGCAAGATCGACATCCGCGGCTCGTTCTCGATCGTGGAGATCAACGCGGACATCACTCCCGACATGTTCAAGCGCATCTCGGACGCTCGCGTGGCCGGCAAGGCCCTGAAGATTCGCCTCGACAGCGGCGAGCCCGGTGCTCGCGGCGGCCACGGCGGCAAGTTTGGCGGCCGCGGCGATCGCCACGATCGCCAGGATCGTCACGATCGCCCGAGCCGTGGCTTTGGCGGACGCGAGGGTGGCCGCGATGGTGGTCGTCGTTTCGAGGGCCGTGGGGATCGTTTCGAATCGCGCGGCGAGCGTGGCTTCGAGGGCCGCGGTGACCGTGGCTTCGGTGGCCGCAGCGACCGTGGATTCGGCGGTCGCGACGGCGGACGGTTCGAGGGCCGCGGCGAGCGTGGCTTCGAAGGCCGCGGCGGCGACCGCAGCTTCGGCGAACGTGACGGTGGCCGCAAGCCCCGCCACAGCTCCTCCTACTAATCACCGGCGCGTCCTCGCTTAAGGCTGGGCCGACGCGCGAACGGGGCCGGACCACGTATGGTCCGGCCCCGTTGTGCCGTCAGGCTGGGGTGTTTGCCAGCGCTGTTAGCCGCGTTCGATCTTCACGTTGCGCGCGAGCAGCAGCACCGCAGCGGACAGGAAGATCGGGATGCAGCCGTAGATCATGCCCGCGCTGGTCCACCGGCTCACGACGTCGGCGACGGGCGAATCCGCCGTCAGGCCCGAGAGGTGGATGGTGAACAGCACGCCGCCGAGGATAGCGCCGATCTGGCCGAGGGCGTTGATGAACGAACCCGCGGTGGCGCGGGTTTGCACGGGGAACGACTCTGACGTGTAGAACAGCAGGGCCGAGTACGGGCCGATCAAGAAGAACAGGCCCGCCGAGTACATAGTCACGATCAGGCCGAAGCCGCCGTTGGGGGCGAGCAGCATCACGAGGAACGCGATGGCCGCGATGGCCCACCCGATCATGATGGCATTGCGACGCCCGATCTTGTCACCGAACCACCCGTGGAACAGGTACCCGAAGAAGCCCGTTGCGTTCGACACGATCAGGATGGCGAGGGCGTTGGTGAACGGGGCGTCCTTGCCGTTGGTGAGGATCAGGGTGCCCTGGAACGCGAACGCCAGAATGCCCAGCCAGTTCAGCAGCATGGCCGCGCCGAGCGTCAGCGTGGGCCGCAGCGATTCACCCTGGAACGCCTGCGAGAGGGGCGCCCCAACCTTGGAGGCCAAGGAGATCCCGTACTCGCGGGCCACGCTTTCTGCGGACGCCGCGTCACCCGCTTGTTGCAACCGCTGCACTTCACGCTGTGCCAGGAACTGCGGGCTCTCCTTGAGACGGCGCCCCAGGATCGCCATCACGATGGACGGGAACACGCCGACGATGAAGCACATCTCCCAGCCGTAGCGGGGTTCGATGAGCTGGATCGAGACGGCCGCGATGACCGAGCCGACGGGCCAGCCGGACTGCACGAGGGAATACAGAAAGCCGATGTTCGAGGCGTTCTTGTGACCCCGGTAGGCGACGGTGTAGATCTCGTTGAGGTAGGTCGCGTTGATCGACTGTTCGGCGTAACCGAGGCCGGCCACGGAGCGAATCAGCACGAGTAGCACGATGCCGGTGACGCCGAGCGCCGTGACCGCGAAGCCGCCCACGTAGGTGAGGCCCGAGGCGAGGGCGGCGCCGACCACCGCGATGATGATGCCCTTTTTGCGGCCGAGCTTATCGACGATGAGCGGACCGGCGAAGAATGCCACCACCGCCGTGCCGAGGGTGACCCACGTGTTGATGCCCGTGGTTTGACTGTCGCTCCACCCGAAGTCCTCCGCCACGACGGGCAGGAGGTTCGCGAACAGCACGAAGTCGTAGACCGCGAAGGTCCACGCCAGAAAACAGACAATCGTGGAATAGCGCGCGTCCGCCAGGGTGACGGAGGGCGAGAACCTGCCCGTTGCAGTGGTCACGGCTACCACGACCTCGGGCGCTCGGCGCCGGCGTAGGGGAACCGCGCGCGGAAGTCATCGACGACCTCGGCCATCGTCACCCAGCGCACGCCCTCGTGCTGGTTGATGTGGTCGATGAGGCGTTCCAGCATCAGCAGCACCTGGGGGCGTCCGGAGACGTCGGGGTGGATGGTAATGGGGAACACGGCGTAGTCGAGTTCGCGGTAGACCCAATCGAATTGGTCTTGCCACATCTGCCCGATGTCGCGGGGGCTCACGAAGCCGTGCGAGTTGGGCGCGCCCTTCATGAACATCATGGGAGGCAGGTCATCGACGTACCAGTTGGCGCCGATTTCGACGATGTCGATTTCTTCGCCGCGCTGCAGCGGGTGCATCCACTCCTTGGCGTCTTTGCTGAGGTCGATCTTGGTCCACGAGTCGCCGATGCGCGCGTAGAACGGCACGAAGTCGTTGTAGCCCTGCGAGTGATCGTAGTCGAATCCGAACTCTTTGAGCAGGCTCGGGGTGCGGGCGCTGAGTTCCCACCAGGGCGCGACGTAGCCGCGGGGGCGCACGTCGGTGAACTTGGCGAGGGCTTCGAGCGAGCGCTCCATGACGTCGCGTTCTTGCTGTTCCGTCATGGCGACTGGGTTCTCGTGGGAGTACCCGTGCGCGCCGATTTCGTGCCCGGCGTCGACAATCATGCGCGTCGAATCGGGGAAGGTTTCGGCGCTGTGGCCGGGAATGAACCAGCTGGCGGGGACGTTCTTTTGCGCAAACATTTTGAGCAGTCGGGGTACGCCGATTTCGCCCGCGAACATGCCGCGTTGGATGTCGCTGGGCGAGTCTTCGCCGCCGTAGCTGCCTAGCCATCCGGCGACCGCATCGATGTCAACGCCGAACGTGCACAGTATTTCTTTGGCCATGGCCTTTTCTCCTTTGAATGGGGCACTGCTGTGATGGTTCTGAGGGAGCGGATCCCACTACGGGCATTTAGTAGCGTTCGGTGAACTCCTTCCATCGCCGCAGGGGGTCGTCGGGGGTTTCGGCGCTAAGCAGCGCGAGGGCGACGCGCGCCTTGCGGCTCGTGAGTACTCCGGCGCTGACGCAGCCCGCACGCAGCAGGCTCATCTCGGACCCTTCGAAGTTGTAGGTGGAGCGCAGGATCTCCCCCGAGCCGGTGCGTGAGCCGATCACGACGGGGATCTCGGCGGCGAGCCTCGTGATGGCACGCATGTGCGAGGCACTGACGTGGCCGCCGCCGAAGGCGTCCAGCACCACGCCCGCGTAGCCGAGTCGCGGCAGGTCGGCGAGGTAGTGCAGGGGGTCGCCGAGGCTGAGCGGCACCATCGCGATGGGCGGGCAGTCGGTGCGGGGCAGAACTCTCGGTGGTGGCGACGGGCGGTGGGCAAGCCGGGGCTGACCTTCGTGGATCCAACCGAGGGGTCCGGCGGTCGGCCCCGAGGTGAAGGTCGCGGTGCTGGAGGTGTGCGCCTTGCGAACGAACCACGGGTCGTGAATTTCGTCGTTGAATACCACCACGGCGGGCAGCCCCGCGAGTGCTTCGGCGCCCGCGCAGAGGAGGGCGCCCAGGATGTTCGCCGCGCCGTCGGCGCCCGCGAGGGTGGGGTTGCGCATGGCGCCCGTGACGATCACGGGTCGATCGGTGGGGTTGAGCAGGCCGAGGGCGAAGCTGGTTTCTTCGATGGTGTCGGTGCCCTGGGTGATCACCACTCCGTGTGCGCCGTCGCGCAGGGCCATGGTGGCGCGGGCGCTCAGGGCGACGAGGTGCTCGAAGGTGAGGTTGGTGGACGCGGTCTGCTCGAACTGCTCGGCCGTGACGGCGATGCCTGCGGGCAGGGCGCCGACGCTGCTGACGAGGTCTTCGGCGGTGAGCCGAGGGCTCACGCCCTCGGTCGGGGCGGACGCTCCGGCCCCGCCTTGGTCGGTCGCGGTGCTGCTGGCAATGGTGCCGCCGGTCGCGAGGTAGTGCACACGGCGGGCACTCTCGGCTGGGCTGGCAGGGGGGGTAGGTGCCGAAGTGGCGGCCGAAGTGGCGGCTGAAGTGGTTGCGGGGGKGGCGGCGGAGGTATTCACGAGGCGACCCCCACTGCGAGGCCGCGCGGGGCCACGCGGACGTCGATGCTCGCCTCGACCGCTCCCGCGGCGAAGTGCAGGGTGACCGCCTGGGTCTGCGGGTCGTCGGTTGGGAACGGCGGCGAGGTTCGCAGGCTGCCGTCGGGGCGCACCGCGAGCTCGAGGGTCAAGACCCCCGCGCTGGTGGTCAGGCGCGAGAGGGCGAGGTGGAGCCCATAGGTGGCCCAGTCGGTCGCGGCTTCTCGGGGTGGGTCGAGCCGCAGCGCGTTGCGCGTGAGCAGCCAGGTCAGTGCGTCGAGGAGGCCCGGCAGGGTGGCTTGGCTACCGGTGGCGGAGCGCGCGGTGTACCCGGCGGGGGTGGCCGTGAGCGTGAAGCCGCGGGCGAGCAGGCCGTGTGCGGCGAGATGGGTGGCGCGGCTCGCGCGCACGGCACTGGGGGCGAGGGGGCCGAGCTGGCCGAGGGCAAACTCGGGCCAGCTTCGCGTGGGTTCGTGGGCGCGATACGTCGCCTGGCGATGACCACAGACTTGGCACATGGGGGCTCCTTTGCCGACCGGTTGAACGAGTGCGGGCGGGCCTGCGAGCCCGGAGCGCCTGTGGGAGGTAGCCCGTAGACCTCGCGGGTATGCCGCACGACACCCTAACGTTTGCGCCAAACGTTAGGGTGGAATCTAGTGGTTCGCGCCACAAAAGTCAACATCCGCAGGGACGCCACCACCCGGGCGTCCGCTCTCCCCAAAATTTGACTATTCCTGCTCCCCGTCGGCCTTGCTAAGATGACCCGAAAACCACCTGGCCACACGCGCACAGCACGCCGCGAGGGCTCCGCCTGATTCGCAAGGGAGACCCCCATGAAGTCCAGTCGAGTCACCTTGGCGCAAATTGCCCAAGAAGTTGGGCTGCACGTCTCGACCGTCTCTCGTGTGCTGAATTCAAGCGGAGCCCGCGCGAGCGACGCAGCCTCGGGACCCACCGCCGACCTGATCCGCGCCACCGCAACGCGCATGGGGTACCGGCCCAACACCATGGCCCAGGGCCTGCGCACCAGGCGCAGCCGGCTCGTCGGCGTCATGGTGCCCCGACTCACCGACTATGTGCTCGCCGAAATCTACGAGGGCATCCAAACCGAAGCCACGGAGCGCCAGCTCGTCACCCTCGTGACCAACTCCCAAGACCGCGCCGACCTGCAGGCCGAGGGCATTTCGATGATGAGCGACCGCGGTGTCGACGGGTTCATCCTGGGCGACGTGCCCCACCTCGGCGGCTACGCCCATCAGGTCGCACAGCTCGGCACCCCGTTCGTGCTGGTTTCGCGCGTGGCCTGCGACTTCCCATCCGTCAGCAGTAACGACTACCTCGGCGGCCGCCTCATGGCCGAACACTTCTTGCAGCTCGGCCACACCGACGTGGGAGTCATCTCGGGCCTGGAGTTCGCCTCCACGGCACGCCTCCGTGCGCAGGGGTTTCTCGACACCATGGCGGAGGCCGGGCACGAGGTTCACGTGCGGGCCCAGGAGCCCAGCGGCTTCACGGTCGATTCCGGCTATCTCTCGGCGCGTAAACTGCTCGAACGCGCCCCTGACATCACCGCGCTGTTCGTCGCGAACGATTTCGACGCGATCGGAGCCTACGGCGCGATTCGGGAGGCCGGGCGCAGAGTGGGCAGCGACCTCGCCGTGGGCGGCTACAACAATATTCCCATCGCCGGGTACATGGCCATGCCGCTCACCTCGGTGAACTCGCCGCGCATCGAAATGGGGCGGCGCGCGCTCGCCATGCTCAGCGAGGTGCTCGACGGCGGCTCGGGCGAACAGGTGAAACTCGAACCCACGCTCATCGCGCGCGAATCGACCCTGGGCACGAACCGCCCCGGCGCGACGGCAATCGACTAGGCCTCCCCCGCGAGGCGATGCATGGTCGCCTTCAGGGCCGGATAGGCGCCGAGATAGGTCTCGAACCGCTCGCGGTAGAGTGCTGCGCACTCGGGCCGTGGGGTGACCACACGCCCCGCCCGAGCCCACCGCGTGTCGCTGGGGACGGCGCCGGCGGCGATTGCCGACCACAGGGCGTCCCCGTAGGCCGCCCCCACCGCCTGCTCGGGAATCTCCTGCTCACGGCCGGTGATGTCGGAGACGATCTGGGTCCACAGGGCCGACTGGGTGCCGCCGCCGACCGCGACGATGCGGCGCACCGGGGCCGCCGCCTCGAGAAACTCGACGATGTGTCGCACCGCGAGGCCGATGCCCTCGTAAGTGGCGCGCAGCAGGTGGCCACGGCCGTGGCGCAGGCCCAGCCCCAGGATCGCGCCGCTCGCGAGCGGGTCGAAGATGGGGGTGCGCTCGCCCTGAAAATAGGGCAGCAGCAACAGGCCGTCACAGCCCGGCGGCACCGCCTCGGCGTCCGCAATGAGGGTTTCGAAGGAGTCGCCGCCCAGGAGGTCGCGCAGCCACGTGGTGATCGAGCCCGAGGTGGCCATGCCGGCCGCGAGGGTCAGGCTGCCGGGCGTGACGCCGCTCGTGGTCCAGAGGATCGGGTGCGCCGCAAATTGGTCGAGCACCTGCACCATGAACATGGTGGAGCCGTACATGAGCATGAGGTCTCCGGGCTCGGTGATGCCCGCGCTGAAGGCCTCGGCCCAGGCGTCTACGGTGCCTGCCGCGACCAGGGTGCCGGGCGCGAGGCCCGTGGCGGCGGCGGCGGCGGGGGTGATGCGACCGATCACCTCGCCCGGCCAAACCAGCCGCGGCAGGGGCACGTGCGCGCTGATGGGGTCGGCCCATTCGGGTATCCACGACTGCGTGGTCACGTCGTAGAACGGGTCACACTGGCTGGCCGTGTGGTGATCGAGCACGTATTCGCCGGTGAGGCGCGCGTCGATGTAGGTGTGGGCGTTGAACCAGTGGCGGGTGCGCGCGAAGACGTCGGGCTCGTGGCGCTTGATCCACTCTAGTTTGAGGCCTGCGGCCTGCGACGAGAGGTGCTTGCCGGCGCGCGCGAAGATCGCGTCGGCGCCGCCGCACGCGGCCTCGATCTCGGGTATCAGCTCGACCGCGCGCGTGTCGATTCCGTACAAAATCGCCGGACGCAGGGGTGAGAAGTTTTCGTCTGTCACCAGCATCGTGGGGCCGAGGCCGGAGACGGTGACGGCGAGAATGCTGGCCGCGGGGTGCTGGGTCGTGAGTTCGCGCGTGAGTTCGCAGATTTCGGACCACCAGACCGCCTCGGCATCAAACTCGGCGAGGCCCGGGCCCGGCAGGCTCATGGCATGGCCGCGGGTTGCGGTGGCGACGATGGTGCCGTCGGCGTCGGCGAGCACGGCCTTAGTGGAGCCGGTGCCGATGTCGATGCCGAGAAAGAGGCTGGCGCTGGTGGCGGGCTGTGCGTGGGGCATGTGTCTCCTTGGACGGGGCCTCCAGACTAGGCGGTGAAGGCGCGCGGCTCCATCAGGTGTGGCTGCGACACTCCACATTTCTCGCCCCGCTTGACACACATTAGTGTGTGTCGCACACTATTGGCATGACGCACACCCCAGGAGCTCGCCATGACTCATGACGACCTCGCCGACTTCATCGCCGCGCAAACCCAAGAGCTGCGACGCGGCACCATCGTGCTCGCGAGCCTCAGCCTGCTGCGCACGCCGCACTACGGCTACGCGCTCATCTCGGCACTCGCCAACGCGGGGTTCGCCGTCGAGCAGAACACGCTGTACCCCCTGCTGCGCCGCCTCGAAAAACAGGGCCTGCTCGCCGCCGAGTGGGATACCAGCGAGGCCCGGCCCCGCAAGTACTACCGCACCACCGAGCAAGGAGGGCGGCTCGCGTCCGCCCTCACCGCCGAATGGCAGACCATCGCCGAGGGGCTGCACACCCTCGCCCACCCCCAGGAGAACTCTCATGCCCAGCGTTAGCGACAGCCTGACCGACCGCTATCTCGCGGAACTGGCCCGACACCTGCCCCGCCGTCAACGCGACGACATCGTGCGCGAAGTACGGGGCGCCATCGACGACCTCGCGGCCGAGGAATACGGGCACCTGCCCGCCGCGTACGCCGAGCGCGAGGCCCTGCGCACCCTGGGTGACCCCGCCGACCTCGCCACGCGTTACTACGACTCCCCCCGTCAGGTGGTGCGCCCCGAGAACTACCGCGCGTGGGTGTCGCTGTGCACCCTGAGCGCGTGGCTCGGCGTCGCGGTGTTTGCCGTCACCTTCACGGCGGACGGCTTTCGCGGGCCCGAAAATTGGCTGCGCACGCTCGGAGAAACCGCCGCCCAAGGCGTCATCACCTGGCTCAGCCTGACCGCCGTTTGCACGCTCGTGCTGCACGCGAGCGACCGACGGCGATTGCGGGCGTTCGGCTCGCGCCAGGACGAGAAACCGTGGACGCCCGAGGCCCTCCCCGAGGTGAGTCGCCCCTATGGCCTGGGGGAACACATCGCCGATTTGATCTTGCTGGGGCTTTTCTTGCCCCTCATACTGAATGCGATCCTCCAGGAGTCGCCGCTGACCCTGCAGCTGGGCGATGGGGCCGCGATCAGCGTTTTCAACTCGATGTTCCTAACCGTTTTCTTGCCCGTGCTGCTGGTACACGGGGTACTCGAAATGGGCCTCGCCGTGTGGGCCATCGCACGGCGCACGTACACCCTGCACTTCACCATCGTCAGCATCGCATCGTGCCTCGTCGGCTGCGCCGTGTTCGCGGTGGCCCTGTCGAACCCCACGCGGTTTCTCGTGACCCCAGCATTCGCGACGGAACTCTTGGCGCAGGATTTCCCGCGGCTCTTTCTGAGCGGCAACCTCGCCGTCGGATACCTCGTCATCTTGGGTGTCGCCATCGGAGTGCCCTGGTTCAGCTGGCGGCGCTACCGCCGCTGCCAAGAGGTCGAGGGCGCGCTCGCGGCGTAGGGGCGGGGTCCCCAGCCCCGGCGCCAACGCGGTAGACCAGGCGGCGGGCCACGCGCGCGTCCGAAAACCGCAACTGGCCCCCACCCGGAGAACCCGGGAGGGGGCCAGCACCACGTGCGACTGGCTTACCAGTCGTGCACCGTGCCGTCGACGAGACGGTTGTAGGGCAGGTAGGCCTGCTGGTAGGGGAACTTCGCGGCGGCCTCGACGTCGAACTCGACGCCGAGACCGGGCGCGTCACCCGGGTGCAGGTAGCCATCGGTGAACGTCATCGACTGACGGAATACCTCGTTGGTCTGATCGGAGTGCTGCATGTACTCCTGAATGCCGTAGTTGTGAATCGCGAGACCCACGTGCAACTGGGCCGCAAAGCCGACGGGCGAGATGTCTGTGGGGCCGTGGAAGCCCGACTTGATCTGGTACTGCGCGGCGTAATCCATGACCTTCTTGAGCGGCGAAATGCCGCCGAAGTGGGTCGACGCGGCGCGCACGTAGTCGATCAACTGCTCCTTGATGAGGGTCTGGAAGTCGAACACCGTGTTGAAGATTTCGCCGATGGCCAGCGGGGTCGTGGTGTGCGAGCGCACGAGGCGCAGGGCCTCCTGGTTTTCCGCGGGGGTGCAGTCTTCGAGCCAGAACAGGTCGTAGGGCTCGAGCGCCTTGCCGAGCTTCGCCGCCTGAATCGGCGTCATGCGGTGGTGACCGTCGTGCAGCAGGGGAATCTCGGGGCCGAACTCGTTGCGCACCGCCTCGAAGACCGTGGGCAGGTGGCGCAGGTAAGCGCGGGTATCCCAGTCCTCCTCGGTCGGGAACGCGCCGCGACCAGCGGGTTCGTAGTCGTAGCGCTCGCCCGAAGCCTGCGTCTGCGCCGCGACGCCGTAGACGGCCTTGATGCCGGGCACCGCGGTCTGCACGCGAATCGACTTGTAGCCCAGTTCGAGGTGAGCGCGAATCGAATCAAACAACGACTCGGTATCGGTGCCCGAGGCGTGGCCGTAGGCGCGCAGGCCATTGCGCGAGGCACCGCCCAGCAGCTGGTACACGGGCAGGCCCGCAACCTTGCCCTTGATGTCCCACAGTGCCATGTCCACGGCGGCAATCGCGGCCATCGTGACGGGCCCGCGGCGCCAGTACGAACTGCGGTACAAGAACTGCCACGTGTCTTCGATGCGGTGCGGGTCTTTGCCGATCAGCAGTTGGCAGACGTGCTCGCGCAGGTATGCCTCGACCGCGAGTTCGCGACCGTTTAGGGTCGCGTCGCCGATGCCGACGAAGCCCTCGTCGGTCTCGACGCGGAGCGTCACGAAGTTACGCGTGGGGCTCGTGACGAAAACTTCGGCCTTAGTGATTTTCATGAATACTCCTAGTGAGCGTTGTGAGTGGGATTATTTTCGGAGGCCTCGCGGCGGGCGCGGATTTCGTTCACCATTTCAGCATGCGCTTTGTCAGTGAGGGTGTAGAACCGCATAATCGCAAGGCCCAGCAACGCCAGCACGAGGGGCACGAGACCCGCCGCGAGCTGCAGGCCCGAGATCGTGGCTTCCGACTGACGGAAGGTCTCAGCCGCCGCAGCGTCGGCGGGCGGCTTGACGTAGTTCGCCGCGCCGATGGCGTAGGCGATCACCGCGCCGCCTAGGGCCTGGCCCATCTTGCGGGTGAACGAGAACAACGAGTAAATGATGCCCTCGGTGCGGATGCCCGTGCGCAGCTCGCCATACTCCACGGTGTCGGCTTCGAGCGCCCACACCACGATGTTCATGACCTGAATGCCAAGCTGAGTCACGACGAGTGCCGTGAACGCGCCGTACGTGGCGTGATGGGGAATGAACGCGACACCCACCGAGCCGACCACCACGAGGGTGCAGGCGACCAGGTAGACGGCCTTCTTGCCGAAGGTGCGCACCAGCAGCGGGGTCAGGGCGATCACGATGATGGCCAGCACGAGGTTGGTGATGGCAAGCGGGCGCGACAGGTCGACGTTGCCGAGCACGTCGCGCAGATAATACACCTGAATAGTCGAGACACCGGTGCTCGCCGTGAGCATGAGCAGCGACGACACGCACAGCATCAGCAGCGGGCGGTTGCCCTTCAACGTTTCGAGCGACTGCTTGAACGACACCTTCGGCACCGTGCGGTGCACACGCTCCTTCGACGTGAACACCGTCATGAGGTATAGCGCGTAGCCGAGCACAATGAAGACGAGCGTGAGCGTCGTGAACAGTGGCTGCAGCTTATCGGCGCCCTGCTTCGTGAGCGGGGTGACGAAGTACAGCAAGAACGAACCCACCAGCAGGCCGCCGCACGAGCGCGCCGCGCCGAGCTTCGAGCGTTCCGCCGGGTCTTGAGTCATGGCACCGGCGAGCGAGCCATAGGGAATGTTCACCATCGAATAGGCGAGCCCGAGGCCCGCGTAAGTGAGGTACGCGTACCAGAGCTTGCCGTCGTGGCTCAGGCCGCTCGGAACCTGAAACGTCAGGGCGCTCATGATCAGCAGCGGCAAGCCGCCAAACAGCACGAACGGACGGAACTTGCCCAATTTTTTATGGAAGGTGCGGTCGACGATGCGGCCCGCGAAAACATCGGCGAACGCATCGAAAAAACGCACCAGCAGAAACAGCGTGCCCGCCGCCGCCGCCGAGATACCGGCCACGTCGGTGTAGTACAACAGCAGATACGTGGTGGACAGGGTGAACGCCAAGTTATTGGCGAGGTCGCCGGCCCCGTAGCCGACGACTTGTAGGGACGTGAGTTTTTGATTCACGACAAGGCTCCTTTACCTTCAAGAACACAGCGGGTGGCCGCCCGCAGGCGGCCACCCGGGGCACGCCTAAGCGAGCGATGAAACGAGGTCGCGCACTAAACGCACCACCTCGGCGTCCTCGCCCAGGGCGGGCGAGATGGTCGACAAGAGGGCGGGCACGCGGTCCGCCTCGTCACGTGCGAGCGCCGCCGCGATGGCGTCGGTCGCGCGATCTTGCAGTTCGGCGCCCGAGGCGCAGTAGGCGATCCACGCCGCGATGACCAGGGCCGCCTCCTCGCCGGAGCGGCCCGCGGTGCGTTCCGCCTGTAACACGGGCACGGCGCGCATGAGCAGTTTGGTGCTGCCGTCCATGGCGATCTGCTTCAAGAAGTGCGCAATGCGGGGGTTGCCGAAGCGCACCCGCAGGGCGGCACGGTACCCGGGAATGTCGAGGCCCGGCGTCGTCAGGTGTCGCTCGGCGGCGTCCCAAAACGCCTCCATGGCGTCGCGGCACACGGCGTCGTCGAGGGCCTCGGCGACCGTCGTGGCCCCGCGCAGCTGGCCGAGGTAGGCGAGCAGCGAGTGCGCGCCGTTCAGCAGCCACAGTTTGCGGTTCTCGAACGGTTCGATCTCGTCGACGAACACGGCTCCCGCGTCCTCCCAGCGGGGGCGGCCCGCGGGAAACTCGCCGCACAGGACCCAGCTCGCGAACGGCTCGGCCACCACCGCAGCGGGGTCGAGGTACTCGCGCGTTGCGGCGAGGCCCGCGACGTCTCCGTCGGTAGCGCGCGGCGTGATGCGGTCGATGGAGGTGCCCACGAACCTCACGTTTTCGCGCACCCAACGGGCCAGCTCGGCGTCCCACGCCGCGGCCAGCTCGGTCACGGCATTGCCCGCGAGGGTGCCGTTGTCGGCCAGGTTGTCGCAGCTCACGACGGCGAGGGGGCCTGCCCCGGACGCGCGCCGGGCCGCGAGGCCGTATACCAACCGACCCAGCGCGGTGGCGGGGGCCTCCCCCGCGGCCAGGGCCGCGAGGTCGGCGCGCACCGGCTCGCTGTTGACCGCGAGGTGCGAGTCGGCTCCGAGGTGATAGGCGTTTTCGGTGATGGTGAGCGTCACGATGGCGGTGGTGTCGGCGGCCAACAGCTCGCTCAGGCGGGCCGTGTCGGCGCCGTCATGGGCGCTGACGATGCTGTCGATGACCTCATACGAGTCGCCCGTGGCGGCCCGGGTGACGAGCGTGTAGACACAGCCCTGAGCGCTCAACTGCTCGGCGGCGTCGGGGCGGCGTCCGGTGAAGGCCGCGATGCCCCACTGCTTGGCGTCACTCGCGTGCGCGGTGTACCAGGCCTGGTGAGAGCGGTGAAACGCCCCGAGGCCGATGTGCACGATGCGGGTGGGCGCCGCGGGCTGCGCGATGGGGTCGCGCGTGAGAAGCGGGAACTCGTTCACAGTTTGAAGACCCTCCGTGGTGCGGAATCGACGATGTCCACGATGATCTCGTGCGCGCGCTCTTCGCTCACGCGGTGCTCGGCGACGAGTCGCGCAAGGAACGCGGCCTCAATGCGGCGCGACGTATCGTGGCGCGCGGGAATCGAGCAGTAGGCGCGCGTGTCGTCGATGAAGCCCGAGGAGCGCGAGAAGCCCGCGGTCTCGGTGACGGCGGCGCGGAACCGCAGCATGGCGTCGGGGGCGTCGAGGAACCACCAGGGGGCGCCGACGAAAACTGACGGGTAGAAGCCCGCGAGCGGTGCGAGCTCGCGCGAGAACACGGTCTCGTCCATCGTGAAGAGCACGAGGTGAAAGCCCTCCGCCGTGCCGAAGTCTTGCAGCAGCGGGCGCACGGCGCTCGCGTAGTCGATCGCGAACGGGATGTCGTGGCCCGTGTCGGCGCCGAACCGTTCGAACGTGGCGGTGTGGTGATTGCGCAGCGAGCCGGGGTGCATGGTCATCACGAGGCCGTCGTCGACCGACATGCGCGCCATCTGGTAGAGCATGTGGGCCTCGAAGTCTTCGGCCTCGGTGACGCTCGCGTGGCCACTGCGCACGCGTTCGAACAGGGCCGCGGCCTCGCTGGCCTCGAGCCTCAGGGTGCGGGGGGTGCGCGAGCCGTGGTCGGCCGATACGGCGCCGCGCTCGACGAAGAAGCGGCGCCGGTTCTCGAGTGCCTTGAGGTATGCGGCAAAGTCACGGCCGCCGTCGCCCGCGGCGTCGAGCAGTCGCTCAATGTTTGCCGCGAACGCGGGGTTCAGGGGGTTCAGGTACGCGTCAGGGCGAAACGTCGGCAGCACCCGGCCGGTGAAGGTGGGGTCTGCGGCGATTTTGCGGTGTGCCTCGAGGTCGGCCAGCGGGTCGTCGGTGGTGGCCAGCACCTCGATGTTGAACTCCGTGAAGAGCTCGCGGGGGCGGAAGCTCGGCTCGCGCAGGCGCGCGTCGATCACGTCGTAGAGCCGGTCGGCATTCTCGGCGCTCGGCGCCTCGGTGATACCGAAGATGCCCACGAACTGCTCGCGCAGCCAGTAGCCCGAGGCGGTGCCGTCGAAGAGATCCCACGAGGCACAGAAGGTGCGCCATACCTCGCGGGGGTTCAGGGTATTCGGGCCGGACGCCGGGGCCCGCAGTTGGTCAATCGAGGCCCCGTTGGCGTGAATCAATCGGGTGACGTAGTGGTCGGGGCTCACGAAGAGGGTGGCCGGGTCGGTGAACGGCGTGTTCTCTTCGATGACGGAGGCCTCGACGTGGCCGTGAGGCGAAATGATGGGCAGTGTGGCGACCCGTGCGTACAGGCTCTCGGCGATCGCGCGCGTGGCGGGATCGGCCGGGAACAGGCGCTGGGGGTCGGTAGACATCGACTTTGACATGAGACCATCCTGCTGCGTGTGGCAAACTTTGTCAACCGGTTGCCAAACATTGCCAAGGACATTTTTTGGCATATTTTGCAGCGGCTTCCGACAGCCTAACCGCGCGAAACAGCGTGCGGGGCGCAATGGGGCGCACGAGGGCCTGGGCAACCCAAAACTGGCAAGTTGCCAGCAATCCGGCTTCGCGCGGGTCTTGCCCGGCGCTGCGCGCTGACCTACGCGGGCGCCCCGCTCGAACCCCTCGGCACAAACTCGGTGTCCACCTCGAGCCGCGCGGGCCGCGCCACGTCGTCAAGCACCTTCAGCATGGCGCCCATCGCACCGACGCCGCTGTCGCGATGCGGCAACCTCACCGTACTCAGCGCGGGCGTCACGAGATCGGCCCCGAAAATATCGTCGAACCCGATGACACTCATGCGCCCGGGCACGTCGACCCGGGTGGCCTGCAACTCGCGCAAAATGCCGAGCGCCAGCAGGTCGTTGTAGCACAGCACCGCGCTGGCACCAGACTGCACGACCAACGGGGCGACCTGGCGTCCCCCCTCTACCGTGGGCCGCTCGGAGTCAAGCCGCCGCGTGTCCAGCCCATAGCGCTCCCCCGCCTCGCGCACGGCATCCCAGCGGCGGCCGGACATCCACGATTGACGCGGGCCCGCGACGTACGCGATCGACGTGTGACCCTCCGCGCCGAGGCTGCGCACGGCCTCGCCAATGCCCTTCGCGACGTTCGGCACCACCGACGTCACGCCCGCGATGTCGCGGTTGATGACCACCACGGGCTTGTCGGCGTTGAGCTCGAGAATCTCGGCGTCGCTCATGCGGGGGCTCGCAAGGATGATGCCGTCGGCGGCGCTCAGCATGCGACGCGCAATGGTGGCCTCGGTGGTGGCCGATTCGGCGGCATCGGCCAGCAGCATGGTGTACCCCGCCGAGGCCGCCATGGTCTCGGCGCCGCGAATCACATCGAAAAACGAGGGGTTGGTGATGTCGGCGACGATCAGGCCGAGCATTCGCGTGCGGCCCGTCGGGAGCGCCCTCGCGTGGGTATTGGCGCGGTAGTTCAGCTGAGCGGCGGCGGCTTCCACGCGCTCGCGCGTGGCCTCGCTGACGCGCCCCGGCTTGGTGAGGGCGCGAGACACCGTAGACGGGTTGACGCCCGCGAGCTTGGCGATGTCGTAGATCGTCGCACCGCTTTTGGATTTAGATTCTCGCTGCACGTAATTCATCATAGCTGCCACGATTGCCATCCTGTTGCCATTTGCCGCCGCGCGCCGAGACTCACCGCCGCGGGCGTCTACTCGCGCAGCGCGAACTTACCCTCGGCCTCAATGCGGCTGTTCAGCTCGGCCACGAACTCGTCCTCATCAAAATCGAGCGAGACCTCGCGGCCCAGCCAACTCGACAGGTGAATCGCGTTGGCGAGGCGCACGCCCTGCATGCCGTCCGAACCGGGAGCGAGCAACGGCGCACCCGTCAGAATGTTTTGCGCGAAGTTTTCAAGCACCCCCGCGTGCTGGCCGCCCCACACCGACTCGAATTCGAGCTTTTCGGTGCTGTAGTACTGGCTAGGGTCGTGCTGGCCGCGGAACATGTTCGCCACGCCGGCGGCGTCCATCTCGTCGCTGATCTGCTGCTCCGGCTTGACGAGCCGCGTCACGGTCGCCGTGTGGCTGCCTTCGACGACGATCTTGCCGGAGTCGCCGTGAATCTCGAACCGGTCGGTGCCCACGAGGTCGTGCGTCGCCGTGACGAACACGCCCGTCGCGCCGTCGCCGTAGTCGACCACGACGGTGACCTCGTCCTCGACCGCGATGTCGCGCCTGAACCCGTAGGCCACCTTCGCAAAAACGCTCTTCGGCACCCCGCAGATCCACTGCCACAGGTCGAGCTGGTGCGGCGCCTGGTTGACGAGCACGCCGCCGCCCTCGCCGCCCCAGGTCGCGCGCCAGGCGCTCGAATCGTAGTAGGCCTGGGGGCGCCACCACGTGGTGATGATCCAGTTGCTGCGGCGCAGGGCGCCGATCTCGCCCGCATCGACGATCTGCTTGATCTTCTGGTAGAGCGGGTTGTTCCGTTGGTTAAACATGATCGCGAAGGTCACGTCGGGCTTGGTAGCCGCGAACTCGTTCAGCTCGCGCACCTGCTTGGAGTACACGCCCGCGGGCTTCTCGACCAGCGCGTGAATGTCGCGACCAAGCGCCGCGATGCCCATCTCGGGGTGCAGGTAGTGCGGCACGCAGGTCACGACCGCGTCCACGGCGCCGCTGTCGAGCATCGTTTCGTAGTCGTCAAAGATCTGGACGCCCGGGTGGGCGGCCTCCGCCTTGGCCCGCTTCTCGGGGTCGATATCGCAGATGGCGCCGATGGTCATCGAGGGCACGAGGCCCTCCGCGATGAAGCCCGCGTAGGCCCCACCCTGATTGCCGAAACCGACGATGCCGATGCGCACTTTTGACTGTGCTTGGGGTTCGCTCATGTGCTGCTCTCCGCTCTAGAACTTGTCGCCGTGGCCCAGCGCCACGAGGTTGGTGTAGGACGTGGTGAGGGCCTCCCACACGGTGCGCCCGTAGAGCTGATCTTGCTCGACCAGCAGGTATTCGGCGCCGCTTTCGATGGCGGCGGGGATGATCGACGCGAAGTCGAGGTTGCCCTCGCCCACCTCGGCGAACTGCACGACTCCGGCGAACTCTTGCATGAAGGTGGCGTGGTCGCCCTCCTGCAGGGCCGCGAAGGCCGCCTCCGAGAGCGTGCCGATGCGGTAATCCTTGAGGTGCACCATGGCGGTGCGGCCCGCATACTTGTGCAGCGTGCGCACCGGGTCGAGGCCGCCGCGGGCCACCCAGTGCACGTCAATTTCGAGACCCATGGCGGGCGAGTTCTCGGCGATCAAATCGAGAATGTGCGCGTTGCCTGCCTCTTTGACCTTGGCGAACTCGATGTGGTGATTGTGGTAGTACAGGTCAATGCCGCTCTCCCGCAGCTGCTCGGCGTAGGTGTTGCAGGTCTTGGCGTACTCGACCATGCCGGGCACGTCGGCCATGAGGTTCACGGGCATCATGCCGATGCGCAGCATGCGAGTGCCGAGCCGCTGCGCGACCTCGACCACGCGCTCCAGATCGGTTTCGAGGTTGGGGTTGACGCCGCCGGCCGCGCCGACCGCGCACGAGAGCGACGCGACGTTGATGCCGAGGTCGCTCTGCGCCGAGTCGAGCTGGTCAACGTTTTCGTTAGTGAGCTCGATCTGGGAGATTTCGACGGCGCGGTACCCGATGTCGCGGGTCTTGCGCAGGGTCTCGTACGCGCCGATGTCGGTGAAGCTGTCTTTCAGCATCATGGCCTGAACGCCAATTTGTGCCATGGGTGTTCCTTGGGTGAGGGGCTGCTCTGCCCGGTGGGTGGTGAAGGGAGGCTGCTATGCCAGGCGGATGCCCGCGGCGTCCGTCAACGCGCGGAACGCGCGACCCGCGATGCCGAAGGCCGCGGGGCCGGAGAATCCGCCCAGCTCTTCGGCGAGCGCGAGGTGAGGTTCGAGCGAGGCGAAGCCCGTGAACCCGTCGGCCTTGAGGGCCGCGATGGTTTCGCGCAGTTCTCCGTCGCCCTCGCCGCTCGGCACGACCTCGCCGCTCGCCGCGAGGGCGTCTTTGACCTGGAAGTACACGATGTGTTCGCGCAGCAGGGCGTAGCCGTCGGTGAACGGCTGCACGCCGCACTGCACGAAGTTGGCGTTGTCCCAGGCCACGCGCAGGGCCGGTGAGTTGACGCTCTCGATGATGTCGAGCACACGTTCGGGGGTGTCGCCGTAGATGCCCTTCTCGTTTTCGTGCACGAGCGTGACATTGGCCGCCGCTGCAGTGGCCGCGAGCGCGGTCATGCGCTCGATCACGAGGTCGCGAATCTCGGCCACGTCTTGGCCCTCGGCCGGGTAGAAGGAGAAGATGCGAATGAATTCGGAGCCGAGCTGCTGCGCCGCGTAGATGGCGCGCTCGAGGCGCGTGACCTCGTGCTCCACGGGCAGGGTCGCGGCGACCTTGCCGATGGGGCTCGCGATGGCCGAGACCTTCATGCCGCGACGGTCGAGCACTGCCTTCAACTCGGCGATTTGGGCGTCGCTAAGTTCGACGATGTTGACTCCCCACGCGCTGCGCACCTCGATGTGCTGGGCGCCGAGGGCCTGCAACACCGCCACTTGAATCTCGGGGTCTTTGTCGATCTCGTCGCCGAAGCCGGAGAGTGTGAATTGGGGTTCGGTGGCGGTCATGGAACATCCTTGTCGTGTTGCCGGATGGGGCCGGGAGCCCTCGTTTTGCCGCCAGTCTAGCCCGCGACAACAACTTTGCCAACCGATTGCCAGAAACTGCCAGAATCCGGTTTCCTTCCCGGGGCGCGAATGGCCAGAGGGCCACCCGCGCGTCCGGCCCTACCCCTCGGTGACCCCCAGGTACCCGGCGGCCTGCAGGTCAAAGGCTTCGCGATACCAGGCGGACGCGCGGTAGACCTCCCTGGGCGGGCCGGCTGCGGTGACGCGACCCTCCTCGACGACGAGCAGGTGATCGGCGCGCGCGGCGTGCGAGAGCCGGTGCGTCACCAAAACGAGCGTATGGTCCTCCATCTCGCCCTGTATCAGATCGAGGAGCTCATCTTCGGCGTACGGGTCGAGGGCGCTCGTGGGCTCGTCGAACAGGGCGAGCCGCGTGCGGCGCCCGTGCAGTAGGGTGCGGGCGATGGCGAGTCGCTGCCACTGGCCTCCCGAGAGGTTGGTGCCCTTGCCGTCCGAGTCGATATAGAGGTACGAATCGAGACCGTCCACCGTGCCGCGTTCGCGCTTGGGCAGGCTGCGGTTCATGACGACGCTGCGCAGCGTGAAGCTCGCGGCGCGCGATTCGAACACGTTGGCGCTACGGGCCTCGCCGAGAAAGCCCAGGCCCACCCGGTCGAGCATGGACTGCAGACCCGCGTCGTCGGCCGCGAGCGCCGGGTCGGCGCAGGCGAGGTTTTCGCGCACGCTGAGCGGGAACTTCGCGAAATCTTGGTTCATGACCGAGATGCCCGTGATGCTCGCGTGCTGGCGAATCGCGCCGCCGCTGGGCTCGTAGAGGCCCGTGAGGATGCGCACCAGGGTTGACTTACCGGCTCCGTTCGGCCCTACGATGCACGTCATACGGCCGTATGGAACCTCGCCCGTGAGGTCGTGCAGCACGGGCTTCTCGGTCGCCGGGTACAGGTATGCAATGCGATCGACCTCGAGCGCGTGCGAACCATCGCGAACCGCCGCGCGCGGCGCCGCAGCGGGCGGTTCGGCGCGCGTGAACTCCATCAGCGCCTCGCATGGCCCCTGAAACGCGATTAGCTGGTTGATGCCGCCCGCCAGGCCGCGAAACAGCGGCTGAATGTTCATGAGGACGCCGAGCACCAGCACGATCGTCGCGGGCCGGGCGGGGTCGATGTACAGCACGCACGCGACGATGGATGCGGACGCGGCGAGCAGCGAGGCCAACGCGAGGTATAGCCCGGCCCGGTAACGCAGGCGACTGAACAAAGCGAGCAGCCGAAACTGGTCGGAGTACCACTGCATGGGCGCCCAGCCCTGCATCTGAAAAGTTCGCAGGTCTTTCGCGTAGGCGGGTTCCATCGCGACATCGGAGACGGCGCCGATGCGCTGGTGCACGCCCGTGTACGTCGCGTTCACGCGCCACAGCAGGCGATCGAACTTTAACTGCACCACCGTGCTCGGCACCATGCCCAGCACGAGCACCACCGGGAACCACGGTCCCACGCTCAGCGCGAGCCCGAGCATCGGCACGAGACCCACGAACGACTGCAGCATCGACGTAAACGACCAGGCCAACTGGGCCGACTGATCGAGAGCCTCACGCGCGGCGGTCTTCTTCGACACGAGCGCCGGGTCTTCGTGAACGCGCACGTCCGGCCACGTGGCGACCGCGTTTTGGAACAGTTCGTGCAGTCGCGCCCGCATCAGATCGGTCGCGTGCAGGGTAAACGGCATCGACCACGCGCCCAGAATGCCGCTCAGCGCAAACATGCCCCCGAGCAGCACCAGCAGCAGGGTGAGCGAGTGCTCCTCGGCTACCTGCGGACCGTGACTTTGCAGGTAGACGAAGCCGGCGGGCAGCAGGGCCAGCACGAACTGAATCAACACGGCGGCCCCGAACGGACGCCAGGCGAACCGCACCAACATGATGAGGCAGGTCGTGAGGGCAAACCGCACGGCGGGAAACACCTCGTCGCCGCCGGGCCGCACCTCGGCGCCGGGGGCCTCGCCCGCTGCGGCGGCGCGTGAATCGGAAGGCATCTGACCAGCCTACCGAGTTCTCCGGTCGCGAGGAGACGGGTTCGCCGCGATAGCATGGCGGCATGAGTGACGCTCCCTCGAACCACGTCTCGCACAACACCGGGAACCCCGCGCCGGAGTCGGCCGCGCAGCGCTTCTTGTCGGTGCAACGACCCGCCGTGCTCGCGCACATTCGCTCGATGCGGCACGCACACCCCTACGAGACCCCCGCGCAGCTGCTGCGCCGCCTCGAAAACCGCTACCTAGCCGCCGTCTCCACGGGCGGCGCCGCCGTGGGCGCGACCGCCGCCATTCCCGTCATCGGCACCGGCACCGCGCTCGCCCTGTCTGCCGCTGAACAGGTGGTATTTCTCGAAACCACCGCCCTGTACGCACTTTCCGTCGCCGAGGTGCACGGCATCGCCGTGGACGACCCCGACCGCGCGCACGCCCTGGTCTACGGCATGATGCTCGGCGACAACGCCGAGATGGTACTCGCCGAGATCGCGGCCGTGGCCCTCAACAACCCCACGTCGACGCAGGCCTGGGGCACGCTGATCGGCAAGAAACTGCCTGGTCGGGCAATCAAGACCCTCGCCTCGAAGCTGCGCAAGCGCCTGCTGGCCTCGCTCGCCGCGAAGCAGGGAGCCACCATTTTGGGCCGCGCGGCTCCCTTCGGCGTGGGCGCCGTGATCGGCGGCATCGGCAACAACGTGCTCGGCCGCCGCGTGGTCAAGTCCTCGCGACTCGCGTTTGGCCCCCCGCCCACCGAGTTTCCCGAGTGGCTCAGCCAACTGCAGATCGAGGCGTCCGGGCCCAGCACCCTAGAACGCGCCAAAGCGGGGGTCGAAGACATCGGCCACGCCGCCGCGGACGGCCTGGGCCGCGCCGCCGATAACGTCGCGCGCGTCGCTCAGGGCGTGGGCCGCGCGGGCGGGGTCGTCGGCGAGGCCGCCAAAGACGCCATGCGCGGCGCCTTCGGGCGACTGCGCAAAGATAAGTGATGCGCTGCGACTACTTCGAGGCGGGCGCGTGTCGCTCGTGTACCCACCTGCGCACCCCGTATGCCGCGCAGCTGGACGCCAAGGTGGCCCGCACCCGCGCCGCGCTCGCGGGGCTGCCCGGAGCCGAGTTGGTCACGTGGCTCGACCCCGTGCGCAGCGCCGAATCCGGGTTTCGTAACCGCGCCAAGATGGTGGTGGGCGGCACGCGGGGGCGCGTGAAACTCGGGGTGCTCGACGACGCGCGGCGCGTTCAAGACCTCGTGGACTGCTCGCTGCACTCCCCCGGCATTCACGCGGCGCTGCCGGTGATCGCCGAGTATCTTTCGTGGGCCGGGTTCGAGCCCTACGACATTGCGGCGCGACGCGGCGAGGTGAAGTACGCGCACGTCACCGAGTCGCCGAGCGGCGAACTCATGCTGCGCTTCGTGCTGCGCAGCCGGGCCGTGCTCGACGACCTGCGGCACGATGTGCCCGCCCTGCGCCGCGAGATACCGGGACTGCGCGTCGTGACCGCGAACCTGCTGCCCGAGCCGAAGGCCGTGCTTGAGGGGCATGTCGAGATCGTGCTCACCGAGGCCGATACCCTGCCGATGGCGTTCGACGGGGTGACCCTGCACCTGCGGCCCCAGAGTTTCTTTCAGACCAATACCGAGGTGGCGCACGAGCTGTACGGGCAGGCGAGCGCGTGGGTGCGGCGCCTGCGGCCGCGCAGCGCGTGGGACCTTTACTGCGGGGTCGGCGGCTTCGCCCTGCATGCTGCGCTCGCCGGGGTGGGCGAGATGCACGGGGTGGAGGTAAGCGCCGAGGCCATCGCGAGCGCGCGCCTGAGCGCCGAGCAGGCCGGCTTCGCGGCGACGTTCACGGCCGCCGACGCCACCGAGTGGGCGAGTGGGCGCGAGGCGCCCGAGCTGGTGATCGTGAACCCGCCCCGGCGCGGCATTGGCCCGCTGGCCGCATTCTTGGCCGGTTCGGACGCGCGCTGGGTACTGTACTCGAGCTGCAATCCGACGTCGCTGGCCCGGGATCTCGCGGTGATGTCGGAGCGCTTTGCGGTGCGCGAGGCGCGGCTGCTCGACATGTTCCCCCACACCGACCACGCCGAGGTGATGACACTGCTGGAGCGGCGTTAGGCGGGTCTTGCGGCTTCGCCGGATTACGCGACCCACCACGACGTGCGATAGGTACATGTGGTAACCGTTTTCACATCCCAGCGTTTCAGCAGTTGCTCATTTTATGCAAAAGTTTAAAAGGTGACGCGCGGCACGTCGAGGTGCTACTTTCAATAAGTTCGATCGAGCACCCGTTCGATCGAGCACCCGTTCGATCGAGCACCCGTTCGATCGAGCACCCGTTCGATCGTTTCCGTCGTATGACAGGACTCCGATTGTGAAAATCACCAAACAAAAGATCATCGCGAGCCTCGTGTTCGCAGCATCCTTCGGCGCCGTAGGCGCTTTGGCAGCCAACGCTCAAAGCTTGCCCAACGAGACGTGGTCCAACATCAACCCCGGTTCCATCTCGGCGCGTTCGTGGAGCTCGCCATCCTCCGGTGTTTCACGCACCAACTTTGTCACGTGCGGCCTCAACAGCGGTGCCCAAGTCAGCATCCCGAATCCCACCTGGATCGTTCGGCATGCGGGAGCGTTTGGACTGACGGCTTACGTTGGCGAAAAATCGGCCCTCTGCAGTTTGCGAAGCGCCTCGTACATTGACTGGGGCATCGGCGCAGGTCAAGCAGGCAATCAGCTCACGCTTGCAAGGTCGGTGGGCACATTGAAGACCACGTGGAACGTGGCCGACCGGTAATGACTCGGCAAAATGCACGGCAGGGGTGGCGCCGATGGGCACTGCCCCTGCTCTATCTTGGTCTCGGAGTTTTGGCCTTTCTCGCCACAACTCTGCCGACCTATGGCCTGTTGCGACCCACGGACCAATATCAATTAACAGCCAGGCTCTACGCATCACCACAACTATGGCTGGCGACCCTGGGCGGTTGCAGCGCATGGCACATAGCGACAATGCGAAGTCGACACGCGTTCCGCCGAGCCGTGGCAAGGTCTCCTCTCACGGTGGTGATTCGCAGCCTGGCCATGCCCGCAGTGGTCACCACATTGAGTTTGGTGATTGGTGTGGCCGCGACCATGGCCTACTTCGGAATTTATCGCCTGGGGGATTTTTACATATTAGTGGCCATCTGGGCACTGGGAATTTCTGTGAGCCTTTTAGGCGCGTCTGTGGGAATGTTTTTGCCGCGCTTACTGTCATTGCCAGTTGCCCTCGCGGCAATATTCACGATTGCTTATGTTCCCATGACTATGAAGGAGTCGTGGGTACGATCACTCTTGGGAGGTGGCATAGGGCCCTCAAACCTTTATCAATTGAGCACACAAACACTCATCGCAACTCTTGTAACTTCGTTAAGTTTCATGGTCTGGTCCGCGTGCATGATAGCGACGGGGCTACCGAATGCACACAAACGCTGGAGTAGGTCCCTGCTGACGCTTTGTCTTGTGGTGTGTATTTCATGGGCGGCACACTCAGTTCGAAATCTCGGTTTCATCCCCCTTGTCGGGCGTGACATCGACACGGTCTGCAGCGACAACGTGCCGCAGTGGTGTGTGGCGGCGTGGAACTCCGACGAACTCTCCGCGTTTGTGGCCCTCAACCCTAAGATTCACGAGATCGAGCAGCGCACGGGGGCGAGGTTTCCCGCGCGCCTCAGCCAGGAGGCACCGCCGGGCCCCGCCCTGAGCACCAATGTCGACGCGCTGAGCCCACTACCCAGCATCAAGCTCGACGACGGCACCAAAGACGTCTACCGCGCCGTGGAGTTGGGCCTCTCTACCACGGTAAACCCCTGCCAACAGGTACCTCCCTTTATGAACCTAACGGTCGCGGTCTATGCCTCTGAATGGTGGAGCAGCCAACTGCAGGGAACGCCGCTTTATGGCAATGGCGCACACGACCTCGAAACGGATGTTCCGGCGCAGACCATTCGCGCCATGACGGAACGCGAACAAGGAGCCTGGGTCAACAGCGTCTTCGAAGCACCCCGCACCTGCACCACCCCTCTCACGCTGCCCGGCCTCGACAGCGTCGGCAACCCCTTACCGCCCACCACACCGAAAGCCACGCCATGATCTCCATAACGGCGTTACGCAAGGGCTACCGCCGCGTGCCCCTCTTCATCGACTTCACCTGGGAACTCCCCCCGGGCCGCACCGTGCTCCTCGGCCCCAACGGGGCCGGCAAATCCACCCTCATGCACTGCATCGCGGGCATCGAATACCCCCAACGCGGAGAAATCCTCATCGACGGCGTTCACATGCGCCGCCGCAAGGCCTACTTTTCGCGGCTCGGCTGGATGCCACAAAACATCAGCGCCCTACCCGGGGCAACCTGCCTCAACCAGGTTGCCTACGCGGGCTGGCTGAAGGGCATGAGCAACCGCGAGGCACGCAACCAAGCCGAGATCCAGCTCGAACGGGTCGGCCTGGCGTCCAAAAGTACCTTCGCCGCCGACAACCTATCGGGCGGCCAACTGCGACGCCTCGGGCTGGCCGAAGCGCTCATCGGCGACCCCAAGGTGCTCGTGCTCGACGAACCCTCGGTGGGGTTAGACCCCGGCCAGCGCGAAACGTTCAGAAACGTCATACTCGAAACGGCCAACGTGGACTGCCTCATCTCCACCCACCAGGTAGACGACATCGACGCACTGTTCGACAACGTGGTGGTGCTCGACGGCGGCGAGATCCAGTACCAGGGCAGCGTGCAGGAGTTTCTCGGGAGCGCACCACCTGGCCTCGACACGCTGCGCGCCGCCGAACACGCCTACCGACAGCTCGTGCGCCGTGAAGCCTAAACCGCAAGGAACCTCGGCTTCACAGTGGTGGTTGGTGCGGCGCACCGCCTGGTACCTCCCCGCGATCGTGGTTTTCCTCGCGCTCGGCCTCGCCCTGACCGAACGTACCGTGGCCGTCACGCGGATACTCGGTGAAGGCGAAAACATCGTGGGCTACAGCCAATTTTGTATCGCCCCGGCCGCCACCCTGCTCTACGCCTGGGTCATCCAGGGCAACGCCCGCCGCGAGCGATCCTCCGCGGGCCGGGCCCAGACCATGGCCCTCACCTGCTGGCTCGCGGCCACACTGGCAGGTGGAGCCATACCCCTCGGCATCGGGTACCTGGCCGACTCGCCACTCCTGCGAGTCGCCGGGCTCAGTTACGTAGGCCTCACCGGGCTCGCCGGCCTCGCGGGATACCTCACGCTCCCCCACGTGGGCACAGCTATGCCGATTCTCTACCTCGCGATGAGCTTCATTTTTGTTGTGCAGGCTGGAGGACCACTTGAGATTTTTTGGCCCATCACCCTCGACGTGGACTGGACGTGGGCATGGACCGCCGTCGCCGCGTGGCTCGCGGGCACGTGGTGCGTCGCCAAGAGGCCGACCCGGCTTCGCTGCAGGGTGGCACCGTGAACTCGAAACGGCCCCACCTTTTCAGCACTTTCATCGAGGTGAGAACGACGGCCCCGGCCGGGCCCCTCACGCGCGCTGCGGCCCGCGACTGGTTCGCCGCGGGCCGCTAGCCGATTCGTGCACCTGATCGCCTGCGCGCAGATCAGAACAGGGTGTAGCCGCCGTCGATGGTAACCACCGAGCCGGTCATGAACCGCGACGCATCGGAGGCGAGAAACACCACGGCGGGCGCGATCTCCTCGGGCAGGGCGTAGCGTTGCATCGGCGCGTCGTCGATCCACCGCGCCTTCAGTTTCGGATCATCGACGGGCGCCATCTCGGTCTTGACGTACCCCGGGGCGACCGCGTTGACCCGAATATTGTGGGGCGCCCACTCGGCCGCGAGCGAGCGCGTGAGGTGATGCACCGCCGCCTTCGACGCGTTGTAGGCGGGCTGCCATTGCGGCCGATTCACGATGTCCGCCGACATCGAACCGATGTTCACGATCGTGCCGCCGCCCGCACCGATGAAGTGCTGCGCCGCGACCTGGCTCAGCTTCCACAGCCCCGCGACGTTCGTGTCGAACACGGCATCCCACTCGTCGTCGGGCACGTCGAGCGCGGGCCGGTGAAAACACGTGCCCGCATTGTTGACTACGATGTCGAGCCGCCCCGTCGCATCGAGCGCCGCCGCGACGGCCGCCCGGTTCGAATCCCGCGAGGTCACGTCCAGGGCCACCCCCACCACGGTGCGTCCGGTTTCGGACGCCAGGGTGGTCGCGGCCTCCCGCGAGGCCTCCTCATTGCGGGCCCCGATCACGAGGTCGGCGCCCGCTTCGGCGAGCCCGCGGGCGAACGCGAGGCCGAGACCCCGGTAGCCGCCCGTCACGATAGCGGTGCGACCCGCGAGGCTGAATTGCTGCAAGATACTCATGGTTTCCTCACGATGCACAAACTAGTCGAACGACCCGCACTAGCCCTCGTACGAGCAGATGGCGGCCACCTTCTCGGCCGAGGCGCTCGTCTCGTCGAACGTGTGCAGCAGCCACTCGGCGGTCAACTTCTTGGCCAGTTCGAGCCCGATCACGCGCTGCCCAAAGCACAGCACCTGGGCATTGTTGGAGAGAATTGCGCGCTCCACCGAGAACGCGTCGTGCGCGGTGACGGCGCGCACGCCGTTCACCTTGTTCGCTGCGATGGCGACGCCGAGACCAGTGCCGCAGATGAGCAGAGCGCGATCGGCCTTGCCCTCGGCCACGAGGCGGGCCGCGTCGACGGCCACGTGCGGGTAGGCCTTGTCGTCTCCGCTGGGCACGCCCACATCGGTCACGCTCACAACGCGGTCGTGCGCCTCCAGCACGGCCTTCAGGGCGTCGCGGTATTCCACGCCGGCGCTATCGCAGCCGACGACGATTCGAAGCTTGTCGCTCATGAGGATTCCTTTTTCTGGATTACTTGCAGGTGGTTTCGGTGCCAACGAACGCCCCGAGCGCCGTCACGATGAGGGCCAGGGAGGTGGCGCCGGCGTCCGGGGTGCCCACCGACTTTTCGGCGAGGGGACGCGCGCGGCCCTTCTTGGGTCGCAAGGCCGCGGTATCGGCGGCCCGCTGGGTGGCGACGGCGGCCGCCTCTCGCCACGCGGTGGCGAGGCTGGAGCCGCCGCTGATGCCCGCGGCGAGGGTTTCGCCGAACGGCAGCAGGGAGTCGACCAGGGTCTTGTCTCCGATCTCGGCCTTGCCGAGTTCGAGAATGGCCCCCGTGAAGGCCTCGACCGCCGCGGCGACGTCGGCGCCCGTGTAGGCGTCGCGCGCGTCGGTGAGGGAGCGGCCGAAGTCTTCGAGGGCCGCGCCCCACAGCACGCCGGAGGTGCCGCCCGCGAACTCGGCCCAGGCCTGGCCGGCCTTTTCGAGCACGAACGCGCCGCCCGCGTTACGTGCCGCCGCCGCTTGCGCCGCGGTGAGGGCCGCGTCGATGCCCTTGCACATGCCGCGACCGTGGTCGCCGTCGCCCGCGACGGCGTCGATGCGGCCGAGTTCTTCCTCGTTGGAGTGCAGCGTCGTGTGCATGATGGTGAGCGCCGCGACGACGTTTTGACCAACCTCGACCGCGGCGGGCGTGGCCGAGGGCACCTCGTCGACCGTGGCCGCGGCGCCGACGCTCGCGGCGGCGACGAGGCTAGAGACGGGCGCCCCCTGCTTGCGGTAGGCCGGGGTGTACGCGTCGGCGTTCCACCAGCGGCGCAGGTCATCGTCGAGCCACATCAGGGTGAGCGAGCAGCCACCCATGTCGAGGCTCGTCACGAGCTCGCCCACCTCGGGCTGCACGATTTCGAGGCCCGCCTCGCGCAGGAGCTTCGCGATGTGGCCCCACAGCAGAAACAGTTCTTCGTACTTGGTGGTGCCGAGGCCGTTGACGATGGGCGCCACAGCGGCGGGCATGCCCTCGGGAGCCTCCTGCAGTAGCGTCTGCACCAGCGTGGCGGCCAGTTCGGACGCCCGGGGCAGGGGCTCGTCGCGGATCCCGGGCTCGCCGTGAATGCCGAGGCCGAGGCCGAGGTGACCCTCGGGCACAGAGAACAGGGGCGTGCTGGCGCCGGGCATGGTGCACCCGGAGAATGCGACACCCAGCGTGCGGCAGGCCTCGTTCGCGCGGTTGCCGGCGGCCTCGACGGCGTCGAGGTCGAGGCCCTCGGCGGCGGCGGCGCCCATCACCTTGAACACCGAGAAGTCGCCCGCGATGCCGCGGCGGTTGTCGAACTCGGGGGCGGAGGCGACGTCGTCCTTGACCACGACGATGCGCGTGTCGATGCCCTCCTTGCGCAGTTTGTCGGCGGCGATGCCGAAGTTCATGTTGTCGCCCGCGTAGTTGCCAAACGAGAGGATCACGCCGCGACCCTGGTTCGCGGCCTTCGCGACCGAGTACACCTGCGCGGCGGAGGGCGAGGTGAAGATGTTGCCCACCACGGCTCCGTGCGCGAGGCCCGCGCCGACGGTGCCCGCGAAGGCTGGGTAGTGGCCCGAACCGCCGCCGATGACGACCGCCACCTGCGGTTCGGCGCCCTCCTCGCGCAGGGCCACCACGCCGCCGGGCACGCCGCGCAGGCGGTCGGAATACAGGTCGAGGAATCCGGCGAGCTGGTCCTCGGCGAACTCACTGGGGTCGTCGTACAAGGTGGTCATGGTGGTCCTTTGCGTAGTGCGGGTTTCGGGTGCCGAAATGATGAGGGGTGGTCGGGGCGTCCTCTCGCGGACGCCCCGGTGGCCCGGTGCCCGGTACCGTGCTTACCAGCACGGGCGGGTTCGGGCCACGGGGGTCGACGCGGGCTGCCGGCTCCTAGTGGTGGCGGGCGTGGGCGTCTTCGTCAGCGGGAACTTTGAGGGTCTTGGTGAGGAAGAAGGCGATGGCGTAGAGAATCACGAACGCCCACACGACGGCCACGTTATTGTCGTTGCCAAACACGGCGTGCACGAGGAGCACGACACCCGAGCCGAGGAACGTCGCACCGCCCGCGGCCGTGGTGTACATGGCGATCGCCGCGCCGCGGTCCTCCTCGGGCACGATGTTCGGCATGATGGCGCCCATGGGCACGAAGCCCGCGAGCATGATGCCGAACACGGTCGCGAGGATCACGGTGATGGCGTAGCCGCCGCCCGAGCCGGAGCCGTCGGTGATGCCGCCGCCGACCCACTGGGGCACGTACCACCACAGCAGCAGGCCGATGGCCGAGCCGATCACGCCGAAGTATTGCACGGTGCGGCGCCAACCGAACTTGTCGCCGAGCCAGCCGAAGAAGGCGTTGAACAAGATGTTGCCCGCGAAGATGATGGTGGTCATGAGCAGCCACTTGTCTTGGCCCCAGATGGCCGAGATGACGGCGGGCATGATGATCAGCATGCCGAACTCGGGCGCGGTGTTGATGAGGCGAACCCAGAAGCCGGCCATCACCTTGCGGTTGCTGAACAGCAGGCGCACGCCGCCGAGCAGCACGTAAGCCGAACTGTGGTCCTCGTGGGCCAGGCGGTCGTAGCCGTGGCGGTCTTTGACGAGGCCCAGGGCGAAGAACGTGCCGAGGCCGACGAGCACCATGGAGGCCCACATGGCACCCTGTTCGCCCGCGAAGCCGCCGCCGAACAGGTTGATGAAGGCGATGCCGAACAGTGAGCCGATGGTGGGCAGGCCGCCCGTGAACATCACGTAGAACCAGCCGACGGCGGTGGCGTTCTTTTCACGCGGGGTGACCTTGTTGATCCAGACGAGAAAGGCGAACGCGAAGAGGGGGAACCCCATGCCGCGAAGGAAGTACGAGGCGAAGATGCCGAACTGGCTGCCGCCGAGAATCGAGAATTGCAGCAGGGCCTCGAAGACGAGCCAGCCGCCCGCGCCGATCATCATGACCTTGCGGGGGCCCCACAGGTCGCTGAGCGCGCCCGCGAGGTACGAGCAGATCAGCACCGAGAGGGAGTAGAGGGTGATCGTGAGGGTGACGAACTGGGGCACGGAGCCCTCGCGGTCGCCGCCGATGGCCTCGATCAGGTGCGGGGTGATGAAGCCAGATTCGACTCCGTTGCCGCACATGAAGAGGAAGATGCCGACGAATCCCCATTTGATGGAACTGGGAATGCCGATGCGGTCGAGAAAGGTTTGCGGCGAGGTCGAGCCCGCGGTGAGTTTCGTAGTCATGGTCCTGGTGTCCTTCGTGAGGGACCCTCGGCGCCTTCGACGAGAGCGATTACTACATGATGTGGTTTCGCGTGCGGACTGCGTTGCCCGCGGCGGGAGCGGGGGGCGGCACGGAGCCGCCCCCCGGGAGTCGCTACGGCAGCAGGGATACCTTGACGGAGGAGCCCGCGGTGTCGCCCACGAGGTCGATGCCCTCCTGGAACTTGTCGAGGGGGAACTGGTTGGTGCAGATCTCGTCGAGAGGCAGGATGCCGCTCTCGATCAGCTTGATGGCGGCGGGCCAGCAGTGGGGGCCCAGATGGGCGCCGCGCACGTCGAGCTCTTTGTCGTCCGAGATGATCGACCAGTCGACGGTGACGTCGGAGCCGAACACGGAGTATTCGACGTAGCGGCCGAGTTTCGCGAGCAGGTTCAGGCCCTGACCGACGGCGCTGGGGTGGCCCGTGCCCTCGATGTAGACGTCGGCGCCGTAGCCGTCGGTGAGGTCTTTGACGATCTGGACGGCGTCTTCGTTCAGGATGTTGATGGTGAGGTCGGCGCCGCACTTCTTGGCGAGTTCGAGCTTCGCGTCGCTCGCGTCGAGGGCGATGATCTTCAGGGGGTTCTTCTGGCGGGCGCCGGCCACCATGCCGAGGCCGATGGGGCCGCAGCCCGCGATGACGACGACATCATTGAACTGAATGTCGGCGCGCTCAACGGCGTGCAGCGAGCACGAGAGCGGCTCGGCGAAGGCCGCGTGGTGCGGCGGGATCGAGGAATCCACCTTGTGGGGCAGGGCCTTGAAGGGAACGATCAGGTATTCGGCCATGGCGCCGTTGTAGTTGCGGAACCCGAACATGTCGTGGGGGCCGCACATCCAGTACTGGCCGCGCAGGCAGTAGCGGCACTCCCAACAAGGCACGATCTGCTCGCACGCAACGCGGTCGCCCACCTGCACGCCGTGGCGTTTCAGGGCGACCTCGTCGGCCTGCACGATGGTGCCCACGAACTCGTGGCCGGGTACGACGCCGGTCTGGGCCCAGGCGGGGCGGTTCTCGTCGCCCCAGAACTTCGCGGCACCGTGGTAGCACTTGAGGTCGGAGGCGCAGATGCCCACGGCCTCGACCTTCATGAGCATTTCACCCTCGGCGGGGGTGGGTACCGGGATAGTTTCGAGTCGGTAGTCTTCGGGGCCGTGGTTGATGACGGCGGTCATGGTCTCGGGTACTGCGGCAGCGTTCTCAGCCATTGAGGTCTCCGTTTTCTGGTTCCATACGTCGGTGGTGGATGCGTCCATCTTTGCGCACCGCCTGAACAGTTGTCAAGAACGTTTGTTCAAGATTTTTTTTCGGGACACTCCGTTGGCCCGCTCTCGCGCAGGCTTCCGTACCAGCGGGCCACGTCGGCGTCCAAAACCCGCGCACAATGGCACGCTACACCCCGCGAGACGTCGATATCAGCCATAGGCACGAATGCATAAATAATTGAACGCATGGATAGAACACTTGTTCACGAGCGCCCCTTTGCCTATACTCGCAGAGGGACGATCCATGATTACGGTGTGCAAGCAACGATGCGCGAGCACCCCACGATTCACACATTCACTCCACTCCACAAGGCGGGTACTTGCATGCTCGACGATGCACGATTTCCACTCGCTCAACTTCACCGTGCGGCGCAGATGTACTACCTCGAAGACCGCACACAGGCGCAGATTGCCGACGCGCTCAGCGTGTCGCGCCCCACGGTCTCTCGACTCCTCGCGGAGTCGCGCCGCATCGGCCTTGTCAGCATCCAGGTTCTCGACCCGTTTGCGGAAGACCTCACCGCACTGGCTGCACGATTAGCAACGGCCCTCGGCTTGGATCGCTGCTACCTCGCTCAATCGATGGATCCACGATCCCCCTGGCCCGCCATCGCGGCGCCCCTCGAGGCGGTTTTTCACGACTTGAACCTCTCCCCCGGCGACGTAGTCGTGACCGCCTCGGGTCAGATGACCTACGCCGTCGGCCGCGGCGATCTGCCCCAACACGTCGGCACCATAGTCGTGCCCACCGTCGGCGGCCAGAACGAACCCGAACCGTGGCACCAGGCCAACGAAATCGCCCGCAGTTGGGCCGAACGCCTGGGAGGGCGCCCCGCCTTCATCTATGCCCCCGCCCTGCCGAGCGCCGCGATGCACGACTTGCTCATGCAAGACTCGGAATACCTGCGCATCGAGCGCCTGTGGGGCCAGGCGAAGGCCGCCTTTGTCGGCGTGGGCGCCCCACCCTCGCAGCGCACGTCGATCTCGCGGGCCATCAACACCGGCGATGCGGGCCTCGGCTCGGCGCGCGGCGACGTTTGCCTGCACTTCTTCGACCAGCATGGCGAGCCCGTCGAGTTTACGAATTCAGACCGCATGATTCGCATCCCCCTCGGCATCCTGAAGGCCATTCCCTTCACGATCGCCCTCGCGGCGGGCGACGACAAGGTCGAATCCATCGTCGGCGCGAGCCGCGGCGGCTACATTCGCCGGCTCGTAACGGACGCTCCGACGGCCCGTTCCCTGCTGCAGCTACTGGGCGCGTAAATCAGGGGGCCGCCGGCTGGGGTCCTGACTGCAATTCAAGCTGGCTCCAATAACTTGCTGAGACCACAATGTTGTCTACGCCGTGTTGCCGCGTGTACTCGTCAACGAATTCTTGTACTTCTGCCACATCGGGGGTCTGACGCGGTGTTTCGCTCTCGGGGCGAATACCCGTGTAGCCAACCTGCGACCCCCAATGGTTGTAAGAGTCATCCCCGACACCGACGAGGATGTTGCCATCGAGGCTTCGAGTAATGCCGAAACCTGCGCCGTCGAATCGCACGCCGAGAGCCTGCACCAACTAAGCTTGCTGCGCCAACAGTTCCGTCTCGCTGTAGCCCGTGTTCTCCACAAAGATGAGCGGCACGGGCAACTCGCCCGTGATCATGCCGAACACCTCATCCGGCACGCTGCCGCTAAAGCCCACGTAGGGCGTTTTGCCCACCGCTACGAAAGACACTTGATCATGGAATTTTTGCTCGATGTCCACCACCAGGTCTCGAACCGGCAAGGTACGGCGGAACTCGACCATGAGCTCGGCCTCCGTTTTTTCTTCCAGAGGAATCACGGGGGCCACAAAGTCATGAATCTGCACCACGCTCACGCCAGGGATAGCGCTGGTTCGTGACACCGAGGGAACGTCGGGCGCGGCAGCCACGCTCGTCGACGCACTCGTAGCACACACCGCTGACACGACCGCGAGGCCGAGCACCACCTGGACTTTACGAAGTCTCAAGGATTCGGTTATCCAGAAAAAAGGCCCGGCAACCACACGCTCCCCCTGCGAAGAGACCCAAGCGGGGGCCGCAGCGACTGGTCGCTGCAGCCCCCGCTGCGTGATGAGTTCAGATGCGCTTCGCGCGCGTCACCTTAGGCCTGCTGCTGCTGAGCGTACTGCTCGCGCACGACCTCCATGTCGAGACCCTTGACCTGCTCGATCAACTGGTTCAGGGCCGGAGCGGGCAGGGCGCCCGGCTGGCCGAAGACCGGAATGCCGTCGCGGTACGCGACGATCATGGGAATCGAGGTGACGCCGTACTTTGCAGCGAGTTCCTGCTGGTCCTCGGTGTCGACCTTGCCAAACTTGACGTCGCCGTGTTCCTCGGAGGCCTTCTCGAAGATGGGGCCAAAGCGCTTGCACGGGCCACACCATTCGGCCCAGAAGTCGAGCAGAACAATGCCGTCCTTCACGGTTTCGTCGTGGTTTTCCGTGGTGATATTCGTAGTTGCCATGCTCGGTCAACACCTTCTTCGCTGGGATTATTCCGAGCCCGCGCGGCCACCGCCGCGGCGCTCGTCACACGCGAATTACTCGTTCGCGCCGGTCTCTTTCAGGGTAACGGAGGGCTTCAGATCGGCCACGGGGGGTTCCCACGCAGCGGGCGACGCGGCCTCCTGCTCCCCCGAGCGAATGTCCTTCACGGCGTGCGTGCCGTCCTCCTGCATGATCCACACGAACGGAATCCCGCGGCGGTCGGCATGACGAATCTGCTTGCCGAACTTCGCCGCGCTCGGCGACACCTCCGCCGCGATCCCCCGCGCGCGCAACTGAGCGGCCACGCGCGTCGACTCCAACCGCGACTCCTCGGCGCTCACCGCCACCAGCACCACGGTCGGCACCTTGCGCGAGGCCTCGACGAGGCCCTGGCTGATGAGCCGCGACACGAGACGCGAGACGCCGATCGAGAGCCCCACGCCCGGATACGTCTTCTTGCCGTCGGTCGCGAGCTGGTCGTAGCGGCCGCCCGAGCAGATCGAACCCAGCGACTCGTGACCGTTCAGCACCGTCTCGTAGACGGTGCCCGTGTAATAGTCGAGCCCGCGCGCAATAGAGAGATCGGCCACCACCACGCCCGGGTTCAGTTCCGCTGCGGTCGCGAGCACGCGTTCCAGCTCCGCGAGGCCCTCCTCGAGCATTGCGTCGGTGACTCCGTGCTCGCCCGCCAGCGCCCGCACCTGCGCCACAAAGGAGGTGTCTGCCGTACGGATGCTCGCGAGCGCGAGGCACGCCGCGACCTGCGACTCGTTCGCGCCCGCCTGCTGCTCCAGCTGCGTGCGCACCCCGTCGGGGCCGATCTTCTCGAGCTTGTCGATCACCCGCAGCACCGCCGCCGTGTCGTCGAAGCCCAGGCCGCGGTAGAAGCCCTCCACGATCTTCCGATTATTCACGCGAATGGTGAATGACGGGATCGGCAGCGCTGCGAGCGCGTCGGCCATCACGAGCGGCAGCTCGACCTCGTAGTGGAACGGCAACTCCCCCTCGGCCACCACGTCGATGTCGGCCTGGTAGAACTCGCGGAACCGACCGTCCTGGGGCCGCTCGCCGCGCCACACCTTTTGAATCTGGTAGCGCTTAAACGGAAAGTCGAGGTGCCCAGAGTTTTCGAGCGTGTAGCGCGCGAACGGCACGGTGAGGTCGAAGTGCAGGCCGAGTTGCTTCGCGGGGTCGGCCTCGTCGTCGCCGGGCTCGGCCTGCAGTCGACGCAGCACGTAGACCTCTTTGTCGATCTCCCCCTTGCGCACGAGCTCGCTCAGCGGTTCGACGGCACGCGTCTCGATTCCCGCGAACCCGTGCAATTCAAACGTGCGGCGCAAGATGTCGAGCACGTGTTGCTCAACGATGCGCCCCTCGGGTAGCCATTCGGGAAAACCGGAAAGCGGGCGGGGTCGGGCCATGAATACTGCTCCTTGCGGGATTGGTCTTAAAAAATTGTAGGCGCGCGGCGCACGCTATTTTTCGGGCGGACGCCGCGGGGCCCACACCCGGGTCGCCCCGCGCTCGCCTCCTGGTTGTTTAGCGGATGCTCCACAGGTGGGGGTTCGTGCTGAGTTCGTGGTCGACTCGGCTCGTGGGGCCGTGGCCCGGAAGCACGGCATGGGTTTGCGGTAGCTCGGAGATCACGCTGAGCAGCGTTTCGCGCATGACGGCCTCGCTGCCCCCGTGCAGGTCGCACCGGCCAATGGACCCGGCAAACAGCACGTCACCGGTAAAAATCAGCCCCGCGGCGTCCGCAATGGGGCCAGCAATGGAGCCGCCATTAACCTCAATAAGGCCCGGGCCGATCTCGAGATCGGCCCAGGGAATGTCGAGGGCGTACAGGGTAGAACCCTCGGTGTGACCGGGCGCGAGAATCGACCGCAGGTGCCAATCACCGAGATCAACCACCTCGTCGGCGCACAACTCGCGCACGCGACCGGGGGCACGCCACGAGATCTCCCCGCGCGAGGCCTTAAACATGTCGATGAACGGCTGCGGCAACTGCGAGACCGGGTTCTCGAGGCGGTACGCGTCACCCGCCCCGATCACCACGGGTACGCCCCAGGCGCGCACGAGGGGCGCAATGTCGGCGACGTGATCGAGGTGCCCGTGTGAAATGAGGACCGCCGCGAGGCCCACCCCCCGCGACTCCAGCAACTTAGCGACGGGTTCGGCCACGTCAAAGCCGGGGTCCACGACGAGGGCCTCACCATTCGGGTGAATGAGTACGTAGCAATTGGCGGCGAGCACCGGCGAGACAATGACGTCAAGGTAGCCGCGGGGCGTGGGTTCCCCGGGCTGGTGGTCTGAGGTGTGCATGGTACGAGGGTAGCCGCCTGATTAGTTAGGCTTGATGGGTGTCTACATCTCGAAAGCCCTTCTCGCACCTGAAGCGCTGGCAAAAGGTCACCCTGGTCGTGGTGGTCTCGTGCATGGTGCTGACGCTCGTGGGGTCAAGCCTTGTGGGCCTGATGAATAGGGGCACGGGCTCGACCGCCGTGTTTTCGACCTCGGTGGGCACGTTTGAAGTGGAACTCGATTCGGGCGCCGCGCCGCAGGGCACGGCAGCCGTGGAGACGCTGATCGCGCAGGGTTTTTACACGCAGAAGTTGTGCTACGGGCTCACGGCCGAGCAGCAGTCGGTGCTGTATTGCGGGCTGACGGTGTCGGGGCCGCCCGAGGCGAACCTGACTCTGCCCGTCGAGAATGTCCCATCCAACGAGACGTACCGGGCGGGCGACGTCGTTTTAGACCGGCAATCGAATAACGGGCTCACTGTGACCGGCGGATTGTTTATTGTTTACAAGGACGTAAAAATACCGACGCAAGATACCAAGGGCTACACGGTCGTTGGTAGGGTCACCAGCGGGTTCGAGCTACTTGAGAACTTCGCTACAACTAATGGCACTGCCTCGCTCAATGGGGGCACTGCCATCACTATTGAGGGAGTGAACGTCAGATGACGGAGCAGCCAACCACGCAAGCAGGCGACACCGCCGCGGACCTCGAGACGACCCCAGCGGTCGAGACTCAGCCCGAAGGTGCGGTCGACGCTCAGGTGGAGGCGGCTGCCGAAACCGCTGATGCCGCTGAACCTGTCGAGGTGGTAGAGGTCGAGGCCGTAGCAGCAGAAGTTGTTGAGGCCGCTGCAGCCGCTGAGGCTGAGGTTGTTGAAGCAGAGGCAGTTGAGGCACCCGCAGCCGTTGAGCCCGTTGCCGTTGAGCCCGTTGCCGTTGAGCCCGTTGCCGCTGAGGCCCAGGCAGTTGAGCCCGCTAAGCCGAGCCCCGCCGCCCCTCGCCCCCCTGCACTGCGCATGCCGTCGCCCGCCGTGATCGCCGCCAAGCCGCCAGCTCCCGTGAAGCCCATCCTGCCCACCCTCACGCCCGCTGACGAGGCGACCGTCGAGGCATCGAAGGCCTTCGGTCGAGTAGATGCCGAAGCAGGCGTTGTCTACCTGGTGGGTGACCCCGAGGTCGAGGTGGGTAAGGTGGCCGACTGCCACGGCGAAGACCCGCTTGAGCACTTCGCGAAGAAGTACGTGGAGGTGCTGCACCAGATCAACGAGGTCGATACGTTGCTCGCGCAGGATCCCCCGCCGGTGCGCGATATTCGCCGCAGTGTGGACAAGAGCGCGAATGCCCTGTCGCACCCGCATTTTATTGGCGACATCGAGGCCCTGCGCGCCCGCGCACACGAGCAGCAGTTGCAGGCCCGCCACCTGATTTCTGAAGTGGACCGGGCTCGCAAGGTCGAGAAGCAGCAGGCCGCTGAGGCGCGCGAGGTCACCGTCGCGGCGGCCGAACACTTGAGCGAAGCCGATGCGCAGTCCATTAACTGGCGTCAGGCCAGCGAGCAGTTCCGTGAACTGCTTGACACGTGGAAGCAGCAGCAGGCCAACGACATTAAGTTGGACAAGCCCGTCGAGGACGCCCTGTGGAAGCGCTTCAGCCACGCCCGCGCCACGTTTGAGCGCCGCCGCAAGCAGTTCTTTGCCGCGCTCGACGCCAACCACGCCGAGGCGAAGCAGGTCAAAGAGAAATTGATCGCCGAGGCCGAGGCCCTCAGCACGTCGACCGACTGGATCGATACCACCAGCAAGTTCCGCAACCTGATGGACACGTGGCGTTCGGCGCCGCGCGCCTCACGTAAAGAAGACGACGCTCTGTGGGCTCGCTTCAAGGCCGCCCAAGACACCTTCTTTGACGCGAAGAACGCCGAGGCCAGCGTCGCCGAAGAGGAGTTCCGCGGCAATCTTGAGGTCAAAGAGGCGCTGCTCGCCGAAGCGAAGGCCCTGCTGCCGGTCAAGGACCTCGCGGCAGCCAAGGCCACCCTGCGCACCATCCAGGACCGCTGGGAGGAGGCCGGCAAGGTGCCCCGCGCCGACATTCGCCGTATGGAAGACGGCCTGCGTTCCGTGGAGCGCGCGCTCAAGGACGCAGAGGCCGAAGAGTGGCGTCGCAGCAACCCCGAGACGCAGGCTCGCACGAGCGGGTTCCGTGCTCAGCTTGAAGACCTGATCGCGGACCTCGAAAAGCAGCTCGCTGCCGCTCAGTCCGCGGGTAAGGACAAGCAGGCGAAGGAGATCGAGGCGAACCTCGAGATGCGCCGCTCGTGGCTGGCCACGCTCGACTAGGTCACGCAAACGACGACAGCGGCGGACGTTCCACAAGGAACGTCCGCCGCTGTCGTCATGCTGGGATCACTGAAGAATTGAGCCGAACCCGGCCGCGCGCTTACACGCTGAGGGCGGCCTTGGCGGCCTCGACGGCAACTGGCCTTCGCGTCGCGGCGGCCTCAAAAGCTGCGCCCACGACGCGCATCATGGTGGTCGCGGTCGCGAAGTCCGTGTCGATGGGCGTTCCTGTGACAATGCAGCGCAGAAATTCTTGAATCTCCGCGACGAATGCCTCGGCGTAACCCGTCCCGACGCCGGCACCGGGCATCGCGGCGACGTCTGAGAAATACGGATGCTCCGGCCCGGTCGTGACGGTGCGCGGGCCATTGCTGTAGGCATCGGCCGCGGCCTGCGTGTGGATGACGAACTCGCCGGCCCGCAGCGAGTCGAACGAAACGAAGCCCTCGCTGCCAAACACCTCAATGCCCAGCGAGTTGGGCACGCCCGTGGAAATGCGGCTGAGCGCAACCTGCGCGTTGACCCCGGTCTCCGTGGTCACGGCGAGGAGCGCGACATCGTCGTTGGTGACGGGACCGGTCTCGGTGGACTCTGATGCGCCGTGGCCGATCGCGCCCGCGACCGGTCGCGGGCGTTCCGTGATGATGGTCGAGAGGTTGGCGGCGCCGACCTCGCGGACGGGGCCCACCACAAAATGCAAAGCATCGAGGGCATGGGCACCGATGTCGAGGAGCGCGCCCCCGCCCGACTGCTCCTGCGAGTACCGCCACGAGAGGGCACCGCGAGGGTCAGCGGCGTAGTCAGCGTGGTACCACACGCGCGCCGTGTGCGGCGTACCAATGCGTCCCTCGCGCACGAGTTGGGCAACGGCCGCCAGGGCCGGCAGGCGACGGAACGAGAAGCCAACTCCCGTGACGGCGGCCGACCGCTCGGCGAAGGCCTCCAGAGCCTCCGCCTCCTCGACAGTGCGACCGATCGGCTTTTCGGCGAAGACGTGCTTACCGGAGGCGAGCACGCGCGCGAGCACATCCGCATGCAGGAAGTTGGGCAGTGCGACGCTCACGGCATCGACGTCGCTGGCGAGCGCCTCGTCGATGTCGGTGAGCACGCCATCGAAGCCATAGCGCTCGGCTACGCGCTCGGCGAGCGCGCGGTTGGGGTCGACGATGTAGGCGAGCTCGACGCGGTATGGGGCGTCGGCGGCCATCATGGCATTGCGGTAACCGAATGCGTGCGCCTGGCCCGCGAATCCGGCTCCGATAACGGCGATTTTAAGGGTGGGGCGACTTGCCTGAGTCATGGTGCTCCTACGTGTGAAGTGGCTGGTGCTCAAAGACTAGAGCGCTCTAGTTTGCCTGTCAACAGCTATAGTGAGGGCATATCCACCAGCAAGGGGTCCCATGTCGCACGTGACCATGGAGGACGTCGCGAAGGCCGCCGGCGTCTCCCGGGCGCTCGTTTCACTTGCCTATCGCAATGCTCCCGGAGTCTCGACCGCCAGCCGCGAGAGAATCCTGAAGACGGGCTCCGACCTCGGCTATCGGCACAATCGGATAGCGGCGGCCCTCGCCAGCAAGGGCGGCAAGACCCTGGGCGTGCACCTGCTCGACCTGCACAACGATGTGTTCGCCGACATGTTCGATGGCATCCGCGAAACGCTTGACAGCACCGGCCACCATCTCGTGCTCTCGGTCGGCACCATCGACGGCAGCCTCGACCTCAGCGCGCTGCACACCCTGCAGCAGTCGCGCGTGACGGCCATCATCGCCGCCGGGTTGCTACTTTCGGACGCGGCCGCGCACGAGATCGCCGCCGCAACCCCACTCATCTGCGCCTCCCGAGTGATCGACGGTCTCGACTCGGTCTCGGCCGACGACCACGAAGGCGCGCGCCTTGCCACGCAGCACCTGATCGACCTCGGCCACTCCCGCATCGCCTTTCTCGCCAATCCGCCTTCCGATGGCTATGGACTCCGACTCGCCGGCTACCACTTCGCCATGCGGGCCGCGGGGTTGCCGCCACTCGTCGCCCCCTCCGCGTATTCGCGCGACATCGCCGCCCGCGACACCACCGCGCTCCTTGCTACCGCGACTCCCCCGACCGCGATCATCGCCCACAACGACCAGGCCGCCTTTGGGGCCCTCGACGCCGCCGCAGACCGGGGCGTCGCCGTGCCCGAAGAGCTGTCGATCGTGGGTTACGACGACAGCTCGCCGAGTCGGGCGCCTGGCACCGCCCTCACGACGGTGGCGATTCGGGGACGCGAGATCGGGCAGTTGGCAGCCCAGGCCGCCCTGGCGCGGCTCGACGACCGGTCCGCACCTCCATTGCGCACCATCCTGACCCCGCGCCTCGCGGTGCGCGCGACCACCGCGCCCCCGGCACGGTAAGCGGTCGACCAACCGGCACCGCCGCCTCGCGCACAATCGCGAAGCGTCCACGCGGGCTAGCATCCCCGGGGAAACTTTGTCCGAACAAACCCTTGCAATCGGCGAGCCCGGCATTTACTGTTGTCTAGTCAAACTCTAGAGCGCTCTAGAAGCGCTTTCATGCAAAGGAGCATGCATGTCTCACTCCTCCATCGAACCTCACACACCCCTACCGCCACTCAGCCGTGGCCCGCACTCGAAGCGACTCGGCATCATCTCCTACGTCGCGACCTTCGGCGGGCTCCTCTTTGGTTACGACACGGGCGTCATCAACGGCGCACTCGAACCGCTGCGGCGCGAATTGCAGATCAGCGCCACCATCGAGGGCTTCGTCGTCTCGATCCTGATCTTCGGCGCCGCACTCGGAGCCGTCATCGGCGGTCGACTCGCGGATCGCTACGGTCGCCGCCACAATATCCTCCTGCTGGCGGGAGTATTCATCGTGGGCACGCTCCTGTGCACGCTCTCCCCCACGTGGCAAGTGCTCGCGGTCGGCCGCTTCATCCTCGGGCTCGCAGTCGGCGGTGCGTCGGCCACCGTGCCCGTCTACCTTGCCGAAATCTCGCCCTACGAAAAGCGCGGCTCCCTCGTCACCCGCAACGAAATGATGATCGTGAGCGGTCAGTTCGCGGCCTTCGTCATCAACGCAGTGCTCTATCACTTCTTTAGCCACGTCGACAGCATCTGGCGCTTCATGCTGCTCGTCGCGGTGCTGCCAGCCATCGCTTTGCTCGTGGGCATGGTGTTCCTGCCCGAGAGCCCCCGGTGGCTGATCAGTCAGGGTCGCCCCGAAGCGGCTCATGCGGTACTGCTGCAGGTGCGCGACAGCGCCCGCGCCCGGGCCGAAATGGACGAGGTGCAGCACCTCGCCGACGAAGAGGCCGCCATGAAGACCGGAGGCTGGGCTGACCTGGCCGTGCCGTGGATTCGCCGCCTGATCATCATCGGCGCCCTCATTGGCGTATTCTCGCAGCTCTCGGGAATCAACGCCGTCATGTACTACGGCTCCGAACTACTGAGAAACGCTGGCTTCGCGGCTGACGCGGCCATCGTCTTCAACACCCTCAACGGCCTCGTGAGCGTCCTGGGCGTGCTGATCAGTATGCGACTGATTAACCGCCTCAATCGTCGCACCATGCTCATCGCAGGTTTCGTGCTGACCACCACGTTTCACCTGCTCATAGCCCTGACTGCCATGCTTCTGCCCGACGGGGACCTCAAGATGTGGCTGATCCTCGTGTTTGTGCTCTGCTTCGTGCTCTCCATGCAGGGCGCGATCGGACCACTCGCGTGGCTCATGCTCTCCGAAATCTTCCCGCTCAAAATTCGCAGCTTCGCCATGGGCGTGGCCGTGTTCACCCTCTGGATCGCAAACGCCGTGGTCGCCTTCGCGTTCCCCCCACTTATTGCCGCCGCAGGTATCGCGCTGACGTTCTTCGTCTTCGTGGCCTTTGGACTCGTTGCCATAGTGACCCTCTACCGCATGCTGCCCGAGACCCGTGGCAAGACCCTGGAGGAATTCGAAGACGAGGCCCGACTGGGTTTCGCCGCCCCCGGAGCGTCCAACGCTCGCTAGACCACTTGGTAACCCGCAACAAGGAGAATCATGACCATCTTGATAGCAGTGACACACCGAGCCGAGGGCAGGGCGGCCCTTGCGGCCGGCCTCGCCGAGGCCCAAGGCCTGGGCACCTCCGCCATCATCGTTAACCTCGACATCGAGCCCTTCGACTCCGCGACGCTGCCCATTGATCTGCCGGGCGGGCTTGTCGAACGCATCATCGAGCGGCACGGCAAGTCCGACCGCGACCCGGCGAACGCGGTCCTCGACGAGATCCACGCGGACCCCAACATCTCGCGGGTGGTGATTGGGATGCGGCGACGCACCCCGGTGGGAAAGGCGCTGCTGGGCAGCCTGAGTCAGAGCATTCTGCTCGACTCACCCGTGCCGGTGCTCGCGGTCAAGCCCGCCGCGAACCCGGCCTGAACTCGCGGCTCACCCGCCGCACGAGAAAAGTTCCCCGTTCGGCAGTTCTGCCCGGCATCTCGCCATGGGCGTACAAAACCAGATTTCGTGAGGTATAGGCGGCGCGAGAAGAACACAACCGGTAGTTTTGTATGCAGGGGATTTGAACCATCCGAAGCCAGACCTTTAGTTTTGCATGCGCAGGAGCGTACCGGGTCGAGCGAGTGAAGTTTCATGACACGAGGAGCACTAGATGAGCAGCCTGAACTTTGACGCGCAGCCGAACCCGGCCACCAACTCGGGGGCCACGGCACCGCAAAGCGCCGAGATCGTGCTCACGCCGCCCACGCCCGTGGTCGCCGTGACCACCCAGCAGGCAGACTCGGTGACGAATCAGGTGGTACCAACCGAGAAGCAGTCCCAGGCCACCGCCATGGCGCAGAGTTGGGTCAGCGAACTCCTCAAGAACGAGTTCAACTCCCCCGCGTTCCGCGCGAAGGTCGCCGAAGTGACCGCCATCGGCACGACCGAAATCAATCAGTCGTCGTCGGCGTCAAACCGCATGCTGCAAAGGCCAGCGGTCCGCAATCAGGGCGACACCGCGCAAACGCGCGTCTCGAACACGCTCTCAGAACTGCGGCGCACGGTGACCGAGCTCGACCCCAACCGCGCCGATCTCACGGGCGGTAAGAAGCTGCTGAAGTTCCTTCCGGGCGGCGTGCGCAACAAGATCGAAGACTACTTCGCCAAGTATCAGTCGGCGCAGAGCCAACTCGACGCCATCACCGCTTCTTTGGCATCGGGTCAAGACGAGTTGCGCAAAGATAATGCCGAGATCGACGTCGTACGCAAAGACATGTGGGAGGCGATGGGCAAGCTCGGCCAGTACAAGATCTTGGCCGAAGAGATCGGTCGCGCCGTCGAGAACAAGGCCAACGAGTTGGAGGCCATGGGGCAGACCGAGGAGGCCACGGGCCTGCGCGCAGACGTCTTGTTTGCCGCCAACCAGCGCCATCAAGACATCATGACGCAGATGGCGGTCAACGTGCAGGGCTACCTGGCCCTCGACGTGGTGCAGAAGAACAACACCGAGCTCATCAAGGGTGTCGACCGCGCCCGCACCACGACCCTCTCCGCGCTGCGCACGGCCGTCATCGTGTCGCAGGCCCTCAGCCAGCAGCAAATCGTGCTGAACCAAATCAATGCCGTGAACGCCGCGACGTCCGACATGATCTTGAAGACCTCCGAGCAGCTGAAGCAGCAGGGTTCGCAGATCAATCAGCAGGCATCTCAGGCCAGCGTCGACGTCGAAAAGTTGAAGTCGGCGTTCCAGAACGTGTTCGAAGCCCTCGACGCGGTCGACACCTACCGCATCAAGGCCAACGACTCGATCAAGCAGACGATTGGCGCGCTCGAAACTCAGGTCGCGTCGGCACAGACGTACCTCGAACGCTCCAACCGCGGTCAGTCCTAGCGAGCCCGTGGCCCTCCGCGCGGCGGGCCCTCGACGAAAGAATCTCGTGGCGTCATGAGTTGGTTTGATCGCATGCGGCAGCAAGGCCCCAGCGGCCCGGTGCCCCTACAAAACGGCGCGCAGCAATTCGGCGCGCCGCCACCGGGTGCGCAGATCATCCGCGACGACATCATTCAACTCGTGTTCGAAATGGTGCTCAAGATCAATCGCTATGGCGGCAAGATCCCCACCGACGCCGCCGTGCTGTCGCGCTTGATCACCGATGCGATCCTCATCGTGGCACGCCGCGAGCAGCAGTTCGGCGAGACCATCGACATCGATTCGAAGGTCCTGTTCCGCGGCATTCTCACGGATTATCTGCCGAACACGCTGTCGACGTATGCGCGCTCGGTCACGGGCGGCCCCAACGAAGAGTTCCGCCGTTCGCTCATTGAACAGTTGCACCTCATGTTGGATCGCACGCAGCAGATCGTGCGCTCGGCCCAAGAGAATGACACGCGGGCGCTGCGCTCGCACCAGCAGTTCATGGAAACCCGCTTTCACGAAACGGATCTTCGATTCTGATGACGCCTCAACCCATCGTCCGCGGCGCCAATGTCGCACTCTCCCGCGAGGTCGCGGGCCTCGAAACTGTCGTCGTTGGCGTCGATTGCGAAACCAAGGACGACGCCCTGCGTTCGAGCCTCACGTTCGCGGCCCTGCTGTGCGATGCGGACCGGCGCGCACCGGACGCCCAGCACTTCGTGTTCTTCAATCAGATGGTCTCGGCCGACCTCTCTACCGAGGTACGCGAGCAGACCTTCGGCAACGATGACGAGCAGATCGAGGTTGACCTCAACGTCGTGCCGCCGCACATCGAGAGCATCGAGTTCGTGCTGTACGTGAACGATTCGGGGGGCGTGCGGCGCACCCTGAAGCAGCTGCGTTCGTGCCGCATGCGACTCCTGAACGCCCAGGGTAACGGCGAGATTGTGCGCACCGAAGACCTCGCCCCCTACTTTCAAACCGAGACCGCTTCGGTGCTGGGCCGCCTGTATCGCTACAAGGGCGAGTGGAGGTTTAGGGTCACGGGCCAGGGCTACGCTGAGGGTCTGACTAAGCTCGCGCAAGATTACGGTGTGCCCCTGTGACCATTTCGCCTGACCGCGCTGAGCCTCGCACCGACCTGCCCTTCTTGCGCCGCCGCACGCCGCCACCACGGTCGGCGGCACCGGCCAGCGCCCCCGACCCGGGGTATCGCATTAATTTTGAGCGGACGCGCCCGTCCTCCTCGGCAGGTTCGCCTCCCGCCCCCGTGGCGGCCCAGGCCTCCGCCGCGCCAGCCCCCGCGCAACCTGCCAGCCAGCCCGGTTCGCTGTCGTTCGACGCACCCGCACCAGCCCCGGCCCCTGCGCCAGCGCAGCCCGCTGTCCAGCCCGATTCGCTGTCGTTTGACGCACCCGCGCCAGCCCCGGCCCCCGCCCCAGCGCCCGCGGTTCAGCCCGGTTCGCTGTCGTTCGACGCTCCTGCACCAGCCCCGGCCCCCGCCCCAGCGCCTGCGCCTGCACCGCCCGCGGTTCAGCCCGGTTCGCTGTCGTTCGACGCTCCTGCACCAGCCCCGACCCCCACCCCGGCACCCGCGCAGCCCGCACAGCCCGCGATCCAGCCCGGTTCGCTCTCGTTCGACGCACCCGCCCCCGCGGCGGCCGACACGTCGACCTCCCTGGTATTCGCCTCCGAACCCGCGCCCACGACACCAGCCGGGCCCCAAACCCGCCTGTCGTTCGAACCCGCGCCACCCCCACAACCCGTGCCGCCCCAGCCAGCCAGCCCGGCGGCGTCCGGCCCCATTCGCTCGCCGCAGCCCGGCCAGCCGCTCGCCGCCACCCCAGCCGCGCAGGCGCCCCGCCGCAGGCCCCTGCCGATACTGCCTCCCGTACCACTCGTCGAGCGGGGCGCGCCCCTCATGCTTGACCCCACGGCGGCCAACGGCCGCCCCGTCATCATGATCGACCGGGTTCACGCGGGCATTGGCGGGCTGATCATCACCTACCGCGGCCCCGTACCGGCGACCGTCGGAGTGGCCTACGAAGATTCGACGGGCCTACCGGACGTGATCGAACAGAACGGCTCGTCGGGTCGCCACTCGCTCACCGACCCCATTTTCTTTGCCACGCAGAACGGCGTGGTGCTCAACCTGCGGCGCGTGCGCGACCTGCGCCGCGCCATGATCTACCTGCGGCTCCCGCAGCCCACCGTAGGTATTTTCACCCTCGAGACCACCCTCGGTATGCAGATAAACTGGCCGCTGGACGGCATGGAGCCCCCGTATCCCCCGGGTCAACGCGCACCCAACAGCCACGTGGCCGGGCCTACCATGTCGCTCCATGTTGTCGAAGGCGCCCTCGTTGTACGCCCCGAGATGAATTATCGCCCACCGGCGCTGCGGCCGCTGCTGGAGACGTACGGTTACTCGTACATGTGGGCAGACTCCGACACCCCGATTGTCTAGAATCCACTAACACCGAAAGGACACAACCATGGTGGTTAACCTCTCCAAGGGCGGCAACATCTCTCTCGAGAAGGCCGCTCCCGGAATGCTCAACGCCGTCGTCGGGTTGGGCTGGAACGCCCGCACCACAGACGGCGCACCCTTTGACCTCGACGCCTCGGTCGTCATCTGCGGCGTGGGCGCCAAAGCGCGTTCCGACGCCGACTTCGTGTTCTACAACAACACGCGCGGCGACAACGGCTCCGTCGAACACCTCGGCGACAACCGCACGGGCGAAGGCGACGGCGACGACGAGCAGATCATGGTGCACCTGAACCAGGTGAGCGCCGACGTCGACAAGATTGTCGCGATCGTTTCGATCGACCAGGCGGATGCACGTCGCCAAAACTTCGGCCAGGTCTCCGACGCCTACATTCGCGTCTTCGACGCCGACGACCCGCACAATCAAGACAAGTGGGTGCGCTTCGACCTCAGCGAGGACGCCTCCATGGAAACCGCTCTCATCTTCGGCGAGTTGTACCGCAAGGGCGACGGCTGGAGCTTCCGCGCCATCGAGCAGGGCTACACCTCCGGACTCGCGGGCGTCATCAGCGATTTCGGCCTCATGGCCGGCTAATCCATGGGCCTCATCAAACACTTCCGTATCGACTTTGCCATCACGGCGCTCGCGCTCGTGGCGGCCTTTTGGTACGGCAGTTGGGCTGCGCTCGCGCTCACCGCGATCCTCATCGTCGTCGAAATCGTGTTTTCGTTCGACAATGCCGCGGTGAACGCCAAGTATCTCGAGCGCCTCAGCCCGTTCTGGCAGAAGATGTTCCTCACCGTAGGCATCTTGATTGCCGTATTCGGCATGCGCCTCATCTTCCCCTTCGTGATCGTATGCGTCTCCGGCCAAGTCAACCCGGTCGAAGCCCTGCACCTCGCGATGGAGAAGGGTGACGCGAACGTACCCGGAACCTACGGCTACATCCTGCACGAGGCCCACCCCGCCATCGCCGCCTTCGGCGGCATGTTCCTGCTGCTGCTGTTCCTCGATTTCGTGTTCGATACCGAACGCGACATCGCCTGGCTGAAATGGATAGAGGTGCCCCTCGCGCGAGTGGGCCACCTCGATCAAATGTCGGTCATCGTCGCGGGCATCATGCTGCTCGTGGCCTCGGAGGTCTTTGTCGAAGAAGGCCACCGCGACACCGTCTTGATGTCGGGCCTGCTCGGCATCATCACGTACCTGGCCGTCAACGGCCTCGCGAGTGTCATGGAGAAACGCGAGGAGGCCAAGAACGAGCAGTTCGAACGCACCGCCTCCGCCGGTAAGGCGCTAGTGCTGCACGGTCGCGCCGCCCTGTCGTTGTTTTTCTTCCTCGAAGTTCTCGACGCGACCTTCTCATTCGACGGTGTGATCGGCGCGTTTGCGATCACGACTGACCCGATCATCATCGCGCTCGGTCTCGGCGTCGGCGCCCTGTATGTGCGCTCCATGACCGTGTACCTCGTGCGGCAGGGCACGCTTAACGAGTACCGATACCTCGAACACGGTGCCCACTGGGCCATTGGCTCCCTGGCGGTGCTTCTGCTCATCACCCTGCGGTGGGAGATTCCCGATGTCGTGATCGGTCTGGTCGGCATCCTGTTCATTACGGCCGCATTCCTCTCCTCACGCACCGCTAATACACGGGACGCCGCGGCGGCCCTCGCCGAAGCGGAGCACACGACCCTCATGGCCCACGACTCCACGGCCCACGAACCCCGGGGGCGCGCGGGTACCCCACTCATCACTCCAGAAAAGGACATCTCATGAGCATTAACCTTCAAAAGAACTCCACCATCAACCTCGCGAAGTCCGATGGCAGCGCGCTCAGTGCGGTGCGCATGGGCCTCGGCTGGGACGCCGTCAAGAAGAAGGGCTTCCTCGCCGCGCTCACCGGTGGCGGCGGAGACATCGACCTGGACGCCTCCGCGATTCTCATGCGCAACACGGGCGAAGCCGAAGTCATCTACTTCGGTAACCTCAATTCGCGCGACGGATCGATCCGTCATACGGGCGACAACCTCACGGGTGCGGGCGACGGCGACGACGAGTCTATTCTGGTCGACCTGACGCGAGTCGAGGCCTCGGTGACCCACATGTATTTTGTGGTCTCCTCGTTCCGCGGGCAGAACTTCAGCCAGGTACAGAACGCCTTCGTGCGCGTGCTCGACTGCTCAGGCCGCGAAACCGAAATTGCTCGCTTCATGCTGACCGAGCAGGGTGACCACACGGGCCTCATCATGGCCGGCCTCAAGCGCACGCCGAGCGGCTGGACCTTCACCGCCATCGGTCAGCCCGCCTTTGCGCGCGTACCGATGGAGATGGTTCCGAGCCTTCCAGCCCTCTGACGTGCAAATTCAGGCCGTCAGCTTCGACATTTGGCTCACGCTGATCCGCAGCGATCCGCAGTTTAAGCGCACCCGCAATGCCATGCTGCGCGCGGAGTTAGCGCCCAGCGTCGACGAACAGCAGTTCGACACGACCCTGCGCAAGATCGACTCGCTCGTCGACGACGAGAGTATCGCAACGGGCATCGACTTCGGCCTGATCCCGCGGGTACGTCGCACCCTCGAGGCCGTGGGCATCTCGCCCGCGGCCCTCGACGAATCCGAGGTGCAGACCGACCTGCTCACGCGGCAGGCCAGCCTCGCCCGAGCCCACCCCCCACTACCCCTCGAACCGGGGTTGCCCGAGGCACTGCGGAACCTCGCGTCCGCGATGCCCGTGATCGTCACGAGCAACACCGGCATGCTGCCCGGCGACCTCATGCGCGACCTGCTTGACCTCGCCGGATTCGCCGAGGTATTCAGCGGGTACGTGTTTTCGAATGAGGTGGGGGTGCCTAAGCCGCACCGACCCATATTCGACGCGGCCTTGCGCGCCCTGGGTGATCCCGCCCCGGCCAGCGTGCTGCACGTGGGTGATAATCCTCGCGCGGACGTCGACGGCGCCCGCGCCGCTGGACTCCAGGCTCGGCTCGTGAACGGCGAGGTCACCACCACTCGCCTCATCGCAGATCTACTCGCCGCAGCAACGTAATGCGCGTCGCATGGGCAGACCTATCACCACCCGTGTGCGATGTCGTCATGGTGCGGGCGCGCCCCGCCCGCTAGTCTGAGGGGACGCCTTCACACCAGGAGACCCATGCCCCGGCACACCGCGACATCGACCCTGTTCGCGCTCGATCGACTCCATCGCTCCAGCGCCGACGGCTCCCTGCGCACGTCTCGCGGCGAAAAGTTCGACGTGACCGGGTACTCCGCGATGAAGTATGGCGCGCGCTCCGAACTAGCGGCGCGCGGGGCGGCCCTCGGTGCCGCGCTCCTCGATAAGGCTCCGGCTCTCCGCACCGACCCCGCCGCTCCCCTGTTCCCCGTCGCCTACCTGCGGGTTCCGCCCGCCTGCTATTACCTGGCCGAATACGCCGCTCACACTGTGAATGCGGCCCGCCGCGCGATAGACCCCGCACTACCAGCTGCGCACCTCGTGCGAATCGCCAAATCTGATGTCGTGGCCCTCGACTATGCCTCCGCCACCGCGGACGAGCGCTCCGCCTCCCTGCAGAGCCTCACCTTCACCCTCGCGGAAGACGTCACCGGTCACGCCGTGGTGCTGGTCGACGACGCGCGCATCACGGGCCACGCCGAGCGCACGGCAATCGACTGCGTTCTCGCTGCCGGCGAGCCGACCCGTGTGATCGGCGCGTGCCTGGTGGAGGTCGACGCCGCCCTGCGCGCCGAACCCACCGTTGAGGCCGAGCTCAATCACGCGCTGATCACTCGCGCGGTAGACATGCTGCCCTGGATCGACCGCGGCGACTTCGTGCTGACGATTCGCTGGCTGAAGAACTTCCTCGCGCAGAGCGACGAATTTGCCTCAGCGTTGCCGCAGGTGCCCACCGACCTGCTACGCGCCATCGTGGACGGCGCCCGCGGCAGTGGGCGCGGTGTCACTGCGGCCTACGCTACGGCGATCGAGGCCCTGACTCGCGAAGTGGAACGACGGGATGCCTAAAGCTGCCGCACTGAGCCTCGCCACGATTGAACTCGACCCCCTGCGCCTCGTGCCGCCCACGGGAGTCGTAAACCTCGCCGAATATAGCCGCTTCAAGTACGGCGACACCGCGGTGGCGGGGCACTATGGTCGGTATTTGGCGGACGCCATTGCGCCCTCCCTGCCAGCCTCGGCCCGCGTGCTCGTGACCGCCTCGGGCTACCATGCAGCCCCGCCGGCTGCGGCGTTTCTGGTGCCGCCCCTGTGCCGCAGGCTCGGCGAGTTGCTGCCTCACGCGCACGTCGAATCGTTCAAGGTGGAGCGCAGTAACGTGACGAACGGGGACTATGCGACCCTCAGCCAGGCGGAACGGTACCGTGCCCTGCCCAAGGAGGCCCTGCGCGTCCCCGCCGATTTTGACCCCACCGACGCTCTCGTGGTGGCGGTCGACGATGTGCGAGTGAGCGGGGTGCACGAGTCGGTCATGGATGCCGTACTGCGCGAGGCAGGTGCCCCTCACGTGCTCCACGGGTATGTGATCGATGCGTTTGCCGCGCGTGAGCACCCCGAACTGGAGGCCGAGCTCAACTCCGCGGCGGTGCGCTCCCTCGACGCGCTGATCGCGGTCACGCGCGCGCCCCATTTCGAGCCGAACTCACGCCTTTGCAAGCGGGTCTTGCAATTGAGCGAGTCTGAGATGCACCGCTTCGTGCGTGGCGTGGCGCCCGACCTCGCAGCGTGGGTGGCTGCGATGGCCGAGCGCGATCACCTGGCGACCGTGCCCGCGTATCGGGAGGGCGCCGCCCGCTACGCGAGTCTGGTGCCGCTGGGAGCTTAGACCCAGGTCAGGGCGCCGTGGCGGTCACTCGCCAGGTCGCCGTAGCGTCCGCCGCGAATCGATACCCCACCTCGGGAACCGCCGTGACCGTCACCGCGCCGATATTGCGATGGAACCCAGGGCTCAGCAGGGTGCCGTTCGCGTAATAGGTGACTCCCGGGGCGTCCGCGATCTCAAACCCGTCGCGGCCCTTGCCGGGCCGGTCCACGACGCGCGGCGCGGTGGGCACGGTGAGCCTCGTGAACACAGGCACGTCGGCGTAGTCGATGTCGGAGGCGAGTCGATACTCGGTATAACTGGGCTGGTTGTACGCCGTGTTTTGCCGCGCCACCTCGGCCCGGTACTGCGGATCGTGCATGAGGGTCGTGAGTTTGCGGTCGGTCACCTCGGTCGAGAAGTACACGCGTATGGCGCTGCTGTCAGCGGTGCGCACGAGCAGCTCTTCGCGCCAGTCACCGAACACGTCGGCCACGAGGCCAGCATTACCCTTGGTGCCGTTGTTCGAGCGCGTGCCCGGTGCCGTAAAGACCACAGTGTTGTCGCCGTCGAGCAGGCTCACATCTTGGTCTCCGCTGCCGCTGACCAACTGCGTGGTCATGTCGGCGGCCCAGTGAATGGATTGATTGGTGCCCGCGCCCTCGGCCGGGGTGCCGGAGCCGGGGGGCATCGACGCCCAATACTCGAGTCCGGGCAGGGCAGGGTCGATGTCGCCTACCATGCCGCGGCCCGTATCTCTGCCCGAGTATGTGCCCGCCAGTACTTCGCCACTTGCGGCGTCGCGCAGCGCCCATCCGTAGGGGGCATTCGCGGCGCCCTCGTGCACCGTGAAGATTTCGAGCCCGGGATTACCGGGCACAATGTCGGTGACGTGCATGGCATCACCGTGGCCGAGGCGAGCGCTAGCTCCTGGATCGGCGCTGCCCTCGGGCAGGGTGTCGAAGGAGCTGTAGAGCAGGCTGCCATCGTCGTCGATCGTCGCCGAGCCGTACACGACCTCCTGCTTGCCGTCTCCGTCCACGTCGGCGGCCGAAAGCGAGTGGAATCCCTGCGTGGTCAGCGTCGCGAATTCGGGATCAGTGCCATCGCGCCCGTGGGGTGAGTCGTTGAAGGGGTTGCTGAGCGGTACGTGACCGCTGTCGACGAACCAGCGCTGGGTCAGGTGCGTGCCGTCCCAGTCGTAGGTTCCGATGGTTGAGCGGGTGTAGTAGCCGCGGGCGAACACGGCCGAGGCGTGCTGGCCATCGAGGTAGGCAACTCCGGAGAGAAAGCGGTCGTTGCGGTTACCTGGCTCAATGCGGGGCATGGCATAGTCGCCCCACAGCAGGCCATCGTCCCCCCGCGCCGGCGCGAAGGGCTGCGTTGCAAGTTCGGAGCCCGTCGCGCCGTCGAACACCGTGAGGTATTCGGGCCCCTCCTGCACGAACCCCTCGAAATCGCGCAACGTATTGTTCGCGCTGCGCGAGGGCGCGTAAACGTCCATGAAGTAGTCGACCAGCTCGCGCGCGGAGGAGTCGCTGAGCGGATACCCGTGCGTTACCGGAACGCCCAGCGCCTGCTCCACAGTGGCGGGCCATTGCCCCGAGGCCACCTCGGGCCGCTCGCTCCACCCAGCGAACACGGTCACCAGATGCTCGTAGTAGTCGGCGCTTGACCAGCGGTAGTCGTCCGCAGCGGTGACGCCGGCGGCGATATCTGCCGCGGGCAGCGTGATGCCCGTGGTGACCCCCGCCGCGATGGTTTGGGTGCCGGGAGCGGTCTTCAGCATGATCTCCGACCTGCCATCTCCGTCGAAGTCGTACACCATGAACTGCGTGTAGTGCGCCCCCGAGCGGATGTTCACCCCGAGGTCAATGCGGTAGAGCAGGGTGCCATCGGTTTGGTACGCGTCGATGTAGGTGTTGCCGGTGTAGCCCTTTTGAGAGTTGTCCTTGGCGTTGGAGGGGTACCACTTCACCAGGTATTCATAGTCCCCGTCGCCGTCGAGGTCACCCACCGACAGGTCGTTGGCCGAGTAATCGTAGGCCTCGCCTGCCGGGGTCACGCCAGGTGCGGGCTTCTGCAGGGGAATACTCACAAAGTTATCCGCCTGCGGGGTGGCGACCGCGCTGCGGGCGCCTTCGATTCCGTAGCGCACGGGGGCCACCTGGTAGCGCGCCCCGGGGGTGGCGTCGAGGTAGTTGGTGCTGTCGGTGACGGTGGCTATGCGGCGGCCGTCGCGGTAAACCGCGAAGTCGACGCCGAGCATGCCCGTGTCGCCCGCTCCGAATGTCTCTTCGGCGAGCAGGCGCCAGCTCAGGTAGACCCCGTCGCCGGAGCGGGCCGCGACCAGCCCTCGGTCCAGCGCCTCGAGTTGGGGCGCTGCCGGGTTGGCTGCGTTCACGGGGTTCAGGGCGTATGCGCTGTTCGGGGGGTTAAGTGCGGACGCCGCGGTGGTCGCGTGGGCCGGGGCGGGCACCGCTGAAAGGGTGGCCGCGAACAGGGTCACGGTCGCGGCCGCGCCGAGCGCGGCACGCAGGGATCGCGGGTGAACAGGGTGTGGTCGTCTAGTCATGGGAACCTCTTACGTCATCGTGGGGAGGGTGGTGGTCACCCGGTGTGCGCCGCAGGGAGCGCACCGGGTGGAGCAAGCGGCTGCGGAGCGATCCTGACGGGCACTGAATGGCACTGACGGGCACTGAATGGCACTGAATGGCACTGACGGGCACAGACGGGCACAGGCAGCCGCAGAATCGCGCTGGAAAGCGTTTTCCCGTCCAGTGTACTCGCACCATCCTTGAAACGATGCAATATCGGCAAGCCGGCCACCCGCGCGTCCCCAACGCCGCAGCCTCGCATCAGCCCAACCTCAGCCACCGCCCCACCCATTCGCCGCCCCACCCATTCGCCGCCCCACCCATTCGCCGCACAGGCCTGCCACCCGCACCGGAACTCGCCGACGGCCACCGCGATGACACCTATACTGTGTCCCATGAGTTCATACGAGGTAGTCCGAAGCCGCACGATCCCCGCGAGCGCCGAGGCGGCCTTCGAGGCCGTCAACGCGTTCAAGAACTGGGACCACTGGTCGCCGTGGGAGGCCGTCGACCCCAGCGTGAGCAAGCGCTACGAGGGCCCCGAGTCGGGCGCGGGGTCGCAGATCCACTGGGAGGGCAAGAAGGCGGGCGCCGCCCACCTCGAAATGCTTAGCAGCACGCCACCGAGCGAGGAGTCGGCGGGCTCCATCGAGATTCGACTGCACTATCTGCGACCGTTTGAGAGCACGAATCTGAATCGATTCACCTTCGAGTCCACTCCCACCGGCGCGCTCGTCTCCTGGACCATCACCGGAGACAGCGAGGGCTTCATGACGAAAGCCATGACCAAGACGGGCGTGCTGCAAAAGATCATGGGCAAAGACATCGAAAAGCGACTTCAGCAACTGGCCGCGCACGTCAGCGCGTAACGCCCTCAACATTCGGGAGACTCCATGGAATACGTTCGTCTTGGCACCTCGGGGCTGCACGTCTCGCGCGTCATTCTCGGCTGCATGAGTTACGGCGACTCGGCCCGCGGCTCGCACGCGTGGACCCTGCCCGAAGCGGAGGGCGCGCGGTTCGTGCGCCAAGCGTTCGACGCGGGCATCAACACCTTCGACACCGCGGACGTATATTCCGACGGCACGAGCGAGGAATACCTGGGTCGGGCTCTCCGGCAGATCGCGCAACGTGAGGAGGTGGTCATCGCCACGAAGGTCAATGGCCGCATGGGCCCCACCGCGAATCAGGCCGGGCTCTCCCGAGTACACATCTTGAACGCCATTGATGCGAGCCTGCGGCGGCTCGACACCGACTACGTAGACCTGTATCAGATTCATCGGTGGGACCCGAACACACCGATTGAGGAGACCATGGAGGCGCTGAACGACGTGGTGCGAGCCGGCAAGGCACGCTACATCGGGGCGTCCTCGATGTGGGCCTGGCAATTCGCGAAGGCACAGCACGTCGCCGAGCGAGAGGGCTGGACGCGCTTCGTCTCGATGCAGGACCAGTACAACTTGCTGCAGCGTGAGGAGGAGCGCGAAATGCACCCCCTCTGTCGAGACCAGGGCGTTGGCGTGATCCCGTGGAGCCCGCTCGCCCGCGGCCGCGTCACGCGCGACTGGGACGCAGCGACGGACCGCACTGCCACCGACGAGTTCGGCAAGACCCTCTATCACCGCGAAGAGGCCTCGAACCGCGAGATCGTCGAGGCGGTCGGCCGCATCGCGCAGGCCCGTGGGGTCTCGCGCGCGCAGATCGCGCTCGCCTGGGTGCGCCAACAGTCGGCGATCACGGCGCCCATCGTCGGTGCTACCAAGCCCGCCCACCTTGACGACGCCATAGCCTCGCTCGCGGTGACTCTCGACGAGGCCGAGTGTGCGGCCCTGACCTCGCCGTACACCCCCAGGCTGCCCGAGGGGTTCTAGGCGTCGGGCGCGGCCGGGCGCATTCGCCGCCTTTTCCACAGGCCGCCCGAGGTCGTTGCGGGCGCTAAGGCCAGAGAGCACCCTAGTCGCATGACGATCTCAGCCCCGCCCCCGTGTTCCCCGCCCGCCATCCACCCGCAGCGCGGAGACTCGCTGCTACAGGTACCCGACGGCGTCGACCCCCGCTACTACGACGCCAGCCTCCTCGGCGACGACTTCTTCACCCTGAGCCCCCGTGAACGCAGCGAGCGCTTCATGAGGCATGCTCGCAGCATCGAGGCGGGCCCCCGCCAGGTAGACCTCACCACCGAAAGCACGGGCCCCTGCCTGCACAGTGACGGACTGTTTCGCACCGTTGACCTGTGGTTTCCCAATAATGGGTGCTTCGCGGACGCGACCGCCGTCTGGATCTGGCTGGGTCGGCCGCGTGAACTCACTCCCCCGCGCCACACCGTGGTCTCGCCGCAACGATGGCGACCACCCCAGGGGGTCATCCACCGCGAAACCGCGCTGCCGCCGCAGGACCTCGCTACCTGTGGCGAGTTCTTGGTCACGAGCACCCTGCGTAGCCTGTGCGACCTGCTGCGCTACAGCGAACCCGACGTGGCCCGTGGGTTGATCCTGCGTGCGTTTCACGAACGCCTGGGGGAATCCGCCGTCATCGCCCGCGAACTGCGCCGCTTCGCCCGCCAGAAGTTCGTCGCCCGCGCTATGCAGCGGCTGATCGACGCCACCGCGGAATTTCAGGACTCCACGGGCGAGAACAGCGACGAGAACTCTAGGGGGTAAGGGTTGGCCGGGCAGTTATCGCTGGGCCGAGACCGCAGGCGCGACGCTGCAAACGCGATCCGTGGCTATGGCCGCCCGTCAGTGGCCCCCGGTCTCCCTCTGAAACTTGCGATTGTTGCCCTTCACGCGGTGCACGTCATAGACGCCCTTGACGCGCATGAGCGCGCTCAGCACGTGCTGCAAGTGCTGCGTGGACGCCATTTCAAAGATGAACCTCGAAACGGCCACCTGGTCGCGTGTGGTGAGCACGTTCGCCGAGAGGATGTTGACATGCAGGTCGCTCAACTGGCGCGTGATGTCTGCCATCAGCCCGTGGCGATCCAAGGCCTCCACCTGAATCTGTACCTCATAGACGGCGTCACTATTGCGCCCCCACGAGACCTTGACGAGGCGGTCGCGCGACCCCTCGGGCAGGATGGCGAGGTTGCTGCATTCACTGTGGTGAATCGAGATGCCCTGACCGCGAGTCGTGAAACCCGTGATGGGGTCCCCCGGCACGGGAGTGCAACACTTCGCGAGCTTCACGAGAATGTCGCTGATGCCCTCGACATTGATCTGCGGCTCACCCGTGCGACGGAACTTCTTGGTGATCTGGCCGACCCCGGGAATCGTCGCCTCCGCGAGGTCCTCCGAGGCCCCATCGACTCCACCATGCAATTCGATCAGTCGCTTGGTGACGGCCTCGGGGCTGACATGGCCCTCACCGATGGCATAGAGCAGGTCGTCGAGATTCTTAAACTTCAGGTCGCCCGCGATCTGCTTGAGCGAGTCTCCCGCCATGAGCCGACGCAGCGGCAGGCTCTGCTTGCGCATGTGGCGCGACAGCTGATCTTTGCCTTTCTCGATCGACTCTTCGCGCCGCTCCTTCGAGAACCACTGGCGAATCTTGGACTTCGCCCGCGAACTCGCGACCACGCTCATCCAACTCTGACGCGGGCCCGCGTCCTCGGACTTCGAGGTGAGAATCTCCACCTGGTCGCCGTTCGAGAGTCGCGTCTCCAACGGTGCAATGCGGCCGTTGACCTTGGCGCCTATCGTGCGGTGGCCGACATCGGTGTGTACCGCATAGGCGAAGTCGATGGGGGTCGAACCCGACACCAGGGCAAGACACTTGCCCTTGGGGGTGTACACGTAGATCTCGTCGCTCGCCGCTTCATAGCGAAAGTTCTCGATGAACTCGTTCGAGTCGACCGTTTCGCGCTGCCATTCCATGAGGGCACGCATCCACTGCCGCGTGCCCTCCTCGGGGTTCGAGGCCCGTGGAGCCTTGCCCTTGTCGGCCTTGTAGCGCCAGTGTGCCGCGACCCCGTACTCCGCTTCGCGGTGCATCTCGTGGGTGCGAATCTGCACCTCGATGGTGCGACCCTCGGGGCCCACCACGGTCGTGTGCAGCGACCGATAGATCGACAACTTCGGCACCGAGATGTAGTCCTTGAACCGGCCCAGAATGGGGTTGTAGATCGCGTGCACGACACCCATCGCCTGGTAGCAATCGGCCACGGTATCGACCAGAATGCGCAGGCCCACCAGGTCATAGACCTCGTCAAAGTTCTTGCCGTCCACCACCATCTTTTGGTAGATGGAGTAAAAGTGCTTCGGTCGCCCCGTGATGTAGAACTTCATGTTCTCGTGCGTCAGCAGCCGCGACAACTCGTCGCGCACGCGATCGAGATAGCGCTCGCGCTCGGGAGTCTTCTCGGCGACCAGCTTTTCGATCTCGTCATAGCGGCCCGGATGCAACACCTGAAAAGAGCGGTTCTCGAGTTCCCATTTGACCTTGTTGAGGCCGAGTCGGTGCGCGAGGGGCGCATAAATTTCGAGAGTCTCCCGGGCCTTGCGCTTGGCACTCTCCGCCGAAACGTACTTCCAGGTACGGGCGTTGTGGAGGCGATCGGCCAGCTTGATGACCAGCACCCGAAGGTCTTGGTTCATCGCAATCATCATCTTGCGAATCGTCTCGGCCTGGGCGTTGTCGCCGTACTTGACCTTGTCGAGCTTGGTCACGCCGTCTACCAGCAGGGCAATGGCCGGGCCGAAGTCATGCTCAATCTGCTCGAGGGAGTACTCGGTGTCTTCGACGACGTCATGCAGCAATGCGGCCGCGAGCGTATCGGGCAGGTACCCCAGTTCGGCCAGGATCGTCGTGACCGCAACGGGGTGCGTGATGTAGGGGTCGCCGTTCTTGCGCCGTTGCTCGCGGTGCGAACGCTCCGCGACATCGAATGCGCGCAGCAGCACCGCGTAGTCTTCGCCCGGGTGCAGTGTCTTCAGCACGCTAATGATGGGCTCCAGCAGGGGCGGGACCTGCGGTGCGCTACTGCCCAATCGCGAGAGGCGACCTCGGATGCGCCGCACCCAGCGCGCCTCGCGGCCCGTGGACGTCTCGGCTCCGCTCGGCGTCGCGACGACGCCACCCAGCGTGGCAACGCTGCGTGGTATGTCGGGGCCGGGGCTGACGGGGGGCGCGCTGGGGGCGCCTCCCTCCTGCGATGACGAGGGGGACGCTCCGGGGTCCGGGTTGGCAGGCTCCGTCGCGGCCCCGCGTTCGTGCTCAGCGCGGTGCGATTCGAGGTCGGGTGCGGGTGCGGGTGCCTCCACCACCGCGACCGGCGCCGTGGTGGTCGCCGTGGTCACCGCGTGGGTGCCCTCACGCGGGGAGGTTGCGCCCTTGGGAGCGTTGCGGGAAACACCCTGGTCGTGCGCAGCCTGTACGGCCTCGGCATGCGCCGCGGTGGCCGAGTTGGCCGAAAACACCACGTGCGACACGTCCAAAGCCTGGTCGCCGGGCGACATGCCCTGGGGTGCCTTTGGCGGCATCAAGGCTGGGGTGGGTGGGCGCGACATTCCACCGTCCGCACGGGTATCTTCTCCGTTGACCTGGTCAGCGGAGGCTGCGTCCTGGCGACGAGGGACACCAGCGGGAGCTGCGGAGTGTGCCAAAGAGACCCCCAAATGTGGTGTGCGCGCAAATTGTTAGCGCTCAGTATATCTGCATGACCTTGGCCACCACGACCAGCCGCATGCCGCTCTCAGCAACTGTGCTCCGCGGCCCCGCCAACTAGTACTGCAGCACCACCGACGTGGCGTATTGCCGCAAACGTTGCATGCCTTGCAGTGCCGTGACATCGATCAGGAACGTCACCGCCGCCACCTCGGCGCCCACCTGCTCGACCAATCGGCAGGCCGCCTCGGCCGTGCCGCCCGTAGCCAGCACGTCATCAACGATGAGCACCCGTTGACCTGACACCACTGCGCCCGCCGGTAGTTCAAGCGCGGACGCACCATACTCGAGGTCGTAGTTGACGCGAGCGGACACGTCCGGCAGTTTGCCGGGCTTGCGCGCGGGCACGAAACCCACGCCCAACTGCTGCGCGAGCGGGGCCCCAAAGATGAATCCGCGCGATTCCAATCCCATGACCACGTCGAAGGTGGTGCCGTGCGTTTCCAGCAGGTCGTGCCAGACCTGAAAGGTGTAGTTGAGCAGGTCCGCATCTGCGAGGATGGGCGTCACATCGCGAAAGAGGACTCCCGGCGACGGGAAGTCCGGAACCGACCGAACGGCCTGACGCAGGCGGCCCGTCACCGCGGCGTCCGCGACCAGGGTCTCTGTGTGCTCTGCGGATTCGCTCGACACGATCACTTCTTTCCGCTGGGGCGGCCGCCGTGGCGGCGGCGCGGCTGCGAACGCTGGGCCGAACCCGCCTGCACGGGTACCAGATTGATGCGGGGCTTCGCGGGGGCGTCATCGCCGAGCACCTCGCGCTCGGCCTGTTCGGCGCGGAACTTCTCTACCTTGAGCGTGTGAGCGGCGATCTCGGGCTCGCGCTTGCGCAGGTCAACGATCACACCGGGGGCGATGAACACCGACGAATAAGTGCCCACCAGGATGCCGATAAAGAGGGCGAGCGAGATGTCCTTGAGGGTGCCCGCGCCCAGCACGAATGCGCCGATGAACAGGATCGCCGCGACGGGCAGGAGCGCCACCACGGAGGTGTTGATCGAGCGTACGAAGGTCTGGTTCACCGCGTAGTTCACCGACTCGGCGAATGTGTAGGAGCGCTGCTCGGTGATGTTGAGCGTGTTCTCGCGGACCTTATCGAACACCACCACGGTGTCGTAGAGCGAGTAACCAAGAATGGTCAGGAACCCGATCACCGCCTCGGGCGTCACCTCGAAACCCACGGCGCCGTACACCGCTGCCGTAAAGGCGAGGTCGTGCAGGAGCGCCACCATCGCGGCGATGGACGTCTTGAGATTTCTGAAGTACACCGCCATCACGATGCCGACGAGAATCAAGAAGATCACGAGACCCTGGAGGGCCTTGACGGTGATGTCCTGACCCCACGAGGGGCCAATGAGCTGCGAACTTACGTCGTCGACATCGACCGTGTAGGCCGAAGCCAGGGCCGCGCGCACCTGATCGTTTTGATCGGCGGTCAACGTTCCCGTGCGCACCTGGACATTGGTGCCGCCCAAGACCGTGACCTGCGGCTCTGTTCCCGACGACACGGACTTAACGGCCTCGGTCGCGAGCGACTGATTGACATTTGTGACATTGGAGACCTGAAACTCCGAGCCGCCCTCGAAGTCGATGCCGACGTTGACGCCGCGCACGACGGTGATGATCGTCATGAGAATGAGCAGCACCACCGAGACGGCGTAGAAGCGCTTGCTGCGGCCGATGACGTTGATCGAGCGCTTACCGGTGTAGAGGTCGTTGCCGAACTGAGCGAAATTAGGCATCAGTTGCCCTCCTTCTCGGTGGTCAGGGTGACGGTGGCCGCGTCGGGCCCGGACGCCTCGGTGGCAGCAGACGCCTCGGCCTCCTTGGCGCGCAATCGAGCCTTGCGCTCGGCGAGGCTGAGGCCCGCGAGTTCTGGGTCTTCCGCCACGATCTCGCGGCGGCGTTCCTCGGCCTTGGCCAGGATTTCGCGCTGCTCGGCCTTGGTGCGTACGCGGCCGCGGCCCGCGTACTGGCTGACTGAGCCGCCGAGGCGAACGGGGTCGAGGCCGCTCATGGGGTGGCCGCCGCCAAAGAAGCGCGTGCGCGCCAGCAGTTGCAGCATGGGGTGGGTGAACAGCATGACCACTGCCAGGTCGATGACTGTGGTCAGGCCCAGGGTGAAGGCGAAGCCCTTCACGCTACCCACCGAGAGGAAGTACAGCACGATGGCGGCGAGGAAGTTCACCGCGTCCGAGGCGAGGATGGTGCGGCGGGCACGCGCCCAGCCGCGTTCCACCGCGAGCATCAAGGAGGCGCCATCGCGCACCTCGTCGCGTACGCGTTCGAAGTAGACGATGAAGGAGTCGGCCGTGAAGCCGATGGCCACGATCACGCCCGCGACGCCCGCTAGGGAAAGTCGATAGCCCTGCAGGTTACTGAGGAGGGTGATGGAGCCGTAGGTGATGATCGCCGCGATAATCAGAGATGCAACGGTCACGATGGCGAGCAGACGGTACTGGAAGAACGAGTAGACCACCACGAGGCCCATGCCGATCAGGCCGGCGATGAGGCCATTACGCAGTTGATCGCTGCCGAGAGTCGCGGAGATGTTCTGGTCTGACTGCAGGTCGAGCTTCAACGGCAGGGCACCGAACTGCAACTGGTTGGCGAGTGCTTCGGCGGTCGCCTGGTTGAAGTTGCCTTCGATATAGGCCTCGCCGTTGGGGATGGTGCTCTGCATGGTCGGGGCCGAAATGGTTTGGCCGTCGAGTACCACCGCGAACTGATTCTGGGGCGACTGCGAGTTCGTAAGAATCTCGGAGGCCGAACGGAATGCCTCGGTGCCGGCTGCGTCGAGTTTGAAGTTCACTATCCAGTTGTTGGTGACTGCGCCCTGCGGCGTGGTCTGCAGGCCGGCCTCGGCCGAGACAAGCTGCGAGCCCTCGACAACGGCCGGGCCGAGAATGTACTTGAGCTGACCGCTCGCGTCGCAGGATGCCAGGGGCTTCGCCGGGTCGTCGGTGACGGCCTCCGTGAGGCGGGTCGGGTCGGCGCAGTTCAGCGCTCGGAACTGGGTTTGAATGTCCTGGCCCAGGGTCCAGTTGATGTCGAAGGCGTCAATGCCCGTAGCCACGGGAGCGAGCGCCGCGAGCGCCGCGTCGGCCTCGGTGGCCGGGGTCGACGCGGGGGCCGGGGTGGGTGCCGTGATTCGCGTGATCGTGGGGAACGGGGTGGCGGCGGGGGTCGCCGCCGAAGTCGTGGCGGCGGGGGTCGCCGCCGAAGTCGTCGCGGCGGGGGTCGCCGCCGAAGTCGTCGCGGCGGGGGTCGCCGCCGGAGTGGCGGCGGGGGTCGTCGCGGCGGGAGTCGCGGCAGGGGTCGTCGCGGCAGGGGTCGCGGGGTCCGTGACATCCACGGGGGCTGCGGGGGCCGCGGGTTGCGTGAGCGCGACCCGCGGGGCATTCGCCGGAGCGGCAGGCGCGGTCGCGGCGGGGTCAACCGCGGCAGGCGCGGTCGCCGCGGGGTCAACCGCGGCAGGGTCCGGCACTGTGGTTGTCTGGTTAGTGGTGGCGAGATTCGCGGTGTTGGCGGTCGCCGCGGCGGACTGCACAAACAGCACGGGGCGGAACCGCATCAGCGCAGTGCGCTCAACCAACTCGCGGGTCGTGGGGTCGGCCTCGCCGGGGATCTCGACGATGATGTTATTGCCGCCCTGGGCCGTGATCTCAATTTCGCCCACACCCGTGGCGTTGAGGCGATTGTTCATGATCGCGATGGCCTCGGCGAGGTCACTGCTCGTCACGTCGCGGCCGTCGGTGCTGCTCGCGCGCAGAATGATCTGGGTGCCGCCCTCCAGGTCGAGGGCCAACTTGGGCGACAATTCACCGGCCGGGTTCGACCACTTCCAGGATCCGGCGATGCCGCCAAACATTAGCAATACGAGAATTGCCAATCCGATGAGGGGTCGCGCTACGCGCCCCTTGCCATTACCAGCCAAGACTTTGTCTCTTTCGTTAACGCGACGGGATCGACCGTCTGCCACGATCACCCACGGGACCCGCCCAAAATGCAGAGCGGTATGAGCTCTGGGTAGCCGAGATGCCTTCTGTTAGCGTATCGGTTTTCTCTGAAGATTGCGCATTGGCCTCACGCTCTGCGCTGACGCGACCTGGGCACACGGTCCCCCGGAGGCTCAGCGACCGACAAGCAAGGAGCCCGGCCGAGGCCGGGCTCCGCTTGCACCAACGCGCCGAGCGATTACTCGCCGGGCCGCGTGATCGGGCCAGGCTGCGCGTCCGCCTGCTTGCCGAGGTTAATGGGGCTTTCGGGCTGTACGGGCTGCGCTGTCTGCACGGTCGTTGCCGTGTTGTGTACCGCGTCATCGTCGGAGGCCTCGTCGGCTACGTCGCCAGCATGGGCGTCGGCGGCTGGGCGCTCACCCGCGATGGCCTTAAACATCCAGGTGCTCTGGGCGCCTGAATCGGTCTCCAGCACGACCTCTTCGCCGTTCTTCTCGACGATGGTGCCAACGAAGCCGGAGTGCGTGTACACGCGCGTTCCCTCCGCCAGGGCGTTGCGCTGAGCCTCGGCGGCCGCCATGCGCTTCTTGTTGTTGCGCGTCGTGAAGATCATGAAGACCAGCAAGACGGCAATCAGTATGAACATTATGGTCGAATCCATGGGGGCTTCCTAAGTCAAGTCGGTGGGGAGCGAGTGCAAAGCGGTGATCGCGGCACTGCCCGCAACAACGCGTGGCGGTGACGAATAGTTGCGCCGCACTGGGTGGCTCGCAGCCGGCGCCCAGCGGGCAGGCCCGCAGCGCGCGCGTGCGGGCATAACGGTGCCATTCTACCCCGCTGCCCGCGCAGCAGATTCCAGGCCCGCCGCAACCGCCGCGTTTAGTCGCGCGGTGCGTTCGTCTCTTCGGTAACGTCGGTCTCGTTTGTCTCGTCGAGAACGTCTAATGCCAACTGCGCCGAATCCATCATGACGGAGCGTGGGGCCGTGAGCCCGAGGTGGCGCCAGCCCGCCGGGGTCGCGATGCGCCCCCGGGGCGTGCGCCCCATGAGCCCCTCGCGCACGAGGAACGGTTCGGCGACTTCGGAGACCGTCTCGGGCTCTTCGCCGACGGCGATGGCCAGCGTGGAGAGCCCTACGGGGCCACCCCCGAACAGGGTGCACAGCGCGCTGAGCACGCCCCGGTCGAGGCGATCGAGGCCCCGCTCGTCGACCTCGTACACGGTGAGTGCCTCGCGCGCGGCCGTGAGATCAATCAGCCCGTCACCGCGCACCTGCGCCCAGTCTCGCACTCGCCGCACGAGGCGGTTCGCGATGCGGGGCGTGCCCCGAGAACGTAGCGAAATTTCGCGAGCGGCGTCCGCCGACAGCGCAATCTCCAGCTTATTTGCCGAACGCTGCAGCACCCGCTCCAGCTCGGCGGGAGAGTAAAAATCCAGGTGCGCGGTAAACCCGAAACGGTCGCGCAGCGGGGCGGGCAGCAAGCCCGCGCGGGTGGTCGCGCCCACCGTCGTGAAGGGCGGCAATTCGAGGGGAATCGCGGCGGCACCTGCACCCTTACCCACCACCACGTCAACCCTGAAGTCCTCCATTGCCATGTAGAGCATCTCTTCGGCGGGCCGCGCGAGACGATGAATCTCATCGATAAACAGCACGTCTCCGGGCTCCAGCGACGTCAGCACCGAGGCCAGATCACCGGCGTGCTGGATCGCGGGGCCGCTCGTGATGCGCAGCGACGCGCCCAGCTCTGCCGCAATAATCATCGACAGCGTGGTCTTGCCGAGACCCGGGGGGCCCGATAGCAGCACGTGCTCCGGAGGGCGCCCCCGCACCTTAGCCGCCTCGAGCACGAGCGACAATTGCTCGCGCACCTTGTGCTGGCCCACGAAATCGTCCAGCGTGCGGGGCCGCAGCGCCGCCTCGGCAGCCCGCTCGATGGCGTTCGATGAGGGGCTCATCGCGCGCTCCGCGCCCCTCGCCTCGGCGTCGTCACCGCTCATCGCGTACCGCCCAGATGACGCAGCGCCGCGCGCAGCAGGGCCGAGGTGTTCATTCCACCCTCGGCCGACTTCGCCACCGCGTCACGCGACGCCTTCTCGTTCCAGCCAAGCCCCATCAGGGCCTCAACCACCGAGTCAACGGCCGTATCGCTCACCGCGGCGGATTCTCCTGGGTACTCCTCGGGCGTCGCCGCCACCGGCGGCGCGACTTTACCCTTCAATTCGAGCAGCAGCCGCTGGGCACCCTTTGCCCCGATGCCGGGCACGCGCGTGATGGTCGCGGCGTCGCCCCCATGCACGGCCGCTCGAAACTGGTCGGGAGTGAGCACGCTCAGCACCGCCAGCGCGACCTTGGGGCCGATACCGCTCACGGTTTGCAGCAGTTCATACACTTCGCGCTCGTCCGGGCCAACAAAGCCGAACAGCGTCAAGGAGTCTTCGCGCACCACGAGGCTCGTGTGCAGCGCCGCGGGCTCCCCCACCCGCAGGGTCGCCAACGTTCCAGCGGTGGCCTTCACGAGATAGCCGACGCCGCCCACGAGCAGCACCGTGTGGTCGAGGCTCACCGATACGGGCGTGCCCTCTAGATACGCGATCACGCGCGACCTCCCTTGACGAGTAACTGCCACCCATTAGAACACATGTTCGAAGCACGTCGCGGAGCACGCGCGGTCACCGATACCGCTTCGGCTTCGCCCCCGACGCGCGAGCCGCCCGCTCGGCCTCCTTCCAGGCCCGCTGCGCGGCGGTCGTCGCCATCACGTCGCCGCCCGAAAAGTCATTGCCCAGCCCGAGCGTCCCGCGCCACACATGGCAAATGGCAATGGCCAGCGAATCCGCCGCATCGGCCGGCTTCGGTGCCTCCGTGAGACCAAGAATGCGCTTGACCATGGTCTGCACCTGCGCCTTCTCGGCGTTGCCATACCCCGTCACCGCGGCCTTGACCTCGCTCGGCGTATGGGTCGCCACGGGAATGTCGTGCAGCGCCGCCGCCAAAATAGCAACGCCCGCCGCCTGCGACGTGCCGATCAAGCTCGACAGATTATCTTGCGCAAACACGCGCTCAATGGCAATCACATCGGGGTGCGTTTTCTCGATCAGCGCGACAATGCCCTGATAGATGCCCTTGAGTCGGTCACCGATCGGGTCGGTGCTGAGGGTGCGCACCACGGTCACGTCCACGAGGCCCACGCGGCGCGCACCCCATGACTCCACGACCCCGACCCCACATCGAGTGAGGCCGGGGTCGATGCCCATAATTTTCATGCAGTTTACGCGTCTGCGGCTTCGAGCTCGGCCGCCACGTCATCGCTGATGTCGAAGTTGGCGTACACGTTTTGCACGTCGTCCGAATCTTCGAGGGCGTCGATGAGACGCAGAATCTTCTGCGCGCCCTGCACGTCGACCTCAACCTTCGTCGACGGCACGAACGACGACTCGGCCGAGTCGTAATCTATGCCCGCCTCCTGCAGCGCCGTGCGCACCGCCACCACATCGGTGGCCTCGCTGATGATCTCCCACTGGTCGCCCAGATCGTTGACCTCTTCGGCGCCCGCCTCCAGCACCGCCATCAAGACATCGTCTTCGGTGAGTTCGGCCTTGGGCAGCAGCACGACCCCCTTGCGGCTAAACACGTACGCCACCGAGCCCGGATCAGCCAATTGGCCGCCGTTGCGAGTGAACGCGACGCGCACCTCGGACGCCGCGCGGTTGCGGTTGTCCGTCAGGCACTCGACCAGCACGGCAATGCCGTTCGTGCCGTAGCCCTCGTACATGATGTTCTGGTAGTCACTGCCGCCGGCCTCGGCGCCCGAGCCACGCTTGATCGCACGATCGATATTGTCGTTTGGAACCGACGACTTCTTCGCCTTCTGCACGGCGTCGAACAGCGTAGGGTTGCCCGCCAAATCTGCGCCGCCGCGGGCCGCGACCTCGATATTCTTGATCAACTTTGCGAACAACTTGCCTCGCTTGGCGTCAATGGCCGCCTTCTTATGCTTGGTAGTTGCCCACTTGGAGTGCCCCGACATGGGATCCCTTTCTCACAGTCATTTCAGTTCACGACGCGTTGCGCCGCAGTGCAGGCCGCAGCCAGCCTAACCGGCCTCGCGCACCATCGAGACAAACAGCTCGTGCACCCGCAGGTCGCCCGTCACCTCCGGGTGAAATGAGGTCCCCAGAAGGTGATTTTGACGCACGGCCACGATTTTACCCGCCCGCAGGGGTTCCCCGCTCCGGGCACGCTCGGACGCCGCGTGGCCCGCCAGGCCGCCCACCCGCGCGTCCGGCCCCACCGACGCGCCCGCGCCGGGCCACGTAGCCAACACCACGACGCTCGCACCGGCCGACTCTATCCAGGGTGCGCGGATAAAAACCATGCGCAGCGGCACGTCGGGCCGCGCAATCGCACCCATCGCGAGGTCGGCCTCGAACGAATTCACCTGGCGTCCGAACGCGTTGCGTCGCACCGTCACATCGAGTCCGCCCAGGGTTTGCTGGCCCGCCCGCGGGTCCACCAGCCGGTCGGCCAGCAGGATCAAACCCGCACACGAACCGTAGGCGGGCATTCCCTGCGCGATGCGCCGCTGCAGGGGTTCGCGCAGGTCAAAGATGCGAAGCAGGCGATCGATGGTGGTCGACTCGCCGCCCGGCAGCACCATGCCATCGACCGCGTTGAGTTCGCTTTCGCGGCGCACGAGCGAAACCCGAGCGCCGCAGGCAGTGAGCGCGCGGGCATGTTCGGCGACATCGCCCTGCAGCGCGAGCACGCCAATGTGAGGGGCGTTCACCAACCGCGCTCCGAGAGTCGGTGGGGCACGGGCTCGTCGTCGACATTGATGCCGACCATGGCCTCGCCGAGGCCGCGCGACACCTTGGCGATCACCGACGGATCGTCGTAGAACGCCGCGGCCTTCACGATTGCCTTGGCGCGCTCCGCCGGATTGCCCGACTTGAAGATGCCGGAGCCCACGAACACGCCCTCGGCGCCGAGCTGCATCATCATCGCCGCGTCGGCGGGGGTCGCGATGCCACCCGCCGTGAACAGCACGACCGGCAGCTTCTTGGCGCGCGCGACCTCGACCACGAGATCGTACGGGGCCTGCAGTTCCTTGGCCGCTACGTAGAGTTCGTCCTCCGCCAGCGACGAGAGGCGATTGATCTCGGCCCGAATCGTTCGCATGTGCTTAACGGCGTTGGAGACATCGCCCGTGCCGGCCTCGCCCTTGGAGCGAATCATCGCGGCTCCCTCGTTAATGCGGCGCAGCGCCTCACCGAGGTTGGTGGCGCCGCACACGAAAGGAACGTCGAAGGCCCACTTGTCGATGTGGTTGGCGTAGTCGGCGGGGCTCAGCACCTCGGATTCGTCGATGTAGTCGACCCCCAGAGCGCCCAGCACCTGCGCCTCCACGAAGTGACCGATGCGCGCCTTGGCCATCACGGGGATCGAGACCGCCTCGATGATGCCCTCGATCATGTCGGGGTCGCTCATGCGAGAGATGCCGCCCTGGGCGCGAATGTCCGCCGGCACGCGCTCCAGCGCCATCACCGCGACGGCGCCGGCGTCTTCGGCGATCTTCGCCTGTTCGGGCGTGACCACGTCCATGATCACGCCGCCCTTCAACATGTCGGCCATGCCGCGCTTAACGCGGGTGGTAGCTACCTGGGGGGCGCCGTCGGTGGCGGGGGTGGTGGTCACAGAAAACCTCGTTGCGTTGCGGTGGATAGAAATCGCGCTGTCCTAGACGGTTAATCCGCGGGACGCTCCGGTACCCGGGCCTCCTGCACGCCCTCGGCCACGCCGCCCTGGGAGAACGCGACAATTCTAGGATCGACCCCGCTCGGCCTCCGGGGCGTTGTTCACTGTGTCGGCCCACTGTGTCGCACGGCACTCGCGGCGTGCGGCTCCGGCAGCTCGGAAAACTCCAGCCGCAGGCGCGTTACCTGGTGCAGCAAGTCAATGACCAGCCCGTCGGTCGCGGCGCTCTGGTCGACCGCCTGGCGCTGCCGCGCGTACGCGAGCCGGGTCGCGGCCTCCTGAAATTGACGCATCAACTGCAGGCCGCGGCGTCCGAAATGTTGCGCCGCCCACGAGCGTGCATTGCGTCGCTGCCGCAGGTCTGCCACCATCGCGGCCTCGGCCTTGCCGATGTGCCCGAGGTCAACGAACTCGAGCAGCCGCTCGCTGATGACGCGGCGTTCCTGCCGGCGCAGCCACACGATGAGCACACCAAAGACGAGGGAACACGGCACCGTAAACACGAGGGTGAGGTGCATAAAATCGGCAAAATCGACGAGGTGATAGGCGCTGTAGTTCCAAAACGAGTGGAACGCTACGGCGGGKACCAGCCCCAACAGGAACACCGGAACCGCCGTAGCGGGGCGCGACCTGCGCGAGATCAGCCCGAGGGCGATGCCCACGCACGCCGTGAAGAACAGGTGACTAAACGGCGAGAGAATGCCGCGCACGATGAACACCGCAATGAAGTGCGGTTCGCTCTGGTTCTCGACATCGAGCACCATCTGATGGCCGATGTAGATGATGTTCTCGACGAAGGCAAAGCCGGCCGCCACCATGCCCGCGTACACGAGCCCGTCGACGACCCCGTCGAAGTGGCGGCGGACCGCGAAGAACAGTAGCAGCACGCCGAGGCCCTTGACCGCCTCCTCCGCGACGGGCGCCGCTACGACGCTGCCCACGAGGCCGACATTGGTCGCAGAAGACGCCGCCGACACGATGGCTTCGGTAAAGAAGATCGCGAGCAGGACGCTCGCGCCGCCGCCCCACATGAACGCAAACAGCAGGGCGCCGCGGGGTTCCGGCTCCCAGCGATCGACCCAACGCAGGGTCAGCAAGACGATGGCGAGGGGCACCATGGCGAGCGCCCCGGAGGCGACGAAGGCATCGGAGCCGATCAGGTTTGCCGCATGCACGAGGGCAGAGACCACCGCGAGGGCGGCGGCCGCGAGGGCAAGCACCTGGACGCCTCGACGCAGCCAGGGGTGCCGACGCCGATCGGTGCCCGCCGTGGCGATCAGGTAATCGCTAGTGGGCCAGTTCATCGTCGCATTCGAAGGTTTCTATATGGGCTAAGAGCTGCGATAAGCCTAAGACGCGGCACAGTGCCTTGCGCCGAAGTCTCAGAGAATGATTTGCACAGTCATTGTGTACTCGGCGCACCATATGTACCCGCAGGCTCGCTTCGCGCAGTTGCAGGAGGGCCTGGGGCGGGGGGGACGCGGGGTCCATGCCGGTTCGGCTCGCGTGCCGTGCCAGCAGGGCCCTAATCACGCGCGACTCCTCGGACGCTTCCACCTCGCGGCCGCGACCGACCGCGAGGTGGCCCGCCTCGCGGGCCACCGCGGGCGACGTCAGGGGCGGACCGGGCGACGCGGTCCGCGTCGCCTCCCGCAGGGCCTCCGTTCGCAAGGTGAGTGCCTCCGTGAGCTGAGCATCCAACGCCTCCCACCGCCGCCTCAAGCGCAGAGCCCGAGTACGCAGGTCACGAGCGACCCAGACCGTGACCACCGCCGCGATCGCGAGCGCCACTGCCAACCCCCACCCGGCCGCGGGCAGGTCGCTCACGGCACTCCGTCCGGCCCCAGCCGAGTCGAGGTGCGGCCGACCGTCGGCGCGAGCGGGTCAGGCTCCCACCCCCCGAGAGCGATGTCATACACGTGGCGCACGTCGCGCCCCACCTGCTCCCAATCGAAGCGGTCCACCTGACCCTGCGCCTCCGCGGCCCGCGACTGCGAACCCGCGAGGTCGGAGAGCGTCTCGGTCAGGGCCCGCGCCAACGCCGTGGCGTCACCCACGCGAAACATCGCGCCGTCCCTTCCATCGCGCAGCACGGCCCGAAATGCCGCCAGATCGCTGGCGACGATCGGGCATCCAGCGCTCATGGCCTCGATCAGCACGATGCCAAAGCTCTCGCCCCCCAGCTGCGGCGCAACATAAACATCCGCCGAGGCGAGCAGACTCGCCTTATCAGCCTCGCTGAGCGGCCCCAGCCACTCTGCACCGCCCGGCCCAAACCCGGCCAGGCTGTCGGCCGAGCCCCGCCCGGCCACGAGGAACCGGGCGTCCGGACACACCGCCCGCACGGCCCTGGAGGCCGCCGCCAGGACGTGCAGCCCTTTGCGCGGCTCATCGACCCGACCCAAGAACGCGATGCTCGGCCGTGAGCCGCCCCGCCGCAGGCCCGCCCAGTCCTCGCGCACGGGCGCCGCCCGGTAGGGCGCGACGTCAACGCCGTTGGGAATCACGAGCGCGTCGCCCCCAAGGTGCTCGACCACGGTGCGGCGGGCCTCCTCCGAGACCGCGATGCGGGCACCCAACCGCTCCATCACGGGGCGCAGGGTGGGATACGCCAGGTGCAGGGCACGCGAGCGCACCTGAGCGGAATGAAACGTGGCGACGACGGGTACCGTCGCGGCGTGCAATGCGATAAGCGACACGCTCGGGGTGGCCGGCTCATGGATGTGAACTATGTCAAAGCGATGCGCGTCTAGCCACGCGCGCACCGTGCGGGCGACTCGCGGACCGAATGCGAGGCGTGCCACCGACCCATTGTAGGGCACCGCGACTGACCGCCCCGTGCAGGTCACGCCGGGTACTTCGGTGAATTTGCCCGGCCCCAGTACGGCCACCTCGTCGGCTCGCCGGCGCAGGCTCGCGGCCATTTGCAGGATGTGGTTTTGCACTCCCCCGGGCACGTCGAAATCGTAGGGAGACACGATTCCGATGCGCATGGGACCAGCCTAGTGCGAAGTGTTCAGTTTGCGTGACTGGCTCGCGCACTATCCTGGAAGGGCAGGGTGGCAAGGAGCTGAGAGGGAACAGTGCGCGCCGCGCGGTGACAAGTGACGCCGCCAGTGGTCCGCACGACGCACTCGGCAATGCTGCCAGCGGCTGCCCGTGCAGTCTCCGCATCCACTCGACAAAGTTGAGGACTCCATGACTTCTACGAACGCTGCTCCCTCGGCGCAGGTTAACGACCTCGGCCCCGCTCTCGGTCTCAAGATCCGCGTGCCCAGCGGCCTGCTTATCAACGGGGAGTGGGTAACCACCGACGACAAAATTGTCGTGAACAACCCTGCCACGGGCGAGGTACTGTGCGAAATATCCAGTGCCACCCCCGAACTCGGTCAGCGGGCGCTCGACGCCGCGTCGGCCGCGCAGTCCGAGTGGGCCTCCACGCCATCTCGAGTGCGCAGCGACATCCTGAGCCGCGCCTTCGACTACGTCACCGAGCACGCCGATGATTTTGCGCGCCTCATGACCCTCGAAATGGGCAAGCCCCTTGCCGAGGCCCTCGGTGAGGTCAAGTACGGTGCCGAATTCATTCGCTGGTTCGCCGAAGAGGCTCCCCGCAGCAACGGCCGCTACCAGGTCAACCCCGAGGGAACGCAGCGGATCCTGGTCACGAAGCGCCCCGTCGGCCCGTGCCTCTTCATCACGCCGTGGAACTTCCCCCTCGCCATGGCCACGCGCAAGCTCGCGCCTGCCATCGCGGCCGGCTGCACGAGCGTCATTAAGCCCCCGGCCCTGACCCCGCTCACCACGCTTGCCTTCGCGGCGGTGCTCGAAGACGCGGGCGTGCCCGCGGGCGTGGTGAACGTGATTCAGACCAGCACGTCGTCGGCGGTCACGACTCCCCTGATCAAGTCGCCCCAGCTGCGCAAGCTCTCGTTCACGGGTTCGACTCCCGTGGGCCGCCGCCTGCTGGAGACGGCATCGGAGCGCGTGCTGCGCACGTCGATGGAACTCGGCGGCAACGCACCCCTGATCGTGTTCGAAGACGCCGATCTCGACAAGGCCATCGCGGGCACGTTGCTCGCCAAACTGCGCAACATGGGCGAGGCCTGCACGGCCGCGAACCGCATCATCGTGCACGAGAGCATCGCCGAGGAGTACACAAAGCGGCTCGCCACGGAGTTTGCGGCGCTGAAGTGCGGCAACGGCCTCGACCCTGACACCAAGCTCGGCCCCCTCGTCGACGAGAACGCCCGCAAGGACGTACACGGCCTCGTCGCGGACGCCATCGCGCAGGGTGCAGAGGTCGTGGTTGGCGGCGCCATCCCCGAGGGCCCCGGCTACTTCTACCCGGCGACCATCCTGCGCAACATCCCGAAGGCCGCCCGCATCACGACCGAAGAAATCTTCGGCCCCGTGGCGCCGATCTTCACCTTCTCGACCGAAGCGGAGGCCATCGAGATCGCCAACTCGACCGAGTACGGCCTCGCCTCCTACGTGTTCACGAAGGACGTCACGCGCGCCCTGCGTCTGGCCGAAAAGCTCGAATACGGCATGCTGGGCGTGAACCAGGGCGTCATGTCGAACGCCGCGGCACCCTTTGGCGGTGTGAAGGAGTCGGGTCTCGGCCGCGAGGGTGGCCTCGAGGGCCTCGCCGAGTTCCAAGAGACGATGTACATCGCGCTCGAGATCTAAGCGTCTCGCAACGAGGGGCCGTCGCTGGCATTGCGGCGGCCCCTTCGCGATCCCACACCATGCGGCGACAGTGCGCGGTTTAGTCGGTGAACACCCGCTGCATCATGTGCCAGTCCTCGGGCCAGACGCGAATGTGGGCACCCAGAAAGTCGGCGGCGGCCTGGGTGCGGTATCGGACGCGCGCCGCCCTCCCCCGCACGTCGGCCTCCCCGCCGGCTGGCTGGTCTGGCACGTCCAGGGGTTCGCTGAACGAAATCACGATGCCCCATTCGCGAGTCCTGAGCCGGCGGCGCAGCCAGGCCCACACGCCCGGCTCGGGGGGCCGGGGCGTCCACAATCGCTTCTCGTAGCGAATGTGGATCGCCACCAGAACGGCCCCCGCAGCCTCCGCGAGGGCCGCGGGACCGGGTGCAAACCGCGCCCGGCGGCCCAGAAAATCGACCTCCACGCCGGATGCGGTGAGGTCGCGGTCGCACAGGAGCGGAATGAACTTGCCGTCGCGCGCGGCCCTGGTCAGCGTCTTGAACACGGTGGCCGACGCGTCGAGGGGCACCACATGCATGCCGAGCCCCTCGCGGAACGCGACGAACGAATCGAAGATCGCGGCGGGTTCGAGGCGCTCGGCCACGGTTACCACGCTGCCGAGCCGCTCGACGGCCCAAGCGCCCGCCTGGTCCCACGAGCCCGAATGGGCGAGGGCAGCCACCACGGCACGGCCCTTGCGCAGGTGCTCCTGCACGACCTCGAGCGTGGGCGTGCCGTCCGCCGTGCGCAGATCAGCGACGCGCACTCGGCCTAGGCGCTCGAACTCGCTCCACCCGGGTAGGCAGAATCCATCGCAGTAATTGCGCAGCATCGATCGGTAGGCCGCCCGCAGCAGGCGTCGCCGCCCGCGCTCGTCGAGACCGGGGCGCGCCGCGAGCAGATTCGCCTCGAAGAGGTCGTAGTCACCCAGTCGCAGCGCCCAGCATGCGTCGGCGACGAGGGTGAACACGGCTCGGGCCACCCCGGGGGGCAGATAGCGCAGGTACGCCCACGCCCACGCGAAGAGCTTCGCGGTCATGGGTTGCCGAGGCGGCGGCTCGCGGCCTGCACCTTCACGGTGCCCATGCGCTGGAACACCGTGATCACGCTCAGCACGCAGAGCACGCTAATGATGAGGGTGAGCATCCAGAAGGGCAGCCCTATGTCTGCCAGGAACACCGCCAGAATGATGGCGACCAGCCGGTCGCTGCGCTCCGCGAGCCCCACGTTGGCGGTCATGCCGAGCCCCTCGGCACGGGCCTTCGCGTAACTCACCATGGCGCCCAGGGCAAGGGCCAACAGACACAGCGCGCCCGTCGTGCGGGCGAGGGTCTGGTCAACGTCGGTGCGCACGAGGCACCAGTACGCGACGGCTCCAAAGATGGCGGCGTCGGCGATGCGGTCAAGGGTGGAGTCGAGAAACGCGCCCCACACGCTGGAGGTACCCGACGTGCGGGCCATCACTCCGTCGAGGGTGTCGGCCAAAACGAGCAGCGTGATCACGAGGCTGCCCACCCACCAGTGCCCCGTGCCGTAGAGAAACACGGCGGCAAGGAGCGTCAGCACCGTCCCCGCGATGGTCACCATGTCGGGAGTGACCCCGGCGCGCAGAAGCGCCTTGGCGATGGGCACCATGACGGCGCGGGCGCCCTTTTGAAACAGTTTGGAGATCATGGCTCGCGTTAGGCCTTTTCTGGCGCGGACGCCCCGGGCGCGGGCTGGGCCGGTTCGCCTCCGCTGGCTGCGCCCCGGAGAATAGCGGCGGGCGCATGCTCGGCCCACGCCTCGGCGAGCAGGGCGCGGGTCTCCCCCAGCAACTGCGGGAGGGCCTTGGTTTCGCCGATGACCGGCAAAAAGTTGGAGTCTCCGAACCAGCGCGGCACGATGTGCTGATGCAGGTGACCCGCGATGCCGGCGCCCGCGACGGCGCCCTGGTTCATGCCCAGGTTGAAACCCGCGGGGTTGCTGACGGAGCGAATGACGTGCATCGCGGCGCGGGTCAGGTCGGCGACCTCCAGCACCTCGGCCGCCGTGAGATCGGTGTAGTCGGCGACGTGACGATAGGGGCAGACGAGAACATGCCCCGAGTTGTAGGGGTATAGGTTCATGACCACGTAGCAGTGCTCGCCGCGGGTGACTATCAGGCCCTTTTCGTCGGTGCCTCCGGGCACGCGGCAGAACGGACACTGGTCGCCGGGGCCCTCATGGTCCGGCTTATTCTCGCCGCCAATGTAGACCATGCGATGCGGGGTCCACAGGTGGTCGAAACGCTTGTGGCCCTGGGCGAAGTCGTGGGTCGACTCCGCGTCGTCGGGGTGCCCCGGCAGACCCTGTGTCGTGCTCATTAGACCTGCACTCGCGTCGCGATGGCCGTGACGATGCGCTCGATGGCTTCGTCGACAGGAATCTGGTTGTCTTGTGACCCGTCACGGAACCGGAACGACACTGCCCCGGCGGCGATGTCGTCCGCGCCCGCGATGAGCTGGAACGGCACCTTGGCCTTGGTGTGATTGCGGATTTTCTTGGGCATGCGGTCGTCGCTCGTGTCGACCTCTACGCGCACCCCGCGCGCGCGCAACTTGGCGGCCACGTCGTTCAGGTACGGCGCAAAGTCGTTGGCCACGGGAATACCGACGACCTGCACGGGCGCGAGCCAGGCCGGGAACGCGCCCGCGTAGTGCTCCGTGAGCACGCCGAAGAAGCGTTCGATGGAGCCGAACAGGGCTCGGTGAATCATCACGGGGCGCTGACGACTGCCGTCGGCCGCCTGGTATTCCATGTCGAAGCGTTCCGGCAGGTTGAAGTCGAGCTGAATGGTCGACATCTGCCACGTGCGGCCGATGGCGTCGCGCGCCTGCACCGAGATCTTGGGGCCGTAGAAGGCGGCTCCGCCCGGGTCGGGAACGAGGTCCAGCCCCGATTCTTCCGCCACCTCGCGCAGCGTCGCGGTGGCCTCCTCCCACACGGCGTCGTCGCCCACGAACTTCTCTTCGTTCTTCGTCGAGAGTTCGAGGTAAAAGTCGTCTAGACCATAGTCTTTCAGCAGGTCAAGCACGAACGTCAGCAGGCTGGTGAGTTCACTCTTCATCTGCTCGCGGGTGCAGTAGATGTGGGCGTCGTCCTGCGTCAGGCCGCGCACGCGGGTCAGCCCATGGATCACGCCGGACTTCTCGTATCGATAAACCGTGCCGAATTCAAAGAGGCGTAGGGGGAACTCGCGGTAGGAGCGTCCGCGGGCCCGATAAATCAGGTTGTGCATGGGGCAGTTCATGGGCTTCAAAAAGTATTCGGCGCCGGCCTTCTTCACGTTGCCGTCTGCGTCGCGCTCCTCGTCGATCACCATGGGCGGGAACATGCCGTCGCGGTACCAATCGAGGTGGCCCGAGACCTCATAGAGGTGGCCCTTCGTGATGTGCGGGGTGTTCACGAATTCGTAGCCGGCCTCTTCGTGGCGCTGGCGCGAGTAGTCCTCCATGACGCGACGGATCACGCCGCCCTTGGGGTGAAAGACGGGCAGCCCCGAGCCGAGCTCGTCGGGAAAACTAAACAGGTCGAGCTCGACGCCGAGCTTGCGGTGGTCGCGCTTCTCGGCCTCCGCGAGTCGGTCGAGGTAGGCCGTGAGATCGTCCTTCGTGGCCCAGGCCGTGCCGTAGAGGCGCTGCAGCATGGGGTTTTTCTCGCTGCCCCGCCAGTAGGCCGCGGCGGTGCGCATCAATTTGAAGCCATTGCCAATGAACTTGGTCGAGGGCAGGTGGGGCCCGCGGCAGAGGTCGCCCCACGCGGCGGCTCCGTCGCGACGCAGGTTGTCGTAGATCGTGAGTTCGGCGCCGCCGACCTCAACGTTGGAGCCATCCTCGGAGTTGGCCCCGCCCTTCAGGCCGATCAATTCAAGCTTGTAGGGTTCGCCCGCGAGCTCGCGGCGCGCTTCGTCTTCGGTCACGACGCGGCGCGAGAAGGTCTGACCCTCCTTGATGATGCGCTGCATGCGCTTCTCGATTTCCTTCACGTCGTCGGGGGTGAAGGGGGTCTCGACGTCGAAGTCGTAGTAGAAGCCGTCGGTCACCGGCGGGCCGATGCCGAGCTTCGCGTCGGGGTTGATCTGCTGCACCGCCTGGGCCGCCACGTGGGCGGCGGAGTGGCGCAGAATCGCGAGGCCATCGTCGCTCGTGATCTCAACACCCTCGACGACGTCGCCCGCGACCACCTCATGAAAGAGGTCCTTTAACTCGCCGTTGACGCGCAGAGCGACGATCTCTCGCTGGCCCGCAAAGAGCGTCGTGCCTGTCGTACCTGCCTCAACCTGGGTCGGACTACCGTTCAGGGTGATGTCGAGGTCAGACACGTTTTCTCCTTGAGTTGCTGGCCGTAAAGGCCGTATAGCGGGTAAGCAGGACGACTGGGGGCAGGCACAGGCGCCCATCGCACAAGTCTACTGTCACGACAGGTCGGGGCCGCAATCGTTGCGTTGCGTGGACGCGGCCCGGGTGCGGCGGCTAACCGAGCATGCCGCCGCCCGTGAATTTCTCGCCGTCGAACATCTCGGGTTTCACCTCCACGGCAAAGGGCACTCCCAGTTCGGCGTTCTTGGCGGTGACGAACTGCAAGAACGTGGTGACGGGGCCGCTCGGCGCCTCGCGGCAAAACAGTGCGATGTAGGTGACTCGGCCCGCGTACTGCGGGTACTCCTCCACCAGGGTGCCCTGTTTGATGAAGTTCATGTAGGTGTTGAGTTTGGCGCGCAGCGCGGTGACGTGGTCGTCTCCGCCCCAGTCGCGCCCCTCCGACATGAGGAGGAGGACGTCTCCCCCGTCGGTTTCGGCGATCACGTCGATGACCTGGGGGTCTGCAACTCCGGGCACGGTGCCTCTTTTCGCGGTGACAATGCGGGTCTCCTTATTGTGACGTGCCAGGGAGGCCGGGGCTGGTGCGGCGCGCCCTGGCGTCCGCCAGAATGCCGGCCCCAATAATTTCGCAACGATGTGAATCGGGGGTGCGAGTGCCTGACGATGCAGGGCCCCGCGTGTAGGTTGGAGGCATGACTATCGTTCGTCTGCAGTGCCGCGAAGTTCGCCAACCACCCGTTGTTTTGGGAGGCGCGCGGCGGGCCCAGGATTCCGATTGGCCCGCGCTCGAGGCGCTCTTTACCGAGTACAAGCACGAGATCGAGCATCAGGACGGCCTCGTGCCGGACGCCGCGGCCCTCCGTGAGCATCTCGAGGCGCGGCTGCGTGGCGTGGCGCGAGGCGAGTACTGGGTGTGGGAGGTCAGCGGCCTCGTCGTGGCGGTGGCCGGCTTATGGACGGGCGAGGGGGTCCCCCCGGGCGAGGCGGAGTTGGGGGCTTTGACGACGAACCCGGAGCACCGCCGCAAGGGGTATGCGCGCAACCTCGCGACGGCCCTGTGTCAGGCGGCGTTGCGCGAAGGGCACGTGCCGGTGATCCAGATCGAGCGAGACGTGGGGTCGGCTAGTCGACTGTGCGCCGCGCTCGGGTTTCGCGAGGCCGCTGCGGAGTAGTCGCGAGGCGGGCCCGAGTGTGGGGCGAGCCAAGAAGTTTGCTCATTTGATAGCGCGTCGTGCGCTCATATGATAATTTGAAGCATTCCGTCGAGATCAAGGATGATTCCATGGCCAACTCCGGCACCCCCMCCCCCGCGTCCACTCCCACCCCCGTATCGAGTTCCGCCACGGCGGCCCCTGCGCCCCTCACCCCGAGCGGTCGCCTCAGCACCGCAACCCTGGGGCAGCTACCCGCCGCGGTCTCGCGGCCCGTCTACGATCGCGCCGCCGTCACCCCCGGCATCGTGCACTTCGGCGTGGGCGGCTTTCACCGCGCCCACCAGGCCCTCTACCTTGACGACCTGATGAATCGCGGGGAGGCCCTCGACTTTGGCATCGTCGGCGTCGGCGTCATGCCGCACGACGCGAAAATGCGCGACGTCATGCGCGAGCAGGACTGCCTCTACACCCTCGTCACGAAACACCCAGACGGGTACCGCGAGGCCCGCGTCATCGGGTCGATCATCGACTACAAGTTCGCTCCCGATGATCCCCAGGCCGTCATCGACCTGCTCGCCGCGCCGAGCACGCGCATCGTCTCGCTCACTGTCACCGAGGGCGGCTACAACTACAACCAGGTCACCGGCGAGTTCGACACCGAGAACCCCGCGATCCAGGCCGAGGCTGCGGCCCTGCGCGACGGCGGTTTGCCATCCTCGACCTTCGGCTACGTCGCCGCGGCCCTGCGCGCACGTCGCGCCGCGGGCACTGCCCCGTTTACGCTCATGAGCTGCGACAACCTCCAGGGCAACGGCGACTTCGCGCACCGCGCCTTCGTCGGCTTCGCCGCTCTCGTGGACCCCGACCTCGCTGAATGGATCAACGCCGAGGTGCCGTTCCCCAACTGCATGGTCGACCGCATCACCCCCGTCACCGCCGACGAAGATCGCACGCAAATCGCGGGCGAGATCGGCCTCACCGATGCGTGGCCCGTGGTCGCCGAGCCCTTCATTCAATGGGTGCTCGAAGACAAGTTCGCCGCGGGCCGCCCCGCCTACGAGGCCGTCGGCGTGCAGGTCGTGCCCGACGTGCTGCCCTACGAGCTCATGAAGCTGCGCCTGCTCAACGCCAGCCACCAGGGCCTCACCTACGTGGGTTACCTCGCGGGCAATCGCTTCGCGCACGAGGTCTGTCAGGACCCCCTGTTCAGCGAGTTCCTGCTGCGCTACATGCACAACGAGGGCATCCCCACGCTCGCCGAGGTGCCCGGCGTCGACCTCGCGGCCTACTGTGATGAACTCATTTCTCGCTTCTCGAACGAGCACGTGCGCGACACCCTCGCCCGACTGTGCGCCGAATCCTCAGACCGGATCCCCAAGTGGCTCGTTCCCGTCATTCAGGAGAACCTGCGGGCCGGGCGCTCCGTGCCCGAGTCGGCCCTGATCGTGGCGTCGTGGGCTCGCTACGCCGAGGGAGTTGACGAGCAGGGGCAGCCCATTGACATCGTCGATCGCTGCAAGGAGCGCGTCATGCAGGCCGCCCAAGCCCAGTCGACCGACCCGCTCGCGTTCCTGCGCGACGAGGAGTTCTTCGGCGACCTCGCCGACCAGGAGGCGTTCACGCGCGACTACCTAGAGGCGCTAGACTCGCTGCATCGCATCGGCGCGCGCGCGACGCTCGAGGCGTGGGCCGAGCGGGCCGCCAAGTAGCCGATTCGAAAACCCGTGACGAAGGGGCGAACTGTATGGTTCGCCCCTTCGTCACGCGTGCGCGCCGGCCTAACCGGCGCCGCTTACACGCCGTAGACGGTCTTGCGCCCCGCGATGTACGCCTCGCGCACGCGCGGACCCCAGTCGGCGCCGCTCGGCTCGTGGGTTTCGACGACCTCGCGCACCCACGTGGGGCACTCCCCCGTGAGCGCCCAGGCAGCCTGCCGCGCGGCCCCCAGCGCCACGTACTCGCGTTCGGCGGGGATCTCCACCGGCACCCCGAACACGTCGGCCGCGGCCTCGCGCAGGGCATGAGACTTCGAACCTCCACCGATCAGCAGCACCTTGTCGACGGGGGCGCCGAGTGCCACAAACGTGTCGAGGCAGTCCGCCAGCGAATTGAGGACGCCGAGCACCGCCGCCCGCGCCATCGCCGTCGGCGTCATATTGGCCCGCGTGAGCCCCAGCAGGGAGCCGGTCGCGTCGGGCAGATTGGGGGTGCGCTCTCCGTCGAGGTAGGGCACGAACACGAGCCCGTCGGCGTCGGGGGAGGCCGCGCGCGCGAGGTCATCAAGCGCGGTGAGCGAGACGTTGAGGGTGGCCGCCGTTGCGGCGAATACTCGCGCCGCGTTCATGGTGCAGGCAAGCGGCAGGTGCAGTCCGTCGGCCGAGGCAAAGCCACACACCGTGCCCGATTCGTCGCGCAGCGGCTCGGGAGTGACGCCGAAGACCGTGCCCGACGTGCCGATGGACACCACCACCTCGCCCGGCTTGAGGCCGAGCCCGAGCGCGGCTCCCGCGTTATCCCCCGCGCCCGCGGAGACGCCGACGCCCTCGCCCAGGCCCCACTCCGGCAACACCTCGGCGCCAAACTCGGTGTGGGGCACCACGCGCGGCAGCGCGGGCACCGCACCAAAGTGTTTCTGCAGCAGCTTGGGTACGTAGGCACCCGTGCGTCCGTCAAAATATGCCGTGCCGGTCGCGTCGGACGCGTCGGTGAAACTCTGGCCGGTCAGGGCCCGGTTTAGCCAGTCGTGGGGCAGCATCACCTCGGTGACGCGGTCGGCAAGCTCGGGGTGATGGGTGCGCAGCCAGGCCAGTTTGGTGAGCGTGAAGCTGGGCAGGGGCACGACGTTGACGGCGTCGACCCACCCGGTTTCGCCGATTTCGGCGATCATGTCGCGCGATTGGGGAGCGCTGCTGGTGTCGTTCCACAGCAGGGCATCGTGTACGGGGGTTCCGCTCGCGTCGAGGGCGACCATGCCGTGCTGTTGCGCGGCGACACCCACGGCGGCGACCTGGTCGGTGTTGAGGGGCGCCAGGGTCTCGCGCAGGGTGTCGATCCAGACCTGGGGGTCGATCTGGCTCCCGTCGGGGTGACTGCCGGTGGACTCCTGCACGACGGTGCCGGTGGCGGCGTCCACGAGCAGCACCTTACAAGACTGGGTGGAAGAGTCGACGCCGATCACGTGCGCGGTCATGTGGTTACCTTTTCTGTTGGTTCAGCGGGGCTCGCTGGAACTGGGGCTGGGCGGTCAAGAGTGCGAGCCCTGAGGCTCTGGGGCGGAGTGGCCGGGCTCGCCAAGGCTGCGAAGCCTCAGCTCATTGAGGGCTTCTGCCACGTCGGCATCGATCACAAGGGTGGTGACGATGCGTGCGCGGGCGGCCGCGAGCGCGGCCGGCGCGTTATTGGCTCCCCGAAGGAGGCCGATGCTGACGGGCGTGTGGCGCAACTGATCCAGCGTAACCGCGATCACTCGTTCATCGAGGCTGGTGTGCACGGCGCGTCCGTCCGCGTCGAGCAGCCGACCCGAAACCTCGGCGACGGCGCCGGAGCGCGTGCCCTCGAGGCGAATGGCATTATCGACGCGATCCCACACCGAACTCGTGCCGTTCCACCCGGCGATGGCCACGACGGAGATGTCAAGGCTGTCGGCGCGCTCGAGGGTGTCGGCGATCTCGTCCTGGGCGAGCAGGCCCGCCGCGGTGGCGGCGTCCGTGACCAGGAGCGGCGCCCAGAGCGGCCAGGTTTCGGCCCCGCAGCGTTTGGCAATGTCGTGTACGAGCTGGAGGGGGTTGCCATGGCCCGGCACGGGGAGGGCCCCGGCCAATTGCACGATGGCGGCGGCCTGGAGTCGGCCGAGATGCGCGGGCAGGTGCTGAATGGTGCGCGACCACGAGATGCCGAGCACCGATTCGGAGCCGCAGTCTCGCTCGATGACGCGTGCGGCATGGGCGGCGAGGCGGTCCCGAGAGCGGTCATCGGCGCTCACGTCGGCTGCGGGGGTCGGGAGCGGGCCGCCGTCGGGGGCGGCGATGTAGACGGCGTGGATGCCCAGCCAGTGTGCGAGTTCGCTCGCAATGCTGCCGCTCGGCGCCGAGCGGCGATGAATCTTGATCTCGACGATTCCCGTGGCGCGAGCCTCGTCGAGGTAGCGGGCCACTTGAAAGCGCGAGATGCCGAATTGTCGCGCGATGTCGACCTTGGACTTTTCGCCGAGGTGGTATTGCTCGGCGACATCGGCGAGAAGTTCGCGGTGTTGCGACTCGTCGGTGGGTTCTGCCACGGCGCCCCTTCGGTTGTGTGCGCCGCGGCTGCCGCGGTGCAGTGGGTTCAGTGTATCCAGATCTCAATCAGTTGAGTGCGGGGGGTTGCTCATTTGAGCCTACCAAAGTAGGCTGCCACACATGAGCGAAGCAAACTCGCTCAAACGAGCGGCCTCCGGGTCGCTGTTCCCGACAGCGTCACAGCCAAGGACAAAGATGTTCGCCCACACCCCACCCCTCTCTCGCCGCAGCTTCGGCAAACTCGCCGGACTCGGCCTCGGCCTCGGCACGGTGCCCCTCCTCAGTTCCTGCGCGGGCGCAGGCGACACCGGGGGCGATAACAGCATCGTCGTCGCCATCGTCTCCAACCCCCAAATGCAGGACGCGATCGGGCTCGTCGACCACTTCAAGCAACAACACCCCGACATCAACGTGCGCTTCGTATCGCTCCCCGAAAACGAGGCACGCGCCAAGATCACGGCGAGCGTCGCCACCGGCGGCGGCGAGTTCGACGTCGTCATGATCTCCAACTACGAGACCCCCATGTGGGCAGAAAACGGCTGGCTCGAAAACCTGCAGCCCTACGCGGACGCCACCTCGGGCTACAACCCCGGCGACTTCATCCCCAGCGTGCGCGACGCCCTCAGTCTCAACAACAACTTGTATTCCGTGCCGTTCTACGGCGAATCCTCCTTCGTCGCCTACCGCGCCGACCTCTTCGAGGAGGCGGGCCTCACGATGCCGGCGCAGCCCACGTGGGACGACATCCGCACCTTCGCCGCCGCCCTCAACGACCCTGCCCGCGAGCGCCACGGCATCGTGCTGCGCGGCCTCGCCGGCTGGGGCGAAGTCATGGCCCCCCTCGACACCGTGATCAACACCTACGGTGGCGGCTGGTTCGACACCGATTGGAACGTGCGCCTGACCTCCCCCGAAACCGAGGCGGCCGTCACCGACTATGTTGACCTGATTCACCGCTACGGCCAGGCCGGCGCCTCCACCTCGGGCTACGGCGACTGCATCACGCTGTTTTCGCAGGGCCACGCAGCCATGTGGTACGACGCCACCGCCATGGTCTCCACCATCGAAGACCCCAAATCGTCCACCGTGGTCGGCAAGGTCGGCTATGCCGCGGCACCCGTGAAAGAGACGGACGCCGCCGGCTGGCTGTACTCGTGGTCCCTCGCGATCCCGGTCACCAGCGAACGCAAGCAACAGGCATGGGACTTCATGGCCTGGATGACCTCCCCCGACTACATGAAGCTGGTCGGTAACGAGATCGGCTGGGCCCGCGTACCCCCCGGCAGCCGCCAGTCGACGTACCAAATACCCGAATATGCGTCCGCCGCCAAAGCCTTCGCGAAACCCACCCTCGACGCGATGGCCAATGCCGTCGAGTCGAAGGCGCATGCCCAGCCCGTGCCCTACCGGGGCATCCAATTCGTGGGGATACCCGAGTTTCAAGACCTCGGCACGCGGGTTGCGCAGCAGATCAGCGCTGCGATTGCGGGCCAGATCAGCGTCAAAGAGGCGCTAGCCCAATCTCACGAATACGCCGAGACCGTCGCGCGCACCTACCGAAAGGCCACCTCATGAGCACGACCCTGGTAGACCGCTTCAACGCCAAGCAGTATGAGAAGAAGCAACGCGACGCCGCCAAGGCGGAGCACGAGCGGCACTTCGCCGCCATGAGCCGCCGCGAGGCCTGGCGCCGCCGCGGCCCCCTGCTGCCCGCGCTGATCTTCACCATCATCGTCACGCAGGTGCCGTTCCTGCTGACCATCTGGTATTCGCTGCGCTCGTGGAACCTCCTGCGCCCCGATGCCGATGCCTTCGTGGGCCTCTCCAACTACATTGACATTTTTAAGGACGCCACGTTCCGGTCGGCCGCGCTCAACTCTATTCTCATCACGCTCGGCTGCGTCGCCGGCGCGATGCTGCTCGGCATCGTCTTCGCCCTGCTGCTGGACCGCAAGTTTCGCGGCCAGGGCGTCGTACGCACCCTCATCATCACGCCCTACCTGATCATGCCGGTGGCGGGCGCACTGCTGTGGTCGGTATCCATGCTGAACCCGTCCTATGGCCTCGTGAACTGGGTGCTCGGGCTCGTGGGCATCCCCGCGGTTGAGTGGACCGCGCAGTTTCCCGTGGTCTCGATCTTGATCTCCCTGATCTGGCAGTGGACCCCATTCATGATGCTGCTGGTGCTCTCGGGGCTCCAGGCCCAGCCCAAGGATGTTCTCGAGGCCGCCCAGATGGACGGCGCGGGCTGGTGGCGCACCTTCACCCTGGTCACCCTCCCCCAGCTGCGCCGCTACATCGAGCTCGGCGTCATGCTCGGCGCGATCTACGTCGTGAACACGTTCGACCAGATCTACCTCATGACGGGCGGCGGTCCCGGTACCTCGTCGACCAATCTGCCGTTCTATATCTACCAGCGCGCGTTCCTCGGCTTCGACGTCGGGCAGGCGGCCGCCATGGGCGTCATCGTCGTGATCGCCACCATCATCATCGCCACCTACGCGCTGCGCCTGATCTTCCGCAGCTTCGACCAGAAGGATTAATCATGAGCGCTGCAACCCTACAACGGGCCACCGAGGCGTCCGAAACCGTGCGCCGACCGCGCCACCCCGCGGCCGCCCTGCTCACGGCCCTCACCTGGATTCTCGGGCTGGGATTCTTCGCCCCCGTCGCGTGGATGGTGCTGACCAGTTTCAAGAACGAAAACCAGGCCGCGTCGAACAATCCCGTATTTTTCTTCACGCCGACGCTCGACCAATATCAGGCGGTGCTCTCGGCCGGCTCGGGAGTGTACTTCGCGAACTCGCTGATCGCGACGGGAGTGTCGACCCTGCTGGTGATCGTGCTCGCAGTGCCCGCGGCGTACGCGCTGAGCATTCGCCCCGTGAAGAAGACCCAGGACGTGCTGTTCTTCTTCATCTCGACCAAGATGCTGCCCGTCGTGGCCGTCATCATGCCGATCTACGTGCTGGCCGGGCAGCTGAAGGCGCTCGACAGCGTGTGGCTGCTGGTGGTGCTGTACACGTCGATGAACCTGCCCATCGCGATCTGGATGATGCGGTCGTTCTTTCAAGAGGTGCCCGCCGAGGTGCTAGAGGCCGCCCAGATGGACGGCGCGGGGCTGCTGAAGACCCTGCGCACCATCCTGCTGCCGATGGTCACCCCCGGCCTCGCAGCGACGGCGCTGATCTGCGTGATCTTTTCGTGGAACGAGTTCTTCTTCGCCCTGAACCTCACGAGCGCGCAGGCCGCGACCGTGCCCATGTTCCTCGTCTCCACGATGGCCAGCGAGGGTCTGTACCTCGCGAAACTCTCCGCGGCGTCGGTGCTCGCATCGCTGCCCGTCGTGATCGCGGGTTGGGCGGCCCAAAAGCAGCTCGTGCGCGGCCTGTCCATGGGTGCCGTGAAGTAGGCCGGACGCCCGGGCCCTCCTGGGCACATCACACTCGGGGGCCGGTTACCCAAACCGGCCCCTTTGGCGTCGCCGCGGAGTAGCGTTAGGGCATGTCGAAAATGATCTTTATCAACCTGCCCGTGACCGACCTCGACGCCACCAAGGCGTTTTACACGGCGCTGGGATGCTCCATTAATCCGATGTTTACCGACGACACGGCGGCGTGCATCGTGTGGGACGACAACCTGTTTGTCATGGCCCTCACTCGCGAGAAATTCGCCGAGTTCACGAAGAAGCCCATCTACGACCCGAAGACGCACGCGGCGGCACTGTACGCGGTGTCGTTCGACTCGCGCGACGAGGTGGACGACCTGCTAGCCAAGGCCGTGGCCGCGGGCGGCGAGGAGACGGGCGAACCCCAGGACCACGGCTTCATGTATCTGCGTTCGTTCACCGACCCCGAGGGGCACACGTGGGAGATTACGTGGATGAACCCCCATTTCGGCGGCGACGAGGCAGCGACGGCCGACGAAGCGGGCGCGGCAGACTCGTCGTATAGCGGGGCCTAGGCTCGCGGGTCGAGGTACGGTTCGTCGGGGTGCAGCTCTAAGATCTCGAGGCTCTCGCTGCCGCGGAGGGCCTCCGCGAGTCGCGCGTCGCAACCAAGGTAGGTCGAATACCCGTCGACCTCAGCTGCGAAATGCCACGCCCCGCTGAGGGGCCACATGAAGAGTGGGGAACGCGACGCAAAATACGGCACCATGTGCACGGTGTCGCGCAACAGGTGCACTCCCCAGCCCACGTGGCTGTGCACCTCGGGTTCGCGGCGCAGCGGCTGCATGCGTTCCAGGTGCAGGCCATGGCGGGCGTCGAAGCCCACGATCACGTCGCGGTCCTCGGGGTCGGCGAACAGCAGTCGGCACAGTACCCGCGACGTGGCCACGTCGAGCACGCCTGTGTAGGGCAAACTTTCATCGTCTGCATCGCGCAGTGCGGTGGCGCGCGTCGAGGCCCCGATGGTCGCGGTGCTCGATGAGCGCGCGTGCCAGCGAATGGGTGCGAGCGAGAAGGGGTGCAGCACGCGCAGATAGGCATCGAAGCCGGAGCCGAGCACGGCAGCCACGGTGAGGGTCGTGGGCGGAGCCTCGAGGTCCAGGGTGGGGAGTCGCGTCGAGCCTCCCGCGCGACAGGCCAGGTACTCGTCGAGGCCGATGGAAACCAGCACGTGCACCCCCTGAATGGCCTGCCCCTGGCGGCATCGACTGCGGCACCTCACGTCGACCGCACAATTAAATTCCAGTGTAGCCGAATCAAAAGCCTGACCGTCGGCCGATAGGGTGTGGCCATGTCGGAAACCTTGAGCGCCTCCCCTTCGCCCCGCCCCTCTCCCGCCGCCGCGACGCAGGCGAAGGCCGAGTCGTGTCTGCGCGCCATCGTGGGGCGAGAGGACGCCGCCCTGCGCGGCGACCAATGGCGCGCTATCGATGCGCTCGTCAACCAAAGACGCCGCGCGCTCGTCGTGCAGCGCACGGGCTGGGGCAAGTCTGCGGTGTATTTTGTGGCCACCCAGTTGCTGCGCGCCGCGGGTGCGGGGCCCACGGTCATCATTTCGCCCCTGCTGGCCCTGATGCGCAATCAGATCGACGCCGCGGCGCGGGCCGGCATTCGCGCGGTGACGCTCAATTCCACCAATACGGACGACTGGGACGCCCTGCACGAACGCATCGCGGCGGGCGACGTGGACGCCATCTTGATCTCCCCCGAGCGACTCAACAATCCCGCGTTTCGCGACAACGTGCTGCCCTCGCTGACCCGCGAGGTGGGCCTCTGGGTCGTCGACGAGGCTCACTGCATCTCCGACTGGGGCCACGACTTTCGGCCGGACTATCGGCGCATTCGCGTGATTCTCGACAGCCTGGGCGGCGAGGTGCCGGTGCTCGCCACGACGGCGACCGCGAACCTGCGGGTCACTCGCGACGTGGCAGAGCAGCTGCGTGGGGGCGGGCCGGAGCCCCTCGTGCTGCGTGGTGCGCTCGCCCGCGCCTCCCTGCGGCTCGGCGTTGTCACTCTGCGCGAAGAGGCCGATCGCCTCGCGTGGCTCGCCGCGGCGTTGTCGCGGCTGCCCGGCTCGGGAATCGTCTACGTGCAGACCATTGCGCACACCGTCGAGGTGAGCGCCTACCTGCGTGACGCGGGGTTTGACGTGCTGCCCTATTCGGGTCAGACCGACGCCGTCGAACGCGAGGTGGCAGAGTCGGCCCTGCTGAGCAATCGAGTCAAGGCGCTCGTCGCCACGTCGGCGCTTGGCATGGGCTACGACAAGCCCGATGTCGCCTTCGTGCTGCACCTCGGGGCGCCGTCGTCTCCGGTCACGTACTACCAGCAGGTGGGTCGCGCGGGTCGCGCGCTCGACGAGGCCTGGGGGGTCCTGCTGCCCACGCCGGAGGACCGCGCCCTGTGGGCCTATTTTGACAACGCTTCTTTTCCCACCCGCGTCGAGGTTGAGGAGGTGCGCGAGGCCCTGGGCGTCGCACAGCCCCAGTCACTGCCCCAGCTCGAGAGGCACGTGTCGCTGCGCCGCTCCAAGCTCGAAATGCTGCTGAAGATCCTCGACGTCGACGGTGCCGCCCGCCGCGAGGCCAAGGGGTGGCTTGGCACGGGTGCCGCCTGGAATTACGACAGCGATCGCTACGCGCGCGTAGCAGCCGCGCGATCGGCCGAACAGCAGCAGATGCTGGACTACGAGCGGCTCTCCACCTGCCGCATGCTGTTCCTGCGCGAGGCCCTGGAAGACGCCACCCTCGACGGCGGTCCGGTGGAGGGTGCCAACGGGTGCGGCCGCTGCGACGTGTGTACGGGGCGTCCAGTCATCGAGGGCATCGATGCCACCACGCTCGCCGCGCACTCCGCCGAGGCCCACCGAAGCCGCACCCCCGGCTCGCCGCTCGAACCTCGTAAGCGCTGGCCCGCGCTGCCGGCCCCGCTGCCGCTGAGCGCGACCTACACCATTGAAAAATCGGTGATTGCGCCGAACGTACAAATCGCTGCCGGACGCAGCGTGGCCCGCTTTGACGCGCTCGGCCACGGTAACACCGTGCGCGCCCTGTTTGCCGAGGGCGCCCCCGATCAAGAAGTGCCCGTACCCCTGCGCTTTGCGATGGAGGAGGTCCTGGCTCCGCTGCGCGGCGAGATTGATGCGGTGGCCTGGGTGGGGTCGTCGACGCGCCCTCGCCTTGCCGAGCATCTGGGGCGGGGAGCCGCGACCATTCTCGCGGTGCCCGTGCTGGCCAGCATCGACTCCCTGTGGGCACCCGCGAGGCACGACGTGAACTCGGCGCAGCGCCTGCGCGGGGCCGCGCCTCGGCTGCGGCTCGCGGCGACCACCGAGTCGGTCGAGGGGCTGCGGGTGCTGCTCGTCGATGATTACTGCGACTCGAGATGGACCCTCACCGTCGCGGGGCTCCTGCTGCGCGAGCGCGGCGCGGCTACCGTGGTGCCCTTTACCCTGGGCCAACGCTAGGAGCTGGGCCACGATGGCGTCAGGCCACGAGAGCGGCGAGACTCCGGCCACATACTGTTTGCATGGTGACTTAGCATGAGCGCATAGCACCTGCAGAAGTTTCGTAGACCGCAGTGCGTTCCCTTCGTCGCCCCAAGGAATGCCGTTGAAACTCGAGTCGTCTCACCTCGATCTGCGCGTCTTGCCCACCGCGCCGGCCCTGGCTTTTGGCCTCACCTGTTTTTTCTTGAGGCAGCGGGTGCGTCACGCGGGCAGCGACGACGCCCTCATTACGCGCATGTCGCTCGCGCAATCCCCGCAACCCGTCATGCCGCTCAACGCGTGGGATGTCACGGAACACCTCGAAAGCCACCTGCGCGCGGCGGGCAACGGGGTCGCACTCCCGGAGCGCGCCGAGTCGTACCGCCTTGACCTGGGCGATAGCGACCTTAGCGAACAGTTTTTTAGCCCGCGGTTCGTGTGCGACCCCGCCGAAATCACGCGCGGCAGCCAGGCCGAATGGCTCACCCTGGGCGAGGTCATCGAACTCGCCGCCGCGGCACCCGCGTGGGTGCTCGGCAGTGACGAGGCCGTCGACCTGCGCGCGTACGAAACCTTTTGCGCTCGTCTCGCCGCACATTACGCCGCGCCGCCCTTTTGCGAGGCGTTCTGCGATCCCATCAGCCCCGCAGCGGACGCCCCCCAGCTGAGCGCGATAGCCGCCGGTCGCCGGTTTTTTGTCGGCACGCACACTCGCCTCACGGAATACGAGACCGGTAAACGCGGCTACGCGCTGCTCACCTGCCAGGTCGTCCCCGCGCCGCGCTGGTATCGGCGATTGCGCCGCGAAGACTCCGTGATCTTGTGCCACCGCGTGTACCTGACCGCGGCCCCCGGGCCCATCGTGACCCAGTGCCGAGCGCGGCCGCTCGCGGACCTGCCCACCCTGGCGTCCGAACCCGAAGTCAATTGGTGGCCCGAGGGCGAGTTCGCGCGACGCGTGCGCGACTCGATTGCGAGCCACGATGGCGTCCGGTCACGCGACTGGCCGGGCCTGATTCTCAGCCTGACTGCGCCCCGGGTGCGGCGGTAGCGGACGCTCCGGTGGCCCGCACCCGCCCTTCAGCGGTTGGCTGCCGGGCCGGTCACGGTGTCGAAGAATAGGTCGAGCACGGCGGGCACCTGTACCTGCAGGGCGATGGCGGAGGGCCTCCACTCGGAGTCGCGCTCCCCGCCCTCGCCGCCGTCATAGGGACGGCGATCGACGACCGTCGCGCCCCGCGCGAGGCCCTGGGAGATGTCCACCTGCACGGGCCACACCTCGAAGGTGAACAGGTCGGGTGCGACCAGAGCGCACACCGCGCCCGCGTCGCCGATCACCTGGTATTCGAACGAGTGCCCGGAATCGGGATCCACGGCCACGTGGCCAAGCAGTGCACCCAGGGTGTGTTCGATGGGGTCTGCCGAGGCCTTGAGGGCCGCTCGGCGTTCGGCCGGCACCACTACGCGATTGAATACGTCGAGGCCGTACATCGTGAGGGGAACCCCGCTGGAGAGCACGATGTGCGCCGCCTCGGGGTCGTGCCACACGTTGAATTCGGCGACCGCCGTGGCGTTGCCGATCGAGGCCGAGCCTCCCATGAACACGATGCGTTCGATGCGTTCAAGCAGGTCAGGGTAGGTTCGCACGAACAGCGCGAGATTCGTCATGGGCGCGAGGGTAACGAGGGTGATGGGCCGATCGGTGGCCGCGAGGGTGCGGCGCAGCAATTCCACCGCGTGTACGGGCTCCGGGGTGCGCTGGGTGGGCGGCAGGTCGACGGTGCCGAGACCGGTTTCACCGTGCACCCAGGAGGCGTGCCGCGGCACCTCCACGAGGGGTCGCAGCGCTCCCGCTGCGACGGGAATCTCGGGGGCGCCGATGAGGTCTAGGATCTGCTGCGTGTTGCGAACCACCTGGTCAACGCTCGCGTTTCCCGCGACGCAGGTGATGGCTTGCACGTCGACGAGCGGGTGCCTCACGGCGAACATGATGGCCATCGCGTCGTCGATGCCCGTGTCGACGTCGAGGATGACGGGTACCGGTTCGGAAGGTGTTTCGGGGGCGTAGGGCGTCACGGCGGCTTGGTAAGACACGGGCTGGCCTTTCGTGTGGGGTGGCTCCACGATACGCAGGCTCGCGGCCGTTGACCTGTTGCGAGGCGTGAATCGGCTCGAGTAGAGAGAGTATGGGCACGCAGGACGTGCGGGTATGCAAAAAATCCCCGAAGCTTCCTTCGGGGATTCGCGGAGCGGATGACGAGACTCGAACTCGCGACATCCACCTTGGCAAGGTGGTGCTCTACCAACTGAGCTACATCCGCATTCGCTCTTTCGAGCTGTCACCGAAACAGTGACGTGGTGGGCGATACTGGGATCGAACCAGTGACCTCTTCCGTGTGAAGGAAGCGCGCTACCGCTGCGCCAATCGCCCTACATGCTGCGAATCGGGCTGTGGACTTTGATTGAAAGTGACACAATGCGCCCTGGCCTGCCATTTTGTGGCGGGGTTCGCGTGCTGCAAAAGACTACCGGAAAAGCTGTCTCCATGCCAAACCGGCATGTGGGGGCACATTTTGCGCCTAGCACCCCCCAGATTTGCCCCATGTTGTAACCCGCTTCGCGCCTGATGCCATCCCCTCCGCGACACCGGCGACAGTCGGCCCGAGGGCGGCGCAACGCCGCTTCGTGACGCGGCGTGACCCAGTGAACAGGGTTGCTGTTTGCCCAGTTCAACCCCCAAAAAGGGGTGGCCCGAGTAGGGGAGGTCGAACATTTGTGGGCATGGATTGGACTTGTAGCCGAATGTTCCGCTAATGTTTTCGACGTTGCCGAAAACGAGAACGCACAAGCGGCGTGATCGTGGGGAACATGCGGATGTAGCTCAGTTGGTAGAGCACCACCTTGCCAAGGTGGATGTCGCGAGTTCGAGTCTCGTCATCCGCTCTCGGGTACTTGAATCGGTTCGCGCCGACGAAAGCCCGTGTGATGTCTCATGGTGGGTTGGCCGAGAGGCGAGGCAGCGGCCTGCAAAGCCGTATACACGGGTTCGAATCCCGTACCCACCTCGCAATGGGCGATTGGCGCAGCGGTAGCGCGCTTCCCTGACACGGAAGAGGTCACTGGTTCGATCCCAGTATCGCCCACCAGCAAAAACCCCGGTCCGCCGGGGTTTTTTCATGCCCATTCGCCTTCGATCCTGCGGGTTATAAGCCAAAAAGTGTGTCCGGCTGTCGGCGTGTCGCGGGGTTTAGGGGCGTCCTGCGGGTTATAGGCCAAAAAGTGTGTCCGGCTGTCGGCGTGTCGCGGGGTTTAGGGGCGTCCTGCCCAGCCTTTGCGGAGGTGGTTTCCGTCTTCGGGGTTGTAGTGGCTGTCGTAGTGGGCGGGGCCGATGGGTTCGTCGAGGGTGACGGGCGCGATCATCTTTTTGCGATCGCCTGGCTTGCGCTCATGGCGGGCGCCTGGTTCGGCTGGGCCCAAGAGGACCCAAAGCCCCGGCATCGCCCACTGTGGGGAGCGCTCTCGGTGACGGGCCTCCTCGTCGCCCTGGCCTTCGGCCTGCTCGTGGGGCGCAACTGGGCCGCCCCGACAAGCCTGGAGGGCCAGTACTGGGTACTCGGTCTCATCGTGGCCCTCGAAGGGGTACTGATCGGTGGCGGCTTCTTTTTCCTCAAGCACCGTGGGCTGCTGCGCTGGATGGGCTGGTGGGCCGCACTCTCGGTAGCCCTGCATTTCTTCCCACTGGCGTGGATCTTCCAGGACTGGTCGTACGTGGTCTTGACTACCGTGCAGGTCATTGGCCTCCTCGCGATGCTGCCGGTCTTGCGTGGTCAGACCTTCCAGACCAGTCGCTGGGCCGCGCCCTGGCTCGCCTGCACCTTCTTGGTGTACGCCCTGATCTCCGGTGCCCTGGCCCTTTCTAAGTACGGCTACCCGCTCTAGCGGGGCTGCGAGATCACGGCGAGGCACGCCCGCTCAAGCCAGGCGTGCACTTCAGTCGGCGCCACGCCGACCACCAGCTCTTCCTGAGCCGCGACCACGAGAGGCATGAGGTCTGCGGCGAGGTGCGCTCCCGTGCGGCCCTGCAGCGCCGGCACGCGTTCGATGACGGCGTTCAGCCGGGCCGCGAAGGCCGCCTCGAGCTTTTCTCGCATACCGTCTAGCAGCGCCGCGCAGCGCTCGCTGCGCACCGATTGCAGTCGGAATTCGGCGAGCAGCACCGACCATTCGCGCTCGAGTTTCAACGCCTTGAGGGCATGCGCCACGAGCGCCGATACCTCGCTGTCGCGCGCGCCCGCCTCCACCCCGGCGCTCACCGAGGCGAGTTGCGCCTCGGAGCGTCGCAGGCAGATCTCGTAGAAGAGGTCTTCGAGCGACTCGAATTGGCTGTAGAACGCCCCGCGGGTGTACCCAGCGGCGCGGCAGACGTCTTCGATGCGCGTGGCGCCAAAGCCCTTGTCGACAAATACCTGGTAGGCGCCCTCGAGGAGATTTTCTCGGGTTTCTGCGCGACGCTTGGTGATACGCGTGGTGGATGTCTCAAACATTGCACTTCAATTCATTGGTGTATCGGATACATAATTGTATCGAAAGCAGTTTTAACATACGTCTTAAGGATGCCCCATGCCCACCGAGTTCACTCCATCAGTGTCGGACGCCGCCGCGCCCACCCCCAGCGCCGCGCCCACCCCCAGCGCCGCGCCCGCCCCCAGCGCCGCGCCCACCCCCAGCGCCGCGCCCACCCCCAGCGCCGCGCCCACCCCCAGCGCCGCGCCCACCCCCACTTTCTCCGCCCGTACCCTCGCCCTGGTGCTCGGCGTCCTGCTGATTCAACTGGCCTTCATCGGCTCCTACGTCGGCGCGTTCCACTCCCCCGCCCCCCACCGCATCCCGCTCGCCGTCGTCGCCCCGGCACCAGCTCAGGCGGGCCTCGTGACCCAGCTCGCAAACATCGCGAGCGAACCCCTTGACCCGGTCGCGGTCACCGATCAAGCCTCCGCGCTCACCCAACTCCGCGCGGGCGAGGTCAGCGGTGTGTTCGTCATCGACCCGGCCACCACGGCCGACATCCTCAATGTCGCCAACGGCGCGGGCACCTCGATCGCCACCGCGCTCACCCAAGTGCTCACCGACGTCAACGCAACCCAGGGCCGCACCCTCACGGTGACCGATGAGGTGCCACTGCAAGCGGGAGACGCCCGCGGCCTTTCCGGCTTCTACATCGTGACCGGCTGGATCGTTGGCGGCTACCTGCTCGCGGCGCTGCTCGGCATGACGCAGGGAGCCAAGCCCCGTGGCGTCCGCGCCCTCATCGGCCGACTCGCCATCTTCGCCCCCTACGCCATCGCCTCCGGCATTGGCGGCATGCTGATCCTCGACCACCTACTCGGCGCGGTCACCGGATACTTCTGGCAGCTCGCCGCCCTGGGCGCGCTGCTCGTCTTCACGGCGGCAACCGTGACGCTCGCGCTACAATGCCTCGCGGGGGTCCTCGGCATCGGCCTGACCGTCCTCCTTTTCGTCGTGATCGGCAATCCCACTGCGGGCGGCGCCTACCAAGCCGACCTCCTGCCCACCGCGTGGCGCATCTTCACCGAGACCCTGCCAAACGGCGCCGGAGTCGACACGCTGCGCCGCATCGTCTACCTCGGTTCGAACGGCATCGCGGGCCACCTCGCCGTGATTTTCGCATGGGCACTCGGCGCCCTGGCCGTGGCATTCGCGCTCACCAGCGCCGCCGCGCGCCGGTCCGGCGATCGCGCCAAAGCACACGCTGCGTAACTAAATTCGAGGGCGCTCCGCCAACCGCAAGCCTCCCACCTGCACGGTTCGCCGGAGCGTCCAAAGAACTTTCAAGAGGCAATTACCCAGAGTTAGGTGTATATTCCGTGGTGTACGACACATTGTGTTTCCACCTAGCGAGGAGTGTCTCATGAATCTCCAACCCAGCCACGTGTCCCGTCGTCACCTACTCGGCCTCGGCGCCACCGCCGGCACGGCCGCCCTACTCGCTGCCTGCGGATCAGGCAGCACCGGCTCCACGGCGCCGACCGTGAACGCCGACGACCTCAAGACTCCCGCAAACCTCCGCGTCTGGTTTATGAAGGATTCCGTCACCCAGGGCGCCCAAGACTGGCTCAAAGCCGAATACGAGAAGAACTTCCCCGGCTCCACCCTCACCATCGAGATTCAACAGTGGACAGGCATCGTCCCTAAGTTGCAAACCTCCCTGTCGAGCGAGGGCTCCACCCCCGACATCGTCGAGTTCGGCAACACCCAGGTACCCACCTTCGTCGCGGTCAACGCCCTCAGCGACCTGACCGACCTGAAGACCGATCTCGGCGGCGCCGACCTCATCCAGTCGTTCGTCGACCTCGGCTCGATGGATGGCAAGATGTACGCGGCCCCGTTCTACGCGGGCAGCCGACTCTTCATCTACCGTAAGGATTACTTCGACGCGGCGGGCATCACCGCCATGCCGAAGACCCTCGACGAACTGGCCGAAGTCTGCGCCACCCTGCAGGCGGCCAACCCCGCCAAGAACGCCAATTGGACCGGCGCGTTCCTGCCCGGGGTGTCGAGCCAAACCGCCTACGCCTGGATCTTCACAAACGGCGGCACCCTCGCCACCCACGAGGGTGACAAATGGACCTCGCAGTTCTCCGCCGAGCCCGCCCAGAAGGCCGTCACGCAATTGCAGCACATCTGGAAAACCGGTTCAAAGTCCGGCACCGTCGCAGACCCGCTGCTCAAGCGCTCCACCCCGTTGAACGCCAACGAGACTGCCATGGTGTTCGGCTTCAAGAACGACGTGCTGCAGTGCACGCCCGAGATCCAACAGCAGATCGGCTACTTCGAGTTCCCGCCCGCCGAGGCCGGCGGCGTGGGCCATCCTTTCGCGGGTGGCTCCAATATCGCCATCGCGGCGAAGAGCAAGAATCAAGCCCACGCGCGCGAGGTCATGAAGCTGATCTTCGCGCAGCCGTTCCAAGAGGCCTTCGCCAAGGAGGGCGGCTGGGTGCCCGGCAACCTCAAGTACGCCTCCGCGCTGGGCACCGACGACTTCTCCACCATGCTCGCCAACTCGGTGAAGAACTCGGTCGCCACCCCAGCCAACAAGAACTGGGCCACCATCGAGGCCTCCAAGGTGATCGACGATTTCTGGGTCAGCATGGGCAAGTTGGGCGACGGCAAGACCGCCGCCGCTGAACTCGACCAGAAGTTGAACGAAGCGCTCAATAAGGCGTAACCATGGTCCTCAATCTCGAGAAACCACCGCTCGCGAGCCCGCCGGCGCCTCTCGAGCCGAATCAGCGGCGCGTCAGTTTCACCCCGTATATGTTGCTGACCCCCGCCCTGCTCGCGATCGCCGTGTACCTCGCGTACCCGCTCGGCCGACAGTTCGTCATGTCGTTCCAAGAGTTCGGCCTCGCACAGCAGTTCGGGGCCGAACCCGGGCTCGTCGGATTCGCCAACTACTCGGGCATTCTCACGAGCGGTGCGTTCTGGGGCACAGTGCTGCGCTCGGGCCTTTTCTGCCTCGTGGCGGCGTCATTGACCATGCTGATCGGGGTGGGCGGGGCGGTGCTGCTCGGACGCGTCGCGCGGCCCGTCTCCCTGCTGATTCAAGTTGCCATGTTGGTCGCGTGGGCGATGCCGGTGATGTCGATCATGCAGGTCTTTCAATGGCTGTTTGACGCGCGCAACGGCCTCGCCAACTGGCTGCTCGCACAGGTACTGGGCGATCACTGGATCGGCTATGAGTGGCTCAGCGCACCGCTGCCCTTCTTCACCATCGCGGTCCTCGTGGTGATCTGGATGTCGGTGCCGCTCGTGCTGTTCATGACCTACGCGTCGATCCAGCAGGTCGATGAGTCAATGGTGGAGGCGGCACGGGTGGACGGAGCGTCCGGCCGTCAAATCTTTCGCCACATCGTGGCGCCCACCATCGCACCGGTGCTGCGGCTGGTGTTGCTCTTGCAGATTATCTGGGACCTGCGGGTCTTCACGCAGGTGAGCGTCCTGCAAAAGAGTTCGTCCATTACCAGCCAGACCGATGTGCTCGGCACATTCGTCTACAACGTCGGCGTCGGGGGCGGCAACTTCGGCGTCGCGTCAGCGGCGGCGACCCTCGTCTTTCTGCTCACGATGGCACTCTCCTGGCGCTACGTGACCGCCCTTCGCAAGCAGGGGGAATGATGCGCGCGACCTCCAAGCCGCTCCTGAACCTCCTCGGCGTCGTGTTTGGCGTCGTGTGGATCTTCCCCGTCTACTGGATGGTCAGCAACGCGTTCCAAACCAGCGAGTCGATCGCGTCGCGGACGCCCTCGCTGTTCCCCTCGCCCGCGACGCTGCAACACTTCGGCGAGGTGCTCGAACAGTCCAACTTCTGGTCGGCCCTGCGTATGAGCCTCGTCGTCTCGCTGATCGTGGTGGTGGGTGCCCTATTGTTCGCGTTTCTCGCGGCCGTGGCGATCTCGAGGTTTCGTTTTCGCGGCCGCGCGGGGTTCATCACGGCGGTGATCGTGCTGCAAATGGTGCCCGCCGAGGCGTTGTTCATCTCTCAGTACAAGATGCTCGACCAGTTCGGCTTGCTCAACTCGATCCTGGGCCTCTCGATCATGACCATCGGCGCCACCCTGCCGTTCACCACCTGGATTCTGAAGGGCTTCGTCGACGGAGTGCCGTTCGAACTGGAGGAGGCCGCCATGATCGATGGCTGCTCGCGCTGGCGGGCGTTCTTCACGGTGACTTTTCCGCTGCTCGCGGGGGGCCTCGTCGCGTCGAGCATCTTTGCCTTTCTCGCGGCGTGGAACGAGTACACCCTCGCCCTGGTGCTGCTCACGAGCGACGCCTCCCAGACGCTCCCCCTCTGGCTGCAGTCTTTCGAGACCTCGATGCTGGGCACCAACTGGGGCGGCGTGATGGCGGGCTCGACCCTCATTTCGATACCCGTCGTGATCCTGTTCATGCTCGTGCAAAAGAAGATGACCCAGGGCCTCGTGAGCGGCGCAGTCAAGGGGTGAACCTTGCGTCCAAAATCGCGTCTCCCAGAATCCCAACGCCGCCAGCACCACTGCTTGACCGCTAAACTACTGGCGCCAGAACTCCCATCGTCCACGAGGGCGCCATGCCGATCGTCACGGTCAAACAATTGCTGCATCTTGGGCCGCACAACCGCGCGCACTGGGCGGCCCTCCGCTCGAGTCTTGCCGTCTTCGCGCCGCTTCTGATTTTGCATGCCAATAACCGGCTCGACCTCGCGCTCTACGCCACCTTCGGGGCGTTTACCAGCGTGTACGGCCGCTCCATCACGCACACGGCGCGGCTCGTCACGCAGGCTCAGGCTGCCGCCTCTCTCGTGGCGATGGTGGCCCTCGGAGCGCTCGTGGGCCTCAGCGAGGCCCGCAGTTGGATAGCGATCCCCCTGGCCGCTGCCGTCGCGACCGTCGGGTGCTGGTGGGCGGACCGTTGCGGCTGGATCCCGCCCGGCCCCATGTTCTTGGTGTTTGCGTTCGCGGGCTGTAGTTCGGTGAGCACGACGCCCGCACTCGTGCCCCTCGCCGTGGGCGTCGCCGCCGCCTCCGCGTCGTTGTCGCTCGCGCTCGGCCAGGTGGGCCGCGGGTGGGCCTGGCTGCACCGGCTTCGCTTCGGCCCGGACGCCGCGTACCCCCTGTCCGGCTCCCCCCGCGGCCACCGCACCCAGGGCATTCACCTGGCACGGTACGCGATCGCGGTCGTGGTGTCGGGGTTGATCGCAACGTCGGGCGGCATCGGGCATCCGTACTGGGCCATGGTCGGCTCCGTCGTCCCCCTGGCCGTGCTCGACCTGCGTCATCAGCTCGCGCGCGGCATCCACCGCGTGGTGGGCACCCTGCTCGGCGTGCTGCTCACCGCGGTGTTGCTGTGGATTGACCTGCGCGGGGTTCTGCTGATCAGCGTGGTCGCCGTGTTGCAGGGCATCACCGAGTTGGTGGTGGTACGCAATTATGGCCTCGCGCTGCTGTGCATTACCCCGTTGTCGCTGCTCATGGTGCATCTGGCGGTTCCCACGCCGGCGTCCGTGCTACTGCTCGATCGCAGCCTCGAAACCATCATCGGCGTGGTCGTGGGCATGGCGACGGCCTGGATCTTCCGCGCACCCCTGCCGCAGCGCTGAGCCATGCGACCCTTTGAGATACCCCGTGGAGCACGCGAGCACGCCCGCTACGTGCTGCGGGTGGCTCCGCACGAGCGTGCTCACTGGGCGGCCCTGCGCGGCTTTGTGACCGTGGGGTTCGCGGCGGGCGCGCTGGCGCTCGAAGGCCGCGGGGATCTCTCGCTGTTCGCCGTCTTCGGGGCGTTCACGTGCCTATACGGGCGCAAGCTGACCCACGCGGCGCGATTCACGATGCAGTGGCGCGCGGCGCTGGTCTTCTGCGTCGCCGTGGCGCTCGGTGCCGCCGTCGGTCACGCTCCGGCCCGTGCCACGCTCGCGATTCCCCTCGCGGCAGCCGTCGCGGCGGCCGTGGCCTGGTGGGCCGAACGCCACGATTGGAGCCCCCCAGGGTCCACCTTCGTCGTGTTTGCCTTCGCCGCCACGAGCGCACTGCCTATGACCCCGCGGCTCGCGCTCGAGGCCATCGCGGTGTGCGCCGCGACCGCCGCGCTCTCGGTGGGCGTGGGGCAGGTGGGTCGGGCGGCGGCCCGCTGGCACCGCTTCCGCAAGGGGCCCGACGCTCCGTACCCCCTCACCGGGTACCCCTCGGGCCGCCCCGTGGCCGGGCTTCATCTCGCGCGTTACGCCGTGGCAGTGATACTGGCGGGGTCTGCGGCGACCCTCGCGGGGCTGGGCCATCCGTACTGGGCCATGATTAGCGCCGTGGTCCCGCTCAACGTGCTGGACCTGCACCACCAGCTGGCGCGGGGTATCCAGCGACTGCTCGGCACCCTCCTGGGGGTTGGTCTCGCTGGGCTCGTCTTGTCGAGTGGTGTTCGCGGCCTCGCGGCGGCGGTCGCGCTAGCGCTGTTGTTTGGGCTGATGGAGCTCACCATGGCGCGCAACTACGGGCTTTCGATGGTGTTCTTGACGCCGCTCGCGCTCTTGCAGGGCACCCTCATGGAGTCAGCGGAGCTACCCAATTTGCTGCGGGAACGTGCGGTGGAGTCGCTCGTGGGGGTTTGCCTTGGCATGCTCACGGCGTGGTTGCTGCGGTCGCGGGGGGCGGGTCGCCGGGCGCCCGGTTGACGGGCCACCGGCGCGTCCGGCGGTGGAAAGGGCGGCCAGAATGCAAGCGCTAACAGGCCGCGTCCGCTGTCGGCGCATTGCATCGGGTAGCATTCGTATTTCGCGTGGCATCGTGTCACTATTGTTTTTGGTAGTTTGGCAGATGCTTTTGTGGAGATTGAGAGGAATCGAGTGCAAGTTTGGCCCGGCGCCGCCGCACCCTTAGGCGCGACCTACGATGGCAATGGCACCAACTTCGCCCTCTTCTCAGAGGCCGCCGACGCCGTTGACCTGTGCCTGATCGACGAGCAGGGTCGCGAGACCCGCATTCCTATCTCCGAGTGCGACGCCTTCGTGTGGCACATCTATGTCGTGGGTGTGCACCCCGGGGCCCGCTACGGGTTCCGCGTACACGGGCCGTATGATCCGCCGAATGGGCACCGCTGCGACCCCTCCAAACTGCTGCTCGACCCCTACGCGAAGGCCATCGAGGGCCAGATCGACACGGACGACTCGCTCTTTAGCTACCAGCGCAAGAACCCCGCGGAACGCAACACGAGCGACAACCTGGGTCACACGATGTTCTCGGTCGTGGTGTCGCCGTTCTTCGACTGGGGCAATGACAAGGCACCCGGTCACGCCTATAACGACAGCATCATTTATGAGGCGCACGTCAAGGGCCTGTCGATGTTGCACCCCGACATTCCCGACGATATTCGCGGCACCTACGCGGCGCTCGCACACCCGTCGATGATCGACTACCTCAAAGAATTGGGTATCACGGCCATCGAATTGATGCCGGTGCATCAGTTCGTGCAGGACGTCACCCTGCAAGAAAAGGGCCTCACTAACTATTGGGGTTATAACACCGTTGGCTTCTTCGCCCCCCACAATGCGTATTCGTCGTCGGGGCAGCGCGGCGAGCAGGTGCAGGAGTTCAAGTCGATGGTGAAGGCCCTGCACGCGGCCGACATCGAAGTAATTTTGGACGTCGTCTATAACCACACGGCCGAAACCAACGAATTTGGTCCGACCCTTTGCTTTCGCGGCATCGATAACGCGCAGTATTACCGCCTAGACGACGGCGATAAGTCGAAGTATTACGACACCACGGGCACCGGTAATTCGCTGCTGATGCGCTCGCCGCATGTGCTGCAGCTGATCATGGATTCGCTGCGCTACTGGGTCACCGAAATGCACGTCGATGGGTTCCGCTTTGACCTGGCCGCTACCCTCGCGCGGCAGTTTCACGAGGTCGATCGCCTCAGCGCATTCTTTGATCTGGTGCAGCAAGACCCCGTGGTCTCGAGGGTGAAGCTGATTGCCGAGCCGTGGGACATCGGCGACGGCGGCTACCAGGTGGGCGGGTTTCCGCCGCTGTGGATGGAATGGAACGGCCAATACCGCGACACGGTGCGCGACTACTGGCGCGGCGAGAGCGCGGCGCTGCCCATTTTCGCGTCGCGCCTGACGGGTTCGAGCGATCTGTACCAGGCCAATGGCCGCCACCCGATTGCGAGCGTCAACTTCATCACGGCGCACGACGGGTTCACGATGCGTGACCTGGTCTCGTACAACGAAAAGCACAACGAGGCGAACCACGAGGGCAATCGCGACGGCGAGAGCCACAATCGCTCCTGGAACTTCGGGGTCGAGGGCCCGGCGCCAGCATCGGAGCCCGACATTGAGAGCGCGCGCTGGCAGCAGCAGCGCAACTTCATCGCTACGCTCATGCTGAGCCAGGGCATTCCCATGATGTTGTACGGCGACGAGGTGGGCCGCACCCAAAACGGCAATAACAATGGCTATTGCCAGGATTCGCCGCTGACCTGGATGCCGTGGGAGTGGGGCGAGGAGCAAGAGCAGATGCTCTGGTTTACCCGCGAACTCATCGCTCTGCGCAAGACGCACCCGATCTTCCGGCGTCGCCGCTTCTTCACCGGTAAGCCGGATTCGCGCGGCGTTAACGGCATGCCGGACCTCGCCTGGTTCACCTCTCAGGGCACGCTGATGAGCGATACGCAGTGGCGCGATGGCTACGCGCGCGCCCTCGGCGTCTACTTCAACGGCGAGGCGATCGACGAGCCGGGCCCGCGCGGCGAGGTGATCCGCGACGATACCTACATGCTGCTGCTCAATTCTCACTACGACACCGTGACCTTTACGTTGCCGCCGCAGCAGTACGCGGAGTCGTGGGCTTACGTGTTCGATACGCCGCTGCAGGAGCACCAGGGCACGTTCCAGCCGGGGGCCCGCTTCAAGATGGCCCCGCGCAGTCTGGCACTGTTTTGCGCGACCGACCGTCCGGTTCGTGAGCCGCGCAAGCCGAAGCCGAGCAGTCAGAGTTTCGGCACTCCGCAGTAGCCACCCACCGAGCCCGAGGAGCCGCAAATGCCCACTGCCCCGCCGCACGTCCTGCATGTCGTCACCAACGTCGGCGCGTACGCCGACCCCGGCCACGCGACCGGGCTCTGGCTTTCCGAGCTCACCCACGCGTGGCACGTGTTCGCCGAGCGCGGTTTCACGCAGTCGCTCGTGAGCCCGAGCGGCGGTCAGGTGCCGCTCGAACCGCGCTCCCTCGCGTTTCCCAATATCGACAAGACGGCGAAGGCGTGGCTGGCTAACCCCACGCAGATGGCCCTGCTCCAGCAGACGGCCAGCCCCGACCAGATCGACGCCGCCGAGTACGACGCCATTTTCTTTACGGGCGGCCACGCCGTCATGTACGACTTTACCGACAGCGAGGGCCTGCAACGCATCACGCGCGAACTCTTCGAGCGGGGCGCCGTGGTCTCCTCGGTGTGCCACGGGTACTGCGGGCTGCTGAACACCAGGCTCTCGGACGGCACCTACCTGATCGCCGGTCGGCGCATGACCGGCTTCGCGTGGAGCGAGGAGGTGCTGGCCCGCGTCGATAAGCTGGTGCCCTACAACGCCGAGGCGCGCGCGAAGGAACGCGGCGCGCTCTATCGCAAGGCGGCGCTGCCCTTCGTCTCGCACGTGGTTTCGGACGCCAACCTGGTCACGGGGCAAAACCCCGGCTCGGCTCGGGCCACGGCGAAACGGGTCGCGCGGCTACTGTCGGCCCGTTAGGGCATTTTTTCGGACGCACGCGTGGCCCGCCACTGCTCCACCAGCGTGGGCAGGTGCTCGCGCAGGAACGCAAAGAAGTCGGCGGTGTCGGCCAGTCGCGCCGCGGCGCTGGCGTCCCCCGCCTCGGTCTGCCCCTCACGCAGGAGGTCTTCGAGCGCCCGCAGCGAGGCGTCGCGGTGCACGATGGCGCGCAGCCACACATCGGGCTGCACGTGGTACGTGACCTGTCGATCGTTTCCCCTCGTGACCTGCACCAACTCGAGGTCGCGCAGCATTCGCGCTCCGTTGCTGATGGCCGAGGCCCCGACGCCGAGCTGGGAGGCGAGGCTGGTTGCCGTGTACCCGGCGTCCGGGCCCGCGAGCAGGGCCGCGAAGATGCGTGCCGAGGCGCGGGGCCAGCCCTGGGCGGCGAGTTGCGCGGCCAGGCGTTCGGTGAAGGGCGGGCCGACGGGCGCGGGGGTGGCTGCGGGCGAGTTCACGGGGCTCCTCTCGGTCAACAAAGCATACTTCACAAAATTCATGAAGTGTGCGTATGACCTGAGTTGGACCTCTTTAGTGACCCAGTGATTTTTTGATGTTTTTGGCGGTTTCGTCGAGGGTTGGGGTGGCGGTGATGTCGTGGCCGTTTATGGTGATGGTGACGTTGCGGAGGGGTTTGAGGGTGTTGATGATGCGTTTCAGGCTGAGGCCGGTGCGGTTTTGTAGGTAGCGGGCTACTGCGAGGGCTGCGAAGACGATGGTGAGGTGGGCTTCGATGGAGTCGCGTTTGCGGTGGAAGATTGGCCGCGCGCGGAGGTCTGTTGTGGACATGCGGAACGATTGCTCCACGTGCCATAGCTCGTGGTAACTGCTGATGACTTCGGCGCCGGGCATTTTC
>JAFFTF010000011.1 GCA_022803075.1 Micrococcales bacterium 31B
CACCAAAGACCCCCAAAAACAACCACCCAACACCCTCCCCGGCATGATCTGGAACGTCTACCACCACAAAGGCACCTACCACATCTCCCAAACCATCACCTACACCGCCCGCTACCGCGTCAACGGCGGACCCTGGCAACAAGTCCCCGGCACCATCACCAAACCCGGACAATCCGTCGACATGCCCGTCAAGTCCTACACCGCCCTCCTCGTCGCCCCCAACTACTAAACCCCACCACCCGAGCGTCCAGGCCCCCTACCGGTGGCGTCCGCCAAGTTAAGGATTCGCTCATGACACGGCAACTTCAACGCAGCATCGCTGCCTTCGCCTCGCTCAGCCTCATTCTCGGCGCCGCCACCGCATGCGCAAGCAACTCGGCCCCAACAAACAGTGCCGCCAACACGCCTACCAGCACGGTTGGCACGCCAAAGCAGACCGCAGAAGGATCCACGGCCAGCGGCACCCCAACTCCTTCGGGGGGCGGGTCCTCGGCATCCGTATCCACCCCTGCAACACCCCAACTGGCAGTCACGACGGAAGACCCTCAATACATTGGCACCCCCGCGCCAGGGTCGACGTGGACACCGCCAACACTCACGGCGGCACAAGTGGCAGCGAATCAGGATCTCCGATCGGGTGGCCTTGAGGCGTCATATCAAGACCCGGCCGTGATTCAAGAGATACCCACCCGAGAACCATTAAAGCCAAATGTTGACAAATCCATGTTCACCAGAGACGATATTGGCGCAATAAAGGTAAGCGCATTCTACTTCGACGCTCTAGATTACGCGCTGCTCGGCGGAGACCCTACCCTATTGCGAGGCGTTTCACAAAGCGATTTCTCCTTGACCAATCTCTTTGTAGAACAGCAGGAAGCATGGAAGGCCGACAAAGCCATTGTCAAAAGTTCAGAAATCTACGTAGAGAATCTAGAAATTCAAGCTCGAAGCAACGACAAGATGGAACTTGTTGGTGATGTGCATTATCCGTCGACCTTCGTGTACTATCCCGACCAAAGCCTGCTCATAAAAACACCCGATAAAAGTGGTCGTTGGAGGATTTCATTGATTTGGGGGTCGTATAACTACTGGATCGTAACGGAGGCGGCGCAAATTACGAGCGAACATCAATGATTGGCATCGGCATATTTGTATTGACAATGGGATTAATCGCCAATCCGATGACTTTCCCAACATTGACCCAAGCGATCATCTGAAATACAAGTCGGAGCGGGTTCAGGTAACTCCGGGCGACGGCTCAGTGACCGTTGGCTTTGCTACAGCAAGTGTGCAGACTGCCGCCCCGACTACAGCGACGTCTTGAACTGGCAACGCAGTTCAGTTGGACATGAACCAGTTTGCCGATACAACTCCGCCGAAGCGCGCACCCCCGCCGACAAAGGAAGGCCAGGTTGACTCGGTGAAGGCGTGGAACGATCGCCGCACCACTTGCATCGACATCGGCCCCGGTGGCCACCAATCGCCACGGGCTGCGCGACCCACGGTATTCGCATCGTGCTGGTGCCACGGGTTGACTGGACAGCGCCAGCCCTCAGTCCAGCTCCTCCACCGTTTCTTTGACTTCTTCATCTTCGAACATCGACGAGTCTTCCCCTGGCATCCCGCGAGCCAAGTCACGCGGCACGGACTTACCCATGGCCGCCTCCACCAGAACACACAGGGCCTCTCGGCGCGCGGCAAAGAACGTGTCGAAGTCATCCGCTCGCAGAGTCTGCGCGGGCACGAGGTGAGTACTCAACAGCCCGTCGAGTCGATCACCATCCAACTGGGCCAGCCGCTCCACTTTGGCCAAATAGGCCGAAGGAGCAACACCGCCGATCGTTCGGTTCGTCCGCGCCGAAATACTGGTCTTATTCACGATGCTTTCACGGCGTTCTTCATCAATTCCATGGTCGGCGCACCACTTCTGCGGAAAGATGTGGTGGATGTCGACCGCAAGGTTGGAGTACTGCACTTTGTCCAGCGCAATGTCTTCCATCCAGTCTCGCGCGCCGCTCCCGAGAATGAGCGCGTAGATGCCCTTGTACGCAGCGGCGTTGCGCGTCCTCAAAGAATGAAGTCGCGATTCGACAAACGACGCTTCAGTGAGCGTGCTGGGTACGGCCGCACCCTCCTCGCCGCGTGCCCACGCCGGCACTTGCTCGACGTCGCGCACAAATCTCGTCGCAGTCGCCCCGCCGTACAACTCCCCCAAGATGCCACACCAGAACCACCGGGTGAGCTTTTCTCGCACTCCAATGAGGCTCGCATCCGCGCCGAGCACAACCCGAATCACCGCAAGCGGTACGAGCTGAACGCGATACGGTATGAACCGCGGCTCGAAGATGTGCAGGTCCGCGAGGAAGTTAGACACCCACACAAAGGCCTCGCGAAGGGGGTTAACCCATTCGAGGTAGTCACTCAGGGTCAACTTCAGGATGTCTTCGCGTTTCACGCTGACACCAGGCGCCCTTCCGCTGCCGCTCTGCTTGTTGCGCTTGAGGGTTGTCAGCAGGGTGACTGCCTGCAGAAAGTCGGTGTTCTCCAACTCACTGAGCACTGGATAAGCAGAGAATCCAAGGCGAGTCTCGTGCCAGTCGTCGTTCAGCCTAAAGTCCTTGTCGTGCTCATCGAAGTATTGCTTGTCACCGGCAAAGGTTGCCGTAAGCAGCTCGAATGCGTTGAGCCCGAGACCGCCTGTGTTGACCTTCTCAAACACTGTAGCCACCGCAGACTTGCTGGTTTCTTTGTCAAGTTCGATGGCTGGAATGTTGTACGAGCCCGCGGCCGCAACAAGCTCGGCGGCAAACCGCTTCGCAATGTCTTGGTTCGGGCAGGCAAATATCCAACTCATCATGTCCATATTTTTGAACAACAGCCGCAGAGGAAATACCCCTGCCGCTTGCTCCTTCTCGGGCGTGGAGTAGTCCACCTCGACAACGCGGCCGAAAGCGGACTTGACCACGCCATCCGCCGGCACTGACAAGACCGCATCGTCGATCCAGTCCTCGCCGCGAAGGGCGGTCTCCATGTCCACGTAATACTTACGGCTCATCTTCTTGCCACGGCTGTCCGTCGTATCGACGACCCCCTCACCACTGAGCGCCTGAGTCAAAGAGGTGAGTCGCTGCTGACCATCGAGTAACAGAGCCTCGGGTTCGACAACACCGGCCAGAGCCACACCCTCGACCGGCCTGGGCTTGAAGCGAATCTGGCTATTGCCCGTCTTGAGCAGCATCACAACGCCGAGGGGGTGTCCCTTCAGAATGGTCACCAGCAGTTGGCGAATGCGCTCGTCATCCCACTTGTATCCGCGCTGAAAATCTGGAAGCTGCAATTTTCCACTGTTGGTCCAATCGAGATAGTCACTGAGTTCGTACAGCGGTGTTTGAAAACCCATGGCCAGCCTTTGAGGGTAGGCAGACAAGTACTTCTTAAGTACGCCTGCAGCGTTCGACGTGATCCGCGTGTGCGTCATGATACAGCGGCCTCAAACCCCAGTCGCACGTAACCACGCACCCGCCCACGCGCGCGTCCGGCCCGAACTACCGCAGCCCCGCGCCACCGAGCGCGGTCCAGATTAACTCAGTTCGCCCTGCTCACGGGGCGTAACGGGTGTAAGTTGGTGGGGTGCTCCGGTCCAGGTCACGGCGCTGAATCTCCGCAGCGACGGCCCGCACGAAGCCCGCATTTTCACTACCTCCACCCCCTGGGAGTTCTCACGTGGCCCTGCTGTTACCCACTCTTCAAGCGGCGCAGCTCAGAACGGGCCTGATCGAGTACATCACCACGACGTTCGGCCTCACCGATCCCGAGGCGAGCCGCAGCCTTGAGGCGTTCCTCAAGGCCCCGCACGACGGCATGTTCAAGGGCCCATACATTCGCCTGCGGCCTCCTTTCAAGACAGCCGACGATGGCTGGCGCGATTACCTCGACTGGTATGAGGGGTTCCCGCCGTATCGCCACCAGGCCAAGGCGTTCATGCGCCTCAGCAGTCGAAATGCCGACGGTTCGCCGAAGCGTCCACAGCCCACTCTCGTGACCACGGGTACGGGCTCAGGCAAGACAGAATCGTTCCTGATTCCGATTCTCGATCACGTGCGGCGCGAACGCGATCGCGGTGCGCGCGGCATCAAGGCCCTGATCCTGTACCCCATGAACGCGCTGGCCAATGACCAGGCCAAGCGCCTAACCGAGATGATCACGGGCAGCGAGGCCCTGCGCGGCATCCGCGCCGCCATATACACGGGCCAAAACGAGAAGGAGCGCCACACCGTCACGGCGGCGGGCCTCATCAACGCGCGCGAGACGATACGGCAAGACCCGCCGGACATCCTGCTCACCAACTACAAGATGCTGGACCAACTGCTGCTGCGCGAGGCCGATCAGAACCTGTGGCGCGAATCCGCCGACAGCCTGCAGTATCTCGTGCTCGACGAGTTTCACACCTACGACGGCGCGCAGGGCACCGATGTCGCCATGCTGCTGCGTCGCCTCGGGTTGGCCCTCGCCCACTTCCGCACCGAGCCGGACGCCCCCGCCCCCAGCACCAGCCCCSCCCCCAGCACCAGCGCCACCACCAGCGCCACCCCCMCCMCCAGCGCCCCCGCCACCAGCCCCGCCCCAGTCGAGTCGCGCCCCCTGGGCAAGGTCACGCCGGTGGCAACCAGCGCAACGCTCGGCGGCGGGGCGTCGGGCCTCACTCAGATGCTGGATTTCGCGGCCACGATCTTTGGCGAGACGTTCACCGAAGACTCGCTCGTTACCGAGGAACGTCTCAGTTTCGCCGAGTGGGCGACCGACGGCGAGGACTACAAGTCACTGCGCCCCACCAAGGCCACCAACGTTTCAGCCATGCTCGCGTACGCGGCGCGGGTGCCACCCGCTGACATCGACGATCGCCTCTACCGCATCCTCAACGCGCTCTTCGACAGCGACGATTCGGTCGACTCCAACGTTGCCACCGCGCTCGAAGACAGAGAACTCCGCGAACTGCTCGCCGACCCGCACCGGCTGCTCAAGGCGCTGAAGAGACACGAAGTAATAGAATTCTTCACTGAACACACGCGCGAAGCCATCGACCTCGTCTCGCTCGGCTACCGGCTCGCGGGCGCCAGCGATCCCAGCGTGACCAGCAGCGCGATAACAGCCCAATCCAGCACAACAACCCCAGCCTCAACCCCCACCGACCCCCGCGAATCCCTTCTCAGCGCAGCCGAGCGCGACGCCATCGCCACCTACATGACCGACCTGATCGCCCTGCTCAGCTTCGTACGTGCCGAGACGGGCCGCGCCGCCCTCGGCGTCGAAGCGCATCTGTGGGTGCGCGAGGTAAGCCGCCTCGACAAGACCGTGGCCATCGACGGCCACAGCTACCGGTGGGGCGACGACCCCATCCTGACGGCCGACACTCTCTCACTGCCCGCCCTGTTCTGCCGCCACTGTGGCCGCTCGGGCTGGGGCGCCACGCTCAAGGCCACGGGCATCGAACTCGAGAGCGACGACGCCGCGATTCGCCGCGAGAAGATGACGAATCCGAGCCGGTTCCGCGCGCTGATCCACGCGCCCAACGAGCAGGGCATCGCCTTTGCCCGCACAAACCCCGCCGAACCCCTGCCCTCGGGCCTGTGCTGGTTCGACACCGAAAACCGCATGCTCAGCCCCGAGGTGCCGCAGGATCGCGAGACGAACGAAGCGTTCCTGAGCGGCACCCTCGTGCCCGTGCTCGCGTTCACCAGCACAGACGCCGACAATGAGTCGCGCGACGACACGTGCCCCGCGTGCCTCACGAGCGACGGCATCCGCTACATCGGCAGCGCTGTGTCGACCATGCTCTCGGTCAGCCTGTCCACCATGTTCGGCGACGAAGCCCTCGACGAGGGCGAGAAGAAGTCGCTCGTGTTCACCGATTCTGTGCAAGACGCCGCCCACCGCGCGGCGTTCGTGCAGAGCCGCAGTCACGTCATGACCCTGCGTTCAATGTGGCGAGCGGCGCTGGGCCAGCTCGCCGAAGCGGGCGAGCCGCTGACCCTCGCCCGTCTCGCCGAGGCCACCTTCGACAACGCCATCACGCCCCAACAGAAGTACCAGTTGCTCGCCCCCGATTTCGCCGAGCGCGTGCAGTTCGAGCCGTACTGGCGCGGGGTCCGAGGGCCCGCCGAAAAGGCCGCCGCCAACCGCGTGAAGAAGCGGGTCGCGCTCGACGTGGCGCTCGAGTTTGGCCTGCAGTCCCGCGTCGGACGCACCCTCGAATTGACCGGCTCGGTCGCAACCGAGGTATCGCTGCCCGACCCCGAGACCGTCACCCGGTTGGCCCGCGCCGCCCTCGATACGGTGGGTGTCCAGGGCACCCTCCTCGCTCCCGGTGCGTCCACCACCCCGGACGCCCCGGCCCACGTTGGCAGCGCGGCACCCGCCCCAGCCGCGGCCACCAACCCGGACGACCCCGCCCCCGCTGGCACGGAACCGCACCTGCTCGCGTGGGTACGAGGCGTCCTGGAGCGCGCCCGCCAGCGCGGTTCGATTGCCCACCCGTGGTTCAAGCGCTACCTCGAATCAGACGGCAACCGCTACTTCGTGTGGGGCGGCCGCCCCAAGGATCAGGGCATGCCGGCGTTCCCGCGGGGCCGGCAGGCGCCCGCGTTCCCCCGCGACGGACACAAGAGCAGATACGAGAATCTCGACCCGCTGGGCACCCCCGCGAGCTGGTACGTGCTGTGGACCAAGAAGACCCTGCTGCTCGACACCCATTCGGCGGGCCGTGCCGTGAAGGCACTACTCTGGAAGCTCGAAGAGACCGGCATCGTGCAGGGCGTCACGAGCAGCAGCCAGGCCCGCATCTGGTCGATCGACCCGCAGCGCATCGCGTTCGAACTCCCCGACAAGATCGCCCTGCAAGACGGCGCGCACTTTCTCGAATGCACGCTGTGCGCGACCCTCACCTCGGGAACGCGCCGCGTGGTGAACGAGCTGAAGGCGCAGCCGTGCCTCAGCGCGCAGTGTCGGGGCCGGCTGCAGCGCCGCGCGTGGGATGACAATTTCTATCGGGGTCTGTACGCGAGCCGCGCGCGCCAGCGCATCGTCGCCCGCGAACACACGTCGCTGCTGCCCGATAAGACCCGCCTCGAGTACGAAACGCAGTTCAAATCGTCGAGCTCGGCCCCGGGAGCGCCGAACGTGCTGGTGGCCACGCCGACCCTCGAAATGGGCATCGACATCGGCGATCTCTCGTCGGTGATGCTCGGCAGCATGCCGCCGCGCGTCGCGAACTATGTGCAGCGTGCCGGACGCGCGGGGCGCCGCACGGGCAACGCCCTCATCGTCGCGTACGTGCGTGGCCGCGGTGAGGCGCTCGCCAAGCTGCTCGAACCGCTGACCGTTATTAACGGCGAGGTCGACCCGCCCGCCACCTATCTCGACGCGCACGAGATTCTGCGTCGGCAGTTCATGGGCTTCGTGATCGACGAGATGGCCCGCGAGGGCGAATTGGGCGGGGCGCGGCGCGCTGTCGACGTGTTCGCCGAGCGACTGGGCGGCAGCCTGCTGACGCGCGTGATCGGATATCTCAACACGCACCATGAGCGCCTGCTCGACCAGTTCGTGCGCGCCTTCGGGCGTCACGTGAACGCCGAGTCGGCGCGGCAGCTGAGGCAGTGGGCCACACCGACCGGGGCGAGCGGCGCCTCCCCCGCCTCCGCGAAGATGCAGCAGGCCGCCCAATCGTGGCGCGAGGAGCAAGACGAGCTGCGCCGCCGCGTTCAACACTACGAGGATTCCCTGCCCGCCCTCGAGGCCGAGGCCGCGCGCCCCGACGCAACCAAGCTGGAACAAGACACCCCGCGCATCGCCAAGAGGCAGCGCAACGCCCTGCGCCAACACCTGAACGATCGCGACAACGAGTTCTGGGTCGGGGCGCTGGAGTGGTACGGCATCCTGCCGAATTACACGCTCATGGACGATGCGGTCGAGCTCAACGTGCTGGCCTCGCGGTACGACCCGGACGACCAGCAGAATCCCTGGAAGGTCCGCACGATTGACCTGCAGCGCTCGGTCGCGATGGGCCTCACCGAACTGGTGCCGGGGGCGCACTTCTACGCGCAGGGCTTCGACATTCGCGTGGACGCGGCCGACATCGGCGCAGACGGCTCGCACATCGTGTCGTGGCAGGTCTGCCCCGACTGCGGCTGGGCCAACACGTCGCCCCTGCGCGAGGCGTCGGTGCGCTGCCAGCAGTGCGGCGGCGAGGGCATCGCCGACACCTCCCAGCATCTCAACATCGTCGAGCTGAAGCGCGTGTCGGCGCAGATCAATGAAGACGACGCGGCCATCACCGATTCAGCCGAGCAACGTCACCGCGAGAATTTCACCGTGGAGAACTCGCTGTATCGCGATCAGCGGGCGGAGGCCCAGCCCTGGGCCCTGCCGGATTACGGCTTCGTCGTCGAGCACATTCGCCGCGGTACGTGGCGGTGGTTCAACGTCGGCAAGGCGATGCTAGCGGCGCCCGAGCTGTTGATCGCGGGCAGCGCCGTGAGGGCGTCGAGGTTTCGCCTCTGCACCTATTGCGGCGTGCTCGATACCACGCCCGACGCGAACCGCCCCGAGGAGCATCGCCTCTGGTGCAAGTTGCGCAAGGCCGAGAAAGAGCAGGTCAGCGAGGTGATTTTCACGCGCTCGCTCGAAACGGAGATCGTGAACTTCGTGCTGCCTTTCTCGCTCGTGGCGGGCGACAATTACGCCCTGCCCACCCTCAAGGCCGCCTTCATGCTGGGCCTGAAGCGGGTCATGGGCGGCATGCCCTCGCACGTCGCGGCGTTCCCGCATTCCGAGGTGAGTTCTGGACGCCCGGTCCACTCGATCGTCTTTCTAGACCAGGTCCCGGGTGGCACGGGTTACCTCTCGGACTTCGAGCGGCCCGAGCACACGCGCAACCTCCTGATCGCGGCGTACGACACTATCGCGCAGTGTCCGTGTCGCGAGACCACCGCGTTGGCGTGCCACCGGTGCCTGCTGCCTTTCGCGGACCCGTGGCGTCCGCACTTGGTCTCGGCCAACGCGGCGCTGCGCCTGCTGCGCGACCTGCTGAGCCAGGGCGAGGCCGGAGACAGCGCCGAGGATTTCGACCCGGCGGATTACGCGGCGGACTGGGTCATGGAGAGACGGCCCCGCGACCAGGTGGCCAACCTGTCGGGCGAGAGCGCACTGGAGGCCGAGTTTAGGGCCGCGCTCGTGGAGTATTTCGAGGCGAACGGGGTGTCGTGCTCGGTGACGCAGACGGCCGCGTACCCGCGCTTCGACATTCGCTTCAGCGATGCGAACCTCACGTGGAGCCTCAGGCCGCAGATTGATGTGAGCGGCGCGCGGCCAGATTTCGTGCTGGACTGCGGCGTGCCGCATATTCCGCGACTTGCGATCTTCACCGACGGTTTCAGCTTTCATGCGACGAGTCGGCACAATCGCGTGGCCGACGATGCCATCAAGCGCAACACCCTGCGCCAGATGAGTGACGACTACGTGCCGTGGGCGGTCACGTGGAACGACATTCAGGCGTTCCGGGCCGCCACGAAGACGCCCCGCCCCGCGCCGTTTATCAAGCCCGAGGTGGTGCCCGGTTTCACCGCGAAGTTTTTGCTGCGCCCCGCGCAAAACGACCGCGTGCACCAGGATGCCGTGACGCAGTTGCTTGATTTCATGCGCGACCCTCAGGTGGACGACGCCAGCACATTCGCCCGCGTGCTGCCGCTCATGATGTCGGCCGATATTTCGCTCGGTGATCCCGCCGACGTGCTGCGCCATGCCCATGCCCTCGCCGAGGGGCGCGAGAGCCACCTCGCGGCGGGCCCGAGCGCGATCATGGTGTATACCGAGCCGGGGTTGACCTGCGTAACCACCATGCTCGACCACAATGGGCCGCGGCGGCATGTGACGCTGTTGCTGAACGATGCGCCGGAGTTTCTCGATTCCGCGCAGGGCCAGCAGGCGTGGGAGCGCTGGCTGCAGCTCACCAACCTCATGGAGTTTAGCGACCCGGGCACGGTCACGGTCGCGACCACGAGCCTCGCGGCCCAGGTCATCGAGGGTGGCGGCGCGGCCGAACCGGGCCGGTTCTTCTCGATGCCCCTCGCGGCGCGCGCGGTGGCTCGGCCCGGCGCCGAGGCGGTGCTCGCCGACGCCCTGGCGGCCCCCGAAACCGCACCCGAATCGGCCCCCGAAACTGCACCCGAGCCAGCACCCGAAACGGCACCCGAGCCGACCGCCCCCCTGCCCCCCGAGTGGGCGGCCCTCGACGCCGCGGCTCTCGACGCGCAGGAGTCCGCGATCATCCGTCACCTCGCGCAGGTGGCGGGCGCGCCCCTGCCCGCGATGGGTTACGAGACCGACGCGGGCGACTACTTCGATTTCTATTGGTCCGTCGGCAACATCGCCGTCGTGCTCGACCCCGACCTCGCCGCGGAGGTCGCCGCCGCACATGCCGACCTCACGGTGGTGGGCGGAGACCCCGGTGCTATCGTCGACGCCCTCGCGGCGGCCGGCGCTGTGAAAGGTGACGCGTAATGGCAATGCTGGTGTGGGCCCGCGGGTTCAAGATTCCGGACGGTTCGGTGGCCGCCAAGGTCACGCGCTTCTTCATCAAGCTGAGTGAAGATCACACCGCGCGCGGTTTGCACGTCGAGCCCATCCGCAGCGCCGCAGACCCGCGCGTGCGCACGGCGCGCGTCGACGATTTCTACCGTGCCGTGATGTTTCAGATCGACTTCGGCGCCGAGGTCACCTTTCTCATCGCGGGCATCTACGCGCGCGACGACGCCATCGCCACGGCTCAAAAACTACGCCTGCAACTCAACCCGCTCAACGGCGTGCCCGAGCTGATCGAGGCCACCGCTCCCCCCATTTCGGACGCTCCGGCGGCCCCCTACCAGCCAGCGGCCCCCTACCAGCCAGCGGCCCCGACCCAGCCCGCCCCGGTACCCGCGCCAACGCCGGCACCCGCGCCAACGCCCACGCCCCAATCGACGCCCCAACCCGCGCCCCAACCCGCGCCCCAGCCAACGCCGGCGCCCCAGCCAACCCCGACCCCCGCGCGTCCGGCCMCCCCCGCCGCACCTGCACCGACAMCCCCCACCCCCAAGCCCGCGCCCAAGCCCCGCCCGCCGCGCATCGACCTGCTGCGGGTCAGCTCGGCGCAGCCGGTGCCACAGCCGGCGCCCTGGTCGAACCCCCTGCACCTGCACGGCGTGACCGAGTACGACCTCGACGAGGTGGGTGTCGACCCGCGCCTTGCGCAGCGGATTCTCGCGGCCACGACCGAGACCGCCTACCACCAGCTCATCAATGCCGCGAACGACGAGAAGGGCCTGGCGATACTCGAACTCGCGGGCGGTAAGTCGGCGGGCGAGGTCGCCGAGGCGCTGCGCGTCCAGGTGCGCACGGTCGTGGGCGCGCCCGCCCCGGCCGACCTGATCGACCCGAAGATCGCGGCGGCCCTGCGCGTGAAGGGGTTCGAACGCATCGAGGCGAACGAAATGATTCAGGCGGTGCTCGACCTGCCGCGCGAGCAGCGGGCCGAGCAACTGGCGGCGCCCACCGACGAATTGCTGCTCGCGGGCCTCAAGACCGAGCGGGCGAGTCGTCAGTTTCTCCTCACCTCGTCGGACGACGAGATCCGCGAGGTGCTCGAACACGGCACCTTCACCGAGTGGCGCACGTTCTTGCACCCCGATCAGCGCCGCTACGTCACGCACGACAACACGGGGCCGTTCCGCCTCACGGGCGGCGCGGGCACGGGCAAGACGGTGGTGCTCGTGCACCGCGCCGACCACCTCGCGCGGGCCAACCCCAACGCGCGCATCGTGCTGACCACTTTCACGACGACCCTCGCGAACGCGCTCACGCAGCAGGTCCGCACGCTTAACCCGGGCGCCAAGCTCACGTACGACCTGGGGCACGCGGGCATCCTCGTGCGCGGCGTCGATTCACTGGCCTCGCAGGTGATGAAGTCGGCGAGCCCCGCCGAGGTGAGCGCGGCCTTCGCAGCGGTGCTGGGCACGCCGCCCCACGACCTGCAGGCCAACCTCAACGGAGACCGCTCGTGGCAGCAGGCCCTAGAGAACGCGCGCCTCACCCCCGAGCAGTACAACCCGGCCCTCATGAACTCCGTGTTTCTCGACCAGGAGTACGTCTCGGTGGTGCTCGCGCAGAACATCACCACCCTGGTCGAGTACGCGCGCTGCCCGCGCCCCGGTCGCGGCACCAAGTTGGGCCGCCATCAGCGCGTGGCCCTGTGGAGCGTGTTCGAGGCGTATCGCCGCGCGAGCCAGCTCGAAGGCAAGCTGCTGTTCTCCGAGATCGCGGCGCTCGCGGCGCACGTGCTCACGCAGCGCCCCGCGGCGCCCGCCGACCACGTGCTGATCGACGAGGCGCAGGACCTCCACGCGGCGCACTGGAAGCTACTGCGCGCCCTCGTGCGACCGGGCCGCAATGACCTGTTCATCGCCACCGATGGTCACCAGCGCATCTACGGCCAGCGCATCGTGCTCTCGAAGTTCGGCATCTCGGTGGTGGGCCGCCGCTCCAAGACGCTCACGCTGAACTACCGAACCACGGCCGAGATCTTGAACTTCGCCGTGGGCCTGCTCGCGGGCCACACGTTCGACGAGGTCGGCAGCGAGGAGTTCGGCCCCGAAGACAACGCCGACGACCTGGGCGAGTACCGTTCGGCCATGTCGGGCCCGCGGCCGCGACTGATCGAGGCGCGCTCGTTTGACGACGAGATCGCGGCCATTGCCGAGACGCTGCAGGGGTGGAGCGCGGGCGAGCACCAGAGCATCGGCATTTTGGTGCGCCAGCGCAGCGACATTTCGCGCATCCACCAAGCCCTTAACGAGCGGGGCATCCCGGCGCGCATGGTCGAAAGCGGCGGCGCCGCCGACACCAACGAACCGCTAGTCATGACGATGCACCGCGCCAAGGGCATGGAGTTCTCGCACGTCATCGTCGCGGGAGTGAGCGACCGCAGCATGCCCACCCTGAGCCTGCCCAAGCACCTCGCGGACGCCGAGCGCGAGGAGGCGCTGCAGCGCGAGCGGGCCCTACTCTACGTCGCCGTGACCCGCGCGCGCGACGAACTGGTGATCACGTATTCCGGCACGAGAAGCGAGTTGATTGACCTATGAGCGCGGTAGCCATCGCCCCCGGCAGTGTGGTGGAGGTGCGCGACGAGCAGTGGCTGGTCACGCAGGTCGCGAGCGTCGGCAGCGACGAATTGCTGACCGTGCAGGGCCTCTCAGAATTGGTGCGCGACACCACCGCCACGTTCTACCGCGCCCTCGACGAGGTCTCGGTGGTCGACCCGAGCCAAACCACGGTCGTGCCCGACAATTCGGCGCACTTCACGCGCGCCCGACTGTGGGTCGAGGCGACCCTCAACAAGGTGCCCGTCGCCCAAAACGAGCACGCGCTCGTGACCGTGGAGTCGGCCCTCGCCGACCGGCTGACGTACCAATATGAGGCGGTGGCGAAGGCACTCGACCCGGCCAACGTGCGTCCGCGCCTTTTAATTGCGGACGCCGTGGGGCTCGGTAAGACGCTAGAGATCGGCATGATTTTGAGCGAGCTCGCGGCCCGGGGCCGCGGCGACCGGGTGCTGATCGTGACGCCCGTGCACGTTCTCGAACAGATGCAACACGAGCTGTGGTGCCGCTTTGGGTTGCCGTTCATTCGCCTCGATTCGGTGGGCATTCAGCGGGTGCGGCAGGAGATTCCCGCGACGCGTAACCCGTTCACGTATTTCAAGAAGGCGATCATCTCGATCGACACGCTGAAGTCGCCCCGGTACGCCGCGAGCCTGCGCAAGGTGCACTGGGATGCCGTGGTGATCGACGAATCGCACAACCTGACGAATCGCGGCACGCAGAACAATGCACTCGCGCAGACCCTAGCCCCGAACACCGAGGCGCTGATTCTCGCGAGCGCGACCCCGCACAACGGCAGGCAGGAGAGCTTCGCCGAGCTGCTGCAGCTGCTGGATCCGGCGGCGGTGTCGGCCACGGGTGAGTTCGGCGCGGGCGCCGTCGAGCGGCTGATTATTCGCCGGCACCGGCATTCCCCGACGGTGGCGGCCGAGGTGGGCGCCGACTGGGCCGAGCGCGCCGAACCCGTGAACCTGCTGCTGGAGCCGACGCCGGAGGAGGCCGCCGTGGCGTCCGAACTCGCGGATACGTGGCTGTATGGCAACAGCCCGTACTCGGGCGGCGGCGCGCGCGGGCTGTTCCCGTGGACCCTCGCGAAGGCGTTTCTGTCGAGCCCCGCGGCGCTCGGCGAGTCGGTGGCGAACCGTCTGAGGCGCGTGGGCCGGGGCGGCGACGCGGCGCAGCGGGAACGCGACGCGCTGCTGCGCCTGCAGTCGCTCAACGAGCGCGTCAGCGCGGCCACGAGCGGCAAGTTTCAGGGCCTCGTGGGCCACCTCAAGGCGAGCGGCGTCTCGGGCGGGGCGAACGGCGACAGGGTGGTCATCTTTACAGAAAGCATCCAAACCAGCAAGTGGCTCGCCGAAAACTTGCAGGGCGTTTTGGGCCTAAAAGCTAGAAATGTCGCTTACTTAAATGGCAAGCTACTCGAACCTACCCAACTTGAGTTAATTGACGAATTTAAGCGGGAAAACTCTCATCTTCGTGTATTAGTGTCAACTGATGTCGCGAGCGAGGGCGTCAACCTGCACGCGCAGTGCCACCAGCTAGTGCACTACGACATTCCGTGGTCGCTGATTCGCATCGAGCAGCGCAACGGCCGCATCGACCGCTACGGGCAGCGGCACAGCCCCGTGATCGCAACGCTGTTACTGCGCGTGCATCACGAGCAGTTCTCGGGCGACCTGCGCGTGCTCACGAGGCTCATCGAGCGCGAAAACGAGGCGCATCACGTGCTCGGTGATGTCTTCTCGATCATGGGTAAGATCACCGTGAAGGCCGAAGAAGACGAGATTCTGAACGTGCTCACGCACAAGAAGGAGTTCGCCGAGGCCGTGCCCGAGGTGCCGCAGGTGCCGAGCGCCGCGAGCGGCAACGACATCATGGCCATGCTACTGGGGCTGCACGGGCTCAGCTCCGAAAACGGCACCAACACAGAACCCACCGAACCTAATGCGCCCGCCGCACCCCGCCCGCCGACCGTCACGGTCACGCCGCGCGCGTCACTCTTCGCGAGCCCCGTCGATTTCTTGGAGGCGGCGCTGCAGGAGGCCTACGCCAACCCCGCCGCGAGCGTGAGCCACAACGGCGTGGAGTGGCGGCGCATGAGCGAGCAGGGCATCGCGCAGCTCGCACCCCCGGGCGACCTGCGCCAGCGCCTCGCGCACCTGCCACAGTCGTACCTGAAAGACCGCGGCATCACCCAAACCTTTAAGCTGGCCCTCACGAAATCGACCGCCGACCAGCAGCTACGTCGCGCCCGGCGCGGCCTCGACGGCACCACCTGGCCCGAGGCGCACTACCTGGGGCCCCATCACCCCGTGATGGAGTGGGCCACCGACAAGGCGCTCGCGTGCTTCGATCGCGGCGTGGTGCCCGCCGTGCGGGGTGACGTCGAGCAGCCCTACCTGCTCGTCCTAGGTTTGCTGCTCAATCAGCGCGGCGGCGTGGTGTCGAAGGCCTTCATGAGCGTGGGCTTTGACTACGGCATGAGGGTGCTCGACGACCTGGGCGAGTACTGGAGAGAGATCGGTTTCGACAATCCGCGCGCCGTGAACCCGGGCGGGCTCGAAGTGTCGCAGGTCGAGGGGCGCATGGGCGCGGCCATCCGCGCCGCCGAGTCGTATCTCAACCAGATCTTCGTGGCCGCAGAGCAGCAGGCGCGCGAGAACATGCAGCGCTCGGAGCGGCAGCGGGCCGAGTGGGTGGCCGGTTTCGAGCGTGCCGCCACCCGCGGCACCGACCAGCCCGCACTCTTCGGCGCGGCGCTCACGAAGGCCCAAAAGGCGGTGCGCCGCATCGAACACGAGGGCGAGCTCGCCCGCCAACTGCTGCCAGCCCGCAAGCTGATCCGACCGCTGCTCGTGGTGATGCCGCGAGCCACCACCGACTCCGTGATGACCCTTGGCAAGGAGGCCTGACGTGGCTACTTTCGATTCCCTCGTCGTGATCGATGACTTCGTCTCGGAGCATTACTTTACGGTCGATGCGACCACCGAGTCGCTCGCGGCCGAGGTGAAGAAGCTGCGCAAGCAGTGGAGCGCCGACGAGAAGGAGGGCGTCGGCTCGGCCCGCTCGCGTTTCGTGGCCCAGCGCGCCGCCCTCGAGGCGGCCCTCGCCAGCCTGGAGCCGCCCGAGGAGGAAGCCCCCGACACCCAGGCCCCCGACGAGGCAGCCCAAGCCCCCAACAACCCCGCGAACCCACCAGCCCCCGCCCCGGTGGGCAGGGAGGATGCGCTGGAACTGCGGGTGCGCGCGTCCGAGGCGCACCGGCTGCTGCGCGAGGCCCTGGGGTACGCGGGCCCGCTCGCGACGTTCACGGGCACGCGCGGAGACGACACGCTGAGGGTTCCACAGGTGTGGCTCTCGGCGGGCGGCGAGGTGGTGATCGTGGAGGCAACCCCGGCGCACGACGTCGAGTCGATGCTGCGCGAGGTCGACCCGCTGCTGGGCGCGAGTCTCGCCGAAAAGCCCCTCGCGCTCACCCCCGCGAAGCTGCTGAGTGAGATCTTTCAGTGCGCCGAGGCGCCAGCGTTCGCGCTGGTGCTCGCGGGTCAGCACGTGGTGTTCGCCGAGGCGGAACGCTGGGCCGAGGGCCGCTATCTCGTGGTGAATGTGCTGGCGGCGTGCGCGCGTAACGATGTGCGGGCGGGAGGCGAGATCGACACGCTGCTCGCGTGCCTGGGTCACGATCAGGTGGTGCCGGACGCCGCGGGCACCGTGTGGTGGTCGGCCATCTTTGACGCGTCGGTGAAGCATACGGTGGGCGTGTCGAAAGACCTGCGCGAGGGCATTCGCACGTCGATCGAAATTATCGCGAACGACGTGATCAGCCAGCGCGAGGCGCGGGGGCTGCCTCCGCTGCGCCGCGAGCAGGGCCAGCCGCTCGCGCGCGAGGCCCTGCGGTTTCTGTATCGCATCTTGTTCTTGTTGTACGCCGAGGCGCAGCCGCAGATGGGTGTGGTGCCGGTGGGCGCGGCCGAGTACGACCGGGGGTACGGTATCGACCGCCTGCGCGAGCTGGCGCTGGTGCCGCTCACCGAGTCGCGTTCGCGCGCCGGCCGGCACCTGTACGAGTCGCTGCATCGCCTGTTCACGCTCGTGAACGAGGGCCACGCGCCCGACCATCTCGACGGCCTGGTGCTCGAGAATCTGGAGGCCGACCTGTTTTCGCCGCGGGCCACGGCCCTGATCGACGAGACGGGGCTCTCGAACGCGGCGCTGCAGCGCGTGCTGCAGCACCTGCTGCTCAGCAAGGCGCAGAAGGGCCGCGACCGGGGCTTCATCTCGTACGCGCAGCTGGGCATTAACCAGCTGGGCGCGGTGTACGAGGGCCTCATGTCGTACACGGGCTTCATCGCCGAAGACGACCTGTACGAGGTGGCGAAAGACGGCAACGCCGAGAAGGGCTCGTGGGTGGTGCCGGTTGACCGCAGCGAGCACCTGCCGGATCAGCACTTTCTGACCTACGAGGACGAGCACGACGGGGCCACCCGGCGCGTGGTGCATCGCCGGGGTTCGTTCGTGTTTCGGCTGGCGGGGCGGGAGCGGCAGCAGTCGGCGTCGTACTACACGCCCGAGGTGCTCACGCGGTTTGTGGTGCAGCAGGCGCTCGAAGAGTTGCTCGATCAGGGGGGCGAGACCACCACGGCCGAGCAGATCTTGGGCCTGTCGATCTGCGAGCCCGCTCTGGGTTCGGGAGCGTTCGCGATCGAGGCGGTGCGCCAGCTGGCCGAAGAGTACCTGCGGCGGCGGCAGCGCGAGCTCGGCACCCAGGTGCCGGTCGACGAGTATGTGGTCGAACTGCAGCGCGTGAAGGCACACATTGCCCTGCACCAGGTCTACGGAGTTGACCTCAACGCCACGGCCGTTGAGCTCGCCGAGATCTCGTTGTGGCTCGACACGATGGTGAAGGGGTTGCGCGCACCTTGGTTTGGCCTGCGGTTGCGGCGCGGTAATTCGCTGATCGGGGCGCGGCGAGCCACATATTCGGTGGCTCAACTGGGCGATCGCTCCTACTACGCCACCACCCCGACGGAGCGACCGCTGACGTCGCTGGCCGAGTCGCTGCGCACGGGTCTCGACGACCCGTCTCTCGCCGATGCCGTGCATCATTTCTTGGTGCCGGGCGAGGGCTGGGGCGCGGCGGCCGATTCGAAGGGAGCGAAGGAGTTTGCGCCCGAGGCGGCGAAGGCGCTGAAGGCGTGGCGGTCGAAGGTGCACGCGAAGCTGACCGCGGCGCAGGTGGCGCGCGTGAAAGGGCTCGCGCGGCGCACGGAGGTGTTGTGGAAGTTCGCCCTGCGCCGCCTCCAGATCGCCGAGGCCGAGTCTTCGCGTTTCATCGACTTTTTTGGACGCCCCGAGTCGCTGGGTTCCAGCGCCTCCACCGTCACGCGCGCGCAGATTGAGGCGGCGCTCGCCGACATGAACGGCCCGTACCAGCGCCTGCGCCTCGTCATGGACGCCTGGTGTTCCCTGTGGTTTTGGCCCGTCGTGCCGCCGCGCGAGGTGGGCGGCGTGGTGGTCGACGACTCCCCCGCTCCCCCGACGCTCGATCAGTGGCTGAACGCCCTCGAAATGATTCTCGGCGCCGAGCAGTTCGGTGACGACTCGGGCCGCGCCCGCAATCGCCACGCCGCCTCGGGCAACATCTTCACCCTCAACCTCACCTCCGGATGGGGCGACCTCGCCACCGCCGAAGGCCTCGACCGCGAGTTTTCGGGCCAGCGCTCGGTTGACGAAATATTCCGGACGCACGCGTGGCTAGCTACCAGCCAAACCATCGCTGGCCGGCAAGGGTTCTTTCACTGGAACCTCGACTTCGCGACGGTGTTCGCACGCGGAGGAGGGTTCGACCTGCAGGTCGGAAATCCGCCGTGGGTGCGGCCCGACAGTGCGGAGGACGCCTGGCTCGCGGAGTTTGACCCGTGGTGGCAGTTGGTCGTCAAGCCGCCGACCGCCGAGCGCAAACGTAGACGCGAGGCGGTGCTGGCAAGCCCCGAGGCTCGCGCATTCGTAGCCGAGTCTTACGTCAGCATCGACTGCCTCTCGAACGCCCTGGGGTCTGTAGCCCTGTATCCCTGGCTCGAAGGACTAAGGACCGATCTCTACCGCTGCTTCATGGAACACACGTGGAGGAACAATGCCGAGCGCGGCATCGTCAGTTTGATTCACCCCGAGTCCCACTTCACCGAAAAGAAAGCAAATCGACTGCGGGGCGAAACGTACCGGAGGCTGCGGCGGCACTGGCAGTTCGTCAACGAATTGACGCTATTCGAAATTACTCACCACGTTTCTTTTGGTGTCCACGTCTATGGGGCGCCGAGAGTGCCCTCGTTCCTGGCCTCCGCATCCCTATACCACCCAGAGACGATCGCGCGATCGTTCCACCACGACGGCAGCGGAGCCGCACCTGGCATGAAGGCTCCCACCGGCGGCTGGGATACTCGCCCCCACGCCGAACGCATCATTCACGTGGACGAAACCATGCTGAAGAGTTGGGCCATGCTGCTCGAGGATCCAGAGTCCGACCCCCTCGAGACCCGTATCGTGTACCCAGTCAATCGCGCCAGCGCGCACGTATTAGAAAAACTAGCCGTCGCCCCCAGAGCAAGTGTGCTCGAACTGGAGTTCTCCAGCGGATGGAACGAAAAGACTGATCGCGACAAGGGGCGTTTCGATGTGGGCTCACATCGCAATTCGGCGTGGCAGGATGTCATCCTTCAGGGGCCGCACTTTAGCGTTGCGACGCCATTCACAAAAGAGCCGAACGCGTCGATGAAGAACAACCTCGACTACTCCGAACTCGACCTCGAAGCCTTGCCGCCAAACTTCATCCCGCGCACGTCGTACCAACCCGCGATCGACCTCGCCGAGTACCGCCGCCTCTACACCCAGTGGGGCCCCGCGGACGACCGCCGCCCCGCCCTCGACTTCTACCGCATCGCCTGGCGCGCTATGGCTGCCACAACGGGCGTCAGAACCCTCATCTCCGCGATCCTCCCTCCTGGTGCAGCCCACATCAACGGGGTCTTAACCTTCGGTGGCCAAGAGATCCCTACTCTCCTGGAACTTGCCGGAGTATGGGCAAGCATTCCTGCCGACTTCGTCGTCAAAGTCTCAGGAGTCGCCAACTTGCACCAGTCCATAGCCCAAGGTTTTCCCAAGGCGCCAAGTGCCCACCCGCTTCTGAGTCGCTTGCGCTGTCTAAGTGCCAGACTCAATTGCCTCACCGACGCCTACGCTGACCTGTGGAACGAGGCCTTCACCGACGACTGGACCACCTTCGACTGGGCCGCCCCCCGCCGCCACAATCGCCTGTCCCGTCTCGGAGACATCACCCCCGAGTGGACACCCGCCTGTCCACTGCGTATCGACGAGGAACGCCGCCAGGCCCTGGTCGAGCTCGATGTCATAACGGCGATCATGCTCGGCATCGATGTGGACGAGTTGTGCACGATCTATAGGACTCAGTTCCCGGTGTTGCACGGATACGAGAGATCCAGAGACCTTTACGATGCCAACGGCCGTTTGGTGCCGAACGAAGTGGCAAAGGCCTACCACGTTGCACTTGCCCAGCAAGGCCTGCACCATGGTGCGCCCTTCAATCCCGACCCATCTGCCGAAAATCCTGCACCGCCCCTTCCCCACATGTCATACTCAAGCAGAACAACTTCAAATGCCCAAGGCAACGAGTACACCTACGAACTACCGTTCACCACGCGCGATCGCGAACTCGACTTCCGCGCCAGCCGAATTCACCTTTAGATTAAAGAAATTCAAACAAACCCCAAACAATTGTCCAGCAACAAAGACTTTTTATCCAATTAGGAATGCATTGAACATGAACCAGATAGGAATTAAGCCACAACCGGCGAACCATAATTTCAATTGTCAGTCAGCCACTAAACCCGGTTGTGGTTGCAAATGCAGAGGAATCTTGCACCAGCGAGACATCTTGGTTGAGGCGTTCGATCCGAATAACACTCACTCACAAGAAAGTTTGGACGCCTTCGACAATCAATTGACTGCGCTTTTCGGCACTGCGTTCACATCAATTCTGAGTGACCCCGCGAACAATGAGCAAGCCCGCAGGAAATGGGATTCGGGTGATAATGTAACCGCACAGAGGCGCAGCACCCAGACCGAGCAACGGATCGTCGACGTCACGCTTCGCGACTTGCTACGCCTAGTCCGCTCGATGGAGAGCACTGACAAGTCCGGATGGCCCGAGTTTCTAAACGCTGTGACACTTCAAAGCAATTGGAAATACGTCGTAAAAGAGGTTAAAGGCAATCTGGATTCGCATGACAAAAACAGTGGATATTTCTGGTCCTCTATGCTTGCAGCGACGGCAGGTGCGTTGGAAATGATCGATAAACAATCGCCTACCTGCGAGTTAAGAGCAGTCGACATTGAAAGTTACCTCTCACGCGCATTAACAGACTTCAAGCACTCCCGACACCCACGTGCGAGATCTGGAAACACGGTAAAGATTGTGAAAGAAATGGCCGATTCACATGCGGTGCATGTTGGTGCAATCGAAATTGCCAAGGCTTGGAATGATTCCCAACTGGACCGAAATCACAAGATTTTAATGCTATGCGTAGTTGGGTCGGCTCTGTCACCCGACCTTTGGCACCATCCCGCTGCTGTTCGCAACCTCCTTATACCGGCAGTGACAAATCTCCGAAATCTAACGCAGGGCGACAAGTCCTCACCGGATTCCAACGTTTTCTCACTCGACTCGGGTCACCTCAAAGTCGAATTACTAATCGAGAGACATTTATCTTCCGGATGGAAACGCAATAAAGCCTGGTAGCCCAATTACGTCAATTCCGCAACTTCGTTAAGGAGTTACTTTATTGGGTCAGCCCAATAGCATTTCGGAATGCGCTCCGACCCAGAGATCAGAGCTGAAGTCCATAATCGAGACTGGACCGTAATCATTATTCAGCGTGCGGTAGAATTCTTTGCGCAAAAAGTGGAGAGTTGCAATCCTTGCGACTTTCGGGGCTTGAGACGGAAGCGGCAAAAACTACGATCCCGATTGGGTGCGTCCAGCCTTTCCAGCGGCGATCCCGGTTCTGGGCTCACCGGCACTTCCTGAAAGAACCTGCCATAGTTGCCGCAAGTCAGTCCCAGTCAATTCTGACCCACTTGGACCGTGTCGATCCCAGTCCGCGTCGGAAAGTTGCGACAGGAACTCTCGGGCATCCGAAGGACGAAGCGCGCCTGACTGTTGGCTCCGCGCGAACTCTGCACCAAGCGAGTTTGCAATTGTTCTCGGGACAGAACTCATCCGCATCACCGCGCCCGCTTCAGTGTTGACACCGTGATACAGCATGGCACCTAGAAGGTTGATGTTTCGCAAATCGCTTTCACTCACGTTCGCGAAGTCAATTCCGCTAGTGGGCAACTTCGACAAGGCGGAAATCCCCCAGGTTCCGGCAGTCGCAAGGTGCCGGTAGATTGCCTTAGTTGCTTCCGTGATCGCTGCAGTTGTACTTGATGCATGGCCAAAGTATCGCTCGGCGATGGACTTAATGGAGACGCCCGCCACCCAATCAGCAGCGATCTTAGCAGCCCTATCTCCGATTCCGGAGCCGGCGCCACTCAATTCATCGATGCTCTCTCTGATCTGAGGTAATTGAAGCATGACTCGCATGAGTTCGGGCAAAGCGCTTGATGTGACATCGCCAAACAGGCTGCCCGGTTGCCAATCACTCGCGTCGAGGCGCTTGTCCATACGCCGCATCTCACCCATCGCTGAACGGATGCCCTCGGGGGTGAACCCCGTGCTATCGGCGAGCGTAGTGGTCTCAACGTTCTGTGCAAGTTCAGCAGCGTAGGCCCGCGTCGCTTCCAGCAGCCTTAGTCCCTTTCTCCTTTCAGCGGGGCTTGCCTCGACCAGGGATGAGTATCCGAACGTGTTACGAAGCAGCAACTCTGTTTCAGATAAGACTGAATCTAGGTTCTTTTTCTGCGCGAAGAGATGGGCGACGTAATTACGGAAGTCGGCCCATTGGTCGTTGTAAAGCGACCTTTCCAAATTTAGCAATCGACCGGCATCTTCAAGTTCATCCAGGAGAACCACGAGCCTGGAGACAAGCGCCCCTGCTTGATCTGACAAGAACTTTGCAAGTGACTCTCTATCTCCTTCCTGGCTGGAGATACCGACAACTCCGATGCTGTCCTGATCTATGCGACCTGCCCGTCCCGCGAGGTTCCAGAACTCGCGAGCAGTCATCGGTCGGCTGGACTTGCCATTTGGCAGGTATCGGGTTGCAAGGAGGATGGATGACACCGGGAAGTTCAAGCCCTGCGAAATACCGGTTGTCGCCACAAGAACCCGAAGTTTCCCCTTTTCGGCTAGCCATTCCATCAATGCGCGGGTTTCGTCGGACAGTCCTGCATGGTGTACTCCGACACGACGAGCAAGCATACCGATGAGGGTGTAGTCTTCACTGATTTCTGCTGCTAAGTAGCGCTGCACGAGTGCAATATCGGAATCGTAATTTTCCGTAAGCTTTCCTGACAGCTCTTCCGCGATACTCCACACCGTCCGGATATCCCGGCAGACAACGATCGCAGTACCCCGCTCAGATAGCGTTAACGCCGAGGCGCCAGCGATCTTGCTGAGATTGACCTTAAAACTAGAGAATGTGTGATCAAGTTGAGGTGATTCACCAATCTGGTAACTGCCTGAGACTGTCATTGTTGAGCCGCTTGTCAGCATAGGTTCGAAGGAGAGTCGCCAATCCCTACCCTTGCCAGAGGCCGGCGCTACTGCTGAGATTAGACCGATTAGCCGATCGTTAGGCTGCCAAGGGGTTGTTGCAAGGCTGATGCTCTTTCCAGTGCGCGGCGCCAGCCATCGGGCAAGGTCGTTGCCGTTAGGCACATTCGGCATGAGTAACAAGAAGTTCGCTTGGGTGCAGTCTCGTTTGACAGTCGCCAGTAATAACTCGATGCGAATACCTCGGTCGGTATCTTCAATGTTGTGGGCCTCATCAAGCACCATCAATGCAAGTGGTCGATTGATCGCCGCGTTTCGGATCGCCAGATGAATTTTCTCCGGCGTTGCCACCAACACGTCAAAGGGGGACTCGTTGAGCATCCCAGCTTCTATCTCGTCAATCTCCACTGCGGCTGTGAGTTCCTCAACCCGAATTCCACTCGGCCCTAGATCTCGCCTCATCCGTCGAGTGATCTGCGAGACGAGCGCCCGTGTTGGCGCCACATACGCGACCCAGCCTTTGTCCTGCTTGAACTGGCTAATCGCCTGAACAATTTTGAACTCTGCGAGTATGGTCTTACCTGCGCTCGTCGGAAGATCCACGACGACCGCCGCGTTAGCCGGATCCAGAAGCCCCTGTTCCTGAATCGCGATGCGCTGCGGAGGCAGCATCTCGAACATGGAGTGGTGTCGGGTCGCTGTTTCGACGATGCTCCGAATCTCCGGACCGATGCGCGTGACTGACCAAAGTGCCCCCGCCACCATGCGCTGTGCCATCGCACGTTGCCACTGGAGAACCACGACGAATGCTGGATCAGCAGACTGTTGCGCCGCAGAAATCGCTCGGTCGAAGTGGAAGTCAAGTTGCGTTGCGATGTCCGCTGGCTCCCCTTGCATGAGATATGTGGCGACCATCTCAGAAAGCCTGGCCCAGTGGTATAGGGCCACGAGGCGCCACCCAGCTACCTGCAACTCTTCGGACCGCGATTGTGCGTTGAAGAGAAGCTCCTCGTTCTGTCGTTGCTCGTCGCGCAGCCGCGCCACGGTTTCTGCGACGCGCTCCAAGTCAGGCCATCCATCTTTGCGAAGCAGTAGAGTCCAAATCTGCCCGAGATCACTTAGAACGCGTGTGTCCCATGAGCCGTCGGATTGGAAGAGTTCCGGGCGGACTTCGCGCTCGCGCATCCAGGCCCGGTACTCCGCCCAACGGTCTGAACAGTATGCGAGCGCACCGAGTTGGAGGACTTGATGTACCAGCGCCTCCAAAGAGTCGAACTTCAACGGTAGCGCCCGAAGTAAAGCGAACGCCTCGTGTGCCGCGGCCTCCGCCACTGCGGCGTCTGACGTGCCAGAGTGCGACGAAACCTGAGCGAGTGTTTCAATCCCTTCACTGGCGACAATCTCGTAAGCGAAGGCGACGTCCTGAATAAGCGCCTCGGTCGCGGCGTCATTAGCGCTTTCGCGATAGAGTTGCCGACCAAGGTTCGAGTTGACGTACATGGAGGCAGCTGCATCGTGGGCCGCCTTCACCCGTTCCGCGCCGAGGGCTTCGATTGCCCAGTGTGATCTGAGGCGGCTGATTGCTTCGCGGGAGATAGTCATGCTGCGGTCTCCAATTCGACCGAAGCATCGGCGACCTGAACCAGTAGTTCGGCGGTCAGATAGATCGCGACGAGCGCCATGTTGGTTGGTTCTTTCACGGACTGGGCAAGACTGGAAGCCCTGGCACGAAGGTCTGCCTGGTTTGGTTCTGTTGCATGAATGAGGACGCCGTATATGATGACATCCAGGCTGTCCGCTAGGTAGGTTTTTATCGCATGACGGAAGCTATCCAGCCACGATTTGCCCACCGAGTTCATCGCCAGATATCGAATCGCCCACTTGCTACGTTCGTCGCCCGAGTTAAGCCCCGACAACTGGTTATGAAGCCCGTGGCTTCGGCTCGTCAGCAAGCTGGGAGGCCATGCCATCTGATGGCTGGTCTTCACTTCAGCGAATACGAATCGAACTCGATCGCTCGCGTGGAATCCGACAAGGTCCACGCCTCCTCCAATGCTATTGGGGTTTCGCGTCGATCGACTATCCGGCCACGGGAACTCGCAGCCGACATCGGTGACCAAATGGTGTTCGGCGAGCGCCTCCCCAACTCGCCATTCATCGAAGGAGTCCGGCGTAGCAAGGATGGTCTCCAAACGCTCGCTCTCGAATTCGGTTTTTGCTAGATCGGCGAGCGCCTCGCGCGCTTCTTGGACGCCAGTGTCATCTCGCAGAATCGATTGCACACTGGACGAGATTCTGGCAACATCCGACGCGTCAAGGTGGTGACCGGCCGCGGAGATTGCGCCTTGGTCAACTCTATACGCCAGCGATCCAACCACTGCACTTCATCTCCCGTGCTGCCCATAAACTTGCGGACGCCTCCGCTGGCGCCAGTGTACTTTACCCCCACCGACATATGGTCCTACCGGCCTCTTTGAGTCTTCCACCCAAGCAGTAGGAGCAGGCCGACCGGTCCGGTCGAGGGGTACGTGAACGCCTTTCAGACTAACAACAGGGCCAGCCAGCCTGAGCCAACGGGCCCCGTCACCGTTGAAGTTCCTAGTGCAGGTCCATACCCAGTAGCAGCAGGGCACGGCCAGTCGCATCGCGGCTCCGTCCCCTTGTCGCCATTTTTGCGACTAATGGACAACAACCCCGTTCATCCACATGAACACCACATGTCGCCTGCGTCACCATGTGAACGCATCGCCCCCTCGCCCGTTGCATACACACGCCCGCGAGCCCTTTGATAGAGCCAGTATCCGCTCATCTTAGGACTCTCCCATGTCGCTCCTCGGCGTTCACACCGCGTGCACCGTCACGTTCGACCGCGTCGGTCGCACGTTCGACACCGCGAACGGCCCCCACGACGTGCTGGCCGACATCAACCTCGAATTGCACCCCGCCGAGATCGTCGCGATCGTCGGCGCGAGCGGATGCGGCAAGTCCACCCTGCTACGCCTCGCTGGCGGCCTCGACACCACCACGCGCGGAGCCGTTCACATTGACGGCACCCCCGTCGCGGGCATCGACCCCCGCTGCGCCATCGCCTTCCAAGAACCCCGCCTCCTGCCTTGGCGCACCGTCGCCACCAACGTGGGTCTGGGGTTGCCGCGCCAGGGGGGCACGCGCGCGTCCGGCCAGAAAGCCCCAGCCGGCCAGAAAGCCCCGGCCGGCCCAAAAACCCCAGCAACCGCAACCCAACCCCAGCCGTTCACCAAGGCCGAGGCCACGGAACGCGTGGCCGAGCTGCTGCACCTCGTGGGTCTCGACGACTTCGCCAGCCACAAACCCCGCCAGATCTCGGGCGGCATGGCGCAGCGCGTGGCCCTGGCCCGCGCCCTCGCCCGCAATCCGGGGGTGCTGCTGCTCGACGAGCCGTTCGGCGCCCTCGACGCCCTCACGCGCATCAAGATGCAAGACCTGCTGCTGGAGATCCACGCGGCGGAACCCACCACCATCCTGCTGGTCACGCACGACGTCGACGAGGCGCTCCAGCTCGCCGACCGGGTCGTGGTGCTGGGGCGCGAGCACCGCAACTCCCCCGCCACGATCACCCGCATCGTCGACGTGCCCGGCGCGCGCCCCCGCGAACGCAGCGCCCCGCACCTCGCCGAACTGCGCGATGACCTGCTCGAACTCCTCGGCGTCCCCCGCCACACCCCCACCCGCTAACGCCCCACGCACAAGGACGACACCATGACGACGATCAGCCGCCGCAGCTTCGCAGGCCTCCTCACCCTCGCCACCGCGGGCACCCTCAGCGCGTGCATGGCGGGCGAATCCGCCGCGAACACGAGCGCCAGCACGGGCGCCCTCGACACCCTCAACATCGACTTCGCGACGTACAACCCGCTGAGCCTCATCATCAAAGAAAAGGGCCTGCTCGAAACGGCGCTGCAAGCGCAGGGCACGAAGGTCAACTGGGTGCAGTCCGCGGGCAGCAACAAAGCCAACGAGGCGCTGCGCTCCGACGCGATTCACGTGGGGTCGACGGCGGGCAGCGCCGCCCTGCTCGCGCGCGCCAACGGTTCGAGCATCAAGGTGATCGACATTTACAGCCAGCCCGAGTGGTCCGCGCTGGTGGTGGGCAAGGGCTCGACGATCACAAGCGTCGCCGAGCTGAAGGGCCAACAGATCGCCGCGACCAAGGGCACCGACCCGTACTTCTTCTTGCTGCAGGCGCTCGCCGCGAACGGCCTCACGCAAAAAGACGTCACGGTGCAGAATCTGCAGCACGCCGACGGACGCACCGCCCTCGACCAGGGCAGCGTGCAGGCCTGGTCGGGCCTCGACCCCATCATGGCCGCCGCCGAGAATGACGGCGACACGCTGCTCTACCGCAACGTCGACTTCTGCACCTACGGCTTCTTGAACGCCACCGAATCGTTTCTCAACGAGCACCCCGAGACCGCGCAGATCGTCGTGAACACGTACGAAGAGGCCCGCGCCTGGGCCGCCGACAACGCCGAGGAGACCGCGAGCATCCTCGCGAAGGTCGCCTCCATCGACCCCGCCGTCGCGACCATCGTCATCGGACGCTCCAACCTCGACGTCAACCCCGTTCCCGGCGACGCCCAGCTCGCCGTGCTGAAGGTCGTCGCGCCGATCCTCGTCGAATCCGGAGACGCCAAGTCCCAAGCCGACGTCGACGCCGCCCTCGCCTCCATCATCGAGCCCGCCTACGCCACCAAGGCCACGGCGTGACCGCGACGATGAGTGCCAACCCACCCACGCGCGCGTCCGGGCCCAGTGGGCCGGTTAGTGGGCCGGACGCTCCGGTGGCCCGCCCCCGCCCCCGCCGCCGTTGGCTGCGTGCCGGCGGCCTCCTGCTGCCCCTCGTACTGCTGGTGCTGTGGCAGGTGGTCACGAGCGCGGGCCTAGTCTCGGCGGTGCAGTTGCCGCCTCCGGCCGACGTGGTCGCCGCGGGCGTAGACCTCTATCAGCGCGGCGAGTTGTTCACACACGTGGGTATCTCGACGCAGCGCGTACTCGTCGGGTTCGCGATCGGTGCGCTGATCGGGCTCGCCGTCGGCGCGGCGGTGGGTCTCTCGCGCCTCTCGGACGTGCTGGCCTCTACCACGCTCGGGGCGCTGCGCGCGGTGCCGTCGCTCGCGTGGGTGCCGCTGCTGATCCTGTGGCTGAAAATCGGCGAGAGCTCGAAGATCACGCTGATCGCTATCGGCGCTTTCTTTCCTGTGTACACCACCGTCGCGGCGGCGCTGCGGCGCGTGGACCCGCACCTCGTGGAGGCCGGGCGGGCGTTCGGCCTGCGCGGATTCTCGCTGTTCCGCACGGTGCAGCTGCCCGCGGTGCTGCCCTCCGTGATTTCGGGACTGCGCCTCGCGCTCGCCCAGGCGTGGCTGTTTCTCGTGGCCGCGGAGTTGATCGCCTCGTCGATGGGCCTCGGGTTCGTGCTCATCGACTCGCAAAACAATGGGCGCACCGACCGGATGCTGCTCGCGATCATCCTCCTCGCGGTCTGTGGAAAGATCACCGACTCGCTGGTGTCGCTACTCGAGAAGTGGGCGGCGCGGCGCTGGGGGTAGGGTCGCAGCCTTTCGTGCAGCACGCGCAAGCCCTGCATTTAGAGTGCCATTTTGGTACGATTCGGTCATATCTGGCCTCTAAATTGCAAGGTGATGCGCGTGCTGATTCGTTTTGAGGTGGAGAACTTTAAGTCCATTCGCGAGCCCGCAGAACTCTCCATGGTCGCCATCGACAACAGGCCTGAAACGCGCGAGCGCCCCGGCCTCAGCGTGTCGCTGCTGCCCGTGGCGGGAATTTTCGGTGCAAACGCTTCGGGCAAAACCAACATGCTCGAGGCGTTGCTCTGGCTGCAGAAGGCTGTGCATGATTCGCTCACCCGCTGGGATGACGAGATACCCGTTCAGGCGTTTGCATTTGGGGACGGCCCCTCGCGCGACACGTCATTTTCGCTCGAACTCGACGTCGAGGGCGTGCGCTACGAGTACCTGCTCGATCTGAACCGCGAGCGCGTCGCCTACGAGGCGTTGTACCACTACCCCAAGGGCCGGCGGCGCATGTTGTTCGAGCGTGACGACGACACGTTGGCACTGCAACGGGGGTTCGGGGGGCTGAGCGGCGCGCGGTCGCTGCTGACGAAGCGATCGCTGGTGCTCACCATTCTGCGCCGCTTCGACGAGCCGGTCATTGACTCGTTCATCGAACGAGTGGGCGGCATTGTCGCGCTGGGCGTTCGTCGAATCAGCGGGCTAAGTCGCTACTCGTACGGTCCGAAGTCATCGAACGACGTATTCGACGCGGACACTAGTGCTCAGGCAACCCAAGGCGCTAGCGACGCGCAAGTTTCCGGCGATTCACTCGACTCTAGAAGCCGTGCCCTGGCGCTCCTGAGGCTTGCAGATTTTGGAGTATCCGACGTCGAAGTGACAAATCGCCAAGAAACGAATGGGCGTGATTTGGTCACGTATAAGGACAAGAGACTTATTCATGATGGTGCGGGGGAACGTATCGCCTTTGAGTTTGGCGACGAATCCGCCGGCACCAAGAGTTGGTACGAACTCATTGGCCCGCTGCTCACCGCCCTCGAGAGAGGCAGCATCGCGGTCTTCGACGAACTCGATGCCAGCCTTCATCCGACCCTCACGGCACAGGTGGTGCGACTCTTTGCCGACCCCGGCTCGAACCCCCGCGACGCGCAGCTCATCTTCACCACGCACGACACGAACCTGCTCAATCACCTGAATCGCGACGAAGTATGGCTCACGCAGAAGGATTCCGCTGGCGCAACCGCGTTCGGAGCTCTGGCGGAGTTTGCGGGCAAGCAGGTGCGCGAGTCGGCGAACCTGGAGAAGGGCTATCTCGGCGGCAGATTCGGCGCGTTACCCGATGTCAGCCAGCCACATGTGCTCCGCGAACTGGGCCTGCTCGTATGAGCGCGCGAGCGCGCGAGGCAGCCACGAAATCTCAAGCGCAGCGCTGGGTCCAAGCAAACTCGGGCAACCTTCCGGGTTTACTGCGAGGGCACAGCGACTGAGCCCGACTACATTAACGCTCTCAAACGGATGGACGCAGTCAGGGAGTCCGTCGCGATCAACATCGAAATCGCGTGGAAGGGTCAGTTGCCCCTGCAGCTGGTCCGGCGTGCCGCTCGGGACAAGAACAACGACTATGCAGACATTGACCAGTACTGGTGCATCTTTGACGTCGAAAGTCCCAAGCCGCACCCTGGCCTCGAAGCCGCCGTAAGGGAGGCGGCACGAGAGGGTATCAAACTGGCCATCAGCAACCCCTGCTTCGAACTCTGGCTCATCCTGCATCGGGAAGACTCGACTAAGTACCTATCGTCCGCGGAAGCTCGCACCATGTTTGAGAAGACCTTCGGCGTGAAGTCGAAGCACGTCAACGTTGCCTTCACCGACGCTCAGATCTCGGCGGCGATAAGACGCTCAAAGCAACTTGAAACGAGGCACGAGGCCAACGCCTCGACTACGCCCGACAACAACCCGTCAACCACTATGTACCAGTTCATTGAGGCCATCTACTCGGCCATGAAGTCACCTCGCCATTCCGCGTGAACTTAGGGCTCATGGCTTTCGCGCGCCACCTGCGTCGCATACCCCCGTATGTGTGGGTTTACGTCCAGTTCTCCACAGGCATTCACAGCGCCAAGCGCGTGAAATAGGATCGGTACATGAGCGCCATATTCCCTTCGTTCCTGCGCGAACTCGCCAGGTTCGAAAGGAGTCAAGCACGGCGCGTGACTTCGGAGGTCATCGCGTCCGGCGAGACAGTGCGCCTGCTCAGCGGCATCACGTGGGTCCAACTCCCCCGCACCGCTACCTACGACGACCTCTACGCGACGCTTGCGACTGCGGGGGTTGACCTCTCCGGGCCGCCGCCCGCAGACGAGCCCCCGCCCGAGCCCTCGCCCGAGGGCGGCCCGCCCGAGCCCCCGCCCGAGGGCGCCCCGCACGCCGCATGGTGCGAGTTGCTTGACGCCCTCGCGCAGTACGCCCCCGACATGCACGACCTCGTGCCCGGGCTGCGGTACGTGCGCATCGACGTCGTGGGCGACGTCATCAACATCGAGGTTGCCCTCTGCGCCGACGTGCTCGTGCAGGCGATTGATCTCGACTCCGACGTCTCGCTCGCCATGGTGCCCGTCGACCTCGCCCTCGCGTATCTCACCGCGCACGGCGCTACCGAGGTGGCGGGGGCATAGGCCCGTACCAGCCAACGACGCTGGTACGCACTCAACCCCCACCACACCGCAACCACGCTGGGGCCGCACGGGGCAGGCGCAAGAGCCACCGGAGCGTCCGAACCGATGCGCACCCGGCCTGCACGGTGCGCGCGTTCACTTCAAAGTGCAAGAAACTCAGCAAGAGTCGTAGTATGACTCGCATGCACGCAATTACTCCGGCCTTTCTGCTTGAGCTCGCCAGTGTCGAACGTTCGCAGACGTCCCGCGTGACGCATCGCCTGCAAGCGGACGGCGAGACCATCCGCATTGGGTGCGGCGATGTCACGCTCGTGGTACCGAATCGGGCGACTCGCTATGAACTCGTGACGCTGATGCGTGCCGCGGGGCTCCAGGTGGCGCGCCCCGCCGAAACGGACTATCCGCCGAAAACGGCCGGGCCGCCCGCGCACCAACGCTGGTGCCAATTGCTGCACGACATGCACTGTTACTCGCGCGAGCTGAACTTCATCGCACCCGGCTTAACGTACTCGAGCGTCGAGGTGGACGGCCCCGAGGTGCGCGTGGTGCTCGCGTGCGGCCCGCGAACCCTCACCCACACCGTCAACTTGGAGCGCGGTGAACCGCGCGCGGCGGTGCCCGTCGACATGGCATATGCGTACCTGCGCTCAGGCATCCGCGCGCCGCTGCCCGCCAGGCACGGCGTCTGAGGGGCGCACCCGCCGTCGCCCACGTCTAGGTGGGCTCTAACGCAGGCGGCGGCGCCAGGGAGGGCGGCGGCGCCCGGAATAAATCGGCGAGCCCCTCGGTTACACCCTTTGATACCCTACGGGGGTATCCCATCCGCTAGAGCCCACCGCACGAAAGGCCCACCATGTCTACCCTCACCTTCACCGTCACCGGCATGACCTGCGAACACTGCGAGCGCTCGGTGCGCGAGGAGGTCGGCGACCTCGCGGGAGTCGAATCGATCGAGGTCAGCGCCGCGAACGGCACGCTCAGCGTCACCGGAGACGTCACTCTCACCGCAGACGCCGTGATCGCCGCCGTCAACGAGGCGGGCTACACCGCCACACCCTCCGAGGCGTAAACCATGAGCACCGAGGCACCACTGCGCCCCCTCGTCGAGCTGGAGATCGGGGGCATGACCTGCGCATCCTGCGCGAACCGCATCGAGCGCAAGCTCAACAAGCTCGACGGCGTCACCGCGACCGTCAACTACGCCACCGAGAAGGCCAGCGTGGCCACAGAGGCGGGCACCGAGATCGACGTCGCGCGCCTCGTCGAGACCGTCAAGCAGGCCGGCTACACGGCCACCCCCGTTCGCGGCACCCGCGATTCGGTGGGGCCTGCCCCCACTGCGGACGCCCCCGTGGCCCGCGATTCTGCCGGGCCTGCCCCCACTGCGGACGCCCCCGTGGCCCGCGATTCGGCCTCGCCGGCCGCCCCCGACTCGCCCACCACCGGTTCGGTCACCCCCGTGGCCCGCACCCACGTTGCGCCCGCGCCGCACCCCGCCGACTCGCCCGCGCCGGAACCCACCCGCGCCGACCTCGAACTCGCGAGCCTCCGCCAGCGCGTGCTCATCTCGCTGGTGCTGACGGTGCCGGTGATCGCCCTCGCGATGGTCCCCGCGCTGCAGTTCCACTCGTGGCAGTGGCTGTCGCTGACCCTCGCGGCGCCCGTGATTGTGTGGGGCGCGTGGCCGTTCCACCACGCGGCGTGGACAAACCTACGACACGGCGCCGCGACGATGGACACGCTCATCTCGATGGGAACCCTCGCCGCATTCGGCTGGTCCCTCTACGCCCTGTTCTTCGGCACGGCGGGCATGCCCGGCATGACCCACGCGTTCGAGTTCAGCGTCTCGAGCACCGACGGAGCGAGCAACATCTACCTGGAGGTCGGCGCGGGCGTCACGCTGTTCATCCTCGCGGGCCGCTACTTCGAGAAGCGCTCGAAGCGCCAGGCGGGTGCCGCCCTGCGCGCCCTGCTCGAACTCGGCGCCAAGCAGGTCACCGTGGTACGCGACGGCCGCGAATCGCTCGAACCCATCGAACGACTCGCCGCGGGCGACGAGTTTGTGGTGCGGCCCGGCGAGAAGATCGCCACCGACGGTGTGGTGGTCGACGGCTCGTCGGCGGTGGACGCCTCCATGGTGACGGGTGAATCCGTACCCGTGGATGTCGCACCCGGCGAGAACGTCACGGGCGCGACCGTCAACGTTTCGGGGCGACTCGTCGTGCGCGCCACGCGAGTCGGTGCCGACACGCAGCTCGCCCAGATGGCCCGACTCGTCGAGGCCGCCCAAACCGGCAAGGCCGAGGTGCAGCGCCTCGCCGACCGCATCTCCGGCATCTTCGTGCCCATCGTGCTCGCCATCGCCCTCGTCACCCTCGTAACGTGGCTGGTCACGGGCTCGGGAGCCACCGTGGCCTTCACCGCCGCCGTCGCCGTGCTCGTCATCGCGTGCCCCTGCGCGCTCGGCCTCGCCACCCCCACGGCGCTGCTCGTCGGCACGGGCCGCGGAGCACAACTCGGCATCCTCATCAAAGGCCCCGAAGTGCTCGAATCGACCCGCCGCGTCGACACCGTCGTGCTCGACAAGACCGGCACCGTCACGACGGGTCGTATGACTCTCCTCGACGTCGTGCCTGCCGAGGGCACCACCCGCGAACAGGTGCTGCGCGTAGCCGGGGCCCTCGAAGCCGCCTCGGAGCACCCCATCGCCCACGCCATTACGCGAGGCGCCCGCGCCGAGCTCGGGGCCCTGCCCGCGGTGGCCGACTTTGCCAACCTGGCGGGCCGGGGCGTCCGGGGCACAGTAGAGGGGGTGCAAGTTCTGGCCGGACGCGGTGCGCTGCTGGCCGAGTCGGGCGCCCCCCTAGATGCCCGTCTCGCGCAGATCAAGGCGGCCCGCGAGGCCGCCGGGCAGACGTGCGTCGCCGTGGCCTGGGACGGAGCGGCCCGCGGGCTGCTCGTCGTGGCCGATTCCGCGAAGCCCACCAGCGCCGAGGCCATCGCCCAGCTGCGCGCGCTCGGGCTCACTCCCGTGCTGCTCACGGGCGACAACGCCGCCGCCGCGCAGCACGTCGCCCACGAGGTGGGCATCGACGAGGTGATCGCCGAGGTGCTGCCGCACGAGAAGGTCGCGGTGGTGCGGCGCCTGCAAGCGCAGGGTCGCGTGGTCGCGATGGTCGGCGACGGCGTCAACGACGCTCCGGCGCTCGCGCAGGCCGACCTCGGCCTCGCGATGGGCACCGGCACCGACGCGGCCATCGAGGCGAGCGACATTACGCTCGTGCGCGGTGACCTGCGCGCCGCGGCCGACGCGATTCGACTGTCGCGCCGCACCCTCGCGACGATCAAGAGCAACCTGTTTTGGGCGTTCGCCTACAACGTCGCGGCTATTCCGCTCGCCGCGTTGGGCCTGCTCAACCCCATGCTCGCGGGCGCCGCGATGGCGCTGTCAAGCGTGTTCGTGGTGGGCAATTCGCTGCGCCTGCGCCGCTTTAGGAGCGCGCACTCGGGCACTGAAAGGAACCTGTCATGAGCGAGCATCAGCACGGCTACATTGGCGACAAGGACGCCTACGCGAAGCGCATGAAGCGCATCGAGGGGCAGGCGCGCGGCATCTCGAAAATGATCGACGACGAGAAGTACTGCATCGACATCTTGACGCAGATCAGCGCCCTGACCAGTGCCCTCGAAGCGGTGGCGCTGGGGCTGCTCGACGAGCACCTGCGGCACTGCGTGGTCGACGCGGCGCGACAGGGCGACGACGCGGCGGCGAATGCCAAGATGAAGGAGGCGATGGACGCCATCACGCGGCTCGTGAAGTCGTGACGGCGGCGACTCGTCGGCGCCACCACTAGCCTGGCGAGTCGTCGGCTTGTGAGGTGGCAGGTGACCCTCCACGTCAGAGTCGCGGCCGCCGGTAGAATGATGACTGCCACGGTGCCCGACAACTCCTCGTAGGGCGTACACGACAAGGTGACTCACATGCCGAAACTGGCCTACGAAGCGGCCCGCGAATACGCGCAGCAGTGTCTCGATGAATACTGGGATGGCGTACTCCCCGTGAAGCTGAGCGGCATCACCCTCGGCCTGGGCGCGTCGAAGTATGAAGAGGACCTCGAAGCGCTTTCTGGGCTCGTTACCAAGAAAGAGAACGAAGGACCAGTCATCGTCTTGAATTCGAGAGAGCCAGTGGAGCGGCGACGATTCACCTGGGCCCACGAGATCGGACACATCGTGGAGCGGCGCCTTGTCGCTCGCGACGGCGACTATTCGTTTAGTGATGCTCGCGGCAAAAAATATGATCTGCATGAGTTCTTTGCCGACGAGTTTGCCGGCGCGCTGCTGATACCCCAAGACGAGTTGAGTTCCCTGCAGGCCAGCGGGCACACCGTTGGTGCCATGGCGCGCACGTTTGGAGTCTCCGTCAAGGCCCTCAAGCGTCGCATTGCGCGGCTTGAGCGCAATCCCAAGTAGGTGCACGTGGTCGGCGGCACCACCGCCCCTGGCGAGTCGTCACAGTTTCCACGGGTTCGCGGCCCTCATGGCGCAGCCCCCCAGTCGACCCTAGGGTGACCTCATCTATCGAGGAGGCCCGCCATGAAAACCCGCCACACCCAGTTCCGTCGCCTGGTCGCAAGCGCCGTCGCCTGCACACTCGCGGGCGCTGCGCTGACCGCGTGCAGCTCCCTCTCCGGGGCCACCGCAACCGGCTCCACCGTCGCCGCCACGCAGCGGGCCGACCCCACCGATTCCGCCAGCGGGTCGGACGCCCCCGACCCCACTACCAGCCCCGAGGCCAGCGGCAGCGACCCCAGGAACGACAGCCCCGAGGCGTCCGGCACAGACGCGGAACTCGACCAGGGCACCAGAGCCAGCGACCCTGCCGACGAGCCCACCGGGGCGTCCGCCACGAGCTCTGCAGCCGCGGGCGAGCCCGGCCCGATTCCCACGATGGCGCCCAACCCGGGGTCCTCGTGGACCCCGCCCGCTCCCACCGCGGACGACGCCGAGCTCGTGGCAGACTTCAGGAAATTTGGCTACGAGGTGCGTTATCAAGACCCTGCGACGTTCCCGAAACCGGCTGCGCCACCTGAGCGCCCGTATCTCGCGCCCACGGGCTTTGAGAACACGCCCAGGGCGGCCCGCGACATCGCGTTGTACTACTTTGAGGCTTACAACTACTTCATCAACAGCGGTGACTATTCGCCGCTCGCGGCCGCCACTGCCACGACGTGCACCAGCTGCAATGAGTTGACCATGATTCAGCGAACGGCCGCGAGCGACCCAACCGGCTTCTCGCTGGCGTCGCGCTTTGTGGTGGGCTACCCGGAGGCGACGCTTCGCAGTGACGGTGGGTACGACATGCGGATGGAGGTCATGCTCCCGAACATCCGTACGTACCACGTGAACAAGTCGCTGGTGGTGACCGCTCCCAAGCGACATCTCATGTTCAACCTTGTGGTCGGCTGGTCTGACGAGGGCCACTTCATCGTCTACGACGTGCAGGCAGAGGACTATACGACCGCTGTCAGCGGGGGCGGAGGCACGGCGTGAGGGCGCCGAAGCCCTAGTTCACCGGCGGGCAAGATGGGAGGCGATCACATCGATAGCCGTTCGCGACCAGTGCTGTGAGCAGACCGTACTCGCGATCCTTCGCGAAGCGAACGCGAACGTTTCGGTTGAGAAAAAACCAGAGTGGTACTTCTAGGAGCGCGAACACAATGATTATTGAATCTCGTGGCAACCTCCTCAAGGCTCCTGTCGACGCGCTGGTGAACACGGTCAACACCGAGGGTGTAATGGGCCGAGGCATCGCCTTGCAGTTCAAGAAGGCTTTTCCCGCCATGTTCAAGAACTATGCGGCGGCGGCCAAGCGGGGTGACCTGGGGTTGGGCCGCATGCATATATGGCCAACCCAAGCTCTGGTCGGGCCTCGATTCATCATCAACTTCCCGACCAAAGGCCATTGGCGTTCGAAATCTCGCATGAGCGACATCGATAGTGGGCTTTGCGACCTCGTGCGCGTGGTTCGAGACTTGGGTATCACCTCAATTGCGATACCACCGCTCGGATGCGGCAACGGCGGCCTGCCGTGGTCCGAAGTAGAGCCACGCATCCACGCAGCCTTCGAATCGTTGAGCGACGTCGAGGTTCACCTCTACGCCCCTACCGGCACGCCGGATGCGACCGACATGCCCATCAGTTCCGCCAAGCCGCCCCTGACGCCGGGGCGAGCGGCGTTAGTGGGAATGATCGAGGGCTACACTCGCCAAGCACTCGCTGAACCTTCGCTCATCGAAACTCAGAAGTTGATGTACTTTCTGCAGGTCATCGGGGAGCCCTTGAAAACGCATGGATAGGGTGCTCGCGTTGGCCGAAGGATTCGAGTCGGCGTACGGCATGGAACTCCTGGCGACCGTGCATTGGGTCGCGGCAAGGGCACCGCGCGGAACCAGCGACGCAGACATCGCCGCCAAGGTTGCAGAGTGGTCACCCCGCAAGGCCACGATGATGACCTTAACGCATGTCGATGCTGCCCTCGAAACGCTCCGCGCACATTCGCTGGTAGTCGGAGCCTGAGCCGCAGGGCGGCCACGCTGGGCGCAACCCGCCCCGCAACCGCCCCGCAACCCTCCTAAAACTGCGCCGCGTCGAGCAGTTCTTGCATCGCCTGCAAGAACTTCGCGCCCGCCGCGCCGTCGGCCACGCGGTGGTCAACCGTGAGCCCCACGTCGAGCACGGGCCGCGTGCGCAGCGACTCGTCGAAGATCACTTCGCGCCGCAGCGTGCCCACCGAAAGGGCCGTGGCCTGCGGCGGAGTCAGCAGCGCATTAAACGACTCCACCCCAAACCCCCCGAGGTTCGAGACCGAACCGGTCGCGCCAGTCATGTCGTCGGCGTTCAGCGCGCCGTCGCGAGCGCGCGCCGCGAGCGCCTTCACCTCGGCATCCAGCTCGGCGAGCGGCTTAGCGGCGGCACCGCGCACCACCGGCACCATGAGCCCCGTCGGAGTATCCACCGCCACCGCAACATTCACCTCGGCATTGCCGCGCACGCCAGCGTCGGTCCACTCGGCATTCAGCCCCTCAAACCGCGTGAGCGCGAGCGCGTACGCCTTCACCACGATCGTGGTCCACGAGGCGCCACCCAGGTCGGTCTTGCGCACGCGATTCGTGGCGCTGAGATCGAGCGCCCGCCGCAGCGTAAATTGCGGCACCACGGCGCTCGCGTTCATCAGCCGGTTCACGGCCACGCGCGTGCGTCGCTGCTTGGCATCGCCGAGCAGCGGGCGCGGGTCCTCTGGCGCGGGGGGTTGCGCACGCGCCATTTCGGACGCCCCCGTGCCCCCGTTGCCAGCCACGACACCCGCTGCCAGCGTGGCCAGGGTCGCCTGGGTGGCCGCACCGGGCAACCCAACACCCACCGAGGCCTTGAACGCCGCGACGACATCGGCAAGCAGCACCTCGCCGCGCGCGCCGGTCGCCGTCATGCTCGCGAGGTCAAGCCCGAGCTCGCGGGCGAGGGTCCGGGCGAGTGGCATGGCGGCCACGAATCCCTGCGGAGACACTGACGAGTCGCCGCGCGGGGTGGCGGCGGCCGCGGTGTCGGGGTCGCCCGCGGTGGCGGTCACGGCGGCGGGGTCGGCCACATCAGCCACGTCACCCGGGCCACCCGGAGCAGCGGGGTAAGCACCAGACCCAGCCCCCGGAGCGTCCGACCCACCAGACCCCGGCCCACCAGACCCGCCAGACCCGCCCGACCCAGACCCACCAGACCCACCCGGCCCGAACAGGTCGCCGAGTAGCTCCTCGCTGTCGCTGGTCAGCCACGCGATGGGCTCGCCGACGGCCACGACGTCACCGTCGTCGGCGACGAGCCGCGCGAGCACCCCGGCGACGGTGGCCTCGACCTCCATGTCAACCTTGTCGGTGGCGACCTCGCACACGACGTCGCCGACGCCCACCTCGTCGCCGGGCTGCTTGTGCCACGCGACCATGGTGCCTTCCTCCATGGTCATCGACATTTTGGGCATCACAATGGCAATCTCGGCCATGTCAGAACTCCTTCACCAGGTTGCGGGCGGCCGCGACGATGTCTTCGACCTGCGGCACGCAGGCCTTCTCGAGCTTCGGCGCGTACGGTATCGGCACGTCGAGCCCGCACAGCCGCGTGATCGGAGCGCGCAGATACGCGAACGCGCTCGATTCGGCGAGGCACGCCGACACCTCGGCCATGAAGCCGAGCGTCTTGACTGCCTCCTGCACGAGCAGCGCGCGGCCCGTCTTGGTCACCGAATCCACGATGGTCTGCGTGTCGAGCGGCTTGATCGTGCGCGGGTCGATCACCTCGCAACTGATGCCCTCGGCGGCCAGCACCTCGGCCGCCGCCTCGGCCCGCTGCACCTCGACCGAGGTCGCCACAATCGTGATGTCGTCGCCCACCCGGCGCACGCGGGCCCGGCCCAGCTCGACGGGCACGAGCGCCTCCGACACGTCAAACGTCTGCTTGTACAGCAGCTTGTGTTCGAGAATCATGACGGGGTTCGGGTCGTTCAGGGCGGCGTGAAACAGGCTGCGCGCATCGTCCGCGTCGGCGGGCATCACGACCTTCAGCCCCGGAATATGCGCGAACCACGCCTCAAGCGACTGCGAGTGCTGGGCCGCAGCCCCCGTGCCCGAGCCGCCCGGAGCGCGGATCACGAGCGGCACGTGCGCCGCCCCGCCCAGCATGAAGTGAATCTTCGCGGCCTGGTTGGCGATCTGGTCCATGGCCTGCGCCGAGAAATCGGAGAACTGTATCTCCACGATGGGTCGCAGCCCCGCGAGGGCCGCTCCCACCCCGGCGCCGACGATGCCGAGCTCGCTGATCGTCGTGTCGCGCACGCGCTCCGGGCCGAAGCGGTGAATCAGGTCGCCCGAGACGCCGAACGCGCCGCCGTAGGTGCCCACGTCCTCGCCCATGAGAAACACGCGGTCGTCGGCGGCCATCGCCTCGGCCATCGCCTCGCGCACGTTTTCTGCGTAGGTGCGTTGGACGCGCGCGCCCCCCGACCCAGCCACAACACCCGACCCAGCCACAACACCCGACCCAGCCACAACACCCGACCCAGCCACAACACCCGTCTGCATACCGTTCATCCCAGCCCCTAGTTCGTCATGGCCGTGGCGTACACGGCGTCGAGTAGTCCGTCGACCGTGGCATCGGGCGCCGCGGCGGCCTCCCGCACGGAGGCACGAATCGCGTCACGCGCCGCGGCCCTCACCTCGATCACCTCGGCCTCGGTGGCCGAGCCCGAGTCGATGGCGCGCGCCTCGAACGCGGCGATGGGGTCGCGCCCACGCCACTCCTCAATCTCCTCGCGCGTGCGATACAGGTTCTTGTCGCTCTTCGAGTGGCCCTTCCAGCGGTAGGTCAGCGCCTCGATGAACGTGGGCCCCTCCCCCGCTCGCGCCCGCTCGACGGCCGCCGCGACCCCGTCGTACACCTCTTCGAGATTATTGCCGTCGACGGTCACTCCGGGCATTCCGTAGCCCGCTCCCTTCTCCGAGAGCTGCTTGACGCGAAACGCCTTCTCGCTCGACATCGACATGCCGTACTTGTTGTTCTCGCAGATAAACACCACGGGCAGCGCCCACATCGACGCGAGCGTCAGCGCCTCGTGCCACGCACCCTCGCCGACCGCGCCGTCGCCGTGAAAGCACACGGTCACCCGGCCATCGCCGGTGATCGACGAGGCCAGCGCGCTGCCCGCCGCGATGGGCAGTCCGCCCGCGACGATGCCGTTCGCACCGAGGTTGCCCGTGGCCACGTCGGCAATGTGCATCGAGCCGCCGCGGCCCTTGCAGTACCCCGTCTCTTTCGCGAGCAGCTCGGCCATCATGCGGGTGAGGTCGGCGCCGCGCGCCACGCAGTGCCCGTGACCGCGGTGGGTCGACGTGATGTAGTCGCCGTCGCGCAGCGCGAGGCACGCGCCCGTGGGCACGGCCTCCTGGCCGATCGAGAGGTGCATCGTGCCGTGCATGAGTCCGCGCGCGAACAGGTCGTCCACGGCCTCCTCAAACAGGCGAATCTCCCACATCGTGCGCAACGCGCCGAGGCTTACCGCTTTATCGAAAATCATGCTGGTGCCTTTCTGTCGGGCGCGTTAGAGCGATTCGAGTCCGCGCTGCGGCAGGGCGCCCGAGCGCAGCATCGCGGCCTGCAGTCGGCGCAACGCCACGATGGGCCGCACGGGGTCGAGCTGCACGTCATCGAACGACACTCGCGAGCCCGCCGCGACATCGCGGGTCAACACGGTGCCGCCCGTGAGGCCGATGGGCAGGGCATGCTCGGCGGCGGCGTCCTCGGCGCTCATGGTGAACCCGTGCACCATGGAGCCGCCGATGCCGTCGATCTTTTCGCCGGCCTTGAGGTCACGTTTAGCAACCGCCGTGACTTCTGCGGTCCACGAGATCGGCGCGAACGACGCCTCGCGGTCGAGCACCGCCTCGAAGATCGACAGGGGTGCCTCCACCGAGGCGAGGTGATACGGCCGGTACAGCGAGTAGAACGGGCCCGTGCCGAGGCGCAGGTAGTCGAGCTCTTCGGTGACCACGTCGTGCGTCGACTTGGCGATCACGAACACGCCCGGTGCCACGTCGCCCGTGCAGTAGTCGACCACGCCCGCGGCGGGCAGCGCGCCGCCGTCGGCGACGGGAATCATGTCGGCGGCAAGCGTCGCCACGCTCGACGCGGGGCCCACGAACCCGGGCTGCGAGACTTTCAGCCCCGTCGCGTTGCACAGCGCCGCCATCTCAATCATGGTCTTGGTGCCGTCCACGAAAGAGCACAGCATCTTGGGGTTCATGTGCTTCGCCTTGGCCTCTTCCACGAGGTCATCGGGGGTATCGGTGGGCCGCAGCGGATTGTTCTTGCCCTTGCCGGCGGTCACCACCTCAAGGCCGAGGTCGAGCGCGTATTCGATGAGCTTCAGGCATTCGGCGGGTTCGTCGCCGCGGCACACGGTGTAGATCGCTCCCGTCGCGCGAGCCGTCTCGGCGAGCAGCAGGCCCACCGTCACATCGGCCTCGACCGTCATCAACGCGACATCCTTGCCCTTCAGCAGGGCCGCGTACGCGACCGACGCGGCGACGTCGGGCACGCCCGAGACCTCCACGATGATGTCGACGGGCAGCTCGGTGAGGGCGATGCCGTCGTTCACGACGACCGACTGCCCGGCCAGAATGGCGGCCGCGAGGTCCCCCTCGGCCAGGGGGGCGTCGATGCCAGCGTGGCGCAGGGCGTCCACGGCCCGATCGAGCGCAATGTCGGCGACGGCCGACATGTGTAAGCCGGGTATGCGCGCGATCTGGGCAATGAAGCCGCGGCCCATCTGGCCCGCGCCGACGAGGCCCACGCGTACGGGCGCGCCGGTGGCCTTTTCGCGCTCTTGGAGGCGCTTGATGTTGGTGGTCATGATCGTCCCTTGGGTAGCAGTGCGAGGGCCTCGGTGACGGCCTTTCGCGTGTGGGTAGAGGTGGAGCGCACGCCAGCGTCGGCGAGGTTGCCAAGGAGGTACGGGGCGTCCTTAAAGCGCGCGAAATTGGTGGAACCCTGCATTTCGCGGGCGTCGATGATGCGTCGGGCGCGGCGGTCGACCACGAGGACGACCACGGAGCCGCGCAGCCAGCCCTTGCCGCGGCCGCTCACGAGCGAGAGCTGCGGGCCGGAGTGCTGCCCCGAGAGGTCCCGCACGACGGCCTGGTAGGCGCGCTGCTGCTGAAACGACAGGTATGCCATCAAGAGCAGCGCCCCGACCAACAGGGCGACGTATTGCCAGCTCATGACGCGCTCCTCAGGCTCATCTGGTCGCCGACGGCGGGCACTTTCAGCGTTCCGGTGGCCTTAATGGCGCCGGGCAGCAGGTTCTGCTCGGGCTGGTTCACGTAGATGACCACGTGGCCCAGCTCGTTGAGGTTCTTCTCGGCGAGCTCGCCGACCTCGTCGAACACGACCTGCGAATCGCCGAGCGTGAATGTGTCGCCCACGCGCGGGGCGGCCGTGGCCGGCTCGCCGCGATGCACGATGGCGATCTCGGCCAAGACGTCGGGCACGGGCTCTCCGAAGAGGATGTACACCCCCGCGTCGAACATCATGGAGGCGTCGGTGCCGATGGTGGTGATGGTGCTGTTCCAGTACATGAGCGGCTTTCTAGATGGCGACGAGCGGGCTCGCGGCGAACGCGATGATGACCGCGAGCGGTGATGTGATGAGGCGCGAGAACAACACGGCGGGCGTGCCGACCTCGACGGTTTCGGGTTTGGCTTCGCCGAGCGAGAGACCCACGGGAATAAAGTCGCAGCCGACCTGGCCGTTGATCGCGAACAGGGTGGGCAGGGCGTACTGCACGGGCAGGGCACCCGTGGCGATCTGCGTGCCCATGAGCGTGCCGACCACCTGGGCGATCGCGGCGCCGGGGCCGAGAATCGGCGAGAGAATCGGGATCGCGGTGATCAGGCCGAGCACGAGCAGGCCCACAGGGTTGGAGGCGAGGGGCTGCACGCCGCGCGCGATCCATTCGGAGACGCCCGTGTACTGCACGATGCCGATCAGCAGCGACACGTACGCCATGAACGGCAGGATCGTCTGCAGGGTCAGCTGAATGGCCTGGCGGCCCGAGCTGAGCAGCGTGTTAATGAAGTAGCCGATCGCGGTGCCGAACCGCACCACGAACGAGCTCATGACGGCCATGGCACCCTTGTTGCCCATCGCCTCGGCGGTGAGCTGCATGCGCTCGCCCGCGTTGGGGCGCTTCGCGCCACGTGCGGACGCTCCTGCCCCCGTGCCAGCGCCGGCCGCGCTGGGTGTCGGGGCGGGGGCGTCCGACCCCTCATGGAGGGCGACCTGATCGACGCCCACGGCGGAGACGAAGAGTTCTTCGGTGATGAACTGCGCGAGCGGGCCGGAGGGTTCGCCCGGGTAGACGTCGACGGTGTTGATCCCCTTGCGGGGGTAGACGCCGATGCGGGCGGTGCCGCCGCAGTTGATGACGGCGCACAGCACGCGGGCGTCGTCCATGTGGTTGGTGAAGCCGTCGACGGCCTCGCAGCCGGTGAGTTCGGCGATCTTCGCGGCGACGGGGTGGATGCCGCCGCCGGTCACGGAGAGCACGACGTTTTTCTCGTCGGTGGGTGCGAGCACGAGGCCCTTGCCCCAGCCGCCGCCACCGCGGCGCACGAATACGGTTTGGTAGGTCATGGCTAGTTCCTCGCAGCCGAGGTGAGGCGGCCCGAGGCGTATTCTTCGTCGTACTTCGCGAAGACCTCGTTGTAGCCGGAGCGGCGGATGATGAGTTTGGTGATCCATTCGGTGACGATGCCGCGGATCAGGATCACGATGATGCCGACGAGAAAGTACATGACCGCGAGGCGAATGTAGGCGCTCTCGTTGGCCTGTAGCACGCCGGCGGCGACGCCCGTCCAGAGAAACAGTTCACCCGCGTTGGCGTGGGGAAAGAACGCCGTGACGGGGTGCACGAAGCTCACGGCGGAGTCGTAGAACGCGGGCTTGAGGCGTTCGGGCAGAAACCGCGCGAACGAGTAGCACATGGGGTTGGTGAGCATGAGCACCGCGAGAATCGGCATGATCGTGTAGCGCGTGATCGCCCAGCGGCCCGACCATTTGACGGCTCGCGTGACGCGCTCCTCGCCGATCCAGGTGGTGACGGCGTACATGAAGGTGAGCAGCACGAGCAGCAGCGGCAGGATGCCGGTGACGAGGCCCATGAAGTTGGTGGCGGCGGCTTGGAACAGGCCAATGAAGTGGGTGGCTACCCACACGATGCCCTGCATGATCGGGTTGTCTGAGCCCGGTGGGGGTAGCGGTTCGTCGGGTGATACGGAGAGTGGCAGCAGTGCCAGCATGGTGCCTCCTAGGTGACGTCGTTGTCTTGCGCGACACTAGCTCTATTTGCACATATGTGAGTAGCGTTTGCACATTGGTCAATGACAGTAGTGTGGCGCACCACACTGCACAAGTCAAGAGTCAATTTTTGGGGGGCTATAGTGGGTTAGCCCGACAGCCTCCGTGAAAGAACCCCCAACGTGCCCGCACCCCGCCTCAGAGACCAACTCGTGCAGGCCGCGCGCCTCTACTACGAGCACAACCTCTCGCAGGCCGAGGTGGCCAAGCGGCTCGACGTGTCGCGCTCCAACGTCTCGCGCATACTTGAGGCCGCGCGCCAGCAGGGCATCGTCGAGATCCGCATTCACGACCTGGCCCGCCGCCTCTACGACCTTGAGGACGCCCTGGTGGCCCGCTTTGGCCTCGCCGACTGCCGCGTGGCCGGGGTAGGCCCCGACGAGACCCCGCTGCACGCCGTCGGCAAACTGGGGGCCGAATGGCTCATGGAGAACCTGCCCGAAACGGGCGGCATCGGCCTCACGTGGGGCGCAGGCGTGCAGGCCACCATCGACTGCGTGCCGCATACGGCCCACCCCGCGCTCACCGTCATGCCGCTGGTCGGCGGGCTCAGCGTCTATGAGGACGTCAATTCTGGGGACGCCCTGGTGCGCGAGTTGGCCGGCCGCCTCGGTGCCCATTCGGCCCGCCTGTTCGCACCCGCGATTGTCGAATCGCGGGCCGCGCGTGACACCCTGCTCAACGAATCGAGCATCGGCGAGACCCTGGAACGCTCGAAGCGCGTGCGCGTGGCCGTGGCGGGCATCGGCTGCGTGGGGGTTGGGGCGTCGCGCAGCATCATCGAGGCGATGAAACTCTCGCCCACCGAGCTGGCCGCCTTCGATGCGGCCCGGCCCGTCGGCGACATGGCGGGCCGCTACTTCACGGCCGAGGGAGTCGAGATCGAGGGCTCCGCCGCCGACCGGGTGCTGGGGGTCAGCATCGCCGACCTGCGACGCATACCCAAGGTGCTCGGAGTCGCCGCGGGCCACTCGAAGCGCCCCGGCGTGCTCGGCGCCATTCGCACGGGCGCGCTCGACGCGCTCGTGGTGGACGCCGAACTCGCCGCCGCGCTCGTCGGCTAGGGGTCGCTGTTTGTAGCTGGCGCGCTGTGCGGTTTGGGCCGGGCGCGCTGTGCGGTTTTGAGCCGCTGCGCGCTCCGGCCTCAGTCGTCAAGCGGCACGCCCACCCAGGTTGGCTCGGGCACCTCGGCGGCGTTGCTCGCTCCGCCCCGCGGCCCGTGATCGACGTGGTGGAGGCCCGCGCCGCGGCGCGGGGCGCCGTGCGGAACGGCCCCCCGCCTCGCCGCGCCGCGCTGGTTCGCCTCGCGGTTCGCGCCGCGGGTCGCGCCGTGGCTGGCCTCGCGGGTGCCAATCTCGCTGGTTCGGTTCGCAAGGCCCTGCGCGGTGAGACCGGGCTCGCCCCACTCGGTGGGCACCGCGAGCGCCCGCGCAAGCTCGGTGCGCAGCTCGACCGGCATTCCCCTCGAGATGGAGCGTCGCGTCGCGTCGCCCATCACCACGGAGGTGCGGGCCCGCCACAGCCAGCCCGCAGCCCAGGCGGGGCTGAGCTGACCCGCCTCGTCGAGCACCGTCACCCGCACGACACCGCGCCCCACGGCCGCGAAACCCCCAGGACTCTCGGCCAGGGCGACCTGCACAGGCGCAATCAGCGAGACTAGCCGCCAGGCCGCCGCGGCGGCCTCGGGGGTCGGCTCGCCCGGCCCGTCGACGCCCGGCCCGTCGACGCCCGAACCCGCGACGCTCACACCCGCGCCGCCCGCCTCAGCACTCTCGCCCGGCGCGCCGCCCGCCAGCAGCGCCCGCGCGGCCGACAGGCTCTCCAGCAGGGCCGCGGCCGTGTTCTCCAGAAACACCCGGTGCAACGTCAATGCCCTGGCCGTGGCCTCCGCGCGCGCCCGCTGCAGACCCTCGGTCAGCCACGGCGCGGGGTCGCCGGGCCGCAGCCTGTCGAGCGTGCCCGGGTACGCGTCACCGTAGTTCTCGGTGTCTCGACTCAGCCTCGCCCGCAAACTCTTCACGTGGTTAGCCTCGCGGGTGCGCTGCGCCCTGAGATCCTCGACGGCGGCGCGCGCCGCCTCGATGCGCGCCCCGGCACCCTCGGCCTCCTTCTTGAGGCGCTGGTGAGCGTCGACTGCCGCCTCGGCCGACATCATGTCGTTAGAGAGGCCGTGGTCCCAGTCGCGGCGCGCCCCGCCCCGCGACGTGACGTTGTTCCACCACGAGGGGCGACTGGCCCACTGCTCATCGATCTTGTGCTTGGCGGCGGTCGCTGTTCGCTCTGACTTCAGCACCTCGCTCTTGAGCGCCGCGCGGCGCTCCTCGCGCGAACTGACCTCGCGCTCCGCGGCCGCGAGCTGGCGGTCGATCCAGGCGAGTTTGTCTTCGGCGCGATGCACCACTCCGATGCGCCCGGTGGCCGCCGCGGCATCCCCCAAGAGTTCGTCAACGCGTTCCTGGGCGCGCCTAAACGACGCGCACGCCTCCGCCCAGGGGCCCGGCTGCCGCTTACCGCTCGCGAACGACGCGAGCCAGGCGTCGAGTTCGGTCGCGAGCGCGCCGACCATGTCACCGGGCCCGGCAGTGTCGCGCGAGGCCGCACCCGGGCCGGGCAGGGGGGCCGCGATCAGGGCCCACGCCGCGCCGCCCACCCCGCCGCCTTCGGGCCCTTCGGCTTCGCCGCCCTCGCCAGCCGCCCCGCTTGTCGCCCCGCTTGTCGCCTCGCTTGTCGCCTCGCCGCCCGTCGAGACAGCACCCGCCTCAACACCGCCGCCCCCGCGCGGCTGCACGACGAGCGGAGCGGTCGGCATCGCGTTCCACGCCGCGACCTCGGGATTGTTGGGGTCAAGCACCCGGGCCTCGCGCTCCGCGGTAGCGATGATCTCCTCGGCGGTTTCGAAGTGCATGGGCACCACCTCGAACGGTCGCTCGTCCGTCGATCCGCCGCCGGTCTCGGCTTCGCGCCCCGCGCGGCCACACGCGGCGAGCAGCGCGGTGGCCTGGGGGCGCAGGTAGTCCACGGTGTCGCGCCAGGGAGGCGCCGCGGCGTCCGCCCCATTCAGGCCCACGATCAGGTCGCGCGCCGCCGCGGCCGACGGCACGACGGCCAGCACGCCGTGGCTCCCGAGGCTTTCGCGCGCCGCGGCGAGGCCCACCTCGGGGCGCTGCCACAGGCTCATCTCGCGCGCCCGCGCGACGAGCGCGTCGGCGGCGAGCTCGCGCACCACGTCGAGGGCGCGCTCCCCGTGGCGGGCGGCCCGATGCACGGCGACCAGCCCGGCCCCCGCGTGCGCCTCGTTCACCACGGTCTGCACCCCCGCAGTGGGGCGCTGCTGCGGGTCTCCGGGCCAGCGACCCGCGGGCACGCGGCCCGCTCCCGTGCGTTGCGTGACCTCCAGCGGGTTCGCGGCCAGGTCGATTCGAGACTGCCTGCGTGTCTCGGGCCCGAGCCACCGCTGCAGCGGGTCGCCGGGCTCGCCGGGGTCACCTGGCATCCAGTCGGGCAGCGAGGTTTCGGACGCCCCCGGGCCCCGGTCGGCCGCCCGGCACGCGCTGGCGATGCGCACCCGGTCGGTGGGCAGCGCGCCCACTCCGTCGATGCGGGCCGCGTTGAGGGCCAGCTGGTGCAGAGCGATAAGGTCGGCGGCGGTCACCGCGGCCCCCACCCCGCCCGCCCGGTCGGCGAGCAGCAGCTCGATGTTCTCGGTGAAAATTCGGGCGGCCGCCGCGTTCTCATCGTGCAGTCCGCGCGCCCGGGTCTCCGTCACGAAGTCGGCGCCGCGCTCCACGAGATGCCCGAGGCACCAGGCCGCGGTCGCGAGCGCGGCGGTATTGCGAACGTAGCGCCCCCCGTGGTCTACGCGTAGCGTCGCGCACGCCGCCAGGCTGACCGCCCCGCCGCGGGCCCGCGGCGCGCGGGGGTTCAGGGTGTGTCGCGCGATCTCATACCCGTCGGAGGCCGAGTACACACCCAGGTGGAGGGTGTGCTCCCACTCTCGGCCCGGATGGTCGTGCGCGTCGAGCCTGCGCCACGGCAGGTCATCGTCGTGCCCGCGGGCCACGATCCAGTCGGCCACCCGCCGGCCCGCGCGCCCAGAATCGGACGACTCCAGGGCCGGTGCCGGGTGCGGCGTGAAGAGTTCGGTGACGTGCCACAGGTCGAGGGCCCGGGCCGCGATCGCGGGTTGCGCGGCGGGTAGCGTGGGGGGTGCGGCGGGTCTGTCCATGCGGCCAGACTATGCTGTGAAAACTGGTACGCGAGGGGCAATGCGGCAAAGCCACGATCACGCCCGCGCGTCCGTCACCGTGGGGTTTGTGGCGCTACCGCGAGTAGTGAAACCCCGCGCGCGCTCAGGGGCCCGGGTACTCCTCGGGGGTTAGCTTCTCACCCCACGTGGTCTCCGGCTCGGCGGAGTCTGGCCCCGGCGACTCCCACAGGGCCAGGTGGCACATGAAGTTGTCACCGGTAGCGCCGTGCCAGTGCCACTCGCCCGCAGGCGTGTAGACCGTGTCGCCGGGTAGCAGCTCGATCAGCTCTTCGCCGCGCGACTGCACGTAGCCCCGGCCCTCGGTGACGTGCAGGGTCTGCCCCACGGCGTGCCGATGCCAGGCGGTGTGCGCGCCGGGGGTGAACCGCACGAGGTTCAGTCGAGTGCGCGACGGCTCCTCGCCTGCGTAGTACGCGTTGAAGTACACGTCGCCCGTGAACCATTCGGCCGGGCCCTTCACCGTGGGTCGCTGCGGTTGCTTGAGAGTGCTCATGGTGGCTCCTGATTTGAGAGGCGTGGACGCGCGCCTGGCCCGCTGGCAGCCAACGGGCCAGGCGTGCGTCCGGGAACCCCACCATACTGACGCAGCCAGGGCCGCCCCGGGAGGCCCTGGCAGGGCCTGGTTGCCCAGCGACTTTGACTCATGCACTCCACTCGGGATTGACCGCAAAGTCGCGCAGGAGGATGTCGTCGCCGACGCGGCCTTTGAGGAGGTCCGTGCTGAGCACTACGGTCTTTCGCCCCGTGGCGAAATCGTAGTGCTCGATGTCGAGAGTGCCGGATCGGTAGAACTTGTCTTGCCGCGCCAAGAACAAGCCCCGCTCGTCGAATTTGGCGCAGGTGAACGACTTATTCGCGACCCACGCATCTAATGTGAAGGCCTTCTCGGTCAGTCCGGTGTCAAGGTGCGTGCGCCACACATCGCCGTTCATGTCGAACCAGTGCATGAGCCCGTCGCGGATGGAGCCGGGCTGGCAGGCCACTGCCGGATACTCGCTGCGAATCACTATGGGATTGCCGAGCGTATCTGTCTGGTCAATTTTATCGACGGTGAAGCTCTGCTCACCCGCAGCAGTGGCATGTGGAGTAAAGCGCACGAGAGTACTAGAAAGTATGTAATTTGATTCGGCCCTCCCGGTGGTAGTGGGCCAAGTGCAGCGCGCATAGAAATGTCTACCGTCAGACACTATACCTTCTAACGATTCGCCTTCGTTGGGGCGATACGTGGACTTCACCTTATCTGACACTTTGGGGTAAGTTTGCACGAGAGAGTATTCCAGGGCGCCGGTTTCGCGCAGCGTTTTCACGAGCAGACCATATGATTTACCGGCGAATTCTGTTTGGAAGGGAATAAACCCGAATTCTGGCTGGTTTTCGATCGCCGTCGGCGACGAATGACTGAATGACATTATATAGTCTTCGTCTGCATTTTCGGATTCTCTCGAACCAACGTTATAGGCGGTTAAGAAGCGATTTTCGCCCAGATCGACGAGCCCCGAACACATGTCGCCCCCGCCGACATTCTTGCGCTGTGTAACCTTGTCAGAAATGCGATACTCGTTGGCTTCGTCGCTGACGAATAGCAGGTCGCGGTTCCAGGCGATGAGCGAATTGTCCTGCTGTTCGAGGGTGATCGACTGGGCTGAGGTGGGCGAACCTAAAAGGGTGAGAAATCCTCGGCTTTTGGTGAAGGGCAAGTCGATGTGACTCAGTCTGTTGGGGCAGAAACGCAAAGCCACAACTTTGCCGTCGAGGGTTAAGTTTTCGGGTTCGGTGTAGTGCAGGGCGTCGTTGGGCGTGCAGCCCGCCACTCCGAGGCCTCCCAGGGCCACGGTAAGCGTGAGGGCGGTGCGGCGAGAGAAGGCGGGCGTAGAGTGGCGGGTGTGCATGTGACGGTCGCTTTCTAGTACCGAGTTACCCAGGTGGTGCGCAAGATGTCGCCGGGGTACACCCCGGGGCCGCCGTTTCCGTCGAGGTCGATCACGCCGGAGTTCTTGGTGGTCTCGTAATACGCCGCCCACACCAGCTGGGAGCAGTTCAGTGCGCCATCTGCCTTGCGATTAAACGCGAAGTATATGTTGTACGAGCGCCCAAGGAGGTAGTTGTTGGCGTACGCGGCGGCCGCATTTCGGCGGGTTTGCGTGGTGTTGACCTGAAGCTTTACGTGGTTGTAAGAGGCCGTGACGTTGGCGATGGGCGCTTTTCGGCTGACCTTGCCTTCGCCGGGCGCCTCGATAATGAAGGTGCGGTCGTAGTACAGGCCCACGTGGTCGGTCGTGGAGTCTGACCAGAAGATATCGCCCGCCTGCCGCGGGGCGGTGAGCGGGACGCTGCCGACGGTGCCCCCAGAATTGTTGGGTGCTGCGTTAGAATTCTTGTCTTTGAGGCTTTCGCTATGCAGGGAATAGCCGTTGGCTTGCGCCTCGTTGACGGCCGCTTGAAGCACCGTCGCGACGTTTTGATTTGTGCTCTTGGCGTATGCCTCGGCATCGCTAAGGATTTGCGCTTCAGTGCCACCCATGGTGGTGGCCAAGAAGGTCAGGTTGGAGTCTACTTCGTGTGCCGAGGCAGAGGGGGGGGCGATTGCTCCCACGAGTGATGTGGCTGCGAGTGCGGCGCCTGTGATGATGAACCGGGCCCGAAGGTATTTGGTGGGTCTCATGATTCTCTTCCTTGAGACGGAGCGATGAAAATTCGGGATAATCTTCCCGAAGATGGAACATTCATCATAAACCAAATATGCGCATTCTAACCAGTTGGTTAATGAATTGTTCGTATACTCATCATATCGGCAGGGCTAAATCACCGCAACTTCAACCGAGCCATTCTCGGCTGGAGTTTTGAATGTGGCCCACGAGTTTGAGCTGACCTTGAAGGATGCAGTGACTCTGTAGACCGGCCTTCGGCTACGCTCTTCACATCGTGCCGTGGAAGACACGTCTCGACCTCATCGAATGGCTACACCCGTACGAGGGCAACGGCAAGACTCGCAACACCTACATGATCTACTGACCGTTCACCGCGGCCTGGATCGCCGCCTCCAACTGATCGGGCGTGAGCTGCTGTTGAACCTCGCCGTTGATGATGAACATCGGCGCACCGACAATGCCTTTGCCTTCTAGATCGGCCTTGGAGTCTTCGAGGCGCTGCTTGGCGGTCGCGTTGCCGAAGTCCTTTTCGAACTGCGCGACGTCGAGACCGATGTCGGCGGCCAGCTTGGAGTACACCGTGGTGTCGGTGGTGGAGGTGTACATCCACGTGGCCTGATTCGCGAACAGCGCGGCGTACATCTCGGGGAACTTGCCCTGTTCGTCCGCGGCGTAGGCCGCGTACGCGGCGATTGCACTGACTCTTAAGAATTTGCCCTTCATGATTCCCCCTGATGTTTCATAACCGGTGCGAGCCTAGCGGCCCTGCCTCAGACCCTACCCCGCGACTTCGGCACCCGTGTTCCGAAACCGCCGACTCTCCCACGCCACCACGATCAGGAGGGCAAGCGCGAGCGCCGAGCCCGCCCACGCGAGGCCCGCGAACGAGGTCGCCGCGGCAAGCAGTCCCGACGAGGCCCCCGCCCCCGCCCCCGCCAGCGCGATCAGCACGTCGATCGTGCCCTGCACGCGCCCGCGGTTCGCGACGCTCGTGGCGTCGACCACCATGGCGGTGCCCGCGATCAGCCCGAAGTTCCAGCCCAGGCCCAGCAGCGCGAGCGCGACGATCTGCGCCGCGAGCGAGGCCCCCGGCGCGAGCGCCGCCACGAGCCCCGCGAGCGCCAGCACACCGCCCGAGGAGAACGCCATCGCGACGCGACCGAAGCGGTCGACCAGCCGACCCGTGATCAGCGAGGGCAGGTACATGCAGCCCACGTGAATGCCGATCACCGCGCCCACCGCGCCGAGCCCGTGGTGGTTTGCCTGCATGTGAATGGGCGTCATCGTCATGATTCCCGCCATCACCACCTGCGTCGTGAGCATCACAGCGGCCCCGAGAAACGCGCCCCGGCCCGCTCGGGGTGAAATATCGGACGCTCCGGTGGCCCGCCCCGCGGACGCTCCGGTGGCCCGCCCCGCCCCCGCCTCCTTGGCGGCCTCCCCGACCGAACGGCCACCCGACCCCTCCCCCGMCCCCTCCCCCGAAGCCTCCCCCGAAGCCTCCCCCGAGGCCGAAGCCTCCCCCGAAGCCYCCCCCGAGGCCGAAGCCGCCGAAACCGCCTCCCCCGGTGCCTCCCCCGGCGCCTCCCCCGATGCCGAATCCGCCGCCAGCCGCTGCGCGAGTCGATACGGGTCGGGCCGTAGGAGCGTCCACAGGGTCGCGCCCGCCGCGAGGTAGGCGACAGCCGCGAGCAAGAACGGCCCCGAAAGGGCGGGCAGCCCGAAGTGCTCCGCGACGTGCCCCATGGGCACCACGAGGTTCGGCCCCGCGACCGCGCCGAAGGTGGTGGCAACGAGCGCGGTGCTGATGGCGCGGCCCCGCGCCGCGCTCGGGGCCAGATCGGTACCGGCGTAGCGCGCCTGTAGGTTGGTGGCCGTGCCCGCGCCGTAGACAAATAGGGCCGCGAACAGCAGCGGCACGCTCGCGAGGACGGTTGCCACGACCACCCCAAGTGCCCCCACGCCGCCCGCACCGAACCCGAGAGCGAGGGCCGGACGGCGTCCGAAACCTTGCGTGAACCGGCCCACCAGATATGCCGCGAGGGCCGAGCCGAGCGTGAAGGTCGCCGAGGGCAGACCGGTCGCGGAGTCGCTGCCGAGCAGGTCCTTTGCGATGAGCGCGCCCACCGAGATGCCCGCGGCGAGGCCCGCGCCGCCGAGAATCTGCGAAAGCATGACGACGCGAAGCGTGCGCGTGTGGACCCGGGCGCGCAGGGCCTCGGTAGTTTCAGGTTCGTGCAGGGGTGCGTGTGGCATGAGCGACTTCTGTTCAAGCGGGCAGAGTGAGCGCCCATCGTATCGCCGCACGGGCCGCGAGGGGTGGTGCGCATGCCTGTGGGCTGCGGTTATCTCGGGCATAATGGGACCGGTGAATGCCTACCGTTTGGAAACTCCGTGAGCGACGCCAAGACCGCCGTGGGCCTGCGTTCGGAGCGCGGCCCCATTTTGCTTTCTGTCATGCTGTCGACCGGGCTCGTGGCCATCGACACCACCATTCTCGCGACCGCCGTGCCGAGCATCGTCGCTGAACTCGGCGACTACAATCAGTTTCCCTGGCTGTTCTCGGTCTACCTGCTCGCGCAGGCGGTGACCGTGCCCGTGTACGCGAAGCTCTCCGACACGATCGGGCGCAAGCCGCTGATCCTGTTCGGGGTGGCGGTGTTTCTGCTGGGCTCGATTCTGTGCGGTCTCGCGTGGAACATGGTCACGCTGATCATCTTTCGCGGGCTGCAGGGGCTCGGCGCGGGCGCCATCAGCCCCGTCACCCTCACCATCGTGGGCGACATATATACGGTCGAGGAACGCGCGCGCGTGCAGGGGTACATCGCGGGCGTGTGGGCAGTGTGCTCGGTGCTCGGCCCCACCCTCGGCGGCGTGTTCGCGCAGTACCTCACGTGGCGCTGGGTGTTTTGGGTCAACGTGCCCCTGTGCCTCATCACGCTGTGGATGCTTTGGCGCTCCTATCACGAAAAGCTCGAACGGCGGTCTCATCGCATCGACTACCCGGGCGCGATCGTGCTGACGCTCGCCCTCGTGGCGCTGATTCTCGCGACGCTCGAGGGCGGCATCGCGTGGTCGTGGACCTCCCCGCAGAGCCTCGGCATGTTTGCCGTCGGCGCGGCACTGCTGGTCGGCTTCGTGCTTATCGAGCGGCGGGCGGCCGAGCCGTTGCTCGCGTTTTCGCTCGTGCGCCGCCGCGTGGTGTTCACGACCACGCTGGTCTCGTTCATGATCGGCGGCGTGGTCACGGGCATCACGAGTTTCGCGCCCACCTACCTCGAACACTCGATTCACCTGACGCCGCTGCAGTCGGGTTTCGCCATCGCGGCGTTCACGGTGGGCTGGCCGATCGCGGCGACCACCTCGGGCGGCCTGTACCTGCGCTTCGGGTTTCGCAACACAGCCATCGCGGGCAGCGTGATCGCCACTGCGGGAGTGATCGCGCTCGCCGCGTTCGCGCATGCGCCGAGCGTGTGGACCATGGCGATCGTGACCTTCGTGGTGGGCTTCGGGCTGGGCTGGACCAACTCCCCCACGCTGGTCGCGGCGCAGTCGTCGGTGGCATGGAACGAGCGCGGCGTCGTGACGGGCCTCAGCGTTTTCGCGCGCACGGGCGGCTCGGCCATCGCGGTGGCGATCTACGGCGCGATCTCGAACTCGATTATCACGGCGGGCCGCGGCGAGGACGACTTCGACACCATCGTCTCGGCCACCTCGGCCGTGTTCGTCGCCATTGCGGTCACGGCCGTCGTCATGACGGCGTTCGCGGTGGCGATGCCGCGCGACCGGCAGCAGGTCGCCGAGTGACGACGGGCCCCGAGTCTCAGCCCAGCGTGCCGAGCGGGCTGAGCCTGCGCGTGCCGCGCGCTGAGGACGCCGCCGCGTTCCATGCCCTGTTCGACGACCCCGAGGTGATGCGCTACATCGGCGACGGCTCGCTGCGCCCCCTCGACTGGTACGTCGACTTCGTCGCGCGGCAGCGCACCGCGAGTGACGAGACGGGTGTGTGCCTCTTCGCGATCCGCGTGGGCGGCGAGACCGTGGGGTTCGCGGGAGTGCAGCGCTGGTCGCAGCCCTGGGGCCCCGCGGGCGAGCCAGAGATTGGCTGGCGGCTGGGCCGCGCGCACTGGGGGCGCGGGTTCGCGACGGCGGCGGCGCGCGAGTCGCTGGGCCGCGCCCGCGCGCTCGGCATCGAGCCGTTCTCCATGATTCATGTCGAGAACGCCGCGTCGATGCGGGTCGCGGGGCGTCTGGGCGGACGCGCGGTACACCAGTGGGCGGGCCCCGCCGGCCTGGTTGCGGCCGAGTTTCGGTACGCGTAGTCGAGACTAGGGGCGGCTCCGGGCCACGCGGGCCAACCGGGCCACGCGGGCCAACCGGGCCACGCGGGCCAACCCGACCCCGCGGGCGTCCGGGCCAACCGGGCCACGCGGGCGTCCGGTCCAACCGGGCCAACCGGGCCACGCGGGCGTCCGGCCTATCCCGCGACCGAGAGGTCTCGCGCCGCCGCGACCAGGGCGGCGTAGGCCCCGCCGCGCCCCATGAGGGCGTCGTGCGTGCCGACCTCGACGATGCGGCCCGCGTCGAGCACGACGATCTGGTCGGCATCGCGGATCGTGGTCAGGCGGTGCGCGATCGCTATGGTGGTGCGCCGCCCGTCGCCCGCGCTGAGGGCCGCCGTGACGGCGCGCTCGGTCTCGTTGTCGAGGGCGCTCGTGGCCTCGTCGAGAATCAGCACGCGGGGTTTGCGCAGAAAAGCCCGCGCGAGGGCGATGCGTTGCCGCTCGCCGCCCGAGAAGCGGTAGCCGCGCGCGCCGACTATGGTGTCGAGGCCCTCGGGCAGGTCGGCGACCAGGGCGTCGAGCTGGGCGGCGTGCACGGCCTCGCGCAGCTGCGCGTCGGTGGCCTCGGGGGCCGCGAGCAGCAGGTTGGAGCGCAACGTGTCGTGGAACAGGTAGGTCTCTTGAGAGACGAGGGCGACGGCGGCGGCGATGTCGTCGCGGGGCAGGTCGCGCAGGTCGAGACCGTCGAGGGTGACGCGGCCGCGCTGCGGGTCGTAGAGGCGCGCCGCGAGGTGCGCGAGGGTGGTCTTGCCCGAGCCGGTGGCGCCCACGAACGCGGTGGTGGTGCCCTCGGCGATGACGAGGTCGATGTCGCTGAGGGTGGCGGGGCCGTCGGCCGCGTGGCGAAACGAAACCCCCTCGAAGCGCACCTCGCCGGAGCGCACTGCCCGCGGCGCGGGGCCGCTCGGCTCGGGCACCTCGACGGGGAGGTCGAGCACGTCGAAGATGCGCTTGAACAGGGCCATCGACTGGGTGACCTGAATGCCGATGTCTTGCAGCTGCGACGTGGGCTGCACCATGCGGTTCAGCATGCTCGTGAACGCGACTGCGGTGCCGAGCGAGATGACGACGGCGCCCGTGGAGATGCCGAGGCCCGCTATCCAGTAGACGATGGCGGGCACGATCATCATGGCGGCGCGGCGGCCCGAGCGCACCCAGCGACCCGTCAGGGCGGCGGCCACCTCGGAGCGCGAGAGCTCCTGCGATTCGGAGGCGAACCGGTCGCGAAAGTGCTGCTCGCGGCCGAGGGTTTTGGCGACGGTAACGCCGCCGACGCTGAGGGTTTCTTCGAGCAGGCCCGTGAGCGTCGCGAGCCGCCGCTGCCGGCCCTTCGCGATCTGGCGCCCGTTGCGGCCGAGCCGCCCCGCACCGAGCACGAACAGCGGCACGATCACGAGGCAGCACGCGGCGAGTCGCCAGTCCATGATGATGGCCGTGGCACCCACCGCGAGCAGCATGAACACGTTCTGCACGATGGTGCTGGCCGTGTTGGCGACGACGTTGTCGACGCCGCCGATGTCGTTGGTGATGCGAGACTGCAGTTCGCCCGCGCGGGCGCGCGTGAAGAAGCTGAGCGGCATGCGCTGCAGATGCGTGTAGACGCGCACGCGTAGGTCGTGCATGACACGCTGGCCGATGATGTTGGCCTGCCACGTGACGCCGACGCCCACCACGACGCCGCCCGCAGCGGTGAAGATCATGCCGAGGGCGCAGACGGTGACCAGGGTCGCGTCGCGCTGCGGCAGGGCCTGGTCGAGCAGCTCGCGCAGAAAGAAGGGGGACGCTGCGGTGAGCAGTGCCTGCGCAATGGCCATTCCCAGCAGCCCGGCCACGCGGAGTCGGTAGGGGCTAAACAGGGCGGCGATGCGGCGCTTGGGCACGATGTCGTCGCTCGCGTCGATCGCGTCGACCTTGGCGTGCGCCTGGGCCGTGCCGTGGGATTCTGCGAGGTCTGTGTGTATGGAGTTGGGGGCGCGCGCCGGGTCGGGCGGTGCCTCGGTGTGATTCGCGGGTTTATCACCACGCGTTAATGAGTTCTGTAGATTCATGCGGTTACCCCGCTCATTCATTGACAAAGTATTCAACTATGGTTAAACATATCAAGAATGAACGACGAAACGCTAGTGGGCCAGGCACGCACCGTGCGACGGGGCATCATGCGGCTCAGCCACCACCTCCGGCAGCGCGCCCACACGGGCGAAATGAGCGGCCTCAAATCGTTCGTGCTGTCCCACCTCGAACGACACGGGCCAAGCACGCCCACCGAGATGGCAAACCACACGCGCCGCCACGTGCAGGCACTGAGTCGAGTGATTAACGAACTCGACGAGCAGGGGTTGATTCTCCGCGAGACGCACCCGAGCGACGGCCGCCAGGTGCTCATCACGATGTCGGAGGCCGGGGCGGCGGCGCTCGCCGTCGAAATGCGTTCGCGCGACGAGTTTCTGGCCGCCAAGATGGAACAACTCACGCCCGCAGAGCGCGGACTGCTCGCGCTCGCGGGCGAACTCATGGAGCGCATCGCCGAGGGCGAGGGGTAGGGCGGCGCCGTGGCGGGCACAGCCCTACTTGCCAGTGGCGCTTCAAGGCCAAGCGCGTCAGTAAAGGGCTCCGCGGATTGAACGCCCGTCAAACGCCTTGAGTTTCAAGGTCTTGAAGTATCCCTTCCGCAATGCTCGCTCGGCACTGGTTGTAGCCGTGGCAAAGAAGTCCCGCTCGGACTTCGAAAATTTTTCCGACACGCACCTTGTGCTCCAACAGGGCCAGGGTGCAGCACAGGTCTGCAGCTTGGTAGAGACTGTAATCCGCCGGGGATGCCTTGCGTATCTCAGCCGACCTCAGGAGGGCGTTGAATGCGATATTGACGACGCTTGTTATCTCCTTCTGCCCATGGTCGTAGTAGACAACGATGCGCTCCCACGATCCGAAGTATTCGTAGTTGTCGCGAATGAAGTCACCGAGGGCGCGCGACATCGCCGTGACAAGTTGGTCCCTTGTCCCGTGCTCGCCCTTGGAAAAAACCCAGGAGTGATGGGTGATTTTGCAGTGTCGAACGAACTCAACAAGCAGCCTGATAAGAGATCTGCGTGCCGCCATATCCATCCACACGTAATCCTTCTCGCGGCGGACTAGCGGGCCGGTGTGAATCGCGTGATCTCTGGCCAGCCCCCGGTCAGTGAGCGCACTGTACAGCGCATCCAGTTGACCGCCGATGTCGTTCTTCTGATCGTGAGAAACCATGCTGAGAACGTAATAGGGAGAGTGACGCTCGAAGGGACCAAAGTCGCCAGATTCGTCGATGAAGATGCTAAGTTCACGCACCGTGGAGCCTTAGATACGACTTCAGGCGGGCATTGCCCGCCTGAAGAGGGGGCGGGGGAATGTCCCCGCCTAAAGGGTGGACCATGGCCTTTCGGCCAGCCCAGTGCTTCATTCTAACAGCCGCCGGGGCTCGCTACGAGGCTCAATTCTTCGCGCATCGTTCGCTGTGAATTGGCTGGCGAATCGCCACGACGCACCCGCGGCAGCGCGCGGACTAGCGTTTCAGGCCAGTGTCACGCCCGCCCCGCCGCCCGCCCAGCAGCCCGGGCCGCCGCCCACGCGAGCCCTATCTCGCACACCGCCACGCCGACCATCGCGAGCGCTCCCCCGCCAGCGGTGGCCGAGCCCGCCAGCCCGGCCACCGCGGCGTCCGGCCCCGCATGATGGTGCCCGCCGAAACCAGCACCGCCGAAACCCTGCAACCCGAACCCCGCGAGCAGGCCCAGGTGGAGAGCCGCCATCGCGAGCGCCATGGCCGCGACCGCCACGAGCGTGCGGCGGCAGCCGCCGCGCGCGAGCCCCACGGCGCAGTGCAGGCACGCGAGCGCCATCGCCAGCATGAGCGCGCCCTCGAGCGGGTCGCCCCGGTGTTGCCACGCCATCGCGAGGTGCAGCAGCGCGGACGCTCCGGCGGCCAGACCCACCGCAGCCGGCGCCGCGAGGGCTGCGCGCTGGTGCGTATTAGTAGCCGCGGCGAGGGCCATCGGCCTCACCCGGGGCGGGCCGGTTCGCGACCTCAGCGCCACCCGAAGCAGCACCCGAAGCGCCACCCGAAGCAGCACCCGAAGCCGCTCCACCAGCGCCACCGTCAGCGCAGCACCCACCCTGCGCCGACCCGGCCTCGCTAGCCCCCGCTTCGGTGTGGCACGCCCCCCGCGCGGGGGCCGGCACGTCGAGCACGGGGCTGCGGTCGAAGAAGCCCTCGGGGCGCAGCTTGAAGCCGATGGTGTCGACGGGCATGATCGGCCAGTCCTCGACCCGGGGAAAATGCGTGAGTCCGAAGGTGTGCCACACCACCAGGTCGGCGCCGTCGAGCGGGCGGTTCGCCCGGATGTACGTGGGCAGCCCCGCGTGGCCCGCGTGCTGATTGACGAAGTCGCCCGTCGGGTAGCGCTCGGCCTCGTCGAACTGCGTGACCCAGAGGTCCTTGGTGGCGAACGCGGCGCGGCGCGCGACGGACGATTCGGGGTCGGCCAGCAGCGTCGGGTTGCCCATCGGGTGCAACGTGTAGCCCACGGGCTCGCCGAGTCGATTCTTCACCTCGGGGTTCGAGATCACCCACGCGCGGCCCTTGGCCATGTCGGCCTCGCGCACGGCCTCGGCCTCGCTCGCGAGCACCACCCGCTGCCGCGTGAACGCGTTGCCACGCTCGTTGCCGGGACCCATCGGCACGCGCACGACGTCGACCTCCTCCACCCGGTTGGTGAAGCCGTCGAGCGCCATATCGAGCCGAGCGCAGAACAGGTGCTGGTGCACGGGCGCGCCCAGCCCGGGCGCGAGCTCGGTCGCGTAGGGGTAGCCCTTCTCGGGGTAGGCGCTCGTGAAGACGATGCCCGTGGCCTTGGCCTCGAACTCGATGGTGCCGTCGAGGTAGAGGTACCAGTAGAAGCCGTAGTCGTAGTTGCCGATGGTGGTGAAGAACGAGATCACGAGACGGCGGTTGCGGCGCGTGTAGTTGATGCCGGTCCACAGGTCGGAGTGCTTGGCGAGAATCGACCAGTCCTCCTCGTGCATGCAGATGCCGTTCTTGATCTCGCGCGGGTTGCCGAACTCGTCGCTGATCACGGGGCTGAGGTAGGTGATGTCGCCGAGGCAGTCACAGCCCAGTTCGAGCGAGTTGGCGTACTGGCCCACGAGGTATTCGCCCGTGTCGAAGTAGTTCTGCCACGAGCGCACGGGCGAGGGGTCGCCGTAGGGCACCACCATCTCGGCGATCGAGGCGCGCTGGATGATCGAGCGGTCGCGGCCCGCGTCCGCAAACGAAATATTGTGCAGCACGATGCCCTCGCGTGCGTCGAAGCCCACGTCGAGGCTCCATTTCTCCCACTCGATGTGGTTGCCGCCCGTGACCGTGAAGCTGGGGCCCTCGGGCTGGGTGATCGCGATGGGTTTTTGGGTCTCGCGCAGGGGGCCGGTGAGGCTCGGGTCGGTGTAGTTGCCGTGCTCGGCGGGTATCGGCACGGCGCCGAAGTCGTGCACGGCGTCGACGGTGCGGCTCACGATGTCGACGTAGGCCACGAGGCCGTCGACGGGGTGCGCCCAGGGGCTGTCCTCGGCCGAGTTCTGCACGAACGCGAGCCCGCGCAGAATGCGCCGACCCTTCTCTTCGGGGTATTCGAACACCCCGGCCGAGAGGGGCGCGACGCGCACCGTGGCAACGTCGAGGTTGCGGGCGGCGAGGGCCGCGAGCCAGTCGGGGTGCTCGGCGAGTATCGCCTCGACCACCTCGAACTCCTCCCCCAGAATCGGCAGCTCGCCGCTCACGGTGGTGTCGAGCACGGTGTCACTCAGCACGGCGCGCTCCGTCACCGAGACGGTCACATCGTGGGGTGCGGCGCCGGCGACATCGTGCAAAAAGGCCCGGTACCGGCGGTCGGGGGTGGCGCTGGTACTGGACGCCGGGGCGTCCGGGCTGGCAGGGCCGCCCCCGCTGGCCGGGCCGCTGGCGCGCGGCGGGTCGACGAGGCCGAGGTAGGCGAAGCGGGTGGTGTCGGTGACGAGCCCGGCCGCGAGGAGGATTTCGCGCACGGCGGTGATCTCGGCGGGGGTGGGGAGCGCGTAGGCGCCCCCGCTGAGGGCGTTCGGGCTGAGGGCGTTCGGGCTGGGGTGAACGACGGTGGTCATCGGATCTCCTCGGTCGCGGCGTTGCGATTTTTATTCTATGGTTGTAGAGAATACACAGCCTTATGATGGCGCACAAGGGTTTTTACCAACCGAACCGAACCGACGAACCCACCACGACACCACTAGGAGCCCACATGCCAAAGATCGTCGACCACGACCAGCGCCGCCTCGAGCTCGTCGAGGCCACGTGGCGCATCATCGCCCGCCACGGCATCGAGGGCGCCACGATGCGCGAGATCGCAGCCGAGGCGGGCTTTTCGAACGGGGCGCTCAAGCCGTACTTCCCCACGAAAGACGACCTCATGGCGCTCGCCTTCGAGCACGTCTTCAACCGCACCAACGAGCGCATCGCCGAGCGCACTCGCGAGCTGGCGGGCATCGCGGCGCTGCACTCGTTCTGTCTCGAGGTGCTACCCCTCAGCGAAGACCTCGTGAGCGAGGCGCGCATCGTGATCGGGTTTTGGCAGCGAGCGCTCGGCAGCGACGCGCGCCGCTCCCACCACGACGAGTACATGGGGCGCTGGACGGCCACGATTCTCGGCCACCTCGCCGCTGCCCGCGAGCGCGGGGAGGTCACGACGCCATGCCCCGACGCAGCGATCGCCGGCCAGCTCATGTCGATGCTGCTCGGAGCCCAGATCCGGGCCGCGATGGCGATCGACGGCGGCGTGAGCGACGACCTCGCGGCCGAACTCGACGACTACCTCGCCCTGCTGCACTAGTCACGCTCCCCGCAAATCTTTTTTCGCCGCTTGTCGAAAATAATTGACAGCCGCACAAGACCGGGCCTAGATTGAGTGCCATCCATCACTGTGCGCTCAACGAGGAGTCCCCATGACCGTGACCACCCCCAGCACCGCAACCACCCGTGAAATCTTCGATCCCGCCACGGGCGAGGTCGTCGGCAACGCCCCCGTGCACACCGTCGCCGACCTCGACCGCGCCGTCGAGGCCGCCCGCGCCGCCCAGCCCGCGTGGGAGGCCCTCGGCCACGAGGCGCGCAGCAAGGCCCTGCACCGCGCCGCCGACCTCATCGAAGAAAACGCCGAAAGCCTCGCCGACCTGCTCTCGCGCGAGCAGGGCAAGCCCCTGAACGGCCCCAACGCGCGCTTCGAGGTGGGTGGCTGCGTCGCGTGGCTGCGCGCCGCCGCCGACACCCCGCTCGGCAGCGAAACCCTCGTCGACGACGGCGAATCGCACGCCGAACTCACCTACCGAGCCCTCGGCGTGGTCGGCGCGATCGGCCCCTGGAACTGGCCCATGATGATCACCATCTGGCAGGTCGCGCCCGCCCTGCGCATGGGCAACGCCGTGGTCGTCAAGCCCTCCGAATACACCCCGCTCAGCGTGATCGCCCTGATCGGCGTCATCAACGGCGCCCTGCCCGAGGGGCTCGTGAGCGTCATCAGCGGCGACCGCGAGGTCGGCGCTCGCCTCGCCTCGCATCCCGCCATCGCCAAGGTCATGTTCACGGGCTCCACCGCGACCGGTAAGGCGATCATCCGCTCGTCGGCCGACACCGTGAAGCGACTGACCCTCGAACTCGGCGGCAACGACGCCGGCATTGTGCTGCCCGACGTCGACCCGAAGGCCATCGCCGAGGGCCTGTTCTGGGGCGCGTTCATCAACACCGGCCAGACCTGCGCGGCGCTGAAGCGACTCTACGTGCACGAAGACATCTACGACGACGTGTGCGCGGCGCTCACCGAGGTCGCCGCGGCCATGCCCATGGGCGTCGGCCGCGACGAGAACAATGTGCTCGGGCCGCTGCAGAACAAGCAGCAGTTCGACATCGTGAACCGGCTCGTGGAGGCAGCCAAGGAGGCCGGCGCGCGCGTCCTGCTCGGCGGCAACCCGCAGCCCGACCAGCCCGGCTACTTCTACCCCACCACGCTCGTCGCCGACATCGACAACGACAACCCGCTGGTCGCCGAGGAGCAGTTCGGCCCGGCCCTGCCCATCATTCGCTACCGCGACCTCGACGAGGCCGTCGCCCAGGCCAACGCGCTCGACGTGGGACTCGGCGCCTCCGTCTGGTCGGCCGACCCGGCCAAGGCCCGCGAGGTCGCCACGCGACTGCAGGCCGGCACCGTGTGGATCAACAAGCACGGCGGGGTCGACCCGCGCGTGCCGTTCGGCGGCGCCAAGCAGTCGGGCTACGGCCTCGAATTCGGCGTCGAGGGCCTGAAGGCGCTCGGCTACCCCCAGGTCATCAGCGGCTAAGCCGCCCTTTTTTCGGACGCTCCTGCGGCCCGTCGGCATCGTCCGCCGGCGGGCCGTTTGGCATACCCACGTTTCGCTCCCTCCACGTCACCACCGCGAGATCGGATTCATCATGTCCATTCCCTCTGAGCCGGGCCAGCCCGTCCCGTCAGCCGTTTCGACCCCTGCTTCGGCCCCCTCAGCACCGTCTGCCCCCTCTGGCCCGTCTGCCCCGTCGACCGCCCTGCGCAAGGGGGCGGTGGGCGTGCTCGGCATCCTGTTTTTCGTGCTCTCCGCGCAGGCGCCGCTCACGGGAATCGCGGGCGCCCTGCCGCTCACCGTGTTTCTCGGCAACGGGGCGGGCGCCCCCGGCGCGTACCTCGTGATCGGCGTGATCATCGGCCTCTTCGCGGTGGGTTTCATCGCGATGGGGCGGCGCGTGAGCGTCGAGGGCGCCTTCTTCGCCTACATCACGGTGGGTCTCGGCAGGCGGCTCGGCACCGGCTCGGCGTGGATAGCACTGCTGTCGTACACCACCGTGCAGGCCGCGATGTACGGCCTCTATGGAGCAACCTTCTCGGCGCTGCTCGCGCAGGTCGGCGTCAACGTGCCGTGGTGGCTGCTGTGCTTCGTCACCATCATCGTGGTGCAGGTGCTGGGCTCCCTCAACATCGAGTTCGGCGCGCGGCTGCTGGCGGTGCTGGTGGGCTGCGAGACGCTCATTCTGCTCGCGTTCGCCCTGGTCACAGTGTTTCGCGGGGGCGGGCCGAGCGGAGGGTTCGATGTCGCCGCGAGCTTCTCCCCCGGCGCGATCATGGCGGGCGCGCCCGGCATCGCGCTCATGTTCGCGGTCGCGTCGATGATCGGCTTCGAGTCGACCGCCATCTACTCGAGCGAGGCGAAGGACCCGGTCAAGACCGTCGCCCGCGCCACCTACCTGTGCGTCATCGTGATCTCGCTGTTCTTCGCCTTCGTGTCGTGGGCGTTCGTGGCTTACTACGGCGCGGGCAACGTGGGGGCGGCGGCGCAGGCCGCGGTCGAATCGGGTGACTCGACTCAACTCGTGTTCCACGCGCTCGACGGAATGCTCGGCGCGTGGACCGGCACGGTCGGCCAGGTGCTGCTCGTGACCTCGCTGCTCGCGGGTATCCTCGCGTTTCACAACGGCATCAACCGCTACGTGCACGCGCTCGCGGGTCAGGGCTCGCTGCCTCGCTCGCTCGCCCAGACCAACCGCCACCTCGCCCCGCATCGCGCCGCGCGCCTGCAGACCGTGGTCGCGGTGCTCGTGCTGGCCCCGTTCGCGGCGCTTGGCCTCGACCCCGTGCTCACGCTGTTCTCGTGGTTCAGCGGGCTCGCGGTCGCGGCGCTCGTGACGCTGTACATCCTGTGCTCGATCGCCGTCGTGGCGTTCGGCGCGCGCGGGGCCGTGGGGGTTGCCGGGGCGGTTGATTGTGCGGACGCCCCGGGTGGCCCGGCCGGCACCCCAGCCCTCGTGGGCCGGGCGACGGCGTGGGAAACGCGCTGGGCGCCCTTGCTTGCGACGGCGCTGCTGGGTCTCGTGCTGTGGCAGTTGGTGCAGAACTTCACGACGCTGATCGGCGGCTCGCTGGTGACGGCGGTGTGCCTGCTGCTCTCGGTGCCGATCGCGTTCGGAGTGGGGTTCGTGACGCGCCGGTAGGGCGAGGGTGGGGGTCGGTGGGCCAACTGGGCCGGCGGGGCCGGGCGCGCAGGCTGACCACGCGCCAGCGGGGCCGGACGCGCAGGCTGACCACGCGCCAGCGGGGCCGGGCGCGCAGGCTGACCACGCGCCAGCGGGGCCGGGCGCGCAGGCTGAGCACGCGCCAGCGGGCCAACGGGGCCAGGCGCGCCAACGCCCCCACCTGCGCGTCCGGCCCCACTCAACCCTACTTTTGGTGCAAATGCTCAAATCTTCGTCAAGCCCCTTGACGATAGAACTCAGCACTTGCATAGTTTAGGGGCAGGCATGCGGCCAACGGTGGCCGCGGCGGGTGCACACGGTCGTGCACGGCTCTACGCCTCGCCTGCGCTCGCCCTTCTTCACCACGAGGTGGTCCCCTTGGCAGATTCCGCAGAAAACTCCCGCCGCCTGAAGGCCCGCGACACGGTCGCGATGTGTACCCCGACGCTCAGCGTCGTGTTCGTCGTCACCGGCTCCACCGCGGGCGCCCTCGGCGTGTGGGGTGCCGCGATCGTGTGCTTCACGCTCGCGCTCGTCTCATACCTCCAGAACTTTCTCTTCGCCGAGATGGCGAGCATGTTCCCCGACAAATCCGGCGGCGTGGCCCTGTTCGCCGCCGAGTCGTGGAAGAAGTTCTCGCCCCTCGTCGCGTCCATAGCCTCGTTCGGCTACTGGTGCGGCTGGGGCCTCGCGCTCTCGCTCGCCTCGATGCAGATCGGCAAGATCCTCGTGACGCAGTGGCTGCCCGGGCTCGACTTCACGCTCTCGCTCGGCTTCGTCTCGGTGGGCGCGCCGCAACTGCTGGGCATTCTCGCCCTCGCGGCCGCCATCGGCGTGAACCTCACGGGCCTCAAGGTCACGGTGAACCTCAATAAGGTCGTCTCGGCCGCGGTCGTCGCGGTGCTGCTCGGCCTGTGCATTTTGCCGTTCTTCGCCACCGACTGGTCGACCCGCACATTTACGCTCAACCTGCTGGGGCCCGACACGGGCTGGCTCACGATTCTCGTGTGGATGTACGTGGGCGCCTGGTCGATCTACGCGAGCGAACTCTGCGCGACGTTCGCGCCGAAGTACCACCAGCCGGTGCGCGACACCAACCGCGCCCTGCGCAGCATGGCCCTCATCTTCATCGTCGTGTTCTCCCTCGTGCCCATCGCCTCGGCGGGGGCCCTCGGCGAGCAGGGCATCGTCACCGACCCCGTGAACTACGGCCTGAACTTCTACCGCGAGACGTTCGGCGACGCCGTGGGCAGCGTGGTCACCCTCGTGCTGCTGGTCGCGCACGGCGCCGCCCTGCTGTCGGCCGCCGCGGACGCGTCCCATGCCCTCAAGGGCCTGGCCGACGAGAAGCTGACGATTCGTCAGCTGGCGCACGTCAACCGTCGCGGCGCGCCCGCGGGTGCCCTGATCTTCACGCTCGTCGCCAATGTGCTGATGCTGATCGTGGTGAAGACCCCGGTCGCCATCGTGATCGCCGCGAACCTCGGCTACATGCTCTCGGTGACCCTCGCGTGCGGCGGCTTCATCGTCATGCGCAAGACCCACGCGCACGTCGCGCGGCCCATGCGCCTCGGAGCGCACTGGATACCTATCGCCGTGCTGCTCACCGCCTTCAACCTCGCCATTCTGCTCGCGGGCGCGTTCAACCCGGGCCTCGCGGCGGGCGGCGGCGGCGCCGAAATCATGATCGCCTCGGGCCTCCTGCTGCTCGGCGGCATCTTCTACCTCCTGGGGGTGGCGCAGCAGCGCGGACGCTCCGGTGGCGGCGCGGGCACTGGCGGTGCTGTTGGCGCGGGCAGTGGCGACTCGGGCGCGACTTCTGCGCCCGTGGCGGGCACCCGAACGGCCTCGTAAGCGCAGCACCTCAAACGGGCGACCGACCGGCATGCAGCCGGTCGGTCGCCCGTTCTCCGTATCTTGCTGTGGCCCGTCACGAAAACAGCGAAAGGCGCACCAGGGCCCGACTTGCCGTGGACGCACTCCAAGATGCTGTCGGACGCTGTGTGAACCCGCCGATTCTCCGGCGAACGCTTCGCCGCCACAAGGTTTGGGGGGCAACAGTCAGAGTTGTCGCCTGCGCGGAAAACGCGCCAACGGAGAAGTGGTTCATCCTGCTGCAATAGAGCATGCTCAACCAGAGGAGTAAGCCACTCGTGACGCGTTCCAGCTCGCGATCGTGTACTGGCTCGTATCGCGGTGCCAGTTGCCGTCTCACCCCGCGCCAGAAGGGACGGCTGGCGACCACGTTAGCCGCTTGGACTGCTGCACGAGTGGGTACCAGCATCACCGAACATGACCCGGTCGATGTCTTCATTGGCGTGGAAGTTGGCAAAAGCGAACACAGTGCAGTCGCGATCAACCGAGCGGAGGGCTTGTCAAGTTGTTTGTATATGTCCAGCACTAGGCGGTGCGACGGCGGAGGGTTCGGGCGGACCAGGAAGGGAGGTCGGTTTGGCGTTTTCGAGATAGGAGCCAGGCGAGGAACGCGTCGAGTTCGCGGTGGCGTTGGATGTCGGGTCGGTGTTTGACGCGGGAGTGGCCGCATTGGGGACAGCGGTAGCGGATGGTGCCTTTGCTGGTCTTGCCGTTGCGTTTGGTGGTTGATCCGCATATCACACATGTGGGGTTTTCTGTGGCCCGTGCAACTCTATTGACGGCCGTCAATAAGAAGCCCCAAAAGGGGCATTGACCTGCTAAATCACACCCTCAACGGAAACACTTTTTGGCCTATGGCCCCAGTCTTTGCCGTCCAAGGTGATTTTGCCCCGGTCGATCTGCTGCATGAGGTCGTCGAAAGCACCGACGATTTCACGTTCGCCATACTGCCCAAATCCATCAAGCGATGAGCTGTCGCCGCCGAGTCCACGCGGCCACTGTGGTCGTTCTGGTCCGTCATAGTCATCATGATCTCCAATCAAAGGACACACACGCACTTACACAAACCAATTGACACCCTCTGGAATTCAGCTCTCTGCCATAACGCGACACCCAGCCACAACTTCGAGCGACAGCGCCAGAGGATTCGATGAATTGGCCGTCGAGAGTTCGAATTGCGCTATGACTCAAAGCAGGGCGGAATTCCGCTCACATAAGTACCGCACCGGGGGACCAATGATTAAGAAGTACTTACCGGCGACCGTTTCCGTGCTCGCTCTCACCATGAATCTGCTCGTAGCACCACCAGCTATGGCGATCGATACAAATCCAGGCGAATCTGATACTGCGATTGTTCAGGCCGAGTACAAGGGACTTGCACCGAGCGAGATCGTAGAACAAGGCCTTGCTGAAGAGGGACTAGATGTCGAACAAGTAGCTGTTGATGCAGGCGGCATCGAGATTGCAGCAGAGACGACAGACCCCGAGGGTAACTTCGCTTTCGATCTTGCCCTCGAACCGGGTCAGCCTCACGGAGTCGTGACGTTCACCGACACTGTCGCCGGCGAGACCGTGACTGAAAGTTACGAGATCGAAATCCTGGAATCTCAGGTCGAACGTTCAGTCTTTGTGTTGACCAACCCCGAGACTGGCGAAAAATACACGTACGATTCGGCTGCTGCCAGTACATCGATCGTATTTGTCATTCCGGTCGCGTTCGCGGCGATTTCGATCTCAACCGCCTTTTACTACCTTGCTGTTGGTGCAGCCATCGTGATTGCCGGGGCTCTCGCACTCGAGGCTGCGAAGGCAGTATCGAGTATCATCGCTGAGAATAACCGGCGCCCCAGCAGTCAGAAGCGCAGTTACTACCCTGCTGTCCGTTCCGGCAGTAAGGTATTCATCAGTCCGAATGGCCTGAGCTCAGCACAAGCCCAGACGCGTGGCCGCGCAGGACTGGATGTCTGGGCGATCTCGCGTGAAAGTGCGAAGTCCCTGGCCAAGACACTGAACCCGTCGGGCACACCGATCGGGGCTGAGAAGCATGGTGCCGGCTACCTGTGGCACTTCCACCCTGCTGCTCACAGGCCGAACATGCACAGTTTTTATGGCCTCCCGGCGTAGATAGCCCATTCGTAGCAGGGTGCGCGGGTGGAAGCGTTGAGATTCTGCCCGCACGCTTGAATACAAACGATGAGGAGTGAATGATGGCCAGTTACGACTTGCTGCTGAGCGAGGCGCGCGAGCACTTCGGTGTCCAGCCTGCGGTGACCTGTGCGGATGCGACTTCACTTCTTTACTCACTCGGTGCCGTCCCGTTCGATTTCGACACTCATCGGGATGATCTTATTGATGAGTTTGTCGATCCGAGTCTCGTTGTTGGCGCCTACACTTTTGCAGAGCCCTCGCTTCTTTTGCGACGAGCTACGCCAGAAGAAATCGAGAATTTCACCGCTTCCCCTGATGAGCAGTTCGACCCGCTGGAATACGGTGCTGACCGGGCAGAATGGACGCTCCTAGCCCGTGAGGTCGAGACGCTCGCAAGGCTGATCGTGGTTCTTGAGCGCGATCGAGATTCGGAAGAGTTGCTCGGGAACTTTCGGGTGTTTGGCGCCGGTCAGTGGTTGCGCGAGACGCTGTGGGCAGCTTCGAGCGTCGTGCCGCGCGACCCGGGTGCACCCTCTGCGGAGTCCGAACTGTTTGGGCGAGCGTTTGCGCATGTTGGACGCAAACGTTTCGAGGCGGTTCCGCTCCCTTGACAAAGTACGGCGGCGTTGATTGCCACACTCCCAGCGAGTTTAGGAGCCCGGCCGGTTTGAATCGGCTAAAGGTGGCGACTTGGGTGGCGTCCACGGCCTTCCCCTGCGCGTCAAGCTTGGGTGAGACACAGGGGCTAGGGTAGAACGCGTGGACGGTGTTCACCCCGTTCCTGGTCTACGTCGTCGAGATCCGCCGCATCATCTGATCGACGAACGCGATCGAGTCCGTCAATGCCCGCTACCGGCGGGGCGTGCGGGCGCGGGCACGTCCCCAACGACGCCGCGGCGCTGAAGTGCTTGAATCTCTTGACGGGGTCGCTTCACCCGACCGGAAGCGGTCGGGCACGCTGGGTGACGAGGTGGAAGCCCACATTCAACGCCTCCGCGATCACCTTCGAAGGCCGAATCAACTAACCATCCGCCAGGCCAGATGCACAGTTCATCTGACACACCCACACTTGGGTGGCGGCGCGGTACCGACTTAGGCCGAGGCCGTGGGCCGCGTCCCCATCACCGTGAGCGCCACCATCTCGGCGAGCATCCGCTCGCTCATGCGCTGCAGCAGCTCGGCGTAGCGAGCCTGATAGGCCACGTTGCGCAGTTCGTCGGGGTCCTCGCGCAGGTCGTACAGTTCGACCATGTCGGTGCCGAAGTAGCGCGTGAGCCGCGCCTCGGAGGTCAGCAGCGTGCGCATGCGCACCGGTCCCGGCAGTCCGGGCAGGCCGAACGGCTGGTCCTCTTCGATCACGATCGCATCGCGCGGCGCCGCGTTCTCGTTGCCCTCTCCGCGCAGCAGCGGCACGAGGGAGCGGCCCTGGATGCCACGAAACAACTCAACGCCGGTCAGTTCGAGCAGCGTGGGGGCGAGGTCGGCGAGGCACACGAGGGCATCCGAGGTGGGGACGCCAGTGCCACCCGACCCAGCAGCGGCACCCGACCCAGCAGACTCAGCCACCGGAGCGTCCGGCCCCCCAGCGCCACCCGACCCCGCCCCCGCGAGCAGCGCGGGCGGCACCCGCACCACGAGCGGCACGTTCGTGAGCGCGCGGTAGTGGCTGAAGTGTTTGAGCATGAGGCCGTGGTCGCCCATGAGGTCGCCGTGGTCGCTCGCCATGATGACGATGGTGTTCTCGTCGAGGCCGCGCTCGGCGAGGCGGCCCAGCACGCGGCCGATCTGGTCGTCCATGAGCGTGATCAGGCCGTACTGCGCCGCGGCGGCGTGCTGATACTGCTCCGTGGTGACCGACCAGGTCATCGTCGGGTCGTCGCCCGGCACGCCGCGCTGATCGACGAGCCGCTGAATGTGGGCGGGCAGGTCGGGATGGTCCGCGCTGAACCCGCGCGGCAGGGGAATCTCCGACGGGTCGTACAGGTGGGCGTACTCGCTCGGCGGCGCGAACGGATGGTGCGGGTCGGGGAACGACACGAACAGGAAGAACGGCTCGTCGTTCTCGGCGCACTCGTCGATGCGCGCCATCGCCCGCTCGGCCACGTACACGCTCGGGTGCGCCTCGAGCGGAATCGACGTCTCGTACACCTGCTCCCACGCGTCGAACCGCGACTTGGCGTGCTCGGCGCCGCCCAGCTCGCGCGGGTCGTAACCCTTGTCGAGCGCCCAGTGAAAGTAGTGCCCGCCGGGCCGGTCGCCGTGACCCACCACGAGGTCGACGCGGTCGTACCCGTAGTAGTCCGCAGGCATGTGCACGAACGCGGCCTCGTGCCGCTCGCGATTCTCGAACTCGTCCCAACCGGGCTCGCGCTCCACCTCGACGGCGTCGCGGCGGGTCGGGTCCATGAGCAGCGGGTCGACGGCGTCGATCTCGCGCTGCTGATCGTCCTCGTACGGCCAGCCCATGTTCTGATGGTGCAGCTTGCCGATCGCGCACGTCGCGTACCCCGCGCCGCGCAGTTCGCGCACGAAAGTCGTGGCGTTGGGGTTCAGGGTGATGCCGTTGCAGCGCGTGCCGTGGGCGGACGGCCACTGGCCCGTCAGCAGGCTCGCCCGGCTCGGCATGCACGTGGGGTTCGTGACCGTGGCCTGCGTGAACCACAGGCCCTCGCGCGCGACTCGGTCGAGGTGCGGGGTCTTCACCACGGGGTTGCCCGCGAAGCCGAGGTGGTCGGCGCGCAGCTGGTCCGCGATGAAGAAGATGATGTTGGGGCGCGTCGCCGCGCTCATGCCGCCGCCCCCGCGCCACCCGCCGCGCCCGCGCCGCCCGAGACCCCCGCCTGCTCGGGGCGCTTGATCATCGCGAGCACATCGGTGCGCTGCTGCGCGAACTCCGCGAGCGCGCGCGTGCTGATCTGATCGCGCGGCGACGGCAGGTCAATCGTCACCGTGTCGAGCACGCGGGCCGGCTTCGACCCCAGCACCACCACGCGGTCCGAGAGGTAAACGGCCTCGTCAATATCGTGCGTGACCAGCATGATCGTCATTCCAAAGTCATCGCGAATCTTGAGGCAGAGGTCCTCCAAATCAAACCGCGTCTGCGCATCCACGCTCGCGAACGGCTCGTCCATCACGAGAATCTCGGGGCGATACGCGAGGGCTCGCGCGATCGCGACTCGCTGCTGCATGCCGCCCGAGAGCTGCCACGGATACTGCTCGGCGGCATGGCTGAGCCCCACCTCCGCGAGCGCGCTCTCGCAGCGCTGCGCCACCTCCGAGGCCGGCAGCTTGAGGTGCCGCAGCGGCAGCATGAGGTTCTTCTTCACCGTCAGCCACGGCATCAGCGAGCGGTTGTAATCCTGAAACACGAGCGCCATCTCGGGCGGCGGGCCGTCGATCACGCGACCGTCGATGGCGGCGCTGCCGCTCGTGGCGGGCTGCAGCCCCGCGAGGCACTTCAGCAGGGTCGTCTTGCCCACCCCCGAGGGGCCCACAATGCAGACCACCTCGCCCTTATTCACGGTGAAGGTGAGGTCTTCGATGATGACCTTGGCGTTCGCTCCGCTGCCGTACGCCTTCTTCAGGTGCTGGACGTTCAGCCGGGGCTCGGCCTTGGCGGTGTTGATGGTCATGGTGACTCCTTAAGAAACTGTGGGGGGCGGACGCACGGGTCCACCGTTCGAGGGAGGCCCCAGCGGGCCGGGATTCGGGACTACGCGGCCCGGGCCAGCCTGCGCGAGCCGAGGTACCAGGCCAGCACGCGGCGGCGTCCGAGATCAAAAATGACGTTGGCAAGAAAACCGATGACGCCGAGCAGCAGGATGCCCGCCCACATGTCGGTGATCATGAAGCTCTGCTGCGCGAGCAGGGTGAGTGCGCCGATGCCGTCGCTGGGCCCGAGCATTTCGCTCGCGATCATGACCACGAACGCCGTCTGCAGGCTGACCTGCATGCCCGAGACGATCTGGGGGCTCGCGGCGGGCAGCATCACCGAGACCACGCGTTCGCGCAGGCTGAGCCGGTAAACCGAGCTGACGTCATGCAGCAGCGGGTCGACGCTGCGCAGGCCGTCGATCGTGCCGATCAGGGTGGGGAACACGGCGGCGAGCGCGATGGAGGTGACCCGCATCTGCACGTCGAAGCCCACGAGCGCGATCAAGATGGGCAGCAGCGCGACCGGCGGGATGCCGCGGAACAGGTGAATCACGGGGTCGACGTACTGGCGCACGCGGGGCAGCATGGCGAGGGCGAAGCCCAGCACGATGCCGACGAGAACGGCGATGAGGTAGCCGACCACGAGGTTGCGCAGGCTCAGCAGCACGTCGGAGGTGAAGTGCTCGAACAGCCAGAGCTCGCGAAATCGTTGCAGAATGGCGCTGAGCGGCGGAAAGAACGTGTTGGTCGAGCTCGCGGAGGCGGCGAACCAGAGCGCCAGCAGCGCGATGGGGGTGGCGACGCCGAGCGTCACGAGGAGGGCCTTGCGCATGTTAGACCGCCGCCTCTCGGTAGGAGGGATGCCAGTGCAGGATGCGGCGTTCGATGGCGGTCGAGGCGCCCACGAAGATCAGCCCGAGCACGCCGAGCACGAGCACGAGGGCGTACAGGGTGGGGTAATCACCGCTGGTCTGCGCCGTGAGGAGGCTCTGGCCGAGGCCGGGGCCGCCGCCGAGCAGCCCGCCCACGACAGCGATGATCAGCGAGACCGGGGCCGCGACCCGCATGGCCGTGCCGATGAACGGAGCGGCGCTCGGCAGCACCACGTGCCAGAGAATCTCGGCGCGGCCCATGCCATACGAGCGGGCCGTGTCGCGCGTGACGGGGTCGGTGTCGTTGACCCCGTCGACGGTCTGCATGACGATGGCGAGCACGCAGCCGAAGAAGATGAGGGCCCAGGTCATGGACGCCGTGGGGCCCAGTACCAGCACGAGCAGCGGCAAAATCACGATGGGCGGAATCGGCTTCAAGAACTCGAACACCGCGAGGGTCGCGGCGCGCGCCGCAGGTGACGTGCCGACCAGCAGGCCAACGATGACGCCCGCCACGCCCGCCGAGACGAGGCCCGCGAGGGCGAGGCCGACGGTGGTGCCGAGGGCGTTCCAAAACTCGGGGCTTGCGAGCACGGTGACGAGGCTCGCCAGCGTGGTGGTGAAGGTGGGGAACGCGTCGGAGCCGAGCGGGCTCAGCGCGACGAGTTGCCAGATCACTGCGGCGGCGGCGAGGCCGATCGCGCCGCGAATCAACAGGGGTGCGTTCATGATTTGTGGCCTACTTGAACAGCGCGCCGCTGAGGTCGACGGGCTTGGGCAGGTACCCGAGTTCTACGAGCTTGTCGTCGGTGCGCTGCAGGTCGGCCAGCTCGACCGTCGTGGGCCAGAAGGTGGGCGTGCCGGCCTGAATGACGTCGATCGAGACCTTGGTCTGCTCGGATGCCACCTGCTGGCATTCCGACAGGTGCTCGTTGCAGTAGGCGTTGGCCTTGGTAATGGCGCGCTGGAACCCGCGCAGCGCCTCGGCATTGCTGCCGGCGGTGCTCTTGCCCGTCACGTAGAGACCCACGGCGCCCTCGGTGAAGAAACCGACCCCGGGCGAGGTGATGAGTTCGTTTCCGGCCTCGAGCGACTTCACTGTGAACGGCGAGACGACGCCCGCGGCGTCGATGCGTCCGTCGCCGAGTGCCTGCAGGGCCGATTCGAAGTCGAGCACCATCCACTTCACGGTGCTGGGGTCGCCGCCGTCCTGCTTGATGGCGTCGGCGATGGTGATCTCGAGTTGGGCCTTGCGGGCGGGCACCGAGATGGTCTTGCCCGCGAGGTCTTTGGGTGACGTGATGGCGCTGCCGGGCTTCACGAAGACGCCGGAGTCGTCCACCGTGGCCGCGTCTTTGGACTGTTCGGCGGTGGGCAGGTACCCGTCGGCCGCGGCCACAACCTGCAGGGGCACGCCCTGGCTCATGGCGTTCAGCATAGGGATCGACGGAGCGTAGGTGAGGCTCAGCTGGCCGCTCTGCGCGGCGGCGATGCCGGCGGGCGGGTTGGCCACCTTGGTGATCTCGATGTTCAGCTTTTCGTCTTTGAAGTACCCCTTGTCGATGCCAACTTTGAGGGCGGCGTCGCTCGTGAGGCCGATCTGGCCGACCTTCAGGGTGGTGGTGCCGTCGGCGGCCTGCGAGGTGCCGGCGCTCGACGAGCCGCAGCCCGCGAGGGTCAGGGTGAGCAGTGCGGCGAGGGCAAGGGCGGGGCGAATTTTCATGGTGTCTCCTGGGCGGGCCCGCTGCGTTGCGGGTACGAATTGGGGGTTGCTTGCGAAAGGAGGTTGAGAGGGGGCGGTTAGGGGCTGGGCTCCAGGGCCGACTCGTGGACCGCGCGTCCGCCCACGAGGGTCAGCACGACCCGCAGGTCACGCAGGGTTTCAATATTCTCGGCGGTGGGGTATTCCCCATCGAGGACGCACAGGTCGGCCAGGTAGCCGGGCAGCAGCCGGCCCTTGTCGGTGTCGGCGTGGTCTTGCCAGGCGGGTAGCGAGGTCATGGCGGCGAGCGCTTCGAGCGGGGTCAGCCGCTGCGGGTCGGCCGGGTCGCCCGGGGTGCTGGGCGTGTGGCGGCGCACGGCGGCGATGATGGTTTCGCGCCAGTCGGTCGAGGTCACGGGCGCGTCGGAGGCGATGTTGACGGGCACGCGCGCGTCGAGGCCTGCCTTGAGCGGCTGCAGAAACGCGAACCGTTCGGCGCCCATGAGGTCTCGCATGAGGTCTCCCGCGATCGAGCGCAGCAGCGGGTTGGTGCTGAGCCCGATGCCGTGCTCGCCCATGCGCTCAAGGGTCTCGGGCCCGCTGAACGCCCCGTGAATGAGGTAGTGGCGGCGGTCGGCGGCGGGCAGGCCGCTCAGGATCTCGACGCAGGCCTCGCTCGACGCGTCTCCTGTGGAGTGGATGCCCGCCTGCAGGCCGGCCGCGTCGATCAGGGTGAGCAGTTCGCGCAGTTCGGCGAGGCGCTCTTCGTCGGTTTCGCCCGCGACCACGAGGTGGCCGTGGGTGCATTCGGGGCCGTAGGGGTCGTGCATCCAGGCGGTGTTGCTGCGGGGTATGCCGTCGGAGAACACCTTGACGCCCGCGATGCGCAGGCGCAGCGGGTCGATGCCGCGCTCACTGTAGGCGCGGTCGAGGCCCGAGGCGAGGCCCGCGCGCACGAGGTCGGCCGAGATGCCGCCGGTGCCGGCGAACAGCATGAGCACGGTGATGCGGAGACTGAGTTCGTCGGCGGCGGCGAGGTCGCCGAGCAGTCGCAGCGCGCCTTCGCTGCAGGAGCCGTCGAACAGGCCGGGGCTGCCGGGGCCGAGCCCGGGTTCGGTGAGCGAGGTGATGCCCTGGGCATGCAGGTCGGCTTGAGCGCGCAGCAGCGCATCGCGCAGGGTATCGCGTGGCACGTCGGGGAGGGCGCGGTTGATGAGGAGGGTCGCGGCGTCCTGCAGGAGGCCCGTGGGCGTGCCGTCGGCGTCGCGCCCGATGACTCCTCCGGCCGGGTCGGCGGTCGCCGCGGTGATGCCCGCGCGGTCGAGGGCGACGGCGTTGGCGATGAGCTGGTGGCCGGTCTGGTCGTAGGCGACCACGGGAATGTCGTCGCGGCAGTGGGCCAGGGCGGCCTCGCCCCCGGGGCCGAGGGTGACGGCGTCCCAGCCGTGGGCGCGCAGCCAGCCGTCGCTCGGCACGGGCGCCGCGGCCAGCAATGCGGCGACCTCGCCCCAGGTTGCCGCCTCGGCGGCGCCGACCTTGAGGTGGCCGTAGTTCGACATCGCGTGGCCCACGAGGTGCAGGTGGCCGTCGTTGATGCCGGGCAGCACCGTGTGGCCGGGCAGCTCGACGATGCGCGTGTGCGGGCCCGCGGTGGCGAGCAGCTCGGCGCCGCCGAGGGCGCTGATGCGCTCCCCCGTGATGGCGAGCGTCGTGGGGGTTTCGCGCTGGTCGGGTTCGCCCGTGAGCACGGCGGCGGCCGTCAATATCAGGTCGGGGGTCTGGCCGGACGCGCGGTCGGCGGCCTGGGTGGCTTTGCCTGCGTTGGCAGGTGTGGACATGTGATCACCTCATCGTCATCGAAACGTCTGCGATGAAGTATGTCATACGTCTTGGTCACTTGACTAGGTCACGTGACTAAGAAGTTTTTTCGTGACACACTGGGAGCACCTATCTGCACGCCGCACTACGTTTTTGGGCGAGTCGAAAGCCGACCCGGCCCCCGAAAGGACCAGCATGGCCCGCATCTCCGCCGAGGAACGCCGCGTAGATTTCGTACGCGCCGCCGCCACCGTGATCGCCACCCAGGGCGTCGCCTCCGCCACGACGCGCCGCATCGCCGAGGCCGCCAACGCACCGCTGGCGACCCTGCACTACTGCTTTCGCAATAAAGAAGAGCTCATGGCCGAGGTCTACAACTACCTCAGCCGCGACTATGCCCAGGCGCTGCCGCCCGTGCCGACCACCGCCCGCGGCATTCGCGGCATTATCGAGGCGCACGCCGAGCGCGTGTGGGCCCGCATGCTCGCGAACCCACACGAGCAGGTGACCACCTTTGAACTGCTGCTGCGCCGGTTTCGGGTCGACGGCGAGGGCGAGGCCCAGGCCCTCGAGGTGAATCGCACGATGTACGAGGGGTGGAGCCGCTCGACCCATGACCTGTTCCGCGACGCCGCGATCGACGCGGGCGAGGCGGTGCCGATCAACCTCAAAGAGATCACCAGGCTGTTTATCGCGGGCGTCGACGGCATCAGCATGCAGCACCTGGCCGACCCCGACGAGGAGCGCGCCGCAGGCCTCGTGCGGCTGCTGGTTCGCGGGCTGATCGCCTCGCTCGACTACGAGGCGTAGCGAACGGGGCGGGGGTGTTTAGCGCGCGGGCGCGCGGGCGCGCGGGCGCCCGGTAGACCGCGCAATCACCCTGAGTCACAGTAAATGACGTTGGGTTACGAAAAGGCTATGATGGAGCAATGCTCCTTGCCTCGGCGCAGCCCCCGCCGCCGCCACCCCGCCGACTAGGACGCCCAGCCCGTCGTTTTGCCTAGAAAGTGTGACGCCGCCATGCGAATGGCGCGTCGGGACCTGAGCATCATGAGATTTCGTCCACTGAAGCGCCTGCGCGCAGCCACAGCGGGCCTCTGTGTGGCTGCACTCGCAGCCACGTTTACAGCGGGCTCTACCGCATGGGCTTTCTTCACCGATCGCGCCGTCGTGACGGCGGCAGCAAAAACGGAATCGGTGTCCCTTTACCAGAACAACCTGGCCATCTCCATCCAAGCCCCGCTCACGAACGAAAAGCTCACCACGACGGGTTGGTTTCAGGTGGTGAACTCCAGCAGCGCTGCGTTTCCCATGACGGTCAAGCTCACCGGCACCGACAGCGTTGCGACAGCCTTCACGGTGACCGCCTGGCCCATCACCAACACGGCTGCCTGCACCGATCAGGCCACCGTCGGCCCCGGCGCCGTCACGGGAACCCTCAACAACCTGACCCTAGCAAATCGGCTCCCCACCGCCGCGGGCGCCAGCAACTACTTCTGCGTGCGCTACACCGTGCCCGAGCGCCAACTGGTCGCCAGCCCCCAGGGCAATACCGTCACTCCGGGAATCCGAGCAGACTTTGCCCTCGAAGACACCGGTTGGAGCGGAGTCAGCGGCCAACGTGCTGCCCTCTTCAGCACATCGGGCATCTACCCGGGCGACACCACCACCTTCAAGCCCAACCTCAGCTCGAACTACAACCTCGTCTCGCTCGGTAGTTCGTGTCTTGCCCCATCGGGAGCCAGCACCTCCACGACGGTAGGAACCGCCCTGATCACTCTCAATTGCCTTACGAGCCCCCGCCAGGGCTGGGCGTTCGTTCCCGTGAACCCCGCCGACCCGTCCTTGTTCACCCTGCGGCTGCATCAAAATATCCTCAGGACCGTCGCCCAATGGCCCAACGGCACTCTAGCGCTCGGCGAACTTAATCCCTCCGACCCCTGGCAGCAGTGGCGGCTGCAGATCCTCCCCGACGGCCGGCGCCTCCTCGTCAACCAAGCCTCGGGCAAGTGCCTGGGGCTGACCACCGTTGTGGCGACCCCACTCTATGCCACCACCTGCACAAACGTGGCGAGTACCGGAGTGGGCCTGTACCGCGTTCCCCTTGCCGTCACCTATCAGCCAGGCACATCGACGTCACCGTTGATCGGGATCATCTTGCCTGGTGGCGCCGCCGTCGCAAATAGCATCTCCATTCAGCACAACGTGGCAGGCACGTGGATAGACGTGCCCTCGTGGCAAGACGGCTTCCGGCGACGATTCGATGCCTCTGGTTTCACCGCGGGCAATCACGAAATTAGAATCCTCAACGGCCTCAACCAGGTCGTCGACCAGGGCACGATGGATGTGGTTCCGACAACCCCGCTCCTGGGGGGCGGCAGTATTACGGGCGTCGCCCGGTTCGACCCGCCTTACGCCTGAGGCCCAACCCGGCGGACGGGGAGACCCTCGTCCTACACGCTGCGTATGAATCCGGCGGCCTGACGCACCGCCGCGAGGGCGATCGCCGACTCGCCGGGCCGCCGCCAAAACCCATGCAGCGTGCCCGCGTACTGCACGCACACCACCTCGACCTGCGCGCTCGCCATGGTCGCCGCGAGCCGCTCCCCCGACACCGCGAGCGGGTCGCACGCGGCGGTCACGATCAGGGCACGAGGCTGCCCCGCAAATGAGCCCTTCCAGGGGTTCAGGGCCGGCTCCGACTGGCGGAGTTCGTCGTCGGGGCAGTACTGCCGCCCGTACCAGAGCACAGACTCCTCGGTGAGGGCAAACCGCGCCCCCAGTTCGCGCTGTTCCGCGGTAAATGCCTCGGCGACCCCCGGGTACACGAGCACCTGGGCTGCCAGCTCGCCCGCCAGCGCCGCGTCGTACTGCAGCGCCCCCGCGATGAGGCTCGCCCCCGCCGAATCACCCAGGGCGATCAACTGCGTGCCATCGTCCACCTCGAACCGCTCGTGCGTCTCATCGGTCAGCAACCAACTCACGGGCCCACCGACTATCCCCACGCTGCCCGCGAGGCGTTCCGCTACCAACCCAACCCCCTGGGCGTCCGCTACCGCCCGCACGACCGCAATGAACTGCTCAATCTGCCGGGGGTAGCGCGCCTCGGGCGCCAGGTCGTAATCGATGGCAAGCACGGGCGCTCCGGCGAGCGCGGCGAGGGCATGACACACGGCGTCGTGAGAGTCGATACCGCCCTCGACGAAGCCCCCACCGTGCGCGTGTATGACGATCCGCTCGCCTGCGCGAGACTGGGGCTCGTACCAGCGGCAGCGCACCCCGGCAATGAGGACGTCTGCGTGACCCGCGATGTCCAGCCCCTCGACGCGACGGGGCGCGGTCTCCTGCACGCCGCGCCTCGACGCTTGCAGGTCAAACCGGGGGTCGCCGGGCAAGGGAAGCCCCTCGAGCTCGGCTAGAATCCGCTGCCCCTCGGGGAACAGCTCGGGCACATTCATGGGTTGGCCTGGTTCAGCATGGCGTAAGCGTATCGTTCCAGCAGCAGATTCGCCGCGTGTGGCGATTGAACGGCAACGTCAAGAATCTGACAGGCCGCGGACGCCGCGAGGGCGGGCTGGTCGGCCACCGTAAAGGCCAGCCGGTGTGCCGCTTCGAGCACACCGCCCGGCTCCACCACCTGCGCGAGCAGCCCCCAGTCGAGGGCACGGGCCGCGGGTAGCCGCTCTCCGGTGAGCGCGAGGTACTTCGCGCGGCCCAGGCCAATGTGCCGCGCGATGCGAGCGAGGCCACCCGACGACGGCACGATGCCAATGCCCACCTCGGGCAGCGCAAACACTGCCGTCTCGTCGGCGACCCGCAGGTCGCAGGCGAGCGCCAGTTCGAAGCCCGCCCCGAAACAATACCCATGCACGGCCGCGATGGTGATCGCATCGAGGCCTGCGATCGCCTCGTACAGCCTGCCCGATAGTTGGTAGTAACGCATGATGTCGGCCGGTCCGAACTCGGCGATCTCGCCCACGTCCGCGCCCGCCGAAAAGGCCCGCTCCCCCGCCCCCGCGAACACGATAACGCGGGCGTCGGCAACCGGCCCGGCTGCCAGGGCGTCCAGAATGGACTGCTCCAGCGCCGTGGAGAGAGCGTTCAGCTTCTCGGGGCGATTCAGGGTCAGCGTCGCGACGCCACCTTGTATTGTCGTTTGCAAGAGGTCAGTCACTGCGCCCCCGGGTAGTCGAGCATGCCGTCAATTCCACGCTTCATGATCTCATTACCGATGATGAGCTTTTGAATCTCGCTCGTGCCCTCCCAGATGCGATCTACGCGCAGTTCGCGCCACAGGCGCTCCACGGGGTTCTCCCGCATGTAACCCTTGCCGCCGAAGATCTGCAGGGCGCGGTCGACGCAGCGATTGGACGCCTCGCTGGTGGAGAGCTTGCAGACAGCCGCCTTGGCATGCAGCGTCTTGCGGTCGACGCCTTGGTCCGCCTCCCAGGCGATCTGGTACACGAGGTTGCGGTTCGCGACGATCTCGCACACGTTGGTCGCGAGCATGTCTTGAATCATTTGGAACGACGCGAGCGGGGCGCCGAACTGCTGGCGATTACGGGCGTGTTCGGCGGCGAGGCGGGTAGCCCGCGCGGCCGCGCCGATCGTACGCGCGCCGATCATGAGGCGCTCCTCCACGAACCAGTCGCGGATCAGGTCGTAGCCCTGCCCGATCTCGCCGAGGCGGTGCTCGTCGCTCACGCGCACGTCTTCGTAGATGAACTCGGGGTGTTCATACACGAACGTGTGCGTGTAGCGCGGGGTGCGCTTGACGCTGACGCCCGGGGTGTCGGTGTCGATGATGAACGTCGTGTACTGACCGTCAACGCTCGCGAGCACGATCTGAAAATCGGCCGCGTCGCCGACGGTGACAAACCACTTTTCGCCGTTGATGATCCAGTCGTCGCCGTCGCGCACGGCGGTGGTGCGAATATTTTGCGGGTCAGAGCCGGCCTCGGGTTCAGTCACCGCGACGGCGTCGCGACGTTCGCCGCGAATCTCGGGCAGCAGCCAGCGCTCAGCCTGCGCGGGGGTGCAGGCACGCAGGGCGTTGGCGGGGCGCCACATGACGTCCCACAGGGCTCCCGTCAGTTCTCCGAGTTCCTCCTGCATGATGGCCTGTTCTAGCACGCTGAGACCCGCGCCGCCGAGCTCGGCGGGCATATTGATGGCCTGAAACCTGTGGTCGAGCACCGCCTGGCGAATCTCGGCGTGCATCTCGGGCGTGAGCCCGTTGTTCTCTTCGCAATAGTCCTCGTACTGCATGATGACGTTCTTCAGGCTCGCGGCCCGCGCCTTAATCTCGAGCTGTGCGGGCGTGTAGGTGAAGTCCATGGGGGTTTCCTGTTCTTGTCGTGCTTGTCTTGGGGGTTTAAGCAAGGATGATGCGGGCGTCGAGGCAGACGGCGCCGCCGGGGGTGACGGCCACGGGGTTACATTCGATCTCGCTGATCTCGGGGTGTGCCGCGGCAAATTCGCTGAGCTGCGCGATCACGCGGGCCGCCGCGTCGATGTCGACCGGCGGGCGGCCGCGCACGCCCGTGAGCAGAGCGGCGCCGCGCAGGCGCGAGAGCATGCGCCGCGCATAGGTCTCGGTGACGGGCCCGATGGCGCACACCGTGTCACGCATGACCTCGGCGAGGGTGCCGCCGAGGCCGACCAGCACGACGGGCCCGAACTTGGGGTCCCAGTTAACGCCGACGATGAGTTCGACGGCGTCCGCGAGCGGCGCCATCTCTTCGACCGAGAAGCTCGGTGGCCGCAGTGCGGCCTGCAGCGAGGCGAGACATTCGCGCAGTTCGTCCTCCGAGCGAATGTCGAGGACCACGCCACCGCGGTCGCTCTTGTGCTCGACCCCGAGGGCCTTCACCACGAGGGGGTAGCGCAGGTTCGCGGCGAGCGCGTCATCAGCGCTCATGACGTCCACGGCGCGCACGAAGGGCAGCCCCGCTTCGGCGAGCAGGTGGCGGGCGGCGCTGTAATCGGCACGCGTGATGGGTTCCTCGGGCTCGGGTAGTAGTTGCAGGTCTTGGCGTGCGAGCAGCGCGCGCTCGGTGACGCGTTGGAGGGTCCACACGGCGTCGTCGATGGACTTGTAGACGCCGATCCCGCCCTCGCGCAAGATGGCGGCCGCCTCCGAGTCGGAGTTCATAGTGTGCACCGTGAGCAACTTGCGGTCGGCTCGCACGCGTTCGACGATGGCCCGCGCGGCGGCCAGCTCGCCCTCGCGCAGGTCTGCGCTCAGTTCGTGGTAGCCGCCGAAGAACCCCGTCATCAGCACCGAATCCACCTCGTCGGCGTCGAGCAGATCGCCCACCACAGCGTCGAAGCACGAGATGTCGGATTCGCCGCCGCCCGCCACGTCAATCGGGTTCGACACTCCCGCTGCGGGCGGCAGGTGTCGCAGAAGAGCGCGCGACAGGTCGATCGAAAATTCGGGAACCTGTAGCCCCGCGTCCTCGACGCAGTCGGAGGCGATCGAGGCTTGGCCACCGCCATCGCTAAAGATGGCCACGCGCCGCCCCCGCGTCTCCCAGCGAGGCGCGAGGCCAGAGAGTAACTGCGCCATGCCGCGGGGCGTGTCGACCCGTTCAATGCCAGCGGCGCGGCACGCCGCGTCCACCACGTGCGCCGAACTCACGAGCGCGCCCGTATGCGATTTGGCGCCCCGCGCGCTCGCCGAATGTCGCCCCACCGGCAGGAGGACGACCGGTTTGCCGGCCGCCCAGGCGTCCGCCGCCGCCCGTATGAAACGCCGACCGCTCTTAAATTCTTCGAGGTATACGGCGATGGCGTCGGTGCCCTCGTGCTCGATGCAACTCTCGATCAGGTTGGCCACGTCAATGTCGGCCTGATTGCCGATCGAGGCAAAACGCGAGAAGCCGAGGCCCAGGTCCTGGCAGTGGATCGCCAGTTCGAGCGCGACGTTGCCGCTTTGGCTCAGCAGCGCGATGCGCCCGGCGGGAAAATCGTTGCTCGTGAGGTTCAGCCCCGTGGTGTGGTCGAGTACGCCGAGGCAGTTGGGGCCGAGCAGCAGCGCGCCGGTGTCGCGCACGCGTCGCGTGATGCGCTCTTCGGCGGCACGGCCAGCCTCCCCGCTCTCGCCGAGCCCCGCCGTGATGCCCACGATCGCCTTGCAGCCCGCGCCGAGGGCGTCTGCGACGGCACTCTCAAAGTGGCGCGCGTTGACGGCGATTACGGCAAGGTCGATGGGTGCGCCCACGGCGCTCACGCTGGGGTAGGCGGGTTGCCCCAGCACGCTCTCTCGGGCGGGGTTAATGAGGTAGACGGGCCGCTGGCCCGCGAGGGCGCGCCTCGCGATCCAGTTGCCGTACTTCGTGGTGTCGTCGGTGGCGCCGACGATTGCGACCGCGGCAGGGTCGAAGAGGCAACCGAGGTCGCGGCCCTGCAGCAAGGGTGTGGTCATCACAATGCTTTCTGTGGTAGTTACAGTGGTCCGTGGCCCCAGGCGTCCTGGCCGCCATCAATGGTGAGGGTGGTGCCTGCGATGTAGGACGCCGCGGGCGACGCGAGAAACGTGATGGCCTGAGCAACGTCCTCGCTCGTCCCCAGCCGACCGAGCGGAACGGAGCTGGCCCAGCCGTCAATGTCGGCCTGCGTGTAGGCCTCCCGCAGTCCGTCGGTGGCAATGGTGCCCGGCGCCACGGCGACGGTGCGGACGCCCCGGGGCCCCCATTCCAGCGCGAGGCCCGATGCCAGGTTTTCGACGGCGGCTCGGGCGCTCGTGGCGTGCACCAGGTGTCGGATGCCGCGTCGCGGCGAGAAGGCCATGAAGATGACGACCCCGCGACCGCGGGGCAGCAGGCACTGCCGGGCCACCTCGGTGGTGACGGCGAAGACCGATTCGACGGCGAGGCGGTGCACGGCCTGGAACCCGCGCACGCTGATCTCTTCGGCGGGCGCCATGAACTGGCCGCCGGCGTTGTTGACCAGGATGTCAATCGGGCCCAGCCGTGCCACGATCTCGGTGACGCCCGCGGCGATATTGTCGGCGTCGCGGATGTCGCTCGCGATGCAGTGCGCGCGGCGGCCCTCGGCTTGTACGAGCGCGGCGGTCTCGTCGAGCAGTTCGCGTCGGCGGCCCCACAGGGCGATGTCGGCGCCCGCGCGGGCGAGGCTCACGGCGGTGGCTCTCCCGATGCCGGTGCCGCCGCCCGTGACGAGCGCGATCTGGCCCTGGAGCAATCTGGGCGAGAACGGGAACATGGGTCTCCTTGTGGGTCGGGGTTCCGGACGCGCGGGCCACGGGTTGCTGCGTCGGCCCGCGCGAACGGCTGGCTTGGTTATGAGGCGGCTGGTTATGAGACGGCTGGTTGTGAGGCGATCGTGAAGTCTGGGGTGTCGCGCAGCAGCGATTGCGTGTATTCGTGCTGCGGGTTGGCGAAGATCTCGGCCACGTTGCCCCGCTCTGCGATGTGGCCGAGCTTCAACACCGAGACCTGCGTAGCGATGTTGCGCACGAGCGCGATGTCGTGCGTCACGAAGAGCAGGGTGAGGCCTAGCGTGTCTTGGAGATCTTGCAGCAGTGAGGTGATAGAGGCCTGCACCGAGACGTCGAGGGCGCTCGTAATTTCGTCGCAGATCAGCACGTCGGGTTCGACTGCGAGGGCGCGCGCGATGGCGACGCGCTGGCGTTCACCGCCCGAGAGCTGATCGGGAAACCGCGCCGCGATGTCGGGGCGCAGGGACGCGGCCGCCAGGGCGTCCTGGATGCGTTCGTCGAGGTTGCGCACATCGGGGCAGAGGTGCTTGATGGGTACGGCGATGGACTGCCCGATGGTGCGGCGGGGGTTAAGCGAGTCGTAGGGGTTCTGAAAAATGTACTGGATGCGGCGACGCTGCTCGCGAGTTCGATGTTTACGCAGGTGAGAGAGGGTTTCGTCGCCGAGTTTCATGACGCCGGTCCACTGTTCGTGCAGCGAGCCGATGCTACGCGAGAGGGTGGTTTTACCGGAGCCGGATTCGCCGAGCAGGGCCATACATTCGCCGCGCCGCACGGTGATGTCGATCTTTTCGAGCACCACCTTCTTGCCGTAGGAGGCCTGCAAGTTTTCGATGATGAGCACGGGCGGTGCGTCGGGTTGGGGCAGCCGCTCGCTGCGGGGGGTAATGGCGATGGGGCCGGTCATGATGTTGAAGCAGGCTACGTCGTGGCCGCCGCCGAGGTGTTCGAGCGGGGGCACCGCGGCGCTGCAGCCCGCCGTGGCCTGGTCGCAGCGGGGGGCGAAGGCGCAGCCGTCGGGGCGGTGCAGGGGGCTCGGCGCGTTGCCTCCGATGCCGACCATACGGCGGGTGGCCGAGAGTTCTGGCACCGCTAGGATCAGGCGGCGCGTGTACGGATGGTGGGGGTTGCTGAGTACGTCTGCGGCGGCGCCGATCTCCACCACACGCCCCGAGTACATGACGGCGAGGCGGTCGACGAGCGACGCGACGACGGCCATGTCGTGCGAGATGTAGACGGCGGCGCAATCGTAGCGTTCGCACATGTCGCGCACCGTTTCGAGCACGGCCTTTTGGGTGCTGACGTCGAGGCCCGTGGTGGGTTCGTCCATGATGATGACGGGCGGGCGGTTCATAAACGCCATCGCGATGCCAATGCGCTGCTGCTGGCCGCCCGAGAGCTGGTGGGGGTAGCGCGCGAGAAACTCGTCGGTGCTGGGCAGTGCCACTTCGCCGAGCACTTCGCGCACGCGCGCGAGTTTGTCGGGGGCGCTCGCGGGGAGGCATTCGATGAGTTGGGTCTTGATGCTGAGGGCGGGGTTCAGCGCGGTCGCGGGCGACTGCGGCACGTAGGCGGCGACGAGCCCGCGCAGGCGGCGCACGTCGACATCGGTCATGCCCGACAGTTTCTCTCCCTGAATCGAGACGTCTCCGCGCGAGATGGCCGTGCCGTTCTTGCAGTAGCGCATGAGGGCGAGTCCGAGGGTGGTCTTGCCGGAGCCGGATTCGCCGATGACGCCGAGGATCTCGCCGGGGCGCAGGTTCAGCTTCACGTCGAGGACGATGCGGGCGGCCGAGCTGGTGCCGCTCACCTCGAGATCGTGAACTTTCAGCACGTCGGTGGGGGTGCTCATTTTTCGATTCCGTTCTCTGCGCCGAGCGATACGCGGGCGAGGCCGTCGGTGATGAAGTTGGTGCCGATTGTGAGCAGGCCGATGGCGAGCACGGGCAGCAAGATGCCCCAGGGCTGCACGGTCATGGCGACGCGATTCTCGTTGATCATGAGCCCCCAGTCAGCGGCGGGTGGCTGCATGCCGAGGCCGAGGAACGACAGCGCGGAGATGACGCCGATCGAATAGGTGAGGCGCAGCCCCACTTCGACCATGAGCGAGCTGTTAACGTTCGGCAGGATCTCGGTGAGGGCAATCTTCCACGTGGGCACGTTGGCAGATTCCGCGGCTTTGATGAAGTCCCGTTCGACGACGTTGAGGGTGGCGCCGCGGATCACGCGGGCCACTCGGGGTGCGTGGGTGACGATGACGAGCACGATGATGAGCCACAGTTGGGGTCCGATGATGGAGAGGAACAGCAGGGCCGCGACCACCTGGGGGAACGCGAGCACTACGTCGGAGCCGCGCATGAGCAGTTCGTCGATCCACCCGCCGCGGTAGCCGGCCCACATACCGATCGCCGCGCCGAGGGCGACACCGAGCACGCTCGTGACCAGCGCGATGAGAATCAACTGCCAGCCCCCGAAGAGAAAGCGCGAGAGCACATCGCGGCCGAGGTTGTCCGTTCCGAACACGGTGCCGGGGGCGTGCGCGAGGTAGGGCGCGCCGACGAATTCGCTGTAGCCGTGGGGCGCGAAGAGCGGCCCAAGAAACGCGATCAGCAGGATCACCGCCGTCAGCACCATGCCAAATTGAGCGCGGCGCTGCCGCAGCAGCTTGCGAAACGTCGAGGTGGGGCGCTGGGTTTCGGCCGGTGCTTGGTCCTTGTGCAGGGGGGACGCCCCGGTGGCTGGGTTGGTCATTGTGCCGCCATCCTCACCTTGGGGTTCGCCGCAAGACCGATCAGGTCGGCGCCGATATTGACGATGATGTAGACCGCAGCGATCAGCAGGGTGAGGCCCTGCACGACGGGAATGTCGCGGTTGGCGACGGCGTCTACCAGGGCGAAGCCGATGCCGGGAAACCTAAACAGATATTCGATGATGACGACGCCGCCGGCCAGCCACGCGAGTTGCAGGGCAACCACCTGGGCCACGGGTCCGATGGAGTTGGGGATCGAGTGGCGGGTGAGCACCTTCCACTCGGGGATACCCTTCAGGCGGGCCTGCTGAATGTATTCGCTGTCGAGCACTTCGAGGCTCGTGGCGCGCTGCATGCGAATGATGTACGGGCTTACGGCGAGGACGAGTGCCACGACGGGCAAGATCAGCTGAGTGGGGTCTTGCCAGATGGGGCCGGGCTGATTCGCGACGAACACCGCGGGCAGCAGGTGGAACACGCCCGTCGAGAAGAGGAACACGAGAAAGATGCCGACCACAAATTCTGGCAGCGAGGCGAGCGCCAGGGTGATCATGCCCGTGGCGTTGTCTACGGGCTTTCCGAAGCGGACGGCCACATAGGTGCCAATGAACATCGAGAGGGGGGTCGCGATGACGGCTGAAACGAGCATCAGCACGAGCGAGTTCATGATGCGGGGGAACAAGAAGTTTGCGACCGACTGCCCGTTGGCGAACGAGGTGCCGAGGTCGAAGGTGAGGAGGCCACCGAGCCAGTGCAGGTATTGCACGACGACGGGGTCGTTGAGGTTCAGTTGTTGGCGCAGGGCGGCCAACCGCTCAGGGGTGGCTTCCTTACCCAAGATGGCCTGGGCTGCGTCGCCGGGTAGGGCCTGCGTCGCCCAAAAGACGATGAGGGAGACGACGAAGAGGATAATCACGCCCGCGAGCAGGCGTTTGAGAATGAGTTTGGTCATGGTGGGCTCCTAGTCCGCCAGCGTCACGGATCGAAAGTTGTAGCCCGAGAGTGGCAGGCCGCCGTGGTCAGGCACGAGGCCGCTCACCCGGGTGCGGAAGCCATCGACCTGGTTGGTGAAGCCCCAGATGATGAAGCCGCCTCGCTCGTACTCGATTTTTTGGGCCTGGGCGATGAGCTTGTTGCGCTCGGTCTCATCGACGGTGCGACGCGCCCGTTGCACGAGGTCGATGAACTCGGGGTCGTTGAAGTGGGTCTCGTTGTACGGCGAGTCGGGCAGGCTTGAGGCCGCTGCCTGGGGCAAGAAGTTGCGGGTGAACCAGAAGTCTTGGGCGAAGTCCCACTGCAGGTAGTTGTCGCCGTAAAACTCCCCCGCGTCGATCTTGCGCAAGGTGATGGTGATACCGGCTTCGGCGGCCTGGGCGGCGAACACGGTCGCGGCCTCCACGGCGCCGGCGGCAATGGGCGCCGTCACCAGTTCGACTTCAAGGTTTTCGTGGCCGGCGGCCTTCAGCAATGCCTTGGCCTGCGCGATGTCGCGGGTGCGCTGAGGCAGTGACTTGTTGAAAGCCGGGTCGAAGGGCGCGTAGAGGTCGTTGCCAATGGTCCCCTGGCCGTTGAGCACCTGGCGCACCATTTGTTCGCGGTCTACGACGAGTCGCAGGGCCTGACGCACGCGCACGTCGTCGAAGGGCGGGCGGTCGACGCGCATGGTGAAGGGTATCCACGAGCCGGTTTGCGCCTGCAGCACCTTGAGGCCCTCGCCCCCGTTGACCACGGGAATCAGCGCGATGGGCAGCTGGTCGATGGCGTCGACCTGGCTGCCGAGCAGCGCGTTGACGCGGGCGGTGTCGTCGGGAAAATCGATGATGATGAGCTGACTGATGTGCGGTTCCTGCTCGCGCCAGTAGCCTTCGTGCGCCGTGAACACGCTCTGTTGGCCGGGTTGAAAGCTGACGAGTTTGAAGGGGCCCGCGCCGATGGGCTGGCTTTCGTCGTAGTCCTCGGGCACGATGCCGCACGAGTATTGTGCGAAGGCGTCTAGCAGGGTCACGTCGGGGTAGTTGAGGTGCAGCACGAGGGTGCGGTCGTCGCGAACTTCCATCGCGTCGAGATTAATCGCGGCGAGGTTGGGTGCCACAGACTTCGGATTCTCGGGGTTGACGATGCGCTTGATGGTGGCGGCGACGTCCTGGGCGCGCACGGGGCGGCCGTCGTGAAAGGTGAGGTCTTCGCGCAGCGTGATGGTCCAGTAGGTCGCGTCGGCGCTGGGTTCGATGGATTCGGCGAGCCGCAATTCGATGGCGAAGTCGCTGTCGAAGCCGGCCAGCCCGTCGTAGAGGTTGACGATGCGGGCCTGGTCGGGGTGGGTGACGGGCATGTGGGCGTCGAGGGTGTCCTTGGTGGAGCCGCCGACGACGCCGACCCGCAGCAGGCCGCCCGGGCCGGGGCTGGCGCCCCAAGCCTCCGCACCGGGGATGGCCTGGGTGCCGCAGGCCGAGAGCAGCGTGACGGCGCCGACCGCGGCGGAAGAGGCCAGCCCGAGCCTGAAGAGAGCGCGGCGGCCGAGCTGTGGCGGTTCGCCGTTAGGTGGGGTAGGCATCGTGAACTCCCTCGTTACTGCCTGGTGGTGATGGTGGGTGCGGCACTAGTTGGGCGGCATCGAAGCGCAATCAAACTGCCGCGATACCGAGCGGACTCGTCCGTGAGCCCGGCGCGCGCCCCGCCAAAATTGCGATCTTACTGATTACTCAGTCACATCGCAACGAGTATATGCTGCCACAGAGGTTTGCAGTAGCCAAATGGCAACATTAACGCGAGACTTTGCGATCTAGTAGCATGGGACTCAGCGCAACTTTCGCACCGCGACGCGCAATAATTGCGATCACAGTTGCGAAATGTGCAACGCTCCACAGTCCGGCTCCGAAAGGCACGCCACGATGACACCGACCCCCGCGAATCTCGCCTCGCGCATACAACACGCCATCGGCGCGAGTGGGCGCAGCCAAAAGGAAGTCGCGCTAGCCATCGGCCTCGACGCCACCAAACTCTCCAAGGGTCTCAATCAGCGGCGCCGCTTCAAGCCCCGCGAAATCGAGCAGGTTGCCGAGTTTTTGGGCCTGGACGCCGCGTGGTTACGTACCGGGGCCGCACCCGCTGGCCCAGCCCCCCGCGCGTCCGACCCGCAAGCACCCTTGGCCTCGCCCGAGCCTGCCCCCGACGGCACCGCCCTGGACAGGCGGACCGCAATTCTCGACGCCGCGGGCCGACTGATCGCGCGCAAGGGGTACCACAACGTGCGCATGCAAGACGTCGCGAGTGACTGCGGCGTGAGCACCGCGGCCGTGCACTACCACTTCGCGAGCCGAGACCTCCTGCTGGTCTCCGCGATGGAATACGTCATCGGCCAAGACTTCCAGCGCAACAGCGCGGCCCTAGCTTCAGTCTCGACGAGCCTCGAACGCCTCGAGTTGTTCGTCGACCTCCTTCTGCCCGACAACGACGTGATGCGTGACGATTGGTCGCTGTGGCTGCAATTTTGGACAGAGCGCATCACGAACGAAAAACTGCGCACCCTGTACAACGAGTTCCACGCCCAGTGGCTCGAGAGCGTCACCCACCTCGTGCGGCGCGGCCAGCAGCGCGGGGAGTTTGCGCCGGTCGACGCGGCTCAGTTCGCGGCTACGTTCGTGGCCCTGGCCGATGGTCTCGCGCTGCGCGTGCTCACGCGTGACCCCGAGGTCACTCCAGCGACCATGCGCACGCACCTCGTGACGCTGATTCACGATCGTCTCCTTCCCCGATAGAGAGCACCCTATGGCAACGCAACTGCACCCCCTCAGTGATGCCTGGACGGCGCGCCTGCGGGCCCGACTCGACAGTTTCGCTCGCCAGGAGGCCTCGCCGGACCGCGGGGGCGCCTCGCTACGCCGCGCGAGCGTCGCCCTGTGCGTGGGCACCGTCGGCGGGCGGGAGTCGGTGGTGCTGATGAAACGGGTCGGACGCGGTTTGAATCCGGGTCAGTTCGCACTCCCGGGTGGCAAGCGAGACCCGGGCGAATCCGCGCAGCACACCGCGCTGCGTGAGCTCGAAGAAGAGGTGGGAGTGCGGGTAACCCCAGCCGAGGTGCTGGGGCGGCTCGACGACTATGTCACGGCCTCGGGGTTTCTCATGCAGCCGTTTGTCATAGCGCCGTCGACCGCGCAGCGACTCGTGCGCAGCGCCGACGAGGTGCATAGCGTGCATATGATTGCCGTCGAGGCCCTGACGGCCCCTGGCACGCATCGCATTGCGCAGACCGCCGAGGGCCCCGTCGAACAGTGGAAGTTGCGTAGCAACCTGGTCATACATGCACCGACGGGGGCCATCTTGCACCAGTTCGGGATGCTCGCGAACCGCGGCGAGGTGGTGCGCGTGGGCAGTTTCGCGCAGCCCGCTTTCACGCACACGTGACACGACGGCCCTAATGATCGGCTGAACCGCCGACGATCTCATTACCGTCCTTGTCGATCAGTTTCTCGCCGTCGAAGTGATCGCCGCGCCTGAGCTGACGCACGAGTTGCGCGTCCACCTGGCGCTCCGCCGCGGCCGTAAAGACCGAGCCGTCGGGCGCGTTGCCGGCTCTGAAGTGGTTGAACACGAGGTTCAGCACCATTGCGGTGACGGCCGCCGAGGTGATTCCCGAGTGAAAGACGGTCTGAAACCAGTCGGGAAAGTTATGCCAGAACGCGTTGGGCCCAAACTGGTCGTAGCTGACGGTCGGCACGAGGCCCATGGCGAGCGAAACGCCCACGATGATGAGGTTCATGGTGCCGGCATAATTCACCTGGGCGAGCGTGCGAATGCCCGAGGCGGCCACCGTGCCGAACAGCACGAGACCCGCCCCACCGAGCACGGGCTGCGGGATCGCCTGGATCAGCGCTCCCATGACGGGGAACAGGCCCAGCACGACGAGTATCGCGCCGGATGCACTCACCACGAACCGGCTCTTCACTCCCGTCAGCGCGACGAGGCCGACGTTCTGCGCGAACGCGGTCTGCGGAAAACTGTTGAACAGCGACGATATCGCCGAAGACGCCATGTCGGCCCGCAGCCCGTCTGCGATGCGCCTGCGGTCGACGGTGGTGCCGACGATCTGACTCACCGCGAGAATGTCGGCCGTCGTCTCGGTACACACCACGAGAATCACCACGGTCATGCCGATGATGCCGCCGACGTTGGCGAAACTCGGTGCGCCGAACTGCAGGGGTGTCGGCAACGCGAAGATGTCGGCCCGGCCCACGGCGCTCGCGTTGACCAGCCCGAACGGCAGCGCGAGCGTCGTACACAGCAGCAGCCCCAGCAGGATAGACATGCGCGAGATGGTGGCGTTTTTGAGTTTGGAGAGCACGAGAATCACGGCCAGAGTGAGCAGGGCCCATCCGATATTCCGGACGCTCGCGTAGTCGGGATTCGCCACTAGCCCACCTGCTCCGTCCGAGCGTTGGCTCGGGCCGGTGATCCACCCGATGGCGACGGGCAGCAGCGATACGCCAATGGTGGTGATGACGATGCCCTGCACGACCTGGGGGAAGAACTTCACGAGGCGCGCGAAGAACGGCGCGATGATGAGGCCGATGAGGGAGGCTGCGAGCACGGCGCCGAACGCCTCGCGCAGGCCCTGTTCCCCTGTGCCGTTCGCGCTGTGCGGTGCCACGATGGCGATCAGGGTGCCCACGGAGGCAAAGGTGACTCCCTGGACGAGTGGCAGTTTGGAACCGAAGAAGGGCAGGCCGATGCTTTGCAGAATGGTCGCGAGTCCGCCGACGAACAGGCAGCACGTGATGAGGCCGTTGATGGTGTCGGGGCCGAGGCCTGCGGCTTGGCCGATGAGCAGGGGCGGCACGATGATGCCGGCGTACATGGTGAGTACGTGTTGGAGCCCGTAGCCGAAGGTTGGCAGGAGTGGCAGGCGTTGGTCTTCGGGATTCTGGGGTGCGCGCGCGGGGGTCGCTGCGCCGTTGGAATTGGCCATTTCGCATCCACTTCGTTTCACGACGTCATTGTGGGGACCGTTGTGAGTCTAAGTGGTTGCGGAGTTGCCCTGCGTGGACTTGGGTGTATCGAGGTGTGTTGGTGGTGTTGTTGGGGGGGTGTGGTAAGGGCCCCACTGTCGGTGACTGTGGGGCCCTTACGGAGTGGTTGTCCGGCGGTGTCTTACTCTCCCACACCCTGGCGAGTGCAGTACCATCAGCGCTGTCAGTCTTAGCTTCCGGGTTCGGGATGGGACCGGGCKTTTCCCTGACGYTATGACCGCCGTAACTTTAGGAGAAACCTTATGGGTTTCCCTCAAGCCTAGTTGTGTTGGTGTCCACGACACCCCTTTGCCACTCCCCCTAGCCCGCTGGGGGGTGAGGGGGTTGGTGGGTGT
>JAFFTF010000012.1 GCA_022803075.1 Micrococcales bacterium 31B
GGCTCTCCATCGCCGCGTTGTCACCACTCGACCCGACTCTTCCCATGCTCCCGACCATGTGGTGACGGGCCAGGGCACGCTGGAACTTCTGGCTTCGACTGGCCGTGTTCGTCGACGAGGGCGCAAAGGTCGTCGTGCACGGGTGGCCCGGGCTTGCGGGCCTTGCCGCGCTTGGGCTTGCCGAACACGCTGAACCAGCCATGGTGCGAGGCGATCCGCCACGCGGTGCGATCCGCCATCACTTCACCCGCATCACGGGCTGCGTCAGCAAGGAGCCGGTGCCCGAACTCGGGATCGACCCGGTGGGCGTCGAACAAGGCGTTCGCGCGATACGCCTCCACGACCTCGCTAGTGGTGATGGGTTCTTTCAGCCACCGGTAGTAGGGCTGGCGGGAGAGCTTCAGGACCCGACACGTCACCGTTACAGGAATGCCTGCTTCGGCGAGCTCTGTCACGAGCGGGTAGAACCTTTTCCCGGCAGGTTTGCCTGCGACAGGTACGCCGCCGCACGCCGCAGGACCTCGTTCTCCTGCTCCAGGAGTCGGTTGCGTTTCTTTAACTCCCGCATCTCCGCCGAGTCGGATCGTGACAGGCCGGGCTTGACGCCCTCGTCGATGTCAGCGCGGCGCAGCCACTTTTGTAGCGTCATCGGGTGGACACCGAAGTCTTTCGCGATCTGTTCGATCGTGACTCCGGGTTCGCGATTCCTCGCGACGCGCACAACGTCGTCACGGAACTCGTTCGGGTAAGGCTTAGGCATAGCAACATCCTTCCAGACTCACCACCAAGGGCAAGCCAAATCAGATGTCACCCGCGCGCGCAGCAGTCCCGCTGGTCTCTCCAGCGGTGCGCGCAGATCGCTGCTAGCCCGCAAGTCGGGCAATGCCTGCTTCGCCCACTCGGTCGCGGCGCCGAGGAGATGCTCAGGGGATGAACCGTCGCGTGCCACGGCAGCAGCGCGCAGCGACGACGGGGGCGCGGCGAGGCCAACGGCTGCATCGTCGGTGTCGAGCCCATCGAGCACGAGTCGAGCGTACGCGGTGCGCGCCCACTCGCAATCGTCATCGAGCCCACGTACCGCGTAGAAGTCTGCTGAGATCTGGTCTAGATGCAGTGTCATGGCACCCATCTTGAAATGTACCCAGATACGAGAACACCTACTAGGGTCGAGCGCTAGCCCGCCGAACGGCGAGCACCCCCACCCAACCCGCGACCCCCAGCACCACGGCGAGCAGGAGCGGAACCAGCCCAACGCCACCGCCCGCGGCGTCCGGCCCAAAAATGCCGCCTAGCCACGATGGCAACGCCACCTGCTGCGTGCCGAGCAGGCCCGCCGCGACCACCGCGCCCAGCCGACTCGTGTTCATGTAAATCGCAGTCATGAGGCCGAGCCGACCCGCCGCGAGGTCCTGAAACCACGCCATGCCCACGCCCATCACCGCCGCGATAAACACGGCGTTCAGCACCTGCAACGCGAGCAGAGCGGCCACGCCATCGAAGACCGCAAGGCCGAGCGCGTAAAGCGCTCCGGCCCCCGCGCCGATGCCCACCATGGTCGCCTTCGAGAGCCCAAAATTGCGATACCGACCCAGCAGCCAGAGCGCCACCACCTCCAGGGCCGCGCACAGCCCGAGCGCGACGCCGGGCCACTGTAGGCTTTCGCCGCGCTGCTCCGTGACGAGAATCGGCAGGTACGACACCGTCGCGCTGTTCACCGCCTGCAGGCAGACGAAGCTCACCACCACCGCGGCCACGAGGCCAAGGGGGGACGCCGCGGGGCGGGCCACCGGGGCGTCCGACCGGGGCGCGGGGGCCGGGCGGCCGGCACCCGGCAGCAGCGCAAGCACCGCCGCGAGTGCCACCGGAGCAATCACCGCCGCGACCACGAACAGCGCCCCAAAACCGTAGCCGTGCACGAGAAACGCGCCCAGGGCGGGGCCGATCACCCACGAGAGCGAGAACGCCGCGCGCGTGTAGGTGAGCTGGTGGTCGGGCAGTCCCGCGCCGCGCAGCAGTGCGAACATGTGGCTGATGAATGCCAGCCCGGGCCCGCCGAGCAGCACGAGTGCGAGCGTCACCACCGCGAGCGACGGCGACGCGGCGAGCACGGCGTAGCAGGCGGCCCCCGTGAGGGCCGTGAGCACGAAGAACTGGCGCAGCAGGTGGTAGCGATCCGCGAGGTAACCGAGGGTCAGGCTCGCGATCATGCCCGCGATGTTGAACGCCGCGAGCACGCCGCCGAGCTCTCCCGGCGTGGCCCGCGCCTCGCGCACGAGGTAGAGCGCGAGCATCGGGTTAATGCTCGCGCTCACCATGCCCGCGAGCAGCACCGCCCCGAGAATCAGGGCAAACTTTGCGGGGGGAACGGGCATGCGGGTTTCGGACGCGCGGGCGGCCGGTTTGGCCGGCGACGAAGCAGGGGTTGATTTCACCGTTTCAACCTACCGGGGCGCGGCGACGCGAGGCAGGTACTGTTAGTGCCGGGCTGGCCGGGCCCCGCCCGCATGGCAGCAGTATGAGCTCAGGTCACGGCCACAGCGCGGAGACCACGACGTCATATGGCAGGCGCTCCTGTTCGAGGCGCAACGCAACCCCACCCGGCGGGGCCAGCGCGGCGAGCGCTTCGAGTTCGCCCTCCGTGAGCGTGTCGAGCGGCGTCGCGGCCTTCGTCGAGTCGGGCACCGCGAGCGCCTGGTAACGTCGCAGCGTCTCGACATCCATCAGGGTCGACTCCAAACCCGGCACCACGCTGCGGGCTTGCGAGAGCAGGGCAAAACCCGCCCGGTCGAGGTCGCCCCAGTACCTCACGCGCGGGCCCCGCAGCCATGGCAACTGTGCCAGCAGCGGCAGATTATTGCCGAGCGAATGCACGTAGACGCAACCCGCGCGATCGGGCAGCATGAGCGCCGACTCCTTGTTCTCGACGATCACCACCTCGCTCGGCGTCAGCGGCAGCACGGCAAGTTCGGCGGCCGGCGCGCGTAGGTGGCGAAGGCCCGCAATCGTGAGCCGTATCGCTGGGTCGGCCACTATGAGGTCGGCCGAGACGGGCATTTCGCGCAGGCCCAAAACGTTGAGTTGCGGGTCGTCGTTTCCCGAGCCCAAGCCGAGGCAGGCCACCACGAGGCGGCGGTGCTGAGCGAGCCACTTGGTGTGCATGCCGAGCACGGGCACCTGGCGACCCATCAGGCCCGAGCGCGGGTTCACAGCAAACCAGCGCACCGCCGCGCAGAGAATCTCGAAGTCTGCGTCCGCGAGATCCACAATCTCCGCGAGCCGGGGCCGCACAACCTCCGCATCGTGCCCGGGCAGGTCTCGAACGCTGCGCAGGCGCCGCTCGGCCCGCCGCCAGTGCCGCGCGATCTCGACGTCGAGCCGCACCGAGTTCTCCCAACCCTCGACCACCGCGCGGCTCGGCAGTGCCTGCGGCCCGAACCGCGTGCGTCGTGTCACCGTCTCGAGGCTCGCCCCCGCGGTGCGGGCCTCCCACTCAACCCACTCCGCGCACCACGCGGCCACGCGCTCAAAGTGCTCGCCGAGGGCTTCGGCGCGAGGAGCCCGCAGCGTAAAGGTGAAGCCGCTGGGCACGTCGTCAAGCAGCCACGACCGCCACGACCGGTTATACGCGGCGACCCACGCCTGCCGCAGATCTCTTGGCGTTCGCAGATCGATAGATGCCACTCACAACACCTCCACCGCTGCCCCCAGTGCCTCGCGCATCGTCATCGGATAGATGCGCACCACCTCGGCGCGGCCGGGATCGGAGTTGATGTAGGCGACACTCTCGACGAACCCTTCGAAGGCGGTGGCCTTCTCGCGCGGTGCACCCACGATCACCTGAAAACCCAAGGCCTGCAGCGCCGCGAGCGAGCGCCCCGTGTACTCGCTGTCGGACTTCACGAACCCCTCGTCCAGAATCACGGACGCATAGAGCGGCGGCTCATTGCGCTCATCGCTCAGCCGAAAGCGCAGCGCGGCGCCGAGAATGAACGCGATGAGCTCTTGCCCCTCGCCACCACTCATCCCCGAAACCCCATCGTGCACCACCTGCACCCCATCGGCGCGGGTCTCGATCGCCTTGAACTCGGCATGCTCGCGAGCGTCGAACACGCGTGCGCGCCAGGATTCGCCCCGGCGCGAGGCCTCCGTGAGCGGCGCGAGCCGGGCACGAAGCGCAACGAAACGGCGCTCCACCTCAGCCTCGTCGGTGCCGAACGCATGGCTCGTGTACTCGGTGACTACGCGGCGAAACTCCACGAGGTCGCCGTTCCCGAGCCCCTGCGCCACGATACCGAGTGTAGAACTCTGCCGAAACCGCACGTTACGCAGCACGTCGTTAATGGGTGCGAGGCCCCGCTGAATCACCCGCGCGTCCTCGTCTATCTGCGTGAGCAACGCCCGCAGGTTCTTATTCATATCGTCATTAACTTTGGCGAGCCACGCCGACTTGGCCCGCGGCAGGTCGTCCGTCTCCAGCTGGTCCAGCACAGCCAGCATGTCGTCAAGCGTCTCCAAGCTGCCGTCGGTTTCGCGCGCCGTTCGTTCGTCGATACCGCGATAGCCCTGCAGTCGGCCGGTGATGGCGCTCGTGAGATTCTCGACGGCCTGGGTGTGCTGCCCCACCTGCGCCCCCAGTTGACTGCGTGCTTCAGTGAGAATCGCCGCGCCCTCCGCTACGAGCGCCGGCTGCCTCCAGCGTAGGGACGCCAGGGCGGCCCGTTCCCCCTGCTCCAGCGGTTGGCTGCGCTCGACGAGCGCGTTCGCGGACTCCAGGCAGGCGCCGAGGGCAGCCACCGTCTGTTCGGTCGCAGTCAGGTGGTCTTCGAGTTTCGATCGCGCGACGCTGGCCTCCGTGAGTCGGGACTGGGCGGCTTCGAGGTCCAGTGCGAGTTGCTGCGCCTCGGGCGTGGTGGTCGCGTCGAGTTGCTGCGTCACAGCCTCGACTGCCTCGAGAGCGGGCGCTGGGTCGAGGTCATGCCAGACCAGCGATCGCCGCGTGGCTTCGAGTTCACGCAGTCGACCGGCCGCCTGGTCGCGTGCCTTTTGCGTTGCTTCGGCGGCAGCGCGCAGAAAGTGCTCCTCGCGGCGACTCGCCTCCAGGTCACGCTCAAGGTCTGCGATCAGCGCACGATTGTCCCAACCGATCCACGTGAAGCGGGGGTTACTGTCGTCCTTGGTGTAGCGGCCCCTGCGCCCGGTGCGCAGGCCCGCCGCTGTGATGTAGCCGCGCGTGCCGGCTTCGGGAGCGCGGTCGAGGTCTTCGACCCGCTCGACGCACACATAGTTCAGTTGCTGAGCCACCTCGCGTTCCAGCCACGCCGAATAGGGATGCTCGGCGAGTTCTAGCACGGCAGCCAGGTGGGTCTCGGGTACCCGATGCTCCCCGCGCACGGGAGTGACGCTGGTGAAGGTGAGTACGCCCCGCATGTCGTGGTCATTCACATGGGTGCGCACGCGCGCAAGATCTCGCTCAGCGACCAGCAGGGTGCTGGCGAGACCCCTCGCGACACCCGTGACAGCCTTCGACCAGCGCCGTTGCGACGCCTTCACCTGCATCAACTCGCCCGCGTAGGGCAAGTCGTCGACCGATATCTGCAACGCAGCAGCAATGCGCGCGCGGCGTTCGTGGGCGTCTTCGGGGATCAGGCTGCGCCGCGAGCGGAGTGCCTGCAGCGCCGTATCGCACTCACGCGCTCGCGCCGTCGCCTGGCCGGCGGCAACCTGCGCGAGGTTGTCGTCGCGCACCGAGGCGTCGTATTTTGCCTGCTCTTCTGTGGCGAGTTCGGCGAGTATCGCGAGCGTGAGGGTCGCTTCGCCCTCGCTGTCGGGCATCGCGACGCCGTGTGCAGCAAGGGCGCGAGCCACCGTGTCGCGCAGGCCAAGCACGCGCTGCACCTCGCTCTCGCGGCTCGCCAGCAACTCGCGCAGGGCGACCGCATTGTTGCCACCCGACGCGGCAATCTGGCCCATAATCGTCTTTTGCTTCAGTGCGGCCGAGCGTTCCACGCCCCGGGCGCGGTCGAGGCCCTCAGTGGTGTGGGCGAGGTCCAGCAGGGCATCCTCACGCGACTCCGCCGCCCATCGCGCCATATTTTCGGCGTGCCACAGCTCTAGCCGGGCGGAATCCTCGCGCAGTAGGCGTTGTTTGACCCGCAGCAGGTGCGCGGCCTCGCGATAGTCCGCCGCGAGGGAGCGCAGGGGCCGTAAGTGGTCTCTTCGCTGACGGGCAAACTCGAACTCGTCGTACAGCTTGGTGGCCTCAAGGAACGACTCCAAGGTGATGTCCCAGCGCTTCAAGGCTTCGGGTTCGGTGAGCACAAACTCTTTGAAGAGATCGTTGATCGAGTAGATGCCCTTCGACGCCTGCGCCCGGCGCAGCAGTTGCATCGCCAGAGCCTGTGACTTCTCGTTGCTGCCCATGCGCATCACAGCACGGAGTTTGGCGTGAACCGCCGCTTGAGACCGATCGAAGAGGTCACCGCGCTCCGTATTGATATAGCGTTCGAGAGAACTGCGCGACAGGGGCGAGGTGCCCTCACGGGGAGGCTTCATGCCGTTCAGGGTGGCGAGCGAGAACTCTCCGTGAATGAAGCCGTAAATGGTATTCGCGTTGATCGCTTCATGCGTATCGGTTTCGGGTGAAACCCATACGAGCCTAACGAGCGTCACGGAATCACCCCGAGCGGTTTGCCACGTGATCGCGGCGCCCGAGGCGAAGGCTTTAGACCCCGGCGGGCGCAGGTAATTCGTCGTCGCCGACGCGCGATTGCGGTCTTGACGCTGGTCGGTTTGGCCGCGCGCGTACGAATACACTGTGCGCTCGCGCTTTTTTCCGCGATCGTCGCGCGCAGCCTGATTGAATTCTTGCGGGTTCGGTAATATGACGGACGCCATGGCGTCCAGTAGGGTCGATTTGCCGCGTCCCGAGGGCCCCACGATTGCGATGCCGGTGCGCGACACCTCCATCGCTTGCAGCCCGTCGTAGGCTCCCCAGTTGAGAATCTGCACGCGGCTGATGCGGTATTGCTGCGGGCCCTGCCCGTCCTCGATCACGAGATCGAGCACGGCGTCTGCGGGGTTGGCAGTGGTGCTGCCGAGACGTCTACGCATGGTTGGTTTCCCTCGCTTGGGGTGCGACCTCGGGGCGCGCCGAGGCGCGGCCCGCGCGGTCAAAGTAAGACTCGAACCGCGTCAGTACGTCTTCGTTGATCAGCGGCACAATAGCGGGCGACACCGTGTAAAGGTAGGCGGCGTCTGGGCTCTGCGAAAGCAGCCGCACGTCCACCACGGCATTGAGGGCGGCGTCGGCGCGGCGCTCAAGGCGGGCCTCGTCGCCGTCATCGTCCTCTCGAAACCTGCGCAAAAATTCAATCACCTGGGCGCGCGTGATCATCACCGGTTCATCCAGGGAATCCGCGTACAGGTGTTCGGTGCGCAGGTGGATGAGCAGGAGCGAGGCGTCCCGAGACAGAGGCTTGTCACGTCGCAGCACGCGGGGGGCGTTTTCGCTCGGGTCTTGTCGCTTGAACGCGACCTCGTATTCGCGGTCAATGTCGAGCATGAGAAACATGTTGGCCAGGTGCTCCCTGATCTCCGACTCATAGGTAAGAATTGCCTGCCAGGCCGGCCCATTCTGCGTCCGAGAAATAAACCTGTTCGTGAGCAGAGCGGCGATGGCGCGCCGCGCGTCGTGGGGTAGCTGGGCGGGGTCGGCGGATGCTTCTGACATGGTCATCCTTTGAGCTGAATCGTCTCGGTGAACCGCACGCGAGGCAGCGTCGCGGTGAGCGGAAGGTCGGCCTCTGGCGCGAGCTCGACGCTGTCTAGGTGTTCCGCATCGATCGCACCAAATCGCACCGCCAGATCGAGAATGCTGACCAGCGCACCGAGCCGACGAAACTCGGGGTCGGTATGCTCAAGCACCTCGGCGCCGGTCACCTCTGCGCGGTCGACGAGAAGGTCATTCACGGTTTGCGCGAGTGCCCGAGGGCTCGTGCCCGTGGCGAGGCGAAGCGCGGCGCGGTCGGCGTCGCTCAGTTCAGTGGCGTGTTCGGTCGCCTCGAACACCACCGACGTGTCGCCGGTGTCGTGCCAAAACTGCACCTGCGAGATGTCAGAGATGTTGAGCGACCCGACACCGAGCACATCGCCCTGCAGATAGCGTTGCTGGGGCTCGCGCTGCACCCATTCGCTGCCCGTGTGCAGCGCCAGTTCGGCCCGTCGCAGCAGGTGACGATGCCGCTCGTGAGCAGATCTCGTCAAGAAGCGACGCAGTGAAGCCGACCACCTCGTGCGGCTCTGCTCGACCTCAAGTTCTGCCCGCAATAGCGTTTCAATCATGGTGTCGAGGTCTTCGCACTCTGCGGCCGTCATGTGGGTGCGCGCGAACTCCTGCCGCACAATGAGGTCAACATCGGCGCGGATGCGCTCAGCCTGGCCCGAGGTCAACAGCCTCGAAAACGCCGCAAACGCGCGGCCCTCGCTGGATTGCGCGAGGTAATCGTGCTGACGCAGGTAGTCTTCCACGAGCTCGGCCTTGGGCGGGCCGTCGGCCATGACGCGACGCGCGATGCCCTGATGACTGTCGTCGACCTTGGCCTTCAGAGAGCGAAAGTCGGCCGGGAGTCCGCGCGTCATCGCAAGGATCTCGCGCACCTGCTGACGCATCTCGTCGACCGTGGCGAGAGACGCCTCGCCGCTCGCGATGGCGGCGCGTCGCTGCTGCAGGGCCGCAATCTCTGCGTCGATGCGCTGCACCTGCGCCGCGCGATCGGGGTTAACCATGTCGGCCAGCAGGTGTACCGCGTGTGTGATGGATTCGAGCCGGGCGCCGCTGACGGCAGACTCGCCCGCCAGCGTCTCTCGCACGAGGCTGAGCGCCCGCAGCGAATGATGAGAGAGACGATAGCGCAGGCGACCTCCGCGAGTTTCGGTGCTGAGCCACTTCTTGTCTATCCAGTCGCGGCACAGGTCGGCGGCCTCTTGGGCCACCTCGCCGACCGCGGCGGCCCGCGCGGCCGTGACCCGCTCGTGAAACCACTCGGCCGATACCGATTCGTCGGAGTCCTCGAGATGCTCCATGAAGAGCGGGACGATCCAGGTGCGCGAGTGCGCACGCAGCAGGGCCAGGGCAGGGCTAGATTCGAGCGCTTCTACCAGGGCGTCGGACGCTGGGTTCACTCGTGCTTGCCTCAAGTTCGGGTAGTGGTGCTGTGCAGGAACATTCTAGATGCGGTGGCTACCGTCATAACTGCTTGTGACCAACCCGCGACCAAGTGCCGGGCTGGGCGGTTACACCCTCGCCACCGCAGGCTCGTAGCGCACGAGGCCCGCCGACGCCGCGACCAGCGCCCGCATCTCCGCGAGGCCCCCGGTGACGACCCCCGCCGCTCGCGCCTGCACGGCAATGTTGCCGAGGGCCGTGGCCTCCACGGGCCCGGCCAGCACGGGCACACCCACGACGTTCGCGACCTCCTGGCAGAGCAGCGTATTGAGCGAACCTCCCCCCACGATGTGCACCGACGTGACCTCCCGACCGCCCAACTCGGCGGCCGCAGCGAGTGCGCGCCGATAGGCCTCGGCGAGCGACGCCACGATGCTGCGCACGATCTCGGCGCGCGACTCGGGCGCGGCGACGCCGTGCTCGCGGCACCACGACTGAATGCGTGCGGGCATTCCTCTGGGCGCTATGAAGCACGGGTCGTCGGCATCAAAGATGGGCACTTCCCCCTCCACGCTGGCCGCCTCGGCGAGCAAAACCTGCAGTTCGGAGGCGCGCTGTTCGGGGGTGCCCGCGGCCGACCACTCGCGCATGCACTCGCTCAGCAGCCACAGCCCCGAGACGTTCTTCAAGAACCGCACCGTGCCATCGACACCCAACTCATTCGTAAAGTTCGCCTGCCGAGCGGCCTCCGTCAGCACCGTGCTCTCGCGTTCGACGCCTACGAGCGACCACGTGCCACTCGAAATGTACGCCGCCGTCGGCTCGCCGAGCGGAGTCGCCGCCACGGCGCTCGCGGTGTCGTGCGAGCCGACCGCCACCACCCGCGCGTCCGGCCCCAGGCCCAGCTCGGCCGCGAGTGCGGGCAGCACGGGCCCATAGGCCTCGCCCGGTTCGATGAGCGGGGCGAACAGGTCGCCGGGCAGCCCCAGCCGGCCCATCAGCTCGGCGTCGAAGTCGCCCGTGACGGCGTGCAGCAAGCCAGTGGTGGAGGCGTTGGTGCGCTCGGAGCGCTGCTCCCCCGTGAGCCAGTACGCGAAGAGGTCGGGCACCAGCAGGGCACGGTCCGCGAGTGTGAGGGTGCCGCTGGCCGCGTCGCAGGCCAGCTGATACAGGCTGTTGAATGGCAGAAATTGCAGGCCATTGCGCCCGTAGAGTTCGGCATGCGGGGCGATCGCGTGCACGGCCCGGACGCCGCCGGCGGTGCGGTCGTCGCGATAGTGCCGCGGGTTGCCGAGCAGCTGGCCGTCGCGCAGCAGGGCGTAATCGACCGCCCACGAATCGACGCCGATCGAGACGATGCGGCCCCCGCGGCGTCGCGCCTCGGCGGCGGCCAGGGCGAGGCCGCGCTGGGTTTCGCGCCAGAGTTCGAGCATCGACCAGTAGAGGTCGGTAGTGCCGTCGGCGCGCGGCACGCGCACGAGGTCGTTGGCGAAGCGATGCACAACCTGGGGGTCAATACCGGCCACGCTGCCCGCCCGGCCCGAACCGACCGACGCCAGCACGACGCGTCCCGAGGTGGCCCCCAGGTCGACGGCGACGAAAAAATCTACGCTGCTCACGCGGCGCCCCTAGCGCAAGAACGCGGCGGCGACGCCGGCGTCGACGGGAATGTGCAGGCCCGTGGTGTGCGAGAGGTCGGACGTGCACAGCACGAACACCGCGTTCGCCACGTTCTCGGGCACCACCTCACGCTTCAATATGGTGCGCTGCGCGTAGAACGCGCCGAGGTCTTGCTCGTCAATGCCATACGTCTGGGCGCGGTTCGCGCCCCAGCCCGAGGCGAAAATGCCCGAACCGCGCACGACCCCGTCGGGGTTGATGCCGTTGACCTTGATGCCATGCTCGCCGAGCTCGGCGGCAAGCAGCCGCACCTGGTGCGCCTGGTCGGCTTTGGTGGCCGAGTAGGCGATGTTATTGGGGCCCGCGAACACCGAGTTTTTCGACGAAATATAGATGATGTCGCCGCCGAGCTGCTGCGCGATGAGCACGCGCGCGAAGTTCTTCGAGACGAGAAAGGAGCCCTTCGCCATGACGTTATGCTGCAGGTCCCAGTCGGCCTCGGTGGTGTCGAGCAGCGACTTCGACAGGCTCAGCCCCGCGTTGTTGACCACGAGGTCGACGCCGCCGAAGGCGAGCACGGCCTCGGCGAGCGCGGCCTGGATCGCGGCCTCGTTCGAAACGTCGGCGGCGACGCCCACGGCGACGTCGGGGCCGCCCAGCTCGTCGGCCACGGCCTGCGCCTTCTCGAGCGAGAGGTCTGCGATGACCACGCACGCGCCCTCGGCGGCGAGGCGCTGCGCGATGGCCTTGCCGATGCCACTCGCGGCGCCGGTCACGAACGCGATGCGCGTCGCGAGCGGTTTGGGCTTTGGCATGCGTTGCAGCTTGGCTTCTTCGAGAGCCCAGTATTCGATGCGGAACTTCTCGGCGTCGCTGATGGGCGTGTACGTCGAGATCGATTCGGCGCCGCGCATGACGTTGATGGCGTTGATGTAGAACTCGCCCGCGACGCGCGCGGTCTGCTTGGTGCGGCCATAGCTGAACATGCCGACGCCCGGCACCAGAATGATGAGCGGGTCGGCGCCGCGCATCGCGGGCGACTCGGGGCCGGCGTGCGCGGCGTAATAGGCCGCGTAGTCGGCGCGATACGCCTCGTGCAGGGCGGGCAGGGCCGCCACGGTCTCATCGAGGGACGCGCCGGCGGGCAGGTCCACGACCAGCGGCTTGACCTTGGTGCGCAAGAAATGGTCGGGGCAGCTGGTGCCGAGCGCGGCGAGGCGCGGCATGGCCTCGCGGGCCAAAAAGTCCAGCACCTCGGGCGCGTCACTGAAGTGGCCCACCTGGGGGGCGTCGTGGCTCGCGAGGGCACGCAGGTACGGGGCGAGGGCGGCGGCCCGGGCCCGACGCGCGTCCGGTTCGAGGGGTTCGTAACCGGCCCTGATCGGCCCCAACGGTTCGGCCTTGCCGTGCGTTTCGAGGTAGGTGGCGGCGGTTTCGATGATCCACAGGGAGTTGCGTTCGCACTCCTCGCTGGTCTCGCCCCACGCGGTGATGCCGTGGCCGCCGAGGATCACGCCGCGCAGGGTCGGGTTCGCCTCGTGCAGGGCGGCGATGTCGAGGCCGAGCTGAAAGCCGGGCCGGCGCCACGGCACCCACGCGACGGCCCCGCCGAAGATCTCGGCGGTGAGTCGCTCGCCGTCGGCGGCGGTCGCTATGGCGATGCCGGAGTCGGGGTGCAGGTGATCGACGTGCGCGGCGCGCACGAGCCCGTGCATGGCGGTGTCGATCGACGGTGCCGCTCCCCCGCGCCCGTGCAGGCAGTAGTCGAACGCGGCGACCATCTCGTCCTCGCGCTCGACACCGGGGTACACGCCCACCAGGGCCCGCAGTCGCTCAACGTTCAGCACGGCAAGGCCGGGCTCGGTGAGGGTGCCGAGGTCGCCGCCGGAGCCCTTGACCCACAGCAGTTCGGTGTCGGCCCCCGTGACGGGGTCGGTGGCGGTGCCCTGGGCGGACGTGTTGCCGCCCGCGAAGTTGGTGTTGCGCTTGTCGGCGCCGAGTCGGTTGGAGCGCGTCAGCAGTTCGGCGACGGTCTGGTTCGAAGTGCGGAGGCTGGTCGTGGTCATGGGTGTGCTTTCTGGGTGGGGGCGAGTGCAAGCAGCGCGGCGGCGAACCGGTCGAGGGTTTGCGCGGCGCCCGGGTGGTCGGGGGTATTGAGGTGTCCGTGGCCCGTGCCGGGCTCGCAGTACGCGTCGAGGGAGACGCCGGCGGCCCTAAGCGTCGCGGCGAACGCGTCGGCCGAGGCCCGTAGTCCGTCCGCTTCGCTCGTGACCATGACGACGGGAGGCAGGCCGGCGAGGTCGCTCGGGGCGGCGAGGCCCGGCACGGCGTCGAGCGGCGCGGCGTCGAGGCTCGCTCGAGTGCCGTCGGCGTACCCGAGGTAGTTCTCGTACATGCCCTGCGCGAGGGTGGGGCTGAGGTGGTCGAGGTAGCCCTCGCGTTCGAGGGCCGCGCGCAGCTCGGCCGCGAGCGGCGGCTGGCGGGCGTGCAGCGTCGGGTAGGCCAGCACGAGCAGGGCGGGTGGCGCGGTGGGCGTCTCGGTATACGAGGCGGCCACGCGCGGGGCCGTGCCGCCGTCGGGGGTTTCGGACGCGCCGGCCCCCAGTCGCAGCGCCACCCCCGTTGCGAGGTTGCCGCCCGCGCTGGCGCCGCCCAGGGCTACCCTCTCGGGGTCGACGCTGAGTTCGGCGGCGTGCTCCCGCAGCCACCCGAGGGCGAACTCAACATCGTGACTGGGCACGGGAAACCGCACGTCATCGGGGGTTCCGGCGACGCCGGTGGGCAGGCCCTCGGCGGCGTGGCGAGGCACCAGGTGGTAGTCGACGCTAAGCACGGTGATGCCGCGGGCCGCGAGCGAGCGAGCCACCCAGTCGCCCTCGGGCATGTCGAGGTCGCCGTGCACGAACGCGCCGCCGTGGCACCAGACGAGGCCGACGGGGGTACGGGCCACCGGGGCGTCCGACCTGGTCTGTTGCGTAGGCAGGGACTGGTAGAGCCGCACCGGCAGGGGCCCGTGGGGCCCCGCAAGGGTGAGGTCTCGGGTGGCGACTGGCTCGTGCGGGCTCACGGTTACGCGCCCCAGCCTGCCTGCACGCCGCCCGCGCGCTCCACCTCGATCTGCTGCTGGTAGCCGCTCGCGGCGAACGCGGCAAGCGGGTCGGCGGCGAGGCCGCGCTCGGCGCGCCAGGCGGCGAGGTGGGGTCGCACGTCGGTGTAGAACGCGTCCATGAAAATCTGGTGCGCGCCGAGCACGTCGCCCGCCTCTTGTGCCGTGGTGAGCGCCGCGCGGTCGAGCAGCAGGGCGCGCGCGGTCATTTCTTGCACGTTGAGAACGCTGCGGATCTGCCCGGGAATCTTGGCCTCGACGTTGTGGCACTGGTCGAGCATGAACGCGACGGGCGAATCGGCGTCGAGGCCGCCGCCGCGCACCACCTCGGCGACGATGCGAAACAGCTGGAACGGGTCGGCCGCGCCGACGATGAGGTCGTCGTCGGCGTAGAACCGCGAGTTGAAGTCGAAGCTACCGAGTCGGCCGAGACGCAAGAGCTGCATGACAATGAACTCGATGTTGGTGCCGGGAGCGTGGTGGCCCGTGTCGAGGCACACGAGGGCGCGCTCGCCGAGGGCTACGACCTGCGCGTAGGAGGTGCCCCAGTCGGGTACGTCGGTGTGGTAGAACGCGGGTTCGAAGAATTTGTACTCGAGCACGAGGCGCTGGTCGTCGCCGAGGCGCGCATAGATTTTGGCGAGCGAATCGGCGAGATGATCTTGGCGGCTGCGCATGTCTTGCTGCCCGGGGTAATTGGACCCGTCGGCGAGCCAGATCTTGAGGTCGCGGCTGCCGGTCGCGTGCATGATGTCGATGCACGTGAAGTGGTGGTCGATGGCGCGCTGGCGCACCTTGGCGTCGGGGTGGCAGAGCGAACCGAACTTGTACTCTTCGTCTTGAAACGTATTGGAGTTGATGGTGCCGAGCGCGACGCCCTGCTCGCTCGCGAAGGAGCGCAGGTCGTCATAGTCGTCCACCTTGTCCCACGGAATATGCAGGGCCACGCTCGGCGCGAGGCCCGTGTACTTGTGCACCTGTGCGGCGTCGCTGATCTTTTCTTTAACGGTGCGGGCCGTGCCGGGCGAGCCGAACACGCGAAAGCGGGTTCCGGAGTTGCCGAACGCCCAGCTGGGCAGTTCGATCGCCTGTCGGGCGAGGGTGGCTGTGATGTCAGTGAAGGTGGTCATCGTGATTCCTTGCGTGTTGGGGGTCGGTTGCGGACGCCTAGGGCGCCGGGTGGGCAGCGATGCCCTCCCTGGCCGGGGCGCTGGCTGTGTTATGGGCCTGGTCGAGTTGGGTTTCGAGGTGAAAGATGGGGGCGAGGGCGTTCAGGGAGGCGGCGGGGCCGCGCCCGTCGAAGTAGCGCTCCATGGCGGCTTGCCAGCGGGTGTTGACGTCGAGCGCGTTCATGGCCCGCTGGGCGTGGTCGGGGTCGTCTGATTCGAAGTAGCCGATGATTTCTCCGTCTCCGCGAGAAAACAGGGAGTAATTTCGCCAACCGCTTTCGGCGAGTGCCGCGAGCATCTCGGGCCACACGGCCGCGTGGTCGCGTTCGTACTCGTCGAGGAGGTCGGGTCGCACGCGGAAGCTGAACAGGGTGCGGTGGGTGGGAACCTGCGGAGTGCGGTGGGTCATTTCGTGCCCTGTTCCGAGGTGGTGTGCGCTGTCACGGCGCCACCGGGGCGTCCGGCTGCGAGGACACCGTTAACGGTGCCGTAGCGTTCGTATTCGATCTCTTCCAGGGTCTTGCCTTCGGTGCGTGGTGCCCAGATGCCGCCGATGACGAGGGCGGCAAGAAGGAGTGCCACAAGGAGAATGCCAACGTTGCTGAGGCCCCACGAGGTGAGCAGCACGGGGAACACGGACGAGAGCAAGCCGACGCCGACGCGCGCGATCATGAACAGGAAACCTTGGGCGCTAGCGCGATAGCGGGTGGGGAACAGTTCGGCGGTCCAGAGACCGTAGAATGCCTGGGCGCCTAGTCCGGACGATATGCCCCAGAGGATGGCGAATGCCCAGAGTGAGGCGGCGCCGGGCGGTGCCCAGATGAGGATAATCCAGCCGATGATGCCGAGGGCGGCGCCGAAGACGTAGAGGGCGCGACGGCTGACGCGGTCCGCGAATCGCATGAAGCCGAAGTAGGTGCCCACGACGGTCATGCCCCAGACGAAGACCTGGAGCAGGTTTTGGTGGCTGGGGTTGGTGAGGCCAGCGGCCTCGTAGACGCGAGGCTGGAAGATGCCAGACTGGCCAGCGACGAGGTTCCAGAGGCCGTAGACGCCGACGAGCAGGAGCAGGGGTCCAACGTTGCGGCGGTCTTTGAGAAGGTGCACGACGCCGTCGAGAAGGCCGCCGCGTTCGATCTCTCCACGTTGCTGGGCGTCGTGGCGTTCCTTCCAGGGGCCGGATTCTTTCAGCCCGCGGCGCACCCACCAGGTGATGAACGCGATGACGGCGAGGTGGACGAAGATGAGGCGGCTGCCGAGCAGGCCGAGGGGTTCGACCAGAAAGGCGAGCAGGAATCCGATCATGGGGCCGACTGACCAGGCAAGTTGTGCCATTCCGACGTGTGCGGCGCGTTCCCGCGAGGGGGCTTGTTCGGCGATGTAGGTCCAGGAGGCGGTGACGCCCGCCCCGACGGCGATGCCCATGGCGACAACGCCGACGATAAGCAGCGGCACACCGGGTGTGAGCGCCACAATGAGCGCGCCTGCGATGAAAAGAAGCAGGTCGTAGGTGTAAATGAACTTGCGGCCGTAGCGGTCGCAGAGGGGGCCACCTACGGCGGCACCGATGGCCGCTCCGAAGGCATTGGCGCTAAGAGCGGCGATGATTCCGGTGGTGCCGTCGGTGAATCCGAACTGGTCCTGCCAGAGGCTCAGTGAGGTGGCGAGGGCGATAATGGCGCCGGCTTCGATGTAGTTCGACATGGCGACGGCGACTGTGGCCCTCCACGCCGCTTTCGTGCCCTGTGCGGGGTTCATGATTCTCCTGCTGTCTTCGTTGACTGCGCGTCTGGTCGTGTGGCGGCGCCTGTGGGCGTCGCGGCAACCTTCGGATCGCGGTATTGAAACGATTTAATCACGGGCGCCGCGGCTCGTCAAGCAGGCACCACCGCGCGCGGCCCAGGCCGACGCCGCGCGTCTTAAGTGGAGCAGATTTGCAGCTGGCCGTTACGATGCTGAGTGAGACGCCGCCGCAAGGCGCGCCCCCATCGCCAGAAAGTTCGCCGAAGCATGTCCTCCCCGATTCGCCGCGCCCGCGTCGCAACCGTCGCAGCGGCAGCCCTCGTGTCGCTCTCCGTGCTCGCGGCGTGCACGCCCTTGCACGCCCCCGACGAACGACTCCGGCAACCCAGCCTCTCCGGCGCCGACGCGAAGTCGATCTTGCGCGAGAGTTTCACAGACGTGACCGGCTATCACTGCACCGTCACGACGGCGCCCAAGGCCGCCGGCACCGACTTCGATGTCACCGTCTCCAACTACTCGAAGTCGAATCCGTCGAGCGGCTCGTATGAGTGGGTCGAAGACTACCTCTCGCACACCGTGACGTCGTATTGGGTAGGGGGCCGCGCGTACCGAGAGGCTCCCAATGGCGACTTTGGCCTGTACCCGACGAGTTTCGTGGACGACCGCGTCACCAGCGATCGCTTCAACTGGATCGCCAACAACCTCACGTTCACGGTCACTCAACTTGAAGGCACAACCACGCTGTCGGCGACCAGCGCCACGCCGATCAACCGCGAAGCCCTCATCGAGGCGGTCTTGATTGACGGCAGTCCGCGCGCCTCCACCCCAGAAATACAGCGGGCGCTGAACTCGTCCATCGACGTCACCGCGACGATCAACCTCGACAGCCGCGGCCACCTCGCGGCACAGAGTTTGACCGTCACGAAGGTGCCCCAAGAACTCGAACAACTGGTGGTGCTCGACCGGCGCGAGACCTGCGACTCCTACAATCGCGTGCAACCCATTAGCGCCCCGAGCAACACCCTGCCCGAGACCGTCGTGCCGAGCGGCGACTCGCGCGTCTAGCCCGCACGGGGCAGTTGTGCCCATCGCGGTTCGCCTCGGCTCGCGCGTACCCTGATGGCGTCCGGCGAGCACGGGGGCGTCGGACCACATCGTGGGAGAACACAATGGGCACCAAGTTCAGCAGGGCCAGGGCGGTCGCCATGACGGTCGCAGTAGTCGCCTCGCTCGCGCTCACGGGCTGCACCAGTTTGCGAGAGAACCCGCTCGCGGCGAAGACCACGCTCACGGGCGCAGAGTTCAAGGGCCTATACCGAGCCAGCGTGGCCGAGGTCTCCGGCTTCACGTGCACCGAGCGCAGCGAACCAGCCGCGGGCGACGTTCGAATCGCGCTTCGCGTCAGCAACTTTGACATCGCCGACCCCAGCCTCGCCACCTACAAGCGCACGGTGACTCGCAACGGAGAAACCCGCAGTTCGTATTGGGGCAACCAGCAGCACTTCGTCGAGGGGGCACAGGGTCGGTTCGCGAGCGGCAAGGCCGCGTTCACGCCCGAGGAATGGATCGACACCTCCTTCGCCTGGCTCGACGACTCCGCGCAATTTAAGGTAACCCCCTCCGGGGACACGAATATCCTGACGGCCGACATGACCAATGCCGCTACCCGCGTGTCATTCGCGAGGCTGCTCCCCTCCGAGGCCGCGCTCGCCAAGCCCGCTCCCGGCGAGGCGGCGTACCCCTACCCGAACAACCCCACCGCCCTGCTGACGGGCCTCGGGCCACGGCTCACCCTGACCGGATCGTTCACCTTTACGAGTTCAGGCCACTTCGCAGCGACCCGCGTGACCTCCAATGCCGCGAGCATCTCGACGCTGCCCCTGCGCACGACGTATGCACTGTCGTGCGGTAATTACAACCGGATCAAGAGCATCAGCCTGCCCGGCACGGGCGATCTGGAGACCATCTACGGGTAGGCATTCGCTTGCCCACGAGCCGGGGCGGACGCGCGGAGGAGGGGAACCGCGCATCCGCCCCCTTTACTGCCCGCCCCCGCGAGCCGCGCACCGCACACGACCACCGCGGCTAGCCGATGGCATATCGTTCGGGCCGCTGCCTAAAACCATTAGTGCGTACCGGCACTTACGATGGGGTGCGCCGAGCACGCGACAACGGGCCACCGGAGCATCCGAAAATTTGACAATTCTGCACTCATGGGCACCCCAAAGCCATAGCACTACTTAGCGTCATATTCGACTACTCAGCGCTATTAGTTATGAAGTTTACTCGACTGAGAAAACGCTGGTCAGGGTCACATACCAACTCAACCTGGGCTTATTGGCGAGTTTACTTGAAGATTTTGAACATGTGCGCCGCTGGATAGGCCCGTAGGATTGATGGCAATGGCCATCATTGCGCCAGACTTCACGCGTGCTGAGAGGTCTCAGAATGACTACCACTTCTGAAAATCGACTTCGCGCCCCCGCCGCGGACGCGAAGCGCGGCACCCTGCTCGAAGTGCAGGCACTGCGCACGCTCGCCGTACTCTCAGTCATCGTGTACCACTTCTGGCCCGCGGCTCTGCCCGGCGGCTTCGTCGGCGTCGATGTCTTCTTTGTGATCAGCGGTTATCTCATTATCGGGCACCTCGTCCGCGAAATGCGCCACGACGCCAGCCCTCGCATGCTGCTGCGCTTCTGGGCGCGCCGCATCCGCCGCCTGCTGCCGGCGAGCATCTTCGTGCTGCTCACCTCTCTCGCCGCCGCCCTGATCTGGCTCCCCCGCACGGTCGTCACCACGTGGTACGAACAAATCGCGGCGTCGATGCTGCACGTGCAGAACTGGCTGCTCGCCGCCAACCAGGTCGACTACCTCAAATCACAGGCCGAAGCCTCGATGGTGCAGCACTACTGGTCGCTTTCCGTCGAAGAACAGCTGTACGTCGTGTTCCCGCTCATCATGGTGCTCGCGCTGGTTTTCGCGCGTGGGCGCGGGGTGGCGGGGCGGGACGCCGCGCTGCTGACGTTGGTTGCCCTCGTGACGGTGACCTCGTTCATCTACTCGCAAATGCTCGTCAGCCAGGGCATCGCGCGCGCCTACTTCGACACCTTCGCCCGCGCCTGGGAGTTCGGCGTCGGCGGCCTCGTCGTCTGGGGCGTCGAGCGCACCCGCAATTCGCCACGCCTCAACGACACCAGCCGCACCCTCCTTTCGTGGCTGGGCCTCGCGGCCATCGTCACGGCCTGCGTGCTGTGCTCGAAAGCCACCCCGTTCCCCGGAGTCATGGCGCTCGTGCCGGTGCTCGGCACCGCCTCCGTCATCTGGGCGGGCATGACCGTCGCCCGCTGGTCTGCCGCACCGCTACTGCGCGCACGCCCCGTGCAATGGGTCGGCGACCACTCCTACGCCCTCTACCTATGGCACGTGCCCGTGCACATGATTCTTCCCGCGGCCATCGCCCCCCACGTCACCAACCCCGTGCTCGTCTCGCTCGCGGTCATTGCCCTTACGGTCGGCCTCAGCGCCTTCTCGCGCCGTTGCATCGAAACCACGACGCTCAAACTGCCCACCTTCGAGAGAATGCGCATGGTTTACGCCCTGCTACTGTTGCCCTCACTGCTCGCCGCGTGCGGAGTCATGAGCCTCGAAAAGAACGACACGGCACGCCTCGAAACCGCCGTCACCCAGGTGACCGAGGCGGTCAAGAGCGCCGACCCCTGCATCGGTGCGCGCGCGATGGCGAACGCCAGCGAATGTGCCGAGCCGTTCGCCACCACAGACCAGACCGACCCCCAGCTCGCGATCCACGACATCGGCACGGGTGTAAAGGAAGACGACCGCTGCAAGCAAATCAGCAGCAAGAGCGAGGTCGTCACGTGCGACTTCGGCTCGACCGCGGCAGACGCCCCCACGATCGCCCTCGTCGGCGACTCCCACGCGGCCATGTGGCTCGAGGGGCTGATCCCCTACGCCGAAAAACACGACCTGCGCATTCGCACCTACTTCAAGGCGTTCTGCCCTGGCCTCGGCGCCGACGGACTCGCCCCCACGTTCATGTCGCGGGCCGAGGCCGAAACCTGCGCCGCGTGGGGCAAGGCCGTCACGAAAGACCTGCTCGCGCAGCCCAGCCTCGCGGGCGTGGTGTACTCCAACTTCACCATCGCGTACGGCGGCACCAACGCCGAGCAGGGCATCAAGCCCATGACCACCCCTGAGGCCAGCGGCGTGTTGACCGAGCTGAAGGCCGCGGGTCTGGCCGTCGCCGTGCTGCGCGACGCCCCCAACTTCACCGATTCGCTGCCCGAGTGCGTCGAGAAGTCGGGCGGCGCATACGACCCCTGCTGGGCGCCGCGCGACAAGACCCTGCTCGTCGACTATTTCGACCCCATGGTGCTTGCCGCCCGAGAGACGGGCGCGCCCGTCATCGACATGACCGACATGCTCTGCACCGACGACGGCCGCTGCCACGCCGTGATCGGCGGCCTCATCACGCGCTTCGACTCGCATCACTTCACCTCCGCGTTTTCGCTCACTCTCGGCGAATCGCTCGGTGACCGGATCCGCGAGACATTTGGTATCGCGGCGCGCGGCAACTAGCCACCAATTCCCTGCGACCGGACGCGCGGGTGGCCCGAATACCCGGCCACCCGGCGTCCGGCCCCTGCCTAGGTGAAGTTGGGCATGACCATGCGGTCAGGCGAACCATTGACGTGGTGAGCACGGCGACCTAGCGTGAAAGTCCCAGCCTGCGGGCTCGAGGCCCGTTCGCGGAGGGTTGCAATTCGTCACGCAACCCGAAGGCGCAGGTGATTCATCATGGTTCCACTCCTGGTGCTCGTCGCGGTCACCCTGCTCGCTCGACTCGTCGGCCTGGCCGTTGCGCCCCTGGCCGACTTGGTTAACTGCCTAGCCATTGGCGTCGCGGCGATGTTCCTCTTTACCGCTTCTGCGCGGCTGAACCCCGCGCGGAGAACCGCCATGGAATGGATGGTGCCTCCACACTTGCCGCGTCCCGGGCTCCTCGTCGCGATCTCTGGTGTTGCGGAGGCCGCGGGGGCAGTTGGGGTCCTGATTCCGCAGACCCGCACCCTCGCGGGCGTCGCACTTGCCGTGCTACTGCTCGCGGTGTTTCCCGCGAATGTGTACGCGGCCCGGGCCCCCGCGCGGCCCGGACTCCGTGTGACGCCCTTGTCGCAGCGCACTGCGCTGCAGGTCGTCTTTGTCGCGGCCTGCCTCGTGGTGGCCTGGGCTTAGGCCGCCCGGCCTCCGCTACGGCGTGGAGGTGGGCGTCGGGATGAGGGGTTGTGGCCCCAGGGTGGCCTCGCCGTCGGGGTGCTGGCTGTGAAGCCACTCGGTGTCGTGCTTTTCGACCGAGACGATCTGCGCCGTGTTCGGGTTGATCACGACGCGATGCGTGATGACCTCTCCCGATTCGACCGACTCCGCCGACGTGGCGGCATCGGCCGCGACATAGGTGCGGTCGAACTGCAACTCGATGTCGGCGACGAGACCCGCCGCCTCGTCGCCTACCTTCTGAAAACCCCGCACCGTCACCGTGGATTCGCTCATGCGCACAGCACTGGAGGCGTTCACCGCGGCGGCGTCGGCCTCGTACTGCCCGCGCAGGCCCGCGTAGTGGTACGAGGGCGAGGCCGCGGCGCTGGTGCCCGTCGCGGAGATGGCCACCCGCTCGGCGGCCTGCAAATCGGCGGCGTAATACCCTGCGACCTGGGCGATGCTCACGTCGTCGGCCGCAGTGCCAGGCGATTCGTTTGCCGCGTCGCTGCACCCCGCGAGGCCCAGGCTCGCCGCCATCACGGTCGCAGCCGCGGCCATGTGCGACCTCGATTTTGCCTTTGAGTGAAAGTTCATGACGCCCGCCCGTCGCTCCTCGTCGGCCCCTGCGCAGCACTGCGCAGCACTGCGCAGATGGGGCGCGTCGCAAACGCGACGCGCCCCATCATAGTACCAACACATATGCAAATGTGCGCTGTACTGTGCCTATGCCACCGGCACGGGGCTCTCGAATCGGTGCGCTCCGGTGCCCACGGTGCGCGCCGTGGCGTCCGGCAACATCACCTCGGCCGTAACACCCGCGGGCACGTCGCACGTGAGCGTGAAGCGGTCGCCGTCGAGGTCCCACCGCACCGAAATAACGCCGTGCGCGGTGTCGAGGCTCGTGGCGGCCCACGTCAGCCCCCCGCCCACCTGCGGGGCGATGCGAACGGACGCGTAGCCGGGCGCGCTGGCACTGAGGCCCCCGACCACCTTGTGCAGCCAGTCGGCGACCGCGCCGAGTGCGTAGTGGTTAAAGCTGGTCATCTCGCCGGGGTTGATGCTGCCGTCGGGGAGCATCGAATCCCAGCGCTCCCACACCGTGGTCGCGCCCATCGTGACGGGGTACAGCCACGACGGGCACTCGCGTTCGAGCAGCAGGCGATATGCGGCGTCCACGTGCCCCGTCGCGCTGAGCGCCCATGTGACATAGGGCGTGCCCGCGAAGCCGGTCGAGACGCGATAGTTGCGCTCGGCAACGATCTCGGCAAGGCGCTGGCCCGCGAAGGCGCGGCGCTGCGGCTCGTGGGCGGAGTCCACGATGTCGAAATGAATCGCGAGAGCGTACACCGTGGCGCAGTCGGAGCGCACGCGACCCTCGGCGTCGACGTAGTTCGCGAGAAAGTTGGCGCGCGCGACGTCGGCGATCTCGCTGAACTCGGCGGCCTCGGCCTTCAGGCCCAAAATCTCAGCGGCCTCGGAGACCTCCCGGGCGCTGCGCACGAGGCAGGCCGTCGCGACGACTCCCTTGTCGGCCTTCGCATCGGCCGGGTTGTGCGGCGAGGCGTCGGGGTCGAGCCAGTCACCGAACTGAAAATCGGCGTCCCACAGCCCGCTCGGCGAGAGCTTCGAGACGACTCGCCGCACGTGCGCAGCCATCGAGTCGAACTGGCGGGCGAGCAGGGCCGCATCGCCGTAGGTGCGGTAGAGCTCGAGCGTCACCCACACGCTCGCGTCAGACCAGATGGCGGTCGTGTCGAGCTCGGGAAAGTCCTCGGGGGTCGGCATGAACTTCAAGACATCGGGCACGACCGCCGCCACGAAGCCGTCGGCGTCCGCCTGCTCGGCCGCGAGATTTGCGAGCCAGTTCCCGAGGAACCCCCGCACGTCATACAGGTATGCCGCCGTGGGCGCAAACACCGCGATGTCGCCCGTCCAGCCGAGGCGCTCGTCGCGCTGCGGGCAGTCGGTGGGCACGTCAAGAAAGTTGCCGCGCAGCCCCCACACGATATTGCGGTGCAGCTGGTTCACGAGCTCGTCCGAGCATTCAAACGTACCGGTGCGGCGCATGTCGGAGTGCACCACGACCGCCTCAATATCGCCCAGGCCCAACTCTCCGGGCCACCCGGTCACCTCGGCGTAGCGGAACCCGTGGAACGTGAGCGTCGGCTCGAAAAAGTCTTCGCCCCCGCTCAGGACGAAGCGATCGGTGCAGTCGGCAGTGCGCAGGGGCCGCACGCCGAGCTCGCCCGCCTCCAGCACCTCGGCGTGCCGCAGCACAATTTCGTGGCCGGCCGTGGCCGCGCCCGCGGGCACCGTGAAGCGGCACCAGCCGACGAGGTTCTGGCCGAAGTCGAGCACGGTCTTGCCGCTCGGGGTCGTCATGATCTCTCGGGCGGTCACGGCCTCGATGCGCCGCACGGGCGGCACCTCGAGTTCTGCCTGCGCGAACAGTTTGGCCTCGTCGAATACTTTCGTGTGGACGCCCGTCCACCCCGTTGACGCGTCGGCCGCCGTGGACCACCCGGGCAGTCGCCTGCGCGCGTCGATGGTTTGGCCGTCGTAGATCTGGTTGTCGGTGGTGTCGCTCGCGTGGGCCTCCCAGGTTTCATCGGTTTCGACGATCTGTTGGGCGCCGTCCGCGAACGTGAGGGTGAGCCGCGCGTAGAAGGCCGGCTCGTCGGTGTAGAACTTGCCGCCGCCCGCCAGGAACCCGAGGCGTCCGTGCGCCCAGCCGTTGCCGAGGCGAGCCCCGATGCGGTGGCCCGCGCCGGCAGTGGTCTCGGTGCTGGTCTCGGTGCTGAGCAGGTGCGTGACGTCGAACGACTGCAACCGCACGCGAAACTCATACGAATCCCAGCCGGGGTTGAACACGGTGTCGGTCGCGGGCCGGCCGTTGACCTCGGGTTCGTACAGGGCGAGGGCCGTGGCTTCGAGCACGGCGCGGGTGAGGTTTTCGCTCGGCTGATCGAGGGTGAAGACGGGGCTGCGCAGCAGGGGCGCGCCGTCGTGGAAGTCGTCTGCGGCGATGAGGCGGGTCATAGAGGTCTCCTGAAGCGTGCGGGTGGCTGTATGGTTTCGGGGCGGTTTCGGGGGCAGGTACCGGTGCGGTCGCTATGCCTTCGCGGGGGCCGCTGGAACGGGGGCCGCTGGAACGGGGGTTGCGGTGCCGGGGAGGTCCGCGGCGTCCGGCTCATCGGCCCGCGGCACGCGCGCGATCCATAAGATGCCCAGCAGGCACGAGATCGCAACGGTGGCGATCAAGAACCCGTACATGACCTGCGGGCCGTAGTTCAAGATCTGGGGCGTCACCAGCGCGACTGCCGCCGCCACGAGCCGGGTGAACGCGATCGTGGTGCCCTGGGCCGTGGTGCGCACCGCGGTCGGGAACAGCTCTTGGCTCCACACCTTGTACATGGGCTCGCCTGCCATGGCACCGCCGATGGCGCCGATCACGCCGCCGATCGCGAGGGCCGCGACGCTGAAACCGAAGATCAGTGGCAGGGCCGTCGCGACGGTGACGAGCACCGAGCACGCCGCGAAGGCGACCATGCGGCGGCGCGAATCGACGAACCTGAACATGATGATCATGCCAATAAACGAGGCGCCGAAGCCCAGCAGGCCCATCGTGGAGGCCGTGGCGACGTCGGAGCCTGCCACGTTCACGTAGATGTAGGTCGAGAATTGCCCGTTCGTGTTGGCGGCGATATTAGCGATGGCGTAGAACAGGCCGGTGGCGAGGAGCGGCTTCGCGTAACGGCCCGTGAAGAGCTGCTTGACGCCGCTCCAGCTGAGGGCCTCGCTCGCGCCGCCCTGGCCCGACGTCGCCTGGTCTTTCAAGGCCTGCCACTGCGCGGATTCGGGGAGACGGAAGCGCAGCGCCAGCACGATCACGGCGACTATCGCGATATGTGCGTAAAGAATGCGAGCGCCCGTGGCGCCCTGCCCGCCGACTACGATGCCGAGCACCATGACGACGACGATGGCGATCATCCACAGGCCGTGCGAGATCGAGATCATCTTGCCGCGGATCTGCTCGGGAGACGACTCGGCGATCATCGCCATCGAGACGGGTAGGTCGGCGCCGCTCGCGAAACCCAGGAGGGCGATGCCCACGTAGAGCAACAGGAGGTTCGGGGCGACCGTGAGCAGCGCCGCTCCGAGCAGCAGCAGCAGCACCATCGTGACAGTGAAGACGCGGCGGCGGCCGTAGGCGTCGCCGAGGCGACCGCCCGTGAACGCGCCCACGGCGATCATGACGGTGAGGAGCGCCGAGAGCTGGCCGATCTGCGCGTCGCTGATGCCCAGTGGCTCCTGAAACAGCACGAGCGCGGTGCCCGTCGAGACGATGGCGGCTGCGTCGAGGTAGGAGGCCATGCCGCTGATGAACGCGGTTTTAAGGGCGTTCTTGCGCACGACGAGGTCGATGGCGGGGGCTTGCGTTGACATGATGCGGATTCATCCTTGAATCGGGGCGCGCTTCGATGCACACGATTTGAAAGGTTTCAATTAGTGTGCACTGCACGCCCGCCGAAGTCAACGACGCGAGTGAAAAACTTCGTAGCCCTAGCGGGCTAGGTCGCCGCCGGAGCGATCCTCGTGCTGCCCCTCCGCCTGGCTCAGCAGCAGGTCGATGCGCTGGAATTCGCGACCTACCGACCGCGGCGAGCGCTCGGCGGCGGCCACGAGCACCCCGAATGCCCACAGGTGCAGGCGGTGCGCGAGGGTCGGACGCTCCGGCGCCCGCGGTGGCAGCGCGCGCTCGGTAGCCGGCGGCGCGTCGTCGAGGGCCTCGATCAGCTGGAGCCGGTCGCCCAGGCGGACCAGCTGCGCGCCGAGTACGGCGCAACCATGGCGGGCGCTGGCACCGAGGTCCAGGCGGCCAGCGAGGGCTGGGCGGGAGTCGCGGGGCTCAATGAGCGTCAAGATTCCGTGTGAAACGGCGGAGAGGGGAAGCCTCTTGATGCTGGTCATCGCACATCACTACCAATCAACTGTTAAATGGGTAACAGTTATCTGCTAGTACAATGGTGCTCCTGCAATTCTCACTTCGCAACTCGAAATGAGGTTCCTCCCCCGGCCACCAGGGCGATGGCTACACGTGGCTGGTAGGGCGGGCCTACAGTCGCTCCAGCGCGCCCCTCAGGAGTGCCGATAGCGTGCGCCAATCCCCCGCCTCGTATGCAATAACGATCGTCACCGGCGAGGCCAGCACCAGCAGCAGACACAGCCATAGCGGCAGGTGGGCGGCGGCCGCGCCGATACCGGCAAGCGGTGCCAGGTAGGGCACCAAGTGGATGACAGAGACCGGTACGGCTCCCACCAATGTGCGCTGCACGAGGGTCAACCCCACCTTGAACACCAGCACGGGAACCGCAACGGCGGTGGTGATGAGCAGCGTCGAGGCGTGCGCCTCGGCGTCGAATGCGTAGCCGATCGTGTGCAGGCCGGCCCCCACCGCGGCGATGGCGGCGAACACCAGCATGTGCAGGTACGACCACTGCACCGCTATCGACCGTCGCCGCCCCAGCACTGGCGCCGAGGGCAGCATGAAGAACGCCCACCACAGGGCGAATGACATCACGACGCCCACCGCGATCACCGCCACCCCGTTGAAATCCCACCCGTGACCCGCCGTGATCTGCTGCGCCGCGGCGAGGGTACCGATGACCGTCTCGCCCACCGTAATGATGCCGAGCAGGCTATACCGCTCGGCGATGTGATGCGGATGCCAGGGAATCTCGCGCCCCGTGCGGCGCACCGAATAGTTCTGTGCGAACGGAGGCCCGCACAGCTCCAGCACGACCAACACGACCAGCAGAGCCGCCACCACGGGCAGGGCGGCATGCGCCGCCACCACGGGAACGAGGACCCAGAACACCTGCTGAATCACGATGGCCACGGCGCTCGCCCGCGCGAGAACGGCGTAGCGCGGGTCATGCGCTCCGGCTCGTAACCACTTGCCCACGAGCGCGAGCCGCATCACGACGTAGCCCGCGACCATGACCGCGACGTTCAGCCCACCGCCCTCGGTGAGCCCAGCGAACATAGGCCCCAGGCCGATCGCGAGAATGATGACGCCCGCCATCTGCACGAGCGTGAGCACGCGAAACAGCCAATCGTCATTGTCGAACGCCGAGGCGAACCACGAGTAGTGGGTCCAGGCCCAGATGATCGCGAACATCGCGAGCGCGAAGGCGATCACTCCCTGCACGGCGTGGCCATGCACCACGGCGTGAGCGAGTTCGCTGCCCGCCACGCCGAAGGCGGCCACCACGGTGAGGTCGTAGAACAGTTCAAGGGGTGACGAGACGCGGTGCGATTCTTCGGGGTCGCGCGCGACCAGTCGGCGCAGTCCATGCTGATAAAACTCGTCGTGTGACGACATGTGGGGCTCCTCGTTCAGCGAATTGGCGACTGCCATCCTACGTGGCGCCATAACCGCGAGGCCGCCGCGTCAACCGTTAAAGTGGATGGGCCAATATCGGCAACCGCTCAATTTTCACGTGTCAGGGGTACAAATCAATGTGGAATCAACCAGCGCATGGCCGCGCTGCACTGCTGGGCGCGGCCACCGCGCTTGCTCTCGCGCTCTCCGGGTGCACCTCGCTACCCGGTCCTGGTGACAGCCAGAGCACTGCCCAGGGCGGCGACGCCACCGGCGCGCCCGCAACGAGCGAGGCCACCACCGAGGCCGGCCCGAGCGGGGCCACCACCGAGGCCAGCCCGAGCACAGACGCCAGCGCCACCACCGACGCCAGCGCGAGCGACGCAACCGACCCAGACACCGGGGCGTCCCCCCTTACGACAGGCGCGGAGAGCCCCGCGGCGACGGCAGACCTGCCCGCGGGCGTGCTCGTGAACGGCAAGATCGACCTCTTCGCCGCGAACCAGAAGGTCATGGCCGCGGTGCAGAACTTTCGCTGCACGAGTTTCAGCAGCGGTAGGTCCAACGTCACTCTCTATGTCGACCAGTACGCCGTCGCCGCCCCGCAGAGCGCCATCGTGATGTGGCAATACACCGCTGAAGACGGGCCCGAGGAAGACACGGGCATCGACTTTGGCAATGACATGTACTTCAAATTTGAGAACCATTGGACGAAAATTGAACGCGAGTTCAATTCGGCGCACTTGTGGGTCAATTACTTAACCGTGTCCACTGACCTCCAAGACACCACTTGGACGGCGACGCAGCGCGACGGGACCATCTTCTATCAAGCCCAGGGCACAACCTTACCCGTCGAGGGTTCGACCGCGAAGCCCGTCGACTATACGCTCACGCTGAGCCTCGATGACGACTTACGAATCGCCACTATGGACTACCAATACGCAAGCAGTTATGCGCTGGTGCGCTGCGGGCACTACAACTCGTCCCTGCCCCTTGCGGTGCCCACCGGCGACCAGCTCAATTAGTTCGACCGCATCGACCTGACCTTGACTCTGCTCACCTTCCCCTCGCGCCTCGCCGTCGGCGACGACCTCGCCTTGCGGCTCGCGACCGCGGCCGACGCGCACCTGATTCGCGCCTGGACCGATGACCCCGCAGTGCACGAGCACTGGGCGGGCCGCCCGCTCACGCTCGACGAGGTGCGCGCCGACTACACGGGGGCACGCGCCCCCGCCGTGGCCTCGTACGTGATCGAGGAGCACGGGGTTCCGCGCGGGTACCTGCAGGCCTGGCAGGACGACGACGCGCGCGGCCTCGACATGTTCATGGCCGCCGAGGCCCAGGGCCGCGGTCTCGGCCCGCGCGTCGCCCGCGCCCTCGCGCGCGACCTCACGGCGCGGGGGTGGCGCCACGTCACCGCGGACCCCGCCGAGCGCAACTCCCGGGGCCAGCGCGCGTGGGCGCGGGCCGGGTTCGAGCCGACGGGTGAACGCGGTGAGGACGACGGCCACCCTACCGTGATCCTGTGTTTTCGTGACGCCTAGATGCGCGTGCCGAAGGTATCGCACCACACGTTCTCGTTGAACGTGCCCCGGAACTCGATGGCACCCGTGATCGCGTCGACGGCAGCCTGGACGCCCGCGGCGGTCGGGTTGTGTGCGTGCACCACCGTTTTCACCATGGGCACGTCGACCAGGTGGTTGGGCTGCGCGAGCGAGACAAACACCGTGGGCACCTCGGTCTGGTACCAGGGGATCTCGCCGCTCATCGCGCCGGCCCACTTGATGCGGATGGCCCCCTCCTGCGCGAAGCCGACCACGTTTGCGAACACAATGGCGGCGTCGTAGAGCTCGGGGTAGTTTTCGTTCGCCTCTTCAGTGAGGCGCGAGAGCCCGTCGAAGCCGCGCGGCGCGTCGAAGCGCGACACCTCGAAGCCCTGCGCCGTGAGCGCCTGCTCGGCCAACTGAATGAATTCGTCGGCCGAGGCGCCGTGAAAGTCCTTGTCGCCCGTGACCGAGTAGAGTCGCACGCGCTTGTGCGTCTCGGGGCGAAGCGGCAGGCGGTTGGCCGTGTCTTTCACGAGCGTGACCGCCGCTTCGGCGGCGCGGCGGGCGGCCGCCAGGTGCTCGTCGCAGCCGATGATCTCGAGTGCCTCGGGGCCGGGCACGATCTGCTCGCGGGGCGTGCGGTGCAGGCCGATGCTGGCCTTGAGGCCGAGAATACGCGTGAGCGCGTCGCGCAGTCGCTGCTCGGTGACCACGCCCGACTCGATGCCCTCGCGCATGTACCTGAGGTCTTCTTCGGCGGTGCGGAAGAACAGGAACATGTCGCAGCCCGCGGCGATAGCGGCGGGCACGGCGTCGCGGCGGGGCATCGCGCTCGTGAAGCCCACCATGACGGAGGCATCGGTGAGAATCAGTCCGTTGAAGCCGAGCTCTTCGCGCAGTAGACCCGTCGTGAGTTCCTTCGAGAGCGTCGCGGGCAGCAGGTCGGCGTCGGTGAGGTCGGGATTGATCGAGCGGCTGAGGTGGGGGGCACCGATGTGGCCGATCATGATCGACTGCACTCCGCTCGCGATCATCTCGCGGTAGACGCGACCGAACGAGGCATCCCACTCATCGCGGGTCTGCGTGTTCCAGGTGGTGACCACGTGCTGGTCGCGCTCGTCGAGGCCGTCGCCGGGAAAATGCTTGATGGCGGCGAGCTGGCCCGCCTCGCTGAGCCCCTCGAACATGGCGTTGGCGCGTTCGATCACGATGTCGGGGGTGTTGCCGAAGGCGCGGGTCGAGATTACCGTGTTGCGCCAGTTGTAGTGGATGTCCACGATCGGCGCGAAGGCCCAGTTGCAGCCGACCGCGGCGGCCTCGGCGCCACCGATGCGGCCCAGATCGCGGGCCACCGAGGCGTCCGCTGTAGAACCGGCCTGCAGGTGGGTCGCGACCAGCGTGCCGCCCCAGCAGCTGCCCTGGCCGCCGACCTCGGGGTTGGAGGCCACGAGCAGCGGCACCTTGGCGTGTTCCTGAGCGTGGCGGATGTGCGCCTGCACGTCGGCGGGTGTGCCATTGTTGTAGCGCAGGCCGCCCACGTGGTACTTGGTGACGACGTTTTGCACGTAATCGAGGTCGAGGCTCGTGTTGAGGTTGATGAAGAGCTGGCCGATCTTCTCGTCGAGCGTCATGCCGTCGATGGTCTGGTTGACCCACTCGATGTCGGCGGGCTGAAGGTTGAAGGGTGCGGCCGTGAGGTCTACGGTGCTGGTCGCTTTGGTGGTCTGGGTGCTCATGATTCTCCTGATTGCGCGTCGATGCGATAACCCCATTCTGGCATCCGGTTGCCATGAATTGCACGCAGTTGCCAATTATTGCCATTGGACGCACGCGACCCTCCTCCCCCCCGCCGCCTCCACCCGCGTGGCACGATGGGGCAGTAAGGACAAACCAGGGGGTTCCATGTCACAACTGTCACGCCGTCATGCTTCAATTCTGCTCTCCGCTCTCGCCAGCGCGACGCTCGCCCTGCCGCTCGCGGCCTGCAGCCCCATCGCTCCCCCGGCGAACTACTACGACGCCTATGTGCGGGGAATGGGGTCATATTCAAGTTACGTTGTCAGGTCACAGGGCACCGCAGCGACGGGAGCGACGCCGACCCCTCGACCACCCAGACCGCGACGTACGAGGTCTACAACCAGCATGTTGGCCGGGGCCGCGAGGCCATCACGCGATCATTCTCCGCGAGCCCAGACCACACCCTTGAACGCATCCAAACCGACGACTTCGTCTACCTGCGCCAAGACGACAGGCCCTGGACCGCGACGTACCTCACGACCGCGCGGGATCTCGACAAGTCCTACGGCCTCGCGCCGAGCTACGCGCAGAAGGCGACCTGGAAGGTGACGCGCGACGGCGACACCGTGACCTACAGCACCTCTGCCATTGACCTCCAAAGGCTCAGCCCCGACTACGACGCGCGGCTCTCAGCGAACATCGAGCCAGGCGACGCCACGTACACCCTCGACAGCGAGTTTCGCCTCATCAGCTACTCCACCTTCATCCCCGGGGGCCGCGTCGAGGCGACCTGTGGAGACTTCAACGCCGTCGAACCCATCGAAGTGCCCGACGTCGAGCCCGAATCCGCAGAGTGAGCTGAAGCGTAATCCGCGGCACATCCGGCCGGATGGGCCCCCAACCCCGATGACCCTCAGCCAGCCTTGTACACTCAGATAACTCAAAGTAGCGGAGGAGTACACGACATGACCCAGGGCCCCGGCGGAGCGAGCGTCAAGGATGTCGCGGCGCTCGCGGGCGTGTCGATAGGCACCGTATCTAACGTGCTGAACCACCCCGAGCGCGTCAGCGACTCCACCCGCGAGCGCGTACACATGGCCATTCACGAGCTCGGCTTCATTCGCAACGACGCGGCCCGACAATTACGCAGCGGCTCGAGCACCACCCTGGGTCTCGTGCTGTTCGACATCTCCAACCCCTTCTTCTCCGAGCTGGCTAGGCAATGCTGCCGCGCCGCCGCCGAGGCCGGCTACGACGTGTTCATCGCGAGTTCGGACCACGACGACGCCGTCGAGGCGCGGCAGGTGCAGCAGTTCGAGGCGCAGCGCGTCGCGGGCCTGCTGATCACCCCCCTCGATGAAACCCTGCCCGAACTGCGCCATGTGCGCGACCGCGGCCTGCCGATCGTGCTGATCGACCGCGACGACAAGCACAACGAGTTCTCGGCCGTGGCTGTCGACGACGTTCACGGCGGCTACCTCGCCGTTCAACACCTGCTGGGCCTCGGCCTGCGCAATATCGCGTTCGTGGGCGGCCCCATGCGATTGCAGCAGGTGGCCGACCGCTACCAGGGGGCGGCCCAGGCCGTCTCCGAGGTTCCCGATGCGACCCTCGAGGTCATCGCGACCGATGACCTCACGGTGCTACAGGGGCGCGCCGCCGGCGAACGCATCGTGGCCCGCGGCGAGGCGCGGCGACCCGACGGCATCTTCGCCACCAACGACCTGCTGAGCGTGGGCCTCCTGCAGTCGTTTACGATGCTCGGCGCGCTGCGGGTGCCCGAGGACATCGCGATCATCGGCTACGACGACATCGAGTTCGCGAGCGCCACGGTGGTGCCCCTCAGTTCTGTGCGCCAGCCCGTCGAGAAGATCGCGCAGCACGCCGTCGAGGCGATACTGCGCGAGACCAAGACGGCGCGCGAAGATCGCTCTCCGCAGCGCATCGTGCTCAAGCCCGAACTCGTGGTGCGCCGCTCGACCGTCGGCGACGCGGCTACGCAGTGACCGCCGACCACCGGGCGGCCCCTCAAAAATCCCAAGTCGAAGCCTCGGCCCACCTCAGGTAGCGTGGATATATCAGCAGCGCCGCTGCGCGGTGCTCGTCCTCCACAAAGGGTTTGAATCACCATGAAAAAGTACCTGGCACCCCTCGGGGCGCTCGGCGTCGTGGGCATGACCGTGTCACTGCTCGCGGCGTGCTCCGGCGAAAGCCCCGCCCCCGCCAACCTCGCGGCCACGACCAGCGCGACCACGGCCACCGCGACCGACTCGCCTTCCACGTCGGGTGTGGCAACCAGCGCCACCACCACGGCGTCCAGCCCCCAAACCACCGCGAGCACCCCTGCCGCGACCCCCGACCCGACCGATTCGACGGGCACGACCGACACGGCCGCGCCCGGACCCCCACCGAGCAGCACCCCCGCGCCCCCTCCGAGCAGCACCACCGCGGCGCCGCCCGCCGCGGGAGGCGCCGTCAAGGCGTTCCAGGTGTACGCCACGGGAATGGAGGGCGTGTCGAGTTACCAGTGCGAGAGCAGCATCGACGGCCAGTCCATGATCATGAAGGTGACAAAGTTCGACGTGAACAACCCCTCCGCTGCGATCACGGAGACCACCCTCGGCGAGGCCGTCACCGTGATGGCGAACGGCAAGATGTACGCCAAGGGCAGTGCCAATGAGCCGTGGAGTGTTACGCAGGTTTCGGCCGAGGAGGCCGCGGGGGCGGGCGTACCCGACTTCTTGAAGTCGGTGGACTTCAAGGCCACCCCGGGAGCCAACGGCACCACGTACACGGCGGACGCCGACCAACTCGCGGCGGCGGGAGCGAGCGACATGCACATGACGGCCATCGCCTTCACGCTCGATGCGCAAAATCGCATGACGAGCATGGAGACCACGGCAGGCGGGCAATCGTTCGCCACGAAATGCGGCAACTTTAATCAGGTGGGCGACGTGCAGGTGCCCAACGTCTGACACAAGAGCGCAGGTCAGGGCCCTAGTGGATACTTCTGCCCATCGGCAGGAGGGGTAAATGGCTAGGGCCCTGGTGACTGCTGAATTAGAGTATTCACTAGGTGCGGAGTTCGCTTCGGCGGGGCCGCACCCGAGGGCGGAGCGACAGGGGATGACTCGCCCGCCCTCACCTTTTCGCCGCTTCGAGCCTGCGGCTAGCGGGGAGCCTTCTGCGTCAGCAGGGGAACGCGCCGCCCAGGGGAAATCGCTCGAAGTGAGCGAGTGACGGCAGACGCGCCGGGGTTTTGGCTCCGGCGCGTTTGCCGTTTATTGCGGACCTCGCGCCCCACCACGAAAGCGGCCCCCGACTCGCCGAAGCGATGCGGGGGCCGCGTGGTCGGGCTACCGGTTTCTTACGAACCGATGATCTCGCCGCCGATCTTGAGCAGCAGCAGGAACGTGAGGAACAGCCCCACGTACTGGCTGAGGGTGCTGACCACCGCGTAGGGCAGCAGCACGGGCTTCGAATACTGCGCGACCCGGTTGATGCCCGCGTAGGTGAGCAGCTCGCTCGCGAGCCAGCCGAAGAGGATCAGCGGAATGATGACCCACTGCATGGCCTCTACGAAGCCGCCGCCGGGAATCACGGTGAGCACGAAGGAGAGTGCCGTGGCAGCGACCAGTGGCAGCTGGCCGACACCCGCGACGGAGGCAGCCGCGATCCACGGCAGCCGGGCTCCGCCGACCTTCATGACCCCGTACACACCGGCCGCCCGAATCGCGAAGTAGAGGGCCCAGAGCACGATGCCGATGGCGACGATGCCCACGCCCATGCCGAAGCCGAACAAGCCATAGTCGTCATCGCGGAAACTGCGACCCATGTTGATCGCCGCACTGTCGGGCACGTACTGAACCAGCATCTCCCAAAACGAGGAGTGCGTGCGCGCGAGGGCCATCACGGAGTACAGGCTGGCGACCAGCGAACCGGCCCCGAGGGCGATCCACCACACGTGCTTGCGACCCACGATCGCGTCGATCGCGCCGTCGGTGTTGCCCTTGGCGAGGGCCGTGACCGACTTACCGAGGGCGGACGCCGAGAGGGCAACTTCGCTGGGCGGGGCCGGGGGCGCCGTGGGGTTGGGCATGGCACCCGTGAAGTGCTGCCCCTGCACGGGCATCGCACCGGTGTACTGCTGCGCGTTCGGGTCATACCCCTGCACGGGCATCGCACCGGTGTACTGCTGCGCGTTCGGGTCATACCCCTGCACGGGCATCGCGCCCGTGTACTGCTGAGCGTCATAGGGCTGCTGCCCGAACTGAGCCGGCATGCCCTCGGCGAAGGGCTGGCCGTTGGCGTCGTAGCCCTGCACGGGCATCGCGCCCGTGTACTGCTCGGCGGGCACCGCGTTAAAGGTATCGCCCTGATACGGCTGTGCGGGCTGACCTTGCTGGGGCACGCCGCCCTGCTGCGGATTGAATTGATTCTCTGACATATGGACCACCCTGGTGATTGAGGAGTAAACGAGCAGCAAGAAACTCGCATTACGCTTTGCCACCACCCTAACCGCAAAGTAGTGGTAAATTCCTCCCCAGCCCTGTCCTCGGGTGGGTACCTTTCCCCTGTTTCTGAACCGTTATCTAAGTCTCCGTGCTGGTGGGGGCATCCACGACATCTGCGGCAAACTCATTACGCTGAGTGGCGGCCCACGACGCGAGCAGGGCGAGTCCGTCGGCCGAGGGGGTGCCCACGGGTGCCGTGTACACGTTCATGACGAGCCCCGGATCACCCGTGAGCGCCATCGATTCGTAATTGAGTTCGAGCAACCCCACCACCGGGTGGTTGATGCGCTTGACGCCGCTGAAGTGCCGCTTGACGTCGTGCGAGGCCCAGCGGGTGCGAAAGGTTTCGCTGTGCGTCGACAGCTCGCCGATCAACGTTATGAGTTCGGGATCATGCGGAGTGTGCACCGTCTGCGAGCGCAGCATGGCAGCGCAGTTGTGCGTGACCTCGTCGTAGTCGGGCCAGAACGAGCGGGCTGCGGGGTTGAGGTACACGAAGCGCGCCGTGTTGACGGGGCGGCGCGGATCGTCGAAGACGGGCGCATACAGGGCCCTGCCCAGGGTGTTCGCGGCCACGATGTCGTGGCGGCCATTGCGCACCCACGCGGGCACCGTGTGCATCGCCTCCAGCATCTGGTGCACCACGGGTCGCACCGTGGTGGGCATGCGCTTCGCGCGCTTCGCGGCGGGGCCAGCCGTGCGCGCGAGGTCGAGCAGATAGTCGTGCTCGGCGGGGTCGAGGCGCAGGGCGCGTGACAGCGATTCGAGCACCGACTCGGACGCTCCGGCGAGGTTGCCCCGCTCGAGCCGCACGTAATAGTCCACCGAGACGCCCGCCAGCATGGCCACCTCCTCGCGGCGGAGCCCCTTGACGCGCCGGTTGCCGCCAAAGGCCGGCAGCCCCGCCTGTTCGGGGGTGATGCGGGCTCGACGCGTAGAGAGGAACTCGCGCACCTCGTCGCTGTGAGTGGCCATGCTGGTCTCCTTAAAGTCTGGTGAGAATCTTACAAGCCCACCATTTTCAGGCCGGCTTCTGAGTAGCGCTCCCCCGCGACCCCCACGCGGTCCGCGAGGGTGTTGAGCTCGGCGATCTCGGCGACGGTGAGCTGCAGGTCTGCCGCGCCCAGGTTTTCGTCGATGCGGTCGCGGCGGCGCGTTCCGGGGATCGGCACGATGAAGTCACCCTGGGCGAGCAGCCAGGCCAGGGCGACCTGCCCGGGGGTCGCGCCGCGTCCGGACGCCAGGGCCCGCACCTGGTCGACCAGGGCCTGATTCGCCGTGAGATTTTCGGGGGTGAACCGGGGGGTGCTGAGGCGGAACTCGCCCGCGCTGAACGTCGTGTCGGGGGTGATAGTGCCGGTGAGGAACCCCTTGCCGAGGGGGCTGAACGGCACGAAGCCGATGCCGAGCTCTTTCAGGGTGGGGAGGATTTCGGCCTCGGGGTCGCGGGTCCACAGGGAGTATTCGCTTTGCAGGGCCGTGACGGGGAACGTGGAGTGGGCGCGGCGGATGGTCTGGGCGCCGGCCTCAGAGAGGCCGAAGTGCTTGACCTTGCCCGCGGCGACGAGCTCGCCGACGGTGCCAGCGACCTCCTCGATGGGCACGTTGGGGTCGACGCGGTGCTGGTAGAAGAGGTCGATGGCGTCGACCCCGAGGCGCTGCAGCGATTCGTCGGCGACGCGGCGGATCTGCTCGGGGCGAGAGTTGGTGCCCTGCATGGCGCCGTCGACAATGTTCCAGCCGAACTTGGTGGCGACCTTGACCTGGTCGCGCAGCGGTGCGATGGCCTCGCCCACGAGCTTCTCGTTGTCGTAGGGGCCGTAGACCTCGGCGGTGTCGATGAGGGTGACGCCGCGTTCGACGGCGTAGCGCAGCACGCCGATCATGTCTTCGCGGCTGCCCGGATTCGGGCCGTAGCTCATGGACATGCCCATGGCGCCGAAGCCGATGGCGGCGACGTCGAGGTTCTGGCCGAGGGTGCGGGTTTGCATGGTGGTCTCCTTTGCGTGGCCGCGCGGGTGCGCGGCGTTGACTCCAGTACAGCGGGTTTGGAGCCACGGGGGAAGGTTCTGAGAAACCGGGTACTCGCAGTACCTGTCACGGGGGCTGCGGCACTACGAAAAAGGGTGCGCGCGGTGCTCAAAGGGCGTGCGGGGGCGCCACGGCGGGTGCTATGCTCTATTTACTCAATCGATTTGATTAAGGTTGGCTTCTGGTTTGACTCAGTTTGATTGAGGTGTGACCGAGGGTTGATCGTGGGATGCCAAGGGTGGCGTCCGCATCGACCAGGTTCCCCGGCAGCACGCGCACCCGCGCGGTCCAGCACGTACCCATCGCATTATCGAGGACATCATGACAACTGCCCTGCGCATCGCCACGCTCAGCTTCTGGCACGTCCACGCGGGAGACTACTCGCGCGACACCCTGAACCACCCGGGCACCGAACTGGTCGCCGTCTGGGACGACGACCAAGCACGCGGCGAGGCAGGAGCGAAGGAGTTCGGCGCCGAATACACGAACGACCTCGACGGCCTGCTCGCGCGCGAAGACCTCGACGGCGTCATCATCACGACCGAGACCCGCCTGCACACCGAGGTAATGCTGAAGGCCATCGCCGCGGGCAAGCACGTCTTCACCGAGAAGATCCTCGCCCCCACCGTCGCCGAATGCGAGCAGATCATCGCCGCTGCCCGCGCAAAGGGCGTCGCCCTGACGGTCTCGCTCCCCCGCCTGTACGACGCGTACACGCAGGTCATCAAGGGTATTCTCGAGGCCGGCAGCCTCGGCGACATCTCGTACTCGCGCGTGCGGCTCGCCCACGCCGGCTCCACCTTCGGCTGGCTGCCCGACCGCTTCTACGACGCCACCGACGCCATCGGCGGCGCCCTCACCGACCTTGGCTGCCACCCCGTCTACCTCACTCAGCTCATTCTCGGCCTCGAACCACAGCGCGTCAGCGCGACCTACTCCGATTTCAGCGGAGTCGGCGTCGACGACAACTCGGTCGTCACCGCCCAGTACGCGAGCGGCGCGATCGGCGTGATCGAGGCCGGCTTTGTGCACTCCAACAGCCCGTTCTCCATTGAGGTGTACGGCACGAGCGGCGGCGTGCGCTACAGCGAAGACCAAGACTTCGTGTGGCTGCAAACCGGCGAAGGCACCCAGCAGTTGCCGCTCGGCGACCGCCTGCCCACCGCCTACGAGCAGTGGGTCACCAGCATCCACGACGGCACGCTCCCCGAGGACAACCTCGAGCGCGCCACTCACCTCACGCGACTCGTTGTCGCGGCCAACGCGGCCGCAGCCAGCGGCAGCCAGGTCGACTACTAAACCACCCGCGCGTCCGCAAAAAATGCCGACCGCGCCCCCACTCTCGAAGGAAAACCCATGACCCTCAAAGTTGGCATTATCGGAATCGGCGGCATCTCGGGCACCCACGTGCCCGGCTGGAACGCCTCGGAGCACGCGGAGATTGCGGGCGCCGCCGACGTGAACCCCGCGGCCCTCGAAAAGTTCGGTGCGGAGCAGGGCATCACGAAGCTCTACAGCGACGCGAACGACCTCATCAACGATCCCGACATCGACATCATCGACGTGTGCACGCCCAACGGCATGCACGCCAAGTTCTCGATCGCGGCGCTCAACGCTGGCAAGCATGTGCTGTGCGAGAAGCCGCTCGCACCCACCCCGGGCGAGATCGAGCAGATGATCGAGGCCCGCGATAAGAGCGGCAAGATGCTCATGACGGCGCAGCACTTTCGCTACACCGACACGGCCATGGCCCTCAAGCAGGAGATCGAGACGGGAGTGCTCGGCGACATCTACCACGCCCGCGCGTGGATGCTGCGCCGCGCGGCCCTGCCCGCCTGGCCCGGCATCATGTACAAGAAGAACTCGTTCGGCGGCCCGTGCATCGACATCGGCGTGCACATTCTCGACCTGACCCTGTGGATGATGGGCAATCCCAAGCCCGTGAGCGTCTCGGGCACCGCCAAGACCGCCCTCGCCCTGCGCGACGGCGCGTGGACGAAGTGGGGCGGCGATATTCCGAAAGACATGGACAACGAGGACTTCGCCGCGGCGTTCGTGCGCTTCGAAAACGGCGCGACCCTCATGCTCGAGGTCTCGTGGCTGCTGCATCACGACACCGACGGCGAAGACATGCGCATGTGGCTGTACGGTGACAAGGGTGGCTCGCTGTGGCCCAAGAACGAGATTCTCTCGGCGTCGGCGACGCATCACCAGCTGTACAACACGCAGTTGAAGCACGCGCCGACCGTGATTGAAGCGCACGCCGCCGAGTGCGTCGACTTCGCCGCCGCCATCGCGGAGGGCCGCCCCTCCCCCGTGCCCGCCGAGCAATCGCTGCAGGTCATGAGCATTCTCGACGGCATCTACCGCTCGCAGGCGGAGGGTCGCGAGATTCAGCTGTAAGCATCGGCGCGGCGTTTGTAGTTCGGCGCGGCGTTCCAGGCGGACGCGCGCGTGGGCAGTGAGCCGGCCGGCACCTTTTTTGGGTGTCGGCCTGGTTGCGTGGCGGGGGGGGAAGCTAGATTTGGAGCTACGGCGCAGCGTGGCGCCGCATCAGCAACTCACCAGAAAGCAGGCCCAGCATGTCCCCCACCCAGCGTACTCACCGACGCCGCGCCACCCCCCGCCGCGCCACCCCCAAACCGCTACTCGCCGCGCCCGCCCTGACCGCCGCGGCCGGCCTCACCGCCCTGCTGGCCGTCACGCTGACGCCCCAGGCCGCCCACGCGGCGTCCGACCCGAACGACTCCGGCGGCGCGTGCTTCATCAAGCTGCCGTACAACGATGCCCTGTTTGCCCCGGTGCGGTCTCCGGGTGCGCCCCCCTTAGACCCGAGCACGCATTGGGAGCACTACAACGCCGAGGGCTGGGCGGCCGCGGGCTACCCCGTACCGCGCGTGGTTGACCGCATCCCCGGCATGACGTACGTCAAACAAAACGGCCTGCCCCACATTTACGGCCGCGGGTTCACCACCGACGTGCAGCTCTCGTTCCTCGACTGGGTCACCCTCGGCACGCCGCAACCCACGTCGTACGACGTGCAATACGTGAAGTATCCGTGGCAGCCCGAGGTCTATGCCGTCTCGTTCGTGGGCGAGAACCGCGACACGTGGCTGTGGCACCAACTCAGCTTCGAGGAGTGGGTGGGCCTGGGCCAGCCCGCGCCGCGCACGGCCGGCTGGATAGAAGGCAGCGAGTACACGCGCGTCGACGCCACCGCGACCGCGCCCGCCGCGTTTTTCGTGACGCTGAACGGCGTGAAGCATCACCTCACGTTCGCCGAGTGGGTGGCGGCGGGGCAGCCGCTGGACCCGAACGTCGAGGTGATCGGCACCCCCTGAGCCCGTGTGCGGGGGCCGCCCGGGCGCTCGGTAGGCTGGTCGCATGATCGAGATCGTGCGGATCACCGAAGCCGACTGGGAGCGCTGGGCGGCCCTGCGCCTGCGGGCGCTGCGCGACGCGCCCGAGGCGTTTGGGTCGCGCTATGCAGATTGGGTGGACGCCCCGGAGGCCCGGTGGCGCGACCGCTTGCGGTTGCCCGGGGGCGTGAATTTTGTCGCGGTGCTGCCATCGGGGGCGACGGGGGCGTCCCTTGACGGGCCAGAGTGGGTCGGGCCGGAGGGGGCGTCCCTTGACGGGCCAGAGTGGGTCGGAATGGCCAGCGGGGTACCGGGCGTCCGGGAAAATGAGCGCGACCTGATCTCGATGTGGGTGGCGCCCGAGGTGCGCGGCGCGGGGGTCGCCGACGCACTGATCGAAGCCGTGCGGGAATGGTGCGGGGGCGCCGAGCTGTGGCTCTCGGTGGTCCGCTCGAACGCGCGGGCGCAGTCGGTGTATGCACGGCACGGGTTCGTCGCGGTGGAGGACTGCGCTGGCGGTTCTGCAGGAGCCGCAGGAGATGACTGTGACGACGAGCTGAGAATGCGGCTCGCTCGCTAGATTCGGTCGAGCATGGGGCAACGTGGCACTCTCATGCCCCCAGCCACAACGACTGGTTGACCACTTTGATCTGCATCTATGCGCTGTAAGGAGGAAAAATGGGTCATTTTTGTAACGAATTGATAACGCTTACACGACAGTGGTTGACCATCTGTCTTGAGGGCGTGCATACTAACTGAGTCGAACTCACCGACCACACCTACGGGGGCTCACCTTGGCGCCGCTACTAGCCGCCACGAGATCGAGCAACCGACAACGAAGTCACTCCACACAGAGAGGGGTCACGTGATGTCGCAAGCACATCTCACCGAACCCACCGATACCCGCGTCGTGCGCAAGGCCGTTTGGGCCGGCGTCATCGGCAACTATGCCGAACAGTACGAATTTGGTGTCTACGCCGCCCTGACCCCCGTGCTCTCGAAAGTATTCTTTCCCGCCGAAGACCAGTTTCTCGGCCAGCTCAGCGTGTTCGCAGGCCTCGCCCTCGGGTTTCTCATTCGCCCGCTCGGCGGCTTTATCTTCGGCCGCATGGGCGACCGCGTAGGCCGCAAGAAAATCCTCTCGCTCACGATCATCATCATGGGCCTATTGACCGCCCTGATTGGCGTGCTCCCGACCTACGCCATGATCGGCTTTGCCGCGCCTATCCTGCTCCTCGCCCTGCGCCTCGGCCAGGGTCTTGCCGCCGGCGGCGAATACGCCGGCGCAGTCTCGTTCGTCGTGGAATACGGCCCCTCTCACCAGCGCGCCCGCTACACGTCGTTCGTCTCCATCTCGGTATTCGCCGGCCTCCTCACCGGTACCGGACTCACCTACTTACTCACTACGGCGCTCGGCTCTCAATCGATGTACGAGTGGGGCTGGCGAATACCGTTCCTCATTGCCTTGCCGCTTACCATCGCGGGCTTCTACCTGCGTCGCGCGGTCGAAGACACCCCCGAGTTCCGACGCCAGCAAGAACTCGAAGCCGCACGCAAGGCCGAATTCTCTGAAGAGATTCCCGCCACCGGCATCCTGGAAACCCTGCGCACGCAATGGAAGCCGATCCTGATCTTCTCGGGCTTTGCCATGACCAACGCCGTGCTTTCATACACGTGGACCGCCTACATCCCCACCTACCTGCAAAGCGACGCAGCCGGCGACGGCAAGTTGACGAGCGGACTGTCCGTGGCCTCCACTTCCATCGCGTTGCTCGTGCTGCTGCCGCTGCTCTACCTCTCGGGCCGCCTCTCCGATGCGCTCGGCCGCAAGAAAATGCTGCTGCTCGGTTGCGTGACCACGCTCATCGCGGTGCCGCTCGCCTTCACCATCGTGGCGCGGGGCGGGTTCGTAAACGCCGTGCTGGGCCAGCTGCTCTACCTCGTGCCGATCTTCTTTATTGCCGTGACCGTCACCGTGAACCTCGCCGAAATGTTCCCCACCAAGATGCGCTACACCGCGGGCTCCATAGCGTTCAACCTGGCCTTTTGCATCTTCGCCGGCACCGCGCCGCTCGTCGCCACTGCGCTGGTCGGCGCCACCGGCAACATCATGTCGGTCGCGATCTACGTGTGCGCCATCGCCCTCGTGTCGCTGCTCGTCGTGCTGTTCGCCTACCGAGAGACCTATCGCAAGGACCTCGCCGTCGATGACTACAACGCCGATGCCAACCACCACCTCCACGTAGCGAACTAGCATCATGACGTTCACCCACCTCATCGCTATTCCGGGCACGCAGTGCACGGGCGAGGTTTTCACCCCTATGCTCAGCGTGGTTCGCGCGGCGTTCCCAGACCTCAAGGTCACGATTCACGAACTGCGCGAATCGAGCCTGGACGCCGCCGCTGCCGCCGTGGCAGCCTCGGCCCCCGTTCCTTCCGTGCTCCTGGGCCACTCGCTCGGCGGCACCGTGGCCCTGGCCACGGCGAGGCAATACCCAGGTCGGGTGCAGTCGGTGGCTACCGTGTGCAGTAATCCGCGCGTGCCTACCAATCGCCAACGGGCACAGTGGTTAAAGAACCTGGGCTATGTGGGTCGCGGCGAATACCTCGACATCATCGCCGGTCTCATGCCGAGCCTGCTGCACCACGCTCGCCGCGACCGCGCGTCGCTGCGCAACATCGAGAGCGAGTGCCTCGACATGGCCAAGCGGCTGGGCAGCGCGGCCTATGTGCAGCAGACGAAGATTCAACTGACGCGCCGCGACGAGCGCTCTGCGGAGTCCCGCTGCGGCATCCCAACTCTCTCTATAGCGTGCGAAGACGACCCGCTGGTAGAGATTGACGCCGCGGCCGAGATCGTCCATGGGGTGAACTCGGGGCGGTTCGTGGCACTCCCCTTCGGCGGCCACATGGCACCCCTCACCGAGCCCCAACTCGTGGCGGAGACGCTGATCGCATGGCTGCAGCAACCTGCTGGCCCCATCGTGACCGAGGCGGCGGCGGCCGTCGAGTCCTCGCCACGCGACGTGGCAACCATCCCTTCCCTCCAATTAAGTAAAGGACGCTCATGAACACTTCAGTCAACGTCAGCGAAGCAGAGTTGACGCGTCGCACTATCCGCCGCGACGCCCTCGTCTCGTGCAATCAGGCCTTCATCGACTGCCGCACCCCCGGATCGCACCTGAAAGAAAACTATGCGCTGATCGGCAACGGCGTCTCTCAAAGCGACGGCCAATTCATTAACCTGCAGGAAGACCACGGATACAACATTGGCGCGGCCGCCATGCCCAACGGGGTCACCAACTCCCTGCACATGCACTTCACCGCCGAGGTCTTCTTTAACTTTGGCGGCGAGTGGAAGTTCCGCTGGGGCCGCGACGGCGCCGACGGTGAATACGTCTCTCACGACGGCGACATCGTCACCGTACCCACGTGGATCTTCCGCGGCTTCACCAACGTCGGCCCCGATAACGGCTGGCTTTTCACCGCCCTGGGGCAGAGTGACACGGGCGGCATCATCTGGGGCAACAACGTCCTCGAAGAGGCCGAGGGCCACGGCATGTACCTCACGAGCGAGGGTCGCCTGATAGACACGGTTGCGGGCGACGAGATGCCTCCCGGCGACGACCTGATCCGGCCCCTGCCCGACGACATCGTAGACTCCATGCGCGGCTGGACAGTCGAGCAGATGCGCGCCCGCATCACGAGCAATGACGATCTGGAATGGTGCGACGAACCGTTCCTGTGCTCCCTCCTGCCCGGCGGTGGCGCCCAGCTCGCCACCGTGATCGGCTACGGCATGACCGAAAACCGCGACCAAACCCCGCGCGTGTTCAACCCGCATTCCTTCAACGTCGCGTGGCTGCGCGCCAGCGTCGGCGAGGGCGTGCTACGCCACTATCACAACGAAACTCAGGTCGTCATCGTGAAATCGGGACGCTGGAAGGTCACCCTCAACGAGGGTGCCGAGCAACGAAGTGTCGAACTCAACGCGTCCGACACCCTGTCGATCCCGCCGGGCGCATGGCGCGCCTTTGAAGCCCTCGAAGCGGGCGACGAGGGAATGGCTCGACTCCTCGTCGTCAACGGCGGCGACGGTCGCGTGCGCCTGCACTGGTCGAGCGACCTGTGGCGCGAGGTCAGCGACAAGGGAATCTCCCGCGATGCCGACGGATACGTCGCTCCGTCGTTCCTGCTCGCCGTCGCCACTGAAGACGACTAAACCATTCGGGTGCGCCGCATGCCTCGCGGCGCACCCCACCAAGGAATCTCATGCGCACCCATCACCTCCGTCAACACCTCGAAGCCGGCCGCACCGCCGTCAACGCCTGGCTGTCGCTGGGCAGCCCCTACGCCGCCGAAATCATCGCCCACTGCGGTTTCGACAGCGTCACCCTCGACCTCCAGCACGGCATGTTCTCACGTGACGCCGTGGTCGCCATGCTGCAGGCAGTGTCGACGAGCCCCGCCACACCGCTCGTGCGCCCCACGCGGCCTGACCCCGATGAAATTGGCTGGCTCCTCGACGCCGGCGCGTACGGCATCATCGTCCCCTCCGTGCACGACGCCGCGACGGCCCGCCGCGTCGTCGACGCGTGCTTTTACCCGCCGCATGGAACCCGCTCGTTTGGTCCGTCCCGGGGCATCACCTACGGCGGCACCGACTACGTGGCCGCATCTCGTGAAACCCTCACGCCGTGGGTCATGATCGAGTCGCGGGCCGCACTCGACGCGCTCGATGAGATCTGCGCGGTTCCCGGACTCTTTGGCGTCTACGTCGGACCCAACGACCTCGCACTAGACCTCGGACATCCCGCCGGCGGCCTCATCAGCGACGAAGTCTCTGCCATCACGTATCGCATAAACCAGGTCGCGCATCGCCATGGCGTGCGCACCGGCATCTTCTGCGCCAACGCCGACGAGGCCGCCCACTACGCAGAAGTAGGCTTCGACCTGGTGACCCCCGGCAACGACGCCTCGCTATTGCGTCACGCGGCGAGCCAACGCATTGAGGCGGTTCGAGCAGTAGAATGGGCAGCCAGTGAGGCGCCACTCGCCGTCAAACCCGAGTCAACCAGCGGAGGCTATTAACGTGTCGAGCGCAACCGCCGTTCCCCCGCCCTCCGGCGGCGCGACACCACTCGGGCCCGGCGAGACGGGTGCCGACGCAGGGAACGGTGGCGGCGCGGCGTCCACCCTCACCGAACGCCTACTCGACTACGTGGCCTCGCAGGGAACCCGCCCCGGCGAGAAACTGCCCGGCGAACGCAAACTCGCCGAACATTTGGGCGTCGCACGACACGTGCTGCGCGAATCGCTGCGAACCCTCCACCTCCTCGGGTTCGTGGATGTGCGCCAGGGCGATGGCACCTACTGGAAGAATTCCCCCGCGACGGCCATGCCGCGCACCATCGAATGGCAGATGATCACCGAATCCGCCTCGATGACGCACCTCATTGAGGCGCGCGCCGAGATCGAAGTTCTCGTATGTACCCTGGCTGCGACCCGCGCAAGCGAAACAGACATGGCACAAATACGTCAGCGCTTCGAATTCATGGTGCTCGCCGCCGACGCGGGAGACGTTGACCTGTACTCGCGCTCCGACATTAGCTTTCACCTTGCGATCGCCAAAGCCGCAGGCAACAGTGTCCTCGAAGGTGTACTCACGAGCATTAGGAGCCTCTCCGCACGGTGGACCGAGAGCGTCCTCCAGAACATTGAACTTAGTGATTCGCTGGCCGTGCACGAACCCATCATGAATGCGCTCTCCTCGCGCGACCCCCTGGCTGCCAGCCTCGCCATGCGCGCCCACATGGACGCCGCGGCCGCCAACCTCCTGGCCGCCACCAGCGAAGACTAGGCCCTCGCGCCGCACGCCAACCCAGACACCACGCCAACCCCAGGACCAGCCATGCCCACATCACCCCTCCTCGTACTCGACGACGACCCCACCGGTTCACAATGCGTTGACGATGTCATGATTGCCTTCGACCTCGAACCCGAGGTCATCATCGAACACCTCAACTCACCCGCGCGCGTCAGTTTCGCGCTCACGAATAGCCGCGCGCTGCGCGAAGACGATGCCCTCGCCGTGCAGCGGGCCGTCGTCGCACCCGTGCTCGCGCACGTCACAGCGCCCCCACCGCTACTCGTATCTCGCTCAGATTCGACACTACGGGGGCACGTGATCGCCGAACCCGAAGCCCTACGCGACCAGGCCGAGGCGTCCGGCCGCGCCGTGGGCGGAATCCTGTTCGTGCCCGCGATGCTAGAGGCCGGCCGCACCACGCGCGACGACGTTCACTTTTGCACGACGCCGGGGGGCGAAGTGCCCGTCGGCCAGAGCCACTTTGCCACCGACGCCACCTTCGGATACCGCTCGTCCAACCTGCGCGAGTTCCTCGAAGAGCGCTCCGGCGGGCGCATTTCGGCCGCCGACGTACTGAGCATTACGGCCAACCACATAGCTGGCGGCCCAGACAAGGTGTGCGACGTGCTCAGGTCTGCGCAAGGCGCGTGGGTGATCGTGAACGCCACGACCTACGCGGACCTCGAGATTGTCGCCGCCGCACAGTGGCGCCTCGAACGCGAGGGAACCACGTTCATTACCCGGTGCGGCCCCTCCTACGTGCACTCCCTGCGCGGCACACCTCGAGCCTCGACACTCAGCGCCGACGCCCTCGCCGCACATGTCACGAACGATCCGCCCCGCGGACAACACGGCTTGATTGTGGTCGGCTCGCATGTCGACCTCACGTCAGCTCAACTTCACCATTTGCAGCGGAACGCCGGCCTCATCGAATGCGAACTCGACGCTCACGCTCTCCTCGGCCCCGAGGCGCCCGGGTACCTCGCGGAAACGGCGAGGAAAGTGCGCGAGTCGCTCGACTCCAACACCGTAGTCGTGTATACGAGCCGGGCCCTGCTGCGCACCGACGACCCCGACGAGTCGCTCGCCATCTCCAAGCGCATTTCAGACGGGGTCGTGGCCCTGGTGCAGTCCGTCATGGTTGACCGACCCGCCTGGGTCGTCGCCAAAGGTGGCATCACCTCGCATGAAGTGGCGAGGCACGGACTGGGCATCCGGTCGGCGCGCGTCGTGGGCCAGTTCTACCCCGGGCAGATCTCGCTCATGGTCGCCACGGACGCGGCCGAGCACTCCCTCGGCTGCCCCTACGTTATCTTCCCCGGTAACGTCGGCGACGAGTCGGCGCTGACCTACGTCGTGGGTGTGCTGCGGGCAGCGACAGAAATCGCGCGCTCGCCGCAGCGTACCCGCGCGTAGCGCGTATTGCTCCACGCGACATACAGCAGCACGCTCGATTCTCGGCAACCTCATCGCCGCCACCTGGCAGCTAGAAAACAACGCCCAGCGCGCTGCCCGCCGACGGCGCCATCAACGAGGGCTTCGCGTACTGGTGGAACTGCGCCTGCCGACTGCTCGAATGCCTCGACCTGCTGCGACGTTTCATGGGCAGAGGCGCTGACGGCGCGCTGGACGCCTCGCGGGTGCCCTCCCTGTGCGCGACCCTCGCGTTCCCGCGATTCCTCGGCACCCTCGCCGACGACCGGGTCGTGATCACCCCGCTCGGCGGCGGCCGCACCCTGGAACTCACCTGGGCGACCAACGCACCGGTCACGGCCACCCTCGAAGAGTGGCGACTCGAGGACGACCTGCTGCAACGCTCCTGGGGCGATACCCTCACGAGGCTCACCGTGATTCTCGGTGCCACCGAGGGCGCCTGCCGCACCACGCTCACGTACGCGAAAGGCCAGCGATGACCGCCGATTCGACCCCGCGATTTGCCAACCAACGCCAGCAACGGCTGCTCGACGAACTACGCGACAACGGTTCGCTGCAGGTGCGCGACATGGCCGAACGGCTAGGGGTGAGCGAGCTGACGGTACGCCGTGACCTCAACACCCTGGCGAGCCAGGGCCTCGTGGACCGCGTCCACGGCGGCGCCACGCTCGCGCAGCCCGGCGGGTCGGGTGCGCGGGGTGCGGGCGGTTGGGGTGGGCGGGGTTGGGGCCCGGACGCGCGGTTCCTCCCTGGCCGCGCCCCCGCCGCGGGCGCGGGCCCGGTTTCAGGCCCGGTGCCGGCCCCGGTGGCCGACCCCGACTCCGACTCGCAGTCGGCGCATGCCCCCGCGACGCTCACGCTCGGCATGGTGGTGCCCTCGCTCGAGTACTACTGGCCGCATGTCATGAACGGGGCGAAGCAGGCGGCGCAGGCGTTCGGGGTCAGGCTGGTGGTGCGCGGCTCGACCTACGACGCTGCGCACAACCTCAAACAGGTGCAGGCCCTTTGCGATTCCGGGCGCGTCTCGGGATTGCTCGTGGGCCCCACTCTGAACCGGCAGGGCAGTGAGGAGTTGCTGCGCTTTCTCGACCAGGCACCCGTTCCCGTGGTGCTCGCAGAACGCCGGCCGCCCCACGAACTGGGGCTCGAGAATCTCAGCTCGGTCTCGACCCGGCACGAGTTCGGTGCGGCCCTCGCCGTGCGGCATCTCGCGGCCAGCGGGCGGAGGCGCATCGCGACCATCATGGCACCGAACTCCCCCACCACGGGCCACGTGATGCACGGGGTGACACAGACGCTGCACCGTCTCGGGCTCGACGCCGGGCCGCACTACCTGGTGGACGGGGGTCGCATGTCGGGGGCCGAGGTCGAGCGCCGCCACCTCGAGATCATTGCCGAATGTCGCTCCCAGGGGGTCGACGCGCTGCTCATTCACCCCGACCAGCAGGCCCTCACGTTCACGCAGAACTGCCTTGACCAGGGGCTATCAATACCGGACGACTTCGCCATCGTCGCCTATGACGACGAGGTGGCACACCTCGGCCAGCCGTCCATCACGGCCGTGCGGCCCCCCAAGGAACACGTGGGCGCGCTCGCGGTGCAGGTGCTGCTGCGACTGCTCGGCGCGGGTGACGCGGAGCCGCGCGAGCACGTCACGCTGAACCCGACGCTCAACGTGCGCGAGTCGACGGTCCGCGCGGTGGAGGATTTACCCCCCGGCTGACGATGGCAAGGTGAGGCGCCGAGATGGACTACTTGCGACGTCACCGGTTCATCCGGTAACTGAAACTCCTAGCGCCCTGCGCCTCGGCACAGGGCGCTTTGGGGCTTCACATCGCGCACGTCATACAAGTCCACCGCGATACCTCAAGGTTTAAGAATACAAACGCGTATGCACGAAGGTGAAAAATTTCTCCTTCGGACCAATTCCGGATCCGGACTTCGAAGCGATGAATGTGCAATTAGGCGTGTCGTGGCCGTAGGCCCAATTGAACTTTTGACTGATCGCGCCAATTGCCTATTTTCCGCGCACCCAATCGCTCGGCACTTGCCACTGGCCACCCGTGGTTGTTGTGCCTGAGTAACTCGCCGAAATTGTTACTCCAAGGCTTGCCGAAGCTTGAGCAAAGACTAAACCCGCCTCAGCAGAGGTTGTCCCCGTAACCGAACCCCCGACGGTGTACGCGTGAGCCGTGGATATCGCCAGTGTCACACCGCCTTGCCCTGCGACTGCACCATCATTTCCAAGCGCTTGCTGAAAGATGGTGCCCGTGTTCGTGATCCGATAGTAATAGTACGAAGAGTTGCAGGCACCCTGCGGGCTAGGGTTCGACGGCGGTGCAACAGCCGAGGCGGAAGCAGACGACGCCACGGATAGTGACGATAGAATCAGCAGAAAAGTTGCTCCGAATGCACCGAGGCGGAATTTTTTCACGTTAATGGTAGGTACTCACTCCTTAAGAAAATAGACTGCTTCCACCATTCAGTCCCCCCAGGCACCTCCACATTGATGACCCGTGATTCACCAAATGGAATTTTAGCAGATGCTTCAATTTGTCCTATGCACGTGCCTTCGAAGTACTTTCTAAACGTAACTTTGAAATGCACCTCAGCATCGCACGTTATATACACTCGAGCTTGAGTCGTTCCGTCCGGCACTCTCGGCACAGCGATCTGCTGTGGACCTCGATACTTCTCATGAATTGTCGGCGCGAGCCCTTAAACTTCAACTTTCAGTGGTCCGTCGATGCCCTGAAGGTCCCGAACCGGATCAATGAAAACTTGGTTTGATCCAGATGACACGGCAGCAGACACACTTGGTTGAACTTTTGAATCACTTTCTGTGCATGCATTTAGGGCCAAAAGTGAAGTGATTGTTGCTGCCCAGAGTACTTTTCGCAAATAACCTGGAATGACGCGACAGTACACCCCGGCAATTAACGAATCAATAGGCCTGCACGTTGAAGTTTTGATCTCGTAGCCGAAGCCTCGTCTCCGGTACTGCGATCGCTTTCTTCTACGCCGAAGTGTGAAAATGGCGCCCTATATACCGGCCCGAGCCAGACCTAACAAACACCCCCGCACGCAAAAAAGCCGGGGCCCACCGAAACGGTGAGCCCCGACCCAAAGACGCGGCGCGCCGCGAACCTACACGTGCTTCAGCTTCAGCACCGTCTGGTTCGGGTTGTTGAAGTCACCCGGGCGCGGGAAGTAATCCGCCTCGCCGGGCACCGGCCAGCCGGTCCAGTTCTTCGTCGAGCTCATGATGCCGCCGCCGCCGCTCATGATCGGCACGATCGGCGCCTCGTCCACGAACGCCTGCTGAATGATCAAGATATTCGCCTTGATCGTGGCGTCGTCGTCGCGCGGGGTCTTCTGCAGCGTTTGCAGGGCCGCCTCGGCGGGGTCGGGCATGCGCCACAATCCCTGGTTGCCGTAGCCGGCCTTCTGCTGCTTCTCGCCGAGGTTCGCGTGGCTGTAGCCCTGGTACGCGTTGTACGGCGAACCGTTCAGGCAGCACGTCCAGATCGAGATCGCGTAGTCGTGAATCGAATCCTGGAACACCTTGTCGGCGACGCCCGTGTAGGGAATCTCGAGGCCCAACTTCTCCTTCCACTGCTGCGCGATCTGCGGGCCCGCCACGACGTCGACCTGCTGGCTGAGGTTCACCATCAGCTTCAGCGGGTACTCCTTGCCGTCCTTCGAGAGGTTACCCGTCGCCGAGACCGACCAGCCGGCCGCCTCGAGCTCCGACTTCACGGTGGCGGCGTCGCGCGCCTTCATCGACGTGTTGTAGTCGGGCAGCAAGAATTCCTTGTAGAGCACGGGGTCGAGGCCCGCCGTGTTCGGAACGTTGTAACCGAGACCCGCGGCCTTCTGAATCGGATCCATGTCGAGCACGTCGCGCAGCGCCTTGCGCACCGCGATGTCGTTGGTCGCGTCCATCGTGCAGCCGAACAGAATGCCGCGCGCCGAACCGTCGGGCCAGTAGTTGTATTGGTTCGTGTCAGCCGCCGCCACGAACGTGGTTTCGACGCCGGGGGCGCCGCCCGCCGCCCAGTCGATCTCGCCCTTCGTGAGCTTCGACTGCACGTTGCCCGGGGTGCCCGCGGGGATCACCTTGATCTTCTTCAGGCCCTCGAACGTGCCGCCCCAGTAATCGTCGCGCAGCTCGAGATCGATCTGCTGCGTCTGGAACTTCACGAGCTTAGCGGGGCCCGTGCCGACGGGCTCCTTGTCGATGTACTTGCCGCGCTCGCCCACGCTCTTGTAGATGTGCTCGGGGTAGATCGGGTAGTACAGGCTCATGTTGGTGTCCTGCTGAAAACTGGGCGTGCGGTACTCGACCACGACGGTGTAGTCGTCGGTCTTGTACACGGGCTTCGCAATGAACGCCGAGTTGTCGGGGTCAGGCTGATCGAGAGGAATCGGCGTGCCGTACGTCGCGTTGTACGAGTAGACCACGTCGTCGGCGGTGAAGTCTTCGCCGTCGCTCCACTTCACGCCCTGGCGCAGCTTGTACGTCACCTTCATGCCGTCGGCCGAATACTCCATGCTCTCGGCGAGCACGGGCTCGAGCTTGCCGCCGTTGGCCGCCGACACGCGAAACAGCGTCTCGTGGAACAGGCCGCAGATCGGCGCGGCACCGATGCCGTTGCCGCCGTTGGCGTTGAAGTTGTAAATGAACTGGTTGGTGGCGCCCGCGTCGGCGCCAATGACGAGGGTGTCACCCGATGCCGCGGCATTGCCGCCCACCGCGCTGCCCATCGCGTCGCCGCAGGCTGTGAGGCCAAGCGCGGCGATGGCCGAGGCTCCGGCGGCCGAGAAGGCAATAAACCTACGGCGCGATACTTCCGTCATGATGTTCTCCTTGCTTCTGGGGCAACAGCTGTGTCGCCCAGTGGGGGGATCTGCGAGTGAGTTAGGGGGCTTGGCGAGCGGACGCTCCGGTGCTGGCGCTGGCAGCGTCGGCACCCGAGGTAACGTGTGACTGCGCCGTGCCGCGCAGGTCGTCTTCACTGACCAGGAAGCACGCCGCGCTGCGACGCCCCACCGTGACCATCGGAGGCGGCGCCGTGTGGCACTTCTCGACGGCGACGGGGCACCGGTCGGCGAACTTGCAGCCCGCGTAGCGACGACCGTTGTCGACCGGCGCGGCCAGCACCACCTCGCGGCGCTGCGCCCCCGGATGCCCGCGATACTTTGCGGGGTCGGGGGCCGCCGCGATGAGCTGCTGCGTGTAGGGGTGCAGCGGGTTCGCGATGATGGCCTCGGTGGGGCCGGTCTCGACCGTCGAACCGCCGTACATCACGTGAATGTTGTCGCTCAGGTAACGGGCCGACGCGATGTCGTGCGTGATGTAGAGCATCGCGAGGCCGCGGTCGCGGCGCAGGTCAGAGAGCAGATTCAGCACGTCGAGGCGAATCGACGCGTCGAGCATCGAGGTGGGCTCGTCGGCGAGCAGCACGGCCGGGTCGAGCGCGAGCGACCTCGCGATGGCGATGCGCTGGCGCTGCCCGCCCGAGAAGTCGGCGGGAAACCGATCGATGTACCGCTCGGCGGGGGTAAGGTTCACCGTTTCGAGCAGTTCGCGTGTGCGCTTCTCGATCGCGGCGCGGCCCGTCACGATCTTGTGAATCGTGAGGGCGCGCCCCAGAATGTAGCGCACCTTCTTCAGGCTGTTGAGCGACGCGAACGGGTCTTGAAAGATCAGCTGCACGTGCCGGTAGTACTCGCGCGCGGCCCGCCCCTTGGGGTTGCCCACGGGCTTGCCGTCGAAGTAGATCTCGCCGCTCGTGGGCGTGTACATGAGCGAAAACATGCGCGCCATCGTGGTTTTGCCGCTGCCCGACTCGCCCACCAGCGCCGTGATCTCGCCGCGCATGAGCGTGAGCGACACGTCGTCGACCGCGTAGATGGGGTGGCCGCTTTGTTTAAAGTGCATGCTCACGTTACGGGCCTCGAGCACGGGCACGCCAGCCTGCCCGGCGTCACCCCGGGGCGCAGCCAACGGGCGCGAACGGCCCGACCCGGCCACGGCTGCGTCCGACCCCTGAGGGCCGCGAGAAAACAGCGCCATTACTTGGCCTCCTTGCGATTCGCCGCGGCGACGTGGCACGCGACCTCGCCGAGTTCGGTCTTCACGAGCGCGGGGCGTTCGGTCTCGCAGCGGTCGATCTTGACCTTGCAGCGGGGCGCGAACGCGCAGCCCGGCGGCAGGTTTTGCAGATCGGGCGGCGAGCCGGGGATGCCCGAGAGGCGCCGGGGCTCCTCGTGCAGGGGCGGGAACGCCTCGCGCAAGCCCCGCGTGTACGGGTGCTCCGCATTTTGGTAGAGCTCGGCGGGCGTGCCGATCTCGACGATGCGGCCGCCGTACATGATCGCGATGCGGTGGCTAATCTCGAGCAGCAGCGACAGGTCGTGCGTGACGAACACGATCGCGAAGCCGAGCTTTTCTTGCAGCTCGAGCACCTGCGTGAGAATCGAGCGCTGCATGATCACGTCGACGGCGGTGGTGGGCTCGTCCATGAACACGAGGTCGGGCTGGCACGCCATCGACAGCGCGATCAGGGCGCGCTGCTGCATTCCACCCGAGAGCTCGAACGGGTACGCGTCGACGCGGTGACCCGGGATCCCCACCATGGTGAGCAGTTCCTTCGCGAACTCGCGCGCGGTCTGCTTCGTGGCGCTCGGCTGGTGCGCGAGAATCGCGTCGACAAACTGCGCTCCCACCTTCATGACCGGGTTGAGGCACGCCATCGCGGACTGCATCACGATCGAGATTTTGTCCCACCGATACTTCACCAGCTGCGTCTCGCTGAGCCGCGCGAGGTCGACCGTCTCCCCATCGGTGGGGGTGAACAGCACCTCGCCGTTGCTCGTGACGGCTGGGGGCCGCTGCAGCCGGGCGAGGGCCGCGAGCAGCGTCGATTTGCCCGAGGCGCTCTCCCCCGCGACGCCGAGAATCTCGCCCCGGCGCAGCGTGAGGCTGACGTCGCGGCACGCGGGCACGTTGCCGGTCTCGGTGATGTAGTCGACCGAGACGTTCTTGGCCTCCAACAAAATGGGCCGCTGATCGAGCGGTATGCCCCAGGTTTCGGGGCGGGCCGCGGCGTCGGGGTTCGGGCCGGACGCGCGGGTGGCGCTTTGGGTTGTCATGCCGAGACCTTCTGCCCTTCGTTTTTGAGCTGCAGTGCGCGCTTGTGCATGAAGATGCGCATGAGTCGCATGCGCTTGCTGGAGAGCGCGGGGTTGGTGATTTCGTCGAGGCCGAAGTTGACCATCGTGGTGGAGAACCCGATGAGGGCGAGGCAGATGCCGGGGGGCACGATCCACCACCATTGGCCGTTGAACAGGGCGTTCTGCGAGTCGGCGTAGTTCATCATGAGGCCCCACGACGGCTCGGAGGCGTTGCCGATACCGAGGAACGCGATGGCGGACTGCTGCACGACGCCCGCGCCGATGAGCGTCAGGAACATGGGCGAGAGCACGCCGAGCAGGTGAGGCACCACCTCGACGAACACGATGCGCCAGCGGCTCTCGCCGATGGTGTGCAGGGCCGCCGTGAAGTCGCGGCCCGAGAGGCTCATGGCCTGGGCGCGGATCAAGCGGGCGCCGCCCGACCATTCGAGCAGGCCGATGATGAGCGAAACCATGATCCAGTTCGCGTTCTGCAGCAGGCCCGCGACGATGAACAGCACCGCGAACGAGGGCATGTTCTGCACGACGAGGATCACGCCGTTGATGAAGCGGTCGACGGCGCCACCGATGAAGCCGGCGGCGGTGCCCATGATGACCGCGAGCAGCGTGCCGACGAGCGCCGAGCCGATGCCGACCAGCATGGATTGGCGCGCACCGTACAGCAGCCAGCTGAAGACGTCTTGGCCGCTCGACGTGGTGCCGAGCCAGTGGGCGGCGCTCGGGCCGGCGCCCATGTGTTCGGTGTCGAACTCCATGGGGCCCCAGCCGATCACGGAGTCGGTGAACCAGGGGCCGAAGATCGCCATGATGGCGAAGATGCCGAGAATGACGAGGCCGATGAGGACCTTGGGCGAGGTGAGAAAGCGTTTCCACATGATTAGCGCTCCCGGGTGCGGGGGTCGAGGAACACGTACACCGAGTCGGCGATGAAGTTAAACACGAGCACCGCGAAGATAATCATGAGCATGACGGCCTGCAGCATGGGATAGTCGCGGGCACCCTGGGCGGCGGTGAGCACGGAGCCGAGGCCGGGGTACGTGAACACGCCCTCGGCGAGAATAACGGCGGTCAGGCTGCCGCCGATGGCCTGCGCGAGGCCGGTGAAGTTCGGCAGCATGGCGTTGCGCGCGGCGTAGCGGTTGCGCACGCGGCGCGTCGAGAGGCCCTTCGCGCGGGCGAGCTGCACGTAGTCTTCGGTCACGGTGGTGATCATCATGTTGCGCATGGTGAACATCCAGCCCGTGAAGCCCTCGATGATCAGCACGAACAACGGCAGGATCGAGTAGATCAGCACGCTCATGAGGAAGATCGGGTTGGTGAAGCTGATGTCGAGGTCGCCGTTGTAGGCACCCTGGCTGGGCAGCCACCCGTTGTGGTAGCCGACCCACCACACGAGGATGATGCCGACGTAGAACGAGGGAATCGACCTGAAGAACATGCTGAGCGGCGTGATCCAGGTGTCGAGTCGGCCGCCAGGCTTCCAGCCGAGCCGGGCTCCCGCGACGGTGCCGATGATCCAGCCGACAATCACCGACGTGAGCGAGAGGTAGAGGGTCCAGCCGAGCGCGTTGCCGATGATCGTGCTGACCTTCTCGGGGTAGTACTGCACTGAGATACCGAAGTCGCCCTGCAAGATCTGCCACACGTAGCGGACGAACGCGATCAGCACGTTCTCGTTGGGGTCACCGTAACGGTCGTAGATGGCCTGGCGTTGGATAGGCGAAATGCCGCCCTCCTTGGCGATGATCGATTGGATCATCTGCTCGGCCGGGTCGCCCGGGATGAACCGTGGCAGCGCAAAGTTCAAGATCAGCGAGATCACGCCGACGATGATGTACGTGACCAGGCGCTTGCCGAGATAGCGCAGATTGCGTCGCAGGGCGACGTTCTTGGGCTGCGGCACCTTCTCGGCCTGGCGGCTCAGCACGTCGACCATGCTGCGCTGGCTTTCGCCTGCGGGCTCGCCGCGCTGGGGTTTCCCCGCTGGGCTTGACGCGCTCACGTGACCTCCCTTGGACAGTGGTTGGTGGCCCGTCCCCCGCGCGTTCGACGGCGAAAGCGCGGGGAATGGGCGGCGGATGACTGGTGGCGATTCGACTCGGCGCGGCCTTGCAGCATTTAGTCAAATCGTTTGAATTATCAGTGTAGCCCTCCCTCGACGCAAATTGGCCCGACCCGCAGAAAATTCTGGTACGCGTGCGGGGGCGGCCAGGGAGGGCCCGGGCGTCCCCAAAACCGCTGCCAGGGCGGGTTTGGGGTCAACGGGGACGCAAGCGTCCCCCATGCCAGCGCCCCCACCGACCCGCCGATACTGGTCGGCCTCGCGGCCCGGTCTATTAATTATTGCAGCGGTACGGGGACGTGCGAACGGGGCGCCCGGCTGCTGCCGGACGCCCCGTTACTGCGTGATGGTTACTTGTTGCGCTTCCTGCGCGAGAAGGCCAGCAGGCCCACGGCGGCGGCAATCATGCCACCCGCCGCACCGAGCATCCCCTCGACATTGGCACCCGTGCGGGCCAACCGGTCGATCCAGACCTGCGGCTCCTCGGGCTGCGTGACCACTGGGGTGGGGGCACCAGACACCGTGAGCGTCGGAGCGAGCTGCGTGGGGGCCGTCGTCGTCGGCACCGTCAGCGTCGGTTCTGGCGTGCCCGTGTAGGGCGGCGTCGGAGTCGACGTGTCGATCGGCGTCGGGTACGTCACCGTGATGGTGCCCGGCTCCGCCACGTGACCCTGCGGGTCGCGGGCCGTGAACACGACGGGCGTCGGGCTGGTCTTCAGACCGGCCTCCGGCACGAACCGAATCGAACCATCCGGCAGCACCATCCACACACCCTCACCCGGGACCGTCAGCACCTTACCGCCCTCGCTGACTACCGCGCCGCTTGGCTGACCCGCAGCCGGGAACTCGACCGTCGCCGGGTCAATGTTCGTGCCGGTCGGAGTCACGACCACCGTGGCACCTGGCGTCGAATCAACTGCCGCGTCTTCGACATCTGGGTACGTCACGGTCGCGGTGGCGGGTCCGGCGGGCTCGCCGGTCGCATCGACCGCCGTGAAGGTCGCCGGGGTGGGAGAACCCTGGAACCCGGGCTCCGGGGTGAACGTGATGCTCCCATCGGGGTTCACCGTCCACGTGCCCTCGTTCGGCACGGTGAGCGTCTTGCCGTCGGGGCTGAGCGTCGAACCCTCGGGACCGCCCGTGAGCTTCACGGTGGTGGGGTCGGAGGTCGGGTCGAACGTCGGCTTCAGCACCACCGGCGTACCCTGATCGCCCGAGCCGCTCACTGGGGTGGCGCTCGGGTACAGCACGGTGACGGTGGCCGGCTCGGCCACGCTGCCCTGCGTATCGGACGCCGTGTACAGCAGTGGCGTGGGGCTCGTCGTGAATCCGGCCGCGGGGAACACGACCGTGCTGAGATCCAGCTGGTCGCCCGCGGGGGCGACGCTGACGGGCTGGCCCGGAACGCCCGACTTCGACACGTCGCTCACGTCGGGGTACGTGAGGGTGATCTGCGCGGGGTCGGCGACGTTGCCGTCGGCGTCCGCCGCCGTGTACGTCACGGGGGTGGGGTCGCCGACGAGGGCCGGGTCGGGAGTGAAGGTGATGGCGCCGTCGGCGGCGATGGTGTAGACGCCCTCGCCCGGAACGGTGAGGGTCTTACCATCGCTCGAGACGGTGGCGCCCGCGGGCTGGCCGGTGGTGGGGAACACCGCCGTCGTGGGGTCGATCGCGGTGCCCTGGGGGTTGACCGCGATAGTCGCACCCTGGTCACCGGCGCCGGTGAGGTCAACGACGTCGGGGTAAGTGACCGTGATCGGCGCGGGCTGCGCGAGGTTGCCCGTGCTGTCGGCCGCGGTGTAGAGAACGGCGCTCGGCGCAGCGAGGAACCCGGCATCGGGGGTGAAGGTCATGTTGCCGTCGGCGGCCACGGTCCAGACGCCCTCGTTGGGAACGGTGAGGGTCTTGCCATCAGCCGAGACGGACGCTCCGGCGGGCTGACCCTCGGTGGTGGTCATGCTGGTTGGCCCGTTGCTGAACAAGAAAGTGCTGGTGTTGGGGCGAGACGGCGTGGTGTCGCCGTCGACCGGCACGAAGTTGGCGAACGGGTCGAGGGTGACCGCCGTGTTGAGTGGCGTCGTGGTCGCTTCGGGCTGGTCGGACGCCAGGGCCCACGTTGCCTGCACATCCTGCGTGGGCAGGTCCACGAAGCTACCCGTCATCTGCGACGGGCCGTTGACGTAGGTGCCCGCCGTGGAACTCTTGACGGCGACCGTGATCACACACGTCGCCTGGTCGCCGGCGAGGTCGCCGCCCGCGAGGGTGATGAGGTTGCCATTGGTCACGGTCACGGTCCCGTTGCCACACGTGGTGGTGGGACTGCCGATGACCTGCAGTCCATCGACGAGATCATCGGTGAGGCCGAAGTCGGACTTAGCAGCTTCTTCGGCCGAGTTGTGCACCGTGATGGTGAGGTTCACCGTGTCGCCGACCGTATTGTTGGTCGACGCGAAGGCCTTGGTGACGGTCGGGGTGGCGTCGATGAAGCGCAGGTTGTCGAAGCCACCGTCATTGCCCGCGCCGGTAACCGTGAGGTTGTTGACGCGGAACAGCATGTTCTCGTTGCCGGGGGCGACCTTGACACCGTTGGCCGATTGCAGTCGAGCCGTGAAAATGGTGCGAGCGTCTGCCTCGTATGTGCGCTTGACGAGGTTAAACGGCGGGGTCGCCGAGCAGACGTCGACGGGTATGGCCGTCACCCAAGAGTTGGTGGTGGTATCTTGTTGGCCCTGCCATTCGAAGCGAATCTGGGGGCAGTTGATCTGACTAACCGTGCCCACGTCAATCGAATAGGCGTAGTAGCGGTTGGCGGGGAGTGTTTTGCGGCTCGTGGTCTGCGCCATGATTCCGGACGTCTGGATGCCGTTGTCGGTGTAGGCGGCGATGACGCCGTTCGTCGCCGGGTTGGCTCCGACGTCTCCCAGGTCTTGAGCGAGTTGGCCGAGGCCGCGGGCGAGACGCATGAGGCCATACTGCGACGAGGTATCACTGGTCTGACCGGCGACATACCTGGCGCACCCTGGCCAGGGGTAGCGCGCGCTGATGTCCATGCCCGTGGTCCACGTGGAGTTGACGGGCGCATCCGCGCGCACGATGGTGCCGTTGCAGTTGCCTCCATTCACCGTCGAACTCTGCCACGTGGGGTCTGCGGTGAAGCCCGTGCCGTCTTCGGTGTAGTCCTGAATCAGCGTGTGGCCGGCCGCTGGAGCATTCTGAAAGTCAATGTCGAGCGCCCTATCGCCCGATGCGCTGACGGCCGCGAGAGTGGTGGTGGCCGCGTGGGCGACGTCGATGCGCAGTGCAAAGGGCGCGGCCGAGGCACCCAGCAACGGGGTGAGTGTCGTGGCGACATTTTTTCAGCCCGACGTTGCGCGCTGGCGCTCCGGTCGGGGTTCGGTGGGTTTCACGGGTGGTGACTCCATGAGATGACGGTCGCGGGCGAGCCCGCAGTTAAGACTGCGGCGGTGAGCCGAGCCTCGGTGACACGTGCCGGTGCCCTTCACGCCTCCAGGTGGGGCGAGTGGGCACAGCGACATGGCGTCGGGAGACGCACATGGTGACGGGGGGAAGTTGCGCAGTCATTTATGAAAAGCGATTATCCACGATGTGGATTGGGGTCCTTTCGCGGGCCGCGCTTTCACTTCACAAACTGTTCTCCGCGTGCCATTTCTGACCTGACTCTATTCACGCAGCTTGAATCACGGCAAGCCGATCAGCACTCTCAGTGACCGTTCCGCGGCGTCACGACTCCGATGGCGCGAGGAGCGCCGGTAGGTGCTTCTGGTAACTTGACCCCGGCCGGCCTAACAGGTGCCTCGAGTTCCATAACTGACGACGCGAGCCAGCACGTCAGCGCACTCGAATTTTCATACGCAAGCCAGTCCGCGCCGTCCGTGCGCGCTCGGCCCACCGTGGCAACCCCCGGTGCCAGGCCGTGCCACAGTGGCCGGACCTGCAGTTGCTTACAGTCGCTACTGAATCCACCATCAATCGCCAGGTGAGAGCGGTCACGCCAGCGAGGGCAACGGGCGGGGGGTGGATATTGCGGTCTGCCCGAGTGCTCGCCGCGTGCGGCGCTGCGGCCGCGCCCAAGCACCGCGAGCGCAAGCGCTGACTACCGCAGCGTCATAAGTGCGCCGCACAGGCTTGAGCGAAGCCAACCGAATCATTACTCCAAGTAACGATGTGCAGCAATTGGTAGCCGCCGCTTCCCAAACATACAGTTACCGTACGAACACAGTCTGTTCGTGACTTTATAACGAACGCAGCAGAGTTCATTCATTTCTTCATGAATGTTTTCAAGGTGTTGCGAGGCAACTCTTGACACCCGCGCCACCCAGCCAGATCCGCCCAGCCCAGGGCGCTCTCACCCTGAATAAGCGCAACTCCCGAACCCAGACATAAAAAAGGGGCGCCCAGCAAACTCGCTGGGCGCCCGAGAGAGCCGCGTCTCAGTCCACGCACCGCTCCCCCGCCAACGGGGCGCGGGCACCCAGGTGGCCCACCAGGGCGTCCGGCCGATTCGAAATAATGCAGTCCACCCCGGCCGCCGTCATGGTCTCCCACTCGACCGGGTCGTCGACGGTCCACGTGACGCACCGATACCCGCGCTCGCGCAACCAGCCCGGCAACGCCGGATTCGCGAGGATGTCATTCTTGTCGGGGTTCACGCAGCACACCGTCACCTCGTCGAGCAGCCGCTCGAGGCGCCGCAGCGGCTCGCTCCCCCATTCCGCGTGCGACAGTTCAACGAGCAGACCGTGATCGAACTCCGGCGCCGCGGGCACGAAGTTGCGCACCGTCTGCGGGTGGAAGGACTGCAGCAGCACGCGCTGCTCGAGGCCCCGCTCGCGCACGCTCTCGGCGATGCGCTCGATGTCGTCCACGGGCCACTCGTCCTTGAACTCGAGCAGGATGTCGACCCCCGGCTCGCGCACGAGATAGTCGAGCAGGTCGCGCACGTCCCACAACTCCTGGCCCGCGTACGCCGGGTCGAACCAGGCCCCGCAGTCCGTGCCCCGCAGCTCGTCGCGAGTCAGCTCACTGATCGTGCCGCTGCGGTCGGTGGTGCGGTCGAGGGTCGGGTCGTGAATCACCACCGCGTCGCCGTCCCGGGTGCGCTGCACATCCGTCTCGATGTAGCGCAGCCCTGCCTTGACGGCGGCCACGAAGGCGGCGGGCGAGTTTTCGGGGGCGACCTGCTTATTGCCGCGGTGCGCCATGGGTACGGGCTGCCGGCGGTTCGGGTCGTTGAGTTCGTGAGCGAGTCGGGTAATCATGCGTCCGACACTAGACGCATTTCATGAACGGCGCATGAAATGCGGGGGCCGAGACGCGCGGATGCCGGTCGGCACGTAACCTTTCACGTGCCGACCGGCGTCCGGCCCCCCAATTCTGAGCTTATTCGACCGCGGAAAGGTCGGTGTTGCGACCCTCGCGCAGGCTGAACACGGCCCACGTGGTGGCCAGGAAGATCGCGGCCCAGCCGATGGCAACCACCGTCATGCTGCCGGTCGCGGCGATCACGCCGGCGACGATCATGGGCGCGAAGCCCGCGCCGAACGTCGACGCGCTCTGGTAGGTCAGCGAGGCACCCGAGTAGCGCACGCGAGTGGGGAACAGCTCGGCCACGAGCGCGCCGTAGGCTCCGTACATCGTGCCCTGAATCAGCGACGAGCCCACGATCAGGGTGAGCACGAAGCCCCACATCGTATTGGTCTGCAGCGCCTGCAGCAGCGGCCACGCACACACGGCGCCCGCGAGGGCCGCCGTCATGATGACGGGGCGGCGACCGAACCGGTCCGAGAGGCGGGCTGAGACGACCACCATGACCACCTGCAGCAGGGCCGAGACGGTCTTGACGTTCAGCACCTCGGCGCGCGGCAGTCCGTGCGACGTGGCGTATTCGAGGGTCCAGACGGTGAGGAAACCCTGGCAGACGAAGATCGAGAGGCCCGCGACGATGCCGATCAGCAGCGGCTTGGGGTAGCGGGTCAGCACCTCGACGATCGGCACCTTCACCTGCTTGGCCTCGGCCTTTTCGACCAGCTGGGCGAACAGGGGGCTCTCGGTGACCTTGAGGCGAACGACCATGCCGATCACGATCAGTACCGCGCTGAGCAGGAACGGCACGCGCCAACCCCAGGTCAGAAACTGCTCGTCGGGCAGCAGGGCGAAGATACTCATGACGGCGGTGCCGAGCACCGCGCCGAACGGGCCACCCATGTTGGAGAAGCTGGCCGCGAAGCCGCGCTTATTTTTAGGGGCGTGCTCCATTGCGATGAGGGTCGCGCCGCCCCATTCGCCGCCGACCGCGATGCCCTGCGCGACGCGCAGCAGCACGAGCAGAATCGGGGCGAGCACGCCGATCTGGGCGGTCGTGGGCAGCAGGCCGATCAGGGTCGAGGCGATGCCCATCATCATCATCGACACGATGAGGATCTGCTTGCGGCCCACCTTGTCGCCGAAGTGGCCGAAGATCACGCCGCCGATCGGCCGCGCGACGTAGCCGACCGCCATCGTCGCGAACGAGTAGAAGGTCGCGAGCGCGGGGGTCGTATCGGTGAAGAACACGTGCTGAAACACCACCGCCGCGGCCGTCGCGTAGAGAATGAAGTCGTAGAACTCGATCGCCGTGCCGAGAAAGCTCGACGTGAGAATGCGCCGCATTTCGCGGGTGTTCATCGAGTCGTGGGCGGGGGTGGCGGACGCCTCGGCAGCCCCCTTGGCCCCGTCGCGCGGGCCTTCGTTGGGGGTACCGCCGGGGGTTCCCGTGGGCGTACCGCTGGGCGGATTCATCGAAATAGTCATGTCACACCTTTGTGCTGATTGTATGGCTGCAAACTCTGAAACGCGCGGGCGCGTGTGGTCGGAGGGGTTACGCGCCGCCCGGGTAGGAGTGCGATTCCGGGCGGCGCGAGCTGTGGGCGAGGCTGCGCTCTCTGCGCTAGGCTGCGCTGGTCTGGGCGAGTTCGGGGTTGTCGAGACTGTTCTCGCCCGGGTTCTTGCCCGGGTTCTTGCCCGGGTTCTCGCGGTCGCTGTCGCTCGCGGCCGCGCCGCGGGCAAAGGAGATCACGTCGAGGTCTTCACTGATGTAGAACTCGCCGTCGAAGGCATCGCCGGCGGCCTGCCACACCGAGCGGGGTCGGTTGCCCGGTACCAAATGGTGCAGGGCGAGTCGGGCCGCCCCGGCGTCCGTGGCCAGTCGCGCGGTGTCGAGCACGCCGGTGTGCGACTTGTAGTGGTGGTCGAGCGAGGCGCGGGCCACCTCGGAGGCGTCGCTGCCGTAGAAGGTCTCCATGTAGTCGAAGTCGATGACCTCGTGCAGCAGCAGGTCGGTGCCGCGGGCGAGGCGCACGAGGTTCTCGCAGGGGGCGGTGTCGCCCGAGATGGTGACGGAGCCCTCGGCGGTGTCGAAGCGGAACGCGAAGGCCGGGGCGACGGGCGGGTGTTCGACGAGGATAGCCGTGACCGTGACGAGGTCGTCGCGGTAGATCTCGAAGGGCTCCATCGTGGGGGTCGGGTTGTCGTTGGGGTGGTAGCCGATGTCGCCGGGCAGTTCGATGTCGGTGGCGTCGAAGAATGCGTGGGGGCTGGGGCGCAGCGAGTCGAGGATCCGGTCGTTGAGGTCGGTCGCGAAGGCGTCGACGAGTCGGCCGAACATCTCGCGCGTGCCGGGGGTGGGGCTCGCGGGGTTCAGGGGGGCGACAGGGCCCGTGGCGCGGGGCGACGTGGGGGGCAGGGCGCCGCGGTCGCCGGGGCCGAGCAGGGCGATCTTGGTGTCGCGCGGCGTGCCGAGCTCGAACAGGCCGAAGATCGCGAGCGAGGCCAGGTCGATGGTGTGGTCGCTGTGCAAATGGGTGAGAAAGATGCCGCGCAGGTCGCGCAGGTTGAGGCCGGCCAGCATCATTTGGCGGCCGACACCGTGACCGGCGTCGACGAGGTAGACGGCGTCGCCGACGCACACGGCGGTGGCGATGCCGGCGCGCGAGTGGGCCGCCGTGTCGGCGCTCCACCAGCGGGGGCCACCGGCCGTGCCAAGGGTGACTACGCGGGGGTTCAGGTTCTGCTGCTGCGAGGGGGCGTCGTTGCTCATGTGTTCACTCTGCCGCAGCACGTAAACCATGTAAAACATAATAATGTTGAGTGCGCACGCAGTTATTCTTATAAACTCAGGTCATGAGCGATTTCACGCTGCGGCAGGTCGAATACTTTCTCGCGTGCATCGACGCCGGCTCCCTCACTCGCGCCGCCGCGCAGTGCCACGTCTCCCAGACCGCCATCTCGCTGGCCCTGACCCACCTCGAAAAGGCCCTCGGCACGCCCCTGCTCGTGCGTCAAAAGTCGAAGGGGATCCGCCTCACCCCCGCGGGCACCGCCCTCGAAGCGCGCTGCCGGCTGCTGCTCAAGCAGGCCGAAGAGTTGCACGAGACCGCGAGCGACATCGCGGGCGTGCTGGCCGGCACCCTGAGCCTCGCCGTCTCGGCGCCGCTCTCGCCCCAGTACCTGCCGCGCATTCTCGAGCACTTCTCGCGCCGCTACCCCGAGCTGCGCATCGAGTTCGTCGAGGGCTCAAGCCGGGCCATGCAAGAGCTCGTGCAGCGCGGCGAGGCGGACTGCGCGCTCATTTTCACGGCCCACCTGGACCCCGGTCTCGACGGGGTGCACCTGCGCACCCTGCGCCCCGAGGCCCTCGTCGCGGCCGGGCACCCGTTCGCTCGCCGCCGCAGCGTGAGCCTGCGCGAAATGAGCCGCGAAACCTTGATACTGCTCGACCAGCCGCCGATCATCGACGCGCTGCGCGACCTGTTTAGGGGCGCGGGGCTCTCCCCCGACATCCGCTGGACCTCGCAAAACCCCGAGACGGTGCGCGCAATCGTGGGGCGCGGCCTCGCCGTCAGCATCGTCGCCGCCAAGCCGCATTCGCTACTCACCGTCGAGGGCGACGAGATTCGCTTCGTGCCGTTCAGCGACGACCTCCCCGCGAACGGGCTCACCCTCGCAACCCCCGCGGGGCGCGGGCACAGCCGCAAGGTGCGGGCGCTCGCCGAGCTCTTGGGCACCGACGAGGCCGCGAGGGTTCACTGAGGCCGAGGGTTCAGTTCGGACGCGCGGGGGGCCGGGTTCAGTTCGGACGCGCGGCGGCCGGGTTGGCACGTTGCGCTCCAGAACCAGCGCCCCAGACCGGCCGTCCAGCCCGGCCACGCGTCACCGCGCCGCGGCGATGGCCGCGTGCAACGCCGCCCGCACGCGCAGGTAGTGCGCCGGGTCGCGCGGATACTCCGAGAACGTGAGCGTGCCCTCGGGGTCGACGATGGCGAGCACCGCCTCGCGACCCGCGAGGGTTTCGAGCAACTGCATCGCCCGCAGGTCGCACATGGCCTGCGCGAACACCTTGAACCGCAGCGACTCGTGCGGTTCTCCCCCGGGGCCCGGATAGACCATGAAGGTATCGCCCCCGATGAAGGCCCCGCCCGCCGTGGTGTCGCGATACGGATCGAGCGGCGCCCGCGACATCGTGGTGTTGTAGAAGTTGAACCCCCAGTGCAGGAATCCCTGCAGGTCATGCACGTACAACTGGTGCGCGATCACGAGATTGCGGTACGCGGGCTGACAAATGAAGCGGTTCGCGACGAGCCGATTCTGCGCGATGCAGTAGTACGCCCACAGGGGGCCGCGGCGCGCCGCAAGAAACGGCTCGATGGCGTCCACCGCGACCGCGGGCAGCTCGACCACCCCGCTCTCGTAATATTCGAGCCCGCTCAACGCGTCGACCAGGGTCACGCCCTCCAGGTGGCGAGCGACCAGCTGCTTGGCCGCGCGATAACGTTCCAACTGTTCCGGCCCGTGGGGCTCGTCCGAAACATGAAAGATCACGCGGTCAAGGCTCCAGGTCGCGCTCAGCTCGGCCGCGAGCGCGGGCAGTAGCTGGCCGAGAAACTCCGCGTACCGGGGGTCGGTCGAGTCGGTCTCCCACCCGAAGATGCGCTTCTTCGCGTCGCCCACGCGCGCGTAAAACGGGGCGGCCGCGGTGGCGCCCCATTGCGAGAACAGGTGGGGCATTTCGAGGTGCGTGATGCCGTGGTCGCGGCAGATGTCGGCCCAGCGGCGCAGCCGGTCGAACCCGAACGCGTAGCGCCCAGGCTCGGTGACCTCTATGTCGATCAGCTGCGTGGGCGTGCGGTACGCGCCGACGGCTGTGTCAACGGGCGGGGTCCACGCGCTCGTGAGCAGGGAGTTGACCCCCATGCGGGCCGCCGCCGCGACCTGCCGGTCGATCGCGTGCCAGTGCTGCTCGCCGAACACGGGCACCCCGTAGTACTGGGCGAGGCCGTCGAGGTGAAACCAGTGCGTGTTGACGATGCCGAGCGGCGGCGCCTCGGCGTCGAGCGCGTCGAGGTCGAGCCGCTGGTCGAGCAGGGGGGTGTGGGGGTCGGACGCGCGCGTGACCCGTACCGTGAGGGGGTGGCGGCCGGGTGCGTGCGGCGTGACGTCGACCCACACGGCCTGCCATTGATTCACGAGCGAGGCGCGCGCCGCGCGGGCGCCCCCGAACCCCGGTTCGCCGTCACCCCGCGGTTCGCCGTCACCCCGCTCTTCGGTGCCACCCTGCGGGGGTAGGCCGGCGCGAGACGCGGGAACCTGGGCGTCCGGCCCCACCGAGCAGGGCACGAGCAGGTCGGGGTAGAGGCCGGGTGCGGTGCGCAGGTAGTCGTCGTCGTGGCCGGGCAGGGCGGCGAGCTGCACGGGCACGGTTTCTACGCGCGCGAGGCGCACCGTGCAGCCCGCGGCGGCCACCTCGAGGTCGAGGTCGTCGAAGGCGGGGCCGTCGCCGTCGTGGGTGAAGTGGTGGGCGATTTGAAAGGAATACGACTCGCCGCGCAGTACGGACGCGCGCGTGGCCGGGTCGAGCGGTCGGGGTTCGGTGTCGGTGAATACTTTTTCGAGGGAGTCGACGAGGAGGGCGCGGGTGCGGGGCATACGTGTCCTTGGCGTGGGTGCTGAAATTAGTCGCGGCGACGCATCCAGGCTACCGCGAGGCCGCCGAGCAGCACGGCGCCCGCGGCGGMCCCGCCGATAATCCACCACATGGCGGTGCCGCTCTCGCGCGCCGTCGCCGCCCGCTGCACGCTATCGGTCTGGCCCGTGACGGTCTTGGCCGAGGCGGAGGCCGTGACCGCGCTGCCCGCGCCGACGGGCTCAAGCACCTCTTTGAGCAGGGCGTCGTTGGCCTGGTTGATGCCGTCGTTCGTGACGAGGGTGTCTTTCTTAGAGAGCAGAGGGTTGTTGTCGGGCAGCGTCGTGGGGCTAAACGGCAGCAATTTTTCGCCGTCGACCACGCCGTAACCAAAGCCCTGGGTGCTGGGCTTGTGGGCCGAGTCGTCGGGCAGGGTGCTCGTGAGCAGCGCGGCGCGCAGCATCTGGTTTCCGCTGGCCTTGGGGTGTTTTTGCATCGAGATCGCGATCATTCCCGCCACCCACGGCGCCGCGTTCGAACTGCCCGAGCAGGCCTCACCCCACGTGCCGTCCGCGGCAATGCAGGGCACGTCCAGGCCGGGCGCTGCCAACGTCACCTGCTGATGCACAACGGGGGCACCCGCGGCGTCCTGAATCAAGGCGTGGTTCGGGCCGATGCCGACGACCGAGATGACGCCGTTGAGGCTCCACGGGTAGGCGGCGGCGCCGCTGTCGTCGTTGGCGCTGGCCGCGACGATGATGATCTTGTGCTGTATCGCGAGTTCGATGAGGTCGATCTCGACGGGAGTGAGTTCGGAATACCCCATCGACATGACGATGATGCGGTTCTCGTCGTTGATGGCCTGGGCGAGGGCGACCGCGAACCCCGAGATGCCGCGCTCCGTCGCGGGGCAGGTGGCGCCCTCGTCGGTGCCGTAGAACGTGACGTCGGCGTCGGGCGCTATGCCGACGATGCCGAGCGCATCGTCCTTCGCGCCCGCGATCATGGCGGTGACGGTGGTGCCGTGGCGCGCGGCGAGGCTGTCGAGGCTGGTGGTTTCGGCGCTGTCTCCGCATACTGTGGTGGGAGCCACGGTGAGATTCGCCTCCGCGAGGGCCGGCACCGAGGGGTCGATGGCGTTGTCGATCACGGCCACCTTGACGCCCGCGCCGGTGGCCCCGGCTGCGTGCAGGCGCTCGACCTGGTATTGGGTGTAGGCCCAGTTCACGGCGGTGGGGGCGAGGGTGGACGCCGCGGCCCCCGGTGGCGCGATCAGTGCGGTGGCCCCCGTTGGCGCGATCAGTGCGGTGGCCCCCAGCGTGGTMCCCGCCAATGCAACGGCCGCGAGCGCGGCTCCGATGCGTCGTTTCATGTGCAACCCCCGACTCATGTCGACGGCCCCGGCGGCCGCGACCCCAGCCTAGCGAATGCGGGGTGAGCGGGGAGGCAGTCGGGATGAGTGGCGCGCGATAAGTGGTGTTGGGCGGCTGTGCAGCGGCGGTGCGGCGGCGGTGTGGCGGCGTTTCGGCGTCGGTGTGGCGGCGTTTCGGGCCCGAATCTTAAGCCCACGTTAAGTCTCGGCCCGAACCGTTTCGGCCGCGCGGCGCCGCTGCCACAGTGGTGGAAACCGATCCTCCAACGACTGTAGGAACACTTCATGAGCACCACCACCCCCCACAGCACCCGCCGCGTTGTCAGCAACGTCGTCAAGGGCTGCCTCGGCAATCTGATCGAATGGTTCGACTGGTTCGTCTACGCGACGTTCAGCATTTACTTCGCGAAGGTCTTCTTCCCCGAGGGCTCGCAGACCGCGCAGCTGCTCGCCGCGGCCGCCGTCTTCGCCGTCGGGTTCCTCATGCGCCCCCTCGGCGGCTGGCTGCTCGGCATGTACGCCGACCGCTTCGGCCGCAAGAACGCCCTCGCGTTCTCCGTGCTGCTGATGGGCGTGGGCTCGCTCGCCATCGCGCTCTCCCCCGGCTACGACAAGATCGGCATCGCGGCCCCCATCGTGCTGCTGATCGCGCGACTGCTGCAGGGCCTCAGCGTCGGCGGCGAATTCGGTTCGTCCGCCACGTATCTCTCTGAGATCGCGACCCCCGGCCGCCGCGGTTTCTACTCGTCGTTCCAGTACGTGTCGATCACTCTCGGCCAGCTCACCGCCCTCACCATCATGATCGCGCTGCAGTTTCTGCTCACCGAAGAGCAGATGTACAGCTTCGGGTGGCGCATCCCGTTCGTGATCGGCGCCGTCGCGGGCCTCGTCGTGATGCTGCTGCGCCGCGGCATGGACGAATCCGTGCACTACGAGAAGGAACTCGCCGCCCGGGCCCAGGCCAAGAGCGAGGGCAAGGACGTCTCGAAGCTGGTCGGCCTGCGCGCCCTCGCCAAGTACCCCAAGCAGCTCGCGGCGGTCTTCGGCCTCGCGCTCGGCGGCACCGTCGCGTTCTACGTCTACACCAGCTACATGCAGAAGTACATGGTCAACACCTCGGGCATTTCGAAAGAGGATGCCGCCATGATCAGCTTCATCGCCCTGCTGCTGTTCACGTGCATTCAGCCCCTCGTCGGCTGGTTCAGCGACAAGTACGGCCGCCGCGTGGTCATGCTGTTCTTCTCGATCGGTGGCACCCTCGTGACCGTGCCCGTGCTGACACTTCTCGGCAAGACCTCCAACGTATTCGCGGCGTTCGGCCTCATGATGCTCGGCCTCGTGTTCGTCAGCGGATACACGGCGCTCAGCGCCATCATCAAGGCCGAAATGTTCCCCACCCACGTGCGGGCCCTCGGCGTCGGCCTCCCCCACGCCATCGTCGCCGCGGTCTTCGGCGGCACCTCGGAGCCCATCGCCCTGGCCCTCAAGCAGGCGGGCCACGAGTCGATGTTCTTCTGGTACGTCACGGGCTGCATCGCGATCACGCTGATCGCCGCCCTGTCGGTGAAGGAGCCGTCGAAGAACTCGCAGCTCGAGGCGGCGCTCACCGAAGAGACCGCAGCGAAGCGCGAACCCCAGCCGGTCTAGTTGGCTAAGGTCAGTGACTAAGCCTGAGTCAACCCGGGCCGGCGGCCACGCACAATGACCGTGCGCGGCCGCCGGCCTCGCGTCGTCGCCACGTGAGCAGAAAGTGAAACCATGCGAATCGGCATCGTCGAAGATGACCTCGGGGTGGCCTCGGCGCTCGCGGAGGCCCTGCGCGTGCAGCGCATCGACTCGGTGCACTTCGCGCGCGGCAGCGACCTGCTGCTGCAGCACGCGGGGCTCGACGCCGTGATCCTCGACCTCGGCCTGCCCGATCTCGACGGGGTCGAGGTGCTGCGCCGGCTCCGCCGCCTGTCGGCCGTGCCGGTGCTCGTGCTCACCGCGCGCGACGATGACCGCTCCACCATCCTCGCGTTGCGCAGCGGTGCCGACGACTACCTCGTGAAGCCCGCCCGCATGTTCGTGCTGCTCGCGCGCCTCGAGGCCGTGACCCGCCGCACGCTGCTGGCCAAGGCCACCACCGGAGCGTCCACGGAAACCCACGGCGCCCTCACCATCGACCGGGCCGCGCGGCGCGTCACGCGCGGAGACGAGGCCGTGCCGCTCACCACCAAGGAGTTCGAGCTCTTGACCGTGCTGCTGGACGCGCGGGGGGCTGCGGTGAGTCGGGAACACCTGTTGGATCGGGTGTGGGGTGACGCCTATATGGCCGCGTCGCGCTCGCTCGACGTGCACATCAATGCGCTGCGCACGAAGCTGGGCGAGGCCGCGACAATCACCACGATGCGTGGCTTCGGCTACCACCTGGGCGAGTAACCGTGCGCGCCCGCCTGCTGCTCGTGTTCGCTGTGTTGGCGGTGCTGACGACGGCGACGTTTGCGATTCCGCTCGCGGTCGAGCGGGCGCAGTCGCGCACCCAGGAACTCGTGCTGAGCCGCTCGGCGGACCTGCGCCGCCTCGCTGACCTCGCGAGCGAGGGGCAGGTGGGCGGCACGGTGGGGGGCACGGTGGGGGGCTCGGTGGCGGGCTCTCTGGGGGGCACGCTGGTGAGCACCGACACGAACCTCGCGGGCGAGATGCGCGCCTATACCGACCTGTACGGCGAGCCGATCATCGTGGTGGCGCCCGATCTGAGCGTCGTGCAGAACACGGGGGTCGACGCCATGAGCCGAGAGGTGCAGCGGGCGCTCACGAATGCGATTCGCAACCAGCCAGCCCCCGCGCTCGAACCGATCACGCCGGGCTCGGGTGATCGACTACTGCTCGCGCAACCCATCGGCGCCGATTCGCAGGTGACCGGCGCGGTGCTGATCGAGGCGTCGACGGCGGCCGCGAAGGCCGATGTCGCGCGGCTGTGGGGTCTCGTCGCGGGCGGCTCGCTGCTGGGGCTGTTGCTGTTCGGGGTGATCGCCCACGCGCTGAGCCGATGGGTGTTGCGGCCGCTCAAGCGCATGAACCGGCGCATCGAGGCGATGCGCGATTCGCTGCCGTTTATTCAGGGCGTGGCGGGGCCCGCGGAGGGCGGTTCGCGCGCGGCGGGGCCGCCCGAGCTGCGGGCCGTCAGTCACACCCTCGACTCGATGAGTTCGGCGCTCAAGGCGTCGACGGCGGCGCAGCGGCGACTGATCGCCGACACGGCGCATCAGTTGCGCAACCCCATGGCGGCCCTGCAGCTGCGGCTTGACCTGCTGCACGGCATGGAGACGGCCGAGGGTCGCGAGATCGTCGAGAAGGCGCAGGCGGAGGGCGACCGGCTAAATCGCATCCTGGACGATTTGCTGCGGCTCGCTCGCGCCGAGTCGTCGTCGCTCACGCCGCACGAGGCGGCCCCGCCCGAGCCGTGCGACCTCGCGGAGCTCGCGGCGGAGCGCGTCGAAAACTGGCGACCCGTCGTCGAACGCACAGGCGGGAGCCTCACGCTCGTGCGCGCCGACGCGGCCCGCGCCCGCGCCCGCGACCTCGACGTGCAGCACGTGCTCGACATCGTGATCGACAACGCCGCCAAGTACGCTCCCGGCGCGGCCATCGAGGTGAGCGTTCTCGCGGACGCCGCGGGGCCCGTTCTCGTGGTCGCCGACCGTGGCGCCGGGGTGGACGACGAGCATCTGGCGCGGCTCACCGAGCGGTTCTATCGCTCCGCGCCGAGCGCCGACCGCAGCGCGGAGCCGGTCGCGGGCAGCGGGCTGGGGCTCTCGATCGCGCAGGCGCTCGCGCACACGATGGGTGCGGCCCTGGAGTTCTCGCACACCAAGCCCCGGGGGCTCACCGTGTCGCTGCGCTTCGCGGGGGGAGGCGAGGACGCATGATGCGCCGTGTCATGTCGCGCCGGGCCCTGGTGTCGGGCGGCGCTCTGGTCACGCGCCGGGCCGTCGTGTCGCGCCGGGCCCTGCTCGCGGGCGGCGCTCTGGCCGCGGGCGGCGCTCTGGCCACGGGCGGCGCCCTGGCCGCCGCCCTCGCGGGCTGCACCCCCGCACCCCCGCGCACGTGGAACATCGGCGGCGGAGCCGTCGGCGGCTACTTCGGCGAGTTCACGCAGCTGCTCGCCGACACGGCCCGCGCCACAGGCTCCCCCGATCAGCTCCGGGTCCTCGACAGCACGGGTTCGATGGTGAACATGCAGGGCCTCGTCACGGGCACGTTCGACTTCGGGCTGGCACTCACCGATTCGCTCGGGCAGTCGGCGAGCGCGCTCAGCGCGGTCGCGCGCGCGTACCAAACGTACTGGCAATTGCTGGTGCCGACGGGCTCACGGGTCACCGCGGCGTCCGACCTGAGGGGCCTGCGAATCAGCCTCGGGCCGAACGGCTCGGGCACGCAGTTTACGGCGCACCGGCTGCTCGCGGCCGCGGGGCTCGCGGCGGACGACTACACGGAGGTCGCGGTCACGGTCGCCGAGTCGGCGCGGCTCGTGCAGTCGGGCGAGCTTGATGCGCTGCTGGTGGCGGGCGGGGTGCCCCTGCCCGCGGTGGAAGCCCAGCTGGGTGACTCGGTGCGCCTGATCGGTCTCGAACGCGAGACCGCCGCGCTGATCGAGCAGTACGGCGAGGGGTATTTTCGAGTGGAGATTCCCGCCGGTGTGTATGGCAGCACGAGCCCCACGGTGTCGCTGGGCGTGTCGTCGCTGTTGCTGTGTTCGCCGCGGGTGCCCGACGAGTCGGTGGCGAACATTGTGCGGCTGCTCGTCACCTACCCGGACCGGCTCGTGCCCGAGTCCACCGTGGGCACGCAGTACCTTGACCCGCGCTCGATGATCTACACGGGCAGCGTGCGACTGCACCCGGGGGCGCAGCGCGTGTACCGCGAGCTACATGGTTAGCGTTTTTGGGCGCGGTTTTTTTCGGACGCCCCGGTGCCTACTCGGGTTGCGTCGACTCCCCCGCGAGGCGCGCGTCGAAGTAGTCGGCGAGTTTTTCGCCCGCATGCCGCAGGTGCGCCTCCATCACGGCGCGCGCCTGCTCCGGGTCGCCCGCCTTCATGGCGGCGAGGATCTCGCCGTGGTCTTCCATGGTGGTTTCGGGCCAACCGGGAATCGACGCGTAGAACATGCGCGGCACGTAGCGCGTGGTGAGGCCGAGCACCCACAGCATCTTGCCGGAGTCGGCGAGGCGGTTGATCTGGCGGTGGAACTCGTGGTTTTTCGCTTCGAGCGCCTCGTGGTGTTCGCGCGCGGCGGCGGCCATGAGTTCGAGGTGCAGGGCTTCGAGCTCGGCGAGGTCTCGCGGGGCGGCGTTGCGGGTGGCGCGCGCCGCGAGCTCGCCACCGAGGAGGCCCTGCACGCGAAAGAGGTCGCGAATGTCCTGGCCCGTGAGCGGCGCGACCATGAAGCCCTTGTTCTGCACGGCCTTGACGAAGCCCTCGACCTTGAGCAGTTGCAGGGCCTCGCGAGCGGGTGTGGTCGAGATGCCGAGTGCCTCGGCGACCTGCTCGACGCGCACCTGGCTGCCGGGGGGCATCTCGCCCGAGATCACCATGGCGCGCACGTAGGCCGCGGCGCGTTCGCTGTACTGCTGCCGCGGGGCGCTCGGGCGGCGTGGCGACATGGGGCTCCTCGGGGATTCTCGTGTCGGGCGGGTTCGCGAATCTAGCCTAGCGAACCGCGTGACTAGGCGATGCGCGCCGCGCGCTCACTTCGGCGAGCACCCGCTCGGTGTGTTCGCCGAGCGCGGGCACGGCGTCCATGCGCACAGACGAGTTGCGCGCCGTCACGGGCGGGCGCAGCGAACGCAGCGGCCCCACGGGCGAATCGACGTCGACCCAACGGCCGCGTTGTTCGAGCTGGGGATGCTGAGAGAGCTCGTGCATGGTGCGCATGCGGGCGTTGGCGATGTTGGCGGCGTCGAGGGTGCGCAGCACGGCGTCGACGGGCATGGCGCCGAGCACCGCGTTAATGGCCTCGTGCAGCTCGGCCCGGTGGGCGACGCGCAGGGTGTTGTTCGCGAACCGGGGGTCTTGAGCGAGGCCCGGTTCGCTCAGCACGTCGGAGCAGAAGGCCTGCCATTCGCGCTCGTTCTGGATGCCGAAGAACACCGTGCCGCCCTGCGCGGCGAACGGGCCATAGGGGGCGATGGTGGCGTGTTGGGCTCCCGTGCGGGGCGGCTGCGCGCCCGAGTATTGGGCGTAGAAGTAGGGCTGGCTCATCCACTCGGCGAGGGCTTCGAGCATCGAGATTTCGAGCACGTCGCCGCGGCCGGTCTTGGTGCGGTTGAACAGCGCCGTGAGGATGCCCGTGTAGGCGTACATGCCGGCGCACACGTCGGCCACCGAGATGCCCACCTTGGCCGGCTCGTCGGTGCTACCCGTCACCGAGAGCAGGCCCGCCTCGCACTGTACGAGCAGGTCGTAAGCCTTTTTCTGTTCGTAGTCGCCGCCCTTGCCGTAACCCGAGATCGACGAGTGGATCAGCCGCGGGTTGAGTTCGAGCGCCGCGTCGGGGCCGAAACCGAGCCGTTCGACGGCGCCCGGAGCGAGGTTTTGCACGAGCACGTCGGCCTCGCGAATGAGCTCGGCGAGCACCTCGCGGCCCTCCTCGCTTTTGAGGTCGAGAATCACCGATTCTTTCGAGCGGTTGAGCCACACGAAGTAGCTGGCCATGCCGTCGACGCTCTGGTCGTAGCCGCGCGCGAAGTCGCCCGAGTCGCGTTCGATCTTGATCACGCGCGCGCCGAGGTCGGCGAGTTGGCGGGTCGCGAAGGGGGCCGCGACGGCCTGTTCGAGCGAGACGACGGTGATGCCGTCGAGGGGCAGGGTGCTCATGGTTGGTCCTTCGGGGCGGGGGTTTCGAGTGGGGTGCGCTGGGGTGCGGCGGGTGGGGTGGTCATTTGTGCGGCGGCGGGTGGGGTGGTCGGGTGCGCGGCGGTGGTCGGGTGCGCGGCGGCCGGTGCGGCCGGCGGCGCGGCGGCGCGGGCCAGCACGCGCTCCGCCTGCTCGATCACGGGGCGGTCGATCATGCGTCCGTCGAGCTGCACGGCGCCCTGACCTGGTGCGCCGCCCTGCGCGGCCGCCTCCGCTGCGGCCACGACGCGCTGCGACCACGCTATCTCGGCGGTTGTCGGCGCGAACGCGGCGGCCACGACCGCCACCTGCGCCGGATGAATGCAGAGCTTGCCGCCGTACCCGAAGGTCACTGCGAGGGCGGCCTCGCGGGCGAGCGCTTCGGCGTCGCGGATGGCGAGCGAGGGCGCGTCGACGGGAGCGGGCAGTCCCGCGACGCGCGAGGCGTGGGTGAGCACGGAGCGCGCATGATCGAGGGCGCGTGGGTCGGAGCCGAGCCCGAGGTCGACGGCGTAGTCGATCGCGCCGAACGCGATGCGCTCGATGCCAGCCGCGGCGACCTCGTGCACGCGATGCAGGCCGAGGGCCGATTCGATGAGCGCCACGATCGGCAGGCCAGCCCCGAGTGTCGCGCGCACGGCTGCGATGTCTGCGGACGATTCGGCCTTGGGCAGCACCACGCCGAGCAGGCGGTCGTCCGCGGCGAGCGCGGCGCGCAGCAGGTCGAGGTCGGCCTCGAAGTGCTCGCTGCTGGCGTCGTTGATGCGCACGAACGCGCCCGGTGTGCCCGCGCGCAGGAACGCGGCGACGGCGTCGCGCGCCGCGGACTTGTCGCTCGGCGCGACGGCGTCCTCGAGGTCGATGATCACGGCATCCGCGCCCGCGGCGAGGGCCTTCGCGAACCGTTCGGGCCGGTCCCCCGGCACAAAAAGCCAGGTGGTGGCCTCGCGGGCGAGAAGGGGGGCGGACGCTCCGGGGGTGGCGCTGGCACGGGCCACCCAAGCGTCCGGCCCGATTGCGGTACGGGCCACGCTGCCCGCTGGGTCCACGCTGCCCGCCGTGCTGGGCGCGCCCACGCTAGATGGCCTCGGGGGTGGGGAGGCTCGACTCGTCGGGGCGCACGGAGGCGACCGAGGGCAGGTGGCCCTGGCGGTAGACCATGAAGGTGCGGCGGTAGGAGATGACGATCTTGCCGTCTTGGTTGAAGCCCTCGGTCGCGACGGTGACGAGGCCGAGGTGGGGGCGCGAGGCGGAGGCGCGAGTGGCGAGCACCTTGGAGCGCGAGTAGATGGTGTCGCCCTCGTAGACGGGGTGGGGCATGCGCACTTCGTCCCAGCCCATGTTGGCGAACACGTTCATGGAGAGGTCGATGGTCGATTGGCCGGTGACCAGGGCGAGCGTGAAGGTTGAGTTCACGAGGGGTCGCGCGAATTCGGTCTTGGAGGCGAAGTGCGAGTCGACGTGGGTCTTGGCGACGTTTTGGGTCATGAGCGTGAACGACTGATTGTCGTACTCGGTAACGGTCTTGCCGAAGGGGTGGTAGTAGATGTCGCCGACTGCGAAGTCTTCGAAGAGGCGGCCGTTCCAGCCGTCGACGACGCGGGAGGGGCTGAGGGAGGTGCTGGTCATGGGGGTCTCCTGGGGGGGTGTCTGGGCGGGATTGCGTGCGGGCGTCGTTGCGCAACCCGATCACGCAAACTGCACAATATATTTTGTTCCGGTGCCAGTCTTGCCCATGTCAGCGCCTCGCGTCAAGCCCCCTGTGACAAACGCGATGGGCGCGGAGAAGCCCTTGCGGTACGAGAATATATTTTGTACCTTGGAACCACAGCCCGCACCGGCAGCGACCCCGAGTGCCACCTTCAACCCCGTGCCACCTTTCACCCCAGGAGAATCATGACCGCCGTCGTCGACACCCCCAACAGCGCCGCCCCTACCCTCGACCAGTTGCGCGAGACCGTGCGCACGCTGTGCGCCGAATTTCCCGACGCGTACTGGCGCGACCTCGACCGCGAACGCGCCTACCCGCAGCAGTTCATCGACACGCTCACGGCGTCGGGTCTGCTCGCGGCGCTGATCCCCACCGAGTACGGCGGTCTCGGTTACGGGCTCACCGAGGCGAGCGTGATTATGGAAGAAATCAACCGCTCGGGCGGCCACTCGGCTGCGGGCCACGCGCAGATGTACACGATGGGCGCCCTGCTGCGCCACGGTAGCGACGCCCAAAAGGAGGCCTACCTGCCCGAGATCGCGAAGGGCACGCTGCGGTTGCAGGCGTTCTCGATCACCGAAGAGAAGGCTGGTTCAGACACCACCAGCATCGAGACGGAGGCCGTGCGCGACGGCGACGAGTACATCATCACGGGCCACAAGTCGTGGACGAGCCGTATCGACGAGTCTGACCTGCTGTTTGTGCTCGCGCGCACCGCGCCGAAGACCGAGAGCCGCACCGACGGCCTCACGTTGTTTCTCGTGGACCTGCGCCAGGTGCGCGCCGAGCAGCCCGCCTCGCTCGAGGTCACCAAGGTGCGCACCATGTTCAATTACGCCACCAACCAGGTGCGCTACCACGGCATGCGCGTGCCGGCCTCGGCCGTGATCGGCGAGGTGGGCAAGGGTTTCCGCTATGTCATTGACGGATGGAACGCCGAGCGCATCTTGCTCGCTGCGGAGGCCATTGGCGACGGGTACTGGTTCACGGAGCGCGCGACGGCGTACGCGAAGTCGACGGAACGCTTCGGCAAGGCGATTGGCGAGAACCAGGGCGTGCAGTTCCCCATTGTCGACGCCTATATGAAGGTGCGCGCCGCCGACATGATGCGCTTCGAGGCGGCCCGCTTGTTCGATGCGGGGCTCGCGTGCGGTGCCGAGGCGAACATGGCGAAGCACCTGGCGTCTGACGCCAGCTGGGAGGCGGCGAACGCCGCGCTCAACACGCACGGCGGGTACGGGTTCGTGGATGAGTACGATGTCGAGCGCAAGTTCCGCGAAACTCGCATGTACCAGGTCGCTCCCGTGAACAACAACATGATCAAGTCGTTCATCGGCACCAAGGTGCTGGGCCTGCCCCGGTCGTACTAGGCGGGCTGTGGGGGCCGGTTGGTTGAGGGTTTGGGGTCGGGGGGTCGGTCGACGGTTAGTCGGGGGTCGGTCGGGTTGCTCGGTTTGCTCGGGTTTGTCCGGGTTTCTCCCGGACGCCCCCGGCCCCCGCCGGCACGTCGGCCCACCACTCGCCGGGGCTCGGTCGCTCCAGTCGAGTCGCGCCCAAGCCGGACGCCCGGCCCCAGTCCCAGTCCCAGTCCCAGTCCCAGTCCCAGTCCCAGTCCCAGTCCCAGTCCCAGTCCCAGTCCCAGTCCCAGTCCCAGTCCCAGTCCCAGTCCCAAAGCGACAGTGCCCTCAGCCCAACACTTACTCGTCCGTTCACCGTCTCGCTGTGGACAAGTTGGCGAGTCGTCGAAGGGCCAACGGTTTGTCGAGTTTGCAAGTATTGCAGTGAATCGCGCGGGTACATTGGTGGCGGTCGCCTACCAAAGGAATCACCGATGCCACGGACACTCCCCCGCACACTGGCCGCAGTCACTGCACTCACCCTCGTTTTGAGTACTGCCACGGCCTGCACTGACGACGCCACGCAAGCCGCAACGACCGGCGCCGCCAACGCGTCCGTCACCGCGGGAGCAGGCACGACAGCAACATCTAGTGGAACTACATCAACCACGCCAAGCACCAGCCAAAGCGCCGATCCTTCGCAGTCCACCACACCAGCGAGCCCCACCCTCACTACTGAAGACCCCAAATATGTCAGCGCACCAGCGCCAGGCTCCACCTGGACTCCACCCCCTCTAACTGCAGAACAAGTTCAAGGCAACCAGAACGCACGCGACCACGGATACGAAGTTAACTACCAGGACCCCGCAACGTTTCCGCTCCCCGCAGAAAAACCAGCCGAACCCGCTATGCAATCGTACGGACTCGAACAGACAGGCTTGGGTGCAAGCGAAAGTGCAAGATATTTCCTTAGGTCACTCGAATATGCCATTAAAACGGGCGACCGGGAGTTCGTAGATCGTGTAACTATAACTACGTGCACTTCGTGCTACGCGGCTCTCGAAGAAATATCCTCCATTCAAGGAAAATCCGGGTATGCAATAACCAAAGGCATTACGGCACCAGAAGCCACTGCGCTGCACGAATCTTCCACCGCAGCTACCGTTTTAGTTGGCGTCACATATCCGGAAGTTACAATTTACAATGTCGAATATGGAATGGTCGTTAAAACCCCAGCACATTCGGGTGAATGGAAGTTTGAGATGCTTTGGCATGAGAGCGGACAATGGGTGGTCGAAAAACTTGAGACTCCATAACTTTTCTTTCGCACTGTTCGCTTTTGCATCGCTAACTGTAAGTGCATACTCGCCTTCGCACACAGAGCCACTTGGTCCGGAGTCAAGCTTATCCGAGCTTTGCGGTCCCAATTATGGGGCGCAAGGTGGGAACGGGGCAGTCGAAGCTTTCGCCCAGGCTTCCTGCGAAAACCTGCAACCGCCCACCGTGCCGCAGAAAAGATCTGACGCGAAAAGCGATAGCGTTGCCAGTTCTGGCCAAAAGACCTCAAAGTCAAAGCCGACTATCGAAACACCACCCAGTCCGCTGAAAGTCTCTTCAACACCTACCCAACTTGATCCCACGCGCAATTACGTATCCACGGTGCCGTGGGATGGCTCCGGGGTCGACCCCTGCGCGGGCAACGCAAACGGCCGGGCATTCATCAGCACTCGATACTATTTTCCGGATCAACAAGAAACGGGTCTCTACAACTCCGAGATAAATGCGACGTGCGTGGTGGCCGCGGGATCGCCTGGTTCACCTGCAGGTCCGCCGCCTGCACCTATCGTCATCACGTTGACCGCAAATGACTTCAAATCCATTAAGTTGGCGCACCGCGAAACCTACTGCTCGTGCATACCTGGCGGCAACGACAAACCCGCAGCCGTCGCCCACCGCCCCCAGGCCTACTGGACCGACGGATCACCCGAACAGCAAACAGTGGCAATGCTCGGCCAACTCGTCCAGATCGAAGCCACCCCCACCACTTGGCACTTCGACTTCGGCAACGGCACCACCGCCACCAGCCACCACCCCGGCACCCCCTACACCAAAGACCCCCAAAAACAACCACCCAACACCCTCCCCGGCATGATCTGGAACGTCTACCACCACAAAGGCACCTACCACATCAGCCAAACCATCACCTACACCGCCCGCTACCGCGTCAACGGCGGACCCTGGCAACAAGTCCCCGGCACCATCACCAAACCCGGACAATCCGTCGACATGCCCGTCAAGTCCTACACCGCCCTCCTCGTCGCCCCCAACTACTAAACCCCACCACCGCAGCGTCCGGTCAGGCACCCTCAGCCCCGCGGCAACCGCCCGTCGCGGTACGCGACCGTGCTGCGCTTAAACACCTGCGCCACCAGCGAGACCTCCACGTACCAGAGCGCGCGCGGACGACAACATGATCACGTCACTCATCGGCACCAAGGTGCTCGGCCTGCCCCGGTCGCACTAGGCGGGCTGCGGGGCGGTTGAGTTCGGGCCTCGCTCGGGTTTGCCCCGGACGCTCCGGCCCCCGCCGGCACGTCGGCCCACCACTCGCCGGCGGTTCGTCGTCGCTCTGTGGACAAGTTGGCGAGTCGTCGAAGGGCCACGGTTTGTCGAGTTTGCAAGTATTGCAGCGTTGGTCGCGAGTACATTGGTGGCGGTCGCCTACCGAAGGAATCACCGATGCCACCGACTCTCCCCCGCACCTTGGCCGCACTCACAGCGCTCACTCTCGTTGTGAGTACTGCCACGGCCTGCACTGACGACGCGGCGCCCGCCGCAACGACCGGCGTCGCTAGCGCGTCCGTCACCGCGTCCACCAGCAACGCAAGCACTCCGGCAAGCAAAACCACAACTATCGCCCCCAGCAGTTCAATCACCGACACCACAACGCCAGCAACGCCCGACACCGCGCCAGCCACAGAAGACCCACAATACGTCGGCACCGCGGCGCCTGGCTCGACGTGGACGCCTCCTGCTCTCACTAAAGAACAAGTCCAGGAAAATCAGAAAGTCCGCGAAGCTGGATTTGGACTTGAGTACGTCGACCCCAAAATTGCATTGGCAAAACCTAAGCGCGTGGTCGAAAAGCCATTCATTGAACCAAAAAATTTGACAAAAGACGACCTCGGCGCCATCAGAATTGTCGATTATTATTATGACTCAATCGACTATTTGTATGCTACCGGCGACCCGGAACCCCTGAAGAGCGTATCGTCAACGACTTTATTGCAGTTCGACCAAATTTATGACCAAGTTCAAGAGTGGCATAGAACAAAGTCATTCATCACGAATGATGCTATTTTTGTCGAAGATTTGCGCGTTACTGATCGCGGAAGTAACGACATCACCCTACGGGGCCGAGTATCCTTTCCCTCCGTCAGCGCATACACTTCCACAGATTCTGTGCGCATATCCCTTCCTGATCAAAGCGGCACGTGGGAACATCACCTCGTTTGGCACTCGGACGGGCTTTGGATCGTCGATTCTGTAAAGAAGATCGACGATGCTAATTAAGATGAGACGTGGGCTTGCGCCGCAATTGGCGATTTTGCTTTCACTCAGTTTGTCCCTCACTCCACTCCCCGCGGCCTCTCAAGAAGTCTGTGATAATCCAACGAAAGTAGAAACAACAGTCCAGACCTCACCAGGTCACTTTGTCGTGGTGGTCGTGGCCAAATGTATTGCGACATCTCAGTCGCAAGGAGGAAAAGGCTCGACTTCACCCGATCGCCGCGGAAATAGTCTGGGCCTTACCCAGACACCGACTGTTAGCATACCCCCGCCGAAGAAGGAGGGTCAGATCGACTCCGTGAACGCGTGGAACGGTCGCGGCACCAACCCCTGCACCGGCATCGGCCCCGGCACACCCGTCCAAATGACCTCCTTCACGCTCGACCCCCAAGGCCCCCTCGCCGACACCCTGCGCACCACCGGCACCGGCTGCATCACAGACAACTCCCCCAACGCCCCCGCACAACGCGCCCAAATCATCATCGTCACCCTCACCGCACAAGACTTCGAAACCATCCCCCTCAAACACCGCGAAACCTACTGCTCCTGCATCCCCGGCGGCAACGACAAACCCGCCGCCGTCGCCCACCGCCCCCAGGCCTACTGGACCGACGGATCACCCGAAACCCTCACCACCACACGCCTCGGCCAACTCGTCCAAATCGAAGCCACCCCCACCACTTGGCACTTCGACTTCGGCAACGGCACCACCGCCACCAGCCACCACCCCGGCACCCCTTACACCAAAGACCCCCAAAAACAACCACCCAACACCCTCCCCGGCATGATCTGGAACGTCTACCACCACAAAGGCACCTACCACATCTCCCAAACCATCACCTACACCGCCCGCTACCGCGTCAACGGCGGACCCTGGCAACAAGTCCCCGGCACCATCACCAAACCCGGACAATCCGTCGACATGCCCGTCAAGTCCTACACCGCCCTCCTCGTCGCCCCCAACTACTAAACCCCACCACCCGAGCG
>JAFFTF010000013.1 GCA_022803075.1 Micrococcales bacterium 31B
CCACCGTCGTTACCGCCGTTGCCCGAGTCATCTCCGGGCGGGCAATCGTCCCCACCACCGGGGTTGTCAACGCCGCCACCACCGGTGCCGGAATCATCGCCACCGCCGTTCCCGCCGTTCCCGCCGTTCCCGCCGTCTCCGCCGTTCCCGCCGTCTCCGCCGTTCCCGCCGTTCCCGCCGTCTCCGCCGTTCCCGCCGTTCCCGCCGTCTCCGCCGTCTCCGCCGTTCCCGCCGTCACCACCGTTGCCGGGGTTGTCAACGTCGTTACCGCCGGTGCCGGAATCATCGCCACCGTCGTTACCGCCGTTGCCCGAGTCATCTCCGGGCGGGCAATCGTCCCCACCACCGGGGTTGTCAACGCCGCCACCACCGGTGCCGGAATCATCGCCACCGCCGTTCCCGCCGTTCCCGCCGTTCCCGCCGTCTCCGCCGTTCCCGCCGTTCCCGCCGTCTCCGCCGTCTCCGCCGTTCCCGCCGTCTCCGCCGTTCCCGCCGTTCCCGCCGTCACCACCGTTGCCGGGGTTGTCTACGTCGTTACCGCCAGTGCCGGAATCATCGCCACCGTCGTTCCCGCCGTTGCCGGAGTCATCTCCGGGCGGGCAATCGTCCCCACCACCGGGGTTGTCAACGCCGCCACCACCGGTGCCGGAATCATCGCCACCGTCGTTACCGCCGTTGCCGGAGTCATCTCCGGGCGGGCAATCCTCGCCACCACCGGGGTTGTCTACGTCGTTACCGCCAGTGCCGGAATCATCGCCACCGTCGTTACCGCCGTTGCCCGAGTCATCTCCGGGCGGGCAATCGTCCCCACCACCGGGGTTGTCAACGCCGTTACCGCCAGTGCCGGAATCATCGCCACCGTCGTTACCGCCGTTCCCGCCGTCTCCGCCGTTCCCGCCGTTCCCGCCGTCTCCGCCGTTCCCGCCGTTCCCGCCGTCTCCGCCGTTCCCGCCGTCTCCGCCGTCTCCGCCGTTCCCGCCGTCTCCGCCGTTGCCGGGGTTGTCTACGTCGTTACCGCCAGTGCCGGAATCATCGCCACCGTCGTTACCGCCGGGCGGGCAATCATCGCCACCTCCCGGGTTGTCAACGCCGTTACCACCAGTGCCGGAATCATCGCCACCGTCGTTCCCGCCGTTCCCGCCGTTCCCGCCGTTCCCGCCGTTCCCGCCGGGCGGGCAATCATCGCCACCTCCCGGGTTGTCAACGCCGTTACCACCAGTGCCGGAATCATCGCCACCGTCGTTCCCGTCGTTCCCGCCGTTCCCGCCGTTCCCGCCGTTCCCGCCGTTCCCGCCGTTCCCGCCGTCACCACCGTTGCCGGGGTTGTCTACGTCATTGCCGCCAGTGCCGGAATCATCGCCACCGTCGTTACCGCCGTTGCCGGAGTCATCTCCGGGCGGGCAATCATCGCCACCACCAGGGTTGTCAACGTCGTTTCCGCCAGTGCCGGAATCATCGCCACCGTCGTTACCGCCGGAATTGCCGTTATCACCGTCGTTGCCCTGGTTTCCATGACCCGGATTACCACCGTGACCATTGTGACCACCATTGCCGTGGTGACCACCGTGACCATTGTGACCACCATTGCCGTGGTGACCACCATGACCTGGATTGTCTACGTCGTTACCACCAGTGCCGGAATCATCGCCACCGTCGTTACCACCGGTACCCGAGTCATCTCCGGGCGGGCAATCATCGCCACCACCAGGGTTGTCAACGCCGTTACCACCAGTGCCGGAATCATCGCCACCGTCATTACCACCGGTACCCGAGTCATCTCCGGGCGGGCAATCATCGCCACCACCAGGGTTGTCAACGCCGTTACCACCAGTGCCGGAATCATCGCCACCGTCGTTMCCGCCGTTACCGCCGTCTCCGCCGTTCCCGCCGTTCCCGCCGTTCCCGCCGTTCCCGCCGTTCCCGCCGTTCCCGCCGTTCCCGCCGTTGCCGGGGTTGTCAACGTCGTTACCGCCAGTGCCGGAATCATCGCCACCGTCGTTTCCGCCGTTGCCCGAGTCATCTCCGGGCGGGCAATCATCGCCACCACCGGGGTTGTCAACGTCGTTACCGCCAGTGCCGGAATCATCGCCACCGTCGTTACCGCCGGAATTGCCGTTATCACCGTCGTTGCCCTGGTTTCCATGACCCGGATTACCACCGTGACCATTGTGACCACCATTGCCGTGGTGACCACCATGACCCGGATTGTCTACGTCGTTACCGCCAGTGCCGGAATCATCGCCACCGTCGTTACCGCCGGAATTGCCGTTATCACCGTCGTTGCCCTGGTTCCCATGACCCGGATTACCACCGTGACCATTGTGACCACCATTGCCGTGGTGACCACCATGACCCGGATTGTCTACGTCGTTACCGCCAGTGCCGGAATCATCGCCACCGTCGTTACCGCCGGTGCCCGAGTCATCTCCGGGCGGGCAATCGTCGCCACCACCAGGGTTGTCAACGCCGCCACCACCGGTGCCGGAATCATCGCCACCGTCGTTACCGCCGTTCCCGCCGTTCCCGCCGTCACCGCCGTTCCCGCCGTTACCGCCGTTCCCGCCGTTCCCGCCGTCACCACCGTTGCCGGGGTTGTCAACGTCGTTACCGCCAGTGCCGGAATCACCGCCACCGTCGTTACCACCGGTACCCGAGTCATCTCCGGGCGGGCAATCATCGCCACCACCAGGGTTGTCAACGCCGCCACCACCGGTGCCGGAATCATCGCCACCGTCGTTACCGCCGTCACCGCCGTTCCCGCCGTTGCCGGGGTTGTCAACGTCGTTACCGCCAGTGCCGGAATCATCGCCACCGTCGTTACCGCCGTTGCCCGAGTCATCTCCGGGCGGGCAATCATCGCCACCACCGGGGTTGTCAACGTCGTTACCGCCAGTGCCGGAATCATCGCCACCGTCGTTACCGCCGGAATTGCCATTATCACCGTCGTTGCCCTGGTTCCCATGACCCGGATTACCACCGTGACCATTGTGACCACCATGACCCGGATTGTCTACGTCGTTACCACCGGTGCCGGAATCATCGCCACCGTCGTTACCGCCGGTGCCCGAGTCATCACCGGGCGGGCAATCATCGCCCGCTCCCGGATTGTCGACGTCATTGCCACCGGTACCTGAATCGTCGTCACCCGGTTCAGTGGGCAAAGGATGCTTGATTGGCTTAGGCGGCCGTTCCGAACCTGTACCAGTGCCCGTTCCCGGGTTCGAAACGCCTGAGCCGCCAGTTCCGGAATCGTCCGAACCGCCGTCGTTTCCTGCGCCCGTGTCGTCCGGTGGGCAATCATCGCCCGGATTGGGGCTTCCACCTGCGCCGTGACCCGGAGTTGAGGCTTCGCCACCACCGGCTCCTTCACTCGCCGAATTGGGATTGCCTTGATTATTGACCACTGCGGGTTCGCTGCCGTTGTTGTCAGAATCCAAAGGCGATTGATCGTCCTCGGGCGAAGAACCACCAGTCGTGTCGTCTGCCATGACTGGCACGACTTCACTATCGGCAGCCTGCGAGGCATCATCACTTGGAGCCGGTTCGCCTTCCGCTGAAGTCACCGTGACCACGCCAGAAGAGTCCTCTTCAGACACCGGGATTGCAACGGGAACTGCGACGGGCTCGGCTTCAGCCGGCGACGGCGCCACGTCTGTAGCAGGAGCCTCCGAACTCGTCACTTCTTCCGACGAATCGACTGGCGGGGTTTCATCTTGCAGTGTGACATCGACCGAAGGCTCGGCATCTTTGACGGGCGCTGCCTCGACCGGCACTTCTTCTTTCTGAGTTTCAGCAATGGCAGCCTCCTCCACCGGAGCGGCGTCCTCAGGTGCAGCGTCCTCTACGGGAGCCTCCGCCTTAGTTTCCTCAACAGGCGCCGGAGCCGCCTCCACAGGAGCAGCCTCCTCCACGGGAGCCTCCGCCTTAGTTTCCTCAACAGGCGCCGGAGCCGCCTCCACAGGAGCGGCCTCGGCCACAGGAGGAGCCTCAACCGGCGCGGCCTCGGCCACAGGAGGAGCCTCAACCGGCGCGGCCTCGGCCACAGGAGGAGCCTCGGCCACAGGAGCGGCCTCCACCACAGGCGCAGCCTCAACCGGCGCAGGCGCAGCCTCAACCGGCGCAGGAGCAGCCTCAACCGGCGCAGGCGCAGCCTCAACCGGCGCAGGCGCAGCCTCAACCGGCGCAGGCGCAGCCTCAACCGGCGCCGGTGCAGCCTCAACCGGCGCAGGCGCAGCCTCAACCGGCGCAGCCTCGGCCGCAGGCGCAGCCTCAGCCACAGGAGCGGCCGCTTGTGCGGATTCACTCTGCGCATTCCCCGGCGCAGAGTCGCTCTTCGATTCGCCGCTTGGCTTGTCGCTGCTGGACGATCCAGCCGAAACGGAAAGCTTCACGAGTGGAAGCCCAGCGTTGATATGCGCCTGTGACGCAGAGTTTATATTTTCGTAGCTCAGCGGAGCCTGGTTGAAGTAGGCAACCGTGCGTGATGCTGAGTTACTATTGGTTACCCCGGCTGAGGATTCGAAGTCAGTCGCATGGGTAAGGATCGGATGAGAGTCGGAGGTGTCGACAGGCATAGCCAATAGGGAATGACCGGAGACTGAGGAAAGCAGTGCTGCGGTCACGGTGCCGGCAGCCGCAAAGACTGCCGATTTCGTAACTTGCCGCTTGGGTGAACCAGCAAGTTTGGGCGCGTTCGATGAGTCATGGTTTGTCTGTTCCATGTGCTCAAAGTACGTAGCGCCCGCCTTGTTCCGGTTTCAAGTTTGCCCGTTTTACCAAAGTTTTACACCCGAAACAATAATCAAACTCCCCGGCCGCATCGGATTGCGACCGGGGAGTTTCCTTTTTCAGATGAAGTTGAAAGTTCAACCAGAACATTCCGGCAGCGACAGCGAATGTGGTCTACTGCACAAGTAGCAGGTCAGGTCGGTGGCAGAACGTAACGCCCGTCACGGTCCGTAGCTAAGCATAGAGACGATATATATTGCGGCCTGCCATCCGGACCGTATTGGCTGGATAACATCATGTCAGGTCGTTCAAATTCCATATCAGATACATGGCAGCGCAGTTTCACCGCCGACGGATTGCCATGCTCGTCGAACATGGGCAGGTCAATGCCGTCATTCGACCGACGCAGGTAGTACCGACCGCCGGTCGCGACGGCCATAAGCGGCGTGATGACGGCGGCGATTATAACAGCTACGAGGGCCGAGTATGGCTGTATTGACTCGCCCAACGCACCGAAGTACGCAGCTATGGAAACCACCGCCGCGGCCGACATGGAGACCACGCCCACCGGATTCACCGCATGGAGCATGCCGCGGCGAAACTCTGGCACCTTGGGTGACAGCCCCAGTATGTATTTGTTGACTACGATGTCCACCGCAACAACCACGATCCAACTGATCGCGCAGTTCGCATAGAAACTCAGAATGGTATTGAGAACGCTGAACATGTTCGCCTCCATCAAAACCAGTGCAATGCCGAGGTTGACGCCCACGAAGATGAGGCGACCGGGGTAGTGTCGAGTGATCCGCGTATATGCATTCGTCCAGGCCAGAGAGCCCGAGTAGGCATTCGTGACGTTAATCTTCACCTGAGAAATGACCACGAGAACCACCGACAGTGCGATGGCAGCCCAAGGCGGCAGGAACTCCTCGTAAAGCGCCAAGAACTGGTGAACCGGCTCCGCCGCAACGCGGTCCGACAGTCCCGTACTCGCCACCAAGTACACCGCAAGGAACATTCCCAGGATCTGCTTCGCGGCACCGAAAACTACCCAACCCGGCCCAGCCAAGATCACGGCCCTCCACCACGCGAATGCGTTCGCGGGCGTCTTGGGCGGCATAAAGCGCAAGTAATCAATCTGCTCTGCGATTTGAGCAATCAATGACAAACAGACACCGGCGGCGAGCATGGCTGAGCCGAAATCGACCTCAGAGTGCCCCGCTGTACCCGCGTGTGTAAAGAAAATCTCGATCGACCCCGGGTGAGCAAAGACGAGGTACATGACCGGCAAAACCATGAGGACAAGCCATAGTGGCGTGGTCCAGATCTGTAAAGTCGTGAGCGCCTTCATGCCGTACATGACCAACGGCAAGACGATCAACGTCGAGATTGCGTAACCCGCCCAGAGCGGGACCCCCAGGCCCAACTCGAGCCCCTGCGCCATGATGGCACCTTCGAGGGCGAAGAAGATGAACGTGAACGACGCAAAGATCACATTCGAGATGATCGATCCGTAATACCCGAAGCCGCTGCCACGAGTAATGAGGTCTAGATCGAGGTTGTACCGCGCCGCGTAATAGGCCAGCGGAAGCCCCGTAACGAAAATGATGACGGCGGCGGTGGCGATGCCAAGGAGGGCGCTTGGCGTCCCATAGGTGAGCCCGATGGTGGCACCGATAGAAAAGTCTGCCAAATAGGCGATGCCGCCGAGGGCCGAGACCGCGACCGCACCGGCACCCCACTTTCGATAGGAGCGCGGCGCGAACCGCAGGGTGTAGTCCTCGAGCGATTCGCGGGTAGCCGCCGCGGCGTCGCCAGTCGGCGGCGCGGCTGCCGGTTGATGATCATGAACAAGGGACATGTGGTGCCTCCACGAGTGATGGGATCAAACTCTGACCCCTTCATCGTCTGGCAGTCATGTTTCGAAGCTTCGACACACTGAGCTACGTCGATGTTACAAATCACCCCCTTGGCGGCATCGCACGTTACACAACCGTCACACGGCTACCCGGCTGCGGGCTCAGCGACGACCTCGGCCGACACTGAGGCGCGAGGGTGACGCGGCCACCAGAATCGCTCGCCGCACCAGGCCGCGAGGGCCGGCACGATGAGGCTGCGCACCACGAGCGTGTCGAGCAGCACGCCGAAACCCACGATGACACCCAACTGGGCGAGCGTGACGAGCGGCAGCACGCCCAGCACCGCGAACACGGCCGCGAGCAAAATGCCCGCACTGGTAATAACCCCGCCGGTCACCGCGAGCGCCTTCACCATGGCCTCGCGAGTCGGCAGCTTCTCGGCCTCCTCGCGGGCGCGCAAGGCCAGAAAGATGTTGTAGTCCACGCCGAGCGCCACCAAGAATAGGAACGCCAGCAAGGGAACTCCCAGGTCAAGCGCCGGGAACCCCAGAATGTGGTCAAAGATCAACCACCCCGCTCCGAGACTCGCGACGTAACTCGCCAGCACTGTGGCGAGCAGCAGCACCGGCGCGACCAGGGCGCGCAACAGCACGATCAGAATCAAGAACACGGCCACCAGCACCAGCGGGATGATGAGCGCAGTATCGCGATCTGCCGCGTTCTTCTTGTCGAGGGTCTGCGCGTCGGCGCCACCCACGAGCGCCTGCTCCCCCAGCGCCGCGCGCAGGGCCGTGATGGTCTGCCCGCTCTGCTCGCTGCCGGGTTCGGACGCCAACGTGACCCGCACCTGCGTCTGCCCGTTGGCAGAATCCCCCGCTGCGGCGCCGGTCACGCCGGCCACGCTCTGGGCACGGGCCACCGTGGCGTCCGTAGCTTCACTGGGGACCAGCACAATCGTGGGCTGGGCGTACCCCGCCCCAAAGGACTTCGCGAGCACCTCTTGACCGACGACGGCCTCGGGTACCTCGCGGAACTGTTCGGACTGGCTGAGGCCGTTTTGGATTCCGATGAGACCGCCGCCGAGCGCGAGCAGCAGCACGGTGCCGATCAGGGCAACGCGGCGCGGGCGGGCAACGACGGTGCGGCCGATGCGCGCCCACGGTCCCGTTTCGCTGGGGTCGGCGCCGCCGAGTCGCGGCACGAAGGGCCAGAAGATTCCCCGGGGGAACAGCAACAGGGCGGCCGGCAGCACGCAGAGCGCGGCGATCACGGCAACGACGATGCCGATGGCGGAGGCCCAGCCCAATATGCGATACATGGGGGTCGAGGCGAAACTGAGCAGCAGCAGCGCGACGACGACGGTCGACGAGGATGCGATGACGGCGTGGCCGGCACCGCGCACGGCGAACGACATGGCGCGGTAGCGGTCGTCGTGGCGGCGGAGTTCCTCGCGGTAGCGCGCGATCAGCAACAGGGCGTAGTTTGTGCCTGCACCGAATACGAGCACCGAGGTGATGCCGGTGATCGACCCGTCAATGGGAAAACCAAATAAGTGCGACGCCGCGTTGACCAGCTTGGCTGCAGCCTGGTCGGCGACGCCGATCACAGTGAGGGGAACAAGCCAGAGGAACGGGCTGCGATAGGTGACCAGCAGCAGCACTGCGACAACGCTGGCGGTGGCGATGAGCAACTTGACGTCGGCACCCGCAAAGACGGCGGCGAGGTCGGCCTTGAAGGCGGGGCCGCCGGTCACCTGTGCGGTCAAACCGGCCGGCAGGTCGGCGGAGATGTCGGCGCGCAGTTCTGCCACTTGCGCGGAGTTATCTTCGATCACTTCACTGGTGGCGAGGGGAACTGGCACGATCGCGGCGCTGAGATCTTCGGCCGGAATGATAGGCAGAGGCGCACCTTGTGCGTACGTGGTTGCGAGACTCTGCGTGAGCGGCTGCAGCGCCGCAAGGTCGGCCGGCGACAGGCTGCCGCTGTCGCGGGTGATGACGACGATGGCCGGGGCGGACTCGCTTTGCTGAAATTGGGCAAGAGCCTTGTCGACGGCAGCCGATTGCGAACCAGTTGGCAGGTTGCCCCCGGCCTCGGACTGTTCGAGACCGGCAGGCGCGAACCCGAAGATCAGCGCGGTCAAGATCAGTGAAATTGCGACGATCGGCCACTTGAGGCGTCGCGAAGCGAGCATGGTCGGCGCGCGACCCGCAAATTTAGTTCGATCATCGAATGGTTCCATGCTCGAATCATATACACTATTTGCATGACCCGTCCAGAGCCTCCCAACCTCACGCGACTTGAATTGGTCGAGGCGTTGCGTTCGTACTACCGAGCCTTGGAGAAATACCTCGACGCGTCCGGCGCGCGCGAACACATGCACCGCAGCGACCTCGACGCGCTGGCCGCGATCATGGACAACTCGCGGCGCGGAAGTTCGCTGACGGCCAAGCAACTCGCTCAAGAAATTCGACTCAGCACCTCGGCCACCACGGCCCTCATTGATCGGCTGGAACAGGCGGGCCACGTCACGCGCAAGCCCCACCCCAACGACCGCCGCTCGATGCTGCTCGAAACCACCGACCGCTCGCGTGCGGTCGGCCGAGAGCTCTTCAGCCGTTTAGCGCAGAGCATGGACAGCGTCATGGAACAGTTCAGCGAAGACGAGATGAAGCTCGTGACGCGCTTTCTCGAGGCCACCGCGGCGGCCACCCTGCGCGCCGCCGACTAGGTCAGCCAGCGGGTCCGCAACCGCGCAACGCACCCGCACAACGCACCCCCGCACAACGCGCCCCGAACACGCGCAAAAGCGCGGCCGGCGGCCTGAATGCCAGGCCAGCCAACCGCGCGTCCGCAAAAAAACCACTGAATCAGTGAATGTGGCTACCGCCGTTGATGTCGATGGTCGTGCCCGTGAGGTAGGCCGCGTCGTCGCTCGACAGCCACGCAAACACGCCCGCGATCTCGTCGGGGGTCGCGGTGCGGCCGACGGGGATGCCCTCGACGATGGCGTCCTCCTGCTCCTGCGTGCTCCCCACGCGAATGTTCGTGTCGACCGCGCCGGGGGTCACCGCGTTCACCGTCACGCCCGTGGGCGCGATCTCGCGTGCGAGCGACTTGGTGAAGCCCAGGATCGCGGCCTTGGCCGAGGAGTACGGCGTGCGGCCGAACACGCCGCCGCCGCGCTGCGCGGACACCGACGACATGTTCACGATGCGGCCCCAACCGGCGTCCACCATCGCGGGCAGAAACGCCTTGGTGACGAGGTAGGTGCCGGTCGCGTTGACGGCCATGACCTTGTTCCACAGCGCGAGGTTGGTTTCGAGAAACGGCACGGGCGAGGTGATGCCCGCGATGTTGGCGAGGGCGCCGATCACGGGTAGCCGGCCCGCAGCGACCTCGGCGGCGACCGCCTCGGCGGCGGCCTGCACGGAGGCCTCGTCCGTGACGTCCACGGCGTGGCCGAAGGCGGGCACCGAGAACTCGGCCGCGATCTCGCCCGCCACGCGCGCCGAGGCGTCGCCGTCGAGGTCGAGAATCACGATGGCCCACCCGTCGCGCGCGTAGCGACGGGCGGTCGAGACGCCGATGCCCTTGTCGGAGGTGGCTCCCGTGAGTACGGCGGTGCGTTGAATGCTGGCCATGTCAAAACTTCCTTTGCGTGAGATCTAGATGAGGGGTGAGATGAAGGCGCCGGCGCGGGCCGCGGCGGCGGGTCGTTCGGCGTGCTCGAGGTCGTGAGCCTCGAGTTCGAGGGTGAAGTGGCCGTCAAAGCCGCCGTCGCGTAGGGCCGCGAGGCCGCCGGCGAAGTCGACGCTGCCGTTGCCGATCGAGAGGTTGATGTTGCCGGGAACGGCGTCGCGCAAATGCACGTGCGCGATGGCCCCCATGCCGCCCGCGGCGCGGGAGAGTGCGGTCACCGCCTCGGCCGGGTCGCCCCCGGAGGCAACCACGTGGCTGAGGTCGAGCACGTGCCCCACGGGCGTCCCGCGCAACCGCTCAGCGAGCCGGGTGGCGCGGTCGAGGTCGTGGCACAGGCGATAGAAGTGCAGCGATTCGGTCCAGATTTCGAGGTCGTAGGCGCGGGCGGCCTCGGCCGCGGTTGTGAGGGCGGACGCCACGGTGGCCAGGTCGTCGTCGAGACCCGCGCGGGGTGCGTGGCTGAGGGCACCGCACGGGAGCACGAGGGCGCGAGCGCCGACCTCGCGGGTCAGGCGCAGGAGCCGGTCGAGGTGGGCGGCCCGGGCACGCTGCCCCGCAGCGTCCGGAATCTCGTTCAGGTCGCCGATGTCTCCGTTGACGGAGCGCACGGTGACGCCCGCGGCGCGAACGGCCGCGGCGACCGCGTCGATGTCGGCATCCGTGAGGTCGAAGGGCACGTGGTCGCAGATGCCGGGCAGCGCGCCGAGGTCGATCTCGGTGAAGCCGAGGCCGGTCAGGGTCGCGAGGGCGGTGTCGAGGTCGAGATGGCGAAAGCTGATGGTGGAGCAGCCGAGCCGGTGGTGATACGGGGTGTGCATGGGAGTCCTCTTCGATTCGCACGACGCACGCGTCGTTGTCGTGACTCACAGCAAATCAAATTTATTGTTAACAGTCAACCCTTAATGTCGAGTGTTGACAATGGCGCGCAGTCGTGGGCATACTGACATTACTTGTCAACTGTCGACAATGACGCAGGGCTCAGCCTCACGTCATGGTTCTGAAAGGACTCCAGATGAGCAACGAGGCTCTCACCCGCCGCGGCCCCGTCAACGGCACCCCCGAAGCCAAGCGCGTAGCCGTGGGCTCCGGCGTAGGCGCGGTCATCGAAACCTACGACTTCATCGGCTACGGCACCGCCGCAGCCCTCTACTTCGGAGACGCCTTCTTCCCCGATGCCGACCCCGTCACCGCGACCCTCGCGTCGTTCGCCACGCTCGGCGTTGGCTTCGCCGCCCGCCCCATCGGCGGCATCATCGGCGGCCACCTCGGCGACCGCGTGGGCCGCAAGCCCGTGCTCGTGACCTCGCTCATCATCATGGGCCTCGCCACCTTCGCCATCGGACTGCTGCCCACCTACGCCACGGCGGGCGCCCTCGCCCCCGTGCTGCTCGTGCTCGTGCGCGTCATTCAGGGCCTCGCGTTCGGCGCCGAATGGGGCGGCGCGATTCTCATGTGCTACGAACACGCCCCGTGGCGCAAGAAGGGCCAATTCACCGGCATCGTGCAGGCCGGGTTCCCCGTGGGCCTACTGCTCGCGAACCTCGTGTTCCTCTACAGCACGCACCTGGGCGGCGAACTCGCGTGGCGACTGCCGTTCCTCGCCTCACTCATCCTCGTGATCGTCGGCCTCGTGATTCGTTCCAAGGTGCCCGAATCCCCCGTGTTCGAAGACGTCAAGAACGACGGCGAAATCGTCAAATCGCCCATCGTCGAGGTGATTCGCAACGACTGGCGCAACATCGTGCGCGGCATTGGCCTGCGCATCGCAGAAACCGCCGGGTACGCGGTCTCGGTCACGTACATGATCTCGTACCTGCACAACGAGAACCTCGCCGATAAGACCCAAACCCTCACGGCGCTGTGCGTCGCGGCCGCCGTAGGCATCTTCGCCACCTACGGTTGGGCCACGCTCACCGACAAGATCGGCCGCCGCCCCCTCTACATCTGGACCTGCCTCTTCGGCATCGTGTTCGCCTTGCCCATGTTCATGCTGGTCAACACCGGCGAGATGCTGCTCATCGTCGCGACGCTCGTGATCGCCTACGCCATCTGCCAGAACGCCCTCGCCGGCGCGCAGGGCGGCTGGTTCCCCGAACTGTTCCGCGCCAAGACCCGCTCGTCGGGCGCCTCGCTCGCCTACCAGGTCTCGGCCATGATCAGCGGCTTCACGCCCTTCATCACCACGCTGCTGTTCACGGCGATGGGCTGGGCCGGCCCCGCCCTCCTGTTCGGCGTGTACGCCGCGATCGGCCTGTGGGCAGCGCTCGTGACCCGCGAAACCTGGGGCGCCGCCGAGCGCGCCGAAACCGACCGTACCATTGCGGCCCTGGAGGCAGCCAACCCCGCTGGCAGCGCCACCCCGACCACCCGTGCGTCCAGCCCCCACACCGCCTAAAGGAGCCACACCATGAGTAGCACCACCCTCACCTCCGCCGGCCCCAGCGTCGACCAGATAACCCGCATTCGCCGCGTCGAGGACGCCGCGTACCGCATTCGCCAGCACGCCCTGTTCATGGGCGAAGTGCAGGGCCAGGGGTATGTCGGCCAGGCGCTCGGCGCCGCCGATATGCTCGCCGCGGCCTACGCCGACCAGCTCACGTACGACCCCGCCAACGAGCACTGGGAGCAGCGCGACCGCTTCTTGCTCTCGACCGGGCACTACGCGATCGGTCTCTACGCGGCGCTCGCCGAGGCCGGCATCGTGCCCGTCGCCGAGCTTGCGACCTACGGCAGCGACGACTCGCGGCTGCCGATGTCGGGAATGTCGACCTACACCCCCGGCATGGAGATCTCGGGCGGCTCGCTCGGCCACGGTCTCACCATCGCCGTGGGCATGGCGCTCGGCCTGCGCCTGCAGGGCAACCCCGTGCGGGTCGTCAACTTTCTCTCCGACGGCGAACTCGACGAGGGCTCCACATGGGAGGCCGCGATGGGCGCCGCGCACCATCAGCTCGGCCACCTCACGGCGCTCGTCGACATCAACGCGCTCCAGGCCGACGGCCCCACCGAGGGCGTGCTGCGCACCGAGCCCGTCGCCGACAAGTGGCGGGCCTGTGGCTGGAACGTGCACACGGTGGACGGCAATAGCGTCGCCGAGCTGCTCGCGGCGTTCGATGCCATCGCCGAGACCCGCGCCTCGACCGGTGCCCCCGCCGTGGTGCTGTGCTACACCACCGTGGGCCGCGGCGTGCCCCTGCTCGAACAGCGCGAAAAGGCCCACTTCATGCGCATCGAAGAGAGCGAATGGGCCCTCTGCAACACCCAACTCGACGAAACCTACGCTGCCCTCGTGGCCGCCCGCGCCGCAAAGGATGCCCGCTGATGACCACCAACACCGCACCCCGGCTCAAGACCTCGGCCATGATCGCGTCGTTCGTTGACCCCGGTCAAAAGACCGTCTCGGCGCCGTTCGGCCACGCGCTCGCGGCCCTCGCCGAGAGCGACCCGCGCGTGGTCGGCCTTACCGCCGACCTCGGCAAATACACCGACATGCACATCTTCGCGAAGGCCCACCCCGAGCGGTTCTTCCAAATGGGCATGGCCGAGCAGCTGCTGTTCGGCGCAGCCGCGGGCATGGCCGAGACGGGCCTCGTGCCGTTCGCGTCGACCTACTCGGTGTTCGCCGCGCGCCGCGCGTACGATTTCATCTGCCTCGACATCGCCGAGCCCAACCTCAACGTCAACATCGTGGGCGGGCTCCCCGGCCTGACCACGGGGTACGGTCCGTCGCACCAGGCGACCGAGGACGTCGCGATATTTCGCGGCATGCCCAACCTCATCATCGTTGACCCCTGCGACGCCGTAGACATCACCCAGGCCGTGCCACAGCTCGCGGCGACCGCCGGGCCCACCTACCTGCGCCTCCTGCGCGGCAACGTGGCCTCGGTGCTCGACGAGTACGATTACACGTTCGAACTCGGCAAGGCCAAGGTGCTGCGCGGCGGGCGCGATGTGGTGTTCGTGTCGTCGGGCCTCATGACCATGCGCGCGCTGCAGGCCGCCGAGGCGCTCGCCCAGCATCATGTCGACGTCGCGGTGGTGCACTCCCCCACGCTCAAGCCGTTCGACGAGGCGACCGTGCTCGCCGAGCTCGCGGGCGATCGCCTCGCCGTGACGCTCGAGAATCACACCGTGGTGGGTGGCCTCTTCGAGACCGTGGCGTCGACGCTCGTGCGCGCGGGTCGCGGCACGCGGGTCGTGCCCGTTGCCCTGCCCGATCAGTTTCTCGACGCGGGCGCCCTGCCCACTCTGCACGCGCGCTATGGCCTCGCCACCGATTCCATCGTCGCGCGGGTGTTGGCCGAGTTGGGTCGGTAGACCGGGCCGGACGCGCGGGTGGACGCGCGGGCCGGGTTAGCCGGGCCGGACGCGCGGGTGGCGGGTTGGCATGCCAGCGCGCCACCCGCGCGTCCTGCTAGTAAACTTTCAAGAGTTGACCGTCAACATCTGTCACTGGGAGGCCAGCATGACCGCCACCGCTCATTCCGCCCCGCTCGGGCTGGTCGGGCTCGAGAAGAAGAGCCTGCGTGAGCAGGCCCTCACGTCGCTGCGCCGCGCGATCACGAGCGGCGAGTTGGCGCCCGGTCAGCACCTCGTGGAGATCGACCTCTCGCAGCGGCTCGGCATCAGCCGCGGCACCCTGCGCGAGGCGCTGCGCCAGCTCGAACAGGAGGGCCTCGCCTCGGCCGGGCCGCGCGGTCGGCTTAGCGTGCGTCACCTCGACGCGAAGGAGATTCACGACATCTTCGCGGTGCGCGGCGTGCTCGAATCGCTCGCGGCCCGCACCATTATCGAGCAGCCCCGGCGCGCCAAGCTGGTGGGTGAATTGCGCGATGCGATTGAGCACATGGATGCCGCGCAGTCGGCGAGCCTCGAAGAGCAGATCGAGGCCGACCTCGACTTTCACCGGCGGCTGTGCGAGGTGAGCGGCAACGAGACGCTGCTGCATCAGTGGAACTCCCTGGAGGGTTCGATTCGCATGTCCATCATGTTTGCGGGGCTCGACCGCGCGACCAGCAACATGAGCGTGGACCGTCACCGCGACATCGTGAACGCCATCGAATCGGGTGATGTGACGATCGCGCGGGAGACGATTCTCGACCACATGGCGGGTGCGGCGGAGAATCTGGTGACCGAGGCGTCCGGAGACCACTAGACCACGCATTAAGTCGAAAAATCGACTTAAACGGGCGCGAATAGATATTTGTAGCGTACGGATTCGGCGACCTACGATGGGAGCCGCCCCTCACCGTCACTGCCGCCCCCAGGAATCCCATGTCGCTCCTCGAACGCCCCTACTCGCCCCCGGCTAGCCCCCGGCGACTGTGGCAAGATCTGGGGTGGCATTACGCCTCGAACGGCCTGATCGGGTTGATCTTCAGCGCGACCGGCCCCATCGCGGTGACGCTCGCCGTGGGCACCGCGGGCGGACTCACCTCGACCCAGCTGGCCTCGTGGGTGTTTGGCATCTTCTTCTCGGCGGCAGCCGCGACGCTGCTGATGTCGCTCATTTACCGGCAACCCCTGGGCTTCGCGTGGTCGATACCAGGCACGGTGCTGCTCGGGCCCTCGCTGCAACATCTGTCGTTTGCCGAGGTGGTCGGGGCGTTTTTCACGTCGGGAGTGCTGATCCTGGCTCTCGGGGCCACCGGGGTGATCCGCACCATCATGGCCAAGGTGCCCATGCCCATCGTGATGGCCATGGTTGCGGCCGTGTTTCTCAAGTTCGGCACCGACATCGTCTCGTCGGCCCAGGCCAATCTCGTCATCGCGGCCCCCATGGTGGTCGCGTTCGTGCTGCTCTCGGCGGTGCCCGCCCTCGGACGCTACCTACCCCCCGTGCTCGGCACCCTCCTCGTGGGCTGCGTGGCGGTGGCCGCGAGCGGCCAGTTCTCGCTCACCACGGGCGGCCCGCTATTCGCCGCGCCCGTCTTCACGACCCCGCACTTTACGTGGGCGGCCCAGCTGGAACTGCTCGTGCCGCTCGCACTCACCGTGCTGTTCGTGCAGAACGGCCAGGGCATCGCGGTGCTGCGCGCGGCCGGCCACGAGCCGCCCGTGAACGTGTTCGCCGTGGTCTCGGGGGCGTTCTCTCTCGTGAACGCGTGCTTCGGCGCGGTCTCGGCCTGCGTCACGGGGCCGACCAACGCCATACTCACCTCGTACGGCGACAAGAGCCGCCAGTACAGCGCGGCCGTGGTGTACGGTGCGCTGTCGCTCGTGTGCGCAGCTTTCGCGCCCGCGCTCACGCGGCTCATGCTCGCGACTCCCCCGGAGTTCATCCTCACCCTCGGCGGCATCGCGATGCTGCGCGCGTTGCAGCAGGCCTTCGTCACGGCGTTCGCGTCGCGATTCACGCTCGGCGCGCTCGTCACATTCATCGTGACGATCTCGGGCCTCAACCTGTTCAACATTCACGCCGCGTTCTGGGGGCTCGTGATTGGCTACGCCGTGTCGCGGCTGCTCGAACGCCCAGCGCACGCAAGCGCCGACGCTTAGAGCACCTTGCCGGGGTTCAGCAGCCCCTGCGGGTCGAACGCAGCCTTGATGCGGCGCTGCAGATCCATCTGCACCTCGCCGAGCTCGCGGGGCAGCGACGCGCGTTTGAGCACACCCACCCCGTGCTCTCCCGTGAGGGTACCGCCCAGGGTCAGGGCGTGCTCGAAGAGGTGGTCGGCGGCGTCCCACACGTTTTGGGGAACCGTGCCATCGGGCTCGACAAAGAAGTTGGGGTGCAGGTTGCCATCGCCCGCGTGCGCGAGGGTGGGAATATCGAGCCCGAACTCGCGCTCGGTCTGCTGAATGAACGCGAACATCTCGGGCAGGGCGCTGCGCGGCACGCATACGTCCTCGATGAGGGCGGGGGCCACGGCCGACAGCGCGAAGTGCATCTGGCGGCGCACCGCGACGAGGTCGTCACCCTCGGCGGGGTCGCCCGTGAGGCTCACGTCGCCGCCCTGCGAGCGCAGAATCTCGGCGATCGCGGCGGCCTCCGCTTCGGCGGCGGGGCCGTCGGTTTGCACGAGCACGTATACGGGACCGCGCGCCATGAGGTCGCGACCGGTGTACTCGCAGATGTAGGAGAGCGAGCGCTCGTCGAGCAGTTCGCACATCGCGGGGCGCAGCTTCGCGGCGGCGATGCGGGAGATGCCTCCGCACGCGGCCACCACGTCGGTGAAGTACGCGCCGATGGTGAACACCGCGCCCTGCCACAGGGGCGTGAGCTTGAGGGTCGCGCGGGTGATGACGCCGAGCAGGCCCTCGCTGCCGCACATCAGCGCCGTCACGTCGAGGCCGCTGACTCCCTTCATGGTGCGCGAGCCGGTGCGGATCACGTCGCCGCTCGGCAGCACCACTTCGAGGCCCAGCACGCTCTGCTTGGTGCTGCCGTACTTGGCGCACAGCAGGCCGCCCGCGTTGGTGGCGATGTTGCCGCCCACGGTGGAGATGTCGGCGCTCGCGGGGTCGGAGGCCCACCAGAGCCCCGCCGGTTCGAGATGTTTGTCGAGGTCTCCGTTGATCACGCCCGCCTGCACGACCGCGACCTGGTTGGCCTCGTCGACCTCTTCGATGGCGTTGAGGCCGCGCAGATCGAGCACCACCTCGCCGGCCGCCGCAATCGCCGCGCCCGCGAGGCCCGTGCCAGAGCCCCGGGGAACGATCTTCAGCCCCGTCTCGCTGGCCCGCCGCAGCACGGCCGCGACCTCCTCTGTGCTCACGGGTTGAGCAACGGCGTCGGGAAGGCTCGCCGCGGTCTGGCCGCTGCGGTCGACCGCGCACTCGCTGCGCGTCGCGTCGTCGGTGCGCCAAAACTCTGCCAGGTCGCGCATGGGTATTCGCTTTCTCTCGCTTCGTGCGGTGTTAGGCGTGCGCGGGCTCGAGTCTAGCGACGTACGACGCGGGGTCGGTATAGATGTTTTCGCAGACCAGACCCGCCGCGCCGCGCACCGCGGCAGCCTGCCCCAGGTTACTCGACCGCACCCCGCCGCGGGCCTGAGTGACCACCCGCGCGTGCGGGGCGTGCCGCGTGAAGGCGTCCCACAGGTGCGGGTAGAGCAGGTCGTAGAGCTCGGCGAGGTGCCCGCCGAGCACGATTCGGGTCGGGTCCACGAGAGAACTTATGGACGCCAGGGCCACGCCCAGGTGGGTCGCCGCGGTCGCGAGGGCGGGCAGGCCATAACCGGCGCGTAACCGGACAAGGAGGGCCTCGGCATCCGGTAATGTGCCGACCGCCTCGGCGAGGGCGCCAAGACCCACGTACCGTTCGAGGCAGCCGCGACCGCCGCAGGTGCAGTCGGGGCCGTTCGGGTCGACCACGAAGTGGCCGATTTCGCCCGCGTTGCCGCCCGCCCCGCGAAACAGCGCACCCCCCTGAATCAGGCCGGCGCCGATGCCGATCTCGCCCGTGACGTGAATGAAGTCGTCGATGTCGAAGCACTGGCCGTACCAGCGTTCGGCGAGGGCCGCGCAGTTGGCCTCGTTCTCGATGCGCACCCCCAGGGGCAGGTCGAGGGTGTCGAGGGTCACGGCGACGGGGGCCGCGAGGTCGACATCGCGCCAGCCGAGGTTGGGCAGGTGATGCACGCGCAGCCGATCGGGGGCGACGCTGCCGGGCAGGGCGATGGTGCAGCCCGCGGCGCGGTACCCCACGGCGGCGGCCTCCCGGGCGCAGGCCTCCGCGAGTTCCAGCGCAGCCTCACACACCTCGCGGGGGTCGAGGTCGCGCAGGTCGCGGCGCGTCGAACGGGTGGCGACGACGTCCCCTCGCAAGGAGACGGCGGCTGCGCTCACGTAGTCGACGTTGACCTCGATGCCGATGCCAACCGGCCCGCGTTGGCTGACGCGCAACGGTTGACCGGGGCGTCCGCGAGGGTTATCGGCGAGGCTTTCGGTGGCCTCGATGAGGCTCGCGGCGAAGAGGTCTTCGAGAATGTTCGAGATGCCACTCTTGGCGAGTCCCGTGCGCTGCGCGAGCTGGGCCTTCGTGAGGTGACCCGATTCGCGGATGTTGGCGAGCACGAGCGCCTGGTTGTTGGTGCGCATGGAGGCGTGGCGTTGGCCGCCCTTGGGCTCTGGCATGGGACCTCCGGCTGGATGTGGGCGTCGGCCTTGACGCGCGCTTTAAGTGCACATAATGTACTTTAAGTCGCGGCCGTTCGCAACTCGAAGCGACCGCCCAGCCCTCTGCAATGAAGCGAAAGGAACCTCATGCGCGTTGCCATGATCGGATACGCATTTATGGGAGACGCCCACTCCCAGGCCTGGCGCACCGCGCCACACTTCTTTGAGCTACCGTACCAGCCTCAGATGCAGGTGGTTGTCGGACGCAACGAAACCGCGGTCGCCGCGGCCGCCGCCAAACAGGGCTGGGCCGAGCACGCCACCGACTGGCGCGCCGTCATCGCACGCGACGACATCGACATCGTCGACATCTGCACCCCCGGCGACACGCACGCCGAGATCGCCCTCGCGGCCCTCGCCGCCGGCAAACACGTCATGTGCGAAAAGCCCCTCGCCAACTCGGTCGCTGAGGCCGAGGCCATGGCCGCCGCCGCCCGAGACGCCGCCGCGCGCGGCGTGTACTCGATGTGCGGCTTCACCTACCGCCGCACCCCCGCCCTCACCTACGCGCGCCGCCTCGTCGAAAAGGGATTCGTCGGCGAGATCCGGCACATTCGCGGTCAGTACCTGCAGGATTGGCTCTCCGACGCCGACGCTCCGCTCACCTGGCGCATGGACAAGGCCAAGGCCGGCTCGGGCGCCCTCGGCGACATCGGCGCCCACTCCATCGACGCCGCCCAGTACGTGAGCGGCCAGCGGGCCACCGGGGCGTCCGGCCTGCTGCACACGTTCGTGACCAGCCGACCCAAGGTCGAGGGCAACGCGGGGCTCTCGGGCAAGGGCGGCAGCGAGGGCGCGGAACGCGGCCCCGTCACCGTGGACGACGCCGCCCTCTTCACCCTGCGCTTCGACGGCGGCGCGCTCGGCCAGTTCGAGGCGAGCCGCATGGCGCTCGGCCGCAAGAACGCGAACCGACTCGAAATCAACGGCACCCGCGGCTCGATCGCATTCGACTTCGAAGACATGAACTCGCTGCACCTCTACGACGGTACGGCGCCCGCCGGCCAGCAGGGGTTCACCAAGGTCAACGTCACCGAGGCCGCCCACCCCTACACGGGTAACTGGTGGCCCGTGGGCCACGGCCTCGGCTACGAGCACGGCTTCACGCACCAGGTGGTCGACTTCTTGGGCGCCATCGCCGCGGGCGAGCAGCCCACGCCGTCGTTCGATGAGGCGCTGCACGTGCAGCGGGTATTGGACGCCATTGAGGCCAGTTCCGAGGCCGGCCAGAGTTGGCAGAGCATCGAGGGCTAGGGGCTGCGGTCGTTGCCCGTGTGCGATTCGCACAGGGGCGGCGACTCGCCCACGCCTAGGCTGGTCCCATGAATGCGATGCAGCCCGCCAGCCCGCCTGCCCCTGGTCACGACCCTGCTCCCGACCCGGCCACCTGGGAACGGCCGCCGACGCTGGTAGGGAGGCTCGTGTGCGTCCGGCCCCTCGAAGCCGGCGACGGGCCCGCGATGGTGCAGGCGATAGACAGCCCGGACATCTTTGAGTTCGGTGGAGATGCCTACCCCGAGTTCATAACGCGGCTCGCCCCGGGCGCTCGCGTCACCGAGGCGGAGGGCGACGAGATGGTGCAGAACTACCTGGGGCGCGGGCGCACGCTCGGGCACTGGCCCCTGCTGATCTCTACCGCGGGCGGCGCGGGGCTCGGCCTCACGGTGATGTACGACCAATCCCGCGAGGCGCGCGCGCTGACGATCGGGTACACGTGGATCTCGCGTGCAGCCTGGGGCACGCACGCCAACACCGAGGCGAAGCTGCTGCTGCTCACGCACGCCTTCGAGGTGATGGGCTGCCGCCGCGTGCAGTTCAATGTTGACAACATCAACCAACGCAGCCAGGCCGCGATGCTCAAGCTGGGTGCCACGCGCGAGGGCGAACTGCGGCTGCATCGGCAGCGGCGCGACGGCTCGTGGCGAAATACCGTGGTGTTCTCGGTGGTCGACGACGAGTGGCCCGGGGTCAAGGCCGAGTTGGAGCGGCGGGTCGCGACGGCGCTCTGACGCGCCTCGAGGCGGCGCGACGATGCCCTCGAACGTGGAGTTCGAGGGCATCGTCTGTGTGCAAGGTGCGCGGTTAGCGTGCGCTGCCGAACGCCTTCGCAATGGCGTGCTGCTCGTCGGCGGGCAGACCCGCGACGTGCTGCGCGCTCAGCGCGGATACCTCGGCGGCGGCCCGCGCGTTTACCGCGTCGAGGTCACCCAGTGCGAAGTACGCGTCGCCCATCACGATGCTGCCGCCGGTAGCGGTGCCCGCGCTCGAATGCTCCACCACCACGTTGCCGCTGTCGGCCACGGGAGCGTTCACGTACCGCACGCTGATGCTCGTCACGCCGTACTCCCTGAGCAGGTGCAGTTCACCCGGCTGGGCCACGTGATCACCGTTCGCGTCGACCCACACCTTCAGGCCGCTGAGCTCGGTGACCGTGAGCACCCCGTCACCGTTCGCGTCACGCGTCGCAAGCTTCGCATAACCCTGACCCACCGCGCCTCCGAACAGGTTGTCGATGCTCGTCACCGAGCCATCCGCGCTCGGAGCCACGAGGAACCCGTCGCCGCCGTCGAGCCAACCCGATGCCACCGGCGAACCGGTGCCCAGAAGGTCAAACGCCGCACCCGCGGGCTGATCGGCCACGTTCGACGTATCGATCTTGCCGTTACCGTTCAGGTCGAGCGAGATCGGGCTGTACCACTGGCCACACAAGACAATGGCCTTGAGGTCGCCGCCATTGAGCGTGAACTGGTTTGTGCCACCATCCCAATAGCCGTTGTCGCCGCTGGTGTGGTTGCCTTGCCAGGCGATGTCGCCGCTCGAAATCACATAGTGACGATAGTACTGATTCGCCGACCATTCGCGGTAGTAGATGCTGTACGTACCGGGGGCGAGATTGTTGAATGCGATTGGAGGGTGACCGCTGGCAACCACGCCACCGCTCGCGTTACGCAGTTCGATGTCGACGTCACCGGTCGGGAAGTCGCTAGAACATACATTGACGTGCACCGTCGACTTTGGCGTGATGCGCCAGCCCACGTTGAGGTCGGTGGTGTTCTGGCCAAGCGTGGTCTGCTTCGGCACCGTGAACGGGTAGCCGGCGTAGCTCTGATTCACAGCCGACTGACCACCCCAGAAGGGGCTCCAGCCGTTCACCGCGCCGGTGCCACCGGCCTGCACGAACACCTGCTTGCCGCAGTACTGATCGGGCACGCGAATCTGGTAGAACCCGTTCGCGTCGGTCACGCCGGTCGCGATGGTGTGGCTGAGGGTGAAGTACGGAGCAAGGAACACGCTCACGGCGGCTCCGCCAACCCGGGTTTCGCCGTTGCTGATGTTGCCGTCTTGGTTTTCATCGCGCCAGAACGTGCCCGAGACCGTACAGACCTTGGTGGGGTCAGGGGTCTGCAGGCCCATATTGACGTTCTCCTGCGAACCGCCCGCGGGAATCGTGTAGGGGTTGGTCCAGCCGTCACCCACGTTGTCGGGCTTCAGCACCGATTCACCGCCCGCAAACGGGTTCCAGCCTGCGGGAACGCCCTGCTCGTTGAAGTCAACGAACGCGTTGGCGCAGTTTTTCAGGTCGATGATGGTGAACGAGTAGCGACCGTTCGCATCGGTCTTGGAGGACTGCAGCAACCTGCCGGGGTACGTGGTTCCATTCACCGACCGCAGGTCGACCGCCAGGTTTGGCACGACCTCCTCGCCGGCGTCGAGCTTCTGATTTCGGTTCGCATCCTTCCAAACGAGGCCCGAGATGGAACACGTCGTCGGGGCCGGAGGCGCTGGCACCGTGACGGTCTGCTGCGGCTCGTTGGGGTTGGTCTCCGACGCCACCGGCGTCGCGCCCGGGCGCACCTTCACCTTGTCGAGGTGCTTGCCCACCAGGGCGTCCGCACCCGCCCAGATCGTCTGATACACGACGAACGTGTGACCCTCAGCGCCTGCAGGTACGGGAATCTCGACCGTCTCGGTGCCGTCGGGGCTGGACGGCGAGAAGATCTTCGCGGCGGTCCAGTTCACGAGCATGCCCGTGGTCTTGTCGAACAACTGCGTCTGCAGCACGTACACCGTGCCTACGTGAAGGCCCGTGTAGGTCACGACGTCTTTGATGACGCCATCTTTCGCGACGCTCTTGTCGCCGTCTGCCTTGTCGGTCGCGACGGTTGTGATCGTCGCGCCCGATGTGGGGCTGGGGCTGGGCGTCGTGGTGGGCGTTGTGGCCGTCGTCGCGGTGGACTTTGCGGTGGTGGCTTGTGCGGTGGCCGCCTGCGTGGAGTCGGCCGCCGCGAACGCGTGCGTCGTCGACAGGGCAATAGCCGAGCCCGTGAGCGCCACCGCCGCAGCCCCACTCGCTGCAAGGACCCGCGTGAGCCGCGTGCGCGACCCTCTCAGTATGTTCATTTCTGACTTTCGTTGTGCTAGTTAACAATACGGACACTGCGAGTATTGCCGCCCCGAATCGGCGGCGCAAAGACACCCAGAGTCACGAAATGCGCATTTCATATGCCACGTTGGATCACGGTGCGGCAACGGACAATCGTAACGTAAGGCTGCTTTACTTTAGCTGTGAGTGAACTCGACAATGGGCGCGCCGCATCCGGAGATGCCTACCGACTGGTCCGAGCTGCGGCTACCTATGTCGGTAGCGGCCCGTACGTGGCGCGACGGTCACGCTGCGTAGGCTTGTGGTCGCGGTGTCCGAAAAATTCGTGATGAGATCGTGATGTGCGCAATATAGCTTCCCGCTCGCACGCACCCCTGAACTACGCACGCCGACCGCATTCGCCGCATGCCTGCATACCCACCCTCTTCGGCGACGAGGTAGAGAAGATCAGACGTACGCCCACACGCCTACCAAGCGAGCGAGTCACACTAGTTGCAACTTATGCACTCTGTCTTTGCATAAATCGCGATTCCACGATAAAGTTTAACCATCAACGCGACACGGCTTGATTAGATTAAGAAAGTACAATGATGGCCTCTCCCCCCCCCCCTTCGACTTCTTTCCTTAAGGTTGCTTAGTTTGACATTGGCCACGCTTTCGGCGCTTTTATGCGGCCAAATCGTGGCGACAGCCACTGTCACGCCGCCTCCCAGTCCCACATCTAGTGATCAACAAATTCCTGAAGTCTCGTTCATTGGTCCAGGAGGTGTAACTCGAAGTGTGTACTTCGAGAGCAGGCCCGACGGTAGTTCGACATTCAGTGTGACCGGTGCAGACGGGGATCATTGGGAGGTCAATCAATCGACACGAGATGCGGTACTAGTCGCTGCGACGGGTGAAAGCCTCCTTGTATTGGATGACCTCCAACTGGCCACAGAAAGCGAAGAATCGGCAACAATTCCATCGCGGATCGTTGCCGACGGGCATGAACTTACTGTTCAGCGAGCAGACGTTGCACCCCCTACGGCAAAATCCAGAACTGCGGCGATTTGGAACCCATTTGCTGGCGAATGTTGGCAGTCATTTGTGACAAAATTCGGACTCGGGCTCTTGTGGAACGGGCTGGTTTGCGCACCTGCAGCTGCCGGAACCTCCGTTCTTGCCACACCCGTGGCAGGAGTTGCGGTGGGCGCATCTTGCAATCTGGCTACGAAAGGCATGATTGGTAAAGTGGTAAAGGCAAGTGACCTTTGCAAGTAAGGCTGTCAAGTGTTAAATCGCTGGAATTCTGCATTAAGAACCCGCCTGCTGCCCGACGCCGGTTGGTCGATTAAAACCTGGGGATGGTGGACTCTCTTTTGGGCGTTTGCTGAATTCATCGCCTGCGCAGGGCTCGCCCTAATCCTGCTTGACAGCAGTCAATTATGGTGGTTGATAACCATCCCCTTGTCTGCCCCAGCACTCGCGCTGATCACGCGATTTTGGCTGCCCCTTTTCCAGCGAGACCACAACTCTGACTGATGCACAGGTGACTTTGGCACACCCCGTGGTGTGCCAAAGCCACCTGAGCCACTCGTCGCGCATGTGCGCATGTCGGTTGCGTCGCGAACCCACTCACCCCCGCCGCGCCCCCAACACCTCATTCAGCCCCTCCGTCGCAGACGGGTGCGTATAGATACCCTGCTGCAACTCGCTCGCCGTCACACCGTGCCGCATCGCGAGGGTCAGCAGATTTATCACCTCGGTCGAATCCACGCTGAACAGGCACGCACCCAGCACCTGATCGGTGCGGGCGTCGATCACGAACTTCATCATGCCCTCGGGCACCCCCACGATGCGCGCGCGGGGCATCGCCGCCATCTCGGCCACGGCCTTGCTCGCGATCACCACGTCGAGACCCCGCCCCCGCGCCTCCTCCTCAGTGATGCCCACCTGCGCGAGCGGCGGCGTGAGAAACACCGTCGTCGGGTACAGGCCACGATTCTCGAGCGTGCGCGGGTTCGCGGCGCCGCCCAGGTGATCGGCCACGATGCGTGCATCGTCCAGCGAAATGTACGTGAACTGCGGGCCACCGTTCACGTCGCCCACGGCATAGATGTGGGGCTGGCTGGTTTGCAGGTGCGCGTTCACGGTTACATTCCCCCGCGCATAGGTGTCTACCCCCGCGGCGTCGAGAGCGAGGCCGTCGGTGTTGGCCCGGCGGCCCGTCGCGGCGAGAATCCGGTCGGCCACCAGTGCGCGTGCCTCGCCCTTGACCGAGTAACGAATCGTCGACGCTCCGTCGGGCCCGTCGGCCACGCCTCCCACCCTGGCGCCACTCACGACCGTGACCCCCTGCGCGGTCAGCACCTCGCGCACCGACAGGGCCACGTCACGGTCGAGTCGCGCCGCGAACGTCTCGGCCCGGTCGAGCACCGTCACCTGCGAGCCGAGCCGCGCAAAAATGCTCGCGAACTCCAGCCCCAGGTAGCCGCCGCCGACGATGGCAAGGCGGCAGGGCAGGGCGTCCGCCTGCAAGAGGGACGCGTTGGTGAGCACGTTGGCGCTGCCCGCGAGCTCGGGTGGCACCACGGGCCTCGCCCCCGTGTTCAGGATGATCGTCGCCGCATTGACGGTGAGTCGGTCGGCGCCCGCCTCGACCTCCAGCGTGTGCAGGCCCGTAAAGTGCGCGCGACCGGTCACGACGGTCACGGCGTCAAGCGTGTCCAGCATGGCGAAGTTCTTCGCCCGCAGCGCTCCCGTGAGCGTGTGCACGGCGCCCATCGCGTGCCCAAACCACCGCTCGCCCGCGACCGTAAACTCGCCGCCGGGCCGCTCGTGCGCCTGCTGCAGCAGAGCCTTCGTGGGCACGCACCCCACGTTGATGCACGTGCCGCCGTACATCTGCGCGCTCTGCTCGATCATGACGACGCGGCGGCCCTCCCGCCCCAGATTCGCGGCGAGGGTCTTGCCGCCCTTACCGAAGCCGATCACGGCCACGTCGGCGTCGAGGTGCGAGGTAGTCATGCCAGCCAGTCTGTCACGAAGCGGACGCGCGGGCGGCCCGTACCAGCGGGCCACCCGCGCGTCCGGTACCGCTAGGCGAACACCACGCTAGGCGAACACCACGCTAGGCGAACACCACGACAGCGGGGCCGAGCGAGCCGTCGTGCGCGACCTCTCCAACGGCAGCGCCCGCGCCCGCCGACGCAGCGGCGCGCACGCTCTCGACATCACGACCAAACCCAACCAGGGCACCCGAGCTCGACCGCACGAACCGCACCCACGGGTCATCGCTACCCGACGCGTCGGCGGGTCGAGTACCCACGAGGTGGGGGCGGGCATCCGCCATCCAGTCGGCGAGGCCTTCGAGGGCGCGGCGCTGAATGTCGGGCAGCGTGCCGTCAGCCTTCGGGCCGACGTTCAGCAGCAGGTGCCCGCCGCGCGAGACCACGTCAACGAGCAGTTCGGCGAGGCCCTGCGCATTCAGGGTGTGCTCATCACCCTCCACCTGGTTGTACCCGAAGCTATAGCCGAGGCCGCGGCACTGCTCCCACGCGTCCCCAGTGCGCTCGAGCTCGCGGCCCGATTCGTACTCGCTCGTGCGGTAATCCCAGTGCTCGTGATTGAAGCGGTCATTGACGAGCCCCTCGGGCACGGCGGCGTAGTAATCGCGAAACAGCCGCTCGAGCTGCCCGCTCGCCACCGAGGCGTCCGGCCACCCGATGTCGTTCCAAAACACCTGCGGCTGATACTTCTCGATCAGATCGCACACGTGCGCATCGCAATAGTCGCCGTACTCCGCGTCTTTGGGGCGCACCGTATCGAGGAGCCCGGGCTGGTCAACGATCGCGCCGAAGTCGCGCACATGCCAGTCGAGGCCGCCCGAATAATAGACGCCGAACCGCACACCCTGGCGGTCGCACGCCTCCTTCATGGCGCCCACCAGGTCGCGCTGCGGCCCGCGACGCACAGTGTTGCGCTCCCCCGTGCCCGGCGCGTCCCACAGGGGAATCCCGTCGTGGTGTTTGGTGACGGGCACGAAGTACGCCGCCCCCGCGCGCTTGAACAGGGCCATGAGATCGTCGGGGTCGAAGTTCTCGGCCTGCCACGCGTCGAGAAAGTCATCGTAGGGGGCGTCGCCGTAGGTGGCGCGGTGATGCTCGGCGGCGGGGCTGCCCTCAATGCGCATGGTGTTGAAGTACCACTCGGCATAGGGGTTGTGCGTAAACCAGTGGCCCGTGTCGTCGACGGTGCCGAGGGCGCCGATGGGTTCGGCCCAGGCGGGCACGCTGTACGCGCCCCAGTGCATGAAAATGCCGAAGGGTTCGTCCACGTACCACTGTGGCAGCGCGTGGTTGAGTGTGTCTTTCAGGGTCATGCGATTCATGTCCTATCTGCCTCCAAAGGCGCCCACGTTGACGCCCTTCTGAATAAATCGCTGCATGGCAATCACGACCAGCAGGCTGGGTAGTACTGAGAGGGAGGTGGCCGCCATCCTAGGCTAGGCGCGGTCACCTGAGACGCAGGCCACGCTGAGACGCGGGCCACGCGCGTCCGACCCTCGGCTAGGCTGACAGCATCGCCACACGCCCGGGGAGGGCGCGCTGGCGATCACCATGTTGAGCGGCGTTCCGGGGAGGAGCGCCACCACGAAAGAGACGGTACTCGTATGTCCACGTCCGTAAGTCAGACCGCACCCGCCGCCGAAACCCTGCCCGATCGGGCACACGACATGCCGGAGCCCCTGCGCCGCGACGTGCGCGTGCTCGGCGACACCCTCGGCCGCATCCTCATCGAATCCGGCTCCCCCGGCCTGTTCGAAGACGTCGAAAAACTCCGCAAGCTGAGCATCAATGCGCACAAGAACTACGACGATCCCAGCCTGATCGACGAGGCCGAACGTCTCGTCGAATCGTTCACGATCCACCGCGCCGACGAGGTCGCCCGCGCCTTCACCTGCTACTTTCACCTCGTCAACATCGCCGAAGAACAGCACCGCGTGCGGGTGCTCACCGAGCGGCAAAACAAGTCGATCACCAATCGCGACTCGCTGCCCGCCTCGGTCGTGCAACTGCGCGAAGAGGTGGGCGAAGATGGCCTACGCACAGCGCTCAACGCCCTCGAGTTTCGGCCCGTCCTCACGGCACACCCCACCGAGGCCCGCCGCCGCGCGATCGCGCAAACCATTCGCGCCATCTCCGAACTGCTCACCGAGCGCAACGACCCCCGCGTGGGCGGCGCCCGGCTCGACGACATCGACCTCTCGCTCGCCGCGCAGATAGACACCCTGTGGCGCACCGCGCCCCTGCGCAGTGACAAGCCCACCCCGCTCGACGAGGTGCGCACCGCGGTCGGCATCTTCGACCAAACGCTCTTCACCACCGTGCCGCGCCTCTACCGCCACCTCAATTCTTTTCTTTTGGGGTCGGACGCCGGGGTGAAACCTCCCGTGGTCCCCTCCTTTGTGCGGGTGGGCACGTGGATCGGCGGCGACCGCGACGGCAACCCGTTCGTGACCAGCGACATCACGCGCAAGGCCGCGTCGATTGCCTCCGAGCATGTACTGATCGGCCTCGAACGCGTAGCCCAGCGCGTGGGCCGTGGCCTCACCCTCGACGAGGGTTCGACGCCGCCGAGTGCGGCCCTGGTCGCTCTGTGGGAGCGCTTCAACGTGCTCAGCAACACCACTGCGAGCGGCATCGCCAAGCGCTCCCCCGGCGAACTGCACCGCAGCGTGGTGCTCTTCATCGCCGAGCGCATTCGCGCCACCCGCCAGCGCGGCGACCTCGCCTACGAGAGCGCCGATGACCTGCTGCGTCACCTGCGCATCGTGCAGGAGTCGCTGGCCGCTGCGGGCGACCCCCGCAACGCCTACGGCGAGGTGCAGTTGCTGATCTGGCAGGTCGAGACCTTCGGCTTTCACCTCATGGAACTCGAGGTGCGCCAGCACTCCAAGGTGCACGCGCAGACCCTCGCGGAGATCGAATCGGGCGAGGCCCTCAGCGACATGGGCGAAGAGGTGCTCGACACGATTCGCAGCATCGCGAGCCTGCAGCGCCGCTTCGGGCTGCGCGCCGCGCGACGCTACATCGTGTCGTTCACGCAGAGCGCCGCCGACCTCGCCAACGTGTACAAGCTGGCCGAGCACGCCGAGCCGATCGCGCGTCGCCGGCCCATCATCGATGTGATTCCTCTCTTCGAAACGTTCGATGACCTGCAGAATTCCACGAAGATTCTCGATGAAATGCTGACGTTCCCGCAGGTGCAGGAGCGCCTCGCCGAGAATGGCCGCCAGGTCGAGGTCATGCTGGGTTACTCCGACAGCTCGAAGGACGTCGGGCCGGTCGCCGCCACCCTCGCGCTCTACGACGCGCAGGCGCGCATCGCCCAGTGGGCCGACCAGCACAACATCGAACTGACGCTGTTCCATGGTCGCGGCGGCGCGCTCGGCCGCGGCGGCGGCCCCGCCAATAACGCGTTCATGACCCAGCCGCCTGGCTCCATTCGCAACCGCATCAAGCTCACCGAGCAGGGCGAGGTCATCTTCGCGAACTACGGCGACACTCGTATCGGCTTGCGCCACCTGGAGCAGATGGCCGCTGCCGGTCTTTCGGCGTCCGCACCCGCGATTGAATCTCGCAACGCGGCGGCCGCTGCCAAGTTTGCCGACACGGCGTCCATTCTCGATACCGCGAGCCGCGCCCGCTTCTTCGAGCTGGTGAAGGCCGACGGTTTTCCCGCCTGGTTTGGGCAGGTCACCCCGCAAGAAGAGGTCGGCCTGCTGGCCCTGGGCTCGCGCCCCGCGCGCCGCGGTCTCTCGCTCGAAAGCCTCGAAGACCTGCGGGCCATCCCCTGGGTGTTCGCGTGGACCCAGGCGCGCATCAACCTGACCGGCTGGTTTGGTCTCGGCAGCGCACTCGCGGCGGTCGGCGACGTGGAGTTGCTGCAGCAGGCGTACGCCGAGTGGCCCCTGTTCACGACCATGATCGACAACGTACAGATGTCGCTCGCCAAGACCGACGTGCGCATCGCGAAGCGCTACCTCGCGCTCGGTGACCGCGACGATCTCGCGGCGCTCGTGCTCGACGAAATGGAGCTCACGCGCGAGTGGGTGCTGAAGGTGACGGGTTCGAGCACGATTCTCGAATCGCGCGGCGTGCTGCGCGGCTCGGTGTCGCTGCGCACGCCGTACGTCGACGCGCTCTCGATGCTGCAGTTGCGCGCGCTGAAGCACCTGCGCAGTGAGTTCGAGCTGACGCGCGAAGACGAAGCGAACCTCAAGCGCCTGCTGCTGCTGAGCGTGAACGGCGTGGCCGCTGGCCTGCAGAACACCGGCTAATCGGCCGAGATTGCGGACGCCCGGGCGGCCCGAACCAGCCTTCGTGCGGTTCGGGCCGTCCCGCGTTCGCGGCGGGGTCCGCTTAAGTCGCGGTGGCTTCTGTCACCGCGGAGTCGTGCACCAGCCGGGAAAACTGCCCGCCCGCGGTCACCAGGTCGTCGTAGCAACCTCTCTCGACGATGCGACCATTTTCGAGCACGATAATGTGGTCGGCGTAGCGAACCGTAGAGAGTCGATGGGCAATCACGATCGTCGTGCGCTTGCCGTGCAGGGCGGCCAGGGCCTCGGTCATGGCTCGCTCGGTGACGGGATCAAGGGCGCTGGTGGCTTCGTCAAGCAGCAGGATCGGCGCGTCGCAGACGATGCTGCGGGCGAGCGCGAGGCGTTGCCTCTCTCCACCCGAGAATCTGAAACCCCGCTCCCCCACCAGGGTTTCGTAGCCTTCTGGTAGTGCCTCAATGGCGTCGTGTATTTGCGCGATGCGGGCCGCCGCCTCGACGTCTGCCCGGGTAGCGTTGGGGCGTCCGTAGCGAAGATTGTCGTACACGCTGGCATGCATTAAATATGGCTCCTGGGCGACCACCGAAATGGCGCGCGCGAGGTCTTCAAAGCTGGTGTCGCGAATGTCGATCCCGTCGATGGTGACCGCTCCCGAGTCGGGTTCGATGATGCGCGTGAGCAGGTAGCCGAGGGTGGTTTTGCCGCTGCCGGTGTGCCCCACGACCGCGAGTGTGGTGCCGACCGGAATCTCAGCCGACACGGCGTCCACCGTAGGCCGCGTGGCTCCCGGATGCGTGAACGAAACGTCTCGAAGTTCCACGCGACCCTTCACATGGACAAGGCGTTGCGGAGACTCGACCTCCGTAATGTCGGGAGTGATGTCGAGGTAGGCAAAAACGCGCCCGAACAGCACCATCGAGGCATGCAGTTTGTTGGTGACTTTGAGGATGTCGACGAGGGGGCCGAAAACCTGCTGCTGTAGTGCGACGAAGGCCACCAGGGTGCCGATCGTCATGTGCGCTCGATCGAGTTCGAACTGCACGCCACCCAAAAAGTACGTTGCCGCCGGTATCACCGTGAGGGCAAGCTGCGCGACGCTCATGCGCCACCGCCCCGCGAGCACTGCTTCGACCTCGAGGCGCGAGAGCCGCCCCGAGAGGGTGCTGAATTCGTCCTGAATGCGACTGGTTTGACCCATGGACTTGGCCAGCAGGATGCCGGAGACGGAGAGCGACTCCTGAATGGAGGTCTGCATGTCGGCAAGATATTTTTGCCGCTGGGCCGTGATTTTCTTGCGCATGCGACCGACTCGCACGTTGATCCACACCGCGAGGGGCAGCGTGACAAAACTAAAGAGCGCCAGCCACGGGTCGAGCACCAGCATCGCAGTAAGTACGGCCGCGACCGTCGCTACGGCCTGCACGAGTTCTGTGAAGCTGGTCGTTACCACCGATTTCATGTTGCCCACGTCGTGGGCGATGCGGCCCTGAACCTCACCGGAGCGAGTCTGTGTGAAGAATCGAAAGCTGAGCGACGACACGTGGCGGAACACGCGGTCCCGAAGTTCATGCATGACCTCGTGGCCCACTCTGGTGGAGATGAGGCTTTGAATCAGGGCGAGCACGCGATTCGCGACAACCACCGCCACGAGGCCGAGCGTGAGGTAGGCAAGCAGTTTCAGATCATGCTGTGGCAGGGCATCGTCAACGATGCCGCGAATCAGAAATGGCGACGCCAGCGTTGCTGCCGCGGAGGCCACAATCAGCAACCCAACCAGTGTGAGCGCACGCCCGTGCCCGGCGAAGAGCCGCAGCACTCGTGCGAGTGGGGCCGGCTGCTCGAGTTCGGCACCGAGCGCATCGGTGGGCACGCGAGCGTCCTCGACCCTGCGGTGGCCGGGTGTAGCGGTGACCGCGCGGGGCTGCGGCTGAGGTCTAGGTGCCGCCCGCCTGCCGCGGGACTTATGCTCGTGCTTGCCGTCCATAGCGCCTCCTGGTGCACCCGCTGCGATCGCAGGGAGGGCAGTGGCTGAAAGTTTCCTGAAAGCCAATAGTGCCACGGCCACGCGTCACGCAGTAGTCGGCGCGCTGCGCTAGCTACCCTACGAGGCGCGGCGGCGGCCCGTGGGCGCACCCGCGACGGCGCGCACCGAGGAGTCGTGGGGCACGGCGGCGGCGCGCCGACCCTGGGAGCGCTGGCTGGCCTGAGGCAGCGACTGCGCCGCTCCCGCTTCGAGCGTGCCCGGCTGGGGAGCGGGGTCGAATTGATATTGGCGGGGCCGGGGGCGCGGGCGGTCCGCGAGGTTGGCGGGCAGCGCGGGGGGCGCGCCGAAGGCGTACTGCTTGAGGGGCGCGGCTGGGGCCGGACGCTCCGGCGGCGCGTTTCGCGGCGGCACGGGTTCGGTGGGCACGGGGATTCCCGGTGCCGTGCCGACGACCCGCGGCGGCAGCGCGAAGGGGTTAGCCTCGTCGCGCGAACCAGCACCGGGAAACTCGGTGTCGTGACCGTCGAGTTGCGGGTCAAAAATGTAGGTGCGCAGGGGTGGCCGGGCGGCCTCGCCCCGGCCCGGGAGGGTCGCAAAGGCCTGGCCGATCGAGTCGGCGCGTTCTACGGGAATCTCGGGCATGTTGGGGTCGGGCAGAAACTCGGGACCGTCACCGCTCGACACGTGGCCGACTCTGACCGCGCTAGAGGTGGAGTGCCTACCCGCCGGGGGGTTCGCGTAGCGAGCGTCGGGCGACGCGAGCGGCATGCTGTGTCGGCCGGGTCGCGGTTCTTCGCGCGGCGCGCCCGGGTTGTGGGCTTCGTCGTCGAGCTTCATGATCAACCTTCGTCTGCGGGCGAGAGATGTGTAGGGCCCAATTTCATGCCACTTACGCAGTGCGCGTCTCTCACTCGAAAATACCCGAGAGCTCTCCAAAACTTCCAATTGAAATACGCCTGCATAGAAAATCTCACGTGGTCACGCCCCAATTCTCACCACCAGCGACTTTTTAAATACAGAGTGTTAGTACATCATCGCTTTGGGCCGCAACCGCGCGCCTCTCCGCGCCGCCCGCAATCGCGAACCTTTCACTCTTCGCAACATCGGCGTAGCGTGCAGTGTTAAGGCAACGGCAACGTGGTCGGCGCCTTTCTTGTCAGGGTGATAAGAAGGTGGTCTCGAGGTGCAGCGCGCTCGACGCGCCCACCCCTGACACGTGCGGTACGCACCCACCAACGTCGCGGGCGGTGCGTATCTCGTGCAGCCGTTCACGGGCATCGTCAAGACTGCGACCGGCGAGCAGCGCTCGGTGTACATGGCGTATTCGAGCGACGGTGGCGCCACCTTTACGAACCTGCGCTTCGAGGCCTCGCCGACAGACGCGGGTGCGATCGCGTCGCTCGCGAACCTCGATCTGATCTCCATGCCCGCCTCGCCCACCGAGCGGCACCTGGTTTTCACGAATGTGTGGGCACCGGGCGGCTCGAGCACGCAGGGCCTCACTGCGCGGGTCTCGTGCGACGGTGGCGAGACCTGGTCGGGCAAGCGCACCCTCAACGCGAGCGCCACGGGTGCCTCCTCGGTGACGCCGCTCGGCACCGGCATGGGCGTCGTGTACGAGGCCGACGGGCCGAACGATGCGCGCTTCGCGTCGTTCGACATCGACTGACTCAACTATGCGTGCGTCTCCATGTCCGCTGAGTCGCCACCCTTCGCCTGGGGCGAGACGCGCATCGTCAAGGTCACGCTGTCGCACAAGGGCTCCTACCCCGTCTTCGCGTCCACGCTCAGTGCCACCTTGCCTGAGGGGTGGAGTGCTGAACCCGTGACGTTGCCCTGGCTCAGCCAGAACACCGTCACGGTCGACCTCAAGGTCACGGCTCCCGCATCGGTAGAAACCGGCACGGTGCCACTCGAGTTGACGCTGACGGACGCCAACGGCCCGCAGGCCTTCGCCGACCTCACGCTGAATACCCGCGCTACCGGCAACGCGCAGGTCTACAAGACGGCGACGAGCGACACGCTGTGTCGCATCTTCGGCTATGAAGACACGTCCCGCGCGGTCCCGTTGACCTATGAGGGTTTCGCACCTTCGAGACACGCAGTGCGGAGGGCTTTGTGAAGACAGCGAATCGCGACACCATCTACGCGGTGACCAACGCGGCGGGCACGAGGGGCACGCCGATCACCTTTGAGCAGTGGCGCGCGGCCGACTTCCCGACGCCCAAGACCGTGGCGGTGGCACCGACGCGGTAATTTTTCGGACGCACGCGTGCCTGGCCCGGCCCCTTCGCACAGTGGGGCCGGGCCTTCGCACGCGTGTACAGGATTGTTTGCCGTTCGACTGCGGGAGCGAGCCTCGCTTCGGTAGGCTATCCCATGTCCTACAAATTGCTTCGGGCATGGTGGCCCGAACGCTTACGACCCCTTTGGAGGGTATCCATGACATCGTTCCGCATCGCCTTCGGCGCCGCCTTTGCCGGCACCGTCATGCTCGCCTCTCTCGGCGCCGCCGCCCTGCCCGCCGCCGCCCACGCCTCCACCCTCGCAGCGTCGATTCCCAGCGACCCGACGGACCCACCCGGCACGTTCCACGAAGAAAACCTCGTGCCCGACCAGACCAACCAGAACTTCTTCTACCGCATTCCCGCCCTCGCCTACCTCGGCGATAACGTCGTCGTCGCGGCCATCGACGGGCGCCCCGACAACTGGAACGACGCCCCCAACCCCAACTCGATCGTCATGCGCCGCAGCACCGACGGCGGCGTCACGTGGGGCGAGCAGACGGTCATCGCCGCGGGCCACAAGTCGACCGGCCCGGGAGACCAGCAGTTCGGCTACTCCGACCCCTCGTTCGTCTACGACGCCGAAGCCAACAAGCTCTTCATGTTTAGCGTCTACTCCAAGAACCAGGGCTTTGGCGGCAGCAGCTACGGCAACGACGACGCCGACCCCAACGTCATCAGCGCGAGCGTGATCGAATCGAGCGACGGCGGCCTCACCTGGAGCGCGCCGCGCTACCTCACGAAAGAGATCAAGACCTTCAACGGCACTAAGGAACAGCCCGCGATCGGCGACGTGAAGGGCTTCTTCGCGTCGTCCGGCGAGGGCATCCAGCTCAAGTACGGCGAGCACGCGGGCCGCCTCATTCAGCAGTACGCCGGCATCGTCAATGCCGCGTCGGGCGAGACCATTCAGGCGTGGTCGGTGTACTCCGACGATCACGGCGTCACCTGGCATAAGGGCGAGAACGTCGGCTGGGGCATGGACGAAAACAAGACCGTCGAACTCTCCGACGGCACCCTCATGATGAACTCCCGCGACAGTTCGCGATCGACCGGCGGGCGTTGGGTGGCGTACTCGACCGACGGCGGAGTCACGTACAGCGAGCCCAAGCCCGACACGACGCTCGTCGACCCGGTGAACAATGCCTCGATCACGCGGCTGTTCCCGAATGCGGCGCAGGGCAGCGCCGACGCCAAGAAACTCCTCTTCACCAACACCGCGGTGCCCGTGGGCAGCCCGCGCGCCGATGTGACGGCGCGGGTCTCGTGCGACGACGGCAAGACCTGGCCCGTGGCACGGTTGATTCACGCCGGCCAGAGTCAGTACTCCACGGCCACACGCCTTAACGACGGTTTCATTGGGGTGTATTACGAGGTCACCGCCGTGAACGACTCGCGTTTCGCGCGCTTCGATGATGCCTGGCTGAACGTGCTGTGCGCGCCGTTGACCGCGCAGTCCCCCACGGTCAAGGCGGGCGGCACTGCCACGGTGGCCGTCACGATCACCAACCAAGAGGCCACCGCGCTGCGGGGCGCCACGATCGCGGCCACGGTTCCCGCCGGGTGGAGCAGCCAACCGGCCGCGGTGCCGGACCTCGCCCCCGGAGCGTCCGCCACCCTCAACGTGCCGATCACCGTGCCCGCGGGCACGGCGGGCGGCGCCACGCCCGTTACGTTCGTTGCCACGTCGGCCGCGGGCACGCAATCCATGGTCGCCGCGAGCGCCCTCGTGCTCGCCGCCGACAGCGTCAACATTGACGGGGTGTGGGTCGCGGGCGTGGCCGAACAGCGCGACGTCGAAGCCACCCCGTACGCCGAGGGTGACCAGGTCAAGTACACCTTCTCGGTGACCAGCACCAACGCAGAAGAGGTCTCCGTCGAGCCCACGGCCGGCAATTTCGCCGCGAACTTTGTGCCACCCGCGGCGGGCAATTGCCGCTATCGGTCGCTCGGCGCGGGCAAGGGGTACGTGTGCAGCACGACCCACACGGTGACCGCGGAGGACCTCGCGCGGGGCTTCTTCGAGCCGCGGTCCACGTGGAAGGTCACCCGCGGCACCGCGAGCACCACCCTCGAGGTGAGGGGCGCTCAGGTTCCGCTCAAGGCGGCCGACTCCGGCTCGGGCGGCGGCACCGTCGAGCCCGTTTACAAGACCGCGACGAGCGACGTGCTCTACCGCCTCACGGGCACGGGCGCCGAGACGCGCCCCGTGGCGCTGACGTTCGCCGAGTGGGCCGAGATGGGTTACCCCGCGCCGCGCGCGTTCCGCTCGGCCTACGTCAAGTACCCGTGGGCGGACGCCATCTACGCGGTGACATTCTGGAACGCCGCTCCCGCCTCGTGGACCTGGCAACAGCTGACGTGGCAGGAATGGCTCGACGCGAGCGCACCGACCCCGTACGCCCCCGGGTGGATCGAGGGCACCACGCTGTTCAAGTACCCCACGAGCGACGAAATCTTCGCGCAACTGGGCGACAAGGTGCACAAGCTGACGTGGAACGAGTGGTCCGCCATGGGGTTCCGCCCATTTGAGAACCGCGCCAACGGAGGTTACGTGAAGACCGCCGCGAACGACACCATCTACAAGCTCACGGGCAGCGCGGGCTCGCCGATCACGTTCGCCCAGTGGATCGCCGCGGGGCTGCCTACCCCGCGCGTGGTCGCCACGACACCACCCGCGCCCCCCGCGTAAATTATTGCGGACGCACGCGTGCCCGGGCCCGGTCAACCACACCCGTTGGCCGGGCCCTCGGCGTTCCGGCGGGCGACCGCTTCTAGTGGGCGAAGTTTCGTCCAGTGACAGATAAGGGGCCCTTCGGCCATTTGCTGGGCAGCCGTAGTGGTGAGGGTTGGCGATTAGGGGTCGAGGTCCCCGAAGATCAGTAGTGCAAACTGTCTGATTGTCTCCGAGGACCTCGACGTGTCTCACTCTACTTCGGTGTGCGCTGATGCGCTCTCTGCTGTTGATTCGTGTTCTCGCTGCGATCTTCTTCTCGGCCTCGATGGCGCGCATGTTGAGCGTGTCGACCGGCGCGCCGGGCTGCTGACAGTGACGGTTTCAAGCCCACCGGCGGTAACTGGGCGCCCGTCGTGCGGGGTCATCGCGGTCGGTCGAGGGCGACGACGACGGGTGCTGCATGACGTGCCCGGCGTGACACGAGTGCAGATCGTGTGGTGGGCTGTCGAACCCGAACTGGTCCGCCTCGCGGGCGATGAGTCCCGGTTCCATGGCGTCACCACCCTCGGCGTTGATGAGCATGTTTGGCATCACGTCGACCCCCGAAAGCGCGGCCCGAACGAACTGACCGGGATGGTCGACTTGACCCGCGGCCCTCAGGGCGGACACGGGCGAGGTTACTGGATCTGGTGCCAGGCCGGTCGGGGAACGCCTACGCGTCCTGGCTTGACGCGTGCGGGGGCGGAGAACCTCACCGACCGGCAGCGCGCAAGGCTCGCCGCGGCGATCGAGGCCAACCCGGCGCATGGCGAGGTCTTCGTCGCGTGGCAGTGCGCGCAGGAACTTCGCTCGGCCTATCACCTGAAGGATCTCCTCGACGGGAGGCGGATCGCGAAGAAAGTCGTCGGGTCATTCTCGTCGTGTCGGATGCCGGAGATCGCACGCCTGGGCCGCACCCTGGATGTAAGTGCGTCGCTTCAGGAATAGTAATTCTAACTTTTTGGTAAGTCGATTGACTAATCAATCAATTCGCCATAAAACAGATTCCGCCAGTTTTGAATTGCACGCCTAAACGGCGGTTGCTATGTTTGAATGGTCCGAGGGGCCAGCGCCCCTTGTCCAAACACCGAAGGTTTTCACCATGCACAAGATCGTCAAAGTCGCAATCGGGGGGGGCTAGCGGCCACCCTGCTGTGCGGCGTTGCCACGGCTTCCCTCGCCGCCACCGCGAACCCCATGAGTAAGTATGTCAGTTGTGATGCCACTATCACTGATCAACTGGGTTTCGTCGGGCATGGCTCCACGGGTACGCTCGCATTCAATAAGATCAAGACGGAGCATGCATTCACGCAGTATGTGACGGCAAAGTCGAGCAACGGCAACTACCTGCCGTGGCTCGCCGTCAATCAGGGCACGGTCTCATGGCCTAGCGTGCTCCCGAGCACCTACACCTTCTACATCCGCCCAGTGCAGTCACAGAATTGCAACGGGTGGCTGCCCGGGGACGGCAACACCTACCTGACCTACTCATTCACGCACAACTGAGCGCCCGGGGTGCCGCCTCATCAACCGGATTTATGAGGCGGCACCCCCATTGCCATGTAAAGCATAGAGGTCGAATCATGAAACAAACTTTGACTTTCACTCGACACACCTGGAAAACCGTGTCAGCGTTCCTGATAGCGCTCGCGCTCATCACTTTTGGAATCACAGCGTGCTCCTCTAACACTGAAGTCAGCGCAGATGACTCCCTATTCCAGGGCATCCCCCCGGCCATTGTTTCTGAAGTGCTAGCGTCACCTTCTTCGCGCGAACGCGCGGCCTCGGAGGATCCCGCCCAAGAACGCTCCCTCTGGCAGGGCATCGCCCTCAACTTCGCCCAAACCCGCGATGCCTACCGCATATATGTCGAGTGGCGCGACACGGGCACCCCTCCCGAGGTCGCGGCAGACCTCAAGGTCTCCGAACCGATGCAGGGCTACAAGGACTACCTGCGCGCCCAGACCGCGCTGCGCGAGATCGTGGCCTCGGGCGAGATCGAGCAACTGCGCGCGTACCTCACGAATCAGACCCAGGGTGGTTTCTGGATACCCGCGCGAGCGAACGACGTGAAGGGCCCCACCGTCGCCGACGCCGTCAAGCAGGGGCTGTGAAACCGCTCCGCGGCGCTCTTGCGGCTGCCCTCGTACTCGCCGCGAGCGCGGGCCTTGCCGCGTGCACCCAGCCAGCGTCTCCCCCGCCCGGCGCCCCCGGGGTGACTGCCGACGGCGCGAGTGCAGCCTCCTCGCGCGAGCCCTACACGGTCGCCACGCGCGACATCACCGTGACATACCGCCTGAACGGCCGCACGGTCACGAGCGAATCCGTCGTGATAGCACAACCCGAGAACACCTCGCTGACCCTTGAGCGCCCCGTGGGCACAGCCGTCGCCCAGGGCGACGCGCTCGGCACCCTCGCGCCCGAGCCTGCCGCCCTCGCGAGCCTCACGAAAATGGCCGAATCGGGCACAGTCGCGGCCTCGCGCCTGCAGGCCCTCACGTCGAAGGCCGGCCCCGTCACTGCGCCCGTGAACGGCGTCGTCCAGCAGGCCAGTGGGTTGACCTCTATCGCGAGCCCCGGTATCGACGCACTCGTTGACCTCACGCCCTTACAGTTTCTTCGCTACCAGGGCTTCGAGTTCACCGGCCTCGCCACGGTCGAAACGGTGTTCGGCCAGCAGCGCGTGCCGTGCCAGGGCATTTGGCTCGCCAACGCCCCCGCTAGCGGCGACGCAGCTGCAGCAGCCAGCGACATGAGCGGTGGGGCGAGCGCCACCACGGGCCAATTACATTGCCGACTGCCAGCAGACGTCGAAACCGCTCCGGGCCTCCCCCTCAGCGTTCAGCTCACCGCCGAGACGGTGAAGGCCGCCGTCGCGGTTCCCTCCATTTATGTGGGCCTGGATGCCTCGGGGGCCAATTACGTCGTCAAGGTGCGGCAATCCGACGGCAGCTTTCGCGAGACGCCCGTCGCGGTGGGCCCCACCGACGGGGTGCTGCGCATCATCACCTCGGGCTTGAAGGCGGGCGATGTGCTTGAGGCGCGTACGGAGGGCTCGTGAAGCCCGCCCTGGCCCTGCACGGCGTGTCGCACACCTACACATCGCGCCAGGGCGCATTTCAGGCCCTCACCGAGGTGTCGATGCTCGTCCCGCCGCGCAGCTCCACGGCCGTCATGGGCCGCTCCGGCAGCGGAAAATCCACCCTAGTCAGCATCCTTTCGCTGATGCGCAGGCCCAGCGAGGGAAGGCTCGAACTGAGCGGCGTCGACACCTCCACCCTGAACGACACCGAGCTCGCCGCGATGCGGAATCAACATCTGGGCGTCGTCTTTCAGAGCTTTCACCTTGACCCCAGCGCCACGGTGCTCGAAAACGTGATTCTGCCGTACTACTTTCAGCGCGAGCTGTCGCGCCGCAGCGTCACGTGCAGCGCCCTCGACAAACTCGAGCTCGTGGGCATGCCCGAGTTCGCCAAGCGCCGTCCGCATGAAATGTCGGGCGGGCAGCGCCAACGCATCGCCATCGCGAGGGCCCTCGTGATGAACCCGGCGGTGCTGGTGGCGGACGAACCCACCGGCAACCTCGACGAAGAAACCGCCGGACTCATCGCAGAGTGCGTGTTTGCGCTGCCCGAACAGGTGGGCGCCACCGTCATCGTCGTCACGCACGACAGCGACATCGCAGACCTGGCGCAACACCATGTACACCTGCAGCGGGGTCGCGTCACCGTCGACCCGGCGCTCACGGTGGGGGTCGAAGCATGAGAGCACTGCGCATCTGCGTGCTCGCGTGGCAGGGCACTCGCCGATCGCTCACCAAGTACGTGCTCATGAGCGTGCTCATCGCCGTGGGAGTCAGCGTGTTCCTCGTGGTCACCGAGCTATCGCGCGCCTCCACCGCCGACCTGCAAGACGCCATTGCGGCCGATTCGGGCGAGCACAATCAGTACCGCGTGACCTTCGATTCCACACTGGGCCTCACCCCCGAGGCGCTGCGAGCCGATACGCGCACCGTGCTCGACTCGCTGCACCCGAGCACCCTGCAATTCGTGGACGAACTGCCGAGCGTCACCCCCCAGTGCCCGCCCTACAAAGACACGTCGTCGCCGCAGGTTTTTGTGGTGCGCGACGCCGCCGGCGAGCCCCTGCCCTTTCACGGCTCCGTCACCAACATGCCCTTCGACCTGTGCTTCGACGGGCAGGTGGTGCCCGGCAACGCCATGCGTGAAACCGTCGGCGCTGAGAAAACCTCACTCGGGCAGGGGCTCATCATTGACCCCGCCTACGCACCCATGGTGCAGCTCGCCTCCACGCAGCCCCCCATCGTGTTCGCGCTCGTGCAGTTTGCCGACAATGAGGACCACAAAGACCAGATTGAGACTGCCCTCACCACCCACTTCGCCGAGGCCACCCTCATGGCGGACGCGAGCGCCACCAGTATCGCCGTCATGCCCGTTGGCATCGACGCCGAGAGAACCCGCGCGGCCGCCGACGGCGTGACGCTCGTGTACAGCCTAATCGCGTGGGGAATCCTCGGAATCGTCGGCCTCGGCATTCTCGTGGCCCAGCTCATGACGCTGCGCGACAAGACGTGGTTTCTCGGGCTCGCGCGCGCGGTCGGGGCGCGGCAGGGCGACGTGGCCCTGTGGGTACTTTTCGACGTCGCGATTCTGCTGGTGAGCGGCTTCGGCCTCGCGATCGTGGTCTGCGCCGTCTCCCAACCGCTCGTGAGCTCGTTTGGAATGCAGGCCTTCAACGTGCCACTGCAGTTGCTGCGACTCGATGCGGCGCCCTCACTCGTGCTCGCCATCGTCGTGAACCTCGCCCTGGGTGCGGGCTACCCGATGGCGAAGGCGCTGCGCCTCGACCCCCTGGAGGTGCTCGAAAAGCACTGAGCGGCCGCAACCCCGCGCGCTCTAGCGCGCCACCCCGAGCAGCGGCCCCACGCGGTAGGGCAGCAACTCCCCCATCGATAGGCTGGTTTCGGTGCGTTCGACGCCCTCAATGCGCAGAATGACCCCGTCGATGCGAAAGAGGTCCTCGGCGTCGCGGCACACCACGTGTACGAGCAGGTCTATCTGCCCGGAGAGGCCGTGAACCTGCAACACCTCGGGCACAGTCGCGAGTTCGGCGACGATCGCGTGCAGGCGGCGTTGGCGGGCGTGCACGGCGACGAACGCGGCGAGCGGGTAGCCCAGCGAGGCCGCATTGACGCGCCCATCCATCGCCGTGAACACCCCCGAATCTTCGAGTCGCTGCACACGGCTCTGCACCGTGTTGCGCGAAAGCCCGAGTCGCTGGGCGAGGGCCACGAACGTGGCCCGGGGGTCGTCAAGCAAGGCCCTGATCAGGGCCCTGTCCGTGTCATCACATTGAGGCATGACTACACGCTACGTGGCCGAGATGCGACGCAGCGCACACTTTGCCCGGATTTTTCACTTCACCCCGCCTCCGATTGAGCATTGTGCTCAATCGACACGCCGTCGATTGCGCGCTCTGCTGCATGCGCCTACCATCAAAGGACCTGCAGAGTGGCGGGGGCCACACCCCTGCGCTCACCGGCGATGAAAGGTGTGGAACCATGACCACCGTCTCTCCAGACCTGAACGCGGCCGCCTCAGACCCCAAGGGCGCCGCCACTCAGGCCACGATGATTCAACTGCTGACCGAAGACGGCACCCCCGTCGCATGCGCGGGCTACGAACAGTGGGTAGCCGATGTCACCGACGACGAATTGTGCCAACTCTACGAAGACATGGTGGCGGTGCGCCGCATCGACACCGAGGCCACCGCCCTACAGCGTCAGGGCCAGATCGGCCTCTGGCCCCCGCTGCTCGGCCAGGAGGCCGCACAGATCGGCTCCGCCCACGCGCAACGCGCCGACGACTTCGTGTTCACGAGCTACCGAGAGAACGGCGTCGCCTACGTGCGCGGCGTCGACCTCAGCGAACTGCTCACCGTGTGGCGAGGAGTCTCGGCCTCCGGCTGGGACCCGTACTCGATCAACATGGCCACCCCGCAGGTCATCATCGGCGCCCAAAGCCTGCACGCCGTCGGCTACGCCCTGGGCATTCAAAACGACGGCGACGACGCCGTGGCGTTCGCCTACTTCGGCGACGGCGCCACCAGCCAGGGCGACGTCAACGAGGCCCTCGTGTTCGCCGCGAGCTACCACGCGCCCGTCGTGTTCTTCTGCCAGAACAATCAGTACGCCATCTCCGAGCCCGTCGGCCTGCAGGCTCAGCGACCCCTCGCGGAACGCGCCCCTGGGTTTGGGGTGCCCAGCATGCGCGTGGACGGCAACGACGTGCTCGCCGTGCTGGCCGCCACTCGCATCGCCGTCGAGCGCGCCCGCAGCGGCCAGGGCCCCACCTTCATCGAGGCCGTCACCTACCGCATGGGCCCCCACACCACCGCCGACGACCCCACGCGCTACCGCTCCCAAGACGAGCTCGACGCGTGGGCCGCGAAAGACCCCATCGAGCGCCTGCGCCGCTACCTGCTCTCGCGCGGCACCGACGAGGAGGCGCTGGCCGCACGGGTACAGGCCAAGGCGGACGCCGTGGCGTCCGAACTGAGAAAGGGCTGCATCGACCAGCCGGACCCGCAGCCCCTCGCCCTGTTTGACCACGTCTACAGCGAACCCCACCACGGCATCGCCCGGCAGCGCGACCACTACGCGCGCTATCTCGACACGTTTGCGGGGGCCGACGCATGAGCACCATGACGCTCGGCAAGGCCATCAACGCGGGCCTGCGCCGGGCCCTCGAAAACGACGACAAGGTGGTGCTGATGGGCGAAGACATCGGCACCCTCGGCGGGGTCTTTCGCATCACCGACGGCCTGCAAAAAGACTTCGGCAAGCGCCGCGTGATGGATACCCCCCTCGCCGAATCGGGCATCATGGGCTGCGCCGTGGGCCTCGCTTACCGCGGCTACCGGCCCGTGGTCGAGATTCAGTTCGACGGGTTCATTTACCCCGCGTTCGACCAGATCGTCAGCCAGGTCGCGAAGTTGCACTACCGCACGCGGGGCCGCGTGAAGATGCCGATCACCATTCGCGTTCCCTTCGGCGGCGGCATCGGCGCGGCCGAGCATCACAGCGAATCCCCCGAGGCGTATTTTCTGCACACGTCGGGCCTCCGCGTGATCGCCGTGAGCGACCCGCAGCAGGCGTACGACGGCATTCAGCAGGCGATCGCCAGCAACGACCCGGTGCTGTACTTCGAACCAAAGCGCCGGTATCACATGAAGGGCGAGGTCGACGAGAACCCGCCCGAGGTGACTCCGCTCGACCGCGCGCGCGTGCTGCGCGAGGGGCGCGACGTGACCCTCGCGACGTACGGGCCGCTCGTGTCCACGGCGCTCGACGCCGCGACCGCCGCCGCCGGCGAGGGCATCGACCTCGAGGTGATCGACCTGCGCTCGCTCGCCCCGCTCGACGTCGACACCGTCGCCGCGTCGGTGCGCAAGACGGGTCGTCTCGTGGTCACCCATGAGGCCGCGCAGTCGGCCGGCATCGGCGCCGAACTCGTCTCGTGCATCACCGAACGCTGCTTCTACTACCTGGAGTCCGCGCCCGTGCGCGTCACCGGCCACGACATTCCCTACCCGCCGTCCAAGCTCGAGCAGCACCACCTGCCCGATCTCGACCGCATGCTCGACGGCGTAGACCGCGCCCTCGGCCGCCCGAACGCCCTCAGCGGAATCGAGGACTACGCATGACCACCGTTGAGTTTCGACTCCCCGACCTCGGCGAGGGCCTCACCGAATCCGAGATCGTCACGTGGCACGTCGCCGTGGGAGACACCGTGACCCTCAACCAGCCCATCGCGGATGTCGAAACCGCCAAAGCCGTCGTCGAACTGCCCTCGCCCCACGCGGGCCGCATCGTCGCGCTCAATGCCGAGCCCGGGGTCGTCGTCGCCGTCGGGCAGCCCATCGTCACCTTTGAGGTTCCGGACGCTCCGGGGGCCGGGCCCTCCGGTTCCGCCTCCCTGGCAGGTTCCGCCTCCCCGGGTGCCATCGCTTCGGGCGCCACGGCTTCGGGCGCCTTCACGAAGGGTCGAGGCATGGAGGCCAGCGGGCCCAACCTCGTGGGGTACGGGGCGAAGGCCGAGGCGGGAGCGCGGCGGCGGCCCCGGCCCGCGCTCGGGCGCGGCGAGATCGCGAACCAGCGCCCGGCCCCGGCGGACGGGCAGACCCAGCCGGCGCCGGGCCCGGCCCCCGCGACGCAGCCACCGGCCCCGGGTGCAGTCGCGCCAACGCGGCCCGACGTGCGTCCGCGCTCTACCCCGCCCGTGCGAAAACTCGCCCGCGAGCTGGGCGTTAACCTCGAAACCCTCACGGGCTCGGGCGCACGGGGGCTGATCACGCGCGCCGACGTGCAGGCCGCCGCGAGCGCGCCTCCCGCGCTGCCCGCAACCCCGGCCGATGCGCGCCTGACGCGCACCCCGGTGAAGGGGGTGCGCAAGCATACGGCGGCGGCGATGGTGGTGAGCGCGTTCACGGCCCCGCACGTGACGGAGTTTTTAACCGTCGATGTCACCGAGACGATTGAGCTGATCGCTCGGCTCAAGGCACAGCGCGCGTGGCAGGGCGTGAAGCTCACCCCGCTGACCCTCGCCGCGAAGGCCGTGTGCATCGCGCTTCGCCATCATCCGCAGTTGAACACGCACTGGGACGAGGCGCGGCACGAGATCGTCGAGTACCACTACGTGAATCTCGGCATCGCGGCGGCGACCCCGCGCGGGCTCACCGTGCCGCACGTGAAAGACGCCGACCGGCTCTCGCTGCGCGAACTGGCCGACGCGCTCGCTCAGCTCGCCGAGACGGCGCGCGCGGGCAAGACGGCGCCCGCCGACCTCTCGGGTGGCACGTTCTCGATCACGAACGTGGGCGTGTTCGGCGTCGATGCGGGTACCCCGATTATCAACCCGGGCGAGGCGGGCATTCTCGCCCTCGGCGCCGTGAGGCGGCAGCCGTGGGAGTATCGCGGTGAGATCGCGCTGCGGCAGATGCTGACGCTGAGTTTGTCGTTCGATCACCGGCTGGTCGACGGCGAGCAGGGTTCGCTGTTTCTGGCGGAGGTGGGGCAGATATTGAGCGATCCGGCGTCGCTGATCTCGCTGCTGTAGGCGTGCGGGCCCTGCGGTCCGCCGCGCGTGGGCACCCCTCCCCTTTGCCTACCCTTGACCCTTTCTTGGCATTCCCATAGGGTATGTGACAAGCCGCATGTATCATGCGTCACTTTCGCAGTCAGGGGATATCATGTTTAGCCTTCATCGCGCGCCGCGCGCCATCCAACGCTCAGTACGCCTCTCCACCGTCGCCTTCGCGGCCTCCGCCCTCGTGCTCACGGGGTGTGCCTCGCAGACCGCGCAGCCCCATGCCGCCGCCCGCAGCGACGCGGGCGCACCGGGGGCGGGCGATTTCCTTCGTTCCGCGGCCACCACCCAAACCGGCCCGGTCACGATCGAGCCGGCCATAGTGGCGTCCGGCCTCACCACCGACACCGCCACCTGCACCGACAAGACCGGCGACCAGGCCTATCAGGAGGCCCTTGCGGCCCTCCCCGCGGGCACGCACCCATGGGCGCCGACCCCCGCACCCGAGGCGATTGCCCACTTCGACCCGTGCCTCGACCTGTCGTACGTGATCGTGGAGACCGAGGGCGGCACGGGCTCGTCGCCGAGCCACGTGGCACTCTTTCACCGGGGCGAATACATCGGCACCGCGACGCGCGACGCCTACGGCTACGACCTCAAGGTCACGCAGCTGACCAGCGGGGCCGTGCAGATTGACCGCGGCTACCGCTCGTGGGGGCCGGACGCTCCGGTGGTGCAGTTTCGCACCAAGGCCACCGTGACCTGGTACGACGACGTCAACAAGGCCTTCATCTTCGGCCAGGTGCCGCCGCTCGAACCCGACGCCACGGGGCCCATGTACGTGAACGGCGAGATCGGCGTGGCCCCCGAGGCCCAACCCGGCGACGGCCAGGTGCCGCTCGAACCGAGTTGCTACCCGCTCGGCGTGGACGAGGCCTACGCCACCGCCGTGCGTGACATCGCGAGCGAGTACCCGTGGGACGACGCGCCGCCCGCCGACGTGCTCGCGACCTACGACCCGTGCGCCGCGCTCTCTTACATCGTGCTGCACACGAAGGGCGGCACGGCCTCATCGCCGCAGCAGCTCGCCGTGTTCCATTACGGCGTATACCAGGGCCCCGCGACCCAAGACCCGTACGGCTACTTCATCACGGTCGATCGCGTGAGCGAAACCCAGCTGAAGATGACTCGCCACTGGTACGTGGGCGCCACGGCGGGAGAGCATCACGAGGCGACGGCGCTGATCACGTGGGATGACGCCACCAACGCGGCCTACATTTATGGCGACTACCCGCCCGCCGACTCCGAGAGTGTGACTCCCGACCGCATAGACGGTCGCATCGGTTCGGCCCCGGTCTCCGGCGGCGGCGAGACCCCGGCGCCCGGCACCTGCGGCACGGCCGACGCGCTGGAGGCGTATCGCACGGCGGTCGAGCAGACGCTCGACGTGCGCGGTTACCCGTGGCGCGCCGACCCGAACGTCGCGAGTGTGGCCGACTACGACCCGTGCGCCCCGCTCTCGTGGGTCGTGCTCGACGTCGACGAGGTGACGCCGTGGTCGCCGCGTCACATCGCGGTGTTCCGCTACGGCGAGTTCGTGGGCACCGCCACCGCCGCGGCATATACCTCGGACGCGCGCGTGGAGCGAGTCAGCCCCGGCTTGCTTCGGGTGGTCCGCGGCTGGCAGGCGGATGTCGACGGCGACGGCAACCCCGATGAGACCCGGTACGCCACCATGCACGTCGCGCTGGACACCGACAACAGCGTGTGGGTCACGGGCGAGGTGCCGCCCGACGAGCCGGGTTCGCCCAACCCGTACTACGTGGACGGGCCGCTCGGCAGCGAGGCGACGAAGACGTCGCCGTTCCCGGGGCGGGGCGAGAACCCCGCGAGCACTCTCGGGTGCTGACGCCTCAGAGAACAGGCACCAGACGGCGGCCGCGGGAGAACCCGCGGCCGCCGCTTCTGTGCGGTGTCAGGCCAAGTCGCGCTTCTGCGTCGGTGCGCGGCGCAGGCCCGCGCGAAACGCCAGGATGCCCCACACGATGTAGAAGGGCCAAAGCACCAAGGCATGGAAGACACCGAAATAGGCGCCCCAGAGCATGTAATTTTCGATCGACCATCGAACAACCGATTTACACACAATGGCGAGCAAGAACGCAGTTAAGAATAGGGCCCCGCGCATATTTCCATCCAGCGAGCGCGACTTCTTGTAGAGATAAAATCCCGCCACACCAACGGCGGCATCGCCCAGAAACCACAGAGGGCTCACAAATTCATCTCGAGACAAGCGAGGGAATAGCGTATTGCCTAAAATGAAATTCCACGGAAGCGCAGGCGCGAGCACGAGAATGGCCAGGGCGATAACTGCCACTGCACGTTTCATGACTTTATTCCTCACATAGAAAGTACGGATACCTGGTGGCCCGCCGCGAAGGCGAGCCACCATGTCACTAAATTACTTGGTAACTCTTGAACCCTGAGGCGGCCCACTCTTGAGGCGTCAGTTTGTGAGTTACCCCGTCCCAGCCGCGCACATAGATATCCGGGCTGTTCCTGTACTTGTAATAGTACGAACCCCAGATCCAACCCGCATTGCGTACCGAAGGGTAGCCTGCTTTCGCCCATTCAGCAGGCGAAATGTGCTTCCACTCCCAATAATTCTGATTTGTGCTCCAGAATGTGACCGCGTAGACCGAGTCTGACCACGGGTACTTCACAAATTCGGTGGGCGAAGGTCGAGGCGGGGGATTGTTCATGAAGTTCCAGATACCCAAGGCCAATTTGAGCACTCGCGGTCCACCCCACCGGTAGACGTATAGACGTCATCGTTGTAGGGCAACTTGAAAAGCGTTGCTGGGGTGGGACCAACCCCATGGTCTTGGACCGCCGCATGATAGCGACTGGCTATCCATAAACATGCGGGCCTCCCTACTTCCGAGGAGCCTCGGTAGGCCATCGCGCATTGGTGATTCAGATTTTCGTGGAACTGGTCATCACACTTGCCTTTGAGTTGAGGTCTGTTGCCATCCACGTCATAACACAGGTCGTGGCCTGCGCACGGAGCACGAAAGTTTGCAAAGCCCGACTGGTCTGGTGACCACGTGCAATAGTCGTGGCGCTCTGGCTCGACTGCGCGATTCGGATCGTACACGTAACCTGGTGGAATGGGCATATCCACATTCGTGTTCGTGTACGTTCGGGGCACCCAAGGATGGTAGCCAGGCACCAACTTACCCTGAGATATTGACGACGGTACTCGTTCAACCTGAGTGGGCTTACCCGACGCCAGATTCGCGCCACTAACAACCAGGAGCAACAGCAGAACGAGCGCCGCGACGCCACGCATACGCGGCAGATTTTCAGACTTCCACTTCACTTTTCAATCACCACCTTGGCGACCATGGCCGCGTCGACGGCGGTAGATGCACCTTGCGCCGCATCTACGTTCATCGAAGGCACATCGCAGACGACCTCGACGACACTGCCCTTCGTATGACCCACGAGCGCATCGTCGATGCAGGGAATCGACATTGAACCAAGTGGTTGCGAAACGCTTGCAAGATTCTCAGGGAATTCTACTGTGCGACCCGTCGACCAGTCCCACGCAGTCACGTGATAGTCAACATGGTCCCCAATGGCCAACGGCGCGCCGCTACCCCGTTCGATGACGGCACTTGAACGCGTAGCTCTCTCAACATCTCCCTGAGGTGCAATATCGCCCCCGGCGTTGACCTCGGCGACCGAGGGCATTTCTTGAGCGTCTACCACGGGCACGCTCGCTGGCCTGATGTCCTTGGAGACGTGTAGTAGTCGCAGAACTGGCACGGTGCCTTCTGGATCAGGCACAACGATAGCCACCCAGCCGCCCTCACCTACCTCGAGTAGTGCCGCTTGCACCTCAGCGGGATGCACGTTGACGGGGGCGGCCGCTTTGCTTGGCGACTGCGGAATTGCCGTACCGTCGATGTTAAAGTCGTACCCCTGCGAAATGATCGAGTCATTGATTTTCAGATGCTGCCCGGTGCCGGAATCGATCGCTGCCGCTGCAAACTGAGTAACGGGATCGAGCAGTTCTGCGTTGGACACCCGGGGAGCTTCAGTGTCGAGACCGACAAAGGTTAATCCCTCCAACGCCGCCTTTGCCTTCAATTGTTCGGGCGAAAGTTCATTTATAGAGATTGGAGTCGGCGCAGTGAAACCTTCGGTGGTCTCCCCTGACGCTGGTGCTGTTGCCGCCACCGTCTCTTGTCCGCCTGGCGGCGAAACAACCGGACTCGCAGCGTTTGAGGCCGCACACGAGGTTAATGTCGCTAGCAGCACTAACGCAACACCCAGCCCCCCCTTCGTCGCCATTGTCGAATCTGGACCATGAAAATACCCCTCAGTAGTTTTGTGGACATGTCGAGCGGACACAATTCGCATGAATTCTGGCGGTTCAGACGCGATTATCGGCTCACATTCAGATTACGATCAAGCGCCCCGGCCCGCAACTTATAGGCCTCGGTCTCCCATGTGCCAATTCGAACGTACGCGAACCAACGGATCATAAAATCTTCATAACTAACGCGGCGCACGAGATACCCCCAGGCGGACTCAGCCGCCCTACCCCCGCGGGGCCTCGCGCAGCAGCGCCCACCACGTCATCTCGCGCAGCGCCACCCGCGCCACCTCCCGCTCGGCCCTAGCCATGCGGGCCCGCACCGAGTGGCTCGTCGAGTTAATCAGGCCGAAGGCGGCGTGGGCGCGGTATGCCAGGGCGGCAGGCGAGGCGTCCGGCTCGATGCGACCGAGCTGCGCGACCCAGATCGAGACGTATTCGCGCTGCAGGGTGCGCACGCGGCGGCGGTCCGAGTCGGCGAGGTGCTGCAGCTCGCGGTCCTGCACGCGAATCACGTCGTGATTGTCGAGCGCGAAGTCCACGTGAAAGTCGATGAGCGCGCCGAGGGTACCGCGCGGCTCCTGCGAGTCGGCCGCCACGCGCCTTGCCCCCGCCAGCAGACCCTCGCTCACGCCGACGAGCAGGGCCGCGAGCACGGCGGGCTTTCCCGCGAAGTGACGGTACACGGCGGGGCCCGACACGCCGACGGCCTGGCCCAGGTCGTCGAGCGAGACGCCCGCGTAGCCGCGCTGCGCGAAGAGCCGTGCCGCTGAGGTGAGCAGGTCGGCGCGGCGCTGCTCCTTGGCTGCCGCGCGCGGGCTCGTGATCGATTCGCTCGTTGCCAAATCTTTACTCGCCGACATGGACACGGGTGTTGACCTCCACTATGCTCCCTTTCAGTTAGTGTACATTAACTGAAATAACCCGGCACGACAAGCAATCGCGGCGCCCACCCGCTCCCGCAACGGCCCAGACATCAAGGGAGATCCTGGCCATGGAAACCCTCACCAGCCACGCGCACCCCGGCTCGGCGGCGTTCGAGGCGAACTCGAGCGCCCAGCGCGAGCTCGCCGCCGAACTCCGCGAACGCCTCGAACGCGCCGCCCGCGGCGGCCCCGACGCCTCGCGCGAGCGCCACACCAGCCGCGGCAAGCTACTGCCCCGCGACCGCGTGGCACGCCTGCTCGACGAGGGCAGCCCCTTTCTCGAGGTCGCCCCCCTCGCTGCCGAGGGTCTTTATAACGGGGACGCCCCCGCGGCCGGCCTGATTGCGGGCATCGGCCTGGTCGAGGGGCGGCACGTCATGGTCGTGTGCAACGACGCCACCGTCAAGGGCGGCACGTACTACCCCCTCACCGTGAAGAAGCACCTGCGCGCCCAAGAGATCGCGCTCGAAAACCGGCTGCCCTGCGTGTACCTCGTCGACTCCGGCGGCGCGTTTCTGCCCAAACAAGACGAAGTCTTTCCCGATCGCGACCACTTCGGCCGCATCTTCTTCAACCAGTCGCGTCTCAGCGCCGCCAAGATTCCCCAGATCGCCGCCGTGCTCGGCTCGTGCACCGCGGGCGGCGCCTACGTGCCCGCCATGAGCGACGAGACGGTCATCGTGCGCAACCAGGGCACCATATTTCTCGGCGGCCCGCCCCTCGTGAAGGCCGCCATCGGCGAGATCGTCACCCCCGAAGAACTCGGCGGCGGCGACCTGCACTCGCGCACCTCGGGCGTCACCGATCACCTCGCCGAGAACGACGAACACGCCCTCGAGATCGTGCGCTCCATCGTCTCGACCCTGCCCCCCACCCCGGCGCCCGCGTGGGAGGTGCTGCCAGCCCGGCCGCCCGCGCGTCCGACCGAAGAAATCTACGGCGTGGTACCCGCCGACGTGCAGGAGCCCTACGATGTGCGCGAAGTGATCGCGCGGCTCGTCGACGCGAGCGAGTTTCACGAGTTCAAGCGCGAATACGGCACCACCCTCGTGACGGGGTTCGCGCGGCTGCACGGCAACCCCGTCGGCATCGTCGCGAACAACGGCGTGCTGTTCGCCGAATCGGCCATGAAGGGAGCGCACTTCATCGAGCTGTGCGACCAGCGCGGCATTCCACTGATCTTCTTGCAAAACATCACGGGCTTCATGGTGGGCCGCGACTACGAGGCCGCGGGCATCGCCAAGCACGGCGCGAAGATGGTGACCGCCGTGGCTACCACGCGCGTACCCAAGTTCACGGTGGTGATCGGCGGCTCATTCGGCGCCGGCAACTACTCGATGTGCGGTCGCGCGTACTCCCCCCGGTTTCTGTGGATGTGGCCCGCGAGCCGCATCTCGGTGATGGGCGGGCCGCAGGCGTCGAGCGTGCTCGCGACCGTCAAGCGCGACCAGATCGAGGGCCGCGGCGAGACGTGGAGCGAGGCCGAAGAGCTCGCCTTCAAGGCCCCCATCGCCGCCCAGTACGAGACCCAGGGCAACCCCTACTATTCGACCGCGCGGCTCTGGGATGACGGCATCATCGACCCCGCCGACACGCGCCGCGTGCTCGGACTCGCCCTCGACGTCGCGAGCCGCACCCCGCTGCCCGACACCGCCTTCGGCCTCTTCAGGATGTGACCGCGTGACCACCTTCGACACCGTACTGATCGCCAATCGCGGCGAAATCGCCTGCCGCATCATCGAGACCGTGCACCGGCTCGGCCTGCGCGCCGTCGCCGTATACTCCGAGGCCGACGCGGGTGCCCGCCACGTGCGCCTCGCCGACGTGGCCGTGTGCATCGGCCCCGCCGCCCCCACCGCGAGCTACCTCAACATCGAGGCGCTGATCGCCGCCGCGAGGCGCACAGGCGCGCAGGCGATACACCCCGGCTACGGGTTTCTCTCGGAGAACGTCGAGTTCGCGCGCGCCTGCGCCGCCGCGGGCATCACGTTTGTGGGCCCCGGCGAACGCGCCCTCGACATCATGGGCGACAAAATCACCTCCAAGAACCACGTCAAGGCCTCGGGGGTGCCGGTGATACCCGGCGTCGATACCCCCGGGCTTTCGGACGCCGAGCTGGTGGCGCGCTCGGGTGAGGTCGGGTATCCGCTCATTATTAAGCCCAGCGCGGGCGGCGGCGGCAAGGGAATGCAGGTGGTCACCGAGGCCGAGGGCCTGGCCGCGGGGCTCGCCCAGGCCCGTCGCGTCGCGAGCTCGGCCTTCGGCGACGACACCCTGTTTCTCGAACGCCTCGTGCTCGCGCCCCGCCACATTGAGGTGCAGGTGCTCGCCGATTCGCACGGCAACGTGGTGCACCTGTTTGAGCGCGAATGCTCGCTGCAGCGCCGCCACCAAAAAGTGGTCGAAGAGGCACCGAGCGCCCTGCTCGACGCCGCCATGCGCGAACGCATCGGCGCCGCCGCGTGCGAGGTGGCCCGCTCGGTCGAGTACGTGGGCGCGGGCACGGTCGAGTTCTTGGTCTCCGACGCCGCCCCCGACGAGTTCTTCTTCATGGAGATGAACACGCGACTGCAGGTCGAACACCCCGTCACCGAGGAGGTCACGGGTCTCGACCTGGTGGAATGGCAACTCGCGATCGCGGCCGGCGCCTCGCTCACGGGCGCGGCGGGTCAGGCCGCCCTGGAGCGCCCCGACGCGCCGCGCGGTCACTCGGTCGAGGTGCGCGTCTACGCCGAATCGCCCGCGCGCGGGTTTTTGCCCACGAACGGCACGGTGCTGCGCTATCGCGAACCGCGCGGAGCGGGAGTGCGCGTCGACTCGATGCTCACCGAGGGCCTCGTGATCGGCACCGACTACGACCCCATGCTCGCGAAGATTATCGCGACCGCCCCCACGCGCGAGGCCGCCCTGGCCACGCTGCGGCGCGCGCTCGGCGAGGCCGTCATACTCGGCGTCGAGACGAACCTCGACTACCTGCGCTCGCTACTCGCCGACCCCGACGTGGTGGCGGGCAAGCTCGACACCTCGCTCATCGACCGCCGGTTCGCGACGGCGACCCCCGAGCCCCCGGGACTTGAGCACGTGCTCGCGGCCGCGCTGCTGCGCGGGGCGGGGGCTGCCGAGACCGGGGCCGGGGCGACACACGGCGCGACCCCGTCTGCCGCGGCCGGCCCGTGGTCCCTGCGCGACGGGTTCCGCCTCGGCGCCCCCGCCCCCCGTACACACACCATCGAATGGCTGTCCCCCACCCCCACGGGCGACGACACCCTCAGCTGGCAGGTCACCACCGCTCCCGACGGCGCAACCACCGTCGCGGGCGCAACCGACTGGGCCGGGCGCGCGTCCCTCATCGAAACCGCGGCGGGCGAGGCCACCCTCACGGTCGACGGCGTCACCCACACCCTCGATGTCGCGGTTGACGCAGCCCCCGGCGCGCCGGGCCTGTGGATTCACCTCGACGGGCGCACGGTGCGCCTCGGCGCCCCCAGCCGCCACGACCTGCTCGCGCGCGAACTCGCGCAGCGCGAGCGCGGCGGAGGCCACGCCGCCCCCGAGGTTAACGCGCCCATGCCCGGCACGGTCGTGCTGCTCGGAGTGGCCACGGGAGACACCGTGAACGCGGGCGACACGCTCGTCACGATAGAAGCCATGAAAATGGAACACCCCCTCGCTGCCACCGTCAGCGGCACCGTCGAGATCCTGGTGGCCGTCGGCGAGCAGGTCAAACTCGGCCAAACCGTAGCCATCGTCACCCCAGCGCCGAGCGATCCTCGGCCCGAAACCCCGGGAGCATCATGAGCACCACCACCCTCCAGTCGCTGCAGCTCACCGACGAGCAGCAAACCCTCGTGAACACCGTGCGCGAGTTTGCCGACACCGTCGTCGCGCCGGCCGCCTACGAGTACGACACCAAGCGCGAGCTGCCGTACGACATCATCGCGCAGATGGGCGAGATGGGGCTGTTCGGCCTGCCGTTCCCCGAACAGTACGGGGGCCGGGGCAAGGACTACTTTCAGCTCTGCCTCGCCGTCGAGCAGTTGGGGCGCGTCGACCAGTCCATCGGCGTGACCCTCGAAGCGGGCGTGGGCCTCGGTGCCATGCCGATCTACCGCTCGGGTTCAGAAGCTCAGAAAGCAGAGCACCTGCCCGACCTGGCGTCCGGGCGCCACCTGGCCGGGTTTGGCCTGACCGAGGCGGAGGCGGGCAGCGACGCCGGGGCCACCCAGACGACTGCGAGGCTCGAAGGCGACGAGTGGGTCATTAACGGCACGAAGCAGTTCATCACCAACTCGGGCACGCAGATCACGAAGCTTGTGACCGTCACCGCCGTCACGGGAGAATCGACGCGCCCCGACGGCTCCGTGAAGAAGGAGCTCACGGCGATCATCGTGCCGAATGGCACCCCCGGATTCGTGGTGGAACCCGCCTACGACAAGGTCGGCTGGCACACGAGCGACACGCACCCCCTCACGCTCACCGAAGTGCGCGTGCCCGCGGCCAACCTGCTCGGCGAGCGGGGCCGCGGGTTTGCCAACTTCATTCAGACCCTCGACGAGGGGCGCGTGGCGTTCGCGGCCCTGGCCACGGGCGCCGCCCAGGGTTGCCTCGAAGAGGCCATGCGCTACGCGAAGTCGCGCAACGTGTTCGGCCGCCCCATCGGCTCGAACCAGCACATCGCGTTTCAGATCGCGCGCATGGAGTCGCGCGTCCACATGGCGCGCCTCGCGTACTACGACGCGGCGCTGAAACTTGTGAACGGGCAGCCGTTCAAGAAGGAGGCCAGCCTCGCGAAGATGATCAGCAGCGAGGCGGCCATGGAGAATGCGCGCATGGCGACGCAGATTTTCGGCGGGTACGGGTTCATGAACGCCAACCCCGTGGCGCGGCACTACCGCGACTCGAAGGTGCTAGAGCTCGGCGAGGGCTCCACCGAGGTGCAGCTCATGATCATCGCGCGCGAGCTCGGTTTCGACACGTTTCGCTAGGAGACAGCATGACCCAGAAGGACCCCGCGGCGGCTGAGCCCGCCGCAGCCAAGACCGTACTGCAACGCGGTCTCTACTTCGACGAGTTCGAGGTGGGCACGCGCTACCTGCACCGACCCGGGCGCACCGTCACCGAGGCCGACAACGTGCTGTTTACGACCCTCACGATGAACACACAGAGCCTGCATCTCGACGCCGCGTGGAGCGCCGAGCAGCCGTTCGGGCAGCGGCTCGTCAACTCGATGTTCACTCTCGCGACCATCGTCGGCGCCTCGGTCGCCCAACTCACCCAGGGCACCATCGTCGCGAACCTGGGTTTCACTGAGGTAGCGTTCCCGCACCCGCTGTATCACGGCGACACCCTCTACTCGGAGTCGCTCGTGACCGGCCTGCGCGAGTCGGCGTCGCGACCCGGGCAGGGCATCGTCACGCTCGAACACGTGGGCCGCAACCAGCACGGCGACGTGGTGGCGCGGGCGGTGCGTTCGGTGCTGATGTGGAAGGCCGACGCGCACGCGGGGGCACAGTCGTCACGCGGGGCGCAGTCGTGAAGGGGGCGCAGTCGTGACCTTCACCCTCGGCCCCTCCCTGCTGTTCGTTCCCGCCGACCGGCCCGAACGCTACGCGAAGGCCGCAGAGCGCGCCGACGCCATCATCGTCGACCTCGAAGACGCCGTGGCCGAGGCAGCCAAGGAGGCCGCGCGGGCGTCCGTACGCGAACACCTGCCGGGCCTCGACCTCGAGCGCACCGTGGTGCGCGTGAACCCCGTCGGCACCCCCGCGTTCGAGCCCGACCTGCGGGCGCTCGACGGGCTGGGAGTGCGGTACGTGATGCTCGCGAAAGCGGAGGCGGCGGACCAGCTCGACGCCCTCGCGGGTTATCGCGTGCTCGCCCTGTGCGAGACCGCGGCGGGGGTGCTCGCGGCACCCGAGATCGCGCGCCACCCCGCGTGCGTGGCTCTCATGTGGGGCGCCGAAGACCTGGTCGCGTCGCTGGGCGGGTCGGCCTCCCGGACGCCGCGTGGCACGTATCGCGACATCCCCCGGTTCGCGCGTTCCGCGGTGGCGCTGGCCGCGGCCGCCGCGGGCCGGGCCGCGATCGACGCCGTGTACCTCGACATCGCCGACACGGAGGGATTGCGCGCCGAAGCGGAGGATGCCGCGGCGCTCGGTTTTGCCGCAACGGCGTGCATTCACCCCTCGCAGGCGGGCGTGATCCGCGCCGCGTACGCGCCGACTGAAGACGAGGTCGCCTGGGCGCGCGCGGTGCTCGCGGCCGCCGAGACGGAGCGCGGCGTGTTCACGTTCGAGGGCCGCATGGTCGACGAGCCGGTGCTGAGGCACGCACGGCGGGTGGTGGCGCGGGTCTAGACTGAGGTAAATATTCACGGGAGGCATCATGAGCCATTCGGCGCTGAACGCATTTTCACTGGTCATACCGCTCGCTGCGGGGCCCGACGGCGAGGGATTCGGCGAAGTCGTGGGCCGCCAGATTGGCCTCACCTTAATCGTGTACATCATGCTGGTCATTGCGGGTTTCACGGTGTTCTTGGTGCGACGCCGCAGGCAGGCCACGCGCGAGGAGGCGAGGCAGCCCGCGCAACCACCGCGGGCGTCCGGCCCTAACTGACGCTTTCGCTGCCCGCCTGGGGCGAACCGTACACGCACTGACCAAACTCGGTGGCGGCCCACGCACTGAGCAGTTGCATGCGCTCCCACGACTGCGAGTGCGGCTCGGCGGTGTACACGGTGAGCGTGAGCCCCGGCTCCGAGGCAAGTTCGAGGCCCTCGTACGCAAGGGTCATGTCGCCGACGACCCCGTGGTGAAACGTCTTGAAGCCCGTGCCGTGATGGCGCACATGGTGTGCCGCCCAGCGGGTGCGAAACTCCGTGCTGCGCGTGCTCATCTCACCAATCAGGTCGTGCAGGTCTTTGTTGTGCGGGTCGCGCGCCGCCTCGGTTCGCAAGATCGCAACCGTCACGTCGGCGAAAAACTCCCAGTCGGGGTAGAAGGTGAAGGCGGCATCACTGAGAAAGGTGAAGCGCGCAAAGTTTGGCTGCCCGCCCATCGCGTAGATGTCGTGATAGAAGGCGCGCGCTCTGCCTCATCGAGGCACAGGGCCCGGGCCAGCGCGTCAAGCACCTGGGGTGAGGCCCCGCCGAGGGCTCCGCGTTCAAGGCGCGTGTAATACTCGACGCTCACGCCCGCAAGGGTGGCCACCTCGGTGCGGCGCAGCCCCGGCACTCGCCGATGCGGGCCCGCGGGCAGGCCCACGCGTTCGGGCGTCACGAGTGCGCGTCGCGACATTAAGAACTCGCGCACCTCGTCTCTTGTGGTCATGACTTCAGGCTACGTCGATCCGGTCAAGCCAGGGAGTCCCTAGCAGTACCTCATAGTGGCCGCGTCACATTCGGTGCCGTCGCAAGGCGACCGATCTGTGGGCACGCCACGGCGCGGGCCGATAGGGTGGTCATATGGAAGGGCAGAGCCTCGACGACACGCTGCGCACCATCTTGTTGGTGGTGTTCGCGCTCAACGCCGCGACCGTGGCCGCCGTGTTCTCGTACCGCCTGTGGCGCGACGGGCGCGGGGGGCGCGGAGCCGCGCGGGGCGCGAGGGGCGCGGGGCCGCGCGGGCCGCGCGGGCCGCGGGGTCGCTCTAGGCGCGGATAATCGGGCGGCCGCGCCCTCTATCGCGGACCGTAGACCCGCAGGTAGAATGGACTCTCCGAAAATAGTCGCTGAACCACCTCCCCGAGCTTGCGGTTCGAAAGAGCCATCATGTCGAGAACATATGTAGTGACCGGGTATGCCTCCGGAATCGGCGCCGCCACGGCAGTTTTGCTGCGCGAGCGCGGCCACCGCGTGATCGGCATCGACCTGCACGATGCAGACATTGTCACCGACCTGTCGACGCCCCACGGCCGCGAACTGGCCATCGAAGCAACCCATCGACTGAGCGACGGCCAGCTCGACGGGTTCATCGCTAGCGCGGGAATCTCGGAATTTCATCGCACGTGCGTGTCGGTAATCTACTTCGGCGCCGTGGAGTTGCTGGAGGGCCTGCGCCCCGTGCTCGCGGCCTCCCGCGCCCCCCGCGCCGCTGTGGTCACGTGTACCGCCGAGGTAGCTCTGGTCTATGACCCGCTCGTCGAGGCCTGCCTGCGCGGTGACGAAACTGAGGCCGTGGAGCTCGCCGTCTCGTTGCCTCCCAGCGACTCCAACTCCCTCACCATATACACGAGCGTCAATCGCGCCCTCGCCCGGTGGGTGCGCCGCCGCTCGATCTCGGACGACTGGGCGCACGCGGGCATCGCCCTGAACGCCGTGGCTCCCGGTGTGGTCAAGACGCCCATGACCCAGCATCTGTTCGCCACGCCCGAACGCACCGCTCACCTGCGCGCAATCGCGCCCATGCCGCTCAATGGCTTTCTCTCGCCCGAAGCCGTCGCCGCGCTGCTCGCCTGGGTCACGAGTGACGAAAACACGCACGTCACGGGCCAGTCGATCTACTGCGATGGCGGCAACGAGGTCTGCCTGCGCGGCGACGACGTATGGTCGTGGTATGACGGAATCCCCGTGCGCTAGGAGCCACCATGCCAGACCATGCCAATAAGACCCAGCCCGGCCCCGCGAGCGTCCAGGATTTTCTCGATTCGGTGCCCCCGGTGCGGGCCGCCGACGCCCGCACCCTGATACCGCTGTATGAGCAGATCGCGGGCGAGCCGGCCGTGATGTGGGGGCCGAGCATCATCGGGTTTGGCAGCGTCACGTACACGCTCGCCTCGGGCCAGACCGAGCGCATGCCGCTGCTGGGTTTTTCGCCGCGCAAGGCCAACCTCACGCTGTACTTTTCGGAGGGTTTTGACCATTACGGCGACGAGCTCGCGCGGCTCGGGCCGCACAAGGCATCGCGCTCGTGCCTATACGTGACGCGGCTCGAACGCATCGACCTCGACGTGCTGACCAGCATGTTGCGCACCTCCGTGGCCATCGCGCGGGAGCCCGCCCGCAAGCCCACGAGCGTCGAGGAGTACGTGGCACAGATTCCGGACGCCGCGCGCCCCCACTTTGACCGGCTGCGCGCCCTGGTTGCGGCCCGCGTTCCGGGCGGGGTCGAGAAGTTCAGTTACGGCATCGTGGGGTTCGTGCCCGAGGGCCGTAAGCGGCCCTATGTGTTCGTCTCGGGGTGGAAGGACCACGTGGCGATCTACCCCGTGCCGAAGGCCCCCGAGCTGCAGGCCGAGCTGAAGGGGCTGCAGCGCGGCAAGGGCACCCTGTGGTTTGCGCTCGACGAGCCGCTGCCCGAGGCGCTCATTGAGCGGGTTGCGGACGCCCTGGTGGCCGGGTAGGCGGGCCGGGGCGGTTAGTGCGGGCCTAGGTTTTTGTTTATGTTTGCAGCATTGATTAGCAGATCACCTGCGATCTAACGGTTCGCAAGACGGGGACGCGTCAGGACACCGAATTTTCCGGTGGAACCTCCAAAATGAGCAAACTATCATAAGTACAAGAGCGACAGAAGTCGCTCCGTTGGCTTCGCAAACTCATCCACAATCAGAGGTTCTCCTGATGAAAAAAATTGGACTTTAGTCCGACGAGTTCTCGTTGTTGCGGCCCTCGGGGCTAGCGTGTCACTCGCCGCCGTTCCCGCATTCGCCGAAGGGGGTTTCAGTTCGTCGCTCTCGGGCGTCCGCGTGGGCTTTCAGTCACGCGGTTGGGTTGACCGGAATGTTGACACCATGCCGACCCAAATCACGGTCAACACCTGCAGCCAAGGCACCATGGAGATCACGCTGCAGCGCGACGACGGCAATGTGTTCTTCCCGGATACTCCACTGCTGAGGACCACATTCGACTGCGCGCGCAGCGCATACATGAACGCCGGCCGACTGCCGGCGGACAACTACATCTTCCAGGTCTCGAAGATCAATGGAAGCACCAGCACCGCCCTGACGGTTTCAAGCCCTGCCGTGGACGTCGTGTACTGAGCGCCGCGCAGCGACCACAACACTGTGAAACGCCCATTCACCTGCAAAATTCGGGAGTGCATTCATGATTAGTGTCATTGAGTTGAATTTTCAGTATCATCCTCGCGCAGAAATATTTCGCTCATTTAGCTGGTCGCTGCGCAGCACCCGGCACGTGCTGCTCGGCCCCAACGGGGCCGGTAAATCGACGCTGCTTTCACTAGTAGCGGGTGCCGAGACTCCGCGCCGAGGCAACATTACTGTCAACGGAACCAGCCTGTCGCGCCGCACCCGCAAACTCTACCAGCGGCGCCTCGGCTGGATGCCCCAGTCCATCGTTGCCCTGCGCGCCCTCACCGTGCGCGAGCAGGTTGCCTACGCGGGCTGGCTCAAGGGGATGAGCCGGCGAGACGCGTGGAAGTCCGCGGCCGAATACGTTGAACTGGTGGACCTGAGCGACAAAATGGACTCCCTCGCAACTTCGCTCTCGGGCGGCCAGCTGCGCAGGGTCGGTCTCGCACAGGCCCTAGTTCACTCCCCCGATGTGCTCTTGCTCGATGAGCCGACCGCAGGTCTCGACCCGGCCCAGCGGGCCACGTTTCGTTCGGTGCTGCAACGCGCCCGCGCGGAGACTCGCGTGCTCATGTCGACACACCAGGTCGATGACCTCGACGAGTTGTTCGACGAGGTGAGCGTCTTGGCCAACGGTGAATCTCTCTGGGAGGGCACTGTGCAGGGCTTTCTCACGCTTAGTGAGCCAGTAGAAGGCAGCGACGGAGACCGCCGGGGCGAAGACGCCTACCGCACTCTGTTGGGTGGGCGGCACTAATGCGACTGTGGTGCCAACTCAAGACATGCCCCGCGATCTGGCTGAGCCCGCTCATCGTGCTTATTGTGGCCGCGCAGGTGCAGGGCAGGGTCTCCCCCTTTGCCGACCCCTATGTCGAACTCGACGCGGCAAACGCTGCTGCGGTTGTCGGAATTCTTGCCCCCCTGGCGGCGCTTATGGGCGGCATTGATGGAATGCACCTGCGCCGGGCGGGGCATCTCATGTGGGGCACAGCCCGCCCTCGCCTCATCACCGCCATGCGCCCCCCGCTGCTCACCGCCGGCATCACATCGCTTTTTGCCGTTCTGGGCATTTTTTACCACGCGGGCACTGTTTTCGTGCGGCCGGGGTTCGTCGTGATCACCGTTGTGGTGCTCACGGCCTGGTGCCTCTTCGGCACTGGGCTCGCCCACGTACTTCACCCTGCCTTGAGCCTGCCCCTGGGATTCGCAGGTTGCTACTTCGGCATGATGTTTGCGCGGTCCACCCTTGACCCCGATTGGATCAGGCACCTAACCGGATTTTGGGTGACGGCGATGGATGTCAACACGGTATTGAGCGAGCGGGCCATGGTTGCCTCGGGTGTCTTCGCGGCGGCCGTGGCCGCGGCCGGCTTGCTGTTGTTGTGCGCTCCTTGGACGCGCGCTCCACACCTCCCACGCAGCGGATGGAAGCGCCGAGTCACGCTAGGGGCCGCGTGCGCGGGAATCCTCGCGGCCGGCGTCGCCGCCGCGGCTCCGACCGTCCTTACCCTGGGCCCCACACCGCTTGAAGAACGCGCCAACGAGACCATTTGTCGCTCGGAGAGCCCCGTGGTCTGCCTGTGGCCCGAACACGAATCGAAACTCGAGGCGGTCAGCAAGACCAGCGCCGAGGCATTCGCAGCATGGCAGCAATTTGGCATCACCCAGCCCGTAAGCATCAGCGAATACCCGGCTCCAAACGCTCTGGACCTGCACGTTTCTCTCCTGTCGCGCGATGAAGACATCGCCGCGAGCCTCGCTTACGCGACGCTCCTGCGGCTGGGCTGCCCCGTACGCACCGTCGATCAGCAGCACGAGTTCGCGCGAGTGAGTGCCGTCTTGCTGCTCGAATCGGGCGTAACCCTGGCCCCGGCGACGCTGAGGACAGCGGAGCGCGACGCGGGGGCAGCCTCGGCTGCCGAAAAGGCTGCAGTGGTGCGCGAGTACCTTGCGAAGGGAGCGCAGTCGTGTACCCCATGACGGGCCGTGTGGCTCCCTACCTGACCCTGCGGCGTGCCCAGGTTTCGCTGGCCAGTGCCATGGTGATCGGGGTGGTGGGTTTTCTCGTCCGCAACGTCGAGATTTCCATCATTAGCCTCCTGAGCAGCGGCGGGGTGGTGCTTTCACTTCAGCTCGTATGCCCCTTGCTTCTCGCGATCATCACGTGCGCGCCGTGGCACGATGCAGATCTGCCGAGTGAACTTGCGGCGGTTCGGAGGATTCCGGCTCGTGACGTGGCACTGCTGGGCGGCGTGGCTGCGACGTTCGCGGCCACCATCGTCGCGTGTAGCGTGATCGCTCGCGGCAGCCTGGGGTACGACGACGCCCTCGCCGCCGTGCGCAACCTCCTCGCGCTCTTTGCCGTGTACTGCGTAGCCCGCGTTCTGACTCGGCCTTTGGTGGCCTCTCTCCTCATGAGCGCATTCGCCCTCGTCTGCTTCATGGCCGGCTCGCGAAATGGCGTGCCCTATTGGTGGGCCGTGCTGATCTTTGTGCAAGGCTCCGGCTTTGCCTGGCTCATGGCCGGCGCGTGGGCGGCGGTGGCGGCGGCTATCTATGGCTCCGGTGCGCGCCTGCGTCCGCCGTGGCGCTATCTGTAGCGGTTCTCTTTCGGACGCTCCGGGGCCCGGTTGGCGCGAACGCACGCGCCGGCAGGGCCGCTTTGCTGGGTCACGTCGGTCAGGCTGCGTTCATTGCATTGCACCCCGAAATACCGTGTCGGCATTGCTAATCAACCACCTGGTGAATATTGCTGTGATCTAACCTGACTTGGCTCACCTGCCTTGATTTATTGAAGGCATAGGGGTTTGACCTGGGAATTTATGTTGACCTAGTGACCTGTTTAGGCACTAGGCGGGACTGCTGCACGGTTAGGTGACAGGTTGTAGTCACGCCGCGAGTGCGACGGTCGTGTTCATGATGGCCTCGAATTGGGTGGGGGTCAAACGGCCCAGTCGGTCTTGGCGTCGGCGGCGGTGGTAGGTCCGCTCAATCCAGGTGACGATCGCGATCCGCAACTGCTCCCGTGTGGTCCAGACCCGGCGGTCTAGGACGTTTTTTTGCAGCAGCGCGAAGAAGCTCTCCATCGCCGCGTTGTCACCACTCGACCCGACTCTTCCCATGCTCCCGACCATGTGGTGACGGGCCAGGGCACGCTGGAACTTCTGGCTTCGACTGGCCGTGTTCGTCGACGAGGGCGCAAAGGTCGTCGTGCACGGGTGGCCCGGGCTTGCGGGCCTTGCCGCGCTTGGGCTTGCCGAACACGCTGAACCAGCC
>JAFFTF010000014.1 GCA_022803075.1 Micrococcales bacterium 31B
GGTACCGCGACCGGTGGCAGCATCGTCATGGGCGACGCGTACTTCGCGGTGGGCGCCGTGAACGATGAGAACGCTGCGGCGCTCTCGGTGTTCGGTGCTCGCAGCGAGGCCGCCCTGTCTGCCCTGCCGCAGGTTGAGGCGAACGCGATTCGCGAGGCGCTGGCACAGTTCTAACCTGTATGGCCTGAGCCCCGAGCCCGCGGAAGTCATGCTTCTGCGTGGCTCGGGGCATCGCGTTTTGCGGCGGGCTGTCTCGGCGTCAGGCTGGTGTCAGGTGGCACCCCGAACATCGAGGTATGAACACTTCAACACAAGCTTCACTACGCCCGACCGCCCGCGAAATGCTGAACAAGGTACCCGAGGTGACCGTCTTCTTCTGGGTCATCAAGGTGCTCTGCACCACGGTTGGCGAGACCGCGGCAGACTATCTCAACACTACGCTGAACTGGGGACTCACGGCTACATCGCTCTTCATGGGCGCCCTGCTGGCTGTCGTCTTGGTGGTGCAGTTCTCGCTGCGTCGCTACCACCCTGTCGTGTACTGGCTGGCCGTGGTGCTCGTCTCGGTCGTGGGCACGCTCATCACCGACAACCTGACGGACAACTTTGGCGTGCCGCTCTGGTTGACGACGGCGGTGTTCGCCGTGGCCCTCGCCCTCAGTTTCGGAATCTGGTTCGGCGTCATGCGCACGCTTTCGATCCACTCCATTAATACCCGCGGTCGCGAGGCGTTTTACTGGCTCACCGTGCTCATCACGTTCGCCCTCGGGACCGGCGCGGGAGACCTCGTCGCTGAGAAGCTGAGCGTCGGCTACGGGCCTTCCGTGCTGCTTTTCGGCGCCGTGATTGCCTGCGTCGCCGTCGCGTGGAAGTTCCTGCGACTGAACCCGGTGACCGCCTTCTGGATCGTCTACGTGCTGACTCGCCCCCTGGGCGCTTCGATCGGCGACTTCACGTCGCAAGCTCACGCAGACGGCGGCCTCGGCATCGGCACCACAGGCACGAGCATCATATTCTTGGCCCTCATTGTGGTCACGGTGGTCTACCTCTCGGTAACCCGCGCCGACGCAGCCGAAACGCGCGCCGTGGGCGCAGACCGTCAGCGCGGCGTGCACTAGAGGGGGCACATATCGGACGCCGCGTGACCCGTTCTCGGGCCACGCGGCGTCCGGCCTGAATATGGGGGCTATCTGGGCCTCAAGGAAAAAAATCAGGGCTGCAACTTCTGTAAAGTTGCAGCCCTGAAAAAGTGCGCGCGAGAGGATTTGAACCTCCACGCCCTTTCGGACACTGGCACCTGAAGCCAGCGCGTCTACCATTCCGCCACGCGCGCTCATGCAGATGAAAACTTACCATGAGAGTTCCAGCCATTGCCAATTCACGGCACCCCTACCGGTGCTTTGTGGCGAACCGCACCCCCGTGCGGTGGCGCGAGGGTGACGAGCGTCGCGCGCAAGCCAATTGGAACAAATCCTCACCAAACTTGCACCTAAATCGCTACGACGGGTAGGAGGTTACCGCCGCCCCCCAGTTAGTATTAATGATGTGCGTATTGACGCTCGCTGCGGCATGCAATGACCCCGGTCGATAAACTGGTTGGCTCGGTGGGACGACTTCCCTGCAGTTCTCGTGCGGCGTCAGAGTGGAGGATGCAATGGGCTTTCTGGACAAAGTAGAAAGCGTGCTCGACAAGGGAGTGAGCCAGGCCTTTCGGGGCGGTCGTGGCCACATCAAGGAGGTCGAGATTTCTGCGGCCCTGCGCCGCGAGTGCGACAACAAGGCGCGCATCATCGACCGTGAACGCACCGTCGTGCCCAATCTCTACACCGTGTCGCTGTCGCCCGACGACTTCAACCGCTTCTACGACTGGGCCCACACCCTCGCCGACGAGATGGTCGCGCAACTGAACAAGCATGCGATTGAGCAGGGCTACAGTTTCGTGGGGCACATCGTGGTCTCACTCACGGAAGACCACTCTCTGCGCAATGGCACCCTCTCCGTGCAGAGCGAAACGGAGCGCGGCAAGACCGCGCCGGTAAGCGGCCTGAGCGACGAACAGCGCTACCCCATCGTCGAAATCGTGGGGTCGCGGTATGCACTCACCGAAGCGAAGACCATCATCGGCCGAGGCAGCGACTGCGACATCATCGTTGAAGACACGGGTGTCTCGCGCTATCACATCGAAATTCGTGTGACGGGGGCGGGAGTGGTCGTGAGTGACCTCGGCTCGACGAACGGCACCACGGTTGACGGAGCCCGTGTCGTGGCCCCCATGAAAATACGTTCGGGCCAGACGATCCACATCGGGCGGCTCGACATCGTCGTGACCCTGCCCGAAGCATTGGCGGGGTAGCGGCACCTCTATGAGTGAAATTACCGTAGCTGCCCTCCGCATCGCTTTTGTCGTGCTGCTGTGGCTTTTCGTGTTCTCGGTCGTTGCGGTGCTGCGCAGCGACCTGTTCGGCACTGGCGTCGTCGCGCGCCGCCGCACGGGCCGCGCCGCCCGGTCCGAGAGTGAACGTCGCAAGCGCGGCGCCGCAACCGACACGCCCTCACGCGGCATTCCACCCGTCAGCGAAACGCAGCACGTCATCGTGGTCACCGAGGGCTCACTGCGTGGCACCATGCTCAAACTGCAGCACGTACCCATTCTGATCGGCCGCTCCAGCGAATGCGCTCTTGTGCTCGACGACGAATACGCGTCAAACCGCCACGCGCGCATCTTTAAGGGTGCCCCCGAGGTCTCCGAGTGGATGGTCGAAGACCTCGGCTCCACCAATGGTTCCACTCTTAACGGCCAGCCCCTCACGGCGGCAGTGCCGTTCCAGCCCGGCTCAGTCCTGCGCATTGGCCAAAGCTCGATCGAAATGCGTAAAGGGCCGCGATGACGGTTTTCTTCCGCTACGCCGCGCGCTCCGACGTGGGCCTCATGCGAGCCAACAATCAGGACTCCGGCTATGCGGGGCCCAATCTGTTGATGATCGCAGACGGCATGGGCGGTCACGCGGGCGGAGACGTTGCGTCGTCGCTCGCCGTGGCGGGTGTCGCGCAACTCGATGGCGAGGGCCTCTCGGGCGACCTGTCGCAGCATCTCGAACGCGCGATCCTGGAAGCCAACGACAACATCCTGGCGCATGCACGTAGTGAGCGCGAGCTCGCGGGAATGGGCACCACGGTCACCGCAATCTTCCGCAACGAAAATCGCATCGCGCTCGCCCACATTGGCGATTCTCGCGGCTACCTCCTGCGCAACAATGGATTCACGCAGGTCACCACCGACCACACGTTCGTGCAGCGGCTCATTGCGGAGGGCCGCATCACGGCCGAGGAGGCCGAACGGCATCCCCAGCGCAACGTGATTCTGAAGGTGCTGGGTGACGTCGAATCCGAACCCCTGCTCGACCTCTCGACCCGCGCCACTCTGCCCGGCGACCGCTGGCTGCTCTGCAGCGACGGGCTGTCCGGCGTGGTCAGCGAAGGCACCATCGCCAAGACGCTGCAAGAACACAAGAGCGTCGACGAGTGCGCCGACGAGCTCATTCGCCTGGCCCTCAAGGGCGGCGGCCCCGACAACATTACGGTCGTCGTCGCCGAGGTGTGCAGCATCGACGACCTGCGTGCGGGCGAAAAGCAATCGACCGCCCCCGAGGTCGTAGGCGCGGCAGCCCTCGACCGCAAGGCGCCGACGCGAGCTACAGGTGCCGCTGCGCGGATGGCGGCTCTGCAACGCCGCCGCGTGACCATTGATGACGATGACGACGGCATCATCGAGGAACTTCCGCAGCGTCGTCGTTGGACCGTCGTCGTCGCCGGTTTCGGCCTGTTGATTCTCGGCGTCCTCGTGGGCGCCCTGGGCTACCGCTGGACCCAATCCCAGTTCTATGTCGGCGTTGAAAGCAGTAACGTCGCGATCTATCAGGGAGTACCCCAAAAGGTGCTGGGTCTCAGTTTCTCGCACCTCGTGTCGGTCGAAGATCTCACGACCGACGTGCTGCCCAGCTACATGCTGCAACAGTTACAGCAGAATCACTACACATCATCGAGTTACGAGGGCGCCCAGGGCATCGTCGCCAATATTCGCGGCGCCGCCGAAGCGGCCATCGCAGAAGAAGCGAAACGGCAGGCAGACCAGGCCGAAACCGCGCGCCGCGCTGAACTCGCGCGGCAGTGCACCTCAGCCAGCGCGGCCGCCTCCGCTGCCGCGTCGAGCAATGCGTCCCTCACGGCCTCAGCCAACGCCGTCGTCGCGGCGGGCTCGCCCGCGCCCGTGATCGCTCCGATGACTCCCTCCGTCACCATGCCACCCAACTGCGCAGACGTACAGGTCAGCACCGCCCCGGCGACCCCCACGCCCTCGGCCGGCCCGGCCCCCGCGGCGTCCGAACCCGCGACCCCCAGCCCGGCCGCGACCACCAGCGACCCCGCGACCACCAGCCCGGCGGCGGTGAACTGATGGCCACCGTGATGACGTACGCGGCCCGCCCGCGGCGCGGCAGCGAATTGCTGCTGCTGCTGTTCTCGGTGCTGCTCGTGACCCTCGCCAACACGCTCGTCGGCGTCACGCCCGACTCTCCGTTCGTTTTCGACTGGAAGTTCGGCCTCGCGGTGCTCGTCTTCGCCCTGGCACTGCACCTTGTCGTGCGCTGGAAGGCCACCTACGCCGACCCCGTGATCCTGCCGATCACCATCTTCCTCAACGGCATGGGTTACGTCGTGATTCACCGCGTGGACCTCGCGCGTCAAGCTAACATCTCGTCCGACGTCGCCACCTACGCCGAACGCCAACTGCTGTGGATCGCCGTGGGCGTCGTCATGGCAAGCCTCGTGTTGTGGTTCATGCGCGACCACCGGATCCTCCGCCGCTACACCTGGGTCGCCGCCGCGACCGGTGCGCTGCTCCTACTGCTGCCGCTCGTGCCGGGGCTGGGCCTCGAAGTGCTCGGTGCGCGCATCTGGATCGCCATCGGCCCGTTCTCGATTCAACCGAGCGAGTTTGCCAAGATCGCCCTCGCCATCTTCTTCGCCGGCTACCTCGTGATCAACCGCGATGCGCTGGCCCTCGCGGGCCCCAAGATCGGCCGCCTGCACCTGCCGCGCTGGCGCGATCTCGGCCCTATTCTCTGCGTGTGGGCGCTCTCCGTGATGGTCCTGGTCTTCGAGACCGACCTCGGTACATCGCTGCTCTTCTTCGGTCTCTTCGTCGTCATGATCTACCTCGCCACCGAGCGCACCAGCTGGATCATCATCGGCCTGACCCTGTTTGCGGCCGCCGCGGTGACGCTCGCCCCCAAGATTGCGCGCGTCAACGTGCGCGTGACGGGTTGGTTAAATGCCCTGGACGCCGACGTCTACAGTCGCGAGTCAGGCAACAGTTACCAGCTGGTTCAGGGCCTGTTTGGGCTGGCCAACGGCGGACTCACGGGCACGGGACTGTCGGCTGGGCGGCCCGACATTGTGCCGTTTGCGTGGTCGGATTTTGTTCTTTCGAGCTACGGCGAACTGCTGGGTCTCTCGGGCATGTTCGTCCTCTTCATCGTCTATCTGGTGCTCGTACAGCGTGGCATGCGCGCGGCGATTGCGGTGCCGGACACGTTCGGCAAGTTGCTCGCGGGTGGCTTCTCGTTCGCCATCGCGTTGCAGTGCTTCGTCGTGGCGGGTGGTGTTCTGCGCGTCATCCCGCTCACCGGCCTCACCCTGCCGTTCATGGCGTCGGGTGGTTCGAGCATCATTGCGAACTGGATCATTATCGGTATTCTCCTGCGCATTTCGGACGCCGCCCGTCGCCCCGCCACCAAAGCCCAGGCCACTGAGGTGATCTCTTCGTGAACCGTCCCCTGCGCCGCGTCGCCATCGTCATCAGCATCATGTTCGGCATCTTGCTGGGCGCCACCACGATCATTCAGGCGGTCCAGGCTCCTTCGCTCAACGCCGACCCCCGCAACGTGCGCACGCTGTATTCGGAGTTCGGCCGGGCCCGGGGTGCGATCATCGTGAACGGCAATGCCGTCGCGAGCTCGGTCAGCGTCGACGATTCGTATGGGTATCAACGTGAATACGCCGATGGACCCCTCTACGCGGCGGTGACGGGCTACTACTCGGTGATCGTGGGGCGCTCGGGCCTTGAGAACTCCATGAATGAAGACCTCAACGGCAACGCCGACGCCCTGTTCTATCAGCGCATCTCGTCGCTGCTCTCAGGCAATAAGAACACGGGGGCGACGGTCGAACTAACCATTGACCCCGCCACGCAGCAGGCCGCAGCCGACGCGCTGGGCGATCAGCGCGGTGCCGTCGTGGCCCTCGACGTGACAACCGGCAAGATCCTCGCCATGTATTCGAGCCCCACCTACGATCCCAACCAACTGGCCTCGCACGACGGCACGGCGGTCACCAGCGCATGGCAAACGCTCACGAGCGACCCCGCGAATCCCCTCATTAACCGTGCCATCGGTGGCGACCTGTACCCGCCGGGCTCCGTCTTTAAACTCGTCACGGCTGCCGCCGCCCTCGAATCCGGCAAGTACACGCCCAACACCGAGATCCCCGGCCCCGCCTCCATCACGCTGCCCGGCACCTCCACCAGCCTGCCCAACGACTCCGGTGCCGCGTGCGGCGCGAACGACGAATCCACGCTCGGGGTGGCCCTCGCGCAGTCCTGCAACACCAGCTTCGCGAACCTGGGCATGGAACTCGGCGCGGAGGCGCTCGCCACTCAGGCCGAAAAATTTGGATTCGGCGCAGAATTGCAGGTGCCCATGGCCGTCACGCCCTCGACGTTCCCTCAAGACCTCAACGAGGCGCAACTGGCACAATCGTCGATCGGTCAGTTTGATGTGCGCGTGACGCCCCTGCAAATTGCCATGATTTCGCAGGCTATCGCCAACGAGGGCAACCTGATGGAGCCCACGCTGATTAACTCGGTGCGCACCTCGTCGCTCGAAGAAATCACGCGGCCCGCACCCAAATCGAGGGGGCAGGCGGTCTCGGCCACCACGGCGTCCGCGCTCACCGAAATGATGACGAATGCCGTCTCAAATGGCACAGCCACGCAAGCAGCGATTCCCGGCATTACTGTGGCAGGTAAGACAGGCACGGCGGAGTGGCAAGAGGGCAAGCGCCCGCAAGTGTGGTTTACGGGTTTTGCACCGGCGAACGACCCGAAGGTGGCGGTCGCGGTGGTAGTTGAAGAAGGCGGAAACGCCAGCGATGGCAATACGTACGGTGGCACAGTGGCAGCCCCCATCGCGGCGCAAGTAATGAAGGCGGCTCTAGGACAGTGAAGACGTACGAAGGCCTCATGATCGAGGACCGCTACCGGCTGGTGTCGCTCATCGCGGTGGGCGGCATGGGGCAGGTGTGGCGTGCCTGGGACACGACGCTCTCCCGCGAGGTGGCGATCAAGATCCTGCGCGAGGAGTTCACCGGCGACGAGGGCTACCTCGAACGGTTCAAGGCCGAGGCCCGGCACACGGCAGCCCTGTCGAACGAGAACATCGCCTCTCTGTTTAGTTACGGCGAAATCGGTGGCACGGCCTATCTGGTGATGGAACTCGTGCCCGGCGTTCCCCTCGCAGACCTCATCGAGGAAAACCCCACGGGCATGCCGATCGATCAATGCATCACCATCTTGATGCAGGTGGGGCGCGCCCTGCAGGCCGCACACGCCAAGGGCGTGGTGCACCGCGACGTCAAGCCCGAAAACATTCTCGTCGACGACGATGACACCGTGAAGATCACCGACTTCGGCATCGCGCGCAGCGAGAACGAAGCCAAGCTCACCAAGACGGGCCTCGTCATGGGCACCGCCCAGTACCTGTCTCCCGAGCAGGCGATGGGCAAGCCTGCCTCGGCGCTCTCCGACATTTACTCGCTCGGCATCGTGGCCTTCGAAATGCTGAGCGGTACGCGCCCGTTCACGGGTGAAACGCAGGTTGATATCGCGATGGCGCAGGTGAAGGAGCCCGTGCCGCCGTTGCCGCCGCGCGTGCAGCCCGACCTGCGCGATCTCGTGCTGAAGATCCTGTCGAAGACCCCCATGGAGCGGCCCCGCTCGGCTATGTCGGTGGTGCGCGCGCTCGAGGCGATCCGTCGCGGCGAGCGGCCCGCGATCACGGCAGAGAATCTCGTGCTCGACGGGGCCGGAGCGGAGGCCGCCCAGGCCGCGACCGCCGAGACGCCCAAGGTGACGAGCGACCCCGCGTCTCCTCTTGATCGCGCCCCCGTGGCGCCGCCCGTGAGCCTCGCGAGCACCGCCCGCGAGGAGGGCTCGGCCATGCCGCTGCCCGCGCCCATGATTCAACCGGTGCCCTCCGACGGTCCGACCGTGGTGCGCGAGCGCACCGTCACGTCGACGATTCCCGCCCAGGACGCCGCGGGGCCCGCGGGCACCGTCACGGGCCAGCGGCGCCGCGGGCTGGGCCTTCCGTCGATAGCGCTGATTCTGCTGATCCTGTTGGCCGCCCTGGGCGGAATCCTGGTGCTGGTAGACCGCATGAATCAGAGCGACAGCGAACCCACGGGCACGACACTCACGGCCACCGCCCCCGCGACGGGCGCCGCCACGTCGGCCCCGACAAGCAGCGCCCCCCCAACGACCAGCGCAAGCGCCTCGCCCAACACCGTAGGGCCCACGTCGGCGTCTGGCTCCTCGGCGGTCGCAACGGGCAGCACCACCGTGGTGGTCGAAGGCAACCAGTATGTGGGGCGGGACGCCCAGGTGGTCATCAATCGCCTCGCCGCGTTGGGCTTTGGGGTCAGTTACACCTCGGTTCCGGCGGTGGCCGGTCGCCCCGCCGGCACTGTGACGTCCATCAAGCCCACGGGCCAGGTGCCCGCGGGCAGCACCATCGCGATTGAATACACGCAAACCGCGGGCACGCCGACCCTGCCGCGGACCACGACTGCAACCCGTCCGACCGGTGACGACACGACCTCCACCGGGGAGAGCGAGACCCCTTCGGGTGGCACGCCTAGCCCCGGCGGGTCAGGTTCGCCGTCGAATTCGACCACGCCGGAACCCACCACCTCAACGAGCCCAAGCCCCACGACCACTTCGCCGAGCGCTGGGCCGACCACCACGTCGCCCGGCGCAACGACCACGACAACGCCCGGAGACACAACGACTCCGAGCGGAGGGAGCGGACAGTGACTAGTCGACCACAACTCCTGGGCGACCGATACGAGGTCGGCGGCCTGCTCGGCCACGGCGGCATGGCCGAGGTGTACCTCGGTAAGGATCGGCGCCTCGGGCGCTCCGTCGCCATCAAGGTGCTGAAGCAGGAGCTCGCGCGCGACGAGACGTTTCTCGCTCGCTTTCAGCAGGAGGCCCAGTCCGCGGCGGGCCTGAACCACCCCAGCATCGTGTCGGTGTACGACACGGGCGAGGGAGATGTCACGGACACGGCGGGGGAGATCCACCCCGTTCCCTACATCATCATGGAATACGTCGAAGGCCAGACCCTGCGCGAGATCATTCACTCCGATGGTGGACTGCCCGTCCGCGAATGCAGCGAGATCATGGCGGGCGTGCTGAGCGCACTCGACTATTCGCACCGGATGGGCATCGTCCACCGCGACATCAAGCCCGCAAACATCATGCTGACGAAGGACGGCGCGGTGAAGGTGATGGACTTCGGCATCGCGCGCGCGTTGGACGGCTCGGCGGTGTCGGTCACGCAAACCCAGGCCATCGTCGGCACCGCTAACTACTTCAGCCCCGAGCAGGCCAAGGGTGAGGTCGTGGACACCCGCTCCGACCTGTACTCCGCGTCGTGCGTCATGTTCGAGCTGCTCACGGGCCGGGCGCCCTTCGTCGGCGATTCCCCCATCGCCGTCGCCTACCAGCACGTGCGCGAACAGCCGACCCCGCCGTCGGCGTTCAACGTGAATGTCTCCGAGCCGCTCGATCGGGTGGTGCTCAAGGGCCTCGCCAAACACAGGGACGATCGCTACGGCTCCGCCCGCGAGTTCGCGCTCGACCTGCGCGCGGCGGTGAACGGACACACCGTGGCCGCGCCCGCCGTGGCCGCGGCGGACCTCTCGTCGACCGCGACCCAGGCGATTCCTGAGGCATCCATCATGGCGCACGGTGCGCTGGTGGACGACGCCACGCGCGCCAGCACTCCCGCCGCGGCCGTCGTGGGGGGTCGTCAATCGACGTTTACTGACCTCGTGGCGCGCAGCGACGGCTCGCTGCCCGAAGAGGAGACGCAGGTGCCGCCGAAGCGCACCAATCGCGCGGCCATCGCCATGCTGCTCGTGGCCTTCGTGGTGCTCGCGGGGGCGGCGCTGGTGTGGGCGTACTCCAACCAAATGCTGCCGTTCCAGACCAAGACGGTCGCAGTGGCCCAGTACAACGCGCAAAACCCCAAGACCTACGCCGAGGTTGCCACGCAATTGAGCGCCGAGGGCCTCGTGCCGCAGCGCCGCGACATGGCGAGTGCTTCCGTTGCGCTCGGCAACGTGATTTCGCTTGACCCCCAGGGCGGCACCGAGGTGCCCCTGGGCAGCCCCGTCATCGTGAACGTGTCGAGCGGCCCGCCGCCACCGGATAGCGTCACGGTGCCCGATGTCGCGGGCAAGACCCTCGACGAGGTGCGCACGCTGCTGAGCGACAACCAGCTGACGCTCGGCGCCATCACCATCGAGGACAGCACCACGGTCGCCGCCGGCAGCGCGATTCGCACCGACCCCGCAGCCGGGGCGACGGCCAAGGCCGGCGACCAGATTGCCGTGGTCGTGGCGTCCGGAAATATAAAGGTGCCCGACGTGACCACGCTGTCGCAGGCGGACGCCCAGAAGACCCTGCAAGACCTCGGCTTCTCGCCGAAGGTCGTGACTCAGGAGACGACCGAGACCACCGCGGGCATCGTGATGAGCCAGACCCCCGAGAAGGACTCGACGCTGCCGCGCGGCGGCTCCGTAACCATCACGGTGGCCAAGGCGCCCACGCAGGTGCAGTTGAAGGATTATCGCGATACCGACGTTGCGGTCGCTGAGGCTGAGTTGAAGGCACTCGGGCTGAACCCCGTGCTCGATCCCGTCTTGAGCGACACCGTCGGGGTGGGCACCGTGATCAGCACGGATCCGGGCGGAGGCAACTCGGTCGCGGTGGGCGCGACGGTGACGGTAACGTTCGCGAACGGACCGGCAAACACCACGGTGCCCGAAGTGGTGGGCAAGACCCAGGCGGAGGCCGCGAGCATCATGGAATCCATGGGTCTCAAGGCGAATTTTGCCGACCAGCGGGAAGCCAGCGACACCGTGCCCGTGGATTCAGTGATCCGCGTCGACCCCGCGGCTGGAAGCACGGTACCGGTCAATAGCGATATCACGCTGTACCTGTCGTCGGGTCCGGCGGACCCCGCGCCTTCCACTACTCCTCCATCCGAAAGGGACGACAGTATCGATAGCGGAGTGGGTGGAATTGATGTCACGAGCACCCCCCCGAATCCGACCGACCCCACGCCACCTGGCTCGCCCTCGGCGGGCGGCGCGAGCGGCGTACAGTCGCCGAAAGTCACCGCACACTAGCACGCAGCAACCAATGGTGTTGGGCATCACGGGCGAGACGTCCCGCACATTAATATTTCCCTAGACACCTGTTCCACGTAGAGTGGAGGAGTACGTGCCGTGTTGAACCGTGACTTTCAGCTATAATTAACCGTTGTTGAAGGCCCGGGAATTCGCGTGCTACCCCACCAGGACAGAAGTTGATGCGACGAAATTCGATTCGTGCCCGCCGCACCTCTCTGGCCGCGCTGCTTGGCCTCATGCTGACCGCGCTGCCAGCCCTAGCCAGCCCTGCGTACGCCGACCCGGGGCTCCCCGAACCTGCGCCCATCGCCGCGGGGGACCCCCCCGCGTCGACAGCCGGGGTCACCGCTCCCGTCGGCGTGAACGTCGACGCGACCGACGAGATCACCGTCCTCAGCGCCGATGAACTCGCGGTGCAGGCCAGTACCGCCGCCCAAGCCGCCGACGCCGAGACCCTCACCCAACTGCCTGATTCGCTGAAAACCGCGATCGAGCGCGATCTCGATATGACCCCCCAAGACTGGGTCACCGCTACGCGACTCGCGAGTGAAGGCTCGAACCTCGTCGCCGCTGTGCGCGAGAAATATGCCGACGCGTACGCGGACGCCTCCTTCGACCCGGCCACGGGCCGCACCACCATCGCGGTTACCACGACCGCGGCCGAGGACTACGCCCAGGGCCTCGGTCTCGCCGTGAAGCTCGTGCCATGGAGCGCCGACCAGCTAAGCGTCATCGCGAAAGAGTTCTTCCAGGGGCTCACCGCACAGCAGCAAGACACCATCGTCAGCATGACTCCCGAGGCGGACAACCAGACCGTCGCGGTGCGAGTCAAGCTGCCCGCGGGCGCGAGCCTCGCCGACTATCCGACCGGCGATCACCCCGTGACCCTCAGCGTCGCCGCCCCCAACGAGCAGCCGAGCGTGAAGGAGGCCGCGTTGGGCGCAACCGGCCAGCCCCTGCCCGACGGCACCGGCATCTTCCTCAACTCGACGTGCAGCCTCGGCTTTGGCGCGAGCAACGCCCAGGGCCAGAACTTCTGGCTCACGGCGGGCCATTGCGCCCAAGACGGCATGGCCGCGACGATGAACACGTTCATCAACACCACCGTGGGCCCGAAAATAGGCGACCTCAAGTGGTACCAGTTCGGCTCCAAGAACATGAACTCCTCGAACTGGCCTGGCACCGCGCCTAACGCCGACATCTCCGCCTACAGCGTGGTTCCCGACTCGGGTTTCATGCCGACTCCCCAGGTCAACACCTACGGCGCGGGTGGCGTGACCGTCGACGGGGTCGTGAACCCCACCGTCGGCATGCCCGTCTGCCGCTCCGGCCTGACCACCGGGTGGCAGTGCGGCCAGATCAAGGCCACCGATCAGCAGCCGCTCGTGACCCTCGACGTGCTGCCCGACTCACGCCCGGTCGACGCGTTCGACATGACCATGTGCTCGCTGCCCGGAGACTCGGGCGGCCCCGTCATGGCGGGCAACCTCGCCGTCGGCACGCTCTCGGCCGTCACCAACCTGCCGAGCCCGACCGACCCCACGAAGTGCGACACGAGCTCCACCAACGGTGGCCAGGGTCAGCACACGTTCGGCGTCAGCATCAACACTTCGCTCGCGGGCACCGGCCTGGTGCTCCTGCAGAACGTGAAGGCACCCACCATTAAGTCGCTCGCCGCGGGCGACAAGGTCACGCTCGGAGCCCTGCCGGTGAGCGGCACGGGCACCCCCGGCGACACCATCAACCTCACGCTGAACTCGCGGCCCCTCGGCACCGCCGTTGTGAACGCCAAGGGCGTGTGGACCCTCAGCGGGGCCACCGTCACGAGCGTCGGAGAATTCACCCTGACCGCCCAGGCAAAACGCGATGCCGTGAACCTCTCGGCGCCCGTCAACGTCACGTTCGCCGCGTCCACGGCGGTCGCCACCATCACCTCCCCGCGCCCCGGCTCGGCGCTGCTGCCCCAAGCGCAGGCCATTACCGGCCAGGCGACGCCGGGGGCGAGCGTTGCGGTGTCGATCAACGGTTCGCTCGCGGCGACGGTGATTGCGGACGCCAAGGGTGCCTGGGTCGTGCCGGCCGCCCCGTTCTCGTTGGGTTCGGCCACCGTGACGGTCGTGCCGACCCTCGACGGCAGCGCGGGCGTTGCCACCACCGCGGCGTACCAGGTGAATCCCGTACAGGTGCGGTTCCAGACCAGCTCGGATGCCGTGTACACGGGTGCCCAGTCGATCACGGGTACCGCCACCCCCGGAGCGTCCGTGCGACTGACGCTCAACGGTACCCCCGCAACCACGGTCACGGCCGACACACGGGGCGCCTGGAAGGCGTCGCTGAACCTGCCCGCGGGCACGGCAGTGCTCCGGGCGGACGCCACGGTGCAGTCGTTGACAGCGTCGGCTGAGTTGAAGCTCGCCGTGACGCGCCTCGCGGCGCCCGTGATCTCGGCGCCCGGCACGGGCTCGAACATCACCGCGGGTCGCCACACCATTTCGGGCACGGCCCCCGCCGGGTCAAACGTCACGGTGACCCTGAACGGTACGACGCTCGGCTCGGTGACGGCCACTCAAAATGGTGCGTGGAGCCTGCCGAATGTCATGTTTAACGCCGGTGGGGTGACCCTCACGGCCTTCAGCGCCATTCAGCAGGGCAATGTGGTGTCGGGCGTTGCGCGCGCGCAGGTGCAGGTCGCTGCCCCCGCGCCCGCCGTGTCGCAATCCGCGGCCGCCCAGACCATGCAGCCGAAAGACATTGTGATTAACCCGCCCGCGGCGACCGAGACCAAGGTGGTGCCGGGCGTGTATCGGGTCTCCGGCACGGCGCCCGTGGGTTCAAAGGTCACCGTGATCCTGAATGATGAGGTGGTCGGCGTGGCGAACGTGGTCTCGGCGACCCCCGACGCCAAGACGGCCGCCTGGAGCCTCGATGTGACGCTCGTACCGGGCGCGAATGTCGTGACGGCGCAGGCCGCCATGGGTGATCAGCAGATCGCAACCGAGTTGGTGCTTTCGGCGCTCGCGAATGACGCGTCGCCCGAGGGGGCCCCGACGGGCAATGCGACGCCCACGAGCGGCGCGAGCCCGGTCGCGCAGCAGGCTGCCGACAGCGCGAGCGACGCGCCCCTGTCGGGCACGTTCTGGTTCTCGCTGTTGGGCGGGCTCGCCTTGCTTGCGGCGGCCGCCGTCATGCTCGTGAAGTTCCGCCAAGGTGGGGCCGACTCGGGTTCGTAGCCGCAACCGACCGCGCGCCGCCGCCCCTCTCCGGGCGGCGGCGCTTTTGGTTTTAGAGCCCGCGCTCGCGCAGCAGCTTCTCGACGGTCCAGTGCCTGAGGCAGATGAATCCGAGCGCCACATCGAGGAAGCAGGTGACGATCATGACGATGATCGGCAGGTGCCAGGAGCCCGTCACGTCATGCAGGAGGGCAAACGCGAACGGTCCCGCGGCGGCCACGAGGTAGCCCATGGCCTGCGCGAAGGTCGACGTCGCGAGGGTGGTTTCGGCCGTCTGGGCCCGCACACTGATGGTATACAGCGACAGCGAGAAGAGGGTGCCGCCGATGCCGAGCAGCACCGACCACAGCACGGTTGCCGCGAGGGGCGCGAACAGGAGGCCGAGGTAGCCGAACACGTAGGCGAGGCCCAGGGTGACCAGCAGGGGGGCGGCGTACTTGCGGGCCAGAGTGGGCACTGCGAAGCTGACGACCATGGTGGTGAGGCCGACGACCGCCACGTTAGCGCTGCCCTCCTCGACCGAGAGGCCGAAGTCGTGCAGCACGGTCGGTATCCACTGAAAAACGACGTAGGCGTTTGCGCTCTGAAAGGCGAAGAACAGCGCCATCGCCCACATATGGGGCAGCCGCGCGATGCTGAGCATCGAGACGTGCTGAATAGGGCGGGGCGCCGTCGATTGAGCGTCCGGGTCGGACGCCAGGGCCACGCGGTGGGCCTCCGCGTGCCGTTCCGCCTCGGCCCGGGCGTGCCGGTGGGATTGCGCCGTCACGATCACCCAGGGCACGAGGGCGACCGCTGCGGTCGCGGCCCATTGGCCGAGCCCCACGCGCCAGTCGCCGCCGAGGTTGCGCTCGACGGGTAGCGTGATGGCCGCCGCCAGGGCGGCCCCCGCGGAGAGCATGGAGGCGTACAGGGCCGTGATTCCCGCGAGTCGATTTTCGAAGTATTTGCGGGCAATGGCGGGCAGCATGACGTTTCCGACCGCCATGGAGCCGAGCGCAATGATCGAGCCCGCGAGAATGCCCCCGAATTGGGGGGAACTGACGCGCAGTAGGTTGCCGACAACGATGCCGCCGAGGGCGATGACTACCGAGCGGTCGGGCCCGAAGCGTTTCACGAGGGCGGGGCCGAGGAGCCCCATGAGCGCGAAGCAGAGGGTGGGCAGGGCCGTCAGAATGCCCGCGTTGAGGCTCGTGAGGCCGACGGCCTCGCGCAGTTCGGGCAGCACGGCGCCGAGGGCGTTGACGCTGGGCCGGAGGTTCACTGCCAGCAGGGCAATGGCGAGAACGAGGAGAGCCTGGCGTCCGCGATCGGTGGCGTGGTGTGTGGGCGGGTTCAACGCGGGCGTCCTTCGGTGATTGGTGTCTCGGCGGCAACAATTTTTTGCTCGGCCTTGGCGCCGATTGGCCTTCGTTGACGGGGCCCCGGCTGCAACCTACGCTAACGTAGTTTCATGCGTATGCCGTTGCTCCAAGAGACTGTGCGACACCGTGTGACGCGTGCCATCCTGCGCCACACCCTGGGCACCTTTATTCGCCTCGTGTGGCGCCCGAAGGTGCGAGGTGTCGAGAACTTTCCTGCAGACGAGCCGGTCATCATCGCCTCGAATCACCTCGCGTTCGTTGACTCTTTTTTTGTGCCGTTGTGCGCCCCCCGACGCATGTACTTTCTCGGCAAGATTGAATACGTGAACAGCCCGGGGCTCAAGGGCTGGCTCATGAAGCAATTCTTCACGGGCGTCGGCATGATCCCCGTGGATCGCCAGTCGGCCTCGGCGGCCCGCGAGTCGCTCGACATCGGCAAGCACCTGCTCGAGGCCAACCTCGATTTCGGCATTTACCCCGAGGGCACGCGCAGCCCGGACGGCCGTCTGTTCCGCGGGCGCACGGGGGTGGCTCGGCTGGTGATGATGACGGGCGCCAAGGTGGTGCCCTGCGGAATCATCGGCACCGACAAGGTGCAGCCGGGCGGGGCGGGTCGCCTGCGGTACTCGAAGGTCGCAGTGAACTTTGGTGAGCCCCTCGATTTTAGCGAGTTCAAGGGCATGGAGAATCACGCCAAGAGTCAGCGGATCATTACGGATCGCGTGATCAGCGAGATCCAAAAGTTGAGCGGTCAGGAGTACGTCGAGGTGTACGCGTCGACGTTGAAGTCTGGCCCCGCGGCGGCGACGGGGCGGTAATTTTCTCCCGCCCCGCGTTCCTAGCGCCGCTGCGTTCCTCTATCCGCGTTCCTGCCCTGGCTGCCTAGTCCCACTGGCTGTAACAGAGAGTCAAGCGCCATATCTTTTGCGTGATGGCCGTGTGCGTGGTGAAGTGGAGGTGGGGCGCCGCACGGCTGCGCTCTCGGAGCTGCAATTCTCGCGCACACCGGCGTGATCCGACGCATTCGCGCAGCCCCGTCACATCAGCAGCGGCGCGACCGCCGGAAGAGGAGGCGCAGCATGACCGCGAGCGATTTCCTGGCGCGCGTCATCGGATTCCACTTCAGGCGCTTCTGGGGCATTGCCCTGTCGTTCTCCGCGACCGGGGTGTGGCTGTATTCGTGCGCCGTGGGCCGCCTGGATACGGGAGACGACGCGCTCGTTACGCTGTTCCTGACCGGCCTCTTTGCCTGCATCGCGGGGCTGGTGCAATCGCTCGTGGCCTTCACGCTAAACTCGGCCTCGCCGTTCAACATCATCGGCAACGTCGTGCGGCTGCGCTCGTTCCCGTTCAAAGAGACCTCGTTCGAGGTGGGCGAGGTGCGTTCGATTCACGTGCGAGGCGCCCGCGTGCACCCCCTGCTCGATCTCGTGGTGCGCCGCGCCCGCGTCACGGTGGTCACCCGAGCCGGCGAGATTCGCAGTAAGTACTTTTTCTGCGGGCCGCACGACGTGAATCGAGACGTCGAACGCTCGCTCGTCGACGACCTCTACATCGCGCAGGGCCACTTCTCACTCGTGGGCCTGCCGAACGAGGGCCGCACCATCACGTACCGCGTGCTACCGACGGCTGCGCTGCAGACGGTGCTGGTGCCGGTCATGCTGGTGCTGTTGGGCGCCCTGCTCGCGGCCCGCCACGGAGCGTCGGCGCTCGCGAGCCAGGGTTTCTTGGCGGCGCTCGCGATGTGGGGAGCCTTTATGGTCGCGCGATTCACGCTATGGCAGGTGGTGTACGGCCGCCGCCGCATCACCATCGAAAACGACGTGGCGTGGGTGCGCACCCTAGCGGGAACGCGCGAGTATCGCGGAGTCAGCCGCGTGCGGGTTGTGCGCGGTGAACACTACGCGGGTTTCAAACTGCTCGCCCCGCCCACGTATCTCGTGGTGCACTATGCGGACACCGAGGGGGCGGGTGTCGTCGAGATGCGCATGCCCCGCGGGGCGACGACGGCCCAGATCATCGACCTGCCTCGCGCCGCCCTGCGCCTGGTGCTGCCCGAGCACGCCCAGTCGACCAGCGAAGTCGCTAGGACGCCCGTTCGGCGCTGACCCGGGCCACCGCGGCGTCCACGGCGGCCACGGCCTCGCGGGTCTGGGGAAACCCTGCCAGTACGGCGGCCCGATGCACGGCCCCGAGTAGGGGGCTCTGCGATTCGTGCAGTCGTACCGACAGGCCGAAGTGACCCTTTAATCCGGCCTCGACCTGCGCGCGGAGCCGCTGCAGGTGCAGCAGGGTGCCGCCCGCGAGCACGACGTCTTGCGGTGGCACGGGGGGTTCGGTGAGGTGCAGGGGGGCCCACGCGACGCGGGCGTTGCGCACGATCGCGGAGGCCGCCTCGCGCACGATCGCGGAGGCGACGGTGTCTTGGCCTTCGAGGGCGGGTTCGATGTGGCGGGCGAGCTGGGCGATCTCGGGAACCGTCAGCTGGTACACGCACGCGATGAGGGCCTGGGGGGCGTCGTCGTGCTTGCGTGGGTCGGGTAGGCCGAGGGCGTTAAACAGCAATCCCGTGAGCTGCGTGCGTTGGCCGCGCTGGTCGACGTCGGCCGCGACGGCCTCGAGACAGCGGCGTGCGATCCAGGCGGCCGAACCCTGGTCACCGAGCATCCAGCCCATGCCGTCGCAGCGGCGCGTGAGGGTGCCGGCGTCGAAACGTGCCGCGACGGCACCCGTGCCCGCGAGCACGAGGAGGCCCGCATCGAGCGCTCCCGCCCCGTGAAACGCGACGTCGAGATCGCTCGTGACCTCGATGCCCGACGGGTCGTAGTCGAACCGCGCGCGGTCGAGCCCGGTTCGCACGAACCGGGCGACCTCGGCGTGACCCGCCGCACCGGCGCCCGCGATGCCGAGGCACGCGCTAGAGATGCCGCGCGCCGAACTACGCAACGCGCTCAGCGACTCGCTGACGTTGGCCGCCGCGTGTTCGGGATTGCTGCGAAAGTTCGCTCCGGGGCCCTCGACGTAGTCGACCACGTAGATGCCGCGATTCTCATCGCGCCGCCCCGCCCCGGGGATCCGCAGCAGGGCGATGCGTGAGCGGGTGCCGCCAATATCGGCGGCCATGACAAGGGGCATTAACGCTCCTGAGTGGAAGAAAGGGCGGCCTCGAGGACGCCCCCGTGGCGCGCCAGCAGGTCACGCGCGGCGTCCGCCGTGGCCCCGGTGACCTGGGCGAGCACCGCGCGGGATACGTGCCATTCGTTGGCTTCGAGGAGGGCCCGGGCAGTGGCATCAGTGAGCGGTCGCCCCTGCTCAGCGCAGATGGTGACGACGAGGTGCGTCGCGCGGGCGCGCAGTTTCTCATTGCTGGCGCGGACGTCAACCATGAGGTCGCCGAAAGTCTTACCGAGCCGTACCAGGGTGAGGGTGGTGAGCATGTTGAGCACGAGCTTGGTTGCGGTGCCGGCCTTCAGGCGGGTCGAGCCCTGAACGAACTCGGTGCCGGTCGGCACCTCGATGGCGTGATCGGCGAGCTCCGAGAGCTCTGCGGGGCTCACGCACGAGAGTGCCACGGTGAGGGACCCGAGCTCGCGGGCGCGCGTGAGTGCGCCGCGCACATAGGGGGTGCGACCGCTCGCGGCGATGCCGACCACCACATCGTCGCTGGTCACGTGCGAGACGGCGGCGGCGCCGGCCTCGGGGTCGTCCTCCGCGTTTTCGACGGAGTGCTGGATTGCCCGTTCGCCGCCCGCGATGATGCCCGTGACGAGGTCGGGGTCGGTGTTAAACGTGGGAGGGCACTCACTGGCGTCCAGGATCCCGAGCCGCCCCGAGGTGCCCGCGCCCACGTAGAGTAGCCGCCCGCCCCGTTGCAGCCGCGGCACGATCGCGTCGATGGTCTCGCTGATGGCGGGCAGGGCGCGACCGACCAGTGCCGGCACCTCGGCGTCCGCGGCGTTCATGCGCGCGGCAAGGTCGGCAGTGCTGAGGGTGGAGTAGTGCAGGTGACCTGGCATCACGTGAGTCTATCAATCTGATGAAATCGGATGTGGCTATCGGTGAGTCTTAAACTACCCTGCGTGTCGGCAGGTGTCACTCCCTGTCGCTGCGCTGCCAGGGGAACCGCCCGCCCTGCTGCCGGTGGGCCACCATCAGAATCACGTTGAGGGCGATCAGAACAAGTCCGAGGCCGCCCAGCACCCAGGACCACACCGTGGCCCGCCCCTGCGCCGCCACCCACACAGAAAACACCAGCATGATGAGCGCAAACAGGGGGCGCGAGTACCAGATCCACCCGGCGGGAGAGAATGCCTTCGAGTTCACGCGCCGCCGCCGGGAGCCTTGGCATCGGCGCGCTGGTTGCGCAGGCCCGTGATGATGCGTTTCGCATCGACGGCAACGGCAAGGATGCCCAAACCGATGATGCCCCACGCGATTGGGCTGCCACCCCGGCTCAGGGTGAGCCACAGTAGCGCCGCGACGATGGCGAGGCCGAGCACGGGCCGCACCCACATGAGGGGGGTGATGCGCTTCGGGTTGAGAAACGCGCTGTTAGAAATGGGGGTGTTCAGCGGGTCGGGGAGGCGGGGGTCGCTCATGATGCCAGTTTACCTGGGCCTGCCTGGGCCTCAGGAGCCCGCCAGGCCTGCCGTGCGCCGCTAGACTCGGGCCATGGCCACTGCATCCTCCGTCATCGTCCTGCTGCTGCGCGGCATCAATCTGGGCGCGCACAATCGCATGAGCATGGCGCAACTGCTCGACTGCGCTACCGCGGCGGGCATTGCTGACGCCGCCACGGTGCAGCAAACGGGCAATCTGGTCGGACGCCACCCGGGCGGGGCTGGCACCGCGGCCCAAGCCCTGCGTGAGCAGATCGCGGAGCGGCTGGGTCTAGACGTGCCCGTGGTGGGCTTCGCGGGTGGTGAGTTCACCGCCGCAGTCGCGGCCCTGCCGTTTACCGAGTTCGAACCCAAGTTCATGAACCTGTATTTTCTTCAGGCCGAACCGGAGCCCGCTGCGGTGGAGCGACTGCTCGCGGGGGACTACGGGGACGATCGCGTGTTGGCGGGGGAGCGGGTGCTCTACGCGCGATACGCGTCGGGGCTGCACACGTCGAAGTTCGTGATCGGTAAAGTCGAGCGCGCCCTGAAGATGGTCGCCACGGCGCGCAACATCACGACCAGCCTGAACCTCGCGCAACTCGTCGCCGAACGCGAAGCGGGCGCGGCCACCGTGGGTGGCGACCGCGCCCGCTGATACGTGGGTGGCCGGTTAGTGGGCCGCCGCAGCGTCCTTCACGCGGTCATCGCCCGCGTCGAGGTGGTAGTCGATCTCGCTCGTCGCGTCGATGCCCTCGCGCACCTTGGCGGCGCGCACGATGAGGGTCACGATCACGGTGACGGCGATGTTGACGAGGATGCCGACGAAGCCCACGTAGATCGTGAAATCCGAGTCGATGCCGAGGTTCTTCAGGGGCAGGGCCGAGCCGCCGAAGTGGGGTCGCAGCATGGTCTTCACGCCGTCGACGAAGCCGTACGACGGAATCTGCCAGAGCCACGTGATCGAGAGCACCATGCCCACGACCCAGCCGCAGATCAGGCCGATGCGGTGGAACCAGTTGGTGTAGAGCCCGATCATGAGGGCGGGCAGGGTCTGCAGGATGATCACGCCGCCGATGAGTTGCAGGTCGACCGCGAACTGCGGGTCGAGGGCGACGATGGCAATCAGCGCGCCCAGTTTTACAAACAGCGAGGCCCACTTCGACTGGCGTGCCTCTTGCTTCGCCGTGGCGTGCTTGTTGATGTACTCCTTGTACACGTTGCGGGTCCACAGGTTGGCGGCGGCGATCGACATGATCGCCGCGGGCACGAGGGCGCCGATGGCGATGGCTGCGAACGCTACGCCCGTGAACCAATCGGGGAACATTTGTTCGAATAACTGCGGCACGATGGTGTTGTTGTCGGCCTTGCCGTTGAAGGTCATGGGCTTCGTGCCCGCCGCGATGGCGAAGTAGCCGAGTAGCGCGATCAGGCCGAGCAGCAGGGTGTACGCGGGCAGGGCGGCCATGTTGCGGCGGATCGAGCCGCGGTCCTTGGCCGCGAGCACGCTCGTGAGCGTGTGCGGGTACATAAACAGGGCGAGCGCCGAGCCGAGGGCGAGGGTCGCGTAGCCCAGCTGGCCGGAGCCGCCGAGAATGATGCCGTCTGCCGGGTTGGGGCTGGCCGCGAACTTGGCGTCGGCCTTGGTGAAGACGTCGCCCCAGCCACCCAGGTGCTGGGGGATGTAGATAACGGCCACCAGGATCACGATGTAGATCAGAATGTCTTTGACGAACGCGATCAGCGCGGGGGCGCGCAGGCCCGAGTTGACGGTGTAGAGCGCGAGAATCACGAACGCGATGGTGATCGGGATGTGCCCGGTCATGCCCATGGTCTTGAGCACTGCTTCGACGCCGACGAGTTGCAGGGCGATGTACGGCATGACCGCAATGATGCCGGTGATCGCGACGAGCAGCGCGAGGGTGGGCGAGCCGAAACGGCCGCGCACGAAGTCGGAGGGCGTGACGTAGCCATGCACGCGACTGACCGACCACAGGCGCAGCAGGAACAGCATCATGAGCGGGTACACGACGATCGTGTAGGGAACGGCAAAGAAACCGGCGGCCCCCGCGGCCCAGATCAGGGCGGGAATCGCGACGAAGGTGTATGCCGTGTAGACGTCGCCGCCTAGCAGGAACCAGGTGATCCAGCCGCCGAAGGAGCGGCCGCCGAGGCCCCACTCGTCGAGGCTTTCCATGTCTTTCGGGCGCCGCCACTTGCCTGCCATGAAGCCCATGACGGTGACGAGCAGGAACAGGGCGAGAAAGACGATCAGCTCTGTGGTGTAACTGGGGTCGAAATGCATTACCTTTGCCCCTTCTTGCGGTCGTGCATGAAGACGGCGAGGGTGCACAGCACGCTGATCGGGATCGTCACGAATTGGAACCAGTAGAAGAACGGAAACCCGAGCAGGTGGGGTTCGACCCGGTTGTAGAACGGCACGGCCATGCACAGCACGAGCGGCACGAGCAGTAAGAGGTGGATGGCTCCAAAGTCGCGTTTCGACACCTTAGTGGGTGTCGGTGGGGCGCTGGGGGCAGGGGGTGTCATATAAACTCCTCCTCGAGTTTGGCGGGAAGCGCGGGCACTGGTGAGTGCGCGACGCTGCACCACTTTATGTGGTCAGACCATAAAGAATAGGGCATATTGTGAAACCCGTTGGCGCCCCCCCGGCGGCAAGCGCGTTCCCTGCCCTTATGGAGAATTTTGGGTGAGAGTCGGGGCTCATCGCCCTCCTTGCCGGGGCCGAGGCGGACGCCACTGGGGCCGCGTTGGCCGACTCCCCCCAGTGCTAGGGTGGCGCCATGACCGCAGCACACTCTGACACCCTCGACCTGGAAGCCCTGCGCCGAGTCGACCTCACCCTGCTCGACGGCAGTTCCACCACCCTCGGCGCCCTGCTGGATTCGCCCCCCGGCGGAGCGGCACCGGTGACGGCCCTGCTCGTCGTGAACGTCGCCTCGAAGTGCGGCTTCACTCCGCAGTATGCGGGCCTCGAGACCCTGTGGCGCACGTATCGCGACCGCGGGCTGCTGATTGTGGGGCTGCCTTGCGATCAATTCTTGAAGCAGGAGTTCTCCCGAGACGCCGCCATTGCCGAGTTTTGCAGCCTCACCTATGGGGTGAGCTTTCCGCTGCTGAGCAAGGGCAAGGTCCGTGGCAGGGGTCAGCATGCGCTGTTCGGAGCGCTGCTTTCGGTGCGCGACAGCGAGGGCACCTCGGGCATGGTGCTGTGGAACTTCGAGAAGTTTCTCGTTGACCTGCGCACGGGTGGCCTGCGGCGGTGGCGGTCAAAGACCGAGCCGCTGGGAGACGAGATGCGCGGCGCCCTCGAAGCCCTCGTGCGGCCCGCCTGAACTCCACATGGTACCCGTGAGTCGAAAGCAACGACCCCCCGCCGGCAATGCTGCCAACGGGGGGTCGCGTGCGTCCGAAAGAAACTGGCCGGGTTACTTCACCGAGCCGCGCATGACGCCGGAGATGACCCAGCGCTGAGCGAAGATGTACACCACGATCATCGGCAGCATGGCCATGAGGTACGAGGCGAAGCCGAGGTTGTACGACGAGACGAACTGGCCCGAGAAGACGTACTGCACGAGCGGCAGGGTCTGCTGCGCCGGGTCGGCAAGCATGATCAACGGCAGCATGAAGTCGTTCCAGGCCCACAGGCAGGTGAGGATGCCGACGGTCGCGTTCATGGGGGTGAGCAGCGGGAAGATGATCTGCCAGAAGATCTTCCACGTGCTCGCGCCTTCGAGGGCCGCGGCCTCTTCGAGTTCTTCGGGGATCGAGCGAATGTAGCCGACGTAGAGGAACACGTTGAAGGCCATGCCGTAGACGACGTACAGCAGGATCAGGCCGACCTGGTTGTCGAGGCCGATCGCCGAGGTCATCTTGGCGACGGGCAACATAATCACGGGGAACGGAATGAACAGGGCCGTGACCAGGTAGTAGTACATGCCCATGAAGCGCTTACGCTGCATGTTGCGGGCGATGGCGTACGCCACGAGCGAGTTCGACAGCAGGGTCAGCACCACCGACGCGACCGTAATGAGGGCCGAGTTCATGAGCGCGCGGGGGAACCCGGTGATGGTCCACGCCTCCGAGAAGTTGCTCCACTGGGGGTTCGACGGCAGCGAGAAGGCGTTGGCCGCGAGCTCGCCCGGCGTCTTCAGGGCGTTGACCACCACGAAGTACATGGGAATCAAGATGGTGAGCGAACAGACGCAGATGAGCGCAAAGACCCACCAGTTGAAGTTGCGCTTTTCGCGCTGGATGCCGACCGAGGCGGGCATCTTGGGCGCCTGCGGGGCAGGCTTTTCGGGAGTAAGGGTCTGGGCGGTCATGACATCTTCTTTTCTTGACGTCCGAAGAACTTCAGCTGGAACACCGAGACCAGCACGATCACGATGAAGTAGATAACGGCGTTGGCCGTCTGGTAGGCGTAGTCGCCGCCTTCGAAGCCGGTCTTGTAGATCAGGAACGGGATGGATTCGGTCGAGGTGCCGGGGCCGCCGCCGGTCATCGCGAAGATGAGGTCGGAGACGCCGAGGTTGTTCTTAAAGCTGAGCACCATGTTGATGGTCACGAACGGCGCGATCAGCGGCAGCGTGACGTGCAGGAACTGGCTCCACTTCGAGGCACCGTCGAGCGAGGACGCCTCGAACAACTCGGCCGGCACCGTCTGCAGGCCCGAGATGTAGATGATGGTCGTGAACGCGATGCCCTGCCAGATGCCCACGAACGCGATCGCGAGCCACGCATACTGCTCGTTGACCAGCAGGGACTGTTCGAGACCGGTCCAGCCCAGCGAGCTTGCGATGGCGGGCAGATTGTTCGTGAAGAGGTACGTGAAGATGTAGCCGATGATCAGCAGCGGCAGCACGTTGGGGAAGAAGAACAGGGCGCGGAACCCGTTCTTGGCGGGGATCTTCGAGTTCAACATGAGCGCGAGCGAGAGTGCGATGACGTTGACGAAGATCGTCGTGATGATCGCGTACTTGAAGGTGAACAGGTAACTCTCGAGGACGCGCGGGTCCTTGAACATGTTGATGTAGTTGTCGAGGCCCACCATGCCGAACGAGCCATAGCCCGGCGAGTTGGTGAAACTGTAGAAGATACCCATGATCATGGGGATCGTCATGAACACGAAGAAGATGACGAGCGCGGGGATGGTCATCCAATAGTGTGTCGCGGTGGTCTTGGTCTGGTTCATCGGATTTCCTTCACCTTCTCGCGCTCGAGTGCGAGTTTCCAGGAGTCTTCCAGGGTCGTGATGAACCCCGGGATGTCTTTCTTTTGCACGCAGTTCTGCACGAGCGCCTGCCACGGCACCGAGGCCGGGAACATCTGTTCTGCGAACAGGTTGAGACGGTTCTCCTTGAAGTACGGCAACTGGCCCTCGAGATCGGGGGCGACCGCGTCTACGTCGGCGCGGCACGGGATCGCGTACTGGCTCGTGCAATACGCGGCCAACGAATCGGGGGCGTACAAGAAGTCGATGAACTTCTTGGTGTTCGCGGTTTCCGTCTCGGAGAGCCCGGTGGCGATGGCAAAGTTCACGTCGACCTGCGAGGTCATGATGGTGTCGGCCTCGGCCGCCGCGGGGGTCGCGAACGACCCCACCTCGAACGTGTACGGTGCGTTCGGGTCATCAATCACGGCGTGCACCTGGGGCAGCGAGTACGAGCCCAGGTTGTACATGGCGGCCTCTCCGCCGGCGAAATTGTTCACCAGTTCGTTGTAGCCGTTGCTGAACGCATTGCTGGGGCCGTATTCGCCGATCTTGAAGAAGAGCTCCATCGACTCGGTGAGGGCGTCCTTGAGCGTCATCGAGCCGTTAACGCACTGTTCGTACCAGTCCTTCGGCGCCCGGTTAGAGATGATCGAACCGTAGGCGTGCGACATGGTCCAGGCATCTTTGAAACCCCACGAGAGCGGCGTGATGTCGTCGGACTTGGCGTTGGGGTTGTACTGCTTGGCCTTGCCGACGCCCCACCCCTTGAGGGTTTCGAGCAGCTGCAGGTACTCGTCCCAGGTCTTGGGGGGCTGCACGCCGGCGTCTTCGAAGATCTGCTTGTTGTAGTTGACGCCCACGGCGTTGAACGCGTACGGCAGGCCGTTGATGGCCGTGGGGCTGGAGCGGCCGACGCTGTTGAGCAGGTCAACGGCCGCCTGGCTGGCGTTTTCGATCAACGGGTCTGTCGACAGGTCAATGACCACGCCTGCACGCGTGAGTTCCTTGTAGTTGGTGTCGCCCACCATCGAATAGAACGAGGGCGGGGTGTCTTTGACCAGCCGCGTGCGCACGATGGCGTTGAAGTTGGCGGGGTTGTTCAAGATGGCGGTGACGCCAGGGTTGGCTTCGTTGAACTTCGCGATTTGCGCGCGGTAGAAGTCGTTCGTTGCCTTCTCTGGCTTGGATTGCAACATCTCGACTTGGTTGCCGCCGCTGCCGCTCGAACAGCTGGCGAGCAGTGAGCCCGTCGCGCCGAGAGCGGCCGCAGCGCCGAAGCCCTTGAAGAGCTGCCTGCGATTAACGGTAAACATGAGTCTCGTCTCTGAGAACAGGGCGCCTCCATGATTGCCGCTGGTGGCGGGGGATTACATGGGGGAGCAAGGGACCTGACATAGCGAGTGTAAACGCTTACATTGACATGGTGCAAGCGTTTACATGCAACAGGTTTGCACTATTTTTGCCGGGTCGTGCGGGCGAATTACGCAGCGTAATCGCGGGGTTTCGGACGCGCGGGTGGCCCGTCCCAGCGCCCGTCCCGTGGGCGCCATCCTCGCGCACTCGCCCGGCGTCCGAGGGGCACTCGCGCCCGCGCCCGCCCGTGGCCCTAAAACCCGAGCTTCGTGCGGGCGCGCTGGTGGGCATCGAGCGCGGCGCCCTGCAGGGGGCCGCTTGCCCCCAATACCGAGGCGGACACCTCGGGCACATCGATGGAGTGCAGGTGCAGCGCATCCCGGACGTGTTCAACAAAGGCGGGCAGGCAGCCCAGAGGACCGCCCATCACGACGAGGGCGGGATTCAAAACAATGCAGGTGTTGATGACAACGCGGCCGAACAGGGCGAGGGCCGCCCGCGCGTCCTCGCCGAGTTCGGGGCTCTCGAGCAGCGCCCGGCCCGCGTCGACATCGAGGCGATAGGTGCCCTCCTGCCCGAAGCCATGGGCCGCGAGCAGCTGCGTAAGGTCGTTGTCGTGATCGACTCGCAAGTAGCCGAGCTCTCCCGAGAGCCCGCGCGCCCCGCGGCGCACCTTGCCGTCGAGGTATAAGCCGCCGCCGATGCCGGAGCCGACGTAGATGTAGACAAAATCGTGTTGGTCGGGGCGTGAGAAGGCCTCGGCGTGGGTCGACCAGTTGACGTCGTTGTCGACCGCGAGGAGTTCGGGGTCGAGTCCGAGCTCGGTGGTGGGGTCGAAGTGGCCCGCTGGGAACGGGGTGCGCGGCAGTTTGGCGACCTGATGGGTGGCGCGTTCGACGGGGTCGGCCATGGAGATGGTCGCGGCGAGGAGTTCGCTGGTGATGCCCGACGTGGCGCTGTAGATGAGGTCTCGGGTGGCGGAGATGACCGTGGCTGCAGTCTCGGTGCCCGAGAGGGTGGCGCGGTCCTCGGCGATCACGGTGCCCGCGAGGTCGGTTGCGCGCAGGGCGATTTCGCGCGAGTCGAGGGCGAGGGCGAGGGAGTGGCCGCGGTTGGGGTTTACCTGCAGCAGGGTTGCCGTGCGGCCACGGCGACCCGTGTCCAGGCCGACCTCGTAAATGATGCCGGCGCTCAAAAGGCGGGCCGCGGCGTCCGAAATGGCGGGCTTGGAGATGCCGGTCTGGGCGGCGATTTGTGCTCGCGAGAGGCCGCTGTCGTGGGACGTCAGGCACGCCAGGAACGCTCGATCGGTGGCGGCGGCGAGGGAATCGAGACGCGGCAACTGAACCATGCGGCCAGTCTACGTGAGTGGTCGGATGTCTGCCGGTCGGGCTGGTGGGCCGGGAAAATCGGTACCGCTTGCGCAGCGTGGAGGAAGCCGCTATCGTATTAGTAAGCAGTGATTACCAATTCAGTGAATGCCGACTCAGGGGGCGCACGCCCACCATGACTCCAGGAGGAATCATGTCCCTTCCACAGTGGCCCACGCCGCCCGCAGACGTAGCGGCGGCAACCCGCGAGATCAAAGCAGCCATGCGAGAACGCATCGGTGATGTTAAGGCGCTGTTCGCAGACATCGAGGCGTTCATCACCGCCGAGGTTGAAGACATCGAGGCTACCAAGGCCCGCGGTGAATCGGTCTGGCCCATCATCGATTACGCCGACATCGAGGCCGGCACCGTCACCCCCGAAACCCTCGCCTACATCAAGCGACGCGGCTGCGCCGTCATCCGCGGCCAGTTCCCCGAGCAGACCGCCCGCGAATGGGATGCCTCCCTGATCGACTACGTGGACTCCAACAATTTCATGGAAGCGTACAAGGGCCCTGCCGACAACTTCTTCGGCACGCTCGACGCGAGCCGCCCCGAGATCTACCCCATCTACTGGTCGCCCGCGCAGATGGAGGCCCGCCAAGACAAGCGCATGGCCACCGTGCAGTCGTTCCTCAATTCCCAGTGGAAGCACGAATCCGAGGGCCGCGTCTGGTTCGACCCCAACCAAGACAGCATGTACCCCGACCGCATCCGCCGCCGCCCCCCGGGCACCACCTCGAAAGGGCTCGGCTCGCACACCGATTCGGGTGCCCTCGAACGCTGGTTCACCGGCGCCTACCAGCTCGTCAACCGCCACCTGCTGAACGGTGACTTCGCCTCCTACGACCCTTGGGACGCCGCCTACCGCACCGAGGTCGACGAATACGACACGAGCACCATGTGCTCGGTGTTTCGCTCGTTCCAGGGCTGGGTCGCGCTCTCCGAGATGAAGCATGACCAGGGCGTCCTGCATACCGTACCGATCCCCGCCGCGATGGCCTACCTGCTGATTCGGCCGTTGCTGGAGGACGTACCGGAGGATTCGCTCTGCGACACGGCCTACGGGTTCTGCCTGCCCATCAACGACCAGTGGCACCCCCTGCTGATGCGGGCCAACACCGGGATTCCCGACGTGCGGCCGGGCGATACGGTCTGGTGGCACTGCGACATGATCCATTCAGTCGCGCCCGTCGAAAACCAAGAGGGCTGGGGCAACGTCATGTACATTCCGGCCGCGCCCATGTGCGAGAAAAACATGAAATACGCGCGCGATGTCGCCGAGCGGTTCCTGCGCGGCGAGTCGCCCTCCGACTTCCCGAAGGAAGATTACGAGGTCAGCTGGGCGGGCCGCTTCGACCGCAGCCAGCTCAACGAGATTGGCGAGCGCGGCCTGGGCCTGGGGGTTTAGGACGCCCCCGGGTGCGTTGGCCGGTGCGCCTCCCTGGCCCGTTGGCTCGTGACTGTGAGTTGTGTTGTGTCGGGTTGAGTAACTGACTTGCATGTCGCGGGCCGACCCGTAGGCTATTTGAGGAACCACGACCGGGACCATTCAGGAGGCTGCGTGACCACTCGAGACCTGCTCACCCTCGCTGTGAACAACGGCGAACTCGAAGCCAACCCCGCCCCCGGCGCGGGATCACTCGACCACACCGCCGACGCCATCAATTTCACCACCGACACTGAACTCGCAGGCTACGTCGTAGAAGTCGAGGTCGCAGCGGGTGCGCGGGGAACGCTGCTCGAACACGGAGACCTCACCCTCGAATGCGATGACACGACCGCGACGGTGCGGGCGGGCGGGCGGTCTGCCACTGCCTCCCGCCAACCGGGCTCGACCCTCGCGCTTGCGGTATTCGACGCGACCGCTTACCTCGCGGTCGACGGGTACGCGTTCGCCCTGGCCGACGAGTCCGGGCAACCTCTCGTGACCGACCGGGGCGAGTCGTCTACCTTTCGCTTGCTGCCCGTTTTCGACGGCGCGCTCGGTCGAGCGCGGCTGACGGCACTGACGGCCCCGCCCACGGCCGCCGACTTCGACTACGCCCACACCACCCTCGCCCGACAACTCTTCGACGAGACCTTTGACGGCGACGACGCCGTATTTCACGGCCCCGACGCGCAGCTCGAAATCGACTGCGGAGACCTCAGCGACAACCTGATTGTCGAAGCCACCCTCGAACTGCTGCCCTCACGCACTGCACAGTTCACCCTCATCGACATCGCGGGCGCCGGCTCGCTCGAATACCACGGCGGAGAGCTCCACCTCTTCGCGGGAGAAACGCGCAGCGAACACGTAGTCGACTGGACGGCCGAATCCATCCCGCCCTACCACCCGGGCCGCGTCTACCAACTCGCACTCCACGCCCGCCGCGCCGACGACCAGCAAACCCTTGAGCTCTACGTTCAGGGAATGCCCTGCGGCAGCGTCGTGACCCCGCGGCCACCCACCCCCCACGAGCCCCTCGTCACCCTCGGCGGTACCCGCTACGCCGAGCCCCTCGCCCGAGAGTTTCAGTTCGCCTGCGAGCGCATCCGCGCTGTCACCTATGCGTGGAGCCCCCGCGACGACCTCTTTACGCTGCACCACATCTATCGCCCGAGCACCCTCCTCGACGAGCCGCAACCAGACGGCGCTGGCCGCGACCACGACGTACCCGCGGCCGTCGGCGGCATCACCGCCCCGCTCCTCGCCGAGATCGAGATCGACAACGCGCTCCTGAACACTCCCGGCGCCGAGCTCCTTAACCTTGGCGGCGGCATCAGCGTGCGCACCCCCCAAGCGGGCAGCCTCGAACTGCTCCTGCGCGCGAGCGACACCGTCGAGTCGGGTGACGAGTCGCGCATCTTTGACTACGCCCTGCGCGGCGACGAGGGCAGCACCCGAGTCAGCCTGTACGCCATGCATTCGCACGTTCTGAGTGTGCGCGTCGCCCTGGACGGGTCCGAACTGGCGAGTGTCGTCACCAACCTGCCCGTCGCGTACCACGACCAGAGCGTGCATTTCGCACCAGGGCAGGGCAGCGGCGTCCGCGCCTGCTACCTGAGCGCCGGTGGCAACCTCACCTCACGCCCCCTACCGAACTGAGGCCCCATGACCACCCGGAGAATCCTTGGTGCGCTCGCCGCAGTGGCCGCCGCGGCCCTCGTCGCCCGCCGCGCCCGACGCGTACTGGCCGCCGCCCCGCCCCTGCGCCGCGCGTTCCTGTGGCTACCGCTCTGGATACCGCACCCCCGCCTGGTGCCCCTGGTGCGCAGGGTGACGCAGCCCCGCGAGGTTGGCGACGACACCGCGGGCGGCATGGTGCGCACCGAACTGCGGCGGGCCCCGGGTCTGGGCACGCATGGTCCCGGCGTTCCCGTGAAAATCTATGAACCCCACGACGGCCGCGCCTCCCGCGGTGCCTTGCTGTGGATTCACGGCGGCGGCTTCGTGACGGGTAACCTCGCGTGGGGCGACGCGAACGCCGCCGAGATCGCTCATGAACTGGGCATCCTCGTGGTCAGCGTCGATTATCGGCTGGCTCCCGAGCATCCGTTCCCCGCGGCGATCGATGACTGCATGGCGGCGCTTTCGTGGATGCACGCAAACCACATTGAACTCGACATCGACCCCCGACGCATCGCGGTCGGCGGGGGCAGCGCGGGGGGCGGCCTCGCGGCCTGCGTCGCTCAGCGCGCCCACGACGAGGGGAGGCCCGTGTGCCTCCAGGCGCTCATCTACCCCATGCTTGACGACCGCACGGTGCTGCGCAAGGGCGATCAAGACGCCGTCTGCTCACTATGGCTGCCGCTGTCGAACCGAACGGGCTGGACCGCCTATCGCGGCAGCGCCCCCGACTACCTCTGCGCCCCCGAATACCTGGCCGCGGCGCGCCGCGAACACCTCGATGGGCTGCCTCCCGCCTGGATAGGCGTGGGAGATCTCGACCTGTTCTACCAAGAGGACGTCGACTACGCCGCGCGACTAGAAGAGTACGGAGTGCCCTGCGACCTTTTTGTCGTGCCGGGCATGTACCACGGGGCCGACCAGATCGTGATGCCCCGGCCCGAACTCACGGACGCCTTCATCCGAGATCTGCACCGCGCCCTGCGAACGGCCCTGTGTTAGTGGGTCGCGGCTAGATCCAGCCGCGGCGCTTGAATATTCCGTACAGCACCACGCCCAACAGCACCATCGCCACCATGGAGGCTGGATACCCGTACTGCCAGTGCAGCTCGGGCATATGGTCGAAGTTCATGCCGTAGATTGTGCCCACGAGAGTGGGAGTGAACAAGATGGCGGCCCACGCCGAAATCTTCTTGACCTCTTCGTTTTGGGCGAGGCTCACCTCGGTGAGGTTCTTCATCTCCTCGTTTTGACGCTGAGCCACGAGCGTCGCATTCACCGTGAGGATGTCGCGCAGCAGCACCCGAAACTCTTCGACGCGCTCGTTGGCATGCTGGGTATGGTCCGCGACGTCTCGCAAGTACTGGCGCATCTCTTCGTCGACGCCATGCTGCTCGGCACCCGCGTCGAGGCGCGTCAAAATGTTGCGCATCGGCTGTGTGCAGCGCTGAAACTGAATCACCTCTTGATTGAGCTCATAAATGCGCCGAGATACCTCGGGGTCGCCCAAGAACACCTCGGTCTCGATCTCATCAATGTCATTCGCGAGCCCCTCGACGACGGGGCGATAGCCATCCACGGCGGCATCCAAAATGGCATACATGATCGCCTCGGGGCCCTTCGCCAAGAGCTCGGGGGTCGATTCGAGCCGCCGCCGCACGGCAGCGAGGTCGGGCGTGCCGCCGTGGCGCACCGTGATGATGAAGTTTTCACCCATGAACAGGTGCAGTTCAGAAAATTCGATTTCTTCGGCGTCGTCCAGGTATCGCACGGCGCGAATGACCACGAATAGTGTGTCGCCGTAACGCTCAATCTTCGAGCGCTGATGGGCGTGCACCGCGTCCTCCACAGCCAGCTCGTGCAGCCCGAAGCAATCCCCCAAGCGTTCGAGTTCGTCCTGGTCGGGCTGATACAGGCCGATCCAGGCCGTGGCGCCGGGGCGGCTCGCCAACTCGGCCGACAAGGAGGTCAAGTCGCGCGGGGAGGCCACGCGGCGTCCGGATTCATAAATGGCGGCGTCGACGAGGGCGTCGTGGGGAGTCGTGTCCGCGTCGTGCCGTGGCAGGGGGGCGCGCATGAGGCGCGTGGCTTCGTTAGTGAAGGGGTTGCGAGGTACCCGCATGGTGATGCGGCGCAGGTTCTGGGCATTGGGGTGCATGGCTCGCCTCTATCGTGTGGACCGGCGGCTGAGCACGCGCTTTGTGGTTCAGCCGCGGGGGAATGATCGGGATACAGGGGAGGGACTCGGGGGATCGGTCAACATGGGCCCCTCCTTTCGCGCGATCCAAGCGACGCCATCGTAGCCCCACGCGGGCAGCAGATTCAATCGTCGCCGCGGGTCGACTCTCGTGTTCACACTACTCCCGCGTGACACGTGTGTGAACGGCAGATTTTTGAAGCGGCAGGCCGGCCCTCGTAGCGTGGAGGGGCGACTCCCGCGCGCGACGACGCGTTCTATGACCAAACTCGTAAGGATCCAGAGTGAGCAAGCGCATCATCCTCAACGCCTTCGACATGACCTGCGTGAGCCACCAGGCCGCAGGCACGTGGCGCCACCCGCAGTCTCAGGCCTACAAGTACAAGGACCTCGACTACTGGACCGAACTCGCGAAGACGCTCGAGAAGGGCCGCTTCGACTCGATCTTCATCGCCGACGTGGTGGGCGTGTACGACGTGTACCGCGGGTCGGTAGAGACGGCCCTGATCGACGCCGACCAGGTGCCCGTGAACGACCCCTTCTTCCAGGTGCCCGCCATGGCGATGGTGACCGAGCACCTTGGCTTCGGCGTCACGTCGGCGCTCACCTACGAGCTGCCCTATGCGCTCGCCCGCAAGTTCGCCACTCTCGATCACCTCACGAAGGGCCGGGTGGCCTGGAACGTGGTCACCTCGTACCTCGACTCCGCGGCGCGCAACCTCGGCATGGCCAAGCAGGTCGCCCACGACAAGCGGTACGACCTCGCCGACGAGTTCCTCGACGTCACGTACAAGCTCTGGGAGGGCTCGTGGGACGATGACGCCGTGGTTCGCGACCGCGAAAAGGGCGTGTTCACCGATCCCAGCAAGGTGCACCCGATCAACCACAAGGGCGAGTTCTTCGACGTCCCCGGCATCGCCCTGTTCGAGCCGTCACCGCAGCGCACCCCCTCCATCTTTCAGGCGGGAGCGTCGCCGCGCGGTCGCGACTTCGCGGCCAAGCACGGTGAGGGCATCTTCATCGCACCGCCCACCGCTGAGGTGGCCCGCAAGGTCACCGATGACATCCGCGACCGCGCCGAGGCTTACGGCCGCCAGCGCGACGACGTCAAGATCTTCACGTTGATCACCGTGATCACGGCCGAGACCGACGAGGCCGCCGAGGCGAAGTACAACGAGTACCTCGAATACGCCTCGGGCGAAGGCATGCTCGCGTTCTACGGCGGGTGGACGGGCCTCGACTTCGGCGAGTTCGACCCCGATCAGCCCCTGCGCGCCGTCGAGAACGACGCATTGCGTTCTACCCTCGAGCTGCTCGAGGCCGACGGTTCGGGTCGCACCTGGACCCCCCTCGAAATCGTGAAGCATCGCTCCATTGGCGGTTTGGGCCCGGTCATCGTGGGCGGCCCGCAGACCGTTGCCGATGAACTCGAGCGCTGGGTTGAGGTCGGCGGCATTGACGGTTTCAACATCGCATACGCCATCACGCCCGGCACATTCGAAGACTTCGTCGAGCTGGTCGTTCCCGAACTGCAGTCCCGCGGCCGCGTACAGACCGAATACCAGACCGGCACGTTGCGCGAAAAGCTGTCGGGCAGCACGTCGCCGCAGGTGCCCGTGGGCCATCCCGCGCGTCAGTACCGAGGTGCGTTCACCGAGCACAACGCGACCGATGAGACCAAGCAGTCGAAGACCCACGACTACCTCGTGGGTCAAGCCGACGGCTGACGCGAGTCCGCCAGTCCGTGCCGAGCGGCGCCGTCCCCGATGGTGGGTCGGCGCCGCTCGCGCGTCCGCACCATGGGGGGCGGACGCACGCGTGCCTCCTTGCGTAGATGCCCCGCCTGCCAGCGTGAGTAGATGCGGTCGAGTGGGGGATTGACTCATTACCCTGGCACCATGGGACGAGCTCTATCCGCCGCGCCGCGCCGCGGGCGTACACACGTGTGCGGGAGCCAGGGTTCATGACACCGGATCTTGAGGGCGTGCTGGGTGCGCTGACTGCGCGCCGTGCGCGAGCCGAATGCCTGCGCCACGTCGAAACCGTGCCGCCCCGTGACGCGTCGTTTGCCGCATGGCCCGATTGGGCTGATCCGGAAGTCCGGCAGGCCTTTGCCGGGCGGGGTGCGATTCAGATGTGGTCGCATCAGCGGGCCGCCGCCGACCTCGCGTGGGAGGGTCGGCATGTGGTGCTGTCGACCTCGACGGCTTCGGGAAAGTCGATGGCCTATCAGGTGCCCGCCTTGACTGCGATCCGCGCACGCGAGCTGGGGGCCAAGGACGACTCGGGCCATCTCGTGCCGCGCTCCACGGCTCTATACATTTCGCCGACGAAGGCGCTCGCGGGCGATCAGTTCGCATCGCTGCAACATCTCGTGGACGACAACGACCTGCGGGGCGTGCGCCCCGCCATGTATGACGGAGACACGCCCACCGAGATGCGCCGCTGGGTGCGCACGCACGCCAACTACGTGCTCACGAATCCCGACATGATTCACCATGTCATGCTGCCGGGTCATCAGCAGTGGTCGTCGTTCCTGCGCGCCCTCAGGTTCGTCATCGTGGACGAGTGCCATACCTACCGGGGCGTGTTCGGGTCGCACATCGCGATGGTACTGCGTCGACTGCGGCGTCTCAGCCGCATGTATGGAGGCGACGCCACCTTTGTGTTGACGAGCGCCACCGTCGCGCAACCCGAGGTGAGCGCGGCGCGACTCGTGGGCGACGAGGTATTCCCCATCACAGAGGACGGCTCTCCGCGCGCGGGCATGAAGTTCGCCCTGTGGGAGCCCGAGGAGTTGATGGCATTCGCGCGAGTGGGTCGAGACCCCGATCCCACAGTGCCCTCGCCGACCACCGAGCCCTCGCCGACCACCGGGCCCGCGACTGCCGGGCCCGCCGACCCTTCGCCTGCCGAGCCCGCCGACTTCGGCCTCACGGGCCCCGAATCGTCCCCCGATCTGACGGGGCTGACCGACCCCCTGGTGGCCAACGCGTCCGGAGCAGCCTCTCTCGCTACCCACGAACAGCCGCAGCGCCGCAGCGTGAGCGCAGAGTCTGCCGATCTCATGGCTGATCTGGTCGTACACGGAATGCGCACCCTCGCGTTCTCGCGTTCGCGCCGCGGCGCCGAGGTGGTCTCTCGCAATACGAAAAGACTGCTGGAGGCGGTCGCGCGGTCGGCACCGGACGCGGCGGAACTGCCCCGCCGCATTGCCCCATATCGTGCGGGGTACCTGCCGCGCGAGCGCAGGGAACTTGAGGCGCGGCTGCGCAGCGGAGACCTGCTCGGGGTGGCCGCGACCAACGCCCTCGAGTTGGGCATCGACATTAGTGGCTTAGATGCGGTCATCATCGGTGGCTGGCCGGGCACGCGCGCATCGCTGTGGCAGCAGGCCGGGCGTGCGGGTCGCGGCGCGGACCACGAGGCGCTGGCGATCTTCGTGGCGCGTGAGGACCCCCTCGACAATTACGTGGTGCATCACCCGGAGTCGATCTTCGGGCAGGAGGTCGAGGCGGCGGTGTTTGACCCCGAGAATCCCTACGTGATGGCGCCACACCTGTGCGCGGCCGCGAGCGAGATGCGCATCGGCAACGACGAGCCGGAACAATTCGGCGAAACCGCCCGCGAGTTGCTGGACGTGCTGGTCGAGCGCGGGGCGCTGCGGCGCCGCGCGTCGGGCTGGTACTGGCTGCTCGACGAGAAGGCACAGGACCTCGCGGATTTGCGGGGTTCGGGTGGTGACATCGTGCGGATCGTGGAGGCGGAGACTGGCCAGTTGCTGGGCACGATAGATGCCGTGTCGGCCCAGGAGCAGGTGCATGATGGGGCGGTATATCTGCACCAGGGGGCCACGTTTGTCGTGCAGCACTTGAACATTGACGATGCGCTCGCGACCGTGGTGCGGCGTGACCCGCAGCATTCCACCATGTCGCACTCTCAATCGGATATTAGGGTGTTGCGCTCGGACCGCAGTGAGAGCTGGGGCGACATTGAGGTGCATTTCGGTGCCGTCGAAGTGACGGATCAGGTGACTGGGTATCAGGTCACTGACATCTTGACAGGGCAGATCATCGGCAATCACCCGCTGGACTACCCGCAGCGCACGCTGCACACGAAGTCGGTGTGGTTCTCCATTCCACACGAGTTGGTGGAGGCTCGGGCGGGCATCGACCCGGTGCAGCTGCCGGGCGCCCTGCACGCTGCCGAGCATGCCGCGATAGGCATGTTGCCGCTCTTGGCCACGTGCGATCGATGGGACATCGGGGGCGTCTCGACGGCGATGCACGTCGATACGGAGAATCCCACCATTTTCGTGTACGACGGACATGCCGGGGGCGCGGGCTTCTCCGAGCGGGGCTTCATGGCGGCCCGCGACTGGCTGCTGCGCACGCGCGAGACGATCGCGCTGTGTGAGTGTGAGCGAGGCTGCCCGGCGTGTGTGCAGTCGCCCAAGTGCGGTAATGGCAACGAGCCGCTCGATAAGGCTGCCGCGTTGCGGTTGCTGGACGCGATGCTGGCTGAGGCTCCCCCTTCGCCCGGCGGGCAGGGGGGCGCGGTCCGCGCGCCCCGCGGCGCCGAGTCTCTTACCAGCCAAGCGGCGCCGGGTGGTTTCGGGGGACCAGCCCCGGCGCGCGTCCCGGTCACCGACGTGGGCCTGCCCGATGGCCTTGACCCCGCGGTGGTGCAGTCGTCGGTGGATGATGATCCGGGCTGGTAGCCCGCTGTCGCAGGTCATGGGGTGACTGCCAGCGACGCGGGGCCCGCGAGGGCTCGCCCCTCGACGGTGCCGAGGGCGAGCCCCGCGATGGGGGGCAGGGGTTCAGTGACGGTGACCAGAACGGAGTCGTTGGCGCGTACGTCGCACGTGCCGAGGTGACTCGCGTTGAGGCGGGCGACGGTGAGCGCTGCGGCGCAGGGCTCGGGGTCGCGGGCTTGCACGGCCTGGGCCGCTGCGATGGCCGCGAGGTCGGCGATGCCGTCGGCCCGCGAGTGTGCCCTGTACGCAATGATCACGCTGATGGCGATGGGCACGAGGAGCATGAGGAGCACCGCGCTGCAGAGGGTGAGCGCGGCAGCGGAGCCGCGTTCGGCGCGCCAGCGACGGAGGTGGGCTGGCCGATTCGCGCTCACCGTGACTCACCCGTCAGGGCGGATTCGAGCCACGTGTTCGCGCGGCCCTGGACGGTCCACGTGCCGCGCGTGAGTATCGCGCCGACGCCGTCCACGCTTTCACGCACGGTTACGGTCGCCACGTCGCCACTGATGGCGATGGTGACCTGAGCCGCGGGGGAGTTGATGCGACCGCGTTGTTCTGCGGCGGCGGGAGATTCGCCAGCGGCGACGGCGCGAGCGACGATACGTGCGGTTTCGCCGACCCTGATCTGAGCCAGAGCGGCACCGCCAAAGGCGGCAAGAATGGCAAGGAGGAACACCACAACTGAGGCGGTGAGTGCGGTTTCAACCGTGATCGCGCCTCGGTCTGATGTGCATGCACGCCGCGGGCCGCTCTGAACTCGAGTAGTTGACATGGTGTTCCTCCTTGCCCGCTAGGCCTTGAACGCCTTGTGGAATACGTTCGTGATCATGCCCTTCATGTCCCCGCTGGTTAGCACGATCATGAGGACCGCCGCGAGGGCCGCCGCGGCGAGCGTAATGAGCGCGTATTCGACGGTGCTGGCACCCCGTTCGCGGGTGAGCATGCGCACCATGGCGCGGGTGTGAATTCGCGAGAGGACGAGCGAGGGAGGCGTGATGCGGAAGTTTTTCATGATGATTCCTTGTCTGTGCTGGGCTGTGCTGTGAAATTGCTGGTGGAGGGGGAGGGACGCGCCGGTGGTGGCGGGCCGCGCACGCGCAGCATGGGTCGCCGGGTTGCGGGGTTCATAGCCACCCCTTGCTGAAGAGCGACATGACCACCGGCACAATGCCCAGGCACACGAACGCGGGAAGGCTGAGTAGACCGGAAGGCAGCATGAGGTGCACCGCGAGTTTGGCCGATTCGATGGTGGCTTCACGTTGGGTGCTGCCGCGGAGGTCCGCGGCCGCCTGGATCAGCAGTCCAGAAAGTTCGGCGCCCGAGTGCTGCCCGAGCGTCAGCACCTTGCGCAGCGGTTGCAGGGTGTGTGGGGCCCGCTGCCAGACGTGATCCCAGGCGGCCCCCATGGCAAGAGCGTTGGCCAACTGGTGGAGGCTGCGGGATTTCTCGCCCTGCCCCAGGTCGGCGAGAAGGGCGACCGCATGGGCGAGGGGCAACCCGGCCTGGAGGGCCGAGGCGAGGATCTCCATGAGCATGGCCGTGGAGAGGTCAGGGGCCGGTGGGCGGCGGCGCCTGAATCGAGCGAACCGGCCTCTTGGGCGTAGCGGGCGGTCGTGCAGTCGGCTGGCTCCCGCTGCCCGCCACCAATGCGGGCTTGCGAGCATGAGGGCCGCGGTCAGGAGACAACCCAACGTGGCCGCATAGGCGAGGGTGGTGCTCATCGCAGACCTGCCTTCTCTTCGGCACGGTGGATCATGCGCTGGGGCACGAGCCAGCCCGTATAGGCGAGGGCGAGCCCAAGCACGAGGGTCACGTGGCCCAGGGTCGAGCCGGTGAGTTCCGCGATGGGGTCGGCGCCCATGAGGTAGCCGAGGCCCACTGCGCCGAGGGGCAGGGCAGCGAGGACGCGCATGGTGGCCCGTGGCCCCGCGTAGGCCGATTTTCGTTGGGATTCGGCGTCCACTTCTGCGCGGATCGAGGCAGCGATGGTGTGCAAGAGGGGGCCGAGCGCTGCCCCGGTCCGCAGGGACACGGCCTCGGCGGCGATCAGCGCGGCACCGGCGGCGCCGAGAGCTCGACAGGCGCCACTTTCTGAGAGCGGGTAGCCGAGGCGCGCATGCTGGGCGATGCTGCGCACGGCGCGTTCGCCGCGGGTAAGGGGTTCGTGGTACGTGTCGGCGATGACGCCCCAGGCGGCGGGGGTGGTGACTCCGGTGCGGAGCACGGCGGCTACGTGGCCGAGGGCGGTCGCGAGCTCGAGGTGAGTGTCGGCCTGGCGCCGAAACACACGGTCGAGCCAGGAGCGGCGGCCGCGTGGGCGGGCCGAGCGCTTTGCGGGCGGCCTGAGCCTCTCGATGGCGCGGTTGGGCCAGGTGGCGAGGGCGCCAAGCGCGCCGAGGCAGCAGGCGAGGGCGATGGCTAGCACGCGGACCACCCCAGCCGGAGTGCGAAGTGGTCCCATGCGGGCCCGCGGGTGATCCGGCGGTCCGTGAGGGTGAGTATCGACGTCGTCGACAGCAGGCCCGCGGTGTTGCGTTCGATGCTGGCGATCTCCGCGATATGTCGCCGCCCGAGCTCGTCGCGCTCGACGTGGATGATGGCATCGAGGGCGCTATGGGCCTGGGAGGCCATGGCCTGTGGGGTGAGCCCCGCGAGGGCACCTAAGGATTCGAGTCGAGCGGGTACATCGTGTGCCGTGTTGGCGTGCAGGGTGCCGCATCCGCCTTCGTGACCCGTGTTGAGGGCTTGGAGGAGTTCGCGCATTTCGGCGCCTCGGCATTCGCCGAGTACTACGCGGTCCGGTCGCATGCGCAGGGTTTGACGCACGAGGGTGGACAGGTCGATACCGCCGTTGCCTTCGACGTTGGGTTGGCGGGCTTGCAGGTGGATGACGTGCGGGTGTTGAGGCATGAGTTCCGTGGAGTCTTCGACCACGATGATGCGTTCGTCGGGGTGGCTCGCCGAGAGCATGGCGGCGAGGAGCGTGGTCTTGCCCGAGCCGGTGCCGCCGCTGATGAGGAACGCGATGCGGCGCGTCACCATGAGGCGCACGATCTGCAGGAGTTCTGCGGGTTCGTCGGCGAGCCAGGTTTCCAGGGAGATCGGGTGTTGGGCCGGAAACCGCAGGGACACGAAGGGGCCTTGCACCCCCAGGGGCCGCAGGATCGCGTGGTACCTGACCCCGTCGGGGAGGCGAGCGTCCACATAGGGTGCCGCGTCATCGAGGCGGCGCCCGGCGCTGGCGGCGAGTCGTGTCGCAAAATTACGCAGGTGGTGCTTGTCGGCGAAGCGGGCTTGCGGCGCGCGTTCGAGGCCATGCCCCGATTCGAACCACACGTCGTGGGGGCCGTTGACGAGGATGTCGGTGGTGGTGGGCCCGATGAGGGCTTGGAGGGGTCCGTATCCGGTCACTTCCGCCCGAACGCGGCGGGTGAGTTCGAGCAGGTCCCGGCTGCCCGCGACGCGCCCGAGGCGGCGTAGGAGGCGCGCCGTACGGGCGACGTCCACGGCCCCGGGATTCTCGAGTAAGTCTTCTTGGGTTAGCCGGAGCAGGTCCGAGATGTCCAGCAGGGTATTCATGCCATCCCCCCGGGGGAGAGCGGGTTGCGCGCAATGGTGCGGGCGAGTCGCCGCGTCGAGGCGCCGGCGCTGACCAGTGGACCGTAGCCGCGCTCAATGCCCCGTACGAAACGTGTCTCTTGGCGGGGGCTCGTGGTGTAGTCGCCGCGCACCTCGCGGTCGAGGTAGGCCGCGACGTCGGCCGGCGTGATGCCTGAGGGGGAGGGCCCCCGCGTGATGATGTGTAGGGGGAGGTGCTGGAGATCGTCGTTAAGTACGTGCAGCGACGCCGCGAGTGCCCGCACGTGGCGTGGCACGATGACGTAGATTTCGTGGCAGATTCCCGCGAGGCTGGGTGTCACGGCATGTTCCCGCGACAGGTCGATGACGCACGTGCTCACCCCGGCGCAGAGTGCTTCGGTGGTGGAAACCGCGGAGTCGGCCCAGTCGCGGCGATTGTCGGTGCGTCCGAAGCTGAGCACGCGCACTCGCTGTAACGCCGGCAAGGCCGCCAGGATCGTCGCGGTGGGCAGTGCTCCGGTCGCCGCGCGGAGATTGTCCCAGCGCATGCCGTCGTGGTCTTCGATGCCCAGCAGGAGGTCGAGGCCGCCGCTCAGGGGGTCTGCGTCGATGAGTAAGGTTTGGCTGGTGGCGCTGAGGGCGATCGCGCTGGCTAGGGCGCTCGCGCCGGCCCCCGAGCAGCCGCCGAGGACCCCGATGACCCGTGACGTCGCGGCCTTGTGTTCGCCGAGTGTGACGAGGTAGGCCAGCAGCCATTCGGCATCGGAGGGGAGCGCGACGACCTTGGTGGCGCGGTGCCGAAGTGCCGTTTCGAAGCATTCGGTCGTGGCCGCGTCGGTGAGCACGACCAGCTCGGTGAGGTGGCGGGTATGCCGGGGGGACACTTCGCGCAGCGCAGACAGAGTGCTCAGCGCAACCGCATGGTGTGCGAGTTGCCCTGGGCGAATGTGAAGCAGGCTCACCTCGGCGGCCGCGGCCAACTCGCGCACCTCGTGGAGGTCGGTGTCGTCGCCGAGGATGGCGACGCTGGTAAGGGGGGTCTCCGACAGCGGCAGGGGCTGGGCGGGTGTGGCGGACGCGCCGGTGGCCCGTTTGCCCCCTGGCACGAGCCCGTTTGCTAGTGCGGCGGTGGTCTCTCGAGTGGAACGGGACGGGGGTGCGTGCAGCGATTGGTCGAGCATGGCAACTCCTTCTGTTGCCGATACTTTCTCTGGGGACGCGCAGTGGGCCCGTGGGCGCACCCCCACACGTGGATTCTGCGACGGTTCGCGGCCAGGGGCCCGCCAAAGGAGCCAAAGCGGCCTGCGAGTTGTCGCGTTGACCTGTGGCGGCGGGGAATACTCAAAAACTTCGCGGAATCTCTAGACGTGCTGGGTGTCACCTTTGTAGACTGAAGGCCAAGAAGTTGCAGATGTCGACTAACCCACGTGCGACCCGTCCACAAACAGGACTCGTCACCCCCGCAAGGGGCTCTGAACGAAAAGTGCACGCCTGATCACTCGGTATCTGCGCGCGGCGGGGGCTTTTCAGCCCCCGCCTTCTTCATATGTCTTCATTTGTTCTGGGTGCTTGTCGCACGTCAGTCCGCAGTCGGCAACGATCCCGGGCACGTCACGCTGACCGATGGGCCTCGGCGCCCGACTCAATATTCGTCATTCATCCTAGATTTCGATGTCCACGATGACCGGTGCGTGGTCGGAGGTCTTTTCGCCCTTGCGTTCTTCACGGTCGATGAAGGCACCGACCGTGCGTCGGGCCAGCGCGGGCGACGAGAGGTGGAAATCAATACGCATGCCGTGATTCTTGGCAAGGCGGCCAGCCTGATAGTCCCAGTAGGTGGATTCGCCTTCCGTGAAGGGGCGCACAACATCGCTCAGGCCTGCGTCGAGCAGTGCGGCAAAGGCTGCTCGCTCCGGGGCGGTGACGTGTGTTTTTCCAGCAAATTCAGCCATGTCCCATACGTCATGGTCTCTCGGTGCGATGTTCCAGTCTCCGGTCAGCGTGAACAGGGCCGTGGGATCCTCGGTGAGCCAGGCCGAGACGTTCTCCCGCAAGGCCGAAAGCCATTCAAGTTTGTACGCGTAATGGGGGTCATCAATTTCGCGACCGTTGGGGACGTAGAGGCTCCACACGCGAACACCGCCGCAGGAGGCGGAGATTGATCGGGGTTCAAGCACATCCTTGAAGGTGGGGCAGCCCGCGAATCCAGTGACGACCTCGTCCAACCCAATGCGTGAAATCAGGGCCACGCCGTTCCATTGATTAATGCCCCAAGCTGCCACCTCGTAGCCGAGGGCCCCCAACTCGAGGTGGGGGAACTGCTCGGGCTTGCACTTGGTCTCTTGCAGCGCCATGACATCAATGTCATGTCGCTGCAAGACACCGAGGACTCGGTCGATTCGGGCACGTACTGAGTTGATGTTCCAGGTCGCGATGCGCATGGTGCGATTCTAGGGCCATTCACTCTTCGTCATCGTGGCCGCGCCAAGAGTCGCGCTATCGATTGTTGGCACCCCAGGAGCCTCGCGGAAGAAAAATAATTAGCGAAGTATGGCGCCAACGCCAATTGCATAGTGAACCATCGCCGCGCTAGCACTCTGCTGATGGAAAGTCCAAGGTCATGAGGGTGTGTTGCTGTCCCATGCGCCACTGCTTGGGTCACTGAATTATAACGATTCGTGTCTTTGTGACGAGAGTCACAATAACTCTTGGTGATGAAGTTAGATGTAACTTTGCCGGCTGCGGCGACCCGATCGCAGTGAGATTAACACCAGGTCAGGCTGCTTTATTGCGATTGCGTAAGGTATTTTCAATGCCGCCACAAACGTGAAGTTTATGCACTCGAGACATTTCATGACGAAGAGCAACGCCGCCTCACCAATTGTTAGGCGTCGCCCCAGGGCGGTTACGGAGAGTGGCGAACTGTGGGTTGTAGGCCTCACGGGGTGTCCGTACCTTTGAGGAACGTAGTGAAATATGCAGCGTCGTGTTCATGTGAATCCATTGCGGCGGCTCGAGGTAACCCGCGAGCTGACTAAGGGTTCCGCGTGGATTGACCTGAGTGCGATAGCAGTCATTTGAAAGGGAATCATGTTCGGATTCAATAAGCGCGAAGAGGCTACCGAAGCCACCGTGGGCGTCCGTAAGGCGTCCACGGCAAAGCGTGTCATCACTTTTGCTTCAGCGGCCGCAGTGGTCGCCGCAGGCATCACCACCGCCGGCGTTGTCGGCTCGACCTCGGCCAACGCCGCTTCGCCTGGCGAAGTTCGCGATGGCGTATACCCCACCTGGTCCTCGCCGTACACCTTCGGCATGACCCAGGGCACTGGCACCGACGGTGAGTTCGATATTTCGCAGCTCAACGTGGCCGCCAGCATCGACGGCTTTGCCGCATACTGCATCGAACCCTTCCTGGATTCAGCAGGTGACGGCAACTACGTCGTGCTCGATAACGGCACGCTGCAGTTGACGGGTGCCAATGGCCGCACATACAACCCGACCCTCCAGCAGTGGGCCCTGTGGACCCACATCATCAACAGCGGCCCCACGGTCACGGTTGATGCCGCGACCGAAGATCAGAAAATGCAGATCCTCGCGAAGCAGGCTGTCATCTGGACCGTCACCGAGCACCCTGAAATGCTCTCGACGCCTGAAGGCATCGCGCAGATCCAGGCCGCCGTTAACTTCAACGGAATCAACGGCAACGTTGACGCGATCCGCGCGCACATCGCGACGGTCGCTCAAGACGCATGGACCTACTGGGCCGACACCATTAAGCCTGTCTTCGAAGACAAGACCGAAGCGGCTGGCACGGGAATCTACGCGACGCAAGCCGCCGCAGAAGCCAATGCAGTCCAGATCACCGACTTCCCCCAGGGCACCTCGATCAACCTTGGCCTCAAGGATGGCCTGGTTGCAGACGGCTCGACCCTGACCGACGGCCTCACGCTGTCGCAGGACGGCACGCAGATCAACATTCCCGCGACCGCACCCGAGGGAACGTACAAGATTCGCGTGGGCATTCTCGCGCCCGCAGTCTGGGCCTTCCAAGCCGATCGCACCCAGCAGTTGGTTGCTMCCCCCAATGGCACCGCCATTAACTTCATCGACCAGTACATCTCGGTTAAGCGCGCACCTCAGCTCGCTTCGCTGGGTGACTACGTCTGGAGCGACACCAATAAGAACGGTCAGCAGGACGCTGGCGAAGCTCCCGTAGGCGGCGTCACCGTCAAGTTGCTTGACGAATCCGGTTCGGAGGTCGCTACGACCACCACCGACGCCTCCGGCAAGTACCTGTTCGACGAACTGCAGCCTGGCACCTACTCGGTGCAGTTCGTTGCCCCCGAGGGTCAGGTCTTCACGACCCCGAACACGGGTGATGACGCGACCGACTCGGATGCCGACGCGACGACCGGTAAGACCGGTACGTACACGCTGGCCGCTGGCGATGAGAMCCTCACGGTTGACGCTGGTATCGTTCCGGCCCCGCCGCTGCCCGCCAAGCTCGGCGACTTCGTGTGGGAAGACACCAACAAGAATGGTCAGCAGGACGCTGGCGAGGCTCCTGTGGGTGGTGTGACGGTTAACTTGCTCAACGAAGCTGGT
>JAFFTF010000015.1 GCA_022803075.1 Micrococcales bacterium 31B
ACGCCGCCAGCGTTACGCCGCCAGCGTTCGTCCTGAGCCAGGATCAAACTCTCCATAAAAAAATAGAAAACAAGCAACCACACAACAACACCACCCACAACGAGCAGCATCATCACACGACCACTAAAAAATGAATCCCAGCAACCAAGAACAATCCACCAACAAACAAAAATGAATGTAAAGAAATAAATTGAACTCGATAACCAAAAATAAAATGGCATCAACTTTTAACACACTGTTGAGTTATAAACACACACGCACACCAGAACTTTCTGCGATTAGGCATTCCGTTCCGGGCAACCCTTCAAAGTTACTCGGCATTTGGCTTGAAGTCAAATCTCGTGTTCGTTTGAAGTTTGCGCCAAATCTGTTCATCGTTCGCTCGTCTACTTACTAGATTTTGCGTTTCGTTCGATTCACTCGCTCGGCAACGAGATAGAACATTACGCACTTTGGGCGGCCTCGTCAACTTCGCCGCAATCGCCTCCAAATCCTAGATAGTCGCAGTTCAGACCCACAATTTCGGCCCTAGTGGTGCAGTCAAGGCGGCTAACGTGGCGACGGTTACACCCGCGCGTCCAGTTTTTTTGGCCGCGGACCGGCCCCGCAGCGCGACACCGGGCGGCCTCAACGGAGTGGCCCGGCACCTGCGATAGCCTGCTAGCGCCACAAAGTGGCCCTCCACCCACTGAACGCGAGGTGACCTTCCGGTGTCCACCATCATTCACGTCGTCCGTCACTGCGAAACCGTATGGCATGCAGGCAATCGGTACGCGGGCGCCACCGACGTAGAACTCACGTCGCGAGGCCTTGCGCAGGCGGCCGCGCTCGCCGAACAGATCGCGGCGGCCGACCTGCCCGTCGCTGCCCTGTATAGCAGCGACCTACAACGCGCGGCCGCCACTGCGCAGCCCACAGCGCGCGCCCTCGGCCTCGACGTCACCCTCGATGCGCGCCTCCGCGAAGTTAATTACGGGATCGGCGAGGGTCTCACCTCCGCCGAGCATCTCGAGCGATTCCCCGAGGCTGCGCGTGCCTTTGTCGCGCAGCCCGCCGACGCACCGTTCCCCGAGGGGGAGAGTGGCCGCGCTGCCCACGCCCGGGCCGCCGCTGCCCTCGACGACATCGCATCGCGGCACGTCGACGGCTCCGTACTGGTGTTCGCCCACGCCACCATCATCCGTTTATTGGCGACGGGCTACCTCGGCATCGACCTCAACGAATATCGCCGGTGTTTTCCGCTGCTCGACAACTGCACCCTCACTAGCTTCGAGGTCACGCCGGGCTCGTCACGGGCGCGCATCCTGCGGTTCAACGCGCCAGCCCGGTAAGGCAAAGAGGGCGACGCCGCGTGCGACGTCGCCCTCTGGGGCCTCGAACTCGGGGGCTCCGTGGGAGAAACCCACGTGACGACCGCGTCCGAAATAGATCTGCTAGCCCTTGACAGCGCCGTCCGTGAGACCGCCACGCCAGAATCGCTGCAGCACCACCATGGCGATCAGCAGGGGAACGACGCTCACCAACACGCCCGCGGTGGTGAGTTCGTAGAACTCGGGCAGGCGATCAACCTGGGACTTCCAGATATTGAGGCCGAGCGTGATCGGGAACTTCTCCTGGTCGGCCAACATGATGAGTGGCAGGAAGTAGTTGTTCCAAATGCCCACGGCCTGAAAGAGAAACACCGTCACGAGCGCGGGGGTCATCTGGCGCAATGCGAACGTATGGAAGATACGAAGTTCGCTCGCTCCGTCGAGGCGTGCCGATTCGATCACGGAGTCAGGAACCGTGGAGCCCGCGTATACCCGGCACAGGAAGATGCCGAACGGCGACACGATCGACGGAATCAGAATCGAGAGCTCGGTGTTCGTGAGGCCCAACTTGCTGAACACAAAGAACAACGGCAACGCCGTGGCCGTGCTGGGCACCAAGACGCCACCCAGGATGGTCGCGAAGATGGCATCGCGACCGCGGAAGTGATACTTCGCGAGGGCGTAGCCGCCGGCAGCGGAAAGGTACGTGGCGAGCACGCCGCCCACCAGAGCGTAGAAGAGCGAGTTACCAAACCAGCGCACGAAGATGCTGTCGCCTGTCGAGAACACCGCCTGGATGTTCTCGAACAGATGCCACCCGCTGAACCAGAAGCCATTACTGCCCTGGAGCCCTTCGGTGGTCTTGGTCGCCGCCACAAAGACCCAGTACACCGGCACCAGAAAGTACAACGCGGCAATCACCAGGAGGCCCGTGACAATGATCGTCGAGGCCGGGTTTTTCGGGCGAGCGCGCCTAGTCACCTGCGAGGACGCCTGCGAGGGAGTCGAGCCTCCGTCGATTTTCTCCAAAGTTGCAGCAGCCATCAGAGGTCCTTACCGTTGGTGAGCTTGAGGAACGTAAACGACAACACGAACGCGACTAACGCAATCAGCACTGACTGCGCCGCGGCTACGCCGTAGTTCGTGAACGAAAACGCCGAGGTGTAGGCCGATAGGTTCGGCGTGTAGTTGTTGTCAATGGTTGGGGCCACGGTCTGTAGCAACTGCGCCTCGGCGAAGAGCTGCAACGTGCCGATGATCGAGAACACCGCGGTGAGAATCAGCGCAGGTCGAATCAGCGGCATCTGAATCGCCAACGCCACGCGAATTGGTCCCGCGCCATCCATGCGCGCCGCCTCATATATCTCGTCGGGGATGGATTTCAACTGCGCCACGATGATGAGCATGTTGTAGCCCGTGTAGGTCCACGTGACAATGTTGGCGATCGACCACAGCACACTGTCGGCGCCCAAGAAGTCCACCTGAATGCCGAGAGCACCGGCGACATCCACGATCGGCGACAGGCCGGGCAGGTATAGGAACGACCACAAAATGGTGGCGATGACGCCAGGGACGCCATAGGGCATGAAGTACATCGCCCGGAACATGGAGGGCCAGCGTGCCGACGCCGACTCCAACAGCAACGCGAGCACCGTCGCGAAGATGAGCATCACCGGCACCTGCACCACGCCGAACAGCAGCATGCGCCAGATGGACGCCACGAAGGCCGAGTTTTCTAGGGCCAACTGATAGTTTTCAAAGCCCGCGAAGCCGACCGTCGTGCCGGTCTCACCAAACAAGCCGGAAAGTTGTACCTTCGTGAAGCTCTGTGCGAGCGCGTACAGGATAGGCACGATGAAGCACAGGATGAACAGCACCAGGAACGGTGCCAGCAGCGTCCACGCTGCCCGAGTCTGACCAGTTTTCATGCCGCACTCCTCGCCTTGAGACCCTTGTCCTGCAGGATCTTCACGACCTGCGGCTGGACGTCTTCCAACGTCGCCATGAGCGACTTGTTCTCAGAAAGTTTGAGGCGGAACCCGTCCTGCAACAGGTTGAACACCTCCTTGAGCACGGGCGGCCACGCCCACGAGGTGTTTTGATCCTGCGCCATCTTGGCGAACACCTCTTCGTTGTAGTTCTGACCGCTGAAGAACTCGCTGGGTTTTTGCCGCTTCGCACCGACGTAGTCCTTGGCCGGCGACCAGCCGATGCCGTTGAAATCGATCATGGCGTCAACCGCCTCGTGCGACGTGCCGAGCCAGCCGAGGAACTGCGCCGCCTCGTAGGGATGCTGCGAGTTGGCCATGACCGCCGCCGTGGAACCGCCCAGGTAGGTAGAACCGAAACCCTGCGACCACTTTTGCATGGGAGCGACCTTCCACTTGCCGGAGGTCGCCTCTGCGACCTCGATCAGCGCATCTGCCCACGAGGCACTAGTCAGCGCTCCGATCTTGCCGTCCAGCACGGCGGCCGTCCAGCCCGGTGAGAAGGCGCCCATCGTCGTGTCCAAGAGGTCGTCGGTGAGCGCCTTGTCGAAGAACTCCGCTACCTCGAGGGTGCCCTCGTCGAGCAAGTTGATGATCCACTCGTCGCCCTCGGGTTGGGTCCAGTTGGCGCCCGCCTGGGTCGCGTAACTGCACAGCAGGGACGCGTCGGAGACGTTGAAGACCTCGAGTTTGCCGCCCTTGGAGAGCGTCTTAAACTCCTTGGCCACCTCGGCCCACTCCACCCACGTCGCGGGAGGTTGGGCGCCCATTTGGTCAAACAGATCGTGGCGATAGTAGAAGGCCACGGGGCCCGAATCCTGGGGGGCACCGAAGACGCCACCCGCGAGGCTGCATTGCCCCCAAAGGACCGGGTCGAACTGGTCCTTGTACTCGTTGAATCCGTAGCGGCTCAGGTCCACCAGGCTGTTGTTGAGCACGAATTGCGGCAGCGTGCGCATCTCGATTTGGCCGATGTCGGGGCCGCCGCCGGCCGCCACCGCGGACAGCATCTTGCTGTAGCCGCCACCGTCGCCACCGGGAATCCACACAGCCTCAACTTGGATGTTGGGGTTCTGCGCGTTCCAGACATCCAGGGTCTTCTGGAGATCTTTGAGCCACGCCCAATAGGTCAATTTCACGGGACCAGTGGCGGGTGCAATCGTCGGCTTCGCATTGACGTTTGGGGTGATTTGCGCGCATCCGCTCAGTCCAGCGGCACCGAGCGCCGCGAGCGACGCACCCGCGAAGAGTTTTCTTCGCGAGAAGTTCACTTCGGCTGACATTGTTGCTCCTCATCGTTGAGGTAAAGGGGGTCTTTCCGGCGGCATGCTGCGAACCGGACACCAAAACCTACCACGCGGTTGGTGTTTGTGGGAAGGTCTCGCCCCCACGTGGTATCCGGCGCCAACGAAACCACCGGGGCGTCCACCCGATACCACCGGGTCACCAGCACATGCTGCAGGAATCCTTGCACAGTGCACCGGGCCACGTGGGCGATCGGCCCAGGCAAGCAGGCTATTTTAGGCCGTAACCGTCTTCGACATTGCCGGGGCCGTTCAACCCGAGGTCCTCCAAGAGCAACGAGGCCAACTTGTAGTGCCCCCGATTATTCGGGTGCAACTCATCCGACATGAGGTCCTGCGGCACCACGCCAAAGGAATCATGAAACCACCGGGCGCTGTGGTCGATCACCGGCACCTGGTTTGCGAAACAGACCTCGCGCAGACCCTGGTTGTAGAGCTCCAGCAGCCCTTCCCCCGGCCGCGAGAGGTACTTAGGGTTTGGAATCTGTACGAACAGCTTGGCCCCGGTCGCCCGAGCCCGGCTGATGAACTGCGCGACCTCCTGCAGAAACGTTGGCAACCTCGCCTCCGCGCCCGCATCCAGGTGGTCGTTCATGCCAATGAGCAGCGAGATAAGAGCCGCCTGGTGGCGCTGCACGCGCCACTCCCAATCCCCTAAGATGTCGAGGCAGTGCGTGCCCTGCACGCCGGTGTTTATCACCCAGTCGCGCAACCGCCCTCGCTCATTGCGTTGCCGCTCCTCAAAATGCTGAACAAAACTTCGCCACCCCCGCGTGTGAAACGAACCGTGAGTAATCGAGTCACCGCTAAATAGCCACACCGTCGGAGTGGGTGCGGAGGCCAGCGCCTGAATCTGCAACATCTCCGGTAGGACCACCACACCGCTCGTGGCCCGCTGCGCAGACGACGTGAGATACGTGCGCGCCACGACCGCACGGCTAACCTGGCCCACAAACGTAAACGCGCCTTCGCGCTGGTCAACCGAATAGTGCTGCAACAACGTCACACGCGTCGCCTTATCGAGCTGCGCAATGCCCACGCGCTCTGGGCCCGCGGCGACGCTCGACGTATCGGCGAAAATCTGCTGCATCGTGCGACCCGCGCAAAACGTCACGGTGTGCGGCTGGCCGTCATTCAGCACCACCTGCGGCTCGTACACCGTCACAAATTGACCACCATGTACCACGCGCATCGAAGGTCGGCCGTCATTGAGCCCGATCCACATGTACTCGCCAGATACGTCGGGGTTCGTAATGCTCATCAAGGTCAACAGACCCGGGGCGGTCGTCGTGAACGTGAACAACGCACTGAACTCGGGGCTCTCCACGAGCGGATCAAGCATCGATTCCGTGATGTCGAGCGGGCCCGGCAGGTTCACTAAATCCACGCGGCCATCCGTCACGGGTGGAGTGGGCAGCGGGCTGGGATTGCCCATCCGATACCAGTCCATCTCGTAACCAACCGCCGCCACGACCGACGCCGTGACCATCAACGCACCAGCGGCAATTGTGATCTTGCCGAGGTGGCGCCTCGTGAATTCCATGCGTCTCCAGGTGCCTGCCGCGCAGAGTGCGGCACTGCGCGAATCGAAATGTGCCCCCACGCACCGCATCGGCCAATGTGGAGTGACCGACGGTGTCGTACCCCCAGTCAGACTCGAACTGACACTTGACAGATTTTAAGTCTGCTGCCTCTGCCGATTGGGCTATGGGGGCTCACCTGCAACCTTACCGGAAAGATGCCGGGATCCGCCTCAGCAAGTCAGCCGCCGGCGACTACCGTGGATCCATGAACGGCAACCACTCAAGTCTCGTCGGAGTACTGCAATCCTTCACTCCCGAGCGCCTGACATACCTCCTGGAACACCGCCCCGACCTCGCAGCGGACCTCGTGCATCGCGGCCGACCCGCCAGCCTCACCGACCTCGCGACCGCAGTGCGCAGCGAACGCAGCCTCGGCGCCTGCCTCACCCGGCTGCCCCAGGCGCCCTACCGAGCGCTCGAAGCTATCGTCGCACTCGGCCACGGCGCCCCCGTCGACCTCCACGACCTCGCGCAGAACCTCAGCACCGATGCTCAGAGCCTCGCCGCGCCCCTCGCAGAACTCGCCGCTCTTTGTCTTATCTCCGGCCCCGACCCGGTCACCCCGACCCCGGGCGTCCGGCACCTCATCCCGGTCCCGGCAGGGCTGGGCCCCCGCATTGTGGACGTCTTCGCCCGCCGCGCGGAGGCCGCCGCCACCGCCCTCACCCTGGTCGCCGCCGCCGCGTCGCACGCCCCCGGCCATAGCGAGCCCGCGCCACCCCTCACTGCTCCCGCCGAAGCCCTCGCCGCCCACCTGTCCCCGGAAGCGCTGGGCGCCATCATGGACCGCCTGGGCCCAGCCAGCCAGCTAGCCCTCCGCCGGATGGCACGTGGCGGCCTGCTTCACCACGTGCCCGACTCCCCCGCCCTGCGAGCCCTCGTCGAGCACGGCCTGCTCGTGGTCACCAACACCGCTCGCGATGGCGACGACCACTCCCTTTTCGTGGTCATGCCGCGCGAGGTCGCGCTCGCGCTGCGCGGAAACGTCTACGACGGCCTCGGCACGGAGCCCATGCCCGGCTCACTGGCCATGAGCGAGGCCCCCACCTCCGAGTGCTACGACCTCGTGCGCAGAGTCAACCTTGTGCGCGCCTGGGACGATGCCCCGCCCGCCGCCCTGCGTAGCGGCGGTGTCCCCGTGCGCGAAATCAAGCGCGCTGCCAACCTCTTTGAATGCGGCGAGGCAGCGGCCGCTCTCCTGTGGGACCTGCTCGCCCTCGCGGGCTATGCCTCCCCCGACGACGGCGAGTGGCTGCTCACGAGCGAATACTTCGAGGCCGCAATCCAGAGCGACGAACGCCGCTGGGCCGAACTCGCCGCCACCTGGGTGGCATCCCCCCTGGCCCCTGGCGAAACCCCGGCCACCCTGGCGTCCCCGGCCCGGCCCGCCGCCGGTGCCACCAGCGTGCCCGATGCGGCCACGCTGCGGCGCTGCGTCCTGGACGCCTGGGTGGTGCCGTGTACGCCAGACCTGACGTTGGCGCGCGCCCATTACCTGCACCCCTTTGTCGCCAGCCACCTCACGCCCGACCTGGTACGCCATGTCACCGCCGAGGCCCTTGCGCTCGGCGTCGCCTACTCTGATGGCGAGAACACGTGCCTGACTCCGTGGGGTCGCGCGCTGCAGCCGTGGCMCCTCGACGAGACCGCCGCCGCAGTCGCACTCGCCGCGGCCGCCCCGCCGCTCGTCGACGAGGTGGTGGTGCAGGGCGATCTCACCGTGATCGTCCCCGGCCGCCCCTCACCCGCGCTGGCTCCACTGCTCGACTGGGTGCGGGTCGAGTCACGCGGAGGTGCGGTGGTCGCCCGCTTCACCGCGGATTCCGTTCGCGCCGCGGTCGCCGCGGGTCGCGACGCCGACGACCTGCTCGCCATGCTCCGCAAACACTGCCCCACTCCCCTCCCTCAACCGCTCGAGTACCTCGTGCGCGACGCCGCTCGGCTCGCGACCGTCGCCCGGGTGGGTCGCGTGACGACCTACCTGCGCGGCGCGGAATCCCTCCTCGACGAAATTTCCGCGAACCCTCAGTACGCAGCGCTCATGGCCTGGCGCATCGCGCCCACCGTGCTCGTGAGCACGCGCGAAACGGCCCAGGTCGCGGGCGTGCTGCGCGAACTCGGGGTGACCACGCAGGTAGAAGGGCCGGGGGGCCAAGTGCTGGACCTGGCGTCCGCCCGCCCGCGCCCCCGGCCTCTGCCCGCCACCCTGCGCCGCCGCGGCGACCTTGATCTGAAGCCGCTGGTGGAACAGCTCAGCGGCAGCGGCGCCGCGCGGGGCTCGGTGGGCTCGGTGGGCTCGGTAAGCTCGGTCGCGAGCGCCCTCGAGTCCGCCCAAGCGGCCGACTCCCCCGTGCAGCTCGGCATCGTGGACGCCCAGGGCCACACCTCCCAGCGCACCGTGCGGGTCGTATGGGTACAGGCGGGCCGGGCAACCCTGCGCGATGAAGGCACCGGTGAGGTGACCTCGGTGCCCCTGCATCGACTGCGCCTCGGGGAGTAACCCTGTGGGCGCGCCGGCGCCCTGATCGGCGAGAATGGGGGCATGAGCCTTGGCCCCCTGATCGTGCAGAGCGATAAAACGCTGCTGCTAGAAGTCAACCACCCCGACTATGCCGTCGCGCGCGCCGCCATCGCACCATTCGCGGAACTCGAACGCGCCCCCGAGCACATGCACACCTATCGCATCACGAATCTCGGGCTCTGGAACGCCGCTGCGGCGGGGCACGATGCTGAGCAGGTGGTGGACGCGCTGGTGCAGCACTCGCGCTACCCCGTGCCGACCGCGTTGCTTGTGGATCTCGCCGACATCATGGCCCGTTATGGTCGGCTCCACCTCGTCGCGGACGACGAGGGTTTGCTGCTCCGCGCGACCGATGCGGCCGTGCTGCTTGAAATCAAGCGGTCCAAGCGGGTCGCACCCTACCTGGCTGCCGCGGTAGATGACCTCACCGTGCGCGTGCATGCCTCCGACCGCGGCAACATCAAGCAGGCGCTGCTGAAACTGGGGTGGCCCGCCGAGGATTTTGCGGGCTACATCGACGGCGAGGCGCACCCCATTGACCTGCGTGAAGAGGGGTGGAACCTGCGTGACTATCAGCGTCAAGCGGTCGCCGGGTTTTGGGAGGGCGGCAGTGGGGTCGTGGTCTTGCCATGCGGCTCGGGCAAGACAGTGGTCGGTGCCGGGGCGATGGCGGCCGCGAAGTCCACGACGTTGATCTTGGTGACCAATACGGTTTCTGCGCGACAGTGGAGAGACGAGTTGCTGCGTCGCACGTCGCTGACGACTGACGAGGTCGGCGAGTATTCGGGCAGCGTCAAGGAGGTGCGGCCGGTCACCATCGCGACGTATCAGGTGCTGATCGCGAAGCGCAAGGGTGTCCACCTGCACCTCGACCTCATGAATGCCCGCGATTGGGGTCTCATCATTTACGACGAGGTGCATCTGCTGCCCGCACCGATCTTTCGCATGACGGCTGACCTGCAGGCGCGCCGTCGGCTCGGCCTCACGGCAACCTTGGTGCGAGAGGACGACCGGGAAAGCGAGGTCTTCTCGCTGATCGGCCCCAAGCGCTACGATGCGCCGTGGAAGGACCTCGAAGCGCAGGGTTATATCGCTCCCGCAGATTGCGTTGAGGTGCGCATCGCGATGTCGGCCTCCGAGCGGCTCGCGTACGCCGCCGCGGAGGAATCCGATAAGGCTCGGCTGGCCGCGTGCTCGCCGCGCAAGACGGACGCCGCGTGTCGCCTCGCAACCGCGCACCGCAACGATCAGGTGCTGGTGATCGGCCAGTACCTCGATCAGTTGGAAGAGATCGCCACTCGACTCGGGGTGCCGCTGCTCACGGGCAACAGTTCGACTCGGGAACGCCAGCGCCTGTTCGAGGCATTTCGGGCGGGTGAGGTCTCGTGCCTCGTGGTCTCCAAGGTCGCTAATTTTTCGATCGATTTGCCGGACGCCGCGGTGGCCATTCAGGTGTCGGGTGCCTTTGGGTCGCGCCAGGAGGAGGCGCAGCGCTTGGGTCGCCTGCTGCGTCCGAAACGCGACGGGGGTTCGGCGCGCTTCTATGCTCTCGTCATGCGGGACACGGTGGACCAGGATTTCGCGGCCCGCAGGCAGCGGTTTTTGGCGGAGCAGGGTTACGCGTATCGCATCGAGGACGCGGACCGGTTGGCCGGGCCCGCTGATCGCGATAGCCACATGTAATTCACAGAAAACTCGCAGACAATCCGATGAAACTGGAGCCATGAACTCTACGCCAGAAGCTCGGTTGCTCGTCGTCGACGACGAACCCAACATTCGCGAGTTGCTCGCCACATCACTTCGTTTCGCGGGTTTCGAGGTACAGGCCGCGGGCGACGGTAATACCGCGCTGAAGTTGGCCGCCGAATCGACCCCCGACCTGGTGGTTCTCGATGTCATGCTGCCCGATATGGACGGTTTCACGGTCACCCGACGCTTGCGCGAACGCGGCGAGCATGTGCCCGTCCTGTTTCTGACGGCGCGCGACGATACTCAAGACAAGGTCACTGGCCTCACCGTGGGCGGCGATGACTACGTCACGAAACCCTTCAGCCTCGAAGAGGTGGTGGCCCGCATCCGTGCGGTGCTGCGCCGCACGTCGAGCGCCGCCGAAGCCCTCGACTCGGCGCTCGTGGTGGGCGACCTGCGCCTGGACGAGGATTCGCACGAGGTGTTTCGCGGCACGACTGCGATCGACCTCTCCCCCACGGAGTTCAAACTACTGCGTTACCTCATGCTCAACGCCGGCCGGGTGGTCTCCAAGAGTCAGATCCTTGACCACGTGTGGGACTACGACTGGGACGGCGAAGTCGGCATCGTCGAGAGCTATATTTCATACCTGCGCCGCAAGGTCGATGCGTTGGGCGAGACGATGATTCACACCAAGCGCGGCGTCGGCTACGTGTTGCGCGAACCCCATAAGTGATGCAACCGCCGCAATTGATGGCGGTGCCGCCTTCGCGGCCTAAGGTGACTTCGCTGTGGACCCGCATCATCACAACGATGGCGGTGCTGATTGCCGTGGGCGTCGGCCTCGTCGGCGTGGGCTCCGTGGTCTTGTTACAACGTACCCTCATCGAAAAGGTTGATCAGCAACTCGAAGAGTTGCTGCCGGGTGTGCGCCTCCCCGACGACTTCGCGCAATTGCAGGCGGTGGACTCGGCCGCCTATGGCCAGCAGCCATCACCGTACACGGTAGTCGTGACGCCCGACCCCGCCTCGGGGCTACCCACTCAGGCATTCGGCAGCGCGGTGAACGCGCAGGACATTCAACCCTTGGGTGGTACGGCCGCGTTGGGTCGCCGCTCGCAACCCTTCACGGTCGAGTTGACCGATGGCTCTGAGTATCGGGCCCTGTCGACGGTGCGCCGAATGAACTACACGCAGGGCGAATTCACGGGCATCCTGACCGTCACCGTGACCCTCATGCTGCCGCTCGATTACACCCACTCGACCGTGCAGGAACTTACGCTGTTGATCATCGTGGTCGGCGTCATCGTGGTCACCCTGGGCATCATCATCGGCGGGTATGCGACCCACCGGTCGCTCAGACCGCTGCGCGAGGTTGAAAAGACCGCAGCGGATATCGCGGCGGGTGACCTTTCACGCCGCGTGCCCACCACGAATACGTCGCTTGAGGTTGCCCGACTGAGCGACTCCCTCAACGAAATGCTGATGCAGATCGAAATGGGGTTCGCTGATCGCATGCGCTCCGAGGAACGCATGCGTCGCTTCGTCGCCGATGCGAGCCACGAACTGCGCACGCCGCTCGCAGCCATCCGGGGCTTTGGCGAACTGCACCGCATTGGGGCGTTGCCAGATAATGATGCCGTGACCTCGGCGATGCGGCGCATCGAGGACGAGGCGATCCGCATGGGTTCGCTGGTCGAAGACCTGCTGCGGCTCGCGCGACTCGACGAGAAGCCCGAACCGGTTTCGCTGCAGCCCGTTGACTTCACCGTGCTCGCGACGGACGCCTCGGGTGACCTGCGGGCACTCGACCCCACGCGGCGCGTGAGGGTTACCGCACTCCTCGAATCGGACGAGGTGCGGCCCTGCTATGCCGTGGGTGACGAGAACATGCTGCGCCAGGTCGTCACCAACCTGATGGGCAATACGGCTCGTCACACGGAGGCCGGTACGCCCGTCGAGTTCGCCGTGGGCGTGGCTCCCGTTAACTCTCGGGGCGAGCCGGGGCCGGTGGCGGTGCTCGAGGTGCGCGACCATGGCCCGGGCATCGACCCGTCGCATGCGCGTAAGGTGTTTGAGCGCTTTTACCGCACCGATTCGTCTCGTGTGCGTGAGGGCCGTGGTCGTGGTGGCGGGGCGGGCCTTGGCCTCGCGATCGTAGATTCCATCGTGACCTCGCACCACGGCTGTATTGCCGTGAATCCGACGCCGGGGGGTGGGGCCACGTTCCGGCTCGAGATTCCCGCCTACGATACGCGCGGTCAGGACGCCTCGGCCCTCCTCGGCTCATAGGCCTCCTCTCTGCCGTCCACGGCTCGCCGACGACTCGTCGAGCCTTCCCCTGGAGCACGCGGGTTTACTCGCTGAACGTGATACCCCGCCTACTGTGAAGTCTCCTATCCCCCTTCACAAAGGAATCTCTCATGAGCACGTTTGCTGTCAACGCCGAACGCGTCAACGCCTCCGCCGCGAAGTGCGCCGTCACCAGCCAGGAGGTGCGCGCGTCGGTGACCAGCCTGATGGCCGATCTCAACGATCTGCGCAACAGTTGGAGTGGCGGCGCGGCAGAAGCCTTCAACGGTCTGATGGCCCAGTGGAAGACCACCCAAGACCAGGTCTTCACCAACCTCGACGCCATCGATCAAGCGTTGAAGAATGCCTCCGCCGCGTACGCCGAGGTCGAAATGTTGAACACCCGGATGTTCGCACCGTCCTGATCTTGCAGGAGTGAACCCCGCGCGCACGGTGGCTTCGGCCACCGTGCGCGCGCCCGCCTTGCCGGGGCCTATTAGTCGTCGCGCGCTGGCGACGCCTCGTCATAAGATTCGTCATCGTCGACACCCACGCTCGTTCCGGGGGCCCTGGGGATCCGGATCCGAAATGTGGCACCCGTGCAGCCTTCGGCGGCGGTCGCATCGGTGTCGAGCACTTCGACTGAGCCCTCATGGGCCGTCACGATCGCCTGCACGATCGATAGTCCGAGGCCACCGTGACCCTTGTCGTTTCGCCCGTGCGCCACATCGAGCCTGAAGAAGCGATCAAAGATCTTGTCTTTGAACTGCTCCGGAACTCCCGGGCCATGGTCCTTGACGTCCAGCACCACGTCATCGCCCTCGGCGTGAATGTCGATGCTCACAGCGGTACCGGGTTGCGTGTGGTCGCGAGCATTACCGAGGAGGTTGCTCAGCACCTGACGCAGTTGCGCCTCGTCGCCAAGCACCGGAGCCGAACAGCGCGCCTGCAGCGTGTACGTGCGCTGGGGGTCCCCGACCCGCGCGTCCGCGAGCGAATCCGACGCTAAGACGGTCAGTTCCACCGGCTTGCGGTCAATGCTGCGGCCCAAGTCGAGGCGCGTGAGCGAGAGCAGCGTCGAGACCATGCCGCCGAGTCGTGACGACTCCTTCTCGATGCGTCCCGCGGCGTTGCGGATGTCCTCGGGCCGCGTCACAATTCCGCGTTCCACCAACTGCGCGTAACCGCGAATGGAGGTCAGCGGCGTCCTCAATTCATGGCTGGCGTCCGCAATAAAAGTGCGCAAACGAGCCTCGCTGGCGTCGCGCGCTTCGAAGGCCGAGTTAAGCGAGGTGGCCAGGCGATCCACCTCCTGGCCACCGCCTCTCGAAAGTCGTAGAGAGGTGTCGCCAGCAGCGATGCTGTCCGCCGTGCTTGCCATGTCGCGCAGGGGTTTCAGACCCACTCGGATGATGAGTGACGAGCCTGCCCACACGAGCAGCAGCACACCCGCCCCCACTGCAACTTCGGTGAGGACGAGCAGGCGCATGGTGTCTGCGCTCCCGCTCGTCGAAACCAGGGTTACCGCCACGTCACCATTGGCGTTTATTTGCTTGGCGTCGCCCAGGTAGTCGCCAACGGTAAACCGGACGGCGTCATCGGGGTCTGCGCGCGCCTCCTTCAGCACCGAGTTGGGGATCCTGCTCTCGTCGAATCGCGACGCAAACGGGGGGTCTTCACGGCTCACGAGCGCATTGCTGGAGTCAAAGAGAATTGCTGTGGTGCCGCCCGGGTCCATCGGGCCTGCATCACCCGGGTACGGTGCCTCGTGGTCTTCCTTATGGTGATCCGGAGTGTCTAGAGGTTGATCGTCGAGCTGCAGAAACCCGGTGTTGGCACGCACCTCGGCGGCCGACAATTGAGCTTCAGCGCGGGAATTCAGCGCGATGCCGACGATCGCATTTACGATGAGCGCGGCCGCCACCAGGCCCACCACGGTGACGGCCAGCAGCAACGCAATGAGACGCCGGCGCAGGCTCACGCAGACGCCTCGACGGGGCGTAGGACATAGCCGAATCCTCGAACGGTGTGGATCAGAGGCGGGCCATCGGCGTGGAGCTTGCGCCGCAGATACGACATATAACTCTCGAGCACGGTAGATTCACCGCCGAAATCGTGCCGCCACACCTTCATGAGGAGGTCATACTTGCTCATCACCTTGCCAGCGTTGTGTACAAGCTCGATGAGAACGTCATATTCAGTGGGTGACAGGTCGATGTGGACACCGCGACGCCACACCTCACGGCTTGACTCGAGAATCTCGAGGTCGCCCAGGGCCATGCGACGTACCGGTTCGGGCTCCTGGAAGCGGCGCAGCACCGCGGTGAGCCGTGCCACCAACTCATCGAGGCTGAACGGTTTGGGGAGGTAGTCGTCGGCTCCCAGCGACAACCCCTCGACGCGCGAATCGACGTCTTCGCGTGCCGTCAGCATCAAAACCGGCAGGTGGCCGGTTTCGTTGTGACGAATGTGTTTCAACGCGCCGAGACCGTCGAGGCGCGGCATCATGACGTCAAGAATCACCGCGTCGGGGCGCTTCTCTGCGATGGCGTCGAGTGCTGCCTGGCCGTCGCGGGCCGTGCGGACGGCATAGCCCGCAAACTTGAGCGACGTGGCGACAAAGTCAAGCAGGAAGTCGTCGTCATCGACAACCAGAATCTCCGCGGGATCAGACATGAAAAACCTCTAAACGACAGCAGTGGTGCGATGAAAGGCGGCGCCCAACCGTTCCGGAGGCGCGCGCCTATCCCGTCATCTTTTCTGAGGATACTGGGCGGGCGCTGTGAAGGGATTGCGCCTTCGAACAAAATGGACCGCTCGCGCTAGCTGTTACTGCTCATGAGGATTCCCGGCGCTGCTTGGCGGTGACACGCAGCCCACTGGCGCGCAGGATCTTGATTAAGTCGGCGTTGGTGACCTCCACGGCGCCCAGCGCGAGCAGGCTGTCGCGCAGCTCGGCGGGTACGTCATAGTGATCGCGGTCGAAGCCTCGGGGGGGAATGCCTAGGGCGCGAGCGGCCGCGTGCAATTCGTCGACGGCCGAGTCACTGATCAGGTGGCCCCAGAGTTTGCCGTGGCGCGGCCACCGGGGCGGGTCGAAGAACAGGGTCACCCACGTAGGTTAACCCGCCGCGCACACCACAGCGTCCGTGAAGGCCCGCTGCAACTGCCCCAATTGCTGTCGCGTCACGGCTTCGGCCTGGCGTCGGCGAGCCGGCAACCAGTCGAGGGAACGCATCTTGAGGAGGGCCCGCTCATAGTGGCGGCGGGGCATGCCCGTGCACTGAGGCAGCACATGGAAGTAGTCCATCAGCATGATGAGGCCACCCAGGCGCACGTCCGGAAGCACATCTTCGCGCAACACCGATTGCACGAGGCCCAAGACCTGTTCGCGCTGTTCAAGGTATGCGGCGCGCACCCGGCGCCCCTCCTCGAATGACCCCGGCACCTCGGTCATCACGCCGCGGCGGACCAGCGAATCGAGAACAACATCTTCGAGCGCACCGCCCACCTCAAGGTCTTGCACCACGAAGCACACGTCGAGTGGCTCACCAGAAAGTTCGAGGGAGTGCAGCATCATTGCCGCGATATCGTCGTCGCCGTTGACCGCTTTCAACTGCACCCGCAGGCGGTTCTCGTCGATGGCCACGTGGCCGAAGTGCACCAGATCTACTACCGCGCAAGCCTTGTACACCCACGCGTCGGTGTAGGTGCTGAGCCGGGTGCCGGTGTGCGGCTCGTGGGCGAGCATCGCAAAGGCATCACTGACCGAATATTGCCCTGGAAGTTCCAGTAATGCGTGTTTTGACTGTTGCATGATTGGCCGCCCCCGTTCATCGTCAAACGCAGTTTCAGCGTAGCGATGCGGCGACTCAAAGTGAACAAAGAATAGGCAAACTAATAAAACACAGCATTTGGTTAGGTATTAACCAATTTCAGCATTAAACCCGCCACCAGGATATTTAGGCATACTGCCGAACTAAAAGACTTATTTCTTCCAAAGCCGAACGTGCCGCATCCCGCACGAGGTCATCGTCGTCGTCGGCGAAAGGCTCAACGCTCCTGCGCAGCGCCGGGGCCGCGTCAACGCAACTCAAAATACTACGGGCCAAAATGGCGTCCGCCATTTCTTCATTTTCAAAAAGTGCATCTATCGCAGACATGCTTCCGGTGGTTCGAAATGCCGCCACTGCGGAACTCACGGCGTCCGGCACGCCCTCGACCGCCGCCAAATTCTTCAGTGTGACGAGGTCCGCATCGAACTGGGTACCGCACTCGGCCACCATCTGAATGAAGCGTAACAGTTCGGGTCGCACCGCCTCGGAACGCGGGTCACTTAGCAGCTCGGCCACCGCGGTGCCCGCCGCCGCCGTCACCGGAAACGGCGTGCCCTCATAGATGACTGCCGAATCGAGGTAGTCCAGCGCCGCCTCATGCTCTTGCTCATCGGCACCCAACAGAGCCATCAGGTGCAGGTCCAGCGCGTCACACGGGCCAAAAGCCCCCAACATGTCTGACAGTGATTCGAGGTCCTGCGCAGGCTGCTGTCGTGGAGTCGTCATGCCACTAGATTACGCGCCGACGCCCCCAAACGCCGCGTCGTGTTCACCCCGCGCCCCCAAGCCAGCACCCGCGAGCCCCGCCCGCCACACGACAACTGGGCGGCCCCTTGCGGGACCGCCCAGTGTAGTCAGATTGACGAGTTGAGGAGGGGCTTAGAAGCCCATGCCACCGCCCATGCCGCCCATCTCGTCGCCACCAGCAGCCGGGGCAGCCTTTTCGGGCTTGTCCGCGATGACCGCTTCGGTGGTGAGGAACAGGGCTGCGATCGAGGCTGCGTTCTGCAGCGCCGAGCGCGTCACCTTGACGGGGTCGTTGACGCCCGCAGCGAGCAGGTCGACATACTCACCCGTGGCCGCGTTCAGGCCGTGGCCCACGGGCAGGTGGCGCACCTTCTCGACGACGACGCCGCCGTTGAGGCCCGCGTTCACCGCGATCTGCTTGATGGGTGCCTCGATCGCGACGCGCACAATGTTCGCGCCCGTGGCTTCGTCACCCTCGAGTGCCAGCGTGTCGAACGCCTTGGCGCCCGCCTGGATCAGGGCCACGCCGCCGCCGGCGACGATGCCCTCTTCGACGGCCGCCTTCGCGTTACGCACGGCATCTTCGATGCGGTGCTTGCGCTCCTTCAGTTCGACCTCGGTCGCGGCGCCGGCCTTGATGACGGCCACGCCGCCAGCCAGCTTCGCGAGGCGCTCCTGCAGCTTTTCACGATCGTAATCGCTGTCGCTGCGCTCGATTTCAGCGCGAATCTGCTTCACGCGACCCTCGATCTGGTCCTGCTCGCCAGCACCCTCAACGATGGTGGTTTCGTCCTTGGTGACAACGACCTTGCGGGCGCGGCCGAGGAGTTCGAGACCAGCGGTGTCGAGCTTGAGGCCGACCTCTTCACTGATGACCTGGCCACCCGTGAGGATAGCGATGTCTTGCAGCATGGCCTTGCGACGATCGCCAAAGCCCGGGGCCTTGACGGCAACCGACTTGAACGTGCCGCGGATCTTGTTGACGATGAGCGTGGCGAGCGCCTCGGCCTCAACGTCTTCGGCGATGATGACGAGCGGCTTGCTCGACTGCATGACCTTTTCGAGCAGGGGCAGGACGTCCTTGACCGTCGAGATCTTCGAGTTGAGGATCAGCAGGTAGGGGTCTTCAAAGACGGCTTCCTGGCGCTCGGCGTCGGTGACGAAGTAGGGCGAAATGTAGCCCTTGTCGAAACGCATACCCTCGGTGAGTTCGAGTTCGAGGCCGAAGGTCTGCGACTCTTCAACCGTGATGACGCCTTCTTTGCCGACCTTGTCGATCGCCTGAGCGATCAGCTCGCCGATCGAGGAGTCGCCCGCGGAGATGCCTGCCGTAGCAGCGATTTCTTCGCTAGTTTCGATTTCCTTGGCGGCGCTCATGAGCTCGGCCGTGACCGCCTCGACGGCCTTCTCGATGCCGCGCTTGAGTGCGATGGGGTTTGCGCCCGCTGCCACGTTACGCAGTCCCTCGCGCACGAGCGCCTGAGCCAACACGGTGGCCGTGGTGGTGCCGTCGCCCGCGATGTCGTCGGTCTTCTTGGCGACCTCCTTGACGAGCTCGGCGCCGATCTTTTCGTAGGGATCTTCGAGTTCGATCTCCTTGGCGATGGAGACACCATCGTTGGTGATCGTGGGGGCGCCCCACTTCTTTTCGAGCACGACGTTGCGGCCCTTGGGGCCGAGCGTCACCTTGACCGCGTCAGCGAGGGCGTTCATGCCTCGCTCGAGGCCGCGGCGAGCCTCTTCGTTGAACGCAATGATCTTAGCCATTGTTGGATGTGACCTTCCCGATATCGGGTCGCGGTGGCGAGCGCCCGCGACGGACGACCGTGCGACGCGCGTTCCTGTCTCGCGCACCGCGGGTCTCGCTCGCTGCCTTCAGTTCATTATCACTCTCTCTAGGAGAGTGCTAATGACAGCATAAGCACTCTCAGGGGGAGAGTGCTAATTTCGGGCGTAAAGAATGGGTGAAATCTTCCCGGGGCGAACACCGGACGCGCGCGTGGCCAGGTCGGCCGGGCACCCGACGCCGGGTGGGCTGGTTCGGGCCCACCCGGCGTCCGGCCGCATTACTTCACGGAAACCTGGATGCTGCCGTCCAAGAACCCGGGACCACTCAACTTCACCGCGGCCGCCTCGAAACCGGCCGGCACATCGAAGTACAGGTCACCCGAAACCGAGTTGCCGGGGTTGATCTCCTTGAGCCACACGGCATCGCCACCCGTCGAGGCATAGATGGCCGCCGTCGAATCGTTCGAGAATTCCTGGCCCGCCGTGTTCACCAGTTTCACGGAGCTATCGAGGAAGTACTCCGGCGCATTACCGATGTTTTTCACGGAGAGCGTCACGATCATGTACGTACCCTGCGCCTTCTGGTTCAGGTATTCACTGCCGACCGTGTCGGGGCCCTGCTTGACCTCGCTCACCGTGAACTCGAAGTCGCCGGATGTCACGGGGGTGTTGAGCCCAACCGTCTGGTCGCCCGATGCGGCCGGGGCGGCAGACTCGGCGGGCGCGGCGGGGCCGCTGCTCGCAGCCCCGCTGGGCGTCGCGGTCGTCGGCTTATCGCCACCCTGACCGGCCACCGAGACGATCACAATCACCGCAATGATGGCAAGCAGCCAGAACCACACGCGCTTGTAGAACGGCTTCTTGGGCGGTGCCACCTGCACGTACTGCACCTGCGGCGGCGGCTGGCTGGGGTCGAACTGGGGCAGCGGCGGCGGCGGGGTCTGCTTGGCCATGAGGTTCCTTTTCAGTGGAATGGAATACGACAGTGCCAGTCTGGCCCGGGGGCCGATTCACCATAAGTGGGCGTTCGGCCCAGTTATGGTGGCCGAACGGTCACCCCCCTGTGCCCGTTCGGCCACTCATAAGCCTGGGAAACACACCGTAAAATCGCAGGGTGCAGACCTCTTCGACTTTGAAACGCGCCTCGAGCGTGCTCGTGAGCATCCTCCTGACGGCGGGCCTTTTTCTCGTGGAGACCTTCGACGCCGGGTACAACGCGATGGCTCGAGGTTTCGAAACGGTGGGGCCGAATGGCAACTCGCAGTTCACGACCGTGGGCACGCTGTGCATGATCGCCGTACTCGCGGTGGCCATTTACGCCGGCACGCAACTGCGCGCGCACCCGCGCCGCGTGTTGTGGGCGACCCTCGCGGTGGCGATCGTGACGCAGATGTGTCTGCCCCTGCTGTGCATCGCGGGGGCGACGGTGCTCGCGCGGCAACGCGAACGGTCGGACGCCCTGTGGGCCGCCGCTGCCGGAGCGCTCGCCACCCTTCTGGTTTTCTTTGACTCACTGCGCCCGAGTAGCCCGTCGGCCCTCGCGGTATTTCTGGGCGATGACGCCCTGGGTCAGGCGGCCGACATCTCGGCCATTACCAGCATCACGGTGGGAATGCTCGCGATCATCGTCTCTGCTGCCACCGGCCTCGCCATGCGGTTCGCGACCACGGCGAAGCTGCGCAAGGCCCAATCCGACCGCGCGAGTGAAGCAGTGGGCGGCCTGCAACAGAAGGTCGCGCGACAGCAGGAACACGAACTGCTGGCACGCGAAGCGCATGACGGGCTGGCGTCTCAACTCTCTATGCTGTCGCTGCAGCAAGAAGAGCTGAGAGCCGTGCTGCGGCGGGTGGTGCCACCGGAGTCGATGGCGAGCGCTAACGAGGTGGTGGGCCGCAGTCAAGCCACTCTTGTCAAGGCCCACAAGGACCTCTCCGACCTCATCAGTTTGCTGCGCGAACCGGGGGCCCTCGCCGAGCGCCTCAGCCAGGGTGGCGGCGTCAATCGGGATCGCATCGCGGGAGTAGCCGAGTTGGTCGCCCAACTCGATCGCAGCGGCACCATTGTGAGCTCAAACATCGTGATCGCTGGTGCCGAGAGCATGAGCCCTATCCTGCAAGCTGGCGTCTATCGCATCGTGCAAGAGGCCATCACGAACTGCACCAAACACGCTCCCGGGAGGCCGGTTTCGATCACGGTGAACGCCACCGCAGAATCCGGCGTGACGTTGCGGATCGCCAATCAGGTGGACGCCTCGGTTCCCGCTTCGGCGGTCCCCTCGGGTCGCGGGTTGATTGGGATCCAAGAACGAGTGCATTTGCTCAGCGGCACGAGTTCAATCGGCTTAGACGTGCACGGGCGCTTCGTGGTCGAGGCGCGGCTTCCGTGGATGAGCGCGGCCACCGCCGCCGCATGAGGTGCGTACCGCATAGAATGTCGCAGGTGGGGCGCTGATTCCAGCCCCATTCCACGCCGTTTGCGCCCCGCCCTACCCTCGTTGCGGCGCACACGCCCGAATCGCAGTGAGTGCCCGTGCCCCCCTATCGAGTTCTGCTGGCCGACAATGAGACCTACGAACGCACCATCATCGGCAACATTATTCGCGCCGATGAGCGATTCGTTGTCGTGCGTGATGATTTCAGCGACGGGACGGGGGTGGCGGCCGCGGTGCTTCGCGACGCTATCGACGTTGCTGTGCTTGATATTGAGATGTCGCCCCTTGGTGGTATCGAAACGGCGCTCGAACTCGCCGAGGTCGCGCCGCATTGCCGGGTCGTTTTTATGACCGCGTTCAACACTCCTGCTTACGCCCAGTCGAGCGTCAGGCTGGGAGCGCACGGGCATGCGCTCAAAATTAGGGCGTCCGAAACGCTGATCCCCCAGTTGCTTCAGGTGATGGAGGGCGGCCGGGCCTTCGATAGCGATGTGACGGCTGCGGCCTTCGAGGCCTTCAAGAACCACGACCTGCTGCGCCGCGAGATTCGTGCAGAGATCATCTGGGGCTCATTGACCGAGCGGGAACAAACCACGGCCAGCCTGATTTGCCGCGGCCTCACTAAGAAGGAGGCTGCGGCGGCCATGAATCTCAGCGAGAGCAGCGTGAAAAAACATCTCGACATGGTGTATCGCAAGGCGAACGTGGACAGTAACGTGGCCCTCGTCAACGCGTTGGGCAGGCTCGCTCAGCCCACCTCGGGAGGCTAGCCCTAAGCCCCTAATACAGGGGCAGATCGAGAGACTCTCCGCGCTGGCCGGTGCCTAGGCGCACCGAGACGAGGTGGGCTTCGCGCGGCACATCGAAGTACAGCTTGCCCGCCACGGCCGTACCCTGCCGCACTGTGCTCCACCAGTTGAAGCTGGTGCCCGCGAGGTCCGCAACCTTCTGAGTGGTTAGTCGGTCAATCGCGTAGGTGACGCCCTCATCATCGACGACGGCGACCCCCCACGAGCCCACGTTGTAGTCGTCCACATGTGGATTCGTAATCGTCACCGCGACACCCACCCATTTGCCACGGGGGTGCGCGCGCGAGCCGACCTCGTCGATGGCGGGCGGCAGCGAGGTGACTGCGCCGACGTAGTATTCGATGCCGTCCACCACTACAGTCGTGTTTCGCGTCGCGCGCCCCTCGCTACTCGAGACGCTCGCGGCGCTGTAAGCGCGGGCGGAGTCGCGGCCATCAACATAGAGGATGGTGGTCGTCGCGACGGTGATGACGGCCAGCGCCGCCAGCCAGGGGCGCACCTTGTCATCGGCAAACCCGCGAGCGCCCACGCTCGCCATTGCGCACATCAGCGTTGCTCCGATGCGGTGAGGGAGCTATGTAGGCGGCGAGCGGGCATGTGGTTCCTCCGAAGCGGTAGATTCGGCTCACCTACATCGTCCATTCGTCACAATAGGTATGCAACTCGAACTTAGAGTAATTATTGGCGCCAAGGAGTTATCTTCGATACATCGATGGATGTCAATGTCATGCCGCGAGGCCGCCCCTCAGGGACGGCCTCGCGTTCATCACGTCACCACAGCGGCGGCGACTCTCCACTCATAGAGCCTGCGCAACCGATGGATGCGCGGGCTAATTCGCGCGCGTGCGCTGGTTCGAAACTCGCTTTCCGGTCACCTCGACCTCGGCAGCCGACTCCCAACCCGTCTCCGAGTTGGCGGGGGCCGCCGCGGACGCCGCGAGGGCCGCGTTGGCACGGCTCGTGAGCTCGGCAGCCGCCACCTCACCGTCAACATCTCCGCCGAAACCGAGCAGCGTGCGCAGCGGCACCGACTCGAGCAGCTTGGCGAGATCGGGGTCGTTCGCCATGGTTTGCGACACGAAACCCCCGATGGACTGCAACGCATCGGCCAGCACCTGGGCGCCCACCGGGTGAGCCACCCAATCGGCGTAGGTCGCATCCTCGCCCAGCGGCTCGATCACGGGTTCCATCGTCAGTTCGATGGTCTCCACGGCCACGATGTCACGCGACGAATGACCGATGGCGAGCTCGAAGGTGCCCGGCTCAACCACCCAACCCGTGCGGCCCCAGAAAGCGAACGCCCGCGCGTCCAGGCTCAGCAGCACGCGCTCACTCTGCCCGGGTTCGAGGGTCACCTTGGCGAACGCCTTGAGTTCTTGCGCGGGGCGATCGAGTGTCGATTCGAGGTCGCGCACGTACAGTTGCACGACGTGAGAGCCCGTGCGAGCTCCCGTGTTCGTGACAGTCACCGCGACGGTGGCCTGCGGCTGCGTCGAATCCGGCAGGTCAACCGCGACGTCGCTCAGCGCAAACGTCGTGTACGAAAGGCCATGCCCGAAGGGGAACCGCACGTCGCGGCCGACCGTGTCATACCAGCGGTAGCCGACGTAGAGGCGCTCGCCGTACAGCACCGACTCGGGCGTGCCGGGCCAGTTGATGTGCGCGGGAGTGTCGGCGAGCGAAACCGGAATCGTCTCGGCTAGACGACCGCCCGGCTCCGCGGCACCGAAGAGCACGTCCACGGTCGCGCTTCCGGACGCCTGGCCACCCAGCCAGGTCTCCAGCACGGCTGGCATTCGACCCGCGAGCGCGCCGAGATCGACGACCGACCCATTGCTGAGCACGGTCACCACCCGGGGATTCGCGGCGAGCACCGCATCGAGCAGTTCGAGCTGCACCGAGGGAAGGTTCAGGTGGGTGCGGTCGAAGCCCTCCGACTCCTCGGCGTCCGGCAGGCCCAGGAACAGCACGACGACATCACTCTGGCTCGCGACGGCCACGGCCTCCTGCACGAGCAGCGTGTCTTCGTCACCATCGAGGCGGAACCCCGGGGCGAACGTGACCTGCCCGGCCGACGTGGCCACCAGGGCGTCCAGGGCGTTATCAAGCTGGGTGGGCACGATATGCGAACTGCCCGCACCCTGGTAGCGCGGGGTGCGCGCGAATTCGCCGATCACGCCAATCGAGGCAGTGGAGGCGGGGTCGAGAGGCAGGATTCCGTCGTTGACCAGCAGCACGGTACCTGCCGCGGCCACCTCGCGGGCAAGCGCATGGTGCGCCGCGGCGTCGACCGAACTGGCGACCTCGGCCTGGCGGGCGCGCAGGCCCTCGTGCACCGTGAGAATGCGGTCGATCGCGCGATCGAGCACGGCTTCATCGAGGTCACCGGCGGCGACCGCCGCGACGATCTTTGGCGCGTGCTGCGTGCCGGCGGGCATCGCGAGGTCCAGGCCCGCGGCGACGGCGCGGGCCGAGTTGTTCACGGCGCCCCAGTCGCTCACTACGTAACCCTGGTAGCCCCACTCCTCGCGCAGCACCTGCGTGAGCAGCCACGGATGCTCCGAGGCGTAGGTGCCGTTGATGCGGTTGTAGGAGCACATGACGGTGGCGGGCTGCGACTCTTTGACGGTCTGCTCGAACGCGGGGAGGTAGATCTCCCGCAGGGTGCGCTCGTCGACCTCCGCGCTCACGCGCATGCGCTCGGTCTCTTGATTGTTGGCGGCGAAGTGCTTGAGCGACGCGCCCACGCCCTGCGATTGGACGCCCCGTACCCACGCGGCGCCGAGGGCCCCGGCCAGCGTTGGGTCCTCGGAGAAGTACTCAAAGTTGCGTCCGCACAGGGGCGACCGCTTGATGTTGACGCCAGGGCCGAGCAGCACGTCGACGCCAAGCGCGCGGCTCTCCCGCCCCAGGGCCTCGCCCATGCGCTCGAGCAGGGCCGGGTCCCAGGTCGAGCCGGTGGCGGCGGCCGTGGGGAACGCGGTGGCGGGCTCGGAATCGTTGATGCCGAGGTGGTCGCCGGTTTCTTTTTGATAGCGGACGCCGTGTGGCCCGTCGGTCAGTACGGCGGCGTCGATGCCGGCTTCAGGGATGGAGAGGGTGCTCCAGAAACTGGCGCCCGAGAGGAGCGCGGCCTTCTGGTCGAGGGTGAGGCGTGCGATGGCGGAATGCATGAGGGCTCCTGAGTAAGCGAAGGACGGAAGGGCTAGCGGACTTTTTTGATGGGAATGACTGTAATCGCGCCGAGGATGGCGGAGATTGCGGCGCCGAGAAACAGCGCCACATAGTTGCCGCCGACCCCGCCGATGGCAAGCAGGCCGGGAGCGATGGCGGGCGCGATGGACTGGGGCAGCGCGTTGGCGATGTTGAAGACGCCCATGTCTTTGGCGGCGGCGGACTCTTTGTCGGGCAGCACGTCGGTGACGAGTGCGAGATCGACCGCGAAGTACGCGCCGGTGCCGGCTCCGGTGATCGCGGCGGCGATGACGTAGAGCCAGAGGTCGAACGAGAACGCGGAGAGCGCGGCTCCGACCGCCATGATGGCCGAGGCGATGAACACGAACACCTTGCGCTTGCCGGTCTTGTCACTAATGAAGCCGCTGACGGCGGCGCTCAGGGTGAGCGCACCCACCGACACGAGAAGCAGCAGTTGCTGCACATTGGCGACCTCTTTGACGTCGTAGCCGAAGCGGTCGGTGAGAAAGTACACCTGGTAGGTGGTCGTGAAGGAGTACGCCAGGATGATGAGGAACCGGCCGATCCAGGCCCAGCCGAAGTCTGGGTTCTGGCGCGGGTTGAAGATGAAGACCCCGTAGATGTCGGCGGCCCTAAACGGCGGCTTGAGGTTGGGCGAGAGCACGCGGTCACGCACCGAGACGACGTATACCGCAACGAGGACCAGGCCGAGCAGGGAGGGAAGAATAAACAGACCCGGCGTGCCGAAGCCCGCGTTGAGACCCTGGTTGGCGACGACGATACCGACGAGGGGGGCCAGGTTTTGGGCGATGCCCGTGAACCCGGAGACTTTGCCGCGCTGAGATTCTGGAACGCGGTCGGGGATGAAGGCCGCGAGGCCGGCGAGCACGGCGTTGAGGGCGAGCTGCGTGACCGCCCACAGGGCTCCGACGACGAAAACGCTCTCGGCGAAGGCCAAACCGATCAGCGCGGCGACGCTCACGAGGGTGCCGCCGAGCACCCAGGGGCGGCGCATGCCGAAGCGCGACGTGGTGCGGTCGCTGAGGGCGCCGAAGACGGGGTTGCCGAGCAGGGCGAGCAGGGCGCCCACGGCGCTGATGGTGCCGAGCGCGCCTTCTTTGTTGTCGGGGGCGATCTCGGCGACCTTGACGGCGAGAGAGATGCTGATGGGCACGATGATGATGAGGAACGCGCCGAGGTACGCGGCGAGGAACGCCACGATACTGCCCGTGCGTACCACGGGAGGTTCGGTGACGCGGGGGGCGGCGGTGCTTCCCACCTGATCGCTAATGCTCATGAGGCCACTCCTTCGAGGCGATCGCGCCCAATGCTGAAGCGCGTAAGTTGTTGTGCGATGAGCATATTCCATCTCCACTTACCCGCGCAAGTAATCTGTGGCACAATATTCCCCATGCCGACCGCATCACAACGCCGTGCCACCGCAGCCGACGTGGCCCGCCTCAGCGGCGTCTCCCGCGCCACCGTCAGCTACGTGCTCAACCGCACCGCGGGCCAGACCATCCCTGAGTCCACACGCAACCGGGTCCTGCGCGCCGCCGACGACCTTGGCTACATCCCCAGCGCGTCCGCGCAGGCCCTTGCCCGCGGTCGCTCCAACCTCGTCGTCATCGACATCTCCGACGTTCCCCTCAGCGAGGTGCTCAGCAATCTCGCCCACGACCTCGCCGAGGTGTTCCGCAATCGCGGCTATGTGCCCATCGTCGACCAGCTCACGCGCGGGGAAGGCGACCGCTCTCTTCTCAAGTCGCTTTCGCTCTCGGTGGTTCCCGATGTCGTCATCACCATGACCGACCTACCCGCAGACATCCAAGACACCCTGCTCCGCGCGGGTGTACGACACCTCGCGAGCCTCAGCCCCGCCGACAGCCCCTGGTCCCTCGAACGGCAGATCCGTGGCGCCGCCAGCGTGCAGCTTGACTACCTCATCGCCCGCGGGCACCGCGACATCGCCTACCTTGGCCCCCGCGAAACCGAACTCGCGACCCTCTCCGCCTGGCGCGAAGCCGCCGCCCACGCCACCGCCACCGCGCACGGGGCTCGACTTCGCACCGCGACGCTCCCGCACGGCCTCGACGACTCCGCGACCCTCGTCAGCGAACTACGCGAGGCCGGCGTCACTGCTCTTGCGGCCTACAACGACGACGTCGCCCTGCGGCTGATTCACGCAGCCCATCGCGCCCACCTGCGCTTACCGGGCGACCTTGCCATCATGGGAATCGACGACGTCGCCGCCGCTGCTTGGTCACACCCGCAACTCACGACGGTGAACCAGGTCAGCCCCGAAGACCTCCCCGTCGAGGCGCGCGTGGATCGACTGCTCGCGGGAGACTCGTGCAACCCACCCGAGGGCCCGAGCCCCCGCGTCGTCGTGCGCGAAACCGCCTAACGCGCACCGGGTAGCACAAAGCCCGCCCCCGAAAGAGCGGGCCACCCGTGCCACGAATCCGGCGGCGTCCGCCACCCTCATGTGGTTACCCTTCGAAGTCCGTGCCCACGACCACCGTGATTTGCGCGCGGCTCGCATCCAACGAAACCGTCGCCGAGGCGCTCACCGTCTGCGCAATCGACTTCGCCACGGCCTCCTGAGAAGCATCCGGGTAGTACACCACCGTGTTGGGTGTCGGGTCAGTGTTGCCATTGGAAAACGCAGAAGCCCAGCCATACGCCTGCAGGCCCCCCACGATGGTTGAGGCGAGGCCAGCCTTGCCGTTACCATTCACGACCGCCACGGCCACCGAGGGGTCGGGCTGTGTATCGGACGCCGCGCTGGTGGCTGTGGCCCCGGCAGGCTCGGCTCCCTGCGTCACAACGGTCGTGGACTCGGGCGGCACGGTATCGCCGTACTCGGTCAAGATCTGCACGTTGATCGCGTCACCGATCGAGGTATTCAACTCGACCGTGTCGATGCCGAGGCGCACGGCAACGGCCTCGGCCTGAGCCTTGAATTGCTCATCGCTGTATAGCACGGCGGACGACGTGACCCCCTCGACGGGAGTCGAGTTGATGATCGGCACGCTCCAGCCCGATTCGACCAGCGCGCTCTGCACCTTGCCAGCCATGCCCGAAACGGTGCCCGCGTTCGAAACGATCACGGCCACGTTGGGATCGGGTGCGACCACGGTCTGCTGTGGCACGGGTTCGGGTGCGGCATCCGTGCTCGTACCGGGGGCGGCGGCGCCCGCCGACGCGGCGGGATTGCCCGCGGCCTCGGGCTTCACGGCCTGATCATTGAGCCGAATGAACATGTACGCGGCGGCCACCACCAAGACTGCGCCCGCAAAGACGAAGAAGTACGGGCGCACCGACTGCCACGGAGTGACCTTGGCGCGATGCACCCCGCGATGCTGGGCCTCGGCGGCCTTCAGGTCAAACTCGTCCGGCGCGTACTCGGTGGTTTCTATTGCCATACTTGCATTTTGGCACTGTGAGGGCCGGTTGCAACACTTTTACGCACGGCTCGCAGTTGATTATCGTCTCATGCGCACGGCCACAGTTAGGCGGGTGCAGTCGGGGCGAGCGCGATACGCCGCAACCTGTGAACGAGCGCGGGCTCCAGCGCGACGACCCGAGGATCTTGAATGAGTCGCCAAACCTCCTGGTAGTAGCGCGTCTCCGAGAGATTGAACTCCCTCAAGATGGCCTGCTGCTTCACTCCACCGTATCGCCAGGTGCGCTTCTCGAACGCGAGCAGGGCAAGATCAAAGTCAGAGAGGTCCTGTTCGGGTTGCGCTGCCATCCTGCCATTGTAAAGCGAGCGGTCGCTACAGTGGCATCATGACAAGGCCGCTGCACGAACTGATTGCCCCCGATTGGGCCAAGGCCCTCGCCGACGTCGAACCCCAGATTCACGCCATGGGCGACTTCCTGCGCGCTGAAATCGCCGCGGGCCACGACTACTTGCCCCTCGGCACCCTCGTGCTGAATGCGTTCACGCGACCCCTCTCAAACGTTCGCGTCCTGATCGTCGGCCAAGACCCCTACCCCACCCCCGGGCATCCCATGGGCCTGTCGTTTTCGGTGGGTCGCGACACCCGGCCGCTCCCCCGCAGTCTCGGCAATATCTACCGCGAACTGCACGACGATCTCGGCATCGAACCCGCCCCTCATGGAGATCTGACCGCCTGGGCCGAGCAGGGCGTCATGCTGCTAAACCGGGTGCTCACGGTGCGTCCGGGGTTGCCCGGTTCGCACCGAGGCAAGGGCTGGGAGGCCATCACCGAACACGCCATTAAGGCGCTCGTGGCCCGGGGCGGCCCCCTCGTCGCCGTGCTGTGGGGGCGCGACGCACAAAACCTCACCCCGTGGCTCGGTAACGTGGCGCGCGTGACGTCGGCCCACCCCTCCCCGCTGTCCGCCTCGCGCGGCTTTTTCGGTTCGCGTCCGTTCAGCACGGTCAATGCCATGCTGACCTCGCAGGGGGCTGCCCCCATCGACTGGCAGGTGAAATAGGCACTGCCGGACGCCCGGTCCCCGCGCCCGCCTCGGCCCCGTTTTCGCCTGCCTAGACTTTCGACTGGGTGTATCGCACGCGACAATGTGTTGAGATGGGGGGGTGAATCCTTCTGAGCCGAGTGCCCCGAAAGCAACCCCCACCGACCCCGACAACGTGCCCCCGTGGGCCACCTACATTGCGCTCGGAGACTCCTACACCGAGGGCATGGTGGACGCCTACACCCCCGAGGTAGTGGCGAAATTCCCCGAGCTGGCGGGTCGTTATCGTGGCTGGGCCGACCTCATCGCGGGTGAGATGTCGCGGCGCCGCCTGGAGGCAGGGCTGGCCCCACTCGAGTACGCTTCGCTCGCGATACGCGGCCGCAAACTGCCGCAGATCGTCACCGAGCAGGTATCCAGCGCCATGCGCATGCTGCATGATGAGGCCACCAAGGGTCCAGTGCTGGTCTCGTTCATGGCGGGTGGCAACGACATGTTGCGCCTGAAGGCGGACGTGCACGCGATGGCCGAACTCGTCGAAGACTGCGTGCGGCGGCTGCGGTCAACCGGCGCTGACGTACTCATGACGACGCACCTTGACGTCAGCAACCTGCACATGTTCAGGTCGAAAAAGACACCCGTCGCGATCTACACGGCCTACCTGAATACCATTGCGCGCCGCCACGGCTGCTTTATTCACGACCTGTGGGGCCTGACCCCCATGTACGACTCACGCATGTGGGGCATTGACCGGATCCACCCCTCCACCGAGGGCCACCGCGTGATCGCCGCCTCCACCCTCGCCGCGCTGGGTCTCGAACCCGGCATACCAGGGGAGGAACCGGAGCGTCCGCTACCCGCACCTCGCGTAGCGTGGGCACACCAACTGCGCCGGGACGCCGAGTGGGCCCGTGCCGACGTCGGCCCCTGGATCTCGCGGCGACTGCGGGGCGTGTCGTCAGGCGACACGATTCCGCCGAAGTTTGCGCAGCCCGTCGTGATTGGCCCCGACGAACTCAACCTCGACGACTAACCCTAACGCGCGCAACGCGCGGGCCCGGCCGTGGCCATCCCGCGCGTTGCGGCACGTCAATCGCGTGAGTTACTTCGTCGAGAACGCAGCGTCGAAGGCGGCGTCGGGCTTGTCAAACAGCTTCGAACGCACGAACTTCAGGGCATCGGGGGCGCCGATGAGGCGGTCCATGCCGGCGTCCTCCCATTCGATCGAGATGGGGCCCGTGTAGCCGATGCCGTTGAGCGCTCGGAAACAATCCTCCCAGGGCACGTCGCCGTGACCGGTTGACACGAAATCCCAGCCGCGGTGTTGATCGGACCAGGCCAGGTGCGACGACAGGATGCCGTTGCGGCCGTTGCCCATGCGCATGCGGGTGTCCTTGCAATCCACGTGGTAGATGCGGTCCGCGAAATCGGTAATGAACGCGACGGGGTCGATTCCCTGCCAGACCATGTGCGAGGGGTCCCAGTTCAGGCCGAATGCTTCGCGGTGGCCGATGGCCTCGAGGGTGCGGACGGTCGACCAGTAGTCATAGGCAATCTCGCTGGGGTGAACCTCATGGGCGAAGCGCACACCCTCGCCGTCGAACACGTCGAGGATGGGGTTCCAGCGGGCCGCGAAATCCTCGTAGCCCGCGTCGATCACCGAGGCGGGAACGGGCGGGAACATGGCGACGTACTGCCAGATGCTGGAGCCCGTGAATCCGACCACGGTGTCGACCCCGAGCTTGCGGGCCACCTTGGCGGTGAGTTTCATTTCTTCGGCCGCCCGCTGGCGCACGCCCTCGGCGTCGCCGTCGCCCCACACGCGCTCACTGACGATGTCTTGGTGACGGAAGTCGATGGGGTCGTCGCAGACCGCCTGACCCTTCAGGTGGTTAGAGATGGCGTACAGTTTCAGGCCATTCTTTTCCAAGATGTCGAGGCGGCTCTGCGCGTAGGCGTCGTCTTCGACGGCGCGATACACGTCAAGGTGATCGCCCCAGCAGGCAATCTCGAGGCCGTCGTAGCCCCACTCGCCCGCAAGGCGAGCGACTTCTTCGAACGGCAGGTCGGCCCACTGGCCGGTGAACAGGGTAACGGGTCGTGACATGGGTTTAGATCTCCTACATGCTGAGAGGTGGTGCTGAACTTAGAGGCTTTGCCAGGTGGAACTGTTGGCGGCACTGTCTTCGACGGCCTGAATCACGCGCTGCACGGCGAGACCCTCGTCAAAACTGGGCTGCGGCTGCTCACCCCGGCCGATGCAGGTCAAGAAGTCGACCACTTGATGGGTGAAACCGTGCTCGTAACCGAGGCCGTGGCCGGGGGGCCACCAGGCCGCAACATAGGGGTGCTCGGCCTCGTTCACGATGATGCGACGGTAGCCGGCGGTCGCAGCGGGCTCGCGGGCGTCGAAGTATTGCAAGACATTCATGTCTTCGAAGTCGAAGATGAGCGAGCCGTCAGAGCCGTTGATTTCGAGGTGCAGGCCGTTTTTGCGCCCCGTCGCGAACCGGCTCGCCTCAAACGAACCGATCGCGCCGCCCTCGAATCGCGCGGTGAAGGCCGTGGCGTCGTCCACCGTGACGGGCCCGTATTCAACGTCGCCGGCAGCGGACGCGCCCCCTCCGCCGCCGAGATTGGACGCCCGCCCACCCGCGCCGAGCTCACCCGTCAGCACCGGCCGCTCCTTCACAAAGGTCTCGAGGATCCCCGACACGCCCGTGATCTTCTCTCCGAGCACAAACTGCGACGCGTCAATGATGTGCGCGCCGATATCCCCCAGCGCGCCGGCGCCCGCCAGCTTCTTGTCGAGGCGCCACGTGAGCGGGCTGGTCGGATCCATGAGCCAATCCTGCAGGTACTGAGCCCGCACGTGCCGAATGGTACCGAGACGTCCCTCCTGCACCAGCTGGCGCATGAGTGCCAACGCGGGCGTGCGCCGGTAGGTGAAGCCCACCATGGCGTACACACCGTGCTTGGCCGCCTTCGCGGCCGCCGCAGCCATCGCCTCGGCCTCCGCGACCGTGTTGGCCAGGGGCTTCTCGCAGATCACGTGTTTGCCGGCTTCGAGGGCTGCGATCGAGATTTCGGCGTGCGTCGAGCCCGGCGTGCAGACGTCGATAACGTGCACGTCGTCGCGCGTCAGCAGGTCACGCCAGTCGTTGACGGTGTCGGACCAGCCCATTTTGGCGGCTGCGGCGCTCGTCTTGGCGGCGTCGCGGCCGCACAGCACGCTCAGTTCGGCGTCAATGGGAAGGTCGAAGAACTTGTTGGCCGTGCGCCACGCCTGGGAGTGCACTGCACCCATGAATGCGTATCCGACGAGGCCGACCCCGAGTTTTGCCATGGTGGATTCTCTCCCGTGTCTCGCTGGCAGTTGTGATCCCCAGCCTATTCGGGAATCCGGCAAATCCAACCGAATGGTCAGAATCAGACGAATACTTTTGCCTGTCGGACGCCCCGGCCCCCTCGTGCGCCGCCCGCCGCGGTTCCGGCATGCCGAACTCTTGCAGCTGACGCTGATTCTTAAATGCACAATTTCTGCTGCAAAGTTCCCTCTGCACGAGATGGCACATTTCGTTACACTGTGTAAGCAAGGTGGTGTCTGTGGGGTGCCACTCATCCGGAAAATAAGGCGGTGCACGCATGCGCAATCGATTTGATCGCGCCCTCGAAGCACTGAGCGACGCCGATTCGCAGCTCCCAAACTACTTTCATGACGCGGCCGAAGCCCTCGCCACGCTGTTTCCGAATGACCGAGTAGCATTCGTCAACTTCCCTACTGCCAATGAGGACGAGACCGGCACTTTCTACGCGCCGACGCACGCGGAGGGCCTCGTCCCGTGCGAAACTGCTCCGCTACGAGAATGGCCTCGCGACCTGACCGGCCTCCCCGCCGACGACCGCCTCAGCCGCGCCCTGCTCCCGGGGCTTGCCCACAGCGACGATCCCGTCACCACCCTCTTCGTCCCCTTGCAAACCCAAAACGACGTCACCTGCTACTTCGTGGTGCTGCGCGTCGCAACCCCCGAGCTCTCGACGCTCGACTTCCGCAGCGATCCCCGGGTCAGCCCCCAAGACCCCATTCGCAGTCCGCTCACGGCTTCGCGCGCTAGACGCGCCAGAGCCCAAATGCCAAGCACTCAGACACCCTACTGGAGCCAACGCCCCACGCTCACGGATGTCGTGCCCACGCTGGCCGGGCGGGCCAACGAGCCCACCGCGGCGTCCGAAGTGACAACCGTGGAGCCGCCCAACCTGCCCCTGGGCTGGCACGCCCACGAGCACGGCGCAGCCGCCCTACTCGCCCGCTATTGCGAAATGCAGGTGCGCACTTGTCTCCTGCAACGCTCGCTCGCCGAGGCCGAAGACCTTCGCTCCATCGCGTTTCGCCACCTTGACCAGGGCATCTTCATCTTGCGCCCCGATCTCACCATCCTCGCGGTGAACCCCGCCGGCGCCGCGCTCGGGGGGCTCCGACCCGAAGAACTCATCGGCAACCGACTGGTAGACCTCAACATTCAAATGTGGGTGAAGCCGGGCGTGCCCCTGCCCGTGGACGAAGTGCCCGTGGTCGCGTCCCTGCGCGAGAACCGGACCGTCGTCTCCGACATCCTCTACATCACCACCGGGACGGGACTCGAACTGTGGACCCGCGTCAGCGCCACGCCCACTCACAATGCCCAGGGCGAACCGATCGTCGTCGTCGTCACCCGCGACCACACCGAAGAACAGCGCATGGTGCACGCCCTCAAGCGCCGCGAGTCGCAATTGCTCGCGGCGCAACAACTGGCGAAGCTCGAACTGTGGAGCTGGGACGCCACCAACAACCAAATCATCTTCGACGCGTTCCAATCAGACGTGCTCCGCGAATTTGCCCCCAAGGGTCGCATCAGCACCGAGATGTTCCTTGCCGCGGCGGGCGTCGGCTCCGAGGTATACGGCCAAATCCTGCTGAAGGTGCTCATCGAGGGCAAACGCTGCACCTTCGACTTTCAGTTCGACCGCTCTGACGGCGGCAAGAACACGTGGCGCGTCTGGATCATCCCGGAACTCGACGAGGCCGGTAATGTCATCGACATATGGGGCACCGGCCTCGACATCTCTCACGAGCGCCAGGTGCAATCCGAACTGCAGCGCCTCGCTCTGCACGACACCTTGACCTCACTTGCCAACCGCACCCACCTGCAGGAACGCCTCGTCGAGGTCCTGCAGCGCACCGAGGCCGGGCGCTTTGCGGCCCTCATCATGATCGACCTCGACGATTTCAAGGGAGTTAACGACACCTACGGCCACAATGCCGGCGACGACCTGCTGCAACAGGTCGCGCAGCGCATTCAGGATGCCTCACCCTCCGGTTCCCTCGCGGCGCGCCTCGGGGGCGACGAATTTGTGATCCTTGTCGAGGGCCTGGAGAGCGGAGACGCCGCCGTCGAAGTCGCCCACCGCGTCCACGAAACCCTGCAGGTGCCCTTCACCATTCAGGACGCGCGCCAACCCCTCGAACACCACGCCTCGATTGGCCTCGCCTACACGGATCAAGCGCAGCGGCCCGCAGACGACTTCATGCGCGACGCCGACCTGGCGATGTATGACTCGAAATCTCGCGGAGGCAACCACATCGTCGTGTTCCATCACGGCCTGCGAGAGGCGGCCGACCGGCGCCATATGGCCGAAAGCGTCATTCGCGAGGCCTTCGATGGGGGCCGCGTCGAAGGGCGGTTTCAACCGATCATGCGCCTCAGCGATCAGCGAGTCACCGGCGGCGAGGCCGTCGCAGGAATCTTGAAGGGCGACGCCGGCGAGTGGTCCCTCATCGAATTCGCGAGCATCGCAGAGGGTGGCGTTCTCGGCGCCGCCATCGACTCCATCGTGCTCAAGGAGGCCATCTCGGTGATCAACGAGTGGGCGCCAGACAATCCCGCTGAAGACGTCGATATGTGCCTGGTGGGAGCCAACCTCTCGCCCTTGACGCTCGAGGTACCCGACGCCTACGCCTCCATCAAGGAGTCACTACGAGAGATCAAGCGCCCTGACCTCTTTGTGCTCGAGATTTCATCGCACACCAAGACCAGCAGCGACCCCGACCTCATGGACCGCCTCGAACCGCTGAAACAACTGGGCATTCAGTTGCTGCTGGATGATTTCGGAGTGGGGTACTCAAGCTTCGCGCACATGCGCCACCGCAGCGTCGACCTCGTCAAGATCGATGCCAGTTTCTCTGAGAACATCGCCCACGACCCCGTCGCGGCGGCCGAACTCAACGCTATGGTGGCTCTGTGCCTCAGCCGCGGGCATCGCTGCATTCTCGCCGGCATCGACACCCCCGAGCAATTCAAGGTGGCGCTCGCTTCGGGCGCGACGCACGTCCAGGGCTCATTCGTCGGCGACGCCCTGAAGTGGCAGGACTTCCGCGCGACCTACATCCATCCGTCTGCAGAGGTGTCGAACACGACCAACCTCGACGACCATCGCCGGGCCAAATCCGCGTAGGCGACCCGGTCACGTGGGGGGCGGGCGTCCGGCCCAAAAAACCGCGCCGCTAGTGGCCCCGCTGCGCCACCCATGACGCGTGCAGCCCGGCATAGATGCCGCCACTGCTCACGAGCGAGGCGTGTGGGCCTTGCTCGACCAGGCGCCCGCTATCGAACACCACGATGCTGTCCGCGACCTCAGCCGTGGAGAGTCGGTGCGCAATAGTGACGGTCGTGCGCCCCCGCGACAGGCCCGCGATGGCATGTTGCAGCGCCACGTCGAGGCTCGGATCCACAGCGCTGGTGGCCTCGTCCAGCACGAGCACGTCGGGGTCGGCGATGTAGGCGCGGGCCATGGCCACGAGCTGGCGCTCTCCCGCCGAGAGGGATTCGCCGCGCTGACCCACCTGTGAATCCAGGCCCTGCGGGAATTTCGCCACCCAGTCGCTGAGCCCCAGCTCTGCAAACGCGCGCTCGATGTCGACGTCGCTCGCCGAGGGGGCGCCATAGCGCACGTTTTCGGCCAGGGTGGTGTCGAACAAGAATCCGTCCTGCGGCACCATCATGACGCGGCGGCGCAGGCTGTCGAACGTCGCGCGCGTGAGTGGCACCCCGCCAATCACGATCTCGCCCGCGCTTGGGTCCATGAGCCGCGTCAGCAGTTTCGCGAAGGTGGTCTTGCCGGAGCCGGTCTCCCCCACGATCGCGATCTTGCTGCCCGCCTCGATGTCGAGGGATACCGAGTGCATCACCTGCGGTCCGCCGGGGTAGGCGAAGCACAGGTCGCGCACAGATATGTCGAGCGGGCCTGCCGGTAGTCGGACGCCGTTCTCCGGGTCTGGCACGTCGGCCGGCGTAGCCAGCAATCCGAGCACTCGGCGCCAGCCGGCGACGGCGTTCTGCGCGTCACTCAGCTGTTCGATCGCGAGGCGAATCGGCGTCACGAACAGCGTCACGAGAAAGATGAAGGCGACCAGCTGGCCGAGCGTTAGCGACGGCAGAAACGATGTGGTGGTGCCCAGCACGATGCCCGCCGTGATGATGCTCGCGAGCGCCACCCCCTCGGTCAGTTCGGAGAGGCTGAAGTTCAGGGCGTTGGTGCGCATGATGCGTCGCTGCGCGAGTCGCACCTGGTCGATGCGCTGCAAAAGCTTGGTGCGCATGGCGTCGCCGTAGTTGTAGGCACGCACGGTCTGCGCACCGACGAGGACCTCGCTCGTGGTGCCCAGCATCTGACCCGTGGTTTCGCGCTCGACCACGAACGCGGCGCGTACGCGGAGTTGAATCTTGCGCATCACGAAGATCATGGGCAAGAAGATGCACCACATGACGATGGCAAGCGGCCACGAGTACCACAGCATGATGAGGGTCGCGATAAACACTTGCAGGAGCGCGACCATCATGGAGAGGCCGCCCATCGAGATGAAGTTCGCGACCTGGTCGACATCGGCGGTGACGCGCGAGACGAGCGAGCCGCGTTGTTCGGTATTTTGGGTGAGCAGCGAGAGCTCGTGTACGCGTTTAAACGCGGCGATGCGAAGCTGCGCGAGACCCGTGTCGGCGGACCGAAACAGGCGCCGGTTGGTGGTGATCTGCGCTGCCGTGGTGGCGGCCAATACCGCCACCGCAATGATGGTGGCCTGCACGATATAGCCGAAGTTGGGGGTGCCGGTGGTGACTTGGCCGCCGTCGATGACGCGCTGCATGGCCACGGGAATCACGATGCGGCCGGCGCTCGCCACGACGGCGAGGGTGAGCGTGAGGGCAAGCCCCTGGGTCATGCCGGGGGTGAGTTGGAGCCCGCGCTTGACGGTCGCAAAACCCGATTCTTCGACGAGACTATCGCCGGGTAGCGTGGCCTGTTTCATGGGCGCTCCTGCTTCGCGGTCTCGGGGTAGGCGGCTGGTTCGGTGGGGTGGGGCTCATCGTCGAGCTCGGGCTCGTAGGGGTCGTCGCCGCGGAAGGCCTCGGTGGTGTCCATGCTCTCGGCGACGCTCTTGAAGGCTCCGGTGTAGGCCTTCTCGCGCTCGGCCACGGCGCGGTCCTCCGCATCACGCTCGGCGCGTTCCGTTTCGAGCATCTGGTGGGCGATGGCGGCCTCGTCGTACGCATTGACGAGCGCGGCATATTCGGGGTCTCGCAAGAGTTCGGAGTGGGTGCCCCGGGCGGTGATGCGACCGTCCTGCATGAAGACGACGTCGTCGGCGAGGGCGATGGTGGCCTTTCGATAGGCCACCATGAGCAGGCTCATACCGTCGACCGCCCCGCGCAGTCCGCGCAGGATCGCTGCCTCGACGCTCGGGTCGACTGCGCTCGTGGCATCGTCGAGTATCAGCAGGCGGGGCTTGCGAACTAGCGCTCGGGCGAGGGCGATACGTTGCCGCTGCCCGCCCGAGAGCGACCCACCGCGTTCGCCCAGTTCGTGATCGAGGCCCTCGGGGAACGCCGCGACGAACTGCTTAGCCTGGGCAATGTCGAGCGCAGCCCACAACTCGTCGTCCGGGTAGGTTTCACCGAGGTTCAGGTTGGCCCTCACGGTGTCGTCGAAGATGAAGGCGTTTTGCAATACCAGGACAACATCCTTGGCGATTTCACCTGGCCCGAACTCGTCGAGCGGCACCTGGTCGAGGCTGACCTGCCCGCCCTGCGGGTCGAGCAGTCGTGCCACGATCTGGGTGAGGGTGGATTTTCCGGAGCCCGTCGCGCCCACGACGGCCACAATGTTGCGACCCGGCTCGGCCGACAGCTCGAAGGTGAAGTCGCGCAAAATGGTGGTCGTGGCGTCCGGGTTGGACGCCACGGTGCCGGGTACCGGGGCTGCCCCGGCTTGCTGCGCCACGGCTGCGTCCGCCGCGTCGATGGCCTCGGGGGCATCCTTGAATTCGAAATGCACGCGGTGCAGGTCTACGGCAGCGGGGCCGTCGGCGCCGCCGCTGGCCAGGCCGTAGCTTTGTTCGCTGCGCGCGTCCCACACGTTGTGCAGCCGGGAGAGCCCCACGACGCTGCGGGGGAGGTCTGCGAGCACCCAGCCGAACGAGCGGATCGGCATGCCGATGATCATAAAAATGTACGCAACCTGCACGAGCGTGGCCGCGCTCATGGCCCCGGATTCGATGCGCCAGCCGCCGACCAGCATCACAACGAGCACGCCCACATAGGGCAGCGAGTCGAGCACCGGATCAAACCCGGCGCGCACGTAGTCCACTTTGAGCGTGGCGTCGCGCAGCCGCAGCGCGGAGTCGCTGAAGCGGCTGACTTCATAGTCTTCGCGACCGAGGACTTTGACGACGCTCGCGGCCTCGAAAGATTCGTGGGCCGTGCGGGTGACGTCGCTGCCGAGGGCCTGGGCGGCACGCACGAGGGGCATGAGCGTGTTGAGGTACAAGAGGTTCACGCCGATGATGAGGGGGAACATGACCGCGCCGACGATGCCGAGAAACACGTCTGCGTGAAAGATGGTCCAAAACGCGTACACGAGCATGAAGAGGGTCGCGACGGCGAAGGGGAATGGCATCATGACGCGCCAGGCCGAGACGGCGTCGCTCGAGACGTGCGCCATGAGGCGGCCTGTGTTTTGTCGCTTGTGCCAACCGATGGGTAGGCCCGTGTACTGGTCGGCGAGGCGGCGGCGGGATTCGGCGAAAAGTTCGAAGCCGAGGAACCCTGAGCCGACGCGGCGGCCAATCAGGCCGGCGAGGCGGGCCAGGGCGAGGCCGAGGATTAGCGCGATGGCGGCTCCCACGGCGCTCCACTGTGCCTGGCCCGCGGTGAAGGAGGCTGCCATGGCGTTGTCGGTGGCCCAGCCGAGCACTGCGGCGGCGTTGACCTGCGCGAGCATGTAGACGATGGCGCCGCCGAACGTGAAGGCCGAGATCTTGGGATACCGCAGGGCGCCCTGCACGAGGTTTTTGAGGCCGACTCGCATCGTGCCGAGGGCGGTGGCTTTGGCGGAGGGGTCGACGACGTAGTTGCGCACGGCGCCGGCGGGTGGGTCTGTGGGTGGGCGTGTGGGGCGGGGAGGCGTGGGTGGCACGTTTCAACCGTATACCTCCTGCGCCGCTCTGGGGTCGATAGACCCCAATGGTAACCATGCGGAGGTTTTTTAGGGACGCGCGCCGGCCTCCTCCCAGCCGGGTTCAGCCCTCGCGGTGGTGCGCGACCAGCCGCTAGATTGGAGGGCATGCACAAGCAGAAGAAATACTCCGACGACCCCGACTACCTGCACCTTGACGACTACAGTTTGGCGGCCGCACTGGTGGTCGAGGCCGGCAACCTTGCAGACGTCATGTTGCGAGAGGGGCTCAGCAAGCAGTACAAGCGGGACATCTCCGACATTGTGACCGCCGCCGATCACGCGGCCGAGGAACTCCTAGTGCGGCGCTTGGCGGTGGCACGGCCGGGCGACGGGGTGCTCGGCGAGGAGGGTGCGGCGGCCCAGGGCAGTTCGGGGCGCACGTGGGTGATTGACCCCGTGGACGGCACGTACAACTTCATTCACGGGATTCCGCAGTGGTGTTCAGCCCTGGCTCTGATCGACGATGCCGCCCAGGAGCCCATTCTGGGCGCGGTCTATCATCCCGCAGTGGACGAGTTGTGGCTCGGCGGGGKCGACCACCCCGCCACGCGGAACGGCGAGCCGCTCGACGCGATGGCCGAGGCGCCCCTGTCGGAGTTAAGTCTCGCAACCTACATTCACCCGGACACCGTGCCCAACCCTGCCGTGTTGAACCCCTTTTTGGCGGTGGCGGGGGCCGCCGCGACGCTCCGCGTGTTGGGTTCGGGCTCGCTCGACATGTCGTTCGTCGCGGCCGGCCGATTGGGTGCATGGGCCCAGCATTCAACGAAGCCCTGGGATTGGTATCCCGGCGCGGCCCTGGTGCGCTCGGTGGGCGGTGTCGCCGATCGTGTGCAGGTGGGGGACTACACGTGGTTTTATTGCGGCAACGAACGGGCGGTGGCCGACATCCGGGCCGCTCTGCTGTCGCGCGCCTAGAGTTTTTCGACGGCCACCGCGACGACGGAGGAAGCGAGACACGCGAGGCAACGTGATGTGGCGGGCGGCGCTTGTGCGCCGCCCGCAGCACCGTGTCGATCAGGTATACCGTGGCGTTTTGCGTCTTGATACCGCCGCAGACAATCTTGGCCTGGCCACCATTGGCGTCGGTGACCGTGCGGTCGTCGCCCGTGCCCGAGACCGTGACCTCGCCGCCCTCGACAGTCTTGTGCGCGCCGTCGATGGCATCGGGGGCGATCTGACCCGAGATCACGTGGTACGTCAGTACCTTGGTCAGGGTCTCCGCGCCAGCCTCGGTGCCGAGGGTGGCTACGGTTTCGGCGGGGAGCTTCGCGAAGGCAGAGTCGGCGGGTGCGAACACCGTGAACTCGCCGCCGTTGAGCGTGTCAACGAGGTTGACAGCCGGGTTTAGCTTGCCCGAGACGGCCGAGGTTAGGGTGGTGAGCAGGGGGTTCGCGCCGGCCGCCTGGGCCACTGGCAGGGCTGCCATGCCGGCCACCGAAGCGTCACCCGAGGGGTTGGCCTTCGCGTAGTCGGCGCAGCCGGGGCCAAAGAGGTTGGCTGCCGGGTCCATGTCGTCGGCCGCCGACGAGGCGGAACTCGTCATGGTATCGGCCGCCGACGACGCCGAACTCGACATGGTATCGGCCGCCGACGACGCCGAACTCGACATGGTATCGGCCGCCGACGACGCCGAACTCGACATGCTGTCGGCCGCGCCCGTGGCGGCCGACTGTGCGTCGGAGCCGCAGGCGGCGAGCGTGGTGCCGAGTACAGCGACGAGGGCGAAAGCAGCGAACGTGTTACGGATCTTGAGGGACATGCGTATCTCCTAATACGAGGGCGGCGAGACGAACTTTTGTGCCGCGGGATGCCGCCGGAACGGACATCGCAAGTTCGGGCCTCGTCGGCCGACGGATTGGGCAAGCCCGAAAAAAGATCTCGTTCGGGGCTGCAGATCGAGACGCGGTCGTGACGGCACCGTGCTCGCCGTGTCGCAATGCGGAACCCCCGGGACGGCCCGTGCGCCGACCTCGCGGCGGGGCCATAAACATAGGCGGCACTAGGCCAAAGCCGCCGTCTTGGCTTGGGCCCGGTAGGCGCGACGCGGGGGCAGCCCGGACGCCGCGGCGCCCCCGATACGACGTGAAATCCGGCTACCGAGTGCCCCCATTTATCTATAAGACCTTGCGTTCCAGCCTAATAGATAACCCCTTGCACACCTCCCGCCGCAGGGCTCCGGCGCAGGCCCCCGCACGCGCGAAATGAACCCAAGAAGGCGCGGTTCGAGCCGGGCGCCTGGCTTCGACATGTAGATCGCCGACCAGCCGCTCCTCGCCGATCCGCAGACCGTCACTGCAGGTAATAATTTGAGGCTATCTGGTCAGATGCCGACCGATTCACAACAGCTCTCGCCACAGGGCCGCCTCGACCATGCGCGCAGACGGCCGACCGCCGTCCAATTTCTGAGTCATGACCAAAAGTTTGCAAAGCACCAGGCCTGGCCGCCGAATCGGCGGCCACCTGCTATTTTCCGAGCTACGCCGCGATCTCGGCGTGCCGCTGCGCAACTACGAAGCGTCATTGAATGCGACAGTGCGTAATGGAAGTATTAAAGTAGTAATTGTTACCGAGAGTGACACGACTTAGAGGTGAGTCGAGAACATCGAGGATTTCGCATGAAAGTACATTTCCATCCCCAAAAGATCGCTGCCGCGCTGGCGATTGGCCTGACCGTCACGGGCCTCAGCACCACCGCGGCCCTACCAGCCACTGCGCAGGAAGCATCCGTCAATGCTTCTCGCGGCAGCAGCGACGCGACGGCGTACACGTATTTCAAGATGCCGTACAGTTCGGACATCTACCGTTTCGACGGCAGCACCGCGGTCAAGCTCACGTGGGACTCATTCGTTGCAGCCGGGTTCCCCCGGTACAGCACCGCCCCCACCACGTACGTCAAATATGCGTGGTCGAGCACCCTGTACGCCGTGACCAAGTGGAGTTCCAACTCTGCGACCTGGACGTGGCACCGGCTGAGTCACGCAGAATGGCAGGCAGCTGGTTCGCCCTCCGCGAGCAACATCGGCTGGGTCGCGGGCTCGATCATCTATAAGTACGGCACCAGCGACCAGTTGCTGTTGCGCGCACCAGACAAGGGCGTGCACGTGCTGACCTTCAGCCAGTGGGCAGCCACGGGCTACCGAAACTACAGCAACTACAGCAATCAGGGCTACAGCCGGCTGTCGTGGGATTCCAACATCGCCTACATGACCGACCTCAAGGCCGGCAAGGGCTACGTCATCACGGCCGCGCAGTGGAGTGAAGCGGGCGAACCCTGGCCGCAGTTTGTGAAGCGGTTCCCGGGCGACGTGTTCTACAAGAATTACGGTAGTAACACCGTCTACTACCAGGGCCCCACCGCCTCCCGAGCGATCACGTTCAATGAGTGGGTAGCCGCCGGATCGCCCACCCCCGAGGTGCGCGGAGCCCCCGCCCCTGGCAGCGGCCTCCCCATCGCGGGCACGGCGTCGACGACTCCGGCGTACGCGTATGACGAAGTGCAACGCACGCTCGAACTCGTGAATCGCGATCGCGTGGCAAACGGCCTCAAGCCATATCGCCTCAACGCGCAGATCTCGCTCGTGGCACAGGACTGGTCGAACCACATGGCTTCGAATCCCACCGCCCCGGCAAGCACCCGCATGGTGCACCGAACGGATGCCGACCTCATCAGCAAGTTGCCCGGCAACTGGATCACGGGCGGAGAAAACATCGCGTACAACTCCAACCCCACTGCCGACAAACTGCACACGCAGTTCATGAACAGCCCGGGCCACCGCGCCAACGTGCTGAGCGCAAAGTTCACCGACATCGGCCTCGGATACACCGTCGATGCCAATGGATACGGGTGGATCACCCAGAACTTCGCTCAGTACTGAGGAGATTCGACAGCAACGTGAACCCGCTCGCGGGATCACGGCCTGCGAGCAGCACGGGCTCAGCCCCAACCGGTGCGGCCACGATTCGTGAACACACCCGGCGCCGTCGAGATCACTACATCGACGGACCAAGACCATCTGGCGAATCACCTCAGGCAAGGGCTGCAGTGAAAACTGCGGCCCTTGTCCGTGGTCGCGCGCCGAACGTTGACGCAATCTGCTGCACGAGAAAACGCCACCGCGATGAACTCGCGGTGGCGTTCGCATGCGCTCTGAAATAGGCGGAACCTAGCGTCCGCTCTCGGCGCGAAGGCGCAAGATCGCCTCGTCGCAGTCGCGCGCGAGCGTGATCTTGCCGAGGTCCTCCCACCATTCGCGGGCGTCGTCGAAGGCTCCGATGGCCTTCGTGTAGTTCTTCATGTCGTGATAGGCCGAAGCGACCTCCCGCGTGCACTGCACCGCGTAGTCCTCCGCACCCGCCTGGATGAACAAGGTCCGGGCCGTGCCAAAGCATTCCACCGCTTCAATGCTGCGCCCGGCGCGGCGCAACTGGGCACCGGCCGCAAGGGACAACTCGGCGGCCGTCATCAAGCGGCCCATGTCACGAGCCATCTCACGTGCCTGCCGGTACATCGCGGCGGCAATCGCGGGCTGGTTGAGGTCCGCGTTCACGCGCGCAATAGCGGCGGCACAGTCGACCATCTCCGACTTAAAATCGAGAACTTCAGCGGCGCGGCGTGCCTCGCCGTAGTGAGTGAGTGCGCCCGTGTAATCGCGTTCGGCGTACAACTCGTTACCGCGCTGCATGCAGAGCACCAGCACTTCCTGCCAGTCCCCTTGGGCACGCGCGTCATCAAGTTCGGTCGACTTGCGTCGGCGGAACAGACCCATCATGAGAACCCCATCAATGACCTTGCAAACTCAACCGGCACCGTGCCAGCGAGCGACGGGAGCCTGTGAGGTTACGGAGATGGCATGAGAGCCGCCCCCGATAACTACCCCCGTGTATGCGCGCATTCGTCGACTCGTTCCCCGTGCCGTTCATCTCCACCACCGGTTTCACTGGTTATGACGAACCCGGCGTCGAGGCAGTCTCGAAGGAGTGTCGATGATATGACCAGCAGAGCTGACTGCGCGCTTATACAAGGTTACCGGCAGTTGCGCCTCGGTCCACCGAGAAATAGGAATCAAAACCCAATACCAGGCATATTTTGGGTTCCATCAGCCTGGTCTTGACACATGAAACAACTAGTCACGAATTAGGTCAAGACCTAGCAATCAGAGGTAGCCGCGGGCAATCAGCCCAGGCACAAAACTAGTGGTGCGCGCCACGCAGCCGGTCGAGGCAGGCAGCCAACAAGACGTCCAAATCAAAGGACTCACCGTCGCGTCCACCTTTGCCAACCACCAAGGGAGGCGCCGATGCGGTCACATCGACACCCACGAAACGCTCGCGCAGACCCGCCCACACGGCCATTAAGTAATACTCACCGTGCTCGCCGATGGCCACGGTCTCGTCGGAGCGAATGTACCAGCCACGCTGGCGCGTACGGTACCGGGCGCTGCCCGAATACCCCCGCGCCCGGAGCGCCACGGGCTGCACGCCCAGCGCGATGACGTCACGAACGAAGGCATCAATTAAGACCTGCGCCTTGCGCGACTCCTCCGCCTCGGCCGCAGCGGCCAGCCGCGCCAGGTCGGCCGCACGCTCTGCATTGTCACTGCGACCCGAGTTCATGCTCGACGAACCGCTCAGCGACGCGCCGCGAGCGCGGCCTGTACGTGGGAGACAATGCCATCAACGGCACTCTCGCACTGAGCCAGGGTCACCTCGAAGTCTTCCAAGTCCCCGTACCAGGGATCCTCCACGTCGAGGTCACCGGCCTCACCGTCGACCGCGGGCGCAGCTGGGTCGAAACTGCGCCACAATCGAACACGCGCCTCAATCGCCGCGTCGCCGCGCGCCAACATGCGAAGTTTCTGCGCGTGCTGCGCCGTCATGGCCAGGACCAGATCGAAGTCCGCCAGTTCGTCCGCGTGCACCTTACGGGCGCGGTGCGGATAAATCGCGTAGCCATGGTCCACGAGCACCTGCCGGGCGCGGCGATCCATAGGGTTGCCCGATTCTTCGGCACTCGTGCCGGTCGACGCGACCGCCACCTTCATCTCAAGGCCCAACTCGACCAGCCGCTTGCGCAGCACAAACTCCGCCATCGGAGACCGACATATATTGCCCGTACACACCGTCATGATGCGATAGGCGGGTTCGAGGACTGTGGGGAACGCCTGGGTTTTGGTATCTGGCCCGTTCATGCTTCATTGTGGTCTCGCGAGGGCCGCGCCGACGGCGACATCTCAGGCCGCAGACACCCACAGCCCCCACGGCAAACGCTCCCCCGACCCGAGGGCCGAGGGAGCGCAGGCGATACGGTCAGCGGTACTACGCAGCTGCCGCGACAGCGAGCGTCACGTCGATATTGTTGCGCGTCGCCTTCGAGTAGGGGCAGAACTCGTGAGTATCTTGCAGCAGCTTTTCGGCCGCCTCACGATCAAGGTTGGGCAGGCTAGCCTCAATGTGCGCCGAGATCTTGAAGCCGCCCTCAGGGTCTTCGTTGAAACCCACCGTGACAGACACCGCGGAGTCGTCCACATTGAGAGCGCCCTTGCCGCCGAGCAGCTTCATGGCGCCGTGGAAGCACGCCGCGTAGCCCACCGAGAAAAGCTGCTCAGGATTCGTGCCGGGGCCGCCATCGCCGCCCATTTCTGCGGGCACCGAGAGGTTGAGGTCCAGTTTGCCGTCTTCAGACGCCGCGCGGCCCGAACGGCCGCCGCCCCACGAAGTCGAGGTTGCAGAGTAGAGTGCCATGAAATCTCCTTTGCGTGGCCCGCCGAATGCAAGCCCTCACGAGAAGCAATGCTAGACGCTCCGAGAATGTTCCCTGCGTCTCACCTCGTGAATTGGGCACCCCTCGCCGCCGCGCACCTATCGGGTCGGACGCACGGCGATACAGCTGGGGCTCTCGGCCCCGTACTCGGCGACCAGGGTCACGCTGTCGATCTCGCCACCGCCGTGCTCAACCCTCAACACGGTAATACTGTCGCCCCACTGGTTGGACACCAGCAGGTGGCTGCGGGCCTCTCCCGGCATGGCCTCGACGTGGCGAGGCCATGCCCCCACGGGGATCTCGGCGCACAGGCTCAGTTCATCGCCGTCCACGCGCAGGAACCCGACCGTGTTGGCCCCGCGATTCGACACCACCAGCGAACGCCCGAGGGTAAGGAGATGCGCGGGCGCGTTTTCGCCCTCGAACCGTGTCGTGCGCACTCCATTGCAGGGCTCGCCGTCGTTCGTGAGATAGAGGTGCGAATCGAGCTCACCAAGCACGACGTGTCGCGCGTGGGCCTCGGACGGCGCGGCTCCCTCGGGCAGGAGCGCCTCGGGCTGCACTCGGGGAATGTGCACGCCTTCCACGGGCTCGCCCTCGTCGTCACCCCTCAGGTCGGGCAGCCCCGGGGCGACCGCCGAGGTGGGGGCCAATGCCGGGCCGGCCACCGGAGCGTCCGCCACAAACTGGCGGGGTCCGGCACCGGGAGGAAGCGAAATGGAGCCGTGCTCGACGAGGCGACCGAGCGGGTCCAACAGGTATCTGCGCACGACGTCGAGACCCAGGTCAACGACGTGTACCACGGCGCCGTCGGTCTCGTTCCAGTGCGCCACCGCCTGATGCACGTGGGCGGCCTCCTGGCGTTCCGGATGCATGGAATGCCCCTGGTGCTGAGCCAGCGCCGTGCGCTCTCCCAGGCCCCCGCCGTCAAGCACCGGGAACACGGCGAGCGAACCACCGCTGTAGTTGGACACCAGCAGGTGAGTGGGTGCGTCGGCGTCTTCACTGATGGCATTAACGAGCGCGAGGTGGCAGGGGTCGGCCCCTCCTGTCGAAAATGTGCCGAGCGGCTCGACCTCGAGTGCCGCGGGCGTTTCGCCCGTCACGCGATACGCGCTGACCTGACCCTCGGCCTGTTCATGACACGCATAGAGCACGCCGCCCGAGGGATGCCAGAGCACATACGAGGGAGACGCGCACTCGATCAAGGGACCCTCAACGAGTTCGAGTGTTTCGGCGTCGAAACTCAGCAGGTTGACCCCCCGCCCCGGGGCGTCGCTCGCGCCGCCGGACCCCTCGGTGTAGCAACCGAGCGCGATGGTACTCATATGGGGGTCTTCCTGATTGGTCCGGGCTGATGAGATCGAGCGGGTGCTCTGCGGCCTCAGTCTCCCTGTCCGCGCCCCTCCAGGAACACGAACGACAACTTCTGCATGTCAAAGATATCGCTGACCGCGGCCAATTCGCGAGGCGAGTGCATCGAAAGTAGCGGCACCCCGATATCGACCGTGCGGATTCCGAGCCGGGTCGCCGTGAGTGGCCCGATGGTCGACCCGCAGGGCAGTTCGTTGTTCGACACGAACTCTTGATACGCCACCGGCTCCTCGCCAGCGGACTCGCTGAGTCGGCGCAACAGGCCAGCCCCGTGGGCGTCCGTGGCGTAGCGCTGGTTCGCATTGATTTTGAGCAGCACGCCACCACCCAGCACGGGCCGCACGGCCGGATCGTGTCGGCTCGCGTAGTTGGGGTGAATGCTGTGGCCGCAGTCGGCGGAGAGACACCACGAGCCCGCCAGCGAGCGAGCGCGGTCCTCGTCGCTGGCTCCCAACGCTCCCTGAATGCGGCCGAGCACGTCGACGAGAAACGGCCCGCTCGCGCCCGAGCGAGTCGCCGAACCGATCTCTTCATGATCAAACGCGGCCATCATCGCCACGTGACTGCGGTCGGTGCCGGAGTTCGCGAGCTCCACCAGGGCGGTCACCGAGGCATGCACGGACGCGAGGTTGTCGAGTCGGCCGCTCGCGAGCAGTTCCTGCGTGGCCCCGAGGCGACCCGGTGCCTGCGTGTCGTAGGTATAGATGTCATAGCCGGCTATGGAGGCCGGGTCGACCGCGAGCGGTTGCCCCGCCGCGTCCTGCGCGAAGCTAGCGAGGTGGGCAAGCAGGTCTGCCTGGGAGGGCGAACCGAGCGCCCACAGGGGCTGAGTGTGCTGCTGGCGGTCGAGTTTGATGCCTTCGTCGTTGACCTTGCGGTCCAGGTGAATGGCCAACTGGGGAATGCGCAGCAGGGGGCCGCTCGCGAGCAGGGCCTCGGTGCCGTCGTCGAGCACGATGCGTCCGGCCAAGCCAAGGTCGCGGTCGAGGTAGGCGTTGAGTAGGGGCCCGCCGTAGATTTCTACCCCGGCCTGCACGAAGCCGTGGGCACCCGTGGTGGGCTTGGGCTTGAGCTTGAAACCGGTGCAATCGGTGTGTGAGCCGAGAATCGCGAAGGCCGCGTGGGCGGCCGGGCGGTTCGGCATGGCCCAAGCGATCACGGCGCCGTCGCGCACCACGAGGTAGGTGCCACCGGGCTTGAGCACGGGCCAGGCCTCGGTCTCGCTTAGGGCGGTGTAGCCCGCGGCACGCAGCCGACGGCTCACCTCCCGAGCCGCGTGGTAGGAGGACGGAGACGCCTGTACGAAGGCTGCGAGATCGTCGCAGTGGGCCTCCGCGCGGGCCAGTGAACTCGAAGGGGGGCGGATGGTGTCCGGAGAGGTCATACGTATATTAAAACAGCGAGACGCCCTCACCAGGCCTGGTGCGGGCGTCTCCTGCGTGTCACTGATTAGTCGTTGCCCACCACATCGGGGTCGCCACCGAGGCGCTCGTCGCGGTTGAGGCCCGTGATCGCAGCGAGTTCCGCTGCGCTCAGCGTCAGGTTCACGGCGCCCAGGTTCTCGGTCATGCGCGACTGCGTGACGGTCTTGGGAATCACGATCGTGCCGTTGGCGAGATGCCATGCGAGCACGACCTGGCCGGCGGTGGCGTCGTGCGCGGCCGCAATCTCGGCGATCACCGAGTCTTGCAGCAAGTCCTTACCCTGGCCGAGGGGGCTCCAGGCTTCGGTCTTGATGCCGTGGCGCTCGTGCACGGAGCGCAGGGGCTCCTGCACGAGGTACGGGTGGTTTTCGACCTGGTTCAACACGGGCACAATGCCCGTCTCGTCGATGATCGCCTGCAGGTGGTTCTCCTGGAAGTTCGAGACGCCAATCGACCTCGCGAGACCCTGCGAGCGCAGGTCAACGAGTGCCGACCACGTGTCGACGTACAACTCTTTGGCGGGGCAGGGCCAGTGAATCAGCAGCAGATCGACGTAGTCGGTGCCGAGTCGCTGCAGCGAGGCCTTGGCGGCGGCGATGGCCGTGTCATAGCCCTGTTCGCCGTTCCAAACCTTGGTGGTCAGAAAGATGTCTTCGCGGGCCACGCCCGAGGCCTTGATGCCCTTGCCGGTGCCCTCTTCGTTGCCGTAGATGGCCGCGGTGTCGATGGAACGGTAACCCGCTTCGAGGGCCTGCGCCACGGTCTTCTCGGCGACGGCGTCTTCAACCTGCCACACTCCATAGCCAACCTGCGGCATGGTGTGCCCATCGTTCAACGTAGCGGTGGGAATCGTAAACTCGCTCAATGCTGCTCCTTCGTGTGCGTCCGCCGGTGCAGGGGCCATGTGGCGCTGCGAATAGTGCCGGGCGGAGTCAACGCTGCCAGCCTAGTGGCAATTCTTACGAAGCGGTAGGTATTCGCTGAGGGTCGCCACCGGTTCCGCCCACCGCAGAATCGGGAATACGGGCAGAGGAGGCACGCGGCGTCCGGCTCAGGCCTCAACGCGAGGCAGCAAACCAGCGCGATCGAGATCGTCCCACAGGGCCGCGGGCACATCGCGTGCCGCCAGCTCTACGTTTTGCTCGACCTGCGCCCGGGTGCGCATGCCGAGCGCGACGGAGACCACTGCCGGATGCGTGAACGCAAAGGCGATGGCCGCCGCGGGCAGCGTCACCCCGTGCCGCTCGCAGTGATCGGCAATCTCATGGGTGCGCCGCAGCAGGTCAGCCGGCGCGGGCGCATAATTGTAGGTCGCGTCGGGAGCGGGTCGAGGCTTTGACAGTAGACCCGAATTGAAAACCCCCACGTTCACCACGCCCACCTCGCGCCGCATGCACTCCGTCAGCAGGGGCAGGCCCGGCTGTTCCAGCAGCGTGAACCGACCCGCCAGCATGATGAGGTTTGGGTCGCTCTCCTGCACGAACCGCAGCGGCGCCTCCCACTGGTTCATTCCTACGCCCCACGCACCGATCACACCCTCGTCGCGCAGGGCACTGAGGGCAGGGGCCGCGCCGTCGAGCGCCTCGTCGACAAACTCGTCGGGGTCGTGAATGTAGACCACATCGAGGTAATCGGTGCGCAGCCGTATGAGGCTCGATTCGATCGAACGCAGGACGCCATCGCGGCTGTAATCGCGACGTCGCACGACATCATTGGGCACGTGAAAGCCCTCGTCATCGAGGCCTGGATGCGTGGCAAACTGGGGGTTGGGTGCTAGCAGCCTGCCCACCTTGGTCGACAACACGTAGTCGCCCCGGGGCCGCTCGGCCAGGGCTTCGCCGAGGCGGCGTTCTGAGAGGCCCAGGCCGTAGTGCGGCGCCGTATCGAAGTAGCGGATGCCCAACTCCCACGCGGTGTCGACCGATTCTCGCGCGTCGGCGGGGTCGATCTCGCGATACAGATTGCCAATACCAGCAGCGCCGTAGCCCAGGGCGCCAATGTTGAGCCGGGTGCGCGGAATCAGCCGGCGCTCGGTGGGGTGAACGGAAGACGTCAGCATGCGGGTGCCTTTCTAGAGGGCGGCAGAAGCGGTGGGTTGCAGCCCGTAGCAGCGCAGCGCCGTGCCGCTCGCGACCGCCTCGAGGTCGCCGCGGGAAACGCCGGCGAGGGCCACGCCGAACACGGTTTGGGGCCAGTCTTCGTACGCCAGCGGGCGATCAAAGTTCGCGTGCGACACGGGCCAGTCACTGCCGAACAGGCTGCGCCGGGGGCCGAAGGCCTCGAACGCGACATCGAGGTAGCGGCGCGCCAGATCGTCCCAGTGCGGGGTGCCGCTTAACTGACCGGCCTCGGGCGAGAGCCCCGACAGCTTCACGTGGGTTTGGGGTAGGGACGCCAGCCGGGCCAAGTTGGCAGCCCACGCACCGTGGGCTGGGTCGGCACCCGCGCGCGCGTCCGCCTCGACCGGCGGCTTGGCGAGGTGGTCCACGATCACGGTGAGGTCAGGGTGCCGCTCGAGCAGACCGATGGCGTGCGGCAGTTGATCGTGCGTGATGCACAGGTCAAAGGTGAGGCCCGCGGCGGCAACGGCCCGCAAACCTCGGTCGAGTGCGGGGTCTGCGAAGCGCTCGGGCGGCGCACCCTGTAGGATGTCGCGCACCCCGACGACGGGACCGGCTGACGGCGCGAGCGTGCGTTCGACTGGCGGGTCGGCGGTGGCGCCCGCGGGCCCTCCCAGGTCGACCAGGTGCTCATCGATGTCCGGACGCGTGGCGTCGAGTTTCGCGACGCATCCGAGCAGAGGCACGTCGCCCCAGGGCAGCGCGCGCACCCAGGCGAGCTCCGCCGCAGCCTCCTGATCGCAGCCGGCCTCGACGAAAACGGCGCCGCTCACCTCGAAGCATTCACCGTACGGGGCACCGACCTTGTCGGGCGTAAAGCGGCCCTGCAGTCGGGGCAGCCGGTCGAGCCAGGAATACGTGAGGTGCCCGCCGCGGGTATCCCAGACGTGGCGGTGCGTGTCTATGAGGCGGAGGGCATTCATGCTGGCTCCCCGTGGGGCTGGCGCACCGACACCCCGATGGTCAGCAGAAGATTCGCGTATTGGCGTACGTCGGCCGAGCAGATGACGACGGCAACGTCGGGTGAGCGGGCAGCCTCGTAGAAGGCATATCTCTCGTGCCGCACCACGGCAATGCCCTCAGGCAGTGCCCGGAGGTAGCCCTGCACCGCCGGGGAGTCTTCTCCCTCGGCGGTCAGCATGCTGCCGACGGCCTCGATCGGCACGGCATCGAGCAGCGCCGCGAGAATAGTGTCGGCATCGAGGACGCCGGGGCGCAGGTTGAGATAGACGCGCTCGGCTGCCTGCGGGGCGCCGGTGTTGTGCGGGTAATAGCCGTCTGCCAACAGGATCTGAGTGCCATGCCCGCTGCGTGCGAGGGCGGACACGAGCTGGGGATGGATGACGCCGTAGTTCAGCATGGGGCTCACTTTATGCATCGGTCGGCGCGACGGGGGTCGAATGCACCGACGGAGGTCGGGTTGACCCCATCATGCCATGAAACATCCGATGTATGGCGAAATGTACGAACTTGGCTGCGCGAGAAAACGCCGTTCAATACACTTGAAGGCGGCGGCCCCGCGAAATGCGCCGCCGTAACATCTGACCTAAGCGTGCACGGATCGGCCGCGACACATTCAACCCCTCGACCCGCGCCGCCCCGCCACACAGTCACACAGCCAAACGGCGCCGACCAGCACTGGAGCCCACATGAACGACTTCTCGAACCTCGTCATCCTCGTCACGGGCGGCGCGTCCGGCATCGGCAATACAACTGCATTGCACTTTGCCAGCCTGGGCGGCACGGTGGCGGTCCTCGACATCACGACCGAGGGCCTCGACCCCTCCCTGCACGGCTACTCGTGCGACATTCGGGTGCGCACTCAGGTCAATTCCACCGTCGAGCAGATCGCGGCCGACCTTGGCGGCATCGACATCGTCGTGAATAATGCCGGCGTCAGCGCCATCGGCACCGTGGAGGGCAACGACGACGAGGAGTGGGCCCGGGTCCTCGATATCAATGTGACGGGAATGGCCCGCGTCTCCGCCGCCGCCCTGCCCTACCTGCGTGCTTCGAAGGCCGCCGCCATTGTTAACCTCTGCTCCATTGCCGCGACCGCGGGGCTCCCCCAGCGCGCGCTGTATTCCGCCACCAAGGGAGCAGTGGGCGCCCTCACGCTGGCCATGGCAGCCGACCACGTCTCCGAGGGTATTCGCGTCAACTGCGTCAACCCCGGCACCGTGGCCACCCCATTCGTGGATCGCATGCTGCAGAAGTTTCCCGATCCCCAGGCCGAGCGCGCCGCCCTCAACGCGCGCCAGGCCACCGGCCGCATGGTAGAGCCCCTTGAGGTAGCGCGGGCCATCGCGTACCTGGCACACCCCGCCAACGGCTCCACGACGGGCATGGCACTCGCCGTAGACGGCGGCATGGGAGGACTGCGCGTGCGCCCGGTGCAGAAAGTTTAAATGTCGCCCTTGAGGCGCCGATCACATAGAGTAAGTGAGTGATTACAGTAACCAAACTGTTACTTTGTGTCACTCGCGGCCTGTCAGGGCTGGGCGTGACGCGTCCTACAGAGCGTTGCGACGTCGCCGCGCCCTGATTTACCTCACGTGATAGGCACTTTCATGAGCATTCGCAGTCCACAGAGTTTGACTTCCTCTCGGCGCGCATTTCTCGCCATCGCAGCGTCGGTCGGCGCAGCGGTCGGTGTCGGCGTCGCCAACCGACCAGACGGAGCGTCCGCCTTCGGAACCGACAGGTTCCGCTTGCCGCTCGTGAATCGCAATCGCGAATTACGCGGCACCTGGATCGCCACCGTGGCCAACCTCAACTGGCCCACAAACCCCTCAGCGACGCCCGCGGCCCAGCAAAAAGAACTTCAGGCCATGCTGGACAATGCCGTCAAGTGCCGCCTCAACGCAGTGTTCTTTCAGGTGCGCCCCATGAGCGATGCGTTCTACGCCTCGGCTCTCGCCCCGTGGTCCTCGTTCCTCACGGGCACCCAGGGCAAGAGCCCCGGCTGGGACCCCCTCGCGTTCGCCATCCTCGAAGCCCACAAACGAGGCCTCGAACTGCACGCCTGGCTTAACCCGTACCGCGTCGCCTCAAAGTTGACCGTGGATCGGCCGCTCGCGGCGAACAACATCGCCAAACTCCACCCCGAATGGACGTTCACCTTCGACGGCGGCATCTACCTCAACCCCGGAATCCCCCAAGTCTCGCAGCACCTGCACGATGTCATCGATGAACTCACGCGCAAGTACAACGTCGACGGCGTGCACTTCGACGACTACTTCTACCCCTACCCCATCGCGGGTCAGGTCATTCCCGACGACAAGACCTACGCGGCCTACAACCCCAAGGGACTCTCGCTCGATGACTGGCGACGCGACAACGTGAACCGGCTCGTGGCGGGCATCCGACCCGTCGTGCGCAAGAATCGTCCCCGCGCTCAATTTGGCATCTCGCCGTTTGGCATCTGGCGCAACAAGTCCACCGACCCGCGTGGTTCCGACACCGCGGGCACCCAGTCCTACGATCAGATCTTCGCGGACACCTATACCTGGGTAAAGAAGCGCTGGATCGACTACATCGCGCCCCAGGTGTACTGGGACATGAACCTCACCGTGGCGGCCTACTCCAAACTCGTACCCTGGTGGGCGAACGTCGTCAAAGGCACCGGAGTGCGGCTCTACATTGGCGAGGCATCGTACAAGATCGGCACCAATGAGGTCTGGAAGGACCCCGAAGAAATGGTGCGTCACCTCGAACTATGCGCCAAGACGCCGCTCGTGCGCGGCAACATCTGGTTCAGTTCGACGGTGTTCTTCAGCGACCCCCTGGGCACCACCACGCGGATTCTCGAGACGTACTACAAGAAGCCCGCGCCGCGCGCTAACGAACCCGGTGCCCCGTCGCGGCCCCAGGCCACCGTTGCCCGGCGCGCCACGTCGGGAGTCTCCGTGGAATTCTTGAACCTCGGCGGCGCCGCCGCGGAACGCTTCACCGTCTACCGACGCTCCGGCAATACCGTGGGTGACGCAATCTCGCTGACCATGTGGGACGTTGTCGGTGACGTCTTCAATACGGGAGCCGTGAACCATAGTTTCCTCGACGTCACGGCCGCAGGTGGGGCGACGTACACCTACTACATCACCGCAGTGGGGCCCAGCGGCCTCGAATCCGCTCCCGTCATGGCGGTCGTGAAGTAGCGCACCGACATCTCGTTGACAGCCTGCAGGGGCGCGGTCTCAATGACCGCGCCCCTTCAGGCGCTCTCAGGCGTGTTGGCGCACTCAGCCGTGTTGGCGCACTCAGCCGTGCGGGCGCTCATAGGCGTGTTGGCACTCTCGATCAGCAAGCCCCGCAAACGATTCAGCGGCTCAGGCCGAGGCGGGCAATGGCCTCCGCAACGATCTCGGGCGGCGTAAGTGCCACGTCCACCGTGCAACCGTCTTCCGTCTCCGTCAACGGCTCCAGGGTCGCAAACTGTGAATCCAAAAGTTGAGTGGGCATGAAGTGCCCCTCCCGGGCCGCCATGCGCGAGCCAATCAGTTCGCGCGTGCCCGCCAGGTGCACGAAGCGAACCCGTCCCTCCGCCTCGCGCAATACGTCACGGTAGGCCACGCGCAGGGCCGAACAGGTCACCACCGTTGATCGTCCCGCGCGCGCCTGCTCGCTCATCCACTCTCGGATGATGCCCAGCCACGGCCAGCGGTCGTCGTCCGTGAGGGGAATGCCCGCAGACATCTTGTCGATGTTGGCTTGGGGGTGCAGCGCGTCTGCTTCGGCAAAGGGCCACTCCAGGTGCTCCGCAATCGCGAGCGCGATACTGCTCTTCCCACAGCCCGCTACTCCCATGACCACCACGTGCTGAACCTCTGACATGCCAAACCTCTCTGCGTGAGACCAACTTTTCTCGTATTCGCCGCGCCGCTGTCGCTACATTAGTCTAGGTTTCACACAGGATGACGCGAACGATCAGCAAAGGACCCCATGGCCGCAATCGTGTTGCACTCCGCAGTTCACGAGACTCTGGGACAAGAGATCGTTGATGGCGTCCATGCGCCACGCTCAGTGCTGACCCTCGACGGGCTGCAAACCCGCTTCGGTGTATCGCGCACCGTCATGCGCGAGGTCATGCGCGCGCTCGAAGCACAGCGGCTGATTGAATCCCGCCGCCGCGTGGGCATCATCGTGCGCCCGGCCGCAGAGTGGAAGGTCTATGACCCCCAGGTGGTGGCGTGGCACCTGAAGGGCGTGCGGGCAAACGACATGACCCGCTCCCTGCTGCAACTGCGCATCGCGATCGAGCCGACGGCGGCGCTCCTCGTGGCCCAAAACCCTGATGTCACGGTGCGCCGACACATTTACGAACTCGCCCTCGAACTGCGACGCGCGGCAATCGCCTCCGAGGTGGACCACTACCGCCGCACTGACCTGCAGTTTCACCTCAATATCTTGCGCCACAGCGGCAACCCCCTCTTTGGTGGGCTCGATGAGATCACCGTAGTCGCGGTCACGTTGCGTCAGGCCCCGCTGACGCGCTCCGAGGGCATTAATGTGCCTATGCTGGACCTCCACGTTGAAGCCGGTGAGGCCATCCACCGCGGCGACCATTGGTCGGCCTACGAACTCGTCACCCACCTCATGGAGGAATTCAAGGATGTCGTTAATCTCAACGCGACCTGAGCCTACCCTCGCCATTGCGCACCGCGGGCTCTGCTCCGACACCGTTGTCGAAAACACTCTCGAATCCATAGCGGCCGCTATCCACGCCGGGGCCGACCTGGTCGAAGTTGACCTCCAGATATGTATGTCGGGTGAGATGTTTTTGCTCCACGACGACACCCTCGAGCGCATTTGGGGGCTCGACGCGCACGCGCTGTTCACCCCCTGGGAGACCATCAGCGCCTTGCGCACCGCGACGGGCCAGCGCATACCCACCCTCGACGAGGCGCTTGACCTCGTGGCCGATTCGCCCGCCCGGCTCTTGCTCGACATGACGGAGGGCTGGCCCGCCGCGTCGGCCGCCCGGCGCGTCCTCGAACGCGGCCTCGGTCACAAAGTCGCCTGGTGCGGCACGACCGCGGCCCTCGCCGCCGTCCGGCAGGCCGACCCCACGGCAGACGTGTTCCTGGCCTGGCAGGATTCCAGCGTGCCCGAGCCGCTCTTCGTCGAACCGTACGGCGCCAAGCGTCTCAACATGGCCTACCCCTTGGTGACTCCCGAGTTCATCCGCGGCGCGCGGGCCCTCGGCTACGGCGTCGTGGCGTGGACCGTCGACGACGTCGACCTCATGTGTGACCTGGTCGCGGCGGGCGTCGACGGCATCACCACCAACCACGTGGAAGACCTCGTCGATGTCATCGCCGCGACGGGTACCGAGCGGCCCCGAGACGACGACGGTTTCACCCGCGGCGGGCTTACGCTTCACGAACTCGTCGAATGCCTCGACGTCGCTCAGGGGCTCGGGCGCTGGGCGTGCGCCGAGGTGCGCACCCACCCCGCGCCCTCCTTTCACACCAAACGTGACGCAGCGGATTTCGTCACCGAGCTCGACAATTCCATTGAGTTGCGCGTCCGCGAGACCGTTCTGTCGAATTTTCCCGACCACGAGTTCTGCGGCGAAGAGACCGGCGTGACCGAACGCGCGGGTGCCTCGGACAAATACACCTGGTATCTCGACCCGATCGACGGCACCGCGAACCTGCGCTTTGGCCTGCCGTGGTCGGCATTTTCGCTCGCGATGGCACGCGGTCTCGAACCTTTGGTCGCCGTGGTCGTGCAGGTATGGACCGGCGAGACTTTCTCTGCGATCTCGGGCCGTGGCGCGACGCTCAATGGGCGGCCCCTCGGCAAGAAGGCGGTCACGCCGACCATGTCGCAGATCGACATCGACATCAAGATGGAACGCAGCACACTGATCGGCACCGCCGTGCTGACCGAGTGGGCCAATCAGCACCCGTGGCCGGGGCAGGTCGACCTGGTCGAACACCTTGCCGACCGCGACTGCACCGTGCGCGTGATGGGCTCTGAAACCCTCGCGCTCACGAGCGTCGCGGCGGGCCGGGCTGCGGCCGCCGTGATCCGCGACTTCAACCCCATTGATCACCTCGCGGGCGCACTTATCGTGCAAGAGGCCGGCGGCGTGATTCTCACCGAGGCCGGCGAGCACGACCCGTTCCCCGAGGGCGGGTTCCTTGCGATCGACCCGGAGCAGCGCGTCAAAGACGAACTGTATGACCTCTGGCGTGAATGCATCGTCCGAGCGGAGACTCGCAGTAGCCGCTTCGATGACTGGAAGCGCCCCGGCCGATGACCGCCCCCCACGCAACCGCGGCGACCGCGCCCACTGCGGAACCGGGCGTCCACCCCACCCTCGCTGCCGACCTGCGCGGCAGTGTGCGCCGCGTTGTGCAGCGCGATGGCCTGGTGTTCCTGGAGCATGAGTTTGAGGTGCCGCTGCGGCACAGTATCGCTGCTCCCGAGGCCGCCGACATAGAGGGGGAGCGCATCACCGTATTCGTTCGCGAGGTGGCGCAACCGACCGCGTATCGCGACGGCAGTTACCGGACGCGCCCGGCCCTCCTTTTCCTGCAGGGTGGCCCCGGCGGCGCCTCGCCGCGCCCCCTGGGCCCTGAAGGCTGGGTCGGCGCCGCCCTGCGACACGGGTTTCGTGTGCTGTTGCTCGACCAGCGCGGCACGGGGCGCTCCACGCCCGTCACGGTGCGCCAGCTGAACGCCCGCGGAGACGTCTCCGCGCAGGTCGAGTACCTGTCGTGGCATCGCGCCGACAATATCGTGGCGGATTGCGAATGGATCCGAAGCGCCCTCCTCGGCGAGGAGACCTGGTCTACCCTGGGCCAAAGTTACGGCGGTTTTTGCACGCTGACGTACCTGAGTTTCGCCCCGCACGGCCTCAAGGAATGCCTCATCACGGGCGGGCTGGCCACCCTCGACGAGGGGGCCGACTCCGTGTACGAGCGCACGTTCGAGTTGATGCGGCGTCGCAATCTGGAGTTTTACCGGCAATACCCTCATCTCACGGAGGTCGTGGCCACGGCCCTGAGACTGTGTGCGACGGGCGACGTGCGCCTGCCGTGCGGAGAACGCTTGACTCCCGAACGGTTGACCTCGCTTGGCATGCTGCTGGGCTCGGGCTCGGGGTTGCATGAGTTGGCGTGGCTGTTCGAGGCGCCCTTCGAGCACGATGCGCAGGGCGCTCCAGTCGCTTTGACGACAAGGTTCTTGCACGGTGTGCAGCAGCACGTGGGATTTGCTACCGCACCGCTTTATGCGGTGCTGCACGAGTCGATCTATCAGCACACCGATGCGGGTCAGGCCGCGTCGCAGTGGTCCGCATTTAGGGTTCGCGGGCGGACCCCCGGATTTGAGGCTCCCGGGGCCGCCACTAGTGAGCGTCCGCAGTTTTTCGTCGGCGAGTCGATCGAGCCCTGGCTATTCGAGCAGGATTCGACACTGCAGCCGTACCGTGAGGTGGCAGAGGCAATCGCCGCGAAAGACGACTGGGGGCCGCTCTACGACCTGGAGCGACTACGGTCCAACTCGGTGCCCGTGGCGGCCGCGGTCTACCACGATGACATGTACGTGCCCTTGGAGACGTCGCTTCGCACCGCCGCCACCATCTCGGCTCAGACGTTCATCACCAATCAGCTGCAGCACGACGGGCTGCGTGCGAGCGCCACGCTGTTCGATACGGTGCTTGAGTTGGCTCGCCGCTAATCGTCCCCTGGTGGTGGTCATCGCGCCGCCGCCGCCGCACAGCGAAGGGGCGCGAAACTCATCGAGTTCCGCGCCCCTATCTGTGGTGCTACGCGCCGAGCAGGCCGTCCTGCTGCAGGATTTCGAGGGCGCGACCGCTGGCCAGGCCGCGAGCCTCTTCGAGGGCTTCATTCAGGATGTCGCGGACGAGCACACGCACGCCGGTCTCCGACGAGCGAATCGCGGCCTTGACCATGGCGAGTGAGTGGACATTGTCGCGAATCTCTGTGGCGGCGGGGGTGCCGGAGAGCACGCCGTCGACGAAGGCCTTGAGCGAGCCATGCAGTTCGACGCCGGGGCAGTCGATGCCGTGAGGCAGCGGCAGACTCGTGGCTGCGGGGTCGAACTCGCGCGTTGACAGTTGCGACTCGAGGCCCGTGTCTCCGTCCCACACGGCGCTACCGCGGGGTCCCGTGACTCGCCAGCGGGCGTTCCAATTGGTATCCAGGCCGGGCGACTCCCAACTTCCTACGTAGGTAAACCGGCGCCCGTCGCGCATCGTGAATATGCAGGTCGTTGACGCGGGGTGGTCGTACCAATCCTTGGCGACGCGGTACTCCTCGCAATAGACGGCCTCGGCCTCAGCGTCCATCACAAAGCGGGCGATGTCGAAGTGGTGAATCGACATGTCCATGAGCAGGGGGTGCTCCATGGTCTGCCGGAACCCGGGCGCGTCGTGACGCATCGCGAACTCGGCGCTGACGCCGCCGATTCCACCGATGCCGCCGTCGCCGTTAGCGAGGGTCTTGAGGTCCCACAGTTCTTGACGGTAGCGGCGATTTTGCGACACGACGAACTGCAACCCGGCCGCCTCGGCTGCGGCGATCAGGTGTACCGCCTCACCGAGGGTGTCGGTGGCGGGCTTCTCACCGAGCACGTGCAGGCCGAGCTCGAAGGCCTGCAGGGTGACGGGATGGTGCGCCTTCGGGGCGGTCACGTTGACGACGGCGTGGGCACCGGTCTGCGCTGCGACGTCGGCGAGGCTCGTGCCAACCACCACACTGTCGTATTCGGCGAGCAGTTCGGGTGCAGGGTCGGTGCCCCATTCGGGGTTGCCCTCTCGGGCAATCTGCTTCGCCCACTCGAGGGCGCCCTCGGCCAGTTCTAGGTTGAGGTCCACCACGCCGACGAGGGTGGCGTTGGGCTCCATGGCGATGACTCGCTGCCAGCCGCGCCCCATGGGGCCCGCGCCGACCAGGATGATTTTGACGGGGTTAGTCATGGCGTCCTTACTTGCTCTCGAACCAGTTGAGGGGGCGGTTCGGCGCGTCTGCCGGTTCGGTGACACCGCCCACGGGGGCGGCCCACCTCACGCCATTAGCGATGACCTGGCGAATCTCGGCCTGGTGGTAGACGGGGTAGTCCTGGTCGCCGGGCGAGAAGTAGAACACCTTGCCGCGGCCGCGCTTGTACGTCACACCGGAGCGGAACACCTCGCCACCGCTGAAGTTGGAGATGAAGATCAACTCATCGGGGGTGGGGATGTCGAAGGGCTCGGAGTACATTTCCTGTTCCGGCACGATGATCGGGTTGGGCACGCCCTGCGCGATGGGGTGCTGGGGATCAACCTGCCACACGAGCTCGCGATCGCGCTGGTTGCGCCAACCGAGCGAGCAGGTAGCACCGGTGACGCGCTTAAAGATCTTGGAGTAGTGACCGCTGTGCAGCACGATCAGGCCCATACCTGCCAGTACGCGCTGGTGAACGCGCTCCACGAGTTCGTCGGGCACCTCGTCGTGGGCGATGTGACCCCACCAGGTGAGCACGTCGGTGTCGTTGAGCACCTCGTCGGGCAAGCCCGCGCCCGGGTCATCCAGCGTTACGGTGCGCACGGTTACGTCGGCGCCGAGGATGTCGCGGATGCCCGCGGCGATGGCGCCGTGCATGCCTTCGGGGTACAACTGTTGGACGTTAGCGTCCTTCTTTTCGTGCTGGTTTTCGCCCCATACGGTGACGCGCAACGGAGTTGACATGGTGAACTCGCTTTTCAGTGACAGAAGGGATCGGGTGCAGGTGCGCCGCTGGCTGCCCTGCGAGCCGTGCGCATTTCGCGCGGTTGATGGCCACGGTAGCGCGGCATTTGTAACCGCTTACAAACATAGTGCCACGCTTTTGTTGCAGCTGGCTAGACCCTATCGCCACGTGAAACCTACCGCACGAAAGGTTTTCAATGGGCGGCGCCGAGGGACTGCACATGCCTCTGTTGGACAGTTTGATTGTCCGCGCCGAAGATAAACCACGCATTCAGCCGCTCGCCACCGAGCACTCGTCCGAGCCAGACCCGGTTGTCGTCCCACATGCGGTCGAGCGGCAGGCAACGCAGGTCGAACCACCGCGGCGCGATCTCAGCAGTTTCGCGCGGCTGAGCCCCCGCAGGCAAAGCGGCCATAAACACGGTGCTTGCCATGCGCCACTCGGGCCGGTGCGGAAACTCAAATTCAAGCCGGGCCCGCTGGTGCAGGGCGTCGTGGGGCAGGTCGACGCAGATCTCCTCGCCAACCTCCCGCGCGACCGCCTCGACATGCGACTCGCCGGGCTCTACGTGCCCGCCGACCCCCACGATCTTGCCCTCGCCGAGGCCGCGTTTTTTCAGGCCCAGCAGAACGCGTCGCGGGCTCGCAAGGTCGTCCACGAGCAGGCAGAGGCTCGTTTCGGGTAGCCCCGCGAAGGGGCCAATCGATGCCGACGCGGATGCTGGGTTCGGGGCGTCCACTATTCTCCTGGGATCGAGGGCCGACACTGTGGCTTCTCACCCTACCGGCGCCGCCTGTTACCGCGCACCGCGGGTCCGGCCCGGACGCGCGGTCCCTCCCTGCCTGCCTCGCCCCGCCCCTTTTCCGGATGCCTTCGTATTGCGAGCGGCCGCTGCCTTGCCGGTGCCGGCGCCGCGAGTTTTTGCTGCGCCCGCGCCGCTGGCTGCCCTGCGGGCACCCTGCGCGGGCGCCGCGTCGCCACGCGACGAGCGAGCCGTTCGGCCCCGCACCACTCCGATGAAATCGGCCACGGCCGACGATTCATCGTGGCGCGGCCACACGAGCGAAACGCTCGTGTGCGGCAGGCCCTCGAACGGCCTGCGCACCACATCTTTGCGCGACCAGGTTCGAGCGACTGCCTGGGGAACCAGCAGCAGGCCCGCCCCATGCCCAACGGCTTCGATGGCGTCCGCAAAGGTATCGGCTTGGAGGGCGGCGCGTTCCACGCCCGCTTCGAACCAGGCCTCGTGGGTTGCGACCCATGCCGGGAGGTGGCCTGGCAGGGTGAGCAGCGGGAAGCCGTCGTCGCCGCGGCAGGTCTCCAGGAGATCAACTGGTCGCACGGTCTCGAGGGCGGCCAAGATGCACTCGCGGGGCATGACAAGCTCTGCCGTTTCGTCGTAAAGCGGTATGGAATGCAACCAGGCGCGCTGGCTCTCGCGAAGCGGCACCCTTATGAGCCCCAGACTTGAGCCCGTTGAACGCGCTTCGGTTGCGTTAGCCGCAACGCCGCGGTTCTCGGCCACCGAAGCGAAAAGCTCTTCAAGAGGTTCGTCGCCGCCACGCTGCTCCACCTTGAGGGGCGCTTCCGGGTAGCGCTCCCGCCACCGATCGACCCATTTTCCGGGGTTAACTCCGGGGTCGCAGTGGATTTTCATATAGGTATCCTTGGTCACGTCATTCTCCTGCTGTCACGCACGTCGATCCCCCTGAAATATTGCCATTACCTGCAACTGTGTTGCACGGCCACGCACGTTCACACACGCGCGACCACCGAAACCGAGCAGCGCACATAGGTGGCACAACGTCAGGGCAACTGCCTATCAGACTAATGTGGCTCTTCACGAACGAGAGTGTAGTGCGGGTCTGAATCCTCCGGTTTCGAGTAGGCTTCGTGCGATGTAATTGGCTAGGTTGCGAAAGCCGAGGGCTGTGCCTCGGAGGTGTTCGAGCCTGCCGTTGATTGCCTCGGTGGGGCCGTTGCTGGTGCCGGGCCGGTCGAAGTAGCCCAGGATGTCCGCGGCACGCTGTTTGAGGGTGCCGGTGAGCTTGCTAATCTCGTCGAGACCT
>JAFFTF010000016.1 GCA_022803075.1 Micrococcales bacterium 31B
CGGCGGGAACGGCGGAGACGGCGGGAACGGCGGAGACGGCGGGAACGGCGGGAACGGCGGGAACGGCGGTGGCGATGATTCCGGCACCGGTGGTGGCGGCGTTGACAACCCCGGTGGTGGGGACGATTGCCCGCCCGGAGATGACTCGGGCAACGGCGGTAACGACGGTGGCGATGATTCCGGCACTGGCGGCAACGACGTAGACAATCCAGGTCATGGTGGTCATCACGGCAATGGTGGTCACAATGGTCATGGTGGTCATCACGGCAATGGTGGTCACAATGGTCACGGTGGTAACCCGGGTCATGGAAACCAGGGCAACGACGGTGATAATGGCAATTCCGGCGGTAACGACGGTGGCGATGATTCCGGCACTGGCGGTAACGGCGTTGACAACCCCGGTGGTGGCGATGATTGCTCGCCCGGCGGGAACGGCGGAGACGGCGGGAACGGCGGGAACGGCGGAGACGGCGGGAACGGCGGGAACGGCGGAGACGGCGGTGACGGCGGAGACGGCGGTAACGGCGGTGACGGCGGAGACGGCGGGAACGGCGGAGACGGCGGTAACGGCGGCAATGACGGCAGTGACGGCCAGGACGGCCAGGACGGTCAAGACGGTCAGGACGGCCAGGACGGTCAAGACGGTCAAGACGGTCAAGACGGTCAAGACGGTCAAGACGGTCAAGACGGTCAAGACGGTCAAGACGGTCAAGACGGTCAAGACGGCCAGGACGGTCAAGACGGTCAAGACGGTCAAGACGGTCAAGACGGCCAGGACGGCACCGACGGTACGGACGGCACCGACGGTACGGACGGCACCGACGGTACGGACGGCACCGACGGTACGGACGGCACCGACGGTACGGACGGCACCGACGGTACGGACGGCACCGATGGCACGGACGGCACCGACGGTACGGACGGCACCGACGGTACGGGCGGAAACACTGTCGACAATCCCGGCTCGGGTGGCAACACCGACGACTCGGGTACCGGCGGTAGCACCGTTACCAACCCCGGTTCCGGCAACGGGTCGGGCACGCCAACCACTGGCAACAAGGGCAATACCAGCAATTCGGGTACTGGTGGCACGACAGTGCGCAACACCAGTAACGAAGCTTCGGGTACGGCCAACAGCACGGTGTCACGCCTCGCCGAAACCGGCGTTGACGGGGCAGGTGCCGCTGGCCTGAGCGGTGGCCTGCTGGCCATCGGCGCGGCCCTCTTCGGTTGGGCTCGTCGCCGCAAGCAGCGGTAAGCGATAGCGCAAAAGCCGGGCGTCCCTTCGGGGGCGCCCGGTTTTGCATGCGCACGCTTGGCTACGCGCGGGGCCGGGTGTGCAGATCGGACGCCAACCGGCCCCCTTGGCATCGTACGGCCAGCGATTGCGACCCGGCGCTCGTCCGTGACACCCGCGCGTGACGGGCCGCGTCCAACCCACAACCGCGGCCAATACAGCAAAGAGGCCGCCGCCCCACGGGGGGCGACGGCCTCGAGGACTAGCCAGAGTTATGCGTACTTGACCTCGAACTCGTCTTCGAGCGCCTCAAGGCTGCGGCCCCGGGTCTCGGGCACAAACTTCGCCACAAACGTGATCGAGCACAGTCCGATCGCCGCGAAGATGTAGAACGTCGTCGAGATGCCGAGGCTCTCAATGAGTGGCGGCATGGCGAATCCCACTGCCGTGTTCGTCAGCCACAACACCAGGGCTGCGAGGCCGAACGCTAGGCCGCGAATGCGCTGCGGGAAGATCTCCGAGAGCATCAGCCAGGCCAACGGCCCTAGGGTGCCCTGCATGAACGCCAAGAACGTGACAGTCAGCAGCAGAATAATGAAGGGCTTCACCGTCTCGCCATCGGCAATCACTTGCGAGAACACGCCGATCAGCAGCAGCGAACTGGTGGTGCCGATGAGGCCGCCAATGAACATGGGGCGGCGTCCGATACGGCCGAGCAGCCAGATACCCACGAAGGTTGCGAGCACCGAGATGACACCGTTCGCCGTTTGGCCAATCAAGGCGGCCTGCGTGGTAAAGCCCGACTCTTCAAGAATCTGCGGACCGTAGTACATCACGGAGTTCACGCCGGTGAGCTGCTGCACCATGGCGATGCCCAGTCCGATGAACAGCACACGGCGGATCCACCGCACTTTCAGGTCGGCATACGAGCCCTTTTCGAGAGCCTCCGTGCGGGCAGCGTGCGCCTTAATGTCGTCAAACTCGGCCTCCGCCTCTACGTGCGAATCACGCACCTGCTTGAGCACGTCCATGCCGTCGTAGGGGTGGCCATTCAAAATCAGCCAGCGGGGGCTTTCTGGCATGCGCAACATGCCGAAGAACAAGAACACGGCCGGCAGGCCAGCCACGGCCAGCATGTAACGCCAAACTGCGCCGTGGTCGGGGAACGCCGACGCCAAGACCGCGTTGATGATGAAGGCCAGCAATTGGCCCGAGACGATCATCAGCTCGTTCATGGTGACGAGCTTGCCTCGGCGTGCCACGGGTGCCACCTCCGAGAGGTACAGCGGCACGGTAACCGATGCGCCGCCCACGGCGAGGCCAAGCACAAAACGAGACACCACCATGACGGGAATGTTCGGTGCCAACGCGCACCCGAGCGTCCCCACCAAAAAAACGACCGCGAGCCACAAGATAAGCCGACGTCGACCGATCTTGTCGGCCATGCGGCCACCGATGAGTGCGCCGAAAGCGGCACCCAGCAGCAATGCCGAGACGATGAAACTCTCGTCGAAGGCGGTGACGGCCTCACAGTGGAAGGTCATGAAGGGCAAAGCGCCTGAGATGACGCCCGTGTCATAGCCGAACAAGAGGGCGCCAAATGTGGCGACGATGGCAACGCGGGCGATGCGGTTGCGGGTCGGGGGCGACCCCACGATGGTGCGGTTCAGGGTGCGTGAGATCGGGGGCTTTCGGGAGGCCATGTGCGTCCTTGAGTTTGGGCCACGGAGGGTTCCGTAGGAATTGTTAGTATGTTAAGACAAAGTAGTCGAAAAGTTGCTGACGTGCGCGAATCTGCACCAACTGCGGTTGCGTCTGGCAATTAAATGGACAACTTGAAACCAGCTACTGAATGATCACAGCGTGTACAGTGCGACCTGTCTCACAAAGTGCGTTAGGATACGGTTACCGACGCCACCAGCGCATTTATGTTGTGTGAACTACGTGAGGTGCGGTGGCCAAGGCGCCAATATCCATTTCATCGGCGAACTATCTCGCGCCTGTTGCTCGTTTGCGGCATCGAGTGTGACCTTCGCCATCGGCTCCAGGATGGCAACGCGCGTGCCGCGTCTGCCCCCATCAAAGGGGATTTCCGCATGAGAATTACACGTAAGACTTCGCGCATTTGGCTGCGTGGTTGCGTCGCGGTAGCAGCACTGACGCTGTTCGCCGGCGGCAGCGGCCTCGGCATGCCACTCGCCGCCCACTCCACCTCCATCGGTGCAGCCGACTCCACGACGGCAGAAGCGGGCGACAATATCTTGAAGCTCGCGACCGCCGCGACTATCGACTCGTTTAACCCCTTCACCTCCGTCTACCTCCTGCCCACGAGTGTCAACCGCTACGTGTACGAGAACCTCGTACAGTACGACGCGACCGACGGCTCACCCACGAAGGGCCTCGCCGACAGCTGGGAGACCAGCCCCGACGGCAAGGTCTGGACCTTCACGCTGCAAAGTGGACTCGTCTGGTCCGACGACCAGCCGATCACCTCGGCAGACGTCAAGTGGACCTACGACCAGATGATGACGGTGCCCGACATGGCAGCGGCCAACGGCGGCCTCGTCGAGGGCTTCCAGTCGGTAGAGGCACCCGACGCGCAGACCGTGGTCATCACGCTCAAGGAGCCGCAGGCGGCCAACCCCGGCACCGAGATCCCCATCGTGCCCAAGCACGTGTGGGAGGCGATCAGCAACCCTGCCGAGTTCGCCAACGACAAAGACGTAGTCGGCTCCGGCCCGTACCTCCTCAAGAGCTACTCGCCCAACCAGTCGGTCGAGCTGGTCGCCAACCCGAAGTTCTGGCGTGGCGCCCCCAAGCTCGACGGTATTCGCTACACGTATTACACCAACGCCGACGCCCAGCTGCAGGCGCTACGCGCGGGCGACATTGACCTCGTCAGCGGCATCACGGACGCCCAGGCCAAGACCATCGAAGGAGACAGCCAGTTCACCGTGAACCGCGGTGAAGGCCGCCGCTTCTCGGGCATCGGCCTCAATCACGGGCTCCAGACCCCCGAGGGCGAGGCCTACGGCACCGGCAACCCCGCTCTCAAAGAACTGCCCGTGCGCGAGGCGATCCGCCTAGGCATCGACATTCCCACGATGATGAACAGCGTCATCGGCGGCTACGGCACCGTGGCCACGAGCTTCATTCCCTCTGCCTACGAGAAGTGGCACCTGCCCAACGACGACTCGGTGCTCGTCAAGTTCGACCCCGCTGCCGCCAAGGCAAAATTGGACGCAGCAGGGTGGGCCGCTGGCAGCGACGGCATTCGTACCAAGGCCGGGCAGCGACTCTCGCTGCGGCTGCTGATCGACGCGGATTCGCCCCAAAACAAGGCCATGTCCGACCTCATCACCGGCTGGATGAAAGACATCGGCATCGAGATCAAGGCCGAGTCGACCGACGGCGACACGCTCAGCGACCGCACCAGCACGGGCGACTACGACATGTATTTCACGGGTTGGAGCGAAAACCCCGACCCCGACTACCAGCTCGGTATCAATCTCTGCTCGTCGCGGCCCAACGCCCAAGGCGAAGGCCCCACGTCTCAGGACGGCTTCTGCGACCCCGCGTTTGATGAGCTCTACGCGCAGCAGCACTCGGAACTGGACGAGGCCAAGCGCATTGAAATGGTCCGCGAAATGCAGCGCATCCACTACAAGGCCGTGCCCAGCATCACCCTGTGGTACGCGCAGACCATCGAGGCGTACAACAACACGCGCTTCAAGGACTTCACGCTGCAGCCCACCGATGGCGGCGCCATCACGTTCCAGGCTGGCTACTGGGGCTACCTCACGGCAGCACCCGTGGCAGCGGCCAGCGCCACCGGAGCAGCGGCCGAAGACAGCGGTTCCAACACGGCACTGATAGCCGCAATTATCGGAGGCGTCGTCGTTGTCGGTGGTGGCGGCGCACTGGTTGCTGCGAAACGGAAGAAGTCGAGCGACAGCCGCGAATAGGTAAAGCTCCCAAAGTTCAGGGGCTCGATGCATATGCCGCATCGAGCCCCTGACTGCCGAAAGTACACGTGCACGACATGGAACGGGGAACCCCATGACTCCACAAACCCCGGAGGCCGCGGAGAACACCGCGTCACCCCCGGCACCCGAGAAGGCCACGTTCGAGGACACCCCGCCCCGCGACGCGTCCTTTATCAAATACGCCGCAGCGAAGGTCGGCGGCGCCGCCATCAGTCTCGTGATGGTCGTGCTGCTCGGCTACTTCGCGTTCCGGCTGCTGCCCGGCGACCCCGTGCAGCGCATCGCCCGCGAGCGGCCCCTCAGCCCCGAGCAGATGCAGATTCTGCGCGCTCAATACGGCATGGACAAGAGCGGCGCCGAGCAGTTCATCGAGTACCTGAAGAACGTATTCACCCTGAACTTCGGCGAAAGCTACGTGTATCGCAAGAGCGTGAGCGCGCTGATCGGCGAATACCTCGGCCCCACGCTGCTGCTCACCGGCACGGCCGCGCTCATCTCGATCGCCCTGGGTCTCTGGCTCGGGCAGCGGGCCGGCTGGAGGCACAACAGCCTGTTCGACAAGGTCGCGACGGGCACGTCGCTCGTGCTGTGGTCGGTGCCGACGTTCTGGTTCGCTTTGATTCTGCTCATGGTGTTCGGCGGCACCCTGCGCTGGCTGCCCACGGGCGGCCTCGTCAACCCCGACATTGAGCCGGGCACGTTCGAGTACGTGATCGACGTGATTCGGCACATGATCCTGCCCGTGATCTCCATGGTGGCCGTCGTGTACGCGCAATACCTGCTGGTCATGCGGGCCTCGCTGCTCGAAGAGAAGCACGCCGACTACCTCACCACGGCCCGCGCTAAGGGGCTGCGAGACGACCTTGTGCGCACCAAACACGCCGTGCCCAACGCCCTGCTGCCGACGGTCACCATCGTGTTCATGCACATCGCGGGCCTCATCGGCGGCGCCGTCACGGTCGAGTCGATCTTCTCGTGGCCGGGCCTCGGCAAGCTCACCTTCGAGGCGCTCAAAGGCCCCGACCTGCCGCTACTGCAGGGCACCTTCGTGGTGTTCTCGAGCATCGTCATCATCATGAACCTCGTCGCGGACTTCGTGTACCGCGTCCTCGACCCGAGAGTGAGGCGAGCATGAGCGAGCCGACAATACAGCCGGACGCTCCGGGGGCCGCGCCCCAGCGTCAACGCTTCGCGTCCGCTGGCGCGACTAACCGGGGAGCCCTCGTACGGGCCCGCCGTCGGGCCGCCGCGGCACGCGTCTGGCGGGAGTTTCGGGGCCACCGGGCCGCCATGGCGTCCGCGATTTTTCTGCTGATCGTGATTATCGCGGCGATTCTGGCACCCGTGCTGGCGCCCTCCGAAATGCTCGAAGCGACGAAGAACCTCACGTCTCCGCGCAACGCGCCGCCCTCGCTCGAACACCCGCTGGGCACCGACCACGCGGGCCTTGAACTGTGGGCGCGCATGGTGTGGGGAGCGCGCGTGTCGCTCGTCGTGGGCATCTCGGCGACCATCGCCTCGGTGGTGATCGGCACGCTCGTTGGCATGGCCGCGGGGCACTTCACGGGCTGGGTCGGTGCGGTCATCATGCGCATCGTCGACTTCTTTCTCGTGCTGCCGAGCCTCGTGCTCGCCATTGTGCTGGCATCGGTGCTGTCGCGCGGCACGCTCACCATCGTGATCGCGCTGTCGGTCGCGTCGTGGGCGGGCACGGCCCGCGTCGTGCGGTCGCAGACTCTCTCGATTGAGGCGAGACCCTACATCGAGCGCGCGCGCGTGCTCGGCGCGGGGCACTGGCACATCATTTCGCGGCACGTGTTCCCCGCCGTGTTGCCGCTCGTGCTCGCGAACACGACCCTCACGGTGGGGTCGGCGATCATCGCCGAATCCACGCTCGCGTTCCTGGGCCTCGGCGATACCACGCAGCAGTCGTGGGGCACGGTGCTGAAAGACTCGATGAACTATTCGGCCGCCATCAGCGGCTACTGGTGGTACATCCTCGTGCCCGGTCTTGCGATCGTGTTCGTGGTGCTCGCGTTCACCCTGATCGGGCGGGCGTTCGAGACGATCACCAACCCAACGTTGAAGGGGCGGTAATGCCTGATCTCATCTTTGACAACGTTTCGATCACCTACGCGCAGCGTCGCGAGGGCGGTCGCGGCACGGTGCACGCAGTGAAGAACGTGTCGCTCACGCTGCCCGCGGGTGGCACGCTCGGCGTGGCCGGCGAATCGGGTTCGGGTAAGTCGACGCTCGCCATGAGCGTGCTGCGGCTGCTGCCCGCCAATGCGAAGCTCGAAGGCCACGTGAAGATCGGTGACAAGGACGTCAGCGAACTGACGTTCGGGCAGTTGCGCGCGGCCCGCTGGTCCGACGCGGCCATTGTGTTTCAGGGCGCTATGCATTCGCTGAACCCCGTGCATACGGTGGGGGAGCAGATCTTCGAGGCCCTTGAACTGCACGTGAAAGACCGCTGGAACACGCCCGCGCTGCGCAAGGCGCGACTGCGCGAGCTGCTCGACCAGGTGGAGATTCCGCGCGGCAAGGCCGGGGCCTACCCTCACCAGCTCTCGGGCGGTCAAAAGCAGCGCATCATGATCGCGATGGCCCTCGCGTGCGAGCCCGACATCATCATCGCCGACGAGCCCACCACGGCCCTCGACGTGATCGTGCAAGACCAGGTGCTCACGGTGCTGCGCCACCTCGTGCACGAGAACGGCATCTCACTGCTGATGATCTCGCACGACCTCAGCGTGCTCGCCACGGCGTGCGAACGCATCGCCGTGATGCGCAACGGCGAACTGCTCGAAGTGGGGCCCTCGCTCGAGGTCTGCACGCACCCGCGCGAGGCGTACACGAAGCAACTCGCCGACGCGTTTCCCACCATCGGCGACCCCGCGAGCCGCATGCGCCCCGCCACGCGCCGCGAGCTCGCCCACGCCGAAAGCCTGGTCACCGACGAGGTGCTGCTCGAAGCCCGCGACCTCAACGTCACGTTCCACTCGGGCGGAGAGCACGTGCGCGCCGTGAAGAACGTCAACTTCGCGTGCCGCAAGGGCGAAATCGTCGCCCTCGTGGGGCAGTCGGGTTCGGGCAAGACCACGCTGGCCCGCACCCTGCTGGGGCTCGAGAAGCCGGACGCCAAGGGGGGCGGTCAGGTCGTTTTCCGCGGTAAGCCGTTGGGCTGGGGGCCGCGAGCGCTCAAGCAGTTCAGGCAGCAGGTGCAGATGGTGTTGCAAGACCCGACGGGTTCGCTGAACCCCAAGGTCACGGTGTACGAGTCGGTCGCGGAGGGGCTGCGCATCCAGCGGTATCCCGGAGACGAGCGCGAACAGGTGGCCCGCAGCCTCGAAAATGCCGAGCTGGCACCGGCTGCCGACTATTTCGGGGCCCTGCCCCAGGAGCTCTCGGGCGGGCAGCGCCAACGCGTGGTCATCGCGTCCGCCCTCGCTCTCGAACCGGAGGTTTTGATTGCGGACGAGCCGGTGGCCTCGTTGGACGCCTCGGCCCGCGGTGAGGTGCTGGCCCTGTTTCTTGAGCTGAAGCAGACGCTCGGGCTGTCTGCGGTGGTGATCACGCACGACCTGGGGTTGGCCTGGAACATCGCCGACACGGTGGCGGTGATGTATCGGGGCGAGATCGTGGAGAGCGGCGAGACCGAGAAGGTGCTGCTCGACCCGCAGCACGAGTACACGAAGAAGCTGCTCGCGGCGGTGCCGCGCATCGAGAGGGAGGGCGCGGCATGAAGCTGCCCGAGCTGGTGAGCGCGGACCCGCGGCTCACGTGGAGCATTCGCGTGGAGGACCTCGGCTCGGGCGACGTGCTGATTGAGCACGGGGCCGACACGGTGTTGCAGACCGCGTCGGTGGGCAAGGTGTTTTTGCTGCTGGAGGTTGCGCGGAGGCTGGAGGAGGGCACGCTCGACCCGGGGGAGCGGATCGTGATTCCGCCCGAGCATTTCGTGGGGGAGTCTGGCCTCCTGTACCTGCTGCGTGACCGCGCCCTGACCGTCGTGGATGCCGCGCTGATGGTCGCGGCGGTGAGCGATAACCTCGCGACGAATGCGCTGCTGCATCGGTGCGGGCTCGACGCGGTGGTGGCGATGGCGCCGTCGCTGGGGCTGCGCGAGACGTCGCTGCTGGACTACATTCGCAACGGCCGCGGGCCGAGCGACCCGTGGACCCCGTCGTATGGGTGCGCGCGTGAGTTGTGCGCGCTCATGGGGATGCTCTCGCGGGGCGAGGCCGTCTCGCCGGGTGCGTCGCGGCAGGTGCTGGACTGGCTGGCGGCGGGTGTCGACACGTCGATGGTGGCGAATGGGTTGCTGCTCGACCCGCTGGCACACATCGGGCCGGAGTATCTCGGCATCGACCTGAAGCATAAGACGGGGTGTACGTCGGTTGCGCGGGTCGATGTGGGTCTCGTTGCGGGGCCTGCCGCGTCGCTCGCGTACGCGATCGGGGCAAACTGGGTGGGCGCCGGGGCGGACCTGCGACTGGAGGCCCACGAGGTGATGCTGCGGCTCGGGGTGCAGTTGCGCGAGGTGGTGACCGGCGCGGTGGCCGGCGGGCCGGTGGGGTTCGGGGGCGCTTAGAGGGCGAGGCGTGGCCGAATCCACAGCCGTCGCCGCCCCTTAGGGTCCCTTGCTACCATGAGGCCATACACGCGCAATGAATGGAGTGAGCATGGCGACAGCCCTTGATGTGGCCGCTTACATCGTGTCGAAGAAGGGCGCGATGAGCGCCATGAAGTTGCAAAAGTTGGTCTACTACGCGCAGGCCTGGAACCTAGCGTGGGATGACCGCCCGCTTTTCCAAGACGTGATTCAGGCGTGGGCACGAGGCCCCGTGGTGCCCAGTTTGTTCGCGTTGCACAAAGGAAAGTTCACGATCACAGAAGATACTGTCAAGGCGGGCCAAGCCGATCGACTCGATGCCGACGAGGTGGATACTGTCGAGGCCGTGCTCGAAACGTACGGTGATTTGTCGGCGGCTCAACTGAGTGCACTCACTCACGCAGAAGACCCGTGGAATTTTGCGCGCGTGGGCGTCAACGAGGAAGCGAAGTCCTTGACGATCATCTCGCACGAGTCCATGCGTACGTATTACAACACCCTGAGCGCATCGCCTGACGCCGTGTTTGATGTTGCCGACGTGAATTTTCCGCCGTGGCTCGCCATGGCGCCCGGTAAGTAGCCGCCGATGTTTTATGAGCACGAAGAAAGCGTCGCTACCTCGCCTTTCACTGGCGCCGGGGCCATGGTCACTCGATTGGTCGAAAATAGATGCAGCTGGCCCCTTTGCGTGGCCCGGGTCGTCGGATCCGTGGTTTGATTCGCTGGCGGGTTTCTTAGCGCGTCTCAATTGCATGTCTCTGCAAGACGTCATGGATATGCAGCGAATTAATGGCGGTTCTGCCGTCCATGCTGTACCTGACTGGGAACTGTCGGACGTGGCGGGTCAGCGATGGGACAATCTGACCGTTAACCGTGGCTTGGACGCCCCCGACGCTCCAGAATACGAAATTATCAGTGCATCGTACTGTCTCGCCAACCAGGATCCACGGCGCGTGTACTTGGCCCTTGACTGTTTGGCGAGGACGGCATACCCCCTGTGGTGGGACCCAAAGCATGAGGTCACGGGCGACAAACGACACGGGAGACCGTGGTCGCCATGCGCCGATGCACGGTGTTTTCACCGCGCCGACGCCTAGCGGACTTCTCGCGGCCCGCAGCCGCCAATTCCCCTCACGGCCCCAACCCTAAAACCCGCCGAAAATTCCTCTCCCACGACACTTGACACGTGTTAGGTCCGTGCCCCACACTGATCTCAGCGCCTAACACGTGTCAGGCGCACGGACTCATGGAGGAACCATGCCCCTCTCACCCCAAGCGAGCGCGGTCACCCGACGCACCGCCCTGGGCGTCCTGGGCGTCGGCGCGCTGGCAGGCATCGGGGCGTCGTGGCCCCGGCTCACCGCTCGCGACATCCCGGGCCGCGGCTCGGACGCGCTACAGGTCTGCATCCTCGGCACCGCCCAGGACGCCGCCGCCCGCGCCGGCCTCGTCAAGGCCTTTACCGAGCAGCACCCCGACATCCCCGTCAACGTCATCGCCATTCAGGGCGCCGACTGGTCGAACTTCTTCGCGAAGATTCTCACCCTGGTCGCCGCGGGCACCTCGCCCGACGTCGTCGTGGTCGCCACCGAGGGTGCCCAACTTTTCGCCGAGCGCCTCGCCGAACCCCTCGACGAGTACGTGAAGCGCGACGCCGCCGCCATGCAGGACTACTTCGACGACGTACACCCCAGCCTCATCGAAGCCTTCTGCTACAACGGCTCGCTCTACCAGCTGCCCCTCGACTTCAACGCGCCCAACCTGTATTACAACGTCAGCGCGCTCAACAAGGCCGGCCTCGACCGCCCCGCCGACGACTGGACCAAAGACGACTTCACGGCCATGCTGCGCCAGCTGAAGCAGACCGGCGGCTCCAACTTCGTTCCCTACTACTGGAACAACCGCCTGTGGGGCGGCGTCGTGCCGTGGCTCTACGCCCACGACACGAGCTTTCTCACCGAACGCAAGGCGACGGGCGGCGACTGGCTGTGGGAGAACTTCTACCCCGACCAACCGGCCCGCTCCGGCGGCTACCTGTGGACCGAGGCGTCCGCCAATACCGCCCCCGTTCAAGAAACGTTCGAATACCTGCAAATGCTCGTGGCCGACGGCCTCGCCACCTCGCCCGCCCAGGGCGGCGGCGGCGAACTCATCGGCCAGTTCTCGAGCGGCAGCATCGGCTTCACGCCCGCGGGCGGCTTCTGGGTGCAGGGCCTGCACGAGGCCGGCATGAGCGGCGACGACTATGACGTGCAGTTCTTCCCCCGCTGGACCTCGCAGCGCCACCAATTCGGCGCCGCCGGCTACGCCATGATGAAGACCAGCACGCGCAAGCAGCAGGCGTGGGAATGGATCAAGTTCTGCGCGACCAAGGAGGCCATGCAGCTCGCGATGCCCACGCCGACCACCACGCCCACGCGCCGCAGCATGGTCAACGAGGCGTTCTACGCGGGCACCGGCCCCCGCCACTGGCAGGTCTTCTACGACACGCTCGAAAAGTTCCCCACCACGGCGCCCATGCCGGCCCCGCCGCAGCAGGCCGCCGTCGAATCGGCCCTTATCAAAAACGTCACGGGCGCCGTCACCGGGTCGAAAGACGCCGTCAAACTGCAGCTCGAGACCATGCAACGCGACCTCACTCTCGCCCTGGAACGAGGCTAATCATGCCCACCAATAACACGGCGCAGCGCGCCACCCTACAAACGCTGTTTCTCGCCCCCACCGTGCTCGGGCTCGGCGTCTTCACGCTGATCCCGATTCTCGCCTCGATCGTGCTGGCCTTCTTTCGCTGGGACATCATCTCGGCGCCCGTCTTCGTGGGCCTCGATAACTTCCGCGACATCTTCACCGACCCGACCATCCGCCGCTCGTTCGTCAACACGTTCGGCTTCGTGATCGTCACGGTCGCCCTGCAGCTCGCGGCGGCGATCGGCCTGGCGGTGCTCGTGCAGTCGAAGATGCCCACCTGGCTGCGCGCCTTCTTTCGCTCGGCCTTCTTCTTCCCGCTGATTCTCTCGGCGTCGAGCGTCTCGATCATGATGGGCTACCTCTTCAACCAAGACTTCGGCATGGTCAACCGCATCCTCGGCTGGTTCGGCATTGACCCCGTGCCGTGGTTGACCACGAGCGGCGGCGCGATGGTCGTCATCGTGCTCGTCTACGTGTGGCAGAACTTCGGCTTCTCGTTCCTGCTGTTCGTCGGCGGTCTCAGCTCGATACCCACCGAAATGTACGAGGCGTCGAGCCTCGACGGCGCAACGGGCTGGAAGCAGTTCAGCCGCATCACTTTGCCCCTGCTCAGCCCCACCACCCTCGTCGCGAGTGTCATGGCCATCATCAGCGCCCTGCAGATCTTCGACCAGGCCTACGTGCTCACCAAGGGAGGCCCGGGCGATTCGACCCGCACGGCCGTCATGGTGATCTTCGAATCCGCGTTCCAGCAGCTGCAGTTCGGCCGCGCGAGCGCCATCGGAATCGTGCTCACCGTGATCATCATGCTGGTCACCGCGCTGCAGTTCCGCCTCTCCCGCCGCTTCATGCACTACTCGTAAGGGCCCGCGATGACTACTCAAGCAACCCTCCCACGCGAAACCGCACCGACCCTGCCCGCGCGGGGGCCTGCGTCCGGACGCCGCCGCCACCCGCTGGCAGCCCTCGCCCACCTGGGCACCTGGGGCCGGGGCATCGTGCTGATTCTCGCCACTTTTCTCACGCTCGGCCCGGTCGTGTGGACCGTGCTCACCTCCCTGCGCTCGCCCGCCGAGGCGCTCGGCGCGAACTCCTCGCTGATCCCCACCTCGCTCGATTTCTCGTCGTACCCCGCCGTGTTCGAGACGGTCAGCATGTGGCTGCTGATCTGGAACTCGTTCCTCGTCACGCTGATCGCCGCGGCGGGCCAAATGCTCACCTCGGCGATGGCGGGCTACATCTTCGCGCGACTGCCGTTTCGAGGCTCCAAGGGCATGTTCGCGGTGGTACTCGCCACGATGATGGTGCCCATGCAGGTCACGATCGTGCCCGTGTTCATGCTGATTCGCGGCGTGGGCCTGTCGGACACGCTGCTCGCGCTGATCATCCCCGCCATCCCCACCGCGTTCGGCGTGTTCCTCATGACGCAGTACTACAAGGGGATTCCCGAAGAACTCGCCGAGGCCGCCGCCATCGATGGCGCCTCGCCGTGGCGCACATTTCGCGCGATCTACCTGCCGCTCGGCATGCCGGGCATGGCCATCGTCGGCATTCTCGCCTTCAACGCCCTGTGGAACGAGTTCTTTAGGCCCCTCATCATGACGATCTCGGAGCAGAACTTCACCCTGCCGCTCGGCCTCGTCTCGCTGCAGGGCAACATGGGCACGGGTTCGGTGTCGGTCGTGCTCGCGGGCGTGGTGCTCTCGATGATTCCCGCGCTGCTCGTGTTCCTGTTCGGCCAGCGCTCCCTGCGCCAGGGCCTCACGGCCGGCTCCTCCAAGTAATTCGATTCAGAAAGCGCACCATGTACTTCCCGCAGATTCACCCCCGGCCCGCCCAAGGCTGGATCAACGACCCCAACGGCATCATGTTCTACGAGGGCCGCTACCACCTGATGATGCAGCACAACCCGCACTCGGCGCGGCACGCCACGATTCACTGGGGGCACTTCTCGTCCACCGACCTGCTCGCGTGGCGTGAGGAGCCGCTGGCCGTCGTGCCGCGCGACGGGTTCGACCCGCTCGGCGCGTGGTCGGGAGTGGGCGCCGTGATCGACGGTGAACCCGTTCTCGTGTACTCGGGGGTGCCCACGAAGTACGGCGACAGCGACGCCGTGATAGCGCGCCGCAGCGGCGACGCGTTCAAGCAGGCCGCCGTCGCCGCGCCCATGCTCACCGAGCCCGTCGCGCACCGCGGAGAGCTGCTCACCGTCACCGAGATTCGCGACCCGTTTTTGTTTGAGTACGAGGGCCGCCGCCTCGCGGTGCAGGGCTGCGGGTTCACCGGGAACCGCGCCGGCATCTTGCTCTACGACGCGAGCGACCTCGACTCGTGGCGGCTGCTGGGGCCCCTGCTGGTGAGCACCGATCTGCCCGCGGCCGTCGCCGACGAGCTCGACGCGCACATCTTCGAATGCCCCCAGCTGTTCCGTGTGGGCGACGCCTGGGTGCTCAACGTGTCGCTGTGGCACCGCGTGCCCGAGGGCGAGCACGGCCTCGACGGCGTGGCCTACGCCGTGGGTGACCTGGTCGCCGACGGCGAGTCGATGCGGTTCGTCGCCGAGACCGCCGGACGCCTCGACGCCGGGCCCGATTTCTACGCCCCGCAAGCGGTTCCCCTGGGCGCGGGTGCGCTGGCCGGCGACGACGGCACCGAGCGCACCCTGCTGTGGGGCTGGTCGTGGGAGCACGCATCGCGCACCCAGGCCGAGACGGACGCGCAGGGCTGGGCGGGCATCCTGACCCTGCCGCGCGAGATCGTGGCCCGCGACGGCGACGCGCGCGGCGGCCTGCTGGCCGTGCCCGCCCGCGAACTGATGGGCCTGCGCGTCGGCGCGGGGGAGGAGGCGACCCGGGTGCGGGTCACCGGAGCGTCCGAGATTGTGGCGCCCGCGGGCACTCGCGTGCGCTTCACGGCGGGCGGCACGAGCCTCGAGTTCGAGGCGGGCGAAGGCGGGCTGCGCGCGTTCATCGATGCCTCGCTGCTGGAGGTTTTCAGCGACGCGATTGCCGCGGGCGGCACGCACACCGAGCGGCTGTACCCGCGCGACGGCGAGTGGCTGGTTGAGGCGAGCGCCCCGGTGATGGCGTATGCGCTCGCGGTGCCGGGCGGGGCGGACGCGCGCGTGGCTCAGTCGGCCGAGTCGCCTGCGGTGGCCGTGCTGGCCTAACGGCCCGCGGGTTCTGACACCGAGCCGCGCGTCACGAGGGGGCAGAGCAACTTCGTGACGCGCGGCTTTGTCGCGCCCGGGTCGGCGGGGTTTTCAACCTGCTCGATGAGGCATTGCATGGTGCGCACGCCCATCTCGACGTGGGGGAGCGCCATGGTGCTGAGGCCGGGTGTCAACTCGGCGGCAAGCTTGATTTCGTCGTCGAAGCCGATGATGGAGAGGTCGCGCGGCACGTCGAGACCCGCGTGCGCCGCCGCGAGGTACGCCCCCGTGGCGACGCGGTCGTTGATGCAGAACAGCGCGGTTGGCGGGTGTGGCCGCGCGAGCACGGCGGCGGTGGCGCGATAACCGTTGTGGATGCCCCAGTCGGAGAGCACGACGCGGTGCGGTTCGTGGGGCAGGCCGGCGCGTTTCAGGGCGCGGCCAAAACCGCGCGTGCGCAGCACGGCGGCCTCGGTGTGGTCGTCTCCCGCGAGCATGACGAGGTCGCGGTGCCCCGCGTCGATGAGGTGCTGGGCGGCGTCGAAGCCACCCTGCTCGTCGTCGGGGATGAAGCTGGGGTAGGCGCCCGATTCGTCGCGGCAGTTACCCACGGCGAAGGGCCCCGCGCCGAGCGATGCGCCGAGCCGCAGCGCGTCGTGGCCCATGGTGAAGAGGGCGAGGCCGTCGACCTCACGACCGCGCAGGGTGGCGGCGCCCGCGGCCATCTTCGCGACGCGCAGCTCGGGGCGTTCGTCGTCCCCGGTCTCGATGTGCAGGGTGACGTACCCGCGCTGCAGGGCGTACTCGGTGGCGGCGAGCAGCATGGCGCCCGCCCAGGGGCTCGACGCGATGGCGTCGGAGATGACGCCGAGCGACTGTGTGGACTGGCTGCGCAGGTTGCGCGCGACGGTGTTGGGCGTGTAGTTGAGCTCGGCCATCGCCGCGCGGATGCGCTCCTGCTTGTCGGGCGCGATGTTGCCGTCGGCGCTGCCGTTGATCACCATCGAGACCGCGGTACGCGAGACTCCCGCGAGGGTGGCGACGTCTTTCGCGGTGGCCTTGGTGCGTTTGGACGCTCCGCCTGCCGCCCGGGCACCGGGGGGTTTTGCCATGCTGTGGCCCTTTCGCTAACACGTGTCATGCCAGTGTAGCGGGGCGGGTGCCGGTGGGGGTTAGAGGGCGGGGCTGGACCCCGTGCCAATGCTGCTCGACACGAGTGCGATCTTGAGGTCCGCGTGCTTTTGGGCGAAGGGAACTACGACCGAGCGCACCTGGTCGAGTCGCGGTGAACCGCACGAGGTGAGAGGGGGCTGGTCTGTGACGGGCACCCCGAGCTCAGCGGTCGGGTCAGCCATGACGGCGAGCACGCCGTCTTGGCCGACTGCGATGGTGGTGCCCTGCGTTCCCACGGTGTCGGTGAGGGCCTTGTGCAGTTCGGCCTGCGCGGCGTCGAGCGCGGCGCGCGTGAAGCCGAGGTTTTCGGCAACGGCAATGGGCCTCGGCGCGCCCTCCGTGAGGGTCGCGATGTCGGCGGGCGCGGCGCCCGTGAAGCCGACCGCAGGGCTGGGGCCGCTCACGACGTACGCGAGGGAGTCGCCGTGGGCGCTCTCGATTGCTTGCAGCACGGCCCCCTGCGCGGTAATGATCGCCATCTCTTCGTCGCTCGGTGGGGTGGTCGTGCCCGAGCTCGCCGTATCGCCCGATGCCACGGGGGCTGCGGAGGGTCGCCCGGCGGGCAGTATCTCGCAGGGCACCCTCTCGAAGCCCGGGGACCTCTCTTTGACAGCGTCCGTGGAGTCACCGGCTCCGCAGCCGGTGAGCGCGAGGGTGGCGACGAGGCCGAGGCCCGCTACGACGAGTGGGAGGCGAGTATGTGTGCGCATAATGACCCCTAACGAGTGATGAACTCGCCGCACCGGGTGCGCGCAGCTTCGCGGCCGCGAGGTTGACGGGCACGGTGGCGTGCGACGTATACATATGAATGTACGCCGGTTAAGCGGTGCCGACAACCGGCGCCGGGCCAGTGTCGCCGCGACCGTCGACCCGCAAGATCACCCGCAACGGCAACGCTCCGCATGTGACCATGCGCACAGAGTCACGAAAGACTAGAATGGGACCGTTCTGCTCCCGCAGCGACGCGACGAAGGACGGTCCCATGCAATCTCAACCTCAACCCCTGGCGGCATTCGCACTCAGCGACAAGAAGAAATGGGGCAACGAAGCCGTGACACTCACCGCAGCCCCCGGAGGCCAGCGCATCGACGGCTCCGGCATCTCGATCGACCTGCGACACTTCGTCTCAGACGAGCTCGCCCGCGTCGCAACCAGTTGCGTTCCCGAAGAGAGCCTGCACACCGTGTGGCAGACCGAGATGCAGTTTCTCGACTTCGAGGCCAAAGACCTGATCCCCTCGTGGAACGCGCTCGCCGCACCCTACGGCTTCCTGCATGTCGAGGTGCGCATCGGGCGGGGAACCCCGGCCAGCTCGGCCTGGTCCACGTGGTTCCCGATCGCCGACTGGGCGAGCGGCATGGACACCGACAAGGGCACGATCGCCCGCACCTCCTTCAAAAGCCCCAAGAGCGACTGGGGCCACACCGAGATCGACACCCTCGTGGCGTCCGGCTCCTTCACGGCCTACCAACTGCGCGTCACGTGCGACCCGATGAAGGCCGAGAGCGTCAACCAAACGCACCGCCTGATGCACGCGAGCGTGGTCGCCACCACGGCGCGCGCCGCGGGCTCGGCGCCCCGCCCCAACGCGAGCGACGCTGCCGTCGACAACGACGTGCCCACGCGCTCGCAATGGATCCACGAGGGCGAATACACCAAGTACGGCGGAGGCGGCCTCAGCTGGTGCTCGCCCACCACGGCCACGATGCTCGCGGCATATTGGGGCCACCTGCCCACGCCCGCAGAGCTCGCCACCATCGAGGCGCCCGCCGACCCCGAGGTCGACTTCGCGGCCCTGCACACGTTCGACACGAACTACGGCGGCTGCGGCAACTGGCCCTTCACCATGGCTTACGCGTCGCGCTTCGGCCTGGTTGCCAGCGTGACCCGCCTTCGCGATCTTGAGGACGCGCGCGTGCTCCTGTCGGCCGGCATCCCCCTCGGCGTGTCGGTGGCGTTTACTCGCGAAGAACTGCCAGAGGCCGGCTACCCGACGAGTGGGCACCTGATGGTCGTGCGCGGGCTGACGGCGGAGGGCGACGTGATCGTGAACGATCCGGCGACGCCCTCGAACGATCACGTGAACCGCGTGTACCCGCGCGACAAGTTCGAAAAGGTGTGGCTCAAGAGCAACTGCACCACCTACCTCATGCACCCGCGAGGCTACGAGGTGCCGACGCTCGGGTAGGGCCCGGGCGGCGACGCCGGAAGACCCCCGCGGCGAACCCTCGCGGCTCAGTCGCGCGGCGCCGTCACGAGCCCCTGGCCCAGCGCGGCGTCGCGCAGCAGGTTCATGTGCCCCACGTGGCAGGCCACCTCTTCGAGCATGTGCGCGATGATGCGCCGCGTGGGCAAACTACCCGCCGGGTGGTCGGGTATCGCGTGCAGGGTGTCAAGGTCTGCCAAGGAGGCCACGATGGCGTCCGACCGTGCCCGGGCCGCCCGAAACAGGGCCAGCACCTCATCGAGGGGTTCGGTGACTGCGCTCGTGAAATCCCAATCCGGCTCGGTGTCGAGGGGGCACGAGGCCCAGGGCTCCAGCTCGGGGTTGCCGCCGATGATGGTGTGAAACCACCAGTCTTCGCATGAGGCGAGGTGCTTGAGCAGGCCGATCAGTGTGAGGCGCGTGTGCGGCAGCAGTTCCGTGCGCACGGCCTCATCGGTCAACCCGTCGAGTTCGGCGAGGGCTTTGTCGCGGTAGCGGTCGAGATAGACGAGCAGGCTGTCGAGTTCCGGATTGCTCATTTGGAGTTGTCTTCGGCGAATCGGGGCGGAAAACCGCCGGTCGCGACGGGGCCCCAGCGGTCGATGGTGATGCGCAGCAGCGACTTGTTCTGCTTGCGCATCGCCTCGCGGTATTCGTTCCAGTCGGGGTGCTCGCCCGCAATACAGCGGAAGTACTCGACGAGTGCGTCCTCCGCCTCGGGCATGTCGAGCACCTCGGCGGTGCCGTCGATCTGCACGTACGGCTCCGACCAGTCCTCGGTCATGAACAGCACGGAGGCATTCGGATTGCGCCGCAGATTCACGGCCTTCGCGCGCTCGGGGTAGGTAGAGATGACGACGCGACCCTCGGCGTCGATGCCGCCCGAGACGGGGGACATCTGGGGGCGGCCGTCGGCGCGATGCGTGACGAGAATCAGGCGGTGGCGCACCGCGAGCAGTTCGAGCAGTTCTTCGCGCGAAACGCGGCGCGCGGTAGCAATGGTAACCATGCGGTCAGTGTAGCGCCGGTGCGGGCGCGCCGGTGCGGGTGGCCCAACGGGCCACCCGCGCGTCCAACCTGCAGGCCCCCGCGCACCGGGTCTAGGCTGGGGTCATGACGCGGTTTCCCATCCTCGACGGCCACAACGACCTCGCCTGGCACGCCCGCACTACGCGCGACTACGCCACCGCCGGCGTTGACCAGACGGCGCTCACGCTGCACACCGACATCCCGAAGATGCGCGAGGGCGGCCTCGGCGGCCAGTTCTGGTCGGTCTACGTCGACGACACCGACCTCGCGGGCGCCGACCTCTTACAGGCCGTGATCGAACAGATCGACTTCGTGCACCGGCTCGCCGCCGACTACCCCGACACCTTCGCGCTCGCCACCACGGCCGCCGAGGCGCGGGCCGCGATGGGGGCCGGACGCATCGCCTCCCTCCTGGGCATGGAGGGCGGCGGTGGCATCAACAATTCTCTCGCGGCGCTGCGCGAGTTCGCCCGCCTCGGCGTGCGTTACCTCACGCTGACCTGGAACAAGACGCTGCCGTGGGCCGATGCCGCGGTCGACGCACCGCTCAACAACGGGCTCAGCGACTTCGGGCGCGAGGTGGTGCGCGAGATGCAGCGCATCGGCATGCTGGTCGACCTCTCGCACGTCTCGGTGCCCACCATGAACGATGCGCTCGACGTCGCGACGCGCCCCGTGATCGTCTCGCACTCGTGCGCGTTCGCCCTGAACCCGCACCCCCGCAACGTGCCCGATGACGTGATCGCGCGCATCGCCGCAGGCGGCGGCGTGCAGATGGTGACGTTCGTGCCGGGCTTCGTGAGCGACGCCCTGCGCGCGTGGCGCACCACCCCCGAGGCCGAGCGCGACGGCCCGGCCCCCCAGGCGACGCTCGCGCAGGTGGCCGACCATTTCGACCACGTGCGCGAGGTGGCGGGCATCGACCACATCGGCATCGGCGGCGATTTCGACGGCACCGACGAGATGCCGCTCGGCATCGAGCACGTGGGCAAGTACCCCGCCCTGCTCGCCGAACTCACCGCCCGCGGGTGGAGCGACACCGACCTCACGAAGCTGGCCCACGAGAACATCCTGCGCGTCCTCGAAGACGTCGACGCCGAGTATGCGGCCTTCCTGGCCGCGGGAAGGCTCTGAAATGAACCCGCCAGAATTGCCTGCCAACGGGGGCGCCGAGGCGTCCCCCTTGAATACTGATGCCGAGACCGGCCTGCCGCACCGCCCCCGGGTGCTCGTGGTGGTGAACTCGACCGGCAGCCCCGTGCGCCGCCTCGAACCGTGGCTGCTCGCCGAGGGCCTCGACCTTGACCTGCGGCTCGGCGCCGAAGACCCCCTGCCCGAAACCCTCGACGGCTACGCGGGTCTCGTGATGCTCGGCGGCGGCCTCATGCCCGACGAGGACGACCGCGCCCCCTGGCTGCCCGCCGAACGCGCCCTCGCGAGCCAGGCGATCGACGCCGACCTGCCCACCCTCGGCGTCTGCCTCGGCGGTCAGATTCTCGCGCACGTGGGCGGCGGCGAGGTTCGCGCAAAATTCGGCGCCTCAGAATACGGGCACACGGCCATTGAAATTCTGGACGCCGGGTCCACCGACCCGCTTGCGCAGGCGCTGGCACCGGTCACGATGATCGTCGAACACCATCAGGACCGCATCACGCGACTGCCCGAGGGGGCCGCGTGGCTCGCGCGGAGCGAGGCATGCGAGAACCAGATGTTTCGCCTGGGGCACAACGTCTACGGGGTGCAGTTTCACCCCGAGACCGGGGTCGAGCACGTGCGCCGCTGGAACGCCGATGAGCTGGCCGAGCACGGTCAGAGCTACGACGAGATCGTGGCGCGGGCCGAGCAAAGCGAGGAGGCCTCGACGCTCGCGTGCCGGGCGTTCGCGGGGGCATTCGCGGCGCGCGTGCGGGGCGAGGGAGCCAGCGCGTAAGGGGCCAAGCAGCCAGGGCGTAATAATGACTTCGGCCCTGGGCGGCTCTGGCCGTACACTTAACGGTTGATGAGCAGCACCCAGCCCCGCACGGGCACCCAACCCCGCACCCCGGCCCCTTCGAAGGCCGACGAGCGGCGCGCCCGGCGCATGCTCTCGGTGCCTTTCATTACCTACCCCGACCTGCCCGTTTCAGACCGCCGCGACGAGATCAAGCGGGCCATTGCGGAGCACCAGGTGGTGATCGTCGCGGGCGCGACCGGCTCGGGCAAGACCACGCAGTTGCCCAAGATGTGCCTCGAACTGGGTCGCGGCATCAACGGGCTGATCGGTCACACGCAGCCGCGCCGCCTCGCCGCCCGCAGCGTCGCCGAGCGCATCGCCGAGGAGTGCCGCCAACCGCTCGGCCAGGCCATCGGTTATCAGGTTCGCTTCACCAAGCAGGCCGATCTCGACACGCTCGTGAAGGTCATGACCGACGGCATCTTGCTGAGCGAGATTCAGGGTGACCGCCTGCTGCGCGCCTACGACACGCTCATCATCGACGAGGCGCACGAGCGCAGCCTGAACATCGACGTGATTCTCGGCTACCTCAAGCAGATTCTTCCCCAGCGGCCCGACCTGAAGATCATCGTCACGAGCGCGACGATCGACCCCGAACGGTTCTCGAAGCATTTCGACGGCGCGCCCATCATCGAGGTCAGCGGCCGCACCTACCCCGTCGAGGTGCGCTACCGGCCCCTCGTGGTCGACAAGCAGCTCGGCGAGGACGACGACGAGTTCGACGACATTCATTCGGTCGAGCGCGACGAGTCGCAGGCGATCCGCGAGGCCGTCGACGAACTCTCGGCCGAGGGCCCCGGCGACATCCTCGTGTTTCTGCCCGGAGAGCGCGAGATCCGCGACACCGCCGAAATGCTTGAAGGCTACCTGAAGGGAAAGCACGTCGAGGTGCTGCAGCTCTTCTCGCGGCTCTCGGCGAGCGACCAGCAAAAGATCTTTCACCCCCGCGGCCAGGGCGCCCTGCGCCGCATCGTGCTCGCCACCAACGTCGCCGAAACCTCGCTCACCGTGCCGGGCATCAAGTACGTGATCGATTCGGGCCTCGCGCGCATCTCGCGCTACTCGCAACGCACCAAGGTGCAGCGACTGCCCATCGAGGCCATCTCGCAGGCCAGCAGCAATCAGCGCTCCGGCCGTTGCGGCCGCACCTCGCCGGGCATCGCGATCCGCCTGTTCAGCGAAGACGACTACCTGGGCCGCCCCGAGTTCACCGAGCCCGAAATTCTACGCACCAACCTCGCGTCCGTCGTGCTCACGATGGCGTCGCTGGGGCTCGGCGACGTCGCGGCGTTCCCCTTCATCGAGCCGCCCGACTCGCGCGCCGTGGCCGACGGTGTGCGCCTGCTCGAAGAGCTGGGCGCCCTCGAGCCGAGCCACCGCAGCGCCCCGCGGCTGACCGAGACCGGACGCCAGCTGGCCCGTCTGCCCGTCGACCCCCGCATCGGCCGCATGATTTTGGCCGCCCAGGAGATCGGCTGCCTGCGCGAGGTGCTCGTGATCGCGGCTGCGCTGAGCGTGCAGGACCCGCGCGAACGCCCCCTCGAAAACCCCACGGCGGCGCAGCAGATGCACAAGCGCTTCGCCGACGAGACCAGTGACTTCATGGCGTTCTGGAACCTCTGGCAGTACCTGCGCGAGCTGCGCCACGAGGTCTCGGGCACGCAGTTCCGCAAGCGGGTCCGCACGGAATACCTGCACTACCTGCGAATTCGCGAATGGCAAGACCTGCACTCGCAGCTGAAGCAGTTCTGCCGTGACCTCGATTTCGAGCCGGCCCGCGCCGACGCGCCCCCCGCGGCGTCCGACGATATTCACCGCGCCCTGCTGGCGGGCCTGCTCTCACACGTGGGCCTGTACGACGCGAATAAGCGCGAATACCAGGGCGCCCGCACCGTGAAGTTCGCGATTTTTCCCGGCAGCGGGCTCGCCAAGAAGTCGCCCGACTTCGTGATGGCCGCCGAACTGGTGGAGACCTCGCGACTGTGGGCGCGCGGCGTCGCGAAGATCGACCCCCTGTGGGCCGAGCAGGTGGGCACGCACCTCGTGAAGCGCCAGTACAGCGAGCCGCACTGGTCGAAGAAGCGCGCGGCGGTGATGGCGAGCGAAAAGGTCACGCTCTACGGCGTGCCGCTCGTGGCGGGCCGCAGCGTCACCTACGCGCGCATCGACCCCGAGCTGAGCCGCGAACTGTTCATTCGGCACGCCCTGGTGGAGGGGGAGTGGGAGACGCGGCACCACTTCTTTCGAGACAACCGCGCCCTGCTGCGCGAGGTCGAAGAGCTCGAACACCGCACGCGCCAGCGCGGCCTCATGGTCGACGACGACACTCTGTTCGAGTTCTACGACTCCAAGATTCCCCCGCACGTGGTCTCGGGGCGGCACTTCGACACGTGGTGGAAGAAGCAGCGGCACGAGACGCCCGACCTGCTGAACTTCACGGTCGACCTAGTGACGAGCGAGGTCGCCGCCGAGCTCGACGTGAACCAGTTTCCGCAGCAGTGGCGCCAGGGCGACGTGACACTCGAGCTGACGTACCGGTTCGAGCAGACGGCGGCCCACCACCGCGACGACGAGAACCTGACGGACGGTCTCACGGTCAACATTCCCGTAGAGATCCTGAGCCGCATCGACGGCACGGAGTTCGCGTGGCTCGTGCCCGGAATGCGCGAAGAACTCATCACGGCCCTGATTCGCGGCCTCGACAAGTCGGTGCGCAAGTACTTCGTGCCCGCTCCCGAGCGCGCCCGCCAGGTGCTGCCCGAGGTGACCAAGCAGCACGGTTTTCTCTCGCTGCCCCTCACCGAGGTGCTCGCGAGCGAACTGCCGCACCTACCCGGCGTCAACCACCATGCGCTCATTCGACCGAGCGACTTCAAGCCCGCCGAGCTGCCCCCGCACCTAAAGCCCACCTTCGCGGTGATCGGCGCGGGCCGCAAGGTGCTCGCCAAGTCGAAGGACCTCGACTCGCTGAAGCGTCGCCTCGCCACCCAGGTCAAGGCCTCACTCGAACAGGCCCTGCACGGCGGCGCTGGCGGCGCTGGGAGCGGCGCCCTGCGCGACGACTTCACGCGCACGGGCCTCACGACGTTCGACCTCGACGAGATCCCGCGCGAGCGCACGGTCCAGCAGGGCGCGTTCTCGGTGAAGGGATACCCGGCCCTCGTCGCGGAGCCCGGCGGCGTCGCCCTGCGCGTGCTGCCCACGCCGGGCGAACAGGCCAGGGCCCACCACGCGGGCGTCCTCGCCCTACTCGCGGCCGCCCTGCCCGACCCGACCGACGCGGCCCTGCGCCAGCTGCCCAACCCCTCGAAGCTCGCCATCACGGCGAGCGCCTACGCCACCACCACCGAGCTCATGGCCGACCTGCGCCTCGCTGCGATTGAATTTGTGGCGGACGCCCGCGTGCCCGGCCTGGCCGTGTGGCAGCGGTCGGCTTTTGAGGGGCTGGTCGCTGCGGTGGCTCCCGAGCTCGCCCCGACGGTGCAGCGCGGCCTGGAGTGGGTGCTCGCCGCCCTGGAGGGGCAGCGCGCCGTGCTCGCCCAGATCAAGCGCATGAACTCGCTGTCGACGATGCAGGTGGCGGCGGAGGTGCGCGAACAGGCGCAGGCGCTGCTCGCGGATGGCTTCGTGAGGCGGGCAGGGTTTGCGCAGTTGCAGCATCTCGGGCGGTACCTGCAGGCGGCGGCGCAGCGGCTCGCCAAGTTTGAGGACGCCCCGCACCGCGACCGCGACGCCGCCAACCGCTGGCAGCTGGCCAAGGACGCCTACGACAAGCGCGTGTCGTTGCTGCCGGGCGAGCGGCGCGGGGACGCCGACGTGCGGGCGATCGCGTGGATGCTCGAGGAGTATCGCGTGCAGTTGTTCGCGCAGCACCTGGGGACGGCGCAGACGGTGTCGGACAAGCGCATTCAGCGAGCTATCGCCGACCTCGCGTAGGGGTTGGCGGGGCGCGTGCCGCGAGCCCGGCTCTCCACGTGTCTGACTATTTCTGACCGTTTGAACCTTTATTCGCCGAATAGTGGTCAATCTCGCACCCTCGTGGCGCCATCGCGTAGCGTGGAGATACCTCACCTGCTAGGAGCATCATGCCCGCGAAAACCCCCCTCGCCCTCGGCCCCTCGGCCTGGCCGCTCGGCCTCGATCAGATCGGCTACGGCGGCGACTACAACCCCGAGCAATGGCCCCGCGAGGTGCGCAAGCGCGACCTCGAGCTCATGCGCGGGGCCGGAGTCAACTTTCTCTCGGTCGGCATCTTCTCGTGGGCCAAGCTCGAACCCCGCGAGGGCGAATACGACTTCGACTGGCTCGACGAGGTGCTCGACGACCTGCACTCCATCGGAGTGCGCGTCGCGCTCGCGACCGCGACGGCCGCCCCGCCGCCGTGGCTGACCACCAAGCACCCCGAGATCTTGCCCGTGAGCAGCACGGGCGTGGTGCTGGGCCAGGGCTCGCGCCAGTCGTACTGCCCCAACAGCCCCGTCTACGCCGAGTATTCGGCGGGCATCACGCGCCGCGTCGCCGAGCGCTACCGCGAGCACCCCGCGCTCGCCCTCTGGCACGTCGACAACGAGCTCGGCTGCCATAACTTTCACTGCTACAGCCCCGACTGCGTGCTTGCATTTCGCGAATGGCTCGGCAAGCGCTACGGCGCGGTCGAGGCGGTCAACCACGCGTGGGGCACCGCGTTCTGGTCACAGGGCTACTCGACCCTCGACGAGATCAACCCCCCGGCCGCGGCGCCGACGTTTCTGAACCCCACGCAGCAGCTCGACTACCAGCGCTTCTTGTTCGACTCGCAGCGCGAGGTCTTCCGGCGCCTCGTGTCCGTGCTGCGCGAGGTCACCCCCGGGGTGCCCGCCACCACCAACTTCATGCTGGCGGGCAGCAAAGACCTGAACTACCTGCGCTGGGGCGAAGACATGGACGTCGTCGCAAACGACCATTACACCCAGGCGGCGAACCACGAGCGCCACATCGAGCTGGCCATGAGCGCCGACATGACTCGCGCCGCGGCCCGCTCGAACCCGTGGATCCTCATGGAACACTCCACCTCGGCCGTCAACTGGCAGCCGATTAATCGCGCCAAGCCCGACGGCGAAATGCTGCGCAATTCGCTGAATCACCTGGCCCGGGGCGCCGACTCCATCATGTTTTTCCAGTGGCGGCAGGGGCGCGCGGGCAGCGAAAAGTTCCACTCCGCGATGGTGCCGCACGCCGAACGCGACTCCGTCGTGTGGCGCAACACCGTCGCCCTCGGCGCGGCACTCAGGGCCCTCGCCCCGGTGAAGGGCACGCGCGTGCGCGCCGAGGCCGCGATCATGGTTGACAGCGAGGCCTGGTGGGCCAGCGAAATCGACTGCAAGCCCAGCGAGGCGCACCGCTACGGCACCGAGGTGGCCGAGGCCTACCGCGAGCTGTGGCGGCGCAACATCACCACCGACTTCGTGCACCCCTCGTGGGACCTCACGGGCTACCGACTCATCGTCGTGCCCGCTCTGTACCTCGTGAACGACGCCGACGCCGAACGCCTCACCGCCGCCGTCGCGGCGGGCGCCACCGTCGTGATCACCTACTTCAGCGGCATCTCCGACGAGAACGATCACGTGCGACTCGGCGGCTACCCCGGCGCCTTCAAGCAGTTGCTCGGCATTCACACCGACGAGTTTTACCCCCTGCTCGCCGACGAACAGGTCGAATTCGATACGGGCGGTCACGCGCACATCTGGACCGAACGCATCGAAACGCGGGGGGCCGAGGCACGTATCACCCTGGCGTCCGGCCCGCTCCAGGGCTGGCCCGCCGTCACCCGCGCCACCCACGGCGCGGGCACCGCGTGGTACCAGGGCGTTGACCTGGACCGGGCCACGCGGGCGTCCCTCTACGACGAGATTTTGGCGGACGCCTCGGTGGCCCCCTTGCGCGAGCTGCCCGCCCCGGTTGCGGGGCCCGCGGGCGGTTCGTTGCGCGGGGCGAGCGAACCGGTAGAGGCGCAGGTCGAGCTCGTGCGACGCACGGGGGAGCAGGGGTCGTTCCTCTTCGTGTTCAACCACGGCGATGCGCTCGCCGAGGTGCCCGCGCGCGGCCTTGAGCTGCTGCGCGGCCAGGAGGTCGACGGCGTGGCCCATGTTCCGGGCGGCGGCGTCGCGGTGATTCAGGAGGCGTAACCATGGAGGTCATCGTTCAACCCGACGCGGCGGCGTGCGCGAAGCTCGGCGCCGACGCCATCGCGGGCCTCGTGACGAGGCACCCCAGCGCCGTGCTGGGGCTCGCCACGGGGTCGTCGCCCCTTGGCATCTACGACGAGCTGATCGCGCGCTACAAGGCAGGCGCGGTGTCGTTCGCCGAGGTCACCACCTTTTCTCTCGACGAGTACGTGGGGCTGCCGCGCGAGCACTACGAGTCGTATCACTCGGTGATTCGGCGGGTCTTCACCGATCAGATCGACATCGACCCGGCGCGCGTGCACGGGCCCGATGGCGAAGCGACGGAGATTGCGGCCGAGTGTGCGCGCTACGAGACGGCGATCCGCAGCGCGGGGGGCGTGGACCTGCAGATCTTGGGCATCGGCACGACCGGCCACATCGGCTTTAACGAGCCCGGTTCGTCGCTCGCGTCGCGCACCCGACTGAAGACCCTGACCCCGCGCACGCGCGAAGACAATGCGCGGTTCTTCGACTCGATCGACGACGTGCCGATGCACGTGCTGACGCAGGGCATCGGCACGATCATGGACGCGCGGCACCTGCTGCTGGTTGCGACGGGCGAGGCGAAGGCCGATGCCGTGCGCGAGCTGGTGGAGGGGGCCGTGTCGGCGCGCTGGCCCTGCACGATCATGCAGCATCACCCGCACGTGACCGTGCTGCTGGACGAGGCCGCCGCGGCGAAGCTCGACCTGGCAGAGTATTACGCATATACCTACGCGAAGAAGCCGGCGTGGCAGACGCTGTAGGTGCGGGGCGGCCGCGCGAGTGTCGGTCGCCGGTTCGAAGCAGGAGTACAGCATGAAGATCACGATGATGGCGGGGCTCGACGAGCCGGGCGGCCCGGGCTCGCCCGGAGGCCCCGAGCAGCCGGGTGGCCCGGGCACGCAGCGCTCGTCGAGCGCGTTGCTTGAACGCGAGGAACAGCTCGCCGAGCCGGGCGACCACGAGCGGTTCTCGCATTATGTCGAGAAGTCGAAGATCACGGCGTCGGCGGTGTCGGGCGACCCCGTGATCGCGCTGTGCGGCAAGGTGTGGGTGCCGGGTCGCGACCCGTCGAAGTTTCCCGTGTGCCCCGAGTGCAAAGAGATCTACGAGTCGCTGAAGAAGTAGCTGGGTGGGGCCCGGCGGTGACGCTTCGTCGCCGTCGGGCCTCCTTTTTGGAGGTCTACGCAAACGTTTGGGTAATTCCCTGCGCGCGGCGTTTTCAGGGTGCATCATGGTGCCGCAAGCACTGCAAGACCGAAAGACCCGCAAGACCGAAAGGCCCACACCATGAATCTGCAGCGAGACGACGGACTCGACGGCAAGGTCGCCGTCATCACGGGCGGGGCTAGCGGCATCGGCGCCGCCCTCGCCGTGGCCTATGCGCGCGCCGGAGCGCACAGCGTCATCGGCGTGTATCCGGGAGACCCGCACTCGCCCGACGACACTCGGCGCCGGGTCGCCGAGCTCGGCCGCGACTGCCGGGCCATCGAGATGGACGTGCGCGACAGCGAGGGCAACGAACGCCTCGCGCAGGCCGCCCTCGATGCGCACGGGCGGCTCGACATCGCCGTGGCCGCCGCGGGCATTTTGCGCCGCAACGCGCTCGCCGAGATGACCGACGCGGCGTGGGACGACATGCTGAGCGTCGACCTCGGCGGCGTCATGCGCACGTTCAAGAGCTGCGCCGCGCGCATGAGCGGCCCCGGGGCGATGGTCGCCGTGTCGTCCATCGCGGGCGGGGTCTACGGTTGGGACGACCACAGCCACTACTCTGCCGCGAAGGCGGGCGTGCTGGGGCTCTGCCGCGCGCTGGCAACCGAGTTGGCCCCCCGGGGCATCCGCGTCAACGCCGTCGTGCCCGGCCTCATCGAGAGCCCCCAGTCACTCGACGAGGTGAACTCGCTCGGCAAGGCGGGACTGCTCGCCGCGGGCGCCTCGATTCCGCTCGGCCGCGTCGGCACGGTCGACGAGGCCGCTCGCGTGATCAGGTTTCTGACCTCGGACGATTCGGGCTACGTGACGGGTCAGCAGTTTCTCGTCGACGGCGGCCTCACGGTCAAGTGGCCGAGTTAGGGTGGACGCGATGATGGGCCAGTTGGCAGGTAAGACCGCGGTGGTCGTGGGCGCGGCCAGCGGCATCGGCGCCGCGATCGCCACGCTGTTCGCCCGCGAGGGCGCGCAGCTCGCCCTGCTTGACCTCGCGGAGGACGCCCTCGGAGAGGTCTCCGCGCGGTGCCGTGGCGCAGGGGCGGAGGTATTCGCGAGTGCCGTGGACGTGGCGTCCGGCCCCTCCGTGGAGGAGGCCCTGAACGCGGCCGCGAAGGCCCTCGGGGGAATCGACATCGTGGTCAACAGCGCGGGAATCCTGGACGAGACCCCGTTGCTCGACATGACCACCGAGACGTGGGAGCGCACCCTCGCGGTCGACCTCACGGGCGTGTTTCACACCTCTCGGTTCGCGGCCCCACACCTCATCGCACGGGGCGGCGGGCGCATCATCAACGTGGCCTCGCAGCTCGGCATCAAGGGCGGAGTGGGCCTCTCGCACTACGTGGCCGCCAAGGCGGGCGTCATCGGCCTGGGCAAGGCGCTCGCGCTGGAACTCGCGCCGCACGGCATTCTCGTCAACACGATCGCGCCGGGCCCGGTGGAGACCCCGCTGATCGGTGCGCTGTCGGAGGAGTGGAAGGCGGCCAAGCGCCGCGAACTTCCGCTCGGCCGCTTTGGCAGGCCTGAGGACATCGCGCCCACGGCGCTGCTGCTCGCCACGTCACCGGGCGGCGACCTCTACACGGGCCAAACGCTCGGCCCCAACAGCGGCGACGTGATGCCCTAGCGGGTGCCCGAGATGCTCGGCGGCCGCGCGGGGTCGATCACCGACTTCGGGTCGAAGAAGGCGCTGAGCACGGGGCGGCCGTTCATAGCGGCCTTCAGGGAGATGCCGTCGATGTTGATGCGCGCCTGGCGCAGGGCGTCCGGGGTGAGCTGGCCCCAGGCGGGGGTCGAGCCGTCCACGTTGAAGAAGAAGTTGAAGCCCTGATCTTTGAGGTAGGCGAACTTGGGGTTGTCGCGCGTGTACTTGTCGACGCCCGAGATGTCGGCGCCGAACGGATAGATCAGCAGGTCGGTGGGGCCGACGATGGGCTTGACCTCGTCCATCCAGCGCTGGTTGTCGACCTGAATGCGCGACACCGAATTGCTGGTGCAGCTGATGTGACCCCACGAGTGCGAGGCGAACTCCCAGCCGTCGGCCTTCAGGGCGTCGGCTACGCGCTTGGCTTCCGCCGTGTCCGCTGCGAAATTGGGGTTTGAATCCTTGTAATAATACGCCGAGGTGCGATAGCCCAATACGCCGTTGTAGCCGGTCACGGCGAGGATTCCCTTGGCGCCCTCGTGCGAAAAGTCGGGATGTTTATCAATAAAGTCATCCAAAATCGGCACCACGTCATAGGCGCCGCGGGTTACTTTGCCAGTTTTCGGATCTTTATATTCGTTGACGACCTTGCCATTGTCGATAACGAGTTTGGTAGCGAATCCGTCGTTCTCCATGTACTCGTAATAGTTCACGTCGTCGACCGAGAGCACGAACGGCTGCTTACCCTCGGGCAGCATGAGCGGCTTGGGGGTCATCGTGCCATCCGGCGCGACCGTCGCGAGCTGGTGCGGGCTCACGAGCACGTAGCCCTTGGCGTACATCTGCTCGATGACCTTCTTGAACTCGTCGACCGAGACCATGAAGTCGAGGTAACCGGGGCCGTCGTTGGGAGCGTTGAACGCGACCTTGGCATCTACGGCGAGCGAGTGCACGAAAATGTGGCTGACCTTGGAGTTGTCGGGCCACTGCACGAGATTCGCGGCCGGTTGTGGGGCGGACGCCGCGGGGCTGGCCTGGCCCGTTGCGCCCGCGCCGGTTGCGGGGGAGCCGCCCGCGGAGTCGGCGTCGCCGGAACCTGGGGCACCGTTGTCAACTGGGCTGGCTGGGTCGGCTGGGGTTCCCGTGTTTCCCGGTGCGAGGGTCGAGCCGTCGGGGCCCGTGGTCCTGGTCGTGTCGGCTCGTGGTGCGGGCGAGGCGGTGCTGAGCGTGCGCCCTCCGGTCGCGTTGCTTGAGCCCCCCGAGGTCTGAGCGGCGCATCCGGTAAGCACTAGAGATGTCAACGCGATGGCGGCGGTGAGGCGGCGAAGGCGTGGCTTATTGGGCATGACTTTAGGCATGGTGACTGACTCCTTGCATTTCTTTGTTGGTGCGCTTCGCGGCGCGGCAAACCACTTTGCACGCGGGCGCCAGAAATGCGGTCAAGGCCCGAGCACTTTTATTTTATCGGCAGTGTAATTAGTTGTCTTGCCGAAAGTAGTGGCATGTAGCTGATGGTGATGTAGTGGAGATGCCGGGTCCGCGGCCTGGCACCCCTGGTGCGTCGCGCCATGCAAGATTCACCACAGTCGACAGGCGGCGCGCGGCGGGCATCTACGCGCCAAGTTCACTACCCTAGATACACCGTGAATTTTGACTCCAGCACCAACCCGCGCGGTCCCGGCGCCACCCCGGAGACCGCGGATCGCGCACCCGCAGACCCCGGCGCGGCGCAGCCCGCGAATGCGGCGCAGCCCGGCGCGGCGCAGCCCGTCATTGCGGCATCGGCCCGAGAGCGACTACTCGCCCGCGTCAATGCGCGCGCCGCGGGGGGAGCCCCCACCGTAGATCTGGGTGAATCCGACACCCCCGCGCCCGGGAGGCACGAGCCCAGCCCGGCCCCCGGAGCGTCCGCACCCAACCGCGCCCCCGGAGCGTCCGCACCCAACGACGCCGAACGCCTCGCCAAGCACGTGCGTCCGCGCGCCCGCGAGGCGACGCTGCCCGCGCACAGCCCGCAGCACCCCTCGGCCGCCGCCGCGAGCCACCTGCCCCCCGCGTTCCCCGCGCGCGCGCCCTGGGGCACCTCGGGCAAGCTGCGTGCGTGGCAGCAGGAGGCCCTCGACCTATACCTCGGCCGCGCTCCGCGCGACTTTCTCGCGGTCGCCACCCCCGGCGCCGGCAAGACCACCTTCGCGCTGCGCATCGCGACCGAGCTGCTGAGCGCGGGCACCGTCAACCAGGTCACCGTCGTGGCCCCCACCGAGCACCTGAAAACCCAGTGGGCCGACTCGGCCGCGCGCGTGGGCATCTCGCTCGACCCCAACTTCAAGAACTCCCAGGGCGCCACCAACCGCGGCTACGACGGAGTGGCCCTCACGTACGCGCAGATCGGCATGAACCCCAACGTGCACCGCGCCCGCACCGAGAACTCGCGCACGCTCGTGATTCTCGACGAGGTACACCACGCGGGCGACGCGCTCTCGTGGGGCGACGGCGTGCGCGACGCGTTCGACGGCGCGACGAGGCGGCTCGCCCTCACGGGCACCCCGTTTCGTTCCGACACCGCGCCCATACCGTTCATCGAGTACGAGGAGGACGACGAGGGCCTGCGCCGCTCACGCGCCGACTACACTTACGGCTACGCAGAGGCGCTGCGCGACCACGTCGTGCGACCCGTCATCTTCTTGTCGTACACGGGCGAGATGCGCTGGCGCACCAAGACCGGCGACGAGCTCTCGGCTCGCCTCGGCGACGCGGTCACGAAGGACGTCACGGCCCAGGCCTGGCGCACCGCGCTCGACCCCGAGGGCCAGTGGATCCCGAGTGTGCTCGACGCCGCCAACAAGCGGCTCACCCAGCTGCGGCGCGGCATGCCGGACGCCGGTGGGCTCGTGATCGCGACCGACCAGAACAAGGCGCGGGCGTACGCCAAGATTCTGCGCGAGATCACGGGAGAGCGGGTTACCACGGTGCTCTCCGACGACGACGGCGCCTCGGCTCGCATCGAAGAGTTTGCCGAGGGCGACTCGCGTTGGATGGTCGCGGTGCGCATGGTGTCGGAGGGCGTGGACGTGCCGCGCCTCGCGGTCGGGGTGTACGCCACCTCGACGAGCACGCCCCTGTTCTTCGCTCAGGCCGTGGGCCGATTCGTGCGCGCCCGCAAGCGCGGCGAGACCGCCTCGGTGTTCGTGCCGAGCGTTCCCATTCTCATGACTCTCGCCAACCAGCTCGAGCTGCAACGCGACCACGTGCTCGACCGCCCCGAGCGCGAGGGCGACGACGAGTTCTTCAACCCCGAAGACGCCGAGCTCGCGGCCGCAAACCGCGAAGAAAAGGCGAGCGATGACCTCGCGTTGTTTAAGTTTGAATCGCTCGATTCGCAGGCCACGTTCGACCGCGTGCTGTTCGACGGCGGCGAGTTCGGGGTCGAGGCCGAGGTGGGCAGCGACGAAGAACTCGAGTTTCTGGGGATTCCCGGGCTGCTCGAACCCGATCAGGTGAGCACCCTGCTGCGGCAGCGCCAGGCGGCGCAGCTCGCGAAGCAGAAGAAGCTCGAGAAGAAAGCCCGCGGCGTCTCCGCTCCCGAGCAGCCGTCCACAGCCATGGGGGCGGCGTTCGGCGCGGCCGTCGCGTCGGGGTCTGGCGGGCTCGTCGATCACCGCCGCATCGCCGAACTGCGCAAAGAACTGAACGCCACCGTGGCGGGGTATGCCAAGGTGACGGGGCAGCCGCACGCCCAGGTGCATAGCAAGCTGCGTCGCGATTGCGGGGGCCCCGCCGTGCCGCAGGCGGGTGCCGAAGACCTCGAAAAGCGCATCCGCACGGTGCGGCGCTGGTTCGTGGAGGCGCGCGCATAGGAGGGCCGGGGCGTCCGAAATCTACCCATAACGGTTCGTGACGCGCAGGTAGAAGCCGTCGGGGTCGGCGAAGCGAAAGTCGGTAAGGCCCCACGGCTGTTCGGTGAGGTCGGCGATCAACTCGACGCCCGCGGCGGTGACGCGTTCGCGGGCGGCTCGCACATCGTCGACGTCGATCACGATTTCGACACCCCGGGGGGGGTCTGTCCGATAAACGGTGTGTGGGGTCCGGCGGTTTTCATTAGTGGGTGGTTCTCTCGAACCGTCCGGCGAAGGTGATCGCGAACGCGTTCAGCGCGGGCTTCCACCTCATTACCCAGCGTGCCCTCCCGCCGCCAGTCGGGTCAAGCGACCTCGTCACCAGATACAAGCACTTCAACGCCGCTTGCTCGTTCGGGAAGTGCCCGCGCGCCCGGACGGCCCGCCGGTAGCGGGCGTTGATCGACTCGATCGCGTTGGTCGTGCAGATCACCCGGCGGATCTCGACGTCGTACTCCAAGAACGGTACGAACTCCGCCCAGGAGCTCCGCCAGAGCTGCACGATCGCTGGATACCGATCACCCCACTCGGCGGCGAACTCCTCGAACCGGTCCTTCGCCGCCTGCTCGGACGGGGCCGTATAGACGGGCTTGAGTGACTTCACGATCGCGTCGCGGTGCTGCCGGCCTGCGTAACGGAAGCTGTTGCGGATCAAGTGCACGATGCACTGCTGGACGACCGCCTGCTCCCAGGTGGTGTTGATCGCCTCCGGAAGCCCCTTCAGACCATCGCAGACAGCGATGAGCACGTCCTCGACGCCCCGGTTCTTCAATTCGGTGAACACCTGCAGCCAGAACCGTGCTCCCTCGCCGCCGTCACCAGCCCAGATCCCGAGGATCTCGCGTTCCCCGTTCACCGTGACGCCCATCACGACATAGAACGGAGTGTTCCGCACCTGCCCGTCCCGGACTTTCACCACGATCGCGTCGACGAAGATCACCGGATAAAGCGCGTCCAATGGTCGGGAAGACCACTCAGCGAGCTCGCCGGTGACTTTCTCCGTGATCCGGCTGATCGTGTCCCTGGACACCTGCGCCCCATAGACCTCATCGAAATGCGCCGCGATCTCACCAGTCGTCAGCCCCCGAGCCGTCAGCGACAGCACGATCTGATCGACCCCGTCCAACCGGCGTTTGCGCTTCGGAACGATGACGGGTTCGAACGAGCCGTCACGATCCCTGGGAACCTCGATCTCGACCGGACCGATCTCCGTGAGCACGGTCTTGGCCCGAGTCCCGTTGCGCATGTTCTCGCTGATCGGGGTCCCGCCGCGTTCGTGACCAAGGTGCTCGGTCAGCTCGGCGTTCAACGCGGTCTCGAGGACATTCTTCGTGAGCTGGCTGAGCAGGCCACCTGGCCCGGTCAGGCTCACGCCTTGTTCCTTTGCCTGCGCGAGCAATCGCTCCGCGAGCTCTTTCTGATCGATGATCTCCCCGGTCACGGGATCAATCATCTCGTCGTCAACGACGACATCGGTCGTGTCAGCCACGGCGATATCCTTTCGGATCAGGCCGGACCCTCACACACCGTTATTCAGACAGTCCCGGTCATGGACCCTTTTCACGTGGTCCGCCTCGCGGGCGATGCACTGGAGTGTTGTCGCCGCCGCATCCAGCAAGAAGTGTTCGGGCGGCACGGGAGGAAAGGTGATGCGCTGTATCAGGCTCGCCGCACCCTGCTCACAGGTGCACGATTGCTTAACGACCAGCAGAAAACCCGCGTGGAGGCGCTGTTTGCCGACAAGCGTTACGCCCAGGTTGAAGCAACGTGGAGTATCTATCAGGACGTGATCACTGCGTACCGGGAGACGAAACGAGCACTGGGGAAGTTTTTCCTGCATCACACTATTGAGCGGCTCGCAACGGGTGTTCCGGCAGGTCTCGACGAGATTAGCAAACTCGCCGGCACCCTCAAGCAGCGTGCCGCGGACATCCTGGGCTACTTCGACCGGCCCGGCACCAGCAACGGCACCACCTAGGCCGTCAACGGCGGGCTCGAACACCTCCGAGGCACAGCCCTCGGCTTTCGCAACCTAGCCAATTACATCGCACGAAGCCTACTTGAAACCGGAGGATTCAGACCCGCACTGCTCTCGTTCGTGGAGAGCCTAAAAAGCCTCAGGTTTCAGTGCGATGACACTAAAATTATGCCCCGACCTTTGGCAACCTCATAATCCTTCGTGCGGTACTTCGAAATTTCGAACTGCACAGGCAAACCACTACCCCAACTACAATCGCCGCGATTGACAACGTAATAATGAAATTAATAACCATTATTAATGCGTCCAAGAACGTGGGTACAAGCGGATTCATAAATGCACCTCCAAAGTACAATTTCTATTGCCAGCCGCAATATTCGATAGCCGATTTGCCTCCATTGACGCGCATTGCCAAATTTCCTTCGGATTGATTCCGAAACCAGTCGCCAACTCCACGTTCAACTCTGACGGTTCCGCTGAAGTATCCCTTGCCGCTTGACACGTAGTTGGTAAATCTGGGAAAAGAGACCACTGTCGCCCATTGCAAATTTTTCAGTACGGTGCCTGATTTGGCAAAGTGTCGGGTGACGATAGAGCCGTTTGTTTCATAGAAAGCAGTCAGGCGAACTTCGCTGACTGTAATACCTGCAAAGACATAATTTGCATCGCATGTTGCAGTCACATTGAACAGGGATTGAGTTGCCTGCGCTGAGGTCGTGCTTGCGCTTCCAGACTTCAAGGTCGTTGAAGTCGTCGGTCGTACGCTCACTGAAGCATGAGACTCGCTGGTGATTCCCGGAGTGTCGTGTGAAATGGGGCAGTTCAAAATGAGTGCGAGTTTTTGCTCCTGCGCCGGGCTCAAGGCGCGCAACCTTTGAAGATCGGCAATGGCGTCCACATCTCCTGCCGTTGCTTTCTGCTCAAGATTTGATCTAAAATGATCCAATGCAGATGGATACATTTCGCTTGCGAAAGCCGCGTTGACGGAACTCAAAAATCCTACCGCGGCTATCGCCGTTGCTGTTGCCATGCCTAAGATTTTCCTCATGTTGCTATTTTTCAGTTGGTGGGGTGAATGTATGAAAAAAAACATAGCATGAGATCTCGAGGTCGTCTAGTGTCGCGTGTCGTTAGTTCTTAAATGGCTCTTCGGACATTGGGTGGGAGTGAGGCCGCCGCGGTGATGGTTGGCGGGTAGGGGTCGAGGTCCCCGATGACCTGAGTTGGACCTCTTTAGTGACCAGTGATTTTTTGATGTTTTTGGCGGTTTCGTCGAGGGTTGGGGTGGCGGTGATGTCGTGGCCGTTGATGGTGATGGTGACGTTGCGGAGGGGTTTGAGGGTGTTGATGATGCGTTTCAGGCTGAGGCCGGTGCGGTTTTGTAGGTAGCGGGCTACTGCGAGGGCTGCGAAGACGATGGTGAGGTGGGCTTCGATGGAGTCGCGTTTGCGGTGGAAGATTGGCCGCGCGCGGAGGTCTGTTGTGGACATGCGGAACGATTGCTCCACGTGCCATAGCTCGTGGTAACTGCTGATGACTTCGGCGCCGGGCATTTTC
>JAFFTF010000017.1 GCA_022803075.1 Micrococcales bacterium 31B
GGCTCTTCACGAACGAGAGTGTAGTGCGGGTCTGAATCCTCCGGTTTCGAGTAGGCTTCGTGCGATGTAATTGGCTAGGTTGCGAAAGCCGAGGGCTGTGCCTCGGAGGTGTTCGAGCCTGCCGTTGATTGCCTCGGTGGGGCCGTTGCTGGTGCCGGGCCGGTCGAAGTAGCCCAGGATGTCCGCGGCACGCTGTTTGAGGGTGCCGGTGAGCTTGCTAATCTCGTCGAGACCTGCCGGAACTCCCGTGGCGAGCCGCTCAATTGTGTGTTGTAGGAAGAACTTMCCCAGTGCTCGTTTCGTCTCCCGGTACGCAGTGATCACGTCCTGATAGATACTCCACGTTGCTTCGACCTGTGCGTAACGCTTGTCGGCAAACAGTGCCTCCAGGCGGGTTTTCTGCTGGTCAGTAAGCAATCGTGCGCCTGTGAGCAGGGTGCGGCGGGCCTGATACAGCGCATCACCTTTCCTCCCGCGCCGCCCGAACACTTCTTGCTGGATGCGGCGGCGACAAGACTCCAGTGCATCGCCCGCGAGGCGGACCACGTGAAAAGGGTCCATGACCGCAGCCGCGCGTGGGACTTGACCGGGACTTCTTCAGCGGCAGCGGTCTTAAACCCCGTGAAACCGTCCATCGCCACCACCTCGATCGCGGCCCGCCACACTTTCGGGCGCCCCGCGAGCCACTCCTTGAACACTGCTTTCGACCGACCGGAGACCATGTCTAGCAGCCTCGATGGGCCTGTCCCCGTCCGTACGGGGGTGAGGTCAATAATCACTGTCACGTACTGGTCACCCCCGCGTGTGTGCCGCCAGACATGCTCGTCAACGCCGATCGAGGTGACACCATCGAACCGGAACGGGTCATCAATGAGCCGCCGCCTGCCCTCCGAGAGGATCGCGTCGCTCGCGGCGRACCAGGACACGCCCAACCCTGCCGCAACCCGCGAAACCGACAGATGATCAAGCACAATCCCGGCTAGCCCCCACGCCAGTCCACCCCGAGAGATCTTCGCCCGCGGCCGCGCTGCCTTCGTCGTGTCCTGACGCCACCCCCGATCGCACCCGGAACACTGGTAACGCCGCACTCGAATCAGCAACGTCGTCGGACGATGCCCAAACGGCTCATGGGCACGTGAACGCACCACCGTATCCCGTGGCACGCCCTCACACCCGCACGTGTGGCACCAGCGATCCGCCTGGGTGACACGGCACTCGATCACCGCCCGATCGGGCTCCAGTCGCTGACCCACCACGATGAGCCCGAGTTCATCAAGACGGCAGAAAGTAGTCAACCACGGCGCAACAAAAGTAGAGTGAGGCACGTCGAGGTCTTTCTGGCATGGGCAGTGTGAGAACTTCCATCCTCAGGGAGACCTCGACCCCTACCCGCCACCGACACACCAGGCAACTACACTCTCGTTCGTGAAGAGCCCCTAATGTCCGATACAGTTGAGATCGTTTGCAGCGAAACTCAGCAAGCGAATAGTGCCAACGGCAGCCACTCGAAGGACGCACATGAAACGGCTTAGCAACGATCTGATTAATTCCGTTTTCCAGAGGGAAGAACTGGACGACGGCCTCCCCGGCCTAGTGCGCACCCTCCTCAAGAGTGAAAAGGGCATCGACGCCCTGCACATTCATCGTACGGGCGCGACCCGCGATGGCGCCAAAGCCGGCTCCTACCTTTCGATCGATGGGCTGGACGACACCTTCGTGATGATGGTTTGGGTCATGGAACTCCCCCGCACAATCTGGATCAAGCGAGAGCCCGAACGCGGATGGGTGGCCAGCATGAGCGGCGTCGATGTGCCCAGCATTGAGGTCGGCACCCTGACGTCTCCGTGGCCCACCATCTCTCACTTGGCCGAAGTCGAAGACGTCCTAACCCCCTCCGAGATTTCCGTCCAAATTCAGATGGCCTCTCTCATCGCCCGGTCCGAAGGGCGCTGACACCCGAGCGACATTAGTCCAGCGCCGCCTCCCGCAGACACAGGGAAGGCGGCGCACTTTTATGCACTCAAAGAATTTCTAAACCTAAATTATGAATATGGTCAAGAATATGCGCCATTTCTCAATATTAGGGCAACGACCTGCGACCCTTTTCGCCCTCAAAATTAACTTTTGCCGCCTCCATTTCACTTCGGGGCGCAATGAATTGGACTTCCTCCATAGCCCGCACCAATAGTTAGCCGACTTGCCGATTGTGATCTGCGCTGCCATTGTGACACTACGCAACAATTCAATTACTTATTGTGATGCTTGCGCCTGGTATCCGACCAAACAAAGGCAGTCCATGACCAGTAAGACCCTCATCTCTCCAACCCGCACACCCATGCCGTGGCGTCGCGCCTTGGCCCTCCTCGGCGCTGGCTGCGCCGTCCTCAGCCTCGGCGCAGCGCTCCCCGGAGCGGCCGCGGCGCAACCCGTCGCCCGGCCCGCGGTCGCTGCGGATTCCATCCACCCCTCTGATCAGCAACAAGAGCAGATCCAGAAAGACGCGCTCGCGCTACCCATGGACCTGCAGGTGGCGATTCAGCGGGACCTGAAAATAAGCCCCGAGGAATACCTCACCCGCTCGGTGCGCGCTAACAACGCGGCGCGGGTCACCGAAGAGATCAACGCCAAGACTCGCGGCATTACCGACACCTATTCTCTGAACGGACGACTCGTTGCCGCCGTCAGCAATGCGCCCGCCGAAGCCGCCGCCAGGGCGGCCGGTCTGGACACGAAGCGCGTTGCGTTCAGCGCCGAGCAGCTTGACGCGGCGCTGACCTCGACGGTCTCATCGCTCGCGAGCCAAGGGCTCGACCAGTTCATGCTGCGAGCAGCCCCCCAGGGTGGCGACAGCATCAAGGTAACCGTATTCGACGGTCACGCGAAGGCCGTCAGTCAAGCACTCGCTTCCAGCTCCGTGCCCGTGCTCGTCGAGGAGGGAGGCAGCGCCCTGGAGCAGGCAGGTGGCGGCTACGTGGTGGCGACCCCCGACACCACGACCGCCGCCAACGAAGCGTTCGCTCTCGAGGGTGGACGCGGTCTGAACGGCACCACCCTGAACGTCACAGACGGCAGGCGCATCCAGGGCAGCATCGCGATCTGCAGCATCGGATTTACTGCGACCAACGCGAGCGCCCAGGATTCCGTCATCACGGCGGGCCACTGCGTGGGCGAAGGCTCGGTCGCGTCCTGGTTCCAAGAAGGTGTCGAGGTCGGCATCCGCTCCAAGACCAGTCGACAGGGCGCCGACCCGCAGGAGTACATCGGCAAGGTCAGCCAGTGGCGCTTCGGCGCGACCGCCGCCGAGGGCAGCCCCGGCACCGCCCTGCTGCCCCAGGACTACGCCTATATCGACGTGAAGAACACTGACGCCGAGATCCAGCCGACCGTCTTCACCTGGCCCGACCAGGTGGACACCAACCCCTCGGAGTCCATTACATTGCGCGCCTATGGTCCCGGCATCACGGGCGAAGGCCTGTGTCGCTCGGGCCGCACCTCGGGTTGGCAGTGCGGCACGATCACCAACGGCGACGGCATCTCGCGCATCGGCGAGCCCGACGGCACCGTGCACACCGTCCGCGGCGTGCAGGCGCGCGTATGCAGCCTGCAGGGCGACTCAGGCGGCAGCGCCATCATGGGCACCACCGCCGTCGGCGTCCTCTCGGGCGGAAGCAGCCAGCCCGACACGAACCCCGGTACGACGACGCAGTGCGTCCTTGATCGCAACGGATTGCCCGGGTCTTCCACGTTCTCCGCGATCAATCCGATCCTCTCCGACCGCGAGGGCTACTTTGTAAAACTTTCCATTGACGCGCCCGAGGTGTCTATCAGCGCGACCGGCGCCGGCACGTTTATGGCGGCAGGCACCGCCGTCCCGGGCGACACCCTGGAGGTGTCGGTAGACGGGGCCGCCCCTGTCAAGGCAAAGGTGGCAGATGACGGAACCGTCAGGGCCTCGGTCTCGGCCAACGCAGGCAGCGACCACTTGATCAGCGTCGTCACTCGACGAGACGCGGTCAACGCGTCGGCTCCCCTCGTGTTCGCCATTGCTGCCGATGGCAGCGTGAGCGGTGGCGACCCCTCAACCGAGCCGACCACCGAGCCCACGCCAGAGCCCACCACGGAGCCCACGCCAGAGCCGACCGACGAGGGTCTCGCCGCCCCCGAACTCACGAGCCCGTCCGATGGCCAGCGGTTCCGCGGCAACACCGTGATCATCACGGGCACCACGCAGCCTCATGCCACTCTGGTGTACACCGTGACAGACAACCGGTCCACCTACCGCGGTCAGGCCGCAGTGGGTTCGACGGGCGCCTTCCGCTTCTCGGGCACGCTGCCGACGGGCACGTGGACGTTGAGCATGGCGGCACAAGGCCCTGACGGCACGACGTCGGAGGCCACCACGCGCACCTTCACCCTGACGGGTCGGTAGCCGCCCGCGACCGCTTTCCGAGATTTCAGTGACCGACACTGCAGGCCGCGCTGCGTTTGCGGCGCGGCCTGCTCGCGGCGGCACGGCTGTAGACCCCGTCATGACGGTCCGCATGACAGTCATGGCATAACAACCTGACAACAACCCTGCGCAACCCAACCTCGACAAACTAATAGGCCGCCCTCCTGCGAGGCCAAATTGCCGCGCTGACCTGGTGTTTCACGGCGAATGCGGAGTGCCGAACGGAAATCGTCTCGGGTTGCCCCGGGTCAGCAATTCTGAAAATCTAGCAACAAGGATTACTCAGAGATACGCGTCATCACCTTTGGTAGTCATCAGCGTGCGCCGCCGTGCGGCCTCTGCACCTCCATGATCCATTTGGCGCACCTTCTCAGTTGCCCCCTTATTGAGAAGGACGGCGGGTCGCAATATGACGGAATTGCGACCCGCCCTTCTCTGTTTGCGGGCTCCGCGTCGTGCACCATACTCGCCTAGGTTTCGGACGCCACCGTGACCACGTCTCCGGTACGCACCGATTCCAGCGCGGCCTCGACGATCTGCACCGTCCGCAGGCCGCTTGTACCGAGCGGCAGGCCAGCCAACGCGGCCCCCGCGGCGTCCGTACCCCAGGCCCGCGCCGCCCGCAGGAACGCATCAATCATGAGCGCATCGGTGTTCTCGCCGTATTCGAGCCACAGGGCGCTCGCCGAGCCGCCCGTGCCGCGCAGCCCGCTGCCCTCCAGCCTCGCCCCGAACGGGTCGATACCCACCGCCCCTTTCGTGCCCGTGACCTGCAACGTCAGTCCTCCCCAGGTCGACGCCGTGTCGGGCTGCGACCACGAACAGTCGATGGTCACGATCACACCCGAGGGGTAGGTGATGGTGACGAGGCCAGCGGTCTCCACCTGCACGCCCTTCTCGGCCTGCAGGATGCCATTCGACACGGCATACACCGTGCTCGGGGGCTCGCCCAGGATCGCCTCGATAAGATCGGCGCAATGCACCGTGTGATCCACGAGCGCGCCACCACCCGCGAGGTCCGGGTTCGTAAACCAGCGCCGCACGGCATACGGCATCATCCCGTTATTCGTTCCCAGGATTGACCGCACCTCGCCCAGGTGCCCCGCAGTGATGAATCGCTGCAGGGCGCGCACCTCCTGGGCGAACCGCACCGGGAACGCCACCATGAGCATCCGGTTGGCGCGCTCCGCGGCAGCGACCAGCTCACGGGCCTGCGCCGCATCGGTCGTGAGCGGCTTTTCACTGAGCACGTGGGCGCCAGCCTCGAGGGCCGCGAGCGCGTACTGGTAATGCAGGGTGTTCTCGCTGCACACCATGACGGCGTCGGGCCCCCACGCGAGCAACTCGGCAAACGACTCCACATAGGCAGCGCCGAACTGGTCGGCAAACTCTCGGCCCCGCGGGCCCTGCTCCTCGGGATGAGCGAGGCCCGCATCGGGATCGCACGTGAGCAGTTCATACTCGTCGCCCACGGTCGTGAAGGTCTGCAGGTAACTCGTCGCGTGCAGGTGAGCAAAAGACACCACGCCAACCTTGAAACTCATTGCGCCGCTCCTCGCGTGCTCGCTGCCGGGGTGTCCCCGTCCAGGTGAATGACACCGCCCGAGAGCAGTGATCGGATCGCCGCGTCGGCCAGGGTGACCGCGTAAGCGCCGTCGGCACCGGCAATGCGGGGGCCGGACGCCCGGTTCCGGCCCTGGCCTGCCAGCCCGGCCTCCACGGCGTCCGCGAATTCACGCAGCTCGATGTAATAGGGGTTCTGCTCGACCGTATCGGGGTACGGCAGGGGACCAGCCGCGACGCCGGAGTCGGTGTGCCACACGGTGCCACCTACGATGGTGTGCTTTTCGCGGGTGTCGTAGGAGAGGGTGCCCGCGTCTCCCGAAAGCGAGAATGCCGTCATGAAGGGCATGCCGACCGGTCCCCAGGTGGCGCGGCACAGTGAGATGGCACCACTTTGGTGCTGCAGGGTGACGTGTGCGGTGACCTCGGGGGCCGCGAGTATGTGGCTGCCGTGGTCTTCGAGCGGGGGGTTTTGCACGGCGTACACGGTGCGGACGGGGCCCAGCCACCAGGCGGCCTCGTCGAGGTCGTGAATCATGAGGTCCATGATGACGCCGCCGGATTGCCGAAAGTCGGCGAACCAGTCGACGCGCTCGGGCCTGCCGCCCTCGCGGCGAAAGCGCGCGACGGCGGGCGTACCCACGTGTCCCTCGACGAGCGCCCGCTGGGCTCTCTCGTAGGGTGCAGTAAAGCGCACCACGTGGGCGGGATACACTTCGCGGCCGACCGTCGCGGCCCGCTCGACGATGCGGGTGGCGGCGTCAGGAGTGAGGGCGAGGGGCTTTTCGCACACGACATCGAGGCCCGCGTCGAGGGCAGCGAGGCAGTACTCCTCGTGGGTCGACGTGGGAGTGCAGACGTCGGCCAGTTGGACCTCGTCCAACAGTGCAGCCAGGCTGGGCGCGATGCGGGCACCATACGTCTCCGCGAACGGCTCCGCCCCCACGTCGGAGTAGACGACGAGCTGGTAACCCATGGCGTTCCACGCCGCGGCGTGCACTCTCGCCATGTTGCCGGCGCCGATGATGCCAACGATGAGGGGCGGGCTGGTTGTCGCCGTCACGCGGTTCTCCTTAGAGCCTCGGGTTGCGAGCCGCGGCTGTGCGGTAACCGGCTCGACTGCTGCTCCTTCATTTAAACAAACCTTCACGGCCACGAAGCCCGACCCGCCCGGCCTCTGTAGCGAGCAGATACTCACCTACCGGGGCGCGGCGGCTCACGATTAGCAAAGGTCCCGCTGGGGATCGGCGAAAATGTGTCACCCTAGTGTCGTTGCCCGATCCGTCGGTCTCGAATCGGAGAGGGCGCAGCTGGCAGAGGCCGCGCCGCCCGGCGTAGCCCCGCTCATTTCTAGGAGCCGACATGTCGCGCAGCATTTTCATCGCCTCGTCCGAGGGACATACCGGCAAGTCGACGATCGCGCTCGGAGTGGTCGATGCCCTGTCGCGCGAAGTGAATAGGGTCGGCGTGTTCCGTCCCGTGACGCGAAACCGCGATGAACTAGACCTCGTCGTGGACATGCTCGTGCATCGACCCGGTATTTCGCAGGACTACGACGAATGCATCGGCGTGGACTATGAGGCTATGCATCGCGACCCCGTCGAGGCTCTCGCCGAGATCGTGCGCCGCTATCACGCGCTGCAGTCTCATTACGACGCGCTGGTCATTTTGGGCTCCGACTACACCGACATCACGACGCCTAACGAACTCATCGCAAACGCCCGCGTGGCCGCGAATCTCGGCACACCCGTGGTCCTGGTGACGCACGGCCACGAGCGCACCCCCGCCGAGGTGCTCACGGCAATCGAGGTTGCGAGTGCCGAGATGGAGGCGCATCACGCCAAGCCGGTGGCCGTGATCGCGAACCGCATGGACCCGTCCGCCGTCACCGAGATGTGGCAGTTGCTCGCGACCCGCGAAGACCTGAACCCGGTGGGAGTCGTCGCCGAAGACCCCGTGCTGTGGGCGCCCACGGTGCGCGCGCTGGCCGAGGCGGTGGAGGGAGAGCACCTTTCGGGGTCTCCCGCCTGGCTAGACCGCGAATCACAGGGATTCGTGGTCGCGGCGATGTCCCTGCCGCACGTGTTGGAGCGCCTGCGCCCAGGCGCAACGGTGATTGCGCCGAGCGACCGCGGCGAACTGCTGCCCGCGCTGCTGATGGCTCACCATTCGGGTACTTTTCCACCGCTCTCGGCGATCTTTCTGTCGGGTGGCATGCGTCAGCCCGAATCGATTACGCGCCTCATGCAGGGCGTGCCGAGCGATCTGCCGATCATCCTCTCCCAACGGGGCACGTTTGAGACCGCCCAGGCGCTCTCGCAGGTCCGGGCCCCCATGTCGCGTCATTCGGGCCTCAAAATGGATGCAGCGCAGCGTATTTTCGCGGAGGGTGTGCACATCGCAAACCTGATGAGCGCCGTTGATGTGGCCCCGTCGAGCATCGTCACGCCCCTCATGTTTGAGAACCGCTTGCTGGAGCGGGCCCGGAGCGCCAACAAACACATCGTGTTGCCGGAGGGCAACGATCCGCGCATCCTGAAGGCCGCAGCCTCGCTGCTGCGCCGAGGCGTCGCCCGGCTCACCCTGCTCGGCGACAGCAACTCGCTGCGCCAGCAGGCCAGCAGCCTCGGCCTCGACATCACGAGGGTCGACATCGTGAGCCCGCACGACCCGGAGTATGTCGAGGAGTTTGCCGCCGAGTACGCGCGGCTGCGCGCTCATAAGGGCATGACGCTCGAGAAGGCCCGCGAGGTGGTGCAGGACGTCTCGTATTTCGGCACGCTCATGGTGCATCTCGGCAAGGCGGACGGCATGGTCTCGGGTGCGGCCCACACGACCGCTCACACGATCAAGCCGTCGTTCGAGATCGTCAAGACCCGCCCGGGGGTCACCATCGTCTCCAGCGTGTTCCTCATGTGTCTCGCCGACCGGGTGCTCGTCTACGGCGACTGCGCCGTGAATCCAGACCCCACCGCCGAGCAGCTCGCCGACATTGCCATTTCGTCGGCCGAGACCGCCGCGCAGTTCGGGGTGGAACCCCGCGTCGCGATGCTGTCGTATTCGACGGGCACGTCGGGGGCCGGCGCGGATGTCGACAAGGTGCGCGCGGCGACCGAGATCGTGAAGCAGCGCCGCCCCGACCTGCTGGTCGAGGGCCCCATTCAATACGATGCCGCCGTCGACCCGTCGGTCGCGGCATCGAAGCTGCCGGGCTCGGAGGTCGCAGGCAAGGCCACGGTCCTCATCTTTCCCGACCTCAACACGGGCAATAACACCTATAAGGCAGTGCAGCGTTCGGCGGGGGCGGTCGCCATTGGGCCGGTGCTGCAGGGCCTGAATGCGGCCGTGAATGACCTTTCGCGGGGCGCGCTTGTCGAGGACATCGTCAACACAGTCGCTATCACGGCCGTCCAGGCCTAAGTTTTCCAGTCGTTCTACGCCAAAGGCAACCATGACCACGCAGATTCTTGTCATCAATTCGGGCTCGTCCTCGCTCAAATACCAACTGGTTGAATTGCCGAGTGGGAGGGCCCTCGCGTCCGGCCTCGCGGAGCGCATCGGCGAAGCGGTGGGCCGGGTCAGCCATGCCGTGGGCGACGGGGCGAGGCACGTGGTGGAGCAGCCCATCGTCGATCACGCCGAGGCGCTGCACATTGTGTTGTCACAGTTCGCGGAGCATGGCCCGACCTTGGACGTCGAGGCTTTGCAAGGGGTGGGCCACCGGGTGGTGCACGGTGGCGCCGAGTTCCGCGAGCCGGTGCTCATTACAGAGTCGGTGCTCGCCCAGATTGAAGAACTCTCGGTGCTCGCTCCCCTTCACAACCCCGCTCACGTGGTGGGCATCCGCGCGGCCCTGCAGATCTTTCCCGGCTTGCCCCAAGTGGCCGTTTTTGACACGGCGTTTTTTGCGAGCCTCCCGCCCGCGGCGTACACGTATGCCCTGGACGCCGAGGTGGCCCGCGATCTGGGCATCCGCCGCTACGGGTTCCACGGCACGAGTCATGCCTACGTCTCTCGACAGGTTGCTGAGGTGCTGGGGGTGGACCTCGCCGACCTCAACCAGGTCGTGCTGCACCTCGGCAATGGCTGTAGCGCATCGGCGATTCGCGGCGGTGTGGCGGTCGAAACGTCGATGGGCATGACCCCGCTCGAGGGCTTAGTGATGGGCACGCGCTCGGGCGACATCGACCCGGGCGTGGTGTTCCACCTGGCGCGAGTGGGTGGATTGTCGATCGACGAGATCGATGCACTGCTGAACCGCCGCTCGGGATTGTTGGGCCTCGCTGGAGACAATGATTTCAGGGCCTTGATGGGGGCCCGGGCACAGGGAGATCCCGGTGCCGCGTTGGCGTTCGAGGTCGCGGCGCATCGACTGCGCAAGTACGTGGGCGCGTACGCCGCCGTGCTTGGGCGTCTGGACACGATCACGTTCACGGCCGGGGTGGGCGAGAACAACGCGGCGATTCGGGAGGCGGCCCTGTCACGGCTGGAGTGCCTGGGTATTGAACTTGACCCGGACGCTAATGCGGCCCGTTCCAGCGAACCTCGCGTCATTTCGACCCCGGATTCGCGGGTCACGGTGCTGGTGGTTCCGACTAATGAGGAACTCGCCATCGCTCAGGCGACGGCCGAGCTCGCTGACGGTTGAGACCCGCCGGGTAGGTCTCCCCATGCGGCCGCTGTTCAAAACGCGGATGCCACGCGCTGAGTTTTCTACAATGGTTTCACACCGCAAGCCGTCGGTGTGTGAAGAACCGCAGTTGCGGCAGTGCCCTCGATTCTCCGCCCGGTCGGCCTCGCGTCTATCAGGGGAGAATAATGCAGAATACTCAATCGTCTCGCACCCGCGTTGGTTTCGCGGTGGCTGCTACCCTCATTGTCACGCTGACGGCGTGCTCGCCGTTGGGGCCGCGCAATGACTTGGACCCCAAAGACCCGGCTATGGTCTCGCAGGCATTCGAGCTCTTGCGCGAATACCCTCCCACCAAGGTGAATGCCAACATTTCGTTGCAGGCCGACCTCGTCTCGACCGAAACGTCGCTGTGGGTCGCGATTGACGACGACTTCGTGCAGACCGATAGCACGACCAAGCTGAAGGTCATGGGTCTTTCGCCCGCGCCCATCGGTCTGAAGACAATCGTGGCGACCGACCGTTCCTCGGCCTATGTGAAGGTCAACGAACTCGAGGAGACGGTCAATGACTGGTTTGAGCTGCTTAATCGCTCCTTCTTGGCGGACAATCCGGTAGAGATGCCCGCCGAGATCACCGAGGCGATTCGAGACCTGGACGGCAATTTCGTACACGTCGACCTCAAGGCGATCGAAGGCGCGGCCACGTCCGATCTCTCCGAAGACCAACAATCGTGCGCGGATACGCTGGTTGCCACTCTGCGCGACCCCGGGGCCGTGTCCAGCATGGGCGCTCTGTACCAGGAGCACGAGGCGTTCCTCATCAAACCAACGTCGACCAGCGAAATCAATGGTGAGAACGCCCAGGCGTTCACGATTGAGGTCAACCCCGATGTCGATGAGGAGGCCCTCGGCGAGGCCGTCGAAAGCAGTTCCGTCTTTAGGACCATTGCCGAGGCTTGCGACGACGACGGGGCCGAGGACGACCTGAAGCGGGCCGGAGCGGAGTCTGAAGATACGCCCGTCACCATAACGGCCAAGGTGGGCACCGAGTCTGGCAAGTTGTATGGGTTGCGGTTAGATGCCGAGCCTAACGTTAATGCCACCGGTACGAGTGACTCGACCGGAGAGTTCTCGGTCGACGTGAATTTGAGTTATGACAACGTCGAGGTCTCGGCGCCCACGGGTAAGGTCCTAGAACTCGAAGACGTCATGAACGCCATAGAGCCGGGCTCGTACGATGAGATGCTCAAGAGCGTTGGCGACGAGGTGGGCTCGGGCGATTCTATGGGCTCCTAGCCGGGGCCGGTTCTGTGCGCCGCAGTTCGTCCTGTGCGTTGCTGTTTTCTTGGGCCCTGCGGCCCCCGCGCAGCGCTAGCTGGCCGCGGCGACCCGGCCCTCGTGGCGTCCGCAGTAGGGGGTGCCCTCCCGATCGAGGCATTCGGTACACAGCAGAATCTGCGTTGCGCAGTCGAGCACGGCGCAGTCCTCATAGCGTGACGTGAAACCGTCACAGCGGATGCAGTGGCCAATGATCGCCGTGTGGTCGCTGAAGTTGATGGTGCGGCGGCCGTCAAACACGTAGAGCGAGCCTTCCCAGAGCCCGTCGTCGCCAAAGGTTTCTCCGTAGCGCACGATGCCGCCGTCGATCTGGTAGACCTCGGTAAATCCGCGACGCTTCATGAGTCGCGACAGCACTTCGCAGCGGATCCCCCCGGTGCAGTAGGTGACGATCGGTTTGTCTTTCAGGTGGTCGTACGTGCCCGAGTCGAGTTCGTTCATGAAGTCGCGGGTGGTGGCGACGTCGGGTACGACGGCGCCCTTAAACCTTCCCACGGCCGCCTCAAAGGCATTGCGCCCGTCGAAGAAGACCACCTCGTCGCCGCGCTGCTCTACGAGCTCGTTCACCTGTTCGGGCGTGAGGTGGACGCCACCGTCGATCACACCGTTGGCGTCGACATCGAGTTCGTCGGGCGCGCCAAAGGTCACAAGTTCGTCGCGCACTCGCACCGAGAGGCGGGGAAAGTCCGCACCGGAGCCGTCGGACCACTTAAAGTCAATCTGCTTGAACGGGGCGTAGGAGCGCGTGCCCTTGAGGTAGCGCTTGACGTCGGCGATGTCGCCGCCGACCGTGCCGTTGATGCCGTGCTTCGAGATGATGATGCGCCCGCCGAGGTTCCAGCGGCTCGCGAGTTCCCATTGCCACAGACGGATAGCCTCGGGGTCGGCGAGCGGGGTGAAGCCGTAGAAGAGCAGGATTTTGGGCACAGACATGCGCCCAGTTTACGGGAGTCCCGCTGGGGACGACCGTCGGCCCGTGGCGCCCCGCACCTGCCGCGAGCGTGCGGTCAACACGCGACGGGCCGGCTGGATTGCGGGCCGGCTGGATGGCTTTACAGTGGGTCCGCGAGGAACGCGTTGACGAAGGTCCGCGTCGCGGCGCCCATATCCACCGACTCGGGGTCGAGCAGCCACTGCACTTGGAGGCCATCCATGAGGGCAATAATGGCCGTTGCGAGCCACTCTGGGTCGACCCCGGGGCGCAGTCGCGTCTGCTCATGCAGCGCCTGGCACGCCGCCGTGACATCGCGCCGCAGGGTGGCGTAGCGCGCGACGAAGAAGTCGTGGGCTGGGTGGTCGTGGTTCGAGGCCTCGGCCGCCAGCACCGCGAAGAGTTCTACGAGGGCGCCCTGTTCCATGTTGCGTTCGGCGGTGGCGACCAGGCCGAGGAACGGATCGGTCGCGTGGTGTTCGCCGGAAGCCTTGGCAGCCTCGCTAGACAGCCAATCCCGGTACACCAGCACAGCGGTGAGGAGGCCTTCTTTGGAGCCGAAGTGGTGCAGAAGCCCGGCGTGGGAGATGCCCACGCGTGCGCCGATGTCACGCAGCGATGACCCGTGGTAGCCGACTTCGCCGAACACGGCGGTGGCTTTCTCGATGATCTCCAACTTCCGAGACTTGCCTTTGGCATAGCCCGAGGTAAAAAAGTCGTGGGTGACGAATTCTGGGTTGGTTTCGGTCTTCACGGTGGCCCCTTTCCTGACGCGCGATACGCGGTGCTGTTGCGTGATGCCGCGCGGCTCGCGCCCTCGTAGCCTACCAATGGTTAACCCGCGCTGCAGGCAAGATGCATCACCGAGCGTTACGAACCCATCACAAAATCAGTAGGCGCCCTTGGGGGCGCCGCCTATCATGCAAAGATTTTCAAGAACGGCACGCCCTTCGGCAAAGGGCATGTAAACTGTTGGCACTATTTTGGTTTTTAGGTAGCAGTAGGGCAATAATTTCCAGGGCACCGCCTGCCGCGTACGCAAGGCTAGTTAATAACTAAACGACTTGCGCCTCGGCACCAGCCGACTGGCAGCCAGGAATCGCCACAACAAGGCTGCGCATCTCACAAGGGGACACATCATGAAGACGACACGTCGCTCGACACATCGAGCCGCATCGATCGGCTATCGCCGCCTCACCCAGGCAGGCCTTGCCGCACTCGCCACCCTCGGCGTCGCAGGGGGAATGGCGGCCGGAGCCTCACCCGCTTCCGCCGCATCCACGGCAGGCCAGGGCGCCGTCTCGGCCGCCGCGGCGTCCGCTACCGTCATGCCCCAGGGCGTCTTCAAGGGCCGCGGCTCCGACGACCTGTTCTACTCGAACGGCAAGGGCCAGTTTGAGAAGTTGACGTTTGACGCGTGGAAGCGCATCGGCTACCCGACCCCGACCGTACTCGCCAACTCGAGTGTAATCTTCGGCAAGTACGCGTTCTCGTCGAACATCTACCAACTGATTCAGTTCGGCCCGAACACGTATAGCGTGTCTCCTGTGTCGCTTAACCACTGGATCAACGCAGGGGCTCCGACGCCCCGCGTGCTCCAGTACATCCCGGGCGCCCGCATCGAGAAGTACCCCACGAGCCCCGAGCTCTACTTCTACGAGCCCAACGAGACTCGCTTCAAGCTGACCCCGCAGATGTGGGCGCAGACTGGCTACCAGCAGTACACGACGCTCTCCAACGTGGGCTTCCAGCGCCTGACCTGGAACGACAACGTCGCCTACATGTCGAGCGTCTCCGCCGGCAAGGGCAACGTAATCGACTTCAAGCAGTGGGCCGACTACGGTGCGCCCACCCCGCAGCAGGTCAAGCGGTTCCCCGGAGACTCGTTCTACCGCTACCAGAACTCCGACACCGTGTACTACACGGGCCCCACGGTCAACCGTACGGTGACGTTCAACGAATGGATCGCTGCCGGAGCGCCCACGCCCGCACTGCGCAACTCACCCGGGCCGACCACTTCAGATTTGAGTAAGCACGCCGTGGTCGACCTCAGCGACCAAAAGGTGTACGCCTACACAGGCGGCAAGTTGATCAACACCTTTACCGTGACCACGGGCAACGCCCAGCACCCCACGCGGATCGGAACGTTCAAGGTGTGGCACAAGACCACCTCACAAACGATGACGGGCGGCTCCAAGGAGGACGGCACGTACTACAGCGTCCCCAACGTGCAGTGGGTGTCGTACTTTGACGGTGACATCGCGTTCCATGCAGCTTACTGGCGCACCGAATTCGGCGGCGATCCATCGGTCGTGGGCAGTCACGGTTGCATCAACATGCGGACGGCCGACGCGAAGTGGATGTACGATTTCGCAGGGTACGGCACTAAGGTAGTCGTACAGCAGTAAGGCTACACACCAGGGAGACGAGTATGGCAAAACTGATCGTCAAGGTCCTCACCAAGTTTTTGGCCCCCGCACTCGTCGGTGCGGCGCTCAAGGGCGTTAATCGTGCATGGAACCTTGGCTTCGGTCACGATCTACCCGACCCCAAGGCGAAAAAGCCCAAAAAGAAGGGTAAGACCGACGCAAAGTCCGCAGCCCTGGTCGATCAGGAGGGCAACGTCCTGCGTGACGAGGCCGCCGAGACCGCCGAAGAGGTACAACGCGGCATGATCGAGATGGTCGTGTTCGCGGTGGTGTCTGCCGCCCTGGTCGCGGGCGTCAATGCCCTGATCGAAAACGGCGCCGCCAAGGCGCTGACTAAGCGAAAGGCCTAACGGCCGTAGGCTGCACCGAGGCCGCCCCCAACGTGGGGCGGCCTTGTTGCGTTGTCGGGCGTCAGCGGGTTCAGGCGGAAGCGGGTACAGGAGTAAGCGGGAATAGGCGTCAGCGGGTTCAGGCGGACAGCACCACCGAGGCGTCCGGTACGAAACGCAAGCTGGCCCAGCGCCCCGCCCGCAGGCCCTCGGCGTCGATGCTGGCCACGGCCTGCAGGGTGACCCCTTCGAGCCGCACCTCAACGAGCAGTTCGTCGCGGCGCGCCAGGACCGCGCGAATGTGCCCCCAGGTCCCGCCTGCGGGCTCATCCGCTACGGCCTCGACCCGCAGTGCCCGGGGCCGCAGCGCGAGTTGCGTATCGGGCGCGAGCGTGCGGCCGAGCAGGGCCGCGGCGTGCGGCGGCAATACGCTCGTATAGCCGATGAAGCGGGCAATCTCTGCGGACGCCGGGGCCCTCCATAATTGCCCCGCCTCCGCCTGCTGCGCTATCCGGCCCTCCCACATGACAGCCACGCGATCCGCCATCGTGGCCGCCTCGTCCTGATCGTGCGTGACAAAGAGGGCCGTAGTGCCCGTCTCCCGCAGGATCGCCCGCACATCGAGGGTCAAGCGCTCACGCAGGCTCCGGTCCAGGGCACTGAAGGGTTCGTCCAAGAGCAACAAGCGTGGCCTCGCCGCCAACGCCCGCGCGAGCGCCACACGCTGCCGCTGACCCCCCGAGAGTTCCGAGGGCATGCGGCGCTCATACCCGGGGAGACCCACGAGGTCGAGCAAATCGGCCACTTGGGCGTCTCGTTCGGCTCGCGTGGGCCGCTCGGCCCGAGGGCGCACCGATGGACCGTACGAGACGTTCGCCGCCACATTGAGGTGTTCGAATAACTGACCATCTTGGAACATGAGCGCGAAACCGCGCCGATGGGTTGGGGTGCCCCGCAGCGACCGAGCGTCCCAGGCCACGTCCCCGCCAGCGAGCGGTTCAAGCCCGGCCACCGCCCGCAGCAGGGTCGACTTACCGCAGCCCGAGGGCCCGAGAAGCGCCAGCGTTTCGCCGGTGGGCAGGCTCGCGGTCACCTCTCGCACCGCGCGTACGGGGCCCGCCTCGCCCGCAAAAGTCACACTCACCGAGCGTAGGTCGAGCGTCATGAACTCCTCCAGAAGATTGATGCGGCGCACCGCCCCCACCACCATACCCAGTTCGACGCGCGATCATGACCTGGCCATCGTGCGCGCACGTTTGCGCATGTCACGCGATGGGGTGCTCTCCCCATGCTCGTTGAGACGTTAAAGCTTGAATCCCATGGCGAAATCGCGAGTGACATACCTAGGATGAATGTAGTCATCTCGTCACCGAACGTTCCAACGCTGACGTGCGATCCCAAGGGCTACTGAAGCTCCTGCCAGAGAAAGTTACGCCATGTCCAAGAAATTCATCGCCCTTACGTCGGCGGCACTCGTCGCTGCGTCTCTCGGCCTCGCTGGCTGTTCGAGTTCGCAGTCGGTGGCCGAGGCCTGCGCCCAGCTCAAGTCGAGCTTCGAGTCGAACGCCGCCCTGAAGGCCCCGACCGGGGACGCCGCAGCGGATCCCGAAGCCCTCAAGAAGACCATGGAAGATGGCCTATCGGCGCTGAAGAAAGAAAGCGACTCGCTCGGCAACGAGGAGGTCAAGACCGCAGTCAACGACATGATCACCAGCATGGACGGCCTGCCCGACCTCATGGCCTCGGGAATGTCCGACCCCAGCCAATTGGCCGCCATTACCGAGAAGTCCACGCAGATTCAGGCCGCGTCTAAGAAGGTCACGGACCTCTGCCCCGACCTCTCCGCTGCGTAATCGCGAAACCTACACACGCCGCGCGTCCCTTCACACGTGAGGGGGCGCGCGGCCCGTGTGTTTCGAGTTTTACGTGGCATGCTAGTGAGATGGCGAGCCTGACTTGTCGCAGGGAGGGTCACGGTGCATATCGCGCCCTCATCAATTTCCCGTCTCACGAGCGCCCAGGAGACCCCATGCCGACCGCCTCACCCCGCTCCGGCCTTGCGGCGGTCATCGCCCTGGCCCTGTTGCTCTCGGGATGCACCCCGCTCAACGGGGTGCCGAGTTCTCAGACCGTGGCGGAGGCTTGCGCGCAATTACAGAGCGAGATGCTGCCGGTATTCGAGGACGCCGCAGGTGAAGACGTGGATAACCCCGCAGACGCGGCAATCTTCGCCCGGTCAACCGCCGAGGCCATGAAGACTACGGCCGACGGGCTCGGCAACGAGGCCGTCAAAAGCGCCGCCGAGGACATGGCCTCGGCCATGTCAGAACTCGCCACGCTGGCCGAAACTCAAGACCCCAGCAAGATCGCGGCCGCGATGAGCGCAGGCACCAAACTACAAAACTCGGGTCGAAAGTTGTCTAACCTGTGCCCCGGTTTCGACGACATCGAAGCCCCCTAAAACCAACCCGACGCACCGCGCAATCGTTCGACCAGCCCCAGCACCACCGCTGTCACCCCCGCGAGCAGCACCGAGCCCGCCACCGCCACGCCAAACGTGTCCGGCCGCCCCAGCAGAGTAAAAATCACCACCGGCAGCGTGGGCGCCTCGGGCCGCGCGAGAAAGGTCGTCGCCCCGAACTCGCCCAGCGATACCGCGTACGCGAGACCGGCAGCGGCAAGCAGGGGTCGCCACAAGACGGGCCAGTCCACCGTGGCAAACACCCGCAGGGAACCGGCCCCGAGCACGCGAGCTGCCGCCCGCGCGTCCGGCGATATGCCCTGCATTACCGGCAATACCGTGCGAATCGTGAGGGGCAGCGCCACCAACGCCTGCGCCACCGGCACGAGCAGCCCCGAGGTGCGCAGATCGCCCGGTAGGTATTGCATGGTGATGAGAAAACCAAAGCCCAGCGTCACGGCCGAGACCCCGAGCGGCAACATGAGAAACGCATCGTAGGCGCGCAGCACCCTGCCGCCCCACCGCGTGCGCGGCCTGCGCGACAGCACCACGCAGATCGCGAGAGCCAGCGCGAGCGCGAGCCACGTGGCGTCCGCCGCGATGCGCAAGGAGTTCGACAGTGCCTCCCCGGCCGACACCAGGGTGCTGCCACCCCGGGCGGGCGCGAACAGCGCCACGTAATTGCCCCACCCCCAGCCCGAGGGCTCACCCTGCACCCGCAGCGAGCGGGCCACGAGGCCAACGATCGGAGTCGCCACGAAGACCACCGCGAGCCCGGCGACGCCCAACACCGCGGCATGCCGCCATCCCACCGCCACGGTATGAAGACGCGCAGACTGGCGCACCGCGCGCCCCCTCCTCGCCGCCACGAGCAGCCCGCACACGATTGCGAGCTGCACCACGCTCAGGACCGCGGCACCCCGCAGGTCGAGAAACTGCGTGGTGAGTTGATAGATCTCCGATTCGACCGTGCCAAACCGCACGCCGCCCAAAATCAGCACAATGCCGAAGGCCGTCGCGCAGAACAAGAAAACGATCAGCGCGGCGGCCCGGATCGAAGGCCACAGTCGCGGCATGGTCACCGACCACAGCACTCTCCAGTGCGACGCGCCTAGCGCCGCGGCCGCCAACTCGGGCCTGGGGTCCAATTGCTGCCATGCCGCGCCCACCGTACGGGCGACGACCGCCAGGTTCATGAACACGATGGCAAGCAGTACCGCCTGAAAAGACTGGTCCAAACCGAGGGCATATAACGGGCCGCCCGGGCCGAGCAACGCCTGAAACGAGGTACCCACCGTCACCGTCGGCAGCACGAACGGTACCATGATGAAGGCCCGCGGCAGGGCCTGACCGGCAAAGCGCAGTCGATACAGGGCGAACGCCAGCGGGATACCCACGGCCACCGTCCCCAGGGTCGCCACGAGCGACTGGCCCAGTGTGAAGCCAATGATGCGGAGGGTGCGGGGCCGCCCCAGCACCTCAACGAACCCCCCGACGTCGATCGCACCCAGGGAGGGTGCCGCTCCAGGGGGCCCGGCTGCATCCGCAAAGAACCCCCGGGCCAGCATCATTGCGACCGGCCACGCGAAAAATAGGGTGACGAAGGCGAGCGGCAGCGCCACGAGCACGGCTCGCGCCGCGCCGCCGCCCCACCTGTGCAGCGTCACGCTATTGCGAGGCAATCTGCTGCCACTCGGTCTGCCACTTTTGGCGGTTGGCGTCGATGGCCGCCGGGTCCATCGCGATGGTCTGCGTCGCCGGCTTGGCAAATTGCTGCCACGCCGTGGGCAGCGCCACGTCCGAGCGCACTGGAAACACGTACATCGAATCGGGGAGCAGCGCCTGAAATTCGGCGCTCGCGAGATAGCTCACGAGCTTACCCGCGCCGTCTGCGTTCTTGGCGCCCTGCAGCACGCCACTGTACTCGGTCTGCTGAAAGCACGTGTCAAGCAGGGCCTGGGTCGTCGAGGCCGAGCCGTCCTCGGTGGTGGTAAACGCCGGCGACGTGTCGTAGCTGACCACGAGGGGGTACTGGCCGTTGCCGCCACCGGCCGTGAAGGACGCCTCATAGGCCTGGGTCCAGTCCTTGTCGATGCGGGCGCCGTTGGCGAGCAGCGCCCTCCAGTAGGCCTGCCACCCGTTCTCGCCCTTCTCGCCAATCGTGGCCAGCAGGAACGCCATGCCCGTCGAGCCCGTCGCCGCGGGCACCGCGAGCAGCCCCTTGTACTCGGGCTTCAGCAGGTCGTCGAGGGTCGCGGGGAGCGCGAGTTGGCGGCTCTCGAACCAAGCCGTGTCCGCGTTGACGCAGACCGCACTGTGGTCGATGGGGGTCATGGTCGCACCGTCGTCGCCCGGGAGGTTGTAGGTGGCGAACTCGGAGGGCAGGTCGGCGGGGGTGAACGAAGCGAGCGCACCGCTCTCGGCCACTCGCGAACCGAACGTGTTATCCACGCCGTAGAAGGCATCGCCGAGCGGAGCGTCCTTGGTCAGCACCAGTTGGTTCGCGAGCTCACCGGCACTGGCCAGGCTCTTCACGGTGACCTTCAGGCCGGTGTCGCGCTCGAAGTTCGCGAAGACGCCCTCCGGCACGTTGAAACTTTCATGAGTGAGCAGCACCACCTCGCCAGCCCCGGCTGCGGAACCGCCCGCAGCACTGGGGCTCGACGCCGCACCGAGCCCGGCCGAGCAAGCACTGAGGGTGAGGCCGAGCACTGCTAGTGTCGCGGTGGCTAGACTGCGTCGCGTGAGGCGCGCATGGGTCATGAGGTTCCTCCTTGAACAGGAGGGGTCGACGGGCAGACGTGCCCGACGTGAGAAATGCTCGACTCCCTACAGCGGTACTAGCCGCATCAGGTTCCGAGGGTCTGCGTGATCGCACTCTCAGCGCCCGGTGGCGCTCCCCTGTCGTACCAGCCCACTCTAACAAATGGGGCCAGTCGCCACCCCAAGTGCGTCCACCTGCCATACTCGCAGTGACCCGAAAGGAACCATGCGCGCTCTCGAACTCACCGCCCCCTTCCTGCTCTCGCTCCGCGACGTGCCCGAACCGGTGGCGGGCCCCGGCGAGGTCGTCATTCGCGTCGAGCGCGTGGGCCTGTGCGGCACCGACATGGAGTTCTTTCGCGGCGAGATGCGGTACTTGGAGACGGGCGATTCGCGGTTTCCGCTGCGGCTCGGCCACGAGTGGTGCGGCACCGTCTCGGGCCTGGGGCCTGGGGTGGACGCCGCGTGGCTGGGTCGGCGCGTCACTGGCGATACCATGCTCGGCTGCGGTGGGTGCGCACGCTGCCGCGACGGGCGGCAGCACGTGTGCGATGCACGCCGCGAGGTGGGGATCAAGGGTGGCTGGCACGGCGCCCTCGCCGAAAGCCTGTTGATGCCGGTCAGCGCGCTCGTGACGCTACCCGACTCCCTCGACCCCGCGGTCGGCGCCCTGATAGAGCCGGCGGGCAACGCCCTCCGCGCGGCACGCGCGCTTGGCTCGGTCTCCGGCCAGCCGTGCCTCGTGCTAGGTCCGGGCACCATCGGACTCCTGACGGCGATGTTTCTCGAGGCGGACGGCGCCGAGGCGCACGTGCTCGGTCCCGACTCGGCCTCGCTCGCCGCTGCCCACCGCGCGGGCTTCGAGGGGCGCGCATGGACGCCCGAAACTCTGCCCAGGCTGACGTGGGCTGGGGTGGTTGATGCCTCGACGGGCGCAGAAGTTCCCGCCCAGGCCGTGGATCTGGTAGAGCCAGGACGGCGGGTCGCACTGATCGGTCTCGCAGGCGAACCCAGCCTGCTCGACACCCGCGAGGCGGTGCGCAAAGACGTCACGCTAGTCGGGATTTTGAGCGCCTCCCCCGGCATCCACGAGGCGGCGCGTCTGCTCGGGGACGGCACGGTGGACCCTCGCCCTTTGATCGCCGCGACGATTCCCCTGGAGGAGGTTGCGCAGGCCCTCGAGGGGAGGCGTGCCAACTCATGGCCCGCAGCTCCGAAAGTTCTCATAGACCCGCGGCTGCGCGCGTAAGGACGCCACGTTGCGCCCCTTAGTGCAGTCTTTGGACTAATACCCTTGCATGGGGTTTAATTCTTGTACGCGCCACCGCGACAGGGTAGTTACACGCGGTGCGTCGAATCACTTGTGAGCGCAAGGTTGCGCCCACGCGATCAAAAGGATCCCCATGAAAAATCGCATCGCAAAGACCGGCGCAGCACTCGGCGTCCTCACTCTGCTTGTCGGTGGCGTCGCCGCCTGCGGCAGTTCGTCGGGCAGCCGCACCGCCACCTCGAGTGCCGCGGGCTCCAGCGCCGCGGCCGGCTTTGATCCCAAGGATTCGTTCATCGGCATCGCCATGCCCGAGCGCTCGAGCGACAACTGGATCATCTCGGGTGAGAAGATGAAGACCGACCTCGAAGCCAAGGGCTACACCGTCAACCTGCAGTACTCGGACGGCACCAACGGGACCCAGACGCAGATCAACAACCTGCAGACGATGATTAACAACCCCAAGTTGAAGGTCCTCATCGTCGCCGCGGTCGACGGCGAAAAGCTGAACCAGGTGCTCTCCGATGCCGCCTCCAAGGGTGTCAAGGTGATCGCTTACGACCGCCTCATCAACAACACCGAGGCCATCGACTACTACGTGACCTATGACAACAAGAAGGTCGGCGAACTGCAGGGCCAGTCACTGCTCGACGGGCTCGAGGCACAAAAGCCGGGCGGCCCCTGGAACGTGGAATTGTTCGCGGGTTCGCCTGACGACAACAATGCCAAGTTCTTCTGGGACGGCGCCATGAGCAAACTGCAGCCCATGATCGACTCCGGCAAGATCGTCGTACCCTCGAAGCAGACCACCTTCAACCAGGTCGCCACCCCGGGTTGGTCGGCTGAAACCGCGCAGCGCCGCATGACCACCCTGCTCGGCTTCTACACGTCGGCGCAACTCGACGGCGTACTGGCTCCCAACGACAAGGTGTCGCGCGGCATCCAGGCCGCCATCGGCACCACGTTTCCGACGTTCCCCGTGGTCACCGGCCAAGACGCCGAGGCTGACTCGGTCAAGCTGATCATGCAGGGCAAGCAATACTCAACCATCTACAAGTCGGCCTTCGACCAGGCCGAACGCACCGTGATGATGGTCGACTCCCTCGCCGCCGGCGAGACGCCCGAGGTCAATGACACCACGTCGTACAACAACAAGATCAAGAACGTCGACACCTACCTGCTGACCCCCAAGGTGGTCACGAAGGAGAATGCCGCAGAGGTCTTCGCTAACGACGAGAAACTGCTCGCCGTGGTGAACGGCGGCTAGCGACGCCAATCACGCTTACAAACGAGGGCCGCCCTCTCCGACATCTCGGAGAGGGCGGCCCTGCTTTCGTGTGTGCGTCGCGTACGACGCTCACGAGGTGGCTACTTCGTAGCCGCCAGCATCGTGGGGTTGTTCGCGTACGCCTCGGCCGCGTTTTCCTTGGTTACGATGACAGGCGTCAGCAGGAACGCCGGCACGACCTTCTTGCCGTTGTTGTACGACGTGGTGTCGTTCATCTCCGGATCCTGGCCCGCTGCGATCGAGTCGATCGTCTTGACGGTCTGATTCACTTCTTCGATCGTGTCCTTGAAGATCGTCGAGTACTGCTTGCCCTGCATGATCAACTTAATCGACTCCACCTCGGAGTCCTGACCGGTGATCACGGGGTCGGGCAGGCCCACGCCCGCAGTGGCGGCGAGAGCCGCGCGGGCGAGCGTGTCGTTGGGCGACAGGATGCCATCCAACGGGTTCGAGGCGTTGTACGAGTTCAGCAGGGTCGACATGCGACGCTGAGCGTTCTCGGGCTTCCAGCCTTCGGTCACGACCTGGGCGAACGCAGTCTGGCCCGAACCCACCTTGAGGTTGCCCGCCTTGATTTCCGGGTCCAGCACGCTCATCGCGCCGTCGAAGAAGAACTTCGCGTTATTGTCGTCGGGCGAACCGGCCATCAGCTCGATGTTGTAGGGCCCCGCCGGCTTCTTGGCCTTGAGGCCATCGAGCAGCGACTGCCCCTGCAGAGCGCCCACCTTGAAGTTATCGAAGGCGACGTAGTAGTCGACGTTCTCGGTCTCGGTCAGCAGGCGATCAAACGCGATCACCTTGACGCCCTTCGAGGCGGCCTGCGCCAACACCGTGTCGAGTTTGCCGCCGTCAATGGCGCCGACGACGATCACCTTAATGTTGGGGTTTTGCAGCATCGTGGTGATGTTGTTGATCTGGTCCGCGACACCGCCGTCCGAGAAGACGACGTTGGACTTGTAGCCCGCTGCCTTCAGCTGCTCGCTGAACTGGTTGTATGCAACCACCCAGTTCTCGGAGGTGCGCTGCGGCAGCGAGACACCGATCAGGGCCGTTGCCTTGTCGAAACCCGCCGTGGCACCGCTCGCAGACGAGGTGGCTCCGCTCGAGCGGCTGCCCGAGCCACTGCTGCACGCGGTCAGCGCACCCAGGGCGAGGCCAGCGACGGCGGCGACGGTGAATGCTTTGGTAAAGCGCATGATTTTTCCTTCTTCTGATGACCTGCAACAGCGATTGGTGCAGTGCCGTGTTGATGTGTGGGCCGGACGCTCCTGCCCCGGGCCCGCGTCCGCACACGTGCCAGCGGGCCGACGGGGCGTCCGGAAAGGGAGTGGTTCTAGTTGCGGTTGCGCTTGAGCGCGCGTTCCATGGCACCAATGAACGAGGGCTTGCCCTGCGCCTTCGAGAGGAGGTCGATGATGACCGCGACGAGCAGCACGGCGCCCTTGATCACGCTCGCCTTGAAGCTCTCGGCGCCGACCTGGGTCAGGCCGTTCGAGAGGAACGCCATCACGAGACCACCGATGAGCGAACCGTAGACGGTGCCGACGCCGCCGGTCACTGCGGCGCCGCCGATGAACACGGCCGAGATGGCGTCGAGTTCCCAACCGGTGCCGTCCTGGCCACCAGCGAACTGGGCCTTCGAGGCGTAAATCATGCCCGCGAGCGACGCGAGGATCGACATATTCATCATGACGAGGAAGTTGATCTTGCGGCTCTTGACGCCCGAGAGCTCGGCGGCGTGGCGGTTGCCGCCCACGGCGTAGACGTGGCGCCCAAGAATTGTCTTGGTCGAAATGAAGCTATAGACGATAGCGAGCACAAGCAGGATGAGCGCCGAGTAGGGGAACGTGCGGCCGGGCTGAGCGGTGGCCAGGTGGAAGCCGGCGATGAGCGCGACGAGCGCCGTGAGCAGGCCGCCGCCCAGCGCAGCTACCTTCTGGAACTGGCTGCCGTCGTTCTTGGTAAAGAAGGCATACGAGCGCAGAGCATTCAGGGCCAGTACGACGACTACCACGATCGTGAGCAGCAGCGTGAGGTTATTGACTCCATAGCCGAAGAGAGCGACCTCGGGGCCGACCTCGGGAAGCACTCCGCCACCGAGCCACTTGAAGCCATCGTCGACGGGGATCGAGTTGGAGGTATTGATCCACTGCGTCACGCCGCGCCAAGCGATGTAGCCCGCGAGCGTCACGATGAAGGCGGGGATGTCCCAGTAGGCCACGAACCAGCCCTGGAACGCACCCACCAGCGCGCCCACCGCGAGGCCAGTCACGATGCCGCCGAACCAGCCGACACCCCAGTTGGTCATGGCGAAGGCCGACATGGTGCCCGCGAGCGCCGCCACCGAGCCCACCGAGAGGTCGATGTGACCGGCGATAATCACGAACACCATGCCGATGGCAAGGATCAGGATGTACGAGTAGGCGCCGAAGACTGCCGAGTTCAGGTTGTCTGCGCTCAGCGTCTGGCCACCCGAGACGATTTGGAAGTACAGCACGATGATGACGAGAGCGATCAACATGCCGAACTGGCGGAAGTTGCGCTTGAATGCGGTGGCGAAGTCTGCCCCGAAAGAGGTGGTCTCCTCTTTCTTCTCCAGTGATGTAGCGGTAATAGACATGCTGTGCTTCCTTACTTTGCGGCGGCCCGGGTAGACGCCGTCATATAGCGCATGAGGGTTTCTTGGTCGGCTTGTTCCTTGGTGAGTTCTTGGGTGATCTCACCTTCGAAGATGGTGTAAATGCGGTCCGAAAGGCCGAGCAGTTCGGGCAGTTCCGAGGACACCACGATGACGCAGTTGCCCTGCTCAGCGAGGCGCTGGATGATGCCATATATCTCATACTTGGCGCCGACGTCGATGCCGCGGGTGGGTTCGTCGAGAATTAGCAACTGCGGGTCCGTGAAGAGCCACTTCGCGAGTACGACCTTCTGCTGGTTGCCGCCGGAGAGTTTGGCGACGCCCATGTCGACGCTCGGTGCCTTCGTGCGGAGTTCTTTGCGGAACTTCTCGGCGACGCGCCGCTCCTCGTCGTTGCTGACGACGAGGCCCTTGGTGATCTTCTTCAACGCTGCCGATACCGTGGAGCGCTTGATGTCATCCAGCAAGTTCAAGCCGAGTACCTTGCGGTCCTCTGAGACGTAGGCGATGCCCGCCTCGATGGCGTGCGGAACGCTGCTCACGTTGACCGGCACGCCGTTCTTCAAGGCCGTGCCGCCGAGGAACGTACCGTAGGAATGGCCGAACAGCGAACGCATGAGCTCGGTGCGGCCCGCTCCCATCAGGCCAGCGAATCCGACGATCTCGCCCGCACGCACCGTGAAGTTCGACTGCTTGCACACGAGTCGGTCCGTCTGGGTGGGGTGCTGCACGGTCCAGTTCTTAATCTCCCAGACGACCTCGCCGATCTTCGGCGTGTGGTCGGGGAACCGGCTCTCCATGGAGCGGCCCACCATGCCGCGGATGATGCGGTTCTCGTCGACGCCGTCGGCGACGATGTCGAGGGTTTCGACCGACTTGCCGTCACGGATGATCGTGATCGAGTTGCTGATCTGTTCGATCTCGTTGAGCTTGTGGCTGATGATGATGCAACTGATGCCCTTGTTGCGCAGCGAATCCATGAGGCCCAGCAGGTGTTGGGAGTCGGTTTCGTTGAGGGCCGCCGTCGGCTCGTCGAGGATCAGCAACTTGACGTCCTTGGAGAGCGCCTTTGCGATCTCGACCAGTTGCTGCTTGCCGACGCCGAGTTCCTTGACGGGCGTATGCGTGGACTCCTCGAGGCCGACGCGCGCCAGCAACTCGGAGGCCTGCAGGTGTGCCTTGTTCCAGTCGATCACGCCGCCCGCGGCCCGCTCGTTGCCGAGGAAGATGTTCTCGGCGATCGACAGTTCGGGGATCAGCGCCAACTCTTGGTGAATGATGACGATGCCCGCATGCTCGCTCGCGCGGATGTCTTTGAAGCGGCATACCTCGCCCTGATAGACGATGTCGCCCTCGTAGGTGCCGAACGGGTACACCCCGGAGAGCACCTTCATGAGCGTTGATTTGCCTGCACCGTTTTCGCCGCAGATGGCGTGGATCTCGCCTGCCTTCACCTGCAGCGACACCTTGTCGAGCGCCTTGACACCAGGAAACTCCTTGGTGATCTCGCGCATCTCGAGGATGTTGTGGTGCGTTACCACATCGTTAGACGTCATGAGCAGCCGCTCGCTTCCTTGCGTGCCGACGCGAAGCTCGCGGACGAGACGAAGCGACGGGCTGTATGAGGGTTTCTGGTCACCAGTGAGAACGTGTCCCACGTACATTTTCGTGCACTCAGATTTACTTTGTGTGAAACCAGCACTGAATAATTGCATACCGAAGTATGTCTTTACAAGTGCGCCCCGGGTAGACCCCCGAATGCGCGCTTGACCTGCGCAATCAGGGGGTCGCCGGGCGTCCAAAGATCTCGTGAGACGCCCGGCCCGAATTAGTAAGCCTGGCTGACTATTGACAGCCTGCGCCGTCGCATAAAGTAAAACCGCAGGATTAAATTGTGCTTTTGCCTCGGCTGTGAGTGACTAGCCTCGATTTTTATGGGTCCGTGGTGTGATCGGCGTGTAGAAGCACCAAAGTGCCCTCTGAACAGGGCAGACTTGGATTTATCTAGTTCCCAGGTCACTGTTCGGAAGGCACTCGGTAGGTGAAGCATACTTCGTGGTCGCAGGGTTTGTCCGTCACTGCCGATGGTGTCGGGGTGGTGGCCCACGCGGGTAGCATCGCGACGAGGCTCCTGGCTGACCGGACCGGGCTCACAGCCGAACTGTCCAAGGCAATGATCCGCCGCGACTTCACCCCTTTCCATGACCGCGGCCGGGTGCTAGTCGATGTGGCGGTGATGCTCGCCGATGGTGGTGAAGCCATCGCCGACATTAACGTGCTCCGCCACCAGGCGAGCGTGCTCGGACCCGTCGCATCCCCACCCACCGTGTGGCGCACCCTCGACGAAGTCACGCCGGCACGCGCGAAGAAGATCGCCACCGCACGAGCCCGCACCCGCCGCCACGTGTGGGCACACCTACCTGATGGAGTACCTGCCTCCCGCGTCGCCGACACCGACTTGGGCCAGATCATCGTGCTCGACGTCGACGCCACCCTCGTCGTCACCCACAGCGACAACGAAAACACGGCACCCACGTATAAACGGACGTACGGCTACCACCCCATCGGCGTGTGGTGCGACAACACCCAAGAATTCCTCGCCGCCACACTACGCGCCGGTAACGCCGGGTCGAACACCACCACTGACCACATCGACGTTCTCACCAACGCACTACGCGACGCGATCACACTCGTACCGAACGAGGTGTGGACTCCCGCGCTTGATGCTGACGGTGGTATCCGTGACGGCGGTGACGTTGCTGAACTCACCGGCCTCATCGACCCGGCCGTGGTCAGTAGGTGGCCGACCGGGATGCGGGTGATCGTGCGTCGTGAACGCCCGCACCCAGGCGCCCAGTTACCACTGTTCGAGGAGAGCGACGGGTGGCGGTACCAAGCATTCGTCACCAACACCACCACCGGGCAACTCGCGTTCCTGGAAGCACGTCACCGCGCGCATGCTCGGGTTGAAGACCGCATCCGACACGCTAAAACCACTGGCCTTCGCAGATTCCCCTCCCGAGAGTTCCAGATCAACAGTGCCTGGCTG
>JAFFTF010000018.1 GCA_022803075.1 Micrococcales bacterium 31B
AGGCGCCCAGTTACCACTGTTCGAGGAGAGCGACGGGTGGCGGTACCAAGCATTCGTCACCAACACCACCACCGGGCAACTCGCGTTCCTGGAAGCACGTCACCGCGCGCATGCTCGGGTTGAAGACCGCATCCGACACGCTAAAACCACTGGCCTTCGCAGATTCCCCTCCCGAGAGTTCCAGATCAACAGTGCCTGGCTGATGCTCGTGCAAGTCGCTGCCGACCTGGTCGCCTGGACCCGCCTCCTCGCCTGCGCAGGTGACGCGACCGTCGTCACCGCGTGTGAGCCGAAAGCGTTGCGTTACCGGTTCCTCCACACACCCGCACGCCTCACCCGCGGGCAGCGTCGACGCCGATTACGGATCCCTGAAACATGGCCCTGGGCGACAGCGCTCGTCGCCGTGTTCGCCAACATCGCCGCCATCCCCCAACCCGCCCAACCCAGCCCGATCCACCCACGACCACAACACCCGGAAACCCGCAGCCCGGCAGCGACAGCCGGCCCCCCCGTCGTACCCGCAAGCACTCACACCGCGAGACCACCCAACCACGCCACCCGCACAGGTCCACGACCATCGTCATGAAAGAGCGAGGCTAAGGTCTGCCGCGCGGCCGCTCTTACCCCCGAGAGCCAGCCGCAAACCGCGTGACCGCGCGGCCAGCGCGCCTCACTCCCTACGCCGCCGCGGCGGCGTACCCTGAAACGCAGGGGGCGACGCGTGTCGCCGCGAGTTATGCAGGTGAGAATCGAAGGGCCCGAAGGCGCTTCAGAATTCTCCCGGCACAGCGTGACCCGCGAGGCGCAGCCGACCCCAACAGGACCGTACTGACCGCACACGTTTGAGCCACCACTCGGGGCCAAGGGGGAACATGAGTACCAAATCGCCGTTCATGCTCGTGCCCTCAGCGGGCGAACCCCTACCCCGGGTGCCCTCCGTTGCGGTGCCCGCACCTGCAGCCATGGCGCACGGACGCGCCGCCAGCGACGCGGAGTTTGCCGCCCTCGTCCATAGCTTGCGCGACGTACCACTGCGCGCCGAGGTCGAAGTCGACGAGCTGCCCGCACCCACCAAGCTCGCTCCCCACGCGTGGGCTGTCGGCGCGAGCGTCATCGATTCCGACGATGAAGAACTGGGCTCGGGCCGCTTTGTGTTGTTGCATGACCCCGCAGGCCAGGACGCCTGGGGAGGCGAGTACCGGGTGGTGACCTACGTACGCACCCACGGCGAGACCTATATGACCGGTGAAGAGCTCGCCGAAGTCGGCTGGTCCTGGGTGTCCGACGGCCTCAGCCAGCTAAAGACCAGAGCCGTGCTACCGAACTGCACCATTACCGAGGTGCGCTCTACGAGATTTACAGACGTCGACCCTAGCGATTGCAGCGTCGAGATCGAAATGCGGGCCTCGTGGTCCCCCGCGAACGGCCGTCACCTCGACGAACATTTGCAGTGCTGGTCCCGCATCATGTGCACGTTCGCGGGGCTACCGCCCGAGAGCCAGTCGATATTGACGCTGCGCCGCACGTGAATGGCACGTAACATCTTTCGTAAATGTCGTTGAACGAAGTTAGACAAGGTATGAATCCCCCTGGCAACGCCCGCCGCGTGAAGCCCGCCGTGGTCACCACCGACACGGAGGCCGCCGCAGGCACCACCGACGGCGCGGGGGACGCCCCCGAGGTCGAGATCCACGACCTCACGGCTCCCCGAGAGGGAGTGCCCGCCGTCGTTGCGGACCAGCAGCGTCTCGCCGAGGTCATCACGCGCTTCGGCGCGGGCCATGGCCCCGTCGCGTTTGACGCCGAGCGCGCCTCGGGTTTCACCTACGGTCAAGAGGCCTATCTCGTGCAATTGCGTCGCGCGGGCGCGGGCACAGCCCTCATCGACCCCATCGCTTGCCCCGACCTCAGCGGCCTCGGGCAGGCACTGGGCGACTCCGAGTGGATCTTCCACGCCGCAAGCCAAGACCTTGCGTGCCTCGCCGAAGTCGGCCTCAAGCCGTCCCGCATTTTCGACACCGAGGTTGGCGCGCGCCTCTTGAATCTGCCGCGTGTGGGTCTCGGCTTCGTCCTCGCCCACCTGCTGCACGTTCAACTCGCGAAAGAACACTCCGCCGTCAATTGGTCGCAGCGCCCCCTGCACCGTGACTGGCTGATCTATGCGGCCCTCGACGTCGAACTGCTGATCGAGTTGCGCGAGGTCATGGTGACCCTGCTCGAAGATGCCGACAAGGCCGAATGGGCACGCCAGGAGTTCGAGGCTATCCGCCTCGCACCCCCTCCCGGACCCAAGGTCGAGCCCTGGCGCCGCACGTCCAAGGTGCACGAAGTGCGCTCTCGACGTGGGCTCGCCATCGTGCGTGAACTCTGGCAGACCCGCGACCGCATCGCCCGCAATCGCAACGTGGCCCCCGGCCGGGTGCTCAGCGACGCATCGATTCTCGCGGCCACCCGCGCCAAGCCCACGCGCATCGCAGAGCTCACGCAGATCGGTGCGTTCGCCTCCGCCAAACAACGCAAGTACGCTCCGCAATGGTTGCAAGCCATCGCGGCCGGCATGGCATGCCCCGAAGATGAGTTGCCCACCATCACACCCCCTCCCGGGGCCCTCGGTCGCACGTGGCGCACGCGCGACCCCGACGCCCTCGACTGCCTCGCCGTGCTGCGCGAGTGCGTGCACACCCTGGCGTCCGCCGCGAATGTGCCCGCCGAAAACTTGCTGACGCCCGAGTACCTGCGACGCATGTCAAGCGACCATCAAGACCTGCGCGGCGCCGAAAGCGTCGCCGACCTACTCACAGAGTTTGGGGCCCGCCCCTGGCAGTTAGAGCGCGTCGCAGCACCCCTTGCGAAGGCACTGGCCGACTATGGGTCGGGGTTTCGCGTGCAGCGAGACGCACAGTCGCGCTAGGTGCGCGAAGATACCATTACGATGGCCTAGTTGCCTAGCGACACCGACGTCCCGACGAGGAGAACCCCCATGCCCCAGACTGCCGAACGCATCACCCGATCCCTTGTCACCCGGCATGAGCTTCCGGGAGGGGCGGGCACCCTGGCGCTGATCACCCTCGACAACGGCACCTCTGCGCCCGCGTCGTTCGGCCCCGAGGGCCTGCGCGAATTTGCCGAGACGCTCACTGACCTGCGCGACGAGGCCGCGAACGAAGAACTTGTCGCGGTAGCCATCACCGGCACGGGCAAGACCTTCTGTGCCGGTGCGGACCTGCGCACCATGCCCTCCCTGGTGGCCTCGGCCCCCACTCCCCATGAGGGAGCGCTCGCGCTCGGCCGCATGGGTCACGAGGCGTTCTCGGCCCTCGCCGACCTGGGAGTACCCACCTTCGCGTTCGTGAACGGCACCGCCCTCGGCGGCGGCCTCGAACTGGCCCTCAACTGCACCTATCGGGTGGGTTTGGCGGGTGCGCGCCCGCTCGGTCTGCCAGAGACGTACCTCGGCCTGGTGCCCGGCTGGGGCGGCTGCTACCTCCTCCCGCGACTCATTGGCGTGCCCGCGGCGATCAGCGTGATTGTCGAGAACCCACTTGCCAACAATCGCACCCTGACGGCGCAGGCCGCCGCCGAGTTGGGAATTCTTGACCGGGTGGTAACCACGCCAGACGAGTTCTTTGCGTTTGTTGCCGATACCCTGACGAGTCGCCACGAAATCGTGCGCACCGAGGCGGGCTCCCTGTCACCCGAAGATCGGTCCGTCATCGCCGCCGCGCGCGCCGCCGTGACCGCTCGACTGCATGATGCCGTGATCGCCCCCTATCGAGCCCTCGACCTCATCGAAGCCGCCCTGGGTCGCACGCGCGAGGAGGGCTTCGCCGCCGAAGACGACGCGCTCGCGGAGTGCATGCTGAGCCCCCAGAACGCCGCGGCCCTCTACGCCTTCGAACTGACCTCCTCGTACGGAAAAAAGGTGGCCGCGCAGGCTGGAGGTACCGCGCGTCCGATCAATCGCATTGGTGTCGTGGGAGCGGGCCTCATGGCCGCCCAGTTGGCGCTCGTGTTCGCAACCCACCTGCGCGTACCCGTGCACATGACCGACCTCGATGACGCGCGAGTCAGCCGCGGGCTCGGATTCGTCGCGGCCGAACTCGACAAGGGCGTATCGCGCGGGCGCCTGAAGCCGGCCGATGCCGACGCCGTCAAGCAGCTGGTCACCGGATCGATCGAGATTGCCGACCACGCCGAGGCCGACTGGGTGATCGAAGCCGTCTTTGAAGACATGGGCGTCAAGCAGGCCGTGTTCGCCGACCTCGAACGGGTCGTGCGCCCCGACTGCCTGCTCGCGACCAACACGTCATCCCTGTCTGTCGACGTGATGGCGGAGGGCTTGCAGCATCCCGAACGCCTGGTCGGCTTCCACTTCTTTAACCCCGTCGCCGCGATGCCCCTCGTCGAGGTGATTCGCCATGAACGCGTGAGCGACGACACCGTCGCCACGGCCCTGGCCGTCGGTGCCGCCCTGCGCAAGACCTGCGTGATCGTCAAGAACGCGCCCGGCTTCGTCGTCAATCGCCTGCTGCTCAAGATGATGTGCGATGTCATGCGCGCCGTCGACGGCGGCACGCCGTTCGCCGAGGCCGACCACGCGCTCGACAGCCTCGGCCTACCCATGACGCCATACGTGCTCACCCAGCTGGTGGGCCCCGCGGTGGGGCTGCACGTCGCCGAGGTGCTCCATCGCGAGCTGGGCGAGCGGTTCCACGTTTCTCCCTCGCTCGCACGCGCCGTGGCCGATAAGCGCACCGTGATTTTGACCGAGGACGCGAGCGACCTCGTACCCGAGGTCGCGGCGGCCATCCCAGGGCCGACCGCCGGAGCGGCCCCGCAGACCGGACCCGAAATTCTCGATTACGTGCTTGCCGAATTGACGCGCGAGATCGACCTCATGCTGAGTGAGGGTGTGGTGGCCGACCGCCGCGACATCGACCTGTGCATGATCCTCGGCGCCGGCTGGCCGTTCCACCTGGGCGGCATCACGCCGTATCTGAACTCGAGCGGCGTCGCCGAACGCGTGCTGGGTCACCGCATCGGGGGCTAGTTCCCCCGCACCTACCCCAAGCGGCGCGCCCCCTCAGGGAACGCGCCGCTTGGCAGGTGCTATTTTCCGGACGCGCGGTTGGCCGGGTGGGCCGGCCACTCCAGCTCGGCGGGTAGGAGATTTTCGAAGTTTCGCCCCCGCGCCGTGTGCGCCGCAAGTACGCCCACGATGGTCGAGGGGTTGCGCACTTGACCAGCCATGATGGCGTCCACCACGGTGTCGAGGGGAAACCAGCGAGCGATCATTTCTGCCTCTTCACCCTCGCGGATGAACTCGTGCTCGACTCGACGCAGGTCGCGCGCGAGGTACACGCGCAGGGCCTCGTCGTTGCCGCCCGGGGTCGTGAACCACTCGGTGAGGAGATCCCAGCGGTCGGCGGCGAGATCGGCCTCTTCGGCGAGTTCCCGCGCCGCCACCACTTGACCGGGCTCGCCCGGCTTGTCGAGCAGGCCCGCAGGCACCTCCCACAGGTGACCCCGCACAGGGTGTCGGTACTGGCGCAAGAGCAGCACCTCCTCGCGGTCGTTCAGGGCGACCACCGAGACGGCACCCGGATGCTTCACGAAATCTCGCGTGACCACGCCCCCTGCCCCGCCGAGATCGACGGTTTCAGTGACGACGTCCCAAACGTAGCCCGAGAACCGCTCGCTGTGTCCGAGGATCGTGGGGGTGACGAACTCATCGCGCAGAGCGGCGGCCTCGCCGCGCTGATGCCCGAACAGTTCGGGGTCGGCGGGGCTCGCCGCCGCGCCGGTCACTTCTTGCCGCTCTTTTTGGCGGCGATGGCCGCCGAGATCAGGCCGGTGAACAGCGGGTGAGCGTGGTTGGGGCGCGACTTGAACTCGGGGTGCGCCTGCGTCGAGACGTAGTACGGGTGCTTCTCGGCGGGCAGTTCGACGAACTCGACGAGCTGCGAGTCGGGAGACACCCCCGAGATGACGAGGCCGGCGTCCTCGATGCGGTCACGGAACGCGTTGTTGACCTCGTAGCGGTGGCGGTGGCGCTCCGAAACCTGCGTTGCACCGTAGGCGGTGGCTGCCACGGTGCCCTCGGCCAGGATCGCGTCATAGGCACCGAGACGCATCGTTCCGCCCAGGTCGCCTGCGCCCTCGACGAAGTCCTTCTGCTCTTCGATGGTGGCGATGACCGGGTTGCTGGCGTCGGGCTCGAACTCGCTCGACGAGGCGTCGGTAATGCCCACGACATTACGGGCAAATTCAATGACCATGCACTGGAGACCGAGGCAGATGCCGAGAGTGGGCACGCGGTTTTCGCGGGCCCACTGCAGGGCACCAATCTTGCCTTCGAGGCCGCGCACGCCGAAACCGCCGGGTATGAGCATGGCGTCGCAGTCTTTCAACTGGACCGCAGCACCCTCGGAGGTGGCGCAGGTATCGGAGGCGACCCACTTGATCTCGACACGCGCGTGATTGGCGAAACCGCCTGCGCGCAGTGCCTCGGTCACCGAAAGATACGCGTCGGGTAGGTCGATGTACTTGCCCACCAGGGCCACGCGGACGGTGTTTTTGGGGTTATGGACGCGGTCGAGGAGGTCGTCCCAGTCCTTCCAATCCACGTCGCGGAACGGCAGATCGAGGCGCCGCACCGCATAGGCGTCGAGGCCCTCACTGTGCAGCACGCGCGGGATGTCGTAAATGCTGGGGGCGTCCTTGGCGGTCACGACGGCATCGAAGTCGACGTCGCACATGAGGGCAATCTTGCGCTTGGTGGGCTCCGGCACGTCGCGGTCGCAGCGCAACACGATGGCGTCGGGCTGAATACCGATGGAACGCAGGGCTGCGACCGAGTGCTGGGTGGGCTTCGTTTTCAGTTCCCCCGAGGGACCGATGAAGGGGACGAGGGAGACGTGCACAAAGAACACATTGTCGCGGCCGATGTCGTGGCGCACCTGGCGCGCGGCTTCGAGGAACGGCTGCGATTCAATGTCGCCCACCGTGCCGCCGATCTCCGTGATGATCACGTCGATGTCGGGCCCCGCCTGCGCGCGCATGCGTTCCTTGATTTCGTCCGTGATGTGCGGGATCACCTGCACGGTGTCGCCGAGGTACTCGCCGCGGCGCTCTTTGGCGATGACCCGAGAGTAGATCTGGCCCGTCGTGACATTGGCGGCGGCGTCGAGGTTTTCGTCGAGAAAGCGCTCGTAGTGGCCGATGTCGAGGTCAGTCTCGGCACCGTCGTCGGTGACGAAGACCTCACCGTGCTGGAACGGGTTCATGGTGCCCGGGTCGACATTGAGATAGGGATCAAGTTTTTGCATGGCAACGCGCAAACCGCGTGCCCGCAAGAGGTTACCCAGGGACGACGCCGTGAGGCCCTTGCCCAAAGATGATGCGACACCACCGGACACGAAAATGTGTCGGGTACTGCTCGGGGCGTATTCCGCCGCTGCGTTATTTCGTGCCGAAGTATTCCGTGCTGTATGCCTGTTTGGCCGGCCGCCGTTTCGATCTCCCACGGGCTTTAAATTTATCAGTGATTGGCTCCCACGCCGAACCGGACGGGCCAGGTGTGACAAACCTTTACCTAGCCAACGTTGCCGCTCGCCGCGCGAAAGCCGCCTCATAAACGCCCGTCACCTGGGCGAGGGCCTCGTCGAGGGTCTCCAAATGCAATGCCCGCGACCGACCCAATTCGCTGAGCCGCACGCGCAGGGGCAGCGACTCGAGGTCACGCAGCGAATCGCGCACGGCACCCTCGTCATCGACCGCAATGAGCATCGCCGCGCCGTTGATGTCATAAGACTGCGTCGTGCGCGGCAGCACCACACCCTCCGCCGAGAACAGATACTCCGCGCCCACCAGCTCGGGGATGCCGCCCGAACAGGTGGCCACCACGGGCGTCCCCACCCGCAGCGCGTGCTGCACCGCCTGGGGTTTGCCCTCCCACTGGCTCGTCACGAGCAACGCGTCGCTCGCGGCGATGAGCCGCGGTAGGTCGTGATGCGATGCGATCCACGTCACCGGGGGCCGCGCCGCAGGCAACAGCCTCTCGGCCTGACGCTGCAAGTGCTCACGATGGGGACCGTCACCCACCACCACGAGGTGCCACATGTCGCGGACTTTGGGATCGCCCATGGCGTCGATCACCATGTCAACGCACTTGCGCGGCTGGAGTTCGGTCGCCACGAGCGCCATGAAGCGGCCCTGGGCGACCCCCGCCTCGCGACGCAGACGCGTGATCTCCTGCGTGGCAGGGGGAGCGGTGCCCGTGGCTGTGGAGGTGCGGGTCGCGGCCCACAGTTCGGGTATTACGGCGCGGCTGACCGCGACGTGGCCTAGGCCCTCGACAAAGTTTTGAATGTCTTGTGAGACGCAGAAAATGTGGTCCGCGGCGTCCACCACAATGCGACCCAGCGCGGTGTTCAGGAAGCTCTCATCCGCCGTAGCGCCGTACACGGGCTGATGCAGGGTCACCACGAGCCTCGCCGCCGGCGGTCGGCCCGCGGCGCGTGCCAGCGACAGCGCGAGCGCACAGTACGCCGCCGCACGCATGCCGAAGGCATGAATCACGTCGTATTCGGCGGCGAGGTCGCTCAGTCGCCGCACGGCGGCCGACTCAGCGCCCGCGCCCGGCCCGCCCTGAATCGCGAGGGGGTATGAGGCCAACCCGCCGCCGACCGTTTCACCCTCGGGGTGCACGATGCCCACCTGATGGCCCTCGCGGGTCAAGCCCTCTGCGAGAGCGGTCACGAGGTCGCTCATGTCAGAGTCCGCGTCGACCGCAGAGCGCACCATGAGGAGACGCCCCGTCGTGGGCATGTCCTCGCTCGCATGTGGTGTCATGGTGTCCTCGTGCTGCAGTTCCACCCGCGCATGCGGGTGGCGGCGCCCCCCAAGGGGACCACCTGGTGGTATGGGTTGTAGGTTAGCTTCGGCCGGGTGTCGCGGCATGGCCCCCGCAGGGAGTCCCGCCGTAGCGACGACATGCGGTTTGGTTAGTACGGCGCGTGCCGCCGCCCATCCCGATACTTGCCGTCACCTTGCGCTCCCCAAATATTACCCGCCGTTACTTTCAGATTCAACATTTACGTATTGGCCGGCGCCAGCGAGCACACGGATACCCCGCTACCAGCCGCTCCGGACGGGGAGAATGTGGAGAGGTCTACTGCGCGGAGTGCGGACGCATGGCCGTGACCTGCGCCGCGTACTAGGGTGGAACCATGCCTCCCGCCGAAGACGACGCAACCCGCGCCCCAGCCTCCCCCCATCACACGCGGAACCACTCAGGTATCCCCTCAGGGCTTCTCTCGCGGCGAGCCTTCGTCGGCATCACGGTGGCCGCAGGCACCCTCGGCCTCGCATCGTGCACCGACGGGGTCTCTCTCGACGGGCAGGACACGGCCACCGCCCCCTCCCCAGACGCCGCCGCAAAGGCCTTCGCGGCGGCCCTCGCACAGGGAGACCTCGCGACGGTGCCCGTGCGCGGATACACCGCCGAGCAGGCCACCGCGCAGATCGCGGCGGCCCTGGGAGACCTCGCCGACCACAAACCCACGGTCACGGTCAAAGGGGTGCAGGCCGTCGACACCATGACGGTCACGGCCACCTTCACGGTGGCGTGGGATCTCAAGGCGGCACTCCCCCCGGCGGGACGCGACACCGCCGAGCCCACCACCTGGACCTACGACACCACCGCCGAATTCGTGTTCGTCAACGGCCAATGGGCTGCGACCTGGAACATCACAGCCCTCGCCCCCGAACTCAACGGCACCAACAAGCTCACTATCGCCGTCGACACCACGTCGCGCGGCACCATTCTCGGCGGTAACGACCAACCGATCGTGCGAGAGCGCCCCGTCTATCGTGTCGGCCTCGACAAGACCCAAGTGGAGGCCGCCAACCAGGAGGCCTCGGCGCGCGCCATTGCCGCCATCGTCGACATCGATGCCGACGCCTACGCGCAACAGGTGGCCGCCGCAGGCCCCCAGCAGTTTGTTGTGGCTATCACCCTGCGCCAAGACGCCATTCCCGACCTGCTCGAACAACTGGGTGGGGTCCAGGGCGCCTTCGCGCCGGCAGAAACCCTCGACCTCGCACCCACCGCGGGTTTTGCGGCGCAGATTCTCGGACGAGTCGGCGAGGCCACCGCTGAGATGGTTGAGCAGAGCGACGGCGCACTCACGGCCGGCGACTACACAGGGCTCAGCGGTCTACAGCTCGCCTACAACGACCTCTTGCGGGGACGGCCCGGCCTCCGGGTCGTTCTGGCCGACAATCCCGAGGTCACGGCGGCGCCCACACCCAATGCTGCGTCGGCGGCGGCGGGGGGCAGCCCCACCACTAGCGCCACCACCACCGGTCGGCCCATCAACTCCCCCACCGACCTCTTCACCATTGCCGGCGCACCCGGAACTCCCCTCCAGACCACGCTCAACGAGGGCCTCCAAAGCTGGTGCGAAACCGCCCTGCAGCGATTTCCCGCGACACCCAGCGCCATCGTGGTCCTGCAGCCCTCCTCGGGGTCCATTCTGGCCGTGGCCACGGGGCCTGCGAGCCCCGGCTTCTCCACGGCCACCCTCGGCCAGTACCCGCCCGGTTCGACCTTCAAAGTCGCCTCGGCTCTCGCGGCGCTGCGCGCCGGCCTGACGCTCGACACCCCCGTCGAGTGCCCTGCGACGGTCACGGTCGACGGTCGCTCCTTCAAGAACGACGACGGTTATCCGGCCGCCATGTTCGGCACGCAGCCCCTGCTCAACGTCATCAAGTACTCGTGCAACACGGGCTTCGTCAACCTCGGTTCGAGCGTGCCCCAGGCAGACCTCGTGACCGCCGCCGCCACGCTCGGCATCGGGCAGAGCAACACCACCGGCATTCCCGCGTACTTTGGAGCGGTGCCCGCAACCGCCACGGCCACCGAGCACGCCGCCTCAATGTTTGGTCAGGGGCAGGTACTCGCGTCGCCGCTCGCCATGGCGACCGTGGCCGCCAGCGTCGGTGCGGGTCGCCTGGTCACGCCCGTGTTCGTGCGCAACGTGCCCACGCCGGCTGACGCCGCCAGCGCCAGCCCCAGCGCGTCCAGCCCCAGCGCCAGCCCCAGCGCGTCCCCCAGCCCCGCACCGGCGCTCGCCGCGGGCGAGGCGCAATCGCTGCAGACCGCCATGCAGGCTGTCGTGCAGGGCGGCACGGCCTCGGTTCTCGCCGAACTGCCCGCGCCCGCGGCCGGCGCGAAGACGGGCACGGCGCAATACGGAAACGACAATCCACCCAAGGTGCACGCCTGGATGATCGCCTACCACGGCGACCTCGCCGCGTGCGTGTTTGTCGAAGATGGCGATTACGGCGCGACGACGTCTGGCCCCGTGATGAAAGAACTCCTCACGGCCGCTCCCGGCATCCTCGCCGCAACCCCCGCGCCTCCCCCACCGAGTACCAGCCCCAGCAGCAGCGCAACCACGGTGGCCCCGCCCACCGAGGTCGCCACCAGCACCGCAACGGGCACCCCTACGCCCAAGACCCCCACCGAGGGTACGACCCCCACGACCTCGCCGGGCATCACGACCGCCACCACCACAGCGGTGCCGAGCATACCCGTCACCCCGGCGAACTAGCGGAAGCGGGCAACCGGGCGCTAGGGAGCCGAGTCGGCTCCGGCACCCAGGGCGAGCAGTTCGTCGGCGTGGGTCAGCGCCGCCTCCGACTCGGCAACACCCGAGAGCATGCGCGCGAGCTCGACGCGTCGCTGCGATGACTCCACGACCCCCACCTCAGAAACCGTCATCTGCTCCCCCTCGCGCCCCTCGATGCGCTTCGACACCGTGAGATGCTGGTCGGCAAAGGCCGCCACCTGCGCCAGGTGCGTCACGACAATCACCTGGGCCGACCGCGCTAGCGCCGCGAGACGTCGCCCAATGTTCAGCGCGGCCTCCCCGCCAACTCCCGCGTCGATCTCGTCGAAAATGAAGGTGGGCAGCGAATCCGGCTCCTCGCGACCCATGAGCGCCACCTCGAGCGCGAGCATGACGCGCGAGAGTTCACCACCCGAGGCGCCCAACGCCAGCGGGTTCAGGGGCGCACCCGGATGCGGTCGCAGCATGAACTCGACCCGGTCCGCCCCGTGAGCGGCCACCTCGTCGAGCGGCTCGAGGCTCACCTCGAAGTGGGCGCCCGGCATGTTGAGCTGACCCAATTCACCGTCCACGGCGTCGGCGAGGGCGGACGCTCCGCGGGCCCGTTCCGCGCTCAGCTGGCCTGCCAGGTCGCCCAGTCGCTGCTCGGCCGCGGTGATCTGCTCATGCAGGTCACGGATGCGATCCTCGGTCCCGTCAAGGTCGACCACCTCGAGGGCGCTGGCCTCGGCCCAGGTCAGCAACGAATCCACATGCACCACCTCGGGGGCCTCCGCGCGCACTCGCTTGACGAGTGCGGTGAGGGTCGAGCGGCGCTCCTGCACCTCCGCGTGACGATAGGGGTCGGCGTCCAGAGCGCCGGCCGCGCGCGCGAGGTCGGCGGCCGCGTCCTCAACCTCGACGCTGAGGGATTCGAGCCGCGCCACGAGGGTGGCGAGGTCGGGGCTGACGCTCGCGAGGGTCTCGGCCCCGAGGCCCTCCAGCCCGCGCACGGCGGCCCGCAATTGCGCGACGGCTCCCGCGTCTCCGCCGCCGTGTTCTCCACGACCGTCGCCGTCCAACGCCACCTGCACCACGTCGAGGCCACGCCGCACGTCGTCGATGTTGGCGAGTCTTTCGTCTTCGCGACGCAGGTCTTCGTCCTCGCCGGGCAGCGGCTGCGTCTCGTGGACGTCCACGAGTAGTGCCCCCAATCGAGCGGCCCGGTCGCGGCGCTGTTCGAGGTGCGCCTCGAGGTCGGCCACCTCACGACGCAGTGCCGTCAGGTCAGCGAAAGCGGACCGCACGGAACCTGCCAGGGCAAGGGTCGCGCGTCCGCAAAAGGAATCCAGCGCGAAGCGTTGATGGGCCACCGACTTGAGCCGCATCTGATCGCTTTGGCCGTGAATGGTGACCAGGGCCCCGCCGCACTCGGCGAGCGTCGCGAGCGGCACCGACGTGCCGCCCACGTGCGAGCGCGACTTACCCTCCCGCGTGATGCGCCGCACGAGCAGGAGTTCATCGTCGTCAAGGTCGGCGCCGAGCTCGTCGAGTCGCGTGCGCAGGGCGTGGCCCTCGGCGAGCGTGAAGCGGCCCTCAATGTGTGCGGCCAGGTCATCACGCTTGCCGCGGTCGCGGCGCGCTCCGAGCAGCAGGCCGAGGCCCGTAACGATCATGGTCTTGCCGGAGCCGGTCTCACCTGTGAGCGCCGTGAAGCCCGGCGCAAACTCGAGGGTCGTGTCTTCAATCAGCCCAACGCCCTTGATGCGCAGTTCGCTGATCATGCGCCGGCTCCTTCGGCCCGATCACGCGTGCTGTCGCGGTCCCTCCAGCCCTCGACCGGTAGGTGAAACTTCGACACGAGCCGGTCGGTAAACGGCTTGGCGTGCAGTCGCGCAAGGCGCACGTTGCGAGCGTTGGTGCGGGCCCGTACCACCATGCCCGGGCGAATGTCGATCGTGCGACGACCATCGCAGCTCACGACTGCACGTTCGCTCGGCGCCAGGGTGACCGCCGCGCTCGACGACGGGCCGTAGACGAGTGGCCGCGCGAAGAGCGCGTGCGCGGCGAGGGGCAAGATCATGACGGCCTCCACCTCGGGCCAGATCACGGGGCCGCCCGCCGAGAATGCGTACGCCGTGGAGCCGGTGGGGGTGGAGAAAATCAGGCCGTCGCAGCCAAAGGCGGTGACGGGGCGTCCGTCGATCTCGACCTCGACGTTGATCATTTTGGCCCGGTCAACTTTCTCGACCACGGCCTCGTTGAGGGCCCAATCGGTGGCCACCACCTCGCCGTTGTCGAGAATGTCGATGGCCAGCGTGGTGCGTTCCTCGACGTCGTATTCGCCGCGCACGAGGCGATGCACGGTGTCGTCGAGATCTTCGGGCTCGCTTTCGGCGAGAAAGCCGACATGGCCCAGGTTGACGCCGTGCACGGGGGTGCCCGACTCGCGCACGGCCTCGACGGCGCGCAGGATCGTGCCGTCTCCGCCGAACACCATGACGAGTTCGAGGTTCTTGATGGCGTGCTTGAGGGGCTCGACGATGACGCCGAGTGCCGTCAGCTCGTCGAGGGTGGGCACGGGTCGCCCCAGCCACGCGGGGTCGCTCGCGGCGAGGTCTCGCGCGAGGCGTTCCGAGAGGACGGGCCGCACCCCGTGACCCGACACCGCCGTGATCACCGTGAGCAGGGCATTGAGGGCATCGGGTCGCCCGGTGTGGGCGTGCATCAGAAAGCGCCGAGTCATACCTACAGCGTAGGGTCCCTGTGTGGGTTTATTGCGCTGCTCTCACCCGATCGGCGATTGTGTGCGGACGCGCACGTGGCCCGTCGCCGCGTCGACACCCGTTTCTATGGTCGCTCGCAGGCCGCCTACACTGTTCCCCATGCAATCCGTGCCCCGCTACCAGCCCCGCCTTGTGTCTCCCACCGCCTCATTGCGCGAGCAGTTTCTCGCGGCGGTGGCGGAGTTTAAGGTGCCGTTCATCGACATTCAGGGCGCAGGTGGTTTCCGCCTGCCCGACCCCACGGTCGATTTCGACGCGTGGCTGCACGGAACGCTGCAGCTCGCCGACCGGGCCGAGCCCGCACCCGATGGACTCGTTAAGGCGAGCGCGTGGTGGGTCGTGGACGATGGCCCCGCTCCCGGCACCGTGCTCGGTTTCATTCAGGTGCGCCACACGCTGAGCGACTTTCTGCTCAACGTGGGTGGCCACGTCGGTTACGCGGTGACCCCCTCGGCCCGGCGGCAGGGCATCGCCACGTTTGCCCTGGGCGCGATCAAGCCGCTCGCGGCGGAGCTCGGCATCGACAGCCTGTTGGTGACGTGCGATCAGACGAACGAGGGTTCGCGTCGCACGATCGAGAAGTGTGGCGGCGTGCTCGAAGACCTGCGCCAGCACGAGGGCGTCATCAAGCGTCGCTATTGGGTGCCGACGAGCGGCGCGTGATTAGCGGGGCCCGTCCGCGACCGCGCGGCGCACCATCTCGCCCGTCTCCGCGGCGTCGATAACCACGCGATGCGGCCCCGGTGTGGCCGTGCTGCGCAGCCACACGAAGTATTCGACGTTGCCGCTGGGGCCGGGTAGCGGGCTCGCCGTCACGGCGACCAGCCCGAGGTCGAGGGCGCGTGCCGACGCGATCACGGCGTCGACGGCGTCCGCCCGTAGGCCCGCGGAGCGCACGACCCCGCCCGCCCCTAGGCGTTCCTTGCCCACCTCGAATTGCGGCTTGACCATCATGACGAAGTCGGCGTCGGGGGCGCACGAAGCGCGCAGGGCGGGCAGCACGAGCGAGAGCGAAATGAACGAGAGGTCGCCGACGACGAGGGTCGGCGCGGGCGCCACCAGGTCGGCCGTGAGGGCGCGAATGTTGGTGCGATCATGCACCTCGACGCGCTCGTCCTGCTGCAGCGCCCACACGAGTTGGCCGTAGCCGACGTCGACGGCGACGACGCTGGCCGCCCCGTGGCGCAGCAGCACGTCGGTGAAGCCGCCCGTTGAGGCACCGGCATCGAGGCAGCGGCGGCCTGCGACGCGGAGCCCCAGCGGCTCGAAGGCGTGCAGGGCGCCCAGGAGCTTGTACGCTCCGCGCGACGCGTAGTCGGGGCCCTCGTCGGCGTCGCGCACGACGAGCGCGGCGGCCGTGTCGACCTGGGTCGCGGGCTTGCTGGCCTTGGCACCGGCGATGAACACGCGGCCGGCCGCGATGAACTCTTGGGCCTGCTGGCGCGAACGCGCCAGGTTGCGGCGCACCAGTTCGGCGTCGAGTCGCTGGCGTTTCATCGTCATGCGGTTTCGGCCTCTAGGCGCGCCTTCAGCGCCTCCTGCGCGCGCTCAAAGACCCCCACGTGATCGTGCACGTCTCGGTCGCTCAGCGAGTGCACCTCGCTGAGGGCGGCCTCGAGGGCGTGTTCCGCGGCCGCGGTCCGGCCTCCCGAGGTGGGGGCCGGACGCGCGGGTGGCCCGCTGGTCATGCCGCAAAGTCCTCGGGCACCGAGCTTTCATCGAACTCGGCGCGGTCCCTGCCGGTCAGCGACCACACGGCGGCGCACGCGGCGCGCACCGTGTCGAGTGGGTCCGTACCACGCTGCAGGCTGAGGCGACCCTGCCGAATCTCGGCGCGGGCGTCCCCGCAGTCAAAGGCCAACAGGCCAAAGCCTGGCACGCGGCGGGCCACGGTGATGGGCTCGACGAGCGCCGTGAGGTTCGCGCTGACGTAGGTGGGACGTTCGACGCCGACGCTGAGCACTGCCTGGCGTGCGCTCGTGGAGCCGCTGAGCACCAACAACGTCGGGTACCCGGCGCGATTGCCGCCCGCGATGTCCGTGTCGAGGCGGTCGCCGCCGACGAGGGGGCTCGTGGCGCCGCAGCGCTCCGCCGCCACCTGGAACAGCGCTGGTTCGGGCTTGCCCGCGACGAGCGGTTCTTGGCCCGTCGCCATTCGCAGCACGCTCACTAGCGAGCCGTTGCCCGGCGAGGGGCCGCGTTCGGTGGGCAACGTGGGGTCGAGGTTCGTCGCGAGCCACAGGGCGCCCGCGCGAATCGCGAAGTTGCCCTCGTTCAGGATCTCCCACCCGACCGTGCGGTGGAAACCCTGCACGACCGCTGCCGGGGAGTCCTCGGCGCTGCGCACGATCTCGTAGCCGACGTCGTTCAGTTCCTTGACGAGTCCGTCGCCGCCAATGACGAGCACCTTGCTGCCGGGCTCGACGTGCTGCAGGAGCAGTTGGGCGGCCGCGTAGGGCGAGTTGACGACCTCGTCGGCGGTGGCGCGCACGCCCACGCTTTCGAGGTGGTCCGCGACTTGCTGCGGGGTGCGCGAGGCGTTGTTCGTGGCGAAGGCGATGTGCTTGCCCTGGCCGCGCAGGGTAAGCAGGGTGTCGATGGCGCCCGTGATCGCGCGCGTCCCTTCAAAAACGCACCCGTCGAGGTCGAGCAGGGCGGCATCGAAGGTGTCGTTGAGGTTGATGACGTCTCCGGGGAGAGCCGCGTCAAAGGCGTCGTCCTGCGTGGCGTGCTTGACGTCTGCGGTGGTCACTTGGCGTCGTCCTCGAACTCGGCGGGATCGATGCCGGCCTCGCGCAGTTCGGCAAAGTCGTCGTGCTCGTCTTCGGAATCGACACCGATCTCGTGGACCTCGCCCTCGGTGATTGCGTCGGCCGCGGCCAGGAGGTCGTCATCGTTGTCGTCGTCGGCGTCAGCAGCCTCATCAGCCTCATCAGCGTCATCCGCGTGATCAGCCTCTGCGTTCGCTGCCGCCCACGCGGCACGACGTTCTTCCTTGAGGCGGGCCTTCTCTTCGGCCTCCGCCTCGTAGTCGAAGCTATCGATGACCTCAAGCACCTCGTCGCTTTCGAGCACGCGGTCGGGTGCCTCCCAGCCAAGTCGCTCGGCGGCGTCCGTGATCTGCTCGGTGTCGGCCTTGGCGGCGAGCTTAAGCCACTTCTGACCCTCCTCGGCGCGCCCGGCGGCGGTCAACGCGTCGGAGTAACTGACCCACAGGCGCACCTGCCATTCACCGTCGACCTTTTCGCGCAGAGCGGGCAGCTCATGCGTCGCGACGGCCTTATCCATGTCTCCCAAATCGGCGTAAGCACCGGCGACAACCATGAGGAACTCAATCTTGGCGACCTCGCCGAGCTTGTCGGCTTCTCCATCCTGGAGCATCTCGAGGACCTTTTCGGGTCGCCCGAGGCCCCGTTGGCAATCGGCAATCAACGCCGTGGTGTCGAAGTCGCCCGACATCCGTTGCGCGGCACGCAGCTCTCGCAGCGCTTCGGCGTACTTGCCGAGGCGATGGGCGGTAATACCGGCGATTTCGCGAACTGCGGGCACGCGCCCCGCGCGGCTCGCGGCGAACGCGGCATGTTTGTACGCCTGCACGGGATCCACGTCAAGGTAGACCGAGGCCGTGACGATGTGCTGGGCGACGAGGTCGGCCATGTCCTTGCTCAGGGTCTTGAGGTCACCGCGAATGCGGGCGTCGAGTTCCTTGCCCGTTATATTCGGGGGGATCTCCAGGCCCGGACGCGAGGCGCTGCCGCCTTGGCCCTGCGCCTGCGGTGCCCGGTCGGCCCGCTCCCCGCGGTGGCCGTCGCTTCGTTCCGGCCGATCGCCGAACTCGCGGCGGGGACCACGATCATCCCGGCCACCGAAGTCACGACGAGGACCGCGATCGTCACGGCCACCGAAGTCCCGACGGGGACCACGATCGTCCCGGCCACCGAAGTCCCGACGGGGACCACGATCGTCCCGGCCACCGAAGTCCCGACGGGGACCACGATCATCTCCACCGAAATCGCGACGGGGACCACGGTCGTCGCGGTTGCCGAAGTCGCGGCGGGGACCACGATCATCTCCACCGAAATCGCGACGGGGACCACGATCATCCCGGCCACCGAAGTCCCGACGGGGACCACGATCGTCGCGGTTGCCGAAATCGCGACGGGGACCACGATCATCTCCACCGAAATCGCGACGGGGACCACGATCGTCGCGGTTGCCGAAGTCGCGGCGGGGACCACGATCATCTCCACCGAAATCGCGACGGGGACCACGATCTTCCCGGCCACCGAAGTCCCGGCGGGGACCACGATCATCTCCACCGAAATCGCGACGGGGACCACGATCATCCCGGCCGCCAAACTCACGACGGGGACCACGGTCATCGCGGTTCCCAAAGTCCCGACGGGGACCACGGTCGTCGCGGTTCCCAAAGTCCCGACGGGGACCACGGTCGTCGCGGTTCCCAAAGTCCCGACGGGGACCACGGTCGTCGCGGTTCCCAAAGTCCCGACGAGGACCACGATCATCCCCACCGAAGTCGCGGCGCGGCCCGCGGTCATCGCGGTTCCCAAAGTCCCGACGAGGACCACGATCATCCCCACCGAAGTCGCGGCGCGGCCCGCGGTCATCGCGGTTCCCAAAGTCCCGACGAGGACCACGATCATCCCCACCGAAGTCGCGGCGCGGCCCGCGGTCATCGCGGCCACCGAACTCACGGCGGGGACCACGATCGTCACGATTGCTGTCTCGGCGGTCGAAGGAACGCCGTTCTCTACCGAAATCGCGTTCTTGGCGGTCGGGTCGGTTGTTGCCTACGTTGTCATCTGACACGTTGCGTTCCTTCGCTGTAAATTTATGTGGCGGATCTCGACGGATTCCGCTGTCACGCGGCTCAGCCGCGTCGTCCTTAATCATTGTGCCCGATCGCGACGGGTATGCCTACCTGATCAGGCTCGGATTCGTGTGAGTTGCTGCCCATCGAGCCCGGGTGCGTGCTCGGCGTTGGCGTTGTTGGGGGGTGTGGTAAGGGCCCCACTGTCGGTGACGGTGGGGCCCTTACGGAGTGGTTGTCCGGCGGTGTCTTACTCTCCCACACCCTGGCGAGTGCAGTACCATCAGCGCTGTCAGTCTTAGCTTCCGGGTTCGGGATGGGACCGGGCGTTTCCCTGACGCTATGACCGCCGTAACTTTAGGAGAAACCTTATGGGTTTCCCTCAAGCCTAGTTGTGTTGGTGTCCACGACACCCCTTTGCCACTCCCCCTAGCCCGCTGGGGGGTGAGGGGGTTGGTGGGTGT
>JAFFTF010000019.1 GCA_022803075.1 Micrococcales bacterium 31B
CAGCCAGGCACTGTTGATCTGGAACTCTCGGGAGGGGAATCTGCGAAGGCCAGTGGTTTTAGCGTGTCGGATGCGGTCTTCAACCCGAGCATGCGCGCGGTGACGTGCTTCCAGGAACGCGAGTTGCCCGGTGGTGGTGTTGGTGACGAATGCTTGGTACCGCCACCCGTCGCTCTCCTCGAACAGTGGTAACTGGGCGCCTGGGTGCGGGCGTTCACGACGCACGATCACCCGCATCCCGGTCGGCCATCTACTGAGCACGGCAGGGTCGATGAGGCCGGTGAGTTCAGCAACGTCACCACCGTCACGGATACCACCGTCAGCATCAAGCGCGGGAGTCCACACCTCGTTCGGTACGAGTGTGATCGCGTCGCGTAGAGCATGGGTGAGAACCTCGATGTGGTCAGTGGTGGTGTTCGACCCGGCGTTACCGGCGCGTAGTGTGGCGGCGAGGAATTCTTGGGTGTTGTCGCACCACACACCGATGGGGTGGTAGCCGTACGTCCCTTTATACGTGGGTACCGTGTTCTCCTTCTCACTGTGGGTGACGACGAGGGTGGCGTCGACGTCGAGCACGATGGTCTGGCCCAAGTCGGTGTCGGCGACGCGGGAGGCCGGTACTCCATCAGGTAGGTGTGCCCACACGTGGCGGCGGGTGCGGGCTCGTGCGGTAGCGATCTTCTTCGCGCGTGCCGGCGTGACTTCGTCGAGGGTGCGCCACACGGTAGGTGGGGATGCGACGGGTCCGAGCACGCTCGCCTGGTGGCGGAGTACGTCAATGTCGGCGATGGCTTCACCACCATCGGCGAGCATCACCGCCACGTCTGCAAGCACCCGGCCGCGGTCATGGCCGGGGGTGAAGTTGCGGCGTGCCATCGCCTTGGAGAACTCACCCGTCAAACCAGTGCGGTCCGCCACCATTCGAGTCGCGATGCTACCCGCGTGGGCCACCACGCCGACACCATCAGCAGAAACTAACAAATCCCGCATCCACGACGTATGCTTCACCTACCGAGTGCCTTCCGAACAGTGACCTGGGAACTAGATAAATCCAAGTCTGCCCTGTTCAGAGGGCACTTTGGTGCTTCTACACGCCGATCACACCACGGACCCATGAAAAATCGAGGTTAGGCCTCGTTGTACATGCGTACGTGTTCTATGTTGTCTTCATAAAAATAGTCTCCGCGCGCCACGAATCCATAACGTTCATAGAACCCCCGGGCATAGGTCTGGGCCTCGAGGTACTGCGGTTGACCTGCCAAGCCGGCCACCGCGGCGTCCATGAGTAGGCCGCCCACGCCCGTACCGCGAGCGCGCGACGCGGTGCACACCCGCCCGATGCGCGCATACCCCGCGGGGGAGTCGCTCAGCACCCGCAGGCAGCCCACGAGCCCCTCGGCATCCCTGGCGTACCAGTGCACCGTGCCCGGGGCCAGGTCGTGTCCGTCAATATCGAGGTACGGGCAGTCCTGTTCGACCACGAACACCTCGGCCCGCAGGCGCAGCAGGTCATGCAGGGTCGCGGCGTCGAGGTCCGGCCCGCGGACGGCCGTTGCGGCAACTGCGGGTGGCACGGGTGGCACGGTCATCCCTCGGCCTCGGGGACGAACTTGATGGACGCCGAGTTGACGCAGTGACGCGCGTCCGTGGGATATCCGAAGCCCTCGCCCGTGAACACGTGTCCGAGGTGGCCTCCGCACCGAGCGCAGCGAATCTCGACGCGCCTCATGCCGAGGCTGCGGTCTTCGATGTATTCGAGCGTGCTGGCGCCCTCCGACGTGGCCTCCTCCGCCCAGAAGGCGGGCCAGCCGCAGCCCGCGTTGAACTTCTTGCCACTCGAATACAGGGCGGCATCGCAGCCGCGGCAGTGATACGTGCCCGCGGCCTCGAGCTCTTCATATTCGCCCGTGAAGGGACGCTCCGTTCCCGCCTCGCGCAATACCTGATATTCGAGCGGGCTGAGCTTTTCGCGCCACTCCGCCTCGGAGAGGGCGTAGGTGTAGGTCTGCGGGCTGGTGGCCGGGGTGGCGTGTCGTTTAAACATGAGGCCATTCTCGCAAAGCGAAGGCAGCTTGGGGAGTGCCGCTGAGTGCTGAGTACGCCTGAGCGACGAAACGAGCCGTGGCAGCTTGCCACGACTTTTATTCATGCACCGGGAGATGAGGGCTTCTGCAACAGTCACGATATAGGCTTAACAAACGCGGTGACCCCTTGCTGCGGCCCGCTACGAGCCGCGCACTAGGCTTCGTTGGGGCACGCGAAGGGTAGGCGTGACATGCAAAATCGATCGCTTTCGGGCGTGTTTACGCCAGTCAACCCGAGCAGCCGCGACATTCACCACAGCAGGCGTGCTCAACGCGCGCAATCATCGGTTTCGAAGGATGGAAAATATGGCGGAACTCGCCCAAATCGGCGTCACGGGTCTTGCGGTCATGGGTCGCAACCTGGCCCGTAACTTCGCTCGCAATGGCTTCCGCGTTGCGGTCCACAATCGTTCGTTTGAAAAGACCAAATCCCTGATCGACGATCACGGCACCGAGGGTGTATTCGTCGCGTCGGAATCCACCGCAGACTTCGTGGCGTCCCTGCAAAAGCCCCGCACCGTTGTCATCATGGTGAAGGCCGGCGGTCCCACCGACGCCGTGATCGATGAGCTCGCGCAGCACATGGAGCCGGGCGACATCATTGTCGACGGCGGCAACGCGCACTTTCCCGACACCGTTCGCCGCGAGAACGCGCTGAAAGAAAAGGGCCTGCACTTCGTCGGCGCCGGCATCTCCGGCGGCGAAGAGGGCGCCCTGCTCGGCCCCTCGATCATGCCCGGCGGCTCGCCCGACTCCTACCAGACCCTCGGGCCCATCCTCGAGAAGATCTCGGCCAAGGTCGATGGCGTACCCTGCTGCACCTACGTCGGCCCCGAAGGCGCCGGCCACTTCGTCAAGATGGTGCACAACGGTATTGAATACGCCGACATGCAGCTCATCGCCGAAGCCTACGACCTGCTGCGCAGCGGGCTCGGCGCCGAGGTCTCCGAGATCGCCGACATCTTCGCCGCCTGGAACGAGGGTGACCTCGAGTCGTTCCTCATTGAGGTCACGGCCGAGGTGCTGAAGCAGGTTGACGCCGAGACGGGCAAGCCGCTCGTTGACATCATTGTTGATCGGGCCGCCCAGAAGGGTACCGGCAAGTGGACCGTGCAGAACGCGCTCGACCTGGGCGTACCCATCACCGGCATCGGCGAGGCGACGTTCGCCCGCGGCGTGTCCTCCTCGGTGCCGCAGCGTGAGGCCGGTCAGCGGGTGCTGCCCGCGATCGCAGGTGAATGGCAAATCGAGGACCGCGCCGCATTCATTGAAGACGTCCGCCTCGCTCTGTATGCCTCGAAGGTTGTCGCATATTCGCAGGGCTTCGATCAGATCGCTGCAGCGAGCGCGGAGTACGGCTGGAACATCGACCGTGGCGCCATGGCTCGCATCTGGCGCGGCGGCTGCATCATCCGTGCCCGGTTCCTGAACCGCATCACGGAGGCCTACGAGACGAATCCCGACCTGGCCCTGCTGCTGGCCGACCCGTTCTTTACCGACGTCGTCACCAAGGGTCTCGAGTCGTGGCGTCGCATCGTGGCGCACTCGGCGCTCAACGGTGTGGCCGTGCCCGCCTTCTCGTCGTCGCTGTCGTACTACGACGGTATTCGCGCGAAGCGACTGCCTGCGGCCCTGATTCAGGGGCAGCGCGACTTCTTTGGTGCCCACACCTATCAGCGCGTTGATAAGCCCGGCACCTTCCACACGCAGTGGACCGGCGATCGCACCGAGGTGGAAGCCTAGTATGAACGCCGCGGGAGCCCGTCCGAATCCAGCCCCTGTCCCGATTCTCCCCGTCCTGCTCGGCGGTGACATCGGGGTCTACGCGCTCGTGCGCGCATTCCACGAAGAATATGGAGTGTGCTCCACGGTCATCTCGACAATTCTGGCGGGCCCCGTAGCCCATTCCACCCTGATCGACAACGTCCTCGCGAAGGACCTCGAAGATCGCGACGAAGTACTCGCTGCCGTGCTGCGGGTCGTCGAGGCGAATCCTGATAAGCGCGTCATGCTGCTCGCAAACGCCGACTGGTTCGTCGAAGTCATCATCGACATCGCCGACCGCCTACCCGACAGCGTGATGGTGCCTTTCCTGTCCCGCGAGACCCTCGACATCGTGGCCGACAAGGCCCGCTTCGCCGAGGTGTGCCAAAAGCTTGGCCTGAGCATCCCCGACACCGTGGTGGTGAAATTCGGAGGCGAGGTGCCCGCACCGTTCCCCGTGCCCTTCGAGTTTCCCGTCGTCGCCAAGGCCGCGTCGAGCACCGAATACAACTATGTCGATTTTCCGGGCAAGGCCAAGGTGCATGTCTGCGACACCCAGGCAGAGCTCGACGAGCTGCTGCAGACCATAAATCGGACCGGGTGGCAGGGCGAGTTTGTGCTGCAAGACTTCATTCCCGGAGACGACACCGGCATTTGGTCGCTCACCTGCTACGTGGACCGCAACGGTCGCGTCACGATGCAATGCTCGGCGCAGGTCCTGATTCAAGAGCAGGTGCCCAGCGCGCTCGGCAACCCGGCCGCCATGATCACCGAACCGGCGCCCGACATCATGCAGCAGGCGCGCGCGTTCCTCGCCGAAACCAACTACCGGGGCTTCGCGAACTTTGACCTCAAGTTCGACCCGCGCGACAATTCGATGCGGTTCTTCGAGGTCAACCCCCGCATCGGCCGCAACAATTACTACGTCACGGCCAACGGGCTCAACCCCGCGCGCTTCATGGTTGAGGATCGCTTCTACGAGCACGACCTCGAGCTCGAGATCGGCGACCAAGAAGTGCTCTACACCGTGTTGCCGCTCAGGCTGGTCCTGAAGTATCTGCCCACGCTCGCGCTGCAGTCGCGCGTGCGCCGGTTGATCCGGGCTAAACGCGTGGTCAACCCGCTCGTGAATCCGGTGGATCGCAAGCCCCGGCGCGTCCTGTATGTGCGCAGCGCCATTCTCAATCAGTGGCGCAAGTTCGGCAAGTACGCGCCCAAGCCCGGCAAGCCGGTCTGAGATGACGCGCGTCCCCTCGAAGTCACCCTCGCGCCGTCGGCGCGCGGCACACTGGGCCCGTAACCTCGCCCCCCTGACGGTTGCGGGCACTCTCGCGGGGGTGGTCGGTCTGCTCGGCATCGGCGCGGCGTTCGCGTCGCGCAAGGTGGCGCAGATGGTCGTGACGCTCTCGGGGCGCGACATCACGACCTGCACGGTGCTGGCCGTGAACGAGAACTGGGTGCTGCTGAGCCGAACCCGCAATTCGGCGGCGCCCGGCACCATGGCCCTCGTGCAGGGCGACCGGTTTCAGCCTCGCAGCTACCTGCATGTGGGCGAAGAAGTGACCGATCGCGGCTGGGAGTCCGTGTTCATCGAGGCCGAACTCGACGGCCTCAACGAGCGCCGCCTGCAGGCGCGTAGCGTGTCGCGGCCCGTGCTGCGGCCCGTGCTGCCCGCCGCTGCCGTGGCCGGGTCCCGCTCGACCCTGCCGCGGCAGGCCGTGCTCGGGGCGGCGCGCATTGCCAGCTACTACTGGGGTGTCGACCCCCGCCAGGTACTCGGTCTCGACTACACCGACGTCACCATCCCCACACCCGGGCCGGCCCTGCCCGCATGGCGCATCGACCCTGAGCGCCCGCGCCCGGGGGCCGCCACCTGGGTGGTGCTCGTGCACGGTCGCGGCGCCACCCGCGCCGAGTGCCTGCGCGCCGTGCCGACCCTCATCGACCTCGGCCTGACCTGTCTCATCGTCACCTATCGCAACGCGAATGACGCGCCGCACGCCGACGACACCAAGTGTCACCTGGGCGCCGACGAGTGGATAGACACCGACGCCGCGGTCCACTACGCGCTCCAGCACGGGGCCGAGGAGATCGTGCTCTACGGGGTGTCCATGGGCGGCCAAATAGTGCTCCGCACGGCCGCCCTCGGCCGGTACGGTTCGCGGGTGCGGGCCATCGTCCTGGACGCGCCGGCGATTGATTGGCCCGAGATTCTGAACTTCACGGGCCAGCAGCTCGGGATACCCCGCCCGATTCGTCACGTGGCCGTGGCTCTGCTCAGCAACGCCAAGTACGCCAAGTACGCGTCACTGAATCGGGCGATACCGCTGCACGAGATGACCGTCGACGCCGTGCGGCGCAGCCTGCATCAGCCCACACTCATCTTGCATTCCACGGCCGACGATGTCGTTCCGTTCAGTGGTTCGGCGCGGCTAGCGCAGCGAAAGAGCGACCTGGTGCGTCTCGAGACCTTTCATCGGGCCCTGCACACTCACGAATGGAACGTGGACCGTACGCGCTGGGAACGCCTCGTGCGCGAGTTTCTCGAGCGTCATCTCAGGTAGCGGCGGGTCGCGGCCGTCTACGGTTTGACGTCGTAAAGGGCTACGTCGGCGGTGGGGCCCACGAGCAGCAGTCGCCTGCGCAGGGCTCGCACGGCGGCCGGCAGGATCGCAAACGGGGTCGCCTCGCCCCCCGCGAGCAGGTGCGTCGTGCTGAGGGAGACTTCGTCGACGAGGCCTGCCGCGAGCAACGAACCCAGCAAGGACGGACCGCCCTCGCACGTGATGCGCGAGAGCCCCTCGTCCACGAGCGCCGCCATCAGGGCCGCGGGGGTTACCCCTTGGCCGTCGCCCGCACAGGTGATGACGCGAGGCGAAACCCCCGGCGCGAGGTCTTGTTCAGCGGCCAGGCGTGCCGTGACCTCGTCGCGACGATCCGCAGTGGTGAGCACCAGGCAGGCGCCCTCCCGGGAGAACAGATCGGTGCGGGGGAGTGACCCCGTGAGGGTGGGAATCGCCAGTCGAGGAGCCTCGGTGAGACCCTGGTCGCGTCGCCACCGCCGCAGCGACTCGCGACCCCGCGGTAGCCGCGTCTGCTCGGCGCGAGCCGTGGCGGAGCCGGTCACGATGACGTCTCCGAGAAATCGCAGGGTCACAAAGGCCCAATAGTCCTCCGGCGTGGTGATGGATCGCGACGAGCCGTCGGGGCCCACCGCGTGCCCATCGAGGGAGGCCACCATGACGCCCCGCACGTGGGACTGGCCCGCCGCGAGCGCCGGAAACCGCAGCGCGTCGGCGAGGGCGGCCTCGTCGGGGGCGGACCCGGAACTCAGCCACGCGGCGTCCGGATTGAAGGCGCCCTGGCGCCACACCGGGAGCAACCGAGCGGGTTCGGTCATGGCGCCTACGCCGCCAGTTTGGCGCGAATACCGTGCTGCACGCGCGACAACATGGCGTACATGCCGCGCATGCGCAGCGCCGAGACCGCCCGGGTGAGACCGAGTTCGTGGGCGAAGTCGGTGGGTACGTCGAGAATCTCCTGGGCCGTGAGGCCGTCGAGGCCCTCGTGTAGGATCGCCGCGAAGCCGCGCGTCGTGGGCGCCTCCTGGGGCGCCGAGAAGAAGAGGTTCACGGGCGAATCGGGGGCGCTGCCCTGCAGTTCGTAGGCTATGAACAGGGGGGACTGGCACTCGGGTACGGGCTCCAGCAGTTCGGGGTGCTTGCCGTACCGGTCCGGCAGATCCGGCAGCGACTGCGAGAACTCCAGCAGCATCGTGAGTCGGTCGCGCTCCGAGACGGCCGCGAAGTCGTCAACGATTTCTTGCAGGGTGGCGGGCAGGGTCACTGAGGTCTCCGTAGGTCGATGCCGAGCGCTTGGCCGCGACTCGGCCGGTGGGTGAACGCACGAGTCGCGACGCCGCCCGGGGGCAGCGCCGCGACGTGCGGTTTAGAGGGAGCCGCGCTCGGCGCCCTTGACGATCGGGACGCGCACGACCGAGCCCCATTCGGTCCACGAGCCGTCGTAGTTCTTGACGTTCGTGAAGCCGAGCAGGTGCGTGAGCACGAACCACGTGTGGCTCGACCGCTCGCCGATGCGGCAATATGCGATGACGTCGTCGCCCTCCTGCAGGCCGGCCTCGTCGAAGTAGATGGCCTTCAGGTCTTCGAGTGACTTGAACGTGCCATCCGCCGCCGCGGCGCGGGCCCACGGCACGGACGCCGCGGTGGGGATGTGGCCGCCGCGCAGGGCGGCCTCGTCGGGGTAGGCGGGCATGTGCGTGCGCTGACCCGTGTATTCCTCGGGGGAGCGCACGTCGATGAGGGGGATGCTGCCGATGCTGTCGCGCACCTCGGGCAAGAACGCGCGGATCTTCGTATCGTCGCGCTCCACTACGGGGTATTCGGTGGCTTCGCGCGTGGTGACATCGGTGGTGAGCTCGCGGCCCTCGGCGATCCACAGGTCGCGGCCACCGTTGAGAATGCGCACGTCTTCGTGGCCAAACAGCGAGAACACCCACAGCGCGTAGGTGGCCCACCAGTTGTTCTTGTCACCGTAGATCACGACGGTATCGTCGCGCTTGATGCCCTTTTCACCCAGCAGGGCCGCGAAGCGGTCTCCGCTCACGAAGTCGCGCAACACCTCGTCGTTCAGGTCGGTGTGCCAGTCGATCTTGACTGCGCCGGGAATATGACCCGTCTCGTACAGCAGTACGTCTTCGTTCGATTCGAGGATCACGAGGCCCTCGGTGGTGAGGTTTTGTGCGAGCCATTCGGTCGTCACCAGGCGCTCGGGGCGAGCGTAGGCGGCGAGTGCGGGAGAGTTGTCGAATGCGACAGCCATGGTGTGCCTTTCGTGACGGGCGGGTGCCCGATGCGGTCGACGCTCGACGGCGCGGTGGAGCGCACGGTGCCGAGCATGAACCTAGCCTAGGCAGGCGAGGGCCACCGCGAAACTTACCTGTCGCAGTGTGAACGCCCACATGACGGGGCGTGAGTGATTTGTGGCGCACTTTGACTGAGCGTGACCTGCGTAGCTTCGGGCCTGCGGACTTCGGTCCTACCCTGTTAGGGTGACTGGTTCTCTCTCTGCTGCCTCGCGCGCCGACGCGTCTGCGCAGCCCGCAGCGTCCCTCGCCCTGCCCTCGTTGTGCTCGCGCGACCCCCGGCCGACTCCCGAACGACTGCTGCAAGACCTGGTGCCGCCCCCGCACTTCGAGCACGCCCGGCTCGACACCTACATTCCGGCCCCCGATCAGCCCTCGCAGGCCGAGGCCGTCGCCAAAATGCGGGCATTCACACAGCGCTGGGAATCGACCGGAGCGAGCGGCGGGTTCTTCGGCCTGTTCAAGAAGAAAAAGGTCGCCGCGAACCTGCCCGGCGTGTACCTCGACGGCGGCTTCGGCGTCGGCAAGACCCACCTGCTCGCGAGCGTGTGGCACAGTGCCCCCGGCCAGAAGGCGTTCGGTACGTTCGTGGAGTACACCAACCTCGCGGGCGCGCTCGGTTTTCATCAGGCCGTCAAAGCCCTCTCGCAATGTTCGCTCGTGTGCATCGACGAATTTGAACTCGATGATCCCGGCGACACCGTGCTCATGAGCCGCATGCTGCGCGAGTTGGCAGCCCAGGGCGTGGCGCTCGCGGCCACGTCCAATACGCTTCCGGACGCCCTGGGGGAGGGCCGGTTTGCCGCGGCCGACTTCATGCGGGAGATTCAGGGCCTGGCCTCGCAGTTCGAATCGATCCGCGTGGACGGCGAAGACTACCGCCACCGCGGTCTCGCGAAGGCAGGCGAGCCCGTCGCCGCGGACGAGGTGCGGGCGCGCGCCGAGGCCGCAGGCCCGGGAGCGGTGTACGACGACTTCGGCGCTCTCTCGAAGCACCTCGCGACGGTGCACCCGAGCCGCTACGGCATGCTGCTCGATGACGTCAGCGCCGTGTACTGGCAAAACCTCGAAACCATCACCAATCAAAACGTGGCACTGCGCTTCGTGGTACTGATCGACCGCCTCTACGACATGGACATTCCCGTGGTCGCCAGCGGCGTGCGCGCCGATCAGATCTTCACCGAGGAGATGCTTCGGGGCGGGTACCGCAAGAAGTACCGCCGCGCCATCTCGCGACTCACCGCGCTGGCGCGCGTCGCCGCCGAGCAGGCGCAGTCCGCCGCGTAGATCTACGCGACGAGCACGTCTCGCCGACGCTCGATCCAGAGGGCGCTGCCAGCGCAGGCCAGGGCGAGCGCGAGGCACGCGAGCGTCCCCGCCGTATTCGCAGTGGCGGGAGTGCCCGGCACGATGAGGGGCATCCACTCGAACGGCGATGCGTTGCGCGCGGGTTCGGGCAGCGCCGTCAAGTCGACGAGCGTTTCGCCGAGAAACACCGCGATCAGGAGCCCGAAGCCAACCGGGCCCGCGCTGCGTGGGCTGAAGGCGAAGGCGAGGGCGGCGAGGGCCACGATGAGCAGCGTGGCGGGCGCGCGCACGAGCCCCGCCACCGCCCAGGCGCCGAGGCTGCCCGAGCCACCACCGGCCACGGTCGTGACCCCCACCCCCAGGCCCAGCGCGAGGAGCGCCCCGACCGTGATCAGCCCAGCGTTGACCAGGTGCGAGGCGAACCAGCGCGTGCGCGAGATCGGCCCGGCCAGCAAGAGTTCCGCGTGACCCGCGGTGAGGTCCGCCCGCGCGTGGGCGAACGCGAGGAGCGCCCCCGCCGTCACGATCTCGGGAGCCAGGTAGATCAGCAGCGAGGCGATGCCTCCGCCCGCCCCGCGCAGATCGAGGTGAATGAGGTTGTCGACCGAGGTGCCCACGCTGCCGATCACGAGCCCCATGGCGAGGGGCACTACGCACCACGCGACGAGGAGGCTTCGTTGGGCCCGGAGTGCCAGGCCGATCGGACCCCGCAGCAGGCGGGAGCCGTGGGCGCGGCCCCGAGTCTCCGAACCGATGCCCCCGTCGAAATCGCGGCGCACCGAGAGCACCAGACCCGCGGTGAGGGCGGACGCTCCGGTGGCGGCGTAGGCGGCGAGGCCGGGCCAACCTGCGCCCGCGGGGGAGCCGAGGCCCGTGACCCAGTGCAGCGGTGAGAGCCACGCGGGCCAGTCGAGCGTATTGACGACTCCCCGCCACACGACGAGGGCGACGAGCGCATACACCCCGACCTGCTTGATGAGCCGCGCCGAGCGCAACCCCTGCGCGAGCAGCGTGCCCAGGCACGCCGCCCACGCGCAGATCATGACGACCCGCGCCGCCGCCGCGGCCGTGGGCCCGGCCCCCGCCCCGGCCGCAAGAAAGCCCGCGGCCAACGCAACGGCGAGCACGAGCGCGCCGAAGGCCTGCAACACGAGGGTCGCTACGGCGAGCGCCGGGCGGGTGAGGGGTGTGGCGGCGAAGAGTTCGAGCGATCCATCGGCCTCGCCGCCACGGGTGCTGCGCGTGCCCACGAACAGCGTGCCGAGGGTTGCGAGGACGAGCACGAAGGTCTCGCTGCGCCACACCACGGCGTCGGCGATGCTGGGGCCCGCGAGGTTACCCAGCAAGAACCGCTGCGCGCTGGAGGCCTTGACTACCGCGACGAGGGCCGCGCGGGATGCCTCGGTGGGGAACGCGGCGACCATCGCGAGGGCGACCGCGGCGCCGACGGCACCGGTGATGGCGAACCAGGCCAGCGCGTGGAGCCGCCCCCGCCGCCACGTCACCCGCAGGGTGTAGGCGAAACCATCGCGAGTGAACATCAGCGCTCCCCCGCGTCGGTGGGGGCAGTGTAGAAGCCCAAGAACACGTCTTCGAGGGTGGCACCCGAGGCGTTGCTCCCTCGCAGCTCCTCGAGGGTGCCGGTCGCGGCGACGGCTCCGGCACGCACGACGGTTACGCGGTCGCAGAGTTGTTCGGCCTCCGAGAGAATGTGGCTTGACAGCAGCACGGTCGCGCCGTCGCCGCAGGCCTGCTCGACGCAGCCCTTGAAGTGTGCCTCCATGAGCGGGTCGAGGCCGCTCGTGGGCTCATCGAGGATCAGCAGATCGGCACCTGCCGCAAAGGCCGCGACGAGGGCGACCTTTTGGCGGTTGCCCTTGGAATAGGTGCGGGCCTTGCGGGTCGGGTCGAGCTCGAAGCGTGCGATGAGGTCTGCGCGGCGGGCGCGTACTCGCTCGCGCTCGGGCCCGGTGAGGTGGGCCGCGAGCAGGAGGTCGATGATCTCGCCGCCGCTGAGGTTGGGCCACAACTGCACGTCTCCGGGCACATATGCGAGGCGCGCTCGGTGGGCGGCGGGGGAGTTCCACGGGGTGCGACCGAGCACGGTGACCCGGCCCGCGTCGGGCCGGATCAGCCCGAGCAGGATCCGGATGGTGGTCGACTTGCCGGCCCCATTCGGGCCGAGTAGCCCGTGTACCTCGCCCGCGGTGACGCTCAGGTCGAGGCCCGTGAGGGCGTGGGTGCGCCCGAATGATTTCTGCACGCCGGTGAGCGAGACTAGGGTGGTCATGGGCGCATCATACGCACACTTCATGAATTTTGTGAAGTATGCTTTGTTGACCGAGAGGAGCCCCGTGAACTCGCCCGCAGCCACCCCCGCGCCCGTCGGCCCGCCCTTCACCGAACGCCTGGCCGCGCAACCTGAGTTGGACCTCTGATGGGGATTTTTCTTCCGGACACTCCGTTGACCTGCAGATATGCGGTGCAGGGGGGTCGTTTTGGGTCACTAGCCGGGCGGTAGAATAGGGCCTGTGAGCCCATTTCTACGGAAAGTGAAGACGTCCTCCGGCGCGACAGCGGTGCAAATCGTGGCCAAAGTAGGCCGCACCAATAAAGTCATCGAACACCTCGGATCCGCTCACACACCCGGCGACGTGGCCGCACTGATGGAAATCGCCCGCACCAAACTACTCCCTGACCA
>JAFFTF010000020.1 GCA_022803075.1 Micrococcales bacterium 31B
CACCAAAGACCCCCAAAAACAACCACCCAACACCCTCCCCGGCATGATCTGGAACGTCTACCACCACAAAGGCACCTACCACATCTCCCAAACCATCACCTACACCGCCCGCTACCGCGTCAACGGCGGACCCTGGCAACAAGTCCCCGGCACCATCACCAAACCCGGACAATCCGTCGACATGCCCGTCAAGTCCTACACCGCCCTCCTCGTCGCCCCCAACTACTAAACCCCACCACCCGAGCGTCCGGTCAGGCACCCTCAGCCCCGCGGCAACCGCCCGTCCCGGTACGCGACCGTGCTGCGCTTAAACACCTGCGCCACCAGCGAGACCTCCACGTCGCGCACCCCGGGCCGCGCCGCCACCTCTCCCATGACGGACCGCAACTCGGCGACGTCCCGCGTCGCGGTCTGCACGAGAAGACGACCCGCCGCGTTCGCGGCCCATCGCGTCGTCGGCAGGTCGGCCACGAATCGCCCCACCCCATCGACCGCGCCGGCGTCCGCGCGCACCGAAACGACCCCCTCCACGGGATACCCCAGCAACGAAGGGTCAAGAATGGCCCGCACGAACACCGCACCCGTCTCGATCAACGCCTCCAAGCGTCGACTCGCCGTCGCCTGCGTGACCCCCAGCCCCGCTGCCAGCTCGTCGATCGTGACGCGACCGTTGCCGCGCAACAACTCCACCAGGGCGCGGTTCGCCTCGTCGATCTGCGGCGACTCGTACCCCGCCGCGGGCGTCACAAACTGCGGATGCTCCGACGGGCTCAACGCCTCGTACTGCTCCGCCGACAGCAGGTCGGGCCGCCAGCCAGACACGGTGCGGTAATACTCAAAGACCGGCTCGATCGCGACGTTTCGCACGCCGTCGAACTCGCCCAGCTCGCCATACGCAACCGACTCCACAGCGGCGCGTTCGAGAAACACCTCGCCCACGCACGCGCTTGCCCCGATCAGCGAGCTGACCCAGTGGGTTTCCGGACGCTCCGCGAGCCACCTCCCAGCCTTCGCAACCGCTGGCGGCGTGGCCTCCACGCGCACCATATATAAATCACCGGGGCCAAGCGCCCCCGGCAGAGGAAACGCCTGCACGCGCACCGCCCCCGACGCGAGCAGCCGATTGCCGCGCCGCGCAACGGTGCGCTCCTGCTGGCCCAGCACCTCCGCGATCAGCCGCCACGGCGCGCGACCATTTCGCACGAGCGCCGCCACGATCAGTCGGTCGAGGTCATCCAGCGCATCGGGGGTGGTGAGGTCGTCAAGCATGCGCACCATGATCTCATTGCAACGAGATGCACACGCTGCGTGGCCTACGCGCCGACGTATTCGAGCAGTGCCGTGAGCGCGGCGCCCGTACCGTTCACGACCGCGAGTTCGGCATCGGGTGCGAATTGCGGCGAGTGGTTCTTCGCGGGCGAAGCGCCGTCGGCGAACGCCTCGTCGGGGTAGGCGCCAAAGGCCCAGAACACGACCGGCACGCCGATCGCGTCACCGAGCCACCCGGCGTCCTCGGACCCCATGCCAACCGGCAGGGGCAGCACCGATTCGGGCCCAAAACCCGCCTCGAGCGCGGTAGTGACTCGCGCCGCGTGGTCGGCATCGTTGAACAGTCGCGGAAACCGGTTGATCTCGCTAATGGTCGGCTCGTCGATGCCCGAGGCGGCCGCCTCGGCGTTGACAATGCGACGAATCGCCGCGAGCACCTGGGCGCGCACGTCCTCGTCCGGGGTGCGCACGTTAATACTGAACTCGGCGGTCTCGGGGATGATGTTCTCCTTCTTACCAGCGTGGAACGTGCCGACCGTGACCACGGCGGGCGTCATGGGCGCCACCTCGCGCGACACAATCGTCTGCAGGCGCAACACCATCGCGGCGGCCGCGACGATGGGGTCAAGCGACGCCTCGGGCTGCGATCCGTGCGCCTGGCGACCGCGCACCGTCACCCGCCACGAATCGGCGAGGCTCGCCATATTGCCCGCACGCAGCCAAAACTTGCCGGCCCGCTCGGGCATCACATGCTGAGCGAGCACCACCTCGGGGCGCGGCGCGCGCTCCCACAGGCCGTCGTCGACCATCGCCTTCGCGCCGTACGCGGTCTCCTCGCCCGGCTGAAACAGCAGCACGACCGTGCCACGCCACGAGTCGCGGTGAGTCGTCAGGTATTCAGCAGCGGCCAGCGCCGACACGATGTGCGTGTCGTGACCGCACCCGTGCATCGTGGGCGCCTCGGTTCCGTCGGGCAGGACGCCCGTGGCCTCGCTGGCATAATCCAGCCCTGTCGCCTCGGCAATGGGCAGGCCGTCGGTGTCGGCCCGAAAGGCAATCACGGGGCCCTCGCCGTTGGTGAGCAGGCCAACCACACCCGTACCGCCCGAGCGGAAGTTATCGATGCCAAGTGCGGTCAGTCGCGCCTCGATGGCCTCCGCCGTGCGGTGCTCAATCGACGAGAGCTCGGGCATGCGGTGGAACTCTTTATACAGTGCGACATGCTCGGCGACAAACTCTGCGGGTACGTAAATGTTCGCGGTGAGAGCAACTGCGGTGGTGCTGGTCATGGTAGAGACTTCCTGTCTAGTAAATGTCGTCAATGGGGTACGCGGGCTTTAATGCCCAACCGACACCGGAGCGTCCGAGCCTGCCGCCTCGGCGCTGCGATTACGTGCAAACCACGCCACGAGGATCACGGCAATGACGGCGATGGCCGTCAGGTAGTGCGCGAGCGCGGGGGCGATCTTCGCGAGGCCGTAAACGACGAGGGCCGAGACGACGGCCGCGATAATGGTGGTGCGCAGGTTCTTCATCGACACGATGGCCTGCACGGTCACGGCGCCGAATACCGCCGCGAGAATGTACGAGCGGGCCACGCCGATGATGCTCTCGGGCAGTAGGCCGAGTAGCCAAGTACCGAGCACACCGACAAGCACGATGAGCGTCAGAATGTGTACGAACGCGGCACCGATGATGGCTGCGCCCGCGATGAGTTCGGCGCGACGGGTGCCAGGCTTTTCGCCGAGGTCGGTCTGCGCGATGAGGGCTGACGGCAGCAGTTTATTGGCGATGTTGCCAATCATGAAGGCCTGGTACATGGCGGAGCGGCCGAGGATCGGATAATACGAGAGCGGCTCGACGATGGCGATGATGCCAAAGGTCGCGAAGACGATGACGAAGGCCTTCCACACCTCCTGGCCAGTAATGCCGAGGCCAGTGCCGAACACCGAGAAGAGGGCCGCGGCGAGCGAGACGAGAAACCCGAGGCCGAGGGTGATGGGGCCCCAAATGGAGGTGGTGCGGTCGAACTGGGCGAGCCCATCGAGGGGTGTATTTTGCGAGGTCATGAGCGGTTCTCCTATCTCGAACTAGTTGGCGGTGGCCAGAAAAGCGGCGCCGAGCGCCACGAAGATGGCGATGCCAAGACCCCATTCACGCAGCCAGTGTTGATTCAAAAACTTAGCGAGCGCGAGGCATATGCCCATCACCACCGCCGACACCAGCAGGGTTAACACGTGCACCCCGGACTTGGTGGTCTCGGTCATCGCGAGGGTGAAGAACGCTGCGAGAATGGCGGCAGCAGGCACCACCGTCATGACGGCAGGGTTAACGCTGCGCAGTCGCTTGTCGGCCTTCGACAAGATCGGCGTGAGCACGAGCGCCGTGAGCATCCAGACGAGACCGCCGAGCGTCATGGCGGCGAACCCGATGGCGAACACTTTCTGCGTGTAGGTAGGGCCGCCGAGTTCGGCGCCCTGCGATCCGGCTGCGAGACCCGCTGCCGCGACATCGAACGCTGCCGAGCCGACCAGGCCGATGCGGGTGAGCACGGCGGGCGTGCTGAACAGGGGCAGCAGCGAGATTGCGACGAGGGAAACCGCGAGCGAGGGGCCGATGGCGGCGATGCCACCGCGCCGGACGGAGCCCATAACCTGCTGATCCGTCAAGTTGACGGCGCTGCCGGCCTTGCGGATGGCGCGCAGGTAAATGATGGATTGCAGCACGATCACGGCGAAAACGGCGACCGCGCTGACCCATAACACAGGGTGGAACGAGACGGGGGTGATGTCGGTTGAGCCCGGGTCAACGACGAAGCGGTGCATCAGCACTCCTCAGCGAATATATGTCGATTCACCACAATTTACATACGCGTCGGTGCGTATTTCGACAATGTGAGAGCAGCATATGTCGAAATACTGTGCCGTGGGGTAAAGAGATTGTAAGGAATCGGGCCGCATCGGGCCGCGCCGGTTCGCGGCGTTTCGCGCCGGGCCGCGCCGGTTCGCCGCTACTCGCCGCCGACCGTCACCTCCGCCGTCGCCGCCACGCCGTTCACCGTCACCGAGACGGTCGCCACGCCCTCGCGCAGCCCCACCACCTCGCGCGTAGCGGGGTCGAATTCCAGCACGCTCGGGTCCGACACCGACCACACGGCGCTGACCGGCCACGCCACGGGCACGGAACGCACCCCGTCCTGCTCGATCGTGGCCGCCACCGAACCGCGCCCGCCGACGGTAAGCGCCACCGGAGCGTCCACGCTCAACCCGTCGACCCGAGGTTTCGTCTCGGCGCGGAGCCACCCGAGCCGGTCGCGAGCCGCCGGGTCGATGCCCACGAGGGTCCAGCCGGTGAACCCGCCCGCTGCGGGGGTGCCCGACGGTGACTTGCCCGAGTTGCCGTTCACGAGCCGACTCACCCCGCCCTCGACCGACCCGTGGAAGCTGCCGATATGCCCGTTGACCTGCGCGATCGGCTTGCCCGCGGTGCGCTGCCAACGCGTTAGCAGCGCCGCCAGCGCGTGCGCCTCGTAGCGGTCGGCCAGCTGGGAGGCCTGGTCGGGTTGAAAATCGTCGATGGGGTGGTGATTGATCACGAGCACTCCCGTGATGTTCGGGTCGGACGCCGCGGCCCCCAGTTGGCCCTCCAGCATCCGCAATTGCGTGGTGGAGCCGCCCGGATGCAGGGTGCCCGTCGACGAATCGAGCGTGACAATCAGCGTGTTCTTGACGACTCGGTGACCATTCGTCGCACCGAACACCGCGGCGAAGTTCTCGATGGGGCCGCCCATGATCTCGTGATTGCCTGGCACGTATATAAAGGGAACGGCGTCGCCAACCTCCTCGTCGAGCACGCGCTTCGCGAGAGCGAAGTCGGCGGGGCTGGCCTCGTCCACGAAGTCACCATCGACCACGATGAGGTCGGGGCGCGCGGCCACGATCTCGCGCAGGGTGCGGCGGGCGGCGAGCACCACGGGGTGGTCGTCGCCGTTGCGGGCCACGAACTGCGAATCGCTGATCACGCCGATGCGCAAGGGCCGGTCGGCGACGGTGCCTTGCGTGAGAATCACCGGGTCGGTGACGGGCGCGGCATCGGGCAGGTCGACCGGGACGGGCACCTGCGCCACCACGTCGGCCACCTCGAGGTGACCCGTATAGGTGACGGTCGAGCGGGTCTCCATGAAGCGCAGCGCGGTGATCGAGAGGGGGTAGGGGGTGCCGGGCGGCACGGGGAACGTCACCTGACGCCAACCCGTCCAGTCGACATTCGGCGCGTCGAGGTTCGTCGACGTGCCGTCGCCCTTCGTCACCTGCAGGCGGGGCCATTCGCCCTGGCCGTCGCCGTTGATCCACAGCGTGAACGACTGCGGCTGCCCCGCCACCGCGAGTGGCGTGACCGGGTTCGCGTACATGCCGCGCGTGGCCGTGGTCTGCGTGAAGTCGAAATCGAGGGCGAGCGCGGGGCCGCCCTCGGGGCCGGTCGCGGGCGCGAGGCTGCCCGCCGCGCGCGCGGTCGCGGCGACCCACGCCGCGGGGTCGGCGAAGTCGGTCACGGGGTGCACGTCGAACCCGATGGTCACGGGCACCGTGACGCTCTGCCCCAGCACTGCGAACGTGACCGCAGAGCTGCGCGCCCCCGGTTCGGCGGCCACCGCGAAGCCCGCGAGGCCGTCCGCGCTCACCGCGACGCCCGGTGCGGCCGTGACCTGCACGTCCGCGGGCTCGACGGGCACGCGATTGCCGTCGGCGTCGATGGCTTCGAGGCTGATGCGGGCCGTGCTGGTATCGCTCTCGAGGGCCAGGGTGGGGGCCGAGGTGTCCAGTCGAGCGATGGGGCCGACGACGCGCAGGTCGAGGGTGTCGCGCGCGGGCGCGCCGCGTTTGGTGAGCTTCGCGAAATAGTCGAGCGTCGCGACGCCCGGGGCGACGCCGCGCACCACGGTGAGCGGCCCGGCGGTGGACTTGTCGACGGGTCGCACGATGTCGTCCCGGCTGCTGGCGAGCTTGCCCGTGACGGGTGTCGCGGCGAGGTCGGCGTCGAGGCCCGTCACCGCGACGGTGCGGCTGAGGCCCGGCATGAGCAGGGTCGCGCCGGGGTTTTCGAGGCCCGCGGCGCTCTGGAGGGCGGGGCGAATCTGCACCCCGCGCGCGTCCGGTTTCGGTGCCGCGGCCGCTGCCGAGGAGGTGAAAACCAGGGCGTTGGTAACGGGTCGCTGTGTGCCGTCAGACGGCCGGTTGACGAGTTGCAGGCTGGTGGTGCCCGCGGGGCGTGCGAGCAGGGTGGACGAGCCTCCGCCGTCGAGGTTTAGGGCGTTGTACGCGCCGAGGTCGCGCATGAAGGCGGCGAGTTCGAGCATGGTCATGCCGTGGGCGTCGCCCTGCCGGCCGTCGATCGAGACCACGGTGATGCGGGTGCCGTCTTTCGACACGCCCACGGCGGTGCGCGCCGCCGTGACCGCGTCGGCGGTGGTGGGAACGCCGTCGCGCACGAGCCATTCCTGGCCGCCGACCGCGAGGTCGACGGTGGCGCTCGTGCCGACCGTGACGTCGACGGCGTCGCCCGGTGCGAGCGGTGCGAGGCTCACGGCCGCGGTGCCGCGAGCGACTAGGAGGCTTTCGCCCGGGGCGAGGGGCGCGGTGAGGGTCAGTCGGGCACGGTCCGTGGTGGACTCGATGACGACCTCATCGCGAATATGCACGACTCGCAGCGACTCGTCGTCGGGTGGTACGGAGGCCGCCAGCGAGTACCCTCCCCACACCTCGGTGTAGAGGGTGGCCGCGTTTTCTGCCACGCGCGGATGATTCACCGCCGCGACCGGCACGCTGGTATCGCCCCAGGTGAGCGACGCCGACGACATGAGCTGCTGCACCGCGGCGCGGCCCTCGGCCACGGTGAATGACGGGCGCGGGGTCGCCGCGATGGTGCGCACGCCCGCGCTGCTGACGTTGGTGCCCGCGGGCGCATCGGTGGCGTTCATGTCGAAGTAGTCGCCGTTGACGGCCGCGACGGCGTGCGCCTGGGTGGCGAAGTTCTCGACCGTGTCGTTCGAGCCCGAGACCGTGCCGCCGTCGGCGAGGTCGAGGCCGAGCGTCGGCGTGGTGAGATCGGCGTTCATGACGTGGCCCGTCACCCACCCGCCCGGTTGCAGGCGTTGAAAACTCGTGAGCGTGAGGCCCGGCGCGATGGGCGTGCTGCGGTGGGTGAGCAGGGTCGAGTCGGCGCCGTGCAGGGCGGAGATCGTTTGGGTGGTGGCGTCGGGCGGCTGGGGCGGGGCCGCGGTGGCGGGCGCGGGGGCGAGCCAGGCGAGGGTGACGATCAGCAGGGCGGCGAGGGAACGGCGAAGCATGTGGACTCCTCAGGCGAGGTCAATGCGCGCCGACGCGCGCGTCGTGTAGCGGACCCGTGGCAGCGCGTCACGGCGGCCCGCTACTCACCCTATCCCCCGGGCCCCGGACGCGCCGGTCGGCCCGTCGGCCCCGCCCCCTCCCTGGCTGCGTCACGGCAGGTGCGGGGCGGGGTGGCGCTGCGGTATTCGTGGGTGGGGTGGGGTGGCAACGGACGATCTGTTGTCGCCCGAGTCAACAACGGCGGCATGCGACGGAACCGGCTGGTGTCGATCGCAATCGCCTTCTTGGATTGCGGGCTACTGTTTCGACTGCCGGGGCCGGTCATAAGACTCCAAGCAGACCCGTCTGCCCTCTAGGTCGGCAAGACGGCTGTCCAACCGATCGCACCTAGAGCAGGTGCATACCCAAGACCGCCAGGTGGTGGCTAGACGCAAACGCAACGCGGTTCACTCGGTGGTCTTCTTTTTTCTCCGCTGACGGCGCCGCTCTGCATCCTCGAGGAATCGCGCCTGCACTAGTTCCTCCCCGTTGGGCTCATTCAAGAGCTCCACGATCTCATCCGGGGTGATATCACCAGTGATGAGATAACTGGGGCGAAAATCCTTGTTGTGCGGGTACGTGACGGGTGTCAGTAACGCACCTCCACCGAGAATGTCGGGATGTGGCACCCACGTTCTCCTCCAATCTGGATTTCGCGGCGGCTTCTGCTCACCCTTTCCCTTTGCAGGGACGGCCCTCGATTTCTTCGCCGGGGCAGCCTTCATTGGCTTCTTCGCCGGGACAGTCTTCGCTGGCGTCTTTGGCGACTCACTGGTCATCGGTCTCTCTCCTTCTAGTCTTCACTCTGTATTCGATTGTTTTGAGTTCATACGGCTCACTTGTGTGCGCTTGCTGCGCCCCTCCCACCTTCGTTGGAATTTGAAAATCTAAGGCCATGGGCATCTACGCCTCGGTCGGCAGCCGCAACCGGCAAACTCCAACCGGATTGCCTCATCAGCGCAAAGCGTGCCGCGAGTTGCCGTGCGTAGGGGACCTGCACACAGGTGGTACTCCTTCTGGCGGAAGTGGTCATTGGATGTGCTGCTGGAATCGGACCAAACCATGCCGACCTTGTTGATACGGCCACCGCGTGCATGTGAGCACCGCAAGTGGCCTTCGCTACTGCTGCGCGAATGTGGTTTGTCCGCCCGAGTCGAGCATGTAGTCACGCTATGCGGCGTCTCACAGATTTTTGAACGTGCGGGGTGCGGGATGCGCGTGCAGGTGCCGCTTCGCCCAGATGTTCAGGGTGCCAGCCAGCTGACACCAGTCGGAGTGCGATGAGAGGCGACTGAATTTTTGACCACGCTGTGTCGTTTAGCGCCACCGAGCCCTCGGCTGGACGCTCGATCGGCCCGTTCGCCCCGTCCGTCTGGTTCCCTGGATGTGGACGCTTCATGTAACGGTGAAATTCTGACTCAGGAGCACATGATGAGTACGAAGATTGAGTCGATCGTTGAGGCGGCCAGCTGTCCCGTCGTCACCGTTGCACCACCCATCAGATGGTCCACTCCCGCTTAGGTGGTCACCCGTCCCTGAGCAAAACCTGACGTCTCGTCATGGGGTCAACGGTTTGCCGAGTTTGCAAGTATCGCAGCACATGCCACGGGTACATTGGTGGCGGCCACTTAGCTAAGGACTCGCCCATGACATCTTCGCTCCAGCGCACCCTCGCTGCCTTCGCCTCGCTCGGCTTGATTCTCGGCGCCGCCACAGCCTGCACGGGCGACACTGCCCCCGCCGCATCAACCAATGTCGCGGGCGCGCCCACCAGCACAACCGGGACACCGACGCAAGCCGTCGAAGGATCCACTACCAGCGGCACCCCATCTCCTTCGGGGGGCGGGTCTTCGGCGCCCGTATCCGCCCCGACAGCACCCCAGCCAGCGGTCACGACGGAAGACCCTCAATACATTGGCACCCCCGCGCCAGGGTCGACGTGGACACCGCCCACGCTAACGGCGGAACAGGTCGAGTCCAATAAGAAATTCAGGCACGACGGGTTTGGCCTTGAATACGTAGACCCAACTATTGCAATGGCAGTGAAGAAACGCGAGGTCCCTCGTCCGTACATCGCAGACGAGTTCCAAGCGCAGGATGACCTCGGTGCGATCAAAATGGTTGCGTTTTTCTACCAATCCATCGACTACTTGTTTGCCACAGGAGACCCAGAGCCTCTGAAGTTCTCCTCCACAACGAATCTCGAATACTCCGCGTCTATCCAGGTACAAATGTCGGACTGGATCAAAGACGGCGCCTACGTAACCAGCGACCCGATATATGTCGAAAACCTCGTGATCACCGACCGTCAACCTGGCAAATACACGCTGGAGGGCGACGTCACTTACGATGGAGCTTCCGCTTACTACAAGGAGTCCTCGGCCCTTGTCACTGAAATAAACCAGTCTGGCAAATGGCGCTTTACCGTAACATGGCTAGACGACGGACTTTGGGCGGTTTCCGGCTTGCAGAAAATCGAAAAATGAACGCAACTGTCTTTTCCGTCATATTCAAGGCCACGGTGACATTGGCTGCATGCATCTGCGCCCTAATCACCTCGTCACCGAGTCTTGCGTTCGCGGGCGATTACCAACTTTTTGAGTGCGATAAGCCTCACGCTGCAGCGGTTGTCACACCCGCACAAGGCGCCTTGAATACCGACTTCTCATCATCCTGCGACTATGTGATCGTTACTCAACCACAGGCCGACACGGACGCCCCTCTGCGACAGGGCTCGCTGGACCGTGGTAAACCTCTATCACCTGAAACCAGTGAATCCAAACCCCCGCCGAAGAAGGAGGGCCAGATCGACTCCGTGAACGCGTGGAACGGTCGCGGCACCAACCCCTGCACCGGCATCGGCCCCGGCACACCCGTCCAAATGACCTCCTTCATCCTCGACCCCCAAGGGCCCCTCGCCGACACCCTCCGCACCACCGGCACCGGCTGCATCGCAGACAACTCCCCCAACGCCCCCGCACAACGCGCCCAAATCATCATCGTCACCCTCACCGCCCAAGACTTCGAAACCATCCCCCTCAAACACCGCGAAACCTACTGCTCCTGCATCCCCGGCGGCAACGACAAACCCGCCGCCGTCGCCCACCGCCCCCAGGCCTACTGGACCGACGGATCACCCGAAACCCTCACCACCACACGCCTCGGCCAACTCGTCCAGATCGAAGCCACCCCCACCACTTGGCACTTCGACTTCGGCAACGGCACCACCGCCACCAGCCACCACCCCGGCACCCCCTACACCAAAGACCCCCAAAAACAACCACCCAACACCCTCCCCGGCATGATCTGGAACGTCTACCACCACAAAGGCACCTACCACATCTCCCAAACCATCACCTACACCGCCCGCTACCGCGTCAACGGCGGACCCTGGCAACAAGTCCCCGGCACCATCACCAAACCCGGACAATCCGTCGACATGCCCGTCAAGTCCTACACCGCCCTCCTCGTCGCCCCCAACTACTAAACCCCACCACCCGAGCGT
>JAFFTF010000003.1 GCA_022803075.1 Micrococcales bacterium 31B
TCCGCCTCTGTCGTTTGTGCCTCGCCACCGTTGACCGTGACACTCACCACCGCGCCCGGCAGCGCCGTGCCCGTGATGGTGGTGGCGTCGCCCGGTTCGAGGGCCGCGCCCTCGGCGGGAACCGAGATCACGGGGGCCGCGACAGTCACCGTGAAATTGGTGGCCGCACTGGACGCCGAGGTGGCCCCGTTGACCGTTTGGGTGGCGGTGACTTCATTCGCGCCCGGCTGCACCGCGGCATCCGCGAGGCTCCACGCGCCCTGATCGTCCGCGATCACGGCCGGCAGGGCCGTGCCATTGACGGTCACGACGACGGACGCCCCGGCCGTGGCGCTGCCCGAAATGGTGGTGGTCGCCGTGCCCGCGGGAAGCGCGCCCGCTGCGGGCGTCGTGATCTCCGGGGCCGTCGGATTCACGGTGAAGGTCGTTTCGGCGGACGCCGCCGAGACGTTCGTGCCAACCGCGGCGGTGGCGGTCGCCGTGTTCTCGCCCGCGACCGTGGTGACACCCGTGACGGTCCACGCGCCGTCCCCGTCGGCCGTGACCGGCGCGAGTGCCGTGTCGTTCACGGTGAGCGTGACCGTGGAGTTTGCGGGCGCCGTGCCCGAGATGTCCACGGCGCCGCCCGCGACGATCGCCGACACGTCGGGCGCCGTAATCACGGGGGTCCCCGTCCGCGGGATCGCCGTGATGGAGGCCGTGACGGCCGTCGAGGTGGCGCCGTTCGGTCCCGTCGAGGTGGCCGAGAGCGTGTGCTCTCCGACCTCGACGCCGCTGAGGGTGGTGCTCCACGCGCCGTCAGTGGCGGCGACGGTCAGCGGATCACCCGTGTCGAGCGTGAGCACGACACCGGTGGCGCCGGTGGGCGCGGTGCCGGAGACGGTGAGGTCGCCGCCGACCACGTGCACCGAACCGCTGATGGGGGTCGTGATCGTGGGGGCCTCGAGCGGCACGGTGAAGTTGGTAGCCGCGCTGGACGCCGAGGTGGCTCCGTTGACCGTTTGGGTGGCGGTGACTTCATTCGCGCCCGGACGCACCTCAGCATCCGCGACGCTCCACGCGCCCTGATCGTCCGCGATCACGGCCGGCAGGGCCGTGCCATTGACGGTCACGACGACGGACGCCCCGGCCGTGGCGCTGCCCGAAATGGTGGTGGTCGCCGTGCCCGCGGGAAGCGCGCCCGCTGCGGGCGTCGTGATCTCCGGGGCCGTCGGATTCACGGTGAAGGTCGTTTCGGCGGAGGCCGCCGAGACGTTCGCGCCGACCGCCGCCGTGGCGGTCGCCGTGTTCTGGCCCGCGACCGTGGTGACACCCGTGACGGTCCACGCGCCGTCCCCGTCGGCCGTGACCGGCGCCAGTGCCGTGCCGTTCACGGTGAGCGTGACCGTGGAATTTGCGGGCGCCGTGCCCGAGATGTCCACGGCGCCGCCCGCGACGACCGCCGAGACATCGGGAGCCGTAATCACGGGTGCGGGCACTTCGGCCAGAACGTCCACCGTCGTGGTCATGGGGTCGCCGCTCGCGGTGCGCGCCGCTCCACCCGCGACCTCGGGGGTGAAGGCCTGGACCGTGAAGGTCTGCGCCGCGCCCGGGGTCGCGGCCACGGTGGCCGACCAGGTGCTGGGCTCCCCGTCTGCACCGGCGGTGACCGTCGCTTTCACCGCAGTTCCGTCCGGGCCGGTGACGTCAACTTCTTCGCCCGCCGCCACGGTACCGGTCACGGTCAGTTGGCCGTCGGGCGCAAAGACGGTGGTGTCGGTGGCCGGCGACGTGATGGAGAGCACGGCTTGCGCCGCATCCGCAGCGAGGGGGGCGAGCCCCCCGGCTACGGCGGCGCTTGCGGGCGCTAGGCCCACGCCCGTGACGCCCATCGACGCGGCAGCGGCGATGGCCACCGCGCGCCAATAATGCTGACGGTAAAAACGCATGATGAAACTCCTCGCATAGGGACGCCACGCCAGAAATAGCGGACGCAAGGGCTGTCTTACATATCTAGGACACAACAGCCACACAGCGAGTATATACGTTGAGTTACATTAGATTACTTTGCGCTACTACGATGCTCATTATTTCGCCTTGACCGTTGCCAGGGACAACCAGGAAAAATTCCGCAAAACGGTATCTAACTGCACCAATGCGTGACTCTCAACGCGCCCGCGAGCAAGCCGACAACCTTGCAACCAGGCGGCGCCATTGCTCACGCCTTAGAGCACGCGAGTGGCGAAAATAGTACAAATCTACGCTGGGCCACTACTTTCATATGACATCGAAGTGCAAGAGATGCAAAAGGCGCCCCACACCCCCATCACCGACAGTGATTGAAGTCACAAACAAGAAAGCGGGCCGCCGCGATAACGCGGCGGCCCGGCATCCGAACCCTGTGGCCCGGCTACCTACCTAACGCCGAGGGGCCGCAGCCACCACCCGGGGCGTCGGGAAACCCTCGGCAGCCCATTGCGCGAAAGTCACGGGTGCCCCCAGGTTCGCGCTGAGGCTCGAGACCTTATAGAGCGTGTCGTTCGACGCCGTCTTCACGAAGCCCTGGTTCGTGCGCGTCGTGAACGCCGCGAAGTTCATCGCCTGCCACTCGGCGAAAGACAACTTGTGCACCTTGCCGTTCAGCGACGCGAACAGTTCGTCGCTCGTCGCGTACTTGTACACCTGCGTGCCGGTGATCCAACCCGCGATGCCGGGCTTCGGATACCCCACCGCGGCCCACTGCGCGGGCGTCAGCCGTTGCCAGGTCCACGACTCCGGTGCCGTGTTCCAGAAATTCACGGCATACAAATCGTCAGACCACGAGTACTTCACGTAGGCCGAAGGGAACGCCCGCGGTGCCGGAAAACCCGCCGCAGCCCACTGCTCGAACGTGATGTGCGTGGCCCGCGTCGACGCGCCCGACCCGGATAGCGTGTACAGGGCGTCCGAGGTCGGCGTCTTGTAGACCACCACCGCGTTCGACGCGACGCTCACCGCGCGCGTTACGGCCGACGAAAAGTTCACCGGGTCACGGTGCGACTGCGCCTTAATCGTGTGACTGCCGGGCGTGAGCGGTACGTTCGCCACCGACCACGCACCCGTCGTGGCATCCGCAAGCGACGAGCCCACGAGCTTGCCATCCACGTACACGCGCACGGTGTCACCCGCCACCGCGCGGCCCGAGACCGTCGTGCTCGAGCCACTCACGCTCGAGGTCGGCGTCGTGATCGACGGCGGTGCCACGTTCTGCAGCACGCGCAGGCCCAGCGGCTGCAGCGCCGACACGAACGAGGGCATCGCCGTCACGGTCGTGAAGTGCTTGATCGCGGGGTCACAGTCGGGCGTTCCCGGCTTGAACGCGTTCGGGTCGCTGCCGCCCTGCACGAGGCCGACCGAGGTCGTGCCCATGATCGTCGCGCCGCCGGAGTCACCGTTCGCGGCACACATCTCGGCCTGGAACGCTCGAATCGAACCGGTCGAGCCATCGACCGACCGAATCAACGCATTCACCGTAGTGACGGGCCCGCAGTGCCAGCCCGAGGTCGTGCCCGAGTGGCACACGTTGTCGCCCAGATTGGGGGTGCCCACACCCGTGATTGACACGCTCGACTGCGGGTTTCCCGTCTTCGTGGTCGGGTAGGTCCACACGAGATTCGACGCCGCGAGGCCGGAGGCCGGCGCCACGGGTACGACCGCCGCGTCAATCTGCGGGCCGCCGGGCCACGTGCCTTGCGCCGAGGCACCCGTCATGGTGGTGCCGCTGCCGATTTGATACGCGCGCGGCGTACCCAGGTAGGGGCCAAAGCTGCCGTTGCTGGTGCCGGACGCCGAGTTGCTCGGGTACTCGGGCGCGCGGGTGGCCAGCGAGGCCTGTGCGCTCTTCGCATCGGGCCACACCTGGCCCGTGCCGTTGGACTTGGCAAAGCAGTGGCCCGCGGTCGAGACGTAGTACTGGGTGTCGCCGCCGACCGAGCCATCGCCCTTCAAGCCGACGCCCATCGAGCAGGTCTCGAAATCCTGCTGCTGCAACTTGGGCAGCACCTCATTGTTGTACGTCGTCGCAGCGGCCGCCCACGCATCGAACACGCTCTGGCTGTCGCCCGCGGTGGGGTACGGCGCCTGGGGTCGCCACGTGTTGGGGTCGGGGTTCAGGCCCGCCACGGGCGCAGAGATGAGCAGGCCGCGCCCGTTGCGCAGCAGGTCGGAGCCGCTCCAGTTGGGGGCGGAATCCGCGTAGGTGACGGAGGCCGCGGCGGCCTCCGTGGACATCGGGACGTCGGCGGGAATCACGCCCTGCGGGAGGGTCGCGCCGGGTGCCAGTGAGACGGTGAGTCCGCCCCTGCGCGGGTCCACAGCGGCGCTCAGCACCTGCGAACCCGGGGCCTCGATCAGCCGTTGCGCGAAGCCCTCGAGGGTTTCGCGCGAGTATGCGGTGGCCTGTACGGTGACACCCAGATCGCGCACGGCCTGCTGGGCCGCCGCGCTCGTCGCGCCGATGGTAATGGTCGAGCCCTCGGTCCATACGCCCGTGATCTGCTCGGGAAAACGCTCCTCCAGGTCGGCCGTGGCCTTCGACGCCGCGACGCTCACGGCACTCTCGTAGAGGTAATCCTGGGGTGACATGCCGAGGTCGCGCTGGATGGCGGCCTGCAGGTCGACGGGCAGGCCCTCCGCGGTGCTCGTCACCACCTGCACCTTGCCGATGTAGGAGACGCTGCTGCCGTCGGGCAGGCTGTCGACCTGGGGGGTTTCGGACGCTCCGGGGCCGTCGCCGGTCGGGACGCTCGCGGTTACCGGGGGGCCAGCTTCGGGCGCGACCGGGTGGTTTTCGATGGGGGCCGCGTGCGCGGCGCCGCCCGCTCCAAGGGAGGCGAAGAGGGCGGCCGCCGCGGCGGCGCTCGCTGCCCAGCGTCGGCGCGGGTGCACGTGCATGGAATCTCCTGGCAAGGGGGGGTTGCTAACAAGGGCCACATGGGGCCCGCCCTATTTTTTCGCATTCGGCGCTCGAGTACGACCTGAAACGGGTTGCCGTGGACGCGTAAAGGTAACGATTTGTATTACGCCGCCGCGTGAGCACCGCACGGTCCGAGATCTTACCCCGCCGTGCTGCCCGACCGATGGGGGCCTGACGCGGCGCTGCCCCCGCCAGCGGCGGGGGCAGCGCGTGATCTCCGGGTCACCCACAGAGCCAGGATTCCGCAGGCAGGAGGCACGCGGCGTCCGGGCCTTAGGGGCGCGGCGCGAACGGAATAGTGCGGGGTGTTGGGAACGACTGGGCGATCCACTGCGGCAGGGTCAGCGGCACGCCGCGGTTGCCGCTGAGGCTCGTCATGCGGTACAGCACATTTGAGCCCGGCGTCTTGGCGAAACCCTCGTTGGCGCGGTTGGTGAACGGGAGATACCCCATCGCCTGCCACTCGGCGAACGACAACTTGTGAGTGGTGCCGTTCAAGACGGCGAAGAGCTCGTCGTTCGTGCCCCACTTGTGGGCCGTGGTGCCCGCGATCCAGCCGGCGATTCCGGGCCGCGGGTATCCCGCCCGCTGCCAGTCGGCGAGGGTGAGCCGCTGCCAGGTCCACGTCGACGGGTCGGTGTGCCAGAAGTTCACGGCGTAGACGTCGTTCGACCAGGCGTATTTCACGTACGCGGAGGGGTAGAGCCGCGGCGCGGGGTACCCGTAGGAGGCCCATTCGGCGAAGCTGATCGGCACGGCGCGGGTGCTTGCGCCGCTGCCCGTGAGGCGATACAGCACGTCGGAGGTCGCCGTGCGGAACAGGGTCGGCACGGCGCGCGCCTCGACCGTGAACGTGTGTCGCACCGTGGGCGACGGCAACGTGCCCGGGCGCTGGGCGTACGCCGACACGGTCAGGAGGCCGGCCTGCACGCTGAGGCCCGCGACGCGCCACGTGCCGTCGGCGGCGGCCGTCGTGCGCACCGCAGCGCCCTGCCCGATGGAGGCGTAGACGATGTCCCCCGGGGTGGCCCGGCCCGTGACGGTGACGGTGGTGGTGCCCGCGGGGAGCGTACTCCCCGCAGCGGGGGTCGAAATCACGGGTGCAGCCGAGCGTTCTTGCACAGTGATCTGCACGACCGTGGGCAGGGAGACGTTGCCGTCGCTGCGGTGCGCCACGGCGGTGAGCGTGTTCGTGCCTCCCGCGACGGGCACGTTCGCGAGCGACCAGGTACCGTCGGCCGCCGCGGTAACGCTGCGGGGGCTGCCGCCATTGACGCTCACGTCGACCCGGTCGCCCGCGGTGGCGGTGCCCGTGATGGTGGTTTGCGTGGAGCCGAGCGGCAGCACAGCGCCCGCGGTGGGCGAGGTGATGGTGGGTGCCGCCGCGCGGGGCAGCACCGAGAACGTGCGGGTCAAGGTGCCCGAGGTGTTGGTCGAACCGCGCTGGGCCTGCGCCGTCAGCGTGTGGTTCGCCCCCGCCGTGACGGGCAGGTCGGCGAGGCTCCACGCGCCCGTGCCGTTCGTGGTGACGGTGCCCACTGCGACGCCTTCGAGGGTGACGGCGACCAGGTCGCCGGGGGTCGCGGTGCCCTTGACGGTGATGGACATCGTCGTCGCGGGCAGGACGGCCCCTTCGGCGGGGCTCGTGATGACGGGGGTTTCGGCGGGTCCGTCAACCCGCACGGTGAGGGTGGCCGGCTCCGAGACGTTGCCCTCGCCGCGCGCGGCTGTCGCGGCGAGCGTGTTCACGCCCACCGTAAGCGGCACGTCGGCTATGCTCCAGGTTCGCGTGGGGCTCACGGTCGCGGTCAGGGCGGGGCCGTCGTTGGGCTGGAGCGAGATGAGGTCTCCCGCGGTGCCCGTTCCGCTCACGGTCACTGTGAGCGTGCCGAACCGCAGCACGGCAGCTTCGGCGGGGCTCGTGAAGGTCGGCGCCGAGGCCCGTGGAGTCACGGAGAAGAGGCTGGTCGTCTCCTCGGAACGGTTGTTCTCGTTGCGTTCCGCGATCGCGGTGACGACGTGCTCGCCCTCCTCGACGGCGACGGCCGGGATACTCCACGCGCCGTCCGCGCCCGCCCGGGGCGAGCCGACCGCGCGGCCGTCTAGAGTCACGATCACGGTGTCGCCCGCCGTCGCGGTGCCCGCGAGGTCGGTGCTCACCGTGCCGATCGGCAGCACTTGCTGAGGGGTGGGCCGTGTGATGACGGGGGCCGTGGCGCGCGCCTGGACCGTGAACATGAGCTCTGCCGCGGGCGAGCGGGGTGCGGTTTCGGTGCCGATCCACGCCGTGACCGTGTGCTGCCCCGGTGTCACCGCCACCTGGGGCAGGGTCCACGCCCCCGAGGCGTCCGCCCGTGCCGACCCGACGAACGTGCCGTTGAGGGTCAGGGCAACCACCTGATCGGCCGAGGCGGTACCCGCGAGGGTGACGGACTCGGCCGGGGGAAGTGTGGTTGCCGGCTCGGTGATGCCGGGAGCGTCGAACTCCCAGCGCACCGAGAAGGTGGCGGACGCCTCGGGCGTCTGGGTCCCGTCGGCACGCGTTGCGACGGCGGTGAGGGTGTGGTCGCCGGTCTCCGTGGGGAGGTTGGCGAGGGTCCATGTGCCGTCGGCCTGCGCCGTGGCCGTGCCGAGGGTAGCGCCGTCGACGCTCACCGTGACCGTCTGGCCGGGCGCGGCGGTGCCGCTCGCGGTGAAGGTCGTGGTGTCGCCGCGAAGGGTGGAGCCCGCGACGGGGCTCTTGATGAGGGGCGCGTCGGAGAGCGCCGTGACGGTGAAGGTGCTCGTGGTTCGCGTGGAGGCGTTGACGGCCCCGCGCGTGGCCTGAGTTTCGAGCGTGTGCTCGCCCGCGGCGACTTCGACTCCGGCCAGGGTCCATTGGCCGCTCGCGGCGGTGACCTCGACGCTGCCGACGAGTTGGCCGTCGACATACACGGAGACGGTGTCTCCCTGCGCCGCGGTGCCCACGATGTCGAGGGTGGTGGTGGCGGGCAACACGGCGCCCGCTGCGGGGCTCGTGACGACCGGGGGCGCGACGGTGGCGACAGTAAACGCCGTGGTCACGGCGGCCGAGTGGTTCACGGGGTCGCGCACGGACTGAGCTTTCAGCGTGTGCTGGCCCGACTTCGGGTTGGTGAGGGTGAAGCTCCACGCACCGGAGACGGGGTCGGCGGGAGTCTCGCCGAGGTCCACCCCGTCGAGCGCGAGCGTCACGGTGTCACCCGCGATGGCGGTGCCCGTCACGGTGTAGCTCTCGAGGCCCGCGTCAAGGGTCGCGTCCGCGGCGGGGGCCGTGATCACGGGGGGTGCGACGTCCTGCAGAATCCGCACGCCCACGGTGTCGAGCGCGGGTTGCAAGACTCGGGTCGAGGCGACTAGCGAGGTGTGGTTCGAATCGGGGAGGCAGTCTTCCGCGCCTTCCGGAAAAGCCGCCCCACTCGTGCCGCCCTGCAGGAGACCGACCGCGGAGGTACCCATGACCGTGGCGCCGCCCGAATCGCCGTTCGTGGCACACATTTTCACCGTCATGCCGAAGATGGCGCCAGATTTCACGCCGCCGTACCACAAGGCGTTGGCGAGCACGACCTCACCGCAGTGCCAGCCCGAGACGCCACCCGAATGGCAGACGCTGTCTCCCGCCACGGGGTTGGCGAGACCCGTGACGGCGATGTTGGTGGGCGGGTTGTCGTCCTTGGTGGTGGGGTAGGTCCACACCTGATTGGAGGGGCTGAGGCCGGACGCCGCCTCGATCGGTATCAGCGTCGCATCCGTATTGGGGGTGCCGGGCCAGTTGCCGATCTTGGGGTTTCCCACCACATCTTTGCCGCCGCCGAGCTGGTAGTAGGTGGGTGCGCCGACGTACTTCGAGAACGTGCCCCCCTCGCCCGTGTTCGGGTTCGGCAGGCTCGCGCCGCGGGTCTTGAGTGTCGGTTCGTCCGCGATGGCGCTCTGCGACCAGATCCAGCTCTTGCCCTCGTCGTCGGCGACGCAGTGGCCCGCGGTCAGCACGTAGGGGCGGGTGTCGCCGCCGACGCTGCCGTCGCCGCGCGCGCCGAAGCCGAGGGAGCACAGGCCGAGACCGACGCTGTTGATCAGCGGTACCGTCACGTCCACGTAGGTGTTCCAGGCCTCGTCGCTGTTGTCGGTGGGCTTCCACGTCGAGGGCTGGGGGTCCAGCCCGTCGACCTGGGTGCCGGTGTAGATGCCGCGGCCGTTGCGCAGTTCGTAGGAGCCCGACCAGTCGGGCGCCACGTCGTCGTAGTTCTCGGGGGTGCCACCCGTGCTGACCTGCACGGGGATGTCCGAGGGCACCACCCCGTCGGGCAGGCTCGCGCCGTCGGCGAGGGTCGCGACGAGACCGCCGCTGCGGATGTCGACGCCGGCCACGAGCACGTCGCCGCGGCCGCCGGCCAGCAGGGCGCTCGCGGCGGCGTCGAGTTCGGCGAAGGAGTGCGGCGCGGTGCGCGCGGTGACGCCGAGCGCCGCGATGGCCTCGCGGGCCTCGGGGGTGGTCGCGGCAATCGTGATGCCGTCGCCTTCGGCCCAGCCGCCGAGTATCTGCTCGGGGTAGGCGGCCGCGAGGTAGTCGCTCGTGCGCGCAGCGGCCTGGCTGAGGGCACTGTCGCGAAGGTACTGCTCGGGGGTGGTATTGAGGTCGCGCTCGATGGCTTGCCGCATGCCCAGCGGCAGGCTTTCGACCTTGGGCGTGACCACCTGCACCTCGCCGACGTATGAGACGGTGCCCTCGCCGAGGTCGAGTGCCTGCGGTGGGTCGTCGGTGATTCTGGACGCTCGGGTGGCTGGGGTGGCTGCGGTGGCTGGGTTGGCTGGGGTGGCTGCGGTGGCTGCGGTGGCCGTGCTGGATAGTTTGGCCGGCTGGGCCTGCACGGGGTGCGGGGAGGCAAAGGTGGCACAGACCGCAATCAGGGTCGCGGAGACAGCGGTTTTCCAGATCGAGCGACGAGCATGCATAAGGTTTCTCCTCGAGAACGCGGCCCGCCACTGCGGCTGCCGACTGTGCGTTTCGCGCTGCCCCCGGCGCACACACCCTCTCGATTCTATACGGATAGTAGTGGAGGATCACCTTATGTAACTATGTAGCGGGGCGAGGAAGAGGCGCCGGGCGCTCACTTGGTCTGCGAAGATACCGCCTGCACCGCCGTGGGCACGACCTTCACGATCGTGTAATACGCCGGCAGACCGTCCCAGCCGAACACCGTAGGCAGTATGTTTTCCGAAAACAGCCCGACCGAATCGTCGAAACTGAGCGGAATCGCCGGCAAATCACGCAATAACGTGCTTTGGGCCGCAGCCAACGCGGCCGCGGGGGTCAGCTGCCCCGCGGGCGTCCCCGCCCCCGGCGCTCCCCCGGCGGTACCCGAGGCTGCACCACTCGGCACCGGCACCGGAGGCACCGAGGTCTCGCCCGACTCAGCGGGCTGCGGCGACGAGTTCGACTCCGTGGACGACGGTTCGGCGCCCTCGGCAACAGCCGGCGGCAGCGGCTGGACTCCGGGCAGTGCCGACAGCGCCGCCGCCAGGGCGGCGTCGAACTCGGCACTCTGGTAGTCCCCGTCATTAGCGCCCTGGCCCTGCGCCGCCGAGCTCGCGAACTGCGGCTGCAGGTAGGCCAGCGGCGAGGGATACCCGGGGGTCCAGCGCGTCACGAGGGCCGCGTCCACGAGCCGATCCGCGATATTTTGCTGCATCTGCGCCTGAGTTTCGAAGGCGAGTTCACGTACGGGAATGCCCAGCACGGCCTGGACGTCCGCCACCACCTGCTTCGCCCACGCCAGCGTCATGGGATCATCCGCCGCATACGCGACCTTCAGTTCTCCACCCCACGGCCGCAGCGCTTCGGCCTGCCGCCACAGCGCGACGGCCTGTGCCGGGTCGCGACGCAGCACCTCGTTTCCCGGCTGCGACGGAGTGTAGGTAGCGAGGCTGTACGACGTGAAATCGGTCGCCGGGGTGCAGGTCTGGCCCATGACCTGGCGGCAAAAGGCCTCGCGGTCGAGGCTGCGCGACACCGCCGCGCGGCGCAGCCGACCCTCGGCGTCGCTGCCGAAACCCAGCAGCGATTGCGGAATCAACAGCTGCGAAATGGTTTTGCCCGAGGCCTTCAGTGCCCGCGGCTGTCCACCCGCGACCGCCGTCGAGACACTCGGCGAGCCGCCCACCAACACGTCGAGGTTATTGCTCGTGACATCGCTCAGAGCGAGATCAGCGTCGGCATAAAACACGAAGGTGAGGCCGCCGTTGCGGGGCACTCGCGAACCCTCGTAGGCGGTGTTGCGCACGAGCTGCAGTTGCCGATCATGCTGCCACGCGTCCACGCTCTTCATCATGTAGGGCCCGTTGCCTATCGGCGACTCCCCGAACGCCACCATGTCTTGGTAGGCCACCTTGGGCAGGGGAAAGAACGCGCGAAAGCCCAGCATCAGCGGAAAACTCGGCACGGGCCGCGTCAGTACCACCGCGAACGTGAGTTCGTCGACCAGCACGAGGCCGCTCATCGAATCGGCCGTGGGATTCCCCGTCGGCGGGGCGACCGCAGAGTACCCCTCGATCAACGAAAAGTAGGCGGCGTTGGCCTGGGCGTTGGTTTTCACGGCACCGAAGTTCCAGGCATTCACGAACGATTCGGCCGTGACGGCGGTGTCGTCCGTGAAGGTTTGGCCCTCGCGAATGCGAATGGTCCACACCTGGTTGTCGGCGCTCGTGATGGACTCGGCCACCTCATACCGCAGCACCCCATCGGCGGCGTAGGTCACGAGACCCGCGAACAACTGGTCGACCACGCGGCCACCACTGGATTCGTCCGCATCGGTCGGCAGCAGGCTCGTGGGCGGCTCGCTGCTGTTCGTCGAGATAATGCCGTCGCTGTTGGCCACGAAACTGTTAGCCGTGAGGGGCGCGAAGGGCATGTCTGGGCCGGGAGCAGGCGTGCACGCGCCGAGCGCGAGCGTAGCGCCTCCCGCAAGCCCCGCGAACAGGGTGCGTCGCCCGAACTCGGGGGGGCTCATAGCGCTGCGGCTACTGGTGGCTGGGCTCTTCATACTCGAACCATCGTACTGCGCGGGGCGGTGCGGACCTTTGCGATCCGGCCCGCCCCGCACGGTGTCATGTGCCTCGTTACGAGGCCAGCTCGATGCTGCCGCCGGGTATCGCGTTCAGCAACTTGCGCGTGTACTCCTGCTGCGGGTTCTCGAACAGCGCGTCGGTGGTCTGCTGCTCGACGATCTTTCCCTTCTCCATCACGACCACGTTGTCGGCGATCTGGCGCACCACCGCGAGGTCATGCGTGATGAACAGGTAGGTGAGACCCAGCTCTTGCTGCAGGTCGTTAAGCAGCTTCAGAATCTGCGCCTGCACGAGCACGTCGAGCGCCGACACGGCCTCGTCGCAGATCACCACCTCCGGGTCGAGCGCGAGCGCCCGCGCAATCGCGATGCGTTGGCGTTGGCCGCCCGACAGTTCGTTGGGAAACCGCGTCATGGTGCTCTCGGGCATCGCGACGTGCTCGAGCAGCTCGGCCACCTTTTTGCGGCGCGAGTTGGAGTCCCCGATCTTGTGCAGCACCATCGGCTCCTCGATGATGCGCTGAATCGAGTACATGGGGTCGAGCGAACCGTAGGGGTTTTGGAACACCGGCTGCATCTTGCGACGCAGCTTGAAGAGTTCCTGGCGGTTCATCTTCTGCACGTGCTGGCCCTCGAAGATCACGTCACCCGCGGTGGGTTCGAGCAGCCCCAGCACCATCTGCGCGATGGTCGACTTGCCCGAGCCCGACTCCCCCACGATCGCCGTCGTGGTGCCGCGCTTCATCTCGAAGCTCGCCCCCTCAACCGCCACGAAATCCTGGGCCCGGCCGAGGCCGGGGTTCGGAATCTTGAACACCTTGCGCAGGCCCTCGACCTTGATCACGGTCTCGTCCTTCTCGACGTTGCCCTTCGCGGCCGCCGATTCGAGGCGCCGTGACGACAGCGAGGGCGCGCTCGTGACGAGCCGCTTGGTGTAAGGGTGCTGCGGGTCCTGCAAAATCTCGAGCGCAGGCCCGGATTCGACCACCTCGCCCCGGTACATCACGACGAGGTGTTCGGCGCGCTCCGCGGCGAGGCCGAGGTCGTGGGTGATGAGCAGCACCGCGACGCCGAGTTCGCTCGTGAGCCCGTCGAGGTGATCGAGAATCTGCTGCTGCACCGTCACGTCGAGGGCGCTGGTCGGCTCGTCCGCGATGAGTAGCTTGGGTCGGGCCGCGAGGCCCATGGCGATCAGCGCGCGCTGGCGCATACCACCCGAAAACTCGTGCGGATACTGCTTGGCGCGCCGCTCGGCGTCCGGCAGCCCCGCCTCGGCGAGCAGCTCGACCACGCGCTGCTTGGTCGCGGCGCCCTTCTTCCAGCCGTTGGCGACGAGCGCCTCCTCGATCTGGTAGCCGACCTTCCACATGGGGTTGAGGTTCGACATCGGGTCCTGCGGCACGAGGCCGATGCTTGACCCGCGCAGGGCGATGATCTGCTTGCGCGACTGACCCGTGATCTCGCGGCCCTCGAACTTGATGGAGCCCCCGGCCACGCGGCCGTTGCTCTGCAGCAGGTCGATGATGGCCGCGGCGGTGGTGGACTTGCCGGAACCCGACTCGCCCACGATCGCGACCGTCTGGCCCGGGTAGACCGTGAGGTTGGCCTTGCGCACGGCCTTCACCTCGCCGCCCTGGGTTTTGAAGGTGACCTGCAGGTCTTTGATCTCGAGTAGGGGCTCTTTATTCTCGGACGCTCCGGGGGCCGGTTTGGCCCCCTTGCCGAGGTTGACTGGTTTCGCGTTCATCGGGTCTTCGCTTTCGGGTCGAGCGCGTCGCGCACCGCGTCGCCGAGGGTGAGGAAGGCGAGAACGGTGAAGGCCAGGGCCGCAGAGGGGTAGAGCAGCACCGACGGGTTGGTGTTGATGTCGGACTGCGCGTTGCTGATGGCGGCGCCCCAGCTACGCACGTCGGGCGGCAGGCCGATGCCGAGGAACGACAGGGTGGCCTCGGCGACGATGAAGCCGCCGAGCGACACGGTAGCCACGACGATCAGCGGGCCGAGGGCGTTGGGTATCACGTGCTTCATGAGCGTGTAGAACTTGGAGCCGCCAAGCGACGTGGAGGCCGCGATGTACTCGTTGTTTTTGACGCTCAGCACGGCGCCGCGCGTCACGCGGGCGATGGAGGGCCAGCCGAACAGCGCGAGCGAGAGAATCACCGTGGTGAGGCCCGCCTTATCGCGGAACACCGAGCCGATCACGATGGCCGCGAGAATCAACGGCACGCCGAAGAAGATGTCGGTGACGCGACCGAGAATGGCGTCCATCCAGCCGCCGTAGTAGCCGGCCAGGGAGCCGAGGATGCCACCGACGAACGTGACGATGAGGGTCGTGATGATGCCGACCGCAACCGACGCGCGGGCACCGTACAGGGTGGTCACGAACACATCGCAGCCCTGCTTGTCGAATCCAAAGGGCGAACCCGGGCGCGGGCCCTCGAGCGAGTTCAGCAAAAAGCAGTTCGCGTTACTCGGGGACTGCTTGGTGAACAGGGTGGGGGCGATGATCACGACGAGCAGCAGCACGATCATGGCCGCGCTGATCCAGAACAGGGGGTTGCGGCGCAGGCTGCGCCACGCGTCGCGCCAGAAGCTCGACTTCACCTCGGAGACCCTCAGGGTGTCGACGGCGCCCAGGGTATTGGCGTCGAAGGGTGCCACGAAGCGTGCCTGCCCGGCGCGGGCATGGGAGGTGTTATTTTCCATGTCGGATCCTTGGGTCGAGCAGCGAGTAGAGCAGGTCAACGAGCAGGTTGGCGAGCAGGTAGACCACCACGAGAACGGTCACCACAGAGACGGTGAGCGAGTTGTCGCCGAGGTTGACGCCGCGCAAGATGAGCGAGCCCACCCCCTGAATGTTGAATACGCGCTCGGTGACGATCGCGCCGCCCATGAGGCCGCCGAGGTCGGTGCCGAGGAAGGTCACGACGGGGATCAGCGAGTTGCGCAGCACGTGCACGCGAATCACGCGACCGCGGCTGAGGCCTTTTGCCGTGGCCGTGCGCACGTGGTCGGCGCTGAGCGCCTCCGACACGGAGACGCGCGTGAGGCGCAACACGTAACAGAACGAGACGGCGCCCAGCACGACCGCGGGCATGATGAGGCTTTGGAACGTGGCCTGGCTCGGCACGGTCACGGGGAGCCAGCCGAGCTCGACGCCCACGAGCTGGCGCAGCACGTAGCCGATGACGAACGTGGGCACGGCGAGGATGATGAGGCTCGCGACGAGCAGGGTCGAGTCGAACCAGCCGCCCTTCTTGATGCCCGCGATGACGCCGAAGATAATGCCGAACACGGCCTCGAAGGTGAGCGCCATGATGGCGAGCGCGGCGGTGACAGGGTAGGCGTTCGCGATCATCGCCGCGATGTCTTGGTTGCCCTGCAGGGTGTGGCCGAAGTCGCCGACGAAGATGCCCTTGAGGTAGTACAAGTACTGCACGATGAAGGGCTGGTCGAGGTGGTATTGCGCCTTGATCTGGGCGACGATCGCCGGGTTGGGGGCGCGGTCTCCGAACATCGCCACCACGGGGTCGCCGGGGGTGAGAAAGACCAGTGCGTACACCAAGAAGGTGGTGCCTAGGAATACGGGTATGAGTTGCAGGATTCGCACCGCGAGGTAACGCAGGAATCGCATGGGGCTCCTCGAGAGGTAGTGAGTGAGAACGCGCAAGCGGGGGCGGTGCCGAGACACCGCCCCCACCTACATGAGCGTTACTTCAGGCCGATCTGCGTCAGCACGGGGTAATTGCTCCAGCCGAACGTGACGGGCTGGATGCGCTGCGAGAAGCCGCCGACGGCGTTTTGGTACCACAGTGGGATCGCGGGCAGGTCCTTCATCAGGATCGCCTGCGCGGCCGTGACCAAGGGCTTTTCTTCCTCCGGGGTCTTCGCCGAGCCGATGGCAGTGACGGCCTTGTCGAACTCGGGGTTCTTGTAGTCACCGTCGTTGGAGCCCTTGCCGTCCGCCGCAGCCGAGGAGTACAGCGGCTGCAGGTAGTTGTAGCGGTTGGGGTAGTCGGCCTTCCAGCCGGTGCGGAACGCCGTGGTGATCGAGCGGTCGGTCACCTTGTCGCGGAGTTCCTTGAAGGTGGAGTAGGCGGCCGCCTTGGCCTTCGTCTCGGGCAGGTTCTGCACGATCAGGTTGGCCACGGCCTCGAAGGCCTCCTTATTGCCCGCACCGTCCGAGTTATAGGCGATGGCGAACTCGCCGCTCCACGGCTTGATGGCATTGGCCTGGTCCCAGAGTTCCTTCGCCTTGGCCGGGTCGTACTTGAGCACCTCGTTGCCGGGAATCGCCTCGTCGAAGTTCGCGAGCGCGGGCGTCGTGAAGTCGGAGGCCGGCGTGCGCGTGCCCTGGTAGATCTTTTGGCACACGGCGGCGCGGTCGATCGCCATCGAGAGGGCCTGACGGCGCAGGTTGCCCTCCTCGTCGAGGCCGAATCCGGGCAGCCGCTCGGGGATGGTGAACGACGCGAAGCTCGTGCCAGGCTGGTTGACGGCCTGAATCTTCGCATCCGACGTGAACGTCGCGAGCTGCTCCGGCGGGATCTGATCGAGAATGTCGAGGTTACCGGCCTGCAGGTCGGCGTACGCGGCGCCCGCGTCGGCGTAGATCTTGATCGTCACGCCGCCGTTGAGGGCGGGGTACTTGCCCTGGTAATCGGGGTTCTTGACGAGTTTGATTTCTTTGTTGTGGTTCCAGGCGCCCTCGCCGTCGAGCTTGTAGGGGCCATTGCCGATGGGGTTCTCGCCGAAGGCGGCCATGTCTTTGAAGGCGTCCGAGGGCAGTGGCATGTAGGCCGAGTAGCCGAGGCGCTGCGGGAACTGCGATTCGGGTTCGGTCAGGGTGACCGTGAACTCGGTGTCGCTCACGACCTTCAGGCCGCTCAGGGTCTCGGCCGTGGGCTTGGCGCCCTCCTCTGCGGGTGCGACGGCCTCGTAGCCGTCGATCATCGCGAAGAAACCCGACTGCAGCTGTGCGTTGGTCGCGAGTGCGCCGTAGTTCCAGGCATCCACGAAACTCTTGGAGGTGACGGCCTCGCCGTTGGTGAACTTCCAGCCCTCGTTGAGGGTGATGGTGAAGGTCTTGTTGTCCGTGGTGTCGATCGACTTGGCAATCTCCATCTCGACCTTGCCGTCGAGCGAGTAGACCACGAGACCCGCGTAGATGGCCTCGAGCACGCGGCCGCCGCCGACCTCGTTGGTCATGGTGGTGAGCAGGGGGTTCTGGGGTTCGGTGCCGTTGTAGGTGAGAATCTCTTCGGTGGCCTTGTCGGCCGCCGTGGCCGTGCTGCCCGCGGTGGCCACCGCGCTCGTCGAGCTGCTGCCCGAGGAGGTACCCGGGGTGGTCGTGGTCTCGCTGCCGCTGCACGCGGCGAGCGGGATGCCGAAGGCGGCCACCGCGGCGCCCTTCAAGAAGGTCGACCTCGTAAATTTAGTCATGGGTTTCTCCTGCCAAATAAATAGAAAAATGCGCGTGGTCAACGTTGTCCCCCGTCACATATTCAGCAAGTGTACTGAATCACAATTGCGTGATTACGCCTTGCAGCAAAAAATAACTCAAGGTCATTGGTTTATTTTTCAAGGTGCATCCTACCCCATGCGACGCAGGTCACCAGCGATCGTGGATCTGCTGGCGCAACGTCGTGTTGTACACCCGCTCCACGGCCTCCCCGAAACCCGAAGGCAGGGGCCCCTTGCGCCCTACCGCGGCATTGCGCGCCACCTGCGCGGCGTTGCGGGCTCCGGGGATCACGGCCGTCACGCCCTCCTGAGCCAGAATCCAGGCGAGGGCAGCCTCGGGCAGCGTCCACCCCTCGGGAACCGCTGCTTGAAGGGTGGAAACGGCCTCCAAACCGGTCTCGAAATCGACGCCCGAAAATGTCTCGCCCACATCAAAAGCAGATCCGTCACGATTGAAGGCGCGGTGATCATCGGCGGCGAACTCGGTCTCGCGCGTGATCTTGCCGGTGAGCAGTCCGCTCGCGAGCGGAACGCGCGCGATGATGCCGACCCCCGCCTCGCGCGCCGCGGGCAGCACCCGGTCCAGCGGCTTCAATCGGAACGCGTTCAAAATAATCTGCACGCTCGCGACCCCCGGTCGTTCGATGGCCCGCAGGGCCTCCTCGCAGGTCTCGACCGACACCCCGTAGGCGCGCACCTTGCCCTCTTCCACCAGCTCATCGAGCACCGCGAACACGGCGTCATCGCCGTAGACCTCGGGAGGCGGACAGTGCAACTGCACGAGGTCGAGCGTCTCCATTTGCAGGTTCATGCGGCTGCGTTCCACCCACGCGCGCAGGTTCTCCTCGGTGTACTGCCCCGCCTCGAAAGGGTTGGCGCGGCGACCGATCTTGGTGGCCACGAAGACCTCGAGACCCTGCTCAAGCGCCTGCTGCCGGTAGGTGCCGACGAGCGTCTCACTGCGCCCGTCGCCGTAGACGTCGGCCGTGTCGAAGAAGGTAATGCCCGCGTCGGCGGCGCTGCCCAGGACGTTCTCGGCGTCCTGTGGATCCACGTCACCCCAGCTGCCGCCGATTTGCCAACACCCGAGGCCAATGGCGGTCACCTCGGCGGGAATCTTGGCAAAGGCGCGGCGCTCTAGGGGCCCCTGAAAAACTTCTGCAGCGTGTTGTGTCATGCGCCATACTTTGGCACATTACGCAGCGTGAGGCCAACCACTGCCCACGGTCGCGGCTCGGGTTCCTTGGACGCGCGCCTCCCTCCTTGGCACCTTGCCGCCGTTTGCCATCTGGATCCATTTTGGACAGCCAGCTGGTGAATTATGGCGGCAGCGATGCGCCACCGAAGTTAGCCTTGGCAACGGACACGCCGGCACTGTCGGTACTGTCGGCACGGTATCCGCCCTGCAATCACCAGCAATCATTTCAGTTTCGAGGATGAATCAGCATGAGCAGCCCCCTTGACGCCACATCGACAGCCGCCTGGGCCCGACTCACAGAGCTCAAGGGGGGGCTCCAGCCGAACCTGCGCGACTGGTTCGCGGCCGACCCCGAGCGTGCCGCACGCTTCACCGTCGAGGCCGCCGACCTTCACGTTGACCTCAGCAAGAACCTCATCACCGACGAGGTCGTCGCCTCCCTGCTCGACCTCGCGCGGGAGGTCGGCCTCGAAGCCCGCCGCGACGCCATGTTCGCGGGCGAGCGCATCAACGTCACCGAAGACCGCGCCGTGCTGCACACCGCCCTGCGCAAGCCCGCGGGGTCGAGCCTCGAGCTCGAGGGCCATGACGTCATGCCCGATGTGCGCGCGACGCTTGAAAAGGTCTACGCGTTCGCTCGCAAGGTGCGCTCGGGCGAATGGGTGGGCGCGACCGGCAAACGTATCGAAACGATCGTCAACATCGGCATCGGCGGCTCCGACCTCGGCCCCGTGATGGTCTACGAGGCCTTGCTGCCGTTCGCGCAGGACGGCCTCACCGCGCGGTTCATCTCGAACATTGACCCCACCGACGTCGGCCAGACCACGAAAGACCTCGACCCCGAGACGACCCTGTTCATCGTCGCGTCGAAGACCTTCGGCACGCTCGAAACCCTCACCAACGCGCGCCTCGCCCGCACGTGGCTGCTCGATCAGTTGGCCGCTCGCGGCGCGGGTTCGGACGCCGAGTTCCAAAAGCTCGCGGTCGAGCGGCACTTCGTCGCGGTCTCGACGGCCCTCGACAAGGTCGCGGCGTTCGGCATCGACCCCGAGAACGCGTTCGGCTTCTGGGATTGGGTGGGTGGCCGGTATTCGGTGGATTCGGCCATCGGCACCTCGCTCGCCGTGACCCTCGGCCCCGAAAACTTCGCGGCGTTCCTCGATGGATTCCACCGAATCGACGAGCACTTCCGCACCACCCCGCTCGATCAGAACGTACCCGCCCTCATGGGTCTCATCAACATCTGGTACGTCAACTTCTTTGGCGCCGAGACGCACGCGGTGCTGCCCTACTCGCAGTACCTGCACCGGTTCGCGGCGTACCTGCAGCAGCTCACGATGGAGAGCAACGGCAAGGGCGTGCGCTACGACGGCACCCCGGTCACGAGCGCTACCGGCGAGGTGTTCTGGGGCGAGCCCGGCACCAATGGTCAGCACGCGTTCTACCAGCTGATTCACCAGGGCACCCGGCTGATTCCCGCCGATTTCATCGCGTTCGCCAACCCCACCTTCGCGCTGCGCGACGGCGAGAACGACGTTCACGAACTGTTCTTGGCTAACTTCTTCGCGCAGACCGCGGCGCTGGCCTTCGGTAAGACCGCCGACGAGGTTCGCGCCGAAGGCACCGCCGAGGCCATCGTGCCGGCGCGGGTGTTCGCGGGCAACCGCCCCACCACCTCAATCATGGCGGCGGCGCTCACCCCGAGCGTGCTGGGCCAGTTGATTGCGCTCTACGAACACATCACGTTCGTGCAGGGCGTCGTCTGGGGCATCGACAGTTTCGACCAGTGGGGCGTCGAGCTCGGCAAGCAGCTCGCCCTGCAGGTGGCGCCGGCCGTCGCGGGCGACGAGTCGGCGCTCTCCACACAGGACTCGTCCACGCAGTCTCTGGTTCGTTACTATCGAGAACATCGCTCGCAGTAAGTACATTCGGCACACAGTGGTCGGCCCGGGCGGTTCAGGCGCGTTACTGCGCGTCACCGCGCCGGGCCGAATCGTGCGAACGCCCGAACAGAGGAGCCCTCATGACCGCCCTTCCCCGTTCCCCGCGCAGTGAGCGGGTCGGACGCCGCGTGCCCCGGTGGGCAGCCTCGGCCCTAGCGCTCGGCCTGGTCGGGTCACTCGGCTACGCGGCGCCTGCCGCGGCCTCCCCCGCCGCGAGCACATCCCTGACCGGCTTCGCCGCGGACCAGTCCCCGCGCCCCCAGGCAACGCCGCTGTCGCCCGCCGAGGGCGCGAGCCTCGCGGCGCTCGGGCCCGAAGACTCGATGAACTACGCCATCATCTTCACCGCGGGTGACACCGCCCAGGCCACCGCGATCCGCGCCGCCGTGACAGCCCATTCGGGGTTTAACCTCACCACCTACCCCGACATCGGGGTCACATTCGCGCAGTTCAAGGGCCCCACGGGGGGCGACTGGCTCGCGCAGCAGGGGGGCGTGAGCGCGTGGGGGCCCACCCGTCAGCAGGCACTGCCCGAACGCGAGATCGTGCGGGCAGACGCGCAGCCCGTCGCGAACGACTCCTCGGCTAGCCCCAATAGCACCGATAGCACCGATAGCACCGAGCCCTCCGCCGCCGCAACCACGCAGTCAGATCGGGCCAAGGCGGGTCATCTCACGCGCGCGTCCGTGGGCCCAGACCAATGGGGCAACGACATCATCGGCGTCGCCGACGCTCACCAGATCACGGAGGGCGCGGCGAGTGTGACCGTGGGCATCATGGACACGGGCGTCGACACGACAAACCCCGCCCTCGCAGACCGCATCGACGTGGAGCGCTCGGTGGGCTGCACCACCAACGGCGTCACCGATCAGACCCCCAGCGCGTGGGGGCCGCAGGGCACCGACGGCGTGCACGGGACCCACGTCGCGGGCATCGTGGCGGCCAATCCCAGCGAGGGAGGCTCCGACGGGGTCGTGGGCGTCGCGCCCGAGACCACCCTCGTCTCGATCGCGACGGGCAACGAAGACGGCCTGTTCTACCCCGAGTATGTGGTGTGCGGCTTCGAGTGGGCCATGAACCACGAGGTCAACGTGCTGAACCACTCGTACTACGTGGACCCATGGCTGTACTGGTGCCCGAGCGACCCGACCCAGACGGCCGGCAAGATTGCCGTCGAACGGGCCGTCGAGGCGTCCCTGAAAGCAAACATCGTCTCGATCGCGGCGGCCGGTAACGCCACCGAAGACCTCGCGGCGAAGCGGCCCGATAGCACGAGCCCCAACGACAACCAGGCCCCCGTGCCGAACCGCCCCATCGCCCCGGAGTGCCTCGACCTGCCCACCGAGGTGCCGGGGGTTGTGAGCGTGTCGGCGCTCGCCGAGTCGGACGCCGACAGCGACCCGCACCTGGCGTCGTTCTCGAACTACGGCGCGGGCAAGATCACGGTCGGCGCGCCCGGCGAGAGCATCATCTCGACCGGGTTCGGCGATACCACGCTTTCGCTATCGGGCACGTCGATGGCGAGCCCGTTCGTGGCGGGCGTCGCGGCGCTCATGCTCGCAGAGGCTCCCGACCTTACCCCCACCGAGGTGACCGACCTGCTCAAGCAGTCGGCGACTGCCGTGGGGTCGGGCGACGCCGAGGCCTCGTTCGGGTCTGGCATCGTGAACGCGGTCGATGCGGTGAACCTTGCCCGCGAGAAGGCGGGTAAGCCGGCCGTCACGCCCACGACCCCCGCCAGCGAGACGCCCAGCGAGACCCCCAGCACCGCAGATTCGGAGCGCCCGACCGAGGCCTCCTCCTCCCCTGAGCCCACGGCCGAGCCGAGCGCCGCCGCGAGCGCTCCGTCGGCGTTCCCGACGGGAATCGTGGTCGGCGGGGGCGTGCTGGTGCTCGCCGTCATCGCGGGCGCCGTGCTGCTGGGCCGGAGGCTGCTCCGGCGGGGCTAACCGGCGCCGAGCGGCGAGAACACATTTATTACACGGTTTAGCGAAACTCGGCCGAGGTGAGCTACGCCTCAGTAGACTGGCGGGGTCCATCCACCCGCGCGACCCCTTCGCTCACCTACGCGCCCGTCACCCGTTCGCGCTCCCGCGGTCTGTCGACCGCCGTGCTTCCCTCGCGAGTCATCCGACGAGAGCCCCCGCCTTAAGGCAACGATGCCCCACGGCTGGTGAGCCGGGCCCGCACGACTAGAAGGAAACCATGACCCCCAGATTCAGAGCCATGCGCGTCGCCATCACCACGGCCGCCGCGTGCGCCCTCGCCTTCACGGGCCTGACCGCGGCCGAGGCCAACCCGGCCACCCCGGCGTCCTCGACCTCATCCCAGGGGGCTGCCGCCGGCACGCCCAGCACCGCACCGTTCATGAACTACGCGATCATCCTCGCGTCAAACACCGACGCCGCCGTGACGTTAGCGAAGACCGACATTGCCAACGCGGGCGGCACGGCACTCAGCAGCTACGCCGCCACCGGCACGGTGTTCGCGCAGTCCAACAACCCCAAGTTCGTCGAGCTCATGAAGGCCCGCCCCGGCGTCACCCTGGTGGGCCCCACGCGTACCGCCCCCATCGAAAAGCACGAGCAGGTGGCCGCCGCGGCCATGCTCGACGCCGACGGCAACGTCGCCGAACCCAGCCCGCAGCGGCCCGCGGGGTCGAGCGGCCTCGCACCCTCCACGCCGCTCTCGGCGGCGCTCACGGGCACCTTCGCGAGCCCCACGGCAAACGGCGCCAGCGAATGGGACATGGCGATCATTGGCGCCGACCGCGCAGCCGACATCAACCCCGGCAGCCCCGACGTCACGGTCGCCGTGATCGACTCGGGCGTGGAGGCGACTCACCCCAATCTGGCGGGCCGCGTCGACGGCTCCCGCTCCGTGGGCTGTCAATACAATGGCATTCCCGACACCAGCCCCATGGCCTGGGGCCCGTCGCTCGACCCGTACACGCTGCAGCGGGCGTCGAGCCATGGCACTCACGTCGCCGGCACCATCGGTGCCGCCCTCGTCAACGGTCAGGGAGTGCAGGGCGTGGCGCCCGAGACCACCATGATCTCGATTACCGCGATGAACTACCAAGGGCTCTTCTACCCCGAGTACGTAGCGTGCGCCTTCGACTGGGCCGCCAACCACAATGTGCAGGTCACCAACAACAGCTACTACGTCGACCCGTGGGAGTTCTGGTGCTCCGACCAAGAAAACCAGGCCGCCGGCATGGAGGCCGTGCGCCGCATGGTCGCCTACTCACACGACAAGGGAGTGCTGAACGTCGCGGCGGCGGGCAACTCGGCGCTTGACCTCGACAATAAGTCCACCGATTCGGGCAGCCCCAATGACGTCGAGGGCGCGGCGATCCCCAATCGCCCTGTCGCCAACTGCCTCGACCTGCCCACCGAGCTGCCCGACGTGGTCTCGGTCGCGAGCATCGGCCGCAAGAGCGCGGCGGTGAGCACGATCGACAACCTCACCAAGTCGAGCTTCTCAAACTACGGCTCGAAGGTGACCGTGGCGGCCCCCGGCAGCCAGATTCTCAGCACCGTGTTCGACGGTAAGCTCGGCGTGTCAAGCGGCACGTCGATGGCCTCCCCGCACGTCGCGGGTGTCGCCGCGCTGATCGAGGCGGCCCACCCCGACATCACGCCCGCCCGCGCCACTGAGTTGTTGCGCAAGCAGGCCACGCCCCGCACGTGCGCTCAGATCATTGCGGGTCTCGACGCCACCACGGCGGCGCAGTACACCGCCGAGTGCAAGGACCTCACGGCGAGCACCACGAACTACTTCGGCGCGGGCGTTGTCGACGCCTACGCCGCGGTGACGGAGGACGGCGCGGTGGCACCCGAGCCGACCGAGCCGAAGCCCAGCGTGTTCTCGGTGCCCACGGGGCCGCAGTTGTATGTGCTGAGCGGCACGGGGGCCAGCACCAAGGCCCGCGTCGTCACCTATGACGAATGGGTGGCCTGGGGCTCTCCCCAACCCACGAGGGCTCCGGCCGAGTTCGTCAAGTACACGTGGGGCAACCCCATCTACATGGTGAACAAGTGGACCTCCGACCCGGCCACCTGGACCTGGACCCACATCGACGCCGCGGGCTACGCGAACGCCGGGTTCCCCACCCCGCAGAACGCGACGTGGATTCCCGGCACCACGGTGATCAAGTACGCCTCCAGCGACGACCTGATCGCGGGCATTGCCGACGCGCGCCACACGCTGACCTTCGACGAGTGGAAGGCCATGGGCTACCCCGCGTTCCGCGACCTTTCGCCCGCGGGCTACCTGAAGCTCACCTGGTCGCCCAACGTGTACTCGCTGCCCAACGTGAACGGCAACCAGGCCACGCGCGTCACGTTTGCGACGTGGAGCGCCGCCGGGTACCCGACCCCACGCGCCGTCCAGAAGTTCGGCGACGGGCAGTACCTGAAGGCGGCGAGCGGAGACGACATCTACTACGTCTCCGTCGGCGCGGGCATCAACCACAAGCTGACGTTCTCCGAGTGGATCGCCGCGGGCGCTCCGCAGCCCACCGGCACGGTGAGCCGTTGATGTGCTAGTTCGCTGACCAGCGATTTTTTAGCGACGCCGGGTGGCCCGTTCACGGGTCACCCGGCGTTTTCGTGTTGCCGCGCTGGTTCGGGACGGCGCGGCCAACGGGCCTCCGCGCTGGTTCGGGGCGGCGCGGCCAACGGGCGGCCAACGGGCCTCCGCGCTGGTTCGGGGCGGGGCAGCCAACGGGCCTCCGCGCTGGTTCGGGACGGCGCGGCCAACGGGCGGCCAACGGGCCCCCGCGCTGGTTCGGGGCGGGGCAGCCAACGGGCCGACCGCGCGTCCGAAATTACGCGTCGAGGTCGATGGGCCCGAGCTCGTCGAAGACGTCGCCCGGTCCGGGGTTGTCGGGGTGCGACGCCCCGCCCAGGTAGTGCTGCACTCCCCACACGGCGTTGAGGGCCGTCGTGACGGCGCCCTCCGCCCAGCCCGCGTTGAACGAAATGTCGTCGCCCGCGAGGTAGATTCCGCGCTCATTGGGCTCGCGCTCGTGGTTCGCGAAGTGGTTGAAGAGCCGCTGGTGGTAGCGGTAGTGGCCCGGCAGCGCCCCCTTGAACGCGCCCATGAAGTTGGGGTCGGACTCCCACGACACGGTGATGGGCTCGCCGATGATGTGCGAGCGCAGGTCGAGGCCGGGGTAGATCTTTTCGAGGTTCGCGATCATGAGTTCGACGCGGTCCTTGACGCTGAGGGTGAGCCACTTGAGGGCGTCGTCGTTCCAGGTGTACGACAGCAGGATCACGCTCGGCTCGCCCTCCTCGCCCTCGAGCAGGTAGGTGCCGCGCGTGAGCCGGTCGGTGAGGGTCATCGAGAACACCTCGCGGCCGTGCTCGTCGCGGTCCTTCCAAAAGGGGCGGTCTACCATGACGAACGTCTTCGACGACTGCATGTAATGCGACTTCTCGATGGCGGTCCACATCGACTGGTTGAACAGCGATTCGCACGTGTCGATGGTGGTCGAGAGCAGCCACGACTGGCACGTGATGACGGCGGCGGCAAACTCGCGCGCGGTGCCGTGGCGATCGGTGATGCGCAGGGGCGGCACCTCGGCGGCGTAACTGCCCGGCACGCGGCGGCTCGCGTCCGAAATCTCGGCCGCGCGTTCGAGCCGGGCCACCGCGCCGAGCGGCGAGCCGCCGTGCAGGCTGCGCAGGCTCGTGCCAGCGGGCCAGTGGGTGAGGTCGTCGGGGGCGTGGTTCCACAGGCCGTCGGTCACGCGCTGCGCGCCGCCGACGATGCGCCGCTGGTCAGAATCCATGTTGGTGACGACGACACGCAGGATCTCAAGAATCGTGCAGATGTAGTCGGTGTCCCAGCCTCCCGTGCCGAAGCCCACCTGGCCGAAGATCTCGCGGTAGGAGTAGTCGGCGAAGCTCGGCGATTCGGAGATGAAGCCGTAGAAGGTTTGGTCGTCGTAGCGGCGCAGCACCCGGTTCCAGATGCGCTTGATCTCGGCGGTGTCGCGCCGCCGAATGGCGTTTTGCAGGTCAGTGAACTGGGCCTGCCTGTCGAGCGTTTCGTCCCACGCACGCGCGACGTGCGCGAATAGTTCGGGCAGGTCATCGAGCCTTTCGGCGTAGAAGCGCTCTCCCTTCAGCTCGATCACGGTGCTGCTCGTGTGGTCCGCGAGCGGGTTCGGGAACGGGAGGGTTTTCAGGCCCAGCCGGTCCACGTAGTGGTAGAACCCTCGGCACGAGACCGGAAACCGCATGCCGCCCAGGTCTGCCACCACGTTCGGCGCGGTCGAGAAGGTCGCCGACTTCATGCGCCCGCCGAGACTGCCCGCCTCGTACAGCACGGGCCTGAGGCCCAAGCGCATGAGCTCATAGGCCGCGACAAGGCCCGCGAGGCCCGCTCCGATCACGGCGACCTCGGTGCCGTGCGCCTCCTCGGGCACGTGGCCGAGACCGGCGGGGTGATGCAAGAAGTGGTCGTAACTGAACGGAAAGTCAGGTACCAGCATCGTCACGGGCTGCTCGCCGGGGGCGGCGTGCTCTGGGTTTGCGGGGGTGTGTGTCACGGGTTCTCCTCGGGCCGGGTCGCGGCGGGTTGGTGGGGAACGGTCTGTTCGCCCCAGTGCCGGTAGGCGTCGGGGCGACGTTCGGTGAGGTAGCTAAAGGCCGCACGGGAGCGGTCGAGGTCGGCCCGCGCGACGGTCGCGTGTAGCAGGGCCTCGGCGGGGTCGGTCGGGGTTTCGGACGCCCCCGGGGTCGGCTCCCAGCGCGGCCCCCGCGCCAGGGCCCTCCCGTCAGGGCCCACGATCACGCTGTCGCCGATCAGCGGCAGGTCGGGGCTCGGCGCGCCCACGTGATTCGCGTAGGCGATGGCCACGTGGTTTTCGAAGGCGCGCGCCGGGAGCAGCAACTGCGAGGGTTCGTCGAAGGGGTGCATGAGCGCCGTGGGCACGAGCACGATGTCAGCGCCGCGCAGGGCGACGTGGCGCACCATCTCGGGAAACTCCACGTCGAAGCACACCATGAGCGAGAGCGTGAACCCGGCGTACGCGAACACGGGCGGGGCGTCGGTGCCCGGCGTGAAGAAGAGCTTTTCGTCGCCGAACAGGTGCGTCTTGAGGTAGCGCACCTCCTGGTTCGCGTCATCCGGCGGCACGAACACGGCGCCGATGTGGCGGGCGCCTGCGTTGAATAGCGGCAGGCTCGCGACCAGCGCGACCCCGCTGGTACGGGCGATGTCGCGCAGCCGGGCCACGGCGGCGTCCGATTCGGCGGGGCCGAAACTGCCCTCGAGGCTAGGAGGGTCGTAATTGGAGACGAAGAGTTCGGGAGTGACCAGCACGCGGGGTGCCTCGCCGAACTCGCTCGCCGCGGCGTCGCGGCAGCGCGAGGCCGCCGCGGCGATGCAGTCGAGATTGGCCGCGGGGTCGCGCGAGTGGGCGCGGGCCTGCAGCACGAAGAGGTGAAGGGTGGCCCCGGCGGGCGGGGGTGACAACTGATTCTGCATTGAACGTCGTTGCGTCGGGAGGCGCGATGCCTCGCACTGTTGCCGCAGCGGGCCGCCACGGTAGGGCTGCCGGAAACCGGCACTCCTGCCATTATGCAGGCAAACTGCACCCGACTGCAGCTCACCGCACCGCGAACTAACTCAGGGTTATATCGCGCTGGACCTCTCGGTTGTTGATGTGGCGCGACAGGGGCCGCGGCCCGTCACCCGCGAGGGCCGCCGCGGCGGCCTCGTCGACGGCCGCCACGTCGAGCTTTTGCATCTGCAGCATGACCTCCTGCACCGCGGCCGCCGTGCGGGGGTTTCTGAAGTGCTCGATCAGTTGCGTGTACACCACCTGCCACGAGACGCCGAACTTGTCTTTGCACCACCCGCACTGGCTCTCCTCGCCACCGCCCGCCGTGATGCGCTCCCAGTAGTAGTCGATCTGTTCCTGCGTGTCGCAGGGAATCTGAAACGAGACGGCCTCGGTCTGCGGAAACTCCGGGCCGCCGTTCACGCCGACGAACTGCTGACCCATGATCTCGAATTCGACCGTCATGACCGAGCCGGGCGCGCCCGGGGTGCCGTCGGGGTACGGCGTCACGGCGCCGACTTTGCCGTCCTCAAAGAGTTCCGCGTAGAAGTGCGCGGCCGCTTCGGCGTCGTCGTCGAACCAGAGGCAGGTGGTGAGTGGCATGTATCCTCCTGATGTCGCATGGGCTGCTAATCGGGGGTCTCTCGGTCGCAGGTGCGACGACGGCAGCAACCCGGGGCCTCATCGTGGCACAATTGCGCCCCGCGCGGGCGAGGTTCAATGCACTCCGATTGAATAGATGGCGAATCGTCACGCGCTACAGTGGGATCCTCATCCGCTCCCCCGAAGGCCTCCCATGCACACCCCACTTCCCCTGGTCACGCGCGCCGTCGAACCCGAATGGACGCAGACCCTCGGCACCACTCCCCTCCTGCTCATCGCGGCCGGTGCCATCGCCGTCCTGCTCGTGCTGATCATGCGCTTCAAGGTGCATGCTTTTCTCGCGCTCACCATCGTCTCGCTGCTCACCGCCGTCGCGACGGGACTGCCCACCGAGGACATTCCGTCGACCATCACGGGCGGTTTGGGCGGGACGCTCGGTTCCGTCGCTTTGCTGGTCGGCCTCGGTGCCATGCTGGGCCGACTCGTGGAAATCTCGGGCGGCGCCCACGTGCTCGCGAGCCGCCTGATTCTCGCGTTCGGCAAGGAACGCGCTCCCCTCGCGCTCGGCGTCGCGTCGCTGATCTTTGGGTTCCCAATCTTCTTCGACGCGGGCCTCGTCGTGATGCTGCCGGTGATCTTCGCGGTCGCCAAGAACATGGGTGGCGGCGTGCTGAAGTATGGCCTGCCCGCGGCGGGCGCGTTCTCGGTGATGCACATTTATTCGCCGCCCCATCCGGGCCCCGTCTCGGCCAGCGTGTTCTACGACGCCAACGTGGGCCTCGTGATCCTGGTGGGCCTCGTCGTGGCGATTCCCACCTGGTACGTCACGAGCTACCTGTTCGGCCTGTGGATCGGCAAGCGCATCGTGCTGCCCGTTCCCGCGATTCTCGGCACCGCCGACGAGGAGGAAAAGCAGCACCCGCCGGCCTTCTCCACGATCGTGTTCGTGCTGTTGATCCCCCTGATCTTGATCTTCATGAACACGGGGCTCGACACGCTGGCCCGCTCGGGCGCCATCGGCGCCGATAATTCGGTGGTCAAGTACCTCATGGTGATCGGCACGACCCCCGTGGCCCTGCTGATCTCCGTGCTCGTGGCCGGCATCGTGCTCGGCACGCGCCGCGGCATGAACGGCACCGTGCTCGAGAAGACCCTCGACGGGGCCCTCGGCCCCATCTGCTCGGTCACCCTGATCACGGGCGCGGGCGGCATGTTCGGTGGCGTGCTGCGCGACTCGGGCGTCGGCGACGCCCTACGCGACAGCCTCGACGGCCTCGGCATGCCCGTCATCTTCGCGGGCTTCTTGATCTCGCTGATCCTGCGCATCGCCCAGGGCTCGGCCACTGTCGCCCTGACCACCGCCGCCGCGCTCACCCAGCCCATCGTGATGGCGGGCGACTACAACGGCCTGCAGCTCGCGGCTCTCGTGGTGGCGGTCGCGGCTGGTTCGGTCGCGTGCAGCCACGTCAACGACTCGGGCTTCTGGCTGGTCGGCCGTTTCTTCGGCATGGACGTGAAAACCACGCTGAAGACCTGGACGGTCATCGAGACCCTGATCGGCATCATGGGATTCGCGATCGCCCTCGGCGTCTTCGCCCTGGCGTCGCTGGGCTAGGCGCCTGCCGCCGCCGCCTCGAGGTCGGCCACGATCATCTTGCGCTGCTGCATCATGGCCTGCGAGACGGCGGGCGCGGTGGCCGGGTCTTTCATGAGTTGGCCCATGCGCGCATACGTGATCTGCCACGAGATGCCGAACTTGTCGACGCACCAGCCGCACATGCTCTCGGCTCCGCCATCGGCCACCAGGGCATCCCAGTAGCGGTCGATGGTGGCCTGGTCGTCGCACGGAATCTGGAACGACACGGCATCGGAGTGTGGGTGGCCCGGTCCCGCGTTGAGGCCCAGAAACTGCTGCCCCATGATCTCGAACTCGACCGTCATCACGGTACCGCCGATCTCGGGAAAGTTCTCGGGGTAGGTGGCGGTCGCATGAATGCGGCTGTCGTCAAACAACGAGACGTAGAACTCGGCCGCGTCAGCGGCCTGGCCGTCGAACCAGAGGCAAGTGGTGATAGACATGGTGGCTCCCGTGCACTGAATTGGGCTGGTACGGTGCATGCCGGCCACGCGTGGCCGGGGCGTCCGCGCTAATCGCCCCAGTGTGGCACAGGCGCGTGCCGCTCGTTGCGGGTTATTCGAAGATGCCGCCGTCGACGTACACCCAGCGCCCGTCGACCCGCTCGAACCGCGAGCGCTCGTGCATCACGCCGTGCCCGGCGTCGCAGAGGTAGGTGGCGCGAAACTCGACGATGCCGAACTCGTCGTGCTCGCCGCCCGCGACCGTGTCGACGATCTGCAGGGCCCGCCACCGCGGATTGTTGTCGAGGTTGACATCGCTCGGCAGGGTGCGCGGGTGCCACGTGGCGATGATCCAGTCGAGGTCGCCGCGCCGGTAGGCCTCGAACCGCGAGCGCATGAGCGCCTCGGCGGTGGCGGGCCACTCGGTGGGGTCGGGCGCGGCGGGCGCGTCGGGCTGATCTGGCATGTCAGAAATCTAGCAAATTGCCGCGCAGGTTGCCGTCGCCGTACTCGCGCCGCAGCAGGCCGCGGCGGCGCAGCACGGGCACGAGCTGGTCGAGCATGCGATGCACCGTCACGGGGTGCAGGTCGCCCGAGAAGATGAACCCGTCGTTGTTCGCGACCTCGCCGAACTCCTCGATGTAGTCGGCGATCTGTTCGGCCGTGCCGACCCAGCCCGCGCGGTCGGCGGCCCGCCCCTTGCGCGCGTGCCGCACGAGCAGTTCGCGCAGCGTGTGGTCGGCAAACGACTCGGCTCCCGCGAGCAGCCCCTTGATCGAGCCCCGCGACACGTGATCGCCGAACAGGGCCTCGGGGTCGAGGGGGCTCTCCCAATCGAGGCCCGTCAGGTCGGTTTCGAGGTCGCTCGACTGACCCAACAAAATGGCGGCAAGCTGCTCGTCGCTGGGGTTTTCGCTGGCCGCGACGATGCGGTCTACCTCGTCGTCGCTCGCGACGATCTCGGGTTTGAAGACGAACAGGGTTTTGATATCGGACGCGGCCCGCCCCGCCGCGAGTGCCGCCTCGACCACCTTTTGCCGGTAGCCCGTCACCGAGTCGACGGTCAACGGAGCGAGCGCGAGCTGCACCGTCGATTGCGCGCCGGCGAAGCCGATACCCCGCGGCGACCCGCCGGGCGAGACGATCACGGGGTCGCCGTCGTCGAACGGCACGGCGTTCAGCGGGCCCGCGACCTCGTAGTACTCGCCCCGGTGCTGAAAGGCGTCGATGCGGGTCGAGTCGGCGAAACGGCCGGTCTCGGGGTCGTTGATGTAGGCACCCTCGCCCCACGAATGCCACAGCTGGCGCACGACGCGCGCCCATTCGTCGGCGCGGTCATAGGCCTGGTCGTGGCCGAGCTGCGGCACACCGAAGTGGCGACTGCTCGCGGTGTCGGTGACCACGTTGAGCCCGTAGCGGCCACCGCTCAGGTGGTGCAGGGTGGCTGCCTGGCGCGCGGCCAGGTATGGGGGCGTCGCACCGGGGTTGATGGTGGGCACGAAGCCGAGGTGCCGCGTGGCGTTCAGCAGGTACGGCACGAGCAGCAGGGGGTCGTGCTTGGGGCCTCCGTAGGCGCCGCGTACGCGCAGGTCGATGGCCTGCTCGCTGCCGAGCGAGAGGGCGTCCTCCAAAATCACGAGGTCGAGACCGGCCTGCTCCAGCTGCTGCACGGCCTGCACGTAGAGGTCGGGGCGCTTCCAGTCGTAGCCCCAGCGATAGTCCTCGCGGCCCCAGGCCTGGGGGCCAAAGCCGCGCGAGAAAAACCAGCCGAAGTGTTGCAAACGGGCCACGGGGGCGTCCTTTACGAAGAGTGGATCGAGTACGGGGCGGTCAGGGCCTGGTCGAGGTCGGCGGTGAGATCGCCGATGTCTTCGATGCCGACCGAGAGGCGCAGGGTGCCGGGGCCGATGCCGCGCGCCGCGAGGTCGGCGGGTTCGACGTGCGTGTGGGTCGTGCTCGCGGGGTGCATGATGAGCGAGCGCACGTCGCCGAGGTGGGTCATGTGGCTGAACAGCTGAACGCGATTGACCACGGAGCGCGCCGCCTCGAGGCCGCCGTGCAGGGTCACGAGCAGCACCGCGCCCTGGCCGCGGGGCAGGTAACGCTGGGCGAGGTCATAGCCCGCGTCGCCTTCGAGGCCGCAATAGTGCACGCTCGCGACTTCGGGCCGGTCGCGCAGCCACGCCGCGACCGCGAGGGCGTTGTGGCTGTGCTCGCGCATCCGTAGCGAGAGCGTCTCCATGCCCTGGGCCAGCAGGAAAGCGTTGAAGGCGGAGAGGGTGGGGCCGAGGCGTCCGGCGAGCTCGCGGGCGCGCTGCCCAAACTCGGGCAGGGTGCCGGCGTCGATCACGACGCCGCCGAGGCTCGAACCGTGGCCCGAGAGGTACTTGCTGGTGGAGTGCACCACGACGTCGGCGCCGTGCTCGATGGGTCGCAGCAGGTAGGGCGTGGCGAGGGTGTTGTCGACGAGCAGGGCCGCGCCGGCCTCGTGGGCGATCTCGGCCATCAGCGCGAAGTCGGGAACGTCGTTGCGGGGGTTGGGAATCGATTCGACGAACACCACTCGCGTGCGGTCGGTGAGCGCGGCGCGCAGGGCGGCGGGGTCGCTGGGGTCGGCGACGAAGGTCGCGTCGATGCCAAAGCGCGAGAAGTCGTCGGTGAGCAGGCCGCGAGTGCCCTCATAGATGCTCGACGCCGAGACCACGTGGTCTCCCGCCGAGAGCAGGGTGAGAAACGCAATCGAGAGCGCCGCCTGCCCGCTCGCCACGGCGAGGGCGTCGACTCCGCCTTCGAGGCCCGCGAGCTTGCGCTCGACGGCCGCGACGGTGGGGTTGCCGTAGCGCGAATAGAAGAAGCCGTCGGCGTCGCCGCTGAAGCGGTCGCGGGCCTCCTCGAAGCTATCGAACAGAAACCCGTTGGTGAGGTAGATCGGAGTGATGCGCGCGCCCGCGGACTCCTGCGTGAATCCTCCGTGCACTTGGGCGGTCGAAAACCCTGCCTGGGTGGGGGCGGTCATAATCACTCCTTCGGGTACCGGGTGTAGGTGTAAGAGTGCTTCGAGAGTACGCTCGCGGCCGTGCTCGCGCCGCCCGCGCGTTCATCATCGGTCACCGGGCGGGAAATGCACGGTCATAACCGCAGTTCGGGGCGGTTAGGCGGTCACTTCGTGGGTGCCGTGGAGGGTATATTTTGCGAGGGCGGACGCTCCGGCCACCTGTTGGCCGCGCAACATTCGTATCGCTGCAGTTTTGCCCGTTGCAGCGAGGCGATATGGTGGAAGTACGCCAGGGTGAATTGCGCCTTGAGGTTTTTGCTACTGCCCTGAAGAAAGTATCGCCCGTTGAGCACCATGCAGAGTGCCGCATTGACTGCCAAACTCACTTCTGCGCCCCGTGCCGGGGGGCGGACGGACTGCTTTGATTTCTTGCGCCTATGGGCGGCGGCGAGCGTCGTACTCGTGCACACCGTGGTGCATCTGAAGGGCGAGTTCTTCTTCATCCAGGGCAGTTGGATCTACTTCAAGTTTGACGGCGTCGCCATGTTTTTCATCATGAGCGGCCTCATGATCTTTGGCTCGGCAACCACCTGGGCGCAGAAGAAGCGTCCCTGGTGGGCGTTTTATGCCAACCGTGGGCTGCGCATCATACCCGCCATCTACACGTACCTGCTGACCGCCGTCGCCGTCCTGGCCGTCCTGGGATTCATCACGTGGGGCACTCTCCAGCATTCGACATTCTGGCGCTGGGTGGTGCAAAACCTCACGCTCACCAATGTGTATGCCCCGCCCGAGTTTCACGGCTTCGGCGTCGGCAACCCCAATGGCAGCCTCTGGACGATTCCCGTAGAGGTCAGCTTCTACCTCGTGGTGCCGCTGCTGGCGCTCGCAGCCCTCCGAAACTGGGCGGTAACCAACACCGTGGTGTGGGTGGTGGCCTTGGCCGCGCTGGTGACGTCGCTGGTACCCGGCTGGGCATCCACCATGTTTGGACCCCTCCAGCCCTTCGTCACGTTCTCGTTCCTCCCGTACCTGTACCTGTTCTGGTTGGGCGCGAATCTGCGTCGCTATTGGCGGCCGTGGATGGTGAACTGGTGGGCCTGCGCCGGTGCGGTCGTACTGCACTTTGCCCTCTGGTTCTGGCGGCTCGGAGAAGTCGGTACCTCTGCGGGTCTGAAGGCCGCGCTGCAAGCCGTTCCGCTCGCGTACATCATCATGTGCGTGGGAACGGCCGGTCCGGCGTTCCTGCATCGCTTCACGCAGCGCCTCGGAGATCTCTCCTTCGGCATCTATATTTGGCACATGCTGATCGTCAACGTGTTGATCCACGTGGGTTTGCGCGACTCCACCCTGAACGGCACCCTCAAGGTGTGCATCGGGCTGGCCATCAGCGCCGCCGTTGCGTACGTGTCGTGGCATGTCATCGAAAAACCTGCGCTGCGCCGCAAGCCCATGACCTCGCGTGACAGCGACGCCGCCACGCCCTCCCCGTAGGCGCGTATCTCGGGCGAGCATGGGGGGTTCTCCCCCTGTTGCGCGGTTGCGCGCCGAACTAGCCTGTCCCTAGCGCCCCGCCCCTACGCACCTGTTGCGTGCAGACAGCGGCGGCGAAAACGGGCGAAGACATCGAGGTTCGGGGGCAGACATGAGGCGACGACAACCAGCCATTCAGCACGCGGGGGCGTGCGTGACGACGCGCAACGTGGCCCTGGGCCTCGCACCGATCCGCTGGTTGGACCGCGAGGCCGGGGCCAGGGCCCCCGACAGCGGCTGGCGACTCCTCAGCGCCGTCGATACCACCGAGTACCTGAGCGATGGCAACAACTGGGTGGTGGTGGACTACCGCGAGTTGAGCGCACTGGAGCCGATGCTGCTGGCGGTGTGGGATTTCCCGGTTGGCAGCCAGCTCGAGTTGGTCCGCGACGGCGAACCGCACTTCGTTGACCTGCGCACGGGCCGCTCGATTCCGCGCGAATCGCTCGCCGTGTTGCAATAGAGGTGCCCGCGGGGTGACGCCAGCGCACCCCTTGCCTCGTAACCTAGGAACCCATGAAGCCCCCGCCCCGCCGCCGCTCCCTGCGCCCGTTCCTGCGCAGCATGGGCCGCGAACTGACGCCACCGTATGTGGTCGCGTTGGTGATTCTGACCGCGGGCACGGTCGCGGGAATCGTGCAGAGTCTCGCGGACGCGGGCGGAGATCGGCTGCTGCCTCAACTTATGCAGGCTGGCCCCTCCCTCGTGTGTGTGGTCGGGTTGATCGAGGCCGCCGTGCGCAGAAATCACGTCGATGGCAAGACCCGAGTGTTCATCCGTGGCGTCGCGTTCCCCCTCGGCTTCGTAGCTATGATCTCGCTCGTGGCTCCGCTGTTCGCGTATCTGCCGCTGGGCCGTTCGGCAGTTCTCGCCGCCCGCGCGGAACGCCGCGGCAGTCATTATTGGTGGCCCAGCGACATGGAGTACACCGACATTGTGGTCCTGCCCATTGTCCTGCTGCTGATCACGGGCCTCACGTTGGGTGCCGCAATGCTGTGCCTGTACTGGCCGCTCGCGCGCCGCTCGCTTGAACTTGAGCACGCCCGCGCTCAGGGCGCAGCCGCCCGGCGCCGCGCCCAGTGGGATGCGCTGCCCCTGCTCGGAGTTTCCCTCGGGGTGCTGGGCTGGGCGGGGGCGGCAGTTACGAGCGGACGCGCCTACGACCTGCAGTTGCCGGAAGCCCTTGATCGGCTGAACTACCTCTCGGTCGACCCCCTGGCCCCTTATATCGTGGCCTATCTCGTGTCGGTCCTCGCCGTGTGCCTGGGGGTGCTGATGGTGCTCGTCGGCTTGCCGTTGCGGGTCAAGACGCTCGTGCGGCGCGTCCGCGTGGCGCGTGAACTGGCGCAACAACGAGACGCGCTGCGCGGCAACCGTTCGGGACCGCGCCGCTATTAGTGCCGTGCCTCGCAAATCTGCTGAGGCCGAAGCGGGCGCACGTTAATTATTTTTGCAGGCCCCATCGAGTGAATTGTCAATCTCAGCAGTAAACGTCAGATGTATGAGATATAAATCTTAGGTAACTCATAGTCACTTATACGCACCCTCAATGGGGAGGACACGTGCAACTCATTAATCTCTTTCCACTGGTGCCCGAGGGCCCGGAGGCGCGCATTCTCTTTCTGGGCGACTCGGTCACTGCGGCCGGGCACTTCGTGAATCACATCGCCCAGCACCTTTTGGCGCATTTTCCCGAGCGTGAACTCTCGATTCTCAACCTGGGCCTGCCGAGCGAAACCGTGAGCGGACTCTCCGAAACCGAGCAGCCGTTCCCTCGCCCCAGCCTCATTCAGCGCCTCGACCGGGTACTCAACGAAACCCTGCCTGACCTCGTGATCGCCTCGTACGGTCTCAACGACGCGATCTTCGCCCCGTTCGACGAGCAGCGCTTCGCCGCCTATCAGCGCGGCATGCGGCAGTTGGCCGCCGCCGTCACCCGCCGCGATGTTCCGCTCGCGCTGTGGACCCCGCCCCCGTTTTGCGGTTCCGCCCTGGGCCCAGAGATTACTGTTCCCGACGGTCGCCCCCTGCAGGAGTACAGTTTTCGCCAACCGTTCGCGGGCTACGATGCCGTTCTCGAACGCTACCGAACCTGGCTGCTCGATGGAGGCGTGCCCGAGGCGCAGGTCGTGGTCGACACCCGCGCGTGGTTCGACGCCACTACCCCGCTCCCCGGGACGAGCGATGGCATCCACCCCGACGAGCGCGGACACGCGGTCATCGCGCAGGCTCTGCTCGCCGACGTTTTCGGTATCACCCTCTCGTCTCCCCCCGAGCAGCCCCTCGACCCCGAGGTGATCGACTGGGTGCACCGCCCCTCAGTCGCCCTGCGCGAGGAATGCGGTCACACAAACCCGGGGGTCACGGCCGACGCCACCAGCTCGGCGTCCGCCCTCAAAGCCGCCCGAGCGGCCCGGCCCGCGCTCGTGGCACGGCTCGCCCCGCAGCGCGATGCGGTACGCACCCGCGATCTCGACTACGGCACGCGGCACGAGTTCTGGTTCGCGGGCCGCGAGGCCATCGTGGTCACCCCCGAGCGCCCCCACGGCAAGTGGGCGCTACGCACCGAGTTCTTCGGCGCGTTTGACGAGGTAGATCGCGAACTCGTGCGGCGCGGCTGGACCCTCMCCTTTCTGCGCCTGCCCCGCCTGTACGGCTCTCCCCCCGCGGTGCGCGTGCTGCATCGCTTCGTGCAACACGTGTGCCAGCGCTTCGACCTCGCCGAGCGCGGCGCCCTGATCGGCCTCAGCCGCGGCGGCTTCACGGCCCTGCGCTTCGCTACTGCCTACCCCGATTGCGTCGACGAACTCTACCTCGACGCCCCCGTAGTTGACCTGCGCACCTGGCCCGCAGGCGGAGGGGGCGCACCCGAGAGCCCCCGCGACGTCGCGGACGTGCTGCGCGCCTACCGGCAGTCGCGCGCCGAACTCGAGGCCACGGACCCGCGCAGCGGCTGGATCCCGCTCGCCGCCTCTCGGATCCCCGTGATCCTCGTGTCGGGAGACGCCGATTCGGTGGTGCCGTTCGAACGCAACGGCGAGGTGCTCGCCGATTTTCTCGGTCAGGCCGGCTCGCCCGTCGAGGTCATTCTCAAGCCGGGCGGCGACCACCACCCGCACGGCCTGCCCGACCCGACCCGCGTGGTGGAGTTTCTCGAACGCGCCGCCTCCTAGCCGGGCGCGCCGCGTTCAGTGGTTGGGGGCCGGACGCCGCGTGGCCCGCTGGCTAGACTGATGCGGCAGCCGACCGGAGGAGACCCGAGATGACCGAAAACCCAGCCAACCCAGCCCCCGGGGCGTCCGCTGCGGCGCCCGAAACGGTGGCCTCGCTGCTCGCCGAGCTGCAGGCGCTAGCCGACCCCAAGATTCTCGCGGTCAACCAGCGCCACGGCGACGATCACGCCGTTAACCTCACCAAACTGCGGGCCGTCGCCAAGCGGCTGAAGACCCAGCATCCGCTGGCGTTGGAGTTGTGGGCCACCGGGGACACCGCCGCGCGACTGCTCGCGCTGCTGATCTGCCGCGCCCGCGAGTTCGGCGCGGACGACCTCGACGCGATGCTGCGCGACGCGCGCACGCCGAAGGTGCACGATTGGCTGCTCGTCAACGCCGTCAAGAAGAGCAAACACGTGGAGGGACTGCGCGTTCGCTGGTTTGCCGACGCCGACCCCGTGATCGCGAGCGCGGGCTGGGCGCTCACGACCGATCGGGTCGCGAAGCGCCCAGAGGGCATCGACCTCCACAACCTGCTCGATCGCATCGACGCGCAGATTCTGGGCGCCCCGGAGCGGCTGATGTGGGCCATGAATTATTGCCTCGGCACCATCGGCATCGAGCACCCTGAGCTGCGGGGCCGCGTGCTTGAGATGGGCGAACGGCTCGGCGTGCTGCGCGACTACCCGACCCCGCCGAACTGCACTTCGCCGTTCGTGCCGATCTGGGTGAACGAGATCGTGAGGCGTCGCGAGGGGTGAAGGGGGCGTGGCCTGCGAAGGGCCCGCACTCAGTGATGGCTCCTGGTTGACCGCCTCGCGCCGCGCTCTTTAAACTCATAAAACTCATAAGATTCACAAGACTCATAGCCGCTCATGGGAGTCCCATGCAGAATCCCTTTCGCCCCTCCGCCGGAGCCAACCCACCCGACCTGGTCGGCCGCGCCAACTTGCTCAACGACTTCGAGTACGGACTCGACCTCGGCGCCGGCGCGCCCGGACTCATCACGATCTTCTCGGGCACCCGAGGCATCGGCAAGACCGTCATGCTCGGCCAAGCCCACGAGATTGCCCGCCGCCACGGGTGGCTCGTCTTGACCGAAACCGCCACGCCAGGCTTCATGGCGCGCATTGACGCCGCCACCGCGACACAACTCAACGAACTCGGCGCGGGCCCGGCTCCGCGCCGCGTCATCGGCGCAACGTTCGCTGGCTTTGGAGTCACCACCGCGCTCCCTCCCGAGCGGCAGGTCGCGTGGCGCGAAAACCTCGAACAGCTGCTGAACCGCCTCGCCGAGCACCGCACCGGTCTCATCCTCAGCGTCGACGAGGTCCATGCCGCCGACCGCACCGAACTAGCCCAACTCTCGGCCGTGGTGCAGCATTGCATCCAGGCCGACCTCCCCATCGGCTTAGTGTTCGCAGGGCTGCCATCGGCGATATCTGACCTGCTCAACGAGGGCGTCGCCACGTTTCTGCGCCGCGCCGACAAGATCGACCTGCACTCGGCCTCGGTCAACGAGGTGCGCGACTCACTCGCCGCCACCCTCGCCGCTGGCGGCATCCGCGTCGGCGAAGACGACCTGATGCGCGCGAGCGAAGCGACCGGCGGCTACCCATTCCTGATCCAGCTGGTGGGCTACTACCTGTGGCGCGAAGCCGAGACCGCCCACCACAGCCTCGACACCCCCGCCGTGGATCGCGCCATCGCGGCCGCGGAGTCGCGCTACGCGCGCACCGTGGTGGAGGCAGCGCTCGCCACCGTCTCCGCCCGCGACCGCGAGTACCTGGCGGCCATGGCCGTTGACGACGCCTACAGCCTCTCCGCGGACCTGACCCGACGGCTCGGCATGACCGCCAGCGCCGTCGCCAACTACCGGGCCCGGATGATCGATGCCGGGCTGATCGAGCCCGCGGGCCACGGTCGCGTCCAATTCGCCGTGCCGGGGGTCCGCGAGCACCTGCGGGTGAAGGGCTGAGGCGGGCTCATCGCACGCCCGCCCTCCCCTGCCGTCGCCAACCGCGGCTAGCGGCGCGGCTCCCAGCGGAACATGCGCCAGGCCAGACCCGCCGCGACCACGACCCACGCGAGGGAGAGCCCCACCGAGGCGGTCGCTTCCACGCCCCAGTCTCCCGACCACCCCGCGCTCACGATGTGCCCCACGCCGCCGCCAGGTAGCGCGAGCTTCAGCCACGTGTAGTCGGTCAGCCCGGTCGCCGACACCCACACCGAGACGCCCACGGCCACCAGAAAGACGGGCAGGGTGGTGTATTGAGCGTGCTCGGGCGAGGAGGTGACGCCCGCCGTCGCGAACGCCAGCGCTGCGAACAAGAGCTGCGTAAGCACCACACCCAGCGTCACCGCCGCGGGCAGGGCGGGCGCGTCGACGGCCACCGCGAGGCACGCCAGCACCACCACAACCTGCACCACATTGACCGCGATGATCGGGGCCACGAGACCCGTCATGACGCTGGCATCTGACGCGGTGCCGCTGCGCAGCCGCTTCAGGAACAGCGTTTTCCGCCGCGCCGCGAGCGTCGTCGTGGCCGTGACGTACACGCCCATGACGCTCATCATGATCACCTGAATGGGGGCGACAGCGCCGCCACCGCCTGCCATGGTGCCGCCGCGGTAGACGAAGAAGGCACCAAAGACGTGGGGCACGAGCAGGGCCGAGAAGGCAACCACGCGGTTGCGGCTCAGCATCGACAGTTCGGAAAGGGCGATGGCACACATGAGGGCTCCTACGAGTTCGTGGTGGCGAGGTCGGTGAAGAGATCGTTGAGGCTGGCGGCTTCGACGCGCAGGTCGGCCAGCGTGACCTGGGCCTCGGTGGCCCAGGCGAGCAGTCGAGCCATGTCGGCCTGCGGATTCTCGGTGGTGATCACCGCGGTGCCCGCCTCGGCCGCCGTGAACGGCAGGGGCAGGTTCGCGGTCGCTGCGGGATCACGTGGCATCGTGAAGCGAATCGTCGTGCTCGACCCCCGCGCCAGTTCGCTCACGGTGCCCTCGCGCAGTAGCTGGCCCGCGCGCATCACGCCGATGCGATTCGCGTAGCGCTCGGCCTCTTCGAGATAGTGCGTGGTCAACACGATTGTGGTGCCGCGCGCCTGCAGGTCCAGCACGGCCTCCCACAGTTGCGCGCGAGCCGAGGGGTCGAGGCCCGTCGTGGGTTCGTCGAGAAACAGCAGTCGAGGCGAGCCCCACGAGGCGCACGCGAAATCAAGCCGACGCCGCTCTCCGCCGGAAACCTGCCCCACGCGCGTCCGGGCCTTTTCGGCGAGGCCCACCGTGTCGGGCACCCGCTCGACGGTGTCGGAGCGGCCCGAGAGGGCGCCCGCGAGGCGCACCGACTCGGCCACCGTGGCGTCCGCCGCGAACCCCGCCTCCTGCAGCATGATTCCCATCTGCGGACGCGTCTGGGCCCGGTCGCGCGGGTCGCCCCCGAATACCGTGACCCGGCCTGCGGTGGGCTGGCGGAAGCCCTCCACCATTTCGAGGGTGGTGGATTTGCCCGCCCCGTTCGTGCCGAGGAGGGCGTAGATTTCGCCCTCGCGAATCGACAGGTCGATGCCACGAACCGCGTGGTGACCGCCGGCGTAGGTGTACTCGAAGCGCTGCGCTGATAAGACGTGTGAGTTCATGGCTCCAGCCTGCTCCGGGCCGCCTGCCACGAACAGTGACGTCGCGCTCAGATCTTTCTGACAAATGTCATGGGGTTTCGTGGGGCGACCGCGCGGACACCCGTGCGTGGGGTTATGTGGGTGCTATGGCCATCGCCTCCACTCGCGTTCCCCTGCAATCCATGCGGCGCTACGTCACCGTCACGCTGGTAGGCACGGTTGCCGCCATCGTCGTGGTTTTCGCCGACCGTCAACCCGATACCACTCACCTCGCGGGCGCCCTTTGCGCCAGCGCCGCCGCCCTGTGGCTCACCCTGTGGTGGCAGCTCACCCTGTGGTGGCAGCGCACCCCGCCGCGTCCGCTCGCCCTGGCTGCCACCGCCGTCGCGGTCGCCTGGTGGTACGTGAGCGTGCCGACCCGTGGCGACGTCATGGATGTCGTGCCCGCGAGCATCGCCCTCGGCATTCTCGCTCAACCCGGCACGCGACGCCTCACGCGAGTTGCCGCCGTGTGCCTCGCGGTCGTCTTTGCCCCGCTACTGGTGGTGGCGCTGCTGCGGCCCGCCGAAGATTGGCGCCCGTGGCTGGTGAGCGCGGCGATCACGTGCGGCGTCACGGGCTGCGCGACGTGGGCGAACTCGTATCAGTGGGCCCTCACGGAGCACGTGGATCGTGCGCGCAAGGCCGAGGGTGAGCTCGCGTTGTTGCAATAGCGGTAGCGGTTCGCGAGCGACCTGCACGACATTCAAGGTCACACCCTGCATGCGTTGAAGCTCTCGCTGCGCGTGGCCCGTAAGCCGATTCCGAGCGACCCGCAGGCCGCCGCCGCGCGCCTGGAGGAGGCCGAGCACCTCGTGGAACAGGCGCTGCGCGAAACGCGCAGTCTCGCGACGGGAGAACGGGAGATGAACATTGGCTTCGAACTCGCCAACGCCGAGCAGCTCTCTAGGGCCGCAGGCATCGAGTGGCAATGCGCGGGCGAGGCCGCCGACGCGAGCGACGAACTGCTCGCCATCCTGCGGCGGGAGGCCACCACCAACCTGCTTCGTCATGCGACGGCGACGCACGTCGAGGTGACGCTCGCGCCCGGGCTCGTGAGCATGCGCAACGACGGCGCGAAGCCGTTCAAGGGCATGCGGGGGCTCGCGAATCTCAGCAATCGCTTCTCCGCCCGAGGGGGCACCCTGAGCGCTCAGTGCACGGACGGATGGTTCACCGTCACGGGTAGGCTCCCATGATTCGAGTGCTGCTCGCCGACGACGAGCACCTGCTACGAAGCTCCCTCGCGGCCCTGCTCGACTTCGAGGACGACCTCACCGTGGTGGGGCAGGCGCACTGCGGGGCCGAGGCCGTCCGGCTAGCCGCCGAGATTCGCCCCGATGTCGTCGTTACCGACCTCGACATGCCGACCCCCGACGACGCCGACGCGCTCGACGGCCTCGGGGTGGTGATGGCCCTCGCCCGTGACCTGCCCACCCTGCCGACGGTGCTGCTCACGAGGCATGCCCGCCCGGGCGTCCTGAAGCAGGCCCTCGCCGCGGGTGTACGCGGCTTCGCCAGCAAATCGGTGGACCCCGACGAGCTCGCCGCCATTATTCGCACGGTGCATTCGGGGCGGCGCTACATCGACCCCGAGATTTCGAGTGCGGCGCTGGTCAATGACTGCCCGCTCACAGAGCGCGAGCTCGACGCGCTGCGGGCGGCGGCGGACGGCGCGACGGTGCGCGAGGTCGCCGACCGGCTGCACCTCGCTCAGGGCACGGTGCGTAATTACCTGTCGCAGGCCATGGCCAAGACGGGGCCGACACTCGGCATTCGGCGGCGCGCATCGCCCTAGCACGGGGGTGGCTATAGGGGCCTCCAACTCTCGGCGCGGGCGCAGAAGAGGGCAACGAAAAGGGCGCCGGGTACCCCACGTGGAGTATCCGACGCCCCGTCATCGGGTAAACCGATTACCGCCCGGGTGCGGGCAGCGCGTTACAGGCGTCGGTTGAGTTGGAGCGCGTTCCGGTCGGATTGGGTGTCCCCATGTCGACCCACTCCTGATACGTGACGTGCTTCCACCGGGTCTCGCAATCGGCGCCGCCCCCCGACTGGATGTAGATATTGCCCGCGGAGGTTTTGATCATCCAGCTCGCGACCGTGCCGTCGACCTTCGGCTGCGGGCCGCCGTAGTGCACCCAGTCCTCGAATTTGATGGGTGCAGGCGCAAAATAGCCGAACTGGTTGAAGACGGTCTTGCCGCCGGGCGCGGCATAGAACTTATTGCCCGAGAGCTCTGGCGCCGGGTAGCCCAGGGTGGCCCACTGCTGGGGCGTGAGGTGTAGTCGCGGCTCTCCCGCCTCCACGTAGAGGTAGACCTGCGCGCTGGTTTCGTCGCGCTCGACCGTCTGCCCGGGAACGTTCGTCACGACCTGGGGCGTGGGGCGACCCGCGGCGACCCACTCGGAGTAACTCAGCCACTCCGAGGGCGCCCCGCTGCCGCCATCGTGCACCGCGTACACGCGGTCGCTGAACGAATACTTGACGTAGGTGGTGGCGCTGGGCTCTGCGGGCGTGGCCGCGGCGGGTGTCGCGCCCAGCAGGGCACCTCCGAGCAGCCCCGCCCCGATCAGGCCGGACGCCAGGGCGGCCGCGCTGGCAGCCCGCGCCCGGCGGGCACCACGGGTGCCGCGGGTAAAGGCGTGATTGAGCGATGGTGTAAACATAGAAATCATCCCTGTCTCCTCCCGACGGAGGTTAAACAGCCGCAACGTTGCGGCGCGGTTTCTTACGCGACGCGCGAGAATGCACGTCAACCGGGCAGGGGGCTCCCGATGGGGCCAGTCTACTCCGCTGGGTGCCTGAAGAAACCAGTTCAGAGAAGTTGCTTGTCGCTGTGTGCTGACGTTACGAGGTGGGCGTCACGAGCGAAGGCGGTCGGACGCGCTTGAGACTGCGGGCAGGGCCAGCCCCCCCTTCGTCATGCCACGATGCACAGGTCAGCACCTCATTCGGTCCAATCAGGAGGGGCCACGACTGTCCTGCGTAGGTTAGTTCACCCACCACCTCGGTGGCGCGCATTCCCTGCACCTCAAGCAGAGCGCCTTTGCGATCCGTCACGAGACGTGTGCCGCGCGGCGCCGAAGCCAGTTCGTGGCCGTCCCGATACACTCGGCACCGATTCGCGTCGTTGAGCAGAACGAACTCGTGCCCATCGACCTTGCGCGCATATTCGGTCGAGTTCTCGGCCTGCCGGTGCGTCACTTCGGAGGGTGTCAGTCCCGTAAACCATAGGGTGCCGTCGGGTCGCGGCTGGATTCCGCATAGTCGCTCCACAAAGTCGAGGAGACAGAGAACCGCAGGCGAATATCCCTCGGTGTAGCCAGACTCCCCGTTCCAGGCGCTGACGTTTTGGGCGAACCGTTCGCTGCGTGCGAGTGCGTGCAGTGACGGCTGCATCACCCAAGTGAGTTCTACATTTCGCATGTGCGCCTCGAATGCGTGCGGAGCGCGCAGCAGTGACAGCATGTTCGTTGTGCCGCCCCAGGAGTTGTATGCCGTGGCCGGGTCGAAGCGTGGGTCGTCGAGTGCCAGCGATGTGAACGGGTACTTCGCATAGAACTTGCGAGAGTTGAGCAAGTAGCGTTCCAGGGCAACGTCGAAGAAGCGGTCGTCGCCCACCTCGCAGGCCAGTACGCGAAGCAAAACGTCAGACTGTACGCGTACGTGCCGTCCGGTTCGGTCCTTGTCGTAAAAAAAGTGGTCCACTGGGTCGAAGCAGTGTTCGAAGAGCGCCAGTTCCGCTGCTTTGGCACGGTCGAGCCAGGACGCGGCGGCGGAAAGGTAGTCAGGTGCCGTGGGAGTTTCTCGCATGGCCAGTAGGAGCGCGAGATAGCGGCGCTGGCAGGCGACTGCGGCTGTGAGGTCGGGCGCGAGAAACGGTAAGAGTGGCGAATCCGGGCTCACTTGGGTGGGGTCATTCTCGTGGGGCGTGTCGGGGACGTGCCAGAAGCGGGGCGACAGATCGTGACCCGTGTCGTACGTGCAGAACGCCTCGATGCATTCGGTACCGCGAGACGTGCGGTATTTCGTTAGCCACTCGTCGTAGGCGCCGAAAGCGTCTGTCATGGTTCGCGCCAGGGCTGGGTCCGGGCCGTTGATGCCCAAATGGCTCCAGACAGATCGGGCTTGTGGAGTGACGAATTGAATTTGCGTAAACGCAGGCCCGTCGCGCGTGACCTTGTAGGGCAGCAACCCGTCGGATCGCTGGTGGCGTGCGAAGATCTCAAATGTTGCGCGCGCCGTATCGGGCAAGAATCGGCTGAGTACCTCGGCACTGATGGCGCCCGTACTTTCCAACCAGCACCCCTGGTAGGCGCCACCTTCGAGCAACACCGGTGGACCATCATCCAGGTGTGCGATGGAGGTTCCGAGTTCGGCGACCGCGCGCTGGTGAGCGCGCTCTAGGGTGATGTTGCTTGATGCGAACTGCACCCCGTGGTGGGCCCATTCGGCAGCGAAGCCACCCGGGTCGGCAGCGATGGTCACGCGATGGCCGCTTGCGATTCGCGCAACCACTGGGAGGTGGCCTGAGCGACACTCAATCGACCAAACGAGAGGTCCGAAAGGGCGCGGGCCGTTATGTCTTCGATCTGGCTGGCCCCCGCGGGGCCAAGATAGGTGGGTGGCATGTCCAATTTCGCGATCAGGTCTATGTACTCCAACTGCTGAATGGACGCTGCGCTGAGGTCCGGTGCGATGGCGTCGCGAATAGTGGCGTTGGCGGGCACGCCACGATTCATACCGAGGATGGCACCGGCTTCCACGTTATTGACGAGATAGTCGAGCAGGCGCGCAGACTCACGTGGATGCTCGGTCTGTGCCGAGATGCAGTAGAACTGCGAGGGCTGCAACCACATGCCCGTGCGTGGAGTATCGCCGGGCACGCGCAGTAGTCGCAGATCTGTTTTTGCAGCGGCAGCGAGCGCGTCGAGTGAGTTGCTCCACGTAATCCAGAAGGCCGCCTTTCCCTGCGCCATGAGAGATTGCTCAAGGCTGACGCCGAGTTGCTCCTGTGCGAGGCCGGGTTCGGGCATGGCACCACTCGACGACAGTTTCTCAGCGATTTCAAAGTACGTGGTGAGGACGTCGGAGGAGATGCCGAGGCCGCCGCTCTCGGTAAACAACCGCTCACCATGTTGCCTTGCGATGAGGTCAGTGTTGTTGTGGTCGAGCGTGGCCTGCACTCCGTAGGTGCCCGACGGGCTGGATTTCGTGATCTCCGTGCCGAGAGAGATGAAGTCATCCCAGGTCCAAGTGGTGTCGTCGGGCATTTCTAGGCCCGCGGCAGCGACCACAGCGGGGTTCGCAATGACAGCGATAGCGTTGGTGGAATTGATGACGCCGTATTGAACCCCGTCGATTGCACCACTTGCGAGACCCGTCGAGTCGATGTGAGTGAGGTCAAGGTCGGCCTTCACGGTGTTGAGATCCAGTAGCGCACCTCGACCTGCGTATTCGCTGGGGTAGGCGCCACCCAAGGTGAAGACGTCCGGCGCTCGCTTTGCGGCGACAGTGGTTGCGAGTCGATCAAAGTACCCGTCGATGTCGCCTGGTTCTCCCTTGACGGTGACTCCCGGGTTCGCGGATTCAAAGCCTGCGATGACTGCATTCATAAGTTTCGTGCGCTCGTTGTTGCCCCACCAGGCGAGGCGAAGTTGCACACCCCCAGTATCCGATTCGCCGCGTCCGCACGCGCCAAGACTGAGTCCCGCAGCGACGCCGAGGGCGAGGCCAAATGCTTGTCGTCGTGTGGTGCTGATCATGGTGACTCCGTTGTCGCTCGGGCGCGAGGCTGCGGCGCTCTCGCCACATCCAGCAAGAAACCGATTTCTCACTGGTGCCAACTATATGCATGTATGCAGTCAACGGGAACCCCCCGCGTCCAGAAGAACTCAGCCACGCGTGCGTCCGGTCGCCAATATCGTTCCGGTCGCCCTGATTCAGCGAAAAGTCGTGAACGCGAAGTCAATCAATCCGACCACCTGCTCAGAAGCTCGAGAAATTCTGAGTTGAGCTTTGCAACGTCGAAGTTCTCAGCATCGCCGCCCTCGAAACACCGCCTCGCTGTGTCTCGCCCACCGCGAGGAGGCGAGGACCTCTCAGCGAGGCGGTCGATCGCCCGCCGAGCCGCCCACCGCCGCGCCGTCAGCCGCGAACGCGTGCCACTGGCCTTCCGAGACCACCCGCACCCCCGCGGCGTCCACGACCACGGCGCTCTGGTCGTCGAGCGCGTACGAGGGCACCCCGATGCGCGCCGCCCAGTGGCGCGCGTCGGGTAGCGTGTTTTCGTCAAAGCCCGGGTAGTCGAGGTGGGGAAAAATCGCGAAGTCCACCGCCCCCAGGGTCTCGGCGGCCCCCTCGGGCGGTTGCCACTGCGTGAACTCGGGGCCCACGCGAGGGGTCATGACCATGCTGCCCGCGCTCACGCCGACCCACACGTGGTCGGGCAGGTCGTCGATGAGGTCGGCGAGGCCCGAGGCACGCATCCAGTGGGCGAGAAACAGGGCGTCACCACCGTCGACAAGCAGCACATCAGCCTCGCGCACCCACGCCTGCCAGCGCTGCGGTTCGAGGCTCGGCAGGGCCGTAAGCTCGAGCAGCCCGACCCGCGCCCAGCCCAGGTCCGCCATGGGCGCCGGCGAGTCACCCGAGACGAATCGCCACGCGGAATAGGGAGTGCACGCCGGGTGGCCGTATTCGGCGGTCGGTATCACGAGCGCGGTGCACAGGTCGGGGGGTCGGCCGAGCAGCGCCACCAGTTCGGCGCGAATGCTTGGGTTGCTGACTCCGCCGGAGGTGAGCAAAAGTTTCATGGGGCCTGCCGTTTCGTCGTCATGGAACCGCCATAGTAGCGGCATTCTGGACGCTCGCGCGGCCCGCCGACGCGCCCCGCCCCGATCGCGCTTGGTACGCTACCTTATTCTGTGCACCCACCTTCCCGAACAACGAGGACCCCATGCCCCCAGGCGAAGAGTCAATGGCCGAGCGCGCCTATCAGTCGCTGCGACGTCGGCTCATCTTGCTCGACATCGCGCCGGGCGAGGCCATAAGCGAGTCTGCGCTGAGCCACGAGCTGGGCGTGGGCCGCACGCCGTTTCGCGAGGCGTTGAAGCGGCTCGAAAGCGATCATCTCGTGGTGTCGTACGCGCGGCGCGGCACGTTCGCGACGCACGTCGACATCACCGACCTGGCCGCTATCTCTGAGATGCGCGGAGTACTCGAGCCCCTTGCGGCGCGCAACGCCGCGCGGCACCGGCGGGAGCCCGTGCTGACGCGGCTGCGCGAGGTGGCGCACGAACTCGAGTCGACCGACCTCGGCAACGACCAGCGCGCCCTGCTCGAACGAGACCTCGGCATTCACCGCTTGATATATAGCGCAGTGGACAATCACCACCTGGCCGAGACCCTGATTCGGCTCGATGACCTGGCCACCCGCATCTGGTCGGTGGTGCTCGACCGGATTCCCAACATTGCCGCGAACGTGCACGAGCATGCGGAGTTGTTGCATGCGATCATCGACGGCGACGCCGACCGTGCGGCGGCGCTCGCGGCGAGCCACGTGCAGCACTTCGAGGCCACCGTGCGCAAGGCCCTGGCCGGCGCTCGGCTAGGATGACCGCGTGACAGAGATGGATCCTCGCGAGGGCACCCCGCAGACCGTGCAGTCCGTCGATCGCGCCGTGCAGATTCTCGACCTGCTGGCCGCGCACGATGCGCTCGGCGTCAGCGAGATTTCGCGAGAGCTGGGGGTGCATCGCTCAACCGCGTTTCGGCTGCTCAGCACCCTGGAGTCCCGCAACCTCGTGCAGCAGGAGGAGCATCGGGGCACGTATTCACTCGGGTTTGGCCTGCTGAAGTTCGCGGGGGCCGTGAGCGGCCGCGTGGACCTCGTGCGGCAGGCCCAGTCGGCGTGCGACGCCGTGACCGCCGAACTCGACGAGACCAGCAATGTCGCGATCCTCTCCGACGGTGCGGCCGTGAACATTGCGCAGGCCACGGGCGCGCGCCTTGTGAGTGTGCGGCGCCAGTACGTGGGGCAACGCACTCCCCTGCACGCCACGTCGACGGGCAAGGTGTTGCTGGCTCACGCGTCTCCGCAGGCGCTTGCGGACGCCCTGGGGGCCGGGTTGGCGCGCTTTACGAACCGCACCATCACGGCCGGGCCTGACCTGCATGCGGCCCTGGAATCGGCGCGCGCGGAGGGGTGGGCAGCGGCGGTCGAGGAGTGGGAGGACGACACGAACGCCGTGGCCGTTCCCGTGTGGGGGTCGGGTGGCGCGTGTGTCGCGGCGCTCAGTGTGACGGCGCCGAGCTTTCGCATGACGTCCGATTCGTTCCCTGACCTGGTGGTGACCCTGCGGAGGCACGCTACCGACCTGGGAGCGCGGCTGGGCGGCTAACCGGGCCCCGGAGCGTCCGCAATTAATGCCAGGTTGAGTGGCGAAATCTCTTGTCGGGGGACGTTGCACGCCGATAGACTGTTGCTCCATACGCACACTGTTGCATAATACGCAACACAAAGCGGCCTTCGGCCGCCACTCGACACGCAAGGGAGCCGTCGAATGACCGATCATTCCACGCTGGAACAGCAGCCCACCATCATCGTGATCGGCCTTGGCGTCGTGGGCGCCGCCCTCGCCGACGAGCTCACCGCCCGCGGCATGCGACACGTCACCGTGCTCGAGCAGGGCCCCCTCTACGTCACCGGAGGGTCGTCCTCCCACGCCCCCGGCTTCGTGTTTCAGACCAGTGGCAACCGCGTCATGAGCACGCTCGCGAAACGCACACTCGACAAGCTCGACGGCCTCGAACACGACGGCCAATTTCTGCTCAAGCGCATCGGCGGCCTCGAAATCGCCACCACGCCCGAACGCCTCACCGAACTACAGCGCCGCCACGGCTTCGCGAGCTCGTGGGGCATTCCCTCCCGACTCATCACCCCCGCCGAATGCGGCGAGATGTGGCCCGGCCTCGACACCTCACTCATTCTCGGCGCCCTACACACCCCCACTGACGGCATCGTGAAGAGCGTCGCCGCCGTGCAATACCAGGCCGAACGCGCCCTCGAACGCGGTGCGAAGATCGTCGGCCACACGCGAGTCACCGCCATTCACCGAGAGAACGGCAAGGTCACGGGCGTAAGCACCGTTCCCGTGACCGAAACCGGCGCCGAACCGCAGTTCGTGCCCGCCGACATCGTCGTCTCGTGCGCCGGCCTCTGGGGCCCCGGCGTCGCCCGCGACATGCTCGGCTTCGACCTGCCCATGGTGCCCATGGAGCACGGCTTCGGCTTCACCGAGCCCCTGCCCCAACTGGCCGGAGTCAACCAGGTGCAGAACGAGGCGTCCCGCCCCATGCTGCGCCACCAAGACCACGCCATGTACCTGCGCGAATTTGTGGACCGCATCGGCATCGGCGCCTACGAACACCGCCCCATGCCGCTCGACCCCGAGCAGATCGCGAGCGCAGACGAGTTCGCCCGCACCGGCGTACACCCCGCGATCCACCCGTTCACCGAGGCCGACTTCGCACCCACGTGGCGCGAGGCGCAGCGCCTGCTGCCCGAACTCGGCGAGGCCAAACTCGGCGAAACCTACAACGGAATATTCTCTTTCACCCCCGACGGCGGCCCCATGCTCGGCCCCGTCGACGGCGTGCGCGGGCTGTGGCTCGCCCAGGCCGTGTGGGTCACCCAGTCGGCGGGCGTCGCACAGGTGATGGCCGACTGGATCGTCACAGAAGAGCCCGGCATTGACACGAGCGGCCTCGACTACCGACGCTTCGACCCCACGGTCGTGTCGAAGCAGTGGGCCGTGGCTCGGGCGTCCGAATCCTACGACGAGGTGTACGACATCGTGCACCCCCAAAAACCCACGCTGCAGCTGCGCGGCCTGCGCACCAGCCCGTTCTACCCCCGTCACGTTGAGCTCGGAGCCCAGTTTGAGGAGACCCACGGCTGGGAGCGCCCCACGTGGTTCGCGGCGAACGCGCCGCTCGTCGACGCCCTGCCCAGCGTGCCCACGCGCGATGCGTGGTCGGGCGCGGTGTGGTCGCCCATCGCCGCCGCCGAGGCGCACGCCACGCGGCAACAGGTCGCCCTCTACGACATGAGCCAACTGTCGCGCATCGAGGTCAGCGGCCCGGGCGCGAGCGACTTTCTGCAGCCGCTCGTCACCCGCAACGTGAAGCGCACCGTCGGCTCCGTGATCTACTGCCTGCTGCTCAGCGCCGAGGGCGGGATACTCAGCGACGTCACCATCGCGCGACTCGGCGAGGAACGCTACATGATCGGCACCAACGGCAACCTCGACCTCGCGCGCCTGCGCGACCTGCGCGATCTCGACCCCAACGCCCAGCACGTACAGATGCGCGACCTCACCTCGGGCGAATGCGGTCTCGGCCTGTGGGGCCCCCACGCGCGCGACGTGCTCGAAAAGCTCACGAGCGACGACGTCTCGCACGAGGGCCTGAAGTACTTTCGCTGCCGCGAGATCCGAGTCGCGGGCGCGCCCGTGCTCGCCCTGCGCGTCAGTTATGTCGGCGAGCTCGGGTGGGAGCTCTATACCACCGCCGACCACGGCCTCTACCTGTGGGACGCCCTGTGGGCCGCGGGTCAAGAGTTCGGCATCGTCGCAGCGGGCCGCCGCGCGTTTAGCTCATTGCGTCTCGAAAAGGGCTACCGCTCCTACGGCAGCGACATGACCCGCGAAGACACGCCCGACGAAGTGGGACTCTCGTTCGCCGTGCACCAGCCCAAGGAGGGGTTCGTCGGCCGCGAGGCGCTCGCGGGGCGCGAAGTGCGCCGCCGCCTCGTCACGGTCACCCTCGACTCCCCCGACGCCCTGGTGATGGGCTCCGAGCCCGCCTATCGTCGCGGCACGGACGAGGTGGTTGGGTACGTCACGAGCGCCGACCAGGGGTATTCGATCGGACGCTCCGTCGCATACGTCTGGCTGCCGACCGACCTTGCCGAGGTGGGCAGCGAAATAGACCTCGAATACTTCGGCACTCGGCTGCCGGCAACCGTGCAGGCCGAGCCCCTGTTCGACCCCGAGATGACCCACATTCAGCGCTGATGCGCACCGACACAAGGCAACCATGACTACTTCAGCCCCCACGGCCCCCAGTTTTATCGTCACCTTCACCTGCCGCGAGCAGCGCGGCATCGTGCACGCCATCACCGGCGTGCTGGTAGAGCACGGCGGCGACATCATCGAACTGAAGCAGTTCGACGACCCCATCAGCGGTCACTTCTTCTTTCGCGCACGGTTCGCGCTCGCCACGGACAGTTCACAGGGTGCGACGGAATCCCCCGGCGTGCTGCAGACCCTGCGGGACGATCTCACGGCTCTCGCGCAGCGCCTCGACGCCGAGTTCTCACTGCGACCCCACGGAGAGAAAGTGAAGACTCTGGTGATGGTGTCGAAATTTGGCCACTGCCTGAACGACCTGCTCTACCGCACACGCATGGGTGACATCGACGCTGAGATTGTCGCCGTGGTGTCGAATCACCCCGACCATCGCCAGGTGGTGGAGTGGCACGGGATTCCCTTCTTTCACGTGCCCGTCACGCCCGACACGAAGCCCGCGGCCGAGGCGAAGCTGCTCGATATTATCGAACGCTTCGAAGTTGATCTCGTGGTGCTAGCGCGGTACATGCAGGTGCTTTCCGATTCGCTGTCGCGCGCCCTCTCGGGCAAGGCCATCAACATTCACCACTCGTTTTTGCCCTCGTTCAAGGGCGCGAAGCCGTACCACCAGGCCTGGGAACGTGGCGTGAAGAACGTGGGCGCCACGGCGCATTACGTCAATCACGAACTCGATGAGGGTCCCATCATTGCGCAGCGAGTGCAGCCCGTCGACCATACCTTCAGCCCGGAGGACCTCGTGGCCGCGGGCCGCGACACCGAGTCGAAGGCCCTCGCGGACGCCGTCACCTGGCACTGCCAGGCTCGCGTGTTCCTTAACGGCAGCCGCACGGTCGTGCTGCGCTAAGGCCAGCGTCGCTGCCCGCTCTGGGCCGCACACGACACCGGACCGGATCCCAGCCCCGCGGGGCGGGGGGATCCGGTCCGTTGATTTATTGTCTGCGATGTCGCGGCACGCGCGCGCCGCGTTCAGCCGCTACGTCGCCTGGGGTTCCACGGGGCTGCGGTGGGCATCGCGATTGACTCGCTCCGACTTCTCGGCGTGATCGCGCGCCGCTTCGGTGCCCCCCTGATGCTCACCGTCGCCACTGCCGTCTCCCTCCTCGTGGTCGGCGGGCTCGGCGTCGTCGTCCTCTCCGGCCTGCTTGGCCGCCGCCAGCAGCTCGGGAGTGATCACAGGAATCTCCTGAGTTTGCAGCGTGAACGGGCCATCGTGATCGGCAATGGCATTCACGACCGTCTCCTCCAGCAACTTCGTCGCCAGTTCGCCCTGAATCATGAGCGTGTCACGCGAGAGGTCCTTCCACAGCGCGACGCACAGCAAGATCATGACCGCCACGAACGGCAGCGCAGACACGATGGTGATGTTCTTCAACCCATTCAGGGCCGAGGCTGGTTCGTTACCGCCCGCGAGCAGCATCACGGCGGCGACGCCGCCCGTCGCCACGCCCCAGAACACGACCGCCCGCTTCGTGGGTTCTTCCACGCCGTGCTCGGCGAGCGAGCCCATCACGATCGAGGCCGAGTCGGCGCCCGTCACAAAGAAAATCGCGATCAGCAGTACCGTCAACACGATCAACACGGTGTGCACGAACTCGGGGGCAGGCAGGGCCCGTAGCAGGTCGAACAGTGCGAGGTCGAAGTTCAGGTCCGGAACGCCGTCCACCACGTTCGCGAGCGCCCGCACGCCCGCCTCGCCACGTTCGGCTTGTTCCTGAATGCCGATGGCGCCGCCACCGAAGATCGCGAACCACACGAGCGAAATGGCGGAGGGCACAAACAGCACGCCCGCGACAAACTGACGGATCGTGCGTCCGCGAGAAATGCGCGCAATGAACAGGCCAACGAAGGGCGCCCACGACACCCACCACGCCCAGTAGAAGACGGTCCAACTCGAGAGCCACGCCGACACCGCCTCGTCGCCCACTCCCGTGGTGCGCGACGCCATGTGCGGCAGCTGCTCAATGAACGAACCAATCGACGAGGGGATCACGTTCAGGATGAACAGGGTCGGACCGAACACAAACACAATCAGCGCGAGAATCACCGCGAGCACCATGTTGGCGTTCGAGAGCCACTGGATGCCGCGCTCGATGCCGGAGACCGCCGAGGCCACAAACGCCGCCGTCAGCACGGCGATGATGGCGACCAGCAGGGGTGACGTGGCCTGGTCGACGATGCCCGTCGATTGAATGCCGCCGCCGATCTGCAGGGCGCCCAGGCCGAGCGAACATGCCGAGCCAAACAGGGTCGCCAAGATGGCGAGCACGTTAATGACGCGACCGCCGACGCCGTTGACCACGCGCTCGCCGAATAGCGGGGTGAACATCGACGAGAAAAGCTGGGAGCGCCCGAGCCGGAACGAGCCGTACGCGACGCCGAGGCCGACGATGGCGTACATCGCCCAGGGGAAGAGGGTCCAATGGAACAGCGTCTGCCCCATCGCCACCTGCATCGCCTCGGCCGCGCCTGCCTCGACGGTGTTCGGCGGCGGCGAGAGATAGAAGAATAGCGGTTCGCCAACGCCGTAGAACACGAGTCCGATGCCCATGCCGGTCGCGAACATCATGGCCACCCACGACGACGTGGAGTACTTGGGTTTCTCGCCGTCCTTACCGAGGGGGATGCGACCGAAGCGGCCGGCGGCGACCACGATCACGAACGTGGCGAACAGGGCGCCGCCCACGACGAACAACCATCCAAAGTTGTCCATGGTGCCGGCGAGCAGGGTCGACGCGACGTCGCCGAGCCCCGTGGGCGACGCTATGCCCCAGATCAGGAACGCGATGGCGACCAGCCCTGCGGCGCCAAAGACCCAGCGGTCGGTGCCGGTGCGGTGCCGCTCCCGGCGGGGCTTGCGGATTCTCTTGAGGTGCGCGATGAGTTCGTGCGTGGTTTCGGGTCGCTTCTTGGCGATGAGTTTCTTCATGGGGATTCGGCCCGCGCGTACAGGGGCCGCGCTCCTTACTGCGTGGTGGGTGATTGGTTCGCTGCTTTGCTTGGCCGGCTAGACGCGCGGGCACGCCGCCGCTGCCTCCATAAAACTCCTTGTGACCAGGTGCCGTGCAGAACCCGGGTGGTGAACTGCGGTAATGCCCTTTGAGTCTAGTCACATAAAATTCGCGGTGGGTCCGTGAGCGCCATGCCTGCGAGAGCCTCCGCGAGGCCCACGTGGCGAGTTCGCCCCGGTGAGCCGACGGTCGAGGGGGGAGGCCATTGAGTGCCGCTTCGGCGTGTCGGGGGGCCGGACGCGCGCGTGGCCCGAGGCGCCCCGGCCCGGGCTGGCTGCCAGCCCGGCCACCGGGGCGTCCGGAATGCCGACCTACGCGGCCGTAATGAGCCCATGCGGGTCGAGCACGAACTTCTGCGCGGCGCCGCCGTCGAAGGCCGCGTAGCCCTGCGGCGCATCTTCGAGGGAGATGGGGGTGGCGCGCACGTTCTTTGCGATGCTGACCTTGTCGTGCAGGATCGCCTGCATGAGGCCCCGGTTGTATTTCATGACGGGGCACTGACCGGTCACGAAGGTGTGCGATTTGGCGAAGCCGAGGCCGAACCGCATCGAGAGGGAGCCGACCTTAGCGGCTTCATCGACGGCTCCGGGGTCGCCCGTGACGTACAGGCCGGGGATGCCGAGGCTGCCGCCCGCGCGGGTGATCTGCATGAGCGAGTTCAGCACGGTGGCGGGCTGCTCGGTGGCGGCTTCCTTGCCGTGGCCGCGGGCCTCGAACCCCACGGCGTCGACGCCGCAGTCGACCTCGGGCACGCCGAGAATCTGTTCGATCTGATCTTGTGGGTCGCCCAGGTTGAGGTCGACGGTTTCGCAGCCGAAGCTGCGGGCCTGCTCGAGGCGGTCGGCGTTGAGGTCGGCGACGATCACGACGGCGGCGCCCAGCAGGTGAGCCGAGGTGGCCGCCGCGAGCCCGACGGGGCCGGCGCCCGCGACGTAGACCGTCGAGCCGACGGTGACGCCCGCGCCCACGGCGCCGTGGAACCCGGTCGGGAAGATGTCGGAGAGCATGGCCAGGTCGAGGATCTTGGCGAGGGCCTGATCGCGGTCGGGGAACTTCAGGACGTTCCAGTCGGCGTAGGGCACGAGCACGTATTCTGCCTGCCCACCGACCCAGCCGCCCATGTCGACGTAGCCGTATGCCGAGCCGGGGCGGTCGGGGTTCACGTTGAGACAAATGCCGGTGCGCCGTTCCTTGCAATTACGACAGCGACCGCACGAAATGTTGAAGGGAACCGAGACAATATCACCGGCCTTGATAAACTCCACGTCGCGGCCGACTTCTACAACTTCTCCGGTTATTTCGTGACCCAGCACGAGACCCTCGGGCGCGGTCGTGCGACCTCGAACCATGTGCTGGTCAGAGCCGCAGATCTTGGTTGCGATGGTGCGGAGAATGACTCCGTGATCCACGCGCCTGCCGATATTGGCGGGGTTTACTCCCGGGCCATCTTTCAAAACAAAGTCGGGGTATTCGGTGTCAATGACCGCGACCTTACCCGGCCCTGCGTAGCTGACTGCCCTGTTGTTGCTTTTTGCGCTCATCGTTGAGCCTCCACTCGGCTGAAATACCAGTTGAATACCAAAAGGTAGTAGGCAGTCTGCTCCTCCTCGGGCCACCTGTCAAGCACCCGAAACGCGCCAGCGGGCCGCCCGAGCGTCCCCCTCATTCGCTGAGGCGCTGCTCCAAGAGCTCGGCCGCCGTCTCCCGCACGAGCCGCAACGACTCCGCCACCAGCGGCGATCCACCACCCCCGCGCCGCACCACCGCCACGATGCGCCGCACCGGCCGATGCGGGCCCGCAAGACGCACTCGCGCCACATTGTCGATACCACCCGCGTTCACGAGACGCGGCGCGAGACCCAACCCCAGCCCGGCCCCCACCAGGGCAATCGTCGTCTCCCACTCCACCACTTCATGCGCAACCCGCGGGTAGACCCCCCACGGCAGCAAACGCCGAGGTGAACAGGTCGTGATAGGGCGAACCGGCCGCCGCGGTCACCCACTCCTCACCCGCAAGGTCTTCGAGCCGCAACGACTCCGCCGCGGCCAGGGGGTGATCGAGCGGCATCATGACATCCAGCGGATCGTCGAGCAGGGCAATGCGCTCGAAACGCGCATCGGCCTCGGAGCGCGGCGAGCGGTGGGTCTCGACGATCAGGGCCAGGTCGATCGCCTCAGCGACCAGCAGGTCCAAGCATCGCGCCGGGTCCGCCTCCACCACGTGAACGCGCAGGTCCGGATGCTCGCCGCGCAGATGCGCCGCGAGCGGCGCCAGCAGATTCGAGGCCGCGGTCGAGAACCCGCCGATGCCAAATCGCGTCTGCGTCTCACGCCCCTCCGTGAGCGCAGCCGCTTTGAGCCGCTCCCACTCGGCGACGAGCGCATCGGAATGATCCACCAGGTACTGCCCCGCCACCGTGAGCCGCAGGTTGCGACCATCGCGCACCAAAAGCGTCATACCCAGCGCTCTTTGCAACTCCTTGAGCTGCGCCGACACCGCCGATGCAGAGTAGCCCGTGAGGCTCGCCGTCGCCGCGACGGTGCCAGATACCGCGAACGCCCGCAGGGTCGCGAGCCGCTCGTCGATCATGCGGAGTTCCCGCACATAATTAGCCAGATAGTTGTGCTTTTCATGTCCACCCCAGCGCACCTAAGATTCAAACAGAACCCTCAGTGTCTGGCAGCGCCGCCACGTCGTGCAAGGTTTTCATCATTTCGGCGCCAAGCCCCCTCGCGACACTTGCCCCCTCGTGACCGGAGTGCCCCTTGACCCTCACCGCGAACCCGCGCACCCCTTCTCGCATCTCGCGCGAAACCCATGCCCACCTGAGTGAATTACTCGGACGCCGCCGGCCCGGCTATTCGCTCGAGGCCCCGTTTTACACCGACCCCGGGGTATTCGACGCCGACATGGAGGCCATCTTCGGCCAGCAGTGGATCTTCGCCGCAAGCCTCGCCGAGGTTCCCGAACCCGGCGACTACGTGACGCTCGACATCGGGCCGTACGCCATCGCACTCGTGCGCACCGACGACGGCGGGGTGAACGCACTGCACAACGTGTGTCGACATCGCGGCGCGCGCGTGCTCACCGAAGCCCGCGGCTCGACCGGCAACCTCGTGTGCGGGTACCACTCGTGGACGTACTCGCCGGACGGCCAACTGTTGCACGCGGCGTCCGCGCCCGGAGAAAAAATCGACAAGGCCTGCTTCGCATTGCGTCGCGCCCACTGTCGAGTGGTCGCGGGCCTCATCTTCGTGTGCTTCGCCGCCGAGCCGCCCGCCGATTTCGACGCGATGAGCCAAATCATCGAGCCTTACCTCGCGCCCCACGACCTCGGGGCCACCAAGGTCGCCTACCAGCAGAACATCGTCGAAGAAGGCAACTGGAAGCTCGTGATGGAGAACAATCGCGAGTGTTACCACTGCGATGGGCACCCCGAACTCGCATGCTCGCTGTTCCCCACCTGGGGGCTCACCGAAGCGACCGTGCCGCCCCACCTCGAAGCCGTGTGGCAGCGCAACACGCAGGCGCAGCAGGACCTCGAATACCGGTGCGAACGATACGGCCTGCCCCACGCCGTGATCGAGCAGCTCGACACGAGAGTGGCGGGTTTTCGCATCTCGCGCGAGGCCCTCGACGGCGACGGAGAGTCGTTTTCTGAAAGTGGGCGCCGACTGTCGAAGAAACTGCTGGGCGACCTGCGCGACTTCAGGCTCGGCCGCTGCTCCCTGCATCTGCAACCCAACAGCTGGTTTCACCTGCTCGGCGACCATGCGATCACGTTCGCCGCGATTCCCCTGAACGCGCATCAGACCCTCGTGCGCACGACCTGGCTCGTCGCCGACGATGCCGTCGAGGGCGTGGACTACACGCTCGACGAACTCACGCACGTGTGGAAGCAAACCAACCTACAAGACCAGAATTTCGTCGAGATGTGCCAGCGGGGGGCGGCGAGCCCGGCCTACGCGCAGGGGCCATACATGGCGAGCGAGTATCAGGTGGAGATGTTTATCGGGTGGTACGTGCAGCGCATGCAGGAGCACCTCGCGTGACGAGCCTTCATGACGGGGGCGCGGCGGGCGGCGCAGCGGGGGGCGCGGCCTTGCGGGGGCTCACGATGCCGTGGCACAGGCTCGGGCCCGAGGGCCCCTTCGCGCCCTCGTTCCCGCAGGAGTTTCTCGCCGAGTGCGTGGGCCGCCAGGCCGAAACCCCCGACCTCGTGACGTTCACCTTTCGTCGCAGTGACGGGCTGCCGCTCGCGTTCCGCGCGGGGCAGTATGTCAACGTGGCGTTCCCGGTGCATGGCAGCGGCGCCGAAGCGGTGGACCGAAGTTACTCCCTGTCGAGTGCGGCGACCTCACCCTGGACGTTTTCGATCAGCATCAAGCGAGACCCCGAGGGCCTCGTGTCACGCTGGGCGCACGACGCGCTGCATCCCGGCGCCGTGCTTGAGATGATCGGCCCGGTCGGGTCGTTCCACCTGCCCGACCGCGACCGCCGCGGCCGGTATCTGCTGCTCGCCGCGGGGGCGGGAATCACGCCGCTGATCTCGATGCTGCGCACGCTGCATGCGTTGCCGGGCCGCACCGAAGCCGTGCTGCTCTACCACGCCTCAGCGCCCGAGGATTTCGCGTTTAGGGCCGAACTCGATTACCTGGCCGCCGTCGATTCGCGTATCGCGGTGCACTACTCACTCGGCGACGGCCCCGCCCCCGCAGCGTGGGCGGGTTTCACGGGTCGGCTCAGCGCCGAGCGGATCGACGAGATCGCACCCGACGCCAACGTCAGGCAGGTGTTCGCGTGCGGGCCCGAGGGCTACCTCGCGGCACTAGATTCAGTGCTTGCTGAGTGCCGCATTGACCCTTCCGACACCCACACCGAGCGCTTCACGAGCGACACCCAGACCGAGCCCGTCGACGCACCGGCCCACCCGGAGCCCTCCTACGCACCGCCAGCAGCTGATGGGCCAGAGCCACATCCGACCGTAGTGAGCACCGACGGGTTCGAAACGTTCGGCACCGGCTCCCTCGCCATGACGTTCCTGCGCAGCCGCAAGCAGGTGCGCCTTGAACCCGGTGACCGCATGCTGCCCGCAGCGCTGCGAGCGGGCGTGCGCATCGGCATGAATTGTCAAGAGGGCATGTGCGGCTCGTGCAAAGTCACTAAGGTGCAAGGAGAGGTCGAGATGCACCACCAGGGCGGCATCCGCGCCCGCGAGATTGCAGCCGGCAAGTTTCTGCCGTGCTGCTCCACCCCCCTCACCGACGTCGTCGTGGACGCGTAATCGGGGCGGAGGCGGCAAAGAGGCACGCGGGCGTCCACATATATATAAGGAGAACCCCATGACCCCCGCACCGGAACCCCATGGCACGCTCGGCGAGGGCCCCGACGGGCCCGAATTGCAGATCGTGCGCGACATCGACGCTAGCGTCGAGGCGGTGTGGGCCGCGCTCACCGAATCGTCGCGGCTCGAAGAATGGATCGGCCGCTGGGAGGGTGACCCCACGTCGGGCGAGGTCACGTTCTACATGACCGCCGAGGGGGCGGACGCCGGGGCCGAGCAGTGCAGCATCTTGGAGTGCGTGCCGCCGCGCCGCCTCTCCCTCGTCACGAGCGTGGGGCCAGATTCGTGGCGGCTGCGGGTCGAGTTGGACGCCACGGCGGCCGGCACCCGCCTCACTTTCTGTCAGGCGGTGGGTTCGGACCCGCTCGATAGCATCGGGCCGGGCTGGGAGTACTACCTCGAACGACTCGTGCGCGTACTGCGCGGTGGCGACGCAAAGGCGGTCGTATGGGACGAGTACTTCCCGCATCTGAGTGCGCACTATGCTGCGCTGACCGGCGCGTAACCCCCGGCTCATGCCGTCGAGGACGCCCGCGGGTCGGAACACGCGGGCGTCCACTATTCTGGGGCGCTTAGCGGGGTTCGAGCAGGTAGATGGGGATCGTGCGTTCCGTGTTCGCCTGGTATTCGGCGTATGGAGGAAACACAGAGACCGCGAGCTTCCACCACTCGGCGTGCTCCTCACCGTCGATACTGCGCGCACGCACGTCGTGGCTGACCGTGCCGTCTTGAACCACCACGTCTGGGTACGCGTCGAGGTTGTTCGTCCAGACGGGGTTCTTCGGTGCGCCGCCCTTGCTGGCCACTGCTGCGTACACGCCGTCTCTTTCAACCCGCATGAGCGGCACGGGGCGGGGGTTGCCCGACTTTGCGCCGGTCATGCGCACGAGCATGACGCGCATTCCGTTGATGTCGACGCTTTCGGTGGTGCCCGTGCGTTCGATTTCGGCGATCTGATCTTCTACCCAGCCCATGGGGGCCTCCTTCGCGGGGGTGTGGTGGCAGCGCATGCGCGCGCGTAACTGTGCCTATCTTGCCACGCGGGCGCCGCGTGGCGGGGTGGGGGTTTCGCGGGGCTGGCGTTCCGCAGTGCCGGCTGGGGCGGCGGGGCTTATTCGGGCACCGCCACGATCTGTACGTCGTCCTCGTAGACGATGCGGCCCGGTGCCGTGGTTTCGAGGCGCTGCCACGCGACGCCGTAGCGATCGAGGAGGTCGAGGTAGCCGGCCACGCGGTCGAGCAGGTGGGCGGCGGCGTCCAGTTTGAACCACGACCGCGCCCCGGGGTTGATGACATGGTCGTACACGCTGGGGTCGCGGGTGGAGGGGTCGGCGTAGGCGGCGTTGCACCAGTAGTTTGCCGCTAGCCACCAGGCGTGATCGTCGGGGCTGAGCCGGTTGTCGCGCGCGAGGCCGTTGGCAAGGGCGAAGATTCCCGGCCGGGAGCCCCGACGATTCTCGTGTCGCGACTGATAGCGAACGTAGATTTGCGGGGTCATGGCGACGATACTCACACAGCGGCACGGTCGTGCGGCGGGGAGGAGCCTCGCGGCATAGGCTGTGCGGGTGAACTCTGATGCGCCCCTGCCGACCGCTCCCCCGCTCGGTGCCTCCCCGATCATGCGCCAGCGATGGAGCGACGTCTCTTTTGTGCACTGGCGCGTGGACCCGACGCAGGTGGAGCGATTCATGCCGCCCGGCTGCCGCCCAGATGTGCGCGACGGCAGCACGTGGGTGGGGCTGATCGGCTTTCAGATGTCGCAGTTTTCGTTCTTTGGCGGGCCGCGAGTGCCGTGGTTGGGGGATTTCCCGAGATCAACGTGCGCGTCTATTCGCATGACGAGCAGGGTCGCCGCGGTGTGGTGTTTCTCAGCCTGGAGGCGTCCCATCTGATCCCCGTGTTGGTGGCTCGCGCCGCGTTTGGGTTCCCCTATCAGTGGGCGTCAATGCGGCTCAAGCACCGGGCCGGCGTCGTGGAATACGAGACGACTCGGCACGGTCAGCGGGCGGCGTTCTCGCGCTTCGCGGTGCGACCCGAACCCGAGTCGGTGGTGGACGACCCGCTGTCGCACTTTCTCACCCCGCGCTGGGGTTTTCACGAGCGGCACCTCGGGAGATCGATCTACTGCCGAAACGAGCACGAGCCGTGGCCGCTGCGCCGGGCGCAGGTCGAGCATCTGGACGACGGCCTGCTAGAGGCCGCGGGCTTCCCCGGCCTCGCGGGGAGAGCACCGGATTCGGTGCTGTACGCGAGCGCCGTGACGACGCAGTTCGCCGCAGCGCGGCGCCTTGCGCTCTAAGGCGAGTCGCATAGTTTTCAACAGTTGCAGCTGTTTGGACACGGGCGCGAGGTGCGCTGGGTATCTTGGGTGTTCGCCGCCGAGAGGAACACCGTTGTTTACCCGCACCCATCAACCCACGCGTCGCGGCACTGCCGCCGCCCTCCTGCTCAGCGTCAGCCTGCTCACCGGCTGCACCCAAGATCAGCCACTCGTCCGCGAGGGCGGCTACGGTGGCACCGACCCCACCACCAGCGCAACCAGCGGCCCGGACGCCCCGGCCACCAGCCCCAGCGACACCTCCACCCCGGGCGCCGGCGCGAGCAGCGCAACGAGCGCCGACGCCGATACCGGGATCATCCCCACCGGGCTACCCGCACCGGGTTCAACGTGGAGGCCGCCGAGCCCCGGACCACAAGACCTTGCCTATTACAAGAGCGCTACCGCCGCCGGCTACGTCCTGGAGTTGCGCGACCCAGCCACATTCCCACCGAAGATGCCTGCGATGGAACCACCATTCATGGACGCAGACGGACAAACCCGCACCGAAATGGGCGCGATAACCATTGCGTACTATTACTTCAACGCCGTCAACTACTACGTCGCAACGGGCGACACCCAGCCCCTCGATTATGTTTCTACCTCAGATTGTGAAACCTGCGCCAAAGAACTGCAGGTACTCGATCCAATATTTAAGAGCGATGGCTATGCCGTGGCTAGCAAGATTCGAGTAAGCGATTTAATAGTGGTTGAGCGACGCGACACCGGATATACACTTCAAGGCGAAGTGGTATTCCCTGCAGTAGAAACTTATATACCCAAGAATTCGGCGTATCTCAAGACGCCGGAGCGAAGTGGAACATACAAGATCGATGTCGAGTGGTCGGAGGCAGGAAGGTTCCTGATTACCAACTACGGCAAGGTTGAACCAGAAACTGGATCGCAGAAATGAGGTACTTAATCCGCTTAGCCGCTACTCTCTCCATTCTGCCACTTCTTCCATTTTCCAATTCAACGCCCGAAGAAGATCCAGGACCTGCGTTTTGGGGTTCGGCAGAAAATTCAACGGCTACTGTAATTGGAGAATATCAGTCATCTACCACAATAATCGCTGAAAATAGTTCTGCTCCAACAAAGCAGAAACCCGTTCTTCCGAAAGGAACTCAGGCTCCAAAAAACATTCAAGGCAGCGATTTAGCGACCCAGACTACTGAATCTGACCTCCAGCCCATAGCAACGCTCACCACCCTGAACGACGGTGCGACCATCACGGCCCCGTGGAATGGAGTCGGCTCGAACCCCTGCGCGGCCACCCCGGGCGGTCAAGCATTCTCCAAGATTGCGCTCACCAACGAGCCCAGCAGAACCGGCGTCAACGGAATGGTTGACGTACCCACGCGCGTCGGCAGCGCCTGCATCCCACCCGCAGCCCCGGGTCGACCCCCGGCCCCCGGCCAGGCTGCGGCGCCACGCATCATCACCATCACGGTCACCGCCAGCGACTTCCAAAAACTCACCCTCCGCGACCGCACCTCGTACTGCTCCTGCGTGCCCAACGAACACAACAAGCCCATGGCACTCGTCCACCGACCCCAGGCCTATTGGACCGACGGCACCACAGAAACCCTCACCACCGTCATGCTCGGCCAGATCGTACAGATACGCGCCACACCCGTCTCCTGGACCTTCAACTTCGGCAATGGCACCAGCGCCACCAGCAGCGGCCCCGGCGTGAAATACACCCTGAACCCCATCAAACACCCCCCTAAGACCGTCAAGGGCACCATCTGGAACGTCTACCACCACAAAGGCACCTACCACGTCACCCAAACCATCACCTACACCGCCGAGTACAGCGTCAACCTTGGCCCCTGGCAACCCATCACCGGCACCCTCACCCGCCCCGGCCAATCCATGACCCTCGAAGCCCGCGCCTACACCGCACTCCTCGTCGACGAAGACTACTAACCCGCACCCCGAGAGACCACCCGGCGCTACCGTGGTGACAACCCGGCCCACGCCGCAAGACACGACCAAAGGACGCCCCCATGCCCGAACCCACGCGCCCCCTCGCCTCCCTGGGCTTCCTCACCATCGGGCTCTTCGACCCCGCCGACCCCGCGACGGGCCACGAATCCACCCTGCAGATCATCGAACTCGGTGAGCGGCTGGGTTTCGACAGCGCCTGGCTGCGGCACCGCCACCTACAATTTGGCATCTCATCACCCGTCGCCGTGCTGGCCGCCGCAAGCCAACGCACGCGCCGAATCGCACTCGGCACGGCGGTGACGCCGCTCGGCTGGGAGAACCCCCTGCGCCTCGCCGAAGACCTCGCCACCGTCGACCTCCTCGCGGGCGGCCGCCTCCACCCGGGCCTCAGCGTCGGCACTCCCATGCACTACGACACCGTCCAGCACGCGCTCTATCCCGACTCGGCCGAACTCGAAGACTTCACCTACGCACGCGTCGAGCGACTTGCTCGCATGATCGCGGGTGAGCCCGTGCGCGAGTTTTCCGGCAAGCAGGGCGTGGTCGAGGAGTTCTCCCGGCGCGTCGAGCCGCACTCCCCCGGACTCCGCGAGCGGCTCTGGTACGGGGCCGCCAGCTTGGGCTCGGCCAGGTGGGCCGGCGAGCACGGTTTCAACTTGTTGACCAGCAGCGTTATCTTTGCCGAGGAGGGCGAGCGGCCCGACTTTGCTGAGATTCAACAGCGGCAGATTCTCGCGTACCGCGAGGCGGCCGGACGCGCGGGTGGCCCGGCCCGCGTCTCCCAGGGCCTGGTCGTGATACCGACCGACTCGGCGTCCGACCAGCAACGCGCCAAGTACGAAAAGTATGTCGAGGAGCGGCTACCCCGCACGCGCGAACCGCAGGGCCCCAAGGGCATGATGTTCGCTCCCGATCTGATCGGCACGAGCGAGCAGATCGCCGAACAGTTGTACGCGCATGCGGGGTTTCGCGAGGTCGATGAGGTGGCTTTTGCGCTGCCGTTCAGCTTCGATCACGACGATTACGTGCAGATTCTCACCGACATCGCGGAGCATCTGGGGCCCGCGTTGGGGTGGTCGCCGCGCGCCGAGTCACCGCCCGGCGCGTAGGTGCTGTTGCAGCCAGCCCCGCTGACCGGGGTATGAGTAGCCATCGGCGGGTAGGTCGTCGGGGCCGAACCAGGCCAGGTCGTCGTGCTCATCGGGCTGCAGATTGGTGGGCTCGCCGCGCCACGCGTCCACCTCAAACGCCCAGGCGGAGATCTCGGGGTCGGGCAGTGAAATGTCGAGCGGCCGCAGAGTGTCGAAGGTGATGCCGAGCTCTTCGCGGCATTCTCGGCGCAGCGCGCCCTCGGGTGATTCGTCGCCTTCGAGGTGGCCGCCCGGCAGGTCCCAGCTGTTGGCATACCAGGGACGCTCCGGTGAGCGGTGCACGAGCAGCACGCGTCCGGCGCGCACGAGCATCGCAAAAACGACGCGGTGCGGCGTCGAAGCGCGCTCGGGGCCGGTGTTCACGTCAACGACAGTAGCCGATTCTCGCGCCCCAACCGGGTTCTGTGGGGCTTCCTGCCGCCCCCAGCCACTGTGATTTCAGCGGCCGCAGTGTTCGTGTCGCGCTATCGCTGCACGCGGTTGGCCTCGTCCGATTCGGCGATCTCGACGATGCGCCGCGCCATGCCCGCGAACACAATGCCATGAAAGGGGGTCACTGCGAGCCAATACAGGCGACCGGCCAGCCCGCGGGGAAAGAAGATGGCCCGCTGCACGTATTCTGCGTCGGTCTCGTCGCCCTCGCAGGTCAGTTCGAGCCACGCGAGCCCCGGCAGGCGCATCTCGGCGCGCAACCGCAGCATCCGCCCCGGTTCGCAGACCTCCACGCGCCAGAAGTCGATGGCGTCGCCCACGCGAACGTCAGAGCGATTGCGGCGCCCGCGCTGCAGGCCCACACCGCCCACGAGTCGATCCATCCACCCTCGCAGCGCCCAGAGAACGGGCGGCGAGTACCATCCGTTTTCTCCCCCGATGCCCGTGATCACCTTCCAGAGGGCGTCCCGCGACGCATAAGTGGGCTCACTCCGCAGGTCCGTGTACACCACCCGACCGGCCCACTCGGGGTCGCTCGGCAGCGGGTCGCTCGGCGCACGAGAGACGGCGGCGTCCACCCAACTGGTCTCCACCTGATCGACCTCGATGCGCCTGAGGGCGAGGCTCACGGCCTGCGCGTACGGAGTGAGGCCCGCGGGCGGAGGAGCGATCACGCCGTCAATGCGGTGATCTCGCATAACGCAATCATGCTGCAGCGACTCGACGAGGGGGCGCGCCAACCGGCCCGGCACGGGTGTCACGAGATTGACCCAGTGCGATGCAAGCCGCGGAGTCAGCACCGGTAGCGCGAGGATCCGCCGCGGCGGCAGCCCCGCGGCTCGCGCATAGCCGTTCATCATGGCGGCATAGGTGAGCACGTCGGGCCCGCCAATGTCGAAGGTGCCGCCTACCTCCGCGCCAACGCGGGGCGCGGCCAGCAGGTAGTGCATGACATCGCGAATCGCGATGGGCTGAATGCGATTGAGCACCCACTTGGGGGCCGGCATCACGGGCAGCACCTCGGTCAGATGCCGCACCATCTCGAACGACGCCGAGCCCGAGCCGATCACCACACCCGCCTGAAACACGAGGGTGGGCACCCTCGACGCCTCGAGAATCTCGGCGACCTCATGCCGCGACGCCAAGTGCACCGAGAGGTCACTCGTCTCGGGCGTCAGGCCACCGAGGTATATGATGCGCCGCACTCCGTGGCGCGCAGCGGCACCCGCCACGTTCTGGGCGATCTGACGGTCGACGCGCGCGAAATCGCGTTCGGTAGTCATCGAATGAATGAGGTAATACACCACGTCGACGCCCTGCATCGCGGCGTCTACGGCACCCGCGTCCGATGCGTCGCCCGCGACAACCTCCAGGGAGTCGCCCGCGGAGCCCTCCAGGCGTTCGCGGCGCCGCGACAGCACCCGCACGGTGTAACCCGAGTTCACGAGTCGCGGCAGCAGGCGGCCCCCAATGTAGCCGCTGCCGCCGAGCACCAGTACACGCTCGGGGCGCGCACCGAGTGGCCTCGCGTACATCGGCTCCGCTCCGCTGGGGCTCGAAATCACCGGAGCGGAGTCTGGGTTCGGCTGCGACGGGGGTTCAGGGTGGTTAGGGTTCGGGGTCGTCATGGGCCCTCCTCGACGTCGAGCAGCGTCTATGCTGCGCTAGTTGCACTCTAGCAACGTCGCCGATGCGGCTCACGGCGGCCGAAAAAATAATCCGACACACGCGCGTCCGGTCCCACAGGCCCCCGCTGGGACCGCCGCTACACGACCTTCTTCACGACGCTCGACTTCAGTTGAATGCGCCCGAACCCGGGCACGTTGGCATCGATATCGTGGTCGCCCACGCCGTCCGTGATGAGGCCAATGCCGCGCACCTTCGTGCCCACCTTCACGACCCCGCCACCCGCGCCTTTGACTTTGAGGTCTTTGACGACGGTCACGGTGTCGCCGTCGGCGAGGGGGTTGCCCACCGCGTCTTTGATGACGGTCGCGGACGCCTCGGCCTCCCCGTTGGCCTCGTCGGGTGACCACTCGTGGCCGCACATGGGGCACACGAGGAGCGAGCCCTGCTCATAGGCGTAGGGCTCGTGGCAGGCGGGGCAGGGGGGCAGGGTTTCAGGCATGGCTCTCACGGTACACGTTGCCGGGGCTGGGGGAGTTCTGCGGGGGATGCGGGAGAAAGTTGACCGCCGCCGCAGTTCCCGCTAACCTACCTTCACCGCACGTTAATTTGCATTCAACGCAAGATAGGAACGATTGGACATGCCTTCCACTCCCCTCATTCGGGCCACTGGGATCACCCGCACCTACGGGCGGGCGCCCACCGAATCCCATGCACTGCGAGGCATAGACCTCGACATACATGCCGGCGAATCCCTTGCGATCATCGGCAAATCCGGCTCCGGAAAGTCCACCCTGATGCACCTCTTGGCGCTCCTCGACCAACCCACGGCGGGTCGCATCGAGATCGATGGAACAGACTCCACCGGGCTCTCCGCCTCCGCGCTCAATGCCCTACGCAACAAACGCTTCGGCTTCGTGTTCCAACAGTTCTTTCTCACCGCGGGCCAATCGGTTCTCGACAACGTCAGTTTGCCCCTCACCATCGCAAGAGTGCCCAAGCAGCAACGCGTGAGCGCCACCCTGGCGGCCCTCGAAGCAGTCGGTCTCGCCGACATGGCTCACAACCGTGCGACCGATCTCTCGGGTGGGCAAAAGCAACGGGTCGTCATCGCCCGCGCGCTCGTCAACAATCCATCGGTCATCTTTGCCGACGAGCCCACCGGCAACCTCGATTCCTCAACCGGCGCCCACATCGAAGACATGCTCTTCTCGCTCCAAGCAGATCGCGGTATCACCCTCGTCGTCGTCACCCACGACCCCGACTTGGCCCGACGCTGCGACCGCGCCGTGACGGTCGCAGACGGCCACATCGAAAACGCCACTCACCCTGCCAACCCCGCCTAGGAGCGTCCCACCATGACTTTCGCCGACATACTCCGCACCGCCGCAAAAAACGCGTTCCGCAGCAAACTTCGCACCACCCTCACTGTGCTCAGCCTCGTCGTCGGCGCATTTACGCTCACCCTGACCACTGCGCTCGGCACCGGAGTCAATGACTACGTCACACGCCAGGTTGCGACACTCGGCAGCAGCGACGTCCTGCTCGTGAGCCCCGCCGCCACGACCAGCACCAACGAAGGGCCCCCACCCTATGAACCCGACGGCCGACAAACTTCTGGCGCCAACAACCCCTTAGCTTCGGGTGCCTTGCTCAACCAACGCGACCTTGACAGTCTCGGCCGCCTCGACGGCATCAAGCGCGTCCAACCCATTACCCAGGTAAAGGTCGACTGGATCCAGGCCACTGGAGCAACCGAGAAGTTTGAGACCACCATCAACCCCACCTCCTCGGTGGGCCGCAACGACCTCCTCGCTGGTGCACAACTTCAGCAACAAAACGCGCGGCGAGAAATCGTGATTCCCGAAGACTTTGTCTCGGCTCTCGGCTTTGCGGACCCCGCGAGCGCAGTTGGCCAGAACATCACCCTTGGCTTTCAGGGCTACTCGCAGGGCACCTTGGCCACCCAGGAAGTTGACGCCACCATCGTGGGCGTGAGCCGCTCCAGCCTCTTCGCCTCGGGCGCCGGCGCCAACGCGGCCCTGACCTCCGCCATCGCCGAAGAGCAGACCGTGCCCGGTCAACCCAAGTCGTGGCCACTCGCGGTCGCCTACCTCACGGGCACCGGGGAGGGCGGCGCGGTCACCGCAGCCGACGTGAATCGGGTCAAGTCCGAGCTCACCACACACGACCTCGCGGGCCAAACGTTAGAAGACCAACTGGGGATTATCCAGACCGTAATCAACGGAATCGTGGGGGTGCTCTCCGCATTCTCCGTCGTCGCCCTAGTGGCTGCCTCCTTTGGCATCATCAACACCCTGCTGATGAGCGTGCAGGAACGCACTCGCGAGATTGGCCTGATGAAGGCCATGGGAATGCCGAATGGTCGTGTCTTTGCCCTGTTCTCACTCGAGGCGATTCTCATCGGGCTGCTCGGCTCGGCACTGGGTGCTCTCGTCGCGATCGGTGCCGGCACTGCCATCTCGTCAGCGCTCTCGCAGACCGCCCTGGCCGACCTTCCCGGCCTGAGCATCATGCTCTTTGACCCCGTTAAAATTGGGGGTGTCATCGTGCTCATCACACTTATCGCGTTCCTATCTGGGGTTCTCCCCGCCCGGCGCGCGGCACGTCAAGACCCCATCGCGTCACTGCGCTACGAATAAGACCGAGGACTGCAGATCATGTCGACCCCACCGCCACGTCGCCGTGACGCTATTGCCAGCAGCGACGCCATTGAACGGGCCGCCACCGACCTCGTGTACGAGATCGGGCTCGAAGCGGTCACGGTCGACATGATCTGCGCCCGAGCCGCCATCAGCAAACGGACGTTTTTCAACCACTTTAAGAACAAGGAAGCCGCAGTCCTGGGGCAGTCCGCGCCCACCCTCAACGAACGTGCAGCCCGCGAATTTATTGCCTCCACGGGGCCCTTGCTCCTTGAGGCCGCGAGGCTCATCGACGTCAATCCGGGGGCGGCAGAGACGGACCCCGAACTCTTGCACCGCCGCATGGTCATCGTGGCTCGCAACCATCCGCTCATGGCGCAGCAGATGGCTCGGCTCGCGGCATTGGCCCCCGAACTGCGCGAGATCATCTACCTGCGGTTGAAGACGCAGTCCGTCGCCTCCTCCCCCACGCAGCAGGCCGACGGCGACCTGCGCGAGCAGGCCGAACTCATCACCCATCTACTCACCGGCCTGCTGAACTATGTCGGCTCCAGCTGGGCACGCCAAATTGAACTCGGCGCCCCACCCGTGACCGACCCCGCGGCCATCGGCACCCTGCTGCAGACGACTCTCTCTACACTCGCTCAACGACCCGAATAGCCGCCACGCCGCACAAACGCAATGCGCTGACCGGCCCCGTCGTGTACCTTCGCCGCATGAGTTCAACATCTGCTCCCCCCACATCCCTGCGCCGCTCGGTGTCGAACACCCTCAAAGGTTCGGCCGGTAACCTCGTCGAATGGTTCGACGTGTACGTGTATTCCGTGTTCGCCATCTACTTTGAAAAGCAGTTTTTCGCCGAAGACGACCAGAACTCCAGCATCTACATTTGGGCGATTTTCGCGGTCACTTTTCTGATGCGCCCCGTCGGCTCGTGGTACTTCGGCCGCTTCGCCGACCGCCACGGCCGCCGCCTCGCCCTCACCATCTCCGTGTCGATGATGGCGCTCGCCTCCATCGTCATCGCCTTCACGCCCACGCGAGAAACAATCGGCGCGGGCGCCGCGATCATCCTCGTCCTGTGCCGCCTGTTGCAGGGCTTCGCCACGGGTGGCGAATACGGCACGAGCGCCACTTACATGTCGGAGGCCGCCATTCCGGGGCGGCGCGGCTTTCTCTCCTCGTTCCATTACGTCACCCTCGTCGGCGGTCACGTGCTGGCACAGGCCACCCTGCTCATCATGGTGCTCGCCCTGCCTCAAGATGCCATCGAGACCTGGGGCTGGCGCGTGGCGTTCGGTCTGGGCGGCATCTCGGCCGTGGTGGTGTTCTGGCTGCGGCAAACCATGGACGAATCACTCGAAAAGAGCTCGATCGACGCCGTGCGCGAGGGTCGCGACACCACGAGCGGCTCGATCAAAGAACTGTTCGGCCCGTACTGGCGTGAGCTGCTGCTCTGCTTCCTCGTCACCATGGGTGGCACCCTCGCCTTCTATGTGTTCAGCGTCAACGGCCCCAAGATCGTGCAAACCAACTTCGCGGGTGAGAGCAAGGTGTCGGCGACGGTAATCAACCTGATCGCCCTGACCATCCTCATGCTGCTGCAGCCCCTCGGCGGCTGGCTGAGTGACCGCGTGGGCCGCAAGAGCCTGCTCGTGTTCTTCGGCGTGGGCGGGGTGCTGTTCAGCTACGTCATGATTGTCACCTTGAAGCAACAAACCAGCGAGTTCGCCGCCTTCGGCATCCTCGTGGTCGGCTTCATCATTCTCACGGGCTACACGTCGATCAACGCGGTCGTGAAGGCCGAACTGTTCCCCACCCACATTCGGGCGCTCGGCGTGGGCGTCGGCTACGCGCTCGCCAACTCCATCTTTGGCGGCACCGCGCCCCTGCTGTACGCCGCGGCGAACGAAAACGAGCAGATCCCCCTCTTCGTCGGCTACGCCATCGTGACCATCTTCGTCTCCCTGCTGGTCTACATTTTCGCGCTGCGCAATCACGGCGACAACTGGCTCGATCACGAAAAGGCCATGCGCGAGAAGGTAACCAGCCGCTAACCGACCCTATTCAGCCGCAGCCTCGGGTCGCGCAATCCGGTACCGAAACACCACCACCGACCCGCAGGGACGCACGTCGCGCAGGGTCGCGGCCAGGTGGCGTCCGTCGAGATGACGCAACGCGGGCACAATCGACGGCGCCGCCGGGTCGCCCAAGCGCCACGGCGCGACCGCCCACTGCAGTTCATCGGCGACCCCCTCCGCGAGGGCGGCAGCAAGGGTCGCCGCGCCTCCCTCAATCATGAGGCGCCGGACGCCCCGGGTGGCCAGGTTGGCTGCGATCGCGCCGAGCGTGAGTGGCCCGCTCACACTCACCACCTGTGCGCCACGACCCAGCTCGCGGGCGAGCCCCTCGGCATGCGGCGCGGAAGTAAACACGAGGGGTGCCCCCACGCCCTCCTCGCGCGTGGTGAATAGGTGGGCCCGCGCCGACAGTCCACCCGATCGCGTAAACGTCACCCGCAGGGGTGACGCGGCAAGGCCCCGCGCGACCCGCTCGGCCCGGAGCCGCGGGTCGCGCACGAGGAGACGCGGGTTGTCGGCGCGAACCGTGCCAGGCCCCACCAAGATGGCGTCGCAGGCTGCCCGCTCGGCGTCCACGCGGGCGAGGTCCGCGGCGTCCGAAATGACGAGGCGCGTGGGGCTCGAATCGTCGAGGGCACCATCGAGGGTGGTCGCGCACGACAGCACCACTTGGGGCCGGTCAACCATGACTGCCCTCGCGGGGCCGCGCGAAAAGACTCTGGGGCAGCCACGTGAGCACCCCCGGCGCGAGGGCAATCGTGCCCAGCACACCGAACGCGACGGAGACTGCGAGCGCATCGGGCGCGCTCAGCCCGAGGTGCGTGCCCGCCCACACCGCGACGCCCTCGCGCGGACCCCAGCCGGCCACGTTGATCGGAATCGCCGCGCCCGCGAGCACCAGAGCGGCCAGCACGATGAGGTGCGCGTCGAGGGGCCGGCCGGTCACGGTCATGGCCACAGCCACAAAGATTGCGGCGTGCGACAGAACCACCAGGGCCGACGTGCCACCCACCCTCGACAGGTCATCCCGGCGCACGTACCCGCGGCTCACCGCGCACCACCCCGCCAGGGTCACGGCGAGCAGCCCGGCGGCGGTCAGTAGCGCCGCCGCGCCCGCGGCGGGGCGCCACGGCGAGGGCAGCCACGCCAACGCGACGAGCGTCAACGCGGCCTGCACCACCTGCCCCAGCACGCGTTCGACGATCACCACCCGGGCCCGGGTGCGCAACGTCGTGGAGGCCGCATGCCTGTCATCGACGGCGCGGTTGACATCGCCGACGATGCCGCCCGGCACGGTCGCGTTCAGTAGTTGCGAGCGATAGCACGCCGCGACGGCGACGCCCACTGGCAGGTGTAAGCCCGCGGCGCTCGCCACGAGCGACCAGCGTAACGCCGCGGCGCACGTCGCCACGAAGGTCACGACCAGCGCAAACGTCGGCAGGGCCGTGCCAGTTGCGGTGCCGGTGAGCCGCGCCCACGCGGTGCCCCACGTCTCCGTGCCCGCAAAGCGCACGACAGCCACGAGCACCAGTACGCCCAGCACTCCCTGCAGCAGCGCCCGCAGGTTGCCGCGCATCACGCGACCCCCGCGAGCGGTTCGGCGACGGCCTGCTCCCATTGCGCGCCGACGGCCGACCACGGAGTCAACGTCTCGCGCCGCGCCATTGCGCGCTCGCGCAATTCGGTGCGCAGGGACGCCCGCGTGAGCCAGTCGCGGAGGGCGCCAGCGAGTGCCGCAGTGCTGGCGGGCCGAACGAGCGTCCCGGGGGTCTGGCCGGAGGCCACCGTGCCGAGAGCCTCGGGGAGGCCCCCGAGTCGCGGTGCGAGGACGGGGATGCCCCGCGCGAGGGCCTCGCCGACCACCATGCCGTAGGTTTCGAAGCGCGACGCCACGACCAGCAGGTCGGCCTTGTCGTAGGCCGCGTGCAGTTTCGCCCCCGCGAGGGCGCCGCGGATGCGCACGCGCTCGGCCATGCCTGCCCTTTCGCACGCGGCGCGCAGCTCGGTCACGTACTCGGGTTCGATGTCGGGCGCACCCACGACCTCCCAGGTCCAGCCGAGGTCGGTGCACCGGGCGAGCGCGGCGGCGATGAGGTCTTGGCCCTTGAGGCTTGTCACGGCACCGACCGTGAGCAGCCTCGCTCCGCCCGGGCTAGGCCGCACCGGCGGCGCGGCGTCCACGCCGGGCCGGATCACGCTGATTGTCGAGCGAACCAGCCACGGGTAGCGTTCCAGCAGCAGTTCGCGGCTCCACGCGCTGGTCACGACCACCCGAGTGGCATCGCGTAGGGCAGCGGTTTCGGACGCCGTGTGGGCCGGTTCTAAGGGCATGTGAACCAGCAGCGTGAGGGCGAGTCGGTCGGACTGCTCGAGCAGAACCTCACCCGCCGCGGCTCCCACGAGGCCGTCGACGATGACCGCGCCGCCGTCGGGGCAGCACAGCAGGGATGCCCGCAACCGGGCCCGGTCGGTGGGTTGCGGGTGGGGCCACGCGCCGGCCACATCGTGGCGAGTGACGTCATGACCGCGCGCCGCGAGTTCGGCGGCGATGCGCAGGTCGTACACGTTGCCGCCGCTAGGGCGGCGCGGGTCCGCGATGCCAGCGGGGACGATCAGGGCAACGCGGCTCATGGCGTCCGCCGATAGCTGGCCCATGCCACGGGAGATTCGCGCAGCGTGACCTCGAGGTCGTCCACCGCCGCAGAGCCCAGCTGGCCCGCGGCCAGGGCGGCGGCGAGGCGGTCCGCGATCACGCGGCACAGCACCTCGGTGGTGGTGTTGACACCCGCGAGCGTGGGGTCGTCGTCCAGATTGCGGTGGCTGAAGCCGCCCACGATGTCGCCGAGCAGCGCGCCGGCGCGGCCGATGTCGAGCACGATGCCGTTCTCGTCCAACTCGCGCGCGCGGAAGGTGGCCTCGACCACGTACGTGGCGCCGTGCAAGGCCTGCGCGGGGCCAAAGATCTCACCCCGCAGGCTGTGGGCGATGAGCATATGGCTTTGGACGGTGACTGCGTACACGTTAGGCTCCCGGCGGGTAGGTGATGGTGTGACAGAGGGCGGGCTGCTCGCCCGAGGCGAGTCGGGGCAGCAGGTCTGGTAGATCGGCGAACGGGCTCGAACCCGTGAGTAGGAGGTCGAACGCGGGGTCATCGAGCAACCTGAGGGCGAGTTCGAGACGGTCGCGGAACGTGCGGCGGGCGGCCCGTGCGGGTGCGATGGTGCCGACCTGGCTCGAACGAATGTGAAGTCGGGAAGAATGGTAGGTGCCGCCGAGCCGCAGCGAGACGTCCCCGTCACCGTACCAGCTGAGGTCGATCACGGTGCCCTCCGGGCCGAGGGTGTCGAGCGCGGTTTGGAGGCCCGTGGAGGTCGCGCTCGCATGGAACGTGAGGTCGAGGCCCGATGGCGCCGCGCCGGGCAGCGCGAAGTCGGCGCCGAGCGCCCGCGCGATGGGTTCGCGGCTGGGGTCCACGTCGACCACGGTGACCTCAATGCCCGGGATGCCGACGAGCAGTCGGGCCACGGCGAGGCCAATCATGCCCGCGCCGACGACGGCGACGCGGTCGCCAATGCGGGGGCCCGCGTCCCACAGCGCGTTGACGGCGGTCTCGACGGCGCCCGCGAGCACCGCCCGGGGGGCGGGCACCTGTGCGGGCACGGGCACGACGGCGTCGGCGGGCACCACGAATGCCGTGTGATGGGGGTGCAGGCAGAATACGGTCTGACCCAGCAAATCGGGCTCGCCCGCCTCGACGCGGCCGACGCTCAGATAGCCGTAGCTGACGGGGCCCGAAAACTCGCCTCGCTGGAACGGCGCCCGCATGCGGTCGTGCTGATCTGCGGGCACGCGACCCGAAAAGACCAGGGTCTCGGTGCCGCGGCTGACCCCCGACACGAGCGTGCGGACGCGCACCTCGCCGGGGCCGGGCTCGGGCACATCCATGGAGCGAATCTCGCCGACCCCGGGGCTCGCCACCCAAAAGGCCTGTTCTCGCATGAACCTTAACCTCCTCGCGCTCGTGCTTATGGTGTACGTGTTCGACACCCTATATACGGAGGCACGCGGCGCATGGTTCAGATGCTCGCTATGCAACGTGCGTTCAATTATGCAAACGCCGTGACCACGGTGCGCGCGGTGCTCGTTGTGGCCCTCATCGTGCCGCTGTTTCAGTGGTTGACGGCCGCCGAGGCTGACCCCGGTCGCACCTCGGGGGTGCCCCTCGCGGTCGCGCTCGTGGCCCTGCTTGCAGTTGCGCTCGACGGCGTTGACGGCTGGGTGGCGCGACGCCTGCACTGCGTGACCGAGTTCGGTGCCCGCTACGACATGGAGGTTGACGCCGCGCTGATCCTGCTGCTCTGCCTCCCCGCCGCGCGGCTGCTGGGGGGTTGGGTACTGCTGATCGGCTTCGCGCGCTACCTCTGGATCTTTCTCACCGTGTTGTTTCCGCGTCTCGCGACGCCCGTGCCCTCCCATCGCTGGCGCAAAGCGGTGGCCGTCCTGCAGGCGCTCGCGTTGGTGGTAGCCATCGCCGAGATCACCCCGCGCGCTGCGGCGGTGACGCTGCTCGCGGGGGCGCTCGCGGCGCTCGCGTTGTCGTTTGGAACGCAGGCCATCGAGGCGCTGCGACTCTCGCGGGGTGCGGTGCCAGCGCGGGGTGCGGCGCGAACGGGTGCGGCGGTGCCAACGCGGGCCGAGGTGCCAGGGCGGGCCTCCGAGGCGTCCGAAATAACGACCGAAATAACTGTCAGTAAGGGGGCCGCGAAGCCAGCCGGTTGGCGCACGGGCATCGCCGTGGCGCTGCTGTGGGCGGTGTTCACGTGGCCGCGCTCGGGGCCGCTCACGGTCGATGCTCTGCTGCGCGTGCCGGCCGAGGCGCTCGCCCTCGGCGTCGTGGCCGTGTGGCTGCCACTGCCCCGTGGTCGCTGGGGCCGCGGGATCGCGCGGGGCGGCGCCCTGATCGTGGGGCTCGCGCTGACCGTCGTCGTACTGCTGCACGGCCTCGACTTCGGCTTTAGCCAGGCCTTTGATCGGCCCTTCGACGCGCGCAGCGACTACGGGTACGCGCAGTCTGCGTTCGACCTGCTGGGAGATGCGGTGGGGCGCGCGGGCGCGATCGCCCTGCTGGCCGTGGGGGCGCTCGCGGTGGCGGCGCTCGCGTGGGCGCTCACCTGGTCAGTGCTCCATGTGGCGAGCCTGCTGGCGACCCGCCGCGAGCGCGGGCGGCCCGTGGTGGCGATCGCGGCGGCGGCCTGGCTCGTGGTGTTCGCGGGCTCGGTCACCCCGGTCCCGGGCCTGCCGGTGGCCAGCCACTCGACCGTCAACCTCGTCGCGGACCACGTGGGTCGCTGGACCGCCGCCGCCACCGACGAACGCACCTTCGGCCGCGTGATTGAGGCCGACCCGGCGGCGCGCGAGCCCGCCACGGCGCTGGTCGGGGGCCTCGCGGGCACCGACGTGCTGGTCATTTTCGTGGAGAGTTACGGTCGCGTCGCGCTGGAGGACTCGCCGGTCGCCGCGACCGTCGGCCGCACCCTCGACGCGTCGACCGCGACCCTCGCCGACCACGGCTACGCGTCGCGCAGCGGCTACCTCACGTCACCCACGTTCGGCGGGCTCAGCTGGCTCGCGCACGCCACCCTGCACACGGGCCTGCCGGTGACCTCGCAGCGCCGCTACGACCAACTGCTGGCCACGCGGCATTCCACGCTGACGGGCATTTTTGCGGACGCCGGGTGGCGCACCGTCTGCGTTGACCCCGCCAACCGCTCCCCTTGGCCGCCCGCCCGCGAGTTCTATCGCTGCGACGCGGTCTACGATGCGACCTCGCTCGGCTATGAGGGGCCCCGGCTCGGGTACCCGTCCGTTCCCGACCAATTCACGCTGCACGCCTTCGCGCAGCGCGAGCTCACTCCCGGCCACGCGCCCGTCATGGCGGCCGTCGACCTCGTCTCGAGCCACACTCCGTGGAGCCCGATCCCGCCCATGCTGCCCGTCTCGGCGCTGGGCGACGGCAGCATCTATGGTCGCTTGGACCTCTCGGGCAGCAAGGTCGCAGACGTGCATGACGCGGCGCAGGAGACCGAGGGGTACGGCCGCGGCATTCGCTACAGTCTCGAGGCCGTGACGCAGTTTCTCGCCGACCTCGACGACCCCAACCTCGTGGTCGTCATGCTGGGCGATCACCAGCCCAACGCGCTCGTGTCGGGCGAGGGCGCGAGCCGCGACGTACCCGTCTCGATCATCGCGAGCGATCCCGCGCAGCTCGACCGCATCGCCGGGTGGGGCTGGTCGAGCGGGTTGCGGCCCGCCCCGGACGCTCCGGTGGTGCCGATGGCAGCGTTCCGCGAGCGGTTCTTTGAGGCGTACGGGGGCTGAGCGGGTCGGGCTGGGGCGGCGGGCGGGGCTGGTTTTTGGGTCGGCGGCGCACTCAGGTGCTGAGGCTCAGCACCACGTCACCGTCGGCGGCGACCACCTCGACGCGAGCGATGTCGGCGCGGTCAGTGGCGGTCGCGCCTGCGAGGCTCATGGTGTGGCCGGGCAGGCCCTTCCACGTGGCCACCCGCTCCGTGGCACCCGCGAGGGTGTGCACCACGAGCGAGTAGGTTTGATTGTCAGACGCCGCGTCGCTGCCGACCGGATACTCGCAGTTGAGGTCGAGCCGGGTTCCCCGCGCCACGGTAGTAAGTGAGAGATTGCCGGTCACCCCGTACGACTCCCCCGCGGCCATGGTTTGGGGGGCGGCGCCGACCACGGCCGGTGTCTGGCCCGAGGCAGGGGCGTGGCTTTGGCCCACGGCGTAGCCCAGCCCGCCCACCAGCGCGACACTCGCCGCGAGGCCCAGCGCCGTCACGAGTAGGCGCCGACGTCGCTCGAGGCGGACGGTGGCGAGCAGCGCGGGCAGCACGGCGGTCGGTACGGCGGGGGGCGCGGGGGTCTCAGGGTCGGCGTCGAGGAGTTCGAGTTCCTTCGCGTCGACGCGCGCCAGCAGACCCGTGAGACCGGCCAGCTCTCCGATGGCGGCGCGGCACGCCTCGCAGCCGGGCAGGTGGTCTTCAAATTCGCGCCGCTCGGCCGGGCTGAGGGCACCCAGGAGGTATGCCGCATCGTGGTGGGCGAGGGGACATTTCATGAGGTCACGCCCTCTTCGGCGAGAGTGAGTCGGAGCGCGCGCAGGGCATAGTGGGCGCGCGACTTCACGGTGCCCTCGGGAATCCCGAGCCGAATGGCGGTCTCGGCGACGGAGGAGCCTCGGTAATAGCATTCGAGCACTACGCTGCGACGTTCAGGGCTGAGGTCGCGCAGGGCATCGGCGACAACCCACGCCTGCAAGACCCGGTCGACCTCGTCGGCGTCGTGGGCTCGGTCGGGCACGTCCGCGACGGTGAGTTCGCTCTGGGCGCGCCGGGTACGCCACTCGTCGATCACGAGATTTCGAGCCACGGTGAATAACCACGACCTCACGGAGCCCTGAGACTCAGAGAGCTTGCTTTGATGCTTCCACGCGCGAATCAGGGTGTCTTGCACGATGTCCTGCGCATGGGCGTCGTCGTTGCCGGTCAGGCGCAGGCAGTACCGCCACAGCGCCGCGGCGTGCTCGTCATGCAATTGCTGCACGAGCAGGGTGGGGTCGATATTCACGTTCACCTCCTGACCTGTATACGGCCGCTGAGCCCCGGCGGTTCACCGGGCGCCCCCTTATTCTGCGGTGGGTTTCGCGCGGGCCGAGTCACCCGAGGCGTCCGATTCGGTGACGGTGTACTCGCGGAGGATTCCCGCCGTGTTACGGCCCCACTCACTGAGCGCCGCGCGCACCTGATGGGCGTCGAACGCTGCCCGGTCTACGAAGCGCTCTGCGACGCTCCACACGTGTGGGTCGCTCGTGGGTTCGACCACGAAGGCGAGGCAGCCCGGTTCGGCGCTCGAAAGTTCGCGATGCCGGGGTAGGTGCCGTGCAACCCGCTCGGCCTCGGCTGGGGTGGAGCACACGAGGCGTCCGGTCAGGGTTACGGCGTTCATGAGACTCCCGGGTGATGCGGTCGCGGCAGAGGGCTTTGTGCAGCGAGGCTCCAACCGCGCCGTCAACCCATCATGTCACTCGCGGGTGCCTCGCGCCCCGAGCGCGACTTTGGTAGGGCTAGCACCCGCAAAATCTGGAGGATAGATCCCGTGACTCGCGGGCCCGGCCGGCATAGAGTGAGCGCATGAACCCTCTCTTTGAAGCCATTCGTCAGTCCGGTTTTCGTCGCGGCCCCGACCGCCTGGTTGGCGGCCTCGCCGGAGGTCTCGCCGTGAAATTCGGGTTCGATGTGTGGATCACCCGCCTGCTCATTTTGATTGCGTTCCTCCTGCCCGTCATCGGCGTGGGTCTCTACTTTGTGCTGTGGGCGCTGACCCCCTGGCAGGACGCCTCGATTCCCCTCGAGCGGGCGCTTTCGAATAGGCCCAATTCACGCTAGCGTCGGCGCAGGGAACTGACCTGTGAGCACTGAGGATGACGTACGCAGCCTCGCGGGATCGTTGCCCAAGGTGACCGAGCGCACCTCGTATGGCACACCGGCGTTCTACGTTGCGGGAAAGATATTCCTGCGGTTCCACGAGGAGCCTGGCGTGCTGGTGTGCTGGCGCAAAGACCTCTCCGAACGCGAACTGCTGCTCGCGACCGGCGAAGGCAAGTTCTTATCGACCTCACACTACGCGGGCCATGCCAGCGTCCTTGTCCGGCTGTCTCTCGTCGGGCTAGACGAACTCGCCGAGCTCGTGACGGAAGCGTGGGAAGCCCGCGCCCCGAAGCGCCCCACCACAGCGCTCGAGTAATCGACCCGGCGCCAACCAAGTAGTCCATCTCGAACCCCGATTAGGGCTCGACGCTCAGTTAGTTGTCGGCCTCTAGCAGCGCCCCGAGCCGGGCGAGGTCTCCGCGGGTGGCCCGTCTCATTGCCGCCTCCAGAAGCGGCGCCGTGAACCGTGCAAACCCCGCGGGCTCGCCGCGATTTCGCAGACGCATTCGCGTGTGCGACTCCCCGACCGCCTCCCACTCGTAGGTGGTCTCCATGGGGAACGGACCGTCCGCGGTGCGCATCACGAGGCGACGACCCGGCGCGAACTCCACCACCTGGTACGTGTAGGCCAGTCGCCTGCCCAGAAACGTCGCGACGAAGTCCATGCGTGAACCTAGTGCGACAGGCAGCTCCGTTTGCCACTCCACCGAGCGGATGTTCGCGTACCAGCGGGTGACGTTAGACGGGTCCGCGGCAAAACTCGACACCACCTCAAGGGGTCGGCGAATCATGGTCTCCACCTGCACGTCAACGCTCATGGCTGCAGTCTAGGCGCAGTGCCTGGTCGCGGCAGCCCACCGCGCCCCGTCGTCCGGACGCAGAGGTGGGCTGGTACCAGCCCACCCGCGCGTCCGGCCTGTGCCTGGGTTTTCGCGACTCCCGGCAGCGCGGCGCAGAACCTGCTTGGATGGCAGTGTGCGCTTCACTTTCGAAGACCGCATGCTTCGCCGCTCCTGTATGTTGCTCGCCGTGCGCCTCGTCGCGGTGCTCCTCGTCGCGTGCGCCTCGTCGCGTGCGTCTCGTGGCTCGCGCTGCGGGTCGCCACCGGCACGTCGGCTTTTCCACCGAGTTCGGTGTGGGCCACGCTGGGCCTCGTGCCCGTTAATCTGATCTGCCTCGTGCTGGTGCGAAAGTACTATCGCGAGCTGGGGCTCGGCCTGCGAGAAGCCCTCGGCGTGCGTCGCGGGCGCCTCGAGCGCGACGTGCTGTGGGGACTGTTGTGGCTGTGCGTGCTCAACATTCCCTTCACGCTGGCCGTTGGCGCCACCGTGTTCGCCCTGTATGGCCCCGCCGCGCCGCGCGCCGTCGAAACCATTTTCTTCGACGCCTCAGCGCAGTCTCCCCTCGCGGCGGTGCCGCTGCTCGTGCTGTCGCCCGTCGCGATCGTGCCGTTCATGCTGATCAACGCGCCCACTGAAGAATTGGTGTTCCGCGGCTACGCCCTCACCGGGTTGACTCGGGCATGGGGTGCCCCAGCGGGCAAGCTCGTCACCTCCGGGGTATTTGGCGCCCAGCACATCGTCTTCGCAGCCACCCCACCCGGAATGCTCGTCTACTTCGTGGCGTTTACCGCGTGGGGCCTTACCGCCTCGCTGATCGTTCGTCTGCAGGGGCGCCCGCTACCGGTCGCGATCGCCCACTGGATCACCATCATCATGCTCTCGGCGCCCGGTATCGTGTTCCCGATTCTCATGCTCGTGGGGGTCGTGTAGAGGGTCTGGGTTGTGATTGCGGACGCCGCGTGGCCCGTTCCGCGCCCGGCCCCCTTGGCCCTACCCCTGGGCGACGGGGAGCGGGTCAAAGACGGGGCTATGATCAGTGCGCAGTCGTCCGTAAGTGTCGACATCGACGCGCTCGTCGTCCACGAGAAACTTCTGCCGTTCCGTGCCCTCCTTGATGAACCCGGCCCGCCGCGCGACGGCCCCCGAGGCGGGGTTGTTGACGCGATGGCCGGGTTCGAGCCGGTCGAGGCCCCAGTCGGTCAGCGCCCACCCGGCCACGGTGGCAACCGCACGCGCCACCCAACCGTGGCCGCGCGCGTCCGCATGCATCCAATACCTGAGCCCGCCGCTGCGGTTCTCGGCGTCGATGCTCACTCACACGAGGCCGACGAGGCGGTCGGCACGTGCGATGGCCCAGGGGCGGTGCGCGGAGCCGGGCGAGAGCAGCCGCGCGATGTAGCCGTCGGCGTCGCCCTTTGTCTCGAGCTTGCCCTGCCGGCTCATGTCGGGGTTCGAGGCGAAGGCCGCGAGCACGTCCGGCGCGTCGCCGGGGCGTAGGCGTCGAAGGCGCGGTTCGGGGGTGTGCGTCGGTGTCATGGCACCAGTATGTCCGGCAAGCAGCCCTTGGAAAGAACATTTTTTCTCGAAAGTACTTTTCATTTTGGAAAGTACTTGCTACGCTAGTGGCACATCGCAAGACCACCACCAAGGAGCACATCATGGGAACCACAAACACCACCAAAGCACTCCGTATCAGCCTCAAGTGGGCGTGGACGGGCCTCGCAGCCGGCATCGCGTGCATGATCGCCCTGTTCATCGCGGGGATCGTGACGCAAACGCCGGGCCTTACCGTCATGGCAGCATCCATCGCCGCCATGCTGGGCGGCGCCTGGGCCGGCATCCACACCACGCTTCAACGCAAGCTCGCCCGGGCGGAGCAGCCATAAGCCGCCCCACGAGCGGCGGCCTCAGCCCCGAAGAGGCCCGCAGGCTCCTCGCGCAGGCCGCCCAAACCGAAACCACCGCCAAGGCCGGGGCCAGTTGGCCGCACATTGCGGGGCTCTTGACACTCGGGGCGGCCTCGTCGATCACACTGCCCGCTTTGGCATTTGCACCCAGCGGCATGATCGCGATCCCCATCAGCCTCTTGATGCTGTGGATCGCACTGTCATTTACCGTCATGACAGTTTTCAATCGCGGCGCGAAACGCGGATTCGGCAAGCGGTGGGTCATCACGATCATCTTGTGGGGCGTCGCCTGGATGGTTAGCGTTATCGGCGCCTTGAACTGGTTCGCCGATCAGACGTGGTTTCTCGTGGCCGCCTGCGCGGCACTGACCGCCATCACCGTGGCGGGAGCCTGGGTTGAGGCCACGCGATGACCGAAAAACACCCCAGGCACCAGCTCGTTGAAGCGCTCACGCATCCCGTGCGGTTCTCGCTCGTCGCCGCGTTGAACGCCACCGATTCTGTCGACTTCGCGACCGTGCGCGATCAACTTCAAATCAGCGACTCGGTACTCAGCCGACAGGCTTCTCAGCTCGAGGCCCTGGGCCTGCTCTCCATCAAAAAGGGGTACGTCGGCAAGCGACCGAAAACCTGGCTCGCGCTCACCCGGTCGGGCCGCGCCCAGTGGGCCTCGCACCTCGCGGGCCTGCACGCCATCGCGAGCGCGCCCGCGCCCGGCCCATGACACAATCGGCTCCATGAATCAGACAGTTGAGCAGTGGGAAGCCTCGGTACGGAGTTATTGGGAGCGCTTCGACACGCTGCAGCCGGCAGCCGCCGTCGCCGCCATGCGACACCTGGCAGAGTACTGCCCCGCGAGCGATGGGCGCGGCGCGTTCGAACTCGCCGGTGCTTATGACTCCCTGGGCTTCGAGGCCGAGGCAGGCAGGGCATACGAGCGCGCCCTCGAGTTGGGGCTCGATGAAACCAGGCATGCCCGGCTGGCCGTGCAGTACGGTTCCACGCTGCGAAATGAGGGACGCCTCGATGAGGCGATTGCCGTCCTGCGCGCCGCCCCCCGCCACGAGTCCACCGGTAACGCTCCCCAGATCGTTTTGGCGCTCGCCCTGCACAGTGCGGGTCGCAAGGATGAGGCTCTGCGAGTGGCTATAGAGGCACAGATTGATGCGCTGCCGCGCTACCAGCGGTCGATGCGAGGATACGCGGCCGCACTTACCGCGACCGCGGAGGCGGACGGAGAGTAGGACCGCTCGACTGGGGGCCCGAGGCAATCAGACGGGCCCGCCAGAAACTCTTCAGCCATCTCCAAGGTCGGCTCTTGGCCCGGATACCGCCGCGCGCAGAAGTCAACGAAATTCGCCTCGACGCCGTCGGGCTCGCAGCGCGTGTAGACCTCGCTGGGCGCGACGTACGAGACGGCCTCGGGCAGCGGGAGGTCGAGCAACTCGATGAGATTACGGAGGTTGATCTCCGGAGTCTCCCGATGTTCAAGGTCGGCGCCACTCGCATCGATCACGATACGCCCGGCCTCAAACTCAGACATCGCGCCGTCAAAGTCGGTGAAACCGATCGTGATCGCGGCGCCGCGTGTGGCGGCGAGGGCGGCGTGCAGGGCACTCCACGCGGGCGCTGCCGTCGCAAAGTGCGGGGTCTGTTCGTCCCCCACCCACGTCGGAGGCGTCTCAGCCGTTCCAACAAGGTAATTCTCAATGTTTGCCCGGTAGCGCCAGCGGCCCGTCGCATGCCCGGTGAACACCGCAGTATTCGCGTCTAGGTCCTCGCGCACCCAGCCAAGGTCGAGCAGGTTGTAATGTCCTGGCTGCGGATCGAGGGCGACCAGGTACCGCTCGACCTCCGGCGCCACGTGGTGCGCGGTGATAGTGACCTTGGCTATTGACTCATTGGCCATGCGTTGGCACCTTGGAATGATTTTCGGTGGCGTTCACGCCCGACAGCCAGGGTCGCGGTTGACTGCGCTGCAATTCTTTCAGATTCACACCGGCAGCTGCCGAGGTTGACGGGAATGCGGCTCGCGGGCAGTTGCGAAAACCCGGCCACCGGAGCGTCCGGCCTGCCAATTTATCTCGCGAGGTGCTCGAACCCGGCGTCGCCGGGCGCCCACACCGCCCACGTACCATCGGCGAAACCCATGAGCTCGGCGATCTCCACGTGGACCTCCTCGCGGGCGGGATTAATGAAGAGCGCTCCCGTGTCCAGGGTAATGCCGAGACCCGCAGCCGCCCGCTGCGAGGTCGCGGTGACCGTGCCGGGCGTCAGCTTGCGCAGGGCGTCGGCGTAGCCAAGGTCGGCCTCGCGCCAGAGCCTGCCCGCGTACTCGACCTGCGGCCAGACGTAACAGTTGAGGGTGAGTGACTCACTCACGTCGGTCTCGCCGTCGAGCCTGAATTGCACATAGTCGTTGACCACGAACTCCACGGCATACAGGCGAAACCCGACGAGTCGTTCGAGGGTCTGCTGCGGGGCGTACTGGCTGTGCTCGTTCATGCGACCTCCTGGGGGTGCGCGTTGCACGCTACCCTTGAATGCCGACCGCGCTCGCACTAGTCTCGCGAAGCATGGGACTCCTAACTTTCAGCATGAACGTGACCGTGGATGGCTGCATCGATCACCGCGAGGGCATCGCCGACGACGAAACGCACGCCTACTTCACAGGCCTGCTTGGCGAGAGCGGGGCCATGCTGTTCGGTCGCATCACGTACGAAATGATGGAGGTCTATTGGCCTGCCGTCGCCCGCGGGGAGGTTGAGGCGCCGCCTGCGATTAGCGCCTGGGCCACGGCGCTGGAATCAAAACCCAAGTACGTGGTGTCGTCGACGCGCACTGACTACCCGTGGACCAACAGTCATCACCTCACCGGTGACCTGCGCAAGGCGGTGCAAAGTTTGAAGGACGCCACCCCGGGGGGCGTGCTGGTCGGCAGCGGTGCGCTCGCGAATCATCTCGACCGCCTCGGCCTCGTCGACGAGTACCGGCTACTGCTGCAACCGCGGATCGTCGGCCACGGCCCCACCCTCTACGCGAGTGGCCTGCCGGAGACGCGCCGGCTCACGCTGCTCTCGGCGCGGCAACTTGGCAACGGGGTGCTTGCGCTGCATTACGGACGCGGGGGGTGACCCGTTGGCCGGAACGCCACCCTTGGCCGGTGTGGTTGCGAAAGTCGAATCGCAATACGCCTCCGCTTGCCTCGCAGCCAACAGCACAGACACCTAGAAATGCCGCTCGAAATCCATTCGCTTATGCAGCACCCTGACCACCTCAATGTGGTTCGCGCTGTGCCGGTAGAAAATGTGGTGAACTCCGACAGCGTAACTGCGATAGCAGGCGCGAACTTCATCGCGAGCTCGACCCCTTTCAGGATCATCGACTAGCCGCTCGACCGCCGCCTGCACCTCGCGGATGTACTTCTTCGCTTGGCCAGCACCCCAACGCTCCGCGGTAAAATCCCAGATCGTCGACAGGTCTCGTTCGGCGGCCGGAGTGAATTTAAACCGGTTCACGATGCCTTTGACGCAATAAACGCTTCAAAATCGAATTCTTCGGCCTCGCCGCTCGCTTCACCCATCGCCAATGCCGAGCGTAGTGTGGCAAGGTGGACCTCGCGCTCTTCCAATAGGCGCAAGCCAGCACGAACGACCTCGCTCGCCGACCGATACCTTCCCGTTTCGACCTGTTCCGAGAGGAACGAAGCGAAGTGAGCATCAAGGCTGATCGACGTGTTTGTTGACATAGGCCAATGTTACCAAGGATTGGTACTCGAGGCTGCCGGCAGCAGGCCCTGCCCCACAGCCGTGGGCGACACAACAGGCTGCCCGGCGCCCCCGCATCGCGGCTACTCCCTTAGCCCTCGTCGTCATGCATGTGCACCGTGCGCCCTTCGCGGTCGAAGAGCATGATGAGCTCGGCCGCCCCTCCCTCGGCGACGAATGCGTGCGGGGTCATCGTGCCGAACTCGGCCGCCTCGCCCGCCTGCACCACCACCTCGCGCTCCCCCAAGAACAGGCGAACGCGCCCCTCGAGCACGAAGAACCAGTCATGACCGGGGTGCACCCGCTGCTCGGGCACCGCAGCCGTGGGTTCGAGGCGAATCTTGAGGGCCTGCAAGTTACCCGTCGACTTCGACAGCATCCAGGTGGTGCGCGAGCCTTCGTGGCTGGCCGTCGGCCTGATCACGACGTCGTCGTCGGTGTCGGTCTCGAGTAGGGTTTCGACATCCGTGCGGAGCGCTCGCGCGAGAGGCAGCAGCACATCGAGGCTGATCGCCCGCTTGCCAGTCTCTATGCGGCTGATGGTGGATGGGCTCAGGTGGGAGCGCGCGGCCAGATCATCGAGCGAGAGGGACTGCGACTGCCGTAGGCTGCGCAGCCGGGTGCGCACGATGTGTTCAATCTCAGACATGGTGACTCCTCGCCAATCCGTGCAATCTTGCAGATTTTGCGAATACTGCAAGAGTCTATGCGATATTGGCATGCGCTGCTAGCATCCCAGCATGACGAACCATCCGCACCACGCGAACCATCCGCACCACGCGGCCAACCCGCCCGATTCGGCCAACCCGCCCGGCGCGGCGTCCCACCGCACGATCACCCGCTATGCCGACGTCGCGATCATTGGTGGCTCCGCGGCCGGCCTCGCAACCGCCCTGCAAGTCTCTCGCCAGCTGAGATCGGTGATTGTGATCGACTCCGGCGAACCGCGCAACGCTCCCGCCTCGTCAATGCACAGCTACCTCGGCCACGAGGGGCGCTCCCCCGCGGGCCTCCTCGAGATCGCGCGCGCCGAGGTTCGCTCTTACGGCGCCGAGGTCCTGACCGGGCGCGCCACCCGCATCACCCGCACCGAGACCGGCTTTCGCATAGAACTGACCGGGGGCCACGAACTGCACGCGCGGCGCGTTGTCGCGGCCACGGGCCAGCGCGACGAATTGCCCGAGATTTCCGGCCTCGCCCAACACTGGGGCGCGTCGGTAATTCACTGCCCGTTCTGCCACGGCTACGAGGCCCGCGACGGCCGCATCGTCGCCCTCATCACGTCGCCCCAGGGCCTCCACGCGGTGCCCCTGCTGCGCTCCTTGACGCAGCGACTCACCGTCGTCGTGCATGCCGGCGTGCCCGCCGACGACCCGGAACTCGCCACGTTCGCTGCGGCGGGCATCCGGGTGATCGCTACACCCGTGCGGCGCGTCCGCAGCGACTCCGCGGGCAGGCTACGCGCGCTTGAGCTGACCGACGGCACCGAGGTGGAGGCCGACACCATTCTCGTGGGCACCCGCCTGCATGCGAGGGCGGACGCCCTGGCCGGCGTTGGCCTCGTCGCCACCGAACACCCCAGCGGCGTGGCAACGTACATCGAGGCCGACGCCGTCACCGGCCTCACCGCCGCGCCCCACGTGTACGCCGTCGGAACCCTCGTCGAGCCGATGCTGCAGGTGCTGCCAAGCGCGGCCGCCGGCACGCGAGTGGGGGCGATGGTGAGCGCCGACCTCGCCCGCGAGGACCTCGAGGCCGCCGCCCGCCCCGTCGCCCATGCCGCCGATTGGGACCATCGCTATAGCGGTGACCTGCAATGGAGCGGAAACCCCAACGGCTCGCTCGTGGCCGAGGTCTCGGGCCTCACCCCGGGCACAGCCCTCGACATCGGAGCGGGAGAGGGCGGAGACGCCATCTGGCTCGCGGAACACGGCTGGCGAGTCACGGCGAACGACATCTCTCAGCAGGCGCTGCTTAAGATTCGCGAGGTCGCGCGACGGCGGTCGGTGCCGGTCGAGACCCTCCTGGCGGATGCGAACGCGGCCGACCCCTTCGGCGGCGCCCGTTTCGACCTGGTGACGGCGGCGTATGCGTCGATCCCGCGCACCCCCGACTCCCGCGGAATCGAGAACTTTCTGCGTGCCGTGGCGCCGGGCGGCCGCCTGCTGCTGATTAATCACGACCTGAGCGATATGGGCGCGGTGCTAGCGGGCGCGGGCGGCGACGCCACCCGCCCCTTCGACCACGAGGCGTTCGTCGACACCGACGCCTTCGCGGCGGCGCTGCAGGCCTCGCCCGACTGGGAAATCGAGGTGCACGAACGTCGCGAGCGCTCCGCTGGAGCGGCCTCGGGCCACCACGTTCGTGACGTCGTGCTACGCGCCCGCCGAATCGCCTAGGGCGCCGGGGCCCTGTCGGTGGCGTCGTCGCGAGGTTCGAGCACCTTGGCCATGCCGAAGTTGGTCATGGCCACTCCCCCGGTCACGGGGTGTTGCTCGGCCACCATCTGAAGGCCGGACGCCTCGAGGGCTGGCCTGGCCGTGCTACTGACGTTGGAGAATCCGACTGGTTCCGCGTCGGCCCCTGCCACGAAGGTGTTGCGCGCAGGCAACGCGGGGACCCACCCCAGGAGGGCCCGGGCGTCCGGCCAGGACACGCCGAAATCTGTTCGGGCGAATAATCTGCCGCTGCCGTGACGGTAATGGCCGTCACGAATCTGCGCAGGGCCGCGGGGGCGTCGGAGGGGTCGTAGGGGCTGACGCGTGCGTGGGCGGCGGAGGCGGTCACGGCACCATTGTGGCACCGGCCGATCTCCGCACCATCGAAGCCCGGCCGACACCGCTGCTCAGGCGCGCTCGATCGGAAACCAGAGCTCACACGTCGCCGAGCTAAAGTCGGCAGCGCGCTCAAGGACCGCGACGATCGAGGGGCCGGGGCGCAACCGCCAAGGATTCGACGGGAACCACTCCGTCGCCGACGCCGCGTAAGCCGATTGGAGTGCCGACGGGTGCTCCCCCACGGTGCGGAAGACAACCCACGATCCGCCCTCGGCTTCGATCGCATCGAGGTCATCGGGCACGTCAGAGTCGGCGTCGACCGCGACCCCATGCAAGTAGGTCAGTTCGCTGCCCTGGGCGTAGTCGGGATCGACGTCGGCGCTTACCTGCAACAGGCCAGCGGGAGACGTTCCGCTGAGCTGCTTAAGACGCTCATGCTCGGTAGCGGGCAAGGAGGCAATGTGCTGCTGAATGTGCGAGTTGATGCCTTCGTGGATCAGTGGCACGCGGGCGGCGTGTCCGATCAAGCGGAACGCGGGTCGTTCGATGATTCTGGCGTCCATGGGGTCACTCCCTTCGACGGTCAGGCGGAACCTGAGTTGCGGATAGTTTCGAAGGGGACCGCCATCGCGACGGACGTCGCCGTGACTCACGCCATGCACGGCTCGGAACGCTCTACCAAACGCCTCGGTCGACCCGTATCCATATCGCACGGCAATCGTGAGGTAGTCCTCGTCGCCAACGACGTCTGCAGCCGCGAGCGCCATGCGCCGACGACGCACGTATTCCGACACGGGAACGCCCGCTAGCGACGAGAACATGCGACGAGCGTGATAGCCCGTCGTCCCCATCTGTGCGGCGAGGGCGTCGATGTCGATGTCCTCTCCGATGTGCTTCTCGATCACGTCTACGAGGCGGTTAAGGATTTCGATCATGGTGCTCCCTTCTCAACTAAGTCTCCTCGGCCGGGGAGTCCCTCGCCCGACCTTTCCGGTCCTGTTTTGTCGGATCCATTGCGCATCCCGAGGACCCCAGTCGAACCTGGGCGGAAGGCGGTGCCGACCAAACACTGCCTCACTATCGCGTGGGTTCACGCGATTCTCAGCCACGTCACCCGAGCGGGCGGAAAAACCCAGTTCGAGTTGGGTCACTGTCGAAATGTGCACCAGCCCGCGCTCGATGCGCGAGTTCCACTCGGCGATGCTCGCTGCCTGGCCCGCCTGCAAGTGTGCGTATGCCGACTTGTCGACCAGCCGGTTCGTATTCACAACCACCCCGGCTGCGATGACATTGCGATATCACCCACCCTCTAATGCTGCACACAAGCGCCCTGGTGTCGCGACTGGGCCATCCTTCCGACATCACACCTTCGGCTTGGTCGCCTTGGCTAACGAGGGCAACTTGACCACGAGAAACCGAACTGTGCTAAATCGATCCGCGATCATCTGCGAATGTGGCTCGCCCGGTTTGTTAGAGAGCAGCAGGGCGCGCATCGTGATATCGCCTACCTAGTCATCATCGTCGTAGCGCCCGGCGAAGCGGGAGATATGGTCGACTCGATCTCAAGCGCGCAGAAACCGATCCTGGAAGTTCCCCACCTTCGCAAGGTCGACGTGGCCGATCGGGTGTTGTTGGTCGAACCAGGTGGGCACTTGGGAGTGCGCATGTAGTGCTTACACCCACGCCAACGACAAGCCGGCGTCTTTCACTGATCGTGCCTGACACGACTCGCGCCGCAGGAGGGCCCCGCCTCAGCGCTCGGCTCCAAGACCTGGTCAAGGCGCGTTCGACGCCACGAATTAATCTAGGTAGACTGATCTACCTAGACCGCCAGAGAGAAAGGTGCCACGAATTGTCAGATCAACGGATTGTGCCAGCCCGCACGCGCCTGCTCGACGCAGCATCGCGGCTGTTCTACGCACAGGGCATGACCGCAACGGGGATTGACGCGATCACCGCTGAGGCCGGGGTGGCCAAGATGAGCCTCTACAACAATTTCTCGTCGAAGGACGAGTTGATTTCGGCGTACATCGAGGCGCGTCACGAGGAGTGGCTGGATCTGTATCGGGACCGCGCCGAGGCGACGAGCACGCCGTCCGAGCGAGTGCTTGCCGTCTTCGACGCCTACGCCGATCACGCGTCCCACGAATACGAGCATGGCTTTCGTGGATGCGGGCTGCTGAATGCGGCCGCGGAGCTACCGGTCGGCTCGGCTGGCCGCGACGCTGTGCGTCGCCACAAAGAGCAGGTCGAACAGATTCTCCTGGATGCGCTGGTGGAAGCCGGTGCAACCGATCCTGCAGGAACGGCGGAACACTTCTCGTTTCTCCTTGAGGGGGCGATGTGCCGCGCGGGGCTGGAGGGGAGTCCGGCGCGCGTGCTGGCGGCTCGGCGGCTGGCGGCTTCCCTACTGGGGCGCTGATGAGCCGAAACCGACTGTTAGGTATCGCGGCCATCACTGTCACGTCACTTCTCTGGGGCACAACGGGTACCGCGGCGACATTCGCACCGGACGCCGGTCCACTCGCGATTGGCGCGGCTGCACTCGGCATCGGCGGACTCCTGCAGGCCGCGGTCGCCATCCCCGCGCTGCGCCGGTCACGAGCCTCGCTCCGCGCGCGACTCGGCGTCGTAGTGCTGGGTGCGATGGCCGTGGCCGTGTACCCGCTGGCGTTTTACAGTTCGATGCACTACGCGGGTGTGGCCATCGGCTCGGTGATCTCGCTGGCATCGGCACCGCTTGCGTCCGGTCTGCTCGAGCGACTCGTAGACGCGTCGCCGCTGAGCCGCTGGTGGGTGCTGGCCGCGGGGCTGGGCATCGCCGGCAGCACCGTGCTGTGTGCGTCGAAGCTTGAGGGGCCTGCCGCGGATGCGACATCGAGCTTCATCGGGATCGGACTCGGGCTTGTCGCCGGGGCGACCTACGCAGTGTACTCGTGGGTCGTGCACGGTCTGATGCGCTCGGGCATCGACCGTCCCGCGGCGATGGGCTCCGTGTTCGGCACGGGTGGGGCTCTGCTACTCCCGGTGCTGCTGCTGACCGGCGCGCCGCTGGTCGCCTCCGCGCAGAACCTCGCGGTGGCGGGATACATGGCTCTGGTGCCGATGTTCGTTGGCTACCTGGTCTTCGGCTATGGGCTCACGAAGGTCACCGCGAGCACCGCGACCACCGTGACCCTGACCGAGCCGGCGATCGCTACCGTCCTGGCCGTAGCGGTCGTCGGCGAACGCCTCAGCCCGCTCGGCTGGATGGGCCTGTGCGTAATCGGCATCGCACTGCTCATCCTCGCCTTCGCTCCGGCCAACGCGGCGTCGCCGCCCCGCACTCTCTCGGGCGGTGAAGCGCTTCATGAACCGGAACGAGCAGACACGTCAACCGCGCAGTCTGGATGAGGTCACAAGTACGTTCCGGCCTCCGTCAGGCTGACCTTACCCTCGAGACGCAGGCCTTTACAGGACGCTTCTATTTTGAAAGCATCCTGCACATGAGCCTTTTCATCACTTGCCCCGTCGACAGCGTCGAACGCGCGACCGCTTTCTACACAGCTCTCGGCTGGCAGTTCAACCCCGAGATGTCCAGTGAGAATGTGTCGTGCTTCTCTATCGCGACCGACCAATACGTCATGCTCGGCAGTCGCGAAATGTATGCCAGCGTCGGCGCCACCGAGGAGATGGTCGGCGGACCCGACACGCCTTCAAAGGTGACGGTGTCCTTCAGTCTCGACAGCCGCGAGGCCGTCGATGAACTTGTAGAGCGCGCCGGCGCTGCGGGCGGCCGCATCGGAGACACCGATGACTACCCGTTCATGTATCAGCGTCAGTTCGATGACCCTGACGGCTACCACTATTCGCCATTCTGGATGAAGCCGGACGGCCCTACAGACGAGTGAGCGACGTCGAACCATCGCTCGCGACACCAGGGCGGGCCGACGTCCGGACCGCTCTCGCCCACGCAGCGGATCAGGTTCTGCCCATACCGCCATCGCCCGGGCGAAGCTCAGACGTCATCAGGCACTGCGCCTTCGGAGAGATCCCACGGCGTGAAGTCATCCCAATACTCCGCGTCCGCACCGCGAAATGCCCGGTCGAATGACTCCATGCGACGACAACGCTCATAGGCGTCGAGCAAACTCTCGATCAGCCTTGCAGCTGGGAGCCCCCGTTCCTTGGAACCACATTTAATGCGATCCCGGAGCTCAGTCGACACCTTGATGGTCGTCATATTCATGGGCAAGGTATACCTATAGGTAGCCTCCTAAGGCTACGGAACGCGGGCCGTCGACTTCACATTATGTGGCCATGGAAAACTGCCTGCGGGGCGTACCCCGTGGTCGTTGAGCCTCCCGATTCATGGCGAGCGTGGTAGCCCGTCGTCCCCATCTGTGCGGCGAGCGCTTCGATGTCGATATCCTCTCCCATGCCCTCCTTAACCAGGTCGACGAGGCGCCCAAAGATTTCGGTCACAGCGCTCCCTTCTCGAATAAATCTGATGGGCCGGCGAGTCCCTCACCCGACATTTCCGGTCCTGTTCTGTCGAATCCGTTTGCGGACCAACAAGACCCTAGTCGAACCTCACTGGATGGCGGTGCGGACCGAACACCGCCTGCCGCGAGAGTGAGTTCACGCGGTCGTCAGCGGCGTGATCACGGCAATCCGCTCACCTAAGGCACTTGGAGCCATCTCATGATCTAGGGGCTCGACATGGATGAGTCAGACCAGCGCAAGCATCTCCACGGACTGACCGGTGATCGCGGCGATCAACTCAAAGTCCTTGTCCAAGGCCAGCACCGTGAGGCCTGCCTTCTCCGCGGTCGCTGCGATGAGCAGGTCCGGGATGGATGGAGCACGATGCTGGCCCCGGTCGGCAAGGAGCATCTGCACCTCGAAGGCGCGGTCCTCCATCGCGGGAGTAAGGTGTTCGATCGGCATGAGCGAGAGCGGTGGCAGTCCAAAAGCCTCGCGACCTGCCTCACCCGATCGGGCGGAGAAGCCAAGTTCGAGTCGAGTCACCGTCGAAAGACGTACCAGACCTCGCTCGATGCGTGAGTTCCAGGTGGCGATGCTGGCCGCCTGGCCGGCTTGCATCCGCGAATACGCCGACTTGTCGATCAGCCAACTTGTTACCGCCACGCAGCGTCCATCACGTCCGGATCTTCCAGATCGCTGAAGGCCGCAGCCGACCTTCCCCAGTCGGCCGGCGTCAGTGCGACCGCAGGGTCGGAGACGGCAACACCTTCCAGCCGCCGGCGCAAGAACTCGTTGCGTGACAGGCCCAGCGCGGCAGCTTCGGCGTCAATTCGCTGTACCGCCGATTCACTGATCCCTCGTATGAGTATGTTCGTCATGACAACCCCCTTGAGCTAAATGATATCGCGATATCACACAGTGCACCGAGCCGTGAAATCTAGCTTGGACTCGACCTTGAACCTAAACTCCGCCACGTCACGTAACGAAAATACTTCTGGCATCACTCCAGGTGGTTCAGCGCCTCCAGATAGCGCTTGATGGTCGGCAGATCACCCACCAGCGTGTCCCAGACCGCTCCGTGGTCCGTTCCCTCGTAGTGATGCGCCAAGCGATCGCGCATGCGCTTGATGAGGGACCAGGGCACTTCGGGATGTCGGTCGGTCGTGTCAGCGCCCAAGCGTGAAACGTTCTCTCCGATTTTGATGATCAACGACTCCGCCGCCAAGCCCGGCACGTTCTCGGGGTCGCCCACGTACCACTCGTGTCCGCGAGCAACCATAGCAGCGCCGACATCGCAAAGTCGGGCGATCTCTCGCAACGCTGCTGCGTCTCGAGGAGTCATAAGGCGACGGCCGTGGTCAGCAACTCGTGGTCAGCGCGCAGACCGCCGTCGGTGACCACGTCGACCTCGACTCCGAGAAGTTCGGTCGCCCTCTCGGCGAACTCGGCCAGCGCCATCAGACCCACGCCAGGAGAGCGTGCAACGAGGATGTCGAGGTCACTTCCTGGTCCATCGGTGCCGCGCGCGACAGACCCGAAGATTCGTAGGTTTGTGAGTCCGAAACCCTCGGCCAGAGTCACAAGTTCGCGCCTGTGTGCGGCCAAAGCCTCGCGCGGGAGCGGACGAGCGGCCCGACGCAGCCGCTCCACCATGGCGACAGAAGCGCTGCGCCTGCCAGCCTCATAGGCTGCGATGTTGGGCTGCGCAACGCCCGACCGAGCGGCCAGCTCGGCTTGGCTCAGCCCAGCCGACTCCCGCAGTCCTCGCACGACGTTTGCCATGTGACCATGATATCGCGTGATATAGACGGATCAAACCGTGGGCCGATGGTTCGAGAACTCTCGTGCGGGAGCTCACCAGACGATAGACGTCTAACTTGCAATCCACCCCATCCCTGCCCTGCTTGACATAGTCCTTGCCGTGCAGGTGCGCCTTGTCCTTCGACCACGCGTCGAGCACAGATTCGGTCACGATCAGGCCGCCGAAAGAGATCACTTCAGCCATGCTGAAGCCTTTCTGAAGACGGCAATCGAAACCCGCTTGCCGCTCAATGAACTATGGCTGTTCTCTCAACGAGCTGATTCCTGGCCCGGGGCGACGACCACAAGGCCCGTTGCCACCGCTGCCTGAGCCAGCCGATGGTCGTAGGTAAGGATCGCGTCGGCGTCAAGCCGGATCGCTGCTTCTAAGTGCAAAGCATCGAGAGTCCGCAGGTACGACATCGGCAATATCCCTGCCGATCGGTAGGTGGCGCGATCAAGCGCAGCGAGAGAAACGCCGTCGAGGATCGCGCTTACCTTGGCCTGGTCCCGCCCCTCGCGAACAGCCATCCGTCGCAGTTCTGTTTCAAGCAGGTCACACGAGACGAGGGTGGCGTCCGCCTGGTCGAGCCACTCGACCAGCGCTTCAGTTTCGGGCTGCGCGATGATGAGCGCGCCAAGTGCGGACGTGTCCACATAGACGACCGAAGTGCGGCTCACAGCCGATCCTCTCGAAGCTCGTCCACGATGCGAGCCATCGAACGGTCGTTCTGTTCTGGCCGGGGCCTCAGCGCGGCCCAGCCAGCGACACGCTTGGCCGGTCGCACAATCGGGAGCTTCATAGCAGGCGCGTCCAGCGGAACAATGCGACCAACCGGTACGCCCCGGTTGGTCAAGACGAAGGACTGCCCTTCACTGACGGCACGAAGAACTCGACTCGACTCGTTCCGCAGTTCGCGCTGCGAGAGGGTTTCTAGCTGGGGCTCCGTCGCACTCATGCTCCAATTGTAGCACTCGTGCTACACATTGAACCTGAACTGGACCGAGTTCCGGCATAGGTCAACGTCGTGCCCCTTCCAACAACGATGGCAACTCTACTCAATGACCGACCGACGACGGCCTGGCCAGCACGGCTGCCTTCGTCCACTTGCGCAATACAGCTTCAACGACTTCGGGCTGTTCGAGGTGGACATTGTGTCCAGCCCCGTCGATTACGACATAGGTTGCTCGTGAATAGTGCGCCAACAGGGTGAACTGGTCTTCGAAGCCCACGACGTGATCCTGTCGTCCGGTAATGATCACCGTCGGGCCCTCGAACCGACCGAACACGTCTTCGGGCCGTTGCTCAAGGAAGTAGCGCCGCGAAAGACGATCCATTGCCGCCTGACTAGCGGCACGAATGCCTGGAAGCGCATGGTCGCGAAAGGCCCTCCACGACTCATTATTCTGGCGCACCGCGATGCCTGCAAAGTCTTTACGGTCTTCGGGGGTTAGGGCATTCAGCACCTCCACGTCCGACTCGAGCACGACCAACTCCGGCAGTTGACGAAGCGTGGGGTCGGGGTCCACCACCGGTGCGATCAGGGCGAGGCCGATCACCTGGCCGACGAAAGCGGCGACGACATGCCTCGCGAGAAGCCCGCCCATCGAATTGGCCAAGAGCGCGAATGGGGACTCTCCGACGAGCTCGCGGATCATGTCAACGAGCCATGATGCAAGTTCGGGAAGTCCACCAAGCCCGTCGAGTTGGGCAGTCTCGCCGAAACCGGGAAGATCGAGGTAGATGCGCTCCCCCCCCCCCGCTTTCGGTGAAGCAGTCATCAAGTGCGAGCAGCAGGCGATGATCCACGCCGTTGCCGTGAACGGCGATGAGCGGGATCCCGCTACCCCGACGCACGAGGTTCACGCCCGCGATCACGCGATCTGCAGCGGCACGATCGCCGCGACCGCATCCCGCAGAGCGCGACGTTCGAGCCGCAACTCGTAGTTCGACTGCAGGTTCATCCAGAGTTCCTCGGACGTCCCGAAATACCGCGCCAGGCGAATCGCCGTGTCTGCCGTGATGCCGCGCTTGCCGTGCACAATTTCGTTGATCCGGCGCGGCGGCACGCCGATGGACACGGCGAGCTTGTTCTGCGTGATCTCGAAACCCTTGATGAAGTCCTCCATCAGGATCTCCCCCGGGTGGATCGGCTCGATCAGGTCACGCTCAGTGATAGTCGACGAGTTCGACATCATCCGCACCTCCCTCTCTCCAGACGAAACGAATGCGCCACTGCGCATTGACTCGGATGCTGTGCTGGCCCCGACGATCACCGACGAGTTGCTCCAAGCGATTCCCCGGCGGAATCCTCAGGTCCTCGACGTCGTTCGCTGCGTGGATCAACTCCAACTTCCGCAGAGCCGCCCGCTGCACGGTTCGATCGACACGCTTGACATACTGCTCATGCCAGATGCGTTCGGTGTCCTTGCTCCCGAACGACCTGATCACCAGACCAGCATATAACGGTGTGCGTCAATAACGCTAGACGTTAAACCGGAACTCCACCACGTCACCATCCACCATGACGTACTCCTTGCCTTCGATGCGCGCCTTGCCCTTGGCCTTGGCCTCCGCCACCGAACCTAACTCGACCAGGTCAGCGAACGAAATCACCTCGGCCTTAATGAATCCGCGCTCGAAGTCGGTGTGAATCACGCCGGCCGCCTGCGGGGCGGTCCAGCCCTTCTTGATCGTCCACGCGCGCGACTCCTTGGGGCCCGCCGTGAGGTACGTCTGCAGGCCGAGCGTGTCGAAACCGACCCGCGCGAGCTTATCGAGGCCAGATTCGTCGAGGCCAGCGTCAGCGAGCATCTCGCGGGCATCGTCCTCGTCGAGTTCGGCAAGGTCAGCCTCGAACTTCGCGTCCAAGAAAATGGCCTCGGCGGGCGCCACCAGCGCCTGCAGATCGGCCTTCATCGCCTCGTCGGCGAGCCCCGCGTCGTCGGTGTTGAACACGTAAATGAACGGCTTCGTGGTCATGAGCTGAAACTGCGCGAGTTCGGCAAGGTCGAGCTTCGCAGCCTTCGCGCCGGCGAACAGCGTGGTACCGGCTTCGAGCACGGCCACGGCGGCCTTGGCGAGTTCGAGCACCCCGGCCTCCGCCTTCTTGGCTTTGACCTCTTTTTCGAGACGGGGAATCATCTTCTCGAACGTCTGCAGGTCGGCCAGAATCAACTCGGTGTTGATGGTTTCGATATCAGAGGCGGGGTCTACTCGCCCGTCGACATGCACCACGTCGGGGTCGGCAAATGCGCGCGTGACCTGGCAGATCGCGTCGGCTTCGCGGATGTTCGCGAGAAACTTATTGCCCAGCCCCTCGCCCTCGGAGGCGCCGCGCACAATGCCGGCAATGTCAACGAACGACACGGTCGCGGGCAGGATCCGCTCCGACCCGAAAATCTTGGCCAACTCGCCCAAACGCGCGTCCGGCAACGGCACCACGCCCACATTGGGCTCGATCGTTGCGAACGGGTAGTTCGCCGCGAGCACCTGGGCGCGAGTAAGAGCATTAAACAGGGTCGACTTGCCAACGTTGGGCAGACCCACGATTCCAATAGTTAAAGCCACAGGCGCAATTTTAGGGGACGCCCGCTCCCCCCGCCGTTCGGTCTTATGCAGGCGGCGGCGTGGCCGGGTTTCCGCCGCGCAACCCGCGACGGTCAGGCACCCCACCCCATCGGCAACAGGGGACCAGCCATCTCGTTCAAAAACCTATGACACCCCTGATGTACTCAGCCTATGGACCTTACTGCTCTACTCTTCGGTGTTCTGCTCGGCCTGGTGGCCGGCGTCGCACTCAGCGTGTGGCTCATGCTGCGCTGGTTCCGCCGTCACCAGTCCGAGGTGCTGGCCGCCGCGCCGAGCCTTGATCACAATGCACTCGCAGGGGCAGTGCATTCTGTGGCTAGCCAGGCAATTCAGCACAACCAGCAGCAGTTTTTGCAACTCGCCGAAGAGCGTTTGAAACGCGCGACCGAGGCGAACCGCAATGAGCTGCAGGCAAAGACGGTGGCGTTCGAAACCATGGTCGACCCGCTGCACCAGTCACTCGAAAAGGTGCAGCGGGCGCTGACGGAGTCGGAGCGGTTGCGGGTCGCGTCGTCGGCCGCCCTGAATGAAAAGTTGACGCAGGTGGCGGCCGCGTCGCACGAGTTGCGGGGCGAGACCCGGCAGCTCATTAACGCACTCCGAGCGCCGCATCAGCGCGGCGCCTGGGGCGAGCTGCAACTGCGGCGGCTCGTGGAGGCCGCGGGAATGCTGCCGCACTGCGACTTCACCGAACAGACCACCGTGCGCAATGCGCAGATCACGGGCGACGATGAAACCCTGGTCGCCGACGGCGCCGCACGCAGTGCGACGCTGCGCCCCGACCTCATCGTGAACCTGCCCGGCGGGCGGCATCTCGTGGTCGATTCGAAGGCACCCTTGCAGGCCTTTCTTGACGCGTATGACGCCACCGACGAGACGACGCGTAAGGCTTCGCTTGCCAGGTGCGCCGCGCACCTGCGTAAACACGTAGATCAGTTAAGCGGCAAGCAGTACTGGGAGTCCGTGGCGGGCAGCCCCGAGTACGTCATCATGTTCTTGCCGAGCGACCACTTGCTGACCACCGCACACGAGGCGGACCCGCACATGTATGAGTACGCGTCACAGCGGCAGGTGGTGATCGCGACCCCGGGCACGCTCATCGCGCTGCTGCGCACCGTGGGCTTTGCGTGGCGCACCGAGGCCGTCACCTCGAACGCTCAGGAGGTGCTGGCCGCCGGTCGCACCCTCTACGAGCGAGTAGCGAGGTTTAGCGAGAACTTCGACCTGGTGGGGCGTCGTCTCGAAGCCAGCGTCAAGGCCTACAACACCGCCGTGGGAACCTACGAGGGCCGCGTGCTGCCCGCGTCGCGCAAGTTTGTCGACCTCCAGGTGACCGAGCAGCCCGTCAAGGAGCCACGCGCCGTCGAAACGCACCAGCGTGCCATCGTCGCGCCCGAACTCACCGAGAACGTGCGCCACCTCGCCTAACCACCTACGGCGAACGAATGCTGGACCGCAGCACAACAACCGGGTCCTGCCGCGCACCCGCGCCTAGCCTGCGGTTACTTCGTGTCGCAGTCGCTCGCGGCCTTGAGGTCCTTGCGCAGCTCTTTGGGCAGCGAGAACATGAGGTCCTCCGTCGCGGTGCGCACCTCTTCGATGGTGCCGTAGCCGCGGCGAGCCAGGTCTTTCAGCAGGTCATCCACCAAGATCTCGGGCACCGAGGCTCCCGAGCTCACGCCTACGGTGGTCACCCCCTCGAACCATTGGTCGCGCACCTCTGTGTACCGATCGATGCGATACGCGGCCTTCGCCCCATACTCGAGCGCCACCTCGACGAGTCGCACCGAGTTCGACGAATTCGCGCTACCCACGACGATCATGAGATCCGCATCGGGAGCGAGTTTCTTCACCGCGACCTGGCGGTTTTGCGTCGCATAGCAAATATCGTCCGACGGCGGATTTTGCAACAGGGGCAGGTTCGCGCGCAGGCGATCCACGGTCTGCATCGTCTCGTCGACCGAGAGGGTGGTTTGCGAAAGCCACACCACCTTCTCCGGGTCGCGGATCGTTACCGAGTCCACGTCGTCCGGGCCATTCACGATCTGCACGTGATCGGGGGCCTCGCCGCTCGTTCCCTCCACCTCTTCGTGACCCTCGTGGCCGATCAAGAGAATGTCGTAGTCCTGCTTCGCGAAACGCACCACCTCTTTGTGCACCTTCGTGACGAGGGGGCAGGTTGCGTCGATGGTCTTGAGGTTGCGGGCCGCGGCCTCGGCGTGTACCGCCGGCGATACGCCGTGGGCCGAGAAAATGACCAACTTACCCTCGGGCACCTCGTCCGTTTCATTGACGAAGATCGCGCCGCGTTCCTCCAACGTTTCGACCACGTGCTTGTTGTGCACGATCTCCTTGCGCACGTAAACGGGCGCGCCATAGGTGTCGAGCGCCTTCTCGACGGCCACGACCGCACGATCGACACCGGCACAGTAGCCGCGGGGGGACGCTAACAAAACACGCTTCTCAGACACGCCTTCCATCCTACGCGAACGGTCCCCGTGCGCCGACGCGGCCTCATGGAGCGCCATGTGTCGTTCACCTAGTCTCACCTCGCCGTCACCGTCTCGTCACACCGGTCGGCTACCGTTCCCCGCGTCCCCCAAAAAGCTCCAGCAAAGGCCCAGCATGAACCCCTCCCTGCCCCTGTTCTCGCGTCGCGGCGCGCTCGGCGCCGCGAGCGCCCTCGGCGTGGTCGCCGCCAGCACGTTCGCGGGCCCCACCGTGGCTGACTCCCGCGAACTGACCAGCCCTCGCGCAACCGACCTCACGTTCCGCACCGACGGCACGTTCAAAGTGGTGCAGTTCAATGACACGCAGGACAACCACGAGACCGACCGGCGCACGGTTGAACTCATGGCCGCCGTGCTCGACGCAGAACGCCCCGACTTCGTCGTCATCAACGGCGACGTCATCAATGGCGACATGGAGACCGCGGAACAAGTCAAGCTTGCCGTGCGCAAAGTGGTGACGCCGATGGAGCAGCGGTGCATTCCCTGGGCCATCACGTTCGGCAATCACGACGAAGACTCAGCCCCCACCTCGGGCATGACCGAAGACAGGTTGCTCGCGCTGTACCGCAGCTACCGCTTCAACCTCAACGGTGCGGTGATCCCCGGCGTCGAAGGACACTCGAATGCGCAGCTGCTGGTTCGCCGCAGCGACAGCCGCAAGCCCGCCCTCGCCCTCTGGCTGCTCGACACGGGTCGCTACGCACCCGATGCGATCGCCGGTCAAGACTTCGAAAGTTACCCCGATTGGGATTGGGTGCGCATGTCCACGGTGCAGTGGTATCGCGACCTGTCGGCCGCCACCGAAAAGAAATACGGACGCAAGATCCCCGGCATCATGTGGGGCCACATCGCGCTGCACGAGCATCGCCACATGTGGTTCGACTCGCTCGATTCGCGCACCGCGGCAGACCACGAGCGTGCCGTCGCAAAGCACTCGATCAGCGGCGAACGCAACGAGGACGAGTGCCCGGGCCCCTTCAACTCGGGCCTCTTCAGCGCGTTCCTCGAACGCGGCGACGTGCTCGGCTACTACGTCGGCCACGATCACGTGAACACGTACACGGGCAACTACTTCGGCGTCGAACTGGGCTACTCCCCCGCGACTGGCTACGCCCCGTACGGCCTCGAGGGTGACCGCAAGAACGAGCTGCGCGGTGCCCGCGTGTTCACATTCGAGCAGGACGCCGCGAACGTCTACACCGGCACGCGCCTCCTCTTCGCGCGCGACCTCGGCATCGACGTCACTCCCGAACCCGAGCCCACCGACGGCGACACCATGTTCGAGGTTCCCCCGCGCACCACGCCCTAGCGTCGGCGCCACCTGAGCCAGGGCCCCGCCGCGTCCACAGCCGACGCGCGCGGGGCCCGCACCACTCCACCCCCCTTCACACGTCCCCCCACACCCCCCGCCCGCGACGGGTCGTCACACCGACCACGGCTCGCGGGCCTACGCACGTCAGACCCCAAAGCGTGGCAAAGTGGTATCGTGCCTCCCCAGCCTCCCCAGTCCCCATTCGCCTCCCTCCCCGGCGGCGGGCCCACCGCGCCCAGCGCCGCGGGTACCGAGCCGGACGCCCCGGCGGCACCACCCGCGCGTCCCTCCTTGGCAGCCACCGCTGCCGAGACCACGGCTGACAACCCATGGCCCCTGCGCCTGCTCTCGCGCAAGATCACCGACTACGTGGCGCGCATGTCGCACCTGTGGGTCGAGGGCCAAATGGTGCAACTGAATCGTCGCCCCGGCGCGGGCATGGCGTTCATGACCCTGCGCGACACCGAGCAAGATTTTTCGATGAACGTGTCGGTGCTCGAGCGCGTGCTCAACGCGGTCACGGTCGACCTGCAACCGGGTGCGCGCATCGTGGTGCGCTGCAAGCCAACGTTTTGGTCCAAGCGCGGCACGCTGCAGTTGGAGGCCGCAGAAATTCGAGCGGTCGGCATCGGCGAACTCCTCGCTCAGATCGAGCAACTCAAACGTCAGCTCGCCGCCGAGGGCCTGTTCGCCCCCGAACGCAAGCGGCCGCTGCCGTTTCTCCCGCAATTGATCGGCCTGGTGTGCGGTCGCGAGTCGGCGGCCGAAAAAGACGTCGTGGTGAACGCGCAGGCCCGCTGGCCGGGGGTGCGGTTTGAGATCCGCAACGTGGCGGTGCAGGGTTCGCGGGCGCCCGCCGAGGTCGCCAGCGCGATTGCCGAACTCGATGCCCACCCCGAGGTCGATCTCATTGTGGTGAGTCGCGGCGGCGGCAGCCTCGAAGACCTGCTCGCCTTCTCGAGTGAGCAAATTTGTCGCGCGGCCGCGGCCTGCACCACGCCGCTCGTGTCGGCCATCGGGCACGAGGTGGATTCGCCGCTGCTCGATCTCGTGGCCGACCTGCGGGCCTCCACGCCCACCGACGCTGCGAAGCGCATCGTGCCCGACATTGCCGTAGAGATCAGCAGCGTGCACAGCGCTCGCGACCGCATGCTCGGTGGCCTGCAGCGTCGCCTCCAGCAGGAGCGTCAGTGGCTGCAGCAGCTGCGCACTCGACCCGTCATGAGCGACCCTTCGAGCATGTTCGCTCGCCACCGCGATGATGTCGAGCGCCTCCGACAGCAGTCCGCAAATTTGCTCGGGGCACGTGTCAACCGCGAGGCCGAAACCCTCAGCCGCCTGGTCGGTGCCGTCACGGCGTTGTCTCCCAAGGCCACGCTCGAACGCGGCTATGCGATCGTGCACCGCGACGACGGCCACGTGATTCGCTCGGCGGGCGAGATGAAGGCCGGCGAGAACATCCGCATTCGCTTTGCCGAAGACACGGGTTCGGCCCTCGTCGTGCCGCAGGGAGCCGGGCTCACCGTGGCCAGCCAGGCCCGCAAGAAATCCACGAAGATGAAGCCCCTCGCGGCCGACCAGGTTGAGGCGCTCAAGGCGCAAGATGCCGAGCGCCGAGCGGCTGCGAAGGCCGAACTCGAGGCCCATAAGATTCCAGAACGCGACATCACGAAGGACGACGAATGAGCGAATCACCCCTCCACAATGCCGATTACGCGCAGCACGGTGCCGACCCGGCCACCAGCGCGTCCTGGGATGCCGTGACGCACGACCCGCACGTGCAGACGCCGCAGGCCCACCCCGCCGCCGAAGGGCTCAGTTATGAGCAGGCTAGAGACCAGCTGGTCGAGATCGTGCGGCAACTCGAGACGGGTCAGGGCGGGCTCGAAGAGTCGCTGAAACTGTGGGAGAAGGGCGAGGCCCTCGCGGCGCACTGTCAGGCCTGGCTCGACGGGGCGCAGAGCCGCCTCGATCGCGCCATGGCGGCGCGCAACGACGCGTCCCAACAGCAGTAAGGCCTGCCCGGCCGCCCTACTGCGCCTGCGACGCGAGCGCGGCCTGGGTCACGGCCTCGACGTTAGCGAACGGCACGTTGCCCGAGACGAGCAGCGCCGAGCCGCCCGCGTCGCAGCGCAGCGACCACACCTCGGCCTTGCTGGCACTCCTCGAACTGCCCGCCGAGCGGGCCTTTTCGCAGGTCACGCCGCTCAGGGTGACGTCCTCGCGCTCGTACACCGAACCGATCGCGCCCGTGACGAAACTATCGTCGAGCGTGGCGGCCTGCACCAGGTTGATCGCCCCGCCCGACACCGCGTAGTACACGCTCCAGACGCCCTCCGCTCCGCCCGAGAACTCGGCGCTCGACGCGAAGTAGTCGGCTGCCACAGACGGTACGGCGAGCGTGAACGGTGCCTGGCCTTGCGCCTGCTCGGCTTCGGCAGCGACATCCACGGGGTTGGTGTCAAACTCGGGCGCGCGCCCAATCTTGGTGAACAAGAACAGCGCGATCACCACGAGGGTGATGAGCCCGATCGAGTACGTGATGTTGCGGATCGTCTGGGGCGGGCGCGGCTTCTTGGCGCCCGTGAAAAGTGGGGGGTGAGGGCCGACCGCGGGGTCGAGGCTGGGATACTGCACGGGCACCTCTGCCGCGGGGTTGGCGGCGGGTTCGCTGGGCGAGGGGTTGGCGCTGGGATCACTCACCAGTCCATCGTGCACTACCGGGCTCGAAATCTGAAAGAATCACGATGTGACTTCATCCTCGTACACTTCTCGCGCCCTCGCCGTGGGCGAAGCGCTGATCGATATTCTCAACACGGGCGACGGCGCCTCCCAGCATGTTGCCGGCGGCAGCCCCATGAACACGGCGGTGGCGCTTGCGCGCCTCGGCCACGACGCCTTCCTCATGACACACTACGCGGACGACGACCTGGGTGCGCTCATCACGAGCCACCTCGCCGCGTCGCAGGTGACCGTCACCGAGGGTTCTCTCTCGGCGAGCCGCACCCCCACTGCGGCGGCCACGGTCGGCGCCGACGGCGCGGCCACCTACGTATTCGACCTCGAATGGGACATCGACCCGAGCCACACCCCCGAGCAGCTCGACGTCGTGCATTCGGCCTCCATCGCGACCGTGCTGCAACCCGGCGCCGACAAGGTGTTCACCCTGCTTGAGTCGCTGAAGGCGCAGGCCACCATCACCTTCGACCCCAACGCGCGCCCCGCGATCATGGGCGATCCCGCCGACGTACGGCCCGTCGTCGAACGGTTCGTGGCACTCGCCGACGTGGTCAAGGCCAGCGACGAAGACCTCGAGTGGCTCTACCCGGGCGAACCCCTCGACGCGGTCATCACCCGCTGGCAGTCCCTCGGCCCCGCACTCGTGGTCGCAACCCGCGGGGCGGACGGCGCACTGGCCGCCACGGCGTCCGGCCTCACGAGCGTCCCCTCGCGCAAGGTCACCGTCATCGACACGGTGGGCGCGGGCGACACGTTCTCGGCGGGCATCATCGACGAGCTCGGCGTGCGGGGTCTCCTCGGCGCTAGCCAGCGCGAGGCGCTGCGCGCGATCCCGAGCAGCACCGTCGAGGCCGTGCTCAATCACGCCGCCGCCTGCGCCGCGATCACGGTGTCGCGCCAGGGCGCCAACCCTCCCACGCGGGCCGAGGTGCGCGGGTCGGACGCTCCGGCCCCCGCGGGCGCGGCCAGCATCGGTGGCACCGTGAGCGGGTCACCGCGCGGCTCCATCGGCGGCACCTTGCGCTGACGCGGCGGCACCTTGCGCTGACGCGGCGGCAACTGCGCTAGCGAAGCGGCAACTGCGCTAGCGAAGCGGCAACTGCGCTGACGCGGCGGCACCTTGCGCTGACGCGGCGGCACCAGCACTAACGCGGGCCGCGACACGGGCGCGCCCGGCACTCCTAGTGGTGCGGTCGGATGTGATCGAAGATGACGCTCGTCTCTGTCGCGCCCACTTCGGGGTGGATCGAGAGGTGTTCGACCACGAAGTGGCGCAGGTCGTCGCTGTCGCGAGCCGCGATGTGCACCATGAAGTCGTTGGTGCCGCCGAGAAAATACACGGCCAGCACCTCGGGCAGGGCCTTCATGCGCTCCATGAAGGCGGGTATCTGCTCGCGGGCTCCCGCCTGAATGCGCACGCTGATCATGGCCTGCAGGGGGCGGCCGAGGGCGCTCGGGTCGACGTCGATCGTGAACCCCTTGATCACGCCGGTCTCGACCAGGTGGCGGATGCGGCCGAGGCACGTGGACGGCGCGATGCCGACGGCCTCCGCGATGGCGCTGTTGGGCATGCGGGCGTTGAGTGCGAGCAGGTCGAGAATGTGCCGGTCGACCCCGTCGAGTGGGGTGATGCGCGGAGTGGCGTAGGGTACGTCGCTCATTGGGGCACCGCCGCGGCTTCGTCGGGCCGGTAGGCGAGCTCGCGCCGCAGGGCCTCGCGGAGGCGGTCGCGAGCGGCGAGGTGATCTGGTTCGGGTCCGCCTGGCGCACGCAGCAGGCAGGTGGTTTCGTCGGGGTCGTCGTGCAGGTCGAAGAGTTGTTCGGTGCCGGGGCCCGCGAGCAGCACGTACTTGAAGCGGTGGTCGCGGATGAAGTGAATCTGGAACCCCCAGGCCTCGTGTTCGCCGCGCAGAAACTCGCGCGAATCAACTCGTGAACCAACCCCAGTGCCCCCGCGCACGACCCGAGCGAGCGAGCGTCCGTCGCAGCTCTCGGGCACGGGCAGGCCCGCGAGGTCGAGCAGGGTGGGCATGACGTCGGCGAGGTCCACGAGCTCGCGGCTATGGGTGGGCTGCGTGTAACGGGGGTCGACCAGCACGAACGGCACGCGCGCCGAACCCTCGTAGGGCAGTCCCTTTTGCGTGAGGTCGTGGTCGCCCAGCATCTCGCCGTGATCGGCGGTGAACAACACGATCGTGTTGTCGAGCAGTCCGTGCTCACCGAGCACCTCGCTGAATCGCTGCCACAGTAGATCAATGTGGGTCATCAGCCCGTAATACCCCACCCGAGCCCGGCGCAGATCGTCGTCGCGCAACCGGCCCACCTTGGCTCCCGTCTCGCCCTCGACCCGCCACGCAGCATAGTCGCCCCGCCAGTTGCCGCGCGGCACCGCGGGCATCTCGCTCGCCACCTCGGCGTAACGATCCCACGCCCACTGCGGCGGGTCGAGCGGCGGGTGCGGGCGATGAAAGCTGAGGTTCAGAAAGAACGGCACCGTCGGGTCGCGACGCTCCACAAACTCGACAGCGCGCTCGATCACCCACGAGCTCGGGTGGGAGTGCTCCGAATACTGCCAGGGCCGCGCGTCGAGCGTGTTGCAGTGCAACCCGCTCGACAGATAGTCGGCGCTGGGCCCCTCGCGTTCGCGCAGAAACCGCAGGTAGTCGTCGGTCGCCTCGTGGCGATGGTCGTGCCCGCGCGAGACGTGCAGGTACCCGTCGTGCAGTTCAACCTCCTCGAAACCGATGCGGTCACGCTCGGGCCACACGTGCAACTTGCCGATGCAGCGCGTCTGGTAGCCGCCACGCGTGAAGCTTGCGGCGAGCGTCTCCCCGCCGTGGGTCGCGGTAAACGGCACCTTGTCGCGATAACCCAGCCGCCCGTGCGTCCGCACCGTTTGCCCCAGCATGAGGCTCACGCGAGCGGGCACGCACGTGGGGGTGGCCGAGTACGCCGACTCAAAGACGGTGCCGCGCTGCGCCAGCCGGTCGAGGCCGGGCGTGCGCACCACCGGATGCCCCGCGCTGCCGAGGCAATCGGCGCGCCACTGGTCGGCGACTATCAAAATCACGTTCGGACGCTCGGTCACGCTTGGCCTCCTGAGGGCGCGCCACGAGCCCCCGAAGGATGTTCGGGTTTCGGCCACGCTCTGTAACAATCTTCTAATAATTGGACGCCATATTCACGAGTTTCCGAATATCCATCACTCCTATTGCGCCCTTATTGCTCGAATCTTCACACTTGAGTGAACCGCGCTACAGCGCGACGACGAAGGAGTCATCATGAAAATCGGCGTACCCAGCGAGATCAAAAACCACGAATACCGCGTAGCCCTCACCCCCGCAGGTGCCCACGAACTCACGGAGCACGGCCACGACGTGCTCGTGCAGTCGGGAGCGGGCGTCGGGTCGGGCATTAGCGACGACGATTACGTCTCGGCGGGTGCCCGCATTGCCCCCGACGCCGACGCCACCTGGGCCGAGGCCGAGATGATCATGAAGGTCAAGGAGCCCATCGAGCCGGAGTTTCATCGCATGCGGGAGGGCCAGACGCTCTTCACGTACCTGCACCTCGCGGCCGACCAGGCCTGCACGCAGGCGATCCTCGATGCGGGCGTGACGGCCATCGCCTACGAAACGGTGCAGCTGCCGGATCGCTCGCTGCCCCTACTCGCCCCCATGAGCGAGGTCGCCGGACGCCTCGCGGTGCAGGTGGGTGCGTACCACCTGATGAAGCCCGTGGGCGGCAGCGGCACCCTGCTCGGCGGGGTCCCCGGCACGGGCCAGTCGCACGTTGTCATCATCGGCGGCGGCATCGCGGGCGAGCACGCGGCGCAGATGGCAATGGGTCTGCACGCGCGCGTCACCATTATGGACGTCAACCTCGCCCGGCTGCGCGAGCTCGATGCCCGCTACCAGGGTCGCCTCAACACCCTCGCGTCGACGAAGTTCGAAATCGCCGAACAACTTAGCACGGCAGACCTCGTGATCGGCTCGGTGTTGATCCCCGGCGCGAAGGCTCCCAAGCTGGTCACGCTCGACATGGTCGCGGGCATGAAGCCCGGCTCGATGCTCGTCGACATCGCCATCGATCAGGGCGGCTGCTTCGAGGGCTCGCGCGCCACGACGCACGCCGACCCCACCTTCACGGTCCACAACTCCGTCTACTACTGCGTGGCCAACATGCCCGGAGCCGTGCCCCACACGTCCACGCGCGCGCTCACGAACGCGACCCTGCCGTACGCCGTGCGCCTCGCCGACCACGGCTGGCAGGAGGCCATGCTGGCCGACCCCGCGCTGGCGCTGGGCCTCAACGCGCATCACGGCACGCTCACGAACGAGGCCGTCGCGCGCGCCTGGGGGCACACCTTCATCGAGACGTCCTCCGTGCTGAAGCACTAGATTCGCAGACACGACCGCCGCTACCTGCTGAGAGGTAACGGCGGTCGCGCCATGTCGCCTGACACAATATTGGCGTGAATGAACATCGACCCGCTGTGACCCCCGCCGAGGCCTGGACCGCACTCAAAGAGGGCAACGCCCGCTTCGTGAGCGGCGAATCCCTCTACTTCGGGGCCGGCCTCCCCGGCCACTCACGCCACAATGTCGCGCAACGCCCGAGCGTCGTACTGTTCGGCTGCGCCGACTCGCGCGTCGCCGCCGAAATTATCTTCGACCAGGGCCTGGGTGACATGTTCGTGATCCGCACCGCGGGTCACGTCGTCGATTCGTCGGTGCTGGGCTCGCTCGAGTTCGCGGCCGCCGTGCTCGAAGTGCCCCTGGTTGTGATCCTCGGTCACGATGGCTGCGGCGCGGTGCGCGCCACCATCGACGCCCTCGACAACGGCGAGATCCCCCATGGCTTCATCCGCGACCTGGTCGAGCGCGTGGCACCCTCGATTCTCGAGGCGCGGCAGCAGGGCCACACCGACGCCGACGACCTGGGCGCCCAGCACGTGCACCTCACGGGCCGCCTGATTCTCGAACGCTCGCGCATCATCGCGGACCGCCTCGCGAGCGGCAAACTTGCGATCGCCGGCGTCACCTATCAACTCGCCGAGGGCAAAATTAAACTGCGCGGCTCGCTGGGCCAGATCGGCGAAGAGGCGTAACCACCCCGTCGGGGGCCGGACGCCACGCGCCCTCCTCGGCACCGTAGAGTGCGGCCAGGTCGGCGGCCGCGTCCCCCGTGTTCGCGATGCTCAGGCAGCGTTCCCGCAGCCACGTGCCAAAGGTGCGCATATGCTGCTCGCCCGCGCGGCGTCCAAGATGCTGGCGCACGATGCGCTCGGCAATCACGTCTGCCCACACCCGCGAGTAGTAACGGCCCGCAAAACTGCTCGCGAGGCCCTCGTGGAACAGGTGCGACGAGATGAACGGCGCGAGGGGCAGCAGCCCGAGCTCCTCCACGAGGCCGCGTTCCACGGCCGTCGTGCGCGGGGCCTCGGCACCGGGTTCGAGCGTGTGCCAAGCCAGGTCTAGATAACCGTGGGCGAGGTCGCAGAGCCGATCAATGGCCTGACCCCACTGACCGTGGCGGGCCACCCGTTCGAGGTCGCGGCGCGGAAGCGGCTCTCCCGTGCGCCAATGGCGCAGCACGCGGCCGAGCACGCGCGGCTGATAGAGCAGTCGCGTATGCACAGAGCCCGCGATCGCGAGCAGCTCGCCCGGCAGGTCGACGCCGCGCCCACTGAGGTAGGCGCTGCGCGTGAAAATGGCGTGCAGGGCGCCGCCGAGCGCCGCGAAGAGCTGTTCGGCCTCGCGCAGGGTGAGCAGGCAGGGGGCGCCGGCCTCCGGCATTGCGACGTGGCCGGAGAGCACCACAATGGGCCGCTCGCGTTCGGAGGTGAGGCTCGGGTGCAGCACGGTGAAGTGGTCGGTCGGGTCTTTGGTGTCTCGCGCGAACGGGTCGAGAAACAGCAGGGCACGGCCCGTGTCGGGCTGGCCCGCGGTGTCGTCGAACACTTCCCACACGCTCACGTAGGGGTGGTAGGTGTCGATGTCGTGGCGGCGCACGAGTTCGAGGCCGTAGTTTTCGCGGGCGAGGGCCACGATGCCCTGACGCACGAACGTGTTGAGTTCAAGGTGTTCGCGCAGGGTCGCCGCGGCGAGGCCCATGCGCTCGTGTCGCACGACCTGCTGATAGTAGGCGAGGTCCCACGGTTCGCAATGTTCGATGCCGTCGCAGGCCGCGCGCAACCGCACCTCGTCGAGCTCGCGCACGGCGGCGGCCCGGCAGGCGGGCAGCATGGCGTCCAGCAGGGCCTTCACTTCGGCGGGGTTTGCGGCCGATTCGTGGCGCAGGGCAAGGTCCATGTACGTCTGCTCGCCGTGGGCCTCGGCGAGCGAGGCCCGCACAGCGGCGAGTTCGCGCACAATGCGCTGGTTGGCGCTGCGCGAGCGTTCGGAGTGCGCCGTGAACACGCGCTCGCGCACCTCTCGGTGGCGCAGGTGCGGGAGGTCTCGGGTCGAGGCGGTCACCGAGATGTCGAGCGGGGCGTGGTTGTCGCCGCGCACGGTGCCCACGCGGGTGGCGTGGTCAAGGTTGCGACTGAACTCGGCGGTGAGAGCGGCCGCGCGGGCGTGCAGTTGCGCAATGTGCTTGGATTCGTCGATGGGCAGCCCGGCGGCGTCGCTCGCGCTCTGTTCGAGGAGTCGCGCGAGCAGCCGGCCCTCGTCGGGCTCGAGCACCTCGTGTGTGGCGACAAAGGCGAGGCGCTGGCCCAGGATCGCGTCGCCGAGGCGCTGCGCGAGGTGGGCCTGAAACTGGGGTTCGAGCAGTTGGTGGAGCGACACGTGGGCCGGCTCGGCCCGCAGGGCGCGCAGAAACGCGAGGCTGCGCCGCACGCGATCGAGAGTGGCGAGCGAGTCTTCGAGCGGCACCACGGTGTTCGCGAACGTGGGTATCTCAGTGGATTCGGCCACCTCGCGCACGGTGTCACGGTCGTGGTCGAGCGCGGCATAGAAAGCCTGCATGACCGCGTCGCGGCTCAGTTCGGAGAAGTTTTCGAGCGGGTAGGGTCGCGGCAGCGGCCGGGAGAAGGGGTTGTGGCTCGGCAGGCCGGGCACCACGGAGTCGTGCTGGGCGGGCCCCACGGCCGCGAGCGCGAGCGGGGGGTGTGGGACGGACGCCAGGTACCCCGTTGCGGGGGTCGGCCCCGTGGGGCGGTCGGCGGGGTGACCGTCGCGGTGGTCACCTAGAAGAGCGGCATGGCGATCGACGCCGCGCGCGCGAGTGGGTTGGCGGTGCTGGTTGGGCACCCCACGCTCAGCCTGAAGGCGACGAGTTTCCGGGTTCGTGGGCTTCCCGGTTTGGCCCGTGTTGCCCGTGTTGCCAGCATTGCCAGTGTTCCCAGTGTTCCCAGTGTTCCCAGTGTTGCCAGCGAGGTCCCCTGAGTTCGGTACTGCAGCGTCCATGTCAGCTCCATGTGTCGGCGTGGTTACTCCATGATAATTAATTGGGAAGATTTGCACAATCTATTTTACTGATAATTTTCCCGGAGCACTTTTCTATTTATGCAGTGGGTGCGCCAACACCCCTCCCGGCCGACCTCCCCACGGGCATTCGGCGGTACCGGGCACGCGTGCGTCCTGTGAAGGAAACCACCCATCAGGCCCGCCCATATCCTGCCCGACTGCCCCCGCGACCCCGCGTTTCACGAAACAATAAGGCGCAACGACTCCCCTCGGCTCGGTCAAGCACCTGGCCAGGCAGTCCTCCTCACCCCCGATTCAAAGGAAAGAGACGATGACGTCAACCCAGCAAGAGTTCCGTATCGAGCACGACACCATGGGTGAGGTTAAGGTCCCCAAGGACGCCCTCTACTCCGCCCAGACGCAGCGCGCGGTCGAGAACTTCCCCATCTCGGGCACCCCCCTCGAGCCCGCGCACATTCACGCGCTGGCACGCATCAAGAAGGCCGCAGCACAGGCGAACGCTGAGCTGGGCATCCTCGACCAGGACCTCGCCGACGCCATTGCCGCCGCCGCCGAAGAGGTCGCGAGCGGCAAGTACGACACGCACTTCCCCATCGACGTATTCCAGACCGGCTCGGGTACGTCGTCAAATATGAACACCAACGAGGTCATCGCGAACCTCGCCACCGCAGCGCTCGGCCGCGAGGTTCACCCCAACGACCACGTCAACGCATCGCAGTCCTCGAACGACGTGTTCCCCACCTCGGTGCACGTGGCCGCCACGCAGGCCGTCACCTCGAACCTGCTGCCCGCCCTCGACCACCTCGCCGTCTCCCTCGAAGCGAAGGCCACGGCATGGGCCTCGGTGGTCAAGGCCGGCCGCACCCACCTGATGGACGCCACCCCCGTCACCCTCGGCCAGGAGTTCGGCGGCTACGCCGCGGCGATCCGCTACGGCATCGAACGCGTCAATGCGGCGCTGCCCCGCACGGCTGAGGTGCCACTCGGTGGCACCGCCGTCGGTACCGGAATCAACACTCCCGCGGGCTTCCCCCAGCGCGTGATCGAACTGCTCGCCGCCGACACGGGCCTGCCCCTCACCGAGGCACGCGATCACTTCGAGGCGCAGTCGGCCCGCGACGGCCTCGTCGAATTGTCCGGCGCCCTCAAAACCATCGCCGTGTCGCTCACCAAGATCTGCAACGACCTGCGCTGGATGGGCTCGGGCCCCAACACGGGTCTCGGCGAACTCGCCATCCCCGACCTGCAGCCCGGCAGCTCGATCATGCCCGGCAAGGTCAACCCCGTGATCCCCGAGGCCGTGCTCATGGTCTGCGCCCAGGTGGTCGGCAACGATTCCACGCTGGCCTGGGCGGGCGCCTCCGGTTCGTTCGAACTCAACGTCATGATCCCCGTCATGGCCAAGAACCTGCTCGAGTCGATTCGCCTGCTGGCCAACGCCTCGACCGTGCTCGCCGACAAGACGGTTGACGGGCTCACCGCCAACGAAGAGCGCTGCACCGCGCTCGCGGGCATGTCGCCCTCCATCGTCACCCCGCTGAACCGCATCATCGGCTACGAAGCCGCGGCGAAGATCGCTAAGCACTCGGTGGCCAAGGGCCTCACGGTGCGCGAGGCCGTCGTCGACCTCGGCTACGTGGAGCGTGGCGAGGTCACCGAGGCGCAGCTCGACACGGCTCTCGACGTGCTCGCTATGACGAAGCCCCCGGTCAAGCAGTAAGTACCGCTCGTGAGGGCCCCCGCACCACTCGTGCGGGGCCCTCACGCTTTGAGGAGCCCGGGCTGCTCGCCGGGTCGGCTACGAACCCATGCGCGACAATATGAGCGCCACGAGCGCAATGGTCACGCTCATGAGAGACGCGAACGGCACGATGGCCTCCTTCACGAACGTAATGCCGCGAGAACCCTTGACCGGGACGTAGTAGTCCATCATGTCCTCGCTGACGTCGAGTTCGTTGGCGTTCGTCACGGTGCCCGAGAGGCCCTCACTGCGGGAGCAGTACAGCGCCACCAGGTCCGAACGCCCCACGGCCACGAGGGCAGCGATGTCGTGCAGGTAGAAGGCGTAGAGTCGGCGCGCCCGCTCGCCCGCGTGCCCGGTCGCATAGATTCCCGAAAATTCGTGGACGTATAAGGGGCAGATGACCGCGTAGGCGTAGCGCGCCGCGCGCGCCTGCAGCACGGGTGGCACCATGGGCGAAAACCACTGCATGGTGGCGAGGTTGAACAAGATGATCGAGGCTCGCGACACCTGATCGACCACCGCACCCGAATCTGACCCACCCCAGCGCCGCAGGGTGCACAACTGCTGCGCGCAGTGCAGCACATAGTAGATAAAGCGCAGCCGCCGGGCCAGCACAAGATTGACGACGAACCCGATCAGCGCGGCAATGGTGAGGAGAGTTAGCACGCGACGAATCGCCGCGACCCAGGTGGGCAGGGCGCCGAAGATGTCGCCCCCAAACTCGAGGCCCAGCAGAATCAGCAGGCCCGCCAGGCCCGCCACCGCGCTGCCGATAAAGATGCGGCGGGTGAACCGGTAGGTGCGCCACGCGACCGCCTCGTCGGGCGCGAGACCCGTCGCTGGGTCGGACGCCGCCGCCCCCTCGGGCAGGTCGAGGTGCTGATTCGCCGGGGCATCGCTCGCGTTCGGCTGTTCGAGCAACCTCACGAGATACGCGGCGCGTTCTCGCTGCGGGAGGGCGAAACCCAGTTTGCGGAGCAGACCGCGGGCGGGAGGCGGGGCGTACTCCTCGAGCGCGACCGTGGGTGCGGAGCCGTCGGTCATCCGCCAAACCGCCTCTCCCGCTGCGCGTAGTCGCGCAGCGCGCGCAGAAAATCGATCTCGCGAAAGCCCGGCCAGTAGGCGTCGCAGAAGTAGAACTCGCTGTGCGCCGACTGCCACATGAGAAACCCGCTGAGTCGCTGCTCTCCCGACGTGCGGATCAACAGGTCGGGGTCAGGCTGTCCCTTCGTGTACAGGTGGGCCGAGATGTCGTCCACGTCGATCTCCTGCGCCACCTGAGTCAGGGTCGCGCCCGACGCGGCGCGATCGCCGAGATAGGAGCGCACGGCATCGGTGATCTCGCGACGGCCGCCATAGCCGACCGCCACGTTCACGGTGAGAGAGCAGGCCTCCGGGCCCGAGTCAGCGGCCCGCTGCAGTCGCTCGGCGATGGCCTCGGGCAGGACGTCAAGGGCGCCGACGACCTTCACGCGGTAACGGGAGCCGTCTCCCGCTGCGGCGATCTGCTCGACGATGTCGCCGATAATGCCGAGCAGGGCCTCCAATTCGGCGGGGCTGCGGCCCAGGTTGTCGGTCGAAAGCATCCATAGGGTGACGACCTCGACGCGGGCCTCCTCGCACCAGCCGAGGAACTCCAGGATCTTCTCCGCCCCCGCTTGGTGGCCCGCCGCGGCGTCCGCGCCCTGGTTGCGCGCCCAGCGGCGGTTGCCATCCATGATGACTCCCACATGTCGCGGCCCACCTTCGGCCGGCAACCTGTTGCGCAGGCGCCGCATATACAGCAAACGCAAGAGATCGGTGACGAACATGGCGGACCTTCCTTGACGAGTAGCACCAGTTTAGGCGCCACCAGCCTGCATTTTTGCGCGTGTTTCGCGCCACCGTCGCTCCGCGCCGAATCGCCGCAGTGCCTTCGCATTGCGCACGCAACCTCGACTAGTCTGGCTAGGTGCCACGTTCCCCGCTGCTGCCTTCGCCCCGGTCGGCGAATCCCCTTTTTTCGCTAAAGCCCACCGCTCGGGGTTGGATCCACACCATCTCATGCCCCGTTGCGCTGGCCCTGGGTCTCGTGCTTGTCATCATGGCACCTACCGTGAATGCTCGCATCGCGTGCGCCATCTTCACGATGACTGCGGGCCTGCTGTTTGGCATTAGCGCCATTTATCACCGCGGCCGCTTCACGCCCCAGGCGACGGCGATCTTGAAGCGCGCCGATCATGCCAATATTTTTCTCATCATTGCGGGCACGTTCACGCCGCTGGCCGTCATCACCCTGCCGTATGACGAGGCGCGCAACATGCTGTTGTTGGGATGGATCGGCGCGATCGTGGGCGTCGCGTTCCGCCTGCTGTGGCTGAGCGCACCGCGCTGGCTGTACGTTCCCGCGTACGTCGCCCTGGGCGTCGCCGCTCTCGTGTTCACCCCCGACATCCTGCAGTTCCGCACCGGTGGCGTCGTCATGCTGCTGCTCGCGATCGGCGGCGCGATGTACATCATCGGCGCAATCATTTATGGCTTCAAGTGGCCGAGCCCGCGGGCCAAACACTTCGGGTTTCACGAGTATTTTCACGTCTGCACGGTGCTGGGTTTCGGGTGTCACTTGGCGTCCGTGGCGTGCGCGGTGGCGGGCCTCTACCCCTGAGGTTTTGCGGCTGCGTCTCCCCGCAGGGCCGCGGTCAGCGCGCCCGCCGTGGCGACGGGCGGCGAGCACCAGCCGGTGTCGTCGCGTGTGGTGCACACGTAGGCGAGCGCCGTGGCTCCCGCGGGGTAGGTGGTGGATTCGCGCACGAGCACGAGGTTTGGTTGGGGGCTCAGTAGGGCTGCGCTGCACAGGGCCGCGGCGCCCTCCCCCGGCGTCACATGAACCACGAGAATGCCGTCCTCGCGGCGAGCTCGGTCGCGTAGCCACTCGGTGGTGAGGGCGGGTGCCGCGTCGGGGGCAGCGTGGAGCAGGGGCGTGTGCCGGGCCAGCGTGGCCTGCACGACAGCGGCGGACGCCCGGGTGGCCCGATCCCCCGCAACCTCCGAGGGGTCCGTCTCGGTGGCGGCCGCGAGGTCGGCGCGTGCCACGCCCCACAGGATGTGCGCGGCGAGAGCCCTAAGGCCCCATGCCACCCCGCTCGGCGCAGCACTTTCCGTGACGACGGTGGCGAGCGGCGCACCCGCCGGGAGCGGACCGTGCGCGAGGTCCCACGCCGGTTCTTGCAAAGTCCCCGATTCGGCCGCGGCCTCGCGGAGCACCCCCACAATGTCATCGAGCCACAGCGGTTCACCGCCCGTGGCCTGCGCGATTCTCCAGTCGGCCCAGCCGAGTGCGCCCAGGTCGGCGAGCGTCGCGGGAACTTGCGAGGCCTGCCCCTCGAACAGGGCGTGCGCGTAGCGGCCCGGGCCTAACCGCCACGATCCGAGGCAACGCTGGAACCCGGCCACGAGCGCGTCCGGCACGATACCGGGCAGCCCGCCGACAGCGAGGGCATCGGCGCAGGCCGCCCACGCGGCGGCCTGCGTCTCGAGGGTGAGCAGGTGGTCGGGCGCCGGGGCGGGTCGGCCGTTCGCGGCGCGCGCGAGGGGCTCGCGGAGGCCCTCGGGCAGGGGCTCGGGCAGCAGTCGGGGTGGGGCCGGGGCGCGCCGGGTGAGGGGGCCGGGCTCGGCGACAGGGACCATGAGGCCGCTGGCCTCGAGGGCGGACGCCGCGGTGGCTGGGTCGGTCGCCAGGGCCGCGGCCACGAGGGGCCCGTTCCACACGTAGTGCGCTCCCTCACGCTCCAGGTGGCCCTGCTGTGCGACTGCGGGATCTGGGTGGCTGTCCGCGGAGCGCGCGGTGTAGAAGCCGTCGCCGTGCAACGGTTGGGGGCTGCGGCCGAGGCTGGACTGGAGACCGCGGGCGGCTTCCGCGACATCGTGGGGGGTGACCCCGCAGGCGTCGGCGCGCAGCAGGGCGGTGAGCGTTTCGAGCCACTGGGCATTGTCGCTCAGCATTTTCTCGAAATGGGGGGTGCTCCACTGGCGGTCGACGGTGTAGCGGAAGATCCCACCCGCGACGGGGTCGCTCAGCGCTCCCCGCCCGATGGCGCAGATACGGCTCGAGATGGCGCGGAGCAGAGCGGAGGCCTGGGGGGAATCCGCAGCGTCGCGGGCCCGGAGCCACGCCCCCAACTGGGCCTGCACGAGGTAGAGCTCGGGAAACTTGGCGTCGCTGCCGCTGCCGCCGTGTTCGGGGTCGTGATCGCGCAGGAGCGCGTGGACGAGCGCGGCCTCTGTGGGGGCCCGCTCCTCGCGGGTGGCGCGCGACGAGGTGGTGAAATCTTGACCGAGCATGGCGACCACCATGCGCCCCGAGGCGAGGGCCTGGTCGCGCCGCTGGCTCCAGGCGTCGAGCACGGCGTCGCAGACCTGTCGCAGTGAGGGCTGGCCGCCGCGGGGTTCGCGGGGGTAATAGAGGCCCGCGTAGAAGGCGAGGCCGTCGGCGTCGGTGAAGGCGTTCAGCGGCCAACCGGCGCGTCCGGTCATGGCCTGCACGACCGAAATGTAGGCGGCGTCGACGTGGGGGTGCTCGAGGCGATCCACTTTGATGCAGACGAAATGCTCGTTGAGATACGCGGCCGTTTCGGGGTCGTTGAACGAATCTGCGCTCATGACGTGGCACCAATGGCACGCCGAATATCCGATACTAATGAGGACGGGGACGTCTCTCTCGCGGGCGTGAGCGAACGCCTCGGGCCCGTAGGGCCACCAGTGAACGGGCTGTTCAGAGTGCTCGCGCAGGTAGGTTGAGGTGGAGTGTTGCAGTCGGTTCACGAACCCCTCCAATCATCACTTAAAGTTTTCGCGTGGATACTCTAAGTGGTTCTTCGGTATCTTGAATGTATGTCCAGTTTCCTCATGCCTGACTCGAGTGTCACGTTCTCGATGTCCGGCACCCAGACGCCCAGCGTTGATCTCGTCGATGCCGTTGATCGACAACTCGCGCTGCTCTTCCGTCGCACTCGCGCGGTCATGATCGCGGCCGCGAGCCACCTCGACGAACACTTGGGCAGCCACGCGTACGGCATTGTGGTCCGCTTGGCCGAACTCGAAGAGGCCGAGATACCCGCGCGCGTGACCGAACTCGCCACGTATTTCGTCGTCGGCAAGCCCACCATATCGCGTCAGGTGTCGTCGCTCGAGGCCCACGGCCTCGTCACCAAGACCCCGGACCACCACGATGGCCGGGCCGCCCTCGTGCGCCTCACTCCGTCGGGGCGCGAGCGCCTCGAAGAGACCCGCACCGCTCGTCGCGCCTGGCTACAACGCGCGCTCGAGAATTGGTCGAACTCCGACCTGAGCGACGCCGTGACGCTGCTCGCCCGGCTCAACGAAAGCCAAGACCTCCGCTAGAGCCAGAGGCAATTACGCCCCGCGCCCGCCATCCGTCGGATGAGCGCCGCCCAGTGCCGACTCGCCCTCCGTAGCGCCGCCGAGCGCTGACTCGCCCTGCGCCGGTTCAGACGCGTCGGCCTCCTCCCGGGCAGCGGCACGCTCTCGCGCCTCCCCCGCCATCCGCACGTTGCGCATGCGTCGCACCATGTCGCGCAGAAGAAAGATGAGCGTGACCGTCACCGCAAACAGGAAGATAAAGCCGAGGATTCCCGGCCCGATCTGCTCGGCAGTAAAGCCCTTGGGCGGCTCGGGGTTTCCCCCGAGACCCCCATCTAGGGGGCGCAGCGGCTCCACCAACGTCATCAAGACCTGTGTCGCACCATGCACAAAACTCATGAGTTTGCTCCCTTAACCGCGCAGTCCAGCGAACAGATCGTCCTCGGGCAGGGTGACGCCGATGCGTGAAGTCCGCAGTTCGAAATCGTCGGTTGGCCACACGCGCGCCTGCAGGTCGCGGGGCACCGCGAAGAAGAACCCCTCCGGGTCAATCTGCGTCGCGTGGGCCAGCAACGCCTGATCGCGCAATTCAAAGTACTTCGAGCACTCCACGTGGGTGGTCATCATGCGCTCCCGGCGGTGCTTCCACGATTCCAGCCAATCCGCGAACGGAGAATCGATGCCCTCCTCCACCATGGCATTGTGCAGGGCTTCGAGACGAGCCCGGCTGAAGCCATGGTTGTAGTAAATCTTGGAGACCGACCAGGCCTCGCCCGCGTCGGGGTAGCGCGCCGGGTCGGCCGCGGCCTCGAACGCCGACATCGACACGGCATGCGTCATGATGTGGTCGGGGTGGGGGTAGCCGCCGTTCTCGTCATAGGTCGTCATGACCTGCGGGCGGAACTCGCGAATCACGCGGACGAGCGCCTCCGTCGTGACGTCGAGGGGTTGCAGCGCGAAGCACCCCTCCGGCAAGGGAGGCAACGGATCACCCTCGGGCAGACCCGAATCGACGAAGCCCAGCCAGCGATGCTGGATCCCGAGGATCCTCGCCGCGGAGGCCATCTCGTCGCGGCGCACCTGAGACAGGTTTGCCTCCACCTCGGCGTTGCCCTTCAGCCGCGGATTCAAGATGTCGCCGCGCTCGCCGCCCGTGCAGGAGACCACCAAGACCTCACACCCCTCGGCAACGTAGCGCGCCATCGACGCCGCGCCCTTGCTCGATTCATCGTCGGGGTGCGCGTGTACCGCGAGTAATCGCAGAGGTGTGTCGCTGCTCATGCTGGCCTTTCACGAAGTGTGTGCGGAAACCCGCCGTAGCGGATGCGGGGCGCGTGAACCGGAACCCGAGATTTCGAGATTCGCTCCCCCTGAAAGATAATGGCTAAATGTACGACAAGCACATTCAGGCCGACGCCCTACTTGCGGTCCGGTACGGGGTGGCGGGGGCTCGCTCACGCTGGCTCCACCCCAAGTTTCTCATTAGTGTGCTTGCAGTCGCGTTCCTCGCGTTAGTGACATTGATCGGGATTCGCTACGCCTCGCCCGATGTCACGGGCCGCGAGGTGAACTGGCGTGCCGTCAGCGCCACCGAACTGATCGTCAATATTGACGTCAAGATGGCGGCGGGCTCCGTCGCGCAGTGCGCGATTCAGGCGCTCGATTTCAACCAAACCCAGGTCGGTTACGCGCTCGTGCAGGTCGGCCCCGCGACGAGCGACCAAATCACCCAGTCGGTCACGGTGAAAACGCAACGTATAGCCACGGCGGGCCAGGTGGCGTCCTGCAAACTGCTGACCAGCCCGTAGGCGCGCCGCAACTCCACCACGAGACAGACCGAGTAAAACCGCGCCGGCCCTAGCCAGCCCAAGCCAGCCCAAGCCAGCCCAGGCCAGCCCGAGACGTGCCCAAGTAAGCCAACAGCGCAATTCGCTCCGACTGTTGCTCAAATAATGCCGTGTACCGGTTTGGCGTGACAGACTGTGGCGATAGTTTTCTGAGCGCCGCCGTGGGCTGCGCCCGCACTCTAGATCCACGCCACGTCCGCCTCGGCGGGCGCCTTATTTTTTGTCTCTGTATGGAGGAATCATGTCCGATGACGCAAACGTCACTTGGCTGACCCAAGAAGCCTACGATCGGCTCGCCGCTGAGCTGGAGCACCTGACGGGCCCGGCGCGCGCAGAAATCACCGAGAAGATCGCGGCCGCTCGCGCCGAAGGCGACCTCAAAGAGAATGGCGGCTACCACGCGGCCCGCGAAGAACAGGGCAAGCAAGAGGCTCGCATCCGGCAGCTCGAGGCACTCCTGAAGTCGGCGAAGGTCGGCGCCGCCCCGACCTCCAGTTCGGACCAGGTGGGCCCGGGCATCGTCGTCACCGTGCACATGGCGGGCTCCGAGTCGCGGTTCCTCCTGGGCTCGCGCGAGATTGCGGCCACCACCGACCTCGAGGTCTACAGCGAGCAGTCCCCCCTGGGCAACGCCATCAATGGCCTCAAGGTGGGCGACGAGACCAGCTTCTTGACCCCCCGCGGCAAGGAGATCGCCGTCAAGATCCTGAAGGTAGAGCCGTTCACGGGCTAAATCTTCCCACGAGGCGGGGGCGCAACTCGGTGACGAGATTGCGCCCCCGCCTTCGTGTACGCCCTTTTTTGTCATGTTTCGGACGCCCGATTCACCATTTACATCGCTTCGTTGCGGATAGACGAAAGTCTAGTTTTTTTACATTAGTGCCGGGGCGCCCCCCGCCACCAACTGGCACTTTGCGGAAATTAACGTTTCTTTGCAGTCGTGTCACAGCTGCGGCGCGAACAAAGTGGCGAAACACGCAAGAATGCGCTTGACGCTGGCCGTTTCGCGTCCGCTATAGTAATGCTATTGCAAAGAGGTCATTCGCCGGTGCGGTGGGCTCACGCGACCGTGACCGAGTTTTTACTTAGGGGGTCACACTCGGGCACCGAGTCCGCTCCGACTCGCTACTCACTTTTCAGAAGGCAAACGAGGGGAAGCCATCATGAGCAACGCAACTGTATACATCGGGTACGACGATCCCTGGTTCGATCCAGCCGACGAGGCCTTCGAGTTCGACGACAATCGACCCACCTTGGTGAACAAGTTAACGCACCGATTCATGTCGTTCCTCCAGTTGGAAAACCGGTAGGCACCGAGTCAACGCAGACCGCAGCACATTCCTGGCAGACTTTAGCGGCGGCGGCACCCACAAGGGTTGCGGCCGCCGCTGCGTTTTGCGCGCCCCGACGTTGCGGGGCCGCGGCTAGGCCGGGCGCCGGCGCATGATCTTCGCGTCCACCCCACCGCCGTAGTAATTACTCCGCCTCGCGATAACGACGAACCCTAATCCTTCGTATAACCGCATCGCGCGCTCGTTATCCGCCCGCACCTCGAGCATGACCGCGCCCGCACCCCTCGCCCGCGCCCGCTCCAGCAAGACCTCCATGAGACTGAGCCCGAGGCCCTGGCCCTGGTCCCGGGTGGCCACCGCAATCGTCTGTACGTCGCTGACCCCACCGTGCACGGGCTCCGACACGATGCCACCGTAGGCCGCGAGACGTGACTCGCCCCTCGGAGCGTCCCCGCCCGGATCAGCAAACACCGCGAAATAGTCGCGACCCGAGGCTGCCAGTTCCGACCACCACCCGGACTCGCTCCACGCCGTCCCACCAAACAGCTCCCGCTCGAGCGGCATGAGGGCGCTCAGGTGCCACCAGCGCAACCGTTCGCAGCGATACCCCGCGGCAAACATCAGCGTGGGCCGAGTGTGCTCTTGCGTGCGCTCGGCAACTCCGCGTCGGGCTTGCGCAGGTACAGTGGGGTCGCCTCCGTAAGGTCCGCGCCACGCTCGAGCAGTGCGTGCGCGTAGCGGGCCAGCATGCCCGCCTCGGCGTGCGCGCGGTCGATGGCGGTGAACTGCGCGAAGGCCTCCGGGTAGATGGCGCCCGCAGCCCCGGCCAGGCTGCCCACGCGAGCGTCGGAGAGTGCTGCCGCCGCAGCGTCCGGCTTACCCACCGAGGGCGGCAGCACCTCGGTCAAAACGGGGGCCGCGGGCCCCGCGGCCTCCACGCGGTAGGCCGCGTAATAGGCCTCGCGGCGCCGGGCGTCGATGGCCACCCCCAGCACGTCACCGGGGGCGCGATCGATTGCCGCGCTGGCAGCGATCACCTCAAGCGACGACACGGCGTGCTGCGGCACCCGCAGGGCGAAGGCCAGCGTGTGCGCGGTGGCGAGACCCACCCTGAGGCCCGTGAACGGCCCCGGGCCCCGTCCCACACACACTGCGGTTAGGTCCCGCCGCGGCACGCCCGCGCCAGTGAGCAGGTTGTCAATCACCGGCATGAGGTGTTCGGTATGTCGCGCGCCGTCAAGAAACGATTCGGCCACGACGCTGCGGTCAGTGGGGTCATAGAGGGCGACGCTGACGCCGCTCGACGTATCGAGTGCAAGGAACATGGTTACTTTCGTGATTCGTTAGGCCGCGCGCAGGGAGGCCTCAAGTGCTGCGGCCACGCGCGCCCAGCGGGCACCCGTCCAGTGCACGTCGAGGCGCCGCGGTTCGATGATGAGTCCGTCTGCATTGGGTTCGCTGGGAGCCTCGTAGCCGAGCTCGCGCACGAGCACGATCTCGAGTCGGTCATCGCTCAGGCCCTCGGCCAGTCCGCGCCCCCATTCGATCACGGTGACCGCCTGCTTCAGGTCAGTGTCGAGGTCGAGATCGTCCACCTCGAGTGCCGAACCGAGCCGGTACGCGTCGACGTGCACGAGTTCGGGCCCGCCCACGAGCGACGGGTGCACGCGCGAGATCACGAAGGTGGGCGACGCAACTGGTCCCCGCACCCCCAGTCCACGGCCGAGCCCCTGCGTGAACGTGGTCTTGCCGGCACCGAGTTCGCCGGTCAACACGATGACATCTCCGGACGCCAGGTGGTCCGAAAGCGCCTCGGCCACCGCCTGCGTGTGGCTCGGGTCGCGCACCTCAAGTGAAAATTGCCCGTAGATCTCCATTACACTCGCTGCCCGGTGACGTCGTCCACGATGCGCTCACCCACGTAGGTGCGCGGCAGTCGGCTGCTCATGCGGGTGACAATCTCGTAACTAATCGTCTCGGCGGCGTCCGCCCACTCGTCGGCACTGGGCGCGTCGGGACCGCTGCCAAAGAGCACCACCTGGTCACCCGCAGCGGCGGAGGAGCCGGGGCCCAGGTCCACCACGAACTGGTCCATGCAGACCCGGCCGGCCACCTGGTGGCGTTCGCCCGCGACCGTCACGGGCGCCTTGTTGCCTGCGTGGCGGGGCACACCGTCGGAATATCCCAGGGGGACCAGGCCGAGGGTCGTAGCGTTTTCGGTCACGTACGTGTGGCCGTAGCTCACACCCTGGCCCGAAGCCACGTTTTTCACGAGCGCGAGGGGCGCCGAGACTGTCATGGCGGGCACGAGATTAAAGTCGCGCGCGCTCTTCACCTGCGGCACGGGCGAGAGGCCGTAGACCGCGAGGCCGGGGCGCACGAGATCGAAATGCGCGCGCGGTTCGGTGAGCGTGGCGGCCGAGTTGGCCAGGTGTCGCACCTCAAAGCGCAGGCCAGCGCGTTCGCCGTCCGCGATGGCGCGCTCGAACTCTTCGATCTGGCCGAGCACGGTGGGGTGCCCCGGGTCGTCGGCGAGGGCGAAGTGCGACCAGATGCCGAGCACGCGCACTACCCCCGTCGCCTCGGCGGCCTGGGCCGCGGCAAAGAGTTCGCGGCGTTCGCTCGCAGAGGCGCCGTTGCGGCCCAGACCCGTGTCGACTTTCAGGTGTACTCGCACCATGCAGTCGTGGCGGCGACCGGCCGCCAGGGCCTCGTCCAGGGCCCACGGCGCCGAGACGGAGATATCCAGGTCGTGCTGGGCGGCAGCGTCGATGGCGCCCTGGGCACCCCCCGCGGGCGCGTACAGCCACGTCAAGATGCGGCAGGTGAACCCCGCGCGGCGCAGCGCCACGGCCTCGCCGATCTGCGCGGCACCGAGCCAGGTGGCGCCTCCCTCGAGGGCGGCCTCGGCCACTTTGAGCAAGCCGTGGCCGTAGGCGTCGGCCTTGACGACAGCCATGACCTCGGCGGTGGCGACGGAGGAGCGCAGAACCTCGACATTGTGACGAATCGCGTTGAGGTCGATCACCGCGCGACCAGCGTGCCCTGAGTATTCCTGCCCGCTCGCGGGTCCACTGTCGTGGAAGTCAGGCACCGCGTTGAGATGCACTGGGTTCATGAGTTCTCCTCGGGAATCAGCGTGGCCGGGAGGCGGGCCCGCGCGGACCGCGGGTTTCCCTCCGCCACGACGACGGCGGACGCAATGCCCGCGTCGTGCGTCATGGACAACACTATTCGCGTAATGCCCAATTCTTGCGCACGATGCAGCACCGTGCCCATTACCTCAAAATAAGGCTGCCCTAAGTCATTGGAACGTACCCGGGCATCTCGCCATTTCATCCCGGCGGGCGCCCCCAGGGCCTTCGCGAGTGCCTCCTTGGCGGCGAACCGTGCCGCGAGCGAGGCCGGCGGTCGATCGGCCTCGACCTCGTCAAAAAGGCGAGCGGCAAGCCCGGAAACGCGTTCCAAACTTGCCGCAAAGCGAGAAACCTCGCAGACGTCGATGCCGACGCCCACCACAATCGCTGCGCTGTCGCCCACGTCTTATTCGACGGTGACCGACTTGGCCAGGTTACGCGGCTGGTCCACGTCGAGGCCCTTGGCCGTCGCCAATTCGCAGCTGAAGATCTGCAGGGGTACGACACCCAGCAGGGGTGCGAGCAGGCTCGGCGACTTCGGCACGTAAATCACTTCTTCGGCGTAAGCCTTGACCGATTCGTCGCCCTCTTCTGCAATCACGAGGGTGCGGGCGCCGCGCGCGCGCACCTCCTGAATATTCGAGACCACCTTGGAGTGCAGCGAATCGCGACCGTGCGGGGACGGCACGATTACGAACACGGCCTGACCTTCGTCGATCAGCGCGATGGGGCCATGCTTCAGCTCGCCCGCGGCGAAGCCCTCGGCGTGAATGTAGGCGATCTCCTTCAGTTTCAGGGCGCCTTCCATGGCCACGGGGTAGCCCACATGGCGGCCGAGGAACAGCACCGACTGCGTACTTTCCATATCGCGTGCGATCTGCTTCACCTGCTCGGCATTGTCGAGCACAGTCTGGATCTTCGCGGGGATCGCCTGCAGGTCTTCGAGGATCCGGCCGACCTCATCGGCATACTTGTTACCGCGCAACTGCGCGAGGAACAGGCCGAGGAGGTAGCACGCGGTGATCTGCGCGAGGAACGCCTTGGTCGAGGCGACGGCGATCTCGGGACCGGCATTCGTGTAAATCACGGCGTCGGATTCGCGCGGGATGGTCGAACCGCGCGTGTTGCAGATGGAGACGCACTTGGCACCCTGTTCGCGCGCGTGGCGCACTGCCATCAGCGTGTCCATGGTTTCACCGGATTGCGAAATGGAGACGACCAGCGTCTTGGAGTTCAGCACGGGGTCGCGGTAACGGAACTCGTGAGCGAGTTCCACCTCGGTGGGAATCCGGCACCAGTGTTCGATGGCATAGCGCGCCACCTGACCCGCATAGGCAGCCGTGCCGCACGCCACGACGATGATCTTGTCGATGCTGCGCAGTAGTGCGGGGTCGATGTGCAGTTCGTCGAGCTTCAACTCGCCCGACGGCGTGGTGCGACCGAGCAGGGTGTCCGCAACAGCCTTGGGCTGCTCGTGGATCTCCTTCTCCATGAACGAGGGGTAACCGTCCTTTTGGGCCGCCGCGGCGTCCCAATCCACGTGGTACTGCCGGGGGGTCACGCTCTCGCCCGCGAAGGTGATGACCTCGACGCTGTCCGGCGTAATCGTCACGATCTCATCTTGGCCGAGTTCGAGGGCTTCGCGCGTGTAATCGATGAAGGCAGCGACGTCCGAGCCGAGATAGTTTTCGCCCTCACCCAGGCCTACCACGAGGGGTGAGTTGCGGCGTGCTCCGACCACACGGTCCGGCTGGTCGGCGTGCACGGCGAGCAGCGTGAAGGCGCCCTCCAGGTTGGCGACGATGCTCTGCATCGCCGTGGTCAGGTCACCGGTCTTCGCGTACGCCTTGGCCAGCAGGTGCGCGGCGACCTCGGAGTCGGTCTGCGAGGCAAACTCCACGCCGCCGGCCTCGAGCTGCGCGCGCAGGGGCGCATAGTTTTCGATGATGCCGTTGTGAATCAACGCAAGCTTACCGTCGGTGCCTCCGCGGTGCGGGTGGGCATTGGCATCGGTAGGGGCACCGTGGGTGGCCCAGCGGGTGTGGCCAATACCGGCCGAAGCCACCGGCAGGGGGTCGGCCGTGAGTTCTGCTTTGAGGTTGACGATCTTGCCGGACTTCTTGCGAACCTCGACAGCGTCCCCGCCCACGACGGCGATGCCCGCCGAATCGTAGCCGCGGTATTCCAGCCGCTCGAGGCCCGCGTACACAACTTCGACGGCGCGGGTGCCCTGGGCAGAGGCATCCGGCTTGGCACTGGCCCCGTTTGCGGGCTTTCCTACGTAAGCGACAATTCCACACATGTCCCCCATAATACGAGTCGCGGGGTCAGGCCTTCGCATCTCGCGGGTGAAACGTGTCTCAGCATTCGCGAATACTGCTCAATTATGACGACTGCTGCACGAAACAAGGCAGAATTCGTCTGTGAGCACGCAACCAGTGGGCGCCGCACGAGCAACGCCGTTCGTCGCCATAGATCGCCAAGACTGGGCCAGGCTGTCCGTCTCCACCCCGCTCCCGCTCACCGCTACGGATGTGGAAAAACTGCGAGGGCTCGGTGAGCGAATCGACCTGGCTGAGGTTGATGACGTCTATCGCCCCATCTCGCGCCTGCTCAATATCTACGCCGAGGCCACGCAGTCACTCCATTCCGAGCGGCATGCGTTCCTGACCGGCCAGCGCGAGACTCGCACGCAACCGACGCCCTTCGTGATTGGCATCGCCGGGTCGGTGGCGGTCGGCAAGTCCACGACCGCCCGCATCCTGCGAGAGATGCTGGCGCGCTGGCCGTCGACCCCCAAGGTCGAGCTCGTGACCACGGACGGCTTCTTGTTCCCGAACGCAGAATTGCAGCGTCGCGGCCTCATGACTCGCAAGGGTTTTCCCGATTCGTACGACCGGCGCGCGCTGCTGCGCTTCGTCGCGAACGTCAAGGCGGGCGTCACGCCCGTCGAGGCGCCCGTATATTCCCACCTCACGTATGACGTGCTGACCGACCAGCGGGTTTGCGTCAACGCGCCGGACGTCCTGATCGTGGAGGGGCTCAACGTCTTGCAGCCGGCGCGGCCTGGGGCCCTAGGGCGCCGCGGGGTCGCGATCTCAGATTTCTTCGACTTCTCCATCTATGTCGACGCCCGCACGCCCGATATCAAGCGCTGGTATCAGCAGCGGTTCCTGCGCCTGCGCGAGACCGCATTCGCGGACCCCGACTCCTACTTTCATCGCTATGCCGCGCTCTCCGACGCCGAGGCCCACTCGACCTCATCGTCCATTTGGGACCAGATCAATGGCCCCAACCTTGAAGACAACATCCGCCCCACGCGCGGTCGCGCGACCCTGATTTTGCAAAAGGGCCCCGACCACAAGGTGGAGCGCGTGCTACTGCGCAAACTGTAATCGCGCAGCGCCCCGGCCCGCGATGGTGGGCGCCGGTGCCAACGCAGGGGGGCCGCGTCCGGTATTTTTTTCGGACGCGGCCCCCACGCGGTGGCCTCTGCGGAGACGGTTACAGCGAGGCCCGGCGCTGCACGACGTCAACCAGGCGCTCGGCGATCTCCTGCGCCTGGCCTTTGTCGGCCGCCTCCACCATGACGCGCACGAGCGGCTCGGTGCCCGAGGGTCGCAGCAGCACTCGACCCGTGTCGCCCAGTTCGGTCTCGGCGTGCGCGATGGCGTCCTGCACCTCGAGGTCAATCGCCGCGCGGGCCTTGTCGACATCCTTGACGTTCAGCAGCACCTGCGGGAGGCGCTTGATGCGGCTCGCGAGCTCGCTCGCCGTGCGGCCCGACATCTTGATGCTCGCCAGGAGGCTCAGCGCGGTGAGAATGCCATCGCCTGTGGTCGCGTGATCGAGCATGACGACGTGGCCGGACTGTTCGCCGCCGAGGTTGAACCCGCCCCGCTGCATCTCTTCGAGCACGTAGCGGTCACCCACGGCGGCGGAGATCACGCGGATGCCCTCCTCCTTCATGGCGAGGCGCAGGCCGAGGTTCGACATCACCGTCGCGACCAGTGTGTTGTCGTTGAGGCGGCCCTCGTCGCGCAGCCACACGGCGAGGAGACCCATAATCTGGTCGCCATCGACGATCTCGCCGAGTTCGTTCACGGCTAGGCAGCGGTCGGCGTCACCATCGAAAGCCACGCCGATGTCGGCGCCGTGACGGACCACTGCCTCCTGCAGGTTTTCGAGGTGGGTCGAACCAAAGCCGTCGTTAATGTTGAGGCCGTCCGGGCTGGCTCCGATGACAATCACCTCGGCGCCCGCCGCACGGAGTGCCTTGGGGCCCGCCTCGGAGGCGGCGCCGTGCGCGCAATCCACGACGATCTTCATGCCGCGCAGGTCTGTGGGAATCGCGGAGCTCAGGTGACGCAGGTACTGTCCGACGGCGTCCGGCAGGCTGCGGATGCGACCCACGTCGGCGCCGAGGGGCCGGTCCCAGTCTTCGCCTAGTCGACCCTCGATGGCATCCTCCACCTCGTCGGGCAGTTTATTGCCGCCGCGAGCAAAGAACTTGATGCCGTTATCGGGCATGGCATTGTGCGACGCCGAAACCATGACGCCGAGTTCGACGCCGCTCGACTTCACGAGGTAGGCAAGCGCCGGGGTGGGTAGTGCACCGACATCGATCACGTCGACCCCCGCGCTGGCGAGGCCCGCGCTCACGGCGTACGAGAGAAACTCACCCGAAGCGCGACCGTCGCGCGCGACCATGGCGCGGGGCCGTTCGGAGCGGAACGCGCCCGACGTGGCGAGTACGTGCGCGGCGGCGACCGAAAGGTCCACCGCGAGTTCGGCGGTCACATCGCGATTCGCGAGACCGCGTACTCCGTCGGTTCCAAACAGGCGACCCATATATGCACTTCCTTCAGTGGTGAAACACGAGGCGATGCGCTGCTGCCTCGACAGCGCGCATCGCCGTTTGCTCCATCCTAAGCGGTCGTAGCCCGCCGGGAGAGTCGAGCGCGGGGCCCGGCTCCACGAAAAAATCACAATCGCAGGCACGTGCGAGGGTCCCGCCGCGGCAGCGGACGGCCGGCGCGTCGACCCCTGACATGACAACGCGGGGCCCGTCCACCTGGACGAGCCCCGCGTTGCAGATCGGCGCGTGATCGCGACCGAATCTGAGGTTTTAGCGCTTGCTGAACTGCGAAGCCTTGCGAGCCTTCTTGAGGCCGGCCTTCTTGCGCTCGATGACGCGAGCGTCGCGGGTCAGGAACCCGGCCTTCTTGAGCACCGCGCGGTTGTTGTCGCGATCGATCTCGTTGAGGGCACGCGAGATGCCGAGGCGCAGGGCACCGGCCTGACCCGAAATGCCACCACCGCTGATCAAGGCGATGACGTCAAAGCGGCCTTCGATGTCGAGCACCTTGAAGGGATCATTCACGAGCTGCTGGTGCACCTTGTTGGGGAAGTACACGTCCAAGGCCCGTCCGTTGATCTTCCACTCACCGCTGCCGGGGATGAGGCGGACGCGAGCGACGGCCTCCTTGCGGCGACCCGTGCCGGCGCCGGGGGCGGTCAGCGACTGGCCACGGCTTTCCTTGGCCACGGTCTCGGTGGTGTAGCTTTCGGGGGCTTCTTCTTCGACGTCGAACTCAACGTCTTCTGCAATAGTGGCGTCTACCACGGTTCTCCTCGAGTTTTATTCTTGGTCTGGCCGTGGAATTACTGCGCGACCTGGGTGATTTCAAACGGTACGGGCTGCTGCGCCGCGTGGGGGTGCTCGGAACCCGCGTACACCTTGAGTTTGGTGAGCTGGTTGCGGCCCAGCGTGTTCTTCGGCAGCATGCCACGGATCGCCTTCTCGACGGCGCGCTCGGGCTTGGTGTCGAGCAATTCGCCGTAAGGGATGGCGCGCAGGCCACCGGGGTAGCCCGAGTGACGGTAGGCCATCTTGGTCTCGCGCTTGTTGCCGGACAGGGCAACCTTTTCGGCGTTGATGATGATGACGAAGTCACCGGTGTCTACGTGAGGCGCAAAGATGGGCTTGTGCTTGCCACGCAGCAGGTTCGCTGCCTGCACTGCAAGACGACCCAGCACAACGTCGGTAGCGTCAATGACGAACCACTTGCGCTCAACGGCGTTGGGCTTCGGGGTGAACGTACGCACAGTCGTACCCTTCATTCGATCTGAGTGCCGAGGCGCTATGCGCCCAGGCGGTTAACTTCTGGTCTTGTAAGTTGCGTGTGGCCCATATTCGGTTCATCTTCAAGCGATACCCGTACATGGAGCCTTTTGCCCCGTTCAATGAACCGCTATCGAAGTTTGATACTCGACGTAAGCCCGAGTGCCGCGAATCCGCAGCCACCGGCTGTCATCCCGCGTGCTACACCGACTCGGAACGGGACCTCGGGCAGGAAGCCCGATATCGCAACGCTCCCAGGGCGCGACGCAGTACACACAACGACTAACAACTTTACCCGGAGGGTGCGCCCGGGTCAAAGCCGCGAACAGGGATTACGCCGGCGAACGGTGTGTGATCAGACACGCAGCCGCCGCCGCGCCGGTCGCCGCGGCCCCACAGGGCAGGGGCCCGCTCGGCTACCGGGCCGACCGGCGTCCCCCAACCTCATGGCCGCCGCCCTCGAGGTCCCTGCGGCGACGCGTGACCAGACCGCGGGCCTCCCACTCGTCCTCGGGAGGGTAGGCGATTTCGACGAGAGTGAGGCCGCGTGCGGCGATCACGGCCGTGGCGCGCGAGCGGTCCAGCGACTCGAGGGTTTCGGCAAACCACGCACCACTCTTGCGGCCCTCGCCGACCGCAATCAACCCCCCGATCAGCGAACGCACCATGTTGTGGCAGAACGCGTCGGCCCGCACGCGCGCAGCGATAATGCCGTCGCGCGGGTCACGCTCGAACGAGAGGTCCAGTAGCGTGCGCAGCGTCGTCGAGTGCTCGCGCGGTCGGCAGAACGCGGCGAAATCATGCAATCCCAACGCGAAGTGGGCGGCCTCGTTCATCGCGGCCACGTCGAGCGCGTGCCGATGCCACAGCGTGTCGAACCGCCGCGCGGGAACCCGCGAATGCAGCGAGTCGCTGATGCGATATTCGTAGCGGCGCCAGGTGGCGGCGAAGCGCGCATCAAAGTCAGCACTCACGGGAGTCGCCGCCCGTACCACGATGTCATCGGCGAGCACCCCGCCGAGGCGGGTCACGAGCGCCTCGTGGGGCGCCCGCCCGCTGCGACCCGCGACCTGCTCCCACAGTGCGGCGGGGCAATCGAGATGCACCACTTGACCCGTGGCGTGCACTCCCGCGTCGGTGCGACCCGCAACCGTAACCGCGAGCCGGGAAGGGCTGCGCAGCACGCGCTGCAGTCCCTCCTCGAGGTCTTGTTGCACCGAGCGTAGCCCGGGCTGTCGCGCCCACCCGCAAAACTCGGTACCGTCGTACGCCAGGTCGAGGCGGACGCGCTGCACCGACGTCTCGGCCTCGCCTCCGTTGGGGTTGGGGGCGGGGGGTGTCGCATCTCGCGCCGGGCACAAGGGGTCTTCAGGGCGAGGGTCTTCAGGGCGAGGGTCTTCAGGGCGAGGGGTTTCAGGGCGAGGGGTTTCGGGGCGAGGGGTTTCGGGGCTGAGCACGCGACTATTTTGTCACCGCGTGGGACGCACTTCGCTCGTCAAGCCTGTTCGCTACGAAGATTAATTAGCTCGTTCCACTTGCCAGGCCCGCGCCGCCGTGGTTCCGTTGAGTTATGTCGATCTTTGAGCAAATTTTCAATCCCAATGCCGCGCGTGCGCGCGAGTTTTTGGAGACTGAAAAGCAGCTCCCGGCACCCACGCCGACCCCGGGGAAGGGCCCGCTCGACCTTGACGGCGGCGGCGTCGTGAAGATTGGCGACACGGGAGACATCACCCACGAGAGTCAGGCCCCGGCCACCACCGCAGGCAAGACCACCATCACGATTCGCTCCGCCAAGCCCGCCCCGCAGCGCCCCGCCGAGTCGTAATTTGCCAAGTTCCCCACCTCTGCTCGGGAACTTCTCCGCGCCTTCGCTCGTTTCATGGAACGACACATGCCCTTCACTCTGAGTTTCGCATCATGCCTGAGAGTGCTACGGTGCACGAATGCCACTTTGCCGCCCACACGGACCAGCGTGGCTCCAGGTGACCCGACGTCGTAGCAGGAGCACGACAGAGCGTCTGCGAGGAACACTTTGAATACGTTAGCGAGCACCACCCACGGGTCGACCTCGCGGCCGCCCCGGGCCGCGACCTCAGCACGCCCCGTCGACGCTGGGGCCAAGACCGGCAATTCCCATCTGCACGACACCGCCTTCGAATCGCTGCAGTGCCTCGAGCGCTACCAGGACGAGGTGCCCCGCGCGCTCGCCTCGGTCGAACTGATCGGCCCCTTCACGCTGTTTGTGAACGAGAGCGGTGAGTGGCCGTTCTACGCGCGCCCGTCGCAGGGCGCGCGCGACTTCGCGGTCGAAGACGCGCTCGAGGTACTCGAACGCCAAGAGAGACTCGACGTGCCGCAGACCTTCGAGTGGGTCAAAGAAATCACGCCCGAACTCGCTCCGGTTCTCGAATCAGCCGGCCTGGTCATCGATGAGTTCCCCATCCTGCGTCGCCTCACGGGCGGCCAGATCAACGCTTCTGAACCCCACGGCATCGAGATTCGCGTAGTCAAGCCCCACGACAACCTCGCCAAAATCGGCGTGGTAGCGGCGGCCGCGTTTGGCTATGCCGGAGCCTTCACCTTTGATGTGGACGCGTTTCTGGCCGAGTCCCAGCGCGGTACCGCTGGCATGAGCCGGCAAATTATGGAGCACCTGGTCACGCTCGTCGCGGCCTACGACGGCGACACCCCCGTGGCCGTCGCCGCCGCGAACCCGCGGGGCGATCTCGCCGAACTCATCGGGGTCGCCACCCTTCCCGCGTACCGCCGCCGCGGGCTTGGATTGGCCGTCACCGCCGAGCTCACCCGAGAACTGGGCCGACGGGGCGTCCACGAGATCTTCGTGAACGCCCAGGAGCCCGACGCGGCCACCCTGTATCAAGCCATCGGGTTCACCGAGATTGGCACGGCGTGCATCGCCGAGTGGCCCCTCGACGACGACTAAGGGTTTCTGCCAAAGTGAAACGCCCACGCGCCTAGGCCCGGCATTGCCTAGGCTTAGAGCGTGAAGATACTCGTGATTGGAACCGGCGCGCGCGAGCACGCCCTCGTTCGCTCCCTCGCCCAAGACCCCGCCGTCACCGCCCTGCATGCCGCGCCGGGTAACCCCGGCATCGGCCAACTCGCTACGCTGCACCCGCTCGACATTCTTGACGGACGCGCGGCGGCCGCGTTGGCGCGTGAGGTGGCGGCCGACCTCGTGGTGATCGGGCCCGAGGCCCCCTTGGTCGCGGGCGTCGGAGACGCAGTGCGCGAGGCAGGTATTGACGTGTTCGGCCCCTCCGGGGCCGCCGCGATGCTGGAGGGCTCGAAGTCCTTCGCCAAAGAGGTGATGGAGGCGGCGGGGGTGCCCACCGCCCGAGCGTTCACGTGCACCACCCGCGAGCACATCGAGTCGGCCCTTGACGAGTTCGGCGCCCCCTATGTGGTGAAGGCTGACGGCCTCGCGGCGGGTAAGGGTGTCGTCGTCACCGCCGACCGCGCCGAAGCGCTGGCCCACGGCGAGGCCTGCGTGTCCGTGCCGGGCTCCGCCGTGGTGATCGAGGAGTACCTCGACGGCCCCGAGGTGTCGCTGTTTTGCATCTGTGACGGCACCACGGTGGTGCCGCTCGAACCGGCACAGGATTTCAAGCGCGCGCTTGACGGAGACCAGGGCCCCAATACTGGCGGAATGGGCGCATACTCACCCCTCCCCTGGGCCGACCCCAACCTCACGGCCCAGGTGATCGCCTCCGTCGCCGAGCCGACGATCGCAGAAATGGCCAAGCGCGGCACGCCGTTCGTTGGCGTGCTGTACTGCGGTCTGGCCCTGACCAGCCAGGGCATGCGCGTGGTGGAGTTCAATGCGCGGTTCGGAGACCCCGAGACGCAGGTCGTGCTCGCACGGCTCGAAACGCCCCTCGCAGGAGTCCTGCAGGCGGCCGCGCGGGGCACCCTCGCCGCGCTACCGCCACTCACCTGGTCGAGCGACGCGGCCGTCACGGTCGTGCTCGCCTCCGCGGGGTATCCAGCCACGTCGCGCTCGGGTGACCCCATCACCGGCATCGAGGACGCCGAGGTGGACGGCGCCGCCGTTTTGCACGCTGGCACCGCCCTCGTGGACGGCACGCTCGTCTCGAACGGTGGCCGAGTGCTGTCGATCGTTGGCACGGGTACGGACCTCCGCGATGCCCGCGTGGCGGCCTATCGTGCGCTTGACGTCATCGAGATGACGGGCGGCCAGAGCCGTAGCGACATCGCCGCCAAGGCGTCGCGGGGCGCGACCGCCACCTCGGCGATTCCCGTGGTGCCGAACCCCTCCGTGAAGGACGCCTAAGATGGTCGGTCTTCACACTGAAACCCTTGACCTGCCCGGGTGGACCCACGTCTATTCGGGCAAGGTGCGCGACCTGTACCGCCCCGCCGACCCGGGCACGACCGACCGACTGCTGGTCGTGGCGTCCAATCGCCTGTCGTCTTTCGATGTCATGCTGGGCACCGAGATTCCCGACAAGGGCGCGATTTTGACCCAGCTCTCGCTGTGGTGGTTTGAGCAGCTTGCCGACCTGGTGCCCCACCACGTGATTGCCGACGCGGAGGTGCCGACGGCCGTCGCGGGTCGCGCGACCGTGTGTCGTTCGCTCGACATGTACCCTCTTGAATGCATCGCACGCGGGTACCTCACGGGCTCGGGCCTGAAGGACTACCTGGCCACGGGCGCGGTCTGCGGAATCACGCTGCCCGCGGGCCTGGCCGACGGTTCACGCCTGCCGCAGGCGATCTTCACGCCGTCCGCCAAGGCGGCTGTGGGTGATCACGACGAGAACGTCACCTTTGAGGCTGCCGAGCGCGCGACGACGCCAGCCATCGCGGCCGAATTGCGCGACCTCACCCTGCGTCTTTTCACGCGGGCGGAAGACCTCGCGCGCGAGCGCGGGATCATCCTGGCCGATACCAAGTTCGAGTTCGGCAACGACCCCGCCACGGGCGCAACGACGCTCGGGGACGAAGTGCTCACCCCAGACTCCTCACGGTTTTGGGACGCCGCGACCTGGCAGCCGGGTTCGACACAGGCGTCGTTCGATAAGCAGTTCGTGCGCGACTGGATTCTCTCGACGGGCTGGACGGCCGCTTCGGGCGAAGCGCCTCCCCCACTGCCCGAGCAGATCGTGGAGCGCACGCGAGGGCGCTACCTCGAGGCGTTTCGTCGGCTCACGGGCCGCGAGTTTTCCGCCTAGTCTCACCGCGCAATGGGTCAGATTTCGATGATCTTCGATTCGGGCCAGTCGGTGAGCACACTACCCTCGGGCAGCAAGCCCGTGAGCAGGCGCACGGCGATGGCCCGGCCGGGCGGGGAGGCCACGGCATCGTGGACGGGGATGGCCTGGCGCGGCGCCACCGCCACGAGGGCATCAATCATGGCGCCGACGCTGGTCCAGGGTGCCGTGATGGCAAAGGCCAGGGCGTCGATCTCGTGGAACTCGGGGCACGGCTCTTGCGAGTCACCCGTGACTCCGAGCCGCTTCTCTCCGGGCGAGGTGATGACGAAACCGGTGTTCTGCACGCGGGGTATCGACGGGTGAATCACCTCGTGCAGGCCGCCCACCCCCGTCACCGTGACGTCACCGACCTCGACGATGTCGCCGGGTCGCACGTCGCGGCACTCGATGCCCTCGGCACGTAGGATCTCGGCGGCCTGAGGCTCCGCGTAGAGGGGGATCCCGGGATTCCCCTGGTGCAGAGCGCGGAGCGTAGCCGGGTCCGCGTGGTCGGCGTGCTGGTGAGTAACGAAGATGGCATGCGCTCCGGTGATGGCGCCGGCCTGCGGTGAGAAGTTGCCCGGGTCGATGATGAGTCGAGTCGTACCGATGTCCACGGTGAAGCAGGCGTGACCGTAATGCTGCAGTTTCATCCCACCATCCAACCACGCGCTCACGGGAAAACGCGCATAATCTCCGAGGCGCCGCGTAGGCGCGTTTTCGGGCCGGACGCTCCCGGGGCCCGCTGGCACCACCGCACCACGCGGTGTCCGAATTCGCAGGCCAGGCGCCACCTCCGGGCACGCTGTGGGCCGCGATCCGGATTCTTTAGGGTGAGGATTTCATGACGTAATTGGCGGCCTGTTCCGCGTCCGCGAGCGCCTTGGCCGTGTCGACACTGCCCTCGAAAACGCGATTCAGATTGGGCTTTGCCGCGCGCAGTGCGTCGTTGAAGTGAGCGCCGCCGGGGGCCGCAATGAGGCCCTTGTTGCTGCGGTCCATGAACAGCGGCGAGACGTTGATGTGCTTCGACTCCCAGTAGCGAAAGTAGACGTACTGGGCCGACCGGACCGCGGGCAGCAGCGAGCCGTCCTCGGCGAGGGGCACCTGGCCCTCGCGAGAGCCCAGCCACTCGATCGCAAGGTTGACCGCTTCGGCGTGTTCGGAGGCGGCATTGCCTGCCGCAGCCACGCCATTGGCCGTAGAAATCGGCCCCGCGGGCCCGGACGGCAGGTGCACGAGGCCCCATTCGAAGGTGGCGCTTCGATAGATCTCGGCGAGGTTGTAACTGCCCGACTGGAACAGCGCGAGTCGGCCGTCCAAGAATAATTGCTTGGTGTAATTGGGGTCCTCGTTCGTCTGCGCTGCGGGCGGAGCCACGTGGAACGTGTTGATGAGCCGCGAGACGTAGTTGAAGGCGGCGACGGTCTTCGGCTCGGTCAGCGTGAACGTGCGCCCCGTCATGAAGGTACCGCCGTTGGACCCGATGAACGGCAGGATGATGGCCTGCAAATCTTGGCTCGCACTGAAGCCGTAGTGGGCCACCTTAGTGGGGTCGAAGCGCGGATTGTCGGCCGTGAACCCCGCCTCGTCCCGGGTGAGTTTTTGGGCGATGGCCACGAGGCTGTCGGGTTCTCCGGTCACCGGTGACCATCTCATGATGTCGATGTCGGAGACCTTGATGCCGGCCTGGTCGAGGAGCGCCTTGTTGTAGTAGATCGCCGTGCCGCCGTCGACGGTTTGCGGCACGGCCCAGAGAATATTGCCGAGCACGAACTGAGAGACCACGTCACTGTCCCAGGTTTTGCGGGCGCCCGCGCCGAGGATGTCGTCGACGCTGACGAGGCGACCTTCACTCGCGAGCTCACGGTAGGAGGCGTTGTTTAGCCAGAACAGGTCGGGCGCCGCTCCACTCGCCATGTCGGTGCGCAGTTGCGAGAAGTAGGTGGTCCACGGTTCGTATTCGATGCGCACCTTGATGTCGGGGTGCGCTGCCGTGAACTCCGCGAAGGACCGCTGATAGGCGACATTCGCAGTGGGGTCCCAGGTTCTAAACACCAGCGTCACGGGCTCGCGGCTGGTTCGCACTAGGCCGCAGCCCGCGAGCGAACACAGCATGATGAGGAGGGCGAGAATCCCGCGCACCCGTCCTAAATGCATGCCGTACCGCCTCTTCACGTCTGATGAACGGCCGCGCTGAGCGCGGCCGCTTGATAGCGAGAATAGACCCGCCAGGCCGCCGGGGGCGCGCGATATTGCCATGCTAGACGCGGCCTCTGGACGCCCGCCGCATCACCTAGCATGTAGGCGACTGCACACCGCATTGCGCGATGAAACCGGCCCCAGGAGCGGTTGGTGCTCGCGAATGCCCCGGCCATCCGGCCCCAAAGGAGACACCATGGGACGCGTCATCATCGACGTCATGCCAAAGCCCGAAATTCTTGACCCCCAGGGGAAGGCCGTGGCGGGTGCCCTGCCTCGCCTGGGCTTCGACCGTTTCACCTCCGTGCGCGTGGGTAAGCGCTTCGAACTTGAGGTGGAGGGCGAGGTCACGGAAGCCGTACTCGCTGACGCGGCCAAGGCCGCCGCAACGCTGCTCTCCAACCCCGTGATCGAGGACGTCGTGAGCGTCCGCGACGCCGCGAAGGACCCCTCATGAAAATCGGCGTGGTCACGTTTCCCGGCACTCTTGACGATCGCGACGCGGCCCGCGCCGTCACGCTCGCGGGTGGCGAAGCGGTCGCCCTCTGGCACGGCGACTCAGACCTCAAGGGCGTCGACGCGGTGGTGCTGCCTGGTGGCTTTAGCTATGGAGATTACCTGCGCTGCGGCGCCATCTCGCGCTTCGCGCCGGTCATGGATTCCCTTATCGACGCCGCGAACGGCGGCATGCCCGTGCTGGGCATTTGCAATGGTTTCCAGGTACTGTGCGAAGCGCACCTGCTGCCCGGCGCCCTGATTCGCAATGATCACCAGCGCTTCGTCTGCCGCGACCAACCACTCGTGGTCGAGAACGTCACCACGCCATTCACCTCGGGCTTCACGGCGCAGCAGGAGATCTTGATTCCGCTGAAGAACGGCGAAGGCGGCTATATCGCCGATGACAAGACGCTCGACATGCTGGAGGGCGAAGGCCGGGTCGTGTTTCGGTACGCCGCGGGTGGCGGCGAGGGCTCGGCGCTGCCGGCCCCCCTCGAGGTCGCGAACCCGAACGGTTCACTGCGAAACATCGCGGGCATCACGAACGAACGCGGCAATGTCGTGGGCCTGATGCCGCACCCCGAGCATGCGGTGGAGGTCGGCTACGGCCCCGACACCGTGAGCGGAACCCGCAATGGCATCGACGGGCTCACCCTGTTCACCTCACTGCTGCAGAGTTTCGCGGCGGCTCATTAGACCCGCCGGTTGGCAACCCAACCGGGCGTCACGCGAGACGTCGGCACCGCGGCGTCCGCCCCCACTACCGGGACGGGCGCCGCTTGCTTGTGCCCTTAGGCCGGACGCAGCGGACCCACCGTGGCCGTGAAGTGCGGTTTGCCGCGACGGTCGTCCCAGGCCACCGTCTCGATGTCGCCGCCGCTCGCCGTGTCGTCGCGCGACACGGAGCGCACGTGCACCGTTCCGGGGATCAACACGGGTGCCGCGAATTCGATGCTCCACCGGTACGAGCCGGGCAACCGCGAATCGATCGACGCGAGCGCCCGCGAGGCCGTGTACATGCCGTGGGCGATAGCCCGGCGAAAACCCAAGACGCGTGCCGTGAAGGGGCTCAGGTGGATAGGGTTGACGTCGCCCGAGAGGCTCGCATATTTGCGGCCGATGTCGCCCGCGAGGCGCCAGACCTCGGTGGCGGCGGGAGCCACGAACTCGCGGCGGGAGTGCACCTCGGCGCCGTCGTGCAGGGTCTCCACGCTGACCCCCAGTTGCCGACCCCGTGAAAGATAGGTCGACGTGCCCTTCCAGAGCAGTTCGGAGCCAGAATAAATCTCGGCGCACAGGTCAACCTCGGTGCCCTTGCGGTGCGGGCGCAGGTTGTCCGCCCAGGCCGAAACGTCGAGAACCTCACCGATTTCGGGGAGCCTGTGCACGTCGATCGTGTTTTTGGTGTGCACCATGCCCAGCAGGGGCAGGGGGAATCCGGGCTCCGTCATGACGACCAACGAGAGTGGGAACGCGAGCACGTGGAGGTACCCGGCAGGTAGCGCGGCGCCCGCGGGCAGACCGAAAAACTGCTGATAGGCCACGACCTGATCTGGGTCGGGGGCGATCTCGGTCGAAATCATGCGGTCCGGCAACACGTCGCGCTGGCCTATCGCCGAAATGATCGGCACTCGTTGCCGCACGCTTTGACTGGCACCTTTGGCATACAAGGCTGCCATGGTGGGCACCTCCGCGAGGTGCCGCTGAGATTTTTCGAGACCGCTCATTACGCCCCTACCAGGTTTTGACCGCACACGCGTAGTGTCTGCCCCTTCACTCCCGCGGCCTGGGGCCAGCACAAGAATGCGATGGTCTCGGCGACGTCCTGCGGCAGGCCGCCCTGGCCGAGCGAGCTCAGGCGGCGCGCGACCTGCTGGGTGGCGAAGGGAATCTTTGCGGTCATGTCAGTTTCTATGAAGCCCGGTGCTACGGCGTTGGCGGTGCCGCCCACAGCGCCCAGGCGTTCGCTCAAGTGTGCCACGCTGGCCATGACTCCCGCCTTGGACGCGGCGTAGTTGGTTTGGCCCCGGTTGCCGGCGATGGCGCTGGTTGAGGCGAGCGAGACTACGCGGGGAGCGTGCTGAAACAGGTCGCTCTCGAGCAGAGCAGCGTTAATGCGCAGCTGGCTCGCGAGATTGACCTCCAGCACGGAGTTCCACCGGGAATCGTCCATGTTGGCAAACATGCGGTCGCGGGTGATACCCGCGTTGTGCACCATGATGTCCAGTCGGCCATAGAACTGGCGCGCGTGGTCCACGATCTCTTGCCCGGCTCGCTCGGCGGTGACGTCTACCTGCAGTGCAGTGCCGTCAATGGAGTTGGCGAGGCGTGCGAGGGCGTCCCCGGCGGCGGGTACGTCGATGGCAATGACGCGGGCTCCGTCGCGCTGGAGGGTGCGGGCTATGGCCGCGCCGATACCCCGGGCGGCGCCCGTCACGACGGCCACCTGGCCGGCCAGGGGTTGCAGTGGCCACGCTTCGGCCGCCGCCGGGCCCGCCGCGTCGACGCGCAGGGGTTGACCGTTCACGAAGGCCGAGCGGGTGCTCGCGAAGAATCGGAGCGCCGCGGACGCACTGGGGGCCAGACTCGCCCCGGGGCCGGTTGCCGCGTCGCGGGCGAGATCGATCAGGTTGGCCGTCGCTCCCCCGCGGACCTCGTGCGCGAGGGCCCGCATCGCTCCGAGGCCGGCCCGTTGGACACACGCGTGCTCCACGTCGGAGTCGCCCGCTTCGGGCGCGCTCGTCACGAACACGATGCGCGCACTGCGCGCGAGCCGCCTCTGCACGGGGGCTGCGGCCAGCATGAGCGTATTGAATTCGGTGAGGTTTCGGCAATCGGCGACGCTCAGCACGAGGTGTGCGATGTCGGTGAGGTTGTCGTCCTGTCGGTGGACGTCGCGACCCCAGTCGAGCAACTGGGCAGAGACTGCGTCTCCGACTGGTCCCGCGCCGAGTACCAGGCTGGGGCCGTCAACGAATTCGCGCTCACCGTCGAATCGTTGCAGGCGAGCGGGCCGGGGTAGGCCGAGCGCGGTGGCGATGCGGCGTCCGAGCCCGCCCTGCACGAGGTGGGCGTATTTGTCTTGCGGGGCAAAACTGGGTGTCTTGGGTGCTGACGTGCTCATGGCATTCTCCCTTAGGCCGATTCGAGAATGGCGAGCACGCCCTGGCCGCCGGCTGCGCAGATGGAGACGAGGCCACGCTGCTTACGGCCCGTCTCGGCAGCGCGGGCCGAGAGGTCTTTGGCAAGGCTCGCGACGATGCGGCCGCCGGTCGCAGCGAAGGGGTGCCCTGCGGCGAGCGACGAGCCTCGCACGTTGAGCTTTTCGACGGGAACCACGCCGAGGGCCCCGTCGAGGCCGAGTCGTTCACGGCAGAACTCGGCGTCGGCCCAGGCCTTGACCGTGGTGGCGACGACGCCGGCGAAGGCTTCGTGAATCTCGAAGCGGTCAATGTCATCAAACGTGAGGCCATTGCGTTGCAGCAGCGGCGCCAGCCCGAAGATGGGCGCGGTCAGCAGCCCGTCGCGGCCCTGCACGAAGTCGACCGCCGCGTCGTGGGCGTCGACGAGGTAGGCAAGGGGGGCGAGATTGTGGGCATCTGCCCACTCGTCGCTCGCGAGGAGCACCGCACTCGCCCCGTCCGAGAGAGGGGTGGAATTTCCGGCGGTCATGGTCGCGGTTTCGCGCTTACCGAACACGGTTTTCAGGCCCGCGAGTTTTTCGACGCTGCTGTCGGGGCGGAGGTTCTCGTCACGGGCCAGGCCCAGGTATCCGGTCATGAGGTCGTCGAAGAAGCCGTCCTGGTAGGCCGCCGCGAGGTTGCGATGGCTGCGCACCGCAATCTCGTCTTGTTCCATGCGCGTGATGTTCCATGCGAGATTGGTGAGCGCCTGGTGCTGGCCCATGGACATGCCCGTGCGGGGTTCGCCGTTGTTGGGGGCGGCGGGGATCGCGTCTTGGGGGCGCAGGCCCGCCAGGGCCTTCAGCTTGCCCGCAGTGGTGCGCGCGCGTTGCGCGTCGAGCAGGGCGCGACGGGCGCCCTCAGAGAGGGCGATCGGGGCGTCCGAGGCCGAATCGGAGCCGCCCGCGATGGCCGAGTCAATCATGCCGAGCTTGATCTTGTTGGCGCTGCCCACGATGGCTTCGAGGCCTGTTGCGCACGCGAGGGTGAGGTCGTGCGCAGGGGTACGCGGGTCCAGCGCACTGCCGAGCACCACCTCGCGGGTGAGGTTGAAGTCACGCGAGTGCTTGAGCACGGCGCCCGCGACGACTTCGCCGAGCAGTTCTCCGCTCAGCCCGAATCGTGCGATGAGACCGTCGAGTGCGGCGGTGAGCATGTCTTGGTTTCCGACGTGCGCGTATCGACCTCCGGCACGTGCGAAGGGGATCCTATTGCCGCCGAGAATGGCCGCTCGCTTGATGGTCATCATTGTCCTTTGGTGTGGGTCACGGGGTGGAGGCGGGTGCCGGGCCGCGCGACAGTTAATCCTCTATCGGATCCACCGTGCGCCGCCATTCGACATTACCGATACCCAGCGTACCTGATACCCTTAGTATCGTGAACCCGAAACCAGCGCCTTCCCCCCTGGGCAGTGCCGTGGACGCCCCCGTGGGCAACCCCGCCGCTTATAGCAACCGGCCCGCCGCGAGCGCGATCGAAGCGCACCTCTCGGAGGCACTGACGCAAGATACCGACCCCGACGGCCGCAATTCCCGATGGGACGACCACCGCGCCCGCCGCCGGCGCCACTTGCTCAAGTCAGCTCGCCGGGCCATCCACGCCAATGGCAGCGCGACCTCTATGGACCACATCGCGGCGGCGGCCGGCACGTCAAAGTCGGTTATCTACCGCTACTTTGGCGATCGCCAGGGCCTCCAAATCGCCATCAGCCACGCCGTCGTCGACGAAACCTACTGGGCGCTGCGGCGAGCGGTGGACGCCGCCAGCGAGCCCCACACGGCGCTCTTTGCCATGGTGCAGGTGTACCTCTCTATGGTCGAACGCTCCCCCGAGGTGTATCGCTACGTCACCGATGCGGGCAGCGCCGACCCCCTCGTCGAACGTTTCACGCACATCGCAGCCGACCTGCTCTCCGGGCCCTTCGAGTCATTCTTCACTCCCCCTGAGGGCACCGCGGTCACCGGGGCCACAGAGTCACCCCCGGCATCAACCACTGCCGGGTCGACCATCACGGCGGACGCCCTGGCCTGGTCCTCCGGCGCCATCGGGTTTATCCGCGGCAGCGGTGAATGGTGGCTGGGCACGCCACCGGAGCGACGCCCGCCGAGCCAAGAACTTGCCGAACGCATCACCGACTGGCTCTGGCACGGCTTCTCTCCACCCATCGATAGGCCTGCTCGGCCCCCGTCGACTCCAGCCCGCACCGCGACACCCACACCTTCACACTAAGGAACCCCATCATGCACTCCACGAGCTCAAAGACTTCGGCCACCGCCTCGAGCGACCAGACGGCCTCGACCGACCAGACCGCCTCGAGCGACCAGACCCAGCCCGACCAGACCCAGCCCACGCCGGGACGCACCACACGAGCGTCCCAACCCCGCTTGGGCCCCGACGTTGCCGAGGCCATGTGGGGCGCCTGGGGCGACATACGTCGCGCCAGCCGCGAACGCGCCGCCATGCCCGCCTTGCAAAAAATCGAGGGGCTCAGCATGGCCGAACACCGCGAGCGCTGCCTCGGGCAATTGAGCACGCTCGTCGAGATGGGTGCCGTGCAGCGCGCGTATCCGCAGCGATTCGGGGGCAGCGACGACCCGGGTGGCAATATCGCCGCCTTTGAAGAACTGGTCGCCGCCGATCCCTCCCTGCAGATCAAATCGGGCGTGCAGTGGGGCCTGTTTGGGGCTGCCGTGCTGCACCTCGGCACCGAGGCCCATCATGAAAAGTGGCTGCCCGGCATCATGGACCTCTCGATTCCCGGCGCGTTCGCCATGACCGAGACGGGCCACGGCTCCGATGTCGCATCGATCGCCACGACCGCGACCTACGACCCGGCCAGTGAAGAGTTCGTGCTGCACACGCCGTTCCGCGGGGCCTGGAAGGATTACCTCGGCAACGCCGCCCTGCACGGCCGCGCCGCCACCGTGTTCGCCCACCTCATCACGGGTGGCGTCGATTACGGGGTGCACTGCTTTTATGTCCCCATCCGCGACGAGGCCGGGGCGTTCCTACCGGGCGTCGGCGGCGAGGACGACGGCCTGAAGGGCGGCCTCAATGGCATCGACAACGGGCGACTGCATTTCACGAACGTGCGCGTGCCCCGCACCAACTTGCTGAATCGCTACGGAGACGTGGCCCCCGACGGCACCTACACCTCCCCCATTGCGAGCCCCGGCCGTCGCTTTTTCACGATGCTCTCCGCGCTCGTGCAGGGCCGGGTCTCGCTCGACGGCGCCTGCGTGGTGGCCTCCAAGATCGGCCTCTCAATCGCGACGCGCTACGCCACGGAGCGTCGGCAATTTACGGCGTCGAACCCTCACGAGGAAGTCCTGCTGCTGGACTACCAGACGCACCAGCGCAGGCTCATCACGCGCATTGCCACGACGTACGCGATGCACTTCGCCCACGAAGAACTCCTCGGAGTCTTTGATGACGTTTTCAGCGGTCGCAAAGCCTCCGACCAAGACCAGCAGTACCTGGAGACCTACGCCGCCGCTCTCAAGCCTCTGAGCACGTGGCACGCACTCGATACGCTGCAAGAATGCCGCGAGGCATGCGGTGGCGCGGGTTTCCTCACTGAGAACCGCTTCACGTCGCTGCGTGCAGACCTCGACGTGTACGTCACCTTCGAAGGCGACAACCACGTGCTGCTGCAACTGGTGGCGAAGAGATTGCTGACCGATTACGCCAAGGAGTTCAGCACCGTCGACGTGTCAAGCATCGCGCGACTCGTCCTCGACAAGGCCAGCGATGTGGCGCTCTACCGCACTCCCCTGGCTCGCATCACCCAGAATTTTTCGGACGCCGGGTCCACGGCTCGTTCGGTTATCAACCTTCGCGCGCCGGAAGAGCAGGAAGAACTGCTCAAAGACCGAGTCGATGCCATGGTGGCCCAAGCGGCGGCCGCACTCCGCCAGGCCCGCGGTCACGATAAGGCCCGCTCGGCGCAGATCTTCAACGCCCATCAGACCCTGCTGATCGAGGCGGCTCGCGCTCACGCCGAGTTGCTGCAGTGGCAAGCCTTCACGCGAGGCCTCGCGCAACTCACCGACCCGGGCAGCATCGAGGTGCTGACGTGGGTGCGTGACCTGTTCGGCCTGAGCCTGATTGAGAAGCATCTCTCGTGGTATTTGATGCACAACCGCATCACCCCCCAGCGCGGCCGCGCCCTCGTGGGGTACATCAATCGCCTGCTGACGCGCCTGCGTCCGCACGCTCGTGACCTGGTCGACGCCTGGGGCTATGGAGACGACCTGACCCGCGCCAAGATTTCGTCGGGCGCCGAGGCTAAGCGCCAAGACGAGGCCCGCGACTACTTTCGTGCACAGCGCGCGAGCGGCACTGCCCCACGCACCCAGGAGGCGCCGCGTAAGAATCGCGCAGGGCGCGGGGAGTAGGGAAGGCGCGGGGTGGGCACGCGGTAACGCACGAGACTGGCTAATCGCCGTGCCCCGGGGGCCAGTAACCTAGGACTGCATCTTGCTGGCCTACCCCCGGGATATTCACGATGACCTCGTCCACCCCCGCCGTACGTTCCACCGTAGACACCGTCGCGCGCGCGACCACTGAGCCGGACACGCAGCAGCCGTGGTCGGAACTCGGTCTCAAGCCCGACGAATACCAGTCGATCAAGGACATCCTGGGGCGACGCCCCACGAGCGCCGAACTCGCCATGTATTCGGTGATGTGGTCGGAACACTGCTCGTATAAGTCCTCCAAGGTGCACCTGCGCCAGTTTGGCGACAAGACCACGCCCGAGATGCGTGAGAAGTTGCTCGTGGGCATCGGGGAGAACGCCGGCGTCGTTGACATCGGCGACGGCTGGGCTGTGACCTTCAAGGTCGAATCGCACAATCACCCCTCGTTCGTGGAGCCCTACCAGGGCGCTGCGACGGGCGTCGGCGGCATTGTGCGCGACATTATCTCGATGGGCGCGCGGCCCGTAGCGGTCATGGACCAACTGCGATTCGGCGACGTGTCGCACCCGGACACGGCGCGCGTCGTGCATGGCGTGGTGGCGGGAGTGGGCGGATACGGCAATTGCCTCGGCCTGCCCAACATCGGTGGCGAGGTCGTCTTTGACTCGTGCTACCAGGGTAACCCTCTCGTGAATGCGCTGAGCGTCGGCGTCATGCGGCACGAGGACATCCACCTGGCGAACGCGTCAGGTTCGGGCAACCTCGTGATCCTGTTTGGCGCCCGCACGGGCGGCGACGGCATCGGCGGCGTCTCCGTGCTGGCCTCCGAAACGTTTGACGAGGGCGGGCCCACGAAGCGTCCGAGCGTGCAGGTGGGCGACCCGTTTGCCGAGAAGCTGCTGATCGAATGCTGTCTCGAATTGTTCGCCGCCAAGGTGGTCGCGGGCATCCAAGACCTCGGCGGTGCTGGGCTCTCGTGCGCCACGAGCGAGCTCGCATCGAACGGAGACGGTGGCATGCTGATTCACCTCGATCGCGTGCCCCTGCGCGACTCGACGTTGTCGCCCGAAGAGATACTGATGAGCGAATCGCAAGAGCGCATGATGGCAGTGGTTGAGCCCGCGAAGCTCGACGCGTTCCTCGCGATCACGACTAAGTGGGACATCGAGGCCGCCGTGCTCGGCGAGGTGACCGAGACCGGACGCCTCGAAATTCAGTGGCACGGCGACACGGTTGTGGACGTGCCACCGCGTACGGTGGCCCACGACGGACCCGTCTACAATCGCCCCTTTGCTCGACCGGATTGGCAGGACGCCCTGCAGGCCGACACCGCCGAAGCGCTCGCGCGACCCAGCACCAGCGCCGACATCGCGACGCAGGTGATGGCCCTCGTGGCGTCGCCCAACCTGGCCTCGGCAGCGTGGATCACCGATCAATACGACCGTTATGTGATGGGCAATACCGCACTTGCCACTCCCGATGACGCGGGCATCATCCGCGTCGATGAGGCCACCGGCCTGGGCGTTGCCATCTCCACCGATGCCAACGGTCGCTTCGCGAAGTTGGACCCGTACGCGGGCGCTCAACTGGCGCTCGCGGAGGCCTACCGCAATGTCGCCACCACGGGCGCAGTACCTCTCGCGGTGACCGACTGCCTTAACTTTGGCTCCCCCGAGGACCCGGGGCCCATGTGGCAGTTCGAGCGGGCCGTCACGGGCCTCGCAGACGCCTGCCAGGTGCTCGGCATCCCCGTCACCGGCGGCAACGTCTCGCTTTACAACGGCACCGGCGAACCGGGAAAGATCGACAGTTCGATTCACCCCACCCCCGTCGTGGGTGTGCTCGGCGTGCTCGACGACGTCGCCCGTCGCACGGTCTCCGGCTGGCGCGAGGGCGGCCTCGCCATCTATCTGCTCGGCACGACCCGCACCGAACTGAGCGGCTCGGCGTGGGCCGAGGTGGTGCACTGTCACCTCGGCGGCCTGCCCCCGCAGGTGGATCTCGAGGCGGAGCGACTGCTCGGCGAAATCTTGGTCAACGCGTCCCGCGATGGCATGATCGACGCGGCGCACGACCTCTCCGAGGGCGGCCTCGTGCAGAGCGTCATCGAGTCGAGCCTGCGCTTCGGCGTGGGCGCCCGCATTCACCTGGGTGAGGTCTGCGACCGCGATGGCATCGACCTCGCGACGGCCCTGTTCAGCGAATCCGCCGCGCGTGCCATCGTGGCTGTACCGCGTAGCGAAGAGGTTCGCTTCAATGACATGTGCACCGCTCGCCAGCAACCGTACGTGCGTATTGGCATGACGGATACGGGCCACGCGGCTGGCGGCGAGGCCCCCGCGGTGATCGTGAACGATGACATCGTGCTGGCCCTGGCCGACCTGAAGCAGGCCAGTGAGGCGACGTTGCCGTCCTATTTCGGTTAAGCGTCACAAGCGACATCCTGGGGCCGCCTGCGCACAGCGTGGGCGGCCCCCGTCGCATGTGCGGTGACTGCGGGCCCCCTAGAGGACACCGGAGCCAACGGGGCGCGGCCTGCCAGCGCGTGGACGCCGCGTCCGGCCCGAATCACCGCGGCGAGTGATTCATGTGCCCAGACGCGCCGCAGCGGCCGCCCCCCGACATTTGGGAGACGGCCGCTGGTTGGGCGAATGGCTAGACCACGCGGGGCGCGGGGCTGCCCGCGGCCCTCCATTCGTTGTAGGTGATCTTGCGGCGGATGCCGACGCCCGGCACCACCCAGTACACGTCGGCCGACGAGGCTGACTTTTCGAAGTACTGGCCGGGCATAGCCGACCGTACCTGCGGCGTGGGGCGGCCCAGGGCGTCCCACTGGGCACTCGAAAGTTTCTTTCCGGAGAAGCCGCTGAGGTTGGTCAGTTGCACCACCTCGGGAGCCCACGACACCTTGACGATGCCCTCGTTGGAGGCGTTGTTGTAGGCGCGGAACCCCATGGCCTTCCACTCGTCCCACGTGAGCTTGTGGTAGCGGCCATTGAGGATGGCGAAGATTTCGCTGCCGGTGCCGTACTTCTTCAGCACCGTGCCCTTGATCCACCCTGCAATCGAGGGCTTGGGCGAGCCCACCGAGACCCACTTATCGTAGGTCAGTCGCTCCCACGACCACTTGGATTCATCGGTGCTGCCATTGAAGTTGACCGCGTAGATGTCCGGCGACCACGAGTACTTGCAGAAGTACACGCCCGGCGGCACCGAACCCGTGCCGCCGCCAGAGGAGGGCCCGAAGTTCAGGTTGACGCCTGCCGGCATGGTGTACGAGATCTGCGCGCCGTTCTCGCCGTATACGATCGGCTTGTTGCCACTCGTGTGCACGATCTTCGCGCCACCGCTGAACAGCGTCGTGCGGGTGCTACCCGATTGGGTTTCGATCTGGTACACGAATCCCAAAACGTTGCTGCCGCCCGCCGCCACGTAGGCGTGGTAGCTGGCCGTCTTCATGTTGGCCGCGTACGCGTTGATGTTGGTGCGCATGCCCGCGAGGAGCGGGTACGCACGATCACCCGGGCAGGACGTGTAGATGAGGTCGCGGTGACCGACAAAGCGCTTGAAGTTGTTGTAGACACCGGCGGGCCATTTGTCGCTCACGGTCGGAGCGTACGAGGTCGTGCCGTTGACGTCGAAGTGGTAGTAGCCACCCGACTTCCAGCCTACCCAGCGCGTGATCGATGCGATCATCGCGTCCGACGGAGAGATGCTGGTGAACGAACCCAACATGCACACGCCGGCCGTGTTGGAGTTGAAACCGTAGGCGTGACCGCCGTTGGGGTTTCGATTCAGGCCACCGTAGCGGCCCTCGTAGAGGTTGCCATACTTGTCGGCCACCACGTTGTATCCGATGTCGCCCCAGCCCAGGGTGACCGCGTGATAGTAGTAAATGCCGCGCACCTGCGAGGCTGCCTGAGACGACGTGTAGGAGTTCGTGCCCTCGGCATGGTGCAGCGCGACCAGCTGGTTGGTCGAACCGTATGTCGGGCTCCAGCTGCGCAGGCTTTCGTCGCAGCCCCAGCTGGCTCGGCTGATGACGGCAGGCATGTCATAGGCCGCCTGCGTGGAGGCCGCGGTCGCCTGCACGACACCGTCGTCGGCCGTTTCGGGCGAGTGAATGGTCACCAGCGAAATGCTGTCGGTGACGTCCTTGCCGTTGCGCAGCGCGCGGATGTCAACGGCCTGCGCGTCACCGATCCACGCGGGCTCGGTGCCGTTCACCGGCTTGGTGTCTGGGCCCGCCACGTTGGCTAGTGGCAGCCACTCCGACCAACTTCCGTCGGGGTTCTGCGAGCGCATCGCGACGAGGTCCGGCTTCGCGCCCGTCCAGGTCGCGGCAACCAGATTGGACTCACCGACCGAAACGCGACGGGCCCCCACCGCGCGCACCTGATCGAGGGAAGTCTTGATGCGGGGGTCAGTGAGCTGCCCCTCCTTGAGTTGCACCCTCGCGTTACCCGCGAGCGTGCCGGCGAAGTCGAGATCGTCGGTCTCAGTCGTGTTGGCTTGCGCGCCCGTGATGGCGGGGGCGCTTGCCAGTCGAACCTTGGTCGAGGTTGTCGTCTTCGGTCGTGCCGATGCGCCCGAGCCTCCGGACGCGGCCGCCAGCGTTGCGCTGGACTGTGTGCCGGACGCCACCGCGGCCGATTTGGCTGCGTTTGCGATGGCAGTTGCGACTCCGGCTGTTCCGAGTGCCGCCGTGAGAATCACTCCGTGCGCTTGGCGGCGCGTGAGAGTTCGCTTCTGGCTCATGGATATACCCCATACATGCTCTGGTTTCACCGGCTAGCGCCGGTGCGGGAAGAAAAGCGTGTCAAGCATCCACGATTCCGTTGCCGGATCCCCGCGTGTTGCCAACACGATTGTCACGCTCAGTAATCTACTGACCCGTCACATGTGCCGCAACCGCAACTCTCGAGCGCGAAACCGTAGTAGCGAAGATGGTTCGACTTCGTAATTTATATCGCGCCTTTTGGAAAACAGCGCTAATTATTCACACTTCGATCGAAAACGGGAAGCTACAAAAAAGCTGCGGCACTCGCATCGAGTGCGCGTATCACCAGGCAGACCCACCCTTCGCGGATCCTCAAAACGTGGTCACTATACTGCGATATTACACAAATTTCCCCACACAACCATCCCACCTGGGCAAACAAGGCGAGCGGGCTTACATAGCGGAACCACCGCCGACCGTCAGCCGCCGACACGAGACTTTGCCCAATTTTTAAAGAAAGCGTTAAATTAGGCAGACGAACGCTTGGGGCTTTCAAGATGGTTTCCTCCCCCCGCGTGAACAGCGCGCGCGCCAGATTGACGCTGCACTACTCGCCGAAAGTGGCATAGATCCGGGCCCATCCCGGACGCCTCGGCACCTCCTTCCAGCGCCCCCACCGCTCGCCGTTCGGCTACCTAGAGTAACGTCGGAGGTTTGAGGGGGCGGTGCCAGGAGTTGAGGTGTGCAGTTGCGTGGCGCGACAGGGCCGCTGTGGCTCGAACTGACGCCGCGGGGCCCTGTCGGCAAGGCCGCCACGAAGCGCGGCAGGACCGCCGCAGGACGTCGCAGGACTTCCACACAGGGACGCCGCAGAACCGTCGCACACAAGGCCGCCGCACTGCCTCCACTGGGACTGGGGCCACCAGACCCCCGGAGAGCGGCCCAGGGGTCCTGTACGAGCCCGAAGCCAACGCTGCGCGCGGCACGGGAGACCCCGTGAGCTCCATCCGCGAACGCCTGCTCTTCCAGAGCGCCAAGCCGGTGGGCACAGGCAACCCTTGGCAGCCCACGCCAGCACCGGGGCGTCCGCGCCTGCCTCAACCCGCGCAGCGGCACACAAAAACGGAGGCCCCACCCGATGGGGTGGGGCCTCCGTGAGGTGTGAAACGATTATTCGGCGTCGGCCTCAGCCGCAGCCTCGGCCTTGGGAGCCTTAGCATTCACGAAGCCAGCGGCCTCGGCAGCCTCGATCGAGTTGAACCAAACCTCGGCCACCGTCTGCTTGTACCAGGGCGACTCGGTCGTGTGGAACTTCATCGAATCCGCGTTGCCCTTGATGTCGAAGCCCTCAGGCGCCGAACCATCTTCGAGCGGAGCGGCCGAACCGGCCCCGTAGGGACCTTCTGCGGCAGCGGGGGCCGCAACAGGTGCAACGGTCTCAGCGGCCTTCTTGGTGGCGGCGGTTGCCTCGGCCACGGTCGCCTGCTTGGGGCTGAACGGCTCGAGCACGAGCTCGATCAGCGCCATGGGTGCGTTGTCACCCTTGCGGTTGGCGATCTTGGTGATCCGCGTGTAACCACCGGGGCGGTTGGCGACGGCCGGAGCGATCTCGGTGAACAGAGCGTGCACGACGCCCTTGTCCTTGATCGACTTCATGACCTTACGACGCGACGCCAGGTCGCCACGCTTGGCAAGCGTCACGAGGCGCTCAGCGTGGGGACGCAGGCGCTTCGCCTTGGTCTCGGTGGTGCGGATCGCACGGTGCTCGAAGAGCGACTGCGACAGGTTTGCCAAGATCAGGCGCTCGTGCGACGGGCTACCACCCAGTCGAGCACCCTTGTTGGGCTTAGGCATTGGATTTCTCCTTGGGTCCTGGCACACTGTGGTGCCTAAAGTCAGCGGGCGAAAACGCCCAAAGATTACGTGAGCGCGCGGCTCTTAGTACTGATCGTCAGCGAAGTCGTCGTCGAGGTCGTAGTTGGCGACCGCCGTCGTCGGGTCGAATCCGGGGGGCGAATCCTTGAGCGCCAGGCCCATGGAGTGCAGCTTGGCTTTGACTTCGTCGATGGACTTCGCACCAAAGTTGCGAATGTCCAGCAAATCGGCTTCCGACCGGCCAACGAGTTCGCCAACCGTGTGTACACCCTCGCGCATGAGGCAGTTGTACGAACGCACGGTGAGCTGCAGGTCAGTGATCGGCAGGGCGAGATCGGCGGCCATCGCCACATCGGTGGGCGAGGGGCCAATGTCGATGCCCTCGGCCTCAACGTTCAGTTCGCGGCACAGGCCGAACAACTCAACGAGGGTCTTACCTGCAGATGCCACGGCATCGCGAGGAGCGATGGCTTCCTTGGTCTCGACGTCAACGATCAGGCGGTCAAAGTCGGTGCGCTGCTCAACACGAGTAGCCTCAACCTTGTAGGTCACCTTCAATACGGGCGAGTAGATCGAATCCACCGGGATACGGCCGATTTCCGCGTCGAACAGCTTGTTCTGTGCGGCCGACACGTAACCACGGCCACGCTCCACGGTCAGCTCGATTTCGAGTTTGCCCTTGGCGTTCAGCGTGGCAATGTGCAGATCCGGGTTGTGGACCTCAACACCGGCCGGAGGCGCGATGTCAGCAGCGGTCACGACGCCGGGGCCCTGCTTGCGCAGGTACATGACGACGGGCTCGTCGAATTCGCTCGACACCACCAATTTCTTGATGTTCAGGATCAGTTCGGTGACGTCTTCCTTCACACCGGGAACGGTGGTGAATTCATGCAGCACACCGTCGATGCGAATGCTGGTGACAGCGGCACCAGGAATCGACGACAGCAGCGTGCGACGCAGCGAGTTGCCCAGCGTGTAACCGAAGCCCGGCTCCAGGGGTTCGATCACGAAGCGAGACCGGTAGTCCGAGACTGGCTCTTCTTGCAGCGTGGGGCGCTGTGCAATAAGCACGGTGTTCCTTTCGTTTAACGTCCGCTATATGACGTCTGAATGGGTAGCGTCGGCACCGCGATGCGATGCCGAATCCAGCTGGTGTCGAGGTCGCGCAACGGGCGTTACCTCGACACGTGAGCGAAGACTAGACGCGGCGACGCTTGGGCGGGCGGCAACCGTTGTGCGGCTGAGGCGTGACGTCCTGAATGGTGCCCACCTCCAGGCCGGTGGCCTGCAGCGAACGAATCGCCGTCTCGCGACCCGAACCAGGGCCCTTCACGAAAACGTCGACCTTCTTCATGCCGTGTTCCTGCGCGCGGCGGGCAGCCGATTCGGCGGCCAGCTGAGCGGCGAACGGGGTCGACTTACGCGAGCCCTTGAAGCCAACCTGACCCGCGGAAGCCCACGAAATCACGGCGCCCGAGGGGTCGGTGATCGAAACGATGGTGTTGTTGAACGTGCTCTTGATGTGGGCCTGGCCCAGCGCGACGTTCTTCTTATCTTTGCGGCGCGCCTTACGTGCGCCTGCAGCCTGACGGCTCTTGGGAGGCATATGCCTTTTCTCCTACAGTTCGTGTGAAGTGCTGAATGAACGCCTGCATCGCATTCGTGCGCGAGCACCGACTCGAGATCGTGCTCCAGCGACTAGGCGTAATGCGGTGGTTTAGCGGGCCTTCTTCTTGCCAGCCACGGTGCGCTTGGGACCCTTGCGGGTACGCGCGTTGGTCTTCGTGCGCTGGCCACGAACGGGCAGGCCACGGCGGTGACGCAGGCCCTCGTAGCAGCCAATTTCGACCTTGCGGCGAATGTCGGCAGCAACCTCGCGACGGAGGTCACCCTCGGTCTTGTAGTTCGCCTCGATGTAATCGCGCAGGGCCACCAGATCGGTTTCACCGAGGTCGCGAACGCGGGTCGAAGGATCGATGCCCGTGCTGGCCAGGGCGGCCTTCGAACGGGTCAAACCAACGCCAAAAATGTAGGTGAGCGCAACTTCCACGCGCTTGTCGCGCGGGAGGTCAACTCCAACCAAACGTGCCATGAATTGTGCTCCTATAAGCTTCGGAGGTCTTCACGCTCTCTCCCGTAAGGCACTTACGGGCCCTGGCCTCCGACCAGGGGTGCATCTTTCGACTGAGTGCGCGTCTAGATATGTTTTGTGTAACGCGTTGCGCTAGACGGTGAGTGTAATTAGCCCTGACGCTGCTTGTGGCGGGGGTCGACGCAAATTACCATCACGCGGCTGTGGCGACGGATGACCTTGCACTTATCGCAGATCTTCTTAACGCTCGGGTTTACCTTCATGATGTTTCCTTTAGGCCCTGGCCGAAACCGAAGCCCTTGTCGTAGGAACGAACTGACTGATAACGCTTACTTGTAGCGGTACACGATGCGACCTCGAGTGAGGTCGTACGGGCTGAGCTCCACGATCACGCGATCCTCGGGAAGGATGCGAATGTAGTGCTGACGCATTTTGCCGGAGATGTGCGCGAGGACCTTGTGGCCGTTCGCGAGTTCAACCCGAAAGAATGCGTTAGGCAATGCTTCGAGAACAGTGCCTTCGATCTCAATGACCCCGTCTTTTTTGGCCATAGCCTCCGCTTACCTCTCGCCGGGCCGATGACCTGGCGTAGTGTCGTTATCTCTTGGATATTTGGGCCACCGCTTGGGTGCCGCCCGCCAAATCGATGAATCGGGGACGCCGGTTTCAATCGTTTGCCCGGCATCACGCGTTGGCAACAAGACCACTAGGGGCTTGTGCGCTGGCGATTATCCGGGCAGCACGTCATGGAACTGGGCACACAAATACTTATCTATGCTACCGGAACGCCGCCGCGGGGAACAGGCCAATACCGTGCGCCGTCAATCACATCCACCTGCGGCGTGACCTGAGGCGGCGCGACTCTACAGGGCAGAGACGGGTACGCCCAACTTGGCGAGCTCCGCCTCTCCCCCATCAGGCTCAGTGAGCACCCAGACTCCGTCTGGCGTCACGGCGACCGTGTGCTCCCAGTGCGACGCGAAGCCACCGTCCGTCGACACGATCGTCCACTCATCCTCGAGCGTGACGGTCTCCGGCGAGCCATCGATCACCATGGGTTCGATCGCGATAACGAGGCCCGCCTTCAGTTTGGGACCCGACTGTCGGGTTCTAAAGTTCACGACCTCGGGCGGCTGGTGTAAGGAGCGTCCGATCCCGTGGCCAACCAAACCATCCACGATGCCGTACTTATCGCCGACCTGGGAGACGATAAAATCTTCGATGGCGCAGCCGATATCATTCAGCCTCCCGTGTCCATGCACGGCAGCGATGCCGTGCCACATCGAAAGCCGGGTGAGTTCACTCAACTTTTCGTGGGCGGCCTGCCGAGCAGCATTTCCCCCGGGAATCACGACCGTAAAGGCGCTGTCGCTGTGCCAGCCATCCAGGATGCAACCACCGTCTACCTTGACCACGTCACCGGGAGCGAGCTCGCGGGCACCGGGGATGCCATGCACGACCTCGTCATTAACTGACGTGCACAGCACACCCGGAAAACCGTGGTAATTCAAGAAGTTTGGGGTCACCCGCAGGCGGAGCATGGCCGCCCTCGCGACCGCATCGAGATCGGCAGTTGTTGCACCCGCCACGACCGCACCCTTGACCTCGGCGAGAATCTCTGCGAGAGCCAAACCGCTGGCCCTCATCTTGCGGACCTCGTCGGGGGTCTTGTATTCAATACGGTCGCGGGAAAACATCCTAGACGTGGCTTCCGTCGAGGTCGGACAGGGCGTTTGCGATGCGATCACCGACATCGTCAATGGAGCCCAGGCCGTCCACCTTGCGCAGCAGGCCTCGCTCGCTGAAGAGGTTCAGCAGTGGTGCCGTCTGCTCGGCGTAGACGTTCATGCGGTGACGGATGACCTCTTCGGTATCGTCGGCGCGGCCCTGCTCTTGGGCGCGGGCGAGGAGTCGCGCGACGACCTCATCAACATCAGCGGTCAATTCAATGACCGCGTCGAGGCTGTGGCCCTGCTCCGCGAGCAGCGCATCAAGCACCTCGACCTGGTTCACCGTACGCGGGTAACCATCGAGGAGAAATCCGTGTGCTGCGTCCGCTTGGTTCAGGCGATCCCGCACCATGCGATTGGTAACCTCATCGGGCACATATTCACCCTTGTCCATGAACGCCTTAGCCTCTAGGCCTAGCGGTGTGCCCTGCTTGACGTTCTCGCGAAAGATGTCGCCCGTCGACACGGCAGGAATGCCGAAACGAGCGGCAATGTTGGTGGACTGGGTGCCCTTCCCGGAACCGGGAGGGCCAACAATCAGGAGGCGTGCTGTCACTTAAGGATCCCTTCATAGTGGCGCTGCTGCAGTTGAGCGTCGATCTGCTTAATGGTTTCTAGGCCTACACCAACCACAATAAGGATTGAAGTGCCGCCGAAGGGGAAGTTCTGCTGGGCCGAAATCATTGCCAAGGCCACCAACGGAATCACCGCAATAGCGCCAAGGTAGAGTGCGCCGGGTGTCAGCACACGATTCAAAACGTACTGCAGGTACTCGGCAGTGGCCCGCCCTGCTCGGATACCGGGGACGAAGCCACCGTGTTTCTTCATGTTGTCCGCGATCTCCTCTGGGTTGAAGGTGATCGACACATAGAAGAACGCGAAGAAGATGATCAGGAGAACGTAGAGCGCGATGTAAACCGGGTGATCACCGCGCACGAAGTTCGCCTGAATCCACAGGGACCATTCAGAGGTGGGTGAGAACGTGGCTGCCAGTCCGGGGATCGCCAGCAACGAGGACGCGAAGATCACCGGGATCACGCCGGCCATGTTGACCTTGATGGGGATGTAGGTTGACGAACCCCCCAGGAGACGACGGCCCACCATGCGCTTGGCGTACTGCACGGGCACGCGACGCTGGCTCTGCTCGACGAAAATGACGAGCACCATGACCGCAATGCCAATCAGCATGACGGCAATGAACGTGGCCCAGCCGCGCTCGGTGAGGATCGCGCCCAGCGACACGGGGAACTGTGCGGCGATCGACGTGAAGATCAAGAGTGACATGCCGTTTCCGACACCGCGCTCCGTGATCATTTCACCCATCCACATCGTCAGCGCCGCTCCCGCGGTCATCGCAATGATGGTGAAGATGATGGGGGCAATGCCGTCACCCGGCATGACCTCGCTCGTGCAGCCGGGGAACAGTCGCCCGTCCTTGGCAAGGGTGACAAACGTCGACGCTTGCAGGATGGCCAGACCGATGGTGACGTAGCGAGTGTATTGATTGGTCTTGGTCTGGCCGGTCTGCCCCTCCTTGTGGAGGGCCTCGAAGCGCGGAGATATCACGCGCATGAGCTGCATGATGATGCTCGCCGTGATGTACGGCATGATGCCGAGGGCGAAGATGGAGAGTTGCAGCAACGCACCACCACTAAAGAGGTTGGCGATGCCGAGCAGTTCGTTCGTGCCCGTATTGCCCGAGATACATGCCTGCACGTTGGAGTAGCTTACTCCGGGTGAGGGGATCGCGGAGCCGATGCGGAACACGATCATGATGGTGATCGTGAAGAGCAACTTCTGCCGCAAATCTGGCGTACGAAATGCCCGTCCAAATGCGCCAAGCATTTGTCCTCCTGTTGCGTCAACAGACGCGATAGACTTATGAGTGGGTAAGTGCCGCGCGGGCAACCCAAGCAAGAATTATATTCAAGCGCGCTAGTCGCTTGCGACCGACCGGCGCGGCTGCCAACGACCACCACCCCAACTGAAGCGTGTCACAGCGATCAAACGGCCGCCCCCAACGACTCTACAAATACAAAAGCGCTTCGGCTCCCTACATCTTAGAGAAGCCGAAGCGCCTTGTATAACTCAGAGCTCGGTTACGGTACCGCCGGCAGCCTGAATTTTGCTGACGGCAGAAGCCGAGAACTTGTGAGCCTCGATGTTGAACTTCGAGGTGGCCTCACCCGTGCCCAGCACCTTCACCAAGCTGTTCTTGCGAACGGCGCCCTTGGCGACAAGTTCCTCAACGGTGACAGCGCCACCGGCGGGGAACAGTTCCGAGATCGTCGACAGGTTAACCACCTGGTACTCGACGCGGAACGGGTTCTTGAAGCCGCGCAGCTTCGGCAGACGCATGTGAAGGGGCATTTGGCCACCCTCGAAGCGTGCCGGAACCTGGTAGCGAGCCTTCGTACCCTTGGTACCGCGACCCGCGGTCTTGCCCTTTGAACCTTCACCGCGGCCAACGCGGGTCTTGTCCTTCTTGGCACCCGGCGCGGGGCGCAGGTGGTGCGCCTTAAGCAGCACGACCTTCTCAGTCGTTTCGTTATTGCTTGCCATGATTAATCGACCTCCTCGACCTTGACAAGGTGGGACACCGTGCGAATCATGCCAACGAACTCAGGGCGATCTTCCTTGACGACAGAGTGGCCGATGCGCTTCAAGCCGAGGCTGCGAAGCGTATCGCGCTGGTTCTGCTTACCGCCAATGCCAGAGCGCACCTGGGTAACCTTCAAGTTAGCCATTATGCACCTGCCTTCTCAGGCGCCTTCGCTGCAGCGGCACGCAGAAGAGCGGCGGGAGCCACATCTTCAACGAACTTGCCACGGCGAGCAGCAACCTGCTCAGGACGCTCGAGGCCACGCAGGGCCTCAACCGTTGCGTGAACAATGTTGATGGCGTTGGACGATCCCAGCGACTTGCTCAGCACGTCATGGACGCCTGCGCACTCGAGCACTGCACGCACGGGACCACCGGCGATAACGCCGGTACCCGGGGAGGCAGGCTTGAGCAATACGACGCCGGCTGCCTTCTCGCCCTGAACGGGGTGAGGCAGGGTGCCCTGGACGCGAGGAACGCGGAAGAAGTTCTTCTTCGCCTCTTCGACGCCCTTAGCGATTGCTGCGGGAACTTCCTTGGCCTTGCCGTAACCAACGCCGACGGTACCGTCGCCATCGCCTACCACTACCAGGGCGGTGAAGCTGAAGCGACGACCACCCTTTACGACCTTTGCGACACGGTTGATGGTCACAACACGCTCAACGAACGCCGACTTTTCAGCGGCCTCGTTGCGTCCACCACGGCTGTCGCGGTCGCGACGACCACCCGAACGCTCATTGCTGCGTTCCGAGTTGCGGTCACCGCCGTTTGCGGCGCCCGTAGCGGGGCCGCCCTTACGCTGCGATGCAGCCATGCTCAGATCCTCTTCTTTCGTGCGTTCACGTTCATACCGCCGATCACAGGGCCAAGCCTGCTTCGCGGGCGCCGTCAGCGACGGCGGCCACGCGACCGTGGTACTTGTTTCCGCCACGGTCGAAGACGACAGCCTCGACGCCCGCGGCCTTCGCGCGGCTGGCGACGAGTTCGCCAACCTTGCGAGCCTTGGCGGTCTTGTCGGACGCGCTGTCCGCACGGAGATCCGCTTCCATCGTCGACGCGTAAGCAAGAGTCTTGCCGAGCGCGTCATCAACGATCTGGACGAATACGTGGCGCGAGGAGCGCGTAACTACCAGGCGGGGACGAGCGGCCGTACCAACGACGCGCTTGCGCACGCGCAGGTGGCGGCGACCACGCGCCGCAACGCGGCCCGTGCCCTTAACGTTCTTCTCTGCGAAGCCCATTGTTTACTTACCCGTCTTTCCGGCCTTGCGGCGAACATTTTCGCCGGCGTAGCGGACACCCTTGCCCTTGTAAGGCTCGGGCTTGCGAATCTTGCGAATGTTGGCAGCGACCTCGCCGACCTGCTGCTTGTCGATACCGGTCACCGAAAACTTGGTGGGCGATTCGACGGCAAACGTGATACCCGCGGGGGCCTTCACGGTGACGGGGTGCGAGAAGCCAAGCGCGAACTCGAGGTCCGTACCCTTGGCGGCCACGCGGTAACCCGTGCCAACAATTTCGAGCTTCTTTTCATAGCCATCGGTGACACCCTGAACCAGGTTGCTGATCAGGCTGCGCGTCAGACCGTGCAACGAGCGCGACAGACGCTCATCGTCAACACGGCTGACTACGATGGTGTTTTCTTCCTTGACCACAGAAATCTGTGCCGGAACAACGTGCTGCAGTTCACCCTTGGGGCCCTTTACCTTGACGGCATTGCCATCGAGGGTGACCTCAACGTTTGCGGGGACTGGAATCGGCAGACGGCCAATACGTGACATAGTCTTTCTCCTTCCAGTTACCAGACGTAGGCGAGGACTTCCCCACCCACACCCTTCTTCGCAGCCTGCTTGTCCGTGAGGAGACCCGACGACGTCGACAGAATTGCGACGCCGAGGCCACCGAGCACGCGGGGCAGCTTAGTGGACTTTGCGTAGACACGCAGACCGGGCTTCGACACACGGCGGACGCCGGCAATCGAACGCTCACGGTTGGGGCCGAACTTGAGGTTCAGCGTCAAGGTCTTGCCCACGCGTGCATCTTCGACGCTCCAGCCAGCGATGTAGCCTTCAGCTTCGAGGATCTCAGCGATGTGGGACTTCAACTTTGAAAACGGCATCGACACGGTTTCGTGATGAGCCGAGTTTGCATTGCGGAGGCGCGTAAGCATGTCCGCAATAGGGTCAGTCATTGTCATTGGGCTATTGCCCTTCCTCGCCCTGGTTTCTAACCTGTGCGGTCAGACCTGTGGCGTCGTTGTTACCAGCTGCTCTTCGTCACGCCCGGGAGTTCGCCACGGTGGGCCATCTCGCGCAGGCAGACTCGGCACAGACCGAACTTACGGTAAACCGAGTGCGGGCGACCGCACTTCTGGCACCGGGTGTAGGCACGAACGGCAAACTTAGGCTTGCGCTCGGACTTCTTAATCAAAGCGGTTTTCGCCACGGTCAGTTCTCCTTGAATGGGAAGCCGAGCTGACGCAGCAGCGCACGGCCTTCATCATCGTTAGTCGCGGTGGTGACCACGGTGATGTCCATGCCACGAACGCGGTCGATCTTGTCCTGATCAATCTCGTGGAACATGACCTGCTCCGTGAGACCGAAGGTGTAGTTACCGCGGCCGTCGAACTGCTTCGGGCTCAGACCACGGAAATCGCGGATGCGGGGCAGCGCGAGCGCCAGCAGGCGATCGAGGAACTCCCACATGCGGTCGCCGCGCAGCGTGACGTGGCAGCCAATCGGCATGCCTTCACGCAACTTGAACTGAGCAATGGACTTACGTGCCTTGGTTACCAGCGGCTTCTGACCCGTGATCGCCGTGAGGTCGCGGATCGCGCCTTCGATGATCTTGGAATCTTTGGCAGCTTCGCCGACGCCCATGTTGACCACGATCTTGGTGAGACCGGGTACCAGCATGACGTTCTCGTACTTGAATTCGCTCTGCATGGCAGCAACGATTTCCTCGCGGTACTTCGTCTTCAGGCGAGGGACTACTGCATTGACAGTCATCTCAGTCATTAGATGTCCTTCCCTGAACGCTTCGAGTAGCGGATGCGTACGGCGCGCATGCGACCGCCACGTTCCTGCTCGTCGACGCGGTAGCCAACGCGAGTGGGCTTCTTCGTCTCCGGATCTACCAACTGCACATTCGAGATGTGGATGGGGGCCTCGACGTGTTCGATGCCACCGGGACCGGCCGGCGTGGCCTTGCGGTGACGCGTCACGCGGCGCACGCCCTCGACGAGCACTCGGTTCGTCTCGGGGTACACGGCGAGGACCTTGCCCTGCTTACCGCGGTCGCCGCCCTTTTCGGGACGACCACCGGTGATGACCTGTACGAGGTCACCCTTCTTGATCTTCAACTTAGCCATAGGACTAGATCACCTCCGGTGCCAGCGAAATGATCTTCATGAAGCGCTTATCGCGCAGTTCACGGCCCACGGGGCCAAAGATACGCGTCCCACGGGGCTCGCCATCATTCTTCAGAATGACGGCAGCGTTCTCGTCGAAACGGATGTAGGAACCATCGGGACGACGACGCTCTTTGGTCGTGCGTACCACTACGGCCTTAACAACATCGCCCTTCTTGACGTTGCCACCGGGGATAGCGTCCTTTACGGTCGCCACGATGACATCGCCAATGCTGGCGTAACGTCGACTCGAGCCACCGAGAACACGGATGCACAAGATTTGCTTGGCACCCGTGTTATCGGCAACCTTGAGTCGCGATTCTTGCTGAATCACTAAAATAACTCCTGTCGTCGCGCGGGTTCTCTTTCGAGCCTTGCGGAACGGATGGGAACGGATTGCTGACCTCCACCAGGAGGTCGTGCGGATTACTTGGCCTTTTCGAGGATTTCGACCACACGCCAGCGCTTGGACGCCGAGAGCGGACGGGTTTCCATGATCAGGACGAGATCACCCACACCTGCGGTGTTCTCTTCGTCATGTGCCTTCACCTTCGAGGTGCGGCGGATGACCTTACCGTAGAGCGCGTGCTTGACGCGGTCTTCAACAGATACGACTACGGTCTTATCCATTTTGTCAGAAACGACGTATCCACGACGAGTCTTACGGTAAGGACGCTGTGTGGCAGCTGCCTCAGTTTGAGCCTGAGGAGCGTTTTCGGTGCTGTTGCTCATCTTCTCTTCTATTCCGATCACTTCGCGGTGGGCTCGGTACGCATACCGAGTTCACGCTCGCGGATGAACGTCTTGATGCGAGCGATGTCGCGACGCACCGCCTTGATTCGACCATGGGTCTCGAGCTGGCCAGTGGCCGACTGGAAACGCAAGTTGAAGAGTTCCTCCTTGGCCTTGGCCAATTCGGAGACGAGACGCTCGTTGTCGAACTTGTCCAGCTCGGCAGGTGCGAGTTCCTTAGTTCCGATCATTAGACGTCACCACCCTCACGTACCAGGAAGCGGCACTTCATGGGGAGCTTGTGGATGGCGCGGCGCATTGCTTCGCGTGCCACAGGCTCCGAGACGCCCGAGAGTTCAAACATGACTCGGCCGGGCTTAACGTTGGCGACCCACCACTCGGGCGAACCCTTGCCCGAACCCATGCGGGTTTCGGCAGGCTTCTTCGTGAGCGGACGATCGGGATAGATGTTGATCCACACCTTGCCGCCGCGCTTGATGTGGCGCGTCATGGCAATACGAGCGGATTCGATCTGACGGTTCGTGACGTAGGCGGGCTCGAGGGCCTGGATGCCGTATTCGCCGAACGCGATTTCGGTGCCACCCTTTGCATTGCCGCTACGGCCGGGGTGGTGCTGCTTACGGTGCTTAACCCGTCGAGGGATCAGCATGTCTTAGGACTCCGTTCCGGATTCAGCGGGGGCTTCCGAGGGAGCGGGGGCAGCGGCTTCTGCTGCTGCGGGCGCTTCGGTTGCCTGTGCTGACGATCCACGTTCGGTACGACGGCCACGGGGACGCTCTGCACGGCCACCACGGGGCGCGCGAGGCGCCTGTGCTGCCTGCTCACGGGCCAGTTCCTTGGCCGTGATGTCACCCTTGTAAATCCAGACCTTCACGCCGATACGGCCGAAGGTGGTGTGGGCCTCATAGAAGCCGTAATCGATGTTCGCGCGAAGGGTGTGCAGGGGCACACGACCTTCACGGTAGAACTCGCTACGGCTCATTTCGGCGCCGCCAAGGCGGCCCGAGCACTGCACACGGATGCCCTTGGCACCCGCGCGGAGGGCCGACTGCATACCCTTGCGCATCGCACGGCGGAACGAGACACGGCTCGCCAACTGCTCTGCAATGCCCTGGGCGACCAACTGCGAATCCATTTCGGGGTTCTTGACCTCGAGGATGTTCAGTTGGATCTGCTTACCGGTGAGCTTCTCCAGCGCACCGCGGAGGCGTTCAGCCTCGGCGCCGCGGCGGCCGATGACGATACCCGGGCGTGCCGTGTGGAGATCCACGCGGACACGATCGCGGGTGCGCTCGATTTCGACCTTGGAGATGCCCGCGCGCTCGAGTCCGTTCGACATCAACTTGCGGATCTCAACGTCTTCGCGAACGTAGTCGCGGTAACGCTGTCCCTGCTTCGTGCTGTCTGCGAACCAGCGGGTGTTGTGTTCGGTGGTGATACCGAGACGGAAACCGTGTGGATTAACCTTCTGTCCCACTAGCGGGCCCCTTCCTTCTTCTCCACCGGAGCAACAACCACGGTGATGTGGCTGGTGCGCTTGTTAATACGGCCTGCGCGACCCTGAGCTCGCGGTCGGAACCGCTTCATCGTGGGGCCCTCATCTACAAATGCCGTCTTGACGACGAGCTCGCGCTCGTCGAACTTAACGCTTTCCTTATCCGCCTTCACGCGGGCGTTTGCGATTGCCGATTCGACAACCTTGAGCAGCGGAGTGCTGACTGCCTGCGGCGCAAAGCGCAACATAGCAACAGCATCCAACGCCTGCTTGCCACGGATAAGGTCCACGACGCGTCGGGCCTTTTGGGGCGTGACACGGAGATACCGTACCTGCGCCTTGGCTTCCATCGCTGTCCTGCCTTCTCTATCTAAGCCGTAGGGGCCGCCGCGTTAGCGACGACGCCCCTTACGGTCGTCTTTTTCGTGGCCGCGGAACGTCCGCGTTGGGCTAAATTCGCCGAGCTTGTGGCCAACCATGGATTCCGTGACGAACACGGGAATGTGCTTGTTGCCGTTGTGCACTGCGAAAGTGTGACCCAGGAAGTCCGGCGTGATAACCGAACGACGTGACCAGGTCTTGATTACGTTCTTGGTACCCGCTTCGTTTTGCGTGTCCACCTTCTTCTGAAGGTGGTCGTCAATGAAGGGACCCTTCTTGAGGCTACGTGGCATCGTCTGCTCCTCTAGCGCTTCTTGCCGGTGCGGCGACGACGGACAATGAGCTTGTCGCTCGCCTTGTTGGGGCGACGGGTGCGTCCCTCAGGCTGGCCCCAGGGGCTAACCGGGTGGCGACCGCCGGAGGTCTTACCCTCACCACCACCGTGCGGGTGGTCGATCGGGTTCATGGCCACACCACGGACGGTCGGGCGGCGGCCCTTCCAGCGCATGCGGCCGGCCTTACCCCAGTTGATGTTGGACTGCTCGGCGTTGCCGACCTCGCCGACCGTTGCGCGGCAGCGCACGTCGACGTTGCGGATTTCGCCGGACGGCATACGCAACTGAGCGTAGGGGCCATCCTTAGCAACCAACTGCACCGAGGTACCCGCCGAACGGGCGATCTTGGCGCCGCCGAGGGGACGCAGTTCGATGTTGTGAACCACGGTACCTACGGGGATGTTGCGCAGCGGCAAGTTGTTGCCGGGCTTGATGTCGGCCGCGGGGCCGTTCTCAACCCAGTCGCCTTGCTGCAACTTGTTGGGGCAGATGATGTAGCGCTTCTCGCCGTCTTCGTAGTGAAGCAGGGCGATGCGAGCGGTACGGTTGGGGTCGTACTCGATGTGAGCGACCTTGGCGCGTACGCCGTCCTTGTCTGTGCGACGGAAGTCGATCAGACGGTAAGCGCGCTTGTGGCCACCACCACGGTGACGCGTCGTGACGCGACCCGTGTTGTTGCGACCACCGGACTTGGTGAGCGGTCGGACCAGTGACTTCTCCGGTACCGAGCGCGTGATTTCGACAAAGTCAGCTACGGACGAGCCACGACGGCCCGGGGTAGTTGGCTTGTACTTACGGATTCCCATGGGGGTTAGTCCTCGATCAGTCTCGTATCAAAGCCTCGGCCTTAGGCGGCCGAGCCTCCGAAGATGTCAATGGAACCTTCGGACAGCGTGACGATGGCACGCTTTTCGTCCTTGCGCTTACCCAGGCCGAAGCGAGTGCGGCGCACTTTGCCCTGACGGTTCAGGGTGTTGACGCGAGCGACCTTGACCGAGAAGATCTGCTCAATGGCGATCTTGATTTCGGTCTTGTTGGCGGCGGGGTCAACCTCGAACGTGTACTTGCCCTGGTCGAGGAGCGTGTAGCTCTTTTCCGACACGATGGGGCGCAACACGATGTCGCGGGGGTTCTTGGTGCTCACTTGGAGGCCTCCTTGCTTTCAGCAGCCTTCGCGCCGGGAGCAACGAAACCTGCGGCAACTGCTGCCTCTTCCGTGCGGAACCACACCTCTGCCACGGTCGATTCGTACCAGCGCGACGACGTCGTGTGGTACTTCTGCGACTGTGCGTTGCCCTTGATGGTGAAACCATCGGGAGCCGAACCGTCCGCGAGGGGCGCTGCCGAGTCAGGACCGTAAGGGCCCTCTTCAGCGGCGGCAGCGGGGGCCGTAGGGGCAACTGCAGCGGGTGCGCTCACAGCGGCGACGGGCTCGGACGCGGCGCGACGCTCGGGAGCGCCAGCCACGACGAACTCGAGCGCGGCCTTCGAGAAGACCACGTCGTCCGACGTCACTACGTCGTACGCGTTCAACTGATCGGCGAACAGCACGTGCGCGAACGAAATGTTGCGGGTGCTGAGCGCTGCGATTTCCTCAGTGCGGTCAATGACCAGGAGGAACTTTTCGCGATCAGTCAGATTGCGAAGCGTGGCGACAGCCGACTTCGTGGAGGGCTTGTCACCGAGGACGAACTCGGTCACGACGTGAACGCGACCAGCGCGCGCACGATCGGAGAGCACGCCACGGATGGCAGCTGCGATCATCTTCTTGGGAGTACGCTGCGAGTAGTCGCGGGGAACGGGACCGTGAACGGTGCCGCCGCCTGCGTACTGAGGTGCACGGGTCGAGCCCTGGCGAGCGTTACCGGTGCCCTTTTGCTTGTAAGGCTTCTTGCCGCCACCGCGGACCTCGGCGCGCGTCTTGGCCTTGTGCGTGCCCTGACGTGCAGCCGCGAGCTGGGCGACAACTACCTGGTGAATCAGTGGAACATTGGTCTGCACGTCGAACACGGTCGCGGGCAGTTCGGCCGAACCGGCCTTCTTGCCTGCGGTGTCCAGCACGTCAACCGTCAAAGTTGCGGAAGTCATGAAACTTACGCCTCCTTCGTTGCGGCTTTAACGGCCGAGCGCACGAGAACCAGACCACCCTTGGGGCCAGGAATGGCGCCCTTGACCAGCACAATGCCCTTTTCGGCATCGACTGCGTGAACGGTGAGGTTCTGGACGCTGGTGCGGTCGGCACCCATGCGGCCTGCCATACGCATACCCTTGAACACGCGGCTAGGCGTCGATGCGCCGCCGATCGAACCGGGCTTGCGGTGGTTGCGGTGAGCACCGTGCGAAGCGCTGACACCGGAGAATCCGTGACGCTTCATTACACCTGCGGTGCCCTTACCCTTCGACGTTCCGACAACATCGACCTTCTGGCCGGCCTCGAAAACGTCTGCGGTGATTTCTTCGCCTACCGAGTAACCGGTGGCGTCTTTCGTACGCAGCTCGATGATGTGGCGGCGCGGGGTCACGCCAGCCTTCTCAAAGTGGCCCTTGAGGGGCTTAGTAACCTTGCGTGGGTCGATTGCGCCGAACGCGATCTGAATCGCTTCGTAGCCATCGGTCTCCTGCGTGCGGACCTGAGTCACGACGCACGGCCCAGCCTGAACGACGGTGACCGGCACAAGCTTGCCGTTCTCGTCCCAGACCTGGGTCATACCAAGCTTAGTACCAAGCACGCCCTTGAAGGAGCGATCTCGCTGCCCTGTAAGTTGATTCGACATGTTGCGATACCTCAGAGCTTAATCTCGATGTTGACATCGGCAGGCAGGTCGAGGCGCATAAGCGAATCCACGGCCTTAGGCGTGGGATCAACAATGTCGATCAGACGCTTGTGCGTGCGCATCTCGAAATGCTCGCGGCTGTCCTTGTACTTGTGGGGTGACCGAATGACGCAGAATACGTTCTTCTCCGTCGGCAGCGGCACCGGGCCCACGACCGTCGCACCAGCGCGGGTAACCGTCTCGACAATTTTGCGTGCCGACGAATCGATTACCTCGTGGTCATACGACTTGAGCCGGATGCGGATTTTTTGTCCCGCCATGGCGTCTGCTGACTCTCTTTCGTTTTACCGCTGCTTGCATCTTTGCTTGACGTCAGCACCCGCGAAAGGAAGGCGCGTGACATCGCACGGCAAACCCGGGTCAAACGCATGCAAGCATGCGTTACCTCGCAGGATTAGAGTCAACTCAAAGTTGCTTGTCTTGCAAAACCCCGTGAGGCCTAAACCTCGGGGCGCTACACCACCGCTTCGGAACCAGCCACGACACTTAGGTCTCGGCATCTCAACGTGGAGTGGCGGCGCTAGGCACTCTTGGCCTCGCGCAGACAACTGTTTAAGTATTCCACGTTTGCACCGAAATGACCACCGCGACCAGGGGCCATGGGGGTGGACTCAGTCACACGGCGTCCGCTGCCGACCTGCGCGGAGCCGTGGGTCTGACGCCTACCCCGCCGGAGGCACCGCCCAACGTTGGCCCGCAGCCAACCGCACCCCCATGGCGTCCGCAAAGTCGGCGGGGCTCGCATAGCCTCCCACGGCGCCGGCCTGGCACAACGAGCGAGCGAGGGCGAGATCGTGACAGAGGACGCCGTCGAGGTGGTCGGTTTCGTGCTGAAAGATGCGTGCATGCCAGCCGCGCACCTTTGCGCTGTGCGATTCACCTGCGAGGTCTTGCCAGTGTGCCCGAATGGTGCGATAGCGCGGCACCAACACCATCCACCCCGCCACCGACAGGCAGCCCTCCCAGTGCACCAGGACCTCGTCGCCCTCCGGCTCATAGCGAGGATTCACCACCGCATAGTCTGTCACTTCGCCACGCTCGAGCGCCCGCAGCAGTTCGGGGTCTCCGGGAGCGGGATCGCCGATCACCGCGAGGCGCAGGGGCAGCCCAATTTGGGGCGCCGCGACGCCCACCCCCGGCGCGGCGTGCATCACCCGCAGCATCACTTCGGCCACCCCCTCTAGCGTCGGCCGCGGCAGCCAAATCGGCGCGCGGGAGCCGGTGGGTTCCTGCGCGCCTTCGCCCTCGGCGACCCACTCGACGGGCGCTCCCCCCGCGCGCAGCGCCCAGTGGCCGGCCTGCACGATCTGTGGCAGACCTGCGATCGTCGCCTCGGTCGCGCCCGCCCCGGTTACCCCCGTTGCCTCGGCGCCCTTCTGGGAGGCGGACGCCGCCGACCCAGTGGGCTGCTCCGCATGCAGACTCGCGGCCAGCAGGTCACGTAGATGCTGCTCAAACTGGTAGGAGTCAGGAACCGCGGGGTGGCTGCGAACGGCACCGGTCGGCGCTTTCGCTGCGGGCACGGAGGCGGAAGGGTTAACGCTCATGATTCAGTATCTCGCGCCTTCGCAAGCCCCGTTCGAGGGCGGGAAGCTCGGATTCCTGCGTCGCCATGGCCGCGCCGCCACGACACTCACTGAGAAAAAAATGTGCGCTAGGTGACACCAAACTTCCGCAGTGGGCCCAACCTGTGATTAGATACACAAGCGGCTTGGAGGCCGCTTTCCGACGTGGCCGCAGGCCGCTCGGGTACATCACGAAAGTAAGCATGGCATCGTGGCTCGCACTTGTGGGCGAGGCACGTTTTCATGTGTCAACTTCACTACGGATCGTCCGGCACGTACCTGCCGGTGAAGGAGAACACTGTGGCTACAGTTAAGTACGACCAAGCAACTCGCATTTACCCCGGCAGCGACCGTCCCTCGGTGGACGCGCTGTCGATCGACATTCAGGACGGCGAGTTCCTCGTCCTCGTCGGCCCCTCGGGCTGCGGCAAGTCCACCTCGCTGCGCATGCTGGCGGGCCTGGAAGAAGTCAACAAGGGCCGCATCATGATTGGTGACCGCGACGTCACCGACGTGCCCCCGAAGGACCGCGACATCGCCATGGTGTTTCAGAACTACGCTCTGTACCCGCACATGACGGTGGCTGACAACATGGGCTTCGCGCTGAAGATTCAGAACACGCCCAAGGCCGAGATCCGCGCCCGCGTTGAAGAGGCCGCCAAGATCCTCGACCTCACGCAGTACCTCGACCGCAAGCCCAAGGCGCTCTCCGGCGGTCAGCGCCAGCGCGTCGCCATGGGCCGCGCCATCGTTCGTCAGCCGCAGGTGTTCCTCATGGATGAGCCCCTGTCGAACCTCGACGCCAAGTTGCGTGTTCAGACGCGTACGCAGATCGCGTCGCTGCAGCGCCGTCTCGGCGTTACCACGGTCTACGTCACGCACGATCAGACTGAGGCCATGACCATGGGCGACCGCGTCGCCGTGCTCAAGGACGGCATCTTGCAGCAGTGCGACACCCCGCGCCGCATGTACGATCACCCCGACAATGTGTTCGTGGCCGGCTTCATCGGTTCGCCCGCCATGAACCTCATCGAAACCAAGGTCACCGACGGTGGCGTGCAGCTCGGCGGCACCACGGTGCATGTCGAGCGCGATGTCCTGCAGGGTGCCTCGCAGTCGGTAACGCTCGGAGTTCGCCCCGAAGACCTCGAGATCAACGGCGAAGGCAAGGGCCTCAAGGTTGAGATTGACGTCGTGGAAGAACTCGGCGCCGACGCCTACGTGTACGGTCACATCGACGGCCAGTCCGCCGACCGCCCGTTCATCGCCCGCGTTGACGGCCGCCGCCCACCCATGAAGGGCGACTCGATCTTCTTCACCCCGAAGGAAGGTCACCTGCACCTGTTCGACGGCGCCTCGGGCCTGCGTCTCGGCAAGTAGTAGTCTCACCACAGCGGCGGGCAGCGACTTCGGTCGCTGCCCGCCGTTGCGCTGTCCACCGAATGGTTCCGTGCCTGGAGGGACCGCGCGTCCATAAAGATTGCCCGCACACGGGGACGCCGGGTGGTCAGGGCCCTGCGAAGGTGAAAGACTGGAGTTATGCCAAGCACCCTCCAGATAAGTGCCGTGCGCCCGGATCCGGCCCTGCTTGACCTGCCCTGGGACGTTCCCCTCGCCTCGTGGCCCGAAGACCTCCTGGCGGCACTGCCCCGTGGTCTCTCGCGCCACGTCGTGCGCTTCATCAAACTCAACGGGCGGGTACTGGCCGCCAAGGAAATCGAAGCCCGGCTGGCCCGCAACGAATACGAGTTGCTGCGGGTCCTGCACAAACTTGAGGTTCCCGGCGTCGAGCCGTTTGGCATCGTCAGCGGGCGCAAGGACGACCAAGGCCACCCCCTCGATGACGTGCTGATCACCCGCCATCTGCAGTTCTCCCTGCCCTACCGAGCCCTCTTCAGCCAACACCTGCGAGCCGACACCGCCACTCGATTGATCGACGCGCTCGCCGTACTGATCGTGCGCATTCACCTCGCCGGCTTCTTCTGGGGCGACATCTCGCTGTCTAACACCCTGTTTCGCCGCGACGCGGGCGAGTTCAGTGCCTACCTCGTTGACGCCGAGACCGGCGAGTTTCACGATGCCCTCACCGTCGGCCAACGCGACTACGACCTCGACGTGGCCCGCACCAACATCATCGGTGAAATGATGGACCTGCAGGCGGGCGACCTGATACCCGAGGACGTCGACATCATCGACATCGGCGATCGGCTCGTGCAGCGCTACACGCTGCTGTGGCGCGAACTCACCGAAGTCGAAACCTTCGACCACTCCGAGCGGTGGCGCGTGGCGGCACGCATCAGCCGTCTCAACGAACTGGGCTTCGACGTGGGCGAACTCGACATCTACACCGATTTCGATGGCTCGCGCCTGAACATTCGCCCCAAGGTCGTCGACGCCGGTCACCACTCCCGCCGCCTGCTGCGCCTCACGGGCCTCGACACCGAGGAAAACCAGGCACGTCGGCTGCTCAACGACCTCGACACCTACAGCGCGGAGACCGATCAGCAGGGCGAGGACGAGGAGTTCGTCGCGCATGAATGGTTGCGTGAGGTCTTTGAGCCCGTCGTCCGCTCGGTGCCCCGCACCCTACGCGCCAAGCTCGAACCCGCCGAAATCTTTCACGAGGTGCTCGAGCATCGCTGGTACGAATCGGAGCAGCAAGGGCGCGACGTCTCCATGGACGAAGCGGTCTCCAGTTACCTCGATGGGGTACTCCCCCATAAGCCCGACGAAAAGGCCATGCTCGAGACCTACACCACCGACATGCCCGTGCTCGGCGACTTCGATGTCAACGACGCCGACGCCACGTTCGGCGAGATGGAGTGGGACGACCCGGGAGACGACGCAGAGAGCGACGACGACGAGGCAGACAACCAGCCCACCGGAGCGTCCTATTTCAGCCGCGATTCGCTGGGATTCTAGCGGACCGCACCGAGGCATCCGAAGGGCGGCCGCCGACACTCCGGCGGCCGCCCTTGCGCCGTCACACCCCGCGGGTTCGCAGTTGCTCGGCGATATATTCTGCCTGCCGAATCGCAAGCGTGACGATCGTCAGCGTGGGGTTCGCGGCGGCACCCGTGGTGAACACCGAACCATCGCTGATGAAGAGATTCGGCACGTCATGAGCCCGACCCCAGCCGTCCACGACGCCGTCCGCCGCGGCCGCGCTCATGCGCGCCGTGCCCAGGTTGTGCGTTGACGGGTAGGGCGGCGTGCGACGCGTCGTGTGCGCGCCCACCGCCTCGTAGAGGGCCGTCGACTGCGCGTACGCGTGCTCGCGCATCGCCACATCGTTGGGATGGTCGTCGAAGTGTACGTGCGCAACAGGAATGCCGTGGGCATCCTTGACGGCCGGATCGAGGGAGACCCGATTCGTCTCTTGCGGCATGTCCTCCCCCACGAGCCACATGCCCGCGGTGTACGCATACCTGTCCATGAACGCCGCGAAGTCTGCGCCCCAGTCGCCCGGGTCGAGGAACTTCGCGAGAAAGGCGGGCCCCAGGGCGATGGGCTCCATGTAGTAGCCGCCCGCGAAGCCACGATTCGTGTCGTGCTTGGACTCGTCGGCGATGATTCCAGACATCGTTTCGCCGCGATAGAACCGCACGGGCTGATCGAACTGCGCGTACGTCGAACCCGTCGTGTGCCGCATATAGTTGCGCCCGACCTGGCCCGACGAGTTCGCGAGACCATCAGGGAACAGAGCCGACTCCGAGAGCAGTAGCAACCGCGGAGTCTCGATCGAATTGCCCGCCACGCACACCAGCTTGGCCTTTTGCCGCACGAGCGCGCCCGACGCATCCAGGTAGAGCACCGCATCGGCGAGGCCCTGCGCATTGTGCGTAATGCGCACCACGTGAGACTCGGGGCGCAGGTCTAGGAGTCCCGTCGCCTCGGCGCGCGGGATCTCGCGCACGAGGGTGCTCCACTTGGAGCGGTTCTTGTCGCCCTGAAAGTTGAAACCGTCTTGGATCGTGGCCGGCCGGCCGTCGTACTCCTCGGAGTTCGTGGCATAGGGCCCGGTGGCGTAGTACGTGTACCCCAGTCGTCGCGCGCCCTCGGCGAACACCTTGTAGTTGTTCGTCGCGGGCAGCGGTGGGCGCCCGTGCCGGTGCGTGGAACCCATCGCCTGTTCGGCGCGATCATAGTACGGCTCGAGATCGGACAGCGAAATCGGCCAGTCGAGCAGGTTGGCGCCGTCGACATCTCCGTATACCGAGCGCGTGGCAAACTCGTGCGCCTTGAACCGCGGCGTGGCCCCCGACCAGTGCGTCGTCGTGCCGCCCACGGCCTTGACCAGCCACGCGGGTAGGTTCGGAAAATCCTGCGCGACGCGCCACGTGCCCGACGTGGTGCGTGGGTCGGTCCACGCCATCTGCGAGAAGGCCTCCCACTCGTCGTTGACGTAGTCCTCATTGCGAAGGTAGGGCCCGGCCTCCAGCACGACAACGGGCAGCCCCCGGGCCGTGAGCTCGAACGCGAGGGTGCCACCACCCGCGCCCGAGCCGATAATGACGATGGCCTCTTCGTTGTGGTTGATCGCGGTCATGACGCACCCCCCGCGGTTGTCGTGCCGGGCGCGCCGCCAGGCACCACGTCTGCCATGGGCTCGCCATCGTATTCAGTGATGCGGGGCTCGGGCAGCCAGCTGAGATCGTTGAAGCCACGAGTGAGATACCCGCCCTTATCGAACGACGGCCCCTCGTAGCCGAGCACCTCCCAGGTCTCGGGGTCGCTGTACAGCGTCACGACACTGCTGGACTGCACGAGACGAAAGAACGCGGTCTGCTGTGCGGCGGTCAACGCGGCGGTCAGGGGCTCCGCTTCGGCCGCCACGACGGGCGTTCCCAGCACGCCCTCGAGGCTGCGCACGCCCTCGGCGATCACGGTGTAATCCTGAGTCGAGTCAGCAACGCTCGCGATGATCGCCTCGGCGCTGCGAAGATACGGACCGTCAGGCACCTTGGGGTGCGGGTAGATAGCACGCACGATGCGCGACAGTGCCGCCGCATCGGCGGCGGGTGTTGCGGGGGTTGCCATGGTGACCTCCTGTGGAAATCGGGTGGGGCACCAGGTTCTTCCCGCCGCGACTCCTGTGAAAGTCGTCTTCTCGCGGTGCGAGAATGGCCGGACGCCACGGGGGCTCGCGGGCGGGGCAGCCAACGCGGGCAGCGGGGCCCGGGCCACGCGAGCGTCCCCTCACCTGGTGCAACCGGACCACGAAAATTACTGAAAACCCGCGGAACCGCGGGCGATGAATGCGACGATATGCCCATGGCGGCCGGTGATATTCCCAGGGTGGAGGGCGCAGAGCGCGAGGTAGTCGTGCCCGTCGAGCGGGCCCAGACGGATCGCGTGCACAGCGTGCACCGCACCCTGCAACTGCTGGAGACCGTCGCGGCGTGCGGGGGTTGCTCCGCGCGCCACCTCTCGTCGAGTCTTGGCATGCCGCTGCCGACCGTGTACCGGCTGGCCCAGGAACTCATCGCGAGCGGCTATCTCGTACACCTGCGCTCGCAGCAGCGCTTCGAACTCGGGTACAAGGTTTACGAATTGGGGCTGAAGCTGCACCAGCAGATCGGAGTGACGCGGGGCGTTCGCGAGGCCATCGATTCGCTGCATGCTCGGCTCGGCACGGCCGCGTATTACGCCATCTACCGCGGCACAGATGTGGTGATCGCCTATGTCTCCGACTGCGGTGCGCACCCGCGCCTCGCGCCCCTGTCGTTTGGCTTTCACGAGGCTGCGCACGCCACGGCGTTTGGGAAGGTGATGCTTGCAGGGCTCGCCCCAAACGAGCGCGACGCGTACCTGTTTGCCCACGGCACTCCGCGACTGACCGCCGCGACCCGGGTGCGGCGAGAGGACATTGAGGCGGACCTCGACCGCGTGCGCCGCGAGGGCATTGCCTGGGAGCGTGGGGAATTTCTCGAGGGTTACACGTGCGCGGCGGTCGCGGTGCGAGACCGTTCCGGACTCGTGATCGGTTCTGTCGCGATCAGTGCCGCGACCGACGGGGCGGGGCGGCGCGACGCGGACCTCGAGCGCGAACTGCGCGAACATGCCCTTCTGCTCGGTTCGCGGCAGCGGGCTCGGGTCGTGCAGGAACGCACGGCCTGATGGCGGCTAGACGATGCCCGTGACGGGTCGCGAGGGGTGCCCCACGGGGTAGAAGCGGCTGAGGAAGTCCTGTTTGAACTCGGCGAAAGTGCCCGCCAGCAGGTGCTCGCGCATGGCGGCCACGAGGCCCACCGTGAAGTGCTCGTTGTGAATCGTGCCGAGGGTCGACGCGAGCCCCTCCTTCGCCTTGTGCAGGTGATGGACGTAGGCACGCGAGTAGTGGCTGCACGTGTAGCACGCGCAACCGGGCACGAGGGGCCCGAAATCGCGCTTGAAGCGCGCGTTGGTGATATTGAACCTGCCGTCGGGCGAGTAGATCGCGGCGTTGCGGGCGACCCGCGAAGGTTGGACGCAATCAAAGGTGTCCGCGCCGTTTTCAACCCCAGCAAAGAGGTCGTCCGGCTCCGAGATTCCCAGCAGGTGGCGGGGCTTGTCGCGCGGTAACTCGTCGGTCATCCACGAGACGATCATGCCGAGGCTGTGTTTGTCGAGGGCGCCGCCGAGGCCGAATCCGTCGAACCCGTCGAGGGCGCCGAGGTCGCGCGCGGCCTTGCGGCGCAGGTCCTCGTACTGCGCGCCCTGCAAAACCCCAAACAAGGCCTGGTAGGGGCGGTGGGCGCGCTCGGCGGTGAGCCGTTCGTGCTCGGTGATGCAGCGCAGCGCCCAGTCGTAGGTGCGCTGCAGCGCGCGCTCCTGATACGAGCGCGTGTTCAGCAGCGTCGTGCATTCGTCGAAGGCGAACATGATGTCGGCGCCGAGTTGGTGCTGGATCCGCATGGAGATCTCGGCGCTAAAGCGGTGCATCGTACCGTCGGTGTGCAGCTTGAACCACACTCCGTCGTCGTCGACGTGGGCAAGCCGTTCGTGCTTATCGGCGATCACATCGTCGCGCTGCACGGTCTCGGCGGTCATGGCGATGACCTTCTTGAATCCGACGCCCAGTGAAAGCACCTGAAACCCACCGGAGTCGGTCACCGTGGGGCCAGCCCAATTCATGAAGACCCCCAGGCCGCCCGCCTCGTCGACGATCGCGGGCCCGGGCTGCACATAGAGGTGATAGGCGTTCGCGAGCAGCGCCTGCGCGCCCATCTGAAGCATCTGTTCGGGCAGGACAGTTTTGACCGTGGCCTTCGTTCCTACGGGGGTAAAGCAGGGCGTCAGCATGTCGCCATGGGGGGTGCGGATGACTCCCGCGCGGCCGTTACGTTCGGGCAGTTCGGCGACGACCTCGAAGCCGAAGTTTTCTCGGCCGTTCTGGGAATGTCGCTCGCCCGGCAACAAGGCCCCGCCTCGGCGATGCAGGGCTGGCGGGTTCGGCGCGACCGTCGAGGTGATGGCATTGCCAGAGGGTACGGGGGCGTCGTTTACGGGGTCGGATGCCGCGGTCATGGCTACTTTCACGTGAGATCGGGGAGGCACGTAGGGTGCGGACGCGCCAACGGGCCACGCGGCGTCCGCCGGAACTACCGTTCAACGTGCGGGCGACTGCTGCCCCAGTCACCGTAAGATTCCTGCCTCTATTCAAGCAGCGCAGCGCGTCTCGCGCAGTTCACACCTCGTCATGTGGTTCGGCCCCGCCGCGAGATCGGTCATAATGACACGTGACAAAAGTCAGTTTGAGGGATGGTAGAACATTGAGCGAAGAGTTGAACCAGGCACCCACGGTTAGCCCCGAGGTGTACAAGGCTGCGTTTCGCAATCACCCGGCGGGTGTAGCCGTCATCACGACGCAGACCCCGAACGGTCCGGCGGGCCTCACCGCGTCCTCCGTGTTCTCGGCCTCCGCCACTCCGCCCATCGTGGTGTTCTCCATCTCGGCGCACTCCTCGTCCGGCCCCGCCATCAACGCGAGCGAAAGCGTCGTCGTACACCTCATGGGCGCCGATCAGGTGGACATCGCCAAGACGTTCGCCACGAGCAACATCGACCGCTTTGCTGATACCAGCATGTGGCGGACCCTCCCCACGGGTGAACCCTGCATCATCGCTGCACCGGTCTGGCTGCGCGGCCGCATCATCAGCCGCATGCCCGCGGGGGAAGCCGTGATCGTCGGCGTTGAGATTCTCGAAGCTAGCGTGCAGGACGACGTCATGGAAGGTCCGGGGCCGCTCGTGTACCACAACCGTGCGTTCCACCAGCTCACCGAGGATTCGAAACTCACCTAAACGGCCTGTCGGCCGGCCCCCCTGGCCCTAGGCTGCGGGTTCGGAGTCGCCGAAAATCTCGGTGAAGGCCGACGAGCCCAAATGGGTAGGCCGCGCGTAGTGCCAGCCCTGCACCATGATGTCGTCACTGCCCTCGAGGCGACGCACGTGAAGATCAATCTCGGCGTCCTCGATACCCTCCAGCACGACGCTCACGTCAAGGGCGTGGGCGAGGTTGAGGAGCGCATTCACCACCGAGCGCCCCACGTGCGAGTCCACCTCCGCGACCAGCGAGGCATCGAACTTGAGAATGCTAATGGGCAGTCGGTTAATGTACGAGGCCGATGCGTAACCCGTACCAAAGTCGTCGACCGCAATCTGCGCACCACCGGCCGCCAGTTTGCGCACCTCGCGCAGGGCCGGATCATCGCGCCGAACCAACACCGACTCGGTCACTTCGATCACGATGTTGGGCAGGTCAAGACCCGATTCGAGCAGCCACGAGCGCACCTGCTCGGTGTATCCCTCGACGCGCAACTGGATCGTGGAGACATTCAGCCACAGCCGCCCGCCGGACTCCCTGAGTCCACTCGCGAGATAGATGGGGATGGCCTTGCGGAGGATCTCCAGCCCCAGCGGGTGAATCAGCCCCGACTCCTCGGCCACGGTGATGAACTCGTCTGGCCGGATCCGACCGAGCTCGTCGTCGGTCCACCGCGCGAGCGCCTCCATGCCTACCGGCACCAGTCCGTTGAGGGCAAAAATGGGCTGCACATGTGCCTCGATATGCGGGGTGCCCAACGCGGCGCGCAGGCGGTTTTTGAGTGTCGAGGTGCGCAACGCCTGGGCCGCGAGTTCGCTGCTGTAGCGCACCACAGAGGCCCGCCCGCGCGTCTTCGCGACCTTCAGGGCCTCGGCCGCGAGGTTCAGCGTCAGCAGGGGCTCACCGTCGCTCGGATCCCAGTGGGCGACGCCGCACGATGCCGAGATGCGCACCTGCATGGCCCCGTCGATCGCCGTGATCGCCGCGGAGAGGTCGTCAATGATCTCGTGGCCAAACTCGATCGGGTCGAGGCCCCCCTGGGGCAGCACCACACAGAACTCGTCGCCCCCGAGGCGCGCACAGTGTGCCCCACGGCGCTGCGCCGTGGCCGAGATGGCCCCCGCCGCCGCGACCAACAATTCATCTCCGCGAGTGTGGCCGAAACGCGTGTTGACCTCTTTGAACCCGTCGAGGTCGAGCACCATGAGGTCGAAGGACTTGGGGTGATCGCCTCGCGTCAGCGCATCCAAGAAGGCAGACAGCGCGCGGCGATTGCCGAGGCCGGTCAGCACGTCGGTGCTGGCAGACTTCACGAGCGCCGTCGTGAGTTGGCGGTTCTCGCGCGCGCGAATGACCTCGCGCACGACGCCCGCCGACACCACGACGATCAGCAGCACCACAATCGTGGGGTCGATGGCGAGCGTGCCCTGCGTGAAGCGCACCAGCGTTGCCACGACGCACGCCATCACGGCACCATAGAGCAGCAGGGAGGCCACGATGGACTGGCGCATCTCGACCCGGGCGCGCTGCTCAATATTGGAAAACTCTGAGTAGTTTTGGGGGCCCGTGAGCGACTCGGTGAACAGGCCCCACAAGAGACACGAGAGGAGCGGCATATAGATCGGGTAGGAGTGGCCGTTGTACGAGAAGTAGAGCATCACCAGGTCGACGATCTGCACGCCGCCGATGCAGGCCGTCGTGAGCCAACGCTGCTCGCTGTAGTCGCGCGCCGTCACGATGGCGCAGTACGCGATCACGACAAAGCGCGACAGGGAATTGACGACCAGCAGCGTGCTCGTGAAGTTCGTGCCGACGCCCGGGATCACCGCCCCCAGCACGAGCCAAGCCGCAAGGCAGAGGGTCGCGCCGATCATCATGCCCTCGGTGGACGTCACGGGGTCGCGTCGGCCCAATTCGCGTCGCGACGGGGTCATCGACAACACGAACGGCAGAAACAACAACCAGCCCACCATCGACATGTGGAACAGGTTGGGGAAGTACATGTGGCCCGTGCTGGCCACCCAATATAGGGTGACAAACTCACCAAAGGTGCTGAAGATCGTGCCGATGCCCACCCCGAGCATGAACGTGCGCAGGGGATGGTTAACGGCGAGGTGAAACTGTCTCAAGGTCAGCATGACCAGCACCGCGCTGGGCACGGTGGCCGCAATGACGCCCGCGTAGCGCCCCCAGATCAGCGCCGCGATGAGGCCCACGGTGGGTGCCAGCAGGCAGCCCAGCATGACCTGCCGGGACTCCCGGCTCAGCGCGAGGCTGCTTTGCGGCATGGTGGCACCTTTGATGACGGTCGAGAAGCTTCAATAGACAGACTGTAACGAAATCGTACACTGCGTTACGAGACTATCTAATCACACCCAATGCAGTGAAAATCCGTCACCTCTCCTCCCCGCGGCAATCTCAAGCGACGCGCGTTTTCCGACGTCACTCGGTGGCTTGACGCTTCTGGGCAATCTCGTAAAGTGTGATTGCCGCAGCCACCGACGCGTTCAGCGACTCGGTCTCGTCAAGCATCTGGATAGACGCGATCTCGTCGCAGCCCTCACGCACGAGACGCGATAAGCCTTTGCCCTCAGAGCCCACCACGACAACCAACGGGTCACGCGCTAACCGCGTGCCGGCCACCGTCGTGTCACCGCCGGCGTCCAGCCCCATGACGAAGCAGCCGGCCTGCTTCAAGGCGTCGAGGGCGCGATTCAGGTTGCCCACCTGCGCCACGCGCAGTCGCGCCGCGGCACCGGCCGAAACCTTCCACGCCGAGGCCGTCATGCCGACACTACGGCGTTCGGGAACGATCACACCATGCGCACCAAACGCCGCCGCGGACCGCAACACCGCGCCCAGGTTGCGGGGGTCGGTCACCCCGTCGAGGGCCACCAGGAGCGGCGCCTGGCCGCGCTGCGAGGCAATCTCGAGCAGCTCGTCAACGTCCGCATACTCGTACGGCGGAACGCTCAGGGCCACGCCCTGGTGAATCGCGTCTTCGGTCAGCCGGTCCAGGTCACCCCGCGTGGATTCGAGCAGCGGAATCTTGCGCTCGGCGGCGATCGCCAGGGCTTCGCGAACACGCTCGTCCATGTCGATGCGCAGCATGACGTGCATGGCAGTCACGGGAATGTCGGCGCGCAACGCCTCCAGCACCGAGTTACGCCCCGTCACGACCTCGTTGCCTCCACGCTTGACGCCGCGCCGCACCGGCCCGCGCCCCTGCGAGCGCTCGTCCGCGCGTCGCCGCACCGCTGCTGCCCTGGCCTGGCCCTTCTTGTGCGCCGCGCGATCCTCCGCGCGCGGGGTCGGCCCGCGGCCCTCGAGTGCCTTGCGCCGCTGCCCGCCGGAGCCGACAACGCTGCCCTTCTTGGTGCCGTCCTTGCGTATCGCTCCGTGACGCCCTGCGTTACCCGCCATGACTACCTCTCTATTCACGCTGCTATTGGCCGGTCGCCCTAGGCGCCCTTGAGGCTCCACCGAGCACCCTGCGGCGTGTCCTTCACGTCGATGCCGGCGGCATCGAGCAGGTTTCGAATGCGGTCCGATTCGGCCCAGTTTTTGCTGGTGCGCGCCTCGGCCCGCTGCTCCAGCACGGTGGCGAGCAGGGCATCCAAGGCTCCGGACGCCGCGTCCCCACCCTCCGCTTCGGCCCACTGAGCACCGAGGGGGTCGAGCCCCAGGGTGTCCAACATGCCGCGCACGTGGGCAAGGGCCGTGGCCACCGCGATGGGCTGGCCCGCCGCGAGCGCCGTGTTGCCAGCGGTCACGGTTTCATGCACCGTCGCCAGCGCGACGGGCACGTTGAAGTCATCGTTCATGGCGTCCACGAAGGCGCCGGGCAGGTCGGTGCGCTGCGGGTCGAAGTCGGCCCCGTAGATCTCCAGTGCCGCTGCGTCGCCCGATTCGGCGACAAACTGCCGTGCCGCCTCGGCGAATCCCTTCAGTCGGCGCCACACGGCGGTGGCCTCGACCAGCGAATCGGCCGAGTAGTCGACGTTCGAGCGATAGCTGCCGCTACTGAGGGCGAGGCGCACCACGACGGGTGCGGCCTGGTCGAAGGCCTGGTCGGCCGTCACGAAATTATCGAGCGACTTACCCATCTTGGTGCCCTCGACCGTGAGGAGGCCCGCATGCACCCAGGTCTGGGCGAAGCCGAAACCGGCGGCGCGGGACTGGGCCTGCTCATTTTCGTGGTGCGGAAACCGCAGGTCGAGGCCGCCGCCGTGAATGTCGAAGGTCTCGCCAAGGTAGCGGTGCGCCATCGCCGAGCACTCGAGATGCCAGCCCGGGCGACCCTTGCCGTAGGGGGTCTCCCAACTGGCGGTCGCGGGCTCGTCGGCCTTCGCGCCCTTCCAGAGGGCAAAGTCTCGGGGGTCTCGCTTGCCCTGGGCGGGCTCCTCGCCCGAATCCAGCATGTCGTCGAGTTTTTGGCGCGTTAGCGATCCGTATTCTGCGAATGACTTCACATCGAAGTACACGCTGCCGTTGCCGTCGCCCTCGTCGACCGCATAGGCGTGGCCGCGCTCGATGAGGCGCCGCATGAAGGCCGCCATTTCGGTCACATGCCCCGTGGCCCGCGGTTCGTAGGTGGGTTCGAGGCAGCCAAGCCGACGATAGGCAGCACTAAATTCGCGCTCGTATTTCAGCGACAGCGCCCACCATTCGAGCCGTTCGGCGGGTGCCCGCTGGAGGATCTTGTCGTCGATGTCGGTCACATTGCGGACCATGGTGACCTCGTAACCGCTACGGGCGAACCACCGCGCGATGACGTCGAATGCCACCGCCGTGCGCAGGTGGCCGACGTGGCCGGTCGCGTAGGGGGTGGCACCGCACACGTACATGCCAACTTTGCCTTCTCGCTGGGGCACAAAGTCGCGCATCTCGCGCGAGGCGGAGTCGTAGATACGAATGCTCATTGGTCCAGCATATAGACTCCGCGACTCAGCCAAAGAATCGTTTCAGCCCACGACGTGCGGCTCCGCCGGGGGCAGCGTCGCGATCCAGTCGAGCAGGACGGCGTGGAACGCGGCCGGGTCCTGCTCCGGTACGAAGTGACCACAACCGGGCAGCGCCACGAACGTGTAGGGCCCCGACATGTAGCGGCCCGAGCGGCGTGCCGCTGCGGGGCTGACGAGCCCATCTCGTTCACCCATCACATGCAAGGTGGGCACGTCGACGGTCCTCCGCGCGAGGGCGATGAAGGCCCGCATATCCCCGCGCACCTGGGAGCGCACGATCCAACGCAGGTAGCCGAGTGCGCTGCGATCCACGGCGGGGAGATGCATGGCCTTCTCGTAAAGTTCCACGGCGCGCGGTTCCAACCACGTCAGGTCGCCCGCGCCGCCCCAGCGGGTCAGCGTGTCGCGCACGAGAAATCCCCGGCGCACGGAGCGCTCGGGCAAGCCGGGCAGGGCGAAACGCAACAGGTCTAGCCGCCCGCCCCACGTGTAGGCGCGGCTCAGGGGGCGCGCACTGTAGACCGGGTGGGTCACCCCGAGCGCCGCGAGCGCGCGCACGCACTCGGGGCGAATGAGTGCCGTCGCCCACGCGAGCCATCCCCCCAACCCGCAGCCCACGAGGATCGCCCGTTCATAGCCGAGCGAGCGAATGATGCCGCTGATGTCATCCACGAGGGTGACCACGTCATAGCCCCGCGGCGGCTTATCGGACGCTCCGTACCCCCGTATATCGATCGCCACCGGTCGAAATCCCGCGGCCTGGAGCACCGGCAGCGCGTGCCGCCACGTGTACCAGAACTGAGGAAAATCGTGCAGTAGCAGCACCAGGGGGCGGCGCTCACGATCGGGCGTAGGCTCGCCGCTCGCGGGATCTACCGCACCGTCGACAGCATGAAACCGGGCCCCATTGGCGGACACCCAACGGTGCTGCCAGGGGCCCGGCTCAAAGGTTATGCGGGCGTCGGGCGCGGCCACGGCTTATTTGGCGTCGGTACCGTAGAGGTCCTTGTACACCTCGTTGTACTCTTCGGCCTTCGTCGTGGTGGGCAGGTGGCCCTTGCCCTGCACGACCTTTATGGTGCGCTGCGCCTGTGCGATGGTGCGCTCGGGGCCGCGCACCTTCTTGAAGAAGATCAAACCCACCACGGCCACAATGATCGCGATCACGATCAAAATGCCGGCCACGAGCAGGAAGGCACCCCAGGCGGGAAGGCCCGCAGCGACAAAGCCGTAGGCGCCCGCAAACAGAAGCATGATGAGCGCGAAGAATAAGAACAGGCCGGCGGCGATGAAGCCTGCCGCACCGATGCCGCCCTTGATGGCCGCAGTTTTCAATTCGGCCTTGGCCAAGTCGATTTGACGCTGAACGATGCCGCCGAGTTCTGCGACAATGCCCGTGACCAACTCACCGACACTGCGCTTGGGCGCGGCGAAGTCGGCCCGCTGCTGATCCTCGCGCGAGGACGAATTCTTGGTGTTCTGTGCGAAACTCATAAAGTGGAGCCTATCGCCTGCGGGCGGCATCGTCATCCAGAAGCACCACTTTGTGATCGCCTAGTGGTCAAACCAGTCACCATGGGTGACAGGCGCGACGGCTGGTGCCGCTGAACTGGAGATTTTGCGCTCCCAGCGCCGGTAGTGGCCGTGGCCGCTTACCCGGCCACCGCGGCGTCCGGGGCCCTGCGCTCGTGTACGCGGGAACGCAAGGCCAGCACGGTTCCCGACACCAGCGCCGCCACCACCGAGGCCGCTACCACCGCCGCCTTCACGGCTGCGACATGAGGGCTCTCGGCGGCGAATGCGAGTTCTCCAATGAAGAGCGACACCGTGAACCCGACCCCGGCGAGCAGGCCGACGCCGAGGATGTCGAGCCACGAGAGAGCGGGGTCGAGTTCAGAGGCCGTCCAGCGCACCACAATCCACGTGGCCAGCAAGATTCCGAGCGGCTTGCCGAGTACCAAACCCAGGAAAACGCCTTGCGCGGCCGGATCGGAGGCCGCCGCCGCGAGCGCGTCTCCCGATAGCGCCACGCCCGCAGCGAAGACAGCGAAAACTGGCACGCACACGGCCGCCGAGAATGGTCGCCAGAAGTGCTCGAAACGCTCGGCGACCGAGTGCCCGTCTGCGTCTTCGGCGGCCGGCACCACGAGCCCGAGCAGGACTCCCGCGATGGTCGCGTGAACCCCGGAGGCGTGCATGAGCCACCAGGCGGCCACCGCCAGCAGCACGAGCGGAACGAGCGCTGCCTGAACGCGGCCCGTGCGGGCGGCGTGGCGGCACACGAGGCCGAACAGGGCGATGGTCAGCAGAGCACCCGCGAGGTAGAACAGGTTGACGTTCGCCGTGTAGAAGATGGCGATGATGGAGATGCCGAGCAGGTCGTCCACAACCGCGAGAGTCAGAAGGAAGATGCGCAGTGGTGCGGGCAAGAACTTACCGACGACCGCGAGCACCGCGACGGCAAACGCAATATCGGTGGCCGTGGGGATGGCCCAGCCCCGCAGCGCGTCCGAACCGTGCGCCCACTGCACGCCCGTGTAAACGAGTGCAGGAACGGCCATGCCGCCGAGCGCGGCGATGATGGGGAGCATGGCCCGGCGCGGGTCGCGCAGTTCGCCCACGACAAACTCGCGCTTGAGTTCGAGCCCTACGACGAAGAAGAAAAACACCAGCAAGCCGTCGAGCGCCCACTGGCGCATGGTGAGGTCGATGTGCAGCGCGCTCGGTGCAAAGTCGAAGGGCACCCAGGCGCCCGCGCTCTCATAGGACGCGCCCCACGGTGAGTTCACCCACACGAGAGCGCCGACGGCGCCGAGCAGCAGGAGGATACCGCCGAAGCGCTCCCCGCGCATTGTGTCGACGAAGTTGCGTAGCGCCCCGGGGCTCGCATCGTGGAGTAAATGTTCGTGGCCGGGTGGGGCAGAGTGCGAGGTCATAGTACCTTTCGGGTCAAATACGACGCGCCCGCCTGCTGGGGGCGCACGCCGACCAGACTTCCCGGCACACCTTCTCCCAGTTTACCCGATGCCCACCGCGCGGCCGCGCGACGCAAGCCCTCCCGCGTTAACCGGTGAACAGGCTAGCGGCCTTCGAGAGGGTCTGGAAGATGCCGTAGGCCAGCGGGATGCCGACCAGCAGCCACCCGATGTAGACGCGCACGCTCGACGAGGAGTTCTGGGTCACGATCAGTGTCCTTTCGACGCGGAGCGCTGATCGGCTCCGACTGACTGCGCGGGTTCATGAAACCTGGCCGCGACGGGCCTAACCAGCAGGTTGGCGACAAAGCCCACCGCGAGCACGCCCACCATAGTGAACAGGGCGGGATAGTACGCCGACGCCTCGAGGGTGCCGGGCTTACCCTGCGAATCGAGGAACCCGTTCACGATCAGCGGCCCCGCGACGCCCGCCGCCGACCATGCCGTCAACAGTCGGCCGTGGATGGCGCCGACCTGGAACGTGCCGAAGAGGTCACGCAGGTAGGCGGGGATCGTGGCGAAGCCGCCACCGTAGAACGACAAGATGACGAACGCGAACAGCACGAACAGCGCGGTCGCGGAGTGGCCAAACAGGGCGAGCAGGGCATACAGCACGAGGCCGACGCCAAGATAGATCATGTAGATCGGCTTGCGGCCGATCAGGTCGGAGGTGGACGACCACACGAACCGGCCGGCCATGTTGGCGATGGACAGCAGGCCCACGAAACCGCCCGCGACGGTCGCGGAGACGCTGGAAACGCCGCCCGTGCGGAAGAAGTCTTGGATCATCGGGGACGCCTGTTCGAGGATCCCGATGCCGGCGGTCACGTTGCAAAACAGCACCACCCACAGCAACCAGAACTGCGGCGTCTTGATCGCATTGTCGGCGCTTACGTGGTTGGAGGTGACCATCGCATCGACCTTGCGGCGCGTGGGGTCGAAACCCTCGGGCTTCCAGTCGGCGGCCGGCACGCGCACCGTGAACGCGCCAAACATCATATAGACGAGGTAGAGCGCGGCGAACGTGAGGAACATCTTGGCCACGGGGATGCCCGGGGCCGCGCCCCCTTCGGCGTAGAGGTTGAGCAGGGCCGTGGACATTGGGCTCGCGATGAGTGCGCCGCCGCCAAAGCCCATGATGGCGAGGCCCGTTGCGAGACCAGGACGGTCGGGAAACCACTTAATCAGGGTTGAGACCGGCGAAATATAGCCGATGCCGAGACCGATACCACCAATGAATCCGTACCCGAGGTACACGAGCCACAGCTGATTCGAAAAAATGCCGAGCGCGGCCACGAGGAACCCCGTCACCCAAAACAGGCACGACGTAAACATGGCCTTACGAGGCCCGTTCGTATCTACCCACTTGCCCATGACGGCGGCGGAGAGGCCGAGCATGACGATCGCCAGCGAGAAAATGAAACCGATCTTGGTGAGGTCTGACCCGAAGTGGTCGACGAGCTGGGTCTTATAGACGCTCGTGGCGTAAACCTGGCCGATGCACAAGTGCACGGCGAGCGCTGCGGGTGGTATTAGCCAACGATTAAAGCCGGGCGGCGCAATCGTGTGCTCGCGGTCAAGAAATGAAAGCATGATGAACCCTTCATGGTGTCCTGATGGGGCATCGGCACCGCCGCTCCCGTTGCCGCGCCGCGTCACCTGCGATAATCGTAGGGCATTCGAGCTCATCCCCGGGGAGGATTGCGAAATCGATTGCCAAACTCGCCCAGATGTAGCCCCTCGCGCGCGGCGCATTTATACTCGTGGATAGGGCGCGAACCGGCTCACAAGAGTCGATTATTCACCGCGTGCCGCCCAATCAGGTCGGCCCGCGGGTTCGCAGCACCGCCGGGAATTGGGTGGGTCGGCGTGCATTTTTGTACGCCCACGTGTGAAAGATGTGCCCTCGTGACTGATACCGCGACCCCCCTCGGGTTTCGCGTCCTGGTAGCCCTGACCGGACGCGCGTTCCTCGTGATCGGCTTTTTTGCCCGGTTTCCGCTCGCCATGCTGACCGTTGGCATCGCCAGTTTCGTCACCGACATGCGCGCCCCCGAACTCGGCAAGGCCGCCATCGCGGACGGTGGCCTCGTCGCGGCTGCGGTCGGCATCGGCACGGCGATCGGCGCACCCATTGGCGGAGCCATCGCCGATAAGCGCGGCCAGCTGCCCGTGTTGCTGGCGGGTGCCATCGGCTCCCCCGCGCTTGTCATCGCTCTGATCGTGCTGACCCTGCAGGGCGCGCCTCTGCTCGCCATCCAGACCGTGGGCTTTTTCGCGGGCGCGCTCGCCCCCCAGATATCGGCGATGGCGCGTGCCCGCTGGTTCGCCCTCACCCAATCTCTTGCGCCCGTGGCCCGGCAGGCCCAACGCAATAAGGCGTTCGGCTACGAATCCATGGTCGACGAACTGGGGTTTGTGTTTGGGCCCGTGATTGTCGGCGTGCTCGCGGCGACCGGACTGCTCTGGCTCCCCCTCGCGCTGGCCGCCGTCGTCTCGTTCGCGTTCACGCTGCTGTTCGCCCTGCACCGCACGACGGCGCTCGCGGCAGCGGTTCACGCCGACAGCGACGTTGGCTACGCCCGCAAGCGCAGCGTTTTTCTCGGCCCTAGCATGATCATCGCCGCAGCGATGTTCTTCGCGGGGGTGTTCTTCGGAACCACCCTCACGGGAACCCTGGAGTTTGCGCGCATCGAACTGGGGCAGGCGTCGCTCGGCAGCCTGCTCTATGGCGTTATGGGCGTGACCTCCGCGCTCAGCGCCATTTTGTCGTCGCGGCTGCCCGCTTCGGTGTCGCTACTGCGCAGGTGGTTTGTTTTCAGCACCATCATGCTCCTCGGCACGGCGGTGCTCCCGTTCGTGAACTCGCTGCCCCTGCTGGTGATCGCCCTGCTCGTGATGGGCGCGGGCCAGGGCGCCTCGCTCGTCGCATATTTCGGCGTGGGTGCCCAGCTGGCCCCGCATGGTCGAGTATCGCTCGTGATGACGTTTCTCGGCACCATGGTCGTCGTGGGCCAGGCCCTCGCCACGGCGGTCGCAGGCCAGCTCGTGAAGGCAACCTCGTATCACTCCTCCTACCTGCTGACGATCGTCGCGGTGGTCGCCTTGATCGCGCTGGGAGTGGCCGTGCGGCGCCCAGCCCGGGCGGCGGCGTCCGAACACCACGCCTAACGGGGCTGCCCGCCACGCTTTGACGCCCAGCGACGGCATGTTCTGGCGGCTCGGGCCGCCCGCGTGGGCGACACTGGTGACATGCAACACGACCTCGTCACCTCGCACTCGCGCATGATTAGCGCGCAGCCCGATGAAATCTTCGACCTCCTGGCCAACCCCGCACTGCACGGCGAGATCGACGGCTCGGGGCATGTCACGGGCGCACAGCCGAACGGGCCCGAGCGACTCCATCTCGGGGCTAATTTCGGCATGGACATGGCCTGGGGGGTCAAGTACAAGATTGTGAACACCGTGGTGGAGTTCGAGGAGGGTCGACGCATTGCGTGGCGGCACTTCGGCGGCCATGTGTGGCGCTATATCTTGGAGCCCCGCGACGGAGGCACGTTGGTCACCGAGGAGTTTGATTCGCGCACCTCCCGGGCCCCGCTGCTGTTGCGCGCGATGCGGGCGCACCGCCGCAATAGTCGAGACATCGAGACCACGCTCGAACGGCTAGAACAGTGGGCGCAGAAACATCAGAGGTTTGAATCGGCATGAACCTATATTCATGGCCCGAAACCCGCACCTGGCGGCGACCTCGTCTCGAAACATCCGATGTTTGATAGTCTTACCCGGCCGATAGTGCACGCCAATGGCCGCCACAGGAGCGGCAATGCGTCACCTCCTCCCCCACCAGAAACGAGACTTCGACGGCATGAAACTCTATAGATTTGGCCCGCTGGGCTCAGAGATACCGGTCGCGCAGTCGGCCGACGGAACCTACTTCGACGCGCGCGAGGTGACTCGAGACTTCGATGCCGAATTCTTCGCCTCGGGCGGCCTCGACACGCTGCGCGAACGCGTGGCAACGGGCAGCCTGCCCGGATTCGACCCCAGCGGCCTGCGCATCGGCGCGCCCGTGACCCGGCCCGGAGTCATCTTGTGCATTGGTCAAAATTACGTCGCGCACGCTGCCGAGACCGGTGACCCGCCACCCGCGCAGCCCATCATCTTCTTTAAGCACCCCAACACGCTCGCGGGCCCGGCCGACGACATCGCGATCCCGCCCGCCGCCGTTAAGGTCGACTGGGAGGTCGAACTCGCCGTGGTCATCGGCAAGACCGCGCGTTACCTCGAGAGCCCCGACGAGGCCCTCGACTACGTGGCGGGTTACGGCGTCTCGAATGATGTCTCGGAACGCGACTACCAGATGCGCGACTCCGGCGGTCAATGGTCGAAGGGCAAGTGCTGCGAGACCTTCAACCCCATGGGCCCCTACCTCGCGGTTGACGAGATAGACGACCCGCAATCCCTCGGGCTCCGCTCGTTTGTCAACGGTGAACCTCGCCAGGACTCCAACACCAACGACATGATCTTCTCGGTCGCGGCGATAATTCACCACCTCAGCCAGTTCCTGGTGCTTTCGCCCGGCGACATCATCAACACCGGCACCCCGCAGGGCGTCGCGATCTCGGGTAAGTACCCGTACCTGGTCAACGGCGACACGGTTGAGGTAGCCATCGACGGCCTGGGCTCGGCCCGCCAAAGCGTGAAGAATGCCATCGTCTGACCGCCACGAACCCGCCACCTCGGCCGAAGGGGCGGTGCCCTCGGGCACCGCCCCCGGCCGCAAGGTGCGCAACCCCGGTCGCCCTGGCCCCACGCCACCACCCGATCCCCTCGCCGCGCTGCCGGAGAACGCGGCCACCGAGGCGTCCGTAACCCCGGCGCGGCCACCCAGCCAACGCCCCAAAAGCGGCGATGTCGCGCGGCGCAAGATGGCCGAACTCAAAGACGTTCTCGACGACACGCTGCGCCAGCCGCTGCGCAAACCCAGCCCCATCAGCAACGAACAGCGGGAGGTGATCCTGCGCGAGCGGCTCGGAGAGTCGCGCGATGGGCGCCCCGCATCAACCCCCGACCCTCCCGAATCGGGCGTGGACCTCGGACCCTTCGGGCTCGTGGGCTCCGCGGCGCGCCCGCTGCGCACGCTCATCATCGGCGGCGGCCAGGCGGGGCTCTCGGCCGCCTACCACGTGCGCCGGCACGAGTTGCGCGCCTTTCGCGACTTTCTCGTGGTCGACGCCGATCACCTACCGGGCGGCGCGTGGCAGCATCGCCCCGCTGACCTCACCTACGAGGGCGTGCATGCCATTCACGACCTGCCCGGCCTCAGCCTCGGCGAGGCCCTGCCCCCCGAGCAGGTGCGAAGTGAACAACCCATCGCCGAACTCGTGCGCGCATACTTCGGCGCCTACGAGCGCGACCTCAACCTGCCCATACTCCGACCCTTTGAGGTTACCCAGGTAGAGCGCGCGCATCCGGGCCCGCTGTTGTGCGTCACGGGCCACCTCAGCGGGCGCGACGAGAGCGTCACCGAGCCCGTGCGACTGTTCACGGCGAGCATTATCAACGCGACGGGCACCTGGACCCAGCCGTTCATTCCCTACTACCCCGGCCAGGACGAGTTCGTGGGAATCCAGCTGCATTCGAAGCACCTGACGCACCCCGAGCGCTTTGCGGGCCTGCGCGTCGGGGTCGTGGGGGGTGGCTTTTCGGCGGTGCAGTCGCTGCTTGCCCTGCATCGGGCGGGGGCCAGCACGGTGTGGTTTACGCGAAAACCGCCCGAGGTGCGCTCGGAGGCCTTCGACACCGAGTTCGGCCACCAGGTCGAGGTCAGCGTGGGCGAGGCCGTCACGCGCGGCGAGCTGCCGGGCTCGGTCGTCTCCTACACCAAGCTGGCGCGCACGCCAATCTATCGCGCGGCCGAGGCGGCGGGCCTGCTGTCGGCGCACCCCATGTTTAGCCGGCTGGTCGCCGACGGCGTGGTGCGCTGGGTCGCGGACCAGGAGTCACACAAGCCGCTCGACGCAGTCGTGTGGTGCACGGGGTACCGGCCCGCCATCGCACACCTGCAACCGCTGCGCATCCGCTCGGCGCTCGGTGGCCTGCCCATGACGGGGCGTCTCAGCACGCGCGTGGTGGGCGAAGATCGAGTGCACCTCGTCGGTTATGGGCCGTCGGCCTCGACGAGCGGCGCCGCGCGCGCGGGTCGAATCGCGGCCCGTGACGTGGCGGGGCTGTTCCCTCCCCCGCCGGACGCTCCGGTGGCCCGCTGAGCGGCCACCTCGATTCCGCGTAACGGCAGCCCCCGTTGCCCGGGAGCAAGTAGATTTGTCGGGCGCGCTCGTTCGCCTGGAACGCGCGCCCCACCACTTGAGCATAGGAGTGACATGGCAGCTCGCGTACTGGGTCAGCCGATCTGGATCGACCTGATGACCCGCGATTATGAGGTCGCGTTTGATTTTTACACCCACGTGTTTGGCTGGACAGTGCAGCGCGGGGGCGAGGAGTTCGGTGGCTACTCGCAGTTCTTCCAGGGTGATGACCCGATCGCGGGTTGCATGGTCGCACCCGAACAGGACGCTCCCCCGTCGATGTGGTCGACGTACCTCGCGGCGCCGGACATTGAGGACACCCTCAACCGGGCACAAGCGGCAGGCGCGACGCTCATGTTCGGCCCCCACAAGGTCGCCGACTTTGGTTCGATGGCCGGCCTGCAGGACCCGGCGGGCGCGTTCGTTTGCCTCTGGCAGGCGAACACTCATGCGGGCTACACCTACAAGGCCGCGGCCGGCTACCCCGTGTGGTTCGAAATGTGTTCGAAGAACTTCGAGGCCAGCGAGGCGTTTTACCGCGAGGTTTTCGGCACCGAACTAGAAACGGTGTTCACCGATCCGATGCGCTATCAGACGATGTCGATCGACAATTGGCAGTTCGGCGGCCACATGGATGCGGCCGTGACCATGCCCGCGCCGGTGCCCTCGCACTGGCAGGTCTACTTCGGGGTAGACGACGTGGACGCCGCGTGTGAGCGGGTTGGCGAGCGCAAGGGCCAGGTCTTGCAGCCCCCGTTCGATACTCCATACGGTCGCATGGCCCTGGTGGCGGACCCCTTCGGCGCCACCTTCATGATCATGAAGGGCAACCTCGACAGCGAATAGCCCCAGCCACCTTCGCCGGAAACGCCGGAAACGAATCGGGCGMCCCGCCAACGCGGGTCGCCCGACTCGTGACTTAAGACCTAGAGGCTAACTCTTCAGCCCCTGCGTGATGAGGTCCATCACCGACGAATCCGCGAGGGTCTGCGTGTCGCCCACGGCCCGATTCTCGGCCACGTCACGCAGCAGGCGGCGCATAATCTTGCCGGAACGCGTCTTGGGCAACTCGGCCACCAGCATGACCTTCTTGGGCTTTGCGATGGCGCCGATCTCGGTGCCCACATGCGCCCGCAGGGCCTCGCTCAGCGCCGCCCCGTCGGCCGCAGCCTCCTCGGCAAACTCCGAACGCACGATGACGAATGCCACGGGAATCTGGCCCGTCGTGGCGTCCGCGGCCCCGACCACGGCGGCCTCGGCCACCTTCGGGTGCGACACGAGGGCCGACTCAATCTCGGCCGTCGACAGCCGGTGACCCGACACGTTCATGACATCGTCAACGCGGCCCAGCAGCCAAATATCGCCCTCATGGTCGAGGTTGGCGCCGTCGCCCGCGAAGTACACGCCGGGGAACCGCGACCAATAGGTCTCCTTGAACCGCTCGGGATCGCCCCAGATGCCGCGCAGCATGGACGGCCACGGCTCGTCGAGCACGAGGTAACCCGAGCCGGACTCCAGATGCTCGCCCGCGTCGTCAAACACGGACGCCACCACACCCGGCAGCGGCTTTTGCGCCGAACCGGGCCGGGCACCGGTGATGCCGGGCAGGGGCGAAATCAGAATCGAACCCGTCTCGGTTTGCCACCAGGTGTCCACGATCGGGCAGCGATCACCGCCGATCACCCGGCGGTACCAGATCCAGGCCTCGGGGTTGATGTTCTCACCCACCGACCCGAGCAGCCGCAGCGACGACAGGTCAAAGTCGGCGGGAATCTCTTCGCCCCACTTCATGAACGTGCGGATCGCCGTCGGCGCCGTATAGAGGATCGATACCCGGTACTTTTGCACGATCTCCCACCAGCGACCGCGGTGCGGCGAATCAGGGGTGCCCTCGTACAGCACCTGCGTGGCGCCGTTCGACAGGGGTCCATACGCGACGTACGAATGGCCCGTGATCCAGCCGACGTCAGCGGTGCACCAGAACACGTCGGTTTCGGGTTTGATGTCGAAAACGTTCTTGAACGAGTACGTCACCTGGGTCAGGTAGCCCCCGGTCGTATGCAAAATGCCCTTGGGCTTACCCGTCGTACCCGAGGTGTACAAGATGAACAGCGGATGCTCGGCGTCGACCCATACGGGCTCGTGGGTGTCGCTGGCAGCAGCGAGGGCCTCGCTCCACCAGACGTCGCGACCCTCGGTCCAGGCGGTCTCCTGCCCCGTGCGACGCACCGTGAGAACGTGCTTGACCGACTCGGCGCCCTGGGCCAGGGCCTCGTCAACGGCGGGCTTCAGTGCGAACGGATTTCCGCGACGGTAGCCGCCATCGGCGGTGATGACGACCTTGGCCTCGGCGTCCTCGATGCGCGAGCGCAGGGCCTCTGCCGAGAAGCCGCCAAACACCACGGAGTGCGGGGCGCCGATGCGCGCGCACGCGAGCAGTGCGATGACCGCCTCGGGAATCATGGGCAGGTACACCGCCACCCGGTCACCGGTCTGCACGCCCAGCGATTGCAGCACATTGGCCGCTCGCGAGACCTGATCTTGCAACTCGCGGTAGGTGAGGCTCAGGGTGTCGCCCGGCTCGCCTTCAAAGTGGATGGCTACGCGGTCACCGTGACCGGCCTCCACGTGGCGATCCACGCAGTTGTACGTGACATTCAGTTTGCCGTCGCCAAACCAGCGGGCGAACGGCGGGTTCGACCAATCCAGCGTCTCGGTGAACGGAGTCTGCCACTCGACCAGATCGCGGGCCTGCTCGGCCCAGAAGTTCAGGCGGTCAGCCGCGGCCCGCTCATACAACTCGGGCTGCGCATTGGCCTGTGCTGCGAATTCGGGGCTTGGGGGGAACACCCGCTCCTCGTGCAGGAGGTTATCTTGAGTCTCGCTCGTCATTGTGCTGCTCTTTCATGCGTGAAGTGAAGAAGTCACGGAACATCGAGACGCCGCTTGCCCCCGCAAACGGCGTCGGCTTTGGTGCCGCTCGCCACCCACCGTCAACGCACGAGCCGCAAGCATCGTCGCTGGCCTCGTGCCGTCACGTGGTGGGTGCGCGGGCCGATTCGGTCCGCTCCTTAAATCTAGCGACTTTTCGCGGGGCCTCGTGTCGGCACTCACATTTCGGTGCGAAATAGTTTGCACGCCGCGCGCGTTGAAACGTTTATGTCGCTACTCTTCAGCCCCGTCAAGCTCGGCAACCTCACCGTCAAGAACCGCATCTGGCTCGCGCCCATGTGTCAATACAGCTGCTTTGCCGGCGACGGCGTGCCCACCGATTGGCACCTGCAACATCTCGGCGCCAGAGCGGCCGGAGGTTTCGGCCTGGTCATCAGCGAGGCCGCCGCCGTGGTCCCCGAGGGGCGCATCTCGCCCGAGGACGCGGGCCTGTGGAACGACACCCAGGCCACCGCCTGGAAGCGCATCAATGACTTCATCCACAGCCAAAACGCCCTTTCCGGGGTGCAGCTCGCTCATGCGGGCCGCAAGGCCTCGACGCGCTCCTGGATCGCCGACGTGCCCGGAGTCGCTACCGCCGCGGAGGGCGGTTGGACCCCGGTCGCGCCGAGCGCCATCCCCCACCCCGACTGCCATCCCGAGCCGCACGTCCTCTCGACCGAAGAGGTCCGCGACATTCCGCGCCAGTTCGCCGCGTCCGCCCGCCTCGCCCGCGACGCCGCCTTCGATGTCGTCGAGATCCACGCGGCACACGGCTATCTGTTGCATGAGTTCATGTCGCCGCTCTCCAACACTCGCGACGACGAGTACGGCGGAAGCCTCGAGAACAGAATCCGACTGACGCTCGAGGTGGTTGACGCCGTGCGCGAGGTCTGGGGCGATCGGCCCCTTATCGTGCGCATCTCGGCGACCGACTGGGTCGAGGGCGGCTGGGACCTCGAGGGCTCGGTGGCGCTTTCGCGTGAGCTCAAGGCCCACGGGGTTCACCTCGTGCACGTCTCGACGGGCGGCAACGTCAACGCCGAGATCCCCGTCGGCCCCCTCTACCAGGTCGAGTTCGCCGCCCGCATCCGGGCCGAGGCCGGCATCGCGACGGCCGCCGTCGGACTCATCACCACCCCCGCCGAAGCCGAAGGCGTGCTGGAGCGCGGCGAGGCCGACGTCGTGGCCATTGCGCGTGCCGCCCTGCGCGAACCCTCGTGGCCACTGCGGGCCGCCTTTGAACTCGGTGACCAGCCAGAATACCCGCGACAGTACGAGCGCGGCCCGTGGCGCCGCCCGGCCTAAGCGCCGCCGCTCAATAACTCGGACGCCCCGGGGGCCCGCTGGTTGCGCCAGCCCGCCCCCGGGGCGTCCCCCCATTCACACGAGGGGTCTCAGCACTCCACGACGTTGACGGCGAGACCGCCCATCGCGGTCTCCTTGTACTTGCTGCTCATGTCGAGGCCGGTTTGGCGCATGGTCTCGATGACCGTATCGAGGCTCACGAGGTGGGTACCGTCGCCCCGCAACGCCATGCGCGCCGCAGTGATGGCCTTCGTCGCGGCGATACCGTTGCGCTCGATGCAGGGCACCTGCACGAGACCGCCCACGGGGTCGCACGTAAGACCCAGGTTGTGCTCCATCGCGATCTCAGCCGCGTTCTCGCATTGGTCCGGCGTGCCGCCCAGCAGTTCTGCGAACGCGCCAGCCGCCATCGACGAGGCGGAGCCCACCTCACCCTGACAGCCCACTTCGGCACCCGAGATGCTCGCGCGCTCCTTATAGATGGAGCCGATCGCGGCCGCCGTCAGCAGGTACCTCTCGATGCCCTCGCCACCCAGGTCGGGCATGGTTTTCAGCGCATAGAACAGCACGGCCGGCACGATACCGGCGGCCCCGTTGGTAGGGGCAGTGACCACGCGGCCACCGGCCGCGTTCTGTTCGTTGACGGCCATGGCGGCGAGGATCGCCCAGTCTAAGTCGTGCAGCGGGGCGCCCTGCTCGATCTCGGCATTCAACTGCTCAAACCACGTGCTCGCGCGCCGCCGCACCTTGAGGTTGCCCGGGAGGTACCCGTGCGTGCGGCAACCCGCCTCGATGCATTCGCTCATGACCTGCCAAATCTGCCCGAGCCGCGCGGAGACTTCGTCCCGGCTGCGCAGGGCCACCTCGTTAGCGAGGGCCACGTCGCTGATGCGCATGCCCTGTTCGAGGCAGATCTGGATCAATTCAGCCGCCGAACTATACGGGTGAGGCAGGTCAACGTCTCCCGAGGTGGGCACCACGTCGAACTCGGCCTCGGTCACCACAAAACCTCCGCCCACCGAATAGTAGGTCTCGTGGGCTATCTCGCGTTCGTCACTCACCGCGTACGCCGTGAAGCGCAGTCCATTGGGGTGCCGCGGCAGGATAGTGAGCGGATGCTGCACGATACCCGCCTCGCACAGTTCGATGCGATGCCCGCTACCTGCGAGATCGAGCGTTTTGCTCTGCTCAATGTCTGCGAGGCACGCCCACCCCACCTCGGGATCGAGGGATTCGGGCGCGAAGCCCGCGAGGCCAAGCAAGATGGCCCCGAACGTACCGTGCCCGGCGCCCGTGGCGGCGAGCGAACCGTACGCGTGGACCTCGACGTGGGCGACCTCCGCGAGGGACGCGTCGCCGAGTTCGTGGCGCACGAGGTCAACGAACCGTCGGGCCGCGCGCATGGGGCCGACGGTGTGCGAACTCGAGGGGCCGATGCCGATCGAAAATAAATCAAAAACGCTAACGGGCATGGGATTCCTTGTGCCGGTCGTGTGGTGAATGCGGCGGCGCTGCCGCGGGTGCCGGTTGGTGAGGCGCGCGCGTCGTCGGCACGCCGGTGCGCTCGGCACCTGCCTCCTCGCGGCCACTGTACCGGATTCCGCTGCGCACGGTGGCCGCGCCGGAAGTGAGAATCGCCGCGTTGGCGAGGTTTACGGGGGCCGGGTTCGCGTTAGGAGCGCGCCAGTGCAGACTCGGCTGACTCGGCTACGGCGTCGGCGGCATCGCGCAGGTCCTCGATGATTCCCTTGTATATGCGGTTCGCCTCGTGCATCGTGAGCCGCGAGCGTTGGGTGCGGCGGCGGGCCACGGCCAGCCTGTCCGCCGTGTCGTTGAGGGGGTCGCCGCTGTGGCCGCGCACCCATTCGATGCGCACGACACGCCCCTCGCACAGCGAGACAATGTCGCGCACGACGGCCTCGACCGGGGCGCTCCAGCCGCGCGATGCTGCCAGCCCGCACGTGCGGGCCTGCCGAATGCGACTCACCGAGGTAAACGAATCAGTCTGGATCACGAGGGCGCTCTCGTTCTCCCACGTGCGCAACGCCAGCTCTATGGCATGCAGTTCGCCGAGCAGAATGTCGTTCGCGCTCTCCAAATACGAGGAGCGGTAACGACCGTTTTCTGAAACGCAGGCGATTCCGACGCCGTGGCTGCCCGTCTGCAGAGAGGCGTCCGTGGCTACCCGTAGGGGTCGCCGCACGCGTAGTTGATGCATGCGCTGCTGGCACAGGTGGCGAGCGAGCGCCGAGATGTCGCGATGTGTGGCCGGCAGTCGCTCGGTGTGCACCTCAAGCGGAAACTGGGTCAGGGCCAGGGCCTGGGCCGCCGGGTGGTGCAGCGCTATGTCGATGACGTCGCCGGCCTCCCGCGCGGCGTCAATCAGGTGCCGCACCTCGTCTAATTGCAGGGCGAACGAATGGCCCTCCTGCGGATGCGGCCGCACCGATACCCGCACATGCTGAAACTCGTTTTCGTCGGTGGTCACCGACGCCACGACCACGCGGTCGAGGTGGGGTACGAAGCCCGAATGCACCGAGGCACGCAAGAGGTGTCTGCGGCGCTGGGGTTTCGACGGAGCGTGAAACTTCGTTTCTATTTCACGCGGTGAGGGGACCCGCATGACACCTCCAATCGCCAAAGTTAGCCACGGCTAGCGCCAAACAGCCGCTGTGATGCAACCCATTTGCCACTCCCATCACGCTTCATTACGCGCTGCAACTAAGCGTAGCAATCTGCTCCGCCGCCGCACCTCCGTTTCAATCCGATAACAAAAAGTAACCATTTCTAGCTGCCCAGCCGTCGCTCCGAGCACATTCCATGACCAAATCGTGGAGGCGCGAGCGCGACTCCAACGTCTCGACGTCGTACGGGGGCCGCACTCGAAAGGCAAAGTACACGGCATCGTGTGTGGCCTCGACCGGATCACCGCACAGGGTCCAGCGACGCGCGAACTCCGCGAGATTGGTGCCCGGCAGCCGCGAGATCAACAACGGGTTCAGCAGCCACGAGAAACACGTGGCGTAGCAGGGTGACGCGCCGAACACACGCGGGAAAAACTCGGCCGCGAGCGCCACGGACTGGTCCACCGCAGCCACCTCGAGTGGACCGGATTCGGGGATGTGGCAGGCCAAAACCGCCCCGCCCGGCTGCCGCACCTCGGGGGGATACCCGGCCACCGTGGCGTCCGACTGTTCAAGCGCCCATTGCAGGCGACCCAGCACGAACATGGGCAAGAAGATGCCGTTTGCCACCCAGTGAAAGTTCTCGCAACCCGCCTCGCCATACACGCGTTCGTGCAGGTGAACCTGGCGGCCTAGGTCGTCGCAGGTCGCGTCGATGATCTCGGCCTCGATGCCCCACGCGCGCCACTCGCCGAGCACCGCGGGCAGTTGCAGGGCCAGCGCGGCAAGGGGAGTCACGCCGTGACCGAGCTGATCGGGGTGGGCCCAGCGGGCCCTCCAGGCCGCCAGCGTTGCGGCGACCTCGCCGGTGCGCGCGAGCGGCTCCCCGGGCCGCACCAGCAGCCCCGCCAGCCCGGACGCCGCGGTGGCCACGCGCTCGCGCTCGGCCAGACCCGCCGCCCCCAATCGGCGCGCGAGATCGGCAGTGAGGTGGTCGGGCGCGTGGAGCGGGGCGAGGATTGCGCTCCAGGTGGCCGCGTCGGGCCACGAGCTCACGTCGATAGGGTCGGGGTTGGGGTCGGGGTGCACGGGAGTCACGCTGCCTCGATTCGGGTTTGCTGGCTCGGTATGCGCGGGGCTCGGTATGCGCGGCCCGCGTGACGTGCGGAATCACTCGCGAGGCGAGCCCCGCGGCTGCACGCGCACGGCAGATAGCCCTTAAACTTAACGCGTCGCGGGTTGCATTACACCTCCCTCGAGAATCTCAAGAGAAAAGAATTTCCATGTCTCCACGCGCCAAGCGTCCCAGCGGGCTGCCCTTCTACGAATTGCCGCTGCCCGGAGAGCTTGTCGACGCACTTGAGCAGCGGGGCCTGACGCGGGCCTTCGACATTCAGGCCGCGGCCCTCCCCGATGCGCTTGCGGGCCTCGACGTGCTCGGCCAGGCGGCCACCGGCTCGGGCAAGACTCTTGCCTTCGGGCTCGCAGTACTGTCGCGTCTGCGCCACCGTCGCGCCCACCCGGGCCGCCCGCTCGCGGTGATCCTCACCCCCACGCGCGAACTAGCCATGCAGGTCAGCGACGTGCTCACGCCCCTCGCGCGGCTCGTGCAGGTGCGCAACCAATTGGTCTCAGGCGGCATGAACATCGACAAGCAGGGCACCATCGTGGGCCGTGGTGTCGAAATGGTCGTGGGCACCCCCGGTCGCGTGCTCGAGCTCATGAAACTGGGCAAGATGCGCCTCATGGACGCCGAAATGGTCGTCATTGACGAGGCCGATCACATGGCCGAACTGGGCTTCATCGACGACCTTCGCCGCATCCTCGACGCCACCCCCAAGGGCGGCCAACGACTGCTGTTTTCGGCCACCCTGGGCGGCGAAGTCAGCCGCCTCGCCGACGACTACCTGACCCGACCGGTACTGCACGACGTGACCGGCGGCCAAAAGAGCGCGGGCCACATCACCCACCACATCTTGCACGTCAGCCCCGAAGACAAGGTCGAGGTGACGGCCTGGATCGCGAACCGTCGCGGCCAGACCATGATGTTCGCCCGTACCCAACTCGGTGCGGACCGCATTGCGGAGCAGTTACAGCAGGCCGGCATCGCCGCGTCCAGCATTCACGGCGCGAAACAGCAAGGCCTGCGCAATGCCATCATCGAGGCGTTCCGCGCCGGTGACGTGCGGGTACTCGTCGCGACGGATGTGCTCGCTCGGGGCATCGACCTCACGAGCGTCTCGCTCGTCGTGCACGTCGACCCGCCCAAGTCGAGCACCGACTACGTGCACCGCTCGGGCCGCACCGGTCGCGCGGGCGCCGCTGGCACCGTCATCACCCTCGCACTCCCCCATCACCTCGACGACGTGCGTGCCATGGTCGAGGCGACGGGTTCGCGGGCGCATGAGATTGTGCGCGACGACGAGGACCCGGAGCGCACCGAACTGCACGAGTTCACCGGTTCGCGACGGCCCACCTATCGCGCCGTGCCCGACCCGGCCGTTGCCGCCCTCGAGGTCGGCATGGGTGGTCGCAGCGCCGGCCGTCTCACGCAGGCCGAGCGGCGCGGTCGCGAGCAGATCGAAGCGCGCCGCGAAGAACGCGAACGCAGCCAGGTGCGCGGTCTCGGCACCCTGGCCGACCGCGCGTCCGATACCGACGCCGAGGCCAGCGAATCGGGCCGGACGCAGCGTCCCTCCCGCGGCTCTCGGCCCACTCCCAGCGGGGGCGGTAAGCCGCGCACGACGGCCGAGCGCATCGCCGCGGCCAAGGAGCGCGACCGGATTCGCCGCGAGGAGCGCGAGAAAGAGGAGAGCGCCAAGCGCGGAGCGCCCGCTCCCCTGTCGCGGCTCACCAAGGTCAATCAAAAGCGCGGTCGGCCCAAGCGCGTGAACCCGCTGGCAAAGGGTCGGCGTGCCCAGCGCGGCGGCAGCCACGTTGAGTCGTGGCATCGTCACGACCAGGGCGGTAAGGGTCGCGGCGGTCGCTAGGGGTTCGCTGCTTCGCGGCGCGTTAATCGGCGATCGACCCCCGCGGGGCTCCCACCGATATGTCGGTGGGAGCCCCGCGGCGTCTTACGCGCCGTTCAGTGACAGCGGCAGCCAGTCGCTGTAGCCCTCTCCGGGCTGTGGCACCGATGCGTCCTGCACGAACGAGAATGACTGCTGCGCGCTCCTGCCGCGGTAGTCGAGCGTGAGCTGCTTGCCGGGGCCCCAGCCGGAGACCACGAGGTCGGGGTTGGGCTGGTAGACGAGGTATTGCGACCCGTCATAGGCAAAGCGGCCGTATTGCTTGTAGGCGAAGTCGTGGTATCCGCACGGCACGATCTTGAGCACCCCGCCCGCCCACGGCGGTGCATCAAAGCAGAGCACCCCCTGCATCTCGGTGATGAACGCATCGCCCGGCGCCGCATTGAGCTTCCAGACCTGACTCTCGTAGCCGCAATTCCCAAGGGTCAACGGGGTGTTGGCCGCGAAACCGCCGCTGGTCTGAATGCACTGGTTGGACCCGTCGCTGAGTTGCAGCCTGCCCTGAGTGTTGGCGGGTTGCTGCACCGAAAATACTTGCCTCGAATCGGAGGGGTTGCAGTCTCGCAACTGCACCCAGGCACCGAAAACGTCGTCCTCACCCCAGCGACCCGCGTCAACGCACAGGTGCTGCGCCGTGGCGGGGCGGATAGTGCCGTCGTCGTGAAACACAAACTTCTGATTGGCCGCACCGCTGCATTGGAACGTCGAGAGTTCGCCGCCGGGGGCGAGATTGCCCTGCCACACATCCCAGCATTTGTTGTACGCCTGCGGGTGATGCACCGTGTTGTCGCGGCTGTCGTAGACGAGGCTCGTCAGCTCGGAGCCGTGGCAGACCACTGACTCCACGCGGTAGGAGTCGCCAGTTTTACCGTCGTGCGTGCCGAGGCATAGGCCGGTGTCGACGTTCTTGACCTCCACCTGCTCGTGCAGGCCCTCGGTGACGGACGGCCAGTAGTCTCCGGCCTTGACCGAGCAGGTTTGGGTCATGGACTGCGACGCGAAGGCTGCGGTAAAGCACCGGTTGAACGCCGCGTGCCCCCCTGAATTGGGGTGGAACGACTGGCGCCAGTCGTTGTCGGTGAAGATCGAACCCATGTTGAACAGGCCCGTCACCCAGGCCTGCCCGCTGCAGGGGGCATGGCCGTCGAACGCCGTACGCATGTCTAGAAATTGCACGTGCGCGTTCGCGGCGGCGCGCTGGATGGCATCCGCGAACATGGGCACCACCTTGTTGCGCGCGAAGTAGGTGTCAGCCTCCCAAATCATGCCGCCGCAGCCATAGGGGTCGGCCGCCGCGTTCCAGTTGGGGTCGATCGGCGAGGGGTAACCACCCACGATGAACTGGTAGTCGGTGGGCGCGTAACCTGCCTCGGTCATGGTTTGCTTGACCGCCTTGAGTGCGGCCGTCACGTTCGTCTCGACCACGCCTACCGCTCTCGAGGCATCTTGAGTGTGGTCCCGCCAGCACGAGGGGCGCAGCCAGACGCGGCGTTCGACGCAATCGGTCAGTCGCGGCCCGAAGTTCAGGCCCTCGGGGTCGTTGGCGCCGATGAAAATGTAGATGTACTTGACGTGCGTGTTGCGGGCCAGCACCTCGAGTTGGTCGCCCTGATTTTCGCCGAACCAGTAGGTGCCGCCCTGCCGGGTTGAGAGCACCTGGAAGGTCTGCGCCCCCGAGCACGCGATGTTCATCTTGAGGTCTACGGGAAGGTCGTTCTTCACACCGACCGCCTCACGCTGGCGGTGGCAATAGTTGCCCTCGCGGTCGGTGTTTGGGTCGTAGAGCGATCGGTCCCAGGCGCCTTCGCCGGACATCTGGGAGTCACCCATCGACACGGCGAGGGTTTTGCGCTGCCCGAGGGGCTTGATGTCGGGGCTGCCATACAATTCATTGGCTTGCTGGACGCGGCGTGCCTCCTGCTCGGGCGACAGCGGTTGCGGCTCGGCGCTCGCGGCGGTACCGCCAGCGGCTAGGCCTAGCGCGTGGGGAGCGACCAGCGCGCCGCCGACGAGGATGACGGTCAGAACGGAGCCTAGCAGCGCGGCGATTCTCAACGCGCGGCGCACGTGTGGCTCCCGGGGGATGACGGGTGACATGGTGTACCTTCGATGATTCTCTGGACTGGACGTAAAGGCGAGCCTTCGCCCCCCATCCTTGGCCGCGCTCTCGGCGTAGTCAATCTCCACGTGCCATCTGGCGCGGCGCACCCCCCTCAAGGCGGCCCCACGCGACAACGCGCGGGCGGTGCCAAAGCACCACCCGCGCGTCCAGGCCAACTGCCCTATTCGGTCTCGACCGGGGCCTCACCGTCGACCTCGTCGACCGCGTCGACCTCATCGACCTCGTCGACCTCATCGACCTCGAGCGCCGGAGCCTCGGGTGCGGCCACTCCCGCCGAGATCACGAGGCCAGGGGAAACGGGGTCGCCGCTGCGATCGACGGTCACGGCGTCCCCGTCGCGCACGCTGCCGTCGAGCAGCGAGCGCGCCAGCCGATCGCCGATCTCGCGCTGCACGAGGCGACGCAGCGGACGCGCACCGTAGGCCGGGTCGAAGCCCTCCAGGGCGAGCCATTCGGCGGCCGCGGGGGTCACGACGAGCTCGATGCGACGCGGCGCAAGACGCTGACGCAGCGACTCAACCTGCAGCTCAACAATTTCGCTCAGTTCGGCGAGGCCGAGCGGGGCGAAGGTAATCACGTCGTCGAGTCGGTTCAGGAACTCGGGCTTGAACGAGACCCGCAGCGCCGCCTGCACTGCGTCGCGACGCTGCTGCTCATCGAGCGCCGGGTCAACCAAGAACTGGGACCCGAGATTACTCGTGAGCACCAAGATCACGTTCTTGAAGTCGACCGTGCGGCCCTGCCCGTCGGTCAGACGGCCGTCATCGAGCACCTGCAGCAGCACGTCGAAGACCTCCGGGTGCGCCTTCTCGACCTCGTCGAGCAGCACCACCGAGTAGGGCCGACGACGCACGGCCTCGGTCAACTGACCACCAGATTCGTAGCCCACATACCCGGGTGGCGCGCCCACGAGGCGTGACACCGAGTGCTTCTCGCCGTACTCGCTCATGTCGATGCGCACCATGGCGCGCTCGTCGTCGAACATGAAGTCCGCGAGGGCCTTCGCCAGCTCGGTTTTGCCGACGCCCGTGGGGCCCAGGAACAAGAACGAGCCGGTCGGTCGGTTGGGGTCGGAGAGACCGGCGCGGGCGCGCCGCACCGCATCGGAGACGGCGACGACGGCCTCGCGCTGACCGATCAGGCGCTCGCCGAGAATGGTCTCCATGCTCAACAGCTTTTGCGTTTCGCCCTCGAGTAGTCGGCCGGCGGGGATGCCCGTCCAGGCCGAAACCACCTCGGCGATCTCGTCGGAACTCACGTTCTCTGAGACCATCGGGGCGGGAGCCCCGCCCTGGCCGCGGCTCGCTTGGGCCTCCTGCTCGGCGGCCTCCCCGTCGGCGATCTCTCGCTCGATGGCGGGAATCTCCCCGTACAGAATTCGCGAGGCCTCGGCCAGGTCGCCCTCGCGCTGCGCCTTCTCGGCGGCGCCGCGCAGTTCGTCGAGCTGGCGCTTGAGGTCACCCACGCGGTTCAGCCCCCCGCGTTCGGCCTCCCACCGCGCGGTCAGGCCCGCGAGTTCCTCCCGCTTATCGGCGAGGGTGGCGCGCAGGGCAGCAAGGCGATCCGCGGCCGAGGGATCATCGGCCTTGGCAACCGCGAGTTCCTCCATGACGAGGCGGTCTACCTGACGTTGCAGGGCGTCGATCTCGACTGGGCTCGAATCGAGTTCCATGCGCAGTCGCGACGCGGACTCATCGATGAGGTCGATGGCCTTGTCGGGCAGGCGGCGGCCCGTGATGTAGCGATCCGAAAGCATGGCGGCGGCCACGAGGGCGGAGTCGGTGATGGTCACCTTGTGGTGCGCCTCGTACCGCTCCTTCAGGCCGCGCAGAATAGCAACGGTGTCCTCCACGCTGGGTTCGCCGACATACACCTGCTGAAACCGCCGCTCGAGGGCGGGGTCCTTTTCGATGTGTTGGCGAAACTCGTCGAGGGTGGTGGCACCGACCAGGCGCAGTTCTCCGCGAGCGAGCATGGGCTTAAGCATGTTGCCGGCGTCCATGGCCCCCTCGGAGCCTCCCCCCGCGCCGACCACGGTGTGCAGTTCGTCGATGAAGGTGACGATCTCGCCGTCACTCTCTTTGATCTCTTCGAGCACGGCCTTGAGGCGCTCCTCGAACTCGCCGCGGTACTTGGCACCCGCGACCATGGCCGTGAGGTCAAGCGAGATGAGTCGCTTGCCGCGCAGGCTCTCGGGCACGTCGCCCGCGACAATGCGCTGGGCGAGGCCCTCGACGACGGCGGTCTTGCCGACGCCCGGCTCGCCGATCAGCACGGGGTTGTTCTTGGTGCGGCGCGACAGCACCTGCACGACGCGCCGAATCTCGGTATCGCGGCCGATCACGGGGTCGAGCGCATTGTCGCGCGCGGCCTGCGTGAGGTCGACGCCGTACTTCAGCAGCGCGTCACTCGTGCCCTCGGGGTCTGGGCCGGTGACGGGGCCCTTGCGCACGCTGTCGAGTTTGTCGCGCAGCACCTTCTCGGTCGCGCCCACGTTTTCAAGCAGTTTTCGAGCCGGGCCGTCGACGATCGCGGCCGCGACCAGCAGTACCTCGGTCGAGAGGTAGGTGTCGCCGAGCTTTGCGGCGATTTCTTTGGCCTTGGCGATGAGTTGGACGCCCGCGGGGCTGAATTGGTGCTGTGAGGCCGGGCTGCTGAGGGTGGGCAGGGCGTCGAGCGCCGTGCCGATGCGAGTGCGGAGATCTTTGGCATCTATACCGGCGGCGGTAAGTAGGGATTCGGCGATGCTGCCGGAGTTGGCGAGCAGGCCGTCGAGTACGTGCAGGGGCTCCACCTGGGCGTGTTTGGACACGGCGGCCCGCTCGGCGGCGGCGGCGATGGCCTCTTGCGCTTTGGTGGTGAATTGTGCGTCCACGGGTTCTCCTTTGGGTCTCTCGGTGCACTTGCGGCGCAGGCGTGCACCCATTGTGCCCGCTCGACGCGCCATCTACATAGATAACGTCAATAAACTTGAGTCTATTCCGCTCAACTTTGAGAATTTCGGGTCCCGGACGACGCGCCCGCAGTTCCAGCGATGACTCCTACGCTAGCGGTATGTCGGATCTACCCCGAGAACTCACCGCAGTGCTGCGCCACGCGATCGCTTATGGCATCACGCCCGGCGCGAGCGTCAGCGCGAGCGGACCGTTTGGCACGCTGCACGTCACGGTGGGCCGCCTGGCCTCCCATAACTCCGAGGGTCACCGGCTGCCCCACCTGCCGACCGACGCGCCGGTCAGCCCCACCACTCGCTACGACCTAGCCTCCGTCACCAAGACGTTCGCAACCCTCGCCGTCATTTCTGCCCTCGCCGAAAGACACCCCCTCGCGGCCCTGCGCACGACGCCCGCCCACCACTACCTGCCCGAGTTCGGCACCCCGAGGCGCAGTGCCATCACACTGCGCCACCTGCTCACGCACACGTGGGGGTCGCATTGGGAGGTGCCCACGTGGCCCGAGTTCGCGGCCCAGGCCGCCGCGGGCGTTCCCCTACCCCAGGTGCGCGCGGGCTTCATCGAGCGCGCCATCACCCAGCCGCTCCTCACCGACCCCGGCACGCACTTCGAATACGCCTGCACCAGTTTTCACGTGCTGGCCGCCATCGCCGAGAAGATCACCGGCCGCCGCGTCGCCGACCTCGTCCGCGAGCGCGTGCTCGACCCGCTCGGTCTGCCCGACATCGAATACGGCCCCGTGCCGCCCGAGAACGTGGCACCCGCCTACCTCGGCCCCGGAGAACCCGACGCTAGCCTCGCGGTGCAGCGCGATCGCGAGGGCTACCATTCCCTGAACTCGGCAAACTCGGGCCTCTTCGCAACAGCGACCGACCTGCTGCGCTTTGGTGAGGCCCTGCTTGCGGCCGAATCTGGCCCCCTCTCCGCCCTGCTCCCCCTGGAATACCTGCGCGCCCTGCGCACGCCGCAGGTGTGGGTGCAGCGCGCCGCCGACCCGCAGGTCGGCGTCACCGACGACGCCACCGCCACGGCCCGCGTGCTCTGGTCCGGCCCGGACGCCACCGGCCCCGCCCGGGCAACCTTCGCCCACGGCCTCGGGTTCCGCATTGGGGACCCCGGCTGGTTCGGGGGCGAGCCGCTCGCGGCCACGTGGGGCCACGCGGGCTACAGCGGTACGGTGCTCTCGGCCAACCCAGACCGCGGCACCGTGCTCGCGCTGCTCACCAACCGAATCCACCCGTCCACGCTGGATCCGGATGCCCGGATCGCAGCGGGGGAACCGGGCGTCCGGGATGACACCCTCGCGGCCGACCTGCTGCCGGACGGCCCCCGCAGTATCGCGCAGTTGCGCCAACGCATCGGCACCCTGGTTCACGCGGGGCCGAGCGCGTGATTCGACCGCACTCGCGGGGACTGCGGGCCGCGATTCTGGCTTTAGTAATCAACCTTTGCCAAATCTTTAGCGGCGTGCGAGGCAGATAACACGGCGACCATGTTTTGCGGCGCTGAACTGTGGTTCACTGGTGGGGTCAAACATTTGGCCGCTCGAATCGTGGCGGGAGAGTCTGTGGCAGCCAGCCCCAGACGCCGAAGGAGCAAGACCTCCCCGGGAAACTCTCAGGCCCAGTACCGCCGCGACGAGGCCACTCTGAAAAGCAACCTTCACGGTTCACCCACGGTGCAAACGAGGCGACTCGTCAAACTCTCAGGTCCACGACAGAGCGGGGAGGTTTTGCGTTCCAAAACCCATCGAAAGAGCCGCAATGACCTCCGCTGTGAACCCGCAGAATGCCAACCTCGCCCAGGGCTTCGTAGACCGCCACCTGGGCCCCCGCCCCGATGATGCCGCCACGATGCTGCAGGCCATCGGCCACGAATCGCTCGACCACCTCGTCGACGTCGCCGTGCCCGAGTCGATCCGCCTGCACGATCCCCTCGCCCTCGACGCGCCCCTGAGCGAAACCGAGGCCCTCGCCACGCTGCGAGAACTGGCCTCGAAGAACGTCGTGAAGCGCCAGATGATCGGCCTCGGCTTCTACGACACCATCACCCCCGCCGTGATCCGCCGCAATGTGCTCGAAAGCCCCGCGTGGTACACGGCGTACACCCCCTACCAACCCGAGATTTCGCAGGGCCGACTCGAGGCGCTGCTGAACTACCAGACGATGGTGCAAGACCTCACGGGGCTCGACATCGCCAACGCGTCGCTGCTCGATGAGGCCAGCGCCGTCACCGAGGCCGTGCTGCTCATGCGCCGCGCCAACAAGCAGGGCAGCCGCGTGCTGCTCGACGCCGAACTGTTCCCCCAGACCCAGGCCGTGACCCTCGCGCGTCTCGAAGTGATGGGCGTCGAAGCCGAGTTCGTGAATGTGGCGAGCGGCGCCGCCGACCTCCCCGAGGGCGACTTCTTCGGCCTCGTGCTGCAGCAGCCCGGCACATCGGGCCAGGTGCGTGACCTCGCTCCCGTGATCGCCGCCGCGAAGGAGCGTGGCCTACTGGTCACCGTCGCGGCCGACCTGCTGGCCCTCACCCTGATCGCCTCTCCCGGCGAACAGGGCGCCGACATCGCGGTCGGCTCGGCGCAGCGCTTCGGTGTTCCCCTCTTCTTCGGTGGGCCCCACGCCGCGTTCATGGCCGTGCGCAAGGGAATCGAGCGCATGCTTCCCGGCCGCCTCGTGGGCGTCTCGAAAGACGCCGACGGCGTGCCCGCCTACCGCCTCGCCCTGCAAACCCGCGAACAGCACATCCGCCGCGACAAGGCCACGAGCAACATCTGCACCGCGCAGGCCCTGCTCGCCATCACGGCCAGCATGTATGCGGTGTACCACGGCCCCGAGGGCCTCACCGCCATCGCGCAGTCGGTGCACGCGAAGGCCTCGACCTTTGCGGCGTCCATCGAGGGCATCGTCTACGACACGTTCTTCGACACGGTGCTGGTGCGGGCCGAGGGCCGCGCCGCCGCGCTGGTGGAGGCCGCCGACGCCGCGGGCATCAACCTGCGCCTGATCGACGCCGACCAGGTGTCGATTGCGTTCGACGAGACGGTTTCGGACGCCACGGTGGCCGAGTTGGTCGGCATCTTCGGTGGCCAGGTGGTCTCGGCGCAGCCGGCTCCGCTGGAGCCCGCACGCACCACCGAGTTCCTCGCGCACCCGGTCTTCTCGACGCACCGCAGCGAGACGCAGATGCTGCGCTACCTGCGCCGACTCTCCGACAAGGACCTCGCGCTGGACCGCACGATGATTCCCCTCGGTTCGTGCACCATGAAGCTGAACGCGACGGCCGAGATGGAGGCCATCTCGTGGCCCGAGTTCGCGTCGATCCACCCCTATGCCCCCACCGCGCAGACCGCGGGCTGGCGCGAGCTCATCGAGGGCCTCGAGCATGACCTCGAGGCGATCACGGGCTACGATCGCGTGTCTATCCAGCCCAACGCCGGTTCGCAGGGCGAACTCGCGGGTCTACTCGCGATTCGCGGCTACCACCGCTCGCGTGGTGACGAGAACCGCGACATCTGCCTGATCCCCGCCTCGGCGCACGGCACCAACGCCGCCTCCGCCGTCCTCGCGGGCATGAAGGTCGTCGTCACCAAGACCGCGGCCGACGGCTCGATCGACCATGCCGACCTGCAGTCGAAGATCGACGCCAACGAGGGTCGCATCGCGGCAATCATGATCACGTACCCGTCGACGCACGGAGTGTACGAAGAGGACGTCCGCGAAATCTGCCAGATGGTGCACGACGCGGGCGGCCAGGTCTACATCGACGGCGCCAATATGAACGCGCTCGTCGCGGTCGCGCAGCCCGGCAAGTTCGGCGGCGACGTCTCGCACCTGAACCTGCACAAGACGTTCTGCATCCCCCACGGTGGTGGCGGCCCCGGCGTCGGCCCCGTGTGCGTGCGCGAACACCTCGCGCCGTTCCTGCCCGGCGACCCGGTGGCCGCGACGGCCCAGGCCACCACCGCGGCGTCCGACGGTGGCATTCCCGTGACGGCGACCCGCTACGGTAGCGCCGGCGTGCTGCCGATCTCGTGGGCGTACATCAAAATGATGGGCGCCGAGGGTCTCAAGCAGGCCACGGCCTACGCCCTGCTCACCGCAAACTACGTGGCGCAGCGCCTCGACGAGCACTTCCCCGTGCTCTACAAGGGTGCCGACGGTCTCGTGGCGCACGAGTGCATCATCGACCTGCGCGACCTCACCAGCGCGTCCGGAGTGACCGCCGAGGACGTCGCGAAGCGCCTCATCGACTACGGGTTCCACGCGCCGACCCTCGCGTTCCCCGTGGCGGGCACCCTCATGGTCGAACCCACCGAGAGCGAAGACCTCGAAGAGATCGACCGCTTCATCGAGGCGATGATCGCGATTCGCGCGGAGATTCAGCAGATCATCGACGGCCAGGTGGAGGTCGCGAACAGCGTCCTGCGCAACGCCCCCCACACGGCGCACTGCCTCATCGCGGGCGAATGGAACGCCGAGTACAGCCGCGAACAGGCCGCCTACCCCGTGGCCTCGCTCGCGCGCGACACGAAATACTTTGCGCCCGTGCGTCGCATCGACGGCGCGTTCGGCGACCGCAACCTGGTCTGCTCGTGCCCGCCGCCCGAGGCATTCGAGAACTAGGCAATTTTTTAAGGACGCGCGGGTGGCCCGGTGCCAGCGCCACCACCCGCGCGTCCTGCCCCCCCCTTTTTTTGAGGGCGCGGTACACCGCGCCCGCCCTTATCGACACTGACGTCTACCCCCAAGGATTCTCATGACCCCCCAACACACCGCTTTGCATGCGGAACACGAACGCCTCGGCGCGATCTTCACCGATTTCGGCGGCTGGGACATGCCGCTCAAGTACGGCTCCGACGTGGCCGAACACCGCGCAGTGCGCGAGGCCGCAGGGCTATTTGACCTCTCCCACATGGGTGAGGTGCGCGTCTCGGGCGCCGACGCAGCGGTCTACCTCAACACCGCCCTCGCCGGTAACCTCGCCATCATCAAGATCGGCAAGGCCAAGTACTCGTTCATTCTGAACGAGCATGGTGGCATCATCGACGACCTGATCGTGTATCGACTGGGCGAGACCGAGTACCTCGTGGTGCCGAACGCGAGCAACGCCGCTACGGTTTTCGCGGCGATGCAGGAGCGCGCCGCGGGCTTTGACGTCTCGCTCGTCAACGAGACCGAAGCGACCTCGCTGATCGCCGTGCAGGGCCCGAACGCCGAAGCGATCCTCCTTGACGCCGTGAGCGGCACCGACGCCGACACGGTGCGCGACCTGAAGTACTACGCGTGGGCGACGATCACCCTGAACGGTGAGCAGGTGTTGCTGGCCCGCACGGGGTACACGGGCGAAGACGGTTTCGAGATCTTTCTTCCTAATGCCTCCGCCGCGCCCCTGTGGCGCGAGCTGGAGCGACTCGGTGAGAGCCACGGCCTCGTGCCTTGTGGCCTGGCCGCGCGCGATTCGCTGCGGCTCGAGGCGGGCATGCCCCTGTACGGTCACGAGCTGTCGGCCGAGTGGCTGCCCGCCGCCGCGGGCCTGGGCCCTGTGGTGTCGCTGAAGAAGACCGAAAGTTTCGTGGGTCGGGCTGCGATTGAAGCGGCGGACGCGCCGGCGCGCGTCTTGGTCGGTTTGACCGGCGTGGGCAAGCGCCCCGCTCGCGGCGGCTACAGCCTCGTCGACGCCGAGGGTGGCGTCATTGGAGAGGTCACGAGCGGACTGCCGAGCCCCACGTTGGGCTACCCGATCGCGATGGCCTACGTCGATGCGGCCTACGCCGTAACGGGTGGCGAAGTTTTGGTGGATCTGCGCGGAAAGCCCGGCGCATACACCGTCGTTGACCTACCCTTTTACCGTCGCAGCAAGTAAGCTCACCGAGATCCCAACCCCTTTGTGAAAGAGAAAACCATGAGTGAAATTCAGATTCCCGCAGACCTCGGTTACTCGGCCGAGCACGAGTGGGCGCAAGAGACCGACAATGGCGCCTACCGCATTGGCATCACTGCCGTGGCGACCGACGCCCTGGGCGACATCGTCTACGTTGACCTGCCCGAGGAGGGCTCGCAGGTCACCGCGGGCGAGGTGTGCGGTGAGGTCGAGTCGACCAAGTCGGTGAGCGAACTGTACTCGCCCGTGACGGGCACCGTGGTGTCGCTGAATCAGGCCGCGGCCGATGACACCGGCGTCATCAACGAGGATCCCTACGGCGCTGGTTGGTTGTTCGAGGTCGAGGTTGAGGGCACGCCCGAACTGCTCACGGCTGAGGAGTACGCCGAGCAGAACGGACAGTCGCTGTAAGCTGCGTCGATATTGCGGCCCGGGCCTGGTGCCCGGGCCGTTTTACGTTCGGCCCGCGGCGGGTGAGGGCCTACGGTAGTTTCACGACCGTGCGGTCGCCGAGGCTCACCTGCATGACGGTGGTCAGTTGCACGGGCTGCTCCCCGGGTGCGCATTCGCCCTGGGGCGTCGGCAGTTTACCCACCTGCACTTTGACGGCGACCTCGTCGCGCGATTCGCTGACCTGCGCGGTCGCGACGGCATAGCATCGGGGGTCGCCCGCGAGGAACTCGAGGGTGAGGTCGCGCCCCGAGTTGGCGCGATACCCCGTGACGACGACATCGCGAACGTCGGTGAGCCCCGTGCTCATCTTCATCTCTGCGCGGGGCGTGGCCGGGCTGGGGGCGGCGGCGATGACGTCGTCGGCCGCACAGGCGCCCAGCAGTGCCGCCGACAGGCACCCGGCCAGTGCTGCGAGTGCGACTTTCGAGAGCGATGACATGGCACCTCATGCTTCGGAGTGAAAGTCTCAGTGTAGCGATCAGACGCGCGAGTCTCCTACCGAGCAGGGTCTTGGCTCTGGCCCGGAGCGGGGCACGCCCTAGAACAGGGCGTTCGCGAGGCTGCGGCGTGCCTTCGTGACGCGCTCGTCGTCGGCTCCGACGACGTCGAACAGTTCGAGCAGTCGGTCGCGCACGGCGGCGCGCTCGGTCGGCGCGAGGATGCGAATCAGGTCGATGAGGCGCAGAAACGAATCCTCCACGTGACCGCCGATGAGGTCCATGTCCGCGGCCAAGAATTGGGCTGCGATCGACTGGGGTGCCGCGGCGGCGGCGGCACGCGCGTCCTGCAGGGAGACTCCAGCCGTGCGACGGAACAGGCCCACGCGCGCGAGGCCGGCCTTGGCGTCGGCGTCGGCGGGCTTCTCTTGCAGCGCCTCGCGGTAGGCGGCCTCGGCGGTGTCGACGTCGCCGCGCTCGAGGGCCTCCTGGGCCTTGGCGTGCAGCGGCGGCAACAGGGGTGCGGCGGGTGAGTCTGCTGCGGCGGCGTCGACGGTACCGGTAACACCCTCGCGCGCCGCGAGGGCGACGACCTGTTCCATGACCTGACCGATCTCGTCGCGGGGCAGCACGCCCTCGAAGACGGGCACCGATTTGCCCTGCACGACGACCACGAGGGTCGGCAGCGCTTGTAGGCGAAATGCCTGCACGGCTTGGGGGTTGTCGTCCACATTGACGCGCGCGAGCCGCACCCGGCCGGCGGTCTCCCCGATGGCGGCCACGAGGTCCGCGTGAAACTCCTCGCTGTTTTCGGCGCGGGGCGACGTGAGTTCGATGAGCAGCGGCACCTCGGAGGTCGTCGCAATGAGCTCGCTGATCTGCTGAATGTCGGCGTCAAGCACCTGGGGTATGGCGGCACCGGGGCCGCCCGTGGGTGCGGTACCGGACGCTCCGGTGGCGGCGCTGGGTCGGCGCAGTGCGGCCAGGTCAACGGCACCGGTGAGGTGCGGAACGTGCGAGGGGGGAATGCTCATGATTTCTCCGTGCTGCTCGGATGGGCTGAGTTTGCTAGAGGGTGATTTGCGACAAGGTGATTTGCGACAAGGTGATTTGCGACGGGGTGATGGGCGGCGGGGTGATGGGCGGCGGGAGCCGCTACGACACGGTGACTTTCGTGGCGCCCCAGCCGTCGCCGGGGCCGTCGTCGCTGGTCTGGGTGAGGGTCGTGACGGTCTTGCCTTGATTGGGACCGGGCTGATCGTCAACGTAACTCACTGAGGACTGGCCCAGCCCTTCGCCCAGGTCGGCGTCGAAGCCGATGCAGCGCACCAGCGGGTCTTCGGCGTCTGCGGGGGGGATCGTGAAGGCCCCGACCAGAGTGTTCTCGATGACCAGCCGGTTTTGAAACTCGGGGGAGGCAGCGAGCGCGCGGTACTTGGGCAGGAACACCTGCAGTTGGCTCGAGGGGTCGGCATTCTCCAACGTGATCGTGCAGGTGACCTGCACGAGGACGACAGCGCTCCCGTCTTCGGTGAGTAGCGCCGTAGCGTTTGCGAAGTCGGTACTGTACTCGACCTTGGCCGAGTTCAGGTACTGCACCGTGCCCTCGGGGGCCCCCTCGGCTCCCTTGACGGCAACCTCGAACTGTCGGCGCAGCAGGTTCACCTTGTTTTGGTAGCCGTCTGCGTAGAACTCGGCCGCGTATTGCGACGACGCCCCCGTGTTGAGAAGTTCGAGGTAGTGCTGCACGGCCTCGCGGGGGGTGCGCACGAAGGTCGCGGCGTCGAGTTCGACGCGTGCGTTCGCCGTGGGGAACGCCGCGCCCAGGCCGAGGAACGGAGCCTGCGGGTCGGGCTGGGGCACCATCAGATTGATTCCGGCCCAGACTTTGAAGTTCTCCTGTGCGCTGGCCTGTCGCATGCCCAGCAGGATGTAGTTGGCGCTGAACTCGGTGGGCTCGGGGCTGTTGATGACGAGCAGCACGTCGCGCGGGTACGAGGTGGCGCTCGACGCGATAGCAATGTTGATGGTGTCGGCGAGGGCCTTGGGGGCAATCGCGGTGACGGGGCGGTCGTCCTCGGGGGAGTCCCACCACGTGTAGAGGGCGCGGCGCTGCTCGAGCGCGGGGCCCGCCAGCCGGGCCTCCAGCAGGGCGGCGTCTCGCTTCGAATCGGCGTCTTGCAGCACACTGCTGAGGTCGGCCACGATGCGCCGCAGGGTCGCGTCGTTCAGGGGGGTGACGAGGGCGTCGTCGGCGAGCGGGGCCGCAGTGGCCATGACGGGATCGGGCAGGCCACTCGCGCAACTGGTGAGCGCCGCGGCGCCGAGCAGCGCGGCGCTGGCCGCGAACAGGCCACGGCGACCCACCCTGAGGGGACGCACGGACGGTGAACTCATCGCAGGCCCTCTCGCTTGCGCGGCGTATCCGACGCCTCGTCGGCCGCCGGTTGTGCGGTGGCTGGCCCTGAGGGCACATCCGCGGGTTCTGGGTCGGACACGACGAGGGCCTCGTCGAAGACTCGGGCCTTGGCCGCTGCCTCTTGCAACTTGCGGGCATGCTCAGCCTCGCGCCGTGCCTCGGCGGCGGCGCGCCGGACGAGGCCAAGGAGGACCAAACCGGCGATCGCGACGAGGATGCCGACTCCCATGAGGATCACGGTCCACGTGGCGTCCACGGGAAGTTTCCAGCTCAGCGTCACGGCGGCGGGAGCCGCGGCCTGCCCGTCCGCCGCGATCAGTACTGCGGTGGGTCCGAGTGCAGGGTTGGCGACTGGGGGCTGCACCTCGAAGCTGCCGACACCCTGTTGTGCGCTGATCCACAGGTCGGCGCGCAGCGGATTAAGGCCCGTAGCGGGCCCGGCCTGGTCTGCGGGCGTCACGGCGGCGTTCTCCCAGCCGTCAACACCCGTGATGTGCGCCGACTTTGCGTCGCCGATGAAGCCCTCGACGTCGCCCGCGAGGCCGACGAAAACTCCGTAGGTGACCCCCGCGAGCCCCTCGACTCCGATGCGGGCGGGCTGCCCGTCACCGCTTGTCAGCACGCCCGGATCGAGCACTATGTACGCGCCAGCCGAGGAGGTGTCGGCGCGCACAGTTATCGAACTGGCCGCCCCCAATTGGGCGCGCGCGAAGACTCCGCCAGCGAGGCCGAGCACGCCAAGCACCACGAGGGCGATGGCCAGAAACTTTCGCAAACCTATTCCTCCTACCTAGGTAAGAATACGGAGTGCAAGGAGGAATAGCGACCTGCGGTGATGGTATCTGGACCGCGCGATTGCGCAGGCTGCCTTCGAAAGTGGCACGCGGCGTCCGGTCTGACCTGCCGAACGCCGCGGTGGACCTACCGGCCGAGCCCCTCGGGGCAGGTGTCGGCGCGGCTGCCGCGCCGCTGCGGCGCCCAGTGGTCCGGCCCGGCCAGGTAATTCGCGACCGTGAAGTTCGCTGCTTGGGCGGCGGTCAGGGTCGGACGCGTGGGTGATACCTGCCAGCCCGGGCCCCGGTTTGCATACTCGAAGAATCGCGCGTCACGCCACGAGAAGCCACTCATGTCGGTCCAGGGCGTGACGCGCTTCATGTGCGCCCCGAGCCAACTGTCCCGAACCACCACCTGCGCGATCGCGCGAGGGTCGCCGCTCGGGTGCCACGGTCGGCCGAGGTAGACCGAATCGGGCGCGAGGCCCTCCGCCGCGGTGAACGTGCAGCCCGCAAAGAGGAACCCGAAGGGCAGCGAGAGGTCGCCGCTGGCGGCCGTGACATAGCCGTTGACCGGCGGGGCGCCGCGGTCGAGCGATTCCACCTCGCAGCGCTCGAAGGCGGCCGTGCCGCGTCCGAAGATGAAATCGACGTCGCCGACAATTCGCGCATCGCGCAGGTAGGAGCGGGCAAGGGCCCCGACGCGCGGCGAATTGAGCAGCAGCGTGTCTTGGTTGCCCAGCAGCACGACGTCGCTGAACTCGGCCCGGTCGCCCGTGGCATGCAGGGCCACGGCCTGTCGATCCAACATGTCGGGATGCGCCGCCTCGTCGAAGTCGTTCGCCACCGTGAGGTTTCGCAGGGCCACGTCGGGGCCGTCGATGCGAAGCGTCGCACTGCCCGAGGTGCCCCACGTGCCTCCCCCGGGCTTGGGGGTGCCGCTCGCGCGGTCGAACACTATGACGGTGTCTCGCGGATGCGCGCCGCCGCCCACGATCTCGACCCGGCCGAGGGCCGCTCGCACGTGCACGGGCTCTCGGTAGACGCCGGGGGCGAGGTCAAGCGCGACCGGCTCGGACGCTCCGTCGGCCAGGCTGTCGAGGGCCGCTTGCACGGACGCGAAGGAGCCCGAGTTTCCGCCGACCGTGACGCGACGGGGTGGCTCGGTGGGCCGCGTGCGCGGCCAGAACATCGAGTCGAGGATGGCACCCTCCGAATCGGTCGGAGCCGCGCGCACGAGCCCAGCGGGCAGCACGCCCCGTTCCACGAGGCCATCCAGCACGAGCCCCGCCACGGTGAGCGCGCCCCGCGCCGCGAAGTGAGTATCATCGGCCACCCCCTGCGGGTACTGCGGGTGCAGCCCGGGAGCGAGGTGCAGGAACTCGGCCAACGTGGCGTCCGGGCCCAACTGCTGCCAGAGTGAACGGCTCGCGGTGGTGAGGTCGACGCACGCCACCCCGACGTCGCTGGCCAGGTCGAGCATCGCGGCGGGGTACTCGCCGTGGGTCGCGCGGGCCGTGCCGTCGGTCGCGAAGCGTCGGCGCTCGACCGGGGTCACCAGTGCCACGCTGGCGCGACGCGCGCGGGCGCCCTCGACGAATCGCCTCAGGTTCTGCTGGTATTCGCCGCGGGGCTTCGTGCCCCGAGTGGGGTCGTCGAGCTTTTCGTCGTTATGGCCAAAACTCACGAGCAAGAGGTCGCCGGGGCGCAGCGCGGCAAGGGCGGCGTCGAGCAGCCCTCGCGCTATGAAGGATTTTGTGGACGCCCCGGACAGCGCGAAGTTGGTGACCTCCATCGACTCGTGGAGCCGTGCGGGCAGGGCCTGACCCCAGCCTGCTCGCGGCAGGTCGGCGTGCGCATAGGTCGAGGCCGTGGAGTCGCCCGTCACCACGATGCGGCGTGCTGATGCGCGCCGCGGGGTGGCCGCGCCGGTCGGCTGCGTCGCGCGTGCGGGGGCAGGGCCGACGGCCGTGAGGGAGGTGACGGTGGTGGCCGCCGCGCCGAGCAGTACGGCGCGGCGGGGGAACGTGAGATTGCGTTGCCAACTCATGCCGCTCACCGTCCCGCGCCGGGGTTGCTGGTGCCCGCGAGTCGGGGGCCCGCGAACGCCTGCACGAGGGCGGGCACGGCGCGGGGGTTGTCGACGCGGGCGCGCAGTGTGGGTTTCCACGTGGTGTCGCGAGCGAAGGTCGCCTCGGGATTAGCCGCATTGAACACGGCGCGCAGGTCTGTCGGCACACCGTTGACGAGGTTGTTCTCGGTGCGGACCTGCGTGCCGCCATACGCGCCGAGGATGCGCGCGGGGTCTATGCCCGGGGCGAGGCTGAAGGCGTTCGCCTCGGCCCACAGGTGCGACTCCTTGCCGACCCCGAGGCTGTAGTGATAGGCGACTACCTGCTCGTTCGTGACGCGGTAGAGGTTGTTGTAGACGTCGACCTCGCCCCATCGCACGCGCGGCGCGCGCTGGCCGATGCCCTCGTAGAGATTGTGATGGAACGTCACGCGCAGGCGGCCGGGGTCGCCGCGAGTCTCGGAGTCGGTCGAGCCGATCAGGTTGGTCTTGTCGTGGTCGCGGAACGTGTTCCAGCTGATGGTGACCAGGTCGGATCCGTTGGTCACGTCGAGGGCGCCGTCGTGGCGCTGATAGGTGCTCCCGAAGTAGGTGGGCAGCGTGTCGTCGGTCATGGGGGCGTCGGTGAAGGCGTTGTGGTCGATCCAGACGTGGGTCGCGCCGTTAATCACCTGAATGCTGTCGTATTCGCTGTTCCAGGCCCCCGTTTCGCCGTCGGTCGGGTCCCACTGGGGGAAGCAATCATAGGTGTCGGAGAGCTCGAGGTGGCGCACGATGACGTTGTCGACACCGTCGATGCGCAGGGTGGCGCCGACGAAACCCGCTCCGGGCGCGGCACCGATGATCGTCGTGTTCGCTGGCACCTTGAGAGTAATGAGCGCGGATTGTTGCGAGGCCGCCGCGCGGCGCGCGTCTTCGAGGGGGCCGCTCGGCACGGAGTCGGTGCCCCACACGGCGGGGTCGTAGGCGGCGAGGTAGTCGGCGAGCGAGAAGCCGGCCCGCGCCGCGAGGTCATCGCACGTGAGGGGGTCGCCCGCGTCGGTGCTGTTGGCGTGGATCAGCCCGTGCACGCGCACGATCTTGGGGGCGTCGCCCGCCTCGGCAAACGCGGCGAGGAGGTCGGCTCGGGTGGAGACGTCGTAGATGTGCTGCGGCGCGGCGGCCGCGCCGCCAGTCGTGCCGCCGTCGGCGCTGGCCCAGCCGTCGCGGGGGCCGAGGGTTTGCGTGCCGGGGTTTTGCGTGCCGGGGTTTTGCGTGCCGGGGTTTTGCGTGCCGGGGGTGTCGGACGCCGCGGGTGGCGGGGTGGGGTGCGCGGGTGCGGGAGCCGGGGCCGCGCTGAGCGCACCGATCAGCGCTACGGCACATGCCGCGAGAGAACGCCTGCGCGGCCCGGGCCTGCGCAGTTTGACGGGTTGGGTGACGGGCGTGACTGTGGTGGGCACAATGCCTCCTCGTTGAGAAACCGGTTTCTCATACTTGCGCATGATGCGCTCCGGGTCAAGCCCCTCCCCCATCTTCGCCGCGGCGCACTCCGCCGCCCGGCGCGGCACCGGCGCCCGTATTTGCCGTGGGCGCGCTTACTGCAATCGACGCATCCCAAGCCCTACTATGTGACTGGACAATTGCAATCTTCTAGAGGAGATAATCGAGTGGCACACGAAGAGACTGCCAGCGAGTTCCCCATAGCCATGCGAGGATACGAGCGCACTCACGTCGATGCCGCAATCGAGTCGCTGAACAGCGCTCTTGCGGAGGCGCGAGCGCAGATCGTCACGCTTGACGAGCGCACCGTCACGCTATCGGCCGAGCTGGCCCGAACCCAGCAAGAACTCGGCGAATCGGAGCGCCCCACGTACACGGGACTCGGAGGCCGCCTCGAACAGCTCATGCGCATGGCCGAGGAACAGGCACTGGAACTGCTCACGCAGGCCAAGGCCGAGGCCGACCGCGTGCTCACCTCGGCACGTCATGAAGCCGACTCGCTGCGAGTCAGCGCCCACAACGACACCGCCCACGAGCGCAACAGCACCACGCACGAACTCGCCGCGCAGCGCGAAGAGGCACAACGCGAGGCCGCGGCGCTCATCAGCGCCTCCCAAACCAAGGCCGAAGAGCTCATGGCCTCGGCCAAGCGCGCCGCCGCGCGCGAACACGAGCAGGCCGTCGCGGCCTCCGAATCGCTGAAGACGCAGGCCGCTCGCCAGTGCGACACCCTCGCGGCCCAGACGGAACGCGAGGCAGAAGAAATCCTCTCCGCCGCCCGCCGCGCCGCCGCCCAGATCGAGGCTGACACCGACCGCGACTCCAAGGAGGGCATCGCGGTCGCCCAGTTCGAAGCGGCCCAGAAACTGGACCAGGCCAAGGAGGAGGCCGCGAGACTGCTCGACGAGGCGTCCGTCGAGGCCAAGCGCCTCGTGAGCGATGCCGAAGACACCGCCCGCGAACTGCGCCGAGCCAGCGAAACCGAAGCGCAGAACCTCGTGCAGACCTCGCGTCAGCAGGCCGAGCAGATGGTCAGCACCGCACGGCAGGAGGCCGAGCGACTGCGTTCGGCCGCGCGCGAGCACCGCGAGACCTCGATCTTGGAGATGGCTACACGTAAGGAGAACAGCGAGCGGACCGCGCTCGAGTTCCACGAAGAAACGGTGGCCAAGAGCAAGGGGCTGCTCGAAGAGAGCATGCAGCGCGCTCGCAAGGCCGAAATTGCCGCACACCAGGCCCAGGAACGCGCCGAGGCACTCAAGGTCGATTCGACCCGCGAGGCCAACTCGCTGCTCGCCCAGAGCCGCCGCGTGAGCGAAGACATCGTTAACGAAGCGCGTCGCCAGGCCCAAGAAATCACCAACATGGCGAGCGCCGAGGCCGAGCGTCACCGCACGACTGCGCGCCGCCAGGTCGATGCGCTCGAACGCCAACGCACCGCGATCGCCGATCACCTCGTGCAGTTGCGCGCCCTGCTCAACGGCGAAACCACGACGCACCCGCACCAGATCATCGAGCGCGCCAATCAGCTGGAGGCCGAAGCCCGCCGCCGCAGCGGTCAGGGTCGCATCAACACGAACCCGCTCGCGGCCGTGAATCCGCAGACCCCGCGCGCCACCCAGCCAGCCTCGGCCCCGCAGGCGTCAACCGCACCGCTCGCGACGTCGTCGCCCGCCCCCGGCGGCGCCTCCGCGCGCGTCGGGTTGCGCCAAACCTCGCAACCGGGCCAGCCAGACTCCGGCCCGCTGCACACTGCAGGTCGCGACGTGCCCTCAGCTTCGGGTGCAAGCGGCACCGCCCGCCGCGCCGCCGACCCCAACGCGCCGCGTCGCGAGGCGACCGCCTCCGTTCCCCCGCGGGTACACGCCGAGGCGGACGCCCTCAACGCCGAGGTCGAGTCGCGCCACGCGCAGCAAATCGAAAAGCAGCGCGCCGAACAGGCCGCCCAGCGCGAGCGGCTCGAACGCGAGCGCGCCGAGCAGGAGCGACTCAACGCCTCCGCCCAGCAGAGCGAGGCACAGGACGCTCGCGAGCGCGAGGTGCGCGCGGCCCAGCAGCGCGCGCACTTGCAGGCGCTGCAGGCACAGGAGTTCGAAGCCGAGCAGCGCGCGCTCGCGGCCTCACGCGAAGCCGCGCAGCGGGCCGAAGCCGCTGCTCTGAGCGACCAGGGCAGAGGCGACAACGCGGGTGCGGACAAGCAGGGCGGCGCACCGAGCGGGGCCGCCGGGTCCAACTCCGGGACGGCCCTCAAGCCGGAGCAGGCTTCGCGGCCCGCCGAGCCGCAGGTGACCAAGCCCGGGTTGCGGGGCGCGTTCGCGCACGGCACCGTGCCGCACCCGCCGCAGCAGAACAAGCCGCCGCAAAACAAGCAGTAGGCAGTAATAATCGCCCCCGGGAGTCCAGCCGGACTCGCGAGGGCGATTTTCTGTGCCGACCGGGTGACCGGCGGCCTACCCTGCCAGCCCGCCCGCCGGAGCGTCCGCCCCACCCGACGCAAACGACGCGCCGTACCCGCGCCTTGGATCGTGGACGGCCACCGCGAGGGTCGTGTCGGACTGCCCGTAGTACGCGAACCACAGACCCTTAAAGAACACGAGCCCCTCGACAAACGTCACGTTTGACACGAGGCCGTGCGTGTCCTCGAAGGTCTGCGGGCGCAGCCACGGGTCCTGCAGCCGCGCGAGCACCGTCGTGGGATTATCCGGGTCGATGGCGATCTGCCCGCAGCGGTAGTCCACGTCCACGCGGTCCGGCCGCACCGAACGCGTCGCTCCGTTGGTGAGCATGACCAGCAGCCCCGTGTCGGTCACCACGGGTGAGGTGCCGATCTCGACGAGGTCCTCGTCGAACGAGCCCGGAGTGGGCGCATACATGGGCTGATCGTCGGGGGTGCCCGGGGTCCAATGAATGAGGTCATCGCTGGTCGCCCAGTAGATATTGCCCTCGCCGAAGTACATCCACCACCGGCCCTGAATCTGCCGCGGCACGATCACCCCCGCCTTCGACCAGTTGTGACCGCGAGGGTCGATGGTCTTGAAGGTGTCGAAATCCTGAAACAGCGGCCCATGCTTGGTCCAGGTGCGCAGGTCGGTGGAGGTCGCGAGGCACAACTGCGCCACGCGGCGATCCCAGCCCGTATAGGTGAGGTAATAGGTGCCGTCGATGTAGGCGATGCGCGGGTCCTCGCAGCCGAAGCGTTCGTAATCATGCTCGGGAGACATGATCGGGGCGTCCTCGCGAGTGAACGTGTACCCGTCATCGCTGAACGCGATGCCGATGTGCGAGACGATGTCCTCGGCGTGGGCGCGATACAGCAGCACCACCTGGTCGTCGACCACGAGGGCCGCCGGGTTGTAGAGGTTCGCCGACTCCCATGAATCGCCCCGCGGGCGCAGGATCGGATTGTTGTCGTAGGGCTCGAATGGGCCCAGCGGAAAGCGAGCATTCTCGAACAGTGACGTCGTGGCCACGGGTCTCCTTCGGTAGGGGGCTTGCAGGTGCAGTGGGGGTTTCCACGAAGCCGATCAGCCTTTGACGCCCGCGCCCAGGTCGGAGGCACGAAAGAACCTCTGAAAAACACAGAACAGCACGACCACGGGGAACGCGAGGGCCGCGGCTCCCGCCAGGATGGCGCCGTTGGGGTTAGCGACCGATTTGCTGACGTTAGAAATATAGTTCGCAAGGGCCACTGCCAACGGTTGCATCGTGGCGTCCTTGGTAATCAAGAAGGGCCACAAGAATTCGTTCCACGGCCCGATAAAGGTGATGAGCACGACCGTGGCAGTGGCGGGACGCACGAGCGGCAGCGCAATCGACCAGAGAATGCGGAACTCGCTGGCCCCGTCGATGCGGGCGGCCTCGAACAGCGATTCGGGCAGGCTCACGAAGAACTGCCTGAACACGAAGATGGCCGTGGTGTTAATGAAGAACGGCAGAATCATGCCGAGGTAGCTGTCGCCGAGCCCGTACGTGCGCGCGACCTGCACGTACAGCGGGATCATGAGCAGCTGGAACGGGATCATCTGCACGCCCACCATGATCGCGTGCAGCACCCCGCGGCCACGCCACGAGAGTCGCGCGAGCGCGTAACCGGTGACGACGCCGAAAGTGAGGGTGCCGAGCAGTACCCCGCCCGTGAACACGAGCGAGTTCAGCAGGGAGTGCACCACGTCGATGCGCGAATTAATCTCCGCGAAGTTGTGCGTGGTCCACCCTCCCGTGGGCAGCAGGCTCGACGGGCTCGAGGTGGGCTCCTCCTGGAACGCCCCGACCACCATGAACCAGAAGGGGAACACGAACCCGAGGCCCGCGATAGCGAGCAGCGAGTACACGAAGGCGCGGCTGCGGGCACCGTGACGACGCATCATGACTCCCTCCCTACGCGACTCGCCGCGAGCGACAGGACTCCGACGATGATCACGAGCATCACGCCGATCGCAGACGCGACGTCTGGGTTGGTCTGCTGGATTCCCTTTTGATAAATGAGCAGGACGGGCGAGAGCGACGCCCCGTCCGGCCCGCCGCCATTGGTGAGCAGATAGGGCTCGGTGAACAGGTTGGCTCCCGTGATGATCGCGAGGATCAAGACGAGCACGGTCGCCGAGCGCACGCCGGGAACGGTGATGTGCCGAAACCGTTGCAGGGCTCCCGCCCCGTCGGTCTCGGCGGATTCGTGCAGTTCACGGGGTATGTTTTGCAGTGCGGCGAGGTAGAGCAAAATATAGAAACCCAGCTGCTTCCAGGTCACGTAGAGGGCGATCGAGGGCATGGCGAGCGCCCCGTTCACGAGCCACGAGGGTGACGGCGCGAGGGGCCCCAGCATGACGTTGACGAGGCCGTCCTCCGAGAACAGCAGCATCCACACGCCGATCAGCGACACGCTTGCGGTCACGTAGGGAATGTAGAACGCCACCCGAAACAGGGTCGCCCAGCGCACGATCGCGTTGAGCAGCGACGCGAGCGTGAGGGCCAGCACTGCGGTGAGGGGCACATTGATGATCAGAAAAATGCCGATGTTCACGAACGACTGGCGCACCTGCGGGTCCGCCAGCGCGGTCGCGTAATTCTTCATCCCCACGAAGGGGTGCGGCACGGTGACGTGCGGCGCCGTGAAGATGAAGTCGTGAAACGAGATCCACACGGCATACCCCAGGGGGTATGCCAGGATCAACGCTAGGAACACCGCGTACGGCAGCGACAGGGCGAGGCCGAGGGGGTGCGGGCCGAAGATGCGCCGCCAGAGCGGCCCGCGGGTCGGCCTGGCCCGCTTGAGGGCGTCCACGTGTTAGCCCGCTACGAGGGTGTCGATGCTGGCAGCGGCCTCGGTGAGAGCGGTCTTGACGTCCTGCTTCGCGAAGATGACCGACGACGAGTAGGCGTCTCGCAGCTTCTGCCAGACCTCGATCGAGTTGGGCACGTTCGGCACGTCGGCCGTGCGGGCGGCCTGGCTCGCGAACGCCTGGTAGGCGGGGTTGGCCGCGAAATAGTCGGGGTAGGCGGACGCCAGGTCGGCCCGTATCGGCATCTGCCCGGTGGCCTCGAGCAGGGCTCCGTCCTGCTCCTTGGACGACGCAAACTTGAGGAACTCCCACGCCGTTCCCTGGTTTTTGGAGGTGGTGAACATCGAAACGTTCTTGGAGTCGGCGAAGGTAGTGATCTGGTCGGCGGCCTTGCCGTCCTGCGTGGGCACGGGCATGAAGCCGACGTTGACCTTGCCCTTGTAGGAGGCAATGGCCCACGGACCGGCCAACTGCATGGCGGTCTTCTTCGTGGCCATCGCGTCGTCCGTGGAGCCCTCCTTGGGGGCGAGCCCCTTGGCGTACATGCTGGCCCAGAACTCGGCGACGGCTACTCCCTGGTCCGACGCGAACGTGGATTTTCCGTCGACCACGAGGGCCGTGCCCTGGGTTTGCGCGAGGTAGAGGGGGTAGAAATCGAACCAGCACTGAAAGAACTCGCTCGTCGGCGAGGGCCAGATCGCCGACTTGGAGGCCCCGCTCGAGACAATTTTCTCGCTTGCAGCGAGGAACTTTTCATAGGTGTCCATGCCGGGGTTTTCGGGGTCGAGCCCGGCCGCGGTGAAGACGTCCTTGTTGTACATCACCATCACCGGGTTCGACTTCCAGGGCAGGAGGTAGAACTTGCCCTCGGCGTCGGCGTACCCGGCGGCGGCCTCTGCCCCCGAGCGCGATTCGATGTATTGCTTGCCATCGGGGAACGTGGTGAGGTCGATCAGGCCGCCCTGACGGGCCCAGTCGGGTGCGGCCGCGGTCGAAATATTAAAGACGAGGTCGGGGGCGGTGCCTGCCGTGATGGCCGCGGTGATGGCCTCTTCGCTGCTCTTTCCCGCGGGGATCTCCTGGGCCGTGACCACCTGATCGGGGTTCGCCGCGTTCCAGGCCTCGACCACGGCCTTGCCCCAGGCGACCTCCTGCTCGTTGTTGGAGAGCCACACCTTGATGGGCCCCTTAGCCGTCTGGGCGGCGGCGTTCGTGGCGGCAGAGTCGTCGCCGCAGGCGGTCGTGAGGGCGGCGAACGGTACCGCGAGGGCCGTGAGGCCGAGGGTGCGTCGTGACATGCGCATGATAAACACTCCTATGTGTTGTGGGGGTAGTGCGGTTCCGCGCGGCGGCGGGCTAGTGGGAGGGTGAGGGCGCCGCAGCGATGCTGCCGCGGAGGATGAGCTCGTTGCAGTGAAGGGCCTCGGGCCCGGGCTCGGCGCCCTCGAGGAGGGCGCACAGTTTCGTGGCGGTGCGTTCGCCCCTCAGCAGCGCGTGCGTGGCGACCGTGCTGAGGCCGGGGCTGAGATGGGCCGAGAGATCGCTGTCGTCGAAGCCCGCGATAGAGACGTCCTCGGGCACTGCGTAGCCATGGGCGCGCAGCCACGAGAAGCCCGCGATGGCCATGATGTCGTTGGAATAAAGGATCGCGGTGGGCACGCGGGTGGGCTCCGCGTGCATGAGTTCGCGCGTGCCGTCGCGGCCGGACGCCGCCGTGAAGTCGCCATTCCAGACCAGGTCGGCTCGCAACCCGGCCTCGAGCAGGGCCCGCGTGAACGCGTCGGTGCGCGCCGCGGAGTGGGCGTACTGCGGGGGGCCGCTCACGTGGGCAATGCGTTCGTGCCCACGCTGCACGAGTTCGGCGACGAGTTCGCGCACCGAACTCTCATCGTCGCTGTAGAGCGTCGCGCCGTCCCACGTGGGTTTCGCGCCCGCGAGCATCACGGCGGGTAGCCCGAGGTCCCGCAGAAACTGGGGTCGGGGGTCGTCGACGCGCAGATCGAGCACGATCACACCGTCAACGCGCCCGCGGGCCAGGGTCTTATACGCGGCCAGCTCGGCGTCCGCCGTGGGCACCACCTGCAGCAGCAGCGCCATGCCACGCTTGCTGAGCGTAGCTTCGCAACCCGCGATGAATTGTGGAAAGAAGGAGTCGGTGGCGATGATGCGGGGGTCGCGCGCGATGACGAGGCCAATGCAGCCGGTGCGCGAGGTGGCGAGCGCGCGGGCGCTCGCGGAGGGCTGCCAGTCGAGGTCGGTGGCCGCGCGTAGCACCCGTTGGCGCGTCTCGTGAGAGATCGGTCGCTTGCCCGAGAAGACCAGGGAGACGGTGCCCTTCGTGACACCGGCGGCGTGGGCGACGTCGCCTATCGTGGTGCGCTTGGCCATGCCTCCCCCTTATTCAACCGGTTTAATTGGCGATTAAACCGGTTGAACGAGGGGTTGTCAAGAGTTTCGCAGCACTGCGCCGCGCCGCCGCGCATTCACGGGCAGCCCGAGCCGGGCCCGCCGCCCGCGCTACGCCGAGGCCGCGTCCTGCGTCATCTCGGCAGGGGCCCACTCAGTGGGCAGGGGCAGGGCCGCCGGATTCACGACCTTTACGATCTCGCTCAGGACGCGCTGCACGAACGTCTCACCCACCCACAGGTGTTTCGCCGCCGCCACCGGAATCACGCGCGCCTGCGGGATGCGCGAGAACCGCCGCACCGCCTCGGTGGGCTGCAGGTAATCGTCGTGCTCGGGCACCAGGATGTGCACGGGTTTACCGAACGCGGCCCACGCATCGAGGTCGGCATCGCTCGCGCGATGCAGGGGCGGGGAGAGCAGGATCGCGCCCTCGATGCCCGGCTCGCGGCCGTGCATCAAGATCAGCTCGGTGCCAAACGACCACCCCACCAACCACGGCCGCGGCAGGTCGTGGCACTCGCTGAAATCGACCAGCGCGGCCACATCGTGCCGCTCTCCGACCCCCTCCTCGAAGCCGCCTTCGCTCGTTCCGCGCGCGCTCGTGGTGCCGCGGGTGTTGAAGCGCAGCACGTTGAGATTTGCCATGGCCGGCAGGCGGTTGGCGGCCTTCTTGTACACGTGCGAATCCATAAAACCACCGTGCGTGGGCAGGGGGTGCAGGGTCAGCAGCGTCGCCGCGGCGCCCTCCGCCCCGCCCAGCGGCGAGGCGAGTTCGCCGACGAGGCGCAGGTCATCGGCCGTGTGAAGTTCGATCTCGGTGCGCTGCGCCGGTAGCACGCTATTCGACCGCACGGCAGCCATGCCGGAGCCGGAAGTTTCGGGAGCAGGATTTTCGGGTGTCGCTGCAGTCATGAAGTCACCTTAGCGCGAAGAACCGAATGTGGCGGGTCGACTATCGCCCGTGAGAACGCCAGCATGAGGCATGCCAGTGCCGCCGCGCATCGAGCCCCTGTGCGCGGCCCCAGGAGCCCCGTTCGAGCCACGCGACGATGTGACCGGCCCCCGCTGCGATGGGCTGAAGGCAGCCCGGGCACGTGTATTGCTTTTCGCTGCGGCCCTGGCTGATCTGCCGCACCACCCAGATCTCCCCCGCGACCGATACCCGGCGCTCACCGACCTCCAATACGCGCGTAATGTCGAAGCCACCTTCGCGGTCGCGCAGTTCCTTCGCGCGCGCCTCGCGCGAAGCCCGCGACCCGCCCCGTCGCGGCGAACCCGGAGACCCGCCCCCGCGGCGTCCCACCCGAGGCACCCCGCCACCCGCGCAGATCAGGTCGGACGCCCGGGCCACCAGCCCCAGCGCCACCTCGACCCAGCCCGGCAACAAACCATTCATACTGCAATGGTTGCGCCTGCCGCCGACCGGCGCGGCTCGGTATTGCAGTGTGGCCGGGCGTCCCAGGCAGCGGCGGGGAGCCGCGCATGCCCCGAGGGCCGCCTATGATGGGCGTGTGCGTCTCGTCATTGCCCGCTGCAGCGTCGACTACACCGGTCGCCTCACTGCGCATCTGCCCCCCGCCACCCGCGTTCTCATGCTCAAGGCCGACGGCTCGGTGCTCGTCCACTCCGACGGAGGCTCCTACAAGCCCCTGAACTGGATGTCACCCCCGTGCACGACCACCTTCGAGACACCCGACGAGGCCACCCTGCCCGACGGCGACACCCCCGCCCAGGAGGTCTGGCGCGTCACGCACAGCAAGACCGGCGACGCGCTCGGCATCAACATCTACGAGGTGCTGCACGACTCGGAGCACGAACTCGGCGTAGACCCCGGCCTCATCAAAGACGGCGTCGAGGCTCACCTGCAAAAGCTGCTCAGCGAACAGATTGAAACCCTCGGGGCCGAGTGGTCCCTCGTCCGCCGCGAGTTTCCGACCGCCATCGGGCCCGTGGACATCCTGGCGCGCGACGACGCGGGCTCCACGGTCGCCATCGAGGTGAAACGCCGCGGCGAAATCGACGGCGTCGAACAGCTCACGCGCTACCTTGAATTGCTCAATCGCGACCCGCGGCTCGCCCCCGTGCGCGGCATCTTCGCGGCCCAACAGATCAAACCCCAGGCCAGAGTGCTCGCGCAGGATCGCGGTATCGACTGCGTCGTGCTCGACTACGACGCGCTCAAGGGCGTCGACGACATCGAGAGCCGCCTCTTCTAAACCGCCGGCATCGCACGACGCCCGAAAGGCTGACATGACCGCAGAGCTGACCACCCTCATCCACGGCACCGTCGTGCTCACGCCCAGTTCGGGCGACCCGAGCCTACTGGAGCGGGGGGCCGTGGGCATCGCGGCCGACGGTCGCATCGCCTATGTGGGCCTCGCCGCGGACGCCCCCGTGGCCGAGCACACCCGCACGGCCACCTGGGTGCTCCCGGGCCTCATTGACCTGCACTGTCACGGTGGCGCGGGGGCTGGGTTTCCCAATGCCCACACCCCGGACCTCGTGCGACGGGCCACGAGCGAGCACCTGCGCCACGGCACGACGTCCATGCTCGCCTCGCTCGTCACCGACACGCGCGAGGTGCTGCTCGAACGACTCTCGCTGCTCGCCGACGAGTGCGATGCGGGCACCCTCGTGGGCATCCACAGCGAGGGACCGTTCCTGTCGCGGCTACGCTGCGGGGCGCAAGACCCCGCCTCGATTCTCGACGTCGACCTCGACCTGGTCGCCGACATGCTGGCCGCCGCTCGCGGCCACCTGCGCACCATGACCTACGCGCCCGAGCAGGCCGGCTCTCACGAGCTCATCGCCGCCCTGCAGGAGGGCGGCGTCATTCCCAGCATCGGGCACACCGACGCCACCGCGACCGCCACGCGCGCCGCCATCGCGGCGACCCTCGCGGGCACCGACGCTCCCATCGCGCTCACCGCAACGCACCTTTTCAACGGCATGCGGCCCGTGCACCATCGCACGGATGGCCCGATTCTTGAACTGCTCGCGGCCGCGCGACCCGGGCGGGACGGCCGCGCCGTGGTCGAGTTGATCGCCGATAACGTACACCTCTCCCCCGACACGGTGCGGGAGGTGTTTGCCCTGGTGGGCGCGGACAGCATCGCGCTCGTCACCGACGCCATGGCCGCGTGCGGCATGCCCGACGGCACCTATCAGTTGGGGGCCCTCGCGGTGAGGGTTGCCGATGGCGTCGCGCGCCTCGCCGAGGGCGACTCCATCGCGGGTGGCACGGCGCACCTCATTGAGGTCGTGGCCCGCACCGTCGCCGCGGGCGTTCCCCTCGAACAGGCCGTCGCGGCGGCGGCGCTCACCCCCGCGCGAGTGCTCAGCCTCGACAGCGACCGGGGCAGCCTTGAGCCCGGTAAGCGCGCCGACGTGCTGCTCTGTGATGACGCATTCGGCGTGCTCGGTGTGCTGCGGGCGGGAGCCCCCGTGCCCGCGTAACCGGGGCGGCACGAAAAAAGGGGGGGCGAGCGGCGTCCCCCCTGCTTTATGCCCACGCTCTACTGCGGGCAGTCGCCCTAAAGATGGCTGCCCAACGGGCCAGACGCGCCCGGAGGCGCCGACTCGGACCAACTGCTGAGCGCGTGCAGGTCACCCTGGCCGAGGGCCAACTCCAGCGTTGCGCCGCCCTCGCCCCACGCGCACGTCACCTTAAAGGCGGGCACGGCGCTGAGTTCCGGGATTCCCTCGGGCAGGGCGTCCCGTGCCGTAATCTCGAACTCGCGGCGGGGCCACGTGCGTTGCGGCCGAGGAGACAGGTTAAGCGAGCGGTACCACTCGATGCGATCGATGTGAAAGCGGGCCACCCCATTGTGCCAGTGGTCGTTCGCATGAAATTTGAGAGCGCATTCGAACGAGCCGGGTGCCCGGGAAAGCGCTCGGCGCCGCAGGATCAAAGCGATCGCTACGGCGCCGATACACAGCGCAGCCACGACGAGGATCCACATAATTGTGCTCATCATGGCGCTGTCCGTTTAGTTTGGCGTGCTGTCCACGGGGATCGTGACCCGGCTATTGTCCACCGAGACGAACCCACCGAGTACGTCGAACTTCTTCACGTCGCCCGAGGCAAACTTGACGCGCACTTCGCCCTGACGCAGGACGGCCAAGGTGGGCGCCATGCGGGGCAGAATACCCATTTCGCCGGTGATCGAGGGCACCACGACCTGAACGGCCTCGCCGCTCCAGATGGTCTGATCCTCCGCCACAATATCAACCTGCAACGTGCTCATACGCTGCTCCTTTCACACCTTGTCGGGCCCGGTCACGAGTGGACCGTGCGGACCGCCGCCGCACGAGGCGGCGGCAGCCACAGGATTAGTGACCGATTTCCTTCTGGATCCGGTCCCAGTTACGCAGCACATCGTCAATGCCGCCGACGTTGAAGAACGCCTGCTCGGCAATGTGGTCGAATTCGCCGTCGCAGATGCCCCGGAAGCCTTCGATGGTGTCCTGCATGGGAACGGTCGAGCCCTCCACGCCGGTGAACTGCTCGGCCATATAGGTGTTCTGCGAGAGGAACTGCTGGATACGGCGGGCGCGGTTCACGACCGTCTTGTCTTCTTCGCTGAGCTCGTCGACGCCGAGGATAGCGATGATGTCCTGAAGTTCCTTGTTGCGCTGCAGAATCTGCTTCACGCGCGTGGCAGTCTCGTAGTGATCCGCGCCGATGTAGCGGGGGTCGAGAATGCGCGAGGTCGAGGCCAGCGGATCCACGGCGGGGTACAGACCACGCGATGCGATATCACGCGACAGTTCGGTCGTGGCGTCCAGGTGGGCGAACGTCGTCGCGGGGGCCGGGTCGGTGTAGTCATCTGCGGGCACGTAGATGGCCTGCAGCGACGTAATCGAGTGACCACGCGTCGACGTAATGCGCTCTTGGAGCACACCCATTTCGTCGGCCAGGTTGGGCTGGTAACCCACGGCCGAGGGCATGCGGCCGAGCAGGGTCGAAACCTCAGAACCAGCCTGCGTAAAGCGGAAGATGTTGTCGATGAACAACAGCACGTCCTGCTTCTGCACGTCGCGGAAGTACTCGGCCATGGTCAGGGCGGCCAGGGCCACACGCAGACGTGTGCCCGGCGGCTCATCCATCTGGCCGAAGACGAGGGCGGTCTTGTCGATAACGCCCGAGTCGGTCATTTCTTCGATCAGGTCCCAGCCTTCACGGGTACGCTCACCGACGCCCGCGAACACCGACACACCGTTGTGGTTGTTGGCCACGCGGTAGATCATTTCTTGAATCAGAACGGTCTTGCCGACGCCGGCACCACCGAACAGACCGATCTTGCCGCCCTGTACGTAGGGGGTCAACAGGTCGATGACCTTGATGCCCGTCTCGAACATCTGAGTCTTGGACTCGAGCTGGTCGAAGTTGGGTGCCTTGCGGTGGATCGGCCAGCGCTCGCTGATCTCGAGGGTTTCACCCTCGGGAAGGTTCAGCACGTTGCCGACCGTGTCGAACACGCGGCCCTTGGTCACGTCACCCACGGGCACCGAGATGGCTGCACCCGTGTCGGTGACCTCGGCGCCACGCACGAGGCCGTCCGTGGGCTTGAGGGCAATGGCGCGCACGAGGTTGTCGCCAAGGTGCTGGGCTACTTCGAGCGCCAACTGGTAGGTTGGCTGCCCCGGGATCGAGATGCCGACCAGGAGCATGTTGTAGATTTCGGGGATCGCATCGGCGGGAAATTCGATGTCGACCACGGCGCCCGTAACACGGGCAACTCGACCGATGCCGGGGCCGGTGTGAACGGCCGCCGCATCCTGTGCAGTTACAGTCATGATGTCCTTCTTCACTGAGTCAACGCTTGCGCGCTAGTCGAAGCGAGTGATTGCTTCTTCGGGTAAACGCGCGCGTCAGCGCGTCGTCGTAAGAGTCGCGCGTCAGCGCTTCTTCTTGCTGGCAGAGGCGAGGGCGTCGACGCCGCCGACGATCTCACTGATTTCCTGGGTAATTTCAGCCTGACGTGCCGAGTTGGCCAGTCGCGTGAAGTTACGAATCTGTTCTTGGGCGTTATCCGAAGCGGCCTTCATGGCGCGCTGGCGGGCCGCATGCTCGGACGCCGCGGCCTGCAGCAGGCAGTTAAAGATGCGGCTCTCGATGTAGCGTGGCAACAGCGCGTCGAGCACCCCGGCAGCATCGGGCTCGAAGTCATACAGCGGCACGATGTCGCTCTCCGACTTCGTGACCCCATCGACGACCTCCAGCGGAAGCAACCGAATCACGGTGGGTTCCTGGCTCACCATCGACCTGAAGCGCGTGAACACGATGTGCAGTTCGCTGACGCCGCCGTCTCCGGGCGCCGCCGCGAAGGCCGCGAGCAGCACCTTGGCGATGGCGTTGGCGTCCGCGGACTGGGGCTTGTCCGAAATGTCGGTCCACTCGTGCGCCAGGGCGCGGTTGCGGAACCGGAAGTAGGACACGCCCTTGCGACCGGCCACGTAGAACACGGGCTGTTTGCCTTCGTCTTCGAGCAGTTCGGCCAGTTCAGCCGCGCGCTTGATCACGTTCGAAGAGTAGGCACCGGCCTGGCCGCGGTCTGCCGTTACCAGCAAAACCGCGACCTTGTTGGTGTCAGTACGTTCTTCGAGCATGGGGTGCTGCACGTCCCCCGCGTTCGTAGCCACAGCCGACACCGCGCGGGTGATGGCGTTGGCGTACGGCGTCGAGGCGGCCACACGAGCTTGAGCTTTGGCGATACGCGACGCGGAGACCAACTCCATGGCGTTGAAGATCTTCTTCAGGCCCTTCGTTGACTTGATGCGATTGCGATATACGCGTTGCTGTGCTCCCATGTTTTCCTCTCGTCCTTACTTGTCTTCAGGTGATCGAACGGCGATCAGCGCTGACGGACGATTTGTTCGTGCTCAACCTCGTCGGCATCGAGCGCGTCGTGCTCTTCGTGACCTGCCGAGACGAGGGCGTGGCCCTCACCCGTGCGGAAACCACGCTTGAACTGCGCGATGGCGGTTTCGAGGCCGGCCTCCGTGTCGCTGTCCAGGTTGTTCGTCTCACGCAGGGTGGTGAGCAGATCGGTCTGATGACGCAGGAACTCGAGCATTTCGGTCTCGAAGCGACGCACGTCTTCGACGGGAACGTCGTCGAGCTTTCCGGTGGTGCCGGCCCATACGGAGACGACCTGGTCTTCGACGGGGAACGGCGAGTACTGGTCCTGCTTGAGCAGTTCCATGAGGCGGGCGCCGCGAACCAGCTGCGCCTTCGAGGCGGCGTCGAGGTCCGAGGCGAACATGGCGAACGCTTCGAGGTCGCGGAACTGGGCGAGCGAGATCTTGAGCGTGCCCGAAACCTTCTTCATCGACTTCACCTGGGCCGAGCCACCGACGCGCGACACCGAGATGCCGACGTCCACAGCGGGGCGCTGATTAGCGTTGAAGAGGTCCGACTGCAAGAAGATCTGGCCGTCGGTGATCGAGATGACGTTGGTCGGAATGTACGCCGAGACGTCGTTGGCCTTGGTTTCGATGACGGGCAGGCCCGTCATCGAGCCGCCGCCCATGGCGTCGGACAGCTTGGCACAGCGCTCGAGAAGGCGGGAGTGCAGGTAGAATACGTCGCCGGGGTAGGCCTCGCGGCCCGGCGGGCGACGCAGCAGCAGTGACACGGCGCGGTAGGCCTCAGCCTGCTTCGACAGGTCATCGAACACAATGAGGACGTGCTTGCCCTCGTACATCCAGTGCTGGCCGATGGCGCTGCCCGTGTAGGGGGCAATGTACTTGAAGCCGGCGGGGTCGGACGCGGGGGCGGCCACGATGGTCGTGTATTCGAGGGCACCGGCCTCTTCCAGCGCGCCGCGAACGGCCGCGATGGTCGAACCCTTTTGGCCGACTGCGACGTAGATGCAGCGGACCTGCTTGTTGACGTCGCCCGACTCCCAGTTGGCCTTCTGGTTGATGATGGTGTCAACCGCGATCGCCGTCTTGCCGGTCTGGCGGTCACCAATGATCAGCTGTCGCTGGCCACGGCCGATCGGGATCATCGCGTCGATGGCCTTGATGCCGGTCTGCAGCGGTTCTTTAACCGACTTACGCTGCATGACGCCGGGGGCCTGCAGTTCGAGTGCGCGGCGGCCGACCGTTTCGATGTCGCCGAGGCCGTCAATGGCGTTGCCCATGGCGTCCACGACGCGGCCCAGATAGCCGTCGCCCACGGCAACCGAAAGCACCTCACCCGTGCGGTACACGGGCTGGCCCTCTTCGATGCCGCTGAACTCACCGAGCACAACGGCGCCGATCTCGCGCTCTTCGAGGTTCAGGGCGATGCCCTGCGTACCGTCTTCGAAGCGCACCAGTTCGTTGGCCATGATGCCGGGCAGACCCTCGATGCGGGCAATGCCGTCCATCGATTGGCTCACGCGGCCAATTTCTTCGCGCGACGCCGCATTGGGGTCGTACGACGCTACGTACTTGTCGAGTGCGTCCCTGATTTCATCGGGACGAATATTGAGCTCTGCCATCGCCAGTCTCTGCTCCTATGTTCCGGCCGTGGCCGGGATCGTCAGTGGGTCGGCGAGCGATGCCCGCCAAAGATGTGTGTTAGCCAGCCACGTGGCGGCGGGCCTGTGCGAGTCGCGATGCGGTCGTCGCGTCGATCAGTTCTTCACCTACACGGACCTGCATGCCGCCAATAATCTCGGCATCTACGAGGGCGTTGATCTGAACGTCGCGCCCGTACAACTTGCGCAATGCGGCGGCCAGGCGCGTCTCTTGCGCCTGGCTCAGTTTCACGGCGCTCGTAACGGTTGCAATCAGCCGGGCGCGTCGATTTGCGGCGGTCTCTGCGAAGCGTTGTAGCCTCGCGGTCACCTTGACTCCGCGCTGCGAGGCGGCCGCCTGCTGTGCCAACACAACGGTGGCGGGTGCAGCCTTGCCCTTCAGGAGACCCTGCACCAGTGCCGACGCTTCGGCACTCGTAAGTACGGGGTTACTGAGGGCGCCGGACAACTCGTGCGAACCGGCGATCGTGCGCTCGAAGCGGAACAACTCGGATTCGACTCGGTCGAAGTCGCCGCTCGCTTCGGTGCTGGCAAACACTGCTGCCACGCCGAGCCGTTCGCAGGCCTCGATGATGTCGCCATCATCGGACCACCGCTGGCTGGCGAGTTCTGCGAGTGCCTTGACAACACGATCGTCGAGCTTGCCAGTGAAAATGCTCTTCGCCAGGGCCGCCTTGTCGTTACCGTCTCGACCGGGGTCGGTCAGGGAACGGCGGAGGCTGCCGTTGGAGTCGAGCAATGCGACGACCTGGAAGAGCTCTTCACCCAGTGCCAGCGCCGTAGCGCCGGCCTTTTTGAGATCGGACTCAAACGTATCTGCGACGCTCTGGAAAGCTGCACGAGATGCACCATTCATTTACTGCTCCTGCGTGCTTACGAGGGACTGATTCTTTTCGAGATCTTCGATGAAGCGGTCGACAACGCGCGTCGAGCGTGCGTAATCGGTCAGCGATTCTCCGACGATCTTCGATGCCAGATCAGTGGCGAGGGTGCCCACCTCGGTGCGCAGCGAGTTCACGACCTGCTGGCGTTCCGCGGTCAACTGCACGTGCGCCGTCTGAACGAGTCGTTCCGACTCGCTCTTGGCCTGCTCGCGCATTTCGGCGATGATTTTCGAGCCTTCGGCTCGCGCCTCTTCACGGATCTTGGCGGCCTCGGCGTGCGCCGCGTCGACCTCTGTCTTGGCCTGGGCCATGAGCTTTTCAGCTTCGGCCTTGGCATTGGCGGCCTGGTTGATGCCACCCTCGATCATTTTGGTGCGCTCATCAAGCACGGCGTTCAACTTGGGAAGGATGAACTTCGCAAAGACAAAGCCAATGATGACCAGCACCAACGCCGAGCCGATGATGTCGTACCAGGCGGGAATCAGAGGGTTATGCTCTTCGGCCAGGGCCGCAGCGATAACTTCTGCTTGCTGAGTCATGATGTTTAGCCGAAGAGGAAGCCAGCGACCAGGGCGAGCAGCGCGAGCGCTTCGGTGAATGCAACGCCGAGGAACATGGTGGCGCGAAGCTGACCGGCCATTTCGGGCTGGCGGGCCATGCCTTCGATGGTCTTACCGACGAGGATGCCGATGCCGATGCCGGGGCCGATGGCAGCCAGGCCGTAGCCGATGGCAGCCGCGTTGCCGTTAAGTTCCGCGAGAATTTCGCTGTTCAACGTGTTTTCCTTCCGTTGGGCGATTCGCAGTATGCGAATCGTCTAAGGGGTTGATCCTCACGTCAGACGACGGGAGGGCGATATGAAGTTGTAAGTCTTAGTGTTCGTGCGAGGTCGACATCTGAATGTAGACCGCGGCCAGCAGGGCAAAGATATAGGCCTGCAGGAAGGCGACCAGCAATTCGAACAGGGTAAAGAGGAAACCGCCTGCGAAAGAGAGGACCGCGATGGGCTTCAAAATGGCATCCGCCTGAAGCAGCAGGTAACTGGCCGAGCCGAAGAAGAACACCAGCATGAGGTGTCCGCCAATCATGTTGGCGAGCAGACGGATCGTGAGCGTCGCGGGTCGAAGGATGAAGACCTGCAGGAACTCGAGCGGGATCAGCAGCACGTACATGCCCGCGGGCACGCCGGACGGCATCAGTTGACTCTTGAGGAACCCGCCGAAACCGTGCTCCTTGAAGCCGGCCGCGAGGTAGGTGATGTAGACCCACAGGGCGAGCAGCAGCGGCAACGCGATGGTGCTGGTACCGGGGATGTTCAGGAACGGGATCACTCCCGCGAGGTTCATCGTGAGCACCGTGAAGAAGATGACGGTGAGCATCGTGACGTACTTGCGCCCCAGTTTCTCGCCGAGGATTTCGAACGCGATGCTGTTGCGCACGAAGTCGAGGCCCATTTCGGCGACGTTCTGGACGCGACCGGGCACGATCTTGGAGCGGTTGGCAACCAGCACGAAGAAGAGGAGGAGAGCCGCCAGCATGATCCAGCGAACCAACTGAATGCGGTTGAACTCAAACGGTGTTCCGGCTCCCCAGATCGCTGGGGGGAAGAACTCGGAGATCGAGGGCGGAGTATAGGATTCGCCACCGTCAGCAGCGCTTACGTAACTTGTGATCGCTTGGGCGAGCAGGGTTCTCTCCCCACCTCGGGGCCGCATGAGTACACATGCGGCCGGTGATTACTGGACAAGAAAGCGTTACATTCACGGCCACGTGATGTAGCGCCAGGACACGCACCAACGGTGGCTATCGCATCGAAGATTCCAACGCGTGCGACGCAGGTAGTGCCCCGCAACCAGAATCCAGAACAAGTTTACGAGTCGTGTGGTGCGCATGAACCCGAATGACCAGCTTTGACGGGTGCCGTCATCGGGTTCGCACCGAACGCCTGAGAGACTCTGTGCTCAAACGGTGGGGGCGATGTGTCGATGACAGTCTATCAACCGTTTTCGTTTTGTTCGACATTCGTCGCAGACCATTGTGTGAACTGCGCCCCTATCGGACGCCTCCGGCCCTCATTTGCGCGGCCAATTCACGAGCGCGTGGGCCTAGAGTCCCATAGTGTTTACGCTCAATCCACCCGGACGACCCGCCGACTACTTCTCGTCGCCACGTAACTCCGCCTCGGTCGCTGCCTCGTCGCCGCGCAATTCCGCCTCGGCGTTCGCGCGAGCCCGGGCCTCGGCGATACCTTTCTCGCCCTCGGCCTGAATCTCACGCAGCCGGGTCGGCGTCACGTAGGGAATCCGCCCTCGCTGCACCGCCATGGCGTCCAGGGTGGCCCCGCCCAGCACGACGATGATCAGGGCGACGAAGAAGACCACGCGATTGTAGAAGTCGTGTTGCGCCAGAAAGTACATGCCGATGGCGACGAGTAGCATCTTGCCGAACCAGCCACCCAGCATGACGCCGCTGAGGCCGATGATGTTCAGGTTCTGGCCGCCCATCGCCAAGGCGACCGTGATGAGGCTGAAGATGAGCCCGACTCCGCCGCCCAGGATGGCGCCCCACATGGCGCTCTGACCACCCAACACGAGGCCCAGCACGCCTCCGAGCACGGCAACGGCGAGGCCCAGGGCGCCGCACCAGAGCCCCGCCCGGCGCAACACCTTGCCGAGCGATTCCTGTGTGGCCTGGTCGAGTTCGCGATGCGACATGCTGGTCCTAGTCTGCTGAATGGCGTGGAGGGGTCGGTGGGCTCTGCTGCTGCGACGCGGGCGGGGCGACCTGCGCGCCGCGCGGTGCGGGGGCGTCCGTGGGTACCGCGACCGTGAGGCCACCGGGAACTTCCGCGGGGTCGGGGGTGTCCTCCTCGACGGCGGTGAGTCGAGCCAGCCGCTTGGGGAGCACAAAGTTCGGTATGGCGCCGAACGTCATGATGACGCAAAGCCCGAAGCCGACTACGAGAACGGTGGCCCAGGCCCGCGGTTCGAGCACTCCAATTGTAACGGTGCCACCCGCGATGAACGTCGTCCACAGGTACATCACCAGCACCGCGCGCCTGTGCGTGTGGCCCAGTTTCATGAGCAGGTGATGAAAGTGCTGGCCGTCGGGCTTGAACGGTGACGAACCGCGCGCGATGCGACGAATCACCGCACCGGCGAAATCGGCCAGCGGCACAAACAGGCACGCGAGAGGCACCAACATGGGCAAGAGAGCTAGGTTATCGGCCTCGCCCTGGAAGTCGCTCGGGTTGACCTGTCCGGTCACGGTGATGGTCGCCGTCACGAGTAGGGTGCCCAGCAGGTAGGCCCCCGAATCGCCCATGAAGATGCGTGCCGGGTGCGAATTATGTGGCAGGAATCCCACACACAGGCCAATCAGCACGGCGGTCACGAGGGTCGCGAGTGAGGAGTAGTTTTCTGGGTTCGTGCCCCGGGTGAGTTGATAGGTGAAGAGAAAGAACGCTCCCGCGCTGATCAGCACGACGCCCGCGGCGAGTCCGTCGAGGCCGTCGATGAAATTCACGGCATTGACCACGACGACGAACAGGAGGATAGTGACGGCCATCGACATCGCGTACGAGCCCACCACGACTCCGCCAATCGGCAGGGTCAGCAGGCTGACGCCCTGGGACGCCAGAAACCAACCGACCAAGAGCTGAATGGCGAGTCGATGCGCCCAAAACAGCGCCTTGATATCGTCGAGGGCACCGAGCAGGCACATCACCGTGGCCGCCGCGAAGATCACCCACACACGGTTGTCTATCGTGAAAACGCCGCTCAGGAACGGGGCTCGTTGGGCCGCGAAGACTGCGGCCGTGGCCCCCGCGAGCATGGCTAGCCCGCCGAGTCGCGGCATGGGCCCCTTGTGCACGTCGCGTTCGCCGGGTGGCTTTGTTGCCTTGAGGCGGAACGACGCGAGACGCGCCAGCGGCACCGTCATGTAGGTGACGATCGCGGCGATCAGTGCGACAAAGAGGTAGGTTCTCACGCGCCACCGCCTAGGCGGATTCGATGGTCTCTGTAGGCGCGGAGTCGGAACCTTCGGGCACCAGGGTGCGGGCGCGGCGACCGTGCGCGCGGCGCGGGGTGGTCGTCGTGGCGGTGTCAGTGGGGCCAGCGGTGTCAGTGGAAACAGCGGCGTCACCCGCGGACGCCCCTTCGGCCTCCTTGGCAGCGCCTCCAACCTCGGCCTGTGCGGCTTCCGCAGCGGCCAGGGCCTCCTCGGGGTGGCCGACCGGCGCGCTCACGGGGGCGACCTCGCGCAACTGCTTGAGACTCAGCGCACCCAGCCTCACGACGCGCGGCGGCGTCTGCGTCGCGTCGATGATCGTGGAGGGCTCACCGAGATTGGCCTGCCCCGCCTCGAGATACACGGCGACCGAATCTCCGAGCTGCACCTGCGCATCGGCAGCCGTGAGCGCGGCAGGCTGACCCGTCAGATTGGCACTGGACACGGCCAGGGGCCCCGTCACGCGAAGCAGTTCAAGAGCCACCGGGTGGTCGGGCATGCGCAACGCGACGGTGCCGCGAGTTTCGCCCAGGTCCCACGCGATCATGGGCTGCGCCTTGCAAATGATGGTGAGCGGGCCCGGCCAAAAGCGTTCGACCCAGCCGTGTACGTCTTCGCCCGCGTCGACCGTGAGCGCGTCGAGCACGGCCTTGGAGGCCACCAGGACGGGTGGTGGCATGGTGCGGTCGCGCCCCTTGGCATTCAGGAGTTTTTCCACCGAGGCCGGCGAAAAGGCTTCTGCCGCAACGCCGTAGACGGTATCGGTCGGCAACACGACCAGGTCGCCGGACGAGAGGGCGGTGGCCGCGGACGCAATCGCCTCGGTGCCGTTGCCCGCCTCGGGGGCGTTCAAATCAATCAGGCTCACGCTCATAGTCTTTCACGAAATGTCTTGACACCTTATTCTAGGTGCGCCGCCCCACCAGGTAACGGTCGCGTCCCGTCAAATCAACGCAGGTCGCAATCGCGTCAAAGCAGGTCAACTGCCCCAGCGCGGCGCGCGTTGACTCTCCCTGCAGATCGGCGTGTTCCATCACGAACAGCCCGCCGGGGCGCAGCAGGTCCGCTGCCTTCCGCATGATGCGACGGGGCACGTCGAGTCCGTCGGCTCCCCCACCGAATAGCGACTCATGCGGATCATAGTCAAGCACCTCGGCATCACGCGGGAGCGCGGCGGCGGGAATGTACGGAGGGTTCGACACCACCACGTCGAAGGTGCCCAGGAGGTCGGCCCAGAGACCGGGTGCCGCGGCGTCCGAATGGGCAACCGTGACCGCTACTCTGGCTCGGGCCGCGTTGCGCGCCGTCAGCTCGACGCCCAGCGGGTTGATCTCGGCGGCAAACACCTGAACGCCGGGGCACTCCGCGGCCACGCTCACCGCGATAGTGCCGCTGCCGCTGCAGAGATCCGCCGCGCGTAGTCCGGTGGCGCCGGCCTGGGCGCGACGGTGTAACTCGTCGATGGCCGCCCCGGCAACCACCTCGGTTTCCGGCCGGGGCACGAAGACACCCCGCGCGACCTCGAGGGTGAGGTAGCGAAAACCCGTGGTGCCCACGATCAACTGCAGGGGTTCGCGCGCGCAGCGCCGCTCCAGCAATGGCCGCAGCCGCTGCTCAAAGGCAGCGAACCCTGCGGCGTCGAGGGATGGCTCCGCGAGTGGATGAAACGAGTCGCGACCGAGGGCGTGCGCGATGAGTGCCCGCGCGTCGACCTCGGGCGAGGGCACCCCCGCCGCATGCAGCTGTTCAATGGCCGCGACTAGCACTTGCCGCCACGCCGCCTGCTGCATTAGTCGGTGGGTGCCGCGAGGCGGGCGGCCTTATCGGCCACGATGCACGACTCGATGATCGGGCCGAGTTCGCCGTCCAACACGGCGTCAAGGTTGTACGCCTTGTAGCCCGTGCGGTGGTCCGAGATGCGATTCTCGGGAAAATTGTAGGTGCGAATCCGCTCCGAGCGGTCCATCGTGCGCACCTGACTGCGCCGCGTTTCATTCGCGGCGGCATCCTGCTCTTCACGCACCATCTGCAAGAGGCGCGCCTTCAAGATGCGCATGGCAGACTCCTTGTTCTGCAACTGGCTCTTCTCGTTTTGGCACGAAACCACGACGCCCGAGGGTAGGTGCGTGATGCGCACGGCCGAGTCGGTGGTGTTGACCGACTGCCCGCCCGGGCCGGACGAGCGATACACGTCGATGCGCAGCGAGTTCGGCGTGAGCATTTCGGCCAGCAGTTCGTCATCGCTCGCGTCGTCGGCCTCGGGGGCAATCAGCACGCCCGCGGCAGACGTGTGGATGCGCCCCTGAGATTCGGTCGCGGGCACACGCTGCACGCGGTGCACGCCGCCCTCAAACTTCATTTGCGCCCAGACCCCCTCGGCGGGAGTCGGGTTGCCCTTGGCCTTGATGGCCACGGTGGCTTCCTTGATGCCGCCCAGGTCAGATTCGGTGGAGTTCACGATCTGGGTGGTCCAGCCCTTGCGCTCGGCGTACCGCAGGTACATGCGCAACAGGTCTCCTGCGAACAGCGCCGATTCGGCGCCCCCCTCGCCGGCCTTCACTTCGAGCAGGGCGTCGCGAGCGTCATCGGGGTCGCGCGGCGCGAGCAGTTCTTCGAGCACCACTTGGTATTCGACAATCTTGACGTCAAGCGACTCGACCTCGGCCGCGAAGGATTCGTCTTCATCCGCCAACTCGGCGGCGGCCTCGCGGTCGTCGCAGGCCGACTTCCAGGTGCGATACGCGTTCACGACCATGCCCAGTTCGGCGTAGCGGCGGCCGACGGAGCGCGCCTTCGCGGCATCGGCGTGCAGGGCAGGGTCCTGCATCTGCTGTTCGAGGTCGGCGTGTTCCGCCAGCAGCGGGTGAACGGTTTCAAACATGGTGACTTTCCGATGAGTGTGCTCGGCGACGGCCGATGGGAATCCAGCGGGGAATACAAACGACGCCGGTACTCACCTGGGGCGAGTACCGGCGTCGCGAGAAGGCTACTTCTTGCCGTAGCGAGCCTGGAAGCGAGCCACGCGGCCGCCCGTGTCGAGGATCTTCTGCTTGCCCGTGTAGAAGGGGTGGCAGTTGTTGCAGACGTCGGCGCGAATTTCGCCCTTCGTCTCGGTGCTGCGGGTCTCGAACGTGTTACCGCAGGTGCAGACCACCGTGGTGGTTACGTACTCGGGGTGAATATCGCTACGCATGATGTGTTTTCTCCTATGGATTCAAAGGGCCGCCGGGTCGTCAGGCTCATGATCTTGTGATCTGCTGTCGTGAACCGGAGCCAACAGTCAAGTGTAGAGACAGTGCCCTCGGAACTCAACCGAGGAGGGTGTCGCCTTGGACACTGCCCCACACCGGGTAGTGACGCTAGTTGCCGCGCTCGTCGTCGTTCGAGCCGGGCATGTTTTTGGAGACCGTCATCAGGAACTCGCCGTTCGAGTGCGTGGTCTTCAACTTGCCCAGCACGGTCTCGAGCACCATCTGAGGGTCGAGGTTGGCGAGAGCACGGCGCAGGCGCCAGATGATCTTGAGTTCTTCCGAACTCATCAGCACCTCTTCGCGGCGCGTGCCCGACGCGTTCACGTCGACGGCGGGGAAGATGCGCTTGTCGGCCAGTCGGCGGTCCAGGCGCAGTTCCATGTTGCCGGTGCCCTTGAACTCCTCGAAAATCACCTCGTCCATCTTGGAGCCGGTCTCGATCAGGGCCGTGGCCAAGATGGTGAGCGAACCACCGTTTTCGATATTGCGGGCGGCACCAAAGAAGCGCTTGGGCGGGTAGAGGGCGCTCGAGTCGACGCCACCCGAGAGAATTCGACCGGACGCCGGGGCGGCCAGGTTGTAGGCGCGGCCCAGTCGGGTGATCGAATCGAGCAGGATCACGACGTCGCGGCCCGTCTCGACGATGCGCTTGGCGCGCTCGATGGCGAGTTCAGCGACCGTGGTGTGGTCTTCAGCGGGACGGTCGAAGGTCGAGGCAATGACCTCACCCTTCACCGTGCGCTGCATATCGGTGACCTCTTCGGGGCGTTCATCGACGAGCACGACCATGAGGTGAACCTCGGGATTGTTCGTCGTGATCGCGTTCGCGATGGCCTGCAGGATCAGGGTCTTACCGGCCTTGGGGGGAGCCACGATGAGGCCGCGCTGGCCCTTACCGATGGGCGACACGATGTCGATGATGCGGGTCGAGAGAACCTTTTCATCGGTCTCGAGACGCAGTCGCTCCTGGGGGTACAGGGGCGTGAGTTTACCGAACTCGACGCGGCTCTTGGCGTCTTCGACGGGGCGGCCATTGACGAACTCCACGCTGACCACGGCCTGGAACTTCGCCTGCTGGCGATTGTTCTGCTGGTCGCCGTCGCGCGGTGCCTTCACCATGCCGATGATCGCGTCGCCCTTGCGCAGGCCGAAACGCTTGACCATGCCCATCGCAACGTAGCAGTCGTTGGGGCCGGGCAGGTAGCCCTGGGTGCGCAGGAACGCGTAGTTGTCTTTGATGTCGAGAATGCCCTTGACCTGCAGCAACTCGTCGCCCTCATGGACCTCAATGTCTTCGTACTGTCCCATGTCGTTGCCGCGGCCACGACGCTTGCGCTCGTTGCGGTCACGGAACCGGCTGCGGCGGCGCCCGCGTCCGTCTTCGTCCTCGTCGAATTGGGCACGGTTATTGCGGTCATTGCGGTCATTGCGGTCATTGCGGTCATTGCGGTTGTTACGGCCGGAGGCCTGACCATCGTTACGATCGTTACGATTGTTGCGATCGTTGCGGTTGTTGCGCTCGTTGCGACCCGCCGACTGGTTATCGTTGCGGCCGCCCTGCTGACGCTCTTCGGTCGATTCGCTCTCGGCGCTGGTCTCACCCGCGCGGTCGAAACGCGTGTTCCGCTCGCGGCGGTTGTTACGGTCGCGGCGATTGCCGCCGCGCTCCCACGTCGGCTTGTCGCCCTCGGCAGCTGCGCGTTCCTCGCGGGTTTGCACGACCGGCAGTTCGAGTTCGATCTCGGCAAGGCGACTGCCAGCAGCCTCGCGCGCGGGCGGCAGGTCAAGCGGGATCGTGGCGGGGTCAATGGCAGGGGCGTCGGTCTTGGCGCCCGAGCCGCGGCGGCCACGCTGGCCCCGACGCACGCCGCGGCCCCCGGCGGAATCGGTGCCATCGCCCGCGTCGGAGGACTCCTGCGCTGCGCCGGGCAACTCAAGATCAACGGTCGCGGGTTCGCGGGGCGACTCGGCTCGCGCCGGCGCTCCCGCTGCGGCTACCGCGCGGCGGGGCGCTCCCCGGCCCGACGAGGCCTGCTCAGCCACGGGAGCGTCCGCGGCAGTGGAGGTCGCGGTGGGTGCCTCAACCTGGGCGCCGCGGGCCTTCGTTTCGGCCGCGCGCGAGGGCGCGGCGCCGCCGTTTGCGGCGCGGTGGGCACGAATCGCAGCAACCAGGTCGGTCTTGCGCATGCCAGAGGACCCAGGCACTCCCATAGTGGAGGCCAGCTGCTGCAACTCGGGCAGGCGCATGGTTGACAGCGCAGGGAGTCGAGCGGGTGCAGTCGTTTCAGTCACGAACTTTTCCTTTCCTCCTGGGCTTCAGATTGCGCAGGAAGAACGTGTGGATGAAGGAGGGCGGCTAGACGCGCCCGATGACGCAGTGATGCCAAAAACGGGTGATTCACTGCTAAATATCACTGCGGAAGACACGCTCTCGGTGCCGAACCTCACGTGGTTCGCCGAATAAGAATCTGGATGCCAGGGAGCGCCGTGCACATTCTGTGGATAGAAATACTTGCCGTCTGCTTCCGCTGCTACAAGAATAACACGCTGGGTAGTGAGCTCGGCAGAAGTGCCCGCGAATCCACCCTAAATCACATCTATGCGCCAACACTCAACTACGCCGCGAGCACGAGCTTGGCACATTAGGCCAGATCACCCTCGGTATCGATTAACCGCGCGCCCATCGAATCTATTCCCGGCGAACGCATTATCCAATCGGATTCACGCGCTGCGGCCTCGCGCACGACCGGTGTTACCTGCCCGAGGTCGGCACCCAAAACCACAATAGTTGGCCCCGCACCCGACACCGTGGCCGCGAAGCCGCGCTCGCGCAGGTGGGTCACCAAGTCGGCGGTCGGACGCATCGAGTCGGCCCGATAGTCCTGATGCAGGCGATCCTGCGTGGCCTCGAAGAGTCGCGCGGGATCCTGCGTGAGCGCGTGCACCAAGAGCGCTGCCCGACCCGCATTAAATGCCGCATCGGAGTGCGGCACGTGGCTCGGCAAAACGCTGCGGGCCTTAGCGGTCGCAAGGGTGGCCTGCGGAACGCACACGGTGACGGGAAGATCCGCCACGGCCGCGAGATTGACGCTGTGTGGCAGGTGCTCGGCATCCATCCAGGCGGCCGTGAAGCCCCCGTAAATCGCCGGCGCGGCATTGTCGGGGTGCCCCTCAAACTCGGTGGCGAGACGCAGCAATACCTCGTTCGTCAGCAGTTCGGGCTCCGACACGAGCCCCTTGGCAAGCAGCAGACCTGCCACGACGGCCGCGGCCGAGGAGCCGAGGCCACGACCGTGCGGGATCCGATTGACGCAGCGAAGGCGAATACCGGTCTGCGGTGCGTCCACGAAGTCGAACAGGTGACGCATCGCGCGCACGACCAGGTGGTCCTCTCCCTGAGGCACGGAGCCGGCGCCCTCACCGACCACGCTCACTTCGGTCGCACCCGTCACGGCACTGGCCTCGAGCAGGTCATGGATCTTGAGCGCGAGACCCATGCAGTCAAAACCGGGCCCGAGATTTGCGCTCGTGGCGGGCACCTTCACCCGCGACTGCAGATTCGCGATCTTCATGGAGAGTGCCGTCTTCATCAGCAGCCGAACTTCATGACAGACCGAGGGCCTTTGCCGCGGCTGCTACTGTCGGCTCAATCTCGATGGGCTTCACGTCTGCTGAGGACAGTGCCGTTTCGATGTCCTTCAGTCCATTACCCGTCACGGTGATGACGATGCGCTTTCCGCGCGGCAACGTGCCTGCCTGGGCATTCTTCAGCAGGCCCGCGACACCTGCCGCGGAGGCCGGCTCCACGAACACGCCGACCTCGGCCGCGAGCAGCGCCTGCGCCTGCAAAATCTCGGCATCGGTCACGGCCTCGAACTTGCCGCCCGAATCGCGCTGCGCCGTGACCGCGAGGTCCCACGACGCGGGAGCGCCAATGCGAATGGCCGTGGCGATGGTTTCGGGCTCGAGCACCGGCTCACCCTTGACGAGCGGCGCGGCACCGGCGGCTTGAAAACCCCACATGGCCGGGCACTTCGTGGAGACCTTGTCGTTGAAGTACTCCAGGTAGCCCATCCAGTACGCCGAGATGTTGCCCGCGTTGCCCACCGGCAGCAGGTGCATGTCCGGGGCGTCACCCAGGGCGTCGACGACCTCAAAGGCGGCTGTCTTTTGCCCTTGCAGTCGGTCGGGGTTCACGCTGTTGACCAGTGCGATGGGGTACTCGGTGTCGAGCTTGCGTGCGATTTCGAGGCAGTCGTCGAAGTTGCCCTGTACCTGAATGAGTTTCGCGCCGTGCACGATGGCTTGGGCCAGTTTGCCCTTGGCGATCTTGCCCGCAGGCAGCAACACCGCACACTGCAGTCCCGCGTAGGTCGCATACGCGGCCGCCGCTGCCGACGTGTTGCCCGTCGAGGCACACACGACCGTGCTGGCATCGGTGGCCAGCACCCGAGACATAGCCACCACCATGCCGCGGTCCTTGAACGAGCCCGTCGGGTTCGCGCCCTCGACCTTGACAAACACCTCGTTGTCCACGCGGTTGCTCAGGGCGTGCGCCGCCACGAGGGGCGTACCGCCCTCGCCGAGAGTGACAAACGGGTCGCCGGCCGCGAACGGAAGCCGGTCAAAGTATTCGGGGATCACGCCCCGCCACGGAGTGGCCATGCTTATGCTCCTTCGACACGCAGCAGCGAACGCACTGACTGCACGGAATCAAGATTGTTCAGGTCGTTTACGGTCGCTTCGAGGGCTCGCTCACTGGCCTCGTGGGTCACGAGGCTCAGCAGGGCTTCTCCCGACTCGGACCCGCCGGGCGCGGTCGGCACGATGACCTGCCGCACCGTGTCGATGGATACCTCGTGTTTGGCGAAGATATTGGCCACCGTGGCGAGGACGCCCGGACGGTCAAGCACCGACAATTTCACGTAGAAACGGGTCGACACCTCGTCGATGCTCAGCACCGCGAGGTCGGCATAACGCGATTCGCCCGTGCCCCTGCCACCACGCACGCGGTGGCGAGCGGCCGCTACCAGGTCGCCGAGCACGGCAGACGCGGTCGGCGTGCCGCCCGCTCCCGCACCGTAGAACATGAGCTTGCCGGCGGCCTCAGCCTCGACAAAGACAGCATTGTAGGCGCCGCGCACGTTGGCGAGAGGATGCTCGTAGGGCAGCATGACGGGGAAGACTCGCGCGCTAACTTTCTCGCAGCCGGGCAGATCGTCACCGCAGGGCACGCGCTCAACAATCGCTAGCAATTTGATGACGTGGCCGAGTTCGTCGGCCGCCTTGACGTCTTCCGCCGTGACCTTGGTGATGCCCCCGCACTTGACGTCGTTGATGGAGACGCGAGTGTGGAACGCGAGCGACGCGAGGATGGCCGCCTTGGCAGCGGCATCGTGCCCCTCGATGTCTGCCGTAGGGTCGGCCTCGGCGTAGCCCAACTTCTGGGCGTCTGCGAGGGCGTCGTCGAATGTTGCGCCCGTGGTCGCCATGGCGTCGAGGATGTAATTGGTGGTGCCGTTGACGATACCCAGCACTCGCTTGACCTGGTCTCCCGCCATCGATTCGCGAATGGGGCGGATCAGCGGAATGGCGCCGGCGACGGCGGCCTCGAACGAAATGTCGACGCCCGCCGCATCCGCCGCCTCGTACAGGGTGGGACCATCGGTCGCGAGTAGGGCCTTGTTGGCCGTAATCACGGAGGCCCCGTGCTCAATGGCGGTGAGCATGAGCGAGCGCGCGGGTTCAATGCCACCCATCACCTCAACCACGAGGTCTGCGCGCTTGACGAGTTGCTCGGCGTCGGCCGTCAGCAGGTCGCGGCTGATGTCGGGATGCCGTTCGCGCTGAACATCGCGCACGGCAACACCGATGAGTTCGAGGCGAGCGCCGACGCGCGCCGTGAAGTCGTCGGCTTGACTCAGCAGCAGTCTCACTACCTGCGTGCCTACCTCGCCGCAACCGAGTACGGCCACCTTGAGCAGGGCCTCAGCCGATGCGGACCCGTACGTGGCCTGGGACTTTTCTGCCTGGTTTACCACCGGCACAACCTCAATCATCTGTAGGAACCATGCGGGACGCCGCGCGCCCCGCGTCATAGTGTTCAGCGAGCATTCGATGCGGGCTAACCCGCCTACCCCACGTCGAGCGCCATCAAGTCGTCCTCGGTTTCGCGCCGCATCAGCGTGCGTACCTCATTATCTTTGACCGCAACCACGGGCGGACGCAACGCGTGATTGTAGTTGGACGCGAGCGACCGGCAGTACGCGCCCGTGGCGGGTACCGCGATGAGGTCGCCCTCGCCCACGTCAGCGGGCAGAAACTCGTCTTTGACAATGATGTCGCCGCTCTCGCAGTGCTTACCAACCACGCGGCTGAGTCGCGGCTCGGCCGACGAGCGCCGGTTGGCGAGCGTCGCCGAGTAGTCGGCGTCGTAGAGCGCCGTGCGAATGTTGTCGCTCATGCCGCCGTCGACGCTGATGTAGCGGCGCGACTGGCCGCCGTCTAGCGTGACGTCCTTCGTGATGCCCACTGTGTACACCGTAAAGGTCGAGGGGCCAACGATTGCGCGACCGGGTTCAATGGAGACCACCGGGGCGGGCACCTGGTGGGCCTCGATTTCGCGGGCGACGATGTCTGCCATGCCCTTGGCGAGGGTCTCGACGGGCAGGGGCACGTGGGTGGAGTTATACATGATGCCGTAGCCGCCGCCGAGGTCGACCTCGCCGAGTGGCAGGCCCAACTCGTTGACAATACGACCGTACAGTGCGAGCAGCCGCCGCGCAGCGACCTCAAAACCCGCCACTTCAAAGATCTGCGAGCCGATATGGCTATGCAGCCCCAGCAGCTTCAAAGCGGGCAACTCGCCCACCCGGCGGGCCGCCTCAAACGCGGCCCCCGACGCCAGCGACAAGCCAAACTTTTGGTCCTCGTGGGCCGTCGCAATGAACTCATGCGTATGCGCCTCAACCCCCACGGTGGTGCGCAGCATCACCGGCGCCACCACCCCGACTCGCTCGGCGAGGCGCGCCACCTGCTCGATCTCCGCGAGCGAATCCACCACAATACGGCCCACGCGGTGTTCCAGAGCACGGAGGATCTCGGCGTCCGACTTGTTGTTGCCGTGCAGCCCAATGCGCTCGCCCGGCATGCCCGCTCGCAACGCCACGGCCAGCTCACCGCCCGAGCACACGTCAAGGTTCAGGCCCTCGTCGCGCACCCACCGCACCACCTCGGTGCAAATGAATGCCTTACCCGCGTAATACACGTCTACGGGCCCGCCCAACTCCTTCGAGAACGCTTCATCGAAGGCCGTCTTGAACGCCCGCGCCCGCGCCCGGAAGTCTGCTTCATCAATGACGTACGCGGGCGTGCCCACCTGCTCGGCGATGTCGGTGACCTTCAGATTACCCACCTTCAAGATGCCGCACTGCGAACCCCGGCGCACGGACTGCGGCCACAGCCCGGGCAGCAAGTCATTGACGTCGGTGGGGCGTTGCAGCCACGACGGGGCATTGAGCTGACCGTGCAGGGCACCGGCTTCGTGAGCGCGCATGATTACATCTTTTCTGGTGCCGAAACACCCAGGAGGTTCAAACCGTTTGCGAGCACCCGGCCCGTGGCGTCATTGAGCCACAGTCGCGTGTGATGCACGGGGGCGACCGGTTCATCGCCGATCGGAGTCACGCGGCACGACGCGTACCACGCGTGATAGGCACCCGCGATCAATTCGAGGTGACGCGCGATACGGTGCGGCTCCCGCAGCGCTCCGGCCTGAGCCACCACGCGGGGATATTCGCCGAGCATGGCCACGAGATCGGCCTCGCTCGCGTGATCGAGCAGCGCCGGCTCGAAGGCAGCCTCGCGCGAAACGCCCACCTCGGCGGCATTGCGCGTCACATTGCGCGTACGCGCGTGCGCGTACTGCACATAGAACACGGGATTATCGTTGCTCTTCTTCTGCAACTCTTCGGGGTTCAGCGAGATCGGCGAATCGGCGGGGTATCGCGCCAGGGTGTAGCGCACGGCGTCCTTACCGATCCACTCGACCATCTCGGACAACTCAATGATGTTGCCCGCGCGCTTGCTGAGTTTTGCGCCCTCGATGTCGACGAGCTGACCGATCAGCACCTCGATATTGACCGCCGGGTCGTCGCCCGCACACGCGGCGATGGCCTTGAGCCGCTGCACGTAGCCGTGGTGGTCGGCGCCGAGCAGGTAGATCTTCTCGACGAAACCGCGGTCGCGCTTCGACAAGTAGTACGCCGCGTCCGCCGCAAAATACGTGGGCTCGCCATTTGCGCGGATCAACACGCGGTCCTTGTCGTCGCCGAAATCGGTCGTGCGCAGCCACACCGCGCCGCCCTGATCCATCACGTGGCCCTGCTCGCGCAGGCGTTCCACGGCCTCCTCGACCTTGCCACCCGCGTGCAGTTCAGTCTCTGAAAAGTAGATGTCGAAGAACACATCGAATTCTGCCAGCGTCTGCTGCACCGAAGCCAACTGCAGCTTATACCCCGCCTCGCGGAACCCCTGCACGGCCTCCGCCTCCGGCAGGTCGAGCAGGCCCGGCTGCGCCGCCACTATCTGCTGCGCCAGAGCGTCGATGTACCCGCCCCGATAGCCACCCTCGGGCACGTCTTCGCCCTTGGCGCGAGCCAGAATCGAGGCACCGAACTTGTCCATCTGCGCGCCCGCGTCATTAATGTAGAACTCGCGAGTCACGTCGGCGCCGTTGGCCTTCAGGATGCGCCCCAGGGCGTCGCCCAATGCGGCCCAGCGGGTGTGACCGATGTGCAACGGGCCGGTCGGGTTCGCCGACACGAACTCCAAGTTCATGGTGTGCCCCGCGAGCGCATCGCCCTCGCCGAAGCGCTCCCCCGCCTCAAGAATCGTGCGCGCCAGTTCGGCCGCCGCGCCCGCATCGACCCGAATGTTCAAGAACCCGGGGCCGGCGATCTCTACGCTCGCAACGCCCGCGACGGCCTCCAACTTCGACTGCACGAGCGTCGCAAAATCACGAGGGTTCATGCCCGCACGCTTGCCGAACTGCATCGCAACGTTGGTGGCCCAGTCGCCGTGATCGCGATTCTTGGGTCGCTCGACAACCACCTTTTCTGGCACCTCGATGGAGATGGCGCCCTCGGTGACCAGGGCATCAAGAACGTCGCGCAACGCGGCAGAGAGTTGATCTGGGGTCATGCCTCTAGAATATCGACGCCGCGCAGTGACGCCCAGCCAGTTCCACTTGGCGGGGAGGTGTGATCAATCGCTAGCCAACACCCAACTGAGCAGCGCGCGCGCCTTCACCGCCGACAGGTCGCCCAGGATCAAGAAGTGCGCCGCATCATCGTCGATCAATCCGTTCTCGACCACCTCGCCCGCGCTCACCCTGGTCCCCCGAACCACCGGTATGGTCGCCGCGAGCGCACTCGCCGCCTCCAGCGCCTCAGCCCCCAGATTGCCGCCACCAAAACCTGCCAGGACCAGGCCGTCGGCGTCCGCCCCCAACACCCCCAGGAGTCCCGGATCAAAGCCCACGTGCAGCGTCAGCAGCGGAACCCGGCCGAGCCGCGCGGGCACGGCCTGCGGGAGCGGTCGACCCGCGTGGGCGCGAGCCTTTGCGAGCACGGCAGCGAGTTCGGCGTGGCCGCCCTCGCGGTAGAGCACCGCGCGACCAGCCGCGACGTGCCCGAGCAGGCCACGTTCGCCGCCCGTGAACGCGTCCACTCGAGAGGTGTGCGCCTTGGTCACGCTCCAGGGATCGAAAATCGAGTCATTCAACACGACCATCACTCCGGACGCCGCGGGGTGCGTCGCCAGCGTCGCCGCCGCCAGCAGGTTGGCCGGGCCCTCGGCCGAGATGGCGTTCGCGGGCCGCATGGAACCCACCAGCACTACGGGCGAGTGCCGCGCCCCGGCCAGCTCGGAGAGGGCCGCTGCGAGGAACAGGGCCGTCTCTTCGAGGGAGTCGGTGCCGTGGGTGATCACAATGCCCGTCAGGTGCGGGTCACGCACGGCCGCGAGGGTCTCCCGCAACAACTCGAGCCAATGCTCGGGGGTCAGCGACGACGAATCCAGCGAGAACACGGGCCGCAGCTCGAGGTCGGCCAGGTTGCCGAGGCCCGGCACGGAATCCAGCAGGTCCGAGGCGCTCAGCACACCGGCCTCGTAGGAGCCGGGGCGGGAGTCTTCGCTCGTGCGGCCCGCGATGGTGCCACCCGTGGTGAGCACCGCGAGGCGGGGCCGGTTCTCGCCGGTAACCGGCGAAAGGCGAGGTGAGGGGGCAGTCTGCGGGGTCTCGTGCACGCGAACAGCCTATCAATGGCGACGCGAGGAATCACCGGCCGACCCCAGGGGGCCGACCGGTGATGAGTGAGACTGGCGAGCGAGGTTCGGGGGCACCTCGCGCGCCGACGATCCAGCCTTAGTGGCTGGCCGTCTCGCGCGCCGCACCGGCGCCCGAGAGGGACCTGACCTCCATTTCGGCGTATTTCTGCTTGTCGAACTCGTTCGACAAGATCGTGCCGAGCCAGCCGAGCAGGAACCCGACGGGGATGGAGATAATACCCGGGTTGCTGAGCGGGAACAGATCGAAATCGGCACCGGGGAACATCGCCTTCGCGTTCCCCGAAACGGCCGGGGAGAACACGATCAGGAGGATCGCGACGATCAGGCCGCCGTAGATCGACCAGCAGGCGCCTTGCGTGTTGAACCGCTTCCAGAACAGCGAGTAAATGATGACCGGCAGGTTGGCCGAGGCCGCCACCGCGAACGCGAGGGCCACCAGGAACGCCACGTTCTGACCGTTGGCGACGATGCCGCCGACGATGGAGACGAGACCAATCACGACCGCGGTGATGCGCGCGACCTTCACCTCCTGCTGCTCAGTGGCCTTGCCCTGCTTCATTACCGTGTTGTAAATGTCGTGGGCGAAGGAAGCCGAGGCGGTGATGGTCAGGCCCGCCACCACGGCCAGGATGGTCGCGAAGGCGACCGCCGCGATAATGCCGAGCAGAATCGTTCCGCCCAACTCGTAAGCCAACAGCGGGGCCGCGGCGTTTTCGCCGGCCGTCTGCAGCGCCTCGGGCGGCACCATGGCTCCGGCACCGTAACCGATCACGAGGGTGAGCAGGTAGAACAGGCCGATCAACGCAATCGCCCAAGTCACTGAGCGACGCGCCTCCTTAGCGGTCGGCACGGTGTAGAACCGCATCAGCACGTGCGGCAGGCCAGCCGTGCCCAGCACCAACGCGAGGGCCAGCGAAATGAAGTCGAGCTTCGTCGTCAGGCTCTTGCCGTACTTCGTCATCGGCTCGATGATGGATTCGCCCTTGCCACCCGCGCCGTTGATCGCGTCGATGCCCGACTGGATGACCGCCGAGAAGTTGAATCCGTGAGTGCCGAGCACCCACACCGTCATCACACCGGCGCCAATAATCAGCAGGATGGCCTTGATGATCTGCACGTAGGTGGTGCCCTTCATGCCTCCGACCAGCACGTAGAACACCATCACGACGCCAACCACGAAGATGACGATGCCCTGCTGCGCCTTGCCCGAAATGCCGAGCAGCAGCGCGATGAGGCCACCGGCGCCGGCCATTTGGGCGAGCAGGTAGAAAAACGACACCACCAAAGTCGAGGTGGCAGCCGCACGACGGACCGGCGCCTGCCGCATCCTAAACGAGACGACGTCCGCCATCGTGTAGCGGCCCGTGTTTCGCAGCAGTTCGGCGACCAGCAGCAGCGCCACCAGCCAGGCCACCAAGAACCCGATGGAGTAGAGGAACCCGTCGTAGCCGCTCACCGCGATGGCTCCGGCGATGCCGAGGAACGATGCCGCCGAGAGATAGTCGCCCGCGATGGCGATGCCATTTTGGCGCCCGTCGAAGGCGCGGCCTCCTGCGTAAAAATCGGCCGCCGAGGTGTTCTTCTTCGAGGCCTTTAACACGATCGCCATCGTGACGATCACGAACGTGGCGAAAATGGCGAGATTGAAGATGGGATTACCCACGTCAGTTTGCATCGTCGCCCTCCATTTCATGACGAATCTTGTCGGCGATGGGGTCCACGCGCTTGTTCATGTGTCGCACGTAGAGGAACGTGATGAAGAAGGTCGTGACGAACTGCAGGAGGCCCATGACCAGGCCGACGGTGATATTGCTACCGCCGATGCGTTGCGCCATGAAGTCCACCGCAAACGTGCTGAGCAAGACGTAGAGCATGTACCACAGGAAAAACGCTGCGGTCAGGGGGAAAGCAAAGTTGCGGATGCGGCGCCGAAGTTCTTTGAACTCCGGGGTGTCCTGCATCCTCTCGTAATCTTCGGGGGAAAGACCGGCCTGTGGCGGGTCCCCGATTTCTGGCTGAGCCACGGCAACCTCCTCGTTGCAAGTGGTGGGCAAGTGCTGTTCGCGTTAGCGTAGTTCCCGCTCGCGCGGCGCTCAGCGGCTTCCGGGAGCCAATCGACAAGCGGTCGATTTTTGCGGTGAACGGTTCCGCTAGCGGGGCAGAGAGCGCACGCGTGACTGTGCGTCTAACGGCACGTGCAGGGATTCCATGACGGTAGCGACGCGTGCCGCGGGCTCGGGGCGCGTCGCCAGCGAGACCAGCACCATCGTCGCGAACGCCAGCGGGCAGGTCCACGCCGCGGGCTGCTGCAGCCAGGACGGCACGTCGAGCGCGGCCACCAAGTTGGCCGCGGCAGCACCCCCCGACGCAATGCCGCCCACCGTGAGGCCCGCTAACGCACCCTTGCGCGTCAGCCGGGTCCACCAGATGCCAAGCACCAGCAGAGGGCACAGGGTCGAGGCCGCCACGGCAAACGCTAGGCCCACCATGCGCGCCACCTGCAGGTGCGGCAGGATGAACGAGAACGCTAACGGCACCACCAGGGCCGGCACGAGGGCTAGACGAAATGCCAGGGCGGTGCGATGCTCGGTCCAACGCGCCACGACATCCTGGCACAACACGCCCGCAACGCACACCACGAGCCCGCTCGATGCGGAGACAAACGCCGCGAAGGCACCGGCCGCGGTAAAGGCCGACAGCACGTCCGCGAGCCAACCCGGCCCCAGCACGCGTCCGGGCAATTCGAGCACCACGGCAGCCTCGTTGCCCCGCGCGGCCAGGTCGGGGGCCACCACCCGGCCCAGGGCGCCATAGGCCACGGGCAGCACGTAAAACGCCCCGAGCAACGCGAGCACCAGCAGCGTCGTGCGTCGCGCCGCCGTCCCCGTGGGGTTGGTATAAAACCGCACCAGCACATGCGGCAGGCCCACGGCCCCGAAAATGAGCGCTATCAGCAGCGAATACGTGTCGAAGAGGGAGGACGGTGACGAGAGTCCCACCTCCATGGGCACGCCCGCTAGGCTCGGCGACGGGGGTTCACTGCGCACGCCGCCCCACCACGCAATGCCCATGAACGCTAGCGGCACGGCCAGCGCGGTGAGCTTCAGCCAGAACTGCACGGCCTGCGTGAACGTTACCGACCGCATACCCGCGTTGCTGGCGACCACCAGCACGAGGGCCGCGACCATGAACGAGCCCACCGCGCGCGGCCACCCCGTCAAGTACGCCACGAGCGAGCCCGCCGCCTGAAATTGCGGCAGCACATACAGCCAGCCGATCAGCACCGAGATCACGCTCACGACCAGGCGGGGGCCGCGGCGTCCGAACCGAAACTCCGCAAAGTCAGAGACGGTGTATGCCCCGCTGCGCCGCAGGGGTGCCGCGACGAACAGCAAGAGCAGCAGGTAGCCGAAGGTGTAGCCCACGGGAAACCACAACATGTTCGCGCCATCGCTCAAGATCAGCGCGGCGACCCCGAAGAACGAGGCCGCAGAAATGTACTCGCCGCCGATAGCGGACGCGTTCATGAGCGGCGACACGGTGCGGTTCGCGACGTAGAAGTCGCCCGTCGTGCGGCGCGCGCCGCCCGCCAGGCCACCAGCCACGAACGTCACCAGCACGGTGACCCCCATGGCAATCAGCGCGGCGACGGGGTTCATGAGTCGGTGCCTTCGAGCGCCTGCCGATACTCGTCCTCGAGGCGTGACGCATTGCTCTCGTAGAAGCGGCCCACGGTCCACAGCACGGGGTAGATCAGGACGCCCAGGACCACCCACATGGCACTAACACCCGCGACCCGCACTTCACTCAGCCCCGGCACGAGGGCGAGCAGCGCCGGGAGGCCAAACAGCATCACGAGCGACACCGCCGCGATGGCGCTCGAGAGTCGGCGCTGCGCGCGCATGAGGCTCAGCGCATGCACGTCGCGCACGGTCGGGGCGTCGCGCGGGGTGCCTGCAGGCGACGGACCGAGCGTCGGATCAAGGCGCACCACGCGCTGGCGTCGCGGCGGCCGAGTGGGTTCGGGGGTGTCGCTCACGAGGTATGCCCGAGGTGCATGCGCGCCATCGCCTCGCGAATCTCGCGCGCATTGCGTCGGCTCACGGGAATCTCGACTTCGGCCGGGCGGGCCCGCACCACAATGCTGTGTCTACCGGCGTCATTGCGCAGAGCCGCGATGGCGTCGAGTCGCACCAGGTAGGCGCGGTGCGCCCGCACGAACGCGGCGCTCCACCGCGCCTCGAGGTCGGCCAGGGTGGTGCGCACGAGAAAGTGCTCAGCGCCCGTGAACAGGCGCACGTAATCGCCGTTGGCCTCTGCGTAGAACACCTCGGCTGGCCCGAGAAAACGGGTTTCTCCCCCGCGTTCTGCGGCGATTTTGAGTCCGCCCGCGGCCGCGACCGGCGGGCTGGACGCCTCGGTGGCCCGTTCGCGTGCCTGGCCCCGGCGCTGTGCGGCCTCCTGCACTTTGGTGAGGGCCCTCGTCACCCGCTCCGGTCGAAACGGCTTGACGATGTAGTCGCAGACGCCGATCTCGAAAGCTTCGACGGCGTGTTCGTCGAGCGCGGTGACGAACACGATCAGCGGCGGGCGGGCGAATTGCCCGAGCACCTCGGCCAGTTCGAGACCCGTGAGGCCGGGCATGTTGATGTCGAGGAACACGGCGTCGACGTGCGTTTCGCGCAGGCTCCTCAGGGCGCCCGTGGCGTCCGGCGCCTGTAGCACCGTGAGGGTTGGGTCGGAGCCCCGGAGCGCGTACACGATTTCGCGCAGCGCGGGCGGTTCGTCGTCGACCGCGAGAATGGTGAGGCTCATAGATTCATCATGGCAAACTTCGGGATCCGCAGGCCCACCTTGGTGCCCGCGCCGGGCGCTGTTTCTACATCGAGGCCGTGGCCGAACGCAGCGATGAGTCGCTGGTCGACATTGGCGATGCCGATACTGTGCCCAACGCGCCCGGCGAGTGCCTCGGCCGCGAATCGCGGATCCATGCCGACCCCGTCGTCCTCGATGGAAAGCAGCACGTCAGGCCCCACGCTGCGCGCGACGATATTGATGCGGCCTTCTCCCGCGCGTTTCTCGATGCCGTGCTTGACGGCGTTCTCGACCAGGGGCTGCAGGCAGAGGTAGGGCAGCTGCACGGTAAGGGTTTCGGGCGCGATGTCGAGCCGCACCCGCAGTCGTTCACCAAAGCGCGCCTGTTCGAGGGAGAGGTACTGCTCGACGGCCGTGAGTTCTTCGGCGAGGGTGGTTGCGTGATCGCGCTTGCGAAACGAGTAGCGCGTGAAGTCAGCGAAGTCGAGCAGCAGTTCGCGTGCGTGCTCGGGGTCGGTGCGGGTGTAGCTGGCGATGGCGTTGAGCGCGTTGTAGATGAAGTGCGGCGAAATTTGTGCGCGCAGGGCCACGACTTCGGCGCGGGCCAGGGCCGCTTGGGCCGCGTCGAGGGCGGCGAGTTCGAATTGACTCGACACGAAGCGGGCGGTCTCCTGCATCGCCAACACGTCGCGCGAAGTGGGCGGCCACGGGGTGAACGCGAGGAGGCAGCGTTGCGGCTGGTCCCCCGGCACCAGGTCGAGCAGCACGCCCATCGCGTGCATGCGCGCGGTTTTCGCGCCCCGGCGCTGCAGGTCTCGCCCGGCCCACAGGTGGACCTTGCATCCGGGCCCCTTGTCACCGTCGAGGGCGATATCGCGGGCGAGGCCGGACGCGAGGGTGCCCAGGTCTGATTTTCCGGGCCCGTCCCAGCCGAGGAGGGACGACGCGGAGGCAAGCGCCACGGTGGGTACCCCGGTGATGCTGCTGAGGTGCCGCGCGGCGTGATCTCCGGTCTCGGCGACATCCCCGCGGAGCAGCGGCGCGGCCTCGCTGACGATATGCAGGGCGCGCTGGATGGCGCGGTCGGCCTCGCTGCCGAGCACGTGACGCGAGCGGGCCGCGCGGTGTATGAGAAAGGCCCCCGCGACGATGCCGACGGCGAGGAGTGCGATCACGAGGTTGGTCCAGGGCACACTTCAGGGTAGCGATGCGTGGGCTGTGGCGGGTTGCACAGTGTGGATATATTTCGTCCCGTCGTGACGAAACCGACAGCAGGCTTCCGCTACCCAAAGCTACCTATGATATACACACTCGCTACCCCGAGAGTTACCCGCACATAACGCATTTGTGCGCTCAATAAATCGAGCCGCGAACCTCATGACACGGCAACCTGGCGAGCCGACAAGGGCCATTTGAGAAAAGTTAATTGGTCGCACCGAAATAATTTTTGAAACACTTTTGTGGCAGCCAAGGCTGACCAATTGTCACAGTTCATTAATCCCTGCCGACGACAGTCGGCGCCACACCAATTCATCTCGCGGTGACATTCGCAGCGTAAGTGCAGCGAGACTCGACCACGCCGGGGGCGCCGTCGATCTGGGCGCACACGCGACATCTCAAAGGTAAAGCAATTAAGTTACACAAGCGAACCGCTGCGCGGCGAGCTTGCGGCCCCACCGCCCCGACTTCCAGCTGCAAATTCGCCGCTCCCGAGAGCACGACTCGCCACTCGGCAATGGAGGATATTGAACTTTCACAGCAGAGCCCTGACTCAACCCACGACGCCTCGCGGGTACTCGCGAGTGAAGCGCTCGAATACCTTACGCAGGCAACTTCATTACCCCTCGTGAGCATGCATCACTTCAAGCTAGGTAAAAATTGTGAATCCACATTGCGTCCAAAATGCTCGACACCTAGAGTCGATCCGATGACTACCTTGGTTCTGGCAATCCTCAAATTGATTGCACGTGCGATTTACGCGTGCTTCAAGGTTTTCCCGACCCAGAAAAAAGTGGTGCTCATCTCGCGACTGTCGGGCCAGAGTTCGATCGACTTCAGGACCCTCAGCGACTACCTGAATCACCATTACCCGAACCACACGGTCGTAACCCTCAACCATCACATGTCGTCCAAGGTGCGTCACGCATTCCAGGTGCTGCTCGAGATGTACCACCTCGCCACCGCACAAGCATGCGTTGCGGAAAGCTACGTCATTGCCGTCAGCCTGTTCCGTCACAAGCCGTCCCTCACCATTGTGCAAATGTGGCATGCCCTAGGCGCCCTCAAACGATTCGGCCACCTCGCAATCGGGCGCCCCGAGGGCTCGAGTGCCGCAATCGCCAAGGCCATGCACATGCATGAGAATTACGACTACGTTCTCACCGGCGGCCCGGCATCGGTGGAGACCTTTGCACGAGCGTTTCGCGTGCCCACCTCCGCAGTGAAGCCGATTGGCTTGCCTCGAGTCGACTACCTGCTCAGCGACAATGCCAGCGACAACGCGCGGCGTCACCTCGGCGATCTCTGGACTGAAATCTCGACGCGCCCCGTGATTGTTTTCGCCCCCACGTTCCGCAAGGGGCGCAAACCGGTGTTTGACCCCCTGCTCGCGAACTTTTGCTTTGATACCCACCATCTCTTGATCGCCTGCCACCAACGGGATGCCCACCATCTCCCTAAGATCCCGCAGGGCGCCTTCATGGCACCCCCCGGACGAGTTGTCGAGTTCTTGCCTATCGCCGTCGGCCTCATCACGGACTACTCTGCGTCGGCCTTCGATGCCGCCGCGCTTGGCATCCCCACATATTTTTGGGTGCACGACATCTCCACCTACTCCGCTCGCCGCGGTCTCACGCTGGACTACACGCCCGGCAACCTGGGCGGCTCGGTGGTCAGCGAAGACCCCCAGGTGATAGTCGACGCCGTTCGTAATCGCACCTTCGACGTCGCGGCGTGGGAAGAATTCGCATCGCGGTACGTTGCCGTGCGCGACGGTTCGTGCACCGAAAAGCTCGTTGAATTGCTGGAACTGAGCCCATGAACTCGGTGCTGCGATACATCTCCAAAAACGTGCCCGCCGTGAGGGCCGCACGCCACGCCCTGCACCTCGCACGGGCACGGCTCGCCCAGCGCACCCTGCACGCACGTGAGATCAACGAGAAGCTCGTCGTGTTCCAGGCCTACAACGGTCGCTTCGCGTGCTCTCCGAGGGCCATCTACGATGCCATGAGGCGCGACCCGCGCTTCGCGGCGTACCGCTTTGTGTGGGTCGTCGACGACGAAGACGAGTACCCGTTCCTGACGTCACAGGAGCCCCGCACAACGCTCGTCACCTATCGCAGCCCTGCGTATTTCGAGGCGTTTGAATCTGCGAAGTTTTGGATCGTGAACAGCCTCGTCTCGACCCGCATCCTGAAGGCTCCGGGCCAGGTGATGCTCCAATGCTGGCATGGGACCCCGCTCAAGCGACTGCGCAATGACATTGTGTCCACAACGCAGGGCGCGATGAACTCGGTCAAGGATTACCGCCGCAAGAACATCCTGGATGTCAGCCGGTTCGACCACTTCATCTCGCCGTCCACATTTGCCTCACAGGCATTTAGCAGCGCCTTTGAACTCGGCGAACTCGGCAAAGCCGGTGTGATCCGAGAAATCGGGTATCCACGCAACGACGCCCTCGTGAACCACACCTCGGACGACGTACGGGCCGCCAGGCGCAAGTTGGGAATCTCGCCCGAGCGACGCGTGCTCCTCTACACCCCAACCTGGCGCGACGATGCCCACAGCTCAACGTCGGGATACCTTCATCACAATCAACTCGATCTCGATGCGCTCCGGGCTCGACTTGGCGACGACTATCTGGTGCTGTATCGAGCCCATTACATGATTACGAATTCGATCGAATTCGGCCGCCATGCAGGGTTCGTGAAAGACGTCAGTCACGTAGACGACATCAACGACCTTTACCTTGCGAGTGACGCCCTGATCACCGACTATTCGAGCACGATGTTTGACTTCGCCAACCTCGAACGACCGATCTTCTTCTACATGTACGATCGCGAGTCATACGAAAATGACCTTCGCGGCTTCTATCTCGATCTCAACGAGTTACCGGGCAGCATCTTCACTGAGATGGCACCACTGTGCGATGCCCTCGCGGATCCTGCTGGGTACTTCGAAGAGTATCGTTTAGAATTCAAGCTGTTTTCACAGCGATTTAACCCGTGGGACGATGGCAAGGCCGCGCAGCGCGCCTTGGACCTCCTCGTAGAACCCCGCCCGACCGTGGCGACCACGCTTCACCCCGCTGTGGGTGTCCGCAAGACCGACCCCGCGCAGCGACGCAAGCACTCCACGCGTTCCGTGCAGCGCGACGACATAGCCTCCGCTAATGCGGCTTCTTTTGCCAGCGACTCGAAAGGATCCCCTGGGTGAGACCCTTCGACTACCGCAAATACCCCTTTGTTCCCCCGAAGCGCGCGAATCACGTGCGCGTCCTGACGTATGGAACCTTTGACACCCTGCACCACGGGCATCTGAATCTACTACGGCAGGCTCGCGACATGGGCGATGAGCTGATCGTGGGCCTCTCCACTAACGAGTTCAACGCCATCAAAGGCAAGCGAACGTTTCAGACTTTTCAGGAGCGCGTGGAGTTGCTGAGCCTGCTCCGCCCCGTTGACTACATCATTCCTGAGACGAACTGGCGACAGAAGCCCGAGGACATATTGACCCTGGAGGTCGACCTTGTGGTGATGGGTGAAGACTGGGAGCGCAGCCCGCACTTCGAAGACCTCGCGCGACACTTTGATGTGCGATTCTTGCCTCGGACTCCTGGCATCTCGAGCACGCAAATCAAGCAAATCATCCACAGTTCGGGTGCGCGCGGTGCGTGAAATCTACCTGGAACACATCAACTACTCGCGGCAGATTTTTTCACTAGCTCGGGTTGACTTGGTGAAGCACTACCGCGGCTCCTTCTTTGGTGCGTTGTGGGCCTTTGTGCAGCCCAGCTTGCAGATCTTGGTGTTTTGGCTGATGATCCATGTCGGTCTACGAGCCTCGAATAGCGATAGTGGCGGCGCCTTCTTCGTGTGGCTGACCGTGGGCATGGTGCCGTGGTTCTTCATGACCGACATGATCGGTCGCGCGATGGACAGCTTCAAGAACTACAAGTACCTCATTACCAAGGTGAAGTTCCCCATCTCGGTCATCCCGACTTTCGTGGGCGTTTCTAACCTCATTACACACGCGGGCCTGTTGGCTTTGACGCTCGTGATCTTGCTGCTCACGGGCACACCCCTGAGTTGGACACTTCTGCAGCTGCCGCTCTACACGGTTCTCATGTTCTGCTTCTTCCAGGCCTGGGCGCTCTTGACCGCTCCGCTCGCATTGCTCAGCAAGGACTTCTCGCTAGGAGTAAAATCTGTGACCCGGATGCTCATGTTTGTATCCGGCATCATGTACGACGTGGAGTCGATGACCTCGGGCTGGTTTAAGGAACTCATGAGTTTCAACCCGATCTACTTTTTCGTGCAGGGGTATCGCAACTCCCTACTTGAACATCGGTGGATCTGGGACACCCCGCCCCATCAGTTGCTCATCTTCGCCGTTGAATTGGCCCTGGTGGCAGGCGCCGCGGTGTTCATGTTGAAGCACACGAGAAAACACCTAGGAGACGTGGCGTGAGCAAGAAATCCCGCCGTAATCACCGAAAGCATGTCTCCAAGTCGTGGGACGAATTACACGACGAGATTCTGGAAGTTGCCCCCGATCACGAACCCAGCGTTGCGCCGGGTTCGATGTTTGCGCTGCCTCAAACCTCCGACGACGACGTCGACGACGAACTACTGGCGAGGATCGGGTTTGCACCCCGAGGGGCGAGTGTTTTCCCCGGTTCCCTGCGAGACCACGAGGTGCCGTCTAGCGCCGCTCGCGAATTTGCTGAGGCACACCCCGAAGACTTGGCCAGGCAGTCCTGGCGGGTGGGGCCCTCTCTTAATTTGCGCGCGCCCATTCTCAACTTTCGCCCCTCGCTCGACGACCCCAACCACGCGTTTACAGAACCAGAGGCCGGCACCTTCGGTCTGGAGGTTAAGTGGCGAGCCGACTCGGCATCCCTCCTCCACAATGCTGGAATCGACCGGCCCTGGCGTAAAGCCGACCCCAAGGCGCACGAAGGTGCTGCGACGTCGGCTCGTGCGGGTGCCGCTGCGGCGGCCAAAGATCCGAGCGGGACGCCTCGGGTGGTCGGTTCGGCAGCAGCGGCCGCCGTGGCCGGGGTCACAGAGGGAGTCGACTCGGCGACGGATGCCGACGCTGAATTCAGCGCTCAGCACATGATTGACTTCGATGCCCCCGTGAAGGAGTCAGAGTTCTTCGACACGGACCAACTCGAGCCTCTCCCAGAGTCATCCCGCGCGAGCACCGACGAGGTCGTCACGGCGCACGAGCGCACTGTGCAAGCCCTGGACCAAGAGCAAGAGGCGGCATCGAAGTCTTGGGACGCCCTCGTGCGCAGCATCACTCTCGAGTTAGCGGGAACCTCTGACGCGACCTTCGCGAGGGGCGCGGCGAGTCGCCACGTGGATTCGCAAGATTCCGGAACGGCGCCGCAGCGCATCATGTCTAACCTGCGCAACGTGTTCGCGAGCAAAGGAGAGGTGAACGACGCCGCCGCAGAGGCGCCTCAGACCGATGGCGCTGTCGAAGACGCGGTCGAGGTCGAAGACGCGGTCGAAGACGCGGTCGAGGTCGCGGTCGAGGACGCGGTCGAGGACGCGGTCGAGGACGCGGTCGAGGACGCGGTCGAGGACGAAGACGTCACGCTAAACGAGGGCGTTGCAAACACCGATTTCGAATCCGGTTCCAAAGCCGAAGATGAGACTCTTACGGCGCCCGGCGTTGCGGATCATGTGGAGCACACGGAGGCGGATGCGCAGGCTGGAGAGCCCTCGACGGACACGGCAGAACTGAATCTCGCGGCGTCTCTCGCGGTGGATGGTCCCACGGTCACGATGCCAGCATTTACGGACGACATGCTGAACGCCTACGCGTTGCAGAAGACCTCCCCCACTCCACCGTTCGAGGATGCTCCCACAGTTGTCATGGCTCCGCTGACGGCGGATGTCCTCGAAGCGATGGATCGCGCGGCTACCGCGCAAACTGACGAGAGTGGCGTACTTGGCGCCTCCGATGGCCACGAGGCGCCGACTGGCTCCGATAACGAGGCCTCGCTCGACACGGGCGAGATCGCGGTAGTCGCGGAAGGCACCACCAGCGATGCACCTGAGGTGCAGGTCGACGACATAGGCCCGGACGAGGCCGAAGCAGAACCGGAGCCTGAGCCCGAGCCGGATGCCGAAACCGAAGCAGAACCTGAGCCCGAGCCCGAGCCGGAAGTCGAAAAAGAACCCGAGCCGGAAGCCGAACCTGAAGCGGAGCCCGCGACGGCCCTGAACGCCACGAACGAGTTCGACGCGATGATCCTCAGCGCCCTGGCCGCCATGCCCACCGCGCCAGCCGAGTCGGCCGCACTCGTCAAGCCAATCCCCGACGCCAAAACCTCCGATCACGCTGCCAGCGCGACCGTCGAGGCGTCCGAACCAGAACCCGAACCAGCACCCGCGAAACCCGACGTCTTGGTGCGCTTCACCGATGTCTCCAAGGATTACGTGCTGTTCAAGAACCACCGGCGTCGGCTTTTGGGCGTGCTGTTCGGCAAGGGCAAGAGCCACATGAAGAAGGCGAGCCGGCATCTTGACTTCGAAATTAAACGCGGGGAGTCGGTCGCAATCTTCGGTCGCAACGGTGCGGGCAAGTCCACCCTGCTGAAGATGGTCACGGGCGTCACCTACCCCACGACGGGCACGGTCGAGATTCACGGCAAGGTCGGCGCCCTGCTTGAGCTGACCACCGGGTTCGAGAACGAATTCTCGGGCCGCGAGAACATCTACCTCAAGGCCGCGATCATGGGCTTGCAGCGTAAGGACGTGGCCGCCTACGAAGACGAGATCGTCGACTTCGCCGAACTCGAGGAGTACATCGACCAGCCGGTGTCGACCTATTCGAGCGGCATGCGCGCTCGGCTGGGTTTCGCCATTACGGCTTTGATCGAGCCCGAGATTCTCGTTGTGGACGAGGCCCTCAGCGTGGGCGACGCGAAATTCAACGCGAAGTGCCAGAAGAAACTCGACGAACTGCATGCCCGCGACGACCTCACCGTGCTTTTTGTCACTCACTCCGAGTCGACTGCTCGAAAGATCTGCGAGCGCGGAATCGTGCTCGAAAAGGGCGGCATGATCTTCGACGGCAGCGTGGACGACGCGATCTCGGCCTATCGGGCGTCGCTCTAGCGCGAGTTCGGTGTCTACATTCGCTGCAGCGCGCCCGTAGACTGATCGCGTGAATAGCGTGCCTCGTCCTCAAGATGGCAATCTCAACCAGCCCGGCGCCGAGCCGCACCTGGGCCCCGCCTGGGCACGGCATGCCATCCTCTGGCACGTGTACCCCCTGGGTTTCGTGGACGCCGCGGCCACGGGGCACCACTACGAGCCCGGTTCGCGCATCCATCGGTTGTCCGCGTACCTCGATTACGTGGTCGAACTCGGCCTCAATGGGGTTTTGCTGGCGCCCATTTTCGCATCGGATTCGCACGGTTATGACACGCGAGACTATTTTTCGCTCGACCCGCGTCTGGGCAGCGATCAGGACTTCGCGTGGTTTGTGGACGCCGCGAAGCAGCGCGGGCTGCGCATCATATTGGATGGCGTATTCAATCACGTGGGCAGGTCGTTCCCGCCGGCGCAGGCGGCCCTGGGTGATCCCAAGGTGGCTGCGGAGTGGTTCATTCCCGAGGGTGTCACGCAACGTGAGGCCGCGCCGGGGGTTCCGCCCGTGGAGATTCCGCAGTTTCGTGTGTTTGAGGGGCATGACTCGCTCGTCACGCTGAACCATGACAGCGAAACGGTCGTGAACTTCATTGTGCAGGTGATGGAGCACTGGCTCGGCCTGGGCGTTGACGGGTGGCGACTCGACGCCGCCTATGCGATCCCCCGGGAACCCCTGCGGCGCGCCGTCGAGCGGGTGCGGTTGAGGTTTCCCGAAGCGCTCTTTCTCGGCGAGGTGATCCACGGCGATTACGCCGATTTCGTGCGGGAGACCGGCATAGACACGGTGACGCAGTACGAACTGTGGCATGCGATTCACCATTCGATCAACGATGAAAACTTCTTCGAGCTGGAGTGGTCACTGCGCCGCCATAATGAATTTTTGCAGCACTTTGTGCCGCAGACTTTCATCGGAAACCACGACGTCACACGCATCGCCACCACCCTCGAGGACCCTCGCCACCTCGAGCATGCCTATACCCTCCTGCTCACTCTCGGCGGGCTCCCCAGCATCTACTACGGCGATGAGCAGGTCTTCGAGGGCCTGAAAGAGAACCGCATCGGTGGAGACGACGCGATCAGGCCAGCGTTCCCTGCCGAGGAGGCTGGCGCGGCGTCCGCCCTGCCCCGCGCAGGCTGGGCCACCTACCGGCTGCACCAGAGACAAATCAGCGTGCGCCGCAACCACCCCTGGCTGTACGCAGCCCAGAGCGAGGTTGTACACCTCGCCAACCACGCCCTCGTGCTGAAGATAGTTGGCGGGGGTGAGTTCCTCTACGTCTGCCTCAACCTCAGTGATGAGGTGCTGGACGTGACGGTGCCGGGTGCCCGCGAGATCTTGTCCGGTCAGGGCGACCTGGTTGATTCCGGACGCGCGGGTGCCCGGGTTATCGCCCCGCCCCACGGCTGCCTCGTGGTAGCCCCGTAGACGCGATTTGCCGCCAAACCGCGAGCCAAGGTGGTCTCGCGGCGTACAGGCTTTCTTAAACTAAGCCCCAGTTCGCAGGGCAAAGCAGCCCCTCACCACCCGTTTGCGAACGTTTGCGCTGCTCAGCGTTCACAGACAGATCACTTCTCGGTATCCCACGAGTCCCAGATTCCGCGCCCATAGTTGAACCATCAACACACGTCTCGTCGGGCAAGGAATCACATGTCTACCTCTCAGTCACACAACGATCGCGAGCGCAGCGCGCGCCGGATCCAGCGATACACGACGCACACCGCGCTGGCCGCCCTAGGCTTGTCCGTCGCGATGGGGACGGGCCTCGGGGTCTCGACCTTGGCCGCTTCGACCTCCACCACCGACTCAACCGCCGGGTCTTCCTCGGGAACCACCACGGGAACGGCTACCGGAACGCCAGCGGACCAGTCCGTGTTTTCGACCGGGTCGTCAGCCCCGAGCGCGGCCCCTTCGACCGGCACCTCGGGTTCGACGACGTCGGCGGCTTCGTAGCCGCTGGTTCGCGAACCGCCGGGCGCTCGCAATTTTTTACTTCTTCGCAGCACAAGGACAGCACATGGACATTCGCACGACACACAAGAGCCGCATCCGCCGCGTGACCACCGCTGTGGGGGCGTGGACCCTCGGGATCGCCGCCGCCATCGGCGCCACCTTGGGCTTCGTCACCTGGCAGGACGCGCAAGACAGCAATGTGGCGACGGGCGTCTCGGGTACGACCCCGACGGGCACCGGTTCGGAGTTCTCGGTGCAGTCGGCCTCTCCGCAGCCTGCACCCCAGGGCATCCAGCAGGGTACTGACCCCGACACCGGTGACGCGTCGGGCCAGGTGCTTGACGGTGCCGCGCCGGACACACAAGTGGCACCCCAGACGCAAACCCTGCCCGACACGCAAACGCTGCCAGACAGGCAAACTCTGCCCGAGACCCAAACCCTACCCGACACGCAAACTCTGCCCGAGACCCAAACCCTACCCGACACGCAAACGCTGCCAGACACGGGCACGAGCCAGACCCCGGGCGGCCGCATGGCCCGCCCCGAGGGCATGACGCGATCGGGTGGCTCGTAGGCCGACCCGCTACGACGCCCCCACCTCAGTTTGTCTACCGCCATCCAGCCACTTGCAGTCACGGAACATCATGAACACCATCCCTCTAGCGCGAGCCCAGTTCGTGGGTATCGGCACGAGCATTGAAATCATCACTCACGCCCGTACCCAACTCCTCGCCGACGCACAACTCGAACGCGCACGCAACATCGCCCGCCAGCGCGTAGAAGAACTCGATAGGGCCGCCTCGCGGTTTCGGGTCGACAGCGAATTGACCATGCTTCAAGCCCTGCACACGGGCGAGTGGACGCTCTGTTCCCCGATACTCACCCGGGCCCTGCACGCCGCGCTCTGGGCCGCCGAGTGGACCGGAGGTCTCATAGACCCCACCCTCGGCCAGGCACTGCGCCGGATCGGGTACGACCGCGATCTCGACGAGGTGCAAGCGAATCCCACCCCCGGCCGCGAGCCCGCCAAGCACGTCGCGCGCTGGCGTGACGTGGGGGTCCGACTCGACGAACGACTGGTTCGACTGCCCCGCAACGCAAACATCGACCTGGGCTCGACCGGCAAGAGCTGGCTCGCCGTCGTGCTCGCGGCGGAGATTCACGAGGTCACGGGTGGGGGCGTACTCGTCAATCTCGGAGGCGACCTCGCCGTCTGTGGCGAGGCACCCTGCGGCGGGTGGACTGTCACGATTGATGACGGACGCTCCGGTGAGACGGTGGCCATTCAGCACGGGGCGATTGCGACCTCCTCGACCCAACGCCGCTCCTGGACCTCGACCACCCCGGCCGGGGTTCCCACGCGCAAGCACCACATCATTGACCCCCGCTCCGGGGATTCGGCCGCGGTCGTCTGGGAGACCGTGACCGTGGTGGCCGACTCGTGCCTCACGGCCAACGCGGCCGCGACGGCGTCCATTATTCTGGGCGCGCAGGCGCCCACGTGGCTCGCCGAGCGCCGCCTGCACGCTCGCCTGGTTTCGGCCGCGGGCGATGTCGTGTATGTCGGTGAGTGGCCCGGCGCGACCACCGTTTCAAGGCAGGCATCATGATCGACGCCCAGACTTTATGGTTTGCCTCGCGTGCGACGGGGGCCGTCGCACTCGTGTTGTTCACGGCGGTCATGGTGCTCGGCATGCTGACGGCCGGCCGGGGCGCACCCGTGCGACTACCCGCGGTGGTAAAGGTTGGGTTGCACCGCAACCTGTCGCTGCTGCTTACGGTATTCGTCGCGGTCCACGCGGTCACGGCCATCGTCGATGGGTTCGTAGACATCAGCTGGTGGGCCCTCGTCGTGCCGTTCGCGAGTGCCTACGAGACTCTCGGCATCACCCTGGGCACTCTCGCCATCGACCTGATTTTGGCGCTGATCGTGACGGGTGTGCTGCGGCATCGCCTGTCGCACAGGGCCTGGCAGGCGGTGCACCTGGTCTCCTATGCGATGTACCCGCTTACCATTCTCCATGCGGTGCTGCTGGCGGGCGTCGACGCGGTCTGGGTGATCGCGCTGAGCGTCGTGTGCGGCGCGGCGTATGTCGCGGCCGTGGTCTGGCGTGCGCGCATCGAGTGGCGCGACCGAGCCACGCGCGAGCGCCTGGCCGACCGGTTTAGGGCGCCCCTGCACGCCAACGGACCGCAGCGCCCCAGCCCCCTTGCCCCCCAATCAAACGGCCAGCGCTCCCCCCGCCCGGTGGCCCGGCCCCGCGTGGTCTCCGCCGCGGGCAACCCGGCACGCACGCTCTAACGCCACCACCTCCCCACCATCCACCTTGGAGGACACCATGCTTCGCTACACCTCTCTTCTCAGCTTTCCCGCTCCGCCCCGCGAATACTTGCGTTCGAGTGACCTCGGTCGCGAGCTCGTGGCAACCCTCGAAGCCGCCGAGGTGCGCGGCATGGGCGGCGCCTGCTTTCCCGCGGCTCGTAAAGTGGCGGCGGCTCTCGATGAATCTCGCGGCCAGCGGCGCCCGGCACGCGTCATCATTAACGCCTGCGACGGCGAACCCGACGCCCAGAAGGACACGCATCTGATGCGCGCGAACCCGCGGCTCGTGGCCGCCGGGGCGGCCCTGGTCGCCAACGCAACGAACGCAGATCAAGTGATATACGCAGCCCACGAGGGCAACGTGGGCCCCGCCTCCGTGCTCGGCGAGTACGGCCTGCCGTGGTGTTACATGGCCGTTCCCGAGCGCTACGTCTCCTCCGAGGCGCATTCCCTGAATGCCCTCGCCGACGGCGAGCCCGCACGACCGCGTGCCGCCGAGGGCCCGCTCGCCACCCTGCGGCGCCCAGTGCTGGTTTTCAATGCCGAGACCCTGGCCCGCATCGCCGTGGCCTGGCAGGAACGCCACGGGGACGGCAACTACCTCGTCCCACGCCTCATTACGCTCACGGGAGTGCCTCAGCCGGGCGTCCTCGAGGTCACGGGCCAGGTGACGTTTGGAGAACTCCTCTCGCTGCGGGGCGCCACCCAGCCGGCGGCCGTGCTCCTGGGTGGCTTTGGCGGGGTCTGGTTGCCCTGGCAACACGTCGCCCACGTGCCGGTTTCGGACGCCGGCCTGGCCCCCCTGGGTGCGACCCTCGGCGCAGGGCTGGTGCGAGTGCTCGAGACCACTGAGTGCCCTGTCGCCTTCGTAGCGACCCTCGCCGACTACCTCGCGGCGGAGTCGGCCGGCCAGTGTGGCCCCTGCGCCTTCGGTCTGCCGTCGGTGGCGCGCGACTGGGCCGAGTTCCGCCAACCGTCGACGGCAGAGGCTGCTTACGGCCGACTGCAACGTCGGTTACCCCTCATCACGGGTCGCGGTGCCTGCGCCCACCCCGACGGCGTGGTGCGCATGCTCGCGAGCGCCCTCGCCACCTTCGCACAGCACATCGCTCGGCCCTGCCCCTACTGCCGCCTCACCACTCTCACCACGGTTGAAAGCACCCTCGAATCCGCCGCCTACGAGACAGTGCCCGCCCACTAGGGCCGTCAGGACATCGCCATGAACACTCAACTCTTGATTGACCCCATCGTCTGCGAGGCCCACGGACTGTGCGCTCAAGTGCTGCCAGAACGCATTCGTCTTGACGAATGGGGCTACCCGATCATCGCGGGCCAGATCGACGACGAACTGCTGCGGCATGCGCGCGCCGCCGTGCGGGACTGCCCCGCGCGCGCCCTTCGGATGCGGCAGCGCGCGTAGACTCCGCCGGTTGCGGGCGCCCGCAGCCAGCGTTAGGTGCGCCCCCAACGCTCCTGCTCGGTGCGCTCTTCGTCGCGACGCCACCGCTCGACGGCACCGCCCCAATAGCGAGATAGATTGTGCCCCGCGAGGGCATGCACAGCGCGCGGGCTCAGCGAGGACGCCACCGAGTATGTGCAGACCTTCGCGATGACAAACACCATCACCCCGCACACCGCAAAAGAGAGCGGCGCCCACAGTGCGAGGCTGATAGTCCACGATCCCCCGGGTGCCGAAACGCTCCACCGCACGCCCGCGGCGACGACGGCCGTGTGCACCGCGGCGTACGCGGCGGGCAGGTGCCACCACGCGGACCAGTCCGCGCGTATGGTGCCACCGCGTTGCAGCCCAAACCGCGCACCCACCACGAACAGCGTCGCCACGAGCGCAACGAACCCCCACAACGCCGTGGGATACACGTGAGGGCTAAACACCATCGGCGACGTACTCACTAGCGCATACGGCGTATACAAATGGAGCCGCGACAGGGCAGTGACCACCTCCGGTGGCGTCGCAACTCCGCCGAGATGCGCCAGCGTAAAGACAAACGACGTGTCCTGGGCACCGTAAAGGGGCTGGGTCAAGAGAAAGAGGTTGGCGGCGTCCGGTCGCATCACAATCCGATACGCGAGGGTCCCCACAGTACACACCGCGGCAAAGACAACGAGGTGAGCGCACGCCGCCGCCACTGCATCCCGGGCGGCGCCAAGCGCCGGAAAATGACCACGAAAAACGAGTGCAGATGCGCGGTCCACGCCCCAATGGCGCCCCAAGAGTCCCGCCAGCACCAGAATCAACAGCGCGTGAAGCCACGCCAGGATAGCCACGTCGACACCGGTGAGCAGCCCACCCACGCCGTCCGCCACGGTTAAAGAGGTTGCCAGCGCGAACGCGGGCAGGCCCACTCGAGGCACGAGCGGCCACAATCCTGCGACGGGCCTGCGGCGCTGCAGACGGCGCTGCGCGAGCACATACGGGGCAAGCACCAGCACCGTGAGGTAGAGCGGAAACGTGGGCATGCCAATCGCGGGCCCACCCAGGGCGGCCGCGGTCCAGGCGGCCATCATGAGCGGAAGGCCGGTGCTGGTGCGCGCATCCGACGGAAACCCCAGGTATGCAATCCAACACAAGAGCGCGCCGACCGCCACGATACCGACGAGACCGTAGACGAACACCTTGATGCCATCCGCGAGGGCATGGGGATTCCAGGCCTGGGCTGCGTGGCGGCGCCCGCACATGTGGCGCAGGTAGCGAGCGAACGTTAGCGGAGGAGGCGGAGGGAGCGATGGAGCAGGCATTGTCCTCCGAGTACTGGTCATCGACGAGCTGAGCTTCATTATTTCACCGGTTCTCGGCGCCGTGGGCGCCGCACCTCGCACAGTCTCTGGGTACGTCTCGGCGGCGGCAGGTTGCTGGCGATGAGCTCCCTGCCCCGGCAGCATTGGATACAATTCGCGTGACGCAGCTCACTCCGACCTGCGCATTCGTAGCCACCACGCCAAAACAAAAAGAACTAAAGACAAAAACCCCTTGACGGAATCGCCAGACAAAGTAAATACTAAACAAACACAGATCGCCGCATCGAAGACGAATGGATCCCATGTACGCCGAAGAACGCCAAGCCGCCATCGCCGCGCTCATCAATGAGTCCGGGCGAGTATCGGTTGCCAAAATCGCAGAATCGTTCAGCGTCACCCCCGAAACCGTCCGCCGCGACCTCGACGTCCTCGAACACGCCGGTATTGTCCGCCGCGTACACGGGGGCGCCCTGCCCGCAGGCGCACTCAGCCACCTCGAAGCCGGCGTCGCAGAACGCGAAGGCTTGCACGCGGACGGCAAAGAACGCATCGCCCGCGCGGCGCTCGCCTATCTGCCCGCCCCCGGCGGCTCCCTCGCCATCGACGGCGGCACCACCACAGGTCGACTCACCCACCTCATCCACCACGAGACCTACACCGTCGTCACCAACTCGATCCCCGCACTCGGCCGCCTCGCCTCCAGCCACACCCTCACGCTGCATGTCGTCGGCGGGCGCGTGCGCCCCGAAACGTCCGCCATCGTCGGAGGCCAGGCCATAACTGAGATCGAAGCACTCCGCTTCGATGTCGCGTTCATGGGCACCAACGGCATCAGCGCAAGCCACGGACTCTCCACCCCCGACCTCGACGAAGCCGCCATCAAACGGGCCCTCATGGCGTCCGCCACCACGCGCATTGCGCTCGCCGACAGCAGCAAGTTCGGCAGCGAATTCCTACATCGATTCGGCAGACTCGCCGACCTCGACGTCATCATCACCGACGCAGAACCCCCCGGCGACATCCGCGCCGAACTCCAGCAACTCGACATTGAGGTAGTCATCGCATGATCGTGACCCTGACCGCGAACCCCAGCATCGACCGCACCGTACAACTCGATGCACCACTGCGCCGCGCGGAAGTGCAGCGCTGCAGCGCCGCCACCTCGGTTGCGGGCGGCAAGGGCGTCAATGTGGCCCGCGCCATCCACGCCGCCGGGCGCGACGTTATCGCCCTGCTGCCCGCCCGTGAGGGCGACCCGATGCGCACCCTGCTTGACGAGCGGGCCCTGCCCTACCATGCGGTGCCTGTGCCCTTCGCGGTGCGCACCAACCTCACCATCGCCGAGGCCGACGGCACCACCACGAAAATCAACGAACCCGGGCATGCACTGTCGCCCGCCGACGCCGAAAGCCTCGTCGACGCGCTGCTGGCCCAGTGCCAGGACGCCGCGTGGGTGGCTCTCTGCGGCAGCCTCCCCCAGGGTGCTCCCGCCGGCTGGTACGGCGAGGTGATCGGCCGCCTGCGCGAGCGCGGCAAGCGCGTAGCCCTCGACACCTCGGGCGCTCCCCTGACCGAAACTGTCGCTGGTGACCACCTGCCCTCCCTGCTGAAGCCCAACTCCGACGAACTCGCCGAACTCACGGGCGAAGCCCCCGAGACCCTCGAGGACAACCTCGACCTCGTCGTCGCCGCTGGCCGCACCCTCGTGGCGCGCGGCATCGAATACGTCCTTGTCACCCTGGGCTCGAAGGGCGCGGTGCTCGTCACAGCCGACGGCCAGTGGCAAGCCGAACACGCCCCCGTCTCTCCCGTGTCGACAGTCGGCGCGGGCGACTCCACGCTCAGCGGGTTTCTGCTCGGCGTCAGCGCCAACCAGTCGCTCGCCGATGCCCTCGCCCTCGCCGTGGCGTATGGCAGCGCGGCGGTGCGACTGCCCGGCTCTCAGGTGCCCAATCCCGAGCACCTCACCCTCGAGGCCGTCACCGTGCGCAGCCTCTAACCCATCCCYCCCATCACCGGCGGAACCCGCCACACCCGTCAGCACAATCCTTCCGTCTAGAAAGAGACACCGATGTCCGCCATCATCACCTCCGAGCTCGTTGCGCTCGACGTGAACCTTGGCACCACCCCACCCGAGGTGGTGCAGGCCCTTGCGGCCAAGATGACCGCAGCCGGCCGTGCGACCGACCAGGCGCAGCTCGTCGCCGACGTTCTCGCTCGCGAAGCCCAGTCGCCCACGGGTCAGTTCGCCGGTATTGCCATCCCGCACTGCCGCTCCGAGGCCGTGACCGAGGCCTCCCTCGGCTTCGCCCGCCTCACGGAGGGCGCGGACTTCGGCGCGGCCGACAAGGCCCCCAGCGACCTGATCTTCATGATCGCCGCGCCGGCCGGCGGCGGCGACCAGCACCTCGTGCTGCTCACGGCCCTGGCCCGCGCGCTCGTGCGGCCCGAATTCACCGAGGCCCTGCGCGGCGCGAAGGACGCCGACGAGGTGGTTCGCATTGTCTCCGACGTGGTGTCACCTCCCGCAGAAACCACCGCTGCCGCAACCACGGGAGCAGCCACCGCCGCCGCCTCCGCCAGCGCAGGCGCGACCGACGCAGCGGCCACGGCCAGCGCACCCGCCGCGGCGTCCACCGCGACCGCCGAAAAGCCCCGCCTGATTCTTGGAATCACGGCCTGCCCCACGGGCATCGCTCACACGTATATGGCGGCCGAATCGCTCGAGAACATGGGTAAAGAACTCGGCGTCGATGTGCGCATCGAAACGCAAGGCTCGTCGGCGACCACGCCGTTCCCCGCCGACGTGATCGCCGCGGCCGACGCCGTCATCTTCGCCACCGAGGTGGGCGTGAAGGGCCGCGAACGCTTCGCGGGCCTGCCCGTCATCGAGTCGGGAGTCAAGCGCGCCATTAACGAGCCCCGCCAAATGATCGAGGAGGCCGTCGCGGCGTCCCAGGACCCCTCCTCGCGCCGGGTCTCGGGAGACTCGGGGGCGAGCACCGCGAGCAACGAGGCCGCGAAGCTGGGCTTTGGCACCAAGGTGCGCCAGGTGCTGCTCACGGGTGTCTCCTACATGATCCCGTTCGTCGCCGCGGGCGGCCTGCTCATGGCAATCGGGTTCCTGATCGGCGGCTTCGACGTGGCCGGCAACTACACCGACAACCTCCTGAGCACCTTCTCGCTGAGCAACCTGCCCCAGGGCACCCCCGTGGTCGTCGACGGAGTCGAGAAATTTGCCCACACCCTCGCCGATGGAACGGCGGTCAACCTGACGCACACGGGCCTCGCGCTCTACCTCGGCACCGTGCTGTTCAAGATCGGTAACCTCGCGATCGCGTTCCTCGTGCCCGCACTTTCGGGATACATCGCGTTCGGCATTGCCGACCGCCCCGGCATCGCCCCCGGATTCCTCGGTGGCGCGATCGCGGTCTTCACGGGTGCCGGCTTCATCGGCGGTATCGTCACGGGCCTGCTCGCGGGTCTTGCCGCGTACTGGATCTCCACGTGGAACGTGCCCCGCTGGATGCGCGGACTGATGCCCGTCATGATCATCCCGTTGCTTTCGTCGCTGTTCGTCGGCGGCCTCATGCTGCTGTTCCTCGGCGCCCCGCTCGCCTCGCTGACCAAAGGGCTCGAAAACTCGCTGAACGGCATGACCGGCTCCAGCGCCATCCTCCTCGGCATCATCCTCGGCCTCATGATGGCATTCGACCTCGGTGGCCCCGTCAACAAGGCCGCCTACTCGTTCGCCACGGCCGGCCTCGCCGCGGCAACCGTCGCCACCCCCGCCCCGTGGTACATTATGGCCGCCGTGATGGGAGCCGGCATGGTGCCGCCGCTCGCCATGGGTCTCGCTACGCTGCTGCGCCCGAAGTTGTTCACCAAGGTGGAACGCGAAAACGGCATCTCTGCCATCCCGCTGGGCCTGTGCTTCATCTCCGAAGGCGCGATCCCCTTCGCCGCCTCCGACCCGTTCCGCGTGATCCCCTCCATGATGGTCGGCGCGGCCGTCACGGGCGGCATGCTCATGGGCAGCCAGGTCGAACTCAAGGCGCCTCACGGCGGCCTCGCGGTCATCTTCGCGATCTCGCCCTGGTACACGTTCCTGTTGGCGCTCGTCCTCGGCACCGTCATCTCGGCCGTTGCCGTGATCGCCGCCAAGACCATCTTTAAGCCCAAGGTGGCCCTCGCCGCGTAGCCAACGCGGCGGTGGCAGCCAGGGAGATGCCGCGCGTCCAGGTTTAAATATTTTGACCCGGCCGCCTTCCAAACTTGCGAAAATCATTTCAATCAGCCCTACACATTGGAGTACTACTCATGGCAAATATCACCGTTAAGGTCGGATCGTCGGTTGGCCTGCACGCTCGCCCCGCCGCGATCATCGCGAAGGCCGCAGCCGAACTCGGCACCCCCGTCACCCTCAAGACCGAAGGCGGAAACCCCGTCAACGCCGCGTCGTCGCTGTTCCTCATGACGCTCGGCGCCAAGTTCGGTGACGAGATCGTGGTGTCGTCTGACGACGACGCTGCCGCGCAGAAGATCGCCGATATCGTCGCGACCGACTGGGACGCCCCGGACGCACCCCAGGCCTAATCGCCCCGCTCTTCACGGGCCCCGTCTCCCTCGCTGGAGACGGGGCCCGTTCGCGTGGGCCCGGTCGCGTCAGGCCGTGTCTTTGTCGCCAAACGGCGTGCGCCTCGATATGCTGTGTTTACCACCTGTTACGCAGAGTGATCGCAAGGCGGATTGGCTCCCGGCTCCGCCCGACATCACCCAGCATGGGGGCACAATGTTTCTTCCTCGACCCCGCCGCGGCAGGGCAAGCATTGAACTAAGGGTCTGACATGTCGTTGTCAAAATTGTGGTACCTCGTGGCGTACCTCTTCATCGCGTGCGTGGGAGTCCTGATCGGCCAGTTGGGGCTTGGCTACCAGATCGTCACCCTGGCCGTCTTTCACTTCATCGCCATCGTGACCATGCTCGAATTTCGTGCCGCCCGCACGCGCTCGTACGCCCGCCGCCTGCGTCGCGGCACCATGAAACGCGTCGATGCAGCCGCCACCGAGGCCTGCTGGATGACCCTCGCCCTCATCGTCAGCATGGCGATTGCGTACGGCCTGCTCGCCCCGCAGCGCATTCCCCTCGGCTGGTTTGCCGTCTCGCCCGCACTCTACATCGCCTCCAGCCTTGCCCTCAGCGTGCGCAACCGCCGCCGCGGCACGCCGGCCACGACCCCTGAGCCCGCGCGCTTCTTGCGCGTGCCCGGCACGCACCTCTAAGCAGACGAGCTATTCCGGCAGAGTCTTGACGACGGTGCCCGTCACGTACTTGCGCACCTTGAGTTTTTCGATGTGCGATACGAGGTCGCGGCTCGGCCGCGACATGCGGTTCGTGCCCGGCTGCGCCCACCAGGCCAAGCCGGCCAGAGTTGCGTCCACGACGAGCGCCAGGAGCGCCACCAGGATGGCACCGAGCACGACCGTTTCATAGTCTTGCACCGCCAGGCCGTCAAACAAATACCGGCCGAGGCCGCCGACGCCCACGTACGCGGCAACCGTGGCCGTCGCGATCACCTGCAACGCCGCGGCGCGCAGGCCCGTCAGCATCGACGGCAGGGCATTCGGCACCTCGACCTGAAACAGCACTTGCCACGGTCGCAGGCCGACCGCGCGCGCCGCCGCCACCGTCGTGCGTTCAATCGCGAGGATTCCAGAGAACGTGCCCGCCAGCAGCGGCGGCAGGGCCAAGATCACGAGCGCCACGAGTGGTGCGCTCAAACCGATGCCCGTCGACAACGCGATCAGGAGCATCAGACCGAACGTCGGCAGGCTGCGCAGCACGTTCACGAAGCCCACGATCACCACTTGGCCTCGCCCCGTGTGCCCCACGATAAAACCGAGCGGCAACGCGATCACGGCGGCGATCAAAAGGGCCAACGCCGAATACCCGAGGTGCTCGAGCACGCGCGCGCCGATGCCCGCCGCGCCCTGCCACTCGGCAGGGCTAAAGACTCGCGCGAAGGCGCTCGCAATCACGTTCACTGGGCCGCCTTCGTCCACGGGGTCAGCACGCGGCCAATTACCATGAGGATCACGTCCAACAGCAGCGCCAGGACCAGCGTAACCACGACACCCGCGATGATCTGCTCGGGGTAATTGCGCTGGTAACCGCGCATGAACAGGTACCCAAGGCCGCTGATGCCCACCACGGAGCCGACGCTCACCATCGCGATGTTGGTGACCGCGATGACCCTCAGGTTCGCGAACAGGGTTGGCAGGGCCAACGGCAGTTCGACCGTCAGCGTGCGCCGTAGCGCCGAAACACCCATGCCCCGCGAAGCATCGATGACGGCCGCCGGTACGTTGTCGAGCGCCTCCGGCACGGCGCGCACCAGCAGCGCCGCCGAATACAGAGAGAGCGCGACGATCACGTTGAGCGGGTCCAAGATTCTCGTGCCGAGCACCGCGGGCAGCGTCACGAACAGCGCGAGCGACGGGATGGTGAAGATAATGGCGGCCGCCGTCGCGGTCAGCCAGCGCAGTGGCCGCACGGGTCGCACGAGCAGGCCGAGCGGAATCGCCACGACGATGCCAATGATGATCGGCAGCAGCGAGAGCCACAGGTGCGTGCCGGTCAAACTCAGTACGTCACCCCAGTTGTTGAGCAGGTAACTCATCGCGGCCCCGTGGACCGCTCGCGCAGGGCGCTGCGCTGCTGCGACAGCGCGGCCAGCACCGTATCGGGTCGGACGCCCCCCACCACAGTGCCTGCCTCGTCCACCGCAACGCCGACCCCAGCGGGTGACGACAGGCCCGCGTCGAGGGCCTGGCGCAGAGTGGCCCCGCGCACGAACAAGGAGCCACCCACGGCGAGCGAATCCTCGAGCGAGGTGCCGCCGTTGAAGGCCGCGACGCTGCGATGGTCGATCCAGCCGATGGGCTTGTCGGCGCGGTCCACCAGCAGGCGCCAGCCATCGGCCGCCTCGAGGGCAGGGAGCACTGGCTTGCTACGGTCGATCTGTACGGTGTCGATCTCGTCGAGGCTGAGGGTACCGCTGTGACGGAACTGCAGCCCGCGATACCCGCGGTCGCGGCCGACAATCTCGGTGACCGCGGGCGTCGCGGGGTTGGTCAGCAGCGATTCGGGCGACCCCACCTGCTGCAACAAGCCCCCCACGCCAAACACGGCCACCTGATCGCCGAGGAGCATCGCCTCATCGATGTCGTGCGTGACGAACACGATCGTCTTGTGAAGTTCGGCCTGCAGACGCTGCATCTCGAGCTGCAACTCTTCGCGCACGATGGGGTCGACGGCGCTGAACGGCTCGTCCATCAGCAAGATGGGCGGGTCCGAGGCGAGCGCGCGGGCCACGCCGACGCGCTGCTGCTGCCCGCCCGAGAGTTCGGCGGGAAACCGCTGGGCGAGGTCGAGGTCGAGCCCCACGCGCTCCATCACCTCAAGCGCTTGGAGGCGGGCTTGGCGCTTGGGCGTCCCGAGCAACACCGGCACGGTCGCGATGTTATCGACCACGCGGCGGTGCGGCATGAGCCCCGCGCTTTGAATCACGTAGCCGATGTGGCGACGCAGGTTCACGGCGTTCACCCGCGACACGTCGTCACCATCCACGTAGACGGTACCCCGCGTGGGCTTCACCATGGCATTGATCATGCGCATCGAGGTTGTCTTGCCGCAGCCCGACGGACCCACGAAGACCGTGAAGGTACCCCTGTCGATGGTGAGGTTGAGATTGTCGACGGCGGTGACCCCGCCGCGGTAAGTCTTGGTGACCTTCTCGAAGCGAATCATGTTAACCGACCTGGTTCAGGCCATTCTCTTCGACCCAGGCCTTGGCAGCCTCGGCTGGTTCCATGCGAGCTTCGCCCGAGACATCGTTATTGAGGTCGGCCAACTGCTCGGTGGTCAGCTTCGCCGAGACTGCATTCAGCACCGTCTCTACCTTGGCGTCGGTCACGCTATTACTGACGATGGGCACAACGTTATTGGCGAGGAACGCCTGCTTGTCGTCCTCCAGCACCACCAGGTTGTTGGCTTTGATGTCTTGCGAGGTCGAGAAGATGTTGGCCGCGGTGATGTCGCCGTCGACCAGCGCCTTGACGGTCGAGGGCCCACCGCCGTCGCTGATCGGCGTGAACGTCGCCGGTTCGAGACCGTAGGCCTCCTTGAGCGCGGGCAGGCCGACGCTGCGGGTTTGAAACTCGGGCGGGGCACCGAAGGTCACCTCGGCGTTGTGGGCCGCGAGGTCGCCGATCGTTTTCAACTGCCACTTATCGGCGGTGGCCTTGGTGACCGTGACGGTGTCGCTGTCCGCTGCAGCCGAGGGGGTGTACATCTTGAGCCCCTTCGCATCGAGAGCCGCGGGCAGTGCCGCGTTGACCTCGTCGGCGGTCTTCGCCGTTGCGGCGCTGTCGAGGAAAGCCAGCAGGTTGCCCGTATATTCGGGCACCACCGAGATCTCGCCGCCTTCGAGCGCCTTGATGTATGACTCTCGGGTGCCGATGTTGAGTTTCGTGGTTGCCTTGACGCCGTTGGCCGTGAGCGCCTCGGCATAGATTTGCGCGAGTATCTCAGACTCGGTGAAGTTTGCGCTGCCGATCACCACGCTGCCCGCAGCGGCCGGTTCCGTGGCACCCGCCGTATCAAGTGGATTCGAGGCATTGGTACCGCCGCCACCGCAGGCCGTGAGGCCGAGGGTCGCTACGAGACTCACTGCGGCAAGGGAGAGGAGGGATCGGGGGTTGCGGCGCATGCTGCTCCTTTAGGTTCCGCCGCGTGCGGCGGGGGCTGGGCCCTGCGAGTGTCCTCAGTATTTCGCATTAGTCATCAAAAGTGTCTATTTTGAAACGCCGCATGACGGCTGATGTCGCGGTGCTGCCTGGTAGACCACCAGCGCAGCCACCCGCAGCGGGGTCGCGCGAGAGGTGGGGCGGACGCGCGGTCCCTCCTCGTGCTTGCATTCGACGCTGGTGGCCTGCCGGATTGGTGCCCCGGGCACCCTTTCAACGCCGCGCGGCGGGCGCGCCCCGAAGGCGTCGCCGCATCGCCGGTAACCCGTCACACGCCGCGAGCACGGCCGCCGTGATACACGCCACATGACTACTTTAGGTTAGTTTACATTCGCATAACGGTGACTCTGCGTGCCGTGGGGAGCGCGTCTTGCAGGTGATTCCCGGCGCTTGATTGCGTCGAGTCATCGACCCCGGGCCACTCGGTTACCCCAGCGTGACCTTCTCACCGACCGTAAGGTTACGCTCTGCAATACTCACAAACTGCCGTTGAACAGTGCAAATACGACCCCTACAGTGGAGTCGTACCGCAGCGGTAGGCACTCACTACCGCGGGATTCCGGCCGAACCGCATCCCGCAGCCCATGCCGCGCGGACCCCTTCACAGCGACATCCCATTGGAGAACCATGAATACGACGCAGCCCGAGACCATCGCCCCGCGTGCCGCCCGCACCATCCACTTCAGCCGACCCGCTCGCATCGTGCGGTTCAGCCAACTCTCCGCAGGCGCGGCACTCGGAATCCTCCTCGGCGCCGCGGCGCTCACCACCGTCGCGGCGAGCCCGGCCCAGGCCGCCCCCGCCACCGTGTCGCCAGCGTCCACTCAGGCCAGCGCAGAAGACATCTACCTGCCCGCGCTGAGCGAACTCGCGCACAACATCAGCCAGGGCGGCATCGACTTCGCCGAAGCCGAGGCCGCCGCGGCGCAGGCCCCCGCCCCGAGCGCACAGGCCGATGCCTGGAACGCGGCCCTGCGCGCCGCGGAGGCCGCGGCCCTGAGCGGCCAGCCCGAGCAGGGCACGGTTGCCGTCGACGAGACCGGCACCATCCTCGCCACCATCACCGGCAATGGCGCTCCCCTGCCTGGCGCCAAGGTTGTCCTCGACGGGCCCTCGAAGGCCGTCACGAGCACCGACGCGAACGGCCGCTACCTGTTCAGCCAGGTGATTCCCGGCAGTTACCGCGTGTGGGTACAGCTGCCCGACGGTTTCACCGTGAACGGGTCGTCCGTGCTGTACTCGTCCACGACGCTCGGCGCGAAGAACATCGATCGCTCGCTCGGATTCAATGCGGTTCGCTAACCGTGGCACGCCACCCTGGGCACCGCCATTCGAACGGCATCACCGACTCCGCATCGATACACTGACTGGGGTTTCGGTGGAGTAGTGACTACCGAAACTCGGCGGCGGCACGCCTCGTTCGAGTTCTTCAATGCTCGCTGTGGCGAGACGACACCGCTCCGCCAGCGCCCCTCGGCCATACCGGCCGGGGGGCGTTTTTGCGATGCGGCCAGGCCCGCCACCGAGGCGTCCGTAACCAACAAGAAACCCCACCGCGACTGGCGCGGTGGGGTTTAGTGCGGGCTCGGTTAGCGAGCCGAGAGGATCTCGCGCATCAGGGCGGCCGTCTCGGACGGGGTCTTGCCCACCTTGACGCCGGCAGCCTCCAGGGCCTCCTTCTTCGCCTGCGCGGTACCCGCCGAGCCGGAGACGATGGCGCCGGCGTGGCCCATCGTCTTGCCCTCGGGTGCCGTGAAGCCCGCGACGTAACCCACGACGGGCTTCGTGACGTTCTCCTTGATGAAGGCGGCGGCACGCTCTTCGGCGTCGCCACCGATCTCACCAATCATGACGATGGCCTCGGTGTCGGGGTCGGCCTCAAACGCCGCGAGGGCGTCGATGTGCGTCGTGCCGATCACCGGGTCGCCGCCGATGCCGATGGCGGTCGAGAAGCCAAACTCGCGCAGTTCGTACATCATCTGGTAGGTCAGCGTGCCCGACTTCGACACCAGGCCGATCTTGCCGGGGCCGGTGATGTCACCGGGGATGATGCCAGCGTTCGACTTACCGGGGCTGATGATGCCGGGGCAGTTCGGGCCCACGAGGCGCGTGGTCTTGCCCTCCGAGTAGTTGTAGAACTCGGCGGTGTCGGCGACCGGCACACCCTCGGTGATGACGATGGCGAGGGGGATCTCCGCGTCGATGGCCTCCAGCGCCGCGGCCTTCGTGAAGGCCGGCGGCACGAACAGCACCGATACGTTTGCGCCGGTGGCCTCCATGGCCTCCTTGACGCTGCCAAAGACGGGCACTTCGTGCTCGCCGATGGTGACCTTTTCGCCAGCCTTGCGGGGGTTCACGCCGCCCACCACGTTGGCACCGTCGCCCAGCATGAGCGTCGCGTGCTTCATACCGACCGCACCCGTCATGCCCTGGATGATGATCTTGCTGTCTTCGTTCAGAAAAATAGCCATGTTGCTTCTAACCCTTTACTTCGCGGCGAGCTCGGCGGCCTTGGCGGCCGCTTCGTCCATGGTTTCGACAATCGTCACGAGGGGATGATTGGCGTCCGCCAGAATCTGGCGCCCCTCCACCACGTTGTTGCCGTCGAGACGAATCACGAGAGGCTTGGTGGCCCGATCGCCCAGGGTCTCGAGGGCGCCAACGACACCCTTCGCCACCTGGTCACACGCGGTGATGCCGCCGAAGACGTTTACGAAAACGCTCTTGACCTGGGGGTCGTTGAGAATCACGTCGAGACCGTTCGCCATGACCTCTGCCGAGGCGCCACCACCGATGTCGAGGAAGTTGGCGGGCTTCACGCCGTGGGCCTCACCGGCGTAGGCGACCACGTCGAGCGTAGACATCACGAGGCCAGCACCGTTACCGATGATGCCCACCTCGCCGTCCAGCTTCACGTAGTTCAGGTCGAGTGCTTTGGCCTTGGCCTCGAGCGGATCCGCCGCGGCCTTGTCTTCGAGTTCTTCATGGTCGGGGTGACGGAAGCTCGCGTTTTCGTCGAGCGTGACCTTGCCGTCGAGAGCCACGACATTGCCTTCGCCGGTGAGTACCAGGGGGTTGACCTCGACCAGCGTGGCGTCTTCGTTCTTGTAGACCGTCCACAGCTTCTGCAGTACGGCGGCCACCTTGGGTGCCACGTCGGCGTCGAAGCCGGCGGTCGTGACGATCTCGTCGGCCTTTGCGGCGTCGATGCCCACGTTGGGGTCAACGGCGACCTTGGCGAGCGCCTCGGGGCGCTCCACTGCGAGCTCTTCGATCTCCATGCCGCCCTCGACCGAGCACATGGCCAGGTAGTTGCGGTTGGCGCGATCGAGCAAAATCGAGAAGTAGTATTCCTTGTCGATGTTCGCACCAGCGGCGATCATCACCTTGTGCACGGTGTGGCCCTTGATGTCCATACCGAGAATGGCCTGTGCGTGGGTCTCCGCCTCTTCGGGGGTCTTTGCCACCTTGACGCCGCCAGCCTTGCCGCGGCCGCCAATCTTGACCTGAGCCTTGACCACCGTGACGGGGTTGCCGGTGCTCTCGCTCAGGGATGCGGCCGCGTCCTTTGCGGCCTCAGGGGTTTCAGCAACAATTCCGCCAAGCACGGGAACGCCGTGCTTTTCGAAAATGTCGCGCGCCTGGTATTCAAACAGGTCCACGAAAATTCCTCTCGCTTGTGCGCAATGGGGCTGCGCTGCCACTGATCACCCTATGCCGTGACTCGGGCGAAAGGGGACAAAGTTCCCCCTAAGGTAAGCAACCCCACAGGCCTGCTACGTGGCCTTAATCTCAGGTCGCGCCCGGGGCGTGACGGAGCCTACACATGCTGCCCCAACCGCCCGCCACGGGTGAGCTGCGAAGCCTGCTTACGCGACCACCCGGGTCGTCCACCCCCGGCGCATTCGCACCTCACCGATCGCGCGGCACACGAGGTAAATCACGAACGACAACGTGGTCACGTACGGGCTGATCGGCAGCCCCGGCGACAGCGACAACAGGATTCCACCCACGCAGCTCACGACCGCGAATACCACCGACAGTGCAGTCACGAGCCAGGGCGTGGCGGTGACTCGCATCGCCGCCGCGGTGGGCGTGATCAGCAACGACAGCACCAGCAGTGCACCAATCACTTGCACGGTCATGGCTACCGTGAGACCCAGCAGCACCATAAACAGGGGGCCCAGCAGACGTGTGGGCACCCCGCGCGCCGCCGCGACATCCGGGTCGAGCGACGCAAACATCAGCGGCCGCCACAGCGCGGCAAGCGCCGCGATCACGATCACCGCGACGACGGCTAGGGTCACGATGTCGTCCTGGCCTACGCCGACGATCTGACCCACTAAGAGGCCGAATTTGTTGGCGCTGCGTCCGTCGTACAGCGCGAGGAACAGCACCCCCAGCCCGAGCCCGAAGGCCATCACGACTCCGATCGCGCTGTTGCGGTCTCGGGCGCGCAGACCGAGCCCTGCGAAAATCAACGCCGCGATCAGTGAGCCCGCGATCGAGCCCTGCGTCACGGGCCACCCGAGCAGCAGGCCGCCCGCGGCTCCCGCAAACGAGAGCTCTGCCGAACCGTGCACCGCGAACGCCAGGTCGCGTGCCTGAATTACCGGGCCGACGACTCCCGCCAACACGCCAACAATGGCCCCCGCAACCAGCGACATGACCACGAGCGGCACCAACTCCGTGAAGCCCTCGAATGAAATAAAGGTGGTCCACCAGGCGTCAGCCATCAGTGCCCTCCCTCGGCGTGGCAATGATGCGCCGCATCGCTCTCGGCGCCGATCACGATAATGCGCCCCTGCTGACGCATGACGTCGACCCTCGAGCCAAAGAGTTCGGTGAGATTCTCTGTGGTCATGACCTCGTCGGGGGTGCCCACTCGGTACTGCCCGTCCACGATGTAGAGCACGCGGTCCACGTGCCGCAGAATAGGGTTGATCTCGTGCGTCACAAAGACCACGGCGACATTGCGTTCGCGGCGCTTGGCATCGATAAGGTCGCTGACGCTGCGTTGATGATGCAGGTCGAGGCTCGCCAAAGGCTCGTCACACAGCAGCACCTTGGGATTCGAGATGAGGGCCTGCGCGATGCGCAGGCGCTGGCGCTCGCCGCCACTCAGCAGATGCACCGGCACGTCGGCGTAGTCCGCCGCGCCGACCTCGCGCAGCACCTCAGAGATGCGCTCTTTGTGTGACCTCAGCCGCACCCCCCACCGGTGCCCGTCAAGGCCAAACCCGACCACGTCGCGTCCCCGAATAGAAAGCGCGCCGTCAAGGCTCGTATTTTGCGGCACGAGGCCAAGGTCTGAACTGCCCCGCCGCACCGGACGACCGCCGATCTTGACACTGCCCGCGGTGAGCCGGGCCTGGCCCAGCAGCACGCGCAGCAGCGACGTCTTACCGGCGCCGTTGGGGCCCAGCACGGCGACGAATTCGCCCGGGGCGATGTCGAGGTTGAGGTCGCGCCAGAGCACGCGGGAGCCGTAGGCTAACTCGGCGCCGCGCACCTGGACGGCGGGGGTTGGAGATGGTGAAGTCACTGTGATTCTTTGAAGAGGAGGGGCTACCCCTTGAGCGCAGCCGCGAGGTTCTTGACGTTGGCGTCCATCCAGTCGGCGTAGTTCGACACGCCCTCGGGCAGGGTCTCGGTGACGGCCACGACGCCCACTCCGGACGTCGCGGCGAGGTCCTTCATCGAGTCGGTGACCTGGTCGCTCGTCTGCGCGTTGTAGACCAGCACCTGCACCTGCTTCGACGTGATCAGGTCGTTGACCGTCTTGATCACGGCCACGGACGGGTCGTTGCCCGACTCAATCGCCTGCGAGAACTCGGCGGGGGTGGCATCGATACCGCCGGCGTCGTCGAGCAGGTACTTGGCTACCGGCTCGGTGGCGATGTACTTAAAGCCAGAGGCGGAGACGTCATCGAGCTGATCTTCGATGGTGTCAAGGCGCTCGGTGAATGCCTTGAGGTTGGCCGCGTAGGCCTCGCGGTTTGCGGGCGCGGCGGTGGTCAACTCCGCGGCGATCTTTTCGGCCACGTCTTCCATTTCTTCGACGTCATAGAACACGTGCTCGTTGACGTCGCCGTGGGCGTGGGCATGCTCTGCGGCGTCTTCGGCAATGTCTTCTGCATCGTCGTGGTCGTCGTGGTCGTCATGGTCGTCATGGTCGTCGCCCTCCGCGGCGTCCTCGGCGATGTCGTCCGCGGCCTCGGCCTGGTAGTCGGCCACGTCGAACGCGTTCACGACCGCGGGCTTGGTGTCGAGGCTGTCGATCACGGTCGTCGCCCAGTCGTCGTACCCGCCACCGTTCACGATCACGACGGCCGCCTTCGACATGGCGAGCTTATCGGCGGGGGTGACTTCGAAGTCATGCGGGTCGGCCGCGGGATCGCTCAAAATGGCGGTGACCTCGGAGGAGTCTCCCGCAATGGCCTGTGCCACGGCCGCGTAGACGTTGGTGGTGGCCACGATGGCCGGTCCGGCGGCGGCGGGGTTGGCTGCCGCGGCGGTTGCTGCGGTGGTGGCGGTCGTGGCACTGTCGGACGCCGCGGGGGTTGCGCTGCCACAGGCCGTCAGCGTTGCGAGGGCCACGAGGGCGATACCTCCGGAGACAGTGTGGGTGCGGCGGCTGGCACGTGGGCGCAAATTCATGATGGTGTCCTTGGCTAGTGAAGACGGGCTGCGATCTCTCGTCGCTGCGTAGGGCGCGGGCTCGCGACAGAGCCGCACAGCGGCACACCGCCCAATCGCTATTGGTAATGATTCCCAAAAGCAAAGTGGGTGTCAAGTGAGATACCTCCGATGCGGGGCACTTCACGTGGAACCTCACAGGGAGCGCTTTTAAACTAAGGTGAGACTTCATTACCCGCTAGCCTGCGAGCGCTCGCCTCGCCAACCCCGCTCGCGGCCCCTACGTACGGAGTACCCTGAATGGCTACGCTGGCTCCCCGCTCAACTTCTTCCGCCTCCCGACGGCCGCTTCGGCGCGGTGCCCTGCTCGCGGTCGCGGTGGTAGGGATAAGCCTCTGCGGAGTCGGTGGAGCGGCCGCCAGCACAGTCGTAGCCAGCACCGTCGTAGCCAGCACCGTCGTAGCCAGCATCCCCGCGGCGGTCACCCCGGCGCCCTCGACGCCTGGGGCGCCCGCGGCCACTACGCCCGCGGCACCCGCCGCCTCGGCGCCTGCGGCGTCGGCACCTGCAGCCACGACGCCTGCGCCACCGGACGCCACGACGCCCGAGGCCCCCGCGTCCACCGACACCGCGAGCGCCCCTCCTGAAAGTGGCGGGCCGAGCACGGCCGCCGCTCCCCCCACCACGGGCTCGGCCACCCCCGAGCAACCCGTGATCACGGCGACCCCCATTGCCACCAACGTCGATCAAGAGCAGTTGGATCGGGTGCAGTCCGAGAACACCCGCATTCAACAGGAGCAGCTCGAACAGCAACGCACCGCACAGGCCCAGGAGGAGGGCGTCCCCGTGTGGGTCATGCTGTTGATCTTCCTGGTCATCGCACTCGCTGCCTTCGCCGTGTGGCTCTTCATGATTCGACCCCGCAACCGGCGCCTCGATGAGGCAGAAGCCGCTCAGGCCAAGGTCGCCGCGGGAGCCATCGCCGCCAGGAAACCCCGCGAGGCTGCTGCGACGGCTGCGGGTGGCCCCACGGGTACATCCTCTACATACTCGGCGGCCCCTGCCGAAGGCGCGGTCGAGGAGGGCCCCACTGCTCCCAGGGCCCGCAAGGTCTCCGAACGCGAAGCTTCGGTAAAGTCGCAGCGGCCCGCTGTCCCCACCTCGTTCGACGCCATCGCCGTGGCAGACACCTCGGATGCCGCTCCCCAGGCCTTCGACCCGGACGACACCGCGACCCTGCAGCCGGTCCACGAGGCCGCTGTCTCCTCCGCCACCACTGCGACGACCGCCACCACCGCGACGACCGCGACCACCGCGACGACCGCGACCTCAGTGCCGACCGCGACCTCAGTGCCCACGGTCGCGCCCGTTCCCGCCGACGATGACGCTCGCACGCAGGTGACGGCCAAGGTCTCGGCACTCGACGAGTCCACCTCGACGAGCACCGCCGCCGCCCCCTCACCGACCAGCAGCGCCGCTCGCGACACGAGCATCGTCGAAGACTCCGCACTCGAACGCCTGCAGCGTGCGCGCGCCGCGCGAGCCGCGCAAGCCACGAGCCCAGCGCCCGCGGCAGCAGTCGCTGCCAGCGCGGCACCCGCGGCGTCCCCCTCCCCCACCCTGACCMCCCCTGCGGCGCCCGAGGCCCCCGAGGCGCCCGCCGAAGCCACCGCCTCGGACGCCACCGGCACGCGGCCGGGGCGACGCCGGGCGGCCAACGTGGCCCCAGATTCACGCCCGACCGCGCTCCTCGACGCGGCAGTTCGCCCCGCGACCGGCGCGCCCCAGCCAGACCCCGCCGACGACGCAACGCCCGCGGCCCAAACCCCGAGCGCCAACCTCCCCTCGTGGGCGCAAACCCCCGAACGCCGACACGGCCGCCGCGCGGCAAAACGGTCCTTCGACCAGTAGTCAGCCTCCGAACACAACCCCACGAGCCCGCCCGAGTGCGGGCTCGCGGCATTGCGGGCACGTACCAAATAGGTCAATCCCCCGCCGACTCGATCGGCGTGGTAGAAAATGCCAGGTAGCACGACAACCCTCGAAAGGCCCTCATGACTGCCGCCCGCTCCCTCGTAGCCTCGCTACCCGCGCCTGCCTTCAGCCTCGACGCCGCCAGCGGCGCCCGCATCTCCCTGGCCGACCTCGCGGGCCAGCGGGTCATCCTGTACTTCTACCCGAAGCAAAATACTCCCGGCTGCACCACCCAGGCCTGCGACTTCCGCGACAACCTCAACTCGCTGCGCTCGGCAGGTTATACAGTGCTCGGCATCTCACCCGACCCGGTCGTCGATCTGCAGGGCTTCGTAGCAGACTTTTCGGTGAATTATGAACTGCTCTCCGACGAAGACCATTCGGTCGCCGAGGCCTACGGCGCATGGGGCGAGAAGATCGTCAATGATCTCGCCGTGGTGGGCCTGATTCGGTCTACCTTCGTGATAGCTGCCGACGGCACGCTCGAGCGCGTGGAATACGACGTGCAGGCTCAGGGGCACGTCGCCGCACTGCGTCGCGACCTGGGAATAGACCCCGCATGAGACTCCGCGACTTCAACGCGCTCCCCGCGACCGAGGCCCTTGCCGTGCTCGCCCCCTGCGTGAATGTGCCCCGCTGGGCAGCCGAGGTGGCGCGCGCGCGACCCTTCGCTGACCGCGCACACCTGCTGGACTTCGCTGAGTCGGCGGCACCCCACTGGACCCAAGCCGAACTGGACGCGGCGCTTTCGCGCCACCCCCGCATCGGCGAGCAGCCACGCGATACGTCGGACGAGGCGCGGCATTCCCGCCGCGAGCAGGCCGCCGTGGACGCTGCGGATGCCGCCCTGGCCGATGCCCTGCGCGCGGGCAATGAAGCCTATGAGTCAAAGTTTGGCCACGTGTTCTTGATACGCGCGGCGGGGCGATCGGGCAGCGAGATCCTCGATCTCCTGCGCGAACGCCTCCAGCATGACCCGGCCACCGAGGCCGTTATTGTCGCCCAACAATTGCGCGAGATCGCCCTGCTGCGACTCGCCGGAATCATCGTCGAGGACCCCTCATGAGTCACATCACCACGCACATTTTGGACGCCGCATTGGGCCGCCCGGCAGCGTCGGTTGCGGTCGAATTGTGGGACGGCGACTCCACCCTGATCGCAGCCGGCACCACCGACGCCGATGGCCGCTGCTCGTCCCTGGGACCCGACTCACTGCCCCCCGGCCCGTATCGTCTGGTGTTCGCGGTCGCCCCCTACTTTGCCGCAACCGAACGCGCGAGCTTCTACCCGCAGGTGACCATCGACTTCACCGTGAGCCCCGGCGAGGCGCACTATCACGTGCCGTTGCTGCTGAGCCCGTTCGCGTATTCGACCTATCGCGGCAGCTGATTCCGAACTCCCCCCGGCCCCAAGCCGCCACAGCGTAGCGCAGCACGCGATACCCAGACCTCATCTCGATGCGGGCCGAGCGCCCTCCGACGTGCAAAGATGGAGCCATGGCCCCTCTCTACGACCAGATTCTTGACTGTGTCATCGCGCTCATGCGCGAGGGCGGCGCCGCCAGCGTGTCGATCCGCATTGTCGCTGCCCGCGCGGGGGTCTCCATCGGCGCGGTCCAGCACCATTTTCCCGACAAGGCGGCCCTCATGCTGGCCGCGCAGGGGCGCGTGAATCAAGAGTTCACCGAATCGATCATCGCGAGTTCTGTGCCGAGCGACAGCCTGGTCGACCGGGCACTCCGGCTCGCGCGCGCAGTCGCGGGGCTCGACTCAACTGACCTCGACGCCATCGATAGCGACCAGTCGTGGCGGGACCGTGCGGCAACGCGCGGCAGTTTCGCGGCACTCGCGGCAGCCAGCTACCCGGCCAGCGAGGAGCACACCGCCGCGAATCAGGACATCGAAGACGTCTTCTACGCCCTGATTGCGCACGCCTGGAATCTGGATTCACAGTGGGAGGAACCCGACGCCGGGCCCGAGGCAACCACGGTGGCACCGGAGCGTCCGGACGGCCAGGTCAGCGCGCGCACCCTAGCGGCCGCCGCGCGATTGCGCGCACAGGCGCTGCTCGCGCTCGCGGAGGGCCTCGGCGTCGCGGGCGCGAGTGAAACGGGGCGTGTGACCCCGCAGATCGCCGGCTACCTCCTCGAACAGGGCGTAGCGGCGGCCTTTGAGCCCCACCAGTAATCGGCGGGCCCGGCATGTCAGCCTAGCGGCGCGGCGGTGAGAACCGGATCAGCGCCACCGATACGAAGATCACGAGGGGCCACACGGCCATGAGCACGTTGCCCGAGGCGAATCCGGCGGCGCAGAGGGCAACCAGGGCTAGCAGGGCAGCGTAGCCGGGAATCCGAACCAGGTTGGCGCGCACGGGGTTACTCACGCGGCGATCGGGGATGCAGACGGGAACGATCGCGAGCGCGCCGACCACTAGGAGCACCGAGTTCACCAGGGGCGCGTTGGAGCCTCCCACCGTGGCGATCAGGAAGCCCAGGCAGGCGAGGGCGTAGACGCCGATCGCGGCGAACATCAGCACGCGACGCACGGCGTACATGCCGACAGAGCGCTCCGACTGCGCCGAGGCGGCCCGGACCTCGGCCTCGTAGGCCGCGACCTCTTCGGGCATGCGCTCGAAAGGCGCGCCATCGTCGGACTTCAGCGGACGCGCGGGGCGTACCGTGGCAGCGGGCGCCAGCGCGGGCTGCGTGGGCTGAACGGGCTGGGGCTGGACCGCCGCAGGTCGGGTGGGCGCGGGCTGAACCGGCTGGGTGGGCTGGACCGGCGCGAGGGTGCGCGGGTCCACCGCCGGTGCCGGGATCTCCCTCGTGGTGGTGTCTGGTGCCGGAACTGCAGCGCGGCGACCCGAGGGCTCTGAGGGAGCGACCGCCGCAGGCTGGGCAGACACCGCAGGCTGGGGCGCCACCGCAGGCTGGGCGACGGCCGTCGCAGGCGGGGCCTTAACATCTGCCGCAGCGGGGCTGGCTGCCGCTGGCTGCTCGATCTTGGCTGCCGCTGGCTGCTCCGTGTCGGGGGCGCCCCGGCGACCGGGCGCGGGGACCGCATCGAGACCGACCTGCGCACGAGCAGCACGACCAGGACGAGCGGCGGGCCTTGCGGGAGCAACGGGGCTCACCGTGGCGGCGGGGCCGGCGGCCTCGGCGACGGAAGCCACCCCCACCTGGTCGAGCGGGGCGGCGGGGCCGGGGTGTTCGCTGGCGTATTCGTCCGCCACCGAATCTGCGGTCGCGAACTGACGCTGCAACTCCTCGACGTGACGGGCGGCCTCGTCGTCTGAGTACGATTCCGGATTGTAGAAGGCCTCGGCGGGGAGTCGCTCGCTCTGGTCGTGCAATGCCACGCGCACGCCACCCTCGGGAATACGACGAGCGAGGGGCAACTCGACCACCACGGCGTCGCCGGAGTTGTCGGCGGTCGCCGCAGCCCGGCGCGGATTCTCGCGCGCAGCGCGCGCCGCCAGCAGGCGGTCGAGCGCGGAGTCGCTGATGGGAGACGGAGAAATGGCCAGCAGATTAGCGTTGACGGGCGCCGACTCTACGGGCTCCGAAACCCCGAGGTTTGAGTACCGGTCGCGATCAAACTTCGGACGGCGCTGGGTACGAAGGCTGGCCTTGCGGATGGGGCCCTGACCACGGGGCTGGGGTCGCGCAAATCTCTGCAGGTCGTCGCGCGTCGAATAGCCCGACTCGTAACTTTGCCGACCCAGGGCTCCACCCAGGGCGTCGCCTCCGTATGCCCGCGAGGAGCCGACCGAACCGCCGCGTGAGCGGTCACGATTTTGCTGCGACACCGGGATCCCACTCTCTCGTGGCAGATTTGCATGAGGACTTCATGAGGTTGGCATGAGGACAGTCTTTGTTAAATTTACGCTACAGGCTGTGATACTGAAACTTCAAAATTGTCACAACTTGGTCACGGGCGCGAGTCGCAGCAGCAAGCGCTTGACGCTGCCACCGCCAAAATCAACTTCTACCTGCGTATTGCGCCCGGCTCCCGACAGCCCGGTCACCGTACCGAGGCCAAAACTGTCGTGCGTCACCCTGTCGCCTATCGAAAGCTGGGGTAGATCTGCCTCGGCCGTTGGGGCCGTGTGTCGCTTCAAGGCACCGCCCGAACCCACGGTGAACGCCGGGGTGCTTGAACCGGCACCGCTGGGTGCCCGCCCGGAGCCAATGACCGCGCCGAAATCTGCGTCGCGATAGCGCGGGGCGCCGACGCCCCGCCCGGCGAACCCGCCTGACACGGCCGAGGAACGTTCAACCTGCAACGCTTCTGCGGGAATCTCATCCAAGAAGCGAGAGGCCGGAAAGTACGACGGCTGACCCCAGGCCGAACGCATCTGCGCCCGGCTCAGCACCAGCTTCTGGCGGGCGCGCGTGATGCCCACATACGCGAGCCGACGCTCCTCCTCCAACTGCTCTGCATCGGCGAGCGAGCGCTGATGCGGAAACGTGCCGTCCTCCATACCCGTGACGAAGACGAGCGGAAACTCCAGCCCCTTTGCGGTGTGCATCGTCATGAGGGTGATGACGCCCCCGTCACCCGATTCGCCGTCGGGAATCTGGTCGGCGTCGGCGACGAGCGAGACCCGCTCCAGGAAGTCCGCGAGGGTACCCTCTTGGTCCTGAGCCTGAAACTCCGCCGCGACCGCGACCAGTTCGGCAAGATTCTCGATGCGGGACTCGTCTTGCGGGTCGACCGACTTTCTGAGTTCGGCAATGTAGCCGGTGCGGTCAAGCACCAGTTCAACGAGTTCTGCGAGGCTGATGCCCGACTCCAACGCGGCCGCAAACTCATCCAACAGCGCCACGAAACCACGCACCGATGTGGCGGAGCGGGCCGCGAGCCCCGGGGCGTCCTCCGCGCGACGCAGGGCGGCGTTGAAGCTGATCTGATCGCGCTCGCTGAGGGCGACGAGGCACGCCTCGGCACGGTCCCCGATGCCACGCTTCGGGACATTGAGGATGCGGCGCAGGTTGACGGTGTCGTCTGGATTCGCGAGCACCCGCAGGTAGGCGACGGCGTCTTTAATTTCTTTGCGCTCATAAAAGCGCGTGCCGCCGACCACGCGGTACGGCAGGCCCACCCGAATCAGCTGGTCTTCGAGGGCACGCGACTGCGCGTTCGTGCGGTAGAAGATGGCGATGTCGCTCGCCGAGAACCGGCCCGCGTCGATCTCCTGGTCAATGGTCTGGCAGACGAACCGCGCCTCGGCCCGCTCGTCCTCAGCCACGTACAGGGTGATGAGGTCGCCGTCGCCGGCCGCCGTCCACAGTTTCTTCTCGCGCCGCCCCCGATTGGCCGAAATCACGGCGTTGGCCGCCGTGAGAATGCGCTGCGTCGAACGATAGTTCTGCTCCAGGAGCACCGTGCGCGCCGTGGGGTAATCTTCTTCGAACTCGAGAATATTGCGAATTGTCGCGCCCCGGAACGCATAGATCGACTGGTCGGAGTCGCCCACGACCGTGAGGCTCGCGCGCGGGTCCGGGCCGGCCAGTTCTCGAATCAGTGCGTATTGGGCGTGGTTGGTGTCTTGGTATTCGTCTACCAGGATGTGCCGGAACCGGCGCCGGTAGTTATCGGTGACCGCGGGGAAGGCCCGGAACAGGTACACGGTCTGCGCGATCAGGTCATCGAAATCCATGGCGTTGGCCTGTCGCAGCCTCGCCGTGTAGCGCGTGTAGGCCTCGCTGACCTTGACTTCATAGGGGTTTTTCGCGTCGACCGTGCGCGCGAAATCCTCCGCGTCAATCAGTTCGTTCTTCAAACTCGAGATGCGATTCGCGAACCCCTTGGGCGGAAACCGCTTGGGGTCAAGGTCGAGTTCGCGCATGACGAGGGTGAGCAGCCGCAGTGAATCCTGCGAGTCATAGACCGAGAAACTCGAACTCATGCCGAGGGTCTTGGCCTCGCGGCGCAAAATGCGCACGCACGACGAGTGGAACGTCGACACCCACATGTGCCGCGCGGCCTCGCCCACCACCTGCGCGACGCGCTCCCGCATCTCGGCGGCGGCCTTGTTGGTGAAGGTAATCGCGAGAATCTCGTGCGGCAGCGCCTGCCGGGTCGCGAGCAGGTACGCGATGCGCTGCGTCAGCACGCGGGTCTTGCCCGAACCCGCGCCGGCCACGATCAACAGGGGCGAACCCGTGTGTATCGCCGCCTCGCGCTGCTGCTCGTTGAGGCCCGAGATCAGCGATTCGGGGTCACCGAGGCCGGAATGCCCATCCGCCCCCGCGGGCGTCCACCCTGCGCCACCGCTGGCGGTGGGGCCGGACGCTCCGGTGGCCTCGTTGCCGCGCAGCGCGAGTAATTCGGCCTCCTCCTCGGCGCTCGGGCTCTCGTAGTCAGGTTCTGCGGGCTCGGGTGGCGCTTCGAGCGGCCAGGGCTCGTCAACCCGCGGGCCCCCGAGGACGGGAGGCAGGCCGGAGTCGGCGCGCGAAGGCTCTGTGGGCCGTGCACCAAATAGCGGGAGGTGATCGAAAAGTGAACTCATTGCTCTCAGGCTATCGAAGGTCTGCCAGGCTTATGGAGGTCGCGTGCCCGCCGCGAGCGGGCGCTGGTCGGACTATGTCCACAACACCGCGAGCAGCACGTTGAGCAGGGCACCCGCGCCGACTGCAGTAAACACGCCTCGGGAGACTTCGCCCCGCTTGCCCTGCTTGTCGCCCAGGAACGCGAGCGTGACAACGAGGATCGCGACGACAGCCTTGACGCCAATCTTGACGTGATTGAGCGGATCAGCGGCCGCCGTGGCCAGGCCGACGAGAATCAATCCGGAGACAAACGAGCCCGCCGCAGCATGCCACACTCCCTTCGCGAAGCGAGGCGCCCGCAGGTTCGTGAGCCAGTTGCCGATCACGATGGCCATGCACACGAGGTGAATGACCACAAAGATGCCCTTGAGAAACTCCATGCGTTAAGCCTACCGTCACTGCGGCGTGGCTCTGGTACGGCCACGTTCACCCACCGCTCAGAGCGCGAGCATACAATCCTCAAGGCGGCGAGTGCCGCGCTGGCAGCGAGAGAGGGGACCCATGTCGGAGTGGCACTGGGCGGAGGGGCAGCTGAGCCCTGGCGAGCACCGCGAGCGCGCCGTGATCGTCGATTCGTGGCTCACCGAGGGCGGCCACACGCGTGGGCTTGACCTCCATGCCGAGCGCTTTGCGCGCGGCTGCCGCGAGGTCGGGCTGGCCTCGGACGATCTCGATGCCTTCCTAGCCGCCGTTTCGAGAGCCCTTCCCAGTGCGGGACGGCATTTTCCGCGGATTGCGTGCTCCACGTCGGGCGAGTTGAGCCTGCAGGTGCGGCCTGCGCCGTCGCCCTCGCAGCGCGCCGTACTGCAGGTACGCGAGGATACTCGGCAGGCCCCGCACTGGAAGGGGCCAGACATTCCGCACCTCGTGAAGTTGCGCGAAGAGGCCATCTCGCACGGTGCCACCGATGCCGTGCTCGTGGACTCGGACGGGTTTGTGGTCGAGGCCGCCACCGCGGCCGTGGTCTGGTGGGAGGGCGGCACGCTGATGTCGTCTGCGTCGACGCGGGTGATGCCGAGTGTCACGGCCGCGCTGCTGCGGCGACTCGCGATCGCTTCGGGGGTCGAGGTGGCTACGGCGCTGCGCAGACCGGAAGACTTGGTGGGGCACGAGGTGTGGTGTGTTAATTCGGTGCATCCGGTGCGGCGGGTCGAGAGTATTTTTGCTGCCGTCGACGCGCTGCAAATATCGCCTGTCGGCGACGGCGAGTCCGCGAAATTGGCGAATATTTACCGGAGAAAATTACTTTCGCTGTGACGGCGGCCGAATTTCGCAATCCCCGGGCGGCTCGCGATGTCGCCACCGAGAGGCCGACTTGGGTTAGACGTGCAGGAACACGGCGAGACGGGTGGGATGAGGCCGCGCATGCATTCAGTTATCTAACCTAACTAAAAGCGGCATCTCGCCATTGAGATGCCTGTCACTCATACTAGACCCGCGGGGCCCAAGAAAATAGAAATGCACCATATAATTGTCAAACTATTCGCATAAATTGAATGATTGACCGCCCGCACCGAAAATTTGAATTGTTACAATGTACAAAACGGCGAGGTCACCCCCAGCGCGGCGAGCGCGGCCCCCGCCTTGACTGCGGTCTCCTCAAACTCGTCCTCCGCGCGCGACAGTGCAATAATCGCGCCGCCCACTCCCAAAGTCACCGCCGACGGCGCGAACACCAGGCTGCGAATCACCATCGCCAGGTCGGCCCCCCCGTCCACCCCGAAATACCCAAAGCCACCCGAATAGGTGCCACGACGGCGGCCCTCGAGGCCGCTCAGGATCCGCATGGTGCTAATTTTCGGCGCCCCCGTCATGGACCCCCCGGGGAACACCGAACGCACCACGTCGGCGGCGGTGAAGCCGTAGCGCACCCTCGCCTGCACGGTCGACACCAACTGGTGCACCGTCGCATATGTTTCGACCTCGAACTCTTGAGAAACATGCACCTCGCCCGGCTCGGCGACCTGGCCCAGATCGTGCCGCACGAGGTCGACGATCATGAGGTTCTCGCTGCGGTCCTTTTCACTGGACGCCAGGTCGGCCCGTAGCGCGGCATCCTCCTCGGGCGTGCTCCCCCGGGGGCGCGTGCCCTTGATCGGGCTAGACTCCGCCACCCCCGCCGCGCTGACCCGCACGAAGCGCTCCGGGGTATTGCTCACGAGGCAACGCTCACCGAAGCGGAGGAACCCCCCGAGCGGCGTGGCGCTCGCCGCGCGCAGGGCGCAATGCGCCGAAAACGCGACGCGGTGCCGCGCGGCGCTCGCACCGTGCGTGCTCCACGGGATCGTCACCTCGTTCGTCAGGCAGACCTCATAGGTATCGCCCGCCAAAATTGCGGACTGCGCGCGCTCGATCAGCCCCAGATACGCCGCGCGGGAGTGCTGTAGGGTCGGCTCGCCGAAATGCCGGGCGAGGGCAGCCGCGGCGGCCCGGTCTGACTCTGACGCCCTGCCGTCGGCCTGATTGCCATCGGCCTGTACCGCCTCGGCATCAACCGACTCGGCATCAACCGCTTCGGCCCGCGCCGCGGCCGCTGCGGCGCCGAGCAGACACTCCGACCACTGCTGATCCGCGCCGTTGCCCGGCCCGCCCGGCCCGCCCGGCCCGCCCGGCCCGCCCGGCCCGCCCGTCTCAGTGCGCTCCAGCCACAGCGCGTAGGCGACATGGCGTTCGTGATCGATGACCAGTGCCCTCGCGGCGAAAAACAGCGCCCCATCGGGCAGATCATCGCGCGGCGGCCTAGCGGGGTGCCCGGCACCGGTCTCACTCTTCAGTTCGTACCCCAGGGAGCCGATCCAGCCCGGACGAAACGCAAAGGGCAGGTCGGCGCCAGGCTCTTCGCACTCGAGGCTCGCCAGGTCGCGGCTGAGGGTGTCAAAGAACTTGGCCTCACCACGCAGCAGCACGCGGCCCTCGGCATCGCGCATCTCACAGTGATCGAGCGCCGCCACGGCGCCCTCCGCATCGTAGGACCCCACGTGAAACTCCAGCACGCGCGACAATGCGGAGTCGTCCGCCGCCATCACCGAGAACCTGCCCCGCTCGGCGCCGCCGCTCGCGTCGAGCCACGCGCAATGCTCGTGATCGAGAAACCGCTCGGCAAACAAGGTTTCTGCGCCGCTGCCCCGCAGCGGTCCCGGCAGGTCGCGCCGCGCGACGCGGAGGCGAACGCGGCTCTCGGCCACGGGGGCGTCCGGAACCGCGACCGCCCCGAAGAACTCGTCGACCGGGTCGGCCCCGGCGAGGCTCAGCAGGGGGCTGCTCGGGCGCAGCGGCGGCGCCAGCTCGTCGCGGCTACCCCGTTCGGCAACGCGATGCGAACGGGCGGACGCCAAGTGGTCCACGTGGGCACGGTACGCGGCGCGGGCCTCACCCGCGGCAACGGGTTGGAGGGCGCGCATGCGTCCGGTTTCGAGGTTCCAGACGTCGGCGAGGCGCAGGAAGTTGGCGATCAGGCGTCGGCCGCCCTGCGTGCAGAGGGATTCGGGGTGGAACTGGACCCCCCACTGCGGGAACGCCTCGTGTTTGATGCCCATGACGACCTCGGGCAGGTCACCGTCGCACGGGGTGAGCGCGGTGACGGTGAAGACCTCGGGTACCTCGTGCGCACTGAGGGAGTGATAGCGCACGACCTCAAGGGGAGATTCGAGGCCCTCGAAGAGCCCCGTGCCGTCGTGCAGCACGGGAGACGTGCGCCCGTGGCGTGCCTCGGGGGCGCGGCCCACGCGGCCACCATACATCCGTATTTGAGCCTGCATTCCGAGGCATACCCCCAGCACGGGAACCGAGCCCAGAGACACCGCCCGCGCCGAGATGCCGAGGGCCGCATCATCGTGCGGCGAGCCGGGCCCCGGCGACACGATCACGGCGGCATACTGCCCGAAGAACTCGTCATAGAACCGGTCGGCCCGAGCCGTGCCCCGATAGTCCACCGCATGCAGGTCGGCGTCGGCCAGCACCTCGGCGTCGTCATTACGCACGACCGTGGGCAAGACCCCCGTCACCTCGGCTACGTAGTGCGCCAGGTTGTACGTGAACGAATCGTAATTATCGACGATCAATACCCCGTGCGGTGCGCGGGGAAAACGGGGGTCATTGAAGTCAAACACGGGCCCTACTCAACTCAGGTGCGCCGAACGACGCTGCCACAGATCATAGCCTGGGGCTCCCGCGATGCAGAGTTTTCCACAGGGGCCGCGGCCAGCGCCGCGGCCCCGCCAGGAATCAGGCAGCGAGCCACGCGGCGGAGTCCGCGGCCAGGTGACCGCCCTCCACCGCTACGCTCGCGAGCAGCACCTCAGCGTCGGTAAACGGTGCCGGGAGGGCCTGCGCCTCGCCCGTTGTGTTCACGATGACCGCGACTCCATTGTTCACATAGCCCAGCACACCCGCGGGCAGGCCGTCGATCCACGCGTGCGTCCCGACCCCCAGGCCCCGCTGCTTGCGCAGCGCGAACGTCGAGCGATACAGGTTCAGGGTGGAGTCGGGCGCCGCCGCCTCGACATCGGCTGCGTGGGCCGCAAAAGACTCGGGCTGCGGCAGCCACGAGCCGCCCGACGAGAAACCATAGTACGGGGCCGAGGCCTGCCAGGGCAGGGGAACGCGGCAACCGTCGCGTCCGGCCCGCGTTCCGCCCGACCGTTCAAACGAGGGGTCCTGACGAAACTCGCCCGCGAGCGTCGTGTGCTCGGGCAGTCCCAGCTCTTCGCCCTGGTAGACGTACACGGCGCCCGGCAGTCCGTGCATGAACAGCGTCGCCGCGCGAGCGCGCCTGAGGCCCAGGTCGGCATCGGGCTGAGGGTCGCTCGGCAGAATGCCCTCGCCAAACGTGGTGCCCGCGGGGTAGCCCATCTTGGTGGCGTGGCGGATCGCGTCATGGTTCGACAGCACCCACGAGTTCGGCGCACCCACCGGCGCATTATTTTCGAACCCCAGATCAATGGCGCGCTTCATCGCCTCAGCCTCAAAGGGCGCCTTCATGTACTCAAAGTTGAAGCCCTCATGCATCTCGTCGGCCCGCAGGTATCGCCACAGTCGGTCCGGGGTCACAGATGCCTCGGCCACCATCATGCGGTCGCCCTCGTACTCGTCGAGAATCTCGCGCCAGCGCCGATACAGGGGGTGCAACTCGTCGCGGTCGAACTGCGGAGCCCGGTTACCGGCCTCGTCGACGTTGCCGCGGTGCGGGTGGTGCGGCCACGAGGGGAAGGTCTGGTCTTTGAACAGCGCGTGCGCCACGTCAACCCGAAACCCACCCACGCCCCGGTCCAGCCAGAATCGCAGCACGCTCTCGAAATACTCGTGCACCTTGGGGTTTTCCCAGTTCCAGTCGGGCTGCGACGGGTCAAACAGGTGCAGGTACCACTGCCCGGGCGTGCCGTCGGCCTCGGTGACTCGGGTCCAGGCGATGCCCTCGAAGTGGCTCAGCCAGTCGGTCGGGGGCTCGTTGCCCTCGGGGCCGAGCCCGTCCTTGAACACGTACAGGTCGCGCTCGGGGCTGCCCGGCCCGGCGGCGAGCGCGGCCTTGAAGAACTCGTGCTCGGAGGACGAGTGGTTGGGCACGAGGTCAACGATCAACTTGATGCCATGCTGGGTGGCCGCTGCCACGAGGTCGTCGAAGTCTGCCAGAGTGCCAAAGAGGGGGTCGACATCGCAGTAGTCGGCCACGTCGTAGCCCGCGTCTCGCATCGGCGACCGCATGAACGGCGACAGCCAGATGGCGTCTACCCCGAGGGCCCCCAGGTAGGGCATCTTCTCGGTGATGCCTGGCAGGTCACCCATGCCGTCGCCGTTCGCGTCTGCGAACGAACGGGGATACACCTGATAAATTACGGCGTCGCGCCACCATTCCTGAGTCATGCTGTCCTTTGTGTTGCAGGGTACGGGGTGAAAATTGGGTAGATTTTGCTGCTCGCGGCCGGTTCGCGGCGCCGCCCCGGCTCGCTCAACGGCGCCAGCCGGTGAGTTCGTGCTCGCGGGGCGGCGCGACGGACGCCCGTTCCACGAGTCCAATGGGCTGCTGAAAGTTGGAGGCGTCTACAGATTCGCCGCGCAGCAGCCGCAGCATGATCTGCGCCGCGAGGGTGCCTTGGGCGCGCACATCTTGGCGGATCGTGGTGAGGCCGACGATGCTGCTCATCTCGTGATCGTCGATGCCGATCACCGAGACGTCTTCGGGTACCCGCAGGCCGTGTTCGCGCAGTACGCCAATCGCGCCGAACGCGGTCTCGTCGCAATACGCGATGATCGCAGTGGGCAGGGTGTCACTGTGCTCGAGCAGTCGGCGCGCGGCGTCGCTGCCACCCCTCATGTCGTAAGCCGTGCGAATGACGCGCGTGAGGTCGAGCCCGGCCTCTGCCATGGCCTCTTTGATGCCCGTCTCGCGGTCGTGGTTCGACCAAATCGCCAGCTCTTCGTTGCGGTCACCCGACAAGTATGCGATGTCGCGATGACCCTGCAACAGGAGGTGCTCGCACGCGAGGCGGCCGCCGGCCTCGTCGTCAATCTCTACGTTGGGCCAGGGGGTGTGGCCCATGCCGACGCTGACGATGGGGAACCCCCACGTTTTCATCTGCACGCGCTCGTCTTCGGTGAGCGGAATGTTGATGAGCATGAGTGCGTCTACACGGCTCGCGAGCGCGTTGCGGTTGAGCAGTCGGCGCAGTCGCTCGTTGCTGCCGCCCAGACCGTAGAGGATCAGGTCGTAGTTGGCCTCGCCGATCAGGGGCTCGACCGCGTTGATGAGGTGGGCCGTGAACCAGCGCGAGGTCCACGGGGCGACGATTCCAATGGCGCCCGTTTTGCCGCCCGCGAGCGCGGCCGCAAACGAGAGTGGCACATAGCCGAGTTCTTTCACGGCGGCCTCGACCTTGGCTTGCGTGCGCGGTGCCACATTGGCGAGGCCGCGCAGGGCCCTCGAGACGGTTGCGGTCGAGACTCCGGCACGCGCCGCGACGTGATCGATGGTAGGCGAGTGCGACGCAGTGGACGCGTCAGACGGGACTGCCATAGTACTCACCCACGAGGTCTCGGAATATGGTGTTGGACACACCTGGAGTAAATGTAAGCGGTTTCAGTATGCGCCGCAAGGCCGCCTCGCGCGCCCAAGATTCCGAAGGATAAAATGACATGACGACCAGCCCACGCAAACGAGGAGTTTCATGCCGACTCGCCCCCGCAGCCGCGGCCAGGTGGCCCTGCTGCTCGTCGCGATAGGCACCCTCGTGATTGCCCTTTCTTTCGCGGGAATGCGCTTCACGTCAGGGCCCAGCCCCGTGGACGCGCCCTCCCCCACCGCCACGTCCCCCGCCACCGGTCCGCCGGACCCGTCCACGCAGACGCCCGACCCGTCCACGCAGACGCCGGACCCGACGGACAGCAGCGAACCGGCCGACCCGACCACGCGCGCGTCCGACCCCACGCCCAGCCCGCAGGCCGAGGCCCTCCTGGCGGGGGCCACCTGGGCGCGCGCCGATGGGGGTCGCAGCCTCATGGTGAGCCCCGGCGCCGCACTGCGCGGCGACACCGATCTCCTTGACGCGGCGTGGCAAGAACTCATCACCGCGCACCCCGAGGCCAACACCGACTCGATGTTCAATCAGTTTCGCTGCCACGCGCAGTACGCGGCCTCCAAGACCACGTGGAATCTCGAGCCGTGGCGGCCCGCGACCCCGTACGCGCAGACGGTGCTCGCACTGTGCAACCCGGGCCCCGCCGTGGAGCCCTCGGGCACCTAATCAGCATTCGCGCCCGGGTGTGGACACCGCGCCCGGCGCGACTATCGCGCGGCGGCCGGATTCGTGACGGGTCCGTTCGAGGAGGCCCCCGACTGCTCGCCCGAGGCGCCGGGGTTTGTCACCGGGCCGCCGGAGTTCGAGCCCTCTTCGCTGCCGTGGCCGTCGGCATTGAGGATCACGACGGGCTGCTGGGCACCCACGTTCTCGGCGCACACGTACTCCCAGGGCGACGTGGTCGCCGTGGGCTGCGGGGCGCCCATGTCGACCCACTCGGCGAACGTAAGTCGCTTCCACACGTTCTCGCACAGGGTGCGCCCCGCGACGCGCAGGTACACGGCGCCATCAGCCCGCTTGTAGAGCCAGCTGCCCACGGTCGCGTCGCGCTGCGGGGTCGGCGCGCCGACCGCGAGCCACTGCGCGAACGTCAGCAGCGCCGGCGGCTGACCGACCTTACTTTCGAAGACGTGGGCGTTGCCGGGCGTCTGGTAGTAGCCGACGCCCGGCGCCGTGGGCGCAGGGTAGCCGAGGGAGGCCCACTGGGCGAACGTGAGTTTGAGCGGGGCTACGCCGCCACCGGCGAGCAGCAACTCGTTCGACGAGTCGTACTTGACGACGCTAACCCCGGGGATCCGGGTGACGGTCTGGGCGGGCAGGTAACCGGTCTGTGCCCATGCCGCCATGTCGAGCCACCGGGTGGTCTGTTCGCCCGCGGTGGCGGTGGTGACCAGGTACAGCCGGGGGCTGAAGGAGAACTTGTAGATTTGGTGCGTCTCGGTGACGGTCGCGGACGCCGCGTGGGCGGGTGGCGCGGTAAGGCTCGTTGCGGCGAGGGCGCCGGTGGTTGCCAGCGCCAAGACTCCCGCACCGCCCAGGGCGCGCCTGCCGCGTGCAATAGCGGGGGACCAGGGCGTGACCGGGGCACAATGTGCGCGGTGGGCACGGTGAGCGCCTGGCGCACCAGGGCCAGCCGGGATCAGCGAGTGGCGAGAGCGGTTCATGAGAATCCCCCAAGAGACGGTGCCGCGTCGGGGCGACGGTGGCATGACGGCAGTTTCAACGGCCCATGAATGGTCACCTCATGAATATGACGAACGGTAATTCAATCGACGCAGAGGGCCGTCGTACGTTGCTTCAATACTAGCCTCTTGGCGGCCATTATCCGGTAACAATTCCGTACATTAAAATGCCTCAGCATACTACTCAGAGCAATCGTTCAATTACTATTAGTGGCATTTTCCTGGTCAAAGCGCGCCCGCTTCACGACCGCGTAGCGATACAGGCTCTCGGCCTGGTCAAGGGCACGATCCCATGACACCTCGGGCAGGGCTTCGCGGTTGAAAAGTTGAATCTTCTCGCGCAGTTCGAAGTCCCGAGCCAACCGCTGCAATCCTTTGATCAAGCCCTTATCGCCGTGCACAATGAGGCCGTCGCGCTCGTGATGAATAAACTCCCCCGTGCCGGTGGTGTCGCGCGCCAAAATCACCAGACCCGCCGACCGCGCCTCGAGCGCCGCGATGCCAAAGGATTCGAGTCGCCCGGGCAACATAAAGACGTCCGATTCCGCGTAGATATTGCGAATCACTTCGTGCGGCTGGCGGCCCATGCGGCGCACCTTCGAGCGCAAACCTAAGAGGTAAATCGCCCACGTCACCGCAAAATCGAGCGGTCCCGACCCAATCAGCGTCAGCTTCACGTCGACCCCCGGGGGCATCCCCCGCAAGGCGCGCTTGAACATCCACAACAACTGCACTGGGCGTTTGCGCGGCGCGATGCGAATGGTCGTCACCACGTTGAGTCGCGTCGGATCCGGGGGCAGCAGTTCATCGGGAAAGTTGCGCCATTCACTGGTGTCATTGCCGTTGTGCAAGACGTGCACCTGACCCGAGTTTCGCAGCACATTTTGCAGGGGCTTCACCGCGACCGTCGAGACCGCCGAGTGCACAATACTCGGGTGCGCCCACCTAAACATCTTGTCGGTGGCCGCCAGCACCGGCCGCGCGAGACCCAACATGGAATGCCAGGTCATCACGGTGGGAAGCCCCAATTCGGCCGCGACCATCATGGCAGACCCCGAGACGCGAGTCAGCATTCCCGTGTGCACGTGCACGATGTCGCCCTTACCCGGCATGTGCTCGCGCAGCAACTTAAGGGCCTGGGGGTGATCCGGAATCTCCCACGGAATGTTCGCCGTGAGTCGCGTGATGCGGACGCCGCCGCTCTCCTCGAAGATGACACCGCGTTCCTTGCCGATGTCGTCGGGGCCGCGCGCGATCGTGCCCGGCGTGGCCGTAATGACCTGCACCTCGTGGCCGCGCCGCACGAGGTTCTCGGCGAGCCCCCGCACTTGAGTCTCGATGCCGCCCACGCGAGGCGGGTAGCAGTCGGTCACGATGAGTATGCGCATGGATCAACGGTACCTGCTCGGCACCGAGATTCCGTACGCGGGAGGCAGCGCCGGCGCGAACTCACGACAGCATCACGAACCCTGCACCAACCCGGGTAGTTTTACCCGCCGCCACGTAGCCTCGAAAGGCCCTAGACGCCGTGCGCGTGTCAAGATGTAGGCAATATGAACGTCCAATCGCTCGCTGACCCCCGATTCACTCTCGTCACGTTTCACGCACACCCCGACGACGAGGCTCTGCTGACCTCCGGCACCATGGCCCGTGCCGCCGCCGAGGGGCACCGCGTGGTGTGTGTCGTCGCCACCGCGGGCGACGCCGGCCGCGCCGCCGACACGAGCGACCTCGGCGCACGCCGCCTTCGCGAGCTGCAAAAATCTGCGGACGCCCTGGGGGTGGCCCGGGTCGTGTGCCTCGACTACGGCGACTCGGGGCTGCCCGCGCCCGGCCAACGCTTCACCCCGGCGTCCGGCACGTTTTGCGCCACCGGAATGCAGGAGTCTGCTGCGAAACTCGCCGAAATATTGCGCGAGGAACGCGCGGACGTGCTCACCACCTACGACGCCCGGGGCGGCTACGGTCACCCCGACCACCGCCGCGTGCACCACGTCGGCTGGCTCGCCGCCGACCTCGCGGAGGTCGAGTGCGTGCTCCAGGCGACCGTCGATCGCACGCTGCTCGTGCGCGCCCTCAAGATCGCCCGGCGCCTCTACCGGTTTCCCCCCGAGTTCGACGCTGCAGGCTTCATGCAGTCATACTCGCCGCGCGCCGAGATCACGCACCGCGTGACCGTGCGCCGGTTCGCTCGCGTCAAGCGCGACTCGATGCGCGCCCATGCGTCGCAAGCGGGTGCCGACGACCGGGGCGACCGCACCCTCGGCATCTTCGGCCGGGTGCCATTGTGGCTGTTCCGACTCGTCTTCGGCACCGAGTACTACAGCGAAATCGGTCGCCCCGCACCCGCCCAACTCGACGACATCTTCGCGACCGTTCGGGCTCGGCGGCGGGCATGAGCGCGCTGAAGACCTGGCCCTGGGCCAAGATCGGGCAGAGCGTATTCTCGCTGGCTCTAACGGTGGGCTGCGTCGGCTGGCTGATTCCCTACGTCGCGCAAACGACGTGGCACGGCATTTTCTACCGGCTCGGGCAGGTGCCCTCGTGGACCCTGCCGCTGTTCGTCACCGTGATGCTGTGCGGGCTGATCATGAACGCGATCTGCCTCGGTGCCTCCGTGCCGGGCCTCACGCGCTCGCGCGCGATTCGCGTTGACCTCGCGGGCTCCGCCATCGCCAACGCGATACCCCTCGGCGGTGCGGTAGCGGTCGGCATGACGTACGGAATGCTGCGCAGTTTCGGATTCTCGCGCGCCGCGATCGGTAATTCGGTGCTCACGACCTCGGTGGTGAACTTCTCGACCAAGCTCATGCTGCCGATCCTCGCGTTTGGCGTCGTGACCGTCGCGCACGTGCCCGTGCATCAACAGTTCAAGCAGTTCGTCGCGATTGGCAGCGCCGCCGCCGTCGTGCTGCTTGGGCTCTTCGCTGGCATCGTCGCGTCGCGGCGCGTCGCGCACGGCGTGGGCATGGTTGTGGGCTCGCTCGTGAACGGAGTGCGGCGAGTGCTGCGCAAAGCACCCGCCGACTCCATCGAGGAGCGGATCCAGGAGTTTCGCCTGAACCTCGTGCACCTCATCAGCAACTCGTGGGGCCGCATGTACTACGGCTCGTTCGGCATGCTGTTCGTGCAGTCGGTGCTGTTCTGGATGGTCTGCACGACCCTGCACATCAATCTCACGTGGCCCGCGACGTTCGCCGCGTTTGCGATCGGACGCCTCGCTGCCTCCGTTCCGATTACCCCCGCCGGCGCCGGGGTGACTGAGTCGGCCGTCATCGCGACCCTCGTCTCGATGGGGGCGATGCACACGAACGCGGCCGCTGCGGCCGTGCTGTATTCCCTCGTGGCCGTGCTGATGGAGATTCCGTTCGGTGCGATCTGCATCGGCGAGTGGCTGCTGCGGCGAGGGCGGCTCGTCGCCGACGCAAAGGCTCGAGTGGAGGCGGCCACCGCACGCGCCGAGCAGTTGGGTTCTCCCGGCGCCGCGTGACAGATATCGCCCGCAATCGGTTACCGCGCGGTAGGTTTGTGCCCGATACTAGAGGTAATTGCTTTACGTCTGGAACGGCCACTATGACCTCGTCGACTCAGGAAATCCCCATCGTCACCGGCGACGTGGTACCCGCCGCCGCTGCTCCCCAGGGGCCTGGCTCCAAGACCCCACGCCCCGCGGGGGAAGATCGGCCCGCCGTCGAGGCCCGCCACGTCGGCCTCGCGCTGCTCTCGTTGGCCTTCGGTGGTCTCGGTATCGGCGTCACCGAGTTCGCGTCCATGGGGCTGCTGCCCGACTTCGCGGCGTCGCTCGGCATGACCATCCCCGAGGCCGGCCACGCCATTACCGCGTACGCCCTCGGCGTCGTCGTGGGCGCGCCCCTCATCGCCATTCTCACGGCGCGGCTACCCCGCAAGTACCTCCTGCTCGGCTTGCTCGCGCTGTTCACGGTCGGCAACGGGCTCTCTAGCCTCGCCGCGTCCGGCGGCGAATTTCTCGCCTATCGCTTTCTCGCGGGCCTCCCCCACGGCGCATACTTCGGTATCGCCGCCGTCGTGGCGTCCTCGCTCGTCAAACCAAGCCGCCGCGGCCGCGCCGTCGCGAGCGTCATGCTCGGCCTCACCATAGCGAATCTCGCGGGCGTTCCCCTCGCCACCTACCTGGGCCAGAACTTCGGCTGGCGCACCGCGTATTACCTCACCGCCGCCATTGGCATCACCACGTTCGTACTCGTGGCCATCAACGTGCCCCGCGCCCGCCAGGCCGAGGCGGGCTCGATGCGCAGCGAGCTGAAGGCGTTCACGCGATTGCGATTCTGGATCGTGGTGGCGATGGGCTCGATCGGCTTTGGCGGCATGTTCGCGCTGTACACCTACATCGCACCCGTGCTGGTCACCGTCTCCGGCATGCGCGCGGGCGACGTGCCGTGGGTGCTCGCCCTGTTTGGACTGGGCCTCACCCTCGGCAACCTGGGCGCGGGCCGCCTCGCCGACCGCAGCGTCATGGGCACCATCGCGTTGGGTTTTGCCTCGACCGCCGTGATTCTCGCGGTCTTTGCGCTGTTCGCCACCCACATGGTCGCGGCGGTCGCCTGTGTGTTTGCCCTCGGCGCGGCCACGCAAATGATCGGGCCCGCCTGCCAGGTCAAACTCATGGATTCGGCCCCGGAGGGCAAGTCGCTCGCCGCCTCGTTCCATCACGCGGCCTTCAACACCGCCAACGCCGCGGGAGCCTACCTCGGCGGCGTGGTGATCGCGGCGGGCTACGGTTACGTCTCCACCGCGTGGGTGGGCGTAGCGCTCGCCGTGATCGGCCTCGCCATCTGGTGGGTGCTCGGTCGCTACGAGTCGCGCCGCGCCTAAAGAACGAGTGCGCCTACGAGGCGTTCTTGAGGTCGGCCTGCATCTGCGAGATCACGGATTCGGCCGCCTGTGCGGGCGTCTGCTTCGCGAAGATCAGGTCAGAAAACGCACGATTCACGATCGCTTGAGAACTCGACGACCCCTTCGGCGCGAGCTCGGGGGTGGGCTGCACGCGGTCCTTCACCAGGTCGACATAGTCCGCGATGATCTTGTCGGTGCCCTCGAACAGTGGCGTCACGGCGGCTCGCACCTTAAGGTTGGCCGGCACACCGCGCTCCGTCTTCAAGATCTTCGCCGCGACCTCGGAGTTCACGAGGAAGTTCACGAACTTTGCGGCGGCCACCGGGTCCTTGGCCTGCGATGAGACCGACCAACTCATGGCGTTCTTGTAATACATTCCCGACTCGCCACTGCCATCGTCCTGGCGGGGCACAGGAATCAGCCGCAGCGTCTTTGCAACCTCGGGGGCGTACGACGAAATCTGGTTCGACCACACGGGCTGCAAGCCGATCTTGCCGAGGGCAAACAGGCTCTGATCGAAGGCGATGCCCACCTGCTCCGACGCGATCGAGGCCGTCGGGCCCGCCTTCTGGTCGATCAGTGACTTCACGTACGTGAACGCCTTGGTGTAGGTGTCTGCCGTCACGATGAGGCCCTTGGAGTCGAAGAGGCCCCCGTTCAACTGGTTCGCCCAGAGGTCTTCGATGGCACCGGAGGTCACCCCGAAGGTTCCCTCGGGGCTCTTGGCCGTGAGCTCGATGCCGATCTCTCGGTAGTCGCTCCAGGTCCAGTCGAGACCGTCGGGAACGGCCACTCCCGCCGCCTCAAACACCGCGGGGTTCACGAGAATGGCCATCGAGTTCACGCCGCTCGGCACGGCAAATTGCTTGCCGTCCACCTGGGCGCTCTTCAGGGTGCTCTCGTCAATATCACCGAGCGGCAGCACCGAGGCCTGCGTCGTGAGGTCGAGCAGCGCGCCACGAGCCGAATACTCACTGATGTAGGCCTGGTCCATCTGGATGATCTCGGGCGAGTTCTTGCCCGCCGTGTAGGTCGCGAGTTTGTCCCAGTACCCCGACCAGTCGGTGCTCTCACCCTTCACCGAGGCTCCGGGGTTCTCCTTCACGTAGGCATCGATGACTTGCTGCGTCAGCGTGGCGCGCGCATCCGCGCCCCACCAGCTAAAACGCAGGCCGCCCGCCGCTGCGGACGACGAACTCTTGCCGCACGCGGCGAGGCCGGGCACGAGGATCACGCCGAGGGCTGCGGCGGAGGATTTCAGAAACGCGGAGCGGCTGAGGCGGGGCGAGGTCATGGTGACTCCTTGGGGGGCGGCGCCGAGGCGCGGTCAAAACGAGCTGAAATGCGCGTGGCCGCAGCCAGGGAGGCGGCGGCCACGAGGAGGGAGGCGGACGTCCGGTCGAAACCGAGTGCCCTACTTGATGCCGGTGGTCGCGATGCCCTTCACGAGGTAGCGCTGACCAATCAGGAACACGAGGAACACGGGCAGCAGCGTCACGACGCTCATGGCAAACATGGAGCCCCAGTTGCTGGCGCTGGTCGCGTCGACGAACGAACGCAGGGCGATGGGCGCGGTCTGCATCTCGTCGTCCGTGAGGTAGATGAGCTGGCTGAAGAAGTCGTTCCAGGTCCAGATGAACGTGAAGATCGTCGTCGTCGCGAGCGCGGGGGTCATCAGCGGCAGGATCACCTGCAAGAAGATGCGCGGGTGGCCGCAGCCGTCGATGCGCGCCGCCTCGTCGAGTTCGCGGGGCAGGCCGCGAATGAACTGCACCATGAGGAACACGAAGAACGCGTCGGTCGCGAGGAACTTAGGCAGGATCAGGGGCCAGAACGTGTTTACCCAGCCGAGGTCGTTGAAGATGATGTACTGCGGCACGAGGGTCACGTGGAACGGCAGCATGATCGTCATGAGCATGAGGCCGAAGAACAGTTTCTTGCCCCAGAATTCGAGTCGCGCGAAGGCGTAGGCCGCCATCGAGCACGAGATCAGGTTGCCGAGGATCGCGCCGATCACGATGATGACCGAGTTCCACAGGTAGTGGCCGAAGGGGCTCGCTAGGGCCTCCCAGCCGTTGGTGAAGTTCGCCCATTCGAAGGTCGTGGGCAGAAAGCTCACGGTCTTGAAGATCTCTTCGTTGGGGCGGAACGCGCTCGCGAGCATCCACAACAGGGGGTAGAGCATGAGGAACGCGCCCGCACCGATGATGAGGTGCTTCGCGAGGCTGATCACGATCTCGCGGGGGCGGCGCTTCACCTGCCGGTTTTTTTCGGACGCCGGGTGGCCCGTGGTCGCCGTGCGCGCGGCCGAGTGGGGGGCCGCGGGGGCGGGGGTCTTGGAGAGGTCGAGGCTAGTCATCGTATTTCACCCAGTATTTCGAAGCAATGAAGTTGATCGCCGTAAAGATGCCGATGATGAGGAGCAGCACCCAGGCCATCGCCGAGGCGTAGCCCATGTTGAACTGGCCGAAGCCCTGCTGATACAGGTACATCGAATAGAACAGCGTCGAGTCGGATGGCCCGCCCGTGCCGCCGGACACCACGAAGGCTTGGGTGAACGACTGGAACGCGTGGATGATCTGGAGCACCAGGTTGAAGAACAGGATCGGGCTGAGCAGCGGGAGCGTGATGCGCCAGAAGCGCTGCCACGCGTTGGCTCCATCGATGGAGGCAGCCTCGTAGTACATGACGGGGATCTGGCGCAGGCCGGCCAGGAAGATCACCATGGGGGCGCCGAAGGTCCACACGTTGAGGACGATCAGGCTGCCGAGCGCCGTGCTGGGGTCGGAGATCCAACTCTGACCCTCGATGCCGAACCAGCCGAGGATGATGTTGACGATGCCGGTCGCGCCGAACAACTGGCGCCACAGCACCGCGATGGCGACCGAGCCGCCGAGCAGCGAGGGCAGGTAGTACACCGAGCGGTAGAACGACAGGGCGCGCATGCCCTTATCGAGCAGCACGGCGAGCAGCAGGGCGAACGCGAGCTGCAGGGGCACCGAGATGAACACGTACTTGAACGTGACGGCGAGCGACGTGTGCAGTCGCTCGTCGTCGAGCATGCGCGTGAAGTTGTCGAGGCCGATGAACTCGGGGGCTTGCAGCAGGTTGTAGTTCGTGAACGAGAGGTACAGCGACGCGATCATGGGGCCGATCGTGATGGTCACGAGGCCGATCAACCAGGGCAGCAGGAACACGTAGGCGGCCTTGTTGTCGCCACGTTTCTTGGTTGGCCTCATCTTGGCTACGTCACCGAGGGCTTGGAGCGCACTCATGGGTCACCTTTGTTTCGGTCGGCGCGTCACTGCGCGTTTTTGAGATCGGTCGTCATCTGCGCGATGACGCCCTGGGCGGCGGCGGCAGGCGTCTGCTTGCCGAAGGAGACGTCGGAGAACGCACGGGCAATGACCTGCTCGGAGGTGGCCGACCCCTTGGGCATGAGCGGAATCGGGTCGGTGACGAGGTCTTTGATGGCGTCGATGTAGTTCAGGCACGCGAGGTCGGCGCCGTCGAAGGTGGCCTTCACCGCGTCGCGCACCTTGAGGTTGGCGGGCACACCACGGTCGGTCTTGAAAAGCTTCGCGGCCTCTTCGTTGTTGATGAGGTACGAGATGAACGCGGCCGCCGCGGCCGGGTCCTTGGACTGGGTCGAGATCGACCAGCTCATGGCGTTCTTGTAGTACATTCCCGAGTTGCCGGAGCCGTCGTCCTGCTTGGGCAGGGGCACCATGATCATCTCGTTGCCCGTGGTCGCGGCATAGGTGACGAGCTGGTTGGACCAGCTGGGCTGCATGCCGAGCTTGTTCTGCGCGAACAGGCCCTGGTCGAGCGAGACGCTGGTCTGCTCGGCGCTGATGGAGGCGTCGGGGCTGGCCTTCTCGTCGATGAGGCTCTTCTCAAACTCGAGCGCCGCCTGCAGGGTTTCGGGTTTGGCCTGGATGCCATCGGCGGAGAAGAAGCTGCCGTCCTTTTGGATCATCCAGATTTCCTCGTAGCCCGAGGCGGCCGCGCCGAAGGTGCCCTCGGGGCTGGCTGCCTGCACCTGCTTGGCGAGGTCGCGGAAGTCGCTCCAGGTCCAATCGAGGCCCGTGGGCAGTTCGAGGCCGGCGTCTTTGAACACCTTGACATTGACGAGGATGCCCATAGCGTTCAGGCCGCTGGGCACGGCGTACTGCTTGCCATCCACCTGCGAGCTCTTGAGCGAATCGGCATCGAGATCGGCGAGGTTGAGGGCTGCCGATTGCGTGGTGAGGTCGACGAGCGCTCCGCGACCCGAGTATTCGCCGAGGTAGCGCTGGTCCATCTGGATCACGTCGGGCGAGTTCTTGCCGGCGGTGTAGGTGGCCAGCTTGTCCCAGTAGCCCGACCAGTCGGTGCTTTCGCCCTTGATGCTGACGCCGGGGGTGGCCTTGGTGTAGGCGTCGATGACCTCTTGGGTCACCTTGGCGCGGGCGTCTGCGCCCCACCAGCCGAAGCGCATGGCGCCGTCGGCCGAGCTTGAGCTCTTGCCGCACGCGGCGAGGGCGGGCACCATCGCGACGCCCAGCGAGGCGGCGGTGAGGCGAAGAAAAGATGCACGACTCAGCTTCATTGCTTGTCACTCCTTGATGAATGTGGTTCTGCGGTAGAGGCTCACACAACTGTGAAAGCGCTTTCCCAGTGGCACCACTGTAATGGCAGTCACCCGGCAGCGCAAGCATGCGGACTCACATTGAAACGATTTATTTTATCCTCGCCAAACGCCCGATCCCCGCAAATTTGCGGGTGAGTTTCATCCATTCAGTGGGTAAAACGGTTCAGAGCAGCGCAAACAGGAGCACCTCGGCGCCGCCAGCGCCGAGCCGAGTGGCTCGCGCGCGAGTGCCGAGATTCGCGCTTTGACACCGCCTTTGGCGCGCCCAGAAATCGATTTCTCGCAGGTGACGAGGCTGCGCCCGGCGCAACCCTGAGATCAGCGTCACAAAGGGCGGGTCTGGTCACGCGCGCGTCCGGCTACCCGCCCAGCTCTGCGACCGCCTGCTCGGCCGCCGCCGCCACCGTCATGCCCTCGCCCTGCAGCGTCGCGAACGCGGTCTCTAGCCGCTGCAGCGTCAGCGCGGTACCCCCGGGCGGCACGGGGGGCTCGGGCACCGAATCGCCCGCCACCCGGTCAACGTAATTCAAGCGCGCCAGGTCAATGCCCGTGAACGTCGCCCGAATCGCGTCGCGCACCTTCACATTCGACGGCACCCCGCGGTCTGTCTTCTGCAGAGCGGGAGCCTCGGTCGAGTTCACGAGATACGACACGAACGCGGCTGCCGCCTGCGGATTCTCCGACCGCGCCGATACGGCCCACTGCATCGTGCTCTTCAGGTACACGCCCGACGAGCCCCCGCCCTCGTCTTGTCGTGGGGGCGGCACCATCGCCATCTCCAGACCCCCCAGCGCGGCATACGTGAACAGGTCGGCGCTCCAGCCGGGCTGCATTCCCAGCCGACCCTGGGCAAACAACCTTTGCGCGGGAGCGGCCGTCGCATCGGCCAACGCCTCCGGCCACGGCGGAGCGGCCTGCGCAGCAATGAGCCCCCGCTGAAACTCAAATACCGATTGCACGGTGGACTGCGATACCTTGTCACCGTTCGCGCCGTACAACCCACCGTCGCGCTGCACCGCCCACGGCTCTGCGTACCCCTGCGCCGCCGCGCCGTAGGTACCCGCCGGGCTACCCTGCTGCACGCGTCGCGCGAGCTCGCGATACTCGCTCCAGGTCCAGGCATCGCCGCGCGGCACCTCGACTCCCGCGTCGCGCAAAACCTTGACATTGATCAGGATGCCCTGGGCGTCGACCCCGCTCGGTACCGACACCTGCCGACCGTTCATCCGCACGCGTTCGAGCGGCCCGCCCTCGAGATCCGAGAGGTTCAGCACCCCGCCCTGCTCGCCGAGGTCGGCGAGCAGGCCTCGCGCCGAAAGATCGGCCACGAGATCGGCATTCAGTTGCAGCACGTCGGGCAGTTCTGAGGCCTCGATGGCGGCCTCCAGCGTTGCGGGGTAGTCGCCCCACCCCACGCTCTCCCCCGTCAGAGCGAAACCCGTGCCGAGACGCCCGTACGCCTCGATCACCAGCTGGGTCACCTGCGCGCGTACCTCCGCGCCCCACCACGCGACACGCAGTTCACCCTTGACCACGGCGGCTGGCTCCGTGCAGGACGCCAGCGCGGGCATCGCCATCGCGCCCAGCGCGCCGCCCGACAGTCGAAGAAAAGATGCGCGGCTCAGATGCATGCCGTGGTGCTCCTCAGGACGAGCGGTAAAGGGCCGAGAACCACCCTACCCGGCCACCGGGGCGTCCGCCTCTGCCGCACCGCCTCAAAGTATCCCGACGTCGAGCACCGCCTGGAACTCCGCGAGCACACTGGGGTCGCCCGCGCGGGTCAGCCCCGCGTCGGCGCGGTTCCACACGAGCAGGTCGAGGGCCGCTGCGGGCCCGGTCACCGAGGCGTCCGGCCGCGCGCCCGCGGGGGCACGCGCGCACGAGGGCTGGTCCACGAACTGCTGGCCCCACGATTCGCCCGACCAGCGCGCCGTCTCGAACAGCCACGACTGCCCCGTGTCGCTCGCCCTCAGCTCGATCACGCCCGTGGCGCGGCGATCGGGTTGCACGCCCGCCCACTGCCACATGACATCGATGACGTGGTCGATGCCGTCGGCCGCAAACTCTGGGGCGATGGGGCCGGGCGGCAGGCCCGCCGCGAGCTCGGCGTCGACGCGATGCATGGTCACCTCGTGGGTCTGCATGCGCCACGTGAAGCCGACGGTCTGGTCGGGCTCAAACCAGCTCCACGCGGCGTCGCCGGGTTGCTTGGACGCCAGGGTGGCCAGTAGCGCCTCGGTCGCCGCTGCTCGGGCGGCGAGCAAGGTAGGCACGTCGTCGGGTAGCGCGGGGCGCTCGCTATCGAAGCGCTTGACTCCCTCGAGGTCGAGCCCCTGCCCCAGCACGGCCGCCCAGAACTCGTGGACCTGCACGAGGTGTTGCAGCAGCTCAAGGGCGCTCCATTCGGGGCACGTGGGAACGCGAGCGTCGGGGGCGAGATCTGCGAGGGCCGTGGCGAAGCGTTCGGCCTCGGCGCGAATGTGGGCGGCACGGTCGTTCAGTGACATCATGCCGTGAACGATACCCGCGCGGGGGCGAGTGCGCGGGGGTTCGGGCTACGCGTCCGCCACCGCGACATCCACCGCGATCACGAGCGGCGCGTCCGCGGTCACCACCCGCCGCTCGGCGTACGCGACGCTCAGCCCCACGCCCGGGTAGCCACTCGCGCGCACGAACCACGGCAGCAGGTCGTCGCCGCGCTGCGTGAACGTCAGCGCGAACCGACCGCCGTCGCGCGCCGTCGCCGCGTAACGCAGCCACCGGGTGCGCGCGCCCATGCACTCCGCCTCGCCGACGTGCGTCGCCTCGGCGTCGTCGCCCGCGTTCACCTCGATGTCATCGCACAGCGCGAGCCTCGCGAAGAATCCCCCGTAGCCCGCGCCGGGCCGCGAGTCGGTGGCGGGCGAACCCAGGCCGACCCCGCGTGCGTCCGTACCCTCGGCCGCCACGAGGCGACTGCGCCAACGCAGCACCAGGGCGTCCGCCCCGTGCGATACCGAGACGGTGCGGGTCTCGCGAAGGAGGGCCGCGCCGTTCGCGCCGCGCCAGGCGAGGTCGTACGCCCACGTGTCGCCGGGCCGCGAGGAGTCAATGTCGATGCGGCCGTGGTCGGGCAGCCACACGTAGCCCTCCCCCGCCGTGCAGGTGCGGCCGCCCCAGAGGTTGTTGCCGTCGACGTCTTGAATCGCGAGGCCGAAACCTAGATGCCAGTCGTGGTCGGCGGCCATGACCCCCGAGACGACGGTGCCGCGCGGCGTGGTCACGGGGTGCAGAAAGGGCCGCGGGCTCAGCAGAGCGGGAACTCCCTCGCCCGAGTTGTGCACGACCGCGCCACCCGCCTGCTCGCCCAGCACGCGCCCCTCGGGAAGAGCCCAGGGAAGGCCCTGCGCCTCGAACGTGATGAGCTCGTAGGCGACCCGGCGCACCGCGGTCTCTATGCCCGCGATGACGGGGTGCGCGTCGCCGCCCTCGCCGTGCCACGTGACCACGGCGTCGGGCACGGGTCGCACGGGCGGCGCGGTGCGCACGGCCTCCATGACGCGCATGAACCCGCCCACGCTGCCGACGTCTGCGAGCAGGGCGCGCGCCTCGCCGCTCCGCACGGCCGCGAGGTTCGCGAGCAGCTCGGTGTACCCGCCCGAGCTGCTCGATTCGAGGGTTTCGCCGCGCCACAGCTCGACAGTGTTTTCGGTGTAACGAAACACGATGCGCCCCGTCTCGCCGTGCACCACGATCTCGGGCGGCGACTGCTCGCCCGCGCACAGGGTCAGCCCAAACGCGAGCCGCAGCCCACGAGCCCGCATCACGACCGTAGACGTGTCGTCGGCCTCAATGTCGTGCGCGTGAAACTGTTCGAGGTGCACGAACTCGATGTCGCTCGCGGCGCGCGCCCCGGCGATGTTGAGTGCCGCCGCGACGCAGTGCGCGAGGGGGTTGGTGATCACGCCATCAACCACATCGTGGCCGTTCAGTCGGCGTCGACCGGCCCACGCGGCGCGCTCATAGTAGGAGACCTCGCGGCGCCACGCGCCGAACCCGCCGATGCCCTGCACGGAGCCGATCTCGCCGTCCGCGATCAGTCGCTTGACCGTCGCGAGCCCGTGAAACCCGAAGCTTTGAAACCCGATTTGCAGGTACGCGTCGGACGCCGCGGCGGCCCGTTCCAGCGCCTCATACTCTGCGAGCGACACGGTGGGCGGCTTCTCGAGCAGCACGTCGACACCCGCGGCGAGGCACTGCGCCGCGAGCGGCAGGTGGGTGGGGATCGGCGTTGCGAGCACCACGATGTCGACCTCGGCGCGACCCTCGGCGCGCGCCGCGAGCAGCGCCTCCACCGACTCGAACTGCGCCACCTCGCCGCAGTGCTCGGCGAGGTCGCGAGCGACGGGCGCGGCGGGGTCGAGCGGTCGAGGGTCGATCACGGCGGCCACCGTGAACTCGGCGAGCTGGGGTTCGCTCGCGATCTGACGCACGTGGTGCGCGCCGTGCCCGTGGATTCCGGCGATGGCTACCTTGACGGTCATGCTGAGGCTCTTTCGTGCTGCGGGCGCCGGATTACGCGAGGACGAGGGGCAGGGGCCGGTCGAGTTCGCCCACGCGCTGTGTCGGCCACCGGGGGTCGTGAGTTAGCACCGTGAGGGTCTCGCCGTCGCGCAGTATCGTGTCTTCGATCTTGGTGTTGGGGCTCGAGGGGTTCCACGCGAGCGCGAAGCGGTCGGGCAGCACGCAGTCGGTCAGCTCGGTGCCGCGGGGGTCGCGGCCGGCGAAGCCCGCCACGCCACCCTGGTGGTGGTTGCGCCATTCCAGATCGTCGTAGCCCACGCGGCCGTAGGCCGCGCACCCCGCGGCAAACGCGTCGCTGAGGCGAGCCCCGGGCACGCTGGCGTCCAAAAATGCCTTTTCGATGGCCGTGATGCGACCCTCGTAACGAATCTGAGCCTCGGTTTGGGGGCTGAACTGCACCCAGCGCGAGACGTTCGCGATGAGGCCCTGGCGGCGGGCGCAGAGCACGGCGAGGGCGCGGTCTCCGAGGGGGGCGTCGGTGGGCAGGGGGTGGCGGTGGCGGCGCCGCGATTCGCCGCCGACCAGCACGACGAGCGGGTCGGCGCCGAGGTCGAGGGTCTGGGCCGCGAGTTCGCGGGCGAGCTCGCGTTCGCTTAGGTAGGGCGTGGCGGTTTCGAGCACGCGGGTCATGACCTGGGCGGCCTCGCGGCAGAGGGCGCCGTAGGCGGCGAGGTCGGCGTCGCCGAGCCGTTGGCGCAGGGTCGTCAGTTCGGCCTCGGCGCAGGCCTCGGTGAGGTAGTCGGCGCGGGACGCCTCGGCGGTGACGCTGGCATACCAGGGCACGGGGTGGATGCGCACGTTGGGGGGCAGCTCTTCGAGCGCGAGGCGGTCGGCCTCGTTGTTGGTGGCGTAGACGGTGAGCGCGTCATCCCGGGGGGCGTCGGCGCTGATGGTGGCGGCGACGAGCGGGGGCGCCGCGAGCGAGACGTGTAGCCGGCCGCCGCCGAGGAGCCAGCCGAGCGAGGGCTGCGTGGTGAGGGTGATGCCGTCGGCGCCGCACGAGCGGGCCAGCTCTTGGAGGGCCTGCACTTTGGCGAGGTCGAGCGCGGGCACGGGGGCAAGCGGGAGTACGGCCGCGGGGAGGGTGGTTTCGAGGGTCATGCTTCACCTTTGAGTCAGGTCGCCGAGGGCGAATGACTGGAATCGTAGCCGAAAACCCCCGCGCGGGAAAGCGCTTACCGAGAATTTGGGACGCTCCCCCGGCGCCTCGCGCCGCCCGGCCGGCCGCTACGGCGCGGGCGGGGCCGTCGAATCCCGCACCGCGATGCTCGGGCGAAACAGCAGGTTGTGCGCGGGTTCGCGGCCCTCGATCAGCGCAAACAGGCGCGCCCAGGCCAGCTGGCCGATGCTCTCCTGCGGCACGAAGGCACTCGTGAGCGAGGGGGTCGCGTAGCGCGCGAACGGAATGTCATCGAACCCCGCGAGCGAGACCTGCGCGGGCACGCTGACTCCGCGCTCCGCGAGCCCGGCGTTCACGCCGAGCGCCACGAGGTCATTGTAGGCCACCACCGCGGTGGCCTCGGTCGCGAGCAGCGGCTCGGTCGCGGCCATGCCGTCATCGAAGAACGCTCCGCACGGCACCACCTGCACCTCGACCCCGTCGCGCCGATACTCGGCGAGCCCGCGCAGTCGCTCCTGGTTGGAATACGACCGTTCGGGGCCGCTCGCGAAGGCGATGCGACGATGACCCAGCGCGACCAGGTGGTCGAGCAGGTCGTGCATTCCGGCCGCGTAGTCGATGGCCAGCACCGGCACGGCCGCCTCGGGCGAGCGGCGATTGGTGAGCACGCTGGGGTACAGATCGGGCAGGCACGATTCGAGCTCGGCGTCGCTCATGCGGGGCGCACACAGCACCAGACCGTCGCAGTATTTGCGCAGGTTGAGCGCCGTTTCGCGCTCGTCCTCCGGGTGCTCGGCCGTGTCGGCCACCACGACCCGGTAGCCGTCGGCAGCGGCCGCGCGGGTCACTCCCTGCAGGGCCGCATGAAAGGTCGGATTTGCGAGGTCGGGCACGATGATACCGATGGAGAGCGTCTTGCCGAGCGAGAGCGCCTGCGCGGCCTTCGACGGTTCGTAGCCGAGATTCTCGGCGGCGGCGCGCACCAGATCGGCGAGTTTGGGGTCGACCGTATCGCGGCCATTCATGACGCGAGAGACGGTGGCGCGCGAGACGCCCGCGGCGCGCGCGACATCGCCGATAGTGGCCCTGCGCTGTCCGCCCTGCAAGAAACTTGACATGCCGTGAAGTCTATCGAGGTGGGGGGCCAATTCGGACGCGCCGGCGCCGCCCTGGCAGCCCCACCCCCCTTGACACGATCGAAAAATACCTGATAGAAACCGGTTACTCAGATTTTTCATGACGAAAGGCCGCGCATGCGCATCGTAGTCACCGGCGGCAGCGGCCGGCTCGGGGTCAGCGTCGTCACCTTCCTGCACGCCCAGGGCCACGACGTCGTCTCCTTTGACCGCGCCCCCCATCCGACCCTGCCCCCGGGCACTCACCGCACCGTCGACCTCGCCGACCCCGGCCAAACCTGGTCGGCCATGAGCGCGGCACGGCCCGAGGCCGTCGTGCACCTCGCCGCCATCGCCACCCCGTTTAGCCTGCCCGACCACATCATCTACGAGACCAACAGCCGCATCGCCTACACGGTTACCGAGGCCGCCATCGCGGCCGGTGCCCGCAAGGTGCTCTCGGCCTCCAGCCCCACAGTGCTGGGCTACGGCACCCCCCGCGGCTGGGTGCCACAGTACCTACCGCTCGACGAAAAACACCCCACGGCACCCTGGAACGGGTACGCCCTCTCGAAGCAAAACATCGAGACGATCATGCAGATGTTCCACCACAAGAACGGCGACACCGTCACCCTCGGTGCCTTCCGCCCCTGCTACGTCATCTCGCCCCCCGAATGGGCCGGGGCACCCACCCAGCAGGGTCACACCCTCTACGAACGCCTGCAAAACCCCGCCCTCAGCGCCGTCGCCCTCTTCAACTACGTCGACGCGCGGGATGTGGGCACCTTCGTCGAGGCCTGGCTGCAGCAGGCCTCCCCCGCGCTCAGCGGCGAGACGTTCTTCGTCGGCGCGAGCGACGCCCTCGCCACCCGCCCCCTTGCCGACCTCATGCCCCTGTATTGGCCCGGCACCGAGGCCACCGCGGCGCACCTCACGGGCCGCGAATCGGCGTTCGACTGCTCCAAGGCCGAGCGACTGCTCGGCTGGAGCGCGGAGCGCTCGTGGCGCACCGAGCTCACGGGCGCGCCCGCCGACCTCGCTTCGCACCTCGCCGCCCAGCCCACTTCGCACCTCGAACCAAGCTTCGCAGCCCGCGTCGGCTAGCCCCCCAGCGGGCCACCGGAGCGTCCGCAAACCAACCCCCGCGCGCTACCGCGCCAGTACCCCAGGAGCCCTCATGCAGTTCAACGGCATTCTCTTCTTTCCCGTCACCCCCTTCGACCAGGCCGGCCAGGTCGACACCGCGGCCCTCGCCACGCACCTCGAAGACCGGCTCGAATACGGCATCGGCGGCGTGTTCCCCGCGTGCGGAACGGGCGAGGTACATGCCCTTTCGGCCGACGAGGTGCGGCTCGTGGTCGAAACCACCGTGCGCACCGTGGGCGGCCGCGTGCCGGTGCTCGGCGGCGCGGGCGGCCCGCTCGGCCACGCCATCGCGTGTGCACGCGCGGCCGAAGCGGCGGGCGCCGACGGGCTCCTGCTGCTGCCGCCCTACCTCGTGGGGGCGGGCCAGGCGGGGCTGATTCGCTACGTCGAGGCGATCACGGCCGCGACCACCCTGCCGGTGGTCATCTACCACCGCGCCAACGCCCAGTACACCCCCGCCACCGTCGCCCACCTCGCGAAGAACCCGCAGGTAGTGGGCTTCAAAGACGGGGTCGGCGACCTCGGCGTGACCCAAGAGATCGTGCGCACCGTCGCCGAATCGGGCCGCACCGACTTTCAGTTCTTCAACGGCCTGCTGACGGCCGAGATGACGCAGGGCGCGTTCCGCGGCATCGGCGTGCCCCTGTACTCGTCGGCCGCATTCGCGTTCGCTCCCGACATCGCGATGGCGTACTACGACGCCTACACGAGCGGCAACGAGGAGCGCCGTCTTGAACTGCTCGACACGTTCTTCAGGCCGCTCGTGAAGCTGCGCGACCGCGCCCCCGGCTACGCCGTCGCCCTCATCAAGGCCGGCGTGCGCGCGGGTGGGCTCGACGTCGGCGGGGTCCGCGCCCCGCTCACCGACCCCACGGCCGACGAGGTCGCCGAGCTGAACGCCATCGTCGAGCGCACGCGCGCCCTGCTGCTGGTGACCGCGTGACCACGACCAGCCCGGCCCGCGCCGCCCGCCCGGACGCCCCGGCCCGCCCTGACGCCCCATCACCCGCTGCCAGCCCTGCCCCCGCTGCCAGCCCGGCCCTCGAGGCGTCCGCGCCACTCACCGTCGCGGGCCTCGAGACCCGCCTGCTGACGCGCCCCCTGACCCGGCCGTGGGGCCCCGACGTCACCGAGCTGCACGTCATCGCGACGCGCGTGACGCTCTCGGACGGCAGCGTGGGCGAGGGCTTCACGTGGACCCCGACCATCGGGGCGCGCGCCGCCCGCTCCCTGCTCGATCACGACATCGCGCCGTTCGTGCAGGGCCGCACCGCCCACCCCGAGGCCCTGTGGGATACCGCGTGGGCGCATCTGCACGAGGCCGGCGCCGGTGGGCTCACCACCATCGCGCTCGCGGGGCTCGACCTGGCCCTGTGGGACGCCACCGCGAAGCGCCAGTCCACGAGCGTGCACGCGCTGTTCGGCGGCACGGGCGCGCCCGTCACGGCCTACGGCTCGGGCGTGAACCTGCACGTCTCGACCGATGACCTGGTCGCGCAGGTGGGCCGCTGGGTCGAGGCCGGCTACCGGGCCGTGAAGATCAAGGTGGGCTCGCCCGACCTGACCCGCGACGTGCAGCGCCTCGCAGCAGTGCGCGCGGCCCTCGGCCCCGACCGCGAGCTCATGATCGACGCGAACCAGCGCTGGGACCTCGGCCAGGCTCGCCGCGCCCTCTCCGCGTTCGAGCGCTTCGACCCGGCCTGGATAGAGGAGCCCCTGCGCGCGGGCGACCTTGCGGCGCACCGTGCGCTGCGCGGTGCGACCGCGATACCCATCGCACTCGGCGAAAACCTGCACACGCTGCATCAATTTCGCGACTTTCTCGAGGCGGGCGTGGTCGACATCGTGCAGCCGAACGTCGTGCGGGTCGGCGGCATCACTCCGTTCCGCCGCATCGCGGCGCTCGCGCGTGCGCACTCGGTCGAGTTGGCCCCGCATCTGCTGACCGACCTTTCCGCCCTGGTGGTACCGTGCATCGGGGGGCGCGTTCGCATCGAAGAGGTCGAGGACGCCAGCTTTGGCCACCTGGGTTTTCTGGCCCACCCCAGCCCCGTGGCGCGCCACGCGGGCACTCCCCCCACCGTGAACGTCGAGCCTCACGTGGGGCTCGGACTCGTACTGAAGGACGACTGATGACCGCGACCGCAACCGCCACCCTTGACGACCTCGCCACCTCGGCCTGGCAGGCTTTTCGCAGCGTGCGTCACGCGACGCTCGCCGAGCGGGCCGCGTGGCTCGAGGCCATCGCCGAGGCGCTCGATGCCGCGCGCGATGACCTCGTGCCCATCGCGATGCGCGAATCGCACCTGCCGCAGGCCCGCCTTGAGGGCGAGGTGGCGCGCACGACGGGCCAGTTGCGCCTGTTCGCTGCGGTGCTGCGCGACGGCGGCTACCTCGAGGCCACCATCGATCACGAGGCCGGCCCCCTCGCTCCCGACCTGCGCCGACTGCTTGTGCCCGTCGGCCCGGTCGCGGTGTTCAGCGCGTCGAACTTTCCGTTTGCCTTCTCGGTCGCGGGCGGCGACACCGCCTCGGCGCTCGCGGCGGGCTGCCCCGTGATCGTCAAGGCGCACTCGGGTCACCTCGAACTGTCGCGGGCGACGGCCGCGGTGGTCTCTCGCGCCCTGGCCGCGGCGGGCGCCCCCGAAGGCCTGTTTGCGCTGGTCGAGGGCCGCGAGGTGGGCGTCGCGCTCGTGCAGCATCCGCGCATCGCGGCCGTGGGCTTCACGGGTTCGGTGCCGGGTGGGCGGGCGCTGTTTGATCTCGCGCAGGCCCGACCCCGGCCGATTCCGTTCTATGGCGAGCTGGGCTCGCTGAACCCGGTCATCGTGACGCCGTCGGCGGTGGCCGCACGCGGGGTCGAGCTGGCGCAGGGGCTCGTGGGGTCGTTCACGCTCGGCGTGGGTCAGTTCTGCACCAAGCCGGGCGTGATTCTCGCGCCCGCGGGCTTCGCCGACATTGTGGTGACCGCCGCTGCCGACGCGGCGCAGGGCGGGCCGCAACTGAATCAGCGCATTGCGGACGCCTACGGCACCGGCCTGGCCGCGCTGCTCGACGCCGGCGCGAACCTCGCGTGGCGGGGAGAGGCCGCCGACGGAGAGAGCGCCCCCGCGGTGCTGACCGTCACGGCGGACCAGGTGATCGCGGCGCCCGAGGCGCTGCTGGAGGAGTGCTTCGGGCCGGTCACGGTGATCGTCGAGGTGTCGAGCGACGAGCAGATCGAGGCAGTGCTCGACCTGATTGCGGGCTCATTGACGGGCACGGTGCACGCCGAGACGGCGGAGGAGCAGTCGCGTTACGCCGACCTGCTGGGCCTCATCGCGGGGCGCATCCTGTTCAGCGGCTGGCCCACGGGGGTGGCAGTCAACTGGGCGCAGCATCACGGCGGGCCCTACCCGGCGTCCACCAATAGTTTGCATACCTCGGTGGGCGCGACGGCGATTCGCCGGTTCGTGCGTCCGCTCGCGTTCCAGTCGGCGCCTGTGGCGGTGCTGCCGCCGGTCTTGCAGGACGCTCCGGGTGCCGAGTTGGCCGGTGTGCCGCGGCGCGTCGATGGCGCGCTGAGCTAGCTTCGTCGCTTCGCGGGCCCGGTGGTGCGTGTGCCAGTGCGCCGGGCCCGTGGGCTGCCCGACTCGCCGCCGCTCGGGCGGGCCAGCCCCGGGAATGCTATTTGTGCAGATGCAGCATATAACTGTTAAGGATGCTCGTTCGATTTTCAAGATGCACGCGCCCCGGGCGCATGACTACGCTGAGTACATGAATCGAGCTGTACGTACATTAGGCGCGGGCGTTTCGGGCGCTCTCGTAGGGGCCTCCTCCGGCTTCCTCCTGCTTATCGCCATTTTCTTTCCCGGCGGGTTGCAGTCGGGCACTTGGGCGATCCTGATCGGCCTGCTGTACGCGCTCTTCGGAGCCATCGCGGTAAGCTTCGGCTACATGCTCGTGCACCTCATGCGCAACGCCCCCAGCATCACCGAACAGCACCACGGCGACTGGATCTACCTCGCCGACGCCACCCTCGGCGGGCTCGTGACGCTGCTCGTCTCGCTCGCGCTCATGCTGACGAACTCCGACCCCTTCTCGATGGCGATGGCCGCGTACTTCGGCATGGTGAGCTTCATGTATGCGCTGTTGCGCAGCCCGCTCGCGCGCTCGTGGCGGTTCGCGTAGGGGCAGCGTTGCTCAGGGGCCGCGGCCCGAGGCCTCCTGACAAATCGACACGCCCGGCGCCGGATCACGGCGCCGGGCGTATCGTGCCGGGGACAGTCAGAAAAATTGTGGATCTGGGATTGGCTTGACCGAAAGGTAAGGCAGTGACTCAGATGTTCGATCCTGTGACGGGAGAGATCATTGATGAACTGCAGTTCAACGTGCCACGAGCCCGGGACGGTTCGTTCCAGCCGAAGATCGTCAAGCAGCGACAGAGCCGGCTGGACGGGATCGACGAGATTGTCCTCTCGCTGACTGCCCATGGGCTAACCACCGGTGGGATCGCGGCGTACTTCGATGACGTCTATGGTGCCTCCGGGTCCCAAGACGCGATCTCGAAGATCTCCGACAACGTAATTGAGGGGTTCGCCGCGTGGCAGAACCGGCCGCTGGATCGGGTCTACCCGGTCGTGTGCATCGACGGGATTGTAGTCAAGGTCCGCACCGGGCGGGCGCGCGACAAGCCGTTCTATGTCGCTGTCGGCGTCACCACGGCCGGGGAGCGCGGCATGTATCAGCATCGGGGCCGGCGATGGCGGTGAGAGCGCGAAGTTTTGGCTCGGTGTGCTCACCGAGGTCAAGAACCGCGGGGTCGAGGACGTCTGCATCATGGTCTGCGACGGACTGAAGGGCCTTCCTGACACGATCACCACGCCGTGGGAGCTGGCGACGGTGCAGACCGGCAACATTCGTCTGATCCGCCACGTTCACGTATGCGTTGCGGAAGTACTTGGGATCAGATCGCCCGCGATCTCAAGCCGGTCTATTCGGCCCTATCCGATGCCACTGCACGGGCGCGGTTCGAGGAGTTCGCGCAGAAGTGGCGCACGATGCTTCCCGCGGTCCGGCGGCTGTGGGAGAACGTGTGGTCGGAGTTCATCCCGTTCCTGGACTACGACATCGAGATCCGCCGCATCCTCTGCTCGACGAACGCGATGGAGTCCCTCAGCGCCCGCTACCGGCGGGCCGTGCGGGCGCGCGGGCACTTTCCCAACAACGCCGCGGCGATGAAGTGCATGCTCTCGAGACGCGGTCGCTTGACCCGACCGGCCGCGGTCGGGCACGCTGGGTGATGAGGTGGAAGCCCGCACTCAACGCCTTGGCGATCACCTTCGAAGGCCAAATCAACTAACCATCCGCCAGGCCAGATCCACCGTTAGTCGGACGCCCCACCCGACGGCGCAATAAAGGCGGTTAGTCTTCCTCGTGTACTTCGGTGCGTAAAAGCGCCCCAGCGGCATAATCTTCAATGGACCAGAGGCCGATCTGGAGCGCGCAAGATTAGTATAGCGTGCACACCGTAGGCGCACAGGAGGGGCAACATGACCGACCTGACGAGATGGATCACTCAGGCGCGGTTTGACGAATACCTCATCGCCGCGAACCACGACCGCGAGGCCGCGAGCAAGTTGTACGAATGGAATGTCTCGATTTCCGCAGCGTTCTTCGAATTGATCGCCCACGTCGAGGTGGCGCTACGGAACGCAGTCGACGGGATCATGAAGCCTTTGGAGGTGACCGAGAGCGCACGCGTTCGAGTGCGAGATGGATGGTGGTTCGCCAGCCCTTCGTTCCTGACTGACCACGACTTGAGTTTTTACCGCACCGCATGGAAGCACTTGGGGGACAAAGCTGAGGGCGCATCGCGGGACAAAGTCCTCGCGTCTATGACGTTCGGGATTTGGGACAGCATCTTCGGGCCCTCATATGAGCAACTGTTCCGCCGCCATCTCCTCTACGCATTCCCCAAGCGGAGTTCTGGCTTCAAACGAGTGACCGTCCAAAAGAATGTGCTGGCACTCAGGAATCTGAGAAACCGTATCGCCCATCATCAGGCAATCTTTGACTTACCCCTTGAGGAACGTTTTGAGCAGGCGATGGAACTGCTCCGTTGGATCGATCCGGCCCTGGAACAGTGGGTCCTCAGATTATGTCGAGTACAGGATCTACTCGATGTTCGCCCAGCCGCCGCGGAATCGATAGCAGTTGTCGTGCCCGCCAAAGACGCGTGGCCCTTCTATGAACAATACCGCGCGTACATCTGCCAACCTGGGCGGTATTTCCGGCAAGTTAGCCACGTCGGCTTCTACGCCGAGGGCGCGGTGCAACGAGAAGTGCCGAAAGTTCTGGAGCGAGTCGATCGTGTCCCCTGGACGCCGGAAGAGATCGAGAGACGCATCAAGGCCGGCTCGCATCGCGATAGGCGCATCGCTGAGATCATCAAGCAAGGGCGTTCTCTCGGTTGGGACGAGGACGAGTATCAACTTTTTCTTTTGACCGCCCCGAGCGACGAGGGCTACAGCAATGGCCACGTCACGCTCAATGTCGCCTTGCGCAATGAGCGTGTGGGCCGAGGTAGCGCGTGGGTGAGGCGTCAGCGTTATGTGGGAGTCGCGACACTGCAGGGGGTGACGGCCCTCGCCGAACTCGATCAGCAATAGGTTGAGCTAGTCCAGTAGCGCGGTCGGCACCGCTTTGGTTCTCGGCGCCACAGGTTGTTCCGGGCCAGATCGCTCTGGCTAACTGGTGGCAACGTAACTTCTACGTGTGAGAACTGAGGAGACACCGGAAACTCAGGCCCAGTCGAAAATCGCCCGGCTCGGGCAAAAATTGTATGCCGCCTCGATCGAAATCATGCTGCGGAGTTCACTGCAGCGTACGCAGCGTTCGCAAGCGCTGGAGAATGGACGCTAGGCAGTCAGGCAGTGGTGGAGATCGCTGCTGAAAACGGGTACGCGCTTCCCTTCACGACTTGCTGGTTGAATGCTTCGAACGATGGAACGATGAGGCCGATGCCGAAGAATGTGCCTACGGCATGGACGACCTGCAGACTCTTGCTGAACGACAACAGCTCGGCTCCTGCCCGGAGCCGAGCTGTCGCACGTTGCCGCGCACCTAAACCCGCGCCGCCACCTCGCGGCCAACGTCCACCCCGAGCGCCGCCACCTCGACGGGCTGCCCGGTCGCGAGCGACTTATTACCGCTGATGCCCACGATCACCGAGCGCATACCGTCTCGGTACCCCGCGGGGCGTCCGAGCGGATCATCGCCGCCCGTGCCCCTAAACAGGTCGCGCAGCATCTTCGCGTCGCCGCCGCCGTGCCCGCCCTCGCCCTGCTCGATCTCGATCTCGACCGCCGGCTCCCAGTGGCGCTGCAGCACCAACTTCTCACCGCGCGTCCGCACCGCATTGCCCGTGCCCGCAGCCTCGCGTGCCGACGGGTCCACCACATCGCCCGTGCCGGGCAGCACCGCGGCGCGCTCGACCACGTCGAGTTCGAGGCGCCCCTCCGTGCCGTTCACGCACACGCGGTAGCCCTCCCACGGTGAATGCGCATTGAGGGAATACGTCATGGTCGCGCCGCTCGCGTAGTCGACGATCAGCGAGAGGTTGTCTTCGATCGAGATGCCCTCGCGGAACACGTCCTTATCGCGCTGATAGCCGTCATGCTGCTCGTTGTCGAGGTACAGCTCGCGTAGGTAGGGGTCGGTGTTGAGGTCGAGGTTGAACGGGTCGTCGCCGTGCCCCGTGCCGCGCTTGGGCCGCGAGGCCACCTCAACGCCGCGCGACTCGGCCGCCTGCGCCCCATAAAAGCGCAGTCCGCCGCGCGCGTAGACGCGCTCGGGCACGTCTTGCAACCACCAGTTCACGAGGTCGAAGTGATGCGACGATTTGTGAATCAGCAGCCCGCCCGAGACCGACTTGTCGGAGTGCCAGCGCCTGAAGTAGTCGGCGCCGTGCGAGGTATCGAGCACCCATTCGAAGTGCACGCTCGTCACTCTACCGATGCGCCCCGAGGCGATCGCCTCGCGCAGCGCGCTGTTGCGCGGCGAGTACCGGTAGTTGAACGTCATCGCGAGGTTGCGGCCCGTGGCCTCCACCGCGCCCGCGATCAACTGGCAGCCCTCCAGCGTGGTGGTGAGCGGCTTCTCGATCACCACGTCGGCGCCCGCCTCAAGTGCCTCCTTGGCGACGGCCGCGTGCGTCGCGTCGGGAGTCGTGATCACCACGACGTCGACCCGCTGCTCGGTGATCATGCGCGCCACCTCGCCGGGCGCGTACTGGGCGAGTCGACCCTCCCCACCGGCTGCCTCGAAGCGGCGCTGATAGAGGTCCATGCGCCCCGGGTTCGCGTCGCACAGGGCCACGAGCTCAGCCACCTCGGCGTGCTCCCCCATGATTGCGTCAAAATACATTCCGCTACGGTGACCGGTGCCTACGATGGCGAATCGGCGTTGCATACTTCGTCTCCTTGATTACAGGTGCGGGGCTACAAGTTCGAGGTAGCGCTCGACGACGGTGCCCACGACCTCGTCGGCGTCGGCCTCCCAGATCTCCTTGCGGAAGATCTCGACCTCGACCGGGCCGTCGTACCCGGCCTGCTTCACGATGGTCGTGAGATGCGTGAAATCGACGAAACCGTCGCCCATGTAGCCGCGCGAGAGCAGCGGGTCGGCCGCGATGGGCAGTTGGTAATCACAGACCTGATAGGACGCGATGCGCCCCTCCTTGCCTGCCCGGGCCACCGAACCCTCGAGGGCCGGGTCCCACCACACGTGAAAGGCATCGACCACCACTCCGACATCGCGGGCGTCAAACGGGCGGGCAATGTCGAGGGCCTGAGTGAGGGTGCTGATCACGGCGCGATCGGCAACGTACATGGGGTGCAGCGCCTCCAGCACGAGGCGCACGTCATGCTCGCGCGCGAACGGCACGAGGTCGGCAATGCGCTCTTGCACGCGCTCTCGCGCACCACGCAGGTCGACGCGCTGCGCATAGGGCGCGCTGCCCGCGGTCACGCCCGTGCCCGTGAAATCAACCAGGCCCTCGATGCCACCGACGACCATGATGAGCTCGCGCGTACCGAGGGTCGCGGCCTCCTCGATGGCGCGGCGATTGTCGTCGAGCGCGGCGCTCGCGTCGGCCTCGTCGGCCGCCGTCAGAAACCCGCCGCGGCACAGCGAACTCACCGTGAAGCCACGCTCGCGCACGAGCCGAGCCGTCTCGTCGAGTCCCGTTTCGTGCACGCGGTCGCGCCACAGGCCCACGTGCGAGATGCCGTGGCGTGCGGCGACGTCGAGCGCGCCGGGAATGTCGAGACCCTTCGTGGTGGCGGTGTTCAGGCTGAGTCGGCCGAGACCCATACTCCGAGCCGCCCCCGCCGCATTAACCCCGCTCACAGGCCGTTCACCTGGGCAAACGCCTCCAGGCGGGCCTTCGCGAGCGCAGGATCCAGCAGCAGGCCGGCGTCGCTCGCCAACTGCACGAGCCGTACCAGGTGGGCAACGGAGCGTCCGGAATGGAGGCCCCCGACCATCTGGAAACCGGGCTGGTAGCCGTTGAGCCACGCGAGAAACGCGATGCCGGTCTTGTAGTAGTAGGTGGGCGCCTCGAAGATGTGCAGGCCCAGGGGGCGGGTGAGGTCGAGGATCGCGCGGGCCCGCGCGTCGTCGCCCGCGTCGTACGCGGCGAGCGCGGTGGCGGCCGCGGGGGCGATGGCGGCGAAGATGCCGAGCAGGGCGTCAGAGTGGTACTCGCCGTCGCCCGCGATGAGCTCGGGGTAGTTGAAGTCGTCGCCCGTGTAGAGGCGCACCCCGGCGGGCAGCTGGCGGCGCAGCCCCTTCTCGTGCTCGGCGTCGAGCAGCGACACCTTCACGCCGTCGATCTTGGCGGCGCGCGCGTGCAGCACAGTGACGAACGTGTCTGTCGCGCTGGGCACGTCGGCGCTGCCCCAGTAGCCCGCGAGGGCGGGGTCGAACACGTCGCCGAGCCAGTGCAGCACAGCGGGCTCCGCCACCTCGTCGAGCAGGGTTGTGTAGACGTGCACGTAGTCCTCGGGTGTGCGGGCCGCGCGCACGAGGGCGCGGGACGCCATGAGGATCACCTTCGCCCCGCTTGCCTCGACCACCGCGATCTGCTCGCGGTAGGCGTTCAGCACCGTCTCGAGGTCGCCCGGCTGCACCGTGGCGGGGTCGAGCTGGTCGGTGCCGGCGCCGCACGCGATGAGGTCGCGCAGCGAACGCTCGGGCGTCACAAAGGCGCGGGCCGCCTCGGCGCTGTGGGCGATGAGCTGCTGGCAGGCGGGCCAGTCGAGACCCATGCCGCGCTGCGCGGTGTCCATGGCCTCGGCGACGCCCAGACCGTAGGAGAACATCTCGGCGCGGAACGCGAGGGTCGACTCCCAGTCGATCTCGGCGGGTGCGCCCGGCGTGTTCGTTCCCGTGGTGAGCGGCACGACGTGCGCTGCGGCGTACGCCTTGCGGGCCGCGAAGACGCCCTCGGGCTTGACCCAGGGGCCGGGCTGGTTGAGGCGCACAGTGGTGGCGCCGAGGCGCACCTCGTACTCGCTCGGGGTGAGGTCGATCGTGAAGGGGCTCGTGTCGAGGGTCGTGTGGGTCATGGTTACAGCTCGATTTCGGGGATCGACTGGGTGGTGCGGGTGGCGCTGGATTCGAGGCCGAGGGCGGCCAGCTGGACGCCTCGGGCGGCACTCAGCAGGTCGAAGCCGTGGGGGCGGCCCGCGGCGACGTCCTGCAGGAACTCCTCCCACTGCAGCTTGAAGCCGTTGTCGAGGTCGCGATTGGCGGGCACCTCTTGCCACTGGCCGCGGAACGATTCCGCGACGGGAAGGTCCGGGTTCCACACGGGCTTGGGGGTCATCGAGCGGTGCTGCGCGACGCACTTGAACAAGCCCGCGACGGCGCTGCCGTGGGTGCCGTCGACCTGGAACTCGACGAGTTCGTCGCGGTAGACGCGCACGGCCCACGACGAGTTGATCTGCGCGATCACGGGGTCACCCGCGGGGGTTTCGAGCTCGAAGATGCCGTAGGCGGCGTCGTCGGCGGTGGCCTGGTAGGGCTCGCCCTGTTCGTCCCAGCGCGTGGGGATGTGGGTGGTGGTGAGCGCGTTGACGCTCTTGACCTTGCCGATGATGCCTTCGAGCACGTAGTTCCAGTGGCAGAACATGTCGGTGGTCATGCCGCCGCCGTCTTCTGTGCGGTAGTTCCACGAGGGGCGCTGGGCGGGCTGCGTGTCGCCCTCGAACACCCAGTAGCCGAACTCGCCGCGCAGCGACAGGATGCGGCCGAAGAAGCCCTCGTCGACGAGCTTGCGCAGTTTGACGAGGCCGGGCAGGTAGAGCTTGTCGTGTACGACGCCGGCGGTGACACCCGCCGTGGCGCCGAGCCGCGCCAGCTCGATGGCCTCGTCGAGGGTTTCGGCGGTGGGCTTTTCGGTGTAGATGTGCTTGCCCGCGGCCATGGCCTTCTTGAGGGTCTCGGGTCGCAGCTGCGTCATGGAGGCATCGAAGATGATGTCGACGCTGGGGTCGTCGATCAGGGCGTCGAGGTCGGTGGACCATTCCTCAATACCGTGCTGCGCCGCGAGGGCGCTGATCTTTTCGGCGTTGCGGCCCACGAGAATGGGCTCGACCTGCAGCGTCGAGCCGTCGGGCAGGGTGAGCCCGCCCTGCTCGCGAATCGGCAGAATAGAGCGCAGCAGGTGCTGGCGGTAGCCCATGCGGCCGGTGACGCCGTTCATGGCGATGCGGAGGGTGCGGACGCGCGGGGCCCCGTCGCGTGGTTCGGCGGCGGCGGCTGCGGGGTTCGTGAGGGTGCTCGTCATGAGGTCTCCTAAGTCGGTGGGCTTTCGGGCGGCGTCGACCGTGACGCGTGCTGCGCGGCGCAGCGGAAAGCGCTTTCCACCTTACGGGCGGGCCCGTCGCGATGTCAAGCATTTCGCGCCAAACGGCCGAAATGTGGAATACGCATTCCCGCACGTCATCGGGCGCGCGCCCGCGACCTGGGAGTTCACCCAAAGCCTCGGCACACCGCCCGAACCGTGTCATGATGGGCAGATGCCTGCCACACTCGCCGACGTCGCCCGCCGCTGCGGCGTCTCCCCCGCCACCGCCTCCCGCGTGCTCAACGGCTCCACGCGACGACCCGCCGAACACATCGCCGAAAAGGTCATGCAGGCCGCCTCCGAACTCGGCTACATCCCCAACGCCCAGGCCCAAGCCCTCGCCCGCTCCACCACCATGCTGATCGGCCTCATCGTCCACGACATCGCCGACCCCTACTTCAGCCAGATCGCCGCGGGCGCGCAGGCCGCCGCCGACGCCACCAAGCGCCAAACCCTGCTCGCCGTCACCGAACGCAACTACGACCGCACCGTCGCGCTCGTCCACACCTTCACGGCGCAACGCGTCGACGCCATCGTGCTCACGGGCTCACAGACCGTGCCCCCGGGCGACACTCGACTGCGCGACGCCCTCAGCACCTACCAGCGCGCGGGAGGCAAGGTCGCCGTCGTCGCGAGCGAACTCGAAGGCTTCACCGCCGAAGCCCACATCGCGCCCCAAAACTACGAGGGCGCCCGCCAGCTCGGCGAACGCCTCGCCGCACAAGGCTGCCGCGACTTCACCATCATCGCGGGGCCCGAAACCCTCGACGCCTCGACCCTGCGCGTGGCCGGGTTTTCGGACGCCCTGACCACGGCCGGGCTGCCCGCGCCCCGCATCCAGCGGGCCGAGTTCAGCCGCGAAGGCGGCGTCGCCGCAGGCAGCGAATTTGCCCGGGCCAACCCGGCCACCGGGGCGTCCGGCCATACCCTTTTCGTGGTGGCCGACGTCATGGCCGTGGGCGTGCTCACCGCCCTGCACCAACACGGCATCGATGTGCCGGGGCAGGTGCGGATCGCGGGCTTCGATGACATTCCCTCGGCGCAGGACACCTACCCGCCGCTCACCACGGTGGGGCTCAGCCTCGCCCAGATGGGGCGAGCGGCCGTCGCGGGGCTCTTCGACGGCACGCCCACGCCGTGGAGCACCTGGTTCGCGCCCGAGGTGGTCGAGCGGGGCTCGACCGGGGCGTAAAACTCCGCGCAGACCCCGCGGGCCAACCGGCTCGCAACCTACAGCAGGCCCCGCGCGCGCAGGTTTTGCACGAGCGCCCAGATGCCAAACTCCCACCGCGGCGCCGACTCGGCATGATTCACCCGGTTCACGAGCGCGCCCAGCAGCGGGGTCGAGATGCTCACCGTATCGCCCACCTCGTGCGTGAAACCCGCTCCGGGCGCGTGACGGTCTTGAGTGGGAGCGAACAGCGTGCCCGTGAACAGCACAAACCCATCGGGGTACTGGTGGTGATCGCCGATCGTGTGCCGCACCAGCTCGAGCGGATCGCGGCTGATATTGCGCATCGAACTTTGGCCATCCAGCACGAAACCATCGGGGCCCTCGACCCGCAGCGTCACGTCGAGCGCGCGCACCTCGTCGAGGTCGAAATCGTCGTCGAAGAGGCGCACGAAGGGTCCGATCGCGCACGACGCATTATTGTCCTTCGCCTCGGCGAGCAGCAGGGCGCTGCGGCCCTCAAAATCGCGCAGGTTCACGTCGTTGCCGAGGGTCGCGCCCACCACCTCACCGGCCCCACTGGCGACCAGCACCACCTCGGGCTCGGGGTTGTTCCACACCGAACGCTGCAGCACACCGATCTGCGCCCCCGCGCCGACGGCCGAGAGCACGGGGGCCTTCGTGAAAATCTCCGGGTCGGGCCCGATGCCGACCTCCAGGTACTGCGACCACAGGCCCTCGCGCTGCAAGATCCGCTTCGCGGCGGCGGCCTCGGGGCTGCCCGGCGTCAGCGACGAGATAGCCCCGCCGATGGCCTCGGTCAGGTGCTCGCGCACCGCGCTGGCCTGCGCCGGGTCACCCTTGGCGCGCTCCTCGATCACGCGCTCGAGCATGCTCTCCACGAACGTCACGCCCGCGGCCTTAATCACCTGCAGGTCGATCGGGGCGAGCAACCTCGCCCCCAGGGCATCGCCAGCGACGGTTGCCGCGAGCACCGCGTCGAGGGGCCAACGCCGGCGATCGCGGGTCTCGCCCGTCGCGGCGTCCGTCACCTTGCCCGAAAACAGGCCGCGCGCGATCACCTCGCGGGGCTTGGGCCGCTGCAGCAAAGACGCCACGGTGGGTTCGAGGTCGCTGATGTCCACGAGGTCGGCGCCGTCGACGGTGACGACGCAGGGGCCTGCCACCTCGGGGTCAAAGACGCGACCGACCAGGGTCGCGTTCTCGGCATCGGCGGGCAAAATCTGGGCGGCGGTGAGGTGCACTGGGTCCCCTTGCAGGCGGCTCGAAACATCAGCGGTTGGCACTCGCGAGCCTAATGCGCGGCGCGACCGCGCGGGTCCAGAACCACGCGCCGCGAGACGCCCTCCGCGAGCAGCCCACGTCGGCCGCCGCGCCAGCGTGGGAAAATGCTGCGTCCCCCTTCATCGCCAGAAACGAGACACAGTGATCTGGAAGATCAACACGAGCGGCGGCGTGGTGGCCCCGCTCGAACGCCTAGCCTGGCCCAAAACCATCGGCCTCGGCCTCCAACACGTCGTCGCCATGTTCGGCGCGACGTTCCTCGTTCCCATCCTCACCGGGTTTCCCCCCACCACGACCCTGTTCTTCTCGGGCGTCGGCACGCTGCTGTTCCTGCTGATCACGCGCAACCGCCTGCCTTCTTACCTCGGTTCGAGCTTCGCGTTCATCGCGCCCGTCACGGCAGCCACCGCGGCAGACGGCATGGGCTCGGCCCTCGGCGGCATCATCGTCGTGGGCGCCCTGCTCGCGCTCATCGGCCTGCTCATCAACGTCACCGGCACCGGCTGGGTCGACGCCCTCATGCCTCCCGTCGTCATGGGCACGATCGTCGCGCTGATCGGCTTCAACCTCGCCCCCGTGGTGGCCACCAACCTCGGCCTCAAACCCGCCGAGGGCATCGCCCCCTACATCGGCCTCGACTCGGGCCTCGTCACCATCGTGGCCGTGCTGCTCGTCATGACCTGCCTGCGCGGGCTCCTTGGTCGCCTCTCGATCTTTCTCGGCGTCATCATCGGTTATGTCTACGCCGCTATGCGCGGCCAGGTCGACTTCACCGCGGTGCACGAGGCCAGCTGGTTCGGCCTGCCCACGTTCCACGCGCCCAGTTTCTCGGCCGGCGTGCTGCCCGCGTTCCTGCCCATCATCCTCGTGCTGATCGCCGAGAACGTCGGTCACATCCGCACGGTCTCCCTCATGACCGGCCAGGACCTCAACCACCTCACGGGTCGCGCACTCATCTCGGACGGCCTCGCCTCCATGCTCGCGGGCGCCGGCGGCGGCTCCGCGACCACCACCTACGGCGAAAACATCGGCGTCATGGCCGCGACCCGCGTGTACTCGACCGCCGCGTACTGGGTGGCCGGCAGCGTCGCGATTCTGCTCGGGTTCCTGCCCAAGGTCGGCGCCCTCATCAACTCGATCCCCGCGGGCGTACTCGGCGGCGTGACCCTCGGTCTCTACGGCATGATCGGCGTGCTCGGCATTCGCATCTTCGTTGACCACAAGGTCGACTTCTCGCGCCCCGTCAACCAGATGACCGTCGGCATTCCGATGATCATCGCGGTCGCTTCGATCACGATCCAACTCGGCGGGTTCACCGACCAGGGCATCGCCATCGCCACCGTCGCCTGCCTGCTCGTGCATCACGGCATGACGGCGCTCGGGCGCGTATTCAAGACCCAGGTGTAACCGGGCCTGGGTGCCAGCGCTCGGCCCGCGCGTCCAGTTTTTATACCGGACGCGCGGGCCACACTTTTACTGCCCCGCCCCCGTGAGCGCCGCCTCGAGGTCACTCCACAGGCCCGCCTCGGCACCGACGGTGCGTTCGAGCAGCATCAGCACGAGGGCCGCGGCCGCGAGCGCGCCGGGATCGGGGGCGCCCACCACGCGGTCGCCGAGGTAGCTGGCGCGGCCACGCTTGCCGACCAGGGTCGCGGTGCCGCGCGCGGCGGCCAGCGTCCGCTCCACGACGTCGACGCTGAGCTCGGTGGCCCCGCCCGACTCGCCCACGGCGGGTTCGAGGGCGTCGACGAGCGTGCGGTCGCCGACGCGCGCCCCGCCCACGCGCTTGACCGCTTCGAGGCCTTCGCGCAGCCCGCGGGCCGCGTCTCGCGCGGGCTGCTCTCCCTCGGCCACGGCCGCCGCGACCCGCTCCAGCAGCAGACCGAACAGCGGGCCGCTCGACCCGCCCACGCGGTCCATGAAAGCGCGGGCGAGCGTCGCGAGGTCACCCGCGAGCGTCGCCGTCGCGGATTCGCCGCCGCGCACGGCCTCGCGGGTTCCCTTCGCGAAGTTTTCGCCAAAGTCTCCGTCGCCCGCGCGCTGGTCGAGGTCATTGAACGCGGGCCGCAGTGATTCGATGCGGGCCGCGAACTCGCACAGGGCCGCCGAGACCGGTTCGCCGGGGTGCGTGTCGTCACTCGAGCCGCCCGCCACCCGCGCTCCGGCGTGGGCGGGCCGCGGCGTCGGGAGCCCGACCGTGCCGTGCGGGGCATACCAGTGCGGCAGCCAGGCCGGGTCTGCATCGGTCACGGTCAGCGAGAATCCGCGCATGTCGAGCGCCGAGACGAAGGTGCCCGCCACGACCGATTCGGGGGTTACCCCCGCCTCGCGCAGGGCGGCATCGGCCGCGAGCGCGAGGTTCAGCACGTCGAGGTTGGAGGTGCCGCCGAGCCCATTGACCACCACGAGGGGCGACCGGGTCGGGCCGAGGGCGGCGAGCAGTTCGGTCACCATGCGGCGGACCAGCTCGGCGGCGTCGGCCAGGTCCACGGCCTGGGCTCCGCGCTCGCCGTGGATACCCACACCGTATTCGAGCGAGCCCTCCGCGATGTCGAAGGCGGCGCGGCCCGTGTCGAGCGAGTTTTGGGCCGCGAACGCGACCGCCACGGAGCGGGTGCGGGCCACGACGTCGCGCCCGAGCTGTGCGAGGCCGCCGAGGCCCAGACCGGTATCGGCCGCCGCGCCGAGAATCTTCTCCAGCACGAGAGTCGCGGCGGTGCCGCGGCGACCGATGGCTGCGGCGTCAGTGCCGAGGTCGTCGTCCACCAGCACCGTCTCGACCGCGATACCCTCGCGCCGCAGCCGCTCGGCTGCGATGCCAAAGTTCAGCACGTCACCCGTGTAGTTTTTGACGATGTGCAGCACGCCGCCGGGCCTCGCCACGGCACGCGAACCGGCGTAGATCTGCCGATTGTGGGGCGACGTAAAGACCTCCCCCGGGCAGGCCGCGTCGAGACCACCGGGGCCCACGAAGCCGCCGTGCAGGGGCTCATGACCCGCGCCGCCTCCGCTCACGAGGGCGACCTGGCGCTGCCCGGAGGGGGCGGTGGCAGCCAGGAACCCCGCCCGGTCCCACGCCACGGCGGCGCCAGCCACGAGCGAGGTGGCCCGGGAGGCGCCCTCCGAGGGGTTGATGTCGTTGACGTGGGCGACGCTGCGCAGCGGCGCGGGAACCTGAGTGCTCATGATGTCCTTACGGCTGGGGAGGCGCAGGCCCCCACGGGTTGCTGCGCCCGCGTTAGCGGCGGCGCGTGCCGAACAGCGACCGCGCGATCTGCGTGCCGGCGCTGCGCAGGAACGACTTGACCACCGGATTGTTGATGACCTGCTCAACCATGTTGGGCTCTTCCTTCTGGCGCTTCGGAGCGGGCGCCGGAGCCGGTGCGGGCGTCGAGCCGCCCGCGGGAGCCCCGCCTTCGGCCGGGGCCGCGGCGGCCTCGGCCTTCTGCTGCAGCTTCTCAAACGCTGAGGGACGATCCTCGACCGCACCGTACTTCGCCGCGAGTGGGGACTTCGCGATGGCGGCGTCCAACTCGGCCTCGGGTGCGGGCGCCATGAGCGTTTCGGGGGCGCGCAGTCGCGTGTGCGCGACGGGAGTGGGCGCGCCGGTCTCGCTCATGACCACCACGATGGCCTCGCCGATGCCGAGCGCGGGGATCAGCTCTTCGAGGTCGTAGTCGCTATTGGGGAAGGTCGAGACCGTGGCCTTGAGCGCCTTGGCATCTTCGGGCGTGAACGCCCGCAGGGCGTGCTGCACGCGGTTGCCGAGCTGGCCGAGCACGTCCGCGGGAACGTCCTTGGGGGTCTGCGTGACAAAGAAGATGCCGACGCCCTTCGAGCGGATCAAGCGCACGGTCTGCGTGACCTGCTGCAGGAACGCCTTGGATGCCCCGCTGAACAGCAGGTGTGCCTCGTCGAAGAAGAATACCAACTTGGGTTTCTCGGCGTCTCCCACCTCGGGGAGGTCTTGGTACATGTCGGCCAGTAGCCACATGAGGAACGTCGAGAACAGCGCGGGCTTGTCTTGCACGGCGGGCAGTTCGAGCAGCGAGATCACGCCGCGGCCGTCGACCGGTTCGCGCAGCAAATCCTTCGAGTCGAAGTTGGGCAGGCCAAAGAACTTGTCGGCGCCCTGCGCCTCGAAGTTGACGAGGGCGCGCAGGATCACGCCCGCAGTCGCGGCGGAGAGGCCGCCGATGCTCGTGAGCTCGGCCTTGCCCTCGTCGCTCGTGAGAAACGTGATGACGGCCTTCAGGTCTTTGACGTCGTCGAGTTCGAGGCCCTTCGAGTCGGCGTAGTGAAAGATCAGGCCCAGCGAGGATTCCTGAGTCTCGTTGAGCTCGAGCACCTTGGAGAGCAAGATGGGCCCGAAGTCGGTGATGGTCGCGCGAATCGGCACTCCCTTGCCGAGGCCGCCGAGGCTAAACACCTCCACCGGCGCGGCCTGGGCGGCCCAGTCCTGACCGAGCGAGGCGGCGCGCGCCTTGATCTTTTCGTTGTCCTGGCCCGCGGAGAGCACGCCCGAGAGGTCGCCCTTCACATCTGCCGCGAAGACATTGACCCCCGCCTTGGAGAGTTCCTCGGCCATCACCTGCAGGGTCTTGGTTTTGCCCGTGCCGGTAGCGCCCGCGATGAGCCCGTGGCGGTTCATCATCGCCAGGGCGAGGCCCACCTGCACGTCCTTATTGGGCTCGCCGGCTTCCATGAGTGCGCCCAGGGGCAGCGTAGCCCCGCCGAACGCGTAGCCAGCCTTAACTTTTTCGGACCATTCGCTCACTGCAAACCCTTTCCTCGACGTTTGACGTTCCGTAACAGGGTTGCACATAGTGCGGCGCCACGCCCTACTTTTCGTTGCGCGGCGCCGGGTTTGGGGCTGTTTTTTATTGCGTGGTTTTGAGGCCGGACGCGGTCCTCGCCCGGTCGGCGCCGCCACCGGAGCCCCGGCGTGCCACCCCCGCAACCGCGGTGCCCCCCGCAGGGAGGGCCGGAGCGTCCGGCCCCATGATGAGGCGCTCGTAATCTGCGGTGCTGAGCGGGTCACTCTCGCTCACCGGCTGCGGCGGGGTGCGGTAGCACAGGGCGCGCACGAGGTCGAGGTAGCGCTGCCACGCTCCCTCGCGCAGGGTTTCGAGCCGGCTGGCGAAGGGCGCGAGCGCGCGCAAGATCAGGTCGATGTCGGTGAACCCGATGTGCTCGTGAATGAGGTCGGCGCTCTTGGCGCGCGCGAAGATGACCTCGGCGGCGGCCATGCGCTGGCGCAGCTTTTCGTGCGACCACTCGCGATCGATTTTGAGCAGCGAATGCAGGCTCAGCATGATGCGCGAGCGACTCAGGTACTCGGCGGTGAAGCGCAGGTATTCCTCGAACGAGTCGCGGGGGTCCGCGATCGCGGCCACGAGCTCGGTGCGTTCAATCTGGTTGAGCACCATCGCCTCGTAGACCTCGCGCAACAGCGCGTCTTTGTTGCCGAAGCTGCGGTAGATGGAGCCCACCCCGACGCCCGCACGTTGCGCGATGTGTTCGACGCAGGCCGCGTCGCCCTGCTCGCCGAACTCCTGCATGGCGGCGGCGAGGATCTTCTCGCGGTTGCGTTGGGCGTCGGCGCGGCGGGGCCGCGGCGGTGTGGGGAGGGTCTCCGTCATGAGACCATTCTAACCTTGCGGAATGATCCATTCCGGTTAGGATGTTCGGGTAGGCAATGAATCGAAGGAAATACGAGGCCCGCCCCCCATGAGCGCCCACACCGCTTCACCCCAGAACGTCACACACGACGCCTCTCACCAACTCAACTTCGCCAACCGCTGGAAGCTCCTCACGGTCTTCTGCATCGCCCAGGTCATGGTCGTGCTCGATGCCACCATCGTCAACGTCGCCATGCCCGCGCTGCAGGCCGACCTCGGCTTCAGCAGCGACAATCGCCAATGGCTCATTACGGGCTACGCCCTAGCCTTTGGCTCCTTGCTTTTGCTCGGCGGCCGCATCGGCGACCGCATCGGCCGCAAGAACCTGCTGAAACTCGGCATCATCGGCTTCGCGGCAGCCTCGGCCCTCGGCGGCCTCGCCCTCAACTTCGACATGATCGTGATCGCGCGCGTGCTCCAAGGCGTCTTCGGCGCCGCGATGGCTCCCGCCGCGCTCGGCCTGCTCACCAGCGTGTTCCACGGTCACCAGCGAGACCGCGCCAAGGCATTCGGCATCTATGGCGCCGTGGCCGGCGCTGGCGGCACCCTCGGGCTGATCCTCGGCGGGTTCCTCACGCAATACATCGACTGGCGCTGGTGCCTGCTTGTCAACGTGCCCCTTGCCCTCGTGACGGTGCTCGGCGCGCAGAAGTTCCTCGCTAAAGACCCCGTCAACCGCGACACGCGCATCGACGTTCTCGGCGCCGTCGTGGTGACGGTAGGCCTCTTCTGCCTCGTGTTCGCCATCGCGTTTGCCGAGACCCACGGCTGGGTCAATGGCCTCACGCTCGGCCTGGGCGCAGTTGCCATCGTGTTGCTCGCTCTTTTCGTCGCACAACAAAGGCGGTCGAAGCATCCCCTGCTGCCCCTGAATGTCGTCGTAGACCGCACGCGCGGCGGCGGCTACCTGTCGTTCTTCCTGGTGTGCGTCGGCATGTTCGGCATCTTCTTCTTCGTCTCGCAGTACCTGTTCGAGGTCCGCGAGTTCACGCCCGTACAGACCGGCTTCTCGTTCATCCCGATGACGATTCCCATGATCCTGGTATCGACCTACGGCACCTCGCTGCTCCTGCCGCGCTTCGGCCCGCGCAACGTCGTCGTGGCCGGCATGGCCGTCGCCGCACTGGGCGCCCTCTGGATGGCCCAACTGCAGCCAGACTCCTCCTACGCACTGCTGATCGCGCCCGCGTTGTTCACCATCGGCCTCGGCGCTGGCACCGTGTTCGCTCCGGCCATCGCCATCGCGACCAACCGGGTGCACGAGAGTGAGGCGGGGGTCGCCGCCGCACTCGTCAACATGAGCCAGCAGATTGGAGGCTCCATCGGCACCGCACTGCTCGCCTCGATTCTGGCCAGTTCGAGCGCTGCGTATGGCGCGAGCCACGCTACGGCCGCTGCTGGTGTCGTGCTCACGCACTCCCTTCAGGTGGTGTTCTACACGGTCGCCGGCGTCTACCTGATCGGTGCCATCGCGGCAGCCCTGCTGTTCCGTGCGGGCCCGCTCGAAGCCGACAGCGACGACTAACGCGTCACACCATTACCGTCTCCGCCGCCAGATTGCGGCCGCTGAGTACGACATCGCTGGGTACCGCCTCATGAGGCCGTGCCCAGCGATTTTTTCGCTGATTAGGCTAGTGAAGCAGCAGCGCATAGACTCGAAAGACGCGAAAACCCCGCGAGCGCGGCGGCGGTGACACTGGTCGTCGCTGAGCGGCGCGGCGTCGCATCCTCACATACACTTTTGGTAGCAGTCGAGATTAAGGCAGGCGATGAAGTCTTCACGCAGGCGTCTGCCCACCCCCGGGGAGGTTGCCCGTCGTTTTCCCAACGACAACGCACGCCCCGTGTTGCGCAAGATTTCTCGCCACGGCGCCTACGTCGTATGCATCGAAGACGACCGAATCTTGCTCTCGCACCTGGTCTTTAACCGCTGGACCCTCCCTGGCGGCGGTATCGAGTTCGGGGAACACCCCGCCGAGGCCGCCCAGCGCGAGTTCACTGAAGAGACCGGCTTCATCGTCGAACTCGACGACCTCATCGGCATCGATTCCTCCAGTTGGAACGAGCGCTCCACGCGGCATCATTCGATGCGCATGATCTACACGGGCCACATCGTCGGGGGCTCACTGCGCTACGAGGTCCATGGCAGCACCAACGAGGCGCGCTGGGTGCCGCTCGACGAGGTTCGCACCCTCACTCGGGTCGAACTCGTCGACCGCGCGCTCGAACTGCTGCGCCGCCGCCCGAGCGCCGGTCACCTGCTCAACGAGTAGCCGCGCTCGCGGGCCCCTGCGTGGGCACCACCTCCGCAGTGTCGGCGCCCAGCGCGATCACCCGATTTGCGGCGTTCACATGCACCACCAGGGGCCGATGCGTCGCCGCCTCGGCGGGTTCCATCTGCCCATACGCGATGATGATGACGATGTCTCCGGGGTGCACCAGATGCGCCGCGGCGCCGTTAATGCCAATCACGCCCGAGCCGGGCTCCCCCGGGATCACATAGGTGACGAGCCGAGCCCCATTCGTGACATCCACGATGTGCACCTGCTCGTTCTCGAGCAGACCGGCCGCCTCCATGAGTTCGGTATCGATCGTCACCGAGCCCACGTAGTCGAGGTCGGCCTGGGTCACCGTCGCGCGGTGAATCTTTGAAGTCAGCAGTGTTCGCAGCATGATGGCTCAAGCCTGACATAGTTGAGCTTTGTCACCTAGGGTTCTTCTCAAAGTGTTTCCTACCTGACACTTCGCTCCCACCTCAGCCGCGCCGGCGGGCCTGCGCGAACCCCTGTGAAGCGCCGAGTTTGGCAGCAACGCGCGGCGGCGTATCGTTAAGAGACGAGCATTTCAGCGTCGGCACGAGCCGACGACCAGCGAAAGGAAGCACCCCCATGTGCCGCCTGTTGGCATTCGTGTCGGACTCCCCCACCACCCTTAACTCGGTGATGGGTAAGAACCTGGCGCCCTTTGCCAACCTGAGCCACCATCACCGGGACGGCTGGGGTGTCGGCACCCTCACGAGTGGCGGGGKCAGCATCTTCAAAACCAAAAACTCCGCGTTCGACGACCGCCTGTTTCAAGACTTCGTGCAGCACGAATCCACCGAGGCCGCGATCGTGCACTTCCGCCGCGCGACCGGCACGATTCCCGTTGGCGACAACGAAGCCCACCCCTTCACCGACGGCACCATCGCCTTCGCGCACAACGGCTGGGCGTTCCCGCAGGTCGAACTCGACCGACTCGTCGAAGAGCACGAGGCGGGGCACCGCATCGGCGAAACCGACAGCGAAAGTTACTTCTTGCTGGTCAAGAAGTTCATGGCCGACGGCGCCACGCCCCCCGAGGCCATCGTCCGCGCCGCGACCTTGATCTCCGAGCGCTGCACCGCGGTGGCGCTCAATTGCCTCCTGCTCACCCCCGAGGCGGTCTACGCCCTGCAATGGGTGAACCACGTTGAGGCCGAACACCACGACATCGACGGCGGCGCCCAGGGCCTCACCCTGCGCTACCTGGTCGAACCAGACCGCACGATTGTCACGTCAAACCGCTGGGACCCGGTCGAGGGCAACTGGCAGACGCTCAGCAACTTCGAACTGGTCACGATCTTCAAAGACCGCTCGCGGCCCGTCCAGATCGACTCCGTGCGCCATGCCTGCCCCCCGGCCAACGCGCTGGCCGGCTAAGTTACAGCCACGCCGCTTCGCTCGCGCCGTACGCATGCGGCACCGGCCACTGCGTCGGCAACCCCGAACCTGCGACGCACGGGTTCGGCACCCGCAGCACCACGCCTCCGGGCACGCCCGGAGCCTCGTTCTGGGGCAGGATCATATCGCAAAAGCGGTTCTCATCAGAGTCGATATCGCTCGATTCGGCGCGAATGTGCAGGGGGTAGACGTCCCGCTGCGTCAGCAACCAGTTCGCGGCACCCAGCAGAGAACCGTTAATGGTGACCGCAGGGTTGCCCTGCACCACATCGGCCAGGCCGCTCATAATGCCCGCCGCCACGAGATACCCGACCGAGTGGTCCAGCGCCTGCGCGGGCAGGGTTCCCGGACGCGCGAGGCGTCCCGATTCATAGTCGCCCAGGTCGTCAGCGATACCGCTGGCCGCCTGCACCAGGGAGTCAAAGCCGCGGCTAAAACCGTCGTCCTGCAAGGGGCCCCACGCATTGATACGCGCGAGCACCACATGCGGGTTACTGGCGCGGATCTCGGCCTCGCTCAGGCCAAAGCGAGTAATCGAGCCCGGCCGATACCCCGTGAGCACCACATCGGCCGTGGCCACGAGGTCGTGTAGGGTCTCCAGGTCGCCCGGATCATCAAAATCGAGCAGGGTGCTGCGCTTGCCTCCCGCCGTGTCGAGGTATTGCAGTCCAATCTCCGCCAGATGCGGCGAGTCGACCCGCAGGACGTCCGCGCCCGCGAGGGCGAGCGTGCGGCTGGCGACGGGACCACTAATGACGCGGGTCAGGTCGAGCACGCGGAACCCCGCGGCGGGCAGTCCACGCCGCGCCAGGGCCAGTCGGGCAGAGCGCTCGCTACTGGGCAGCGACACGGCGCCGCGCTGATCGACCTTCACGATGGGGTGATCGGCGCGCGAGCGGCCCTGGGGGTGCTGCATCCACCCCAGCCGCGTGCGGACCTCAACCGCGAGCGCGCCGTACTGCCACGCCAGGCTCTCGACCTCGGCACTGTGGCGCTGCGCGAGGTGCGCTGCCAACTCGGCCACCGAGGCGTCCGCGGCAATACCGAGGGCGCGCGACAGGGCGGCGCGGTGATGCGGGTAATTGGCGTGGGTGCGCACGAAACCATCGCGGGTTTCAAAAAACCCCGACCACGGCGCGAAGAGGCTGTAGGGCTTGCCATCGAGGGTGCCGACGCGGTCACTCCGAAAAGAAAGACCCACCTGGCCGGAATCGACCGCGATGGGTCCTGAGTCTTTGGGTGCCCCGCCCAATATGCTCGACTCGGTGCGAGCCTTCGCGAGTTCCTGGGCGGCCAGGGCCGAGCACGCCACTGAGGCCACCGCGAGCGTCTCGACGGGCAGGCCGCAGGCTAGACCGCTGGGGTTGCCCTGAAACGCAACCTGTTGGTCCTGGCCAGTGCGGCAGGAGACCATCCCCCACATTTCTGAGGATGCGCGGTGCCACTGGTCGGCGAGGGGGTGGACGTCGCTACACATGGCCCCGATCTTATCGGTAGCCGCACACTCGCCGCGTGCAGAGAACCGCTATTTGCGCGGCGTGCGAGTGTGACGTTCCAGGTAGCGCTCAAGGAGCAGCTGCCCAAATGACAACACGAGGCACACCACGAGGTACACGACGGCAGCCACCGAATAGAGCAAGAAGAAGTCCTGCGACGGCGCCGCGACCTCCTGCGCGTTGCGCATGAGTTCGCTGACCAACACCGTCGAGGCCAGCGAGGTGTCCTTGAGCAGCGAGATCAGCGTGTTCGAGAGCGGCGGCACGGAGATCTTGAGCGCCTGCGGCAGCACGATGTATTGCAGGGTCTGTGTGCGGGTCATACCGACCGACATCGCCGACTCCCACTGCCCTTGCGGCACGGCCTGGATCGACGACCTCAGAATCTCGGAGGCGTAGCCGCCCACGTTGAGGCTGAGGCCGATGGTAGCCGCGATGAAAGGGTCAAAATACAGGCCGATGGCCGGCAGGCCGAAGAAGATGACAAACAACTGGACCAACAGGGGCGTGCCGCGAATAATCGCCACGTACGTCGCCGCGACCCCGCGCACCACGGCGTTGCGGGAGAGCCGCATGAGCGCCACCAGCAGCGCCAAAGCGAGACCCAGCGCGAACGACAGTGCGGTGAGCGGAATCGTCGCCTGCACCAAGCCCGTGAGCAGGGTGGGCAGCGCGTCGAGCACCAGGGTCCACTTGTCGCTCATTACTTCGAGACGTCCTTGCCAAACCACTTCGTGCTGATGCCTGCGATGGTGCCATCCGCGAGCAGCGCCTTCAGGGCGTCGTCGACCAGCGCGAAGTTAGCGGCGTCATCCTTGCGCAGGGCGAGGGCCTGGCTCGACTTCTCGGTCGTGGTGAAGGCGATCTTGACCTCCTTGTCGCCGGTGGTTGCGATGTAATTGAGCACCGCCAGCTCGTCGTTGAAGGTACCGTCCACGCGGCCCTGCTTGACGAGGGTGACCGCCTCGGCGAGGCCCGGAATGGCCTCGACGCTTGCGCCGGCATCCTTGGCGCTTTGCGCCCAGTTGCTCGTGGCCGACTGTGCGAGAGTCTTGCCCTGCAGGTCGGCAAGCTTCGTGATGCTCGTGTTGTCGGACTTCACGAGCACGACACCGCCCGAGACCGTGTAGGGCGTGCTCAGCAGGTACTTGGCCTTGCGCTCGTCGTTGACGGTCACCTGGTTGGCCACGATGTCGAAGCGCTTCGAATCGAGGCCGGCGAAGATCGAATCCCACGCGGTTTCGACATACTCGGTGGTCTTGCCCATCTTCTTGGCGATGGCATCCATCACCTCGATGTCGTAGCCGGTGAGCTTGTTGCCGTCTTTCAGGTCGTGAAAGCTGAACGGCGAGTAGGTGCCCTCAGTGCCGATCTTGAGGGTCGTACCACCGGAACTCGATGAGTCGGAGCCGCACGCAGCGAGCGCGGCGAGGGCGCCGGCCGCAAGGGTTCCGAGCGCGAGACGACGGCTAAGGGGCTGGCTGAACTGCATGGTTCCTCTTCATTCGGTTTCACAGGGGGCGTCGCGTGCGTGCGATGCCGTGGCTGACGTGCAGCGGCGCAATGCAACGGCTGCTGTCAAGCGATGACGGTCGGTACAGCAATTTTGACCGTTCAAGTATTCTCTCGCGCGCCTTCTCGGAGATGTGAACTGGCTAACCCCTGCGCGTCTTGCAATATTCGCAGCAGTGCCAGTGGCCTCGAACAGCGCCGTTCATCGCAGTCCACTCCCGCCGAAGACGGCGCGAAAAGGCCCCGGGTGGCTCCCGTCACCGCTTATGTGAACGGCAGTGAACGCGCCATTGAGGCTCACCAGATGTTCACCTGCCGGACCAGCCCCGCGGGCGTCCGTGCCGAAATCGCTACGCTGCGCAACGGAATGCGTCAAACTACAACTATGACTGCACCCATCTTGGTCCTGCTCGAAGAAGACGGCGCCTACGAAGACGATTTCGCGGAGCCCCTGATTCACGCCGACGACACTGGCGTGCTGCGCGGCGACGGCGTCTTTGAGGCGACCCTCGCCCAGGATGGCTACGCCCGCGACCTGGAGGAACACATGGCGCGACTGTACCGCTCTGCCGCCATGCTCGACCTCGCCCTGCCCGACAAGTCGCAATTCGAGGCCGCGATCGCCAAGGTGCTGAGCATCTGGACCATGCGACACCTCGACGACGAGTTCGTTCCCGACCTGGTCGTGCGGTGGTACGCCACGCGCGGTCGCGAGGGTGCAGATTCGCCCGTGTGCTGGGCCACGGGGGCTCCCGTGCCACCCGACATGGAACTCGCCCGACTCGAGGGCATGCGTGTCATCACCCTCAATCGCGGGTTTGAGGTCGAGAATGTCATCGACTCACCGTGGCTGCTGCCCGGCGCAAAGTCACTTAGTTACGGCATCAACATCGCCGGCTATCGCGAGGCCAAGAAGCGGGGCGCCGAAGACGTCATCTTCGTGACCCCCTCGGGGCGCGTGCTGGAGGGCCCCACCTCCAACGTCGTCATCAAGAATGGCCGCACCATCTCGGCCCCTCCCGTCGAGGGGATCCTCGACGGGATCACCGTGGAGCGCCTGCTGCGCACCGCGGCCGCGGCCGGCTTCACCGTCGAGCGGCGCGTGTTCTCGCGCGACGAGCTCTTCACCGCCGACGGCGTGTGGCTCACGTCGAGCGTGCGCCTCCTCGCGCCCGTCACCCACATCGACGGCGAGCGCATTCGCTTCGATGAGGAGGGCTCGGCAGAGCTCGCCACCATGCTCGACTGAAGTCCCACTCACGGCCACGCGCGCCCCAGCGCCCCTCATTACTCGCATTCAGGTGGCGCTCTGACGCGCGAACAGTAGTCTGTACGAGTGACTCTCCGATTAAGCAAAGATCATCAGCTGTGCATCTCCCTTGCCGCGCGCCCGTCCAACCTCGGCACCCGGTTTCACAACTACCTCTACAACGAACTAGATCTTCCCTTCGTATATAAGGCATTCACCACGACTGACCTCGAGGGTGCCGTGCGGGGTATCCGCGCCCTCGGCATTCGTGGCTGCAGCGTCTCCATGCCGTTCAAAGAGGCCATTATCGAGTACATCGACGAGATGGATGAGTCGGCGCGAGCCATCGAATCGGTGAACACGGTCGTGAACACGGAGGGCGTGCTGCGCGCCTACAACACCGACTACGTCGCCATCGCCACCCTGCTCGACCAGCACGACCTGTCGCGCGACCAGGTCGTCACGGTGCAGGGTGCCGGTGGCATGGCCAAGGCCTGCGTTGCCGCGCTTCGGGACGCCGGGTTCACCCGCGGGCTGGTCGTGGCCAGAAACGAGGCGGCGGGCCGCGCCCTCGCCGAACGCTACGGCTACGCGTGGCGCCCCAGCCTCGCCCCCGGCGAGGCCACGCTGCTCGTGAACGCCACTCCGCTCGGGATGGACGACGGCCCCGACGCCGAGACGCTTGCGTTCGCGACCGAGACCATTGACGCCGCCGACGTCGTCTTCGACGTCGTGGCTTTCCCCGAGGACACCCCGCTCGTGCGAGCGGCGCGCGAACGCGGCAAACTGGTGATCACCGGAGCCTCGGTGATCGCGCTGCAGGCCCTCGAACAATTCGCGCTCTACACGGGAGTGCGGCCCAGCCCCGCGCTCATGAGCGCCGCCTCGTCGTTTTCGCGGGCGGCCCGCGTCTAGCAGCACATCTCACAGCGAGCCACGCCCCCACGGTTTCGCTTTGCGGCACGACTGCCCTATATTTGGAGAGTTGTCATGCGGTGCCTTGCGCCCGTGATGATGGCGGGGTGTAGCTCAGCTTGGCTAGAGCGCGCGCTTTGGGAGCGTGAGGCCGCAGGTTCAAATCCTGTCACCCCGACCCTGTGACCAGGCAAAACGGTCGAAAAAGGGCCCGAGTGGCGATGAGTACTCATCGCCCCTCGGGCCCTTTGCGTTACCTGCCCAGCGGCAGGAGCCGGTGGGCCCCCGCCGCCGCTAGGACGCCTCGGTTACTACTCCGGCCGGCCGCACGGCTTGGGGTGGGGGTTGCCCTTCCCCTTGCCCCACCCGAACGCGTTGCCCTTGCCGGGCTTCTCGACACACGTGCCGCCCGGGGTCGCCTTCTGCGGCTCGACAAACACGGCCACCGTGCGGGCGGGCACCGTCACGGTGCCAGCGCCGGCCTGGAATGCCGACTGCCGCACCACGGCGTCCGCGCCCTGCGCCTGCACCGGGTGCAGCGCAAACTGGCGACCCGCGAGCGCCGCGACGCTCGTGGTGAGCGGCTCGGGCGACGCGTTGAACACGACCAGCGCGCCCTTCAACTCGGGGTCGACGTCGGCGCCGACGGTATCGTCGATCAGCATCACGAGCGACCCGGGGGCGGTCGAGGTCGGGAACGTGACCTTCTGTTCGATGAGGTCCGCCGAACCCAGCGTGAGCAGGTCGACGTCCTTGCGAATCTTCAGCAGGTCGAGGGCACCGGCTTCGGCGGACGCCATGTCGGCCGCCGTGGGCTTATTGGCCGGGTTTTCGAGCAGCGAGGTCATGACCGGCCACTTCTCCTGGTTGTCGGCGGCCGGCGGCAGCCCCGAACCGAAGGTGGACTGCTGGCCGGTCCAGTCAACGCGGTTGAACCAGTCGCCCGAGTCATAACTGTTGCGGTCGAGCGACTTCGAGCGCAGCAGCTCGGTGCCCGCGTGCCAGAACGACACCGACTGCGAGAGCGTCACGGTCGCCAGCGAGAGCGTGTTCATGCGCACGCGGTCGGCCATGGGCGTGTCGGCGGGCAGTTTCAGCATGCCCGTATCGAACAGGGTCTCGTTGTCGTGAGCATCGACGTAGTTGATCACCTCGTCGGGCTGATCGGCGTAGCCCGCGGGCGCGCCGTTGTAGTCGAGCTGGTCGCCGCGCTTCACGGTGCCGTCGCTCGTCACAAACGAGTACGCGCGCAGGTTGCCCGCGAGGCCGACCTTGATGAGGTCAGTCTTGTGGCCGAGCTCCGCGAGTTCCTCGGCGCTGGTGCCGTTGCTGCCGGTCCCGTTGGGGTCGGTGGCAAGGCCCGTGCCGAAGCCCTGATCTTGCAGGGTCGAGGCGTCGACTGGGCTGCCGCCGTGCACGGCGTCGCGCAGTCGGTCGTTGAAGGTGCCGATGCCCGTGCCGCCCAACTGGCCCTGCGTGGCCTGCGTGAACAGTGCGTTGTTCGCCACCTCGCCGAAGTTCCAGCCTTCGCCGTAGAGGTAGATCTGCTTGCCGTCGACGCCGTCGCGCGCGAGCGTGAGCTGATCGAGTGCGGCGCGGATCGCCAACATGTTCTCCACCGAGTGGTGGCCCATGAGGTCGAAGCGGAACCCGTCGACCTTGTACTGCGTGGCCCACAGCACGACAGAATCGACCATGAGCTTCTGGGCGACCTTGTGCTCGGTCGCGACGTTCTGGCAGCAGGTCGAGGTTTCGACGTTGCCGGCGGCGTTCAGCCGCTGATAATAGCCGGGAACGACCTTGTCGAGCACCGAGTGGTCCGCCTGGCCCGAGGCCGAGGTGTGGTTGAACACCTCGTCGAGCACGACCTGCAGGCCCATGCCGTGCAGCGCTCCGACCATGGAGCGGAACTCCGCAGTGCGCGCCCCGCCGCGGGGGTCGACAGCGTAGGAGCCCTCGGGCACCGAGTAGTGGTAGGGGTCGTAACCCCAGTTGTAGCCGTCCTTGGCGGCGGCCGCTCCCACGCAGGCCTGCTGCTCGGGCGAGGCGGGCGGCAGGGCCGGGAGGTCACAGGCCGGGGTGGCCTGGGCCGCGCGGTCCTCCTCGATCGACGAGATGTCGAAGGAGGGCAGCAGGTGCACGGTCGTGATGCCCGCCGCGGCCAGTTGCTTCAGCTGGGCCGTGCCGTTGCCGTCGCGAGTGAACGCGGTGTAGGTACCGCGTTCGGCCGCGGGCACCTTGGGGTCGCCGATCGAGAAGTCGCGAATGTGCAGTTCGTAGATTGACCGGTCAACGGCCTGCTTAACGGTCGGCGCGGGGGTCTTGGCCCACTGCTTCGGTGCCCACTTCTTGTCATTCAGGTCGACGACGACAGAGCGCGTCGAGTTTAGCGTGAGCGCCACCGAATACGGGTCGGTGACCAGGTTGGTCTCGATCGCTCCCGTGCTGGGGGCGTAGACCGTGACCTCCCACAGGTACTCGTCTCCCACGAGGTCGGTGCCGCCTGCGGCGCTCCACGTGCCGGACGCCGCGTCCCTCGTTGCCGCGTGGCGGGCCGGTTCTCCCGTGGCCCCGGGCTCCCAGGTCAGCAGGCTGACGGCCTGCGCTGTCGGCGCCCACAACCGGAACGTCGGCGCGCCCTTCGTGAACGTCACGCCGAGCTTCGCGTTCTGCACCGAAGCTGCGTAGAGGTCGTCGAGCACCCCGGGAATCTGCACTCCCGTGACCGCCGCGAGCGTGCCGTCGGCGGCGGTTTGTGCCACCGCCAGCTGGCCGGTCAGGAGGGACGCAGCGTCCACGCCCTCGACCCGCAGGGCCGTGTAACTCGCGAGCGCGGGGAACGCGGCCTTCTGCGCCGCGGTGAGGCCGCCGTCGATGACGCTCAGCGCGACCGGGGTACCTCCCGTGACCTGTCCGTCGGCCTGAGCGAGGCTCGCGTCGGGCGAGGCGTAGAGCGCGTAGGCGGCACCGCTCGGGGCACCGAGATCGCTCGGCCAGGCGATGGTGTGAGCGTCGATCCAGTGTGCGCGCTCCTCGCCCGTGCCCGCGAGCGGCGGGTCGGCCGCCACGATCTCGAGCACGTGCGTCGCGAGCGTGTACGTGAACGTCACGGGCTTGCCATCGGCCACTGAGAAGGCGATGTTGTCTCCGCCGGGAGCACCGCCCGCGCCGTAGTTTTCGTCCCACGACAGCCCGTGGGTCACCTTGGCCTCGTAACTGCCCGCAGCGATCTTGTCGGTCGTGAATTCGTAGACGCCGTCGCCATTGCCGTCGAGCAGCAGCGCGCCGAGGCAGTCGGGTGCCCAGTCGGTGGCGCAGCCGAGGTCGTGCTGAAAGCTGCCGACCACGGTGACGACGGGGCCGCTCGCGCTCGACTGCGCCACGTGCGTCACCGGGTCGAAGTAGAAGCTGACGGGGCCGCCCGCGGTCGTGAACGAGTAGTTACCTCCGTTGGGTGTGCCGCCCGTGCCGTAGTTGACGTCCCACGACCCGTTGATGGCGACCTTGAACTCATAGTCGCCCGGAGCGAGCGTGAAGGTACCGGTGTAGATGCCGCCGGGGGCGAGGGTCAGTTTGATGCCCTCGCACGCGGGGTCCCAGTCGCCCGCGCAGCCCAGTTGGCTGTTGAAGCTGCCGGGCACGGTGACCATGCTGACGGGAACCTCGGGCTCCTCGGCGGGGGTCAGCGTCACAGCATTGCCCACGGAGCCGTAGGTCGAGGCCGCCACGCGGTGCCCCGCGGCGTCGGTCGCCACGGCGCGGTACTCGACGAGCGTGCCCGGGGCGAGGCTCGAAACGTCGTGGAACACGCGCGGGGTCGAATCTTCGGCCGTGCCGAGGGCGTGCCACGTGGTCTCCCCCGCCGTCCGCCAGGCGAAGCTGGTTTCGAGCCATTCGTCGCTGCTCGAGGTCGCCTGCACGGCGGATTGCCCGCTGAGCGCTCCACCCGCCTGCGGCAGGCTGAGGGTGAGGGTGGGCGCTTCGGCCGCGGCGGTCACGGCGCGGTCGGCGCGGTAGACGACGGCGCCAAGGGCCGGCACGGTCACGCTCGCCTGCGCGTCAGCATCGGACGCCACGGTGGCCGAGTCGCCATAGACCGGCGCGTAGGTTGCGCCCGCCGTGAGGGTTGTCAGCGAGACCGTCTTGGCCTGGTCCGAATTATTGACGGCAACCAGGTATTCGATCTTCTCGTCGCGGTCGACGCGGGAGAAGGCGTACACGCCCGGTCCGTCGTCGGCGTAGCGCTCGAATTGAGCGCCGGTGGCCAGCGCGGGGTGCGCGTCGCGGAGGTCGGAGAGCTGCTTGACCAGGCCGTACAGCGGCGCAGTGGCGTCGAAGCGGTCTTTGGAGCCCACGGTCTCGCCCGATATGAGTTTCTGCTCGGTGTACTCGGCGGTCTGGCTCGCAAACATTGACTGGCGCGCCGATTGGTCGCCGCCGAGGCCCGCGAAGCCCTGCTCGTCGCCGTAGTAGACGACAGGCTGGCCGCGGGTGAGGAACATGAGTTCGTGCGCGAGCTCGTCTCGTTGCACGGGGTTCGTGGCGTTCTGCAAGAAGTAGCCCACTCGGCCCATGTCGTGATTGCCGAGGAAGGTCGGCAGCGAGGCCGCGGACTTCTCGGGGGTGGTGTAGCGGTCGTCGTTGGCGAAGAGCCCTTGCAGGGCCTTGGCCGAGTTGCCGGAGGCGTAGCCCGTTGCCGCCGATTGGAACCCGAAGTCGAGCACGCTACTCATGTCGCTGTTGCGCACGTAGGGCGACAGGTTCGCGGCGTTCGCGTCGTAGACCTCGCCGAACATGAAGAAGTCGGTCTTGCCCTGCGCGTGGGCGTGGTCCATGATTTGCTGCGACCAGGTCTCCCAGAACTCGGGGTTGACGTGCTTGACGGTGTCGATGCGGAACCCGTCGATGCCGAAGTCGACCCACTGCTTGTACACGTCGACGAAGCCCTGCACGACCCGCGGGTCTTCGGTCATGAGGTCGTCGAGGCCGCTGAAGTCGCCGTAGGTGACCGATTCGCCCTCCCACGTCGAATCGCCCCGGTTGTGGTAGAGCGTCGTGTCGTTCAGCCACGCGGGGGTCTTGACCACGTCGGGGTTCGCGACGGGGGTATACGGGAACGAGGTTTCGGGGTTGAGCGCGGGGAACGCGGGGTCGCCCGCGACGTCGGCGGGGTCAAAGGGGTTGCCGCTCGCGTCGGTGTAGGGCCGCGTGGCCTGGTCGATGTACGCGGTGCTGCCCTCGGCGTAGCTGATGCCGTCGGCGGTGTGGTTGGTGATGATGTCGAAGTACACCTTGATGCCGCGGGCGTGGGCGTCGGCGATGAGGCCCGCGAGTTCCTCGTTGGTGCCAAGGTGCGGGTCGATCTGGGTGAAATCGGTGATCCAGTAGCCGTGGTATCCGGCGCTCGCGTTGTCCCCCTCGCCCTGCACGGGGCGGTTCACGAAGCTGGGGGTGAGCCAGATCGCGGTGGTGCCGAGCCCCTCGATGTAGTCGAGCTGCGAACGCACGCCCGCAATGTCGCCGCCCTGGTAGAAGCCCTTGCTGGTGGGGTCGAAGCCCGTCGCGAGACGGTCGCCGGTGAGGCCGCCCTGGTCATTGCTGCGGTCGCCGTTGGCGAACCGGTCGGTCATCACAAAGTAGAAGCGTTCGTCGCCGCCGGCCTGCCGCACGGGCGGTGCCACGAGGGCCGCGTCGGCGTCCGAATAGGCCCCGGGCTGATCGGTGACCTCGACGGCGACGCGCCGCAGAGTCTCGTCGAACGTGAAGCGCAGGGTTGCGGGGCCCGCGATGGCGAGGGGAATGTTCGCGGCGCCGCCGTCGAGGCCGACGGTCGAGTCGGTGGTGCCGTCGAGGGCAACCTTGTACTCGTAGCTGCCCGCGGGCACCGTAAACTCGGCGGAGTATTGGCCGGGGGTCGGGGTGGACGCCAGGGTGGTGGCCTGGCAGGCCGGGTCCCAGTCGGCCGCGCAACCGAGTTCGGTCTGCAAGCTGCCGTAGAGAACCACGCTGTGGTCGGCGGCTGCGGCGGGGCTAGTGGCTCCGGTGAGGCCCGCGGCGGTCAGCGCGAGCGCTGACAGTGCCGTGAGGGCGCGGCGGAGTGAGGGTTTGCGATACACACGTGCTCCAGGGGGTGACGATTGCCTGCGTTGGCGAATGACTGGACGGTGCCCGAAAAATTGGACGGGGGCATGGGCGAGACTAACAACACATGCGATAGTCATGCAAGCGCTTTCATGGCAAATTTTTGCCCTCTGGACGCCATTCGGGCCGCGTTCCAGCGCCTCCCACGTGGGCCGGGCCACGCGCGCGCGTCTCAACCCCCAGGCCGATTCGTGAACGAGTCGCAGATCGGGTAGAGTACCAGCGAGCCTCGGGGTGTAGCGCAGCTTGGTAGCGCGCTTCGTTCGGGACGAAGAGGCCGCAGGTTCAAATCCTGTCACCCCGACGTCAAAAATAGGGCCCTGGCCAGCAGAAATGCCGCCAGGGCCCTATTTCTATGCGCATCTCACGCGGCCCGTTGCGAGCCCAAATTCCCGGGGCCGCGCGCCGCTTACCAGGCGGGCAGGGTGGGCAGCTCGCCCTCCGCCTCCACGTGTGCCGTCTCGCCACGTGCCAGCCATTCGAGCATGCCCTCGCGGTCCGAGAACACGCGCAGCGCGCCGTCCCCAATCACCCACTCATCGCGCTCTTCGGTCACCAACGTCAGCCCCGGAGCGTCCTTCGCCCGCATCGTGCGCACGGCAGCCTCGAGGGCGTTCAGCACCGAGTCGGGGTCGGCTTCTTCGATGGTCCACGCGGTGTCGAGGTCGTGATGGTGCACGACGATCTCGGCGACACGCAGACCCACGATCTCGGTCGCGGGAATCTGCTTGCCGTGAATATTTACGACGTCGACCGTGAGGTCGCCCGAAAGCCGGGTCGCGTTCTCGGCGAAGTACTCCGCGGCCTCGCGCAGGGCGGCGAGCAGTTCGAGCCGCGGCAGCGATGCCAACTGCGCAATCTCACGCACCCTCGCCTCGCTCGACGCGTACAGCTGCTGCTCCTCGCCCGTGACGGCCCAGTCGATCAGCTTCACGAGGGTGCGCCCATTCGAGGCGAGGTGGGCGATCACGTCGGCGCGGGTCCACCCCTGACACAGGGATGGCGCGGTCATCTCGTTGTCGGCGAGCGATTCGACGGTCGCCATGAGCATGTCGGTTTCGCGGGCGAGGCGGGCAAGGTCTGAATGCAAACGTGCGGCAGTAATCATGCTGTCACTGTAGCCAGTCAGACCGGGCCGCACCTGCATACGAGCGCACCGCCCACAGCAATTCCGGGTCTCTCTCGCGGGGCCAGAGTTACCTGCGGTTTTGAGTGCCAAAGCGCCACCCGGCGTCCGATTTACGACCCTTTAAGACGCTGCCAATATGAATCACCCCCGGGCGGCATCCCGGACATTCCCCTCATATGTCGCCCTCCACAACGCTGGCACACTGGCACTTACGGGACATTTCAGCCCCGGTCGCTCCCCATGCACCGTCAGAGAGGACAGGCACATGGCAACCACCCCACTCACCGTCACCCCAGACCCCCGCACGGAGAGGCGCACGGCCGCCTGGGTCGCATTCGTCATCTGCGTGGCCCTCCTGTTCGACGGCTACGACCTGGTCATCTACGGCACCGTGCTGCCCGGACTCCTCGAAGACCCCAGCCAGATTGGCGCCGTGGACGCCGCGACCGCCGGCCTGCTCGGTTCGTGGGCGCTCGCGGGCGTGCTGCTGGGCTCGCTCGTCTGCGGTGCCATCGGTGATTATTTCGGACGCCGCCGGCTGGTCCTGCTCGGTATCGCCTGGTTTTCAGTGGGCATGTTTGTCACCGCCCTCACCACGTCCGTGACGGCCTTCGGCACGATGCGCTTCGTCACCGGTCTCGGTCTCGGCATCGTGCTCGCGAGCGCGGGCGCCACCATGGCCGAGTTCGCACCCGCGGGCCGCCGCCAGTTCTACAACGCCATCGTCTACAGCGGCATCCCCGCGGGCGGCGTCTTCGCCTCCATCATGGGAATCCTGCTGCTCTCCGACATCGGTTGGCGCGGCCTGTTCATGCTCGGCGCGCTGCCCCTCGTGATCCTGCTGCCCATCGCGTGGTTCAAACTGCCCGAGTCGCCCCGCTGGCTGTTCTCGCGCGGCCGCCACGACGAGGCCCTGGCCGCGTCCGCCCGCACGGGGGTCTCGCTCACCGAAGAGCTCACCCCCGCCGCGGCGGCAGCCAAGACCGACCCCGCGCCCGCCCGCACCGGGTTCGCCGCCGTGTTCTCGCGCCAGTTTGCGCTCGCCTCTATCCTGCTTGGCCTCATGTCGTTCTCGGGGCTCCTGCTCACCTATGGGCTTAACACGTGGCTGCCGAAGATCATGGAGGGCTACGGCTACGGCCGCCAATACGCCCTGTTCTTCCCCCTTGCGCTCAACCTCGGCGCAGTGCTCGGCGGCCTCGTGCTGTCGCGCTTCGCCGACCGGCGCGGCCCGCAGCGCGTCATCGCGACCACGTTCGTGCTGGCCACGCTAACCCTCGCGCTCATGACATTCGAGTTCCCGCTCCCCCTGCTCTTCACGTTCATCGCACTCGCGGGTGTCGGCACCCTGGGAACCCAGGTGCTGATCTACGGCTTTCAGTCGAATTACTACCCGACCAGCGCGCGGGCGGCCGGCGTGGCCTGGTGCGCAAGCGTCGGACGCTTCGGTGGCATCCTTGGCCCCATCATCGGCGGCTGGCTCGCTGCTGCCGGCATTGGCGGCGGAATGGCGTTCTACATTTTCGGTGCGGTCGCGCTCGTGGGGGCCATCGTCACGGTTGTGGTACCGCGGCAACGCGGGGGCGCCACCACGTCGTCGGCTACCACGCCACAGCTCTCGGCTCCCGCGCGCGGGTTCGCACCGAGCGATTCATAACAATCTCGGTGTAAGTCTGCCCCTTTATAGTGGTCTGTGAAGATTAATCACGCACAGATCAGGCAGGAGGCGACCATCCGTGGAGATCCGCCAGTTGACATACTTCATCGCCGTCGCCGAAGAACGGCACTTCGGGCGCGCGGCGAAGCGCCTCCACATGGCGCAGCCGCCGCTATCTCAGCAGATTCGGCAACTCGAAGAACAACTCGGCGTGCAACTCCTAAATCGCACGACACGCAAGGTTGAACTCACGGCGGCGGGCCAAGAACTCCTCGAACGCGGCAGGCAAATAGTGAACGCCGTCGCCACCCTCCGCGCCGACGTGTACCAGGTGGGCCAGGGCGCCACGGGCGTGCTCCGCGTGGGGTTTTCAGGTTCGGCGACCTACGGCGTGATGCCGTCCATCGTGCGGCGGGCCAAGAGCGTGCTGCCGGGGCTCTCGATCGACCTGCACGGCGAGATGCTCACCCCCACGATGGAGGCCGGGCTGCGCCAGGGCACCCTGGACGCCGCGCTGCTGCGGCCTCCCCTCGCGTCCAACGACATTGAATACCGCATCGTCAAGCGTGAACCCCTCATCGTGGCCCTGCCGAGCTTCAGCCCCCTCGCGGTCGGCAGGCCGGTCGCGTGTCACGAACTGCAAGATCACGAGTTCATCGCGTACCCGCCCGAATCGGTGCTGTACCGGACGACCGCCGCACTGTGTCGGCACGCGGGTTTCCAACCGCGCATCTCGCAGGTGCTCGGCGAGACCTCCACCATGCTCTCCTTCGTCGCCGCGGGCGGAGGCATCGCCCTGGTGCCCGCGAGCATTCGGGCGCTGCAGCTTGAGGGCGTGTTCTATCGCGATCTCGAAGACTCCCCCGAGGTCGAATTGGCCTGCGCGTGGAGGCGCGACGATCGCTCGGCGCTGCTGCAGAGTTTTCTCTCCGTCGTCGCATCGGTCACGACGGGTGAGCACACCACGTCGCACCAGCCCTGGGGCGACCCGAGTCCGCCTGCTGGCTGATTACTCACTCGCGCGAAAGCGTGCCGCGAGTTCGCTGCGCGACCGGATGCCCAGCTTTCCGTAGATTCTGGTCAGGTGGTATTGCACGGTCTTTTCGGCGAGAAAGAGGCGCAGCGCGGTCTCCTTGTTGGTGGCACCCGCGGCGACGATCTCGGCCACGGCACGCTCCTGCGCCGTCAGCTGTACCTGATGCGGGTTTGCAGCGGTCAGCACCGTGTCGGAGGGGTCAAGATAGTCGCCCGCGTCGAGCCCCGTGGCTTTCAGTTCGCGGTCACACCGGTCCACGTAGGTCGTCGCGCCCAGCGAGTCGTACAGGTCACGAGCCGCTCGCAACACAGACGACGCCACTCGCCGCTTGCCTGCCCTGCGCATGCTCTGACCAAACGCGAAGCTGATGCGTGCGCGCAGGTAGGGCCGGTTGAGGCCCCGCAAGTGTGCGAGCGCGGCCTCGAAATGCAGTTTCGCGGCGTCCGGGTCACCCTGTGCGGCCACGAGTCGGCCACGCGCCCAGGCCATGCGGGCACGGTCCGAGGGAACCTCCCGCTCGCGCGGCACCCGGTCGAAGTCGTCGAGAAACGCCTGGGCCAGGTCTAGCTGGTCGGTCATCACCAGCGCATTGACGTAGGTGTCCTGCCACGGCCAAAACGAGACCCGGTGCGCGGTCCAGGGGTCCAGCTCGGTGAGGGGCTGCAGCATCGCCAGGGCACTCTCGTAGTCGGCCCGTGCCTCGTGAAAGCGGGCTCGGGCGAGGCTGGCCGGCACCTGCATGGCCCGGTAGGTGCCCGGCTGCACCGCCGCCTGGGACACGTAATATCTCGCACGGTCCCAGTCTCCCCGCATCGACCACAGCTCGGCCGCGGTCCAGTAGAGCAGCGGCTTGATCAGCAGAATCCGAGAGGATTCCAACCGTCCGGAGGCCCGTGTAATCGTGGCAGCGGCGGCGTCCCAGTTACCCAGCACCAGATGCGTCCGGGCTAACCAGGCCTCGGCCCATAGGGAAATGCGCAGGGAGCCGCCCCGAAACTCGGTGGGGGCTGCCGCCTCGAGGTGCATCTGGGCCGTCTCGGCATCGTCGAGGCGCAGGGCGAGCCACCCCGCGCCCGTGTGCATGCGCTGCTTTTGCGCGTTCTCCGAGGCGTGCGCGAAGCCCCTGCGATAAGATTCCTCGGCCTCGGAGATGCGACCCTGCGCATAAAGGCCCAGGCCATAAATCGCCTCCGATTCGACGTGGGCGGGCGTGCCGGGGGTCGTCAGCGACATGGCCCGCTCCGCCCAGTGAGCGATGGTTCCGCCGTCCCAGGACGCCACCCCATGCAGCACTAGGCGCTGCGCCACCTGCGCCGCGGCCGCCGGGTCTCGACTCGGGTGGCTCGTGCGCCAGGCCATCTCGAGCTGGGTTTGCGCCGTATGGTTTTGCCCCGAGGAGGTCGAGAGGAACCCCAGCACCGAGGACCGCAATGCGGAGGGAGACATCGCGTCGACGGTGGGCGCCCACATTTGCGCCTGCGCCATGTTTCCGGAGCCGACCAGGGCATCGACAGCTCGCAGCAGCCGGTCATTGCTCGACCGCTCCCCGTCTGAGAGCCGCGCCGCGGCAAAGAGTGCCGTCGCGGCCTCCTGCCACGCACCTTCGAGGGACTGCTGCCGCGCAAACGCCTCGAGTTCGAGCGCGAGGCGCTCATCGGCACCCAGGGTGGCCGACACGCGATGACCGAGCCGGTCGCCCTGTCGCTTGACGGTCGTGGAGGCCAGTCGGTGCAGGGCGATGCGTCTGCTCGGCAGGATCCGTTCGTACACGGATTCCGCCGCGCCGACATCACGAAACGTCACGCCGAGCTTCGGTTGGTCGTGCGAGAGCCCGAGCAGGCCGGCCCGGTGCCCCTCATCAAGAGCCTCCATGAGGGACGCCACGCCGCTCACCTTGGCGACGTCGGCAATGTCGGCATGGCTGCCGAGTACCGCCGTGGCCTCGGCGACGCGCACGAGGGCCGGTGATGCCGAGCTCAGCTGACTCGCGACGCGGGCCCGCACGCGCGAGCTCGGCGGCAGCGTGGAGAACCAGGTCTGCCAGGTCTCCGCGGGGAGTTCTTCGAGAAGTTCGCACACGGGTTGGGGCAGGCCGCCGGTGTGCCGCACGATCCCCTCGGCCGCCACGGCGCTGAGGTCGAGGTCAAACCCGTGTCGAGCGAGAGTCTGCACGTCGTGGGGCTTCAGGGGCGGCAGGGGAAGGCTCGAAACCTGGTGGCCCGTGAGATGAGCCAGCACGCCTGCTGGTATCTGCGAGGCGTGCGTCAGGTCGATCGTCACGACAAACAGAACCCGTCTGGCGGTCAGACGCCGCATTACATACGCGAGGATGTGTTGCGTTTCGGTGTCGACGAGGTGCACGTCGTCGAGGGCGACGACCACGCTGCCGTGTGCCTCGAGACCCTCCAGATGCGCCATGAATGTTGCCGCAAAGTTGGCGATTCGCTGCGGGTCGAGCGCGCCCACGGGGTGAGTGTCGGCGCCGCGCGATGCGGCGGGGGCCTTGGCGGAGCGGAGTAGGGGCGCCGCCATGAGCTGGGAATATCCCGCCAGCGGAAACTGCGCCTCCCACTCGTCGCCCGTGGCCGACACCACCTGCACGCCGCGCGCGACCGACCGGGCGTGCTCGAGGAACCGATTCAGCACTGTGGTCTTGCCTGCCCCAGGGGGCCCTTGCATCACCACGGTGCGAACCGTTCCTTTGCGCGCGGCCCGCAGGGCTTCGAGCAGCGCCTCGTGCGCCTCGGCTAGCCCGAGCAGCGACAGGGTGTCCGCAGCGTCGCCCCTCCACTGACCAGTTAGCATGCCGAAAAGCATACGGGAACGCGACCCGCGGGCTGCGTCCAGCGACTCCGTCACGGCTTCATCACGAATGCCCACTTAGCCCAGGTCGCCGCCTGCGACGGGCAGCACGGTTCCTGTCACGTACGAGGCCTCGTCGGAGGCCATGAACACGATGGGCGCCGCCTGCTCATCGAGGGTCCCATAGCGCTTCATGAACGACGACTCAACGGTTTGATCCACGATGGTTTGGTACCAATCCCGCTCGGTCTCCGACTCGGCCTGCGGGCCGCGCAAGACTTTTCGCGGCGGCGCCTCGGTGCCTCCCGGTGCCGTGGCGACCACCCGGATACCACGCTCCGCGACCTCCATCGCGAGCGACTGCGTCAGGGCGTTGATACCTCCCTTCGCGGCTGCATAGGGCACCCGGTGCATTCCCCGAGTCGCCACGGACGACACGTTAACTATGGTGCCCGCGCCGCGTTCCAGCATGGCCGGTAGCACCGCATGGCAGGTCCATAGGGTCGGGAACAGGGAACGACGAATCTCGCGCTCGATCTTGTCGTCGTCATACTCCGCATAGGGCCGCGCCCAGATGGTGCCTCCCACATTGTTGACGAGCACATCAACCCTGCCGTGCCGGTCGAGGGCCGCCGCGATGGCCTCCCTCGCGCCGGCGGCGGTTTCGAGGTCGGCGACCACCGCGCTGGCGGCGGCCTCGCCGCTGCGCTCCCGAATCTCGCGGGCCGTGTCGTGCACGATCTCGGCGCGGTCGACCAGTACCACCGTGCCACCTTCTGCGGCGATACGCTCCGCAACCCGCTGGCCAATGCCCTGAGCCGCGCCCGTCACCACGGCAATTTTGTCGGCAAATCGGCCCGCTGTGACGAAACGGCCGTCATAGGGTGCCCCCATCACAGACTGCGCTCACGCGCGTCGATGGCACCCGCCATGGTGGCCTTGGCATCGCGGCTATGCGCCGAGATGATCTCGCGGGCCCGCTCCTTGTCGTTGGCTTCGAAGGCAGCCACGAGGTCGAGATGGTCCTGAGCCACCCGTTCGAAAATGACCGTGCCCTCCCTAAACGTGGCCGCCATCTGCGCATATACCTCGAGACGACGGTACGAATCCAGCAGCATGGGGTTACCGCAAATGGTGAACAGGTATTCGTGAAATTCGTCGTTGGTGCGCACGTACGCCTCGGGGTCGAGCACGGTACCGGTCCCCACCGAGACCGTCGTGGCCTCCGCCAGGCGACGGAACTGCAGGAGCTGCTGCTCGCTGAGCCTGCCCACCATGAGTTCGGTAGCCGCGAGTTCAAGGCCCATGCGGGCGTCCAAGTGTGCGTAACTGTCTTCTTTGCGGAAGTCGAGGTGACCCGTTTCGAAGGACGAAATGGCGGCCTCGCTCGTGAGCGTGTCGCCCTGCTCCGCCATTTTCTCGAGCGGGACGGGCGCGCCGGTCTCGGCGTCTCCGCCCGTAGCCTCCTTGGGTGCGAATCGCTCGAAGTAGAGATTCGCGGGGGTCACGCCCTCGGTCTCCAACCAGGAGGCGACCGCGTTAACCATGGGCGGCGGGCCGCACAGGTAGATGTCCACGTCTCCGTCGTGCAGGTGATGCGGCTCGATGATCTGGGTGACGTACCCAGTGTGCGGTGCCGAGGTGCCGGGCTCAGAGGCGATGAGATCCCACGTGAACCCGGGCAACCGGGCCTCATAGGTCCCCAGCCAGTCGAGTCCCACAATGTCGGCCTCGCGAGAGACCCCGTAGATGAGATGAACCGCCGGAGGCGCAGCACTCTCGGTGAGCTTTTCAAGAATGGAAAGCAGCGGAGCGAGGCCCGTGCCTCCCGCGAGCAGGAGCAGCGGACGCTTGGGCTCACGCAGGAAAAACGAACCGTAGGGGCCGGTGAACTCGATCGTGTCGCCCACGCTCGCCCGATCGCGCAGGTACTCGGACATCGCACCGTCCGGGGTGATGCGCACCATGAAGGACGCCGCCTCCACGAGTGGGCCGTTACTGAACGAGTACGACCGCTCAAGATCGGTGCCGGGAATCTTGAGGTTCACGTATTGGCCGGGCAGGAACGCGAGCGCGTCGCGGTTGTCGACCGCGAGGGTGAAGGAGTACGTGGAGTCGGAATGCTTGTCGAGGGTTTGCAGCGTCGAGGTGAACGTCGACGCCGAGGTTTTCGCCGATTCTGACGTGGCGGGAATCTGGATGGCGAGGTCGGATTCTGGCACCGCCTGACACGTCAGCAGGTAGCCCTTCTCGAGTTCGGCCTCGGTCATGGCGTCGTCAATGAAGTCGCCCGGGTCGAAGGTGCCCGAGTCGCAAAACGCCTTGCACGTGCCGCAAGCACCGTCGCGGCAGTCGGAGGGAATGTTTATTCGCGCCTTGTAGGCGGCGTCCATGACGGTCTCATAGTCACCGACCTTGATGACCTTGGTGACGCCATCTTCGAATGTGAGGGCAACTTGATGACCCATGATGTGCTCCTGGCCGGGCATCACCCGATGCCCTAAAAGTGGTGTGGTGGGGGGGTCGCGGGCGACGTCGCGCGCGAGGTCTCAGCGGTTGCGAGACTTTAGATCATGTAGACGTCGACGACGTGGTGAATGTAGTCGTTCTTGAGGATCACCTTTTTCGACAGGATCACGGGCTGGGCGCCCGCCAGGTCGATGGTGTAGAAACTTGTGCCGAAGTACGTGTCGGTGGTGTTGTAGCGGAAGTACAGGGTGAACCAGTTGAAGCGCACTTTCACCTGGTCTCCGTCGCGCTCAAGCACCTCGACATCGGTGATGTTGTGCCCCGTGCGGGGTTCTGGCAGCGAGGTGGCCGAGGAGCGGTCTGTTTTGATGCGAAACACGCGGTCCTCAATGCCGCCGCGGTTGTCGTAGTAAATCAGCGAAATCTCGTTCTGCGGGTCGACCGTGAGCCGGTCGTCGCTATCCCACGAGGGCATCCAGAACTCGGAATCGGCGTGGTAGCACTCGAGCCATGCGTCGAAGTCGCGATCGTCGAGCAGCCGAGCCTCGCGGTAGAGGAACGCCCGCACGGTTTCGAGGGTGGCGATCTCTTCGGGGCTTTTCAGCGTGGTCAGGGGGTTAGTGGTCAGGGGGTTAGCTGTGGTGGTCATGAGGTGCCTGCAATCTTGGGTGGGGTGGTTCAGACGGCAACGGGAACGGTAGGGGCGGATTGCAAAACGTCAGCGTCCTGCGTCGCCTTGTCCAACACTTCCTTCCAATAGCCGTGCTGAATCGGGTAGAGGCCTTCGTCTTCAGTGCGCACGCCCGAGGCGATGACTCGGGTCATACCGAGTGCGGTGGCCTGCTCGTCGGGGCCCTCGATCTCGTGCGTTGAACCTCGCGTCATGTCGTTCCACGGGGTCGAGGTGGCCCAGTAGGTCTTGTTGCAGGAGCGGAACTCTTCGAGGTCATCGGGGGTGGCCATGCCGGTCGCGTTGAAGAAGTCCTCGTATTGGCGAATCCGCTTCGAGCGGTTCTCCTGGGATTCGCCCTTCGGCGCGATGCAGTAGATCGTCACCTCGGTCTGGTCGGCCGAGATCGGCCTGAAGTGGCGAATCTGCGACGAGAACTGATCCATGATGTAGACGTTGGGGTAGAGGCACAGGTTGCGCGAGATGTTGATCATGAAGTTCGCCATCTCCTCGCCATACTTCGCCACGAGATCGTCGCGCCGGTCCCAGAGGGGGCGGTCCTCGGGGTTGGTCCACTCCTGCCAGAGCAGCAGGTGACCGTGATCGAACGAGTAGAAGCCACCCTTGACCTTGCCCCACTTGCCCGCATCCATCGCCTTGGTGGTGTTGGTGGAGTCTCCTGCGCTGCGGCGCGCCGTGGTGGCGGCGTAGTTCCAGTGCACGGCCGTCACGTGGTAGCCGTCCGCGCCGTTTTCTGCCTGCACCTTCCAGTTGCCGTCAAACGTGTAGGTGGAGGAGCCGCGCAACACTTCGAGGCCCTCCGGCGATTGGTCGACGATGGAGTCGAGGACCTTCGTGCTGTCGCCCAGGTGTTCCTCGAGGGGCAGCACGTCGGCCTTGAGCGATCCAAACAGGAACCCGCGATAGGAGTCGAAGCGGGCCACCTTGGTGAGGTCGTGCGAGCCCTCCTTGTTGAAGTTCTCGGGGTAGCCGGCATTGCGGGAATCTTTGACTTTGAGCAGTTCGCCCGAGTTCTTAAAGGTCCAGCCGTGAAAGGGGCACGTGAAGGTGGTGCGGTTGTCGGTCTTGCGGCGGCAGAGCATGGCGCCTCGGTGCGAGCACGCGTTCACGATGCAGTTCAGTTTCTCTTCTTTATCGCGCGTGATGACGACTGGGGTGCGCCCGATGTAGGTGGTGAAGTAGTCGCCGATGTTGGGGATCTGCGATTCATGCGCGAGGTACACCCAATTGCCCTCGAAGATGTGCTTCATTTCGAGTTCGAAGATGTCTTGATCGGTGAAGATTTCGCGCTTGGCGCGGATCACTCCGTTCTCGCGATCGTCGACGACGGCGTCGGCAAGGACCTCGCGTACTCGGCTGAGGTTTTCTGTCATGTCGGGGGCTCCTTCGTTGGAGGCGGATAAACCTATAGAGCCATTCTTGCCATGCGTGACTGCACTCACATCAGGCAAAACCCTAGCCTCGACCCAGGGTGCAATTAATTAGGCCAGCAGTATCAATGACGCCGGAATAAATACTTGTTTCGTCCTTATTATCTGCTTAGCCTGAGATGGACATCACGCGATGCAGACGGCCAACGGTGGCAGCACCCGAACCGACGCGCGCACCGGACGGGTGACTCAACTCGTCCCGCACCAGCAGAAAGCGATCACCACCATGACTGATAACCAATTGCTCGACCGTAAGGCAAGCGACGGCACGGCAGTTGAAGCCGGCACCAAGGCGACCGAACGGTTCGCGAACTCCGGCAAGTATTCGCGCCTCGCCGTATCCAAGGAACGCGTCAGCACCCTCGCGGGAGCCCTCATCAAGGCTGCCAACGATATCGTCGTCGAGCACGAGGTCACCTACGAGGAATACAACGCACTCAAGGCGTGGCTCATCAAGGTCGGCACCGACGGAGAATGGCCCCTGTTCCTCGACGTGTGGCTCGAACACACCGTAGAAGACGTCAACTCCAAGGACCGCCCGGGCACCGTGGGCACCATCGAGGGCCCCTACTACGTACCCAACTCGCCCGTCCTCCAAACCCCCGCGACCGTCGAAATGCGCGACGACGAAGCTGGCACTCCCCTGCGCTTCAGCGGTCGATTCACCGACACCGAAGGCAACGCGCTGCAGGGTGCCCAGGTCGAAATCTGGCACGCCGACTCTGAGGGCTTTTACTCGCAGTACGCCCCCGGGCTACCCGAGTGGCTGTTCCGCGCCAACGTTCAAGCCGACTCCGACGGCCGATTCACCATCAACACCATGCGTCCCGCCCCGTACCAGATTCCCACGGACGGCGCGTGCGGCCAGTTGATTGAGGCGGCCGGTTGGCACGCCTGGCGCCCCGCGCACATTCACATCAAGGTCTCGGCGCCCGGCTACCAGCCCGTCACGCAGCAGCTGTACTTCCCCGGCGACCCGCACAACGCCGACGACATTGCCTCGGCCGTCAAAGAAGAGCTCATGCTCGACCCGCAGCCCCGCACCGACGGCGGCGAGGGCGAAGAGGTCGTCTACGACTATGTGCTCGCCAAGATCGGTGAAACCAAGTAAGCACCGGCTCTAGGAGGCCACCCCGCCCACCGACCGCCCGGCGTCCGAAACCCTCGCGACGCCGGGCCACTGGTGCCCCCAACTCGACTCGAGCCCCGAAGAAAGGACCCGTGGCGATGAAAATCGAACGCGTCGAAGTCATCCCCTACTCGATCCCGTACACGCACCCGCTGCAGTTCGCGAGTGGCAAAGTGACGCACGCCGACCACGTCCTCGTGCGCGTGCACACCGACGACGGGGTTGTCGGCACGGCGGACGCGCCTCCGCGGCCCTACACCTACGGCGAAACGCAGGAGTCCATCAGCACCATCATCACCAAGACCTTCGCGCCGCAGGTGACGGGCCTCGACGTGTTCGACCGCGAGCGCATTCACGCCGTGCTGCGGCGCACCATTCACAATCAGGTCGCCAAGGGCGCCCTCGACATTGCGGTCTGGGACGCCATCGGAAAGCGCCTCGGCGCGCCCGTGCACAAACTTCTCGGCGGCTACACCGACCGGCTGCGGGTCAGCCACATGCTGGGGTTCCGACCCGCCCACGAACTGCTCGACGAGGCCCTGCGCTTCGGCGAGACCTACGGCATCTCAACCTTCAAACTCAAGGTAGGCCGACGGCCGCTCGCGCTCGACATCGAAGCGTGCCACGTGCTGCGCGAGGGGCTCGGCGACGGGGTCGAGATCTACCTCGATGCGAATCGCGGCTGGACCGCCAACGAGGCACTCGAAGTGCTTCGCCGCACCGAAGGCCTCGGCCTCACCCTGCTTGAGGAGCCCTGCGACGCCAAGGAGGCCCTGAGTCGCCGCCGCCTCGTGGACCGCTCCCCCATCCCCGTCGTCGGCGACGAGTCGGTGCCCACGGCGGGCGATGTCTCACGCGAGCTCCTCTCGGGAGGCTGCAACGCCATCTGCATCAAGACCGCGCGCTCCGGATTCACCGAGGCGACCGAGATTCTCGGCCTGTGTACGGGCCTCGGCGTCGACGTCACCATGGGCAACCAAATTGATACGCAGGTCGGCTCGCTCGCGACGGTCACCTTCGGTGCCGCCCACGAGGCCACCAGTCGGCGCGCGGGCGAACTCTCGAACTTTCTCGACATGGCCGACGACCTCCTCGCGGAGCCACTGCTTATCACCGACGGCACGATCCGCGTGCGCGACGTGCCCGGCGTCGGCGCCGAGATCGACGAAGACAAACTCGCCACCTACCGGCTCAGCTAAGCACAAAGGAGTTTCACCGTGCTCTACCTCGCGCGCATGGACGTGCATTTTCCCGCCCACCTCGCAGCCACCGAAATCGCCCACCTGCAGGCACTCGAAAAGGAGTATTCGCAGGCACTGCAAGAATCCGGCCGCCTCGCCTCCATCTGGCGTGTCGTCGGCGAATACGCCAACTACTCGGTCTTTGACGTCGAGAGTAACGACCAGCTGCACGAGATTCTGAGCGGGTTCCCCATGTATGCCCACATGAAGATTCACGTCACGCCGCTCGCAAAGCATCCCAACGCGATTCGGTAGGGGTTGCGGGCGGGCGGTCGGGCCGGGCCAGGATTGGGGGTTGCGGGCCGGGGTCGCGGGCCGGACGCCGCGACGCACCGTTCCCTGCGTCTCCCGCGCTGGCAAGGCCGTTAGCATGGCAGCAACGACTCTTCCACTGCAAGGAGCCCCGTGACGCGCTGGCTGGCTACCCTCGAACAGATCACCCGCGACGTCTGGTTCCGCGCCGCCCTCTTCACCCTCGCGGCTATTGCCCTCGCCGTGTTGGCCGGCTTCGCGAGCAGCCTGCTACCCGGCACGCTTCCCGTCGACATCGGCCAAGGTTCCGTCGCCTCTATCCTCGACATCCTGGCCTCCTCGATGCTCGCCGTCACGACCTTCTCGCTCACCACCATGGTGGCCGCGTACTCGGCTGCCGCGTCGGCCGGCACACAGCGCTCATGGCAGCTTTACGTCCGCGACACCACGAGCCAAAACGCCCTCTCGACCTACATCGGTGCGTTCGCATTCTCCATCGTCGGCAAGATCGCGCTCTCACTCGAGTTGTACAGCCCCACGGGCGAGGCCCTGCTGTTTGTCGGCGCCATCGCCGTCATCTGCGTCGTGCTCGCAAACCTGCTGAGTTGGATCTCGTTCCTTACGACCTTCGGGCGCATTGCCGACGTCATCGACCGGGTGGGCCGCGCGGCGCGCACCACCATGACGCAGCACGCGCTAGACCCCCTGCGCGGCTGCGCGGCGTGGAGCGAGCCACCCGCCACCGCGCACGCCGTCATGTCCGACACCTACGGGTACGTCACAGAGTTCAATCCCGAGGCCCTGCAACACCTCGCCAAGGCCCACCACTGCAAAATCTGGGTGCTGGCGCGGCCCGGTTCGCGCGCGACACCCGCGGCGCCCCTCGCCCTGATCAGCGGCGACCCCACCGCTGAGCACCTCGATCAGGTGCGCGGGGAGTTCGTGATCGCCCCACATCGCACCTTCGACGAAGACCCTCGCCTGGGCCTGATCGTGCTCTCCGAGATCGCGAGCAAGGCGCTCTCCCCCGGCATCAACGACCCCGGCACCGCCATCGAGGTGCTCACCGCCCTACAGCGCGTGCTGGCCCTAGCTCAGGGCACGGCCCGCACAGAGCGGGTGCTCTACCCCCGCGTTCATCTCCCCGCCATCGAGCCCGCTGACCTGGTCCTCGACGCGTTCCGGCCGACCGCACGCGACGGGGCCGGCTGCGTGGAGGTCGCCGTGCGTCTCCAAAAGGAAATTGCCGCGCTGCTCGCCGCGACCACCGACGACACCTGGCGTGCGCCACTCATCGCGATGGCGCGGAGTGCTCTTGAGCGCGCGAGCGGGCGGCTCACCTACGCGGACGACCTCGCCGAGGTTTCGCAGGCCTGCGATCTCGCCGTAGAATCCCGCCCCAGGTGAAGACCGCAGCAACGTGACGTAGCCTGGTCACCACGCGAACCCCTGAGGAGCCACCATGCGCGTCACCCGCCTCGCGGTGCGAAACTTTCGCAGCATCGCATCGCTCGACCTTCCCGTCGCCGATTACATGGCGCTCGTCGGCGCCAACGGCGTCGGCAAATCCTCGCTCCTGCGCGCCCTGCAGTGGGCGATCGACGGCGGCCCCCTGCTGGCCAGCGACATCCACCACGGATCAGGCGACGTGCAAGTGACGATCGCACTCGACGGTATCGATGCGCAGACCCACCCCGACCTCGCGCCGTACGCCCGCGGCGGGAGCCTGATCCTCGCCCGCCACTGGTCCCCCGCAGCCACCACCAGCACGCTCACCGCCTTCGTGGGTAGCGTGGGCACCGACGTGACGGGCATTCTGGACGCCCCCGTGGCCCCCGCGCCCGGCACCTCCCACCCTGGCCCCGTGGCCCCGGCCACCCCGCTGCAGCGGGCCGTCAAGGTGCTGTTGGTGGCGGCGTCCAAGCACGATGCGCGGGAGGCCGACCCGGCCGAGGCCGAGGCCGTAGCGCGTGTAATCGCCCACTTCATAGACGCGGCGGCGCCCGCGAGTCTCGCCGATTGCGCGGCCCGCATCACCGAGCGACTGCGGCCCCTGCTCGACGGCGCCACCGTGACCCTGCGTCACGGGGCCGCCTACGCGGAACCCGAGTCGGTGGGAATCAGCGTGAACCCGGGCGGCGGCGTCCACGACCTCACGGCGCAGGGCCAGGGCGTGCGGCGCGCGGTGCTGATCGCCACCCTGCACGCGCTGCTGGCGACGCCGGAGACCCCCTTGACCCCGGTCAAGGGCAACCCGCAGGCGGCGCTTTTGCTGTGCATCGAGGAGCCCGAGATGTATCAGCACCCCATTCGCGCCCGCGCGTTCGCCCGCGTGCTGGAGTCGCTCGCCGCGCGCGAATCCGCGCAGGTCGTGCTCGCGACGCATAGCCCTTACTTCGTGCGGCCGCAGCAATTTCATTCGCTGCGCCGGCTCACCCTGGAACGCGGCGAAACCCGCGCGTTCCACACGACCACGACGGCCCTCGCCACAAAGATCGGCGACGAGGAACGCGCCGTGCAGAAGGTGATCGATCAGCGGCTTCCCACCGCATTTTCGGAGGGTTTTTTCGCCGATGCGGTCGTGCTGGTGGAGGGCAACACCGACAAGGCGATCCTTGAGATCCTCGCGGATCGCCTCGGCCGGCCCCTCGATGCCGTGGGTATCGCGGTGCTCGACATGTCCGGCAAGGGTAACTTCCACATTCCCGCGATGCTGCTCGACGGCATGGGGATCCCCACCTATATCGTCGCGGACGGCGACAGTCTCGGCGCCGAACGTCGTCACCCTGACGACGCCGAGCGGCAGGGCGAGGTGCGGCGCAGTCACGCGACGGCGACACGCATGCTGCTGCGCTGGCTACCGCGCGGCGACACGGCGAGCGTCGGCACCCTGCCCTATGCGTTCGGCGACCCGAGCGTCGTCACGGGCACGTTCGCCATCTGGCAGGACGACATTGAGGGCGAGCTCGCCGCGTGGCCAAGTTACGTCGCGGCGCAGCGCGCCCACGGTCACGAGGTGCGCGCGAAAGACATGCTCGAGTACAGTCTCGATGCCGCGGCGGCCGACCCCGATGATGCGCCGGAATCGCTCACAGCCCTGGTCACGGCCGTTCACGAGTTTCGTGAGCGCGCCGAGCCTTCGGGTTTCGGGCCCGGACGCTCCGGCCCTCCTGAGCAGCCGTGAGGCAGACCCGCCGCCCTAGTTAGGCGGTCGCGCTGACCTGCCCCACGTAGAACTCGAGTTCTCGAATCGACTCGCGAATGTCGTCAAGCGCGCGGTGCGCGTTGCCCTTCGCGAAGCGCTGCCCGAAGCGACCCTCGAAGACGACCTTGAAGGCGCTGACGTCGAGCATGCGGTAGTGCAGCAGGGCGTCCAGCCGGGGCCATTCGCGGGCGATGAACTTGCGGTCCTGGTGAATAGAGTTGCCGCCGAGCAGCACGCGAGTGCCCTCCGCGAAGTGGGTTTGCACGAAGGCGATGAGTTCGTCTTCGATGTCGGCGGAGGGGCGTGCCACGCCGGCGTTCTGTGCGCGCAGGGCGTCGCGGGCCTCGGGGTTTGCGTCCCAGAAGTCGGCGCCCAGGGCGAAGCGCTCGTCGAGGAGGGCGGGGTCGACGTGCTGTGCGGCCTCGTAGGTGCCGAGTTCATGAAACTGCCAGTCGGTGGCAATGGCGGCCACTTCGAGAATGCGGTCGTGCACGGGGTCGAGTCCGGTCATTTCGAGGTCGACCCAGAGGATGTCGGCGGATTGCATGGCTAGCCTTTCACGTAGTCGCACAGGTGCTGGGCGGTGAGCGAGTCTGCGCTTGCGACCAGGTCGTGCGGGGTGCCCTCGAAGACGATCTCGCCGCCGTTGTTGCCCCCCTCGGGGCCGAGGTCGATGATCCAGTCGGCGTGCGCCATCACGGCCTGGTGATGTTCGATCACGATCACTGAGTTGCCGGCGTCGACCAGGTGGTCGAGCAGCCCCAAGAGCTGGTCGACATCGGCGAGGTGGAGGCCCGTGGTGGGTTCATCGAGCACGTAGGTCGAGCCCGACTGCGCCATAGAAATGGCCAGTTTGAGCCGTTGGCGCTCGCCGCCCGAGAGCGTATTGAGGGGTTGGCCGAGGCGAATGTAGCCGAGCCCCACTTCGTTCAGGCGGTCGAGGATAGTGGAGACCGCCTTGATGCCAACCTTGGCGAAGTGTTCGCGCGCGCCCGCGACGTCGAGTTGCATCACCTCGGAGATATTGAGTCCGTCGAGGCGCAGGCTGAGCACCGCCTCGGTAAATCGCTGACCCTCGCACAGGTCGCACAGGCTGGCGACTTGTCCGACGAGCGGAAGGTCGGTGAACACCTGGCCGATGCCCTTGCACTTTGGGCAGGCGCCTTCGGAGTTCGCGCTGAACAGGGCGGGTTTGACGCCGTTCGCCTTGGCGAAGGCCTTGCGGATGGGTTCGAGAAGCCCCGTGTAGGTGGCAGGGTTCGAGCGGATAGACCCGCGGATCGGGCTTTGATCGACCACCACGACGCCCTCGCGTCCAGGAAAATGCCCGTGAATGAGCGATGACTTGCCCGACCCCGCCACCCCCGTAATGACTGTGAGCACGCCGAGGGGAACCTCGACGCTGACGTTCTTGAGATTGTTGGCCGAGGCCTCGGTGATGCTCTCGAATCGCGTCGCAGTGCGCACCGCGGGCTTGAGCTGGGCGCGATGGTCGAGGTGGCGACCCGTGGTGGTGTCGGCGCCGCGCAGTTCGGCGGGGGTGCCCTCGAAGCAGATTTCGCCGCCGTTGGAGCCGGCACGGGGCCCCATGTCGATGACTCGATCGGCGATTAGGATCGTCTCGGGCTTGTGTTCGACCACGAGCACGGTGTTGCCCTTGTCGCGCAGACGTCGCAACAGCAGATTCATGCGCGCGATGTCGTGCGGGTGCAGCCCCACGGTCGGCTCGTCGAAGACGTAGGTAATGTCGGTGAGCGCGGAGCCCAGGTGGCGCACGAGTTTCACGCGCTGCGCCTCCCCGCCCGAGAGCGAGGCAGATTCGCGGTCGAGGCTGAGGTAGCCGAGGCCCACTTCCTCCATGCTGTCGAGCAGCTGGCGCAGCCCGGCGAGGAGCGGCTCCACCTCGGGGATCGAGAGGCCGCCGATGAAGGCGGCCAGGTCTGTCACCTGCATGGAGCAGCACTCGGCGATGTTGACGCCGTCGATGCGGCAGTCTCTGGCCGCTTGGTTCAGCTTGGACCCGCCGCAGTCTTCGCATACGCCGAAGGTGACGGCCGAGTCGACAAACTTCTGCACGCTCGAGTTCATCGAGTCGTAGTCCTTCAGGAGGTACATGCGTTGCACCTTGACGGCGAGGCCCTCGTACGTGATGGTCTGCTTGCCCATTTTGATCTTCTGGCTCGGCAGGTGGAGCAGGTCGTGCATCTCCTGCTCGGTGAAGTCTTTGATGGGTTTGTCGTTCGGGTAGAGGCCGCAATTGTTGTAGGCCTGCCAGTACCAGCTATCGACCTGAAACTGGGGCACGATAATGGCGCCCTGGCTGATGGACTTCTCGAAGTCAAGGTAGCCGTGCAGGTTGAGGTGGCTTTGACGGCCGATGCCCTCGCACGTGGGGCAGGCGCCCTCGGGACCGTTGAAGCTGAACGCGGAGGCGGGGCCCGCGTAGGGCTGGCCCGCGCGCGAAAACAGGGTGCGCAGCATGGGGTTCGCGTCGGTCGCGGTGCCCACGGTCGAACGGGAGTTCGCGCCCATGCGTTCTTGCCCAACGACGATGGCGGGGCTGAGGTTGTTGAGCTCGTCGACATCGGGGCGGGCCACGTTCGGCATGAACGACTGCACGAAGGCCGAGTAAGTGTCGTTGATGAGTCGCTGCGATTCGGCGGCAATGGTGCCGAAGACGAGCGAGGATTTTCCCGATCCCGAAACCCCCGTGAAGACCGTGAGCCTGCGTTTTTGAACGTCCACGCTGATGTTTTTGAGGTTGTTTTCGCGGGCTCCGCGCACTTGAATGACGCCGTGGGCATCGGATTCGGGAACGCCGTGGGGTGCAGTATTCATGGGTGCCTTTCTGTGCTGTACCCAGGGTACTCGGATACCGCGCCGTGCCCCGGCGCCCGGGCAGCTCGGGACGCTCCGGGGGCCGCGGCAGCTCGGGACGCTCCGGGGGCCGGGTGGCGCCCCGGCTCCTGCTCCGGGTCTCGGCCTCCGGCCACCGCGTCTCGGCCCGTTCCCAGCGCGCCGCGACGAGCCGGACGCCGGTCCACCCGTTCTCGTGCCCGCACCGTCCCCGGGTGGCGATACGGCACACTGGGGCACATGAGCACCGAGACCGCATCCCCCACCGCACCAGCCGAAACCGCGCCAGCCGAAACCGCGCCAGCCGAAACCGCGCCAGCCGAAACCGCGCCAGCCGATCTCGTCATCGGGCCCGATGGCCTGGCGCGCCCGTCTTGGGCGTCGCGCGACCCCTTACTGCGGGAGTACTACGACACCGAGTGGGGCATGCCCGTGCGCGACGAGAGGGGCGTCTTCGAACGGTTGTCGCTCGAGGCGTTCCAGTCGGGGCTGTCGTGGGCAACCATCTTGCGTAAGCGCGAAAATTTTCGCCTGGCCTTTGCGGGTTTCGGCCCCGAGGCCGTCGCGGCCTTTGACGAGGCCGACGTGGAGCGGCTGCTGGGCGATGCTGGCATCGTGCGCAATCGCCTGAAGATCGAGGCCACCATTGCCAACGCGCGGGCGACGGTGGCCCTGCGGGAGGAGACGACCCTGGCCGAGTTCGTGTGGTCCTATCGACCGGCCCGCACGCTGCGGCCCACCTCGTTTGCCGAGGTGCCGTCGTCCTCGCCCGAGTCGAAGGCACTCGCGCGCGACCTCAAGCGCAAGGGCTTTCGCTTCGTGGGGCCCACGACCATGTTCGCGCTCATGGAGGCGATCGGCGTGGTCGACACTCACCTGGTCGGTTCGCACCGCCGGGGCTCGTCGGGAGTGTGGCCCGACTAGCCTCCCCGCGAGCGCATGGGTGCGATGGATGACGCACAAAAAAATCAAGTCCGGCCGGGGCCGGACTTGATCACGTGAGTTCTCCGTTACTGCAGGGCAACCTTATAGGGCGACACGACGACCTCTACGCGCTGTAGCTCTTTGATGTCTGAGTAGCCCGTCGTGGCCATCGCCTTGCGCAGTCCGCCAAGCAGGTTGAGCGAACCATCGGCCCGCTGCGAGGGTCCAAACAAGATCTGTTCCAGCGTGCCGATCTGCTCGACATTAACCCGCTGGCCGCGCGGCAGCGTGGCGTGGTGCGCCTCGGAGCCCCAGTGCCAACCGTTGCCCGGAGCGTCCGTGGCCCGGGCGAAGCCCGCACCAATCATGGCCGCGTCGGCTCCGCAGGCAATGGCCTTCACGAGGTCGCCCGACGTGCTGACGCCGCCATCGGCGATGACGTGCACATAGCGGCCTCCCGACTCGTCCATGTAGTCGCGGCGGGCGGCCGCCACGTCGGCAAGGGCGGTGGCCATGGGCGCGTGTATTCCGAGCGTCGCCCGCGTGGTGTGCGCGGCTCCGCCCCCAAAGCCCACCAACACTCCCGCGGCGCCGGTACGCATGAGGTGCAGGGCGGCCGTGTAGGTTGCCGCACCACCGACGATGACGGGCACGTCCAGTTCGTAGATGAAGCGCTTGAGATTCAACGGCTCTTTCACCGATGACACGTGTTCCGCCGAGACGGTGGTGCCGCGAATAATGAAGAGCTCGACGCCCGAATCCACCACCGTGCGCCAGTGCTCCTGCGTGCGCTGGGGGCTCAGCGCTGCCGCGACGGTGACTCCGGCGTCGCGGATCTCCTGCAGTCGGGAGGCGATCAACTCGGGCTTGATGGTCTCAGAGTAGATCTCCTGCATACGCGCGGTAGCGGCATCGCCGTCGAGCTCTGAAATTTCCTGCAGGTAGGGCTCGGGGTTTTCGTACCGGGTCCAGAGGCCCTCGAGGTCGAGAACGCCGAGGCCGCCGAGTTTGCCGAGAGCGATGGCGGTGGCCGGCGACATGACGGAGTCCATCGGGGCTGCCACGATGGGCATGTCGAAGTGGAACGCGTCGATCTGCCAGCCAACACTCACGTCTTCGGGGTGCCGCGTACGACGCGAGGGGACGATCGCAATGTCGTCGAGGGAATAGGCTCGGCGGGCGCGTTTGCCGCGCCCAATCTCAATCTCAGTCACCCACCTAGGCTACCCGTTGAGCCGCCCTGAGCCGCGGCAAAACATCACCTCAGAGCACGGTGAGCACTATGTCACCGGTGCTCAAACCATTTTCAGTGTCGAGCATGCTGATGCCGATCTGGGCCACGCTGCCCGTGGTGCCTCCGGCCGCCTCGATTTTCACCGTATCGTTCTCGACGGAGAACACGGCGATCACGCGCGCCTCACGCAGCGCCGTAATGCTGCCATCGGAATTAGTGAGGTAGGTGTAGCCCGCCGAGGGTGTCGCCGGTGGGGCGATTGCGAGGGTGCCACTGCGGAACACAGCCGAGGGCGGGAGCTTCGCGAACACGGGCGCCACAGAAATCGTCGAGCCTGCCGCCGCGGTCGAATTTTGGACGCCACTGGTGGCCCGTTGGCTCGGCGGCTCGACTTCCACCATGCTGGGGTCAACGACCGTCGGCACAGCGCTCGGGTTACTGAGCAGCAGGGCGTTGGAGACTGCTGAGCTGGGCCCCGATTGCAAACCGTTGAAGAACTGCTCGGCGGGACCGGCCCAGATGCCTACGAGCGCGAGCGACACAAATCCCGTGACGACGACGGGAAGCCACCGGCGTGACAGCCTTTTGCGTGTCACAAGATCGTCAGTCGACGGCAGCATGGGCTGCGCCGACTGAGGAGATGGTGACACGTCAATCATGGTTGCCTTAAGCACTTGGCGCCCGGTGGATACGTGGGCGCGGTGGAGAAGCGCGGATAGGCGCACCTCCAATGTAAACCTCTGACCACAGAATGTCACCCTTGCCTGGTGACAACCTGTAACCATGCTGGCCACGTCATCCTATTTGCGCTCGACCGTGACCACCATCGTTTAATCTGGGTGTCACATCGTAAATTAGACCCATGACCGAACCAGGTGAGCAGCGCTCGGCCGCCCCAACCGGCGAAAACCCGAGCCAGATTATTGACAGCAGAATAGATGTGCGTGAATCGATCCAAGGCGATGCAGACACGTGGTTGCCCCGCGGCGTGCTCGGCTTCGACACGGAGACCACGGGCACCGACGTCACCGAATCACGGATTGTAACGGCCGCCCTGGTGTTGCGCGTTCCGGGAGATGACACCTCGGGCTCCAGCGACCAGGTGACCACGTGGTTGATCGACCCCGGCGTGCCCATCCCCCAGGCCGCTACCGACGTCCACGGCATCACCACCCAGCACGCGCGCGAGCACGGTGCCCCACCCGCCACGGCCCTCGAGGAGATCGCCTCCGTCATCGCCGAACACCTGCGCAGGGCCATACCGCTCGTCATCTTCAACGCGACCTTCGACCTCCGGATCCTGGAGGTCGAATTGCAGAGGCACGGCCTCGAAACTCTCGAATCGCGCTTGGGTCACAGCATCGGCCCCGTGATCGACCCCCTGGTGCTCGACCGTGCCGTCGACCGCTACCGCAAGGGTGCCCGCACACTGACGAACATGTGCGAGCACTATGGGGTCAAGGTCAGCGACGACATGCATGATGCCCACGTCGATGTCGTCGCGACCCTCAACGTGCTGGACGCGATGCTCAAGCGGCACAGTAAGATCTCGCGGCTCGCGCTGCTCGAGTTGCATCACTACCAAATCGAACGCCATCGGGAGTGGGCCGACCACTTCGTTGAGTACTTGCGCAGTAAAGGTAAGACGGGCGACGACGTCGCGCGCACCTGGCCGCGCTAGTCGGCCGCCCACACTGAACGCCCGCCGCCGAAGCCCAGTAAAACCGGGCCCGGCTGCGGGCGTCGCGCGTCTAACCTCTTAACGACTCGAGTAGTTCGGGGCCTCGACGGTCATTTGAATGTCATGCGGGTGCGATTCGCGCAGGCCGGCAGGGGTGATGCGCACAAAGCGGCCGCGCTCCTTGAGTTCGCCCAGCGTGCGCGCACCGACGTAGAACATGGATTGATGCAGTCCACCGATGAGCTGCTGTGACACAGCGCGCAACGGCCCACGGAACGGCACCTGACCCTCGATGCCCTCGGGCACGATCTGGTCATCGCTGGCGACATCCGCCTGGAAGTACCTGTCCTTCGAGTAGGACTTCTTGCCACGCGACGCCATGGCGCCGAGCGAGCCCATGCCGCGATACGACTTGTATTGCTTGCCGTTCACGAAGACGAGGTCACCGGGCGACTCTTCACAGCCGGCGAGCAGGCTGCCAACCATGACGCTGTCCGCTCCCGCCACGAGAGCCTTCGCGATATCGCCGGAGTATTGCAGTCCGCCGTCCCCGATCACGGGAATGCCCGCGTCGCGACAGGCCAGCGAGGCCTCATAGATGGCCGTGACCTGCGGTACGCCCACTCCCGCGACCACGCGGGTCGTACAAATGGAACCGGGGCCCACGCCCACCTTGACCGCATCGACTCCGGCCTCGACTAGAGCCTGCGCGCCCGCACGAGTGGCGACGTTGCCTCCGATGATTTCTACCCCGGCGAATGCCTTATCTGCCTTGAGGCTGCGGATCATCTCCAGCATGAGTCGCGCGTGACCGTGAGCCGTGTCCACGACGAGCACATCCACGCCCGCCTCCAGGAGGGCACCGGCGCGCTCGCGTGAATCGCCGAAGAATCCCACCGCGGCGCCGACCACGAGGCGGCCCTCCCCATCTTTAGTGGCGAAGGGATACTTCTCACTTTTGGCGAAGTCCTTCACCGTGATGAGGCCCGTAAGGCGCCCCTGGGAGTCGACAATGGGCAGCTTTTCGACCTTGTGCTTGCCGAGCAGTGCGGCGGCCTCATCATGGGTGATGCCCACGCGGCCCGTGATCAGCGGCATGGGTGTCATGGCCTCTCGAACCCGAATCGACTCGAAGTCCGACGGTGCCACGAAGCGCAGGTCTCGATTGGTAATGATGCCCAGCAAGGTGCGATTTTCGTCCACGACGGGCAGACCGGAGACACGGTAGCGGCCACACAGCACATCGAGCTCGGCGAGGGTGGCGTCGGGGCCCACGGTGACGGGATCACTGACCATGCCAGACTCGCTGCGCTTAACGAGGTCTACTTGGCTGGCCTGATCGGCTATCGACAGGTTGCGGTGCAGGATGCCGAGGCCGCCCTGGCGCGCCATGGCAATGGCCATGCGCGATTCCGTGACGGTGTCCATCGCGGACGACAGCAGGGGGATGTGTGCAGTGAGATTGCGGGTGATGCGTGCGCGCGTGCTGACCTCGGAGGGAATCACGTCGGATTCACCGGGCAATAGGAGCACATCGTCGTAGGTGAGGCCGATGAAGGCGAAGGGGTCGTGGGGCGCGGCGGACAGATTCTGCGTGGGCTCACTCATGACCCAATGTTAGGGCGCGGCGGCAGAGGCTCCGAATCACGGCCGCAGGATGGAACCTGGGGAGGGGTGAGGTTCGCCGCATCGGCAAATTCGCTGGCCACCGGCCACATACCGGGGCATGAACCTTTCGAGCAACACGTCAAGAAAGAGTAAAAACCAAGAAAGTTGCCGGAGACATCTTGCGCACGCACACAGAGTAACCCTATGATTACTGTAGGTAGTCAATTGAGATGACCCGGGACCATTTACGTAGCAGAAGTTGCCGAAATCCGTCGGCGCAATAGAGGGGTCGGTCCCCGCCATTCTCGTCCCGCTACCGCCCGAGATGCGACCCATCGAGGGCGCGAAGATCGACTCGCAAGAGCCGAGATCCGCAGGGTTTCATCCCGCCCGCTGGCGCGATGAGGCTTGGCCACAAGCCCGACGCGCGCCCGCTTGGGACAACCCAGGGTAAAGACATACTACCCTGAGTGTTCGCGATCCGTCATGTACGCGACCACCCAGGGAATCTTCACAATCGTCATGTATGCCATTTACGCAGGTCAGGGCGCGCGCCGGGGAGCATTCGCCGAGATCTAGGAAAAAATTCAATTTTTCGCGTAATGGCCGGGGCGTAGCCCCATCTTTATTGGTGAACGACAAAACACCGATAGAGGTGGCGCGATGGAACAGGAACAGACCATGACTGAGATTTCGAATTTTCCGACAGCAAACTTGGCTTCGTGGGAATGGCAGTACCAGGGGGCATGCCGACAGGCTGAAGCGACGCTCTTCTTCCACCCGGATGGCGAGCGCGGACCCTCTCGACGCAAGCGCGACGCCGCCGCGAAGGCCGTCTGTGCCCAATGCCCCGTGATTGAAATTTGCCGAAAGCAGGCACTTGCTATGCGTGAACCTTACGGAGTGTGGGGCGGCCTGACCGAGGACGAGCGCATGCAGATCCTCTCGAGCCAGTCGCGCAACCGCAACCGCTTTGCCGCCAGCTAAATAGTGTCCCGCGTGGCGAGTTCTCGCCTCGCGAACCGCGTGCAGGCGTACAGCGCTACCTCGTGACGCTTCCCCTTTCGTCACAACGCCTGGCACGCAAGGTGCCCACCCGCGAGGGTGGGCACCTTTATTGCGCTCACACGCAGAAATCCGGACCCGGCCACTGGCCGGATCCGGATTCCGCACTCCACAACACTCCAATGCACTGCACTGAGCTGCCGTGGGTTACCTACATTTAGTGCGCGTGACCGTGGCCCGCGGCGGCGGGCGCCTCTTCTTCGGGCTTCTCGACGACAAGCGTCTCGGTGGTCAGCACGAGCGAGGCAATCGAGGCCGCGTTGCGCAACGCCGAGCGCGTCACCTTCACGGGGTCAATGATTCCCTCTGCGATGAGGTCCACGTACTGCTCGGTGGCGGCATTCAAGCCGAAGCCCACCTTGAGTTCGCGCAGCTTCTCGACGGCCACGTAGCCCTCCAGACCCGCGTTCTCGGCGATCCAGCGCAGGGGCTCAGCCACGGCCTTGCGAACCGCGGCCACGCCAACGGCCTCGTCGCCTTCGAGGCCGAGGTTACCCTCGAGTACCTTCGACGCGTGCACGAGTGCCGAGCCACCGCCCGAGACGATGCCCTCTTCGATGGCGGCGCGCGTCGACGAGACGGCGTCCTCGATGCGGAACTTGATTTCCTTCAGCTCAACCTCGGTGTGGGCGCCAACCTTGATGACGCTCACGCCACCTGCCAACTTCGCGAGTCGCTCCTGCAACTTCTCGCGGTCCCAGTCGGATTCGGTGCGCTCGATCTCAGCTCGGATCTGCGCCGAACGTGCGTCCACGTCGTCCTTGCTGCCGCCACCCTCGACGATGGTCGTCGCGTCTTTGGTGATGACGATGCGGCGAGCCGTGCCGAGCACCTCGAGGCCGACCTGGTCGAGCTTCAAGCCAACCTCAGGCGAGACGACCTGGCCACCCGTGAGGATGGCGATGTCCTGGAGAATCGCCTTGCGGCGGTCGCCGAAACCGGGAGCCTTGACGGCCACACCCGTGAAGGTGCCGCGGATCCGGTTCACGACCAGGGTCGAGAGCGCTTCGCCGTCTACGTCTTCCGCGATGATGAACAGCGGCTTGCTGGCTTCGATGACCTTCTCAAGAACGGGCAGGAGTTCCTGCACGGTCGAGATCTTGCCCTGCGTGATGAGAATGTAGGCATCCTCCAGCACGGCTTCTTGGCGGTCGGCATCGGTGACGAAGTAGGGTGAGATGTAGCCCTTATCGAACTGCATGCCCTCGACGAAGTCGAGTTCGAGCGCCGTGGTCGAGGATTCCTCGACGGTGATAACGCCGTCCTTGCCGACCTTCGAGAAGGCCTCTGCGAGCAGGTCGCCGATGGCCTGGTCCTGCGCCGAGATGGCGCCGACGTTGGCGATTTCCTTGTCGTCGGCTACTTCGCGTGCCATCGAGCCGAGCTCCTCGGAGAGCGCGTCTACGGCCTTGTCGATGCCCCGCTTGAGGCTCGCAGGGGCGGCGCCAGCGGCTACGTTACGCAGGCCTTCCTTAACGAGGGCCTGGGCCAGAACGGTCGCGGTCGTGGTGCCGTCACCGGCCACGTCGTTCGTCTTGGTGGCTACCTCTTTGGCGAGCTGGGCGCCGAGGTTTTCGAAGGCATCTTCAAGATCAACCTCGCGGGCAATCGTGACGCCGTCGTTGGTGATGGTGGGGGCACCCCACTTCTTGTCGATCACGACGTTGCGGCCCTTGGGGCCGAGCGTGACCTTCACGGTGTCGGCGAGCGCGTCAACACCGCGCTCGAGTGAACGACGAGCTTCCTCGTCGAACTGCAGAATCTTAGCCATGTGCTTCTTGCTTTCTGTGGCGTATGTACTGGGCCGGTCGGCCCGCTGCGGGGGCCCGGGCCGCCTGGAGCCAGGCCGGGCTTGCAGCGAGCCCCGGAGCAGCGGCGTTAGCCGCGCCGCCGGGGCTCGCTGAGGGTTCTCGGGACTACTTCTCGACGATCGCGAGCACGTCGCGAGCCGAGAGAATCAAGAGTTCTTCGCCGCCGTACTTCACTTCGGTGCCGCCGTACTTCGWGTAGATCACGCGGTCGCCGACCTGAACGTCGACGGGGATGCGGTCGCCCTTGTCGTCAAAACGACCGGCGCCAACTGCAATGACCTCGCCCTCCTGGGGCTTTTCTTTTGCCGAATCAGGAAGCACCAGGCCGGATGCCGTAACCTGCTCTGCTTCGAGCGGCCGCACTACGATGCGGTCTTCGAGGGGCTTGATGGAGACCGACACTGCGGCTCCTCCTTCGCTAGATCGAATGATTAAGTTCTGTTGTACTCGGCGATAGCCTTCGTCGTCGCGGTGCCGAAGTCTCGCCGTTAGCACTCGGAGCATCCAAGTGCTAATAGAACGTTAGCCCGGCTTTAGCACTCGGTCAAGGAGAGTGCCAAAATTTCGCCCTGGGCGTGGCGCGACCAGCGCAAATAAGCCGCCCTCTGTTCGCGCTCCGCGGTCCTGCCGCGACTGACCCAACCCCTCGCACTGGCCGCGCTACACTGGGCGGATGCCCTCCGCCACCCTCGCCCGCAGCCGCCGGGGGTTGGCCCATTTGCTCTACTGCATCACCCGAGCGTCCGTAAAACAGGGCCTGCGCTATCGAGCCGCCCAGTTCTCGGCCCTCGTGGTCAACACTCTCTTCGGCCTCGTGCGCGCGAGCCTCCTGGTAACCGCCATCACGGCCGCCGGCGGCGAATTGCACTCGTACACCGCCGCCGAGGCCATCACATACGCCTGGCTCACCCAGGCCATGATCGGGCCCCTGCACGCGTTTTCGTGGACCACCCTCTCGCAGCGCATCTACGACGGCAGCATCGCCACCGACCTCGCGCGCCCCCTCAGCCCCCTCGCCTGGTACGCGTGCGAGTTCGCGGGCCAATCGTTCGTCGGTCTGCTCACCCGCTCCCTGCCCATTCTGGTCGTGGGCGCGATCACCACGGGCATTTCACTCGCGAGCGACCCCCTCATGCTGCTGAGCGGGCTGCTCGTCCTGAGCCTCGCGGTGCTGCTGCAGTACCTGCTGTACTTCATGGTGAACTGCCTAGCCTTCTTCGTCACGCAGATCCGCGGCATCATGATGACCTACATGCTGATCTCGCAGGTGCTCTCGGGTTTCATGGTGCCCCTCACGTGGTTCCCCGCGTGGTACCAGTCGGCCGCCGCCTACCTGCCCTACCCCTACATCCACCAGTTCAGCATCGACACCTTCTCGGGGCGGCTTGACGGGGCCGCCCTCGCCGACGGCCTGGCCCGGCAAGGGTTCTGGCTCGCCGTCTGCACCCTGCTGGCGTGGCGCTGCGTCGAGTTCGCGCGCCGCCGCGTGGAGGTGCAGGGTGGCTGAATTCCCGGACGCGCGCCCCCTCCCGGGCAGCCCCGCACCCGACGCGCCCGCCCAGGCCCCGCGGCGTCCCGACCCCACCCTGCGCGATTACGCTCGCATCGTGGGGGTCATTGCCGTCGCGCGGATCAAGGGCCAAACCAGCTACCGGGCGTCCTTCTATGCCGATCTCGCCAGCCAACTGATCCTCATTGCGGTCGAGTTCATTGAACTCTTCGCGATCCTCGGCTCGGTACCCGTGTTCGCGAACTTTACGCTGGGTCAGTCGGTCGCGCTGTTCGGCCTCTCGGCGTTCATCTTTTCGCTGGCAGACCTGCTGTTCGGCGAGATCGAAAACTTCAGCGAGTACATTCGCAGCGGCAAGGTCGATGTGCTCATGCTGCGCCCCCTGCCCGTGCTACTGCAGATCATGGCCAATGATATTCAGATTCGTCGCAGCACCCGCATGACCCTGGGGCTGGTCACCTGCGTCGCGGGATTCGTCATGGCCGACGTGCCCCTCACGCTCGCCGGGTGCGGGTTCCTCGTGCTCGCTGTGGTCGCCGGCGTGACGTTCTACGGGGGCACCTTCATCGTCTCGGGAGCGATCCAGTTCTGGCTGATCGACTCCAAACAGCTCGGCAACGCGTTCGTCTACGGCAGCAACTATGTCTCGCAGTATCCCGCGGGCGCGATGTATCTGCCGCTGCGCGTGTTCTTCACCTATGTGATCCCGGCCCTGCTCACGATCTACCTGCCGGCCGCATACGCCCTCGATGCGAGCCCGGACGCCGCGCATCCTCCCTGGCTAATTTGGCTCGTGCTCCCGGGGGCCCTCGCGTTCTTCGCGGTCGCGATGCTGGTGTGGCGCGCGGGCACCCGACACTACGAGGGAGCAGGAGGCTAAATGGAACCCCCCATCATTGAGGCCACGGGTCTCACGCGGCACTACACGGTGTATTCGCGAGCCGGGCGTTTTCGTCGCCAAAAGTCCACCGTTGAGGCGCTGAACGATCTCACGCTAATGGTGCAGCCCGGCGAGAGCGTGGGCTACATCGGTGCCAACGGCGCGGGCAAATCCACCACCATCAAAATGCTGACCGGCATCTTGTTGCCCACCCGGGGCACGGCCCGCGTCTGCGGGTACGATCCGGTGCCGCAGCGTCGCCAGCTCGCCGGCGAGATCGGGGTGGTGTTCGGGCAGCGCTCCCAGCTGTGGTGGGACCTCCCGCTCCACGAGTCGTTTCGTCTCCAGGCGGCCCTGCACCGATTGCCCACCGCGATGGAGCGAGAGCGCACCGAATCGCTCGTGGAGTCCCTCGACCTGGGGTCGTTTTTGGCGACGCCCGTGCGCCAACTCTCGCTCGGCCAGCGCATGCGCGGAGAGGTGGCCGTGGCCCTGCTGCATGCGCCGCGGCTCGTGATTCTCGACGAGCCCACCATCGGTCTCGACATGATCAGCAAGGAGTCGCTGCGCGTCTTTCTCGACGCCGAACGCCGCACGCGCGGCACCACGCTGCTGCTCACCACGCACGACATGAGTGACATCGAAAGACTGTGCGAGCGCGTCGTGATTGTCGATCACGGCGCCGTGCTGTTCGACGGATCCCTCGCGAGCCTGCAGCGCGGTGCGCACCTCGGCATGCGGCCCACGAAGCAGATCGCCATCGACTTCGACCGGGCGCCTGCAGCGGCGGACCTTGACGCCATGGAGTGGCCACCCAGTTGCCGGGTCTCCGAGGTCGAACTGAGCGGGCAGCGGGTCACGCTCTCCTTCGAGACCGCCAGCACCAACGCCGCGGAGGTGCTCGCAGCGGCCGCGACCCTCGCCCCCGTGCGCGACCTGGCGACCCAGGAGACTCCCATCGAAGACATCGTGCGAGAGTTTTATACCCGCGGACGCCCCGGTGCCTCGTAGGTCTTGTGGCGCGGCCACGCGGCCACGCGGCTGGCGCGGCTGGGCCGGCGCGGCTGGCGCGGCTGGCGCGGCTGGGCCGGCAGTAGGCCGGTTAGGCCACCACCAGGGGGTCGGCCACGATCACCGACTGCCTGCCCGCGACGCGAGTGAGAATCAGCGTGGCCGAACCGGGCCCGAACTGGCTCGGCTTCAATTGGCGACGCAGCTGATCGGGCTCGACCGCGGTGCCGCGCTTCTTGATGACGACCTTGCCGATCTTGTGCTCACGCAGGTAGGCCTTGAGCGACTTGAGCCCGAACGGCAGCACGTCACGCACGCCATAGCCCGTCGCGAACGGGGTTCCCGCCTCCGCGAGCCCCGCGTCGCTCGTCGTGACATAGGCGATCGTTTCGTCGACGAGGCCACCCGCGAGGGCCGCGGCGACGTGGCCGACGAGACCCGCACGGATCACCGCACCGTCGGGTTCGAAGAGGTAGTCCCCCACGGCACCGACCTCCGCCTGCGGCAGGTCAACGCTTGACAGAGCATGCGCCCCCGCGCCCGAGAGCACGAGCGCCGAGCGGTGTTCGCCGCGCGCAAGGGGGCCAAACCAAAGCCCGGCTTCGACGACATCGCCGCCGACACTGACCCACTGGGCCTCTGCCCCCGCCGGGATCGCCGCGTGGGGAATCCCGGGCGCTACCTTTGCACCGACCGCGCGGTCGCCGTTCGCGGCCGCCCGCAGGTGCTGACCTTGACCCTCGCCGCGGGCCAGCGACTCCACAAAAGAGAGCGGTGGCGAGCACGCCTCTGGGTCAAAGATGCGCCTACCCCCCGCCCGCCGAGCCGGGTCCAGGAACACGGCGTCGCGGCCCTCCAGCCCGGTCTCCTCCGCCGCGGCGCACACCACGCGGGCGTCGTCGAAGTGACGCAGATTCACGGTGGCCACCGCGGCCGTCATGGGATCCTTATCTACCGCGAGTACCGCAATGCCGAGGGCGGCACAGGCCATGGCGTCGCCACCGATACCGCACCCCAAATCTGCCAGGGAGGCCACGCCGGCGTCCTGAAAGCGACGCGCGTGATGGGCCGCCACCGTGAGGCGAGTGGCCTGTTCGAGTCCATCGGGGGTAAAAATCATGCCGTCGGCAAACTCGCCGAACTTGGCCCGTGCCTTGACCCGCAACCGCGACTGCGTGAGGCAGGCCGCCACGATCTCGGCGGGCACCCCCTTGGCGCGCATGCGCTCCCCCAGCGAGAGCGAGGTCGATTCGTCGTAGGGCGGCAGGGCCTCGAGCAGTTTCCAGCCCGTGGGCGAGAGCACGGCCTCTATTTCGGCAGGTTGCATTCACCCATGCTGACACATCGGATTGGACCCCGCGAATGGCCCGCGCCGTCGCTGCCCACGGCCTCGCCCTTGCTAGGGTCTAGGCGTGCCCCGCTGGTATTCCCGCATCGCTCGCCGCGCGCAAACTCTGCTCGCGGCATCCCTGCGCGCGTCCGAGCCCGCCGCGGCGGACCGGTTGGCAGCGGTGCAGGCTCGCGCCCGCAACCTCGGCATGCACTATCACCGGCGTGCCCCCGACCTGCGCACCGACCTGCCCGGGCCTGCGTTCGCGCACGGTGGGATAGCCCAGCACCTCTTCACTCTCGCGCCGGGGCGGGCCACCGGACGCGGTCTCACCTGGTTCGAGTTCGCCGCCCACCCCGATGCCCAGCCCGGGTTCGACACGGTGCAGCCCGTACACACCGTGGTCATGCTCGATTGCCCCATCTCGGACCCCCTCGATTCGCCTGCGGGCCGCGCGCAGCTCGAGGCTGCGACCTACATGGCACACGCGGTCGAGATCGCGGACCTGTTCGTGCACGAAACCCCGCGGGGGCTGCTCGCGAGCGCGCCGGGGGCCCTGACGCTCCCCCGCTGCGAGGCCATGACGGCGCTCTTGCGTCACCTCGCGGCGAACCTCTAGCGGGCGCCTCGCCGATTCGGCCGCCTCTTTTACGGCTTGGACGCTCCTGCCGCGAGTTCCAGCCCGCGCACCCGTTCGGCTGCGGTGGTGCCGTGGAAGGCTACCATCACCTCGTCGGCGTCGGCGACAGCGGCGAACTCTGCGAAGGCTCGCTGCGCCTCTGCGCCGGTTCCCGTCACCGACAACCGCATCATCTGGACTATCTGCTGCCCCTGAGGCGTCTCGGCGAGGGCATCGGCCTGTTCGTCGCTCAGCGGCCTCGGGTTCTCCAGGCCGCGTTGCAGGAACGCCTTCACTCGGTTGCGCCTAACCTGCACGGCCATCTCTTCCGCCGCGTCGGAGGTGGGGGCGACGATGGCGTTGAACCCGGCGATCACGAACGGTTTGTCGAGTTGTTCGCTGGGCTGAAAGCCCTCCCGGTAGATCGCGACCGCCTGCTGCAGGAGGTCGGGCGCGAAGTGAGAGGCGAAACCGAAGGGCAATCCGAGGTGGGCGGCGAGGCGGGCGCCGAAAAGGGACGACCCCAAGATCGTCAGGGGCACCTTGGTCCCGGCACCGGGGATCGCGCTCACCCCGGGAACAATCGAGGCGCCCGCCAGGTAGGCCTGCAACTCGAGCACGTCCTCGGGAAACCGGTCGGAGGCCCGCGGGTCGCGGCGCAGTGCATTAAACGTGCGCTGATCGGTGCCGGGCGCGCGACCGAGCCCCAGGTCGATCCGGCCGGGATGCAGGGTGGCCAGGGTGCCGAACTGCTCGGCGATGACGAGGGGCGAGTGATTGGGGAGCATCACCCCGCCGGAACCCAGACGGATCGTGCTGGTGTGGGCCGCAATGTGGGCGATGAGCACGGCCGTCGCACTCGAGGCGATGGTAGACATGTTGTGGTGCTCGGCGTACCAGACGCGGGCGAACCCTGCCCGTTCAGCCGCCTTTGCGAGTGCGACACTGCCGGCGAACGACTCGGCAACGGTCTCGGCGGCGCTCACCGGGGCCAGATCAAGAACAGATAGCTGCATGTCAACAGACAACTGCTCCCGGCACGGCATTATTCCGATGGCGCCCCCACGCGGGGTGCGGCGCACCCCTCGCCACGTAGCGATCTAGCATTCGACCCCGGTGCCCCGCATGGAGCAATAGCCGTCGGGTACGTGGAACAGGTACTGCTGGTGGTCCGGCTCGGCGTAGTAGAACTCGCCGGCTTCACTCGCGGGGCGCAGTTCGGTGGTGACGGCACCCTTGCCCGCAGCCGTGAGCTTCTCGCGGTATCGCTCGGCTGACGCCAGCACTGCCTCGCCCTGCACTGCGGTGGTCCAGTAGATCGCCGAGCGATACTGGGTGCCGGTGTCGTTGCCCTGGCGCATGCCCTGCGTGGGGTCATGGCGTTCCCAGAACGCCTTCAAGACGGCATCGAGCGCGCCGGGTCGGTACGCGACCAGCACCGCCTCGGTGTGCCCCGTTTTACCCGTGCACACCTCGTTGTAGTTAGCGTGGGGCGTATACCCGCCCTGATACCCCACGGCCGTCGTGAAAACGCCAGGCACCTGCCACATGGCGCGCTCGGCGCCCCAAAAGCAGCCCATGGCGACATACACCACCTCGACGTCGGCGGGGAACGGCCCCTCGAGCGGAGCCTGCAGCAAGGGATGCTCGGCGGGCACCGCGAACTCGCGCCTGGCTCGGCCAGGCAGCGCCTGGTCGGGCTCCACCATGAGAGTCTTATGCCCATTGAGCGCCTGCATGAGGTCATTAATTGAGTTCCACATATCGTCCTCCCGCGTCGTCTCTTCAGCCTATCCCCCGCAGTTCGGTGCCGACAGCCGTTCGGATGGGCCACGCTGCCAGCGCGCCCGGCCGGCCAAGGGGGCCCGCGGGCGTCCGATATTGCGAACGGTGAACCGGTCATTAGGGCCGCCCCCGCGCCGCGCCTACACTCGGAGGGTGACTCAGAATCAAAACGAATGGCAGACGGCGGGCTTTGCGACCCGCGCAATTCACGCGGGCCAAGAACCCGACCCCCAGACCGGAGCGGTAGTAGTACCCATCTACCAGGTCTCCACCTACAAGCAAGACGGCGTGGGCAACCTGCGCAACGGCTACGAATACTCGCGCTCGGGCAACCCCACGCGCACGGCCTACGAGGAGGCCCTCGCTGCCGTTGAGGGCGCGGCGGACGCATTCGCCTTCGCGACCGGACTCGCCGCCGAAGACGTGATCCTGCGCTCGGTGCTGAACCCCGGCGACCACGTGCTGGTGCCGAACGACGCCTACGGTGGCACCTACCGGCTCATCAATCGCGTACACACGCGCTGGGGCATCACTAACACCCCCGTGGACCTTTCTGACCTGGACGCCGTGCGGGCAGCTCTCACGCCCACCACGCGGGTCATTTGGGTCGAGACTCCGACCAACCCCCTGCTGAACATTGCCGACATCGAGGCCCTCGCCGCCATCGCCCACGAGGCCGGCGCGCTCTTGGTCGTCGACAACACATTTGCGACGCCTTACCTGCAGCAGCCGATCGCGCTGGGGGCCGACATCGTGGTGCACTCGACCACCAAGTACATCGGCGGGCACTCCGACGTGGTCGGCGGCGCCGCCATGATTGCGGCGGGCGCCAAGGTACCCGGCAGTGACGAGTCGGTTGCCGAGGCCATTGGGTTCCTCGCCAACGCGGCGGGCGCGGTACCCGGCCCGTTCGATGCGTGGCTGGCCCTGCGCGGACTGAAGACGCTGGCCGTGCGCGTCAATCAGCACTGCGACAACGCCGAGCGCGTCGTGGAGTTTTTGCAAGACCACCCCGAAGTCACCGAGGTGCTCTACCCCGGCCTCGAGTCGCACCCGCACCATGCGGTGGCGGCGAAGCAGATGCGTCGCTTCGGCGGCATGATCTCGTTCCGCACCGGCTCCAAGGAGTCGGCGCTGCAGGTGGTCGCCAAGACTAAGGTGTTCGCCCTGGCGGAGTCGCTGGGCGGCGTGGAGTCGCTGATCGAGCACCCCGGCCTCATGACGCACGCGTCGGTCGCCGGTTCGGCGCTCGAGGTGCCCGAGGACCTCGTGCGGGTCTCGGTGGGCATCGAAGACGCTGACGATTTGATTGAGGACCTCAAGCAGGCGCTCAGCTAGCCAGGCGCCAACCGCCGTCGGCCAGCGTCGGCGGCGGGCATTTCGCATCGAGCGACACAAAATTGTGGGCCGCACCGAAATCGGTGCGGCCCACAATTTTTGGTGTGAATGAGGTTGTCCAGGCCCCAGTCACGTGTTCAATATCGCCAGGGGATCGCGGTATTGAACTGATTCTCGCCAGAGATTCATACCATTTCACAGGTGTCGTGGCTCATCCGGCAAAACACGAGGAACTGCCTTCCGGGCCACTGGAGGTTTCCCTCCGCTGCGTCACATGTATGAGTAGACACCCCGAGTTTGAGTTGGCTATCCATCGCACTTGTGCACTCTCTGAGAACGTCGCCCTCAAGTTGTGAAAACGGCCCCCAGCCGTTCAGGCTGAGGGCCGACTGCGACCGCAGACTACCCGCGCGGGCGCGCAGCCCACCACAACTCTCGCGTGGTCACGAGCCCAGCACGTGCTCGCGATGCAGCACGCCGACGGGCTTACCGAGCCGCATGACGCTCACCGCGGGGTTCGCGATCAGCAGCTCGCGCAACCGCTCGACCGACTCAAAGGTGCCGATCTTGGGCAGCACCGGTTCAAGGTGGTCGGCGACGCTCTCGTCGAGCGAGGCGCCGCGTGCGAGGGCAGCCAGCACGCCGCCGCTCGACAGGGAGCCCACCATTTCGCCATCGGTCACGGGAGGCTCGACCGCGTAGACCGGCACCACATCGGTGGTCCGCAACACGTCGATGGCCTGACCGAGGGTGGCGCTGCGCAGCACGTGGGGCTCGGGGGAACCCGCCCGCTCGTGCCACCCACCCACGGCGGCAGCCTCGGCGTCCTCGCTTTCTACCGCGAAGCCGTGCTGGTACATCCAGGAATCCGAGAAAATCTTGTTGAGGTACCCGCGGCCGCCGTCGGGCAGCAATACCACAATGACGGCCCGGGCGGCCGCCTCCGGGTCGCGCGCCTCCAGTTCGCGCGCGTATTTGACGGCGGCGATCACGGCGAGGCCGCACGAGCCGCCCACGAGCAGTCCCTCCTCGCGCGCGAGGCGGCGGGTCATCTCGAAGCACTCGGCGTCGCTCGCGGCGACGATGGCGTCAGGCAGCGTGCGGTCGAAGGCCTCGGGCCAGAAGTCTTCGCCCACACCCTCGACGAGATACGAGCGCCCGCTACCCCCCGAGTAGACGGAATTGTCGGGGTCCGCCCCGATCACCTGCACCGCACCACCGGACACCTCCTTGAGGTACCGGCCCGTGCCCGTGATGGTGCCACCCGTGCCCACGCCGGCCACGAAGTGGGTCACTGCTCCATCCGTGTCGTCCCAGATTTCGGGGCCCGTCGTTTCGTAGTGCGATTCGGGCCCGTTGAGGTTGCTGTACTGATTGGGCTTGAAGCCGCCCGGAATCTCGGCAGCGAGACGGTCGGAGACGCGGTAGTACGAGCGCGGGTCGGAGGGCTCGACGTTCGTGGGGCATACCACCACCTCGGCGCCGTATGCCTTGAGCACGTTGCGCTTGTCTTCGCTCACCTTGTCGGGGCACACGAACACGCACCGGTAGCCGCGCTGCTGCGCAAACAGGGCGAGGCCGATACCGGTGTTACCGCTGGTGGGTTCGACAATCGTGCCGCCCGGCTGCAGGCGCCCCTCGCGCTCGGCCGCTTCAATGATCTTGGCGGCGATGCGGTCCTTCGACGAACCGCCGGGGTTGAGGTACTCGATCTTTGCGAGAATGGTCGCGCTGAGGCCATTGGTCACCGAGTTCAGGCGAACGAGGGGCGTGTTTCCGATCAGGTCAACGATGCTGGAGGCGTATTTCACGCCTTCAAGTTTCACATTAAATGGCGATGGGGTCGCGGCGCAGCCCACGGGCAACCCCTTCGCGCACGAATGACCAGCGATTATGAACGGCAACTCGTGACGAAGACCCCGCTCAAGTGTTCATAATCTGGGCTGCCTTCGCGTAGCCTGGAACCCATCGGGAAGGGCACCGAAGCCCACCGCCAGCGCCCGATCCGGACTCCACACGAGGTGCCCCATGCCAACTTTGCCGCCGCTTAGCCCCCGCGACGCCGTCATCGTCTCGACGGCACGTAGCCCCATCGGGCGCGCCTTCAAGGGCTCACTCACTCAAGTTCGCCCCGACGACCTCAGCGCCGCAATGGCACGCGCGGCCCTCGACGCGGCGGGGGTGGACCCCGCCGATCTGCTCGACACCTATTGGGGGTGCGCCGAGCCCGCCCACGAGCAGGGCTACAACCTCGCGCGCATCATCAACGTGCTGCTAGGCCTCGACCACGTCGGCGGGGCCACCATCAACCGGTTCTGCGCCAGCTCGCTGCAGACCCTGCGGATGGCCACCCACGCGATTCGGTGCGGCGAAGGCGACGTGTTCCTCACCGGTGGCGTCGAGATGGTGTCGCGCTACCCGAACTTTCACGGGGCCGGTCAGGGTTCCAGCGAGGTCGAGAACCCCCTGTTCGACGCCGCGAAGGAACGCGTGACGGCACAACTCGCCGCGCCACCCCTGTCATGGTCAGACCCGCGCGCGCAGGGCGGGTTGCCCCAGGTGTACCTCGCGATGGGCCTGACCGCCGAGTTTGTCGCGGCGCACTCGGGGGTCTCCCGCGAAGAGCAGGACGAGTGGGCGCTGTCGTCTCAGCAGCGGGCCGCGGCGGCCATCGCCAGCGGTCGTTTCGCACGCGAGATCACGCCCTTTACGCTGGCCGACGGCACCATCGTCGACCGCGACGACTCGCCTCGACCTGGCACGACGGCCGAGGGCTTGACGGGCCTCGCCCCCGCGTTCATTCCCCACGGCTCGGTCACCGCGGGCAACTGCTGCCCGCTCTCCGATGGCGCCGCTGCCCTCGTGGTGACGAGTAACGAGTACGCTGCCGCGCACGGTCTCACCCCGCTCGCGCGCGTCGTGTCGACGGGTGTCTCCGGGCTTTCCCCCGAAGTCATGGGGCTCGGACCGATCGAATCAACCCGACGGGCCCTCGCCACGGCGGGCCTCGAGGTCGCCGATCTCGACGCCGTCGAGATCAACGAGGCCTTCGCGGTGCAGGTCGTGGCCTCATACCGCACCTTGGGGCTCGACCCCGAACGCGTCAACATCGCTGGCGGTGCCATCGCGCTGGGCCACCCGTTTGGCAGCACCGGCGCCCGCATCGTCACGACACTGCTGCACAACCTTCGTGAACGCGACGGAGAGTTGGGCGCCGCCACGATGTGCGTGGGCGGCGGCCAGGGAATGGCCGTGATCCTGCAACGACTGTAAGGGTCAGGGTAGGGTGCGGCGCAGCGTGACGAGGGTCTCGGCGGCCTCGTGCAGGGTGTGCTCGTCGGGCCTGGCGTCGAGCAGGTCCCGCGTGACGACGGTTAGTTGATCTGCCGCGGCGTGGGGCGGTAGGGCCGGTAAGGCCGGACGCTCCGGCCCCCCTGCCAGCGCCGGCTCACCGAATTCGGCGGCCCAGGCGGCGTCCGCGAGTATTTCGAGGGCCGCGCGGACGTCGGCCTCGTGTGCCGCCACTCGTTGCGGACCGAGAGACTGCAGGCGCAGCACGACCCGCTGCAGTTCGAGCGCGACGCCGTCACGGGGATCGCGGTGGCCCGCGGCCTCGGCAAAACTCATGTGCTCAGTCTACGGTGACGCGCACGTGCTGCCGCCCACGGCAAAGGGGCCCGAAGCATTGCGCTTCGGGCCCCTTTGGCGGAGTGTTAGTCGCTGCCGCGTAGGATCGCGATGATGCGCAGGATCTCGAGGTACATCCAGACGAGGGTGACCAGGAGACCGAAGCCGCACTTCCAGGAGTACACCTGCGGCACGCCGTTCTTGACGCCCTGCTGCACGGTTTCGAAGTCCATCACGAGCGAGTAGGCGGCCAGCAACACGGCGATCACGCCGATGATGAGACCCAGGGGGCCACTGCGCATGCCCCAGCCGTCCAGCGCGCCGGTCATGACCAGCACGAGGTTCACGAGGCTGAAGATCGCGTAACCGATCATGGCAATCATGAAGATGCGCGTGAGTTTTGGCGAGGTGCGCAACTTGCCCGAGCGAAACCCGAGCAGGACGGCCGCGAACACCGAGAGGGTGGCCAGCACGGCCTGCATCACGATGCCGGGGTACATGAGTTCGAACGTCCAGCTGATGCCGCCGAGGAAAAGGCCCTGGGCCGCTGCGTAGATGCCGATCAGCAGGGGCGAGGGCTTGCTCTTGAAGGAGTTCACGAGGCCCAGCACGAAGCCGACCAGCGCGCCGCCTATCATGAGGGGCAGCTTGAGCCCGGTGGGCGCAAACCAAGCCCCGACGAATCCGACCAGCAAGATGCCGAACAGCATTGACGTGCGCATGACGACGTCTTCATAGGTCATGCGGCCCATGCGCGCGTTAGACGCAGCGGGGCTGTTGTACATGGCGTTCAGGTCGTTGACGGGTGGAACCGTGCCGCCGCCCTGCTGCGGGTACTGCTGGTAGGGCGCCTGCTGCTGGCCGTAGGGCTGCTGGTAGGGCGCCTGCTGCTGGCCGTAGGGCTGCTGCTGGGTGCCCCGCGACTGCGGTTGGCCGTAGGGCGCGTCAAAGCCCGCGTAGCCGCCGGGCTGGAACATTTTGTCGTTCTTTAAGACCGGATTTGGCATGGTGCTCCTCTGATCGGGTGGAGAGATGAAAACGCACGCTCCGTCGCGACCGAGCGTCTCTCCATGCTAAACGAACGGAATCACAAATGGTTCCCTGGTCAGACGCGACTAATCGAGGTTGGCCGCGTCGATGCGCTGCAGCCGCCGCTTGATGCCATCGAAGTGGGTCGTCATGGCGGCCTGAGCGGCGACGGAGTCACGTGATTCAATGCCGCGGACGATGGCGCGGTGCACTTCTACGATAGACGTGGGCGTCTCGGTCCCCTCAGGTAAGTGCTCATCCAGGGTGCGCAAGACCTCCCAGAAGGCGGCCAACAACTGCGAGATGAACGGGTTTCCGAGGGGTGCATAGAGTGCCTCATGAAACTTGCGGTCGATTTCGGCGGGCGGCATCCCGTGGTGCGACTCGCGTTCCATCTCGTCGACAAGACCGTTCAGCGTGTCAAGGTGAGCGGGGGTGCAGGCCCCTGACACCGGGGCCATGAGTGAGGTCTCGAGAAACTCTCGCAGCTCCACGAGGTCGTGAAGCTCCTTGCTCCCCGTGGCGGCTGATAGGCGCGCGTGAAAAACTAGTTCCTGAATCATGCCGCGCAGGCTCATCCCTCCCACGAACATGCCATTGCCGCGCTTGATGTTGACGACGCCCGTGGCTTCTAGCACTTTGAGCGCCTCGCGCAGCGAGTTTCTGCTGACTCCGAGCTCTTCCGCCAGTTCGTGCTCGGTGGGCAGAGGGTCACCAGACCCAAGCCGCTGCTGAAAAATAAGCTCTTTGATCGATAATTGAACTTCTGAAACCAGACTCGACCGAGCCAGAGAACGTGGCTTGTGCATGGTGACACTACCTTCCGCCGTGTGGGATGGACTGGCCCACGATACGTAATCCAAGACTGTTAATTGCCCCGGCTTGACGCGCCTTCGCGTGGTGTCTAGAGTAGCATCATGTAGGTTGTCCTACAACTAGTCGATCAGCGGCTCGGAGAGCTTTCGACCCCACACTGTATCAACGTTGAGCAGGAGCATCATGAACCTCAAGAAGTCCCCCGAAATCAACCGCCGTGGCGTCCTCAAACTGGGCGGAGCCTTCGCCAGCGCCGCCGCCATCAGCGCGGCCTTGGCCGCTTGCAGCGGCGGCCCCAGCTCAACAGTAGCCGTTACCAGCAACTCGGGCGGGGATGCCTCGTCGAGCGGTGGCGCGTCAGGTACGTACTCGGGCCCCAGCGGGGACATTACGGCAGTCGTTGGCTACGGCAGCAACCAATCGTGGGACCCGTTCGAAACCGCCTCGGCCTTCTGCATGGCGGCTAACCGTCACATCTACGAGGGCCTCGTGACGTTTGACCTCTCGACCGGCGAGGCCTCCCCCGCGCTCGCGAAGGCCCTGCCGACCGAAAAGGCGGCCACCTCGTGGACCTTTGAGTTGCGCGACGGGGCGAAGTTCCACGACGGCAGCGACGTCACCATCGACGACGTCGTCTTCTCGTTCGACCGAGCACTGAAGCCCACGGGCGCAAAAGCGGACGACGGCTCCGAGAAATTCGTCTACATCAACACGTTCTTCCGAGCCTGGCTCAAGGAGGCCGTCAAGGTCGACGACACGACAGTGCAGCTGAACCTCAACTACCCCTTCGACCTGGGCCTCGCACGCCTCGAAATGATCAAGATCGTTTCGAAGTCTGCCTTTGACGGCAAGTGGGCCGAGCTGGCCACGGGCGCGCCCCTGCTGCCCATGGGAACGGGCCCCTATAAGGTCACGGCCAATGTGCCGGGCACGAGCACGACCTTCGCGGCCAACGCGGACTACACCGGTCCGTTCAAGCCCAACTTCAACACGATGCAGTGGCAGTCGATCACCGATGCGACCGCCCGCGTCAACAAGCTCGTCTCGGGCGAAGCCGTGGCGTCAGACAATGTGCCGGCTGCCAACATCGAAACGTTGAAGGCGGCGGGCAAGACCGTGGAGACCGGCTCGGGAGCCGGCTGCGCGTTCCTCATGTTCAATACCGCGGCCAAGCCCTTCGACGACCCGCGCGCACGCCAGGCCCTGTTCCACGCGATCGACTACGACAAGTTGATCAGCGTGGCCCTGCGGGGAACCGGCCAGGTACCCAAGAGCGCCCTGCCCGACTTCCTTGGATTCGCTGCAGCGACAAATGCCTTCGCATACGACGCTGCCAAGGCCAAGTCGCTGCTCGCTGAGGCCGGGGTGCCAGCGGGCCAGAAGGTCGAGCTGCTCTCGGTCAACGTGACCTGGGTGCAGGACTGCCTCCCCGTGATCCAGGAGGGCTGGAAGGCCGCAGGACTCGACGTCACGCTCAGCCCCATGGATACGGCGGCGCTGTTCAAGAAGATGGATCAGAACGCGGGCTACCAGATCGCCCTGGGCGCCGGCAACCCCCAGCAATTCGGCACCGACCCCGACCTCCTGCTGCGTAACTACTACGCCAAGGGTGGCCTCTGGATGAAGTACACCAAGTGGGATGCGTCGGAGCCCGCCGGAGCCCTCTTCACGGCAATGGACACTGCGGCCCAAGAGACCGACGCCGCCAAGCAGAAGGAACAACTGCAGGCCATCCTGAACACCATGTCCGAGGAGGTCGTCCTGTACCCCGTCGTCTGGGCCAACAACATCACGGGCTGGGACCCGACTCGCCTCACGGGTATCAAGGCCCTGCCGATCCCGGGTCTCGACATGAACCCGGCGAAGAACGCCTAGCAGTTCACCCCATTCTGATGAGGGGGCCGCCCCCGGCCCCCTCATCGGTCCTGCCCTCCAGCTCTTGCCGGGCTGCGTCTCGCAGGCTCGCCTACGACCCCCAAGGACAGCACATGGCACAACTCGTGCGCATGATCATTCAACGCATCCTCATGTTGGTGCCTTTGCTACTCGGCATCATCCTGTTCGTCTTTATCGTGATGCAATTCTCGGGTGGCGACCCCGCCATCGCAGCCCTAGCTGACCGGAACCCCACCGAGGCAGAACTCGAAGCCTTCCGTGTCGAGAATGGCCTCAACGACCCCCTCATCGTGCAGTACTTCCGGTTTATCGGGAACCTCCTGCAGGGCGACATGGGCAACAGCCTCCAAAACGGCCAGGCCGTCTCCGAGATCGTGGGCATGGCCCTACCCCTCACCATTCAGTTGACGGTGCTTGGCGCCCTCATCACCATCGTCGTTTCGTTCGTGCTCGGTGTGATCGCCGCCCTCTACCGCGATCGCTGGCCCGACAATCTGATTCGCATGATTTCCCTCATCGGCGTGGCCGCCCCCTCGTTCTGGGTGGCGCTTATCCTGATCCAGGCCTTCGCCATCAATACCAAGGTGTTTCCCACCGGCGGTTACGTGAACCCGGCAGATGGCTTCGGCGAGTTCTTGCGCTACCTTGCGCTGCCGGCGGTCTCCCTCGCGATTCCGCTCTCTGCCCAAATGACCCGCATCGTGCGTACGTCGATGGTCGAAGAACTCGACAAAGACTATGTGCGCACCGCCGTAGGCAACGGCCTGCCGCGCATCGTCGTCGTAGGGCGAAATGTACTGCGCAACGCCCTCATCAACCCGCTGACAGTGCTCGGCCTACGCATCGGCTACCTGCTGGGCGGTGCCGTCGTCATCGAAGCCACCTTCACCCTGCCGGGCATGGGTCAGAAAATGATCTACGCCGTGACCAATAGCGACCCGTTCGTGGTGCAGGGAGTCGTCATCGTCATTGCCACGGGCTTTGTAATCGTCAACCTGATCGTCGACATCCTGTATCTAATCGTCAACCCCCGCATGAGGAGTGCCGCAGCATGAGAAAGAAACTCACTGAACGCCTCAGCCAGCCGGGCATCAAGTTCCGCGGCCTCACCCTATCGACCTGGATCGCTGTGGCGGTGCTCGCGCTCATCGTACTGGCGTGTATCGTCGCACCGGCGGTCGCCCGCCTCGACCCCATCGAACCGACAGAAAACTTCGCCGTCGCCCCGAATGGCACGAACTGGTTCGGGACCGACCTCCAGGGCCGCGATGTCTTCGCTCGCGTGCTGTACGGCGGCCGCTGGTCGCTCGCCATCGGCCTCGGTGCCACGCTCGTCGCACTGGTGCTCGGCTCGATCCTGGGCGCAGCCGCCGCCACCGCCAATAAGCTCGTCAGCGGCATCATCATGCGCGTCCTCGACATCATCATGGCCTTCCCCGTGATCGCACTCGCCGCGCTGTTCGTGACCGTGTTCGGCCGCTCGATCCCCGTACTCATCGGCGCCATCGGCTTTCTCTATATGCCCTCCGTCGCACGTGTCGTGCGGGCTAACGTGCTCGCCCAATACGGCGAGGACTACGTGGCCGCCGAGAAGGTCATCGGCGCGCCCACCCCGTGGATCGTCGTCAAGCACGTCGTGGTCAACTGCGCGGCCCCCGTGCTCGTGTTCGCGACCATCATGGTCGCCGACGCGATCGTGTTTGAGGCCAGCCTCTCGTTCATCGGCGCGGGCATCCAGCCTCCGGATCCCTCCTGGGGTTCGGTGATCAAGGACGGCCAGCTCATGGTGCTCGACAGCAAGTCGTGGACCGCACTGTTCCCAGGCCTGTTCATTCTCGCCACCGTCGTGTGCCTCAACATGATCGCCGAGGGCATCACCGACGCCATGGCTAACCCGGCACTGCGCCGGATCAAGGCCCGCAAGAACGCCCCTGCAGCGGTGACCCGCAGCGCGGATGTCGTTCGCGAGGCCGAGCAGGTCGCAACCGGCGGTGCAAAGGAGGCAACCGGAGCGTCCAGGGCCCTGGCCGCGGTGCCCCTCGAAGAACACCTGGATCGTCTGCGCGCCGCGGAGAGCCAGCGCGACGACCGGCTGCACTTTGCAGGCAGCGACGCGGCTCTGATCGAGGTGCAAAACCTGAGCATCTACTTCCCCGAGCGGTACGGCGACATCGCGATTGTCGACAACATCAGCTTTAAGGTGCACCCCTCAGAGACCATGGCCCTCGTCGGCGAATCCGGCTGTGGCAAGTCGCTCACGTCGCTCGCCATCATGGGCCTGCTGCCCAAGAGCGCACGAGTGACCGGCAAGATCTTGTTCCAGGGCCGCGACCTGCTGACGTTGACCCCCTCCGAACGCAATGCCCTGCGCGGCCATGACATGTCGATGATCTACCAGGACGCGCTGAGCTCGCTGAATCCGTCGATGAAGATCAGCGCACAGATGGGTCAGTTGATTCGCCGCGGCGGCACGCGCAGCGCGGAGGATCTGCTAAATCTGGTCGGCCTGGACGCCAAGCGCACCCTGGGCAGCTATCCACACGAACTCTCGGGTGGCCAGCGCCAGCGCGTGCTGATCGCCATGTCGCTCACCCGAGATCCGAAGCTCGTGGTCGCGGATGAACCCACGACGGCACTCGACGTGACGGTGCAAAAGCAGGTAGTCGACCTACTGAACGAACTGCGTGAGAAGCTGGGCTTCGCCATGATCTTCGTGAGCCACGACCTAGCCCTCGTAGCATCGCTGGCGCACCGCATCACCGTCATGTACGCGGGCCAGGTGGTCGAGAGCGGCAAGACGCGCGACCTGCTAATGGACCCGCGCCACGAGTACACGCGGGGCCTGCTGGGCTCGGTGCTGTCTGTCGAAGATGATCAGGCGCGACTGCATCAAATTCCCGGCACCGTGCCATCGCCGCGCGACTTTCCGAACGGTGACCGCTTCGCGCCTCGTTCGGTGGCGCCCGATGCCGACCCCAACCGTTCGCTCGCCCTGGTAGAGATTCCGGGCAGCGTGGAACACTTCTATGCCGCGCGCGCGGGCATCACGCCCGCTCCGGCGGCAGAAATGGGTGCGAAATGATTGACATGACCAAGTCGGACGCCCAGGTGGCTGAGCGGGCAGATTCTGGCGAGTTGGTGTTGGAACTGCGCAACATTCACGTGATTCATAAAACTCGCACTGGTGGAATCTTCCGCCCGGGTACCGTTCACGCGGTGAACGACGTGTCGATGTCGTTGCGCAAGGGTCACACGATCGGCATCGTGGGCGAATCCGGCTGCGGCAAATCAACTCTTGCGCGCGTGCTGGTGGGCCTGCAACGACCCACGAAGGGCGAGGTGCTCTTCAAGGGTCAGCCCGCGATTAAGCGAAACGCTGCGATGCGCAAGGATTTCGGCCGCACGGTGAGCGTGGTATTCCAAGATCCCGCCACCGCGTTGAACCCTCGCATGACGGTGATGAACATTCTGAAGGACCCGCTGCAGGTGCATGGCATCGGCACGGAGCGTTCCCGCGAGGAACGCGTGTATGAACTGCTCGCCACCGTAGGTTTGCCGTCGAGTGCCGCCGAGGTGGTACCCGCGCAGATCTCGGGGGGCCAGCGACAGCGCGTGGCCATCGCACGCGCTCTGGCCCTGCAGCCCGACATCATCGTGGCCGACGAACCCACGAGCGCACTCGACGTGTCGGTGCGCGCACAGATTCTGAACCTGCTCACCGACCTCAAACGCGAGTTCGGCCTGGGCATGGTGTTCATTTCGCACGACATTCAAACTGTGCGGTACATCAGCGATTCGATCGCCGTTATGAATGGCGGTCAGATCGTGGAGCAGGGCAGTGCAGAGCAGGTCTTCGACACTCCCACGCACCCCTACACACAAAAACTGCTGGGCGCCGCGCCCACCCTCCTGTAACTCTTCTACTCAAGGACACTCTCATGGCCAAGCTTACCGGCGTCGTTCCTCCTGTCTGCACGCCCCTGACCGCCGATCTCGAAGTTGACGTCGACTCACTGCAACGCACCCTGGATCACCTCATCACGAACGGAGTCGACGGCGTCTTCGTGCTGGGTTCGAGTTCCGAGGTTGTCTACCTGACCGATGCGCAGCGCCGCGTTGTCCTCGAAACCGCCGTGGCGCACGTGGCGGGTCGGGTCCCCGTGCTCGCCGGCGTCATTGACACCACTACCGCACGCGTCATCGAGCAGGCACGTGCGGCCAAAGAATTCGGGGCGGACGCCATTGTGGTGACGGCTCCCTTTTACACCCGTACCAGCGGGTTGGAGATCGAGCGGCACTTCCGTTTCGTCCGCGAGGCCGTAGACATCGACATTTGGGCGTACGACATTCCCGTGTGTGTGCACAGCAAGCTCGACCGAGCGATGATTATGCGTCTTGCGGCCGATGGCGTGATCGTGGGCCTCAAGGATTCAAGCGGAGACGACGCGAACCTGCGGTACCTGATTCAGGCCGTGAAGGGCGACGACCGGTTCGCAAACTTCAGCATCTTGACGGGCAGCGAATTGCTCGTGGACACCATCCTCTGGGCTGGAGCGGACGGCGTGGTGCCCGGCCTCGGCAATGTTGACCCCGCCGGGTATGTGCGGTTGTTCAAGGCGGCACGGGAGGGCAAGTGGGAGGAGGCTCGCGACGAGCAGGAGCGCCTGCTGGCCCTCTTCGAACTCGTCAACGTGGGGCCCGAGGACAGAATGAGCCGCAACTCCTCTGCCATCGGCGCCTTCAAGGCCGGCATGATGCTGCAGGGAGTCATCGACACCCACCTGACGGCACTCCCCCAGGTGCCGTTGAATGACGCCGAGGTGGCTGCCGTGGCCGGCCACCTGGAGGCCGCGGGTCTGGAGAAGAAGAAGTAACGTCTGGCCGGCCACGGCCTGCTACGGCCAGGCACAGCAAAGCCCGCGGGGGCCATCGAGTGAGATGGCCCCCGCGGGCTTTCTCTTGAGGTGCGCGGGTGTGTAGGTGCTTGGCTGTAGGTGCTTGGGTTGTTGTTGGGGGTTTTCGGGCTCTTCGGACATTGGGTGGGGGTGAGGCTGTAGCAGTGGTTGGCGGGTAGGGGTCGAGATCCTCGAAGATCAGTAGTGCTAACTGTTTGATTGTCTCCGAGGACGTCGACGTGTCTCACTGTACTTCGGTGTGCGCTGATGCGCTCTCTGCTGTTGATCCGTGTTCCCGCTGCGATCTCCTTCTCGGCCTCGATGGTGTGCATGTTGAGCGTGTCGACCGGCGCGACGGGCTGCTGATAGTGACGGTCGGGAGCCCACCGGCGGTGGCTGGGTGCCCGTCGTGCGGGTCATCGCGGTCGGTCGGGGGCGACGCCGACGGGTACTGCATGACGTGCCCGGCGTGACACGAGTGCAGATCGTGTGGCGGCAACGAGTGTGGCGCTGCGATATCGAACTCCACCGCAGACTCGCCCGAGGCTACCGCAACCGCAACAACTACCGATTACGCATGCTCCTCGTCGCCGGCGGCCTCACCCCATGACCCCCACCCAATGTCCGAAGAGCCGGTTTGCGGGAGCGGGGGATGCTTGCCCGTTGATGCTGGGTTGGGGTGTGTTGGTGGTGTTGTTGGGGGGTGTGGTAAGGGCCCCACTGTCGGTGACTGTGGGGCCCTTACGGAGTGGTTGTCCGGCGGTGTCTTACTCTCCCACACCCTGGCGAGTGCAGTACCATCAGCGCTGTCAGTCTTAGCTTCCGGGTTCGGGATGGGACCGGGCKTTTCCCTGACGCTATGACCGCCGTAACTTTAGGAGAAACCCTTCGGGTTTCCCTCAAGCCTATATATGTGTTGGTGTCCACGACACCCCTTTGCCACTCCCCCTAGCCCGCTGGGGGGTGAGGGGGTTGGTGGGTGTGTGGTGTGGATGGTTTCTTGTGAACCGTACAGTGGACGCGTATGCAGTGTTTCGATGTCATTCCCGTTCATGGTTTGGGTTTGTATCGTGTTTGGTTGAAGTTATCGGCGTATTAGTACCAGTCAGCTACACGTATTGCTACGCTTCCACATCTGGCCTATCAACCCCATGGTCTATA